>NZ_JBHTEF010000001.1:0-3134491 GCF_042665795.1 Schaalia naturae
CCGACGTCGTGCTGCCGGTGGCCCCGCCGCTGGAGAAGAACGGGACCTTCATCAACTGGGAGGGCCGTCTCCGCCCGTTCGGCCAGGCTGTCTCCGCCCGTTCGCTGACCGACCGCGACGTCCTGTCGCGCCTCGCCGGGGAGTTCGGGGTCGACCTGGGGGTCGAGACGCTGACCGACCTGTACGACGAGGTCAACCCCCTGATGGACTGGTCGGGTGCGCGTCCCGCGTTCGACCTGGTCGACGCCCGGCCTCCCGCCGCGATCGCGGAGGGCCAGGCCGTGCTCGCCACGCACAAGCCCATGCTCGACGCCGGACGGCTCCAGGACGGCGCGCCGTGGCTGGCGGGATCGGCCCGCCGCCCGGTGGCCCTGGCCTCGAGCCGGACGCTGGCCGAGGCGGGGGTCGAGGAGGGCGGCCGCCTGACCGTGTCCACCGACCGCGGCTCGATCACACTCCCCGCGGAGCCAGCGGATCTGCCCGACCACGTCGTGTGGGTGCCCGAATGCTCGCAGGGATCGTTCGTCCATGAGTCGCTGGGGGCCGCCGGGTCCCTGGTGGCATTGAGTGCCACAGCGGAGGTGGCCCGGTGAATCTCGTCGAACCCATGGCGGTCCCCGACTACACGGTCGCGGACTTCTCGCAGGAGACGTGGTGGCTGACCCTCATCAAGGCGGTCTTCATCGTCGTCTACCTCATCGTCAGCGTCCTCATGGCGCTGTGGGTCGAGCGCCGCGGCCTGGGCCGCATGCAGACGCGCCCCGGCCCGAACGTCGCGGGCCCGCTGGGCCTGTTCCAGGCGGTCGCGGACGCTGTCAAGCTCCTCTTCAAGGAGGACATCCGCTCCACGGAGCGCGCCGACAAGTTCCTGTACTGGCTGGGGCCGACGCTGGCCGCGTTCTGCGCCTTCTCCACGATGGCGGTCATCCCGATGGGGCCGAACGTCTCGATGTTCGGCCACTCCACGCCGCTGCAGCTGGCGGACATGCCGGTGGCGACCCTCTATATCCTCGCGATCACCTCGCTGGGCCTGTACGGCATCGTGCTCGGCGGCTGGTCGGCGCACTCGACCCTGCCCCTGTACGGCGCCGTCCGCTCCTCCGCCCAGGTGATCTCCTACGAGCTGTCGATGGGGCTGGCCCTGGTCTCCGTCTTCCTCATGACGGGATCGATGTCGACCTCGGAGATCGTGGCGGACCAGGGGCGCCTGTGGTGGTTCATCCCGCTGATCCCCGCCTTCGTCATCTACTGCATCTCGGCGGTCGGCGAGATCAACCGGCTTCCCTTCGACCTCCCCGAGGCTGAGGGCGAGCTGGTCGCCGGCCACATAACGGAGTACACGGGCATGAAGTTCGGCTGGTACTACCTGTCCGAGTACATCAACATGCTCAACGTCTCCGCGGTGGCCACGACGATGTTCTTCGGCGGCTGGCACGCCCCGTGGCCCTTCAGCCACATCGCCCCGATCAACGATGGCTGGTGGGGGATGCTGTGGTTCATCCTCAAGGTGTGGTTCTTCATGTTCCTCATCATCTGGACCCGCGGCACGCTCGTGCGCATCCGCTACGACCAGTTCATGGCCTTCGGCTGGAAGCGCCTCATCCCGGTGTCGCTCGCCTGGGTGGTGGCCGTCGCGCTCCTGCGCGGTGTCACCTCCTGGGTGAGCCTGACGCTTCCTCAGCTCCTCGGCGTCATCGTCGCGCTGTTCATCGTGGTCATGCTCGTCATGTGGCTGTGGGACCGCGGCGAGGCGAAGAAGGAGGAGGCCGAGGAAGCAGCCGAGCAGGACGAGGCGGAGGCGCCCTTCGACCCCTTCGCCGGCGGCTTCCCGGTGCCGCCGCTGCCCGGGCAGGTGCTCCCGGCCTCCCCCCGTGCGGGCCGGGCCCCGGTGGCAGCCGTGGCCACGGAGACGACGGGGGCGGCGAACACGACCGGCACCGTCACTGAGGAGGACTCCGATGACTGAGGACACCACGCGCGACGAGGCGGGGAAGGGCCGGGACGTGGCCGGCTCCCCGAGCCGGGACGCCGAGGTCGACCGGCCCTCCGCCGGGCGCGACGAGATGCTCTACGAGCACGACCCGCGCGGCCCGCTGGGCGAGTTCCTCGCCCCGTTGGCCGGCTACGGCGTGACGATCACCTCGTTCTTCTCTCCGACGGTCACCGAGCAGTACCCCTTCGAGGGGCCGTTCGTCCAGCCGCGCTTCCACGGCCGCCACCAGCTCAACCGCTATGCGGACGGACTGGAGAAGTGCATCGGCTGCGAGCTGTGCGCCTGGGCGTGCCCGGCGGACGCGATCCTGGTCGAGGCCGCCTCGAACACTCCGGACGCCCAGTACAGCCCTGGCGAGCGTTTCGGCAACGTGTACCAGATCAACTACCTGCGCTGCATCTTCTGCGGGTTCTGCATCGAGGCATGCCCGACCCGGGCGCTGACCATGGGCCACGACTTCGAGCTGGCCGAGTACACGCGCGAGACCGAGATCTACGAGAAGAAGGACCTCCTGGTCCCCCTGTCCGACGGCATGCTCGCCCCGCCCCACCCGATGGCGGAGGGGCTCTCGGACGGCGACTACTACCGCGGCGCGGTGCGCGGGGTGACGCAGTCCCAGGTCGACTGGGTGCGCGAGCACCGTCCCGACGACCCGTCCCTGGCGACCGCGGAGGTCGTCTCCACGACATCTGAGGAGGCTCAGCTGTGAACCCCATGGCCTCTTGGCCCGCGATGGGCAGCACGGGGGAGGTGATCCTGTTCTGGTGCGTGGCGGTCCTCATGGTGGGCGGCGCTCTGGGCGTGCTCTTCTTCAAGAAGGCCGCCTACGCGGCGATCAGCATGATCACCGTCATGCTCGGCCTGGCCGTCCTCTACTTCGCGCTCGGCGCCCCCTTCCTGGGCGCCGTCCAGGTGGTCGTCTACACGGGCGCCATCATGATGCTGTTCCTGTTCGTCCTCATGATGATCGGCGTCGGGGCCTCCGATGAGTATCAGCGCCAGCGCCGTGGCAACATCGTCGGCGCCGTCATCGGGGCGCTGGGCTTGGCTGTCATCCTCATCGGGATCCTCGCCCACACCTCCGTTTCCAGCGCCGTCGGCCTGTCCGGCGACCCCTACTCCAACGAGCCGGTGACCTCGCTGGCGGCGTCGCTGTTCTCCAAGCACTGGCTGTCGATGGAGCTCGCGGGCACCCTGCTCATCACGGCCGCGATCGGCGCGATGCTGCTGACCCACACCGACCGCCTGGGCCCGTCCATCAGCCAGCGGGCGACGGTCGAGGCGAAGATGCGCGCCTTCAAGGAATCCGGACGCCGGATCGGGCAGCTGCCCGCCCCCGGTGTGTACGCGGAGACGAACGCCGTCGACGTGCCGGCCATCTCCGGGGCCACGATGGGCCCCGTCGAGGAGTCGGTCCCGCGCGTGCTGCGCGTGCGCGGCCTGGACCGGTCCCTGTCGCAGGTGGCTCCCGAGGTCGCGGAGTCCCTGCAGCTGGAGCGCGCCGGGGACACCAGCGAAGCGCTGCACGGCGCCGCCGCCACGGAGTCCGTGCCGCGCTCGGGTGCCTGGGGCATGCCCGGGCCCTCGGCTCCCGGCGGCCTGCGCCAGCCGGCCGCGCGTCCCCTCACGTCCGCGGAGCCCACCGGCCCCGCGATCCTCGCCGAGGACGAGCACGAGCATCTCGATGCCGGCCGGCCCGGTACCGACCACGTGAGCGGACCGGGGGCGAGCGCGGCGCACACGGCCGTGCCCTCCGAGGACGCGAAGGAGGAGGAGAAGTGACTCTGGGCTGGTACCTGGGGCTCGCCGCGGTGCTGTTCTCCATCGGGGCGGCCGTCGTCCTGGTGCGCAAATCCGCGGTGATCTCGCTGATGGGCGTCGAGCTCATGCTCAACTCCGCGAACCTGGTGTTCGTGACCTTCGCACGGATCAACGGCGATGTCGCGGGCGAGATCATGGCGTTCTTCGTCATGGTCGTGGCCGCGGCGGAGGTCGTCGTCGGGCTGGCGATCATCGTCACGATCTTCCGCTCGCGCAACACGACCAACGTCGACGACGTCAACCTGCTGAAGAACTGAGGGAGGAACACACATGTCGCTCTTGAACCTCCCCCTCGCGGGTGCGCCTGCCGTCGACGGTGCGGCGGATCTCACAGCGGCCACGGGAGCCGCCTCCCTGGCATGGCTGATGATCGCCATCCCCTTCGCTTCCGCGCTGGTGCTGCTCCTGCTGGGGCGCCGCTCCGACAGGTGGGGCCACTGGCTGGGCGTCGCCGCGTCCTGGGCGTCCTTCGTCATCGGCGTCGTCATCCTCGTCCAGCTGCTGGGCGCGGACCCCGCCGGGCGGCGCCTCGACTCCCACCTGTTCACCTGGATCCCCGCCGGAGACGTCCACGTCGAGGTCGGGCTGCTGGTCGATCCGCTGTCGATGACCTTCGTCATGCTGGTCACCCTGGTCGGTTCCCTCATCCACGTGTACGCGGTCGCCTACATGGAGCACGACGAGGACCGCCGCCGGTTCTTCGCCTACCTCAATTTCTTCATCGGCTCCATGCTCACCCTGGTCCTCGCGGACTCCTACGCGGTCCTCTTCGTCGGATGGGAGGGCGTGGGCCTGGCGTCCTACCTGCTCATCGGCTTCTGGAACCAGGTTCCCGAGAACGCCACGGCCGCGAAGAAGGCTTTCATCATGAACCGGGTGGGCGACATGGGCCTGCTGGTCGCGATGATGGCGATGGTGGCGTCCCTGGGCACGCTCGACATGGCGGACGTCGCCGGGTCCGTCGGCTCGCTCCCGCAGGCCCAGGCGACGATCATCGGCGTCTTCCTGCTGGTGGCCGCCTGCGGCAAGTCCGCGCAGTTCCCCCTCCAAGCCTGGCTCGGCGACGCGATGGCGGGCCCCACCCCGGTCTCCGCGCTCATCCACGCGGCGACGATGGTCACCGCCGGCGTCTATCTCATCGTGCGTTCGGGAGCGGTCTACCTGGCCGCCCCGGCGGCGGCCACCGCCGTCGCGATCGTCGGCGCGATCACCCTGCTCCTGGGGGCGATCATCGGCTCCGCGAAGGACGACATGAAGAAGGTCCTCGCGGCCTCGACGATGTCCCAGATCGGCTACATGATGCTGGGCGCGGGCCTCGGGCCGATCGGATGGGCGTTCGCGATCTTCCACCTGTTCACCCACGGCTTCTTCAAGGCGCTGATGTTCCTCGGAGCAGGTTCCGTCATGCACGCGATGTCCGACCAGGTCAACATGCGCCGCTTCGGCGCGCTGCGCACGGCCATGACGACCACGTGGATCACCTTCATGATGGGTTGGCTGGCGATCCTCGGGGTGCCCCCGTTCTCCGGGTTCTTCTCCAAGGACAAGATCATCGAGGCCGCGTTCTCGGCCTCGACCTTCGGCGATGCCAGCGCGCCCTGGATCGGCTGGGTGTACGGCCTGGTCGCGATGGCCGGCGCCGGGATCACCGCGTTCTACATGTCGCGCCTGTTCTTCATGATCTTCCACGGCAAGGCCCGCTGGACCACCGAGGCCGAGGGCGCTCCCGTGCACCCGCACGAGTCCTCGCCGCTGATGACCGTCCCGATGATCATCCTGGCGATCGGCGCGGTCGTCATCGGCGGGGCGCTGTCGATCGGCGGGGCGTTCACGGACTGGCTCACGCCCGCGATCGGGACCCTGCAGCACGGGGAGCCCGTCCTCCCCGAGATCGTCATCCAGATCGCCACGCTCGTGCTCGTGCTCGCCGGCGCCTGGATCGCCTGGCGCAGGTACGGGGCCTCCGAGGTGCCGGTCGCGGTGCCCGCCGGCAACGCGCTCACGGTCGCGGCGCGCAACGACCTCTACCAGGACGCGGTCAACGAGAGCCTGTTCATGGCTCCCGGCGTCGCCCTGGTCGAGGCGGCGACGGTCGGGGACCGCGTGGTCGTCGACGGCGCCGCCGAGGGGCTCGGGACGGTCGCCCGCGGCACCGGCAAGGCGGTTGCGGCGACCCAGACCGGGTATGTGCGCGCCTACGCGTCCTACATCCTGGGCGGCGTGGTCGTCGCCCTGGCCATCGTCCTCAGCTTCATGCTGTGAGGGCGGGAGGAGAACTCATGGAAATCACCGCATTCACCGATGCCTCCTTCCCGTGGCTGACGTTGCTCGTCGCCCTGCCTGCGGTCGCGGGGGCGCTGGTGGGGCTCGTGCCCGCTCTGCGCCGACGGGGCCGCCAGATCGCCCTGGGGGTCTCGGTCGTCGAGCTCGCGCTCGTCATCGTCGCGGCGGCCGCGGCCTTCGACTGGTCGCAGGCCTCCACCTACCAGATGGTCGAGTCGGCGCGCTGGATCCCCCAGATCGGGGTGTCCTGGGCGCTCGGCGTCAACGCCCTGGGCCTGGTGATGATCATCCTCGCGGCCGCCCTGGTGCCGCTGGTGCTCCTGGCGGGCTGGAAGGACGACGCGGACTCGCCCGGCGATGCCGGGGCCTACTCGGCTCTGGTGCTCCTCCTCGAGACCTTCATGATCGTGATCTTCGGCGCCTTCGACATCGTCCTGTTCTACATCGCCTTCGAGGGCATGCTGATCCCGCTCTACTTCATGATCGGACGCTACGGGGTGGGGGACCCGGAGGTCCGCCGCCACGCGGCGATCAAGTTCCTCCTGTACTCGCTGGCAGGCGGCCTGGCCATGCTGGGCGGGCTCGTCGCGTTCGCCGCCTACGCCCCCGACACGGCCCCGGGCGAGACCCTGTTCCGCCTGGACACGGCCTCTCAGGTGGCCCCCGGATTCGGCTCCGGCCTGCAGATGGGCATCTTCGTGTCCTTCCTCATCGCCTTCGCGATCAAGGCCCCGATGGTCCCCGTCCACACATGGCTGCCCGACACGGCCGCCGTCTCGCGGCCGGGGACCTCGACGCTGCTGGTCGGCGTCCTGGACAAGATCGGCACCTTCGGGATGATCACCCTGTGCCTTCGCCTGTTCCCTGATGCCGCGGTCTCGGCGAAGTGGGTGCTGTGCGCCCTGGCGGTCCTGTCGATCCTCTGGGGCGGGCTCGCCGCCATCGGGCAGAAGGACGTCATGCGCCTGGTGTCCTACACCTCCGTGTCCCACTTCGGGTTCATGGTGCTGGGCATCTTCATCGGATCGTCCGTGGCCCTCACCGGCGCGATGTTCTACATGGTCGCCCATGGGGTGTCGATCGCTGCGCTGTTCCTCATCTCCGGTTTCCTGACCGAGCGCGGCGGGTCCCGCCAGATCGCGGACTACCGCGGCATGCAGCGCGTGACGCCGCTGATCGCCGGCACTTGGCTGGTCGCGGGGCTCGCGTCGATCGCGCTGCCGGGACTGTCCGGGTTCGTGCCGGAGTTCCTCGTCCTCATGGGCACCTACAAGGTCAACGTGCTGCTCGCCGTCTTGGCGGTCCTCGGCGTCGTCGTGGCGGCCCTGTACATCCTGCTGCCCTACCAGAAGATCTTCACCGGACCGAAGAAGCCCGGGGTGGACGCGCTGCCCGACATGGACGGGCGCGAGAAGCTCGTCGCCACCCCCCTGATCGCCGCGATGGCGGTCCTGGGGATCTGGTCGGCCCCGCTGGTCGGGTCGCTGACGCCGGTGGCCGAGGAGGCCGCCGCGGCCGTCGAGACGCCGGCCGTCGCCCAGGCGGAGCCGGTGGCCTCGCACGCGGGAGCCGCCCTCGTCGGTGACGGGACGATCGTCGACGCACAGTCTGCCGGCACCCAGGCGGGCGCTGGCGAAGGGAGCACGAAGTGAACCTGTTCAGCACCGCCGACTTCGCCACGCCCACGATCGGGTGGGCGTCGCTGTCCCCGGTCCTCATCGTGCTGGGCGCTGCCGTCGTGGGCGTCCTCGTCGAGTCCTTCGCGCCCCAGCGGCTGCGCCGTCCGATCGGGATCGGCGTCGCGTTGCTCGCCACGCTGGGGGCGGCGATCGCCGCCGCCGTGCGATGGGTCCAGGCCGAGCCCTCCACCCTCGGGGAGTACGTCGAGGATCCGCTCACCCTCGCCGCGCAGTTCATCCTGGCGGTCGTGGGCGTCGTCGCGATCCTCGTCATGGCCGACCGCACGCAGGTCGGCGACGGCGCCTTCGCGGGCCAGCCCTCCGACCGCCCGGGATCGGGAGACGAGGAGCGTACCCTGTCCAAGGGCTACCAGCGCTCCGAGATGTTCCCGCTGACCCTGTTCAGCCTGGGCGGCATGATGGTGTTCCCCGCGGCGGACTCCTTCGTCACGCTCTTCGTGGCCCTCGAGGTCATGTCGCTGCCCCTGTACATCCTGGCCGCCACGGCCCGCCGGCGCCGGCAGCTGTCGCAGGAGGCGGGCCTCAAGTACTTCCTGCTGGGCGCCTTCGCCTCCGCCTTCCTGCTCATGGGCTCCGCCCTGCTGTACGGGTACTCGGGGTCCCTGACGATCTCCGAGGTCGCGACCGCCCTGCCGACGACGAACGGCATGGACTGGCTGGTCGTCGCCGGTTCCCTGCTGGTGATGGTCGGGCTGCTGTTCAAGGTGGCGGCGGTGCCGTTCCACGCCTGGACGCCCGATGTCTACACCGGCGCTCCGACGCCGGTGACGGGCTTCATGGCGGCCGCGGTGAAGGTGGCGGCGTTCGCCGCGATGCTGCGCTTCTACCAGGTGGTGGCCGGGAACCTGTCCTGGAACCTGCTGCCCGTCCTGGCCGTCATCGCGGGGCTGACCATCGTCGTCGGCACCTTCGCCGGCGTGGTCCAGGACGACGTCAAGCGCATGCTGGCGTACTCCTCGATCGCCCACGCGGGCTTCATCCTCATCGGCATCCTGTCCCTGCAGAAGGGCTCCGCCGGATCGGTGCTGTTCTACGCGCTGGGGTATGCGGTGGCCACGGTCGGAGCCTTCGGCGTCGTGACCCTCGTGCGATCGGCGGACGCCGAGGGCTCGACCGGCGGAGAGGTCACCGCCCTGGACCGCTGGGCGGGCCTGGGCAAGCGCTCCCCGTGGGTGGCGGGGTCCATGCTCGTCTTCCTGCTGTCCTTCGCGGGGATCCCCCTGACCGCCGGGTTCGTGGGCAAGTTCGTCATCTTCTCCGACGGGTTCGCCGGCGGGCTGGGCTGGCTGGTGGGGATCGCCCTGGCCTGCTCGGTGGTCACAGCGTTCTTCTACTTCCGCCTGGTGCGCCTGATGTTCTTCACGGAGCCGACGGGCCGCACGGTGGTCGTGACGTCGGAGGGGCTGTCCGCAGTTGCCATCGCGGTGTGCGCGGTGGGTACGATCGTGCTGGGTGTCTTCCCGAACCCGGTCCTATCCCTGCTGAATCAGGTGGTCATACTCCTGCCGTGACACTCACTCCTCCCGATCTGCACGTCCCCGCCCTCGAGGCCGCGATCGCGCCCGGCCTCGATGCCGTGGAGGCCCTGCTCCACCGGTCCGTCGCGGGCTCCCGCGATCTCGTCGACGACCTGACGGCGCACCTCGCGCAGGCCGGGGGAAAGAGGATCCGGCCGCTGCTCACGCTCGTGTGCGCCCAGCTGGGATCGCCGGAGTTGGCGCTGTCCGACCAGGTCATCGCCGCCGCCACCGCCATGGAGCTCACGCACATCGCGTCCCTGTACCACGACGACGTCATGGACTCCGCTCCGACGCGGCGCGGCGTCCCCTCGGCGCAGCACCTGTGGGGCAACAACCGCGCGATCTTGGCGGGTGACATCCTCTTCGCGCGGGCGTCCCGGCTCATCGCGACGCTGGGATCGGAGTCCGTGGCGCACCACTCGCGGACCTTCGAGAGACTGTGCCTCGGCCAGCTCAACGAGACCTTCGGACCCCGGCCCGGCGACGACCCGGTCGACTTCTACGTCCAGGTGCTGGCGGACAAGACGGGGTCCCTGCTGTCCGCAGCGGCCCATTTCGGCGCGTACCACGCGCATGCCCCGCGGGAGTATGCGCAGGTGGTCGCGGACTTCGGGGAGAAGGTCGGCGTCGCCTTCCAGATCGCCGACGACGTGCTGGACCTCGTGTCATCCGGCGAGACCTCGGGGAAGACCCCCGGCACGGACTTGCGCGAGGGTGTCGACACGCTGCCCGTCCTGTTGCTGCGCAGGCATGCGAGCGAGGGGACGCTGGACGCGGAGGGCCGCGCGATCCTGTCGGACCTCGAGGGGGACCTGGACTCCGATGAGGCGCTGGCCTCGGTGGTCGAGCGCCTGCGCACCCACGGCGTCGTGGCGGAGACGCGCGGCATGGCGCGCGGGTGGGCCTTGGCGGCCGTGGAGAGCCTCGACCCCCTGCCGGAGGGCGAGCCGCGGACCGCGCTGATCTCCTTCGCGAGGCTCATGGTCGAGCGCGTGGCCTGACGCGGCCCGCGTGTTCACGCCAGTCGGGATCGACGAGGTTCTCCGCATGGCTGGGCCGGGCTGGCCCCGAAGCGGACGCCCGTCGGTGCTCGAACCGCGCGCCCGTTCGCGGGGGCCCGGAATGGACGACGCCCCCAGGGGGATCGAGCCTCCCGGGGGCGCCGCCCTCGTCACCGACGGCGAGGCGCGGACTCAGCACTCGACTGGGCGCGTTCCCGATGCCCGGACACGACTTGGACCCCGCACCTGCGTCGACGGGCCGTCAGCTGCGGCGGCGGCGGACGGACACGGTCACGCTGGCGCCGATCGCGGCCACCAGCACCGCGAGCATGGCCAGGACTCCGGCATCCGTGCCCGTGGAGGCCAGCCCTCCGGCGGGAGAGGCCGAACCGGACGTGGACGGCGCCGGCGTGGTCGGCTGGTCCGTGGGCGTGTCGGAGGGCTCCGGTGTCGGGGCGACGTAGGGGGCGGTCGTGATCCGCCAGTTGTCGACGAAGAAATCGGCAGGATCGATGACACCCTTGTCCTGGGCGTATTCGATCATCTCCTGGCGGATCTCCTTCTGGGCGTCGTAGACGAGCGGCATGTCGCCGACGTAGCTCACGTAGTCGCCACCACCGGACTGCCGGTAGTTGTTGATGGCCAGGATGAACTGATCGTCGTCGGCCACCGGCTTTCCCTCATACGTGAGGTTCTCGATGCGGGAACCCACCGGCTGGGAGACGTCGATGAGATAGTCGACCCCGGTCAGGGCGTCGTAGTTGTAGTCCGGGATCCCCTGAGTGGGATCCGCACCCCGCGTGAGCGAGGGCCGCGGAGCACCGGTGCACGTCTCCGGGTCGAAGGTGGCGCCGACCTCGGTCCGGCAGAAGTACATCGCCGAGAACTCGAGGTAGTCCTTCATCTGCGCGCCGGTGATCCGGGAGGCCATCAACGTGTTCTCGTAGATGTAGAGGCCGGCCATGTCCTTGATCGTGACGTCGCCCTTCGGGAAGAACGCGTCGCGGGAGAAGGGGGACACCTGCGCGACGACCGGCAGGTTCGCGTCCGAGGGCTGGAAGGCGTCGGTGAGGCCTTTGCCGTCGGCGATGTCGGCGGAGACGACGTCCGTCATCACCTTGCCGACGAAGTCCATGATCGGAGTGTCCTTCCAGCGGGAGTCCGCACCGGACATGTCCTCCGTCGCCGTGGCGACCTTCGTGTTGACGTAGTCCACAGTGGCGCCGTGATCCGCCTGGAGGATCGGATCATCGGTGAGCAGCGTGTCGTCGGTGAGGTCACGGGCGTAGTCCTTCGAGACCCAGTTGGCGATGGCGGCATCGTCGGAGGAGCCGTCCGCTTTGGTGGGCCAGTCGATGCCGACCGTGGCGTCCGCGTCATCGCTGGAGAACGTCAGCGGGATCTTGATGTCGGAGAGCACCTGGGCCCACATCCACGACTGGGTGTAGAGGACCGGGGACCCGTCGGGCGAGTGGGTGACGGTGCCGGGGACGTCCTGGTGGGTGTGCCCGCCCAGGACGATGTCGACGCCGTCGACCTTCGTCGTGAGGAACTGCGCGGTGTTCTCCTGGAGATCGCTGGGCTCCCAGTCCTGCGCGTCGCCGTGGCCCGTGTGGGTCGCGATGATGACGATGTCGGCGCCGTCCGCCTTCATCTCGGGCACGTACTTGAGGGCGACCTCGGTCGGATCCTCGAAGAGGAGCTTGCCGGAGACGTTCGCCTTGTCCCAGATCCGCACGCCGGGGGTCACCAGGCCCAGGACGCCGACCTTGACGTCGTGGCCGGCGACCGTGGCGTGGTTGATGACGTAGGGGGTGAAAGCCGGCTGGCCCGTCGCGTCGTCGATGACGTTGGCGCCCAGCAGCGGCATGTCGAGGTCCTCCTCGTAGGCGCGCAGCGTGTCCAGCCCGTAGTTGAACTCGTGGTTGCCGAGAGATCCCGCGTTGTAGCCCAGGTCGTTGAAGGCCTGCGCCATCGGGTGGACGTCGGAGCCTGAGGCCGTCTCCAGCTTGTCCGGCTGCATGGCCGCCAGGTAGGTGAGCGGCGTGCCCTGGATCGTGTCGCCGGAGTCGTAGAGCAGGACCGAGCCGGCGCCGCGGTCGGCGCGGATCTGCTGGATCGCGGTGCTCAGGCGCGCCAGGCCGACGTCCTGCCGGACCCCCTTCTTCGGCTGCGGGACCTGTGCGGTGTAGTAGTCCCAGTCATAGATGTGACCATGGGTGTCCGTGGTGCTGAGCACCGTCAGTGTGTTGGGATCCACGTCTTCGTTCGCCCGCGCGACAGGCGTCTGCGCATTGGTGGGCGCGGCCTGGGTGAGGCCGGACTCCGGCGCCTCGGCGTCCGTCGAGACCTCGACGGTGCCGGACTGCGATGTGTCCGTGGGGGTTGTCTCGGCGGCCAGTGCGGGGGTCAGTCCCGTCGTCGTCATTGCCGCTGCTGCCAGGAGAGCGCACGCGGTGGCGGGCGCTCTCCAGCTCTTGACGCTCATTGTGTGTCCGATCGTCAGGTGTTGAGGGAATCACTCGTGGCGCATCTGCGCTGTCACGAGTGATTCTCGACCCTATATCCCCGGTCGCCGGACCCATGCGCCATTCAGGAATTGTCGGGACGTTGGTCCCCGCTGTCTCTGTCCTGTTCGTTCCGGACGGGCAGGCGGACGCGCGGCGATGCGGGCGGCGACGAGAGGGTGAGGCGGCCCTCGGCTGCGCGCGACCGGTCCTGGGTAGAATGGACGGGCTGTGTGTCGGCCGCCCGCGGGGGATCTGTCACCGGGCGGCGGGGGAGGGCCCCGAGGCGGCATCGAGTACGAGCAGAGGAACTGACGCGTGACCACTTTGAACGTCGCCGTGATCGGCGCGGGCCCAGCCGGAATCTACGCCTCGGACATCCTGTCTAAATCCGGTCTGGACGTGAACATCGACCTGTTCGAACGGCTGCCCGCCCCCTACGGACTCGTCAGATACGGTGTGGCGCCCGACCACCCGCGCATCAAGCAGATCATCGTGGCGCTGTACAAGATCCTCCAACGCGGGGACATCCGTCTGCTGGGGAACGTCGAGATCGGACGTGACGTCTCGATCGAGGACCTCCGTGACCACTACGACGCGATCATCCTGGCCACCGGCGCCGATCGGGACGCTCCCCTGCGCATCCCCGGCATCGGTCTGCCCGAGAGCTACGGCGCAGCCGACTTCGTCTCCTGGTACGACGGGAACCCGGACTATCCGCGCACCTGGCCGCTGGCCGCGCGGGAGGTGGCGGTCGTCGGGGTCGGCAACGTCGCCCTCGACATCTCGCGAGTGCTGTCGAAGCACGTGGAGGACATGATGGTCACGGAGATTCCGGCCAACGTCGCCGAGGGTCTCGCGGACAACCAGGTCACGGACGTCCATATCTTCGGTCGGCGCGGGCCCGCGCAGGTGAAGTTCACCCCCCTGGAGCTGCGGGAGCTCGGCAAGGTCCCCGATGTCGACGTCGTCGTCGACGAGGAGGACTTCGAGTTCGACGAGGGCTCCGAGAAGGCGCTGCGCGAGTCCAACCAGCAGCGCCAGGTCGTCAAGACGCTGACGAATTACGCCTCTGTCGATCCCTCCGAACGCGCGGCGAGCCGCCGCATCCACATCCACCTCTTCCAAGCCCCGGTCGAGGTCCTCGCCGACGAGGACGGGCATGTTCGCGCCCTCGTCACGGAGCGCACGGAGCTCACGGGGGACGGGTCCGTCCGGGGCACCGGCGTGCGCACGACGTGGCCCGTCCAGGCCGTCTACCGGGCCGTCGGCTACTTCTCCTCCCCTGTGCCGGGGGTCCCCTTCGACGAGCGCAGGGGCGTCATCGCCAACGCCGAGGGCCGTGTCCTCAGGCGGCCCGGCGCGGACCCGGGGGACGCCATCCCCGGCCTGTACGCCACCGGCTGGGTCAAACGCGGACCGGTGGGCCTCATCGGCTCCACGAAGTCGGACGCCCAGCAGACGATCGCGCACCTGGTGGAGGACGCGGAGCAGGGTCGCCTGCACGCCGGGACCGCCGCGGTGGGCCACGACGCCATGGTCCGTCTGCTGGAGGAGCGCGGCGTCGCCTTCACAACCTGGCAGGGATGGGAGCTGCTGGACGCCTACGAGCAGCAGCTCGGCTCCGACTTCGGGGAGCTGCCCGGCGGGCGCGGCATCCGCGAGAGGGTCAAGGTGGTCTCGCGCGAGGCGATGACGCGGATCTCGCGCGACGAGGTGCCCGACGACCACTCGGCCACCGCCGACCTCATCGGCCATCCCGGCGAGATGGGAGTGCCCACGGCCGTCGATCGCTTCGGGGAGGACTACTCCGGCCCGGAGGGCGTCCGCAACAACCGGTGAACCGGCCGCCCGCCTCGCGGCGTCGAGGGCGTCCCCGCGCGCCGGACCGAGACCGGAACGCAACCTGCCAAAACGCTGGGAACGTCCGTCTCGCCGTGCCGGGGACCGGCACCGCCGGTAGCGTGGACACGCAGACGCGCGGGGAGGGAATGCGATGGGCCACCGGTACCACAACGGGCTGAAGACGGCGGGGCTGTTTCTGGCGCTGTGGGCCGTCCTCCTGGTCATCGGGTGGCTGATCGCGCAGGGCACCGGCAACGCCGTCTGGATCGGCGTCTTCGCGGTCATGGGCCTCGCGTCGACGGCGTACTCCTACTGGAACTCGGCCACACTGGCACTGCGCCAAATGCGCGCCCGTCAGGTGGGACCCACCGAACAGCCGGTCCTGTACGCGATCGTCACCGAGCTCTCCCAGCGGGCGGGCCAGCCGATGCCGACGATCTGGGTGGCGCCCACGCATTCGCCCAATGCGTTCGCCACCGGGCGGGACCCCGACCACGCGGCTGTGTGCTGCACGGAGGGGATTCTCGCGATCCTGGGGGAGAGGGAGCTGCGAGCCGTCCTGGGACACGAGCTCATGCACGTCTACAACCGCGACATCCTCACCTCGTCGGTGGCGTCCGCGATCGGCGGTCTGATCAGTTCGATCGCGCAGTTCCTCATGTTCTTCGGCGGCGGGCGCAATCGCGAGGGCGGCGGTATGAACGCCCTGGCGGCGCTGGCCACCGCGATCCTCGCCCCGATCGCTGCGACCCTCATCCAGTTGTCGATCTCGCGGACGCGGGAATTCGACGCGGACGAGAACGGGGCACAGCTCGCCCAGGATCCGTTGGCCCTGGCCAGCGCCCTGCGCAAGATCGAGCAGATGACCACGCGGGTGCCGATGGAGCCGACGCCGGCCACGGAGAACGTCGCGGCGATGATGATCGCCAACCCGTTCCGCGGGCGTGGCGTGCAACGGCTGTTCTCCACGCATCCCCCCATGGAGGAGCGCATCGCCCGCCTGGAGAAGATGGCGGGTTACTGAGCTCCTGAGGCGGGGACGCCCTCGCCGGTGCCGGATCGGTGCGGGACGAGGACGGCCTCAGCGGTAGTTGACGAACTGCAGGGCGGCGTCGATGTGGGCTGACTCCGCCTCGGGGCCCTTGAGCAGAGCGATGACGGCCTGCAGATCGTCGCGGGACTTTGAGGAGACGCGGACCTCGTCGCCCTGGATCTGCGCTTTGACGCCCTTGGGGCCGCGGTCGCGGACGAGCTTCGTGATCCTCTTGGCGTTGTCCTGGCTGATGCCCTCGCGCAGGGGGACTGCGAGGATGAAGATCTTTCCGGAGGCCTTGGGTTCCCTGCCCTCGAGGTCCAGCGCTCTCAGTGAGACTCCGCGGCGGATGAGCTTCGACTCCAGGACGTCCAGGACGGCCCTCACCCGTTCGGGGGTGTTGGCCTGCATCTCGATCTCGTCTCCCGAGAGGCGGACGGCGGCGTCGACACCGCGGAAATCGTAGCGCTGGGAGATCTCCTTCGCGGCCTGGTTGACGGCGTTGTCCACCTCCTGACGGTCGATCTTCGAGACGACGTCGAACGACGAGTCGGCCATGACGATGCTCCTCTCTGTGCGTCGCGGCCGTGGTGCCGCGATTGGCGCCCCGGTCCTGATCGCTGGTATTCTTTCACGGCACCGCCCTGGCGGCGCATGGCGGGGTACCCGAGTGGCCAAAGGGAGCTGACTGTAAATCAGCCGCGGAATGCTTCGGGGGTTCGAATCCCTCCCCCGCCACAAGGCCGCAGGTTTCCTGCGGCCGAACGTGTGAGGTCCTTCTCAGCGTCGTCGATTGCCCACGTGATCGGCGCTGGGATAGGGTTTTCCGCGTTGCCCCGATAGCTCAGTCGGCAGAGCGTCTCCATGGTAAGGAGAAGGTCAAGGGTTCGATTCCCTTTCGGGGCTCCGGTTGTGGGGCGCCTGGCGGCCCACGGCCCAAGCGGCGGGGTAGCTCAGCCGGTCAGAGCGCACGACTCATAATCGTGAGGTCGCGGGTTCGATCCCCGCCCCCGCTACCAGCCGAGGGTCCGGTCCCGGAAGGGACCGGACCCTCCCTGTACGCCGGCACGTAAGCGGCGGGAATCCACCCGCCCCGGCCGTCGGGGGAGGGCATCAGATCCTGGACTTGGAGCCCGAGAAACGCGGCCGTTGCGAGCAGCTCTGTTGCAGACCAGCCAACGGTTCCGCGCAGCTTGCGGCTGACCGATGACTTGGTGACCTCCAGGGCGTGAGCAAGCTCTTGGGCCTGGATGCTGCGCACGAAGAGGTGCTGGTTGACCGTGATGCCGATGGCTCTGTCAGCCGTCAGAAGATCGTCGCGAGTACCGACCGCGGGTGCTGTCATGTTGCCAGGATAGGGCACTGTAGCAAATACTGCAACTGGCGTACTTGACAGCACCTAGGTGCGCAGGCATGATCTAAGCCATGCGGTCGCAAGAAATGCAACTATGTGAAGTGATCGGTACAGGTCGCGCCGCGGAGATCGTGGGGGTCTCCCGTGACACGATCCGTCGTTGGGCGAAGAGCGGCCGGTTGCGCCACATCCTGCTCCCATCGGGGCAGATGCGATTCTATGAGGCGGACATCGAGGCCCTGTTGCGTCCGGTCGAGATGGGACTGTCAGGAGAACGGTGGATCTG
The DNA here is from genome assembly GCF_042665795.1 of Schaalia naturae. Taxonomy (NCBI): domain Bacteria; kingdom Bacillati; phylum Actinomycetota; class Actinomycetes; order Actinomycetales; family Actinomycetaceae; genus Schaalia; species Schaalia naturae. Next base: position 17,344 of record NZ_JBHTEF010000001.1, read on the forward strand.
GGACTGGCCTGACCGAAAGGAAGGGCTATGAGCCAGACCATCGAGATGATCGATCCTGTGACAGGAGAGATCATCGATCAGCAACAGATCGCCGAGCAGCTGCTCGCGCAGGCCAAGGAGCAGGGAGTCAGCCTCGTCGGGCCGGGAGGCCTGCTCGGCGGGCTCACGAAGACGGTGCTGGAGACCGCGCTGGAAGCTGAGATGACCGAGCACCTCGGTTACGACAAGCACGCGTCCTCGATCGGTGAGAACGCGCGCAACGGGACCCGCTCGAAGACGGTGCTCACCGAGGTCGGTGCCGTCGAGATCGACGTGCCGAGAGATCGTGACGGGTCGTTCCAGCCGAAGATCGTGCGCAAGCGGCAGCGGCGGTTGGACGGGATCGACGAGATTGTCCTGTCGCTGACCGCGCGCGGGCTGACGACTGGTGAGGTCGCGGCGCACTTCGACGACGTCTACGGCGCGAGCGTCAGCAAGGACACGATCTCGAAGATCACCGACAAGGTGATCGAGGAGATGACCGAGTGGCAGAACCGGCCGCTGGACCGGGTCTACCCGGTGGTGTTCATCGACGCGATCGTGGTGAAGGTCCGGGACGGGCAGGTCCGCAACAAGCCGTTCTACGTCGCCGTCGGCGTCACCACGGCCGGGGAACGGGACATCCTCGGGATCTGGGCCGGCGACGGCGGCGAGGGCGCGAAGTTCTGGCTGGGCGTGCTCACCGAGATCAAGAACCGCGGCGTCGAGGACGTGTGCATCGTGGTCTGCGACGGTCTGAAGGGACTGCCGGAGTCGATCACCACGACGTGGGAGCTCGCGGTCGTGCAGACGTGCATCATCCACCTGATCCGCAACACGTTCCGCTTCGCGTCGCGCAAGTACTGGGACCAGATCGCCCGCGACCTGCGCCCGGTCTACACCGCGCCGACCGAGGCTGCCGCGAGAGCTCGATTCGAGGAGTTCGCGGAGAAGTGGTGCACGATGTATCCCGCGATCCGCAAGCTCTGGGAGAACGCCTGGAGCGAGTTCATCCCGTTCCTGGACTACGACGTCGAGATCCGCCGCATCATCTGCAGCACCAACGCGATCGAGTCCCTCAACGCCCGCTACCGCCGCGCGGTCAGGGCACGCGGACACTTCCCGAACGACGCCGCCGCGGTGAAGTGTCTGTATCTCGTGACGAGGTCGCTTGACCCCACCGGCCGGGGTCGGGCACGCTGGGTGACGAGGTGGAAGCCCGCACTCAACGCCTTCGCGATCACCTTCGAAGGCCGAATCAACTGAAATGCGCCAGGCCAGATCCACCGTTAATCTGACACACCCAGACCCTAGGATTGGATCGCGTTTTTGAGATTTGGGAACGACTTGGGCTGAGATTGAGCGAAGATCGAGGTGAGTCATCGTGGCGCTGAATTCAATGGATGGGGTGTCTATCGTAACCGGGGGGTGGGAATTTCAAGTCCTATGGATGGTGGTTGCCATCGTCGGTCTCGTGGTCACTGTCGTCATCGTGCTCGCGATCGTTCGCTGGTTCTTCAGCAAGGCATCTCGACATTCTGGGAGACAGGAGCCGGTTCCGCGATGCGATCCTGAACGGAGGGGGAATCCATGATCGTTGTCTCCGCTTGATCTTCCACCTCCAGTACGAGGAATATCCTGCATCAATGGCGATGCAGGGTATTTCTCTGCCGTCGGCGCTCTACTTGCATGTTGCCGATTCGAACCAACGGCCCACTACCTCTGCCAATCCGCCTTGATCTTCGGAGTTTCCGAAGCCGTGGCTCTCGATGTGGGCGCGGATTCCGGCCAGCGCGTCGGGGTCGAGTTGGTAGCAGGTGGCGTCGGTGTCGGTGAGGGCTGTGTTGAGGGCGGCGCGGAGTGTGGGGTCGGTGCGCCAGCCGCTGTCGTTTGCGAGGCCGCCTTCGGCGGGGGGCTTGTCGAGGTACTGGCTGGAGATCCCGCGCACGTAGTTCACCTCGGGGGCCTCTGGGTTGCCGGTGCTCACGGTGACACGGATCCGCAGGAAGGCGACGCTGCGAGCCTCGTCTTTGAGCTTGTAGGTGAGGGTGACGGATCCGTCTGCGGTCATGGAGGTGTAGTCGTCCGGGTCGTAGTCGAAGAGCGTGATGCCGATGTCGGAGCCGGTCGCGGCGACGTCCGCCTGTGTCTTGCGTTGGAGGGGGGTCGTTTCGCGGTCGAAGGCGCGGACGGTGGAGAGCAGTTCCTCTTCGGTGATGTCGCCGGCGCGTGCTTGGTCGAGGGTGAAGTAGCGGTTCGGGTACTCCTTGTACAGGAATTGGGGGGCGTCGTCCCAGATGGCGTACAGCTCGACGCGGTTTCGGGTGGAGAGGGCGCCGGCTTGGGCGTGGTCGGCGATGGTGGCGGCGCGGGCGTCGGGGTCGGTGCTCCACCCGAGGAACACGCTGTTCAGTTCCGTTGTCTCGCCGCCGTCCTCGTCAATGAACGCTTTCGCCCCGGTGGTCTTCTGGTAGGTGTTGGCGGGGAGTCGGCAGGTGGCGCAGCCGACCTGGAAGGCGGTGGAGCCCATCTCGCCGGTGACGGTGCCGCCTTGGGCGTTGGGGAGGAAGGCGACGGTGAACTGTTTGGCCTGCCAGTGGGCGTAGACGGTGAGGTCGCTCATCGCCTTGGTGGAGGAGGTGACCTGGGTGCCGCCTGTCGGGGTGGTGAACCATCCGAGGAAGGTCTTCCCTGCGGCTCGCGCGGTGGAGAGGATGTTCCAGTTTTGGCCTCGGGCTCGGGTGATCGGATTGCCTGAGACGGTTCCGCCCGCGGTGTTCGCGTCATAGGTCAGCGTGTAGCGGGGCTTGACGATCGCGATGTCGGAGTCGGTGACCTGTTTGGTTTTGCCACCGAGGATCGCGCCCGTGGCCGTCGTTGTCTCTGCGAGGCTGAGGGTGTCTGTGGACATGAGGTCGTCGGTGATCTCGATGGTGGACGTGCACTCCATCGAGGCGCCGGGCGCGAGAGTGTGGGCGGGGCAGGTGAAGTGGGGGACTTGGAGGCTGTCGCGGGTGTGGTTGTCGAGGCTTCCCTCGATCGTGATGTCGGTGAGGTCGACGTTGCCGGTGTTGGTGACGGTCGTGGTGAAGGTCTCGGTGCCGCGGGCGTAGGTGTCTGTCGGCGTGCTGGGCCGGGCCTTCGTTGACGTGGTGATCGTGAGGTCGCGGGTTCGATCCCCGCCCCCGCTACCAGCCGAGGGTCCGGTCCCAGAAGGACCGGACCCTCCCTGTATGCCGACCCCGGGGGGAATGCCTCCAGGGCATGTTCGAGTCGCTGTCCCGTTGGCCATCCTCGGGAAGAGGCTCTTGTGTCTGCGCAATCTGGACTTGGCTCGACGGCGAGTCAGAAGTCTCGTACGTCACCTTTGTGTTGGCAAGAGAGTATGATGTTCATTGTTGGTAGTAGTTGTCGCGTCAAGGAGGATCCGCCATGAGGCGTTCCGCCGTTGTCCTTGCGGGGACGCTCGCCTCGGTGTTCCTCGTGGCCGCGGCATGCTCCTCAGGGGCGGAGTCGGCGGGCTCGGCTCAAAGCCCTGAATCCTCCGCGGAGTCCTCCTCGCCTGCGTCGCTGCCGGCCCCGATCTTCTTTGACCCGGCCAGCCTGCAGGGCAGGACGATCAAGATCTCTCGGGACATCCCCCTGGTCCTCCAGGTCGACGATTCCGAACTGGACCTCTGGACGGGTGCGGTCGGGGATCCCGGTATCGCAGGCTTCTCCGCCGGCGGCTCGAAGGGCAGTTATTCTGTGAATCCTGCCTTCGACGCGAAGAGGGAGGGGACGACGGCCGCGACCCTGACGGGGCCCGACAACGCGAAGATCAGTTTCACGCTGACGGTCGTCGCCGACAACGAGGATGTCACGACGTCACAGAGCGGGTAGGCGGACGCGCTCCATCGGAGTGGATGCGCCTATTTCGCATCCCGTGTGGGGATCTCCGCATGGCCCACGCGACCTCCGCATCGCGCCTCTGTCCGGTGGGCGGCGTTCCGAGTGAGCGCTCACAGGCGATCTCGGCTCGAGGCAGCACAGAATGTCCGGGAGGCCTGGTCGGCGGACGTTGCCTGCATTCTCATGTGTGCAGGTCACAGGCTGGAGAGGGAGGACGTCCGGGTCTTCCCGCATCGGTATTCTGTGCTGTCGGCGCTCCCGCGCGTCCGGTGGTCGCCCAGAAGCGGATGGGAACGCGATACCCATTGGTCAGCTGCCGCTGTATGATTCAGCCTATGCTGACCATTGCCTCTCGCCTCGACGCGATGAACAGACTGGGCCGCGCGATGGCGGACCCGACCCGGTCGAGGATCCTGCTGACGTTGCTGGACGGGCCGTCCTATCCCGCCATCCTCGCGTGCGACCTCGGGTTGACCAGGTCGAACGTGTCCAACCACCTGGCCTGCCTACGGGGCTGCGGCCTCGTCGTGGTCGAGCCGGAAGGGCGGAGGACCCGTTACGAAATCGCCGACGCCCATCTGGTCCGCGCGCTGGGAGAGCTGGTCGAGGTCACGCTCGCCGTCGACGTCGACGCGCCCTGCGTGGACGATGGGTGCTCTCCGGCGTGCCCGGCCGATCGGGCAGTCGAGGGGCTGGAGTCGTGAGGGCGGGGGCAGACCTCATGCCCGGGGCTGTCGCCGATCTGGACAGTGACGAGGCCGGGGACGGCCCGTGGTGGCGCGATCCCGAGGTCGTTCTCCCGATCGTCTCCGCGGCGGCCTTCTCGGCGGGGCTCGTGTGCGGATGGGCGGGGGCCCGGACGGCGGCGTCGGTCGTCTTCTGGATCGGGCTCATCGCCGGCGGGGCGACCTTCGCCCCCGAGGCCGTCCGCGATCTGCTGACGCGCGGCAAGCTCGGGATCGGGCTGCTGATGACGATCAGCGCGATCGGGGCGGTCCTGCTCGGCCAGATCGAGGAGGCTGCCGCGCTCGCGTTCCTGTATTCGATCTCCGAGGCCCTTGAGGACAAGGCCATGGATCGGGCGCGTTCCGGTCTGCGTGCGCTGCTGAGGCTGGTCCCGCAGACCGCGACCGTCCAGCGCGGGGGAACGACCCTCGACGTCCCGGCAGCGGATCTGCAGGTCGGCGATGTCCTCATCGTCCGTGCCGGTGAACGGGTGGCCACAGACGGGATCATTCGCGCCGGGCACAGCAGCCTCGACACCTCGGCGATCACCGGCGAGTCGATCCCGGTCGAGGCCGGGCCGGGCGAGGCTATCTCAGCCGGTGCGATCGCGACGACGGGCGCTCTCGAGATCGAGGCCACCGCAGCCGGGGCCGACAATTCCCTGACGACGATCGTCCGCCTGGTCGAGCAGGCCCAGACGGAGAAGGGGCAGCGTGCGCGTCTGGCTGATCGCATCGCTCGGCCCCTGGTCCCCGGGGTGATGGTCCTCGCCGTCCTCGTCGGTGCGCTCGGATCCGTGTTGGGCGATCCTCAGGTGTGGGTCACGCGGGCGCTGGTCGTCCTCGTCGCGGCATCGCCCTGCGCGCTGGCGATCGCCGTGCCCGTCACCGTCGTGTCGGCGATCGGGGCGGCCAGCAGGTTCGGCGTGGTCATCAAGTCGGGCGCCGCCTTCGAGCGTTTCGGGGAGATCCGACACGTCGCCCTCGACAAGACGGGGACGCTGACGCGCAACCGGCCGGCCGTCACCCATGTCGAGACGGTCGACGGGATCTCCGAGGACCAGCTTCTCTCCTGGGCGGCGGCCGTGGAACGGGGGAGCGTCCATCCGCTGGCCGCGGCGATCTGCGCGGCAGCCCCCGGCGCGGCGCGTGCCGAGGACATCGTGGAGACGGCCGGCCAGGGGATCGGCGGACTCGTCGGGGGCGCACGGGTCGCCATCGGGAGCCCACGCCGCCTCGACGCCGGGCGCCTGGCCGATCGCGTCGAGAGCCTCGAGGCCGAGGGCGCGACCGTCGTGATCGTGCGCCGCAACGGCGTCAGCGTCGGCGTGATCGGCATCCGCGACGAGCTCCGGCCGGAGTCGGCGGAGGCGGTGGCCACCCTGGAGCGCACGGGGATCGGCGTCACGATGCTGACGGGCGACAACGCGCGGACGGCGCGCGCCCTCGGCCTCGAGGCCGGGATCGAGGACGTGAGGGCGGAACTGCGCCCGCAGGACAAGGCAGAGGCGATCCGGCAGATGAGCCGGTCGACGCCGACTGCGATGATCGGGGATGGCATCAACGACGCCCCGGCGCTTGCTGCCGCAGACCTCGGAATCGCCATGGGAGCGACCGGATCCGACGCGGCGATCGAGTCGGCGGACGTGGCTTTCACAGGCCGCGACCTGCGGCTGCTCCCCCAGGCCTTCGCCCACACCCGACGGGGCCGCCAGATCATGAACGAGAACCTCGTCCTCGCGATCCTCATCATCGCGTGTCTGCTGCCCTTGGCCATCACCGGCGTGCTCGGCCTGGCCCAGGTCGTCCTGATCCACGAGGGCGCCGAGGTGGTCGTCATCCTCAACGGCCTGCGCGCCGCGCGGATCCGGGGCAACCGGGTCGCTGACGAGGACGTCGATGGTCGGGCCGGCTCTCGATGAGGACGTGACCGGGGTCTTGGCCGACGGCAGACGTGGACCATCGACGTCCTCATCGAGCGTGCGCCAGCCCATCCGGATCCTCGCCGGGCGGCGCGACGAATTTGCGCCGGATCGGGGGCAACGGTTTCTCCGTCCGAATAGGTAGACTGATCTACCTAATGGTAGCGTGGCCGCGTTGGCGGGTGAGCGGGGAGGACAGGGATGGCGATGAGAGCCGGGTCAGCGCGGGAGCGCCTGCTGGGGGCGGCGGCTCGGCTGTTCTATGCGAACGGAGTGACAGCGACCGGGATCGATGCGATCATCGCGGAGGCCGGGGTCGCGAAGATGAGCCTGTACAACAACTTCGCCTCGAAGGACGAACTGGTACGGGCCTACATCGAGGCGCGTCACGAGGAATGGCTGGAGCTGTACCGGGCGCGGTTGACGCACGCGACCACGGCCGAGCAGGGCGTCCTGGCCGTGTTCGATGCCTACATCGATCACGCAGAGGCGGTGTACGAGCACGGATTCCGGGGATGCGGGCTGCTCAACGCGGCCGCTGAACTGCCTGCAGGCTCTCCGGGCCGTGAAGCGGTACGCCGGCACAAGGAGCAGGTCGAGTCGATTCTCCGGGGGCATCTGAAGGAGATGGCCTCGACGGACGAGTCCGCCGGGCTGGCGGAGCACCTGGCGTTCGTCCTGGAGGGCGCCGTCAGCCGTGCCGGCCTCGAAGGGCGCTCCGAGCGGCTCCTGCACGCGCGGTCGATCGCCGAGACGCTCTTGGCTGGGTCGTGAGCCGGACGCGGCTGGTCGGCATCGCCGCGATCGCCGTCACCTCGGTGCTGTGGGGGACCACGGGCACGGCGGCGACCTTCGCGCCGGCGGCGGGCCCGTTGGCGATCGGCGCGGCCGCGCTGGGCGCCGGCGGCCTGCTCCAGGCGGCGGCCGCGGCTCCGGCTCTTCGGGCGGCCTGGCCATCGCTGCGCGCCCAGGGTCGTGTGGTGGCGTGGGGAGCGGTGTCGGTCGGCGTGTACCCGCTGGCCTTCTACAGCTCGATGCGCGCCGCGGGGGTCGCCGTGGGAACGGTGGTCTCGCTGGCCTCCGCGCCGCTCGTCTCCGGCCTGCTCGAACGGTTCGCGGAGCGCCGGCCGTTGAGCCGGTCGTGGATGCTCGCGGCGGCGCTGGGCGTCGCTGGCAGCGTCCTGCTGTGCGCCTCCCGGATGAGTGGGCCGGAGTCCTCGGCGATCGGGATCCTGGCCGGCATCGGCCTGGGGCTGGTCGCCGGCGCGACCTACGCCGCCTACTCGTGGGCGGCCAGCCGGCTCATGAGGAGCGGCGTCGACCGGGCGGCGGCGATGGGAGCGGTCTTCGGCGGGGGAGGCGCGCTGCTGGTTCCCGTCCTCCTCCTCACCGGCGCGCCCCTCGTGGAGTCGCCGCGGGCATTCCTCGTCGCCGGCTACATGGCGCTGATCCCCATGTTCTGCGGGTACCTCCTCTTCGGGATCGGTCTGGCCCGCGTGCCGGCGAGCACGGCGACGACCGTGACGCTGCTGGAGCCGGCCATCGCCGCGATTCTGGCGGTCGCCGTGGTCGGCGAACGCCTCACCTCCCTTGCCGGAATAGGGTTGGCGGTCATCGCGGGCGCCCTGCTCGTCCTCACCGTCCTGCCTGCCGGCACCTCGCATCCGGCCGACCGCGCCGCCGAGACACCCCCGTCGCGCGGGCTCCCGCCCCCTGATGTCGCATGAGCCGGTCGAGGCCGAGTCCCGGCAGGCCCGACAGAGAACTGCGATGACCGTCGTGCCGCGCATTGAGGTGATCCGGGCCCACCCGCGCGCCCAGTCTCTGGCCGCGGCCATCGCAGGAGACGTGGTTGAGACGCTTGGCCAGTGAGGTGCCGACGTCGACGTCCTCGACCTGCGCGGGTCGGGATTCGACCCGGTGCTCCGTGAACCGGACGAGCCGGACGGGGGCGACCTCGACAAACGCTACTCGGATGAGGTCATGGGCCAGGCCGAGCGGATGCGGGGCTGCGACGCCGTCGTCTTCGTGTTCCCGGCGTGGTCGTACTCGTTTCCGGTGATCACGAAGGGTTTCATCGACCGCGTGTGGAACAACGGCCTGTTCTATGGCGGAGGACGACGATCTGGTCTGGAGGCGGTGCGGTGGATCGGTCTGGCGGGGGAGGCGCCGGAGGCCTTCGCCAAGCGCGGCTACGACACCGCTCATGGAGCGCCACCTCAACGTCGGCATCGCCGGCCTGTGCGGTGTGAGCGACAGTCGCGTGGAGATCCTTGACAACATCTCGACGAGGGCGTCGCCGACCATGATGCGCATGTCGCCGGCTTGCGCTCCCAGGCCAGGCTCGCGGCGGGCGGCCTCCTCGCCGCGCTCGCCCCCGGTCTCGCCGGCCACGCCCGGTGACCGCAGGCGCGGCCGGCGGCCCCCACGGATGTCTGGCAGCATGCTTGTATGGACCTGATCCTCATCGCAGCCGGCCTGGGCGTCGCCGGCGTCGACGTTCTGGGGGTCGTGCTGGCGGTGACCGCGCTTCGAATAGGCGCCACACGCCGTTCGCTCGCGCTCTTCGCCGGGACGGTCTTTGTCGGGACCGTGCTCGTGGGCACCGTCTCCTCACTGTTCCTGGGCGCGCTCGTCACGGATGCCGCCGGTCTCCTCGGTGGCGTCTCCAACAAGATCTGGGTGATCGTGGAGGCCGTCGCGGTCGGCCTGCTGTGGTTCTGGGCCGCCAGACGCTGGCGCCGACGCAGTACGGCCGCGCCGGGGAAACCGGAGAACAGCCCTCGGGCCGAGCGCTGGGCGGGCCGCAGCCTGCTGGGCGCGGGCATCTTGTTCTCCCTCAGCGCCCTCACCGATCCGTCATACCTGGCCCTGATCGCCCTGTCCGGTCACAACGGCTCCATTCCGACCGTCGTCGGCGCCCAGGTGCTCTGGATCCTGGTCAGCCAGGCGCCATTGTTCGTCTTCACCGGCGCTTTCCTGGCAGGCGGCGCGCAACGGCTGACGGCATGGTTCGACCGGATCCAGAGCCGGTACGGCGCGCGTCTGTCAGGGCTTCTGACGGCCGTCATCGCCCTCGCGGGCCTGGTGCTGACGGTCGACCTCGCCGGCTTCCTCCTCACCGGGGAATGGCTGCTGGACTGAATGCGGGCCCGCCGCCCGCGCACCGACCTTCTGCGAGCCGGAGGAACGGGGCGACGGGGTGTGCGGGGTCATCGCTGGCCTGCCAGAGCAGCGGCGAACGACGGCCCGACGGGGAGCTTGCAGATGAGCATCGCCTGCAGGGCGTGGTAGATGTCGGGCTTGCCCGACCAGGTGCGGTCGGAAGGGGTGTTGTTCTCGTCGAGTTCCTCATGCCACTGACCGGGTCTCTCGATCAGGCAGGTTCTGGCATATGACCAGTAGTCGCGGATGTCGAGGGCATAGGACTCGTCATGGTTCACGTGCGACAAGGTCGCGGCTGCTCCGATGGCTTCACACAGGACCCAGTACATGCGTTGACGGACGAGGGGCCTCCCCTTGAAATCGACGGTGTAGACGAAACCGGGATGCCCGTCCGGTCCCCACCCTTCCGCCAGTGACTTTCGATACATGTGCTTCGGGGCGTTGTCGAAGGCAGGGGGATAGACGACGCCCTGCGAACGGCATTCGTTCCTGACCTCGAGGATGAGCCGTGACCATTCGAGCCAATGCCCGATGGTGGAGCCGAACGGGCGAAACGCGTCAGCGAGGGCATCGGAATTGTAGGAAAGCTGCGGCTCCCATGAGGCGTTGAAGTGCTCGGGCAACCTGAAGTCGTGCGACATGAAGAATTTCAGGATGCGGCTGGTGATCCGAAGCGCGCGGGACAGATGAACGCGATCACCGGTTGCCGCCCACGCCGCGAGAAGCGCCTCAACCGTGTGCATGTTGGCGTTTGCCCCGCGATAGGGGTCGACGACACCCGTCACGGGGTCCCGTGAGTCGAGGACCATTCCTGCGGTCTCGTCCCACCACAGCAAGTCGAAGCTGCGCAGTGCGCGGTCAAGAAGGTCCGCAGAACCGTCGATTCCAGCGGCCAGTCCGGAAGAGGCTGCGAGGATGACAAACGAATGGTCGTAGGCCTGCTGGGGAAGACGTCTGTCCGTGCCGTCAATGCCGACCACGGTGGACCAGCCGTTGCCCGGGGCGTTGGCCAGAGGGCCGTCCAGGAGACAGCGCACGCCGTGCTCGGCGACAGGTCCGCACCAGTCCTCCCCCAGAAGTCGTCCGAGGGCGAAGCAATGGGTCATCCGTCCGGTGACCCACAGCTGGACACCGCGACCGGGATCGATCGAGCCGTCGTCGGTGAGCCATCCGAATCCGTGTTGGGCCTGCGAGCGCGCTCCGAACCTCAGGAGGGCATCGGTCTCGGCGTCAAAGTCGGACTGCAGGACTGGGTCGTTCATCGGGTTCTCCTCTGTCGCCGGGCCGCTCGCGTGCGGTCGGCGTCGAGTGTGTGGACAAGAGAGTCGTCAGCTGCCATCCCCGTCAGAGGGGTACAGGACCTCGACGTTGTGCGCTTTGAGGGCCTCGGCGAGCAGCCGGTCCGGCGCGGCGTTCGTGATGAGGTAGTCCGCCATGGACAGTCCTCCGATGGCAGCGAACAGGCTCTTCCCGAACTTCGTCGAATCTGCGAGAACGGCGACCTTCTTGGCTCTTGCCGCCATTTCGGCGATCATTGAGGCTTCGCTGAGGTTCGACGTCGAGAAGCCGTTCTCGGCGTCGACGGCGCCGACGCCGAGCAGTGCGAGGTCGACACGGATGTCCACCTCGGTGCCCGTCAGCGGATTGGTGAAGGTGACGGGGCCGATTGCAACGGCTCCGGAGAGCCGAACCTGGCCGCCGAGCACGTAGAGATCTCGGCAGCAGTCGGGCGAGATCTCAAGGGGAATTCTCAGGTTGTTGGTCGCGATGATGAGCTCGCGGCGCCGGGAGAGGTGACGGACGGCCGCCAGCGTTGTCGTCCCCGCGTTGATGAAGAGCACGGCGCCATCGGGAACGAGAGTGCCCGCCAGCTGGCCGATGGCGTCCTTTTCCGTCGGCCGGAGCCTCGATCGGTCGTCCAACCCGGTGTCGTGCCATGGGACGGCAGAGAGTGACATCGCACCACCACGGGTGCGGATGACCAGACCTTCCGCATCCAATTGGTCCAGGTCTCTACGGATCGTGTCCACGGACACGGCGAAGCGATCGGCAAGCTCGGTTACTGTCACCTGGCCTAGTTCTGAGACCGCCGAGGCAACCTCGGCCTTGCGGCCCGCAGGGAGTCGTTGTGCTGTCTCGCTCACAGCCCTCATCGTAGTAGAGCCATGACTGATCGTGCGGCAAGACCCTGATTGTTACTAGATTGTTACTTGAAGATGCTGTTTTTGCGAGGAGTGGGTCGCTAGATTCTTCGATGGCAGCGATAGAGAGCAAAAGAACGCAAAATGCTGCACATCGATGGAGATGGAGGAACGATGCGAGACAAGACAAGGGGAATGGCCCCGGTTGCCACCGCGATGGTTGCGGCACTGGCGCTCGCCGGGTGCGGCGGAGGCGCAGAGAGCGGCACGTCGGGGACCGCGTCAGGTGATGTCACGATCGAGTTGGCGCAATGGTGGGAACCGGAACTCCCGGACGGAGCCCTCAGGGGACTGATGGACCAGTTCGAGGAACAGAACCCGGGCATCAAGGTCAAGCTGCTGTCTGGCCCCTACGCCGATACCAAAGAGCAACTGGTGGCGGGAGCGGCTGCCGGCACCATGTCAGACGTGGTCGGCCTCGACGGCGCATGGGTCTCAGACTTTGCCAAACAAGGAGCGATTCAGGATCTCTCCCAGGTCATGTCGGACCATTCGTACGATGATTCGCAACTCGCCAGCCAGGTGAAGATCGACGACAAGGCCTACATGATTCCCCTGGTCAACTTCGTGTATCCGATGTTCACGAACACCGACCTGATGGAGTCCGCCGGAGTTGAGGCCGTTCCGACAACACGCAGCGAGTTCGCCGATGCGGCTTCGAAGATCGCTGCCACAGGGAACAATGCGAGCGGTTGGATCCTTCCACTGTCGCAGGAGTCGCCCAATGGAGTTCAGAACGATGTGATGTCCTGGGTGTGGGCCTCGGGCGGTTCGATGCTGACATCCGACGGGAAGCCCGACGTCGACAACGGCGATGTCAAGAGCGCTGTCGAGTTCATCAAGGGGATGTGGGACGCCGGCGACATCGCCGAGGGCGCATTCACGATGAAGGAACAGGACAAGGTCGAGAATTTCACCAACGGCCGGGTCGGCATGATGATCGACTCCCTTGCCCATATCACCACGATCCAGGAGGCGAATCCGGATCTGAACTTCAAGATCTCCGCGGTTCCAGCCGAAGATGGCTACACGGGAACTAGAGGCATGCCATATGCCTCGTGGGGGATCGGGATCTCGGCCAACACCGAGCATCCTGAGGAGGCCTGGAAGCTTGTGGAATTCCTTCTCTCCAAGGATGTGAACTCCGAGCTCAGCAATGACGCCATGGCGTTCCCGGGGAACACGGAGGCGAAACCCGAATTCGTTGACGAGAACCAGATCTACAAGGAAGCGTTCGAGATCTGGAACAGCTCAACTCCGGCGAATGAGTTCGTGGGACTTCCTGTCTCGGAGACTCTCATGCGTGAATTCGACGAGCAATTCCAGGGCTATCTCAATGGTGATGTCGATGTCGACACAATGCTCAGCAACGTCCAACAGGCCTGGGAGGGCGAGTTCTGAGGCGGGGACAGCCGAAGCGACGACGCGCGGGGGGCGGGCAGTCCCGGAGGCGGTCTGCCCCCCGCGAAGAAGAGAGATCTTTCATGAGCACCAACCGAACACCGGCGCCCGGAGTCCCGACTGGACTCCGTGAGCCGGGGCGGAGAAAGTCCATGTTGAGAAGGCTTGTGCCATATGCCTATCTCAGTCCCACGATCCTGGTCATGACGGTGCTTCTCGTTGTGCCGATCGCCATGGTGATCTCCTATTCTCTGATGGATTCCGTGATCACCAGCAACCACTCGACTTTCGTGGGACTCGAGAACTACTTCGAGATTCTAGGAAGCGCAAAATTCTGGACGGCGGTGAAGAACACGGCGATCTTCACCATCGTGAGCGTCGTCGCACATCTGATCCTGGGCCTCGTGTTCTCGATGCTCTTGAACTCCGGCCACGTATCTCGGATGACGCGAACGGTTTTCAGAACGCTCTTCGTGCTTCCGTGGCTGCTCACGGTGGCCATCATCGCCATCCTGTGGAGGCTGCTGCTTGATCCCAATGGAGTCGTCAATTTCGTTCTGGACAGCTTGGGGCTGGCCAGCGGTCAGATCGAGTGGCTGTCGAATCCGTCCATGGCGCTTCCAGCTGTCACATTCATCAACATCTGGGCAGGTTACCCGTTCTTCATGATCAGTTTGCTCGCCGGTCTGCAGGGGATTCCCATGGACCTCTATGAGGCGGCGGAGGTGGACGGAGCAGGTGGCGCACGCAAGTTCTGGCATATCACGATCCCTCAATTGAAGCCGATCATCGTCTCGATGGCGATGCTGGACCTTATCTGGACATCTCAGCAATTCGCTCTCATATGGATGACGACGGGGGGTGGTCCTCTCAATCGGACGGAGATGCTCTCGACGTTCACATACAAGCTGGCGTTCTCTCAGTACGACTTCTCTGGTGCGTCGGCGTCCGCGGTGGTCACATTGGCGCTGTCGATGATCCTGGCCATCGGATATGTCCGAACTCAGGAGGCGAGTAATTGATTATGGGTGCTTCAAGAAGACGGCATGACGTCCGTGTGAGGATTGGCGTCAGCATCGGTCTCCTCCTGGGTGCCTGTTTTGCCGTGCTTCCCATACTCTGGATGGTCCTGTCCTCCTTCAAACCGAACTCGAGGATATTCGCGGATCCACCTGAGTTGTTCTCCTCGCCGACGTTCGAAGCGTATGCGGAGATCCTCCATGACCCGGAGAAGATCCGATTCTTCCTCAACAGTTATCTCGTTGCGGGTTCGGTGACGCTCTTGACTGTCCTCGTGGCTGTTCTCGCCGCTTTTGCCTTTAGTCGGTACGAGTTTCCGGGAAAGCGCGTCATCAACGTGGTCATCATCTCCATGCAGGCGGTCCCTCCGATCACGCTCCTGATCCCGTTTTTCGGGCTGATGGTGAAACTCAAGCTCTACAACACATATCCCGGCCTCATTCTGACGTACATGGTGCTGACACTCCCCTACGCGATCATCATGCTCACGGGATACTTCAACACGCTTCCAAGAGAACTCGACGAGGCTGCGAACATGGACGGCGCGAGTTCGTTCGGAGCATTGTGGCGGATCCTCGTGCCGGTTTCTATTCCGGGGATCGTGTCAGTGGCGTTGTACACCTTCATGATCGCGTGGAACGAGTATCTATTCGCTCTGACGTTGACCAAGACGAACAATATGAGGACGGTTCCGATCGGAATTCAACTGCTGATGGGGCAGCATTCCTATGATTGGAGCCAGATGATGGCGATGTCTGTTCTTGGTTCGATTCCCGTCGTCATTTTGTTTATTTTCTTCCAGCGGCATTTCATTGGAGGTATGACCGCTGGATCCGTCAAGAGTTGATCTTGACGATTCCACTAGAGAAAGGCGCTCCCGATGCTCACAACAGGTTCAGAGATCCTGAATGTTGCAAACGAGAACGGATTCGCGGTCCCGGCGTTTAACATCTCGAGCTTCTCGATGCTGAACGCTGTGTTCGAGATCTGTGAAGAGAAGAGGTCTCCGCATATCGTGGCAATCCACCCGGACGAGCTTCGCCATATCGGTGTCGATATGCTTCCCGCGATCATCCAGAAAGCGAATCGATCGTCGGTCCCGACGGCCATCCATCTGGACCACGGAGCGACCTACGAGCAGGTTCTGCTAGCTATCCAGGCGGGCTTCACTTCGGTGATGATCGACAGGTCGCGCGACGCGTGGGAGGTGAACGTCTTGGAAACGCGTCGTGTGGTTGAGGCCGCACATGCCGTCGGCCTCTCGGTCGAGGGCGAGCTCGGGACGATCGGGAAGACGGACGGGTTCGCCGAAGACGGAACCGACGACATCGTCTATACCAATCCGGAGGATGCGACCCGCTTCATCGAGGAGACGGGAGTGGACTCGCTGGCCGTGGCCATCGGGACACGGCACGGGCTGTACCCGAGGGAACTTCGGCCGGAGCTGAGGCTGGACTTGCTCAAGGACATCAAGGCCCGGGTGGGGATCCCTCTGGTGCTCCATGGAGGGTCGAACAATCCAGATGAGGAGGTCGGGATCGCCGCGCGAACGGGCATCAACAAGATCAACATCTCCTCCGACATCAAGGCCGTCTACTTCCGCCGTATGCGGGAGGTTCTCCAGGACCGGGACCTGAGAGAGCCAAACATGATCGAGCCCAGTTGCCAGGAAGCGCTACGTGAGTGCGCTGGGCAGAAGATCGATCTCTTCGGCTCCGCAGGCAAGGCGGCTCTGTACTGATCGTGGTGAACGGACAGGAATGAGATGAGCGGGCATCTCGTGCTCGGGCTCGGCGGCACCGTCGACCACGAGCTCAGGTGGGATCAGGGAGTCGTCCAAGAACTGGTGGATACTGCCGATATCGGATCGGCCGAGCTCGAGCGCGAAGGCCCGCTCGCGACCCAGCGAGATGTGCTCGTCGCACTGCTGCGGTTCGTCGCGCGCAGTGCAGGTGGAGAGCGACACGTCACCGACAAGAGGGCATTGCGGGCGTTCGAGGCCCACTTCACCTATGAGGTGACTTTGGGGGGAACATGCGTCCGAAGCGCAATCTGCCTCGCGAAGATCGGATTCCGATCGACCGTCCACCTCGTCTCGACGTCGGATGAGGTGAGACAGCTTTTGCCCCCCGAAGTGTCGATCGTCTCGAGCGCCGACCGTGACACCGTGGATCCGCATCTCATCGTGCAGTATCCGAAAGGGACACATGTGAGGCTGTCCGATGGTGTCGAAGTCCGTTCGACCCGCCCCAATCGGGTCATCCTCGTCAATGACGAACCGAACGAGCTGATGAGGCTCAGCCCGGATCTTCCGGGGGTTCTCTCGGAGGCCGACGCATTCCTCATCTCCGGTCTCAACACCATGAAGTCCTCGACGTTGCTGCGCGGCCGTCTGCTCGAACTGAAGGGCATGATGGCGGGCATGGCTCAGGGGGTGCCGGTGGTCTACGAGGATGCTGGGTTCCATAATCCGCCATTGCGATCAGTCGTCCTGGAACTTATTCCAGATATCGTGGCTGTTCACTCCCTGAACGAGGACGAGGCTCAGGACTATATCGGACGCAATGTCGATCTGGAGCGTGCCGAGTCCCTGGTCTCGATGATGGGGGAGCTTCGCGGACTCCTTCGCGCCTCGACGATCGTGGTCCACACCTCCCACTACGTGGCCGTCATGGGAGCTGACGCCGCCCGCATGAGATTAGCCGCCGAGGAAGGCTGTGTGATGGCGGGGGCGCGATTCCTGCGCGGTGACGCGATAACCGAGACAGATCTGAGGAGAGTCGCCTCGGAGCCTCTCGATCCCCTCGGGAAGACCCTGGCTCGCGACTCCGCGGTTTGCCGGGCAGGCATCTTGATCGCGCCCAGCCGCGAAGTCCGCACGACTCTGCCAACGACGATCGGACTTGGCGACTCGTTCATGGGCGGATTCATGAAGGCGCTGGTGACGAGGGGATCGCCCCTCGTTTCTTCCGCCGCCAATGCTCAGGGAGCCTGACCGGCCAAGCATGAGCGGCGTGCCTGCGATCGCTGTCGCTAGATCTTGCCGAGAGCGCGCAGGCGCGCGCGGACCTGGTCGAGGACCGCCTGCCGGTCGTGGGCGTCGTCGGTGAAGTCGTACTTGTCGGCGTCGATGGCGATGAGGTCGCTGATGCCCTGCCGCAGATAGTCGCGCTTCCACTGCGCGTAGTAGTCCAGGAGGGAGTGATAGTAGCCGACGAGGCTCGGATCCTCTTCGATCTGCTCGTAGGGGCGTCCGCGCCGGCGGATGTGCTCGATCATCGTCGGGTAGCTGATCTCGATGAGGACCATGAGGTCCGGTGCCTTCTTGTGGGCGGCGAACGCGAGCTCCTCCATCATGTTCTCGAACAGCGAGTCATACGTCTCCCACTCGACGCGGGTGACATTGCCCTGGTCGTAGTTCATCCGCATGAAGATGCGGTCCTCGTAGATGCTGCGGTCCAACACGTTGTTGTCGTCCTCCATCGCCCGTTTGATGGCGCTGAATCGTCGGTTGAGGAAGTAGACCTGCAGCAGGAAGGCGTAGGGGTTGTGCGCGTCCGCGACCCCGGCGGCACGCTGGCGAGCGGCGACCTCGTTGCCGCGGTAGAAGTCGTCGAGGATCGGATTGCCCTCGACCGGTTCGTAGAAGGCCCGGGTGTGCAGATCCTCGGCGAGGATGCGGGTGAGGGTCGTCTTTCCGCTGCCGATGGGCCCTGCGAGTGTGATCACGACCGTCGTTGCCTCCCTGGGTGCATGCGCGGATGAGAAGGCGCAGGAGCGGGCGCGCCCCGCTGCCACACAGAAGGCTATGTCGTCGGGCCGCCATCGGCCCGGCCTGCGGACTCCCCTCAGCTCCCATCTGCGGGCCGCCGGAGAGCAGAATGTGCCCCTTCGCACTGTGCGAGCGGCCACATGGATGAGGAGGCCGGCGCTGACGTAGGTTAGGATCGTTGCGACAAACGCCGACAAGCGTCCCGGCCGCGTGAGAGCCCGAGGCGAAGAAACCTGTAATCGTGAGGTCGCGGGTTCCGATCCGCCCCGCTACCAGGTGGAATCGTCCGGGCGACCGGGGTGGCCGGGCGGCGAACGAATCATCAAGCGAGGTACGGACCGTGGCAAGCAAGTCGCAGGATGTGCGCCCGAAGATCACGCTGGCATGCTCAGTGTGCAAGGAGCGCAACTACATCACGAAGAAGAACCGGCGGAACACGCCGGACCGCCTCGAACTGAACAAGTACTGCCCGCGCTGCCGGACGTCGACTCTGCACCGCGAGACCCGCTGAGTCCCGCCTCCCCGCAACTCCGTCGCCCCCGGTCAGTCCCTGTGGACTCACCGGGGGTTCTCCTCTGGGGCGCCTCCCGCCCGTCTGCGTCCCGGCTGTCCTCGACCCATCTCCTCCCATCACTCACTCGCAGTGGCAAGGCCGGTTCCGATGATCGGATCGGACGGTCCCGCCGCAGCGGACGCCCCCGGCACCCGCCGAAGGGCCGTCCCCATCCCCTGGATCCCTCCTTGCCGTGTCCCCCGGAGCCTGCTGTGTCCCCTGCCATCTCCAGCACCCGCACCGTGCGTGCCACCTGGGCATGCCTCATGGTCTTCTTCATCCTCGGCGTCTCCAGTTCGTCGTGGGTGTCGCGCCTGCCCGCCCTGCGCGACGCGCTGCACCTCGCCCCCACGGACCTCGCGCAGATGCTGCTCGTCGGCTCGCTCGGCTCGCTGGTCGCGCTGCCCTCCTCGGGGCCGCTGGTCGGACGCATCGGCGCCCGGGCCACGACGCGCGTCGGCGTCGGCATGTGGACGGCGGGCATCGTTGGCGTCGCCCTGGCCGCGCATGTCGGATCGCGGATGACGCTGTCCCTGTGTCTGATCGCGGTGTGCTGCGGCTCGTCGCTGTGGTCGGCCACCGGCAACATCGAAGGCGGGCTCGTGGAGGCCGCGCGCCGTCGCGTCATCCTGGACAAGCTCCATGCGATGTTCTCCGCCGGCATGGTCGCGGGCGCCCTCGCGGGGGCGGCCCTGGCGGGCATCGGAGTCTCCGTGACAGCGCATCTGCTGGTCACGGGCCTTCTGGTCCTCATCGTCACGTTCGTGTCCTCCCACTTCTACCTCTCCGAGGACGAGGTCGCCTCCTTCTCGGCCGTCGGCGGGCCGAGAGACGGTGAGGCGGACGCCACCGCGGCAGGGGACCGGGAACGGGCCGGGGGGCGGACCTGGCGGGCATGGCGTGAGAGGAGCACGGTGCTCGTGGCCCTCATGGTGCTCTCCGGGGGGCTGCTCGAGGGCGCGGCCAACGACTGGCTCGCCCTGTCGATGATCGACGGGTATCGCCTGCCCGCCGCCCAGGCCTCGGCCGTGCTCTCCCTGTTCCTGGCCGTCATGGCGACGGTGCGGTTGGCGTCGACGGGACTGCACCGGCGTTTCCGCGCCGACCGCCTGCTCCAGGTCCTCATGCTGTCCGCCTGCGCCGGGCTGGCGCTGGTGTCCTTCGCGCCCGCGACCTGGCTAGCGCTGGCGGGCGTCGTGCTGTGGGCGGCGGGCGCCGCGCTTGTGTTCCCCACCGGCGCCTCGGCGCTGTCGAAGGAGCCGGAGATGACAGCCGCGCGGGTGTCCGTGCTGTCGACGATCAACTACGGCGCCTTCCTGATCGGACCGCCGGTCCTGGGGCTGATGGCCGAGACGGTGGGCTACCACCGCGCCATGATCGTCCTGGTCGCGCCCGTCGCGCTGGCGATCGCCCTCGCGCCCAATGTGCGTCGCGTTCCCGGCGCGGACCAGGCTGACACACCGGTCGCCCAATCCGGCGCGCCGGCCGTCGAGGCTCGGGAGACCGCTGAGACCGTCGCGCCCGCTGTGGGGGCATGACGTCGGCCCGTCCTGGGGCCTGGCCCCGGAGGTGGGACACTGATCAGGGGCGTCCGTTCGGCCTGCCGGCTTCGGATCCGGATTGCCAGGGACGCCCTCGTCGGCGGACGACGGAGCGATGGAAGGCACAGCGATGACATACCCGAGCGACCCCATGACCCCGCGGCTGCCCTGGCTGCGCGAGGCGACGACGCTGCGCGTGGGCGGGCCCGTGTCGGTGTGGGCGGAGGCGGGAGCCGAATGGGCGCTGGTGGGCGCCGTGCGCGCCGCGGACCATGATCGCCGCCCCGTCCTCGTGCTGGGTGCGGGCTCGAACCTGTTCGCCTCCGACAGCCCCTTCGACGGGGTGGTCGTGCGCGACGGGCGCCGCGGCGTCCGCGCGGAAGCCCGGACGGCTGCCGATCCGCGCGGAGGCGCCACGGTCGACGTGACGGCGGTCGCCGGGACCCCGTGGGACGACCTGGTCGCCTGGACACTGGACCGGGGGCTGTCGGGCCTGGAGGCGCTGTCCGGGATCCCGGGGACCGTCGGGGCCGCCCCCGTCCAGAACATCGGCGCTTACGGGCGGGACGTCGCGGCGACGCTGGTGTCGGTGCGGACATGGGACCGGGCGCTGGAGCAGGTCGCCGTGCTGTCCGCGCAGGACCTGGGACTGGGGTACCGGACCTCGGCGATCAAGCGATCGATCCTCGAGCCGGGCTCCGGGCCGGCGGGGGGACGCGCATGGGGCCCGACGGGGCGATGGGTCGTGCTGGAGGCGACCTTCGCGCTGTCGGAGTCCGGGATGTCCGCCCCCGTGCGCTACGCGGAGCTCGCGCATCGCCTCGGGGTCGGGATCGGGGACCGCGCTCCGGCGAGCGCCGTGCGCGAGGCCGTCCTGGCGCTGCGCCGCTCGAAGGGCATGGTCCTGGACCCCTCCGACCACGACACGTGGAGCGCCGGCTCGTTCTTCACCAACCCGATCCTGCCCGCTGGTGTCGCAGACGCGCTGCTGCCCCCCCACGCCCCGCGCTTCGCGGCGGGGGCGGGGCTGGTCAAGACCTCCGCCGCCTGGCTCATCGACCATGCCGGGTTCGGCCGGGGCTTTGCGCTCCCGGGGTCCGGCGACGAGGCCGGGCCGAGGGCGTCGCTGTCGACCAAGCACGTGCTCGCCCTGACGAACCGCGGGCGAGCGACCTCGGCGGACATCGAGGCGCTGGCCCGCGCGGTGCGCGCGGGCGTGCGCGAGGCCTTCGGCGTGGACCTGGCGCCGGAGCCGGTCACCGTCGGGATCGACCTCTGAGCGCCTCCGGCGCGCGGGGGACCGCGACCGTCCCGGCGAGCGCCGCGGAGAACCGGCGGGTCGCCGGGCGCGTCCGGGGCAGGGTGGCGCCGTGGGCGACCAGGTCGGCCGCCAGTCCCGCGTCGGTGACCCAGCTTCCCGCGATCTGGTCGATGCCCCATCCGGGAAGGACCTCCGGGGCGAAGGGCGAGGACGGGCCGGTGAGGACGGTGCGCGCCTGAGCGGAGAGGGCCGCCAACCTCGGCAGCGTCTTGTTGGCGAGGGTCATCCCGGTGATGTACACGGCGTCGCAGGCCGGCAGGACGTACTCGCAGGCGGGATCCGGCAGGT
Source organism: Schaalia naturae (assembly GCF_042665795.1). Classification (NCBI taxonomy): domain Bacteria; kingdom Bacillati; phylum Actinomycetota; class Actinomycetes; order Actinomycetales; family Actinomycetaceae; genus Schaalia; species Schaalia naturae. The sequence continues at coordinate 39,162 of NZ_JBHTEF010000001.1, forward strand.
CATCGCCGCGCGGATCGCGCTCCAGGACGGTGAGATCGCACAGGCCCTCCAGCGCGCGGATCCCGTGCGAGAAATGCCCGACCATCGCGACACGCCGTCCGCGCAGGCGCGGGGCGTCGCGGGCGAAGACATCGCGGTCACCCGTGCTGGTTCCGGAACCGGAGAGGGCCGTCACGCGCGCCGAGGTGTTGAGCGCGCAGTTCAGGGCCGCGGACCCCAGGCTGGCGGTCGCGAAGTCCCAGGACTTCACCAGCGCCGCGACATCGCGCAGGCGCTCGCCCGTGCGAGGCATGGGATCCCCGACGGAGGGGCCGCTGCGCTGCCGCGAGGCGATCCCGCACCCGCCGGCGTCGTCGCGCACCAGGGCCACCTCCCCCAGCGCCCAGGCGCTCACCCGAAGATCGGCGGGCACCAGGTCGATGAGGTCGTCGTACAACTGCCAGGGGTTCGCGTTCACCGGCCCATTATCGCCGTCCGGCTCGCGAGGCCGACGTGGGCGCCGGGGCTCGCCCCGGGCCGCCGAGCGAGGAGACGGCGGGCCAGGACGCAGATCACGCGGGCAGCGCGGGGATCCTCCAGCATCGACTCATGGCCGGCCAGGGGGAGGACGACGCGCTCCAGCGCTCCGGGCAGAGGGCCGGCGGGAACGCTCTGGTCCCAGGCGGCCTCCACCTGGATGATCCGGGCGTCGGCCCGCGTGCGGCGGGCGAGGGCCCGGATCGTGGGGGAGCCGGGGGCGAGTTCCCGGAAGCCTGGGACCAGGGGGACCAGCCGCGCCGCCGGGGACCCGGAGAAAGGGGCAGCCACGGCCACCATCCCGCGCACGCGCCACCCCTCGGGGCCGCAGAGCACGGCCTTGCCCACCAGCCCTCCCTTGGAGTGGGCGACCAGGACGACGCCGCGCAGATCCCCGCGCGAGAGCACACCGGCGACCGCCTCCGACAGCTCTACGACCGGGTCGACCATCCGGCCCAGCTCGGGCAACAGGCGCACGTCCCACCCGTCCTCGCGCAACGCCCGCGCCCACACCGCCATCGAACGCCATTCCTCATGGATGCCGGGCAGCCCGATGAGGACGGGGGCCCCTGCGCCGTCGGCCGGCGCGGGGGCGCGGACGTCCTCGGGGCTCATCCCGCGCGTGCGCCATCGCGTCACCCACAGATGGGCGGCCGCCGCCCTCGACCAGTCGGTGAACGCGATGAGGACGCGGTCCAGCGCGCCGGGCCGCGGCGGCGCGCCGGTCCCGGTGGGTTGCGGTCCCGGCGGGGCGGGGACGCCCTCGTCAGCGCGGGACATCCGGGCGGCCCGCCTGCTCGTCGGGCGTCTCGGACGGGAGCGCGGACGGCGCGGCGTGCTGGGGCGGCGCCTCCAGCCACGCGTCGATTCGCCGGCGCCACGAGGCCTTGAGCCCGTCCGCCGCCAGAGAGGCGTCGATGGACTGGCGGGCCAGGTCCGCCAGCGCGGCATCCGGCAGTCCGTCGACCTCCCGGGCGGCGGCGTACTGGGCGAGCAGACGGGAGTGGAACAGCAGCGGATCGTCCGCCCCCAGCGCCACCGTCGCCCCGTGGCGGATGAACGTGGGCAGCGGGACGTGCGCGAGGTCGGTGTAGACGCCCAGGTGGACGTTGGACGTGGGGCAGACCTCGAAGGCGATGCCCTCGTCGATCAGGCGGTCCAGCAGGTCCGGGTCCTCCGTGGCGCGAACCCCGTGGCCCAGGCGCTGGGGAGCGAGTGCCGCGACGACCTCGCGCACGGACTCCGGTCCCAGCAGCTCGCCCCCGTGGGGGACGGCGGCGAGCCCCGCGTCGTGGGCGATGTGGAACGCGGTGGAGAACTCCGACGTGGTTCCCACCCGCTCGTCGTTGGACAGCCCGAAGCCGACGACCCGGCCAGCCTCACGCCCGGCGTAGCGCGAGGCCAGGCGGGCCAACGTGCGCGCGTCCAGGGGATGGCGGATGCGCGAGGCCGCCACGATGATCCCGATGTGCACGCCGGTGTCCGCGGAGGCGCTCGCGGCCTCGTCGAGGATGATCTCCAGCGCCGGGGTGATCCCCCCGACCCAGGGCGCGTAGGAGGTGGGGTCGACCTGCATCTCGAGATGCACCGAGCCCTCCACGGCCTCGTCCTCGGCGGCCTCGCGCACGATGCGGCGCATCACGGGCTCGGAGCGCACGAGGGCGCGGGCCGCGTCGTAGCTGCGTTGGAAGCGGAACCACCCGCGGGCGTCGGCGGGCACCCGGAGGGGGTCGAGGTCCAGCAGGTGAGGGGGAAGGCGGACGCCCTGTTCCAGAGCCAATTCGACCATCGTCTGAGGCCGCATGGCGCCGGTGAAATGCAGGTGCAGGTGCGCCTTGGGCAGGCTCGCGAGGTCACGCCGCCCCGGCGGGGTGGGCGGGGGGATCGTCAGCGAGGGCTGGACGGGCAGGTCCTCCTCGGCGCCGCGGCGCGGGAACGCGGTCCCGGATCGACGAGGGCGGCCGGGCGCACCGCGCCCGGCATCGGTGGAGTCTGCCATCAGTGCCGGTCCAGCCACATGATGATGTCCTGCATGAGCGCCGGCCCCTCGGGCTCGTTGAGGACCTCGTGGTAGGCGCCGTCGACGACGCGCAGCTGGATCTCCACGTCGCGCGTGGCCTCGACGAACTCGCGCGAACCGTCGAGCCCGGCCAGAGCGTCGGCGCCGCCGTGGATGATGAGTGTGGGGGTTCGAAGCGAGGCGGCGTTGCGGATGACCTGGTCGCCCTGGACGGTCATGGTGATGCCGGTGAGCAGGGGAACGGGCCCGGTCGTGACCAGGGGATCGTCGAGGTAGGCCCGCACCACGGAGGGCGAGCGCGAGATCAGCCGGGAGTCGAGGCGGGCGGAGGGGGCCCACGGGGCCAGGCGTGCGAGCGGGAGCAGCGCGCGGGCCAGGGTGACGGGGACGTGGGGGCTGGGCCGCAGCGCGGGGCCCGTCAGGACGGTGCCGCGCAGATGAGAGGGGTCCAGCAGAGTGGAGGCGGCGGTGATCGCTCCGCCCATCGAGTGCCCGTAGAGGAACAGATCCGGTGTCCGGGCCTCTTCGAGGGCGCGGCGGCGGATCGTCGGATGGCCGGCGATGAGGCGGCCGACGTCAACGCGGGCGCGGGGTCCGGGCGTGGTGCCGTGCCCCGGCAGGTCGAAGGCGACGACGTCGTAGTCGGCGGCGTTCAGCGTCTCCACGAGACGCTGGTAGCGTCCGGAGTGCTCGGCATACCCGTGGGTGATCAGGACGGTCCCGCGGGGAGTGCCGGTCGACGCCCGGTGCTGCTGGAGTTCCATGATGCCATTGTGGCAGGGGTCGACGGGCCATCGACTGGCATGGGGAGACCGGCTGGTCGCTGGACGAGGCTTTAAGAACTGTGAGATAAGACACTATCCGGGTCTGGCGATGATCGACAAACAGCCGTTCACGTGCGGGAATCGATCGTTTTCGAGGGCGAAACAGTCAGGTTGCGAATGGGTGTGCGAGTCGGGCTTATCATCATTTCGACAGCTCAGATGAGCGTTTCTATAGGAGAAACAGTAGGTCATGCGATGAAGCGTGCGGCAACGGCGGGCAGCGGGACCGAGGTGGATCTGTGCGTGACGGACGTCTCACCTGTCGCCAGTGTTGACCGGGCGCTTGTGACGGTGGAGAGACTGGCGCAGTCGGCCTCAACGGGGATGTCGCTCAAGGAACTCGCGGTAGATCTCCATATGAACAAGGCGACACTTCATCACACGCTCGCAGCTTTACGTTTTCGCGGATGGGTTGAACAAAATCCTGATGGAAACTATCTCCTCGGTCCCGGGACCCGTCCGATCCTGAGATGGTGGACCTCCGATGAGCGAGTGAGCACCGTCCTGCACCCGGTTCTCGAGAGAATTTCGGCAGAGACCAACGAGCTCGTCCACCTCGGCCGCTTGTCACACCACTCCATCCTCTATCTCGACAAAGTCGAGCCTGAACTCGCTCTGAGGGTCTGGTCCCGCATCGGTTCCCGCGCGCCGGCGGTACGCACGGCGCTGGGGCGGGCGCTCCTGGGGGCGCGCCAAGTCGGGCGCGATGACGTCGGTCTTTGGCTCGACGAGATGGGGACGCCCCCGGAGGGGTTCAATGAGCGGACGCTGGGCGAACTCGAGGCGGTTCGTACGCGCGGGTATGCCAGCGAAGTCGAAGAAAACGAGAGCGGGATCGCCTGCGTCGCAGTCCCTCTCCAGGTCGGAGGCCATCCTCTCGTTGCGATCTCGGTGAGCGCGCCTGTCGAACGAATGGGGCCCGACCGGATGGAGCGGCTCGCTGAGTGCATCACCAGGAGGGTCGGTGAGGCGGATCTACCCGAGATTGTCACGATGCCGACGACATCCGAAGACGAACAAACAGGCGGTGAGGACGAATGATCGAGGACCTGCTCGCTGGCAATCCCGTCATCCCGGTGGTCGTGGTCGACTCCGCCGAGGACGGACGGCATGTCGGAGAGGCGCTTCTCGAGGGCGGGATCAGCACTGCGGAGGTCACCTTCCGGACCCCCGCAGCCGAGGACGCCATCCGCGCGATGTCCCGGATCCCGGGACTTGTCGTGGGCGCCGGTACCGTCATCAACGTCCGGCAGGTCGACAATGCCGTCGCGGCCGGTGCGCGCTACGTCGTCTCGCCCGGGTTCAGCGCGGACATCGTCCGACATTGCACGACCCGTGGCATCCCCGTGCTGCCGGCGTGCACAGACGGCTCCTGGATCATGGCAGCGCTCGACCTCGGGGTTCGCACGGTCAAGTTCTTTCCCGCTGAGGTGCTGGGGGGCGCCTCGGCGCTCGCGGCCCTCTCGGCGCCTTTCCCCGGTCTGGGCTTCGTACCGACTGGGGGAGTTGGCACGGCAAACCTTGCCGATTATCTCTCGTTGCCGTGCGTACCGGCCTGTGGCGGATCCTGGATGGTCCCAGCCAGCGCGATCCGCAACGGGAAGTGGAATGAGATCACCCGCCTCTCGCGCGAGGCGCTGGTCATCGCGTCGAGCGTCTGCGGCAATGGCGCGCAGAAGCCAGCGGGGCTGGACGCCGCTGGCGCAGTGCGCCGCCAATCGGACCTTCGCCACCGCTGACTCGGCGCACCGGAGCCCGCTCCATCGCTCTCTCGGAAAGGAACAGAGACACATGAGGATCGCCATTGCCGACTGCGACCACGACTCGATCGATATCGAGGAGAAGGTCGTCCGCGCTGCGGGCGGTGATCTCGTCCTCCGGCAGGCGCACACGGAGGATGACGTGATCGCGATGTGCGCGGGAGCGGATGGGCTGATCGTCCAGTACGCACCCGTCACGTCGCGGGTGCTTGATGCGCTTCCGACAGTCAAGGGCGTCGTGCGGTACGGCGTCGGCGTTGACACCGTCGATCTCGATGCCGCGACCTCGCATGGTGTCGTCGTCATGAACGTTCCCGACTATGGGACAGAAGAGGTCGCAGACCAGGCGATCGCGCTGACGATGTCCGTTCTGCGCGGAGTCACCCAACTTGACAGGCGACTGCGTGTGGGTCTGACCGACCTCGAGACCATCAAACCCGTCCCCCGCATCTCCCGGTCTACTTTCGGGATCATCGGTCTCGGAGCTATCGGGCGGACGACGGCGAGGAAGGCGGCGGGAGTCGGATTCCATGTCATCGGTTGTGATCCGTTCATCCCAGCGGGCACTGACCTCGATGACGGAGTCGAGGTCACTGATCGAGACGACGTGATCGCGCGGTCCGACGTCATCTCGCTCCACGTGCCCCTGACCCGGGAAACGCGCCATATGGTGGATTGGGGTTTCCTGCGATCAATGAAAGACACGGCCATCATCGTCAACACGTGCCGTGGGGCGGTCGTCGACACCGATGCGCTGGTGGGCGCCTTGTCTGGCGGCCTCATCCACGGAGCCGGGCTTGACGTCTTCGAGTCCGAGCCGCTTCCCGCAGACCATCCGCTCACCACTCTCGACAACGTCGTCCTTACCCCGCATGCCTCGTGGTACTCCGACGCCGCCTATGTCGACCTCAAGAGGAAGGCGGCGGAACACATCGTCGACTACCTCAGCGGCGGTGAGCCCCGCAATGTCGTCAACGGGGCGATCCTCGCCCGCCGGGGAGATGCTCGATGAAGCGGGGCGCGGGTGGTCCGGAGACCAGAGGTGTCCTCCTCGCCGGCGAAGCCATGGGGCTTCTGATGGCCGATAAGACGGGGGACCTGTCGGAGGTCGAGCATTTCTCGATGGCGGTCGCCGGAGCCGAGTACAACGTTGCCCTGGGTCTGGCGCGGCTCGGAGTTCCCGTCACGTATGTCACGAAACTGGGTGACGACTCCATCGGCCACCGGATCGAAAAGGGACTAGTCCGAGAGGGCATCGACACCACCGGGATCACCTGGAGCGCAGGGCTCTCGACCGGTCTCATGTTCAAGGCGCGCAACATGGCCGGCGATCCTGAGATCGACTACTACCGCCGGGGCTCAGCGGCCTCGTCCATGCGGCCAGAGGACATCCCGCAACTCGAGTGGGATCGGTTCGGCTTCCTCCACGTCACGGGGATCACGCCAGCGCTGGGCCCTCAGACGCTCCAGATGTGCCACGCGCTGATCGATCAGGCGCGCGACCACGGGCTGGTCGTCACCTTCGATCCGAACCTGCGTCCGCAATTGTGGAGCGACTGCGCCACCATGATCGCAGAGGTCAACCGTCTCGCTCTTCGTGCCGACGTCGTCCTCCCGGGCCTCTCCGAGGGGAAGGAACTCACAGGTGCCGACGACGTGCGCGGAGTCGCCGACTGGTACCTCGGGCGCGGCGTACGGGCAGTGGCGCTGAAGGCCGGCCGGAAGGGCGCCGTTCTCGCCGAGAAGGGCTCCGTACGCGAACTCGAGGGATTCCCCCTCGAACGATTCATCGACACCGTCGGCGCCGGAGACGGGTTCGCCGTCGGAGTCATCTCAGGGATGCGGGATGGCCTCTCCTTGGCTGAGGCCGTCTCCCGTGGGAATGCCATCGGCGCGATCCAGGTCGGAAGCCGGGGCGATAACGAGGGGCTGCCCGACCGCCGGCGGCTGGAAGCGTTCATGGCCCGAGGTACGGGCCCAGATCCCGAGGGACTTCATTCCGAGGAGGAGTGAGGACCCCGAAGGCGCCGGGTCCCTCGCCCAGCAATTGTCACGGATAACACATGCAGGTATCTCAAGGAGGAGTCACCATCATGACAGCTATCGCATCACCATTCGATATCGACGGAAGCCGGGCGATCGTCACCGGCGGAGATCGAGGCCTCGGCTACGGCCAGGCCGAAGGCCTTCTTGAGGCCGGCGTCCACGTGGTGATCATGGCCCGCACGGAGGAGAAGATCGACGCCGCCGTCGCGGGCTGGCGCGCCCGTGGACTTGCCGCCGACGGTGTCACCGTCGATCTTGCCGACCCCGTCCAACGTGCGGAGGCCTTCGAACGAGCCGTCGAGATCCTCGGCGGACTCGACATTCTCGTCAACACGGCTGGAGCGCAGAGGCGTCATCCATCGGAGGACTTCCCCCTGGAGGACTACGAGTTCGTGATGAACGTCAACGCCACTGCACCGTTCGAACTCTGCAAGATGGCTGCACGCATCTTCATCCCGCAGGGGCATGGGAAGATCGTCAACATGGCCTCGATGCTCTCGTTCTTCGGCGGCTTCACAGTTCCCGCCTACTCGGCATCCAAGGGGGCTATCGCGCAACTCACAAAGGCGTTCGCCAATGAGTGGGCCTCGAAGGGGATCAATGTCAATGCATTGGCCCCGGGGTACATGGCAACCGAGATGAACAAGAACCTCATGGGCGAGGACAATCCCCGCTACGTCGAGATCACAGCCAGGATCCCCGCCCATCGCTGGGGAACCGCAGATGATCTCAAAGGGGTGACCGTGTTCCTGTGCTCCCATGCCGCCGATTACCTCAGCGGGGCGGTCATTCCCGTTGACGGCGGATACCTGGAACGCTGAAGACGAGAACGGAGTACATGATCATGCAACCTAGAACGCGACGGGCGTGGATCCTCCTCGTCGGCACCCTCATGCTGCTCTCCATGGGAATTCTCTTCTCATGGTCGGTGTTCATCAAACCTCTTGAGGCGGAGTTCCACTGGGAGCGCACGCAGACGCTTGTTGTCTTCGCCGTCTCGATGCTGGCCTTCACCATTGGCAACATGGTTTCCGGTTGGCTGCTGCGGCGCCACAGTTTCCGCCAGATCGCGATCATGAGTGCCGTCGTCCTTTGTGTGGGATTCTTGTGCACCAGCGGAGTCCATTCGCTCACACAGATGTATCTGGGATACGGGTTGATCTGCGGGATCGGAATAGGCGTCGCCTATAACATCATCCTTCCAACCGTTCTCCAGTGGTTTCCCGACCGCTCGGGAATGGCGTCCGGGATCCTGCTCATGGGATACGGCCTGGGGGGATTCCTCCTTGAGCCCATCATCACGGCCCTGCTCGAGTCCTCCTTCGGCTGGCGCAATGTCTTCCATTTGTTCGCGGTCCTTATCCCGGGTCTCCTCGTCCTATGCACGCTGCTCATTCGAGCTCCCCGCTCCGATGAGATCGCTGGCTTCAAGGCCACGGTCAGGGCCCGAGGTACGGCTGACAGTTCCCATGCATTCATCGATGTCCCGACGGGGCAGATGCTCAGGAGCAAGGGGTTCCTCCTCTTCTTCGTCTGGATGTGCCTTCTCGGCACGGTCTCGCTGGGCTCGTTGGGGGTGGGCAAAACCCTCTCGGAAGAGATCCTCGCGGTGGTCCACGGTGTCACGGTCGCCAACCTTCCGGCCGGGGTCTCCGTCTTTGCGGCCGTCGTCTCTGGGCTTGCCAGCATCGGCAATGGGCTGGGGCGCCTGGGATCGGGACCTCTTCTGGACAATCTGGGAGTCAAGAGGCTGATCCCGATCGTCAACGGGATGTACGTCGTGGCGATCACTTTCATGGTCTGTGCGCAGTTGGTCAACAACATCGTCCTGCTCGCCATCGGATACTGCCTGGTGGGAATGTCCCATGGTGTGATAGTGGTCACAATGACGTTCTTCGTCCGAGCAATGTTCGGTGACTCGCAGTTCGCTCTCCATTTCTCGTTGATGAACGTCTACTCGATCGTGGCTTCTTTCGCCGGCACCTTCGGATCCGGTTACCTCCACACCGTCTACGGCTCCTACCTCCCCATGTTCTGGATCATGACCTGTTTCGTCGCTGTCGCCATCGGCTTTACGGTGGCCGTTGTGCGGTGGGTGGGGTCCCAGGAGTCCTTCGACGGCAGCGTCGTGCCGGACCCGGTCGCGGTGGGGACCTCTCCCGATGCGTGAGCCCACGAGCGCGGTTCGGATGCTCTCTGATGAAGAGAGGGAGATCCGACGCGGTGCGGGAGTGGCATCCGAGGTCGCTCGCACGCTTGCGCTCCTCAAGCTCGGGTTCGACACCCGGTGCCGCGGCAGCGTTGACGACCTCGTCGTTCCTGACGCCGTATTCGATGAATCCGCTATGCCCGGGGATGTCCTCAATCGTGAGGAGTATTTCGAGATTGCCAGAACCCGCGCAAGGGGACGGCTCCTCGCCCAGCACTCGCTCTCTGACACATGGGTGGCAGGTCATACCGCCGACGGCGTTCGGGCCCTCACACAGTTCTCGGGACGGTTCGTCGCGGAGGAATCGGAGGATCCGGCACTGGACGGCGAACTTGTCCAGACCGGTTCGGAAGGTCTCTACGTCGACGATCTCCGTTGGGAGAATGGGCTCTGGAGGCTTGTGCGGCGGAGGGTCTTCCTCCAGATCAGGGAGCCGGTCTTCCGTAGCTTTGACATCAGTGAACTCACTCGTCTGCGTCGCGGGAGAGTCATGGTCGACGGAGTGTCCGACGAGGCCGGGCCGGGACCCTGGTCGGAGTCAGCCGACATGAGGGGATCCGGAGGCGCCTGCGACGAGATCGTCGAGTGCCTCTACGAGATCGACCATTGCCTCTCACTTTTCTGGTGGGACAGGCTCGCCGAGATGTGCGGCACTGAACTCGCCCGATCAGTAAACGAGAGATTCCGAGAACTCGGTGTCGTCTCCTGTCAGGCGTCGTCGTCCCCGCTCGACCTCCAGGTGGACGCCGGAAACGCGCGTGCGAGGTCGGCCTATGAGTTGCGGCTCGTCTGTGAGCCCGTCGGAGAGAGGCCGCTCGATGTCCTCGTCGGCGGGGTCAGGGAGGATCGCTTCGCCCGCCAGGAGGACGCCTGCTGGAGGCTCGTCGAGCGAGCGGAGAACGAGTCCATCCGCCTGACAGCCCCGACGGCCTCCTCCGAGGAGGACCGAACAGCGATGCGCGTGACGCGGACCAGGGTCCGGGAACTGGTCGAGGGCGTCCACCGCTCTGGCGTCGAAGACCGGATGATGGCGATGCCGGGGGGCGACGCGCATCATGGGATCGACCGGCAGGCACTGATCGGGGTGATCAGAGCGGAGTTGGGCTCCTTCCTCCCATCCACCGCGCCGATGGGGATCGCGAACTGCCTCATATGGCCCGGCTCATCGCAGCCGCCACGCTGTTCCCAACAGACCGCGTCGACGTCGCCTCCGCGCATCTATGTCCAATTCTGGGCTTTGACGGGAGAAGGGCCCGCCGGAGAGGTGAGATCTCTGAGGCGGATCACAGGATGCGCCTCAGTAGCCTTGCGGTTGGTGGGGGCGGCGTGGACCCCTGTGGCGTGCCGAGTCGGTCTCGCCTCGCTGTCAAGACGCGGAGCGGCTGACTGATCGGGTGGGAGAGCAATCAGCCGTGGCGACGGGTGCCCGCGTCCAGCGCTGACCGAGGGGCCGTCGCCCTACTTCGCCTCGGCGATCAGCTCCTGGATGCGCCCGACGCCCTCGGCCAGATCCTCGTCGGCCAGCGCGTAGGACAGGCGCAGGTAGCCCGAGGGGCCGAAGGCCTCGCCGGGCACGACGGCCACCTCGACCTCCGTGAGGATCAGGTCGGCCAGCTCCGCAGAGGTGGAGGGTGTGACACCGCGGATCGTGCGGCCCAGCACGCCCTCGACCCGGGGATAGGCGTAGAACGCCCCCTTCGGCGTCGGCACCTCGAACCCGTCGATCTCCGAGAGCATCGACACGATCGTGCGGCGCCGCCGGTCGAAGGCCTCGCGCATGGCCTCGACGGCGTCCAACGGGCCAGACACGGCGGCGATCGCGGCGCGCTGCGCCATGTTGTTCACGTTGGAGGTGAGGTGGGACTGGAAGGAGGTCGCCGCCCGGATCACATCCTTCGGCCCGATCATCCATCCCACGCGCCAACCCGTCATCGCGTAGGTCTTCGCGACGCCGTTGAGGACGACGGTCTGATCGGCCAGCTCCGGGACGAGTGCCACCAGGTGGGCGGGCAGCGCCCCGTCGTAGAGTAGGTGCTCGTAGATCTCGTCGGTGACAACCCAGATCCCGTGCTCAAGCGCCCACCGGCCGATCAGCGCCGTCTCCTCGGGGGTGTAGACCGCGCCCGTGGGATTCGACGGAGAGCAATGGAGCAGCACCTTGGTCCTCGGGGTGCGGGCCGCCTCGAGCTGGTCGACGGTGACCTTGTACTCCTGGTCGGCGCCGGCGAACACGGGAACCGTCGCACCTCCAGCCAGGGCGATGGCCTCGGGATAGGTCGTCCAGTAGGGAGTGGGCAGCAGCACCTCGTCGCCGGGATCCAGCAGCGCGGCGAAGGCCTGGAAGACGGCCTGCTTGCCGCCGTTGGTCACCAGGACCGAGGCAGGGTCGACCTCGTAGCCGGAGTCGCGCGCCGTCTTCGCGGCGATGGCCGCGCGCAGCGCCGGAAGGCCGGCCGCCGGCGTGTAATGGTGCATCGCCGGATCCTTCGCCGCCGCGATCGCGGCCTCGACGATGTAGCCGGGGGTCGGGAAGTCCGGCTCGCCGGCGCCGAAGCCGATGACGGGGCGGCCCTGGGCCTTCAGTGCCTTCGCCTTGGCGTCCACGGCCAGGGTCGCGGACGGGGTGATGGCGGCGAGACGGGCGGAGACGCGGGAGCGTGGAGTCGTGGTCACGCCGACATGCTTCCACGTGCACAGACTGGAGAGGCGAGTCCGCCCGCTATCCGGGCAGCGCGGGGCCCATCCGGACCGGATCCTGGACAGCGCGGGCCTCGCCCGCGGGTTGGACAGTGGGGGCCGGTTTCCCTAGACTCATGCGGGCGGGTCGCATGTCGGCCCGCAGTAGGGCAGTGGCGCAATTGGTAGCGCAACGGTCTCCAAAACCGTAGGTTGTGGGTTCGAGTCCCGCCTGCCCTGCCAGGTTCCATCGGCAACGATCCCGATTCTGGAGGGGTGACATGAGCGACAGCCGCGCACTGGGCGGGCACGACGCCGACCCGGAGCTCCCCTCGCTGCCGGAGGGCGGCGAGGCGAAGGCTGCTCGCGCGGATCGGACGAAGAGCTCCTCCACGCGCTCGCGCGGCCAGGCGCAGGACGAGGGCGCGGGCGGGCGGCGCCCCGGCGTGTTCGCGCGGATCCGGATCTTCATCTCCCAGGTCGTCTCCGAGATGAAAAAGGTCCGCTACCCCTCGAGGAACGAGACGTGGACCTATTTCACGGTCGTCATCGTTTTTGTGGCGGTCATCATGGCGTACACGGGGCTTCTCGACCTTCTGTTCGGTAAACTGAACGCAGTGATATTCGGCTGACCCGTCGACCCGCCTCACAGCTGCTGGCTGGAGGCGGGTTTCTTCTACGGATCGGCCCTGGCGCCGACCGGGGGGTCGGCAACCCTGGAGGAGACCCGTGAGCAACGAATTCTGGACCGACGACTTCGATGGCCTCGACCGCGCGGGCGCCGAGCCCCTGGACGCCTCCCTCACGGAGGAGCAGGTCGACGCCGAGGCGCTGAACACCGCCGACGACCCGGCCGCCGCCGCGCCCGCCCCGGCCGCGGAGCCCGAGAAGACGGCCTCGCCCGAGGGCGACGCCGGGCGGACCGCTGAGCAGGCCGCCGACGAGGGCGCGGCCGATGGCGCCCAGGACGCGCAGGCGCCGGAGGAGGGGGAGCCCGATCCCATCGAGAAGCTGCGCCAGGACCTGCGCCTGCTCCCGGGAGACTGGTACGTCATCCACACCTACTCCGGCCATGAGCGCAAGGTGAAGGCCAATCTGGAGCAGCGCATCGAGAGCCAGAACGCGGAGGACTACATCTTCCGCGTCGAGGTCCCCGACGAGTACGTCATGGAGTACCGCGGCACCGCCAAGAAGCGCGTGCGCCGGGTGCGCATCCCCGGTTACGTCATCGTCTGCATGGAGTTCAACGACCAGTCCTACAGGGTCGTCAAGGAGACCCCGGCCGTCACGGGCTTCGTCGGCGACCAGCACAACCCCGTGCCCCTGTCCGAGGACGAGGTCGTCATGCTGCTCACCCCGAACGTCATGGAGGAGGCCTCCCAGCAGCAGAAGACGGGACCGGCGCCCGTCCAGGAGGTCAAGGTCGACTTCAACGTCGGCGAGGTCGTCATGGTCACCGACGGCCCGTTCGAGACCATGAACGCGACGATCTCGGAGATCATGCCCGAGCAGAAGAAGCTCAAGGTCCTGGTCACGATCTTCGAGCGCGAGACCCCGCTCGAACTCGGTTTCGACCAGGTCGAGCGCATCGAGGGCTGAGCGCGTCCGCGGCCGATCCCGCCCCCGCTCCGCGTGATGTTCGCGACTGGGCTTGGGACGGGGGCCGCGCCGCGATATCATCGGTGTTCGTGCGCCTTCGGGCGTACTGCATCACCCATCTCTGACGAAAGACCCGAACACATGGCACCGAAGAAGAAGGTCACCGGCCTGATCAAGCTTCAGATCCCGGCCGGCGCCGCGAACCCCGCCCCGCCCGTCGGGCCTGCGCTGGGCCAGCACGGCGTGAACATCATGGAGTTCACGAAGGCGTACAACGCGGCGACCGAGTCCCAGCGCGGCTCGATCATCCCCGTCGAGATCACCGTCTACGAGGACCGCTCGTTCACATTCGTCCTCAAGACGCCTCCCGCCGCGGAGATGATCAAGAAGGCCGCGGGCGTGCCCAAGGGCTCCTCGACGCCGAACACGGTCAAGGTCGCCACCATCACGCGCGACCAGGTCCGCGAGATCGCCCAGTCCAAGATGGTCGACCTCAACGCCAACGACCTCGACGCCGCCGAGAAGATCATCGCGGGCACCGCCCGTTCGATGGGCATCACGGTCCAGGCCTGAACCACCACACACGAATCCGTGGCAGGGCGGGGCGCCGCCCGTTGACCACGACTGCAAGGAGAACAGCAGAATGACGAAGCGCTCGAAGAGCTACCGGGCAGCCGCCGAGAAGATCCACGAGGGCGAGCTGTACGCGCCCCTGGAGGCGATGCGCCTGGCCAAGGAGACCACGGTCACCAAGTTCGACTCGACCGTGGAGGTCGTGTTCCGGCTCGGAGTCGACCCCCGCAAGGCGGATCAGATGATCCGCGGCACCGTCACGCTGCCGCACGGCACCGGCAAGACCTCCCGGGTCTTGGTCTTCGCCGTTGGCGAGCGCGCGCAGCAGGCGATCGATGCGGGAGCCGACGAGGTCGGAGACGACGACCTCATCGCGAAGGTCCAGGGCGGGTACACCGACTTCGACGTGGCGGTCGCCACGCCCGACATGATGGGCAAGGTCGGCCGCCTCGGCCGGGTGCTGGGCCCCCGCGGCCTCATGCCGAACCCGAAGACCGGCACGGTGACGATGGATGTCGCCAAGGCGGTCAAGGAGATCAAGGGAGGGCGCATCGAGTTCCGCATCGACAAGCACTCGAACCTCGCCTTCGTCATCGGCAAGGCCTCGTTCTCGGCCGAGCAGCTCTCCGAGAACTACGCGGCCGTCCTGGAGGAGATCCTCCGCCTGCGCCCGGCCACCGCCAAGGGCCGCTACATCTCCAAGGGCACGGTGTCCACGACCATGGGCCCCGGCATCCCGCTGGATGTCACGAAGACGAAGAACCTCGCCTCCGAGGACGCCGCCTGATCAGATCCCTCCGGCCGGGCGCCGTCTCGGCGTGAGACATGCGGGGCGGGTCCTCCCCTGAGGGAGGGCCCGCCCCTTCGCCGTGCGCGCCGGCCCCGCCCGCGGGGCCGGCGGCAGGCGGTCAGAGCCTGGAGTCCTTGACGCTCGACGTCAGGGAGGAGCCGTCGGAGGTGAGGGCGACGCACACGATCTCCCGGTCGTCCGCCTTGTCCCAGGAGTCCTGGGTCGGCACCAGCCAGGTCAGTCCGAGCGTGGAGTCCTCGTAGGCCGTGCCGACATAGTCCTGGAAGGCCGCCAGGCAGTCGTCCTGGGCCTGGGCGTCCAGGGCGTCGGACTGCGGCATCTCGTCGCCGTCGACGGTGGTGACGCCGATGATCTCGGCGTCGTGCTCCTCGGTGCAGGCCTTCGTGGTGACGTCGGAGATCTCGGTGTCCCCCTCATCGGGGTAGAGGAAGCAGTCCCCCTCCTTGAGGGCCAGCGCGCTGGTCGAGGAGCATCCGCCCATGAGAACGCCCGCTGCCAGGACGCCCGCGGCGGCGAGCGCGACGAGGGCGGAGGAGGACAGGTGCATGGGGAACCTCGATTCCGGTCGTGGGACAGGCAGGAACCGGTGTCCCGCGCCTCACATGACTATAGCGTGCACCACGAGGTACATGACGGCCGCCACGGCGCCCGCCGCAGGGAGCGTGAGGAACCATGCGCCGACGATGTTGCCGGCCACTCCCCACCGCACGGCCGAGAATCGCCGCGTCGACCCCACGCCGAGGATCGCCGAGGTGATCGTGTGCGTCGTCGAGATCGGCGCGTGCAGGACGTAGGCGGACAGATAGAGGATCGTCGCCGAGACGGTCTCCGCCACGAATCCGCGCGCGGGGTCCAAGTCGATGATGCGCCGGCCGAGGGTGCGCATGATGCGCCAGCCGCCGGAATAGGTGCCCAGCGAGATGGCTCCGGCCGCGCAGAGCTTGACCCACAGGGGAATCGTCATGTCACCCGTGGCGGGGTCGAAGATGTTGTGGTGCTCGCCGTACCCGCCCGCGACCAGCGCCATGACGATGACGCCCATCGTCTTCTGGGCGTCCTGCAGGCCGTGCCCCAGGGCCATCGCGGCCGCCGAGACGGTCTGGGCGAGGCGGAACCGGCGCATCGTGCGGTGGTAGGGCGCATTCGCGAGGAGGCGCATGACGATCTTCATGACGACATAGCCGAGGACGAAGCCGATGACCGGCGAGGCGAACATCGGGATGATGACGTGGGTGAGGATGCCACCCCACTTCACCGTCGCGGAAGCCATGAGGCCCGCCCCGACGAGCCCGCCGATGAGCGCGTGCGAGGACGAGGACGGCAGGCCGAACCACCAGGTCACGAGGTTCCAGGCCGCGGCGCCCAGCAGGGCCCCGAGGACGATGATCAGCCCCTCCCGCTGCATCGTGACATCACTCGACGTCGAGTAGACGGAGATGTCGATGATCCCCTCGCCGATCGTCTTGGCGACCTCGGTGCCCAGGAGGGCGCCGATGACGTTCATCGCCGCGGCCATCAGCAGCGCGACCCGGGGCGTCAGCGCGCGGGTCGAGACGGAGGTCGCGATCGCGTTGGCGGCGTCGTGGAACCCGTTCGTGAAATCGAAGGCGAGCGCGATGCCGATGACCAGCAGCACGAGGACCAGGTTGAGGTCCACGGTCTCAGGACTCCTTGACGGCGATGGACTCGATGCCGTTCGCGAAGTCCTCGAACGCGTCGGCGCAGGACTCGAGCACCTCGATGACGTCCTTGAGCTTGATGATCATCACGGGGTCCAACCCCGAGTCGAACAGGGTCGTCAGGGTGCGGCGGTAGGCCTGGTCGCCCTCGTTCTCCAGGCGGTTGATCTCCACCCAGTACTCGCGCAGGTCCAGCGGCGACTTCAGGCCCGGCATCGCCTTCGCCGTCTGGTCGGCGCATCGCGTGAGGACGTCGACCTGGTGGGCGATGAGCTCGCTGACGTCGTCCGGGATCTCGTTGAGGCCGTAGAGGACGATGAGGTCGCCGGCCTCGTCCATCAGGTCCATGCAATCGTCCAGGCGGGCGGCCAGAAAGCCCAGGTCCTCACGGTCGAAAGGGGTGACGAAGGACAGGTTGAGCCGGCGGACCACCTGGTGGTTGACCTCGTCGCCGGCGTGCTCGACCTCGTGGAGCTGGTCGCGCAGGGCGACGCGCTCCTCGGGGGAGGCCCCGAGCATGGTGGCCAGCAGCCCGACGCCGGTGACGAGCTGATCCGCCTGGGCGGAGAGAAGATCGAAGAAGGTGGGCCCTTCGGGAGAACGCAATCCCACGGTGAAACTCCCAACGTCACGTGGCGAAACGGTGTCACACTCACGACACAGACTAGAGCACCGAGTGACGTGCTCATGCCGTTGTGTCCCCGGACACACACCCGTCGGGACCATCCTCCCTCGCGGGAGCATCCGCAGTCTGGGATGATGTGACTTGTACGACGAGGGTGCAAGGCACCCGGGAAGACTGACTGCCTCAGGAGGCAAAATGTCCGTGACCGAAAAGGACGTGCGCGCGGCCGCGCCGTCGAATGCTCCCGAAGACGTCATCGCATGGGTGGCGAAGATCGCCGAGCTCGCCACCCCGGACGCCATCGAGTTCTGCGACGGGTCCCAGGAGGAATGGGGCCGCCTCACGCAGCTCATGGTCGACAACGGGATGTTCACGCGGCTCAACCCCGAGAAGCGCCCGAACTCGTTCCTCGCCCGCTCCCTGCCCTCCGACGTCGCCCGCGTGGAGTCCCGCACCTTCATCTGCTGCGAGAAGGAGGAGGACGCCGGCCCGACGAACCACTGGGCCGATCCCAAGGAGATGAAGGCGATCCTCAAGGAGAAGTTCACCGCCACGATGAAGGGCCGCACGCTGTACGTCGTGCCGTTCTCCATGGGGCCTCTGGGCGGACCGATCTCCCAGCTGGGCATCGAGCTCACGGACTCGCCCTACGTCGTGTGCAACATGCGGATCATGACCCGCATGGGCGCCAAGGCGATGGACCTCATCAACGAGGGGCGCCTGTGGGTCCCGGCCGTCCACTCCGTCGGCCAGCCCCTGGAGCCGGGTGAGAAGGACACGGCGTGGCCGTGCAACGACGAGAAGTACATCACCCACTTCCCCGAGACCAACGAGATCTGGTCCTACGGCTCCGGTTACGGCGGCAACGCCCTGCTGGGCAAGAAGTGCTACGCGCTGCGCATCGCCTCGACGATGGCCCGGCGCGACGGCTGGATGGCCGAGCACATGCTGATCCTGCGCCTGACCCGCCAGTCCGACAACAAGCAGTTCCACGTGACCGCGGCCTTCCCCTCCGCCTGCGGCAAGACGAACCTCGCGATGCTCCAGCCCACCATCCCCGGCTACAAGGTCGAGACGGTCGGCGACGACATCGCGTGGATGCGCCCCGGCCCCGACGGCCGTCTGTACGCGATCAACCCCGAGGCCGGCTTCTTCGGCGTCGCCCCGGGCACGTCCTACAAGACGAACCCGATGGCCATGGACACCATGCGGACCAACACGATCTTCACCAACGTCGCCCTGACCGATGACGGCGATGTGTGGTGGGAGGGCATCGACGGGGACGTCCCCGAGCACCTCATCGACTGGCACGGCAAGGACTGGACGCCCGAGTCCGGCCAGCCGGCCGCCCACGCGAACAGCCGCTTCACGACGCCGGCCTCGCAGTGCCCGATCATCTGCCCCGACTGGGAGGCCCCGCAGGGCGTGCCGGTCGACGCGATCCTCTTCGGCGGACGCCGCGCCACGAACGTGCCCCTGGTCGCCGAGCAGTACTCGGCCGCCCACGGCGTGTTCATCGGCGCCTCGGTGGCCTCCGAGGTCACGGCCGCTGCGACCGACGTCAAGGCCGGCTCGCTGCGCCACGACCCCTTCGCCATGCTGCCCTTCTGCGGCTACAACATGGCCGACTACTGGGGCCACTGGCTGGAGATGCAGGCCAAGCTGGGGACCGCGTTCCCGAAGATCTACCAGGTGAACTGGTTCCGCAAGGACGAGAACGGCAAGTTCCTGTGGCCGGGCTACGGAGACAACTCCCGCGTGCTCGACTGGATCGTCCGCCGCTCCGCCGGCGAGGTCGAGGCGATCAACGGGGTGACCGGGCGCTACCCGCACTTCGAGGACTTCAACCTCGACGGCGTCGACGTGGGCAAGGCCGAGTGGGACAAGATGTACACCATCGACCCCGACGCCTGGGCCGCCGAGGCCGACTCCACCGAGGAGTACTTCTCGCAGTTCGGCGATCGCCTCCCGCAGGCGATCAAGGACCAGCTGACGGCCCTGCGCGCGCGCATCGCCGCGGCCAAGGCCGGCGAGCCGATCCCCGCTGAGGGCTGAGCCCCGCCCGGTTTCGGCAGGCACGCGTCGACGGGCCCGCATCCCGGTTCATCCGGGACGCGGGCCCGTCCCGCGTTCCGGGCCGCCATGTGGGTCCCGACGGGGGAGCGGGGATACTGGAGGCATGCGCCGCACCCGTGTCCTGTCCGCGTCCCTGCTCGCCCTGGGGTCCGGACTCGCGCTGTCGGCCTGTGACCTCGAGGCGACGGTCGGGGTGTCCGCGGAGGGCGTGGCGGACGTGACGCTGGAGGTCGGCATCGACCGGGACCTCATCGACGACCCGGACCTGTCCTGCCAGCAGGTGATGGACGGCGTGCTGGAGGGCTACCTGCCCGTCGACGACCCGACGGCGAGCATCACCGCGGTCGACGACGCCGACGCCCTGCGATGCCGGCTCACCGAGCAGGTGTCCCTGCCGGCGGCCGGCTGGGACGGCCAGTCCGGCAATCCGCTGTGGAGCGCGGACGCCTCGACCGGGTCCTACCGATTCCTCCTGCCCCTCTCCCAGGGCACGGGCTCGGGATCGCTCTCCCCGTCCGACCTCGGCACCCTGGGCCTTGACGCGGACGTCGCCCTCACCGTCACGATGCCGGCGCCGGTCACCTCCGCCTCGGAGGGCACGATCCAGGGCGACACGGTGACGGTGACGGGCGTGAAGTCGATGGTCACCGACCTGGACATCCGCACAGGTGAGGCCCAGGACTCCACGGGCACCCCGACCTGGCTCCTCGTCACCTTCGCCGCTGCCGCCGCCCTGCTCCTCGGAGCCGTCGCCCTCGTGGCGCATTCGGCCCGCTCCCGCCGGCGCCGCCCTCGTCGCCCGGAACCACCCGTCTAGACTGACCGGGAACCCGCCCGGCACGGAGGAGGAACCCTGTGGACGCATACCTCAGCGACGCGGAGCTGGCGACGGCGAAGACCAGGCTGTCCGCGATCGAGGCGATGTTCTCCCAGCGGGTGGTCGGCCAGACCGATCTGCGCCGTTCCCTGATGGCGGGCCTGCTGTCCAGGGGCCACGTCCTCATCGAATCCGTCCCCGGCTTGGCGAAGACCACCGCCGCGCAGACACTGGCCTTGGCCGTGTCGGGAACCTTCCACCGCATCCAGTGCACGCCCGACCTCATGCCCAACGACATCATCGGCACACAGGTCTACAACCAGGCGACCGGAGAGATGACCACGCAACTGGGCCCGGTCCACGCCAACATCGTGCTGCTCGACGAGATCAACCGGTCCTCGGCCAAGACCCAGTCCGCGATGCTCGAGGCGATGCAGGAGGCCCAGACGACGATCGGGGGCGTCGTGCACCCCCTGCCCAAGCCGTTCATGGTGATGGCCACCCAGAACCCCATCGAGGAGGAGGGCACCTACGTCCTGCCCGAGGCGCAGATGGACCGGTTTCTCATGAAACAGGTCATCACCTACCCGGAGCCCCGAGAGGAGCTGGAGGTCCTCGAACGCATCGACGACGGGCGACTCGGCGCGGACCTGGAGGGCGACCCCATCTCGTTGGAGGACCTTCAGGAGCTCCAGGAGATGGCGCGGAGGGTGTTCATCCACCGCACGATCAAGACCTACATCGTCGACCTCGTCAACACGACCCGGGGCGCCGGCCCCAACCCCCTGCCCGGTTTCGGCACGCATGTGAGGGTCGGGGCGTCGCCGCGCGGGGGGATCGCCCTCATGCAGGTCGCCCAGGCGCTCGCCCTCATGGCAGGCCGCAACTACGCGATCCCCGAGGACGTCAAGGCGATGCGGCACGCGATCCTGCGCCACCGGCTCATCCGCACCTACGACGCCATCGCGGACGACGTGTCCGTCGACGGCCTGATCGACGCCGTGTTCAACGCGGTGCCGGTGCCGTGAGCGGAGACGCCTGACCCATGCGCGCCCACGGCCTGGAGGCGGTCGCCAGCCGGATCGAGCTGCCGGTCCTGCGTCGGCTGCTGTCCCTCATGGAGGGGCAGCACGCCGGTCTGCGGGCGGGCCGCGGCCTGGAGTTCCTCGACATGGCCGAGTACAAGGTCGGCGACGACGTCAAGGACATCGACTGGCTGGCGTCCGCGCGCGTGGGGCGCACGGTGGTCAAGCGGTTCGAGGCCACGGCCAACGTCCAGATGATCCTGGTCGTCGACACCGGCCGGTCCATGGGGGCGCTCGCGCCGTCAGGGGAGACCAAGGAGGACATCGCGCTGGTCGCCTGCGAGACCATCGCGTGGCTGTCCACGCTGCGCGGGGACCAGATCGGCCTCGTCGCCGGGGACGCCGAACGCATGCGCCAGATGCCCGCCCGGTCGGGCAACGCCCACGCGGAGACGATCCTGCGCCGCGTCGCCGCCGACATCGACCTGGCCTCGCCGCCCTCGGACACGCGCCGGCTGCTCCAGCGCGCGCTCGCGGCGACGCGGCGACGCTCCCTGGTGGTCATCGTCACCGATGAGACGCAGCCGGCCCCGGACAACGAGGACGTCCTCAAGCGGCTGCGCACCCGTCACGAGGTCATCGTGATGTCCGTGGCGGACGCCGACCCGACCTCGTTCCCGCGGGGCACGCCCGTCATCGACGTCAACGCGGGGCCGTTGCCCGACTTCGTCCTGGGGGACCGCGAGTTGGCGGCGCAGGCCCACGAGGCGGCCGCGCTGCGGAAGACCCAGGTCGCGGCCATGCTGTGGCGGCGGGGGATCACCCAGGTCTCATTGGACTCCGGGGCCGCCGTCGCCCGCTCCTTCGTGACCGCCCTGGAGAGGGGGAGCCATGTCCGGTAGCACGGGGTTGGGGGACTCCCTGCGCGACCCCGTCGCCTATCCCAACTGGATGTGGGTGGCGGGCACCGTCCTGGCCGTCGTGGCCGTGGCGTGGGTCGGCGTGTGCCTGTGGCGGTGGTGGCGCTCGGAGGAGACCGACGTCCCCGAGCTCCTCACGATCTCCGAGGCCGAACGGCGCCGGTACCTGGGCCTCCTCGACGAGATCCAGGGGCGCGCCTGCGGCGGCGAGCTGGACGGACGCGGGGTTCACCTGGCCGTGGCCGGTCTGATGCGGGCGCTCGGGACGGCGCGCTCGGGGCGCGATCTGGAGGTCGCCACCGTCGAGGAGGTCGAGGCGCTCGTGCCCTCCTGGCCCGAGCTCGTCGATGTCCTGCGCGAATGCGAGAAGCCGAGCTTCGCTGGGAGCGCCCCGGGTGCGCCGGCGGCCGCGGACGGGACGGCGGGCGCTCCGGACGGTTCCGGGCCGATCGCGCGGACGCTGGAGCTGGCCCGCAGGGCGGTGTCGGCATGAGGTTCCCCTGGCTCGGGTGGGCGTGCCTGGCCGCGGTGGCGATCGTCGCGGCGGCCGGATGGATGGCGCTGAGAGAGGCCGGCAGGCGCTCGGGCGCCCGTGGGTGGGTGGCGAACTCGGGATATGTGCGCGAGCTGCCCAAGTACCGCACGCTCATGCGCCGCACCAGGTGGGCGGTGGCCGCCACGGCCGCCTGCCTGGCGGTCCTCACGGCGGCGGTGTCCGTGTCAGCGGGGGCCCCGGTCGACCGCCGGGTGGAGGACCGGCGCCTCTCCAGCCGCGACATCGTGCTGTGCCTGGACTCCTCCGGGTCGATGATCCCCTACGACGCGGAGATCGCCGGGGCCTTCCGTCAGATGGTCGACCACTTCTCCGGGGAGCGGATCGCGCTGCACCTGTGGAGCGCCCGCACGATGGTGATGTTCCCGCTCACCGACGACTACGACATGGCCGGCGACACGCTGGACGAGGTCGGGCGGCTCATGGGCGAGGGGTACCAGGGGCAGGACGACTCCGGGGTGTACGTCACCAATGAGCTCTACGAGTTCCTCGAGGCCACGGACGATCCGAACATGGAGGTGTCCTCCCTGGCCGGCGACGGGCTGGCCGGCTGCGTGCTCGGTTTCGACCACACGGACCAGCAGCGCTCCCGGATGGTCATCCTCGCCACCGACAACGAGGTGCTCGGCGCGCAGATCTACACCCTCAGCCAAGCCGTCGACCTCGCACGCGACCACGACGTCCTCGTGACCGCCCTGTATCCGGGCGACACCGCACATCTGAGCGCGGAGGGCGAGGAACTGCGCGACCAAGTGCGTCTGACCGGCGGCGACTTCTACGACGCCCACGACCCGTTGTCGGTGGACGGGATCATCGCCGACATCGAGGCGCAGCAGGTGGCGGAGGTCCAGGGCTCCGCCACGACGGTGGAGGCGGACCGGCCCGAGCGCGCCCTCGCCTGGGTCGCCCTGTCCCTGCTGGTCCTGCTGGGCCTCGCGGCGTGGGCGCGGCTCTAAGATCGCACCATGGCAGCCTCATCTCGACGAACCCGGCGCAGCGGGCGCCCTCGCGGCCCTGGGCGGCCCCCAGCGGGCGGGGAGGACAAGCGCGAGCGTGTCCTCGTCGAGGCGATGAGCCTGTTCGCCGCGCACGGGTACGCGGGAACGTCGCTCGGGGCGATCGCTGAGGCCGCGGACATCTCGAAGGCCGGGCTGCTCCATCACTTCTCGTCGAAGGACCGGCTGTTCGCCGCTGTCCTGGAACGCCGCGACCGGCTGGCCATGGAAGGCGTCCTCAACGGGTCCGACGGCGACATCTGGCAGATCGTCGACCGCTGGCTGGCGCTCATCGAGGACAACGCGCGGCACCCCGAGGGGGTCGCGCTCTACGTGGCGCTCTCCGATGCGGCCGTCGATCCGGCGCACCCGGCTCACGCGTGGCTCCTCAGGCACCTCGATAACGCCGTCGAATGGCTGCGCGGGGCCGTCGAGCGCGGGAAGCAGCGGGGCACGGTCCGGCCGGAGGCGCCCTCGGAGCTGATCGCCCGGACGCTGGTGGCGGTGTCGGACGGGACGCAGATCCAGTGGAGCGCCTCGCGAGCGGGCGGGGACGGGGGGCGGGACCTCACCGCCGAGACGCGCCTGGTCTGCGGGCTCATCGAGGAGCAGTGGCGGGCACCCGGCTCTGCCCCCGCCGACCCGCGCGGGCGGGAGGACGCCGCCCGATGATCCTCCGTCCCGTCATCGAGCCCGTGTGGTGGATCGCCCTGTTCGCCGTGTGCGGGGCGGCGCTGGTGGTCCTGGGGGCGCGCCGCTCGGGGCCCCGGGCCAGGTGGGCGACGCTGAGGCGCTCCCTCATGGTCGCGGTCACCGCCGTCATGCTCGCCGGCCCCTCGGTGCCGGGCGAGGCCGTGCCCGTCACCTCGGACACGGAGGTCTGGCTGGTCCTGGACCGCACGGGCTCGATGGCGGCGGAGGACTGGGGAACGGAGGACAGCCCCCGCCTCGACGGCGTGCGGGAGGACGCGGAGACCATCCTGGCCTCGATGGCCGGGGCACGTTTCAGCGTCCTGACGTGGGACTCCGACCTGCGCACCGTGGTCCCTCTCACGACCGACGAGTCGGCCGTCCAGTCCTATCTGGACACCTTCCACCAGGAGGCCTCCGAGTTCTCCCAGGGGTCCTCTCCGGACCGCCCGGTGGGGGCGCTGCTCGAACGCCTCCAGGCCGCCGAGCAGTCGAACCCGCAGAACGTCCGCAACGTCTTCGTCCTCACAGACGGGGAGACCTCGAACACGGAGCAGTCCTTCGACCCCTCGACTTGGGACATCCTGGCCGGCCACATCGACGGCGGGATGGTCATCGGGTACGGCACCGAGGAGGGCGGCCGGATGCGGGTCTACCGCGTGGGCGACGGCGACGCGGCCGGCCAGTCCGGCGGAACCGGCGGCGCGCCCGAGTACATCCGCGACTACTCCCAGCCCGGCGCGCCGGAGGCGATCTCGCGCATCGACGAGTCGGCGCTGCGCGGAATCGCCGGAGCACTGGGGGTCGGCTACGTCCACTCTCCCGACACGGCGGCGATCGCCTCGAAGTCCTCCGCCATGATGGACGGCGCGCAGGTCGTGGCCGAGTCCCGCAAGGAGCTGTCGACCTACCGCTACGCGGTCTGGCCGTTCGCGATCGCGCTGGCCGCCCTGGTCGCTTGGGAGGCGTGGTCGATGGCGGGCCGCGTCCGGGCGCTGAGGAGGTCCCATGCCATCTGAGACGGGCAACGCCGGTCCCGGTCCCGGACCAGCGGGCCGGGGGAAGGCGGGGGACGACGCCGATCTGCTGCCCTTCGGGGCGCCCGCTTCGGTGCCCGGCGCCCAGGGGGAGTCGTCGGCCTCGTCGTCCGGGAGCCGGGAGGGGGGACGAGGGCGGATCGTCCGGCCGAGGCGGCGTTCGCGCGCGGCCCTGCGTCCCCTGTGGTGGTCGCTGCCGGTCATCGTGCTCATGCTGGCGGCCGCCGTGTTCCTCATCGGGCTCCATCTATGGTCCTACCAGTCGGGCCGCGCCTATCAGGACGATCGTTTCAGCGCGGCGCGCGAGGGGTATCAGGGCCAGATGGCGGCGACTGCGCACGGCCCGGAACGGTGGGTAGCCGACTACAACCTGGGGACGACGCTGCTCGCCCAGGGATGGCTGGACACCGGTGTGGACTACCTTCAGCGCGCGATGGAGCGCGTCCCGCGTGCCACGGAGGTCGCGGAGGGATATCTCGAGGCCTACTCCTACGAATGCCGGGTGCGCACGAACCTGGCTCTGGGCCTTGAGGCGCAGGGCGACGTCCAGACGACGGCGCGGGAGTGGTCGCAGGCCGTTGAACTCTATGAGCGGTCCTCCGATCTGCTGGGCCCGTGCCAGGCCGAGGGCTCCGGGCAGCAGAGCGGCGGATCCGGCGGCCAGTCCGGCCAGTCGGGCGAGGGCCAGCAGTCCGGCCAGTCCGGCCAGTCGGGCGACGCGCAGACGGACCCCGGCGAGCAGGCGGGCTCGGCGAAGGACCGGGTCGACGGGAAGGCCCAGGACGCCCGCGACCGTGCGGAGGGCCGCGAGCCGTCCCCGTCGCCCTCGGACGGGTCCGGCGGCTCGGGCAGCGGGCCGGATGAGGCGGACGCCCCGGGGTCCCCGGGATCGTCCTCGCCCGAGCCGTCTCCCGGCGCCTCGACGCCGGACCCCTTCGCGGGGGAGACCGAGGCGGAGCGCGAGCGGCGCGAGCAGCTCGAGGACAGGCTCCGCGGATCTGACTCCGACCAGGAGGACGACTACGACCAGAACCGTCCGGGGCTCTCCAACGGCGGGTGGTGACCTCCGGGCTCCCAGATCATGGCCAGGTGGCGTTCTCCGCGAGAACCGCGCCGGGACCCGGGGCCGGCCATGACTCGGGCGCCTTCACGGCGTGTGCGCCATGACCCGGGAGCGATGGAGGCGCGCCGAGCGTCGGCCATCCGCGCGCCGCTGAGGGCCGTCGTCGGCCGTCCCCGCGCCCAGGATCCGGGCGCGGGTCAGGACCATCCCCCGGATGCCGGTAAGGTGGGCCCGTGAAGGTCCTCCTGGTGGGAACAGGCGGGCGCGAGCACGCGCTGGCCCGGGCCCTCATCCGCACATCCGATCCGGCGATCCCCACCGACTTGGTGGTCCAGGCCGGGAACCCCGGTATGGACGGCCTCGGCGAGGCCGTGCCCTTCGACGCGGCGGATCCCGCGGCGGTCGCCGCGGTGAGCCGGAGGCAAGCGGTCGACCTCGTCGTGGTGGGGCCGGAGGCCCCGCTGGTCGCAGGTGTCGCCGATGTCGTGCGCGCCGCCGGCATCCCCTGTTTCGGGCCGTCGCGCGCCGCCGCCCAGCTGGAGGCCTCCAAGAGCTTCGCCAAGGACGTCATGGCCCACGCCGGAGTGCCGACCGCCCGGTCGCGCACCTGCCGCGACCTCGCAGAGGTCGACTCGGCACTGGCCGAGTTCGGTGCTCCGCACGTGGTGAAGGACGACGCTCTTGCAGCAGGCAAGGGCGTCGTCGTCACCTCGGACGCGGATGCCGCGCGAGCCCACGCCGCGAAATGCCTGGCGCGTCCCGATGGCGCCGTGGTCATCGAGGATTACCTGGACGGTCCCGAGGTCTCCCTGTTCTGCCTGTGCGACGGGACTCGGGCCGTCCCCCTGGTGCCGGCCCAGGACTTCAAGCGGCTCGCGGACGGCAACGCAGGCCCCAACACCGGAGGCATGGGCGCCTACTCGCCTCTGCCCTGGCTGCCCGCCCGCCTCACGGACGAGGTTCTCCGCACCGTCGCCGAGCCGACCCTTGAGGAGATGCGCCGCCGGGGCACGCCCTTCCAGGGTCTGCTCTACTGCGGACTGGCGCTCACCAGCCGCGGCCTGCGCGTCGTCGAGTTCAACGTCCGTTTCGGGGACCCGGAGACCCAGGTGGTGCTCGAACGGCTCGAGTCCCCTCTCGCCGACCTGCTGTTGGCCGCGGCCACGGGCGCGCTGGCCGTCGCCGAGGCGCCCCGGTGGTCCGAGGACGCCGCCGTCGCCGTCGTCATGGCCGCGCCGGGCTACCCGGACGCGCCGCGCACGGGCAGACGGATCAGGGGACTCGCCGAGGCGCGGGCGCTGCCTGGCGTCCACGTCCTCCAGGCCGGCACCGCGCGCGCCGGAGACGATCTGGTCACGGCGGGCGGGCGCGTCCTCGACGTCGTGGGGCGGGGGCGGACCCTCCCCGAGGCCCGAGCCGCCGCTTACAGCGGCGTCGACCGCCTCCGTTTCGACGGCGGCGACCAGCACCGCACCGACATCGCCACCTGGGACCCCGACCTCATGGAGGGCCTGGCCGGGGCCACGGGCGCCCACTCCACGACCCCGGCGCATCCGCTGCCCTGACCGGGCGCGACCCCGGAGAGGAAAGGACCGATCGACATGACCGACATGAACGGATCGCCCGCACCAGACCTCCCGGGATGGGTGCACCTGTCCTCGGGCAAGGTCCGCGACATCTACGCGCCCGTCGAGGACACCGCGCCCGATTCCGCGCCGGCCGCCTCGCCCGGCGCCCGCGGGGCGGCACGCCCCCGACACCTCCTCATGGTGACCTCGGACCGGATCAGCGCCTACGACCATATCCTCCCCTCGCTGATCCCGGACAAGGGCAAGGTGCTCAACCAGCTCGCCCTGTGGTGGATGGGCCGTCTGGAGGACATCGTCCCCAACCACGTCGTCTCCACGGACGCGGGCGGCGAGCCGCCGGTGCCCGAGGAGGTCGTCGGCCGGGCCGTCGTGTGCCGGGCGCTGGCCATGGCGCCCATCGAGTGCGTCGTGCGCGGTTATCTCACGGGGTCCGGCCTGGCCGACTACCGGGCGACGGGGGCGGTGTGCGGCGTCGCTCTGCCCCCGGGCCTGGTCGAGGCCTCGCGCCTGCCGGAACCGATCTTCACCCCGGCCGCGAAGGCGCAACTGGGATCCCACGACGAGAACATCTCCTTCGCGCGCGTCGTCGAGCTCGTGGGGGAGGACCTGGCCTCCCGCCTGCGCGAGATCTCGCTGGCCCTGTACCGGCGCGCCGCCGAGATCGCAGCCGCTCGCGGCGTCCTCATCGCCGACACGAAGTTCGAGTTCGGCGTCGACCGCACGACGGGTCAGGTGGTGCTGGCCGACGAGATCCTCACCCCCGACTCCTCGCGGTTCTGGCCGGCGGATCATTGGGCTCCCGGGGAGGTCACGCCGAGCTTCGACAAGCAGTATGTCCGGGACTGGCTGACCTCGCCGGCCTCGGGCTGGGACCGGGGCGGCGACGCGGAGCCGCCCGCGCTCCCCTCCGAGATCGTCGCCGCGACGCGCGAGCGCTATCTGGAGGCCTTCCACCGGATCACCGGCGAGGAGCCCCGGCTCTGAGCCTCTCCCGCGGCACGCGATCCGCGCCGCCCACCCGCCCACTCACCCATCCACAATCCGACCCGAGGAGAACGCCGTGGGGCGAATCATCGTCGAAGTGATGCCGAAACCGGAGATCCTGGATCCCCAGGGCAAGGCCGTGGGCTCGGCCCTGCCGCGTCTGGGCATCGCCAGCTTCACCGCCGTGCGCCAGGGGAAGTGCTTCCACCTCGACGTCGACGGCCCCGTGACCGGGGAGCTGCTGGGCCAGGCGCGCCGGGCCGCCGAGGAGGTCCTGTCCAACCCCATCATCGAGGACGTCGTCCGCGTGGAGGAGATCGACGAGGACGGCGCCGCGTCCACGGGCGGTGCCCTGTGACGCGCGTCGGCGTCGTCACCTTCCCCGGAACCCTGGACGACCGCGACGCCGCCCGCGCGGTGCGGCTGGCCGGCGGGGAGCCGGTGCGGCTGTGGCACAAGGATCCCGACCTGCACGGCGTCCGCGCCGTGGTGCTTCCCGGCGGGTTCTCCTACGGCGACTACCTGCGCTGCGGGGCGATCGCCGCCGTGGCCCCGGTCATGCGCGCGGTCGTCGAGGAGGCGCGCCGGGGGCTGCCCGTGCTCGGGATCTGCAACGGATTCCAGGTCCTGTGCGAGGCCCACCTGCTCGAGGGCGCGCTGGTCCGCAACAGCGGCCAGCGTTTCGTGTGCCGCGACCAGGCTCTGCTGGTGGAGAACGCGGACACCGCCTGGACCCGCGACCTGGAGGCCGGGACGACGCTGACGATCCCCCTCAAGCACGGCGAGGGCTCCTTCCAGGCCCTGCCGGAGGACCTGGCGCGCCTGGAGGACGAGGGGCGCGTCGTCTTCCGGTACACGGAGGGGAACCCGAACGGCTCCGCCCACGACATCGCGGGGATCACGAACCGGTCCGGGACCGTCGTCGGGCTCATGCCCCACCCGGAGCACGCCGTCGAGGCCGGATTCGGGCCCCGGTCGGAGTCCGTGGGAGAGGGCGTCGCCGCCCACGGCGGCACGGACGGTCTGGCGCTGTTCGCCTCCGTGCTGCGCGCGCTGGTCGGCTGAGGCCATGGGAATGCGTCGCCCCCGCAGCGAGATCGTCGACCGCCTGGCCGTCTTCCGGACCGGCCGGCGTCTGACCGGATCCGTGTCCACCGCTTCGTCCACAAGGCCGTCCACACGTGTGGAGCAGGATTCCGTCGTCATCCACACCCCTGTGGAAGAAACCTGTGGACAACATCGTCGTCCTTCCGCCTCCCGAGGCGAGGACGCCCTCGTCCCCGCACGGGGCTGACCGCCCGGTGCGACCCTTCCCACGACCCCATCCTCCGACCGACTGGAGCATGTCATGAGCACGCAGGCCTCCCCCGTCACTCCCCGCGAGACCCCCGACACCGTCCAGGACGCCGCGGCGACGCCCGCGCGCGCGATGCCGTGGGCGGAGCTCGGCCTCAAGGAGGACGAGTACCTGCGGATCACGCAGATCCTGGGCCGCAGGCCCACGGACGCGGAGCTGGCGATGTACTCGGTGATGTGGTCCGAGCACTGCAGCTACAAGTCGTCGAAGAAACACCTCGCCGAGCAGTTCGGCGCGAAGACGACGGACGCGATGCGCGAGCGTCTCATGGTCGGCATGGGGCAGAACGCGGGCGTGGTGGACATCGGACAGGGGTGGGCCGCCACCTTCAAGGTCGAGTCGCACAACCACCCGAGCTTCGTGGAGCCCTACCAGGGGGCGGCCACGGGGGTGGGCGGCATCGTCCGGGACATCATCGCGATGGGGGCGCGGCCGGTCGCCGTCATGGACCAGCTGCGCTTCGGGGCGGCGGACCACCCCGACACCCAGCGCGTCGTCCACGGCGTCGTCGCGGGCGTCGGCGGGTACGGGAACTGCCTGGGCCTGCCCAACATCGGCGGCGAAACGGAGTTCGACCCCTCCTACCAGGGGAACCCGCTGGTCAACGCCCTGTGCCTGGGGACGATGCGCCACGAGGACATCCACCTGGCGAACGCGACGGGGCCCGGCAACCTCGTGGTCCTCTTCGGGGCGCGCACCGGCGGCGACGGCATCGGAGGAGCCTCCATCCTGGCATCGGAGACCTTCGAGGACGGGATGCCCGCCAAACGGCCCAGCGTGCAGGTGGGCGACCCGTTCATGGAGAAGGTCCTCATCGAGTGCTGCCTCGAGCTCTTCGCCGCCGGCGTCGTCCAGGGCATCCAGGACCTGGGCGCGGCCGGGATCTCCTGCGCCACCTCGGAGCTGGCCTCCAACGGCGACACCGGCATGCACGTGGACCTGGAGAAGGTCCTCCTTCGCGACCCGACGCTGACCGCCGGCGAGATCCTCATGTCGGAGTCGCAGGAGCGGATGATGGCGATCGTGACCCCCAGGGACCGCGACAGTTTCTTCGCGATCATCGACAAGTGGGACGTCGAGGCCTCGGTGATCGGGGTGCTCACCGACGACGGGAGGCTGACGATCGACCACTTCGGGGCGCGCATCGTCGACGTCGACCCGAAGACCGTGGCGCACGACGGCCCCGTGTACGACCGGCCCTTCGCGCGCCCGGCCTGGCAGGACGCCCTCCAGGCGGACACGAGCGAACGGCTCGCGCGACCGGGGACGCCCGAGGAGCTCGAGGGCGCGCTGCGGGAGGTGCTCGGCGACGTCAACCAGGCCTCCTCGGCGTGGGTGACCGACCAGTACGACCGCTACGTCCAGGGAAACACAGCCCTGGCCCAGCCGGACGACGCTGGCGTGGTGCGTGTGGACGAGGCCACGGGCCTCGGCGTGGCCCTGTCGACCGATGCGAACGGGTGGTACACGAAGCTGGATCCGCGCGAGGGGGCCCGCCAGGCGCTGGCCGAGGCCTACCGCAACGTCTCCATGGTCGGCGCCCGGCCCGTGGCCATCACCGACTGCCTGAACTTCGGCAACCCCGAGGACCCGGACGCCATGTGGCAGCTGGTCACCGCGATGGCCGGGCTGGCCGACGGCTGCGTCGAGTTGGGGGTGCCCGTCACCGGCGGGAACGTGTCGCTGTACAACTCCTCCGGCACCGTCAAGGGGCAGCCCGACTCCTCGATCAACCCGACGCCGGTGGTGGGGATGCTGGGGATCCTCGGGGACGTCACCCGGGCCATCCCCTCGGGCTGGACCGAGGAGGGGCTGGCGGTCCTGCTGCTGGGGGAGACTCG
The DNA here is from genome assembly GCF_042665795.1 of Schaalia naturae. Classification (NCBI taxonomy): domain Bacteria; kingdom Bacillati; phylum Actinomycetota; class Actinomycetes; order Actinomycetales; family Actinomycetaceae; genus Schaalia; species Schaalia naturae. Next base: position 71,447 of record NZ_JBHTEF010000001.1, read on the forward strand.
CGAGGAACTGGACGGCTCGGCGTGGGCTCGCATCGTCCACCGGCACCTCGGCGGCCTGCCGCCGGCGGTCGACCTGGGCGCGGAGTCGGCCCTGGGCGGCGTCGTGCGCGCGCTCGGCGAGGCCGACGGCCCCGACGGGCGGCCGCTCGTGCGCGCCGCTCATGACCTGTCCTCGGGCGGCCTCATCCAAGCCCTGGTCGACGCCTCCCTGCGCTTCGGGGTCGGCGGCACCTTCGACCTCTCCCGGGCGGAGGCCCGCGACGGGATCGGCGACTTCCTCATGCTGCTCGGCGAGTCCCAGGCCCGCGCGCTGGTCGCAGTGCCCGAGGGCGCGGTCCCGGCGGCGTTCGCGGCCTGCGAGGCGGAGGGCGTGCCCGCCGTCCGCATCGGGACGACGGGCGGGGACATGCTGGCGGTGACGGGCGCCGACCTGCTGGCCGGGCTGGGCAACGGCTCAGGATGGACGGCGGACCTGGACGAATTGCGCGCGCTGTCGGAAGCGGCGCTCGACGACAGGTTCTGAGGCCGGCGCCCGGGCCGGCGGTCGCGCTGTGCCCAATCCCTCGGTTCTGTGAGGCCGGGTCCGGCCTCGTCAGGTGCATACTGGTTGTTGCCATCGCAACAAAATTGGGAGCGGCCCCTGCCGGAGCCCGCTCCGGAAGGATGCCACCTCATGACTCAGACCATCGCCTACCTCGTCGGCTCCGCCTCGGAGGACTCGCTCAACCGCCGCCTCGCCAACGCCCTGATCCTCGCCTCCCCGAAGGGCCTGGAGTTCGTCGAGGCGCCGATCGTCGACCTGCCCTTCTACCGGCCCGAGCTCGACCGGGACTTCCCCGAGGCCGGAACCCGCCTCAAGCAGATCGTCGAGGACGCCGACGGCGTGCTCATGGTGACGCCCGAGTACAACCGCTGCGTGCCCGCGGTCCTCAAGAACGCGCTGGACTGGCTCTCCCGTCCGGCGGGGGACATGTCCCTGGCGGGCAAGCCCGTGATGGTGGCCGGGGCCTCGGGAGGGGCGACGTCTGCGGGGGTGGCCGTCGTCCAGCTGCGCAGCATGCTCACGATGTTCAATGTCCACCTGATGAGCCAGCCCGAGCTGTTCGTCAACATCCGCAAGGACCAGTTCGGATCGGACGGGCACGCCCTCACCGAAGGCACCCAGGAGCACTTCGAGAAGGTCATGGGCCTCTTCGCGGAGTACGTCGGGAACCAGTCCCGCTGAGCCATGGCCGCCCCTGACGAGCGCGCCGGCGGGGAGGGCTGGCAGGCGGTCGTCATCGGCGCCGGCCAGGCGGGGCTGGCGGCCGCACATGAGCTGGCCCGGCGCGGCCTGCGGCCCAGCGAGGACTTCGCGGTCCTCGACGCCTCCCCGGGCCCCGGCGGGGCCTGGCGGGAACGATGGGACTCCCTGACGCTCGGCCGCGCGCACCGCGTCGCGGATCTCCCTGGCCTCCCGCTGGGCTCACCGGATCCGCGGGCTCCGGCCTCCCGAGTGGTCTCGGACTACTACGACCGCTATGAGCGGGTCTTCGACCTGCGTGTCCAGCGCCCGGTGCGGGTCCGGGCGGTGCGCGCGAGCGGCCTGGCGGCGCCGGCCCTGCGGCTGGGGCGGCCCTCCCTGCGCTCCCGGGCGCCCGGGCAGACGGGGGAGAGCGGCGTCCCCCGCGACACGTGGCTCGCCGTCGAGGCCGAGGCCGCGGGACGGCCGCGGACCCTCCTCGCGCGGATGGTGATCTCGGCGACGGGCACGTGGACGCACCCCTATGTGCCGTGGGTCCCGGGCGCGCCGGGTTTCCGCGGCCGGCAGATGCACACGGCCGGCTATCGGCGCGCGGAGGACCTCGCGGGCGCCCGTGTCGTCGTGGTCGGCGGCGGACTGTCCGCCGTCCAGTTCCTCCTCGAACTCGCCCCCGTCGCCGCGAGCACGACCTGGGCGACGAGGCGCCCGCCGAACTTCACCCGCGCCGCCTTCGACGAGCAGTGGGGCGCGGAGGTCGAGCGCGCGGTCGACCGGCGCACGGCGTCCGGGACGCCGCCCGCCTCCGTGGTGCGCACGACGGGTATCCCGCTGCTTCCGGAGTACCTCCGGGGCGTGCGCGAGGGCGTGCTCGTGAGCCGCGGCATGTTCGACCGCGTCGGATTGGAGGGCGTGCGGTTCTCCCCCGATGCTCTGACCGGGGAGCAGGCGCGCGGCGGACTGGGCCCATCCGCCCGCGACGGGTCCGGCGGGGCGGGCGAGCTGGTCGTGCCCGAGTCCTGGCGGCCCTTTGAGGAGCCCACATGGGTGGAGGCCGACGTCCTGTTCTGGAACACCGGCTTCCGCCACGCCCTGACCCATTTGGCGCCCTTGCGGCTGCGTGAGCCGGGCGGCGGGATCCAGATGTCGAGCCGGGTGGCGGTGGCGCGCGATCCCCGGGTGCTCATGGTCGGGTACGGCTCCTCCGCGTCGACCCTGGGGGCGACGCGGGCGGGGCGCGAGGCCGGGCGCGTCGCCGTCGAGCGCCTGGGCCCGGCCGCGCGGCGACGATGAGGAGGCTGGCGCCGGCCGTTCGGGGCGGCTGCCGATCCTGCGAGGGCAGGGCCGCCCTCGTCGCTCCAGGGCGGGGGAAGAGAAGGCGAGAGAGACGCCCCTTGCCTCTGTACCTAGAGGTAGGTACGCTAGCAGTCGTGGGTTCACGGGAACGACTGATCAAGGCGATGGGCGACCTCATGTGGGAGCGGGGGTTCGCCGCGACGACCCCGCGCGAGGTGAGGGAGCGCGCCGGGGTCGGACAGGGGAGTATGTACTACCACTTCCCGACGAAACGGGACCTCGGAGTGGCGGCCATCGAGCGCAATTGCGCCGACGTCACAACGGCCGCGGACGCGGTGCTCAACGGTTCCGCGGCCCCTCTGGAACGTCTGCGGGCCTATCTGCTCAGACCCCGCGACGCGCTCAAGGGATGCAAGGTCGGCCGGATGACTCAGGATCCCGTCGTCGCCCACGACCCCGATCTGCTCGCCCCCGTGGCGCGGTCGGTGTCCACGGTCCACGAGGACCTGGCGCGCACGATCCGCGAGGCGATCGACGCAGGCGACCTGCCGGTGTCCCTGGACGCCGACCGGCTCGCGCGCCTGTGCTTCGCGACCATCCAGGGAGGCTACGTCCTGGCGCTGGCCGCCCAGGACCCCGCCCCGTTCGACCAGGCATGCTCGGGCCTGCTCGATCTGTTGGACTCTGCAGCCGAGCGCAGGCCGGGGGCACCCGAGGAATCGGCCGCCTCCCCGATCATCCATCGTCCTGGGCCCGCTGGGCCCGGGTCGTCGCCGCAGGCCCTGCGGCGTGACAACAGAAGAGGCACCATCATGACTGTTCGCATTGGCATCAATGGCTTCGGGCGCATCGGGCGCACATACCTGCGCGCCGCCCTGGCCAACCAGGCCGACGTCGAGGTGGTCGCGGTCAACGACCTGACCGACGCCGCGACCCTGGCCACCCTGCTCGAGTGGGACTCGGTGTCCGGCCATCTGGACGGCGTCGAGGTCGAAGGCAGCACGATCACGGTCGGTGGCCGCCCCATCACCGTCTTCTCCCAGGCGGACCCCTCTGCCATCGAGTGGGGGAGCGTCGGGGCCGACGTCGTCATCGAGTCCACGGGCCGTTTCACCGACGGCGCGAAGGCCCTGGCCCACCTCGCAGGCGGGGCGAAGAAGGTCATCATCTCCGCTCCCGCGAAGGGCGACGTCCCCACCTTCGTCCTGGGCGTCAACGACTTCACCCTGGATGTGAGCGCGTCCGACGTCTTCTCCAACGGATCGTGCACGACGAACTCGCTCGCGCCCCTGGCGAAGGTCCTCAACGATGCCTTCGGCATCGAGTCCGGGCTCATGACGACCGTCCACGCCTACACCGGCGACCAGCGCCTCCACGACGCCCCGCACGGTGATCTGCGGCGGGCGCGGGCGGCCGCGGTGTCCACCATCCCCACGTCCTCGGGCGCGGCGAAGGCGATCGGCAAGGTCATCCCCGAGCTTGACGGCCGTCTGACCGGGGCCGCGCTGCGTGTGCCGGTGCCGGACGGATCCATCACGGACCTCACGGTGGTCGTCCGGAAGGACGCGAGCGCCGAGTCGGTCAACGAGGCCTTCCGCGAGGCCGCCGCGAGCGGCCCCCTGGCCGGATACCTGCAGTATTCCGAGGCGCCGCTGGTGTCCCACGACATCGTCGGGAACCCGGCCTCGTCCATCTTCGACGCGCCCCTGACGGAGGTCATCGGCCGCCAGGTCAAGGTCTTCGGCTGGTACGACAACGAGTGGGGCTTCTCCAACCGGCTCGTCGAGTTCTCCGAGCTGATCGGCCGCGGCATCGCGCGCTGATCCCCCGGGGACGGTATGAGGCCCCGCCCGGTCGCGCGACCGGGCGGGGCTCTCTCATCTGCCGCGCCGCGCGGTCTTAGAATCGCCCCGTGGCACGCAGACGGATCGATCCGGCTCAGGGGATGGCCGCCCTGCGGAGCTGGCACGCCGATCCGGGGCGCGCGCCGCGCGCCACCGTCCTGCTGGCCGTCCGCTTCAGCCTCCAGGAACTGGAGGAGTCCCACCCGGGCCGGTCCGTCGAGGTGCGGGTGCCTCCGGCCGGTGCGGTCCAGATCCTCCGGGGCACGGTGCATCGGCGCGGCACGCCGCCCGCCGTCGTCGAGACCGACATGGCGACGTGGCTGGCGCTGGCGGTCGGTGACCTCGAGTGGTCGCAGGCGGAGGCCCGGGGGCGCGTCCAGGCCTCCGGGCAGCGCGCCGATCTCGCGCCGCTGCTGCCGGTGTTCACCGCCGCCGAGGTCTGAGCGCACTCCGGCGCCTCCCTCGCCCGGGCCCCGCGCCCCCGGGCGAGGATCCCTGCCCGGGATCGGGCCGATGGCGATCCCTCGGCCTCGGCGTCCCCGCTTCCGGTTTGGGAATTCGGACGGCCGAAACATATGATGTGGATATACGAATCGCCGAGGCGCCGGCGTCGGTCCGATCCCGAGCGGCGCACTGAGGAGCAGACCGGCCATGTCCATCGCCGAGGCCGACGTCCCCACGGACACCGGACGCCGCCGACTCATCCGTCCCGCGAACGGGCCCTCCCTGGAGGAGATCAACGGGACCGTCTCCATCGCCCCGAAGGAGGCCGGCTTCCTCCGGAGCCTGGTCTCCTTCTCCGGCCCCGGCGCGCTGGTGGCGGTCGGCTACATGGATCCCGGGAACTGGGTGACCTCCATCGGCGGCGGCCAGCAGTACGGGTACCTCCTGCTCAACGTCATCCTGCTGTCGAGCCTCATCGCGATGCTCCTGCAGTACATGGCCGCCAAGCTCGGCATCGTCACCGGCATGGACCTGGCCCAGGCCACTCGTGCGCACACGGGGCCGCGGATGGGCATCGTCCTGTGGATCACGACGGAGCTGGCCATCATGGCCACCGACATCGCCGAGGTCATCGGCGCGGCGATCGCCCTGCACCTGCTCTTCGGGATGTCGCTGGTCGTCGGCGTCTGCCTGACCGTCTTCGACGTCCTGCTCCTGCTGCTCCTCATGAGGGTCGGGTTCCGCAAGATCGAGGCGATCGTGGCGACACTGATCCTGACGATCGTCGCGGTCTTCGTCTACGAGGTCGCCCTGGCGGGGCCCGATATGGCGCAGGTCGCCACCGGCTTCCTCCCCTCGGCGCAGACCCTCGGCCACGGGCAGCTCATCATGGCCCTGGGGATCGTCGGCGCCACCGTCATGCCCCACAACCTCTACCTGCACTCCGCCATCGTGCAGTCGCGGGCCTACGACCGAGGCACCGATGAGGGGCGCGCCCACGCCGTGCGCTTCGCCACCTGGGACTCGAACATCCAGCTGGGCGCCGCGTTCTTCGTCAACTGCCTGCTCCTGCTCCTGGGCGCGGCCCTGTTCTTCGGCAAGCCGGGCGATCTGTCCACCTTCGGCTCCCTCTACGACGCGCTCCAGGACCCGGCGCTGGCCGGCGCTGTGGCCAGTCCTGTCCTGTCAACACTCTTCGCCGTGGCCCTGCTGGCCTCCGGCCAGAACTCGACGATCACCGGCACCCTGACCGGTCAGGTCGTCATGGAGGGCTTCATCCACATGCGGATCCCCCTGTGGATGCGCCGGGTGGTCACCCGGCTCCTGGCGGTCATCCCGGTCGTGGTGTGCACGATCGTCTTCAACGGCTCCGAAGTGGCCCTAGAGCAGCTCCTCGTCTATTCCCAGGTGTTCCTGTGCGTGGCGCTGCCCATCTCGATGGTCCCGTTGGTGTGGTTCACGTCCTCGAAGAGGATCATGGGCGAGCGCTTCGCGAACAAGACGTGGGTGAGCGTGCTCGGATGGGTCGCGACGGCCGTCCTGACCGTGCTCAATCTGCAGCTGATCTGGAGCCTGGTGCAGGACTTCATCTGATCCCGACGCCTGCCGGCACTGGCGGGCCGTGGGGCGGCGGGCCGGGACGTCAGTCCTGCCGCGGAGCCTCCTCGGGCGCCGTCTCGAAGGCGGAACGAGCCCGGTTGCGGGCATCCCCCGCGTCCTCGGCGCCAACGACCGCCGCAGCCGCAGCACGGCACTGCTCGATCGTCACGCGGGCGAGCTGGGCCCCCACGGCGGGGATGGCGCTCGCCGCCATCGACAGGCTCGTGATGCCCATGCCCGTGAGAACGCACGCCAGCAGCGGGTCGGCAGCCGCCTCGCCGCACACGCCGACCGGTTTGCCGGCCTCCATCCCGCCCTCGGCCGTGCGGGCGATGAGAGACAGGACGGCCGGCTGCCACGGGTCGGTGTACTCGGCCAAATGCGGCGACATGCGGTCGGCGGCCATCGTGTACTGCGTGAGGTCGTTGGTGCCGATGGAGACGAAGTCGACCTCGGCCAGGAACTGGTCGATGAGGATCGCCGCGGCGGGCACCTCGATCATGATTCCGACGCGGAGGCCGCGCTCGCGGACCAAACCCGCGAACCAGCGGGCCTCCGGGATCGTCGAGATCATCGGGGCCATGACCCACACGTCCGTCCCCGGCTGGAGGGCCGCGGCCTGGGCGACGGCGTCGAGCTGGTGGACGAGCAGGTCCGGGTTCTGGCCGGTCGTGCGGATGCCGCGCACACCCAGCGCCGGGTTGAACTCCTCCGAGAGCGTCGCAAAGGGGACGGGTTTGTCGGAGCCCGCGTCGAGGGTGCGCACCACGACCTTCTGGGAAGGGAACGCCGCGAACACCGGCGCGTAGGACCCGGCCTGGGAGTCGACCGAGGGCTCGACCTGCGTGTTGAGGAAGAGCAGCTCCGTGCGGAACAGCCCGATGCCCTCGGCCTGCCCGCCGGCGGCGGCGACCGCGCCGGCCCCGTCCTGGACATTGGCCAGGAGCTGCATCGACACGCCGTCGGCGGTGCGGCCGGGGCCGCGCCATGCGCGGATGCGGGCGACGCGATCGGCGTCGTCGGCCACGAGGGCCCGCGCGGCGGCCTCGTCCACGCCCAGGGTGAGTGAGCCCTCGTGGGCGTTGACCAGGACAGGCGCTCCCTCGGGGATCTCAGCCAGCTCGCGGGCGGCGACGATGCAGGGGATCCCGAGCTGGCGGGCGATGATCGACGTGTGGGAGGTCGGACCGCCCACCTGGGTGGCGATCGCGACGTAGTTGACGGGGTCCAGACCCGCCGTGTCGGCGGGGGAGAGATCGTCGGCCAGGAGGACCACCGGATGGCCGGTCACGGGGATGCCGGGCTCGGGCTCGCCGGTGAGGTGGGCGATGACGCGGTCGCGGACGTCCCGCAGATCCGTCGTGCGCTCCTCCATGAGGCCCCCGGCCTTCTGGAACAGCTCGACGAACTTCTCGGTGGCGGCCATCGTCGCCTGGACGGGGGGCGTGCCCCGGCGGATGCGCCCCGCGGCCTCCCTCTTCCAGGCGCGGTCGGTGGCCAGGGAGGCCGTGACGGCGAGGACCTCGGCGACGTGGCCGGTGGCCGCCTCGGCGCGGGCGTTGAGGCCGTCTGCGACCTCGGCCGCAGCGCGCTCGAAGTCGGCGACGCCCTGTTCGCGCTGGTCCTCGGGAAGCTCGGGAGCCGTCTCGGGCGGAAGGGGAGGGCGCCGGGTCCAGGCGGCCGGGGCCCATGCGACGCCCGGGACGACCGGCGTCCCGTAGACGACCCGCGTGGCGTCGCCGGATCCGGCTTCGGGCGCGCTCGGCGGGGTCGTGGCCCCGGTGAGGTCGATCGAGTCGGTCATGTCCGAGTTCCTCCCCAGTGACAGTGGTGGATCGGAGCCCAGCGTAGCGCCGATGACGCGGACGGGGCCTGCCAGACGGGCTCAGACTCCTCTCCATAAAACCACATAAAACCACTGTTGTGACGTGTGGGAATTGTGTGTAGTGTGATCGGAAGGGCGTCTCGGGGCGCCCGCCGATCCGCGCACCGGTCGCGCGGACCGCCGATGCCGACCGCACAGACAAGGGAGCTGACGCCACAGATGTACGCGGAGGAGCGCCACCGCCAGATCCTCCAGGCCTGCGCGTCCGACGGCCGCGTGTCCGTCTCCGGACTGGCCGCCCGCTTCGACGTCGCCACGGAGACGATCAGGCGCGACCTGGACGCCCTGGACCGCCGTGGCCTGATCAGGCGCGTCCACGGGGGCGCGATCCCTCGCCTCGACGGGGACATCGAGCCCGACCTGCGCACCCGGCTGACGACGAACACAGAGGCCAAACACCGTATCGCCGCAGCGGCCGCCGACTTCCTGCCCACCGATCCGGACGCCTCCGTCGTCCTGGACGCGGGCTCCACCGTGGTCGAGCTGGTCCCGTATCTGGCGGGCCGCGGGCTGCGGGTCGCCACGCACGGGCTGGACATCGCCCAGGCGCTGCTCGACGCCGACGTCGAGCCCGTCGACATCCTCCCCGGCAGGCTCCGAGGCCGCACCCACGCCGCCGTCGGCGCGGACACCGTGAGGGCCCTGTCCCGGCTGCACCCCGACACGGTCTTCCTGGGGTGCAACGGCATGGGGGCCGCCGGGTTCACCACCCCCGATCCGGACGAGGCCTCCGCCAAGTCCGCCATGGTCGCGCAGAGCTCACGGCGCATCGTCATGGCGGACGCGTCCAAGGCGGGCCTCACGCAGTTCGTCACCTTCGCGGAGCTGGCCGACATCGACGTGCTGGTCACCGACACGGCCCTCCCCGCCTCCTCCCTGCAACTGTTCGAGCACTCCGGAATCGAGGTGGTCCGCGCATGATCGTCACTCTCACCGCCAACCCGTCCCTGGACCGGACGGTCCGCGTCGCCGGCGCGCTCACTCCGGGAGGCGTCCACCGCATCGTCTCCGAACGCCTCGGGCCGGGCGGCAAGGGCATCAACGTCGCGCTCGGGGCCGCCGGGGCCGGGCTCGGCGCGCTGGCCGTCTTCCCCGCCGACGAGGGCGACCCCCTGCGCGGCCTCGTCGACCGGAGCGGCCTGCGGTACCGGGCCACGCCCCTGGGCGGGCCGGTCCGCACGAACCTCGCGGTCCTGTCCGATCCGGAGGTCACGACGAAGATCAACGAGCCGGGTCCGACGCTCACACCCGAGAAGGTCGCCGCCCTCGAAGAGGCGCTCGCAGACGTCGTCTCCGAGGGCGACACCGCGATGCTGTCGGGGTCGCTGGCCCCCGGCATCCCCGCTGACGAGTACGCGCGGCTGGTCCGTTCGCTGCGGGCGCGGGGCGTCTGGGTGGGCGTCGACACCTCCGACGACCCGCTGGCCGCGCTCGCGGAGGACGGGCGCGAGGCCGCCCCGGACTTCCTCAAGCCCAACGCGGAGGAGCTGGGCCAGCTCACCGGGGTCGATGGAGCGGTGCTGGAGGCTCGCGCCCGGGTCGGCGACCTCGACGGGGTGCGCGACGCGGTCGGACGGTTGAGGGAGGCCGGCGTGGCCGATGTGCTCGTCACGCTGGGAGGCGCCGGGGCCGTGCTGGCCACCGAGGAGGGCTGCTGGTACGCCCCCTCCCCGGACGCGCCTGTGGTCTCGACGGTGGGCGCCGGTGACTCGGCGGTCGCCGGCTACCTCATTGCCCGAGCGCAGGGGGACGACGGGCCGGGGCGCCTCGCCCTGGCCGTGGCCTACGGGGCCGTCGCCGTGTCGCTGCCGGGGACGACGATCCCCGCGCGCGACCAGGTCCTGGCCGACACATCCACTGTCCGCCCGCTGTGACGCCCACCCGGGCGTCGCGCCGCATGTCGTCATCCAGATGGATCCCCACAGGAGAGGAACACCGATGAGTCACCGATTGATCACCCCCGAGCTGGTCGGGCTCGGGGTGGAGGACCCCGGCGACAAGCACGCCGTCATCGCGCGCCTGGCCGACATGGTGTCCGCCGCCGGGCGCGCCGACCGGGACGGCCTCGAGGCCGCCTTCGAGGAGCGCGAGGCCCAGTTCGCCACCGGGATGCCCGGAGGCATCGCGATCCCGCACTGCCGCACGGCCGCCGTCCGCGAGGCCTCTCTGGCGCTCCTGCGTCTGTCGACGCCCGTCGACTTCGGGGCCGGGGACGGGCCGGCGGACCTCGTCATCGGCATCGCCGCCCCCGATGAGTCAGGATCGGAGCACATGAAGCTCCTGGCCAAGCTCTCCCGCGCGCTGGTCAAAGCCGACTTCGTGGCCGCCCTGCGCGGGGCGTCCACACCTCAGGAGGCCGCGGACCTCGTGCTCGGCGTCGTCCAGCCGCCCGCCACGGCGCCCGCCGCGCCCCCGGCCGCCCGGCAGGGCGATCGGCCGGTGATCCTCGCGGTCACCTCCTGCCCGACCGGCATCGCCCACACGTACATGGCGGCCGAGGCCATCGAGCAGGCCGGCGCTGAGAGGGGCGCCGAGATCCACACGGAGACCCAGGGGTCCGGCGGGATCACCCCCTTCCCCCAGGAGGTCATCGACCGGGCGGACGCCCTCATCGTCTCCGCCGACGTCAACATCACGGGGCGCGGGCGCTTCGCCGGGCTGCCCGTCATCGAATCCGACACGAACACCGCGATCTCGGACGCGCCCGCCCTCGTCGACCGGGCTTTGGCCGCGATCGCGGATCCCTCCGCGCCCCGCGTGGCGGCGTCCCGCTCCGGCGACGCCTCCGCGGCGGAGGGCGCGGGCGCGTCCGGCGCGCATCTCGGCTGGGGGCGCCGCATCCAGCAGGCCGTGATGACCGGCGTGTCCTACATGATCCCCTTCGTCGCCGCAGGCGGCCTGCTGACCGCCCTGGGATTCCTGGTCGGCGGCTACGACGTGGCCTTCGTGTCCCAAGACGTCGCGCTCAAGTACTCGCTGTGGAACCTCCCCGAGGCCCAGTCCTACGTCTCGAACGGGGCGACGCTGATCACCGACCACGCGGGGCTGTCCCTCTACCTGGGCGCCGTGTTCAACGCGCTGGGCGGATGGGGCATGGGATTCCTGGTGGCGGCCCTCTCCGGCTACATCGCCTTCGGCCTGGCCGGGCGCCCCGGCATCGCCCCGGGGTTCATCGGGGGCGCGCTGTCGGTGGCGATCGGCGCCGGGTTCATCGGAGGACTGGTCACCGGCATCCTCTGCGGTCTGATCGCGATGTGGCTGGCGAGCCTCGGGGCTCCTCGCTGGCTGTCCGGGCTGATGCCCGTCGCGATCATCCCGCTGGTGACGACGCTGGTGGTCGGCTCCCTCATGCTCATGCTGCTCGGGCGGCCGCTGGCCGCCGTCATGACGGGTCTGCAGAGCTGGCTGACCGGCATGACCGGATCGTCGGCGATCCTCCTGGGCATCGTCCTGGGCCTCATGATGTGCTTCGACCTGGGCGGGCCCGTCAACAAGGCCGCCTATCTGTTCGCCACCGCGGGGCTGTCCTCGGCCACAGACGCCTCCTACCAGATCATGGCGGCCGTCATGGCCGCCGGCATGGTGCCGCCACTGGCGATGGCCCTGTCGACCGCGCTGCGTCCCAGGCTGTACACCTCGGCCGAACGGCAGAACGGCACCGCCGCATGGCTGCTGGGCGCCTCGTTCATCTCCGAGGGCGCGATCCCCTTCGCGGCCTCCGACCCGCTGCGCGTCATCCCCTCGATGATGGCCGGCGGCGCTGTGACCGGGGCCATGTCGATGGCCCTCCACGTCGGTTCGAAGGCCCCCCACGGAGGGATCTTCGTGTTCTTCGCCGTCGATCCGATCTGGGGTTTCCTCCTCTCGATCGTCGCTGGCATGATCGTGTCGGCCCTGCTGGTCACATTGCTCAAGGCGGCGGCCCGGAGGAAGGCGGCGGGGGCCGCCGAGCCGGCCGGCGCCCCCACTGCCGTCTGACCGCTCGTCCCGTCACCCGTCCCCGGGCGGCGCAATCCCGCGCCACCCGTGCCACCCGCACAACCCAGGAGGCACCCATGTCCGCACGCACTGTCACCGTGGGATCCACGGTCGGGCTGCACGCCCGCCCCGCGTCCCTCATCGCCCGGGCCGCCGGCGAACTCGGCACCGAGGTCCTGCTCAGCGTCGAGGGCGAGGACCCAGTGGACGCGTCCTCGGTCATGATGATCATGACGCTGGGCGCCGAGCACGGCGCCCAGGTCACCGTCGAGTCCGAGGACGAGGCGGCCATGAACCGGATCGCGGACCTGGTCGCGGCGAACCTCGACGCCTGACGCGCGGCGTCCTCCGCGCCCGTCCTCAGGGCTTGGGCAGCGAGCGCGGGCCGTACCATTTCCGGGCCCCCCGCACGGCGGACCTCTGGGCGAGAGCCGCCACCGCCGCGGAGACAGCCGCGAAGACCACCAGCTGGACCACCGGAGCGTCGTCATCATCGTCGCGGGGCGCGTCATGTCCGGTGACGAGCCGCCACCCCGCCTCGGCGATCCTGCCGGAGATGATCGTGGCGATCGCCGCCGCCCCGGCGCTCGCGAGCTTCCAGCCGATGTCCATGTCGTCCTCCTCGGGGGCACACCGGGTCGGGCCCGGCTCCGGGCTCCATCATGCCGCACACCCGCCCGCGTCGCCGCCTCCGCGGCCGGGCGGCGCAGGCGGGATAGGCTGTGCGGGTTGTGTGGACCAGAGAGGGGGGGACCGCCGTGGCACGTGTGCATCAGGCCGGGGTCGGGTGCATCGCGGTGGTGATCGCGGCGGCGCTGGCGGGGTGCACGCCTTCCGTCGACCCGGCGGCGGACCCCGCGTCGGACCCGTTCGCCGCGCCGATCGTGCCGGGCCTGTCCTCCACGGTCGTCACCGGCGGCGACGAGCAGTCGGGTCTTCTCGCCGTGACGCCCCGCCGCGGATCCGGCACGGTGACCGTGGCGGTGCCTGCCGGTCAGGCCTTCTCCGACGAACTCGCCCGCGACTTCCTGCGGGCGACGGGGTTCACCCTGGTCCAGGTCGAGATCGACGACGACGGGCTCGCGGCGGCCGCCGTCGCGACGCCGGAGGGGCAGGACGCGGCGGGTTCGGCCGATGTGCTCATCGGCCTGGACGCCACGGACGCGCTCACCGGGACGGATTCCTCCGTCCTCTCGGGCAGCGCTCCCGAGGACGCGGCGACCCCGGAGGGAACCGAGCTGGCCGGCGCGCCCGGCGCCATCGCCTATGCGCGCGACGACGTGTGCGTCCTGGCTGACACGCAGTGGTTCGCGGCGAACAAGATCGATCCCCCCAGCTCCGTCGACGACCTGGCGTCCTCGGCGTATGCGCCGCTGCTGGAGATCCCCGACCCGTCCGCCACGGCCGAGGGGCGCGCCTTCGTCCAACTCACCGGCCAGGCGAAGGGGGATGGGGCGTCGGGTTGGTGGGCGCAGCTCCTGGCGTCGGGAGCGCAGGTGCAGAGCGGGGATGCCGCCGTCCAGGCCTGGACGGCCGCGTCGGCGTCGGGCGCGAGGCCGCTTCTGGTCGCCCCCGAGTCGCTGGCGGCGACGACGGTGAACAACACCGCGACCGAGTCCTCCGCGGCGCCCGTCGGATCGACGTGCCTGACGCGGTACCTGTACGCGGCGCGGACTGCCGATCCGGCCGATCCCGACGGGGCGGAGTCCTTCCTCGCGTACCTGCTCGGCGCGCGCGCCCAGCAGGCTCTCGCCGAGGAGTCGATCGCCACCCCCTTGGTGGCGGCCGCCGCCCAGGACACGCCCATCGGCTGGTTCTCGACGCCCACCGGGGATGCGGTCGCCCTGTCCGAGGAGGACCTGGGGCGCACGAAGGACTGGCTGGCGGCATGGGAGAAGGAGCTGTCGTCCCGCTGACGCTCCGGCGGCCGGTCAGTCGTGGAGCATCTCCGCGGTGACGTGGCACTCCTCGCCCACGCGCATCGGCGCGACGAGCCCCCTGTCGCGCAGGTCGCGCACACGGGAGACGACGCGGGCGCAGACATCCCACGGATCGATGGTGTTGAGGTAGATACGGGTCCCGCCCTCGAACCCCGCGATCGTCGAGATCCTCCACTTGAGCAGGATGCGCCACCGCATCGGGGTCGAGACGTCGGGCGGGCGGTGGTACCACTCCTCGTTGCACGGCACGTCGACGCCGGTGGCGGCGTGCATCGCGTGGAGGAGGTCGGAGGCGGCGCGCATCTGCTCGTCGTCCACCTCCCACGGGTTGAGCGGAGCGTGGAGCGGCCATACGGACACGGTCGGGTAGCGGTGGCCGAATCCGGCCAGCGCGACGGCATGGTCGTTCTGCGCGATGACGAGGCGGCGGGTCACCGCGACCCGCAGGATGTCGTCGTAGATCGCGGGATCGGCGCGCAGGCGCTGCATCTCGGCCTCGGTCTGCACGGAGTGCTCGTCGATGGCGACCAGCTGCTTGTGGAGGTGGTCGAAGGAGGCGCCGGCCGGCTTCAGCCAGTTCTGGAACGTGGCCACGTAGCGCACGGCCGGGTCCAGTCCGTAGAGGTCCGCCATCGAGTGGGCGGTGAAGGCCATGTAGCGGTAGTGCTCCTCAGGCGTGAGGGTGCCCGATCCCGCCAGCTGCGTGTCCTGGGTCGCCCCGTCGACGAAGTGGCGGCGGGCGACGATGACGTCGTGCCCGCCGGAGAAGAAGCCGTTGGCCTGCTGGAGCTTCGCTGAGTCCGTCAGGGCGGCGAACTCCGCCTCCGACAGGCCGCCGGCCAGCATCCTCGCCCGCACGACATTCATCACATGCTCGTATCCGGTGCCCGAGGACAGGTACTCCGCCATGCGCCGGTGCTCGGCCTCGGACGGCGTGTGGTCGTGGTTGAGGTGCCAGTAGTTGTAGGACACGATCTCGAACAGGTTCGGGATGCGCCTGAACTCGGCGACCGTGTCGTGGAGACGATCGGCGGGAAGCGCGTCCAGCTGCTCCCAGGAGCCGTCCTCGCGGCGGACCAGCCGCGACTTCTCAGGCGGAGTCTCCAGGTAGCGCTCCTCGCAGAAGGCGCAGTGGCGTCCCTCACGATCCGGATCCAGCGGCTGCGGCGCCTCGTGGTGGACGGACAAGGGGCGGTTGCCGCGGCCGGGTACGGTCCACACCTCCGTCCCCGTCAGGAGGTTGTGCTGTTTCACCGTGCCATCGGCCAGACGCACCAGGGCGTGATCCCGGCGGGGGGCGTGCTCCTTTGCCATGCCGCCCAGTCTATTCGCCCCCGGGAGCGCGCATCTCGGGCCGGGTCGGGGGGGGGGGGGAGCCCCATCCACCGGCCCGGCGGCGATAGTCTGGAGGCATGCCTCACGCGCAGCTGTTCACACCCGTCTCCATCGCCGGTCTCACTGCCCGCAACCGCTTGTGGATGCCGCCCATGTGCATGTACTCCGCCGCTCCCCTGGGTGAGGAGCTCGGCCGGCCGACCCCCTGGCACCAGGTCCACTACGGGGCCCGAGCGATCGGGGGCGTGGGCGCCGTCATCGTGGAGGCGACGGGCGTGGTCCCGGAGGGCCGCATCTCGGTGAACTGCCTGTCCCTGCACGACGACGCCCAGATCCCCTCTTTCTCGGCTGTCGCTGAGCGCATCCACGCGGGAGGGGCGGCAGCCTTCATCCAGCTCAACCACGCCGGACGCAAGGGCAGCTCGCGCGCCGGCTGGCTCACCGGCGCGGCGGCACCGGAAGAGGGCGGCTGGCAGGTCGTGGCGCCCTCGCCGATCCCCTTCGACGCGGGCTCCCCGACGCCTCGCGAGCTCATGGAGGAGGAGATCCTCGGTCTGGTCGGGGCCTTCGCCGACGCCGCGGGCCGCGCCATCGAGGCGGGCTTCGACGGCGTCCAGATCCACGCCGCCCACGGGTACCTCATCCACCAGTTCCTCTCACCGGCCTCGAACCGGAGAACCGACCGCTGGGGCGGCGACTTCGAGGGCCGCACGCGGTTCGTCCGCGAGGTCGTGCGCGCGGTGCGCGCCCGGATCGGGGACGCCCCCGTCCTCGTGCGGATCTCCGCCACCGACTGGACGCAGGAGTACCCCTCCGACGGGCGGCCCGGGTGGACCCTGGCCGACACGGAGCGCCTGGCCCCGCTGCTCGCCCGGGACGGGGCGTCGATGCTCAACGTCTCCACCGGCGGGAACGTCCCCGATGCCGCCGTCGGCGGCGGCGTGGGCTACCAGGTCTTCGCCGCGGCGGGCGTGCGCCGCGCGCTGGGCATGAACGAGGGCGTCCCCGCCGGAGAACCGCGGATCCCGGTGTCGGCCTGTGGGCTGATCGTCGCCCCCGAGCAGGCGGAGCAGATCCTGGTGGGCGGCGACGCGGACGTCATCGAGATCGGGCGTGTCTTGCTCAGCGACCCGATGGCGCCGATGGCCTGGGCCGCGCGTCTGCGCGCGACGCCGGACGCCCCCCGGCAGTACCTGCGCGCCACCAGGCGCTGATCCCGCGGCGGTCCCGTGGCCCGGAGTTCCGGGGCCCCGGCTCACTGCCGGGGCAGCCAGCCCTTGGCCTGCCGGGTGAGCTCGGCCAGCGCCTCGGTGGCCTCGGTGACGCGCTCGGCCTGGACGAAGAGGTGATCGTGGAAGTACCCGGCGATCACGTTGCATGAGATCGAGCGGCTCGCCAGCGTCTGCGCGATCGTCGCAGTCAGGCCGATGGAGTCCAGGGCGGAGTGGACGCCCAGGGTGATGCGGGCGAAACGCTCGTCCAGGGGCAGGCCCGCGTCGCGGGCCTGGTCCTCGGCGACGACGACGGTGATGCCCTCATCCTCGGCGATGGTGGCGAAGGGGGTGAGCCCCTCGGGAATCTCGGAGACAGTGGCGAACACGTACATTCCCTGCTGGGTCGCATCCAGGGAGGCAAGTGCCCGATCGAGATCTTTCATTCCGGACATGCCATGCAACCTACCCCGGCAGGGCGTCCGTGTGCTGCCCCGTCTCACCGCACGTGGGGGACCCGACATTCCGATCAACATTGAGTCGATGGCGCTCAAGTTTCAGCCTTGAGTGAACGCGGCTCAACTTTGCTTGCGGCTCGGAGGGCGGGGGGCCACACTGAGGGTGTTCGCGAAAGAGACCCCAAAAGGGGGATCCGAACCGGCCCGGACCGTCCGGGCCCAGACCTCGGAGGAGGATTCAGATGGCTCTCTACGATCCGTTCACTGAGCTCGATCGCATCTTCAACTCGACCCTGCGTCAGGTGCCCGCCGTCCCCGGGCTGCCCCTGGACCTGTACCGCGACGGTGACAACTACATCGCCAAGGTGGATCTGCCGGGCATCGACCCCTCGACGATCGACATCGATGTCGAGGGCCGGACGCTGAGGATCAGCGCCGAGCGGAAGGGCGAGTCGGGCGACAGCCTGCAGTGGCTGACCCATGAGCGTCCGGTGGGGACGTTCGCCCGCCAGCTGACCCTGGGCGGGGGCGTGGCCCTGGACAACATCAGCGCCGCCTACACGGACGGCGTGCTCACGCTGACCATCCCGGTCGCTGAGGCCGCCAAGCCGCGCAAGATCACGGTCAACGTCCAGTCCGGCGATCACGCCATCGAAGGCGCCGCCGCCGCGGCCAGCGTCTGACGGAGCCTGTTCGCCGTGGCGGGAGCGGCCTCGGCCGGATCCGCGCGGCGTCGGAACTCAAGAGGATGGGGGGCGGGACCCGAGGGTCCCGCCCCTCCGCCCATCCGCGACCCGAGCGCTGGCCGCTGGCTCCCGGTGCGGTTGCGGAATGCCGGCGGGGCGCCCGGCGCGAGGTTCGGCGTTCAGATCGGCCTTCGGAGCCGTCCAGAGGGCGCCGAACCTCGCACCGGGCGCCATTCTCCGCGCAGATTCAGAGACCGACGTCGGCGCCCGTCAGGGTGACCGACAACCGCCCCTGCGAGGGAGTGACCTTCTGCAGGACCACGCCCGCCGGCAGCGCGTCGAGAGGGATCGTCACGGCGGGCAGCGCATCAGCGCCTGCGGCGCCCGTCGGAAGCTCGCGGTCGTCGAGTCGGACGGAGACGGGGGTGAGGAGCAGCCCGCGCCCGCCCTCGCCAATGGACAGGGCGAGCGAGGCGGACGCGCCCATGCCGAGCGCCTCGCCCGAGAGGGAGATCCCATCGGGGGTGATCGAGACCGTTCCGGGCAGTCCGGCCCTTGTCGCGGCGGCGGCCAGTTCCTCCTCGGTGAGCACGCCGGAGGCGCGAACGGACCCGGCGACGCGGGGGAGGCCGGTCGAGACGTCCCCGAGTTCGGCGGTGACGTCATGGAGGGTCACGGCGACATCGCCCGACGTCACCGCGTACGCGGGAATGCCGACGTCCAGCTCCTCCAGGCTGCCGCCCGCCAGCTGGGTGAGGACCGGGAAGCCCTCGACGGCGACCTCCACATCCCCGAGTCCCGCCGCCTCGCCCGAGATCACCCCGCGCGTCGAGGCGAGGCCTCGGGCGATTCCGGCCTCGAGCTCGTGGGCGACCAACCGGTCGGCGCCCGCCAGCACGGCCGCAAGGGCCAGCGCCGCCGCGAGAAGGCGTCCCGCGGTCCTCATCGGCCGGCCCCGGCCCCGTGAGCGGGGCGGATCACAGGCGATCCATCAGGTCGGGGTGGGTGCCCGTGCGCCCCTTCTCGCCCTCGTTGAGGGCGTCGATGCGCTGGACCTCATCCGCGGACAGCTCGAAGGAGAAGACCTGCAGATTCTCCGCCTGGCGCGCGGGAGTGACCGACTTCGGGAAGACGATGTCCCCGCGCTGCAGCGCCCACCGCAGAGCGACCTGGCTGGCGGTCGCGCCATGGGCCTCCCCGATCTCGGCCAGCACAGGATCCGAGGCGGCGCGCCCGCGGGCGAGCGGGGACCACGCCTCCGTGAGGATCCCGTGCTCCGCGTCGAAGTCGTGCACCGCGCGGTTGGGCAGGTACGGATGGGCCTCGACCTGGTTGACCATCGGCGTGATGTCGGCGTGGTCGAGGACCCTCCGGAGATGATGGGGCTCGAAGTTCGAGACGCCGATCGCCCGCGCGCGGCCGTCTGCGAGGAACTCCTCGAGCACCTTCCAGGTGGTGACGAAGTCGCCGCCGTAGTGCATGGGCAGGGGCCAGTGGATGAGGAAGAGGTCGACGTAGTCGGTGCGCAGGTCGAGCAGCGTCTGGGCGAAGCTCCGCCGGGCGGCCGAGGGCTCGTGGTTCGGGTTGTCGAGCTTCGAGGTGAGGAAGAGGTCCTCCCGCGCGATTCCGGATCCGGCCCAGGCCTGCCCGACCTCGGCCTCGTTGTGGTACATCTGCGCGGTGTCGATGTGGCGGTAGCCCAGCGCGAGGGCGGAGGAGACGACCTCGACGACCTTCTCGGTGACCTTGTAGGTGCCGAAACCCAGCTGGGGGATGGCGGCCCCGGTCGCCAGTGTCAGCGTCGGGATGTCGGGCGCGGGATGTGGAGTGCTCGCAGGTGCCATGGCCATGGTCCTTTCCGTGTGACGTTCGTCCAGCCTAGATCCCGGGGACGAGGTCGGCGCCGCCCGGGCTCCCCGCGGGCGCGCGGGAGCCGGTTCCCCGAGGCCCTGCGGCCGCCGCGCGGAGATCCTGGAGACGGCCCGGTCGACGAACCAGATCGCCGAGAGCTCCGGGCTCAGTCGCCGCTCGCGCCGTCCGGGGGATCCTCCACCGCGGGGCCCGCGAACTGGGCCCGGTAGAGGCGGGCGTACGCCCCGCCGGATGCCAGGAGATCGTCGTGGCGGCCCTTCTCGACGACGTCGCCGTCCTCCATGACCAGGATGAGGTCCGCGTCGCGGATGGTGGACAGACGGTGCGCGATGACGAAGGCCGTGCGGCCCTGGCGGAGCTGATCCATGGCCCGCTGGACCAGCACCTCCGTGCGCGTGTCCACCGAGGACGTCGCCTCGTCGAGGATGAGCAGGTCGGGCTGCGCGATGAAGGCGCGCGCGATGGTCAGCAGCTGGCGCTCGCCGGCGGAGACCGTCTCGCCGTCGTCACTGACCTGGGTGCGGTAGCCCTCCGGCAGCTGGCGGATCAGGCGGTGGGCGCCGGTCTCCGTGGCGGCACGGATGACGTCCTCCTCGGTGGCGCTCTCGCGCCCGAAGGCGATGTTGTCGCCGATCGTCCCCTCGAACAGCCAGGTGTCCTGGAGGACCATGCCCATGTGCCGGCGAAGCGCGTCCTTCTGGAGATCGCGGATGTCGACCCCGTCGATCGAGATCGACCCGGAGTCGAGTTCGTAGAAGCGCATGAGCAGGTTGACCAGGGTCGTCTTGCCGGCGCCCGTGGGGCCGATGATCGCGACCATCTGGCCGGGCTCGACGTTCAGCGAGAGGTCCTTGATGACGGGCGTGCCCGGAACGTACCCGAACCTCACGTGGTCGAAGACGATGCGGCCTGCCTCCGCCTGCCCGTCGAAGTCGGCGCCGGGATGGGCGTTGCGCCACGCCTCGGTGAAGGAGGAGGCGCCGCGGTCGGGTTCCATCTCCGGGGCGTCGAGGAACTCGAAGATGCGCTCGGCCGAGGCGACGCCGGACTGCAGCGAGTTCGCCATCGAGGCGAGCTGCCCCAGCGGCTGGGTGAAGTTCCGGGAGTACTGGATGAAGGCCTGGACGTCGCCGAGCGTCATCTGCCCGCTGACCACCTTGAGGCCGCCGCCGACGGCGACGATCACGTAGGACAGGTTCGAGATGAAGGACATGACGGGCTGGGTCATGTTGGACAGGGTCTGGGCCTTGAAGGACGAGGTGTACAGCGCGGTGTTGGACTGGTTGAACGCGTCGGTGAAGCGCTCCTCCAGGCCGTAGAGCGCGACGACCTCGTGTCCGGTCATGGCCTCCTCGACGAGGCCAGAGACCTCGCCGGTCGCGTGCCACTGCTCCCGGAATTGAGGCTGGGCGCGTCTCATCAGGACGATCGCGGCCCACGCGCCCAGGGGGATGACGACCATCGCCAGGAGCGTGAGCTGCCAGGACAGCGTGAGCATCATGACGAGGATCCCGACCAGGGTGAGCACCGACTGGAAGAACTGGTTGAGCGTCTGGTTCATCACCTGGGTGACGTTGTCGACGTCGTTGGACACGCGCGACATCAGGTCGCCCCGGCTGTTCTGGTCCAGGTAGGACAACGGCAGGTCCTCGATCTTGCGCTGGATGCGGTCGCGCATCCGCCAGCCCGTGGCCTGGATGACGTGGCGCAGCAGCAGCCCGGCGATGAACTGGAGGACGGCGGCCGCGATGTAGATGGCGCCGACCTCGATCAGGACGCGGCCGAGCGCTGAGAAGTCGATGCCCTGGCCGGGCGTGACGTCCATCGACGCCAGCATCGTGGCGAGCTTCCCGTTGCCCTGCTGTTCGAGGGCCGCGACAGCTGCCTCCTTGGAGGGGGCCTGGGCGATCATGCGGCCGATGACGCCCTCGAAGATGAGGTTCGTGCCGTTCCCGAGGAGTTTCGGGGCGGCGACCGAGAGGACCACCGCGACGGCGGTGGCGAGGAGGGCCAGGAGGATGCGCGGGAGATCCATGCGGAGCTCGCCGATCAATCGCCTGAAGGAACCTCCGAAGTCCTTGGACCGCGCGCCGGGGGCGACACCGCGGCTCGGGCTCCCGTGGGCGGCGCTCATGCGGCCTCCTCCTCGCTCATCTGCGACGCGACGATCTCGCGATACGTCGGACAGCTCCCCATCAGTTCGGCGTGGGTCCCGCGCCCGACGATGCGCCCGTCGTCCAGGACGACGATGCAGTCGGCGTGGCGGATCGTCGCGACGCGCTGGGCGACGATCAGTGTGGCGGCGCCCTCGGTGTAGGCCGGGAGAGCGATGCGCAGGCGCGCATCCGTGGAGTAGTCCAGGGCCGAGAAGGAGTCGTCGAAGACGAACAGGTCAGCTGATCGGTACAGGGCCCGGGCGATCGTGAGCCGCTGGCGCTGCCCGCCGGAGAAGTTCGTGCCCCCCGCCTCCACGGAGGCGTCGATGCCCTGGTTGAGATCCGAGACGAATTCCATGGCCTGGGCGCCCTCCAGGGCCCGGATGACGCGCTCGCGCTGGGCCTGGTCCGGGTCCGGCACTCCGGACACGGTCGAGGCGATGGTGCCCGAGAACAGGTAGGCGCGTTGGGGGACCATCGCGATGTGCCGCCGCAGCTCGGCGGGGTCCAACTCGGTCGTCGGCACGCCGTTGGCGGTCACCGAGCCGCCGGTGGGATCCATGAGCCGCGGGATGAGGTTGACCAGGGTCGTCTTCCCCGAGCCCGTCGAGCCGATGACGCCGGTGGTGGTGCCCGGAGCGAACTCGAGCGAGACGCCGTCGAGGACTGGGTCCTCGGCGCCGGGGTAGCGCAGCGAGACGTCGCGGAGGGCGAAGGTCCAGCGGCCCTCGGGAGCGGGCGCGGGCCTCCCGGGGCCTCTCACGGAGACGTCGTGGTCGAGGACAGCGGCGATGCGAATCGCCGAGACATTGGCGCGGGGCACCATGATGAACATCATCGCGGCCATCATGACGGCCATGAAGATCAGCCCGAGGTAGTTGATGAATGCGAACAGGGCGCCGATCTGCGACTCCCCGTTCTCGATGGAGTGCCCGCCGTACCACAGGACCCCGATGTTGGACAGCGAGATGATGACGGTCACCGCGGGGAAGATCAGGGCGAACAACGTGCCGATCCGCAGCGCGACCTGGCGCAGCTGGTCGTTCGCGTCGCGGTAGCGGGCGCGGATCAGCGGCTGGCGCACGAAGGCCCGGATGACGCGGATGCCGGACAGCTCCTCGCGCAGCACCGTGTTCATCGCGTCGATGCGGGTCTGCTGGACCTGGAAGAGAGGGGCCAGGCGGCCCATGATCAGGCCGACGACCAGCGCCAGGACGGGGACCACGACGACGAGCAGCAGGGACAGGTGCGAGTCCTGACGCAGGGCCATCACCACGCCGCCGACGCCCATGATGGGCGCCTGGATCATGATGAGGAAGGTCATGAGGACGACCATCTGGATCTGCTGGACGTCATTGGTCGCGCGCGTGACCAGCGAGGGGGCGCCGAACTCGTGGACGTCCTGGGCGGAGAAGTCCTGGGTGTGGGTGAAGACGCGATGGCGCAGCCAGGCGCCCAGGCCCATCGCCATGCGGGAACCGAGGAACACGGCGACGGCGGTGGCGACGGACTGCCCGAGCGTGACGGCGAGCATGACGGCTCCGAGCCGCCAGATGTGGTCCGTGTCGCCCAGCGCGACGCCCTCGTCGATGATCCGGGCGTTGAGGTCGGGGAGGTTGAGGGAGGCGATGGCGGCCATCGTCTGCAGGACGACGACGGCGAGGACCTCCCAGAGGCGGGTCCGCAGGTATTCCCAAGTCAGTTTGGCGAGCATGTGCGTCCATTCATGGCGGACTCCTCCGCGCGTGCGAGTCGCTTCGTTTTTTGAAGGTACCTTCAGTATGGTAGGGAGGGGTCGCATGCCTGTCAACCGGGCCGCAGCCGCCTCCGCATGGCCCGCCATGCGGAGATGATCTCCGTCTCCGGCCCGACGTCCTCCCGTGAGGCCAGTGACATGGTAGGACGGGTCAGGGGCATCTGCCGCCACAGGGCCGTCGCGGAAGACGCCCCCCGCGACCGACGCGGGGCAGGCCCGCGGCGCGGACGGGGGTCCAGGGAATCGTTCCCGACGATGGTCGCGCACCCTTCGCGCGTTCACAGCGCGTTCACAGCGTGTTCCGGCCTTCTCGGTAATCCATTCCGCCTACGATGAGTACACCCGACAACGGGTTACCCAGTCCGCACCACCCATTCATTTCTCGGAGGTCCCATGTCCGTTCGAAATGCCATGCTGGCGCTCATCGCCACGAAACCCGAAGGCGTCTACCGCCTCAAGCAGACATTTGAGGAACACGTCGGAGGCACCTGGACGCTCAACATCGGTCAGGTCTACCAGACCATGCAGCGCCTGGAGCGCGACGGTTTCGTCGACTCCCACAGGGAGACCCACGGAGGTCGGGAGTCGGAGGTCTTCACGCTCACCGAGGTCGGGCAGTCCGCACTGGACGCCTGGCTGGCGAAGCCGGTCGCCCGCGACACCGCCGACCGCGACGAACTGGTCATCAAGCTGGCTGTCGCCGTGGACAACCCCGATGCCGACGTGCCCGGCATGATCCAGCGTCAGCGCAAGGCCACCTCGAAGGCGCTGCGTGAGTACGTCCACGCCAAGGACGCCGCCGAGGAGAACGGCGACCCCTACAACCTGGTCGTGGACCGCCAAATCTTCCAACTGCGCGCTGAGCTCCGCTGGCTCGACGCCGTGGAGTCGAAGCTCGCGGCGTCCGGGGACGCGCAGGAGAAGGAGGACTGATCGGTTCCTGACGTTCGCCCGCCTTCCTCCTGGGCGGGGACGGCCCAGCTGACCGGCACGGGGAGTCCGGCTGCTGGAACGGGTCCTGGGTCCGGCCATGCGGAGAGGGCGCGCAGGCTCGGGCGGGCGACGTCAGGAGTGCTCGTGCGAGTCGCGTCCGCGCAGGCGGTCGAGTTCGCGGCGCTCCCGTTTCGAGGGGCGGCCGGCTCCGCGGTCGCGGATGGGCGCGGCTCCCCCTAGCCTCGGGCGCGGCGGTGTGCGATCGACGGCGCACAGCCGCGCCTGCAGCGCCCCGACACGCTTGATCACCAGCCCCGCGACCTCTAGAACGCGGTCGAACCCCTCGACGCGCAGGCGCACCTCGTCCCCGATGCGCACCTGCTGGCTGGCCTTGGCGGTGGCGCCGTTGACCCTGACGTGGCCGGCGCGCGCGGCCGCCGTGGCCTGCGAACGCGATCTCGTCTGGCGCGTCGCCCACAGCCAGGTGTCCACGCGCACCGAGTCCCCGGGGGCAGGTGCCCCCCGCGGGAGTCGAGGGGCGGGTCCATCACCGTTCACGCGGCGAGTCTAGATGAGCAGCCGTTGCGGGGACGCGCCCGGGTCACAGCACCCGGGCGAGAGCCGCGGCGCCGTTGCCGCGGGCGGCGTCGCCCACGGCGATGTCCGAGAGCCCCTGCCACCGTGCCACACGGGCGAGCTCGCCGCGCAGGGCACGCGCCTGGCCGACGGGCGAGCGGTCGGGGCCGGGCTCCAGCCAGAAACCCATGACGCGCAGGACGCCCGCGGCCCGATCCGCCCGCAGGTCGATCCTGCCGACGATGTCCGCCCCGCGCAGGACCAGCAGGTCGTAGTAGCCGTACGTGCGCTTCGGAGCGGGCGTGTAGATCCCGATCCGGTAGTGGACGCCGAACAGGTCGAACAGCCGGGGGCGGTGCGCGACCAGCGGGTCGAAGGGCGACAGCAGCCGGGTCCGGCCGCGCCAGGGGGAGTCCTCAGCGAGGAGACCGGCGGCCGTGGCGGGCGCTCGCGGGCGCGGAGGCTGGGCGCCCTCGTCCAGGGCAGAGGGGACGGGCACCCACCAGGGGTCGTCGGGCCGGGAGGATGTCCCCGCGACCTCGACGCGGCGGGCCAGTCCCTGGGCCTCCAAACTCGCGAGCGCCTCCTGGACGACGGAGGCGGGCAGGCGGAACCAGTCGGCGACGGTCGAGGTCCGCGCGATGCCGAGCCCCCGCAAGGCGATGCGGGTGAGCTCCCGGGCCGCGTCGGCGGGTCCGGGGGCGGCGTCCCGGTCCCAGAGATCGGGCCACAGCAGCTCCGGGCGGGCGAGGAGCCGTTGAAAGGTCCGGGTGCGTCCGATCCCCACCAGCTCGCCACTGGCGAAGGCGTCCCGCACGCAGGACTCGGCCAGGCGCCGCCCCTCTCGATCCCCCGGCGCGATCTGATCGGCGACCGTCAGGGCGGTCGCCGGCTGGTCGGACAGAAGTCTCAGGACACGGCTGCGACAGGCCTCCCAGTCGGCATGCTCGCGGTACCGGACCCGCGAGCCCCACAGTCCTGAACGTGGGAAGACGCAGGTTAGGCGGGCGATCGCGGGGGTGAGGACGCTGGCCTCATGCGCCCAGTGCTCGACGAGGTCGCCGCCCGGGGGCGTGGGCGTCGTGAGGATGTCCCGAGGCACCGCACCGATCCGCGAGAAGAGCACCATGTCCTGGGCCCGCGCCATCACGTTGACGGAGTCGATCTGCACATAGCCCAGGCTCTCGACGGCGGCGAGCGCCCGGCGACGGGCCTCGGCATGGCTGCGGGCCCGAGGAGGCCGGGAAGCCGCCAGCCCGGCGCCGGCGAGGGCCAGTCCGCGCGCCTGGTCGATCGAACAGGTGTACGACATGCGGTCAGCGTAGCAGGGAGTCAAGCAGGGGCAGGACGCGCGCCGCCGTCCCCGTTCGGCGGCCGGCGCCGCCCTCGTCGTCGGCGAGAGGAAGGGTGACGACGTCCTCGGGCCAGTCGCGAGACCACCCCGCCGGGCGCGGCCACCACACGGGACCGTCGACTCCGGCCAGAGCCAGGTCCCGGACCAGCCTCCGGGCATGGACGGGCCCCGCCGGGTCGCGGAAGGCGACGCAGAAGTGCCCGTCTCGCGGCGAGAGGGGCGCGATCCCGCGGTCCTCCAGCGCGTCATGGAGGCGGGCGGCCTCCGACCTGCGCGCCGCCGTCAGGGCGGGCAGGTCCAGCCCGGACAGGGCGGCGCGGGCCTGCGACGACATCGCGGCGGGGGAGAGCTGGAGGTCCATGAGGTCTTCGGCGCGGTCACGGTCTCCGGCGAGCCAGGCGGCGGTCGCGGCGCGGTCGATCCCCCCGCGCGGGAGCGGCCGGGGGCCGCCGGGCTCCCCGATGGCGCCACCGCGGGCGAGGGCCCCGTCGGAGAGCCCGGTCAGCTTGCGCGCCGACACGGCCAGGTAGTCGGCGTCGACGAGGGCGGGCAGGGGCCACCGGTGCGTGTCGTCGAGGACCAGGACCGCTCCGGCCTCCCGGAGGCCGCCCAGGGCGCGGGACAGCCCAGGGGACGGCGTCGCGCCGAACAGCTCGCAGTGGAGGACCGCCCAGGAGGCCGGAGCCGCGCCGCCGGAGCGATCTCGGCACGCCGGTCGGCCCCGGCACGTCGGCCCGTCCCCCAGGATCGCGCGCTCGAGCGCCGCGGGATCGGCCATGAGGTCCTCCCCCACGGCCACGTGCGCGATGTGGAGGCCCTCCAGCTGGAAGGGCAGGGTCATCGTGACGCAGTGGTAGTCGGGGACGGCGATCCGGGTGATCCCGCGGGCGCGCAGGTCCTGGGCGACGAGCGCCAGCGCGTGCCGGCCCAGCGCGACCGCCGCGGCGCCCTCCCAGTCCTCGGAGAGGGCGGGCGCGCCGGATGGGAGCGGGTGCTGGGACGGGAGGGCCACCCGCCCATTGTCGGCCCCGCGGGGCCTGCTCGCCGCCGATCCGGCTGGCGACGGGCCGGGCCCCTCAGCTCTGCGTCGACGAGGGCGGCGCCGGCGTGCCGCGACGACGGTCGAAGCGCTCGAGCGAGGCGCGCACGGATCCGCGCATGAGCGTCTCCATCCGGTCGACCAGCGCAGCCGGGTCGTCGCGCATGCCGGTGGCCAGCCAGTGCATGAAGTGACCGAGTACGCTCAGCGTGTAGTGGTCGATGATGAACGAGCGGTCCTCGCCGTCGACCCGGAGGCCCTCCTCGAGCTCGCCGACGATGGCGTCCATCATCGGGCGCAGGGCGTGGAAGAAGAAGGACTCGAGCTCCCGGTGGCTGAGCGAGCGGACCACGGCGTCCGCCTCCGCGGCGTGGTCCCGGACGTAGACGAGGAGCTCGAGCAGGCCGTCCGCCCACTGGCCGTAGGAGGCGTGGGCGAGGATCCCGTTGGCCACGTCGGTGCGGAAGACCCACGCTGCCAGGTCGCGGACGTCGGCGAAATGGTAGTAGAACGCCTGGCGGGTGATGCCGGCCTCCTCCGCCAGTCCGGACACCGTGATCCGGGACAACGGCGTGCCGCGCAGCTGACTGGTCAGAGCGGCGCGCAGGCGCTCTCGGGTGGGGGGCACGGTCTGGTCGGGCGCGGGCATCGGGTTTCTTCGGTCGCGGTGGGCGGGAACTGGGACCGAGGTCCCACTGGCGCTGCTCCCATTGTCCCGGACGCCCAGCGTCGGTGCCGGGTTTTCGACAGGTGCACCGAAGTGTCCAGTGACCGCCGACGACTCCCCCGCTTAGCGTGACTCCGCGCGGGGGGCCCTCTCCCGGTCGCCCGGCGTCCCATTGACATCGACCGACTCGCCGCGACGCCGACGCGGGCGCCGGCTGAAGGAGGCACCTCGCCATGTTCCTGTTCGACTCGATCCCGTGGCACGCGTGGTTGGCGTGGTTCGCCGTCCTCGCGGCCCTCATCGGCCTCAACGAGGTGACGCGCCGCTGGAAGCAGGCGGGCGTCGCCATCTTCGTGGTCCTGCCGGTACTCCTGACGGTCTTCGTGTGGCCGGCGACGGCGGGGGCCGGGTCCTCCACCGGCACCTGGTTCCATTGGGTGAAGGTGTACTCGGCCCTGGCCGGGTGCCTGGGCTTCATGCTGATCCGCTATATCCCCCGCATCGCCGCGAACAGGTGGGCGCTGTGCTTCCCGCCGGCGATCCTGGCGATCAACATCGTCGAGGCCTGCCTCCGCGACTTCCAGGTGGGCGCGATGGGCGCCGACGGCGGCGTCGTCGACGGCGTCGTCATGGTCTCGGGACCCTGGAACTGGATGAACGGCGTGGCCGGGCTGATCAACCTCGTCACCATCTGCGGATGGTTCGGCATCTTCGTGTCGAGGGACAAGACGCGGGACATGGTCTGGCCCGACATGCTGTGGTTCTGGATCATCGCCTACGACCTGTGGAACTTCGCCTACGTCTACAACTGCGTCGGCGACCACTCCTTCTACGCGGGCGCCGCCCTGCTGCTGTCCTGCACGATCGCCGCCTTCCTCATCAAGAGGGGAGCCTGGCTCCAGCACCGCGCGCACACCCTCGCGCTGTGGATGATGTTCACGATGGCCGTCCCCACCTTCGTCACCGACTCGCCGTTCTCGGTGGCGGCCTCGCACAGGCCCGCCGCTCTCCTCACGGTGTCCGCGGTGTCCCTCGCCGCCAACGTCGCGGTGCTGGTCTTCCAGGTCCTCACGGTGGCCAGGCGCCGGCGCAATCCGCTGACCGATGAGCTCTACGTCGAGCTGCCCGCCTATCAGCGTGTCCGCGCCGCCAACGGCGCCGGGGACCGCGAGACGGCCGGGGCGGGCGCCGGGGTGGCCGGAACGTCCCGCCACACGGAGGCATCTTCCCGGTAGTCTCGAGGGAGTGGCGGGGGCCACCCACGCGGGCGACGTCGAGCGCGGGCTCACGTGAGGGCCTCCCCCGCTCCCGAGGGCCACGAGCACGCGTGTCGCGCCCTCGGACGCGGACACGGCACAAGGGAGCTGAAGTGGCACGGGTACTGGTGGTGCGGGCTCACCCGCTGAATGCGCAGGCGTCGAGGACGATGCGGCTCGCGGACGGGTTCGTGCGGGCGTACCGCGCCGCGAATCCGGACGACGAGATCTCCGACCTGCGCCTGTACAACGTGGCGGTCCCCGAGATCGATCTCGATCTGCTCAACGGCTGGCGGGAGCTGAGCGCGGGCACGCCCTTCGTCCATCTCAACCTCAACGAGCAGGCGAAGATCACCCTGTTCAACAACTACACCGACCAGTTCATGGCCGCGGACAAGCTCGTCATCGCGAATCCGCTGTGGAACCTCCAGGTCCCCACCCGGCTCAAGGCGTGGCTGGACACCACCTGCGTGGCCGGCACGTCTTTCCGCTACACCGACACCGGCGCGTCCGAGGGACTGGTCCACGACAAGAAGGCGCTCCACATCCAGACCAGCGGCGGCGTCTTCGCCCACCGGGATCCGGCGTCCGTCTACGTGCGCAGTCTGCTCCAGTTCCTCGGGATCACCGACGTCACGGACATCTCCGCGGAGGGGATGGACCACGACCCCGAGCACGCCGAGGACATCCTCGACGATGCGATGCGGCGCCTCGTGGCCTTCGCCCGCACCTTCTGACCGGGTGCCTCGGGAGGCGCGCCTAGCGGGTGCGCAGGACCGCGACCGGCATGTCCGCCGCGCACAACGTGAGCAGGGCCGCGGCGTTGAACGCCGCCGCCGTGGCGACGATCTGGTCGTGCGAGGCCGGTGCGCGCCCGCCGTCGGCAGCCTGGTCCCGGTAGAAGTCGGCGATCGAGCCGAAGGACCAGGTGTCGACCGCGAAGACCTGCCAGGCGCAAGCCTCCTCTGGGGGCTCCGCATCGGTGGCTCCCGTGCCGACCCCGGCCGCGTCGAGGGCCGCGCCGACCGCCGCGGCGTCGATCGTGGTGCCCGGGACCGTGTTCGCGACCACGGCGACCTCCCGGTGGGGCCCGTGCATGATCGGCATCGGAGAGTCCGCGTATCCCGAGATGACGCCCGCGATGTCGTCCCCGCCGGGCATCGTCAGGGCAAGGGCCCCGCATCGGCGCAGGACGGCCTCGGGCACGTCCGCGACGTCGATGCCCCACGACTCCATGAGCGCGACGACGCCGGGCGGCCGCTGGCCGAGCAGCCCGAGGATGGTGGCGACGGAGTCCACAGCCCCGCATCCGCTGTTGCCGGGCGCCGCATGGTCGTCCCCGTGGGCCGAGACCGGCAGGTCCGCGGCTCTCAGGGACGCGCACGTCAGCGAGAGCCATGCGGGCGCCCAGGTCGCGATCTCCTCGCCCAGACCCGCCGGGTCCGCCCCCGTCGCCCGGACCGGCGGCGGCCCCTCCGGGCGCTCTCCCCGCCGCCGCGCCCCGGTGCCGCGGCCGGGGACCGCGACAGGGCGGAACACGCCGGTGAGCAGGACATCGACCACCCACGTCGTGAGCGTTCCCCCCGCCACCCTCGGCGTGGGCCCGCCGTCGGGCACACGCGCGGCGGCGGGCATATCGGGGATCTCGAAGGGGCGCCCGTCGAGACATCCGGCCGGGTAGGGGCGGCTCACGGGGACCAGGGCGCCACCGGGGTTCGCGGTGAGCCGTTCCAAGCCTGCTCTGATGCCGGGAAGCTGGGAGGGAGCCGGCTCGAGACGGCCGATGGCCCCGGTCAGTGTCATGGTTCCCACTGTATCGGCCTGCTCCGCCGCGTGACTCGCCGGCTGGGTAGGCTGCGACCATGACCACTCCCGACTTCGTCCTGGAGCTGCGCCGGCATATCGGCAACGCGCCCCTGTGGATGCCCGGATGCACGGCCGTCGTCACGCGCCCTCGCCGGGACGCCCCCGGCGTCGACGTCCTGTGCGTGCGGCGGGCGGACAACGGGGCGTGGACGCCGGTGACGGGTATCGTCGACCCCGGCGAGGAGCCTGCCGCCGCGTGCGAGCGCGAGGTGCTCGAGGAGGCCGGCGTGGTCGCGCGGGCCAGGCGCGTCGTCTCCCTGGAGGTCGTCGGACCGGTCATCTACGCCAACGGCGACGTCTCGACCTACCTGGACACGGCGTTCTGGCTGGAGTGGGTCTCGGGAGAGCCGTATCCGGCGGACGGGGAGAACACGGCGGCGCGCTTCGCGCCCGAGGACAGGCTGCCGGAGATGAACGAGCGGTTCAGACGCGTCATCTCCCGTGCGCTCTCGGGCGCGCCCGAGGCGCAGTTCGTGGCCGCCGGGCGCGGAGGTCGGGAGCCGGCCGCCGATCGCGGACGCGGCGCCGAGGCCTCCGGCGCCTCGCCCTCCCGTTGCGGGCGCGGCCCGGGGGTGGTGGGATGGGTCACATGACGAACACCCCAGAGAAGATCGTGTACACCGCCGTCGCCCACACCACAGGCGGGCGCACCGGGCGCTCGACGTCCACCGACCCCGACATCGCCCTCGACCTGCGCACACCGGTGTCCATGGGCGGGCGCGGGGACGGCACCAACCCCGAGCAGCTCTTCGCGATGGGCTACGGCGCCTGCTTCCAGGGCGCGATGGGCCTGGCGGCCAAGGATCCGGCCGCAAAGGCGGCCGTCCGGGACTCCGTCGTGCGGACCTCCGTGTCTCTCGGCCCGGAGGGCGAGTCCTACGCCATCGCCGTCACCATCGAGGTCCGCCTGCCGGGCCTGGACCCGGCCGAGGCGCAGCGCCTGGTCGAGCGCACCCACGAGCTGTGCCCCTATTCGAAGGCCACCCGCGGCAACGTCCCCGTCACCGTCAGGGCGGTGGACGCCCTCTGACCCGTCCCAGCGGGCGCAGGGCTCAGGCGCCCTGCCAGTAGGCCTCGATCGCGCGGGAGAGGCCGGCGAGATCGTCGACGTGGCTCATCTCGCGGGCCGAGTGCATCGACAGCAGGGCGATCCCCACGTCGACGGTCGTCACGCCCAGGCGCGTCGCGGTGATCGGGCCGATCGTGGATCCGCAGGGCACCGCGTTGCTCGAGACGAACTTCTGGTGGGCGACCCCAGCCGCCTCGCAGGCGCGGTTCCACAGGGCCGTGCCCACCGCGTCCGTCGCGTAGCGCCGGCTCGCGTTGATCTTGAGCATCGGGCCGCGGCCCATGACCGGTTGGGTGTCGGGGTCGTGACGGTCGGGATAGTTGGGGTGGACCGCATGACCGGCGTCGGAGGAGACGCACGAGGACGCCGCGAGCATCCGCGCCGCCTCATCGGCGTCGCGCCCCAGCGCCCCGGCCGTGCGCCGCAGGACGTCCTCAAGCACCGGTCCCGCCGCGCCGGATCGAGTGGAGGAGCCGACCTCCTCGTGGTCGAAGCAGGCGAGGACCGCCACGTCGCCGGCCCGGGGCAGCCCGGCGCCGGCGATCCGCTCCAGCGCGGTGAGCCCCGCGTGGACGGAGGAGAGGTCGTCCTGGCGGCCCGAGGCGAGGAACTCGCCCTCGGGCCCGAAGAACCCGGGGCCCTGGGAGGGCACGAGGAAAAGGTCGGCGGCGGCGATGTCGGCGGCCGAGGCGAGCCCGGCGTCGCGGGCCACGATGTCCATGACGTCGGCGCCGGGGCGGTCCACGGTCCACACGGGGTGCAGGTGGCGCTGCGGGTCCAGCCGGAGCCCGTCGGGGTTGACGCTCCGGTCGAGGTGGATCGCGAGCTGGGGGATGCGGGCCAACGCGCCGGTCCGCACCAGCACCTGGCGTCCGTCGCGGGTGAGGACCCGGCCGGCAACGGCCAGCTCCCGGTCCAGCCACGAGTTCCAGATCATGCCGCCGTAGACCTCGACGCCCAGCTGGCCCCACCCGTCGGGGGTCGTTGTCGAGGGATTGGGCTTGAGCGAGAACATCGGGGAGTCCGTGTGCGCGCCGACGATGCGGAATCCCGCGTCCTCCGCGACGGTCGCAGGAACGACCCAGGCCAGGGCGGCCCCGTCCCGGACCATGACGTGCCCGCCGGGGGAGGCGTCCCAGGGGCGCCGTTCGTCCTGGCGGGCGAACCCGGCGTCGACGAGGCGCTGGGCGACCAGGTCGGCGGCGTGGAAGGAGGTCGGGCTGTCGGCCAGGAAATGGGCGTAGTCGACGGCGTGGGACTGGGCGGGAGTGAGTTCGCGGCGGGCGGGCATGGCTCCATGGTAGGCGGGGCGCCCGGCCCGCCCGACGAGGGCGGCGCGGCTACGCTTGCCCCATGGACATCGAGATCCCGACGTACACGCTCAATGACGGCAACTCACTTCCCGCCATCGCACTGGGGACGTACAAGCTCCGCGGCGCCCAAGGCGTGGACGCCATCGTCTCCGGCATCCGCGCCGGCTACCGGCTGCTCGACTCGGCGTTCAACTACGACAACGAGGGGGCGCTGGGCGAGGCCGTGCGCCGGGCGGGCGTGCCCCGCGAGGAGCTTCGGCTCACCTCGAAGCTGCCGGGGCGCTACCAGGAGCACGACCTGGCCGTCGCCGCCGTCCGCGAGTCCCTCTACCGGGCGGGACTGGACTACTGGGACCTCTACCTCATCCACTGGCCGCTCCCGCGGGTCGACCGGTACGTGGAGGCCTTCCAGGCGCTCGTCGAGTCGCAGAAGGAGGGGTTGATCCGCTCCGTGGGCGTCTCGAACTTCCTGCCCGAGCACCTCCGCCGCGTCATCGACGAGGTCGGCGTCGTCCCTGCCGTCAACCAGATCCAGCTGCTGCCGACCTTCCCCCAGACCGACCGGCTCCGCCTCCATGAGGAGCTCGGGATCCGCACGGAGTCCTGGAGCCCGCTGGGCCGAGGCAACGCGGTGGCCTCCGATCCGGTGGTCGTCAGCGTTGCGGCGGCCCACGGGGTCACCCCGGTCCAGGCGATCCTGAGGTGGCACACGCAGCTGGGCACGATCCCCCTGCCGAAGTCCTCCCATCCGCAGCGCCAGCGGGAGAACCTCGACGTCTTCGGTTTCGAGCTTTCCGAGGACGAGATGGCGGCGATCACGGCGCTCGGGCGGCCGGACGGGCGCGCCCTCGACCTGGATCCCGCCGTCCACGAGGAGTTCTGACCGCCTTCGGGTCTTTCCCGCCCTCGTCGGATGTGAGACGTTGGTCCATTGTTGCGCGATCAACGATTGCTAGGATGGCCGCATGTCCCAGACCACGACCGCCGCCGCGCCCATCCGCTCCGAGACGCGCCTGGCACCGGAGGACTCCGGGGCCTGGCGCAGCTGGGTCCTCGCGGGCCGCGCGCTCACGACCGCCCTGGACCGGACGCTGGGCGAGGAGGAGCAGCTCACGCTCATCGACTTCGAGTTGCTCACGGAGCTGCGCGGGTCGGAGGAGGCCTGCCGGATGTGCGACCTCGGAGCCTCGGTGGCCCTCACGCGCTCGGGCGCGACCCGTGCGATCACGCGCCTGGAGAAGGTCGGCCTCGTGCGGCGCCTGCCCTCGCCGACCGACGGGCGCTCGACCGTCGTCAAGCTCACGCCCGAGGGCCGCAGGCGTCAGACGTCCGCGTCGCGCGTCTTCGCGCGCGTGACGCAGGAGCACTTCTTCGCGCTGCTGGGCGCCGACGACCGCGAGGTCCTGGAGCGGACGTCGGACCTCATCCGCCGCTCGGTGATGGGGGCGCCGATCTGCCGCAGCGAGCTGGCGGGCTGATCCGGCCCGTCCGCCGGAGTCAGGGCCGCCCTCGTCGCGGGGCGTCTCCGGGGAGCCCGCGTCCGGGGCGGTCAGCTCTCCAGGGCGAAGCGGTAGACGTTCGTCTCGCGCTGGACGAACCCGCAGCGCCGGTAGAGCCGGTTGGCGGCCTCCCGCGAGGGACGCGAGGTGAGGTCGACGGTCCGGCACCCCAGGGACCGGGCGTGGGCGAGCGCCGCCTCGACGAGCCGCTGCCCGGCACCCTGGCCGCGCGCCTCCTGGTCGACGACGACGTCCTCGATCCAGGCGCGCAGGCCGGTCGGGATCTCAAAGACGGCCAGCGAGAGCATCCCGAGGATGGGGCCCGCGCCGTCGCCGTCGGGCCGGTCGGGGCGGAAGGCGAGGAGATGGACGCTCTGCTGGGAGACGAGGCGCTCGACCCCCGGGGCGTCCAGCGGCGCGGCGGTGCGCGAGAGCTGCGGGATCAGGCGCGACATGGCCTGGACGAGCTCCGGGGTGGAGGATGTGACGAGTTCGACGGACATGGCGCTCCTCGTGTGGTGTGTGCGCGTCGAGTCTAGAGGGTCGGCGCGAGGTCCACGGTTCGCTGAGAGGCCCGCGATTCGGCGGGCAGGCGGATCGGGACCCGGACCATCGGGACCCGGCGCCCCGCCAGGGCCAGGCCCAGACGGCTTCCCCCCGCCGTGGACAGCCACGCCACCTGGTCCGCGGGCACGCCGCACAGGCCCGTGGGCGCGTCCGCGATCCGCCCGCGGGTCACGCCTGTGGCGAGGCTCGCGGCCGCATCGCCGAGATGCCGACGCCGGAGCGTCCCGCCGGAGGCCTCGTGCACCGCGAGCGTGATCCTGCCCATCCGGGCCAGGACGGCGCCCACGCACAGGATGTCGTCCACGGTGGACCGCCCGTCGGCGTCGGCCGCGATCACGCCCCGCCCGGGGTGGACGGCGACGACGTGGGCGAGGCCCGTCCGCAGGGCCCGCCTCCTGCCGCCGTGCCGGGAGCGGACGACGACCTCCGCCCCGGCCGCCCGCGCCGCGTCGAGGAACCCTCGCCGGCCGGGAGCCGACCCGTCGTCGACGACGACCACGGGCGGGTCGGCGGTGCTGCGGTGGAGCGCCCCGACCAGGTCCACCAGCCGCTGGCCGGGACGGAAGACGGGGATGAGGACGACGGCCGGGCCCTCCGTCCGGGGCACAGTGGCGCGGAGGAGTGTCGGAGGGCGGCCGGAGGCGCTCGCTGAGCGGTCATCTGTCATGGTCACAGGCTTCCCGGCGGACCTCGGCGCGCAATGTGGCCCTGCTGTGGCGGACCTGTGGAGGCGCACCGGGGACGAGGGCGCCTCCTTCGGGTCGGGCCGGCGTCCCGATGCCGGGGCGGAGGCGCTCAGGCGGCGCGTCGGAGGAGGACCGCGACCTCGGCATGGGCGGTGTGGGGGAACATGTCGAACAGCCGGGCGGCGACGGGGCGGAGGCGGGGCATGGCCGCCAGGTCGCTGGCGAGGGTCGCTGGGAAGCAGGAGCTGTAGACCACGCGGGCGACCCCCGATCCGTCGAGCCACCGGGCCAGATCCTCCCCGATGCCCCGGCGCGGGGGATTGACCACGACGGCGTCGGGGACGCGGCCTTGCGAGCGGGCCCAGCGCGTGGCGTCCGCCGCGACGAAGCGGACGGCGTCCGGCGCCAGTCCCAGACCTGCGGCGGCCTCGCGCGCGGAGTCGATGGCCTGACCGGAGATCTCGATCCCGGTGACGGCGGGCACGCCGGCGCGCGCCGCGTGCAGGGCGAAGCCCCCGACCCCGCAGTAGAGGTCCCACAGCTCACGCGGCGCCCCCGGGGCTGCGCCGTCGGCGCCGCCAGCGGGCGCCCCCCCGGTGAGCCAGGCGGACGCCTGACGATACAGCTGCGAGGCGACGGCGGTGTTCGTCTGGGTGAAGCTGCGCGGCCCGACGCGCAGCACGATGTCCCCGACGGGCATCGGCAGGGTGGCCGCGTCGGTGAGGACGACCTCCTCGGGGCCCTCGATGATGGCCTCGTGGGTGGGATGGATGTTCGCGGTGACCACGGTCGCGCCGGGGACGAGCTCGCGCAGGAGGGGCAGGCCGCGTCGCAGCGTGCCCAGCTGGCGGCGGGAGCGCAGGACGAACCGGATCAGCAGGGCACCGTCGTCGGCGCAGGTCGCGAGGATGTACTTGAGCTCCCCGCGGCGGCGGGGCACGTCATAGGGGAGGAGGCCCGTCCGGCGGATGAACCGCGAGAGGCCGGGCATGGCGCTGGCCAGCGGGGGCGCCATGATCGGGCATGCGCTGAGGTCGACGCCGCGCAGCCCGGCGTCGAGGACGCCGAGCGTCGGCCGGTCGATGGTCCCGCCCACCGCCATCTTCGCCTTGGTCCGGAATCCGGCGGGCGCCGAGGTGGCCGGGGGGAGCCAGGCGATCCCCTCCGCGCCGGTCACGCCGGCGGCGGCCAGGGCGCGCACGACCGCGTCCTGCTTGGCGGCGACCTGTTCGGCGTAGGGGCGCGCGATCCAGGTGCACGACCGGCAGACTCCCGAGCGGTGGTACGCGCACTCCACGCGGCGATTGTCCCATGGCGCGGGACGGGCGCCGGTCAGTGCGGGGGCCGGTGGGGCGCGATGGTCGTGTCGGCGAGCTTCGTCGACAGCGACCGCAGGGTGAACAACTCGTCGGCGTCGAGGCCGGTGGCGGAGAGGAGCTGCTCCTGGATCTCCTGGGCGTGGACGCGCATCGCGTCCCCGCGCTCGGTGAGGGTGATGACCACGCGGCGCTCGTCGGAGCGGTCGCGGGTCCGCAGGACCAGTCCATGCTGGGTGAGCCGGCGGAGCAAGGGCGAGAGCGTCCCGGAGTCCAGGCACACGCGGTCCGACAGGTCGCGGACCGGGACCCTGTCGCGGTCCCACAGGGCGAGCATCACCAGGTACTGGGGGAAGGTGAGGCCGTAGGGATCCAGGATGGATCGGTACACCGCGCCCAGGGCGTGGGAGGCGCGATACAGGGAGAAACACACCTGGCGGTCCAGCAGAGTCGCATCCGGTTTCGGATCGTTCAGCGGCGAGTCGCGCACCACGGGCAGCGGGCTGCGGGGGAAGGCGGCGGATCCGGCGGCCTCCCCGGGGGGAGCGGCCTCTCCTTCGGGCGTCCCCGCCCCGCGCCAGGCGGGTCCGGGTCCCGACAACGCATGTGACGTGCCCATGCCGCGCAGTATCGCATTCCGGTCGGTTGCGCGCAAAAAGAGTCGGGGACGTCCGGGACGGGGGCGTCGGCGCGCCTGTCGAGGGCGGGCCCGGCAGGCGCTTCCAGCGGGCAGGGAATGAGGTGCCCGCGTCCAGAGTTGAGTACATGAGACTCAAGTCTGAGCGTCCGCGCTTGCCACACCGCATCCGAACCTCTAGACTTGAGTGCAACAGGCTCAATCATACATCTCGAACGGCTGCGGGATCGCCGCCACAGCGGGGTCCGCCGGGCGGCCGCACGAAAGGAACATCAGACATGGCACGAGCAATCGGCATCGACCTGGGCACCACCAACTCCGCGATTGCGGTGCTGGAGGGCGGCGAGCCCACCATCATCGCCAACGCCGAGGGGGGCGAACGACCCCATCGGTCGTGGCGTTCCTGAAGTCGGGCGAGGTCGTGGTCGGCGAGATCGCCAAGCGCCAGGCCGTCACCAACGTCGACCGCACGATCTCCTCCGTCAAGCGCCACATGGGCACCGACTGGAGCGTGGCGATCGACGGCAAGAAGTTCACGGCCCCCGAGATCTCGGCGCAGATCCTCATGAAGCTCAAGCGGGACGCGGAGGCCTACCTGGGCGAGCCCGTCACCGACGCGGTCATCACCGTCCCCGCCTACTTCAACGACGCGCAGCGTCAGGCTACGAAGGACGCCGGCCAGATCGCCGGCCTCAACGTCCAGCGCATCGTCAACGAGCCCACCGCGGCCGCGCTGGCCTACGGCCTCGAGAAGGGCAAGGAGGACGAGCTCATCCTCGTCTTCGACCTGGGCGGCGGCACCTTCGACGTGTCTCTGCTGGAGATCGGCAAGGACGACGACGGGTTCTCCACGATCCAGGTGCGCGCGACCGCCGGCGACAACCGCCTCGGCGGCGACGACTGGGACCAGCGCATCGTCGACTGGCTGATCGGCCAGGTGAAATCCAAGACAGGCGCCGACCTGTCGAAGGATCCGGTCGCGCTTCAGCGGCTCAAGGAGGCGGCCGAGCAGGCGAAGAAGGAACTGTCCTCCGCGACCAGCACCAACATCTCGCTGCAGTACCTGTCGATGACGGCCGAGGGCCCGATCCACCTCAACGAGACGCTGTCCCGC
Organism: Schaalia naturae; assembly: GCF_042665795.1. Lineage (NCBI taxonomy): Bacteria > Bacillati > Actinomycetota > Actinomycetes > Actinomycetales > Actinomycetaceae > Schaalia > Schaalia naturae. Next base: position 111,039 of record NZ_JBHTEF010000001.1, read on the forward strand.
GCGAAGCTCGAGGACCTGACCTCCGACCTGCTCGAGCGCACGAAGAAGCCGTTCCACGATGTCCTGCGCGACGCGAACGTGACGGTGTCCGACATCGACCACGTGGTCCTGGTCGGCGGTTCCACCCGTATGCCCGCCGTCGTCGACGTCGTCAGGGAGCTCACCGGCGGCAAGGAGCCCAACAAGGGCGTCAACCCCGACGAGGTCGTGGCCGTGGGCGCGGCCCTGCAGGCCGGCGTCATCCAGGGCGATCGCAAGGACGTCCTGCTCATCGACGTCACGCCTCTGAGCCTCGGCATCGAGACCAAGGGCGGGGTCATGACCAAGCTCATCGAGCGCAACACGGCCATCCCGACGAAGTCCTCCGAGGTGTTCTCCACCGCAGAGGACGGCCAGCCCTCCGTGCTCATCCAGGTCTACCAGGGGGAGCGCGAGTTCGCCCGCGACAACAAGCTGCTCGGCACCTTCGAGCTGGGCGGCATCGCGCCGGCCCCGCGCGGCGTCCCGCAGATCGAGGTCACCTTCGACATCGACGCCAACGGCATCGTCCACGTCTCCGCGAAGGACAGGGGGACCGGCAAGGAGCAGTCGGTGACGATCACCGGCGGGTCCGCCCTGCCCAAGGAGGACATCGACCGCATGGTCAAGGAGGCCGAGGCGCACGCGGCCGAGGACAAGAAGCGCCGCGAGGACACCGACACCCGCAACATGGCCGAGCAGACGGTCTACTCCATGGAGAAGCTGCTCAAGGACAACGCGGACAAGGTCTCCGAGGGCACCCGCGACCTCGTCCAGAAGGACGTCGACGCGCTCAAGGAGGCGCTGAAGGGCGAGGACATCGAGGCCGTGAAGGCCGCGATGGAGAAGCTCAACGAGTCCGGAATGAAGATCGGCCAGGAGGTCTACTCCGCGCAGCAGGCCTCCGAGGCCCAGGGCGCCGCGCCGGACCAGGACGGCGCGCCGTCGGAGGGGACGAAGCCCGCCGATGACGACGTCATCGACGCCGAGATCGTGGACGAGGATGACGACAAGTGACAGAGGACCCGCATCGGCGCGACGACCCGGCGCCCGGGCAGGAGCCGGACGGGTCGGCGGACCCGGCGGCTGCCGGGTCGGGTGACGCCGGCTCGACCGCTCCGGATCCGGCGGCCGCGGACGCGGCGGAGGCGGCCCCCGCGCCGGGGGAGCCTCCCGCAGGGGAGGCGTCGTCCTCGTCCGGGCGGCAGGCGGACGAGGACGGCCCCGCCTCGCCGCAGGACGCGGCACCGGACATGTCGGCCTTCGAGGAGGACGTGGAGGACTCCGAGCTCGCCGCGGCCGTCGTCCAGGTGGACAAGCTGGGCGACGACCTGGCCCACGCCAGAGCCGACCTGTACAACCTCAACCAGGAGTACGGGAACTACGTGCGCCGCTCGAAGGAGGCCGCCTCCCAGGCGCGCGTCGCGGGGCAGGAGGAGGTCGTCTCGGCGCTCATCAGCGTCCTCGACGACATCGACGCCGCACGCAGCCACGGGGAGCTGGCGGACGGGCCGTTCGCCGCGATCGCCCGGAAGCTGGAGGAGACCCTCGGCACCCGCTTCGCGCTGGAGCGCTACGGCGAGGCCGGCGATGACTTCGACCCGCAGGTCCACGAGGCGCTCCTCGCGCAGGCCAGTCCCGAGGTCGACCATCCCGTGGTGGGACAGGTCCTCCAGCCGGGCTACCGGATGGGCGAGAGGATCCTGCGCGCGGCCAAGGTGATGGTCCACAACCCGCAGTGAGGCCGTCTTCCACGATCGATCCGAATCCAACATGACAGACAGCAGAGGGGGTGAGATGCGGTGAGCGGACAGGACTGGTTGGAGAAGGACTTCTACCAGACGCTGGGCGTCCCGAAGGACGCGAGCGCGGACGCCGTCAAGAAGGCCTATCGCAAGCTCGCCCGGAAGTGGCACCCGGACCAGAATCCGGGCGACGCGAAGGCCGAGGAGAAGTTCAAGGAGATCGGCGAGGCCTACGCGGTGCTCTCCGATCCCGAGCAGCGCAAGCAGTACGACGCGATCCGCGCGATGGCCGGCGGGGGAGCCCGCTTCTCCGCGGGCCCGGCGGGCTCGGGAGGCGCCGGGGGGTTCGAGGACGTCTTCTCCGCGATGTTCGGCGGCGGCCCCGGAGCCGCCCGCGTGCGCTACTCGACCAACGGCACGGGGGCGGGCGGCGCCGACTTCGAGGATCTGCTGTCCAACCTCTTCGGCGGGACGGGCTCCGCCGGCGGGCGCACGGCGCCCTTCGGGGCGGGCATGGGCGGCGCCGGCCAGCGGACGGGATTCGCCTCCCCGGCGGCACGGCCGGGAGGCGACCTGCGCGCCTCCACGTCGCTGTCCTTCCGCCAGGCGCTCGAGGGCGCGACCGTGCGCATGAGCGTCGAGGGCGACTCCATGACCGTGCGCATCCCCGCCGGCGTGCGCGACGGCCAGAAGATCCGTCTGCGCGGCAAGGGCCGGCCGGGCGCGGGAGGCGGGCCGGCCGGCGACCTGGTGGTCGCCATCCGCGTCGAGCCGCACCCGGTGTACTCCCGCGACGGCGACGACCTGCGGATGCACCTGCCGGTGTCCTATCCGGAGGCGGCGCTGGGCGCAAAGGTCCAGGTCCCGCTGCCGGACGGGAGCACGGTCGCACTGAAGGTGCCGGCGGGCACGAGCTCCGGGTCGGTGCTGCGCCTGCGCCGTCGCGGCGTCCGTCGCGGCCGCTCCGTCGGCGACCTCCTCGTCGAGATCGAGGTGACCGGCCCGAAGTCCCTGACCCGCGATCAGCGCGGGGCCGTGGAGGAGCTCGCCCGGTCGCTCGGCGACTGGGATCCCCGCGAGGGACTGGCCGAACGCGCGAAGGCATGAGCGCCGGCGCTCTCCCGCCGCCCCGGTCGGGGTGACGGGGCCGGGGCGGACAGTGCAGGAGACGACTCGGAGGGAGACGAGGAGGATGGCCTCACGGGCAGCGGGAGCAGGGCCCGGCGCCGGTGCCGGCGATGAGGCGCCGGCACCGTCCGCCCAGCCTGTCTTCGTGATCTCGGTGGCCGCGGAGCTGGCCGGCATGCACCCCCAGACCCTGCGTCAGTACGACCGACTGGGCCTGGTCACGCCCGCACGGACGAAGGGCCGGGGGCGCCGCTACTCCAGCCGGGACATCCAGCGTCTGCGCGACGTCCAGCGCATGTCCCAGGAGGACGGCATCAACCTGGCGGGCATCCAGCGCATCATGGAGCTCCAGCGCCGCGTCGAGATCCTGGAGGCCGAGCGGTCCTCGTTGAGGATCCGTCTGGCGCGGTTCGAGGAGCGCCAGGACCGCGTCTTCGCGGCCTCCTCCTCCGGCGAGGTGTCCTCCCTGCGGCGGGGTGAACGCATGTGGGCGCCGGACGCCTCGGCCCAGCCCCCCGAGGGGGTCGGCGCCCTCGTGCCGTGGGACCCGTGGGAGGCTTTCAACCTCCAGGCCGTCGCGGCGGCTCTGCGCATGCGCAGGAGCCTCCTGAACGGCCGGATGCTGGAGAGCCGGCCGGGCACGGCGACGGCCCGCGTCATCGAGGGCGCCGCCAGCGACGACTGAGCGTGCGCGCACCCCAGGGGGCCGATCATCTAGTGTGTCCCCATGACCGTGCAGGACTCCGTGCATCGCTCGCTGCGCTCGCACCTGGCCACCGGCGCCGGGCGCCTGGCGCGAGGGGCCAGCCGGGCGCTTGGACGCGGCTCCGGGGGGATGATCGGGGGCGAGGTGGCCCTGGCCCTCGACCCGCGGGTGCTGGCGGAGCTGGCCGCCGGCCGTCGATCCGTCACCGTGACGGGGACGAACGGCAAGTCGACGACGACGCGGATGGTGCGCGCCGCCCTGGCCGCGATCCCAAGTCGGGCCGGATCCGCCCCCGGCCGGGTGGCCTCCAACACCAATGGCGACAACATGCCCTCGGGGATCGTCACGGCCCTCATGGCGACGCCCGACGCCCCGCTGGCCGCCCTCGAGGTCGACGAGATGCACCTGCCGGTGGTGGCTCGCGACGTTGACCCCGAGGTCATGGTGCTGCTCAATCTCTCTCGCGATCAGCTGGACCGAGTCGGGGAGATCGGGACCGTCGAGAGGCGCCTCCGCGAGGCGGTCCTCGCCCACCCCGGATCCACGGTCGTCGCGAACTGCGATGACCCGCTCATCGCGTCGGCCGCCTGGGACTCCGGCCGGGTCGTCTGGGTCGCCGCAGGGTCGGGATGGGGCGCCGACTCCGTCGGCTTCCCCCGTGGCGGGCGCGTCGTGCGCGACGAGGGCGGGCCTTGGCGGGTCGTGTCGGACGCCGAGGCCGCGACCGGATACCGGAGGCCCGATCCCGACTGGTGGCTGGAGGATGCGGATCCCGGCACGACCGCCGACGCCCGCCCCGAGTCGGGCGCCCGGGCCGTGCTGCGCGGTCCGGACGGCGTCCGGGCGGACCTGCGCCTGTCGCTGCCGGGTCGCGCCAACCTCGGCAATGCCGCGCAGGCGGTGGCCGCGGCCGTGTCGATGGGCGCCCGGGCGGAGGACGCGGCCGCGGCCGTGGGCGCGGTGCGCGAGGTCGCCGGGCGCTACGCCCACTACGACGTCGACGGGCGCGACGTCCGCATGATGCTCGCGAAGAACCCCGCGGGCTGGCAGGAGGCGCTCACGATGGTGGATGCGGACGCCGACCAGGTGGTCGTCGCCGTCAACGGGCAGGTGGCCGACGGACAGGATCTCTCCTGGCTGTGGGACGTCGACTTCGCGGTGCTGGAGACGGGCCGGCCGCGGAGGATCATCGCCACGGGGGAGCGGGGCGCCGACCTGGGCGTGCGCATGGAGTACGCGGGGCTCTCCTGGGAGCGCGCCCGAACCCCGATGGAGGCCATCGCGCGCTGCCGTCCGGGCCATGTCGAGCTGCTCGCCAACTACACGGCGTTCCGCGACCTCAGACGCGCGCTCGACGACCGGGGCGCCAGCGCCGGTGAGGAGGCCTCCCGATGAGCCGAACCGTCGCCGGGACCGGCGCCGAGGGGCGCGGACGTCCCGCCTCGGAGTCCACGCTGACGATCGGCCTGCTGCTGCCGGAGGTCCTGGGCACCTACGGCGACACCGGCAACGCCTGGATCCTGCGCGAGCGGGCGCGCCGGCGCGGCATCGACGCCCGGATCCTCACGATCGACCTCGACACGCCGATCCCCTCCTCCCTGGACCTCTACACGATGGGCGGCGGGGAGGACACCGCTCAGGCGCTCGCCGCGGAGAAGTTCGACCGGGAGCCCGGCCTGCGCCGGGCCGTGGAGGCCGGACGCCCTCTCCTGGCGATCTGCGCCTCCCTGCAGGTGCTGGGCCACTGGTACCGCGACGCCCGCGGTCAGCGCGTCGCGGGACTGGGCGTCCTGGATGTCACCACCGACCCGCAGGGGCGCCGCACGATCGGCGAGCTGGCCTCTGACCCCCTCATCGAGGGGCTCACCGAGCGGCTCACCGGTTTCGAGAACCACGGCGGCGGCACCGTCCTGGGGCCCGACGCCGCGCCGCTGGGGCGGGTGGTGGCGGGCACCGGGAACGGCGTGCCGCAGGGTGCTCCCGCGCCCGAGGCCCCCTGCGACGGCGTCGTGCAGGGCCCGATCATCGCCACCTACATGCATGGCCCCGCGCTGGCCCGCAATCCTCAGCTGGCGGACCTGCTGCTGGCGCGCGCGATCGGCCGGGATCCCGCGTCGCTGGCTCCGCTCGACGTCCCCGGGGTCCCGGCCCTGCGGGCAGAGCGCCTCCGGGCCGGCTCGGGGGTCCGCGGTTAGACTGAGGCCAGCAGCGGTCACCGGCACTCATGGAACGAGGTTGCGATGTCCACCCCTGACGGGTCCACGGGTCCCACCGAGCAGTCACCGAACGCCGAGAGCGCGGGCGCGCCCGCCTCTGGTCAGCCGCGCTACGGCCAGCGCTCGTCGCAGTGGACGCCGGACGGCGCGCAGGCCGCGGGCTCGCCCCAGTCCGGCGCCCCGCACACGCCGTGGCCGCAGTATGGCCAGACGTCCCAGGCCTCGCAGGGATCGCCGTGGCCGCAGGCGGGGGCGTCGCCCTCGTCGGGCGCCTCCGGGGCCGGGGCCGGCCAAGCCCAGCCGACGCCTCCGGGCGCGACACCGCCGGGGCGGCCACCCTACGGCGCGCCCGGGCCGTCTCCCTTCGCGGCCCCGCAGCAGCCGGCGGGCGCTGCGGGATATGCTCCGCCCGTCGTTCCGGGCTCCTCGCTGCCCTCGCGGGCGTGGCCGATCGTGATGATCGTCGCGGGCGCGGTCCTCATGCTGATCGTGGCGCCGGCGGTCCTCGTCGGCTCCGTCATGGGGACTCAACCTGGGGGAGATCACGGGCAGCGCGACGACGGTGGCCAGCGGTTCCAGCGTCCAGGTCGACGAGTCGGGCACCTACGTCGTCACCTCCACGGCCGGTGACACGATCTCGTGCACGCTCACCGGCAGTGATGGGACGGTCCTGCAGCTCCAGTCGCCGGATGACGGGTCCGTCGCCATGGGGTCGGGGATCGAGCCGGGGACCTACACCCTGGACTGCGGGGCGGCGACCAGCCTCGTCGGGGTGACCGGGGTGTCCGCCGACCAGATGACCGAGGCCGGTGTCCGCGGGCTCCTGTGGGCGAGCCTGGTCGGGCTGGCGGGGCTGGCGCTGACGATCGTCGGCATCGTCCTGCTGGTTCGCGTCAACCGGCAGCGCCGCGACCTCCAGCGCCAGACGTGGGGAGGCGGGGGATACGGCGCCGCGCCCGGAGGATCCGGATACGGCGGACGCCCGCTGTATTAGCCGTACCAAGGGGGCCCGGAGCCGTCCGCAATCCCGGGTGGATGCGCCGGCCCGCCCTCTCACGCCCCGAGCTGCTGCCAGAGGAACTCCCACACCAGTGCCTGCACGTGGGCACGCTGGGCGTTGTCGGCCGCCCCGGAGTGTCCGCCCTCGATGTTCTCGAAGAACAGGATGTCGCAGCCGGCCTCGCGCATCCTCCACGCCATGGTGCGCGCGTGGGCGGGATGGACGCGGTCGTCGCGCGTGGACGTCGTGAGCAGCACCGGCGGGTAGGCGCGCGCCGGGTCGAAGAGATGGAGGGGGCTGAAGGCGCGGATGAACTCCCACTGCCCCGGGTCGTCGGGATCCCCGTACTCGGCCATCCATGACGCGCCGGCCAGCCAGGTGTGGTAGCGCCGCATATCGAGCAGGGGCGCCTGGATGACGACCGCGCCGAACAGGTCCGGTGTTCGCACGAGCATGTTCCCGGTCAGCAGGCCGCCGTTCGAGCCGCCCTGGATGCCCAGGCGGGACGGCGTGGTGACGCCGCGCGCGATGAGGTCGCGGGCCACGGCCTCGAAGTCCTCGTAGGCGCGTGGACGATTGCGGGTGAGCGCCGCGCGGTGCCAGGCGGGGCCGTACTCCCCGCCGCCGCGGATGTTGGCGACCACGTAGGTGCCGCCGTGCTCCAGCAGACTGAGCCCGACCACGGGAGAGTAGCCGGGTAGGCACGAGACCTCGAAGCCTCCGTATCCGTACAGCAGAGTCGGAGCGCCGGGGTCGCCGCCCGGGCGCCCGGCCTGGAAGTACGGCACGCGGGTGCCGTCGGCGCTGGTGGCGAAATGCTGGGAGACCTCCACGCCGGCGGCGTCGAACAGGGCCGGGGCCTGGCGGACGCGCCGGGTGGAGGCGACCGCCCCCGTGCCGGGGTCGAGGTCCAGGAGGAACAGGGTCGTCGGCGTGGTGAAGCCCGACACCGTCAGCCACAGGCGGTCGTCCTCGCGAGGCGCCACCGCTCCCACCGAGATCGTGCACAGCGGCGGCACGGACGCGCCGGCGAGGTCCGGGACGGACGCGGTCCAATCCCCCTCCTCCCATCGGCCCCCGGCCGGGCGCGCGGACGGCGGCGTGGCGACCCGGACCTGCGAGACGACGTCGACCATCACGGTCATCACCACGTGGTGGCGGGTCGCCGTGAACCCCTGGAGGAAGGCGTGCCCGTCCGGGACGAAGAGGGGGTGGGCTCGGCGGTCTCCGGCGAGATGGTCCTCCAGATCGAAGGCGAGGAGGGACCCGGCCGGCCAGATCCGCCCGCCCAGCTCCCAGTCGCCGTGGAGGAGGATGAGCAGCCACTCGCGCCATCCCGTGACCTCGGCGTCGGCGGGAGCCTCGATGCGCCGAGGCGCGGGACGGACCGCCTCCGTGTCCGTCGCCGCACCGGACCCGCCGGGCCGGTCGGGAAGGAGATAGGTGGTGAAGTGGGAGAAGTCGTGGGCGACCTCGATCCACGAGCGTTCGAAGCCGGGCGTCGCGTCGTGCCCGGCCCCGACCGTCATGTCGGACGGCGCGCCCTCGAGGACCACGCGGGCGTCCTCGATCCGCCCGCCCCGGGTGAGGACGCGGGCCTGGAGGGGATACCCGGATGAGGACACCGTTCCGGGGCCGAGGTCCGTGCACACCCACACGTGGTCGCGGTCGATCCACGACATCGAGCCCTTGGCGGCGGGGCGGGAGAAGCCGCCCTCGACCCAGGAACGGGACACCAGATCGAACTCGCGGGTCGTGTCCGTGTCGGAGCCGCGCTCGGAGAGGTGGATGAGCGCGCGGTCGTTGTCGGGGTCCAGCAGGCGCGCGCCGTGCCAGACCCAGGAGACGCCCTCGCCGTCGGCCAGGGCATCCACGTCCAGCAGGACCTCCCAGTCCTCGCCGCCGTCGAGGTAGGAGTCGAGGAGTTGGCGGCGCCACAGGCCGCGCGGGTGGTCGGCGTCCGTCCAGACGTTGTAGGCCCACTCCCCTCGCACGCTCACCATCGGGATGCGGTCGGGGGAGTCCAGGGCGGCGCGGATCGATCGCTCGAGTCCATCGAGGCGCGAGCCGCCCAACCGTTGCTCCGTCTCGGCATTGCGCTCGCGGGCCCAGGCCAGTGCCCGGTCCCCGGTGATGTCCTCGAGCCAGGAGGGCGCGCTGGAGTCCGTGGATGTCGTGGTCGTGGTCTGTGCTCCTTGTTCGTGCGGCCGGATGGACGGCCGGTACCCGCCCGATTCTACAGAGCGCACTGGTCCCATTGCTCAGGGGTGGGGATCTCACGCAAAAGTGGGTTCGCGAGGGCGATCACGAGGGCGATGAGCATCGCGCACACCGCCACGGCGATGATGGGTCCCGCCGTCCACCTCTCCAGGGCGAGACCGACGAGGACGGGACTGATCATGGTCATGGCAGAGCTGACGAAGTTCATGACGGTTGTCACGCGCGCCTGATGGTCAGTGGGAACCTGGGAGAGCGCGTAGGAGAAGATCCCGGAGTTGAGGATCGGGTTGGCGACAAAGGCGAGCCCCAAGCAGACAAGGGCAGAGACGAGCGACTGCGTGAGCGCCAAGGGCGCCACGCAGGCGGCGATCCATGCCAACAGCGCGATGTCCAGGATCCCTGTGGGGATCCTGTTGATGAGCGTCGGACCGACGATGGCTCCGATAAGCGTCGCGACCGCCGTCGCCGTGCTGATGAGTCCGATGCGCCACGGCTGCTCGCCAGCGGAGATGAGGTGGTAGTTGACGGCGTAGAAGGCCGAGGAGAACCCCAGATTGAACACGCAGAAGCACAACTGGATCGACAGCAGCCGCTTCCGGGCGATCATCCAGCGGATGCCCTCGACCAGGCCGTCTGCCACCGTCCTGACGAACTCGGCGGGACCCCTCCGAGTGGAGGCGACCGTATCGGAGAAGGCGTCCGGCCGAAGATCGGCCTTGATACGGGAGGCGGACAGAGACCCGACAGCGAAGGCCGCGACCGGAACGGCACAGGGGATCCAGGTGGCGATGGAATACAGCGCCCCCGACAGGGGGCCCGACATCAGGGAGACGGCGGCGCTCCTGCCCTCGTTGTTCGACGACGCCTGCGGATAGGCCTGCGTGGGGACCAGTGACTTCAGAGCGGCGTCGGAAGCATATCCGAACAGGCCCGTCGTGAGGGAGGAAAGCACACCGATGCAGACGAGTGCGGCGAAGCCCATGTTGCCAGTCGCCAAGAGAACGACGGCACAGGTCCAGATCAGAATCCCCGTCGCGCAGCGGAGGTGGATTCCGGCCCTCCGGTCGATGGCGTCGATGACAGAGCCTCCGATGAGCGAGGTGACGAGACTGGTCGCCGACATCGCGGTGGCGAGTGCCCCCGATGCGGCCGTTCGGCCGGTGAGGGCGAACGCGATCAACGGCAATGCAAAGGCTCGGATGCCGTCTCCGAAGTCCACGGAGGAGTCGCCGGCGAACCACCATCTGTAGTCCGCCCGGTGCCACAGATCGGAACGCCTGTATGACTCTGATCCATCCGGGGAATCCGCGCCCGCTGTATTTCCCGTCTCCTGAGACGAAGGGTTCATCGGGCGCTACCGGCAACTGAATGGAAAACCGGTTTTTCGGGATCGAGAGTCTCGGATCGGGAGGCGTCGAGACTTCCTTGAAGGAACCCGTCGACAGCTCCGATCTTGTAGGCGCATGCTTCCGGGCTGGCTCCTGTAAACCGGTGGAACGCGCGGAATATTCCTCCTGGACAACCTCGACAGGAATCTCGGATCACGCATCGAATGCACTCCGGCGCCTTCTCGGGATCGGCAAGATCGAGAAGATGCGCTGCTTTCGTGGAGAGGGTGACTGGCATCCCTGGCTTGGGAAGTCTGCTGTTCATCTCCCACTCCGTCCCGCAGCCGATCAGTGTATAGCATGGAAGAACCGACCCGTCGGCGGAGATCGTGAGAGTTGTCCTTCCCAGTCCACACCATCCCATCGAAAAGTGTGGGGAGAAAAGCGCGCCTAAGATGTTGCGGACCAGCGGATCGTATGCGTCGGTCCTCGAGATTCCCGCTTCGTAGAAGAGATCGAACGTCGAGTCGCGGATGTAGTCGGCGAAGCGTTCTTCCTCTGGGTCTCCCTCTTTGAACCAGCCGTTGACTACGGTCAACCGAACATATCGGTTCTCGAATCTCTCCTGAAGGAAATGATAGAGATTGGCGAGCGACAGCCCGGCAGCCATGTGGTCGGGTGTGTAGGTGCAGGCAATCGCGGCAATCCGGAGTCCCTCGTCTTGATATCGATGCCACGTTTGGACAACGCGGTCGTAGCTACCGCGACCATTTGAGAAGAATCGGTTCTTGTCATGGATCTGGCGAGGGCCGTCGACGGACATAGTGACGTCCATATCACAGCGTCTCGCGAGATCAATAAATTCGCGGCTGAAAATCGTCATGTTCGTGACGCAGCCGACACGGATTCTTCTGTCGATATCTTCGTTCCGTTTTGCTTCAAGCGTTTCGACAACGGATCGGATCGCGCGAACGTTCATCAGCGGTTCGCCGCCGAATAGCTTGACTCGGACGAGGTGAGGAAAGCGATCGATCGCGTATCTGAGCGTTTCTTGGACGGTTTCCTCCGTCATCCATCGGGTTTCATCATGGTGATATGTGCCGTCGTTGGCGAAGCAGTAATGACATCTGAGGTTGCATCCTTACTGAGATGTTGAGGACGAGCTCTCTGACGGCGGCGTCTCCATGGTATATTTGGTCGTGTCTGGCTTCAGCTCGTTTTCGAATTGTTGAGTATAGAGAAGCGACGGCGGAGCTGGAGAATTGATGCGGGGTCATTTGCAATCATCTGGCTTGTCTGCTAACTATGGAAGTCGACCAGAAACAGTTCATGGGGAGTGAAGAATATTGAGCTTCACCCCCCATGAACGTGTAGTTTGTCGGTATGTGGTCAGTCGCGGCCCATGCCCTGGCAGCCGACTCCGAAGCAAGCGGTAGTCAGCAGGTCCTTTGTCAGCCGACTGAAGTCCTCTTCGAGCTTGTCGGCGATGATGGTTTCCCTCATGGGAGTGTGTCCTTTCGTGTCGATCTTGGCGAAGAATAGTCGTTTGGATAAAATTGTTCGGAGGTGCACGAATTGGCTCCGAAGGACCCGGAGATCCCGTTGGGGTCTCGGGAAGTTCTTGGCAAAGATGGAGAAGGCGATAATGCGCTCTGGCATATTGAACTGGGCTATCGGTCAATAGCATTGTTTCGCGGGCCTTCGATCTCGAGCTCTCCTCTCGGAGGGTCGCCGTTGTGCCACATAGATTCAAGACAAGATCAATTCAATGATCGGCCTACGTCTGCTTGAATGTCGAGGGACTTTTGTCCTAACCTTGTGGTTCTTCCCAGACCTGAGTTTGTTCACTGTTGGGTAACGCACGGGGGCGTAAGGGTCGTTGAACTGCGGCTATATCGACGATTGCTCGGCGGTCTGGTCACTAAGAATTGACCGCGCGACACTGGTGGCGGGCCTGAGTGAAGACCGGGTAGCGCGACGGACGGCGTCTCACGAGCCGTATCGATGCAGCTCAAGTCCGAGGCAAGCCAAATTCGACGCGGGCGCGTAGCTCAGTCGTAGCGCGGCCGTCGTCGGTGAGTGCGAAGAGAACCCCCTCGTACTCCACCTGACCTGCGCAGACGCACTGTGACAGGTCGAAATGTGGTCACTAACCCGATGAACGAACTCAGGGCAGACGAACAGGTCAGGGCACCTGCACAGATGAGGGGCAACCAGAGGACGTGGTTGCTTCGACGCGTATTTGTTCACCTTTCGGAGATGCTGAGGATAAAACCTATCGTAGACAGCTCTGTCCAATGGTTTCTTTCTTACATCGCTGCTTTCGATTATCCAACAAGAGCCTGTCTGATTTCGACACTTAACCGTGATCTGTTTGGGGTTGCTCGCAGGCTCCCACGGCTCCGAATGTCTGTTGAACTTCTGTCGACAGCCCGGCGCCCGGTTCTGGCTCGATAGAGGGCGCGGACCAGCGGCTGGGAAGTCATCGTCAGCGCAGCCCCGCCTCCTCGCACAGGGCGCTGGCCGATCCGGCGCACAGGGCGTCGACCGTGGTGAAGCCGTCGGCCAGCACGGTCGAGGCGATGTCGTCCGCCGTGACCGCCGTCGGCTCCAGGAGGACGGTGGGCACCTGCCCCGCCCCGTTGTCCATCGTCGTCGTGGCCGCGGAGGGCTGCTGCCCGCGGGCCAGCTGCAGCGCGACACCGGCGGCGGCCTGGGCCAGGTCCTTCATCGGCTTGTAGGCGGTGACCGCCTGTTCGCCCGACAACATGCGCCGCAGGGCCGAGACCTCCGCGTCCTGCCCGGAGATCGGCGGTAGGGGAGCAGCCCGCCCGGACTCGCGGAGAGCCTGCGCCGCTCCAGAGGCGATCCCGTCGTTCGCGGCCAGCACGCCCGCGAGCGGCCTGTCCCCGATCTTCTCCAGCGCGTCCTTCATCAGCGTGCGGGCCTCGTCGGAGGACCAGCCCGGGACGTACGCGTGGTAGGCGACCTCGATCTTCCCGTCGAGGACGGAGGAGGCGCCCTCGTCCACCCACGCGGCGTTCGCGCTGCCCTCGTCGCCCCCCAGGACGACCACGACCCCGTCGGAGGGCGGGTCGGAGTCGAGGATCGCCTGCGCCCCGATCTGCCCGACCATTCCCGAGTCGAAGGTGACGAACGCGTCGACCGCCGCACCTGTGATGAGCGAGTCGTAGGCGATGACGGGCACGCCGGCGTCGGAGGCCTGGCGCACGATGTCGGCGGCTCCCGCGGAATCGATGGAGGCCACCACCAGCACATCGGCGCCGTTCGAGATCGACTGGGCCGCCAACTGGTTCTGCTCGTCCTGCGAGCTGGCGACCGCCGTCTCCACGGTGCAGTCTGGACAGTCGTCGATGACGGCGACCTCGAAGTTCGGCACGTCCGAGGCCACCCAGCGCACAGAGGTCTGCTCGGCGATGAACGCGACATGCACCGCGGGGCCGCCCGACTGGGAGCCCCCGCCCGACTGGCCGGGCGCGCCGGACCGGCTCTGACCGGCGGAGCAGGCGCCGAGGGCAAGGCCGGCGCAGGCGGCCAGGACGGCGAGTGCGGCGCCGCGCCGGCGCAACCGGCCGGGAGGGAAGGCCGTCGTCGTTGACATGCGTGCTCGTGCTCTCATCGTCATCCTCAGATCCTGAACCGTGCGACGTCGGCCGACATCGCGGCCGCCATGTCCGCGAGTTCGACGACCGCCTTCTCCGAATCGGCGGCCCCCTGGCCCGTCGACGTGGCGGACCGGGCGACCTCGCCGATCGTGGAGGCGATGCCGGAGGCGCCGGAGGCGGCCTCGGAGAAGGTCCGGCCGAGCTCGCCCGTCGTCGCCGACTGCTCCTCCACCGCTGCGGCGATCGTGGTCTGGTGGTCGGAGATCTCCCCGATCACGGCGCTGATGGTCTCGATCGCCTCGACCGCCTGCTGCACCTGGTTCTGCATCGCCCCGATCCTCCGGGCGATGTCATCCGTCGCCTCCGATGTGCTGTTGGCGAGGTCCTTCACCTCGCCGGCGACGACGGCGAAGCCCTTCCCGGCCTCGCCGGCGCGCGCGGCCTCGATCGTCGCGTTGAGCGCCAGCAGGTTGGTCTGCTTGGCGATCGTCGTGATGGTGTCGACGACCTCGTTGACCTCCGTGGAGGAGCGGCCCAGCGCGTCCATCGTCGCGTGGGCGGACTCTGCCAGCCCGACGGCTCGGCCGGCGACGTCGGCCGCTCGCGCCGCGCTGGCCGAGATCTCCTGGATCGAGGCGCCGAGCTGCTCTGTTCCGGCGGCGGCCGTGGCGACGTGCGCTGAGATCCCCCCGGCCGCCGAACTGACGTCCTCCGCGCGTTTCGAGACCTCCCATGTGGCGGAGGCGATGGAGCGGCTCGTCGCGGTGAGCTCCTCGCTGGCCGCGGCCAGGGCGGTGGCGCGTTCGGAGATGCCGTGGACCATCTGCCGCATCGACTCGGTCGCTCGGTTCAGGGCGATGCCCATGCGGCCGATCTCGTCGGTCGAGTCGAGATGGACCGCGGTCGTGAGGTCGCCGTCGGCGACGTGCCGCACCGCCTCCTCGATCCGGCGGAGGGACCGCATGATGCCGCGCACGACGCGCCTGACGACGTCCAGCGCGATGACGCTGCCCACCACGAGGCAGGCCGCCATCGACAGCCGTGCCCGCTGGTACACGTCGCCCACCTGCTGCGCGCTCTGCTCGGCGACGGTCGCCGAGAGATCTTCCAGCGTGTCGAGCTCGTTCTGGGCGTTCGCCGCCAGTGTCGACATCGTCCCGAGGTAGAGCTCCTGGAAGGCGGCGGAGTCCCCCGACCGGGCCAGCGGGGTGAGAAAGCGGTCGCGGACCGCGCGATACGACTCCCACCAGGCGTTGAACTTGCGCAGAGCGACGCCCTGGTCCTCCGTGAGCGGGAGCGCGCCGTAGTCGGCGACCAGCGCGTCGAGGGACGAGTCATCCTCCTCGAGGCCGGCCTCCAGATCGGCGTATGCGGCGTCGTCGGGTGCGAGCGCCAGGTTCGCCAGGTCCCGTTGGGTGGCCACCACCTCGGCCCTCACCTCGGCGAGCGTCTGGTTGGGAACCAGGGCGTCGGAGTAGATGGACTGCGCGTAGGCGCTGATGTCCCCCATGCCGACCAGTCCCACGCCGACCGCCACGAACCCCGCCAGCCCTCCGATCGCCAGGGCTCCCATGAAACGGACGCCCACCGACATGCTGGCGACCCGTTGTCGCCATCCTGGCTGTGCTGAACGATCCATCGTTACGGTGTCCTCCTTGCCACACGCGCAAATGGCACTACACCAGCGTCATCGGCACAGCGGCGCTGATTGTGAGGTATGCGGCCGCCGGGCGCCGGCCGGCCGAGCCGCGCCGGGATCCGGCGCGGGCGGATTCCGGGGGCGCGAGGGCGAGCAGAACGAAGTTGAGTGGAATAGACTCAAGATTGAGCGCGTTGAGAACCGTA
Source organism: Schaalia naturae (assembly GCF_042665795.1). NCBI lineage: Bacteria > Bacillati > Actinomycetota > Actinomycetes > Actinomycetales > Actinomycetaceae > Schaalia > Schaalia naturae. Next base: position 126,871 of record NZ_JBHTEF010000001.1, read on the forward strand.
GGTGTCCGACCGGCCGACATGCCGAGCGGACCTCGGAACATCTCATCGCCGCGCATCCGCGAGGCATCAGGAGGAAGACGTGAACGAGGAATTCACGACGAAGGCCCAGGAAGCCATCGGCTCCGCTGTCCAGTCGGCGGCGGCAGCCGGAAACCCGCAGGTGCTGCCCCTCCACCTGCTTGAGGCTCTGCTGGGCCAACAGGAGGGCATCGCGGTGTCGCTGCTCGCAGCCGTCGGCGCCGACCGTCAGGCGGTGGGCTCGCGCGTGCGCAACGCGCTGGTCGCCCTGCCGGCCAGCTCGGGGGCGGCGGTGGCCCAGCCCCAGACATCGCGCGGGCTCATGAGCGTCATCACCGACGCGCAGAAGCGGGCCGCGCAGGGAGGCGACTCCTATGTCTCCACCGAGCACCTGCTCATCGCCATCGCGGCGGGCGGGGCCTCGGGCGACGAGGCGGGCCGCATCCTCACCCAGGCGGGAGCGACCCCCGACGCCCTGGAGGCGCGCCTCAAGGAACTGCGCCCCGACCCCGTGACGACCAAGGACCCGGAGGGCTCCTTCGAGGCGCTCAAGAAGTACGGGCGCGACCTCACCGAATCCGCGCGCGAGGGCAGGCTCGATCCCGTCATCGGCCGCGATACGGAGATCCGCCGCGTCATCCAGGTCCTGTCCCGGCGCACGAAGAACAACCCGGTCCTCATCGGAGAGCCGGGCGTGGGCAAGACGGCGGTCGTGGAGGGCCTCGCCCAGCGCATCGTCGCCGGCGACGTCCCCGACTCCCTGCGCGACAAGCGGCTCATCGCTCTGGACCTCACCTCGATGGTGGCCGGCGCGAAGTACCGCGGCGACTTCGAGGAGCGCATGAAGGCGGTCCTCGAGGAGATCAAGAACTCCGACGGCCAGATCATCACCTTCATCGACGAACTCCACACCGTCGTCGGCGCGGGCTCGGCCGAGGGGTCCACCGACGCCGGCAACATGCTCAAGCCGATGCTCGCGCGCGGTGAGCTGCGTCTGGTCGGCGCCACCACCCTGGACGAGTATCGCGAGCACATCGAGAAGGACCCCGCCCTGGAGCGCCGTTTCCAGCAGGTCTTCGTCGGCGAGCCCTCGGTGGAGGACACCGTCGCGATCCTGCGCGGCATCGCGCCGAAGTACGAGGCCCACCACAAGGTGACGATCTCCGACGGCGCGCTGGTGGCGGCCGCCCAGCTCTCCGACCGCTACATCACCGGACGCCAGCTGCCCGACAAGGCGATCGACCTGATCGACGAGGCCGCCTCGCGCCTGCGCATGGAACTCGACTCCAGCCCCGTCGAGATCGATGAGCTGCGCCGCCAGGTCGACCGCCTGCGCATGGAGGAGTCCTACCTCACGGAGTCCGATCCCGATGCCACCGACGAGGCGACCCAGGACCGGCTGGCGAAGCTGCGCGGCGACCTGGCCGACAAGCAGGAGAGGCTCAACGCCCTCACCGCCCGCTGGGAGGCGGAGAAGGCCGGGCACAACCGCGTCGGCGACCTGCGGGTCCGGCTGGACGAGCTGCGCACCCAGCTGGACCTGGCCATCCGCGAGAACCGGTGGGAGGAGGCCGGACGCCTGCAGAACGGCGAGATCCCGACCGTCGAGCGCCAGATCGCCGAGGCCGAGGCCCAGGCGGACGCGCAGACCGCGGGCGGCGACGCCCCCGAGCCGATGATCGCGGAGAAGGTCGGTCCCGCCGAGATCGCCGAGGTCGTCCAGGCGTGGACCGGCATCCCCACGGGGCGGCTGCTCCAGGGCGAGACTGAGAAGCTCCTGGACATGGAGGAGGTCATCGGGCGCCGCCTGATCGGGCAGAAGTCCGCGGTGCACGCGGTGGCCGACGCCGTGCGCCGGTCGCGCGCGGGGATCTCGGACCCCAACCGCCCCACGGGATCGTTCCTGTTCCTCGGGCCCACGGGCGTCGGCAAGACGGAGCTCGCGAAGTCCCTGGCGGACTTCCTCTTCGACGACGAGCACGCCATGGTCCGCATCGACATGAGCGAGTACTCGGAGAAGCACTCCGTGTCCCGCCTGGTGGGCGCGCCCCCGGGATACGTCGGCTACGAGGAAGGCGGCCAGCTCACCGAGGCGGTGCGCCGCCGTCCGTACTCCGTCATCCTGCTCGACGAGGTGGAGAAGGCCGACCCGGAGATTTTCAACATCCTCCTGCAGGTCCTCGACGACGGCCGCCTGACCGACGGCCAGGGCCGCACGGTCGACTTCCGCAACACGATCCTCATCCTCACCTCCAACCTGGGCTCGCAGTTCCTGGTGGATCCCGGGCTGGACCGCGACCAGAAGCGGCAGGCGGTCATGGACACGGTGCACGCCGCGTTCAAGCCGGAGTTCCTCAACCGCCTGGATGAGGTGCTGATCTTCGACCCGCTCTCCCAGGAGGACCTGTCCCAGATCGTCGACCTCCAGGTCGACCTCATGGCGAGACGGCTGAGGGAGCGCCGCATCACGCTCGACGTCTCCGAGCCCGCCAAGGGGTGGCTGACGCGGGTGGGGTACGACCCGGCCTACGGCGCCCGCCCCCTCAAGCGCACCGTCCAGCGCGAGATCGGTGACCGCTTGGCCCGCCTGCTGCTGGCCGGGGAGGCCCAGGACGGCGACACGGTGCGCGTCGACGTCTCCGACGACCTCACGTCGCTCACCGTCGTGCGCGGCGAACCCGTGGTCGAGCCGGCGGACGTCTCCGTGAACTGGTGAGGCCCCGGGCTCCGGGGCCCCGCCCCGGGGCCCGACGCCGTCCCGGGCGGCTGGGGCGCGCGACGTCCTGGGACCGAGGTGCCGCCCCCGCGCCCTCCCGGCCGTGCGACAATGGCCAGACGTCATCGCAGTTCGGGGAAGGGGAGCCATGCCGGCTGAGCACCGCACTCGCGGCTCCTACTCCGCTGGGCAGGCCACCAGGGAGTCCATCCTCGACGCCGCGATGCGGTTGATCGCCGAGTCCGGCTACCACGGCTTCTCCCTGCGCGACGTCGGCCGGGAGGTTGGGATCTCCCACCCCGCCGTCATCTACCACTTCCCCTCCAAGGAAGCCCTGCTGCTGGCGGTCATCCACCGTTTCGAGCAGCAGATGGGACTCGTGGGGGTGGAGATCGACGAGGGCGGCGCCGGCCTCGTCGAGCGCGGCGTGATCCCGGGGGACCTGGGGGCGCTGTCACTCCAGTTGATGCGGCTGGCCAAGAACCCGGAGGCGGCCACGCTGATGATGTCGGTGGACTCCGCGCTGGCCGTGGAATCGGCGTGTCCCTCCCATCCCGCCCACGCCCACTACGTCTCCCGCTTCCGCGCTCTGCGGGCCTTCCTCGTCGAACAGCTGGGAGTCCTGGCAGACCACGGCCGGTGCCGCAGCGACCTCCGGGCCGACGCCCTCGCGGACTGCCTGATCCGCACCTGGTACGGCCTCGCCGTTCACACGCGCTATCTGGCCGACACGGACGCCGGCCGCTACCCGATCTCGACGTTCCTGGCGACCAGTGCGCGGCTGCTGGCCCTCACGCCGGAGACGGTTCTGCTGGCGGCGGCCAGCGTCCCGGAGGATCTGGGGGACATCTTCGCCCGTTCGATGCGGATGTACACGGGGATGGCGGACGCGTGAGCCTCCCGGCGGCTCCCGGCCGCTCTCGCAGGCTGGCATGATCGGAGCCATGGAGCAAGCGAGCCCGTCCACGGATCTGTTCCCCGTCCCCTTCGAGCATTCCCTGGCCGTCCTCCACCGCGGCCGGGTCCTCCACGTCGAGGGCGACACGGCCCGCGTCCTGGACCTGGCGTCGGTGACGAAGGTGCTGGCCGCGCGCGCGACGCTGGTCGCCGTCGACCAGGGATACCTGGGCCTCGACGACCCGATGGGGCCGCCTGGGGCGACGCTGCGCCATCTGATGAGCCACTCCTCGGGCCTGTCCCAGGACTCCGACGTGGTGCTGGCCGCTCCCGGGGCGCGCCGCATCTACTCGAACCGGGGCATCGAGGTGATGGGCCGCGCCGTCGAGGCCGCCACCGCCACCGCACTCGACCGGTGGATCGAGCAGACGGTCCTGGAGCCTCTGGGGATGGCCACCGCGGATGTGCCGGGCTCGCCCGCCTGGTCGGGCCGGGCCTCAGTGGAGGACCTGATGGCGCTCGCCGGAGAGCTGCTCCATCCCGTGCTGGTCTCCCCGGCGCTGGACGAGGAGGCGACGAAGCCGGTCTTCCCCGATCTGGTCGGCGTCGTGCCCGGATACGGGCGCCAGACGCCCAACCCGTGGGGCCTGGGCGTGGAGATCCGCGGGCACAAGCATCCCCACTGGACGGCGCCCGACGCCTCGCCATGGGTCTTCGGGCACTTCGGCCAGTCCGGGTCTTTCCTGTGGGTGGATCGCCGGCTGGACGCCGCCGCGGCGTTCCTGGGCGTCGAGCCCTTCGGACCCTGGCACAGGGAGCACTGGTCGCGGCTCAACCAGGAGGTCCTCGGCCTCATCGCCTCGGACTGACGGGCGACCCCGCCGGGGCCCGCGGCGAGTCTCAATCCGCGTCGACGAGGACGGGCACGTGGTCGGAGGCGCCCTTCCCCTTGCGCTCGTCGCGGTCGATCGCCGCGCCGGTCACGGCCGCCGCCAAGGCCGGCGAGGCGTAGACGAAGTCGATGCGCATCCCCTCATTGCGGGGGAAGCGCAGTTGCTGGTAGTCCCAGTAGGTGTAGTTCGTGACGAGGGGCCGGGTGACCTCGACCCATCCGTCGTCGGCGAAGGCGGCGAAGGCGGCGCGCTCGGGTCCGGAGACATGGGTCTTCCCCTCGAAGAACCCCATGTCCCACACGTCCTGGTCGGTCGGGGCCACGTTCCAGTCCCCGACCAGCGCGATCCGCGCTCCGGGGTCCGCGGCCAGCCACGTGCGGGCGTCCGCGTGCAGAGCCCGGAGCCAGGCGAGCTTATACCGGTAGTGGGGGTGGTCGAGTTCGCGTCCGTTGGGCACGTACAGGCTCCAGATCGTCGAGGACGCCTCGCCGGGGCGCTGGACGGTGACGCCGAGGGCGCGGGCCTCGACCACGGGCGGCTCGCCCCAGGTCGGCTGGGCGGCGAAGCGGTCCCGGACGTCCGTGATGGGCATCCGGGAGGCCACGGCCACCCCGTTCCACTGGTTGAGCCCGTGGACGGCGACCTCGTAGCCGGCCTCCTCGAAGGCGGCGCGGGGGAACTGGTCGGGGCGGCACTTGATCTCCTGCATCGCCAGCACATCGGTGTCTGAACGCTCCAGGAACGCGATCACCCGGTCGACGCGGGTGCGGATGGAATTGACGTTCCAGGTGGCGATCCTCATGCCCCCAGCTTAGGGACCAAGCGGGGAGCGGACGCGCCCGGGGGCGGGGAGGACGGGTGAGCCGGGCGGGCGGGCCCGCCGCGTCCATGCCGGCCCTGTACCGTGCTCATCGGAGAGCGGATGCCGGGAAGTGTGAAGGGACTGCCGATGCGCCTCGAGGACCTGCAGCTGGACGTGCCGACGCTCGGCGACGTGCCGGCGCTCCACGCGATCTACGGCGATCCGCGGGTGTGGACCCATCTTCCGTCCGGGCGGCACAGGGACATCCGGCAGACCCGAGAGATGGTGCGCGGGTGGATCGACGCCTGGGCGCGGGACGGGCTGTCCTACTGGATCGTGCGCGCGGCCTCCAGCCAGGAGCTCCTCGGCCACGTGGGATGCTCGGCCAGGCGGGGCGCCTTCTGGAACCTTGGCTACCGGATCGCATTCGAGGCGCACGGGCGGGGCATCGCGACGCTGGTCGGGCGCCGGGCCGTCGACGAAGCCCACCGGACCGACTCCGCGCTGCCCGTCGTCGCCTATCTGCTTGAGCACAACCGGGCGTCGGCCCGCGTGGCGGAGAAGCTGGGCCTGACGCTCCAGCACCGCGGCCCCGACTCGGGGAACCCGGATCCGCATGCGGTGCGCCTCGTCTACGCCGACCGCCCGCTCACGGCGGTTCAGCGCGACGCCGTGATGCGGTGATCACGATGGCGGGGATCGGCCCGCCTGCTCTCGAATGCTCGGTCGTCACCTGCAGGAGCCGGGGGGGGGGGGGGGGATTCATATGATACTATGTTTCATATGAAAAATGAGGGAACTGGCTCGTGCCCCCCGACGGCTGACTGGAAGGCCCTGGCCGCGTTGTCGGGGGCTGTTGCCGTCCTCTTCCTCAACACGTCGGCACTCAATGTCGCCCTTCCGGTGCTATCCGTGGACCTCGACGCCTCGACCGGGGAACAGCAGTGGTTGATCGCGGTCTACAACCTGGTGTTCGCGGCAGCCCTGGTCCCCGGGGGATTCTTGGGCGACCGGTTCGGTCACCGGCGTGTCCTCCTGTCCGGGGCGTCGCTCTTCCTGGTCGGATGCGTGACCGGTGCGATCGCCCCGGGCGTGGGAGTCCTCATGGTCGGGCGCGCCCTCATGGGGTGCGGAGCCAGCGTCTTCACCCCGATGTCGATGGCGATGATCCCGTCCCTCTTCGTCCCCCAGTACCGGCAGCGGGCCATGACCGTGTGGACGCTGGTCACAGTCCTCGCCACTCCGCTCGGACCGCTCGTCGGCGGAGGCCTGGTGACGCTGTGGGGATGGCGGACCATCTTCGTGTTCGACCTGCTCGCCATGGGGATAGCGCTGGCATGTATCGTGCGCGCTGTCCCCGCCTCGTCCGCCGAGCCCGCAGGAGCGGTGTCCGGGCAGGCAGGATCACGCGTGTGGGGGAGGGGTCGCGATGGCGCTCGCGGTCACCGTTCTCACGGCCGGCCTGATCCGGATGGGGGAGGAACCCGCGGTCGTTCCTGCCGGGATCCTGGTGCTCGCAGGCACAGTCCTGCTCGCGGTCATCGTCGTCCTCGACCTCCAGTCGGGCGACCCCGTCGTCGGATTCGGCTTGTTCGCAGATCGTCGCTTCGCGTTGGCCGCCCTGGTCCTCGGACTGCTCAACGTCGTCCTCTACGGGTTGATCTTCGTGCTTCCCAGCTACCTCCAGACGGTGCTCGGACACAGCGCGATGGTCGGCAGCGCCTTTCTGCTTCCCCTCCTCCTGGGAGCGATCCTCGCAGGAAGCGCCACGGAACATGTCGTCCGGCGCCACGGTGCGATCCGGACCTGCCTGTCGAGCGTCGTCGCTCTGGGTGCCGGGCTCGGGGCCATGGCCTGGGGGATCGGAGACAACCTCCTGGCGGGAGTCCTCATCGGGGAGTTCGTCGTGGGATCAGGAGCCGGCATCGGGCAGTCCACTGCGATGGCGCTGGGAATGGACCACATCCCCTCGGCCTCCCGCGGACGCGGGTCAGCCCTGCTCAACGTCCTGCGGACCTTCGGGTCCGTGCTCGGGGTGACCATGATCGGAGGCGTCTCGGGCCTCGTCTATCTGCGACGGCTGCCGCGGCTTCTGCCGGGGAGCGCCGTCGAGGGCGATCTGGGAACCACTGTGGCCCAGGCCTTCGACGCCGCCGACCGGCAACCCCCCGTCCTGGCCGACGCGATCCGCGCGGCGGCGGGAACCGCTTATGCTGACGCCTTGGTGTGGGCCTTGCTGATGGGAGTCGCGGTGAGCATGATCGTCGGTGTGGCCGGCCTCGCCCTCGGGCGGGGCTGCTCGCGGGGACAGATCTCGGAGGAGCCCCAGGCATGAACGACGTGAACGCCCTTGCGCGTGGCGAGGACCACGGGGACGACTCGGGTGACGGCGACCGGCGGTTCGACGGACGCGGGCTCACCCCTCGGGCCGTGACGGCCCGCGAGCAGTGGCAGCGGCGCAAACGCCGAGAGACCCGCCGGCGCATCCGCTCTGCGGCTTTCGAGTTGTTCGAGGCCCATGGCTTCTCCGACGTCGGAGTCGATCAGATCGTCCGCGCGGCGGGCGTATCCCGCGTGACGTTCTTCCGGCACTTCTCCAGCAAGGAGGATGTGGTGGTCGGCCCGCCCGATCTCCTCACCGTGGAGGACCTGGTCGCCTCGGTGGCGCCGCCGCCGGGAGGGGACCTTGTCACGTTGGCGCTCGACCTGCTCGAGGCCCATGTCCGCCATGTCGACGACGAGGCCTTCGGCCGGCTGCGGTCCAGTGTCAGGTTGGTCGCCCGCACACCGTCCCTCCGGTCGGCGCTGTATGCGCGATCCGCGACGTGGACCGGGGCCGTCGCCCGGATTCTCCCGGCCGGTGCTCGCGGCGGAGCCGCTTCCTCCGGGCGGGGTGCTCCAGGAGATCCCAGCGGCGATGGCCCCTCGGACCTCGCCGTCCATGTGGCTGCGCGGCTCGTCATCGCCACCCTCCTCGAGGTGCTCCTGTGGTGGGGTGGACAGGAGGAGCCCGGCGGGCGCGACGACCTGCTGAGGATGATGACGGAGGCGCGGCGCCTGCGCGGCGGGCCGGTGCTCCCCTGAGGCGGGCGCGTCTAGGATCCTCCCATGGGCACAGCACTGGTGACGGGCGCGACCTCGGGGCTCGGCGAGGAGTTCTGCTGGCAGCTCGCCGCCGCGCGCCACGATCTCGTCCTCGTCGCGCGACACCGGGATGCCCTGGACCGGATGGCCGAGCGGCTGCGCTGGGTCGCCGGCGTCCGCGCGGAGGTCGTCCCCGCCGATCTCGCCCGGCCCGAAGACGTCGAGCGGGTGGCCGTCCGCCTGGACGCGCAACGGGGCGACGGAACGGGGCTCGCGCCGGTCGGCCTGCTGGTCAACAACGCCGGGTTCGGGTTGGGGCGGCCGTTCCTGGAGGACTCCCTGGGGCGCGAGCAGGCAGCCCTGGACGTCATGGTGCGCGCCGTCATGGTCCTCAGCCACAGGGCCGGCCGGGCGATGCTGGCGCGGGGGAGCCGCGGGCACGGCGCGATCCTCAACGTGGCCTCGGTCGCGGCGGACACCGGCATGGGCACGTACTCGGCGCACAAGGCGTGGGTCCGGGCGTTCACGGAGGGGCTCTCGGTGGAGCTGGCGGGAAGCGACGTCACGGCGACCGCGGTGTGCCCGGGGCTGACGCGCACCGGCTTCCACGACGCGGCGGGCGTCGACGTGTCCGGCACTCCCGGGTGGGCGTGGTGCTCGGCCGAGCAGGTCGTCGGCTCCGCCCTCGACGCCGTGCGCCGAGGCCGGGTCCTGGTCACCCCGACACCGCTGTACAAGGCGGCGGGCCGCGCCGCCCGGCTGGCGCCCAGATGGGCCGTGCGCGGCGCGGTCCGGCGCCTGCCGCACATGTGAGGCGGTGCGTGCCGCAGCCCGCACCGGCCACGACCTCGTCGATGGCCGCGCCACGATGCCGACGCCCGCAGGCGGGAGGGGCCGATCCCGATAGGCTGGCGTCCATGACCAACGATTCGCAGAGGGCGCGCCTGGCCGAACTGGTGCGGGACCTGGCCGTCATCCGCCAGCACGTCACGCTGGCGTCCGGACGGGAGTCCGACTTCTACGTCGACATGCGGCGGGCGACCCTCCACCATGAGGCGGCACCGCTGATCGGCCACGTCATGCTGGACCTCCTGGAGGAGTCCGGCTTCGCGCCCGGCGACTACGACGCGGTGGGCGGCCTGACGATGGGCGCCGACCCGGTGGCCACCGCGATCCTGCACGCCGCCGCGTCGCGCGGGCTGGACGTGGACGCCTTCGTCGTGCGCAAGGCGGCGAAGGACCACGGCATGCGCCGCCGGATCGAGGGGCCCGACGTCGCAGGCAGACGGGTCGTCGTCCTGGAGGACACCTCCACGACGGGGGGATCCCCGTTGGAGGCGGCGGCGGCGCTCACCGAGGCGGGCGCCCGGGTCCTGGCCGTCGCCGTCATCGTCGATCGGGCGACCGGCGCGCGGGAGGCGATCGAGGCCGCCGGGTACCCCTACCTCAGCGCCCTGCGCCTGGCCGACCTGGGGCTGGCCTGAGGCTTCAGGGCGTAGGGCGGCGCCGGTGGCGGGGTCCAACGCGATCTGAGGGGCTCCGAGGGCCGGATCCGGCCGTCAACCCCGCGCCCGGCGCCGCGATCCCGCGCGAACCCCGCCTTCAGCGAAGAAGAGACGGGACTGCCCTCGGCGGCGTGCGCAGCCCGCACCGGCGGGCGATCTCCTCGATGACGAGGGAAGGGTCGTTGTACTCGTTGGGCTTGAACCGGACGAACGCCAGGCCGATCGACTCCAGCGCCTTCTGGCGACGCATCTGCTTGTCATAGGACCCGTGGACGTCCGCGGCGGTCTCACCGTGCTTCTGGTGCTTGCCGTCGGAATCGGATTCGACGACGACGCGATAGGGAGGGATCTCGAAGTCGACGTAGTAGTCGCGGCCTCCCACCCGATGATGGACCTGGGTCAGAACGCCGGCGAATCCGGCGGCTTTGAGAATCCACAGGAGCACCCGTTCGGGAACCGATTCGCACGCCCCATCGGCGGCGGAGATGACGGCGCGGGCCCTCCTCCTTCCGCGTCGCGCGGTGATCCGATCGAGACGGTCGGCGATCTGTTGCCGCGCCTGTCCCTCTCGGATGCGGCTTGCGCCGACGCGGTCCGCGAACCGGGTGAAGCCGCTCATCGCCTGCAGGATCCCGGACACCGCGACCGTCCCGTCGCGAGGAGCCAGCAGTTGCGCGCACATCGCTCCCGTCGTCGGGAGGTCGCTCGCCCGGACTCCGGGTGCCACCCAGGCGGTCCACGAATCCTCCAGCGCCGTCTCGTGCCGGACCAATCGGACAGGCGGCACCACGCCGCCGCGGATCCGCCCACCGGGGAACGGGAGCGCCGGAAGCTCCTCCCGACTGCGATGAGAAGGGGACCGAACGCAGACATGCACATCCACGAGGTCGGAGGCCGCCTCGATGCCGTGGGCCGCGGCGGCGGCCTGGCCGACGACCACGGCCCCGGGGCCGAGCGCCATCGCGACGGCACAGGTCCGCGCGGCGGTGGCACGCCGGGCGGCATCCCACCGGTCGGCGGCATCGGCCAGGTAGGAGGAGTGGACGTACACGTTTCGGTGGACGCGGACGATCTCCCCGGCGTCGCGGCGAGCGGCACACCGGTGGGAAGTCGCATGCGTCGACACCACGATGTGGGCTCGCGCGCGTTCCAGCTCGTTCATGACACCAGTCGACACGAATCGGCATGAAGTATCAAGTATCGGGGGCGAGCCTGTGGACGAGCCGTCGGCAGGGGCGAGCGCGCTGAAGGCGGGGGTGGCGACGCCTGACGACGCCGGTGGCGGGGTTCAACGCGATCTGAGGGGCTCCGAAGGCCGGATCCGGCCGTCAACCCCGCGCCCGGCGCCGCGATCCCGCGCGAACCCCGCCGCCAGAGTACCGGCCTGCCGTGCGGTCCGGAGTCCGGGCCGCCCGGCAGGCGTGCTCACTCTCCGAACCAGTCGCGGACCCTCTCGACGATCTCGCGATCGAAGGCGTCGTCGCTGTGATGGTCCTGGATCCACCGGCGGAAGCTCCCGCCGACCAGTCCGTCCAGCTCCTCGCGGCAGTCCTCGGTCTCGGTGACGGCGCGTTCCAGCATGTCGGCGGCCTGGGAGGGCGTCGAGTAGAGGAACGGGTAGCGCTCTGGCACCAACGCCCGCGCCCACTGCCGGTCGGGGAGGATCCCGATCGCCCCGGCCCCCATGGCCTCGACGTAGGACAGCCCGTAGGACTCCTCGGTGGCGGTGGCGAGGAAGGCCGTCGTGTGCGCTAGCGCCGCCCAGTACGAGGTGCGCGACGCCGTCAGCGGACCGACCCACACCCAGTTGCGCCGCGAGATCGACATGGCCAGCTCGCTGACCAGGTGCGATTCGTGCAGGCGCATCTCGACCTCGATGGGCGTGCGCCGGCGGACCTGGTCGACGACGTCCATGAAGACCTGGGGCTGCTTGCGCTCGGAGAGGTAGATCGCCGGGTAGAGGACCACGGGGATCTCGGGCTCCTGTCGCGGCTGGACGTGGTCGAGCCGGAAGCCGAGGTTGACCCATGCCAGCCGTGCCTGCTCGGCGAGCTTCGGGACGGTCCACCTCGCGACCAACTCGCGGGTCTCGGTGGCGGTGCGCTCCGAGTTCGCGAAGGTCGGGAACAGGGCGCATGACAGCGCGAAGGAGGCGGTCTGCACGTCTTCGCTGAGGGAGGCCGTGGACCACCACACGAAGTTCATGATCCTCGGGGGAACCCCGCCAGAGGAATGGAACACGGTGTTCCACACTCCCAGGGAGTCGAGGACGTCCATGTTAATGATGACGGTCTGCTCCGGGTCGATGAACTCCAGGGGGACCTGGTCGAACCCGTCGCAACGGCGGGCTCCCGGTCCGATCAGCGAGGCCTCGGGGAAGATGCGCAGCAGACGGCGGACCAGGGTGGCGCCGGAGTCGTGCCCGGCGATGTGGCCCTCATCGTCGACCAGGGTGGCGCCGCGTTTGATGGCGATTCTCATCATGTCGCTCCTTTCACTTCACGGCCTGGGGCGCCGGCGCCCCTTCGTCGTCCGGCTCGTCGGTCATACCGGCCTTGATCCGCATCCCGTAGAACGACCGGTACACGAAGAAGGCCGACACCAGGAAGAACACGACGGCGAGGACGTTCACCAGGACGCCCAGGCCCTGGGCGGACAGGCTGACGGCCAGCTCCACGGCCAGCAGCCCGAAGAGCGTCGTGAACTTGATGATGGGGTTGAGCGCGACCGAGGCCGTGTCCTTGTAAGGGTCGCCGACCGTGTCTCCGACGATCGTGGCGTCGTGGAGGGCGGTGCCCTTGGCGTGCAGGTCCGTCTCCACGATCTTCTTGGCGTTGTCCCAGGCGCCGCCGGCGTTCGCCATGTAGATGGCCTGGTACAGGCCGAACAGGGCGATCGAGATGAGGTAGCCGATGAAGAAGTACGGCTCGACGAAGGCGAAGGCGAGCGTCCCGAAGAACACCGCCAGGAAGATCTGGATCATCCCCTGCTGGGCGTACTGCGTGCAGATGTCGACGACCTTGCGCGAGTCCTTCGCGCTAGCGCGCTCCGTGGAGGCGTCCAGGTGGATCGTCTCCTTGATGAACTCCACCGCCCGGTAGGCGCCCGTGGTGACCGCTTGGATGGACGCGCCGGAGAACCAGTAGATGACGGCGCCGCCGGTGATGAGTCCCAGGAGGAACGGGGCGTGCATGATCGAGAGCATCTCGGTGTTCGTCGTCAGGCCCTCCGTCAGACCGATGATGATGGAGAAGATCATCGTGGTGGCCCCCACGACGGCGGTGCCGATGAGGACCGGCTTGGCCGTCGCCTTGAAGGTGTTGCCGGCCCCGTCGTTCTCCTCCAGCATGAGCTTGGAGTTCTCCCACTGGGGGGCGAAGCCGAAGCCGCGCTCGATCTCGGAGTCGATGCCGTCGATGTGCTCGATGCGGGAGAGCTCGTAGACGGACTGGGCGTTGTCGGTGACCGGGCCGTAGGAGTCGACCGCGATGGTGACGGGCCCCATGCCCAGGAACCCGAAGGCGACCAGGCCGAAGGCGAAGACGGCGGGGGCGAGCATGATGTCGGCGGGCATCGTCGTGGAGATGAGGAACGCGAGGCCCATGAGTCCCACGATGGTGATGCCCAGCCAGTAGGCCGAGAAATTCCCCGCGACGATGCCGGAGAGGATGTTGAGCGAAGCGCCTCCCTGGCGTGAGCTCTTCACCGTCTCACGCACGTGGCGGGACTTCGTCGAGGTGAACACCTTGACGAGTTCGGGGATGAGCGCGCCGGCCAGCGTGCCGCAGGTGATGATTGTGGCGAGCTTCAGCCAGATCATCCCCGCGACGCCGCCCAGGACGTACCAGCTGGTGAGGTACGTGAAAGCGATGCACAGCCCCGAGGTCAGCCACACCAGCGTGGACAGCGGCGCCTCGAAGTTCATCCGTTTCGCCTCAGCGAAGCGAGCCGTCGCGATCCTCGAGTTGATGCCGTAGGCGAGGGCGGAGGCGAGGATCATCACGGACCTGAGGACGAAGATCCACACGAGCAGCGTCGCCTGCAGGACGGGGTCCGGCACCGCCAGGATGATGAAGGTGACCAGGGCCACGCCCGTCACGCCGTAGGTCTCGAAGCCGTCCGCCGAGGGGCCGACGGAGTCCCCGGCGTTGTCGCCGGTGCAGTCGGCGATGACGCCGGGGTTGCGGGGGTCGTCCTCGTCGATCTTGAAGACGATCTTCATGAGGTCGGAGCCGATGTCCGCGATCTTGGTGAAGATCCCGCCGGCGATGCGCAGGGCGGCGGCCCCCAGGGACTCGCCGATCGCGAAGCCGATGAAGCAGGCGCCCGCCGTGTCGGCGGGGAGGAACAGGAGGATGACCAGCATCATCAGCAGTTCCAGGGAGATCAGCACCATGCCGATCGACATGCCCGAGCGCATGGGGATGCGGTGCGTCTCGATCGGCCGGCCCCGAAGCGACGCGAAGGCCGTGCGCGAGTTGGCGAAGGTGTTGACCCGGATGCCGAACCACGCCACCGAGTAGGAGCCCGCCATGCCCAGGAGGCTGAATCCGATGACGGTGAGCGTCTTCCCCCACGTGAAGTCGACGAGCAGCTTGTAGTAGATGAACACGATGACCGTGATGAACGCCCAGAGGATGAGCAGGAACCGCCCCTGGCGCAGCAGGTACGCCTTGCAGGTCGAGTAGATCAGCTCCGAGATGTCGCGCATGGCGTGGTGGACGGGCAGATCGCGCAGCCTCATATAGGTCCACAGCCCGAAGAGCAGGCCGAGGGCGCACACGATCAGCCCGATCGACAGGAGCGCGCGGCCGTCGACCCCGCCGGTGATGGAGGCCTGGGAGAGGTCGGGGAGGACGAGGCTGGCCTCGCCGCCCCCGACGGTGGCGTCCGATCCCTCGCCTCCCCCCGAGGCGCATCCGGCCAGGGGGAGTGCCGCGGCGAGGAGCAGGGCGCTGCCCCGGGCGCGCCTGCGGCGGCGGGAGGGGCGTGGGGCCCGGTGCGCGGCGATGCGCGCCGGGGTGGTCTGGGGATCGGTCGACTGGCGACCGAGATCGATAGGTGTCATCAGTCCTCGATGAGTCGAGCTTCATTGCTGGCGCATCCAGCGTAGATCGGCACATGCGTGCAGGCGGGAACTCCGGGGCTGGGTGGACGTGCACTCTGCCGTGGGGTGCGCGCCCGGCCTCGACGAGGGCGTCCGTCTGCGACCTTGGTCCCAGATGAGGCGGGACGGCGACGCGGGTCCCCGGGACGGGCGATGTGACCGGAAACGCGCCTCGGCGCCCGCGGGCTGGCCTACGGTAGTTGCATGAGCAACGAGTCTTTCGAGTACGTCATCGTCGGGGCGGGGATGGCGGGCGCCGCGGCGGTGAGAGGCATCCGGTCCCGGGATCCCGAGGGCGCCATCGCCCTCATCGGCGCCGAACCCGACGCCCCCTACACCCGTCCGGCCCTGTCGAAGGCCCTGTGGCGAGAGCCGGAGACGACCACCGTCGACACGATCGGGCTCGAGGGGCCTGGGCTCCCAGGGGTCGACTTCCGGCCCTCCACGACGGTGACCGCCCTCGACACCGCCGCCCGGACCGTGACCGTCGACTCGGGCGCCACCATCGGGTACCGGCGTCTCATCCTCGCCACCGGGGGCCGCCCTCGCCGGTCCGGGGCCACCCCGGGACCGCGCGTCATCCATTTCCATGACCTCGGCGACTACCGGGCGCTGCGCGCCCTCGCGGACCGGGGCGCCCGCATCATCGTGGTCGGCGCCGGCTTCATCGGCTCCGAGCTGGCCGCCGTGCTCTCCGCCACCGAGGCCACGGTCACCTACGTGTTCTCGCGCCGGGCGGTGGGCGCCCGCCAGTTCCCCTCTGAGATCACCGACCATCTCGACGCCGTCTTCGCGGACCACGGCATCGAGCTGGTCCCCGGTTCCCGTCTGGAGTCCGTGGAGGACACAGGCTCGGGCGTCCATGTGACGCTCGCCGGCGGCCGGGTGCTCTCGGGCGATGCCGTGGTGGTGGGTTTGGGGCAGGAGCCGGATACGGGCCTGGCGGAGCGCGCCGGCCTGGAGGTCGACGGCGGGGTCGTCGTCGACGGGCTCTGGCGGACCTCGGACCCGGACGTCTTCGCGGTCGGGGACGTCGCGGCCGTGCCGGACCCCATCTTCGGGAGGCGCCGCATCGAGCACGAGGACGCCGCCGTGACCGGCGGGCTGGCGGCCGGGCGGAATGCGGCGGGAGGCCGGGTCGTGGACGAGCACGTGCCCTTCTTCTACTCGGACCTGTTCGAGGACGGCTATGAGGCGCTCGGGCGCGTGGACGCCTCCCTGGACACCGTCATCGACTGGAAGTCCCGGTCGGAGGGCGCCGAGGGGAGCTCGGAGGCCGTCATCTACTATCTGGACGCGGACCGAGTGCTCCAGGGCGTGCTGATGTGGAACGTGTGGGGCGACGACGCCCACGACACGAAGGCGATCGCGGCGCGCCTGCTGGCGGACCGCTCCCCGCGCGCCGCGGAGGACCTTCTCGGGCGCATCTGACGCCCGCCGACCCGGGGCCGGGGCCCCGGGCGCGCCGCTTGGGCTCCGGGGTCCCGGATCGCATCGGAGTCCTCTGCCCCACTCCACCCAACAGTCAAGGGATCACCAAACCGGTCTATAGTTCCAGTCATGGATGTGGCTGTGATCGGCGCGACCGGGGCGGTGGGGCGCGCCGTCTGCCTCCAGCTCATCGAGCGCCACGTGCTTCCGGCATCGTCCCGACTGCAGCTCGTCGGCCGCGACGGCGGGCGCTCCGGCCCCGCCGTCCACGGGCTGTGCGCCGATCTCCTGGACGCCTATGACGAGGTCGCGCCCCTCATCGACGTCGCCACGCGGCCGCAGGACGTCGTCGCCGATGTCATCATCGTGGCCGCCGGCGCGACCGCCCCCGACCGCCCCGGCGCATCCTCGGACCGCGATGCCCTGGCGCGCGAGAACGCCCGACTCCTCCACGTCTACGCCGATGCGCTGGCCCGCAACGGCTCCGGCCACGAGGTCGTCATCATGGTGACCAACCCGGTGGAGCTCGGGGTCGCCGTGTTCGCGGAGGCCCTGGGCCGGCATCGGGTCGTGGGCATGGGCGCGTGGCTGGACACCCTGCGGATGCGCCGCGAGATCGCCCAGTCGCTGGGCGTCCGCCGCCACCGGATCTCGGGCTTCGCGGGCGGCCAGCACGGCAACGGCGTGGTCCCCCTGTGGTCGACGGTTCGCGTGGCGGGTCTGGATCCCGCCGAGCGCGCCTCGGCGGTCGCGCGCGTGCGCGGTCCGAGGCCCCTGGACGGCTTCGCCGCGGAGATCGCCGAAGCCCAGGCTCGACTCACCCAGGCGGCGGGACGCGACATGGGCGCCGCGTTCGACCTGGTCGAGTCCCTGCCGCCCGACCTCCGCATGGTGGTGGGCCCGTGGATGACCCACCAGTCGGGGGCGCGCACCGCCGCCGGGACGGCGAACGCCACGGTGGAGCTCGTGTCCACGCTCATGGACGGCCGGGACATCGTCGTCGCCGGGCAGGTGGCCCTCGACGGGGAGATCGCCCTGGGCGGGGCGCCCGTCCGGGGAGTGCTGGGCGTCCCGGTCGTCCTGGGGCCGGAGGGCTGGTCCGGCGTGCTCCTCAAGGGCCTCGCGCCCGACGAGGAGGCGCTGCTCCTGGCCGCGCAACGGCGCATCCGTTCGGTGTGCGCGCCCTACACGGGGAGGTGTCCGATGGCGGATCGCGATGAGGACGGCGGCGCCGATCCGGGGTGGGTGGCCGTCATCCGGACGGCGGACCGCTCCGGGGTGGTGTCGGACCTCGCGGGGGTCTTCTCCACCCGAGGCGTGAGCGTCGACTCGATCGCGTCGGGCCTGTCGGGCGGCGACGCCGTCATCACGCTGACCTTCTGCGCCTCCGAGAGGCGGTGCCGCCTCCTGGCCCGCACCGTGGAGCGTCTCCAGGAAGTGCGCGATGTCATCGTGCGGCGCGACGGAGATCCCCGGGTGCGTGCCGCGGCCGTGGTCGTCATGCCGCCGGGGCGGACCTGGGCTCCTGAGCCGGATCTCGCCCTGCACTGGTCGGGTGCCGCCGGCGAGGGCGAGCCCATGCTGGCCGAGGGGCAGCTGCTCGATGTGCGCCGATTCGTCTCCGGCGCCGCCGGCGTCGCCTCGGCGACGGGCGTGGTGGTCTTCGCCGTGTGAGGGACCAGCCGCGTCGGCCTGCCCGGATCGCGTCGGGCGGGGCCCGCCCTCCAGATGCCGGCGCCGCCTCGTACCCTGTCGGCATGACGTGGATGATGATCGTGGTGGCGGTGTGCGCGGGCGTCGCGGCGGGCGCCATCCTGGGGTGGGTGGGCGGGGCTCGTTCGGGCCGGTCGGAGACGGCCGCGGATCTCGCGGCCGCGCGGGCCACGATCGACGCCATGGAGCGGTCCGGCCAGGAGCGGGAGTCCCACTGGCGCGAGCAGATCGAGTTGGTCGAGCGCAGGCGGGCCGACCTGGAGGCGCGTATCGAGGAACAGGCGCAGGCGCGCGAGCAGACGCTCGCCGCGGACTCCCAGCGGGCGCTCCGCGAGCAGCGGGAGCGCGGGCGGGTGCTCGAGGCCCTGGCGCCCGTCCAGGACCGGCTCGCCGCCATGCAGGCCGCGATCACCCAGATGGAGCAGCAGCGGCAGAGCCAGTACGGTTCCCTGGAGGCGCAGATGGCCCAGGCGCGCGACGCCGACCACCGGCTCAGGGCCGCCACGAGCGCCCTGGAGGCGGCGCTGCGCAACACCTCGGTGCGCGGGGCGTGGGGGGAGGCCCAGCTGCGCAACATCGTCGAGTCCGCCGGACTGGTCGAGCACGTCGACTTCGATGTCCAGTCCTCGGTGCCCACGGAGGAGGGGCGCAAGCGCCCCGATATGGTCCTGCACCTGCCGGGCGGCAAGTCGCTCCCCATCGACGCGAAGGTCCCCTTCGACTCCTACATCCGGGCGATGGAGATCCCCGCCGGCGCCGGCGGGGAGGAGGGCCGTCGCCGCGAGGAGCTCATGACGGCCCACGTCAAGGCCCTGCGCGCCCACGTGGACGCGCTAGCGAAGAGGGCCTACTGGGAGGCGCTGGACGCCAGCCCGGACTTCGTCATCGCCTTCATCCCCTCGGAGTCCCTGCTCTCGGCGGCTCTCGAGGCCGATCCCCCGCTGCTGGACTACGCGTTCGGGAAGAAGGTGGCGTTGGCGTCCCCGGTGACGCTGTGGTCGGTCATGCGCACGGTCGGGTACGCCTGGCAGCAGCAGGTCCTCACCGACCAGGCGAAGGAGCTCTTCGACCTCTCCCGCCAGCTCTACGACCGCATCGGGGCGCTGGCCGGGCACGCGGAGTCGATGCGCTCCAGCCTGGGGAAGGCCGTTGAGGCGTGGAACAGGTTCGCCGGTTCCCTGGAGACGCGGGTGCTCGTCACCGCGCGGCGGCTCCAGGTGCTCGACGAGTCCAAAGTGATCCCCGAGACGCATGCGGTGGAGCAGTCGCCCCGTCTGCTCACGGCGCCGGAGGTCGCGGCGGGGGGCCGGGACGACGTCAGCGGCGGCGGATCCACGTCGTGACACGCCATCGGGCCTCGCCGGACACCGGTCGCCAGTCGCCGTCGGAGCGCGTCTCATCGACGGCCCACAGCTCGGGATCGATCCGCGGGGCGCGCACGACCGGGCCGCCCCAGCCGCCGGCCACGACGTCCAGGTCCAGATCGGTGACGACCAGCTCGTCGACCACGCTCATGGCCTCCGCGTAGACCCTGCCGCCGCCCGTCACCCACACCGTGGGGGCGCCGTCCCTGCGGGCAGCGGAGACGCCCTCGTCGATGGCCTCCTCCAGCGATCCCACCACGAGGGCGCCGGGGGCGGAGTACCCGGGCGTGCGGGTGATGACGATGTTGGCGCGGTCGGGGAGCGCGCCGCCCAGCGACTCCCACGACGCCCGGCCCATCAACACGGGGCAGCCCACGGTCGACGAGCGGAAATGCCGGTAGTCCGCCGGGACGTGCCAGAGCATCCCGTGTCCCGACCCCAGGACGCGCGTGCGGTCCTGCGCCCAGATCGAGGCGAGAGGCGGCCGGTCCGACGCGGACGGGCCGGCGGCGCCGCCCCGTCCGCGCGCGGCCGGATCCCTGTCGCCGTTCACACCGCCACCGGAGCCTTGATGGTCGGCCAGTGACGGTAGTCGACGACCTCGACGTCGTCGAAGTCGTAGTCGAACATCGAGGGCGCCCGACGCAGTTCGAGGCGCGGGAAGGGGTAGGGCTCGCGCGAGAGCTGCTCGCGCACCTGGTCGACGTGGTTGTCGTAGATGTGGCAGTCGCCGCCCGTCCACACGAGGTCGCCCACCGCGAGGTCCGCCTGCTGGGCGAACATGTGGGCGAGCAGGGCGTAGCTGGCGATGTTGAAGGGCACGCCGAGGAACATGTCGCAGGAGCGCTGGTAGACCTGCAGGCTGAGGCGCCCGTCGGCGACGTAGAGCTGGAAGAAGGCGTGACAGGGCTCCAGCGCCATGCGGGGCAGGTCCGCGACGTTCCATGCCGAGACGACCATGCGACGGGAGTCCGGGTCGGTGCGCAGGGTCTCCAGCACTCGGGCGATCTGGTCGATGTGGCGCCCGTCGGGGGCCGTCCACCGGCGCCACTGGACGCCGTAGACGGGGCCGAGCTCGCCGCCCTCGTCGGCCCACTCGTTCCAGATGCGCACGCCATGCTCCTGGAGCCAGTGCACGTTCGAATCCCCTGAGAGGAACCACAGCAGCTCGCCGACGACGGACCTCAGATGGACCCTCTTGGTGGTGACGAGGGGGAACCCCCGATCGAGGTCGTAGCGCAGCTGGGCGCCGAAGACCGAGCGCGTCCCGGTCCCGGTGCGGTCGCCCTTCGCCGAGCCCTCCGCCATGACGCGGGCGAGCAGGTCCTCGTAACTGTGGTCAGCGCGTTCCGGCATGCCTCCAGTGTGCCAAGACTCCGGGCCGCGCGCACTCCACGGACCGGGCCGCGTCCTCGCCGGAGTCCCCGTCCCCGTCAGCGGCAGAGGACCCGTTGCGAGACGACGTCGGCGCGCAGCTCCATGCCGTCCGTGGCAGCGACATGGAGCACATCCGCCAGAGGCGCGGCGTCCGGGACCAGGCCGGCCAGCAGGTTCGGCCGGTCGAGCACCCGGCTGGGCCGGAAGGCGGTGCCCGGTACCTCCGGGTCGATGGCGAGGTAGAAGATGCCGGCCTCGACCAAGTCCTGGAAGAAATGGCTGCCCCAGGACAGCTCGGGGCGGAAGTCCTCGGCGCCGCCGGCGAGCTCCCCGAGAGCCGCGACCGTTGCGATCTCCGCGAAATGCGCCGGCACGCCCAGGGAAGGGGTCGTCGTGCCCCACCGTCCGGGCCCCAGGAGCAGGGCGGAGGCCGGGACCGGGGACTCCCGGAGGGCGCGGGTGACGGCGCCGACCTTGCGGGCGACCTCGTGGCGATCCCGAGCGCCCAACTCGGCATAGGCCTCGGGGCGCACCAGGATGACGTGGGTGAGGGGAAGCGCGGCGGAACCGCCCATGAAGTGCCCGCGCAGGGCGACGAGCGCGTCGCCCGGGTCCTCGGGGACGGACACCGTCCCTGCCGACGAGGACGGCCCGCGTGTCTGGAGGGGCCGGCACTGGACGACGTTGACGCGCCACGAGCCGTCGGCGTCGATGTTGAGGGTGAACTCGACGTCGACGGGATGGTCGTAGGCGGTGCGCAGAGCGGTCAGCGCTGAGCGCATCCACCCGGTGAACCCCGTGCCCGGCGCGAGCAGACCCCGGAAATCGATGAGATCCGAGGCCATGTCGGGATCGCGCCCGAGTTCGCGCAGACGCCGGCGCGCCTCCTCGTCGGGGGAGGCGAACAGCCTCCAGGCGTCGGCGAGGCCGAGTCCCCGGAGCAGGCTGACGGGTCGCGTGACCACGGCGGGCGGGGCGGGCGCCTCCTCCGGCGGGACCGCGCACGCCGGAAGGCCCCCGGCCGACGGCCCGGGGGAGCCGGCCCGGGACAAGAGCAGCGCGTCGAGCCGGTGCTGCGTGGTGCGCGCGGAGGCCCGCCCGCCCTCCCCGTCCCAGGAGGGGCCGGACAGGGGCGCGTCGAGGGCGGCGACCCGCGCGTAGTCGCGCCCCGTGCGGTTGACGGCGCGGGTGCCCAGCCCGACGACCAGACGGAGCATCCCGGCGTCGGGATCCAGGTCGGGCGACCACGTGTACAGATTCGAGGAGTTCGCGACCCCGGCCGCGTGGGGGAGGAAGAGGGTCTCGTCCGCGCCGTCCGGCCCGGCCGGCACCACGTGCCGGTCCCCGGAGACGCGCTGAACCAGGATCGCCATCTGTTCGTCGCGGAACTCCAGGCCGCGCGTCCGTCGGTAGGCCAGGGCCTCGGGCGACATCGAGGAGGCATAGACCTGTCGGACGGCGTCCTCGAAGGCGCGCTCGCGGTCCTCGGGCGAGCCCTGGTTCGCCAGGAAGACAGAGTCGTACTTGCCGGCGAAGGCGTTGCCGAAGCCGTCCTCCAGCAGGGAGGAGGACCGCACGATGATCGGGGACTGCCCGAAGTGGTCGAGGACGCGCCAGAACTCGTCGCGCATCGCGGGCGGGAAGGCGCCGGTCAGCAGGCGGTCGTGGAGCTCCGCACCGGCGTCGAGGAAGCGCCCGGGCTCCTTCTGGCGCATCCGCAGCTGCCACCAGCCGTTGGCCACGACGTAGGAGTAGAAGAAGTCGGAGCCGATGAAGAAGGAGTCGTGGGGCTCCAACCGGTCGGCCAGGCGCTCCGCCGGAGCGTCCCCGTCGCGGCGAGGGAAAGCGGGCGAGCGTCGGAGGATCGCGCGCGCGAGCAGCATGCCGACACTCTTGCCGCCGATGCGCCCGGTGCCGACGACGCGGCGCGCGATGGCGACCAGGTCCTCGCGGGTCATCCACCGGCGGCACAGCGCCGCGATCCGGTCGTCCCGGTCGGTCCCGACCAGCAGGGCGATCAGGGCCCCGCGGTCCCCGGCGTCGACGGCCTGCGCCCAGGGATCGATGATCCCGGTGCGCCCGTCTTGGGCGGCGAACAGCCGGGAGGCCTCCACCGAGGAGGTGATCGGCCGGACTTCGTCGCCGTCGAGGCGCGCCGGGAAGAACATCGTCGGCGAGTACCGCGCCCACACCTTGAGAGGGTGGACGTAGAGGCGCCCGTCGATGCGGTGGAGCTCGAAGAGGACCTGGGTGGTGTCGCGGACGGTCGCGATGGTGCGGGGCGCGTGCCGTCCCCGCACCAGGCAGAAGTAGGCGACGGTGTCCAGCTGGAACAGGAGGGGGCAGGTGACGGCGAAGAAGTTCGCGACCATCGCGTCGGAGTGCCACGCGTCCTCCAGCGCGGTGAGCGGGTCGACGACGTAGCGCGCCGCCGCGCCGAGCCGGTGGATGAGGCGGTGCACGTGCGTCGTGAACGCCTCGAAGCCCTCGGAGGGGTCGAGCACGTGCGTGACCGTCCCCCCGGTGGTGGTTCCGTCCTCGTCCCCGTCCCCGGGCGGGGCCCCGGCCCCGCTCTCCGCGACGAGGGCGCCCCTGGCCGCCGGCGCGGAGGCTCGGAAGCGCAGCCGGTGCACCTGGCGTCCCTCGGCCAGCGTGCGGCGCACGAAGGGGGCGCTGACCTCCTCGAAATCAGCGACCGAGTCGACCTGCCACACGACGTTGTCGCCCAGGCGCAGTCGGTCGATCGTCCGGTCGAGCCCGGAGATGCCGGTGCTCGCCAAGCCGGAGGGTTCCATCGGCGCCTCCTGACGCGCGGGTCGCGGATCCGGGCCGGGCGGTCGCTCTGGCGGGCCCCGCCAGGCCGCGGGGCTCAGATGACGCCCATCGCCACCATCGCGTCGGCCACCTTGGTGTACCCCGCCAGGTTGGCGCCGGCGACGTAGTCGCCGGGCACGCCGTACTCGTCGGCGGTGGCCAGGCACCGGTGGTGGATGTCATCCATGATGGTCTCGAGGCGCCGCTCGGTGTAGTCGAAGGTCCAGGTGTCCCGGCTCGCGTTCTGCTGCATCTCCAGGGCGGAGGTGGCGACGCCCCCAGCGTTGGAGGCCTTGCCCGGGGCATAGAGCACGCCCGCTGCGCGCAGCGTGTCGATGGCCGAGGGCGTGGTCGGCATGTTGGCTCCCTCGGCGACCAGCCGGACTCCGTTGCCGATCAGCGCGCCGGCGGCATCCGCGTCCAGCTCGTTCTGGGTCGCGCACGGCAGGGCGAGGTCGCAGGGGACGTCCCAGATCGAGCCGCCCTCGACGTAACCGACGGATCCGCCCTTCTCCTCGGCGTAGTCGCGGACGCGGCCGCGGCGGACCTCCTTGATGTCGCGGAGCAGCTCGAAGTCCAAGCCGGCCTCGTCGACGATGTAGCCGGCGGAGTCGGAGCAGGCGACGACCGTGCCGCCCAGCTGCTGGACCTTGTCAATCGCGTAGAGGGCGACGTTGCCGGAACCGGAGACGACGGCCCGCTGGCCGTCCATCGTCTGGCCGGCGGCCTTGAGCATCTCCTCGACGAAGAACACCAGGCCGTAGCCGGTGGCCTCGGTGCGCACCAGGGAGCCGCCCCAGGTCAGGCCCTTGCCCGTGAGCACACCGGAGTCGTAGCGGTTCTGGATGCGCTTGTACTGGCCGAACAGGTAGCCGATCTCG
Organism: Schaalia naturae; assembly: GCF_042665795.1. Classification (NCBI taxonomy): domain Bacteria; kingdom Bacillati; phylum Actinomycetota; class Actinomycetes; order Actinomycetales; family Actinomycetaceae; genus Schaalia; species Schaalia naturae. Next base: position 151,473 of record NZ_JBHTEF010000001.1, read on the forward strand.
CGTCCGCCCACGCCGATGTCACCGGCGGGGACGTCGGTGGTCGGGCCGATGTGGCGCTGGAGCTCGGTCATGAAGGATTGGCAGAAGCGCATGACCTCGGCGTCCGACTTCCCCTTCGGGTCGAAGTCGGATCCCCCCTTGCCGCCTCCGATCGGCATGCCGGTCAGCGAGTTCTTGAAGACCTGCTCGAAGCCCAGGAACTTGATGATCGACAGGTTGACGGAGGGGTGGAAGCGGAGCCCGCCCTTGTAGGGGCCAAGCGCGGAGTTGAACTCCACCCGGAACCCCCTGTTGACCTGGACGGCCCCCGAGTCATCGACCCAGGGGACGCGGAAGATGATCTGGCGCTCGGGCTCGCACATGCGCTGGAGGATGGACCACTGCGCGTATTCCGGCCGGCGCTGGGCCAGCGGGCCCAGGCTGAGCAGGACCTCGAAGACGGCCTGGAGGAACTCCGGTTCGCCGGGGTTGCGCTTCAGCACGGCCTCGTACTGGGGTCGCAGGGACTCGGACAGTCGCTCAATCTCTGGATGCGCCACCCGCCCATCGTGGCAGTTCGGCGGCTTGGACACGAGCTGTCAACCGAATTGTGAACTCTTTGAGAGCGCTTGGCACATGCTTGGGTGTCGAGGCGAGCGGCTCGGGTCGCGACGGCGGGCGAGGTGGCGCTGAAGGCGAGCGCATGGTGCGCGCATGGCCTCCGGGTGGTCGTCCGGGCGGTCACAGGGAGCGGCGGGTGTACAGGCGCGTCAAGACGGCGCAGGAGACGAGGAGGACCAGGACCGCGACGGCCATGGCCGCCGGTGGGAGCCATGCCGATCCCACGGCCTGGGTCGCCCACTGCGGCACGCCGTCGAGGCGGCCGGCCGCCCAGGAGCCGCCGAAGAAGACGAGCAGGATCGCCAGCTGCGGCCACGCCCGTGTGCGCGCCATCCCGAGACCGAAGTAGACGGGGACCTGGACGCCGATCAGCACGCTCGCCGCCGCCACCGACATCGCGAGCGCGGCAGCGAGGTCGTGTGCCGGCAGGGGCGCGCCGACGACGCGGGCGATGAGGCCGGCGGCCGCCGCGGAGGTCGCCGCGATGAGCGCGAGGAGCAGGGCGATTCCGAGGAAGCGCCCCGCCACCACCTGGCGTCGCCCGATCGGCAGGACCGAGAAGAGGACGTCGAGGTGCCCGCGCTCGTCGGACGCGAAGAAGTGCATGGGGGTGAAGGCGGCGAGCGCCATCGGGACCAGCACGGCGACCAGCGGCTCCCTGTCGGATCCCATCCAGGCCATGGCCGTGGCGAAGAGCCCGATAAGGCCAAAGGACAGGGCGTTCCCCCTCAACGCGGACGCGTCGAGACGGACGAAGGCGAAGAGACGGCCCATGTCAGCGCTCCTCTCCCGGACGGGCGGCGGCGGTTCGCGGGGCACCCGCGGGGCTGTCGGCGTTCCGGGCCCAGGCGGCGACCGCCTCGTCGAGCGCCGGGGACTCGATGAGCGCGCTCGGGGGGAACAGGGCCGTGTCGCAGGTGCGGATCAGGCCCTCGAAGGTCCCGGAGGGGGAGAGGCGCGCGCCGATCAGCGAGGCGGCGGCGCGAGGCGTGAGGTCGTCGCGGGCGCCCCGGACCATCGCGTAGGTCTCGGCGAGGGCGTCGGGCGTCCCGGCGAAGGCGATCCGCCCAGAGCAGATGACGACCAGCCTGTCGGCGATGCGATCGAGGTCCGACAGGACGTGGGTGGAGAAGAGGACGGTGTGGGTGGGGGCGACCATGAACTCGCGGAAGACGTCGAGGACGTCGAGGCGGGCGACGGGGTCCAGCCCGCTGGTCGGCTCGTCGAGGACGAGCAGCTCGGGATCGTGGGCGAGTGCGAGCGCGAGGCTCAGCTTGACGCGCTGTCCGCGCGAGAGGTCCGAGACACGGGTCCCGGCGGGGATCTCGAAGCGTCTGAGAAGGTCCCGCATCCGGGCATCGTTCCAGGCGGGGTAGAAGCGGGAGATGACGTGCGCCGCAGAGAGAGGCGTCCACCCGGGGGCCAGCGCCAGGGTGTCGAGGACGACGCCGAGGCGGTCCTGCCGGGTGCCCGGGGGCGCGCCGAGGACGTCGACGACGCCGGCGTCGGGCGAGGCCATGCCCAGGATCGTCCTGATCGTCGTCGTCTTGCCCGCGCCGTTGGGCCCGACGAAGCCGGTAACGAGGCCGCGCGGGACGACGACGTCGAGCGGGCCGAGGGCGAAGGACCCCTGGCGCCTGGTCACCCCCTCCAACGAGATCGCCGCGTCGGCGGCGCGTGCCGGGAGGGGGGACGGCACGCCGACCGGTGAGGGGGCGGTGGGCCCCGGGGAGGTCACGACGTCGCGGAGGTCCATGCGGAATCAATCCTTTCGTGCAGGTCGGAGGGGAGCATGCCCGCCAGGCGTGCGGTGGCGACCAGGGCCGCCGCCTGCTCGTCGAGGCGCGCCTCCAGCCGGCGGCGGACGAGCTCCGGGTCGAGGGGGAGGACGAAGCTGCCCCGGCCCTGATGGTTCGCGATCAGCCCCTGCGAGGCCAGATCGTTGTAGGCGCGCGTCGTCGTGATGAGGCTGACCTCGAGATCGCGCGCCAGCTGGCGGAGCGACGGCAGCGGGTCTCCGGCGCGCAGGCCGCCGGTCAGGATCGCGGTGCGGACCTGGTCGACGATCTGCTCGTAGAGCGGGGTTCCGGAGGTCTTGGACAGGACGATGCGCACATGCTGTTTATATCGCATATGGACAGTAGGTGCAATTCTGCCCGGCCGGCTCGGGTCACCGTTCCGCGCGCAGCTCGGCCTCGATCCAGGCGATGACCAGGTCGACGAGATGGTCGAGCTCCGCCTCGGAGAGGTCGTGTCCGGGGGCGATGCGGTGCCACTTCGCGAGGCATCCGCGGCAGCAGGTCGCGGTCGCGTGCTGGGCGATGAAGACGGGGTGCCCGCGCATCGGCGTCTGCCTGCCATCGTTGCGCGGGCGCGCGTCCCCGATCCTCCCCGCGAGCAGCTCGCGGGCGTGCCGGACGACCGTTTCGCGCCCCTTGGCCCGCGCATAGGCCTTGTCGGTGGCGCTCAGATGGAAGCGAGAACGGAACGTCGAACGGCTGAGCCGTTCGAGTGCGGCCGGAATGGGCTCCCACGAGGGCGGCTCCTCCGTGGTGCCTGGGCGCATCCGATCTGAGGCGGTCACCCGACCATTGTCGTCCGGTCGGCCCGGCCCCCGGCATCCGCATCCGTGCGCGTCTCAGCGCCACCCCAGCTGCGGCGCCAGGTGCGCCAGCACCGCCTCGAGCACGTGGGCGTTGTAGCCGACGCCCAACTGGTTCGGCACGGTGAGCATCAACGTGTCGGCCTCGGCGATCGCCTCGTCGCGGGCGAGGTCGACCACCAGCTCGTCGGGCTCGCCGATGTAGCTGCGCCCGAAGCGGGCCGCGCCGCCGTCGATGATGCCGACCTGGTCCTCGTCGTCACGTTGACCGCCGAAGAGGCGACGGTCCTCCTCCGAGACGATCGGGAAGATCGAGCGGGTCACAGCGACACGGGGCTCCCAGTCCCAGCCGGCCTCCGCCCAGGCCGCGCGGTACTGGCGGATCTGCTCGGCCTGCAGGACGTGCAGGGGGACGCCGGTGTCCTCGGTGAGAAGCGTCGAGCTCATGAGGTTCATGCCCTCCCCGGCCGCCCACTCAGCGGTCGCCCGCGATCCGGCGCCCCACCACACGCGGTGGAGCAGCCCCTCGGAGTACGGCTCGATGCGGAGCAGGCCCGGCGGGTTCGGGAACATCGGGCGCGGACTCGGCGTGGCGAAACCGCGGCCCTTGAGGACCTCCAGGAGGACCGTGGTGTGGGCGCGGGCCATCTCCGCGTCGGTGGAGCCCTCCTCCGGTACGTATCCGAAGTAGCGGTAGCCGCGGTCCGCCTGCTCGGGCGAGCCGCGGGAGATGCCCAGTTGCAGCCGTCCGCCGCTGATGAGGTCGGTCGCCCCGGCCTCCTCCGCCATGTACAGCGGGTTCTCATAGCGCATGTCGATGACGCCGGTGCCCATCTCGATGCGGGAGGTCCGCGCCGCCACGGCGGCCAGCAGTGGGAAGGGGGAGCCCAGCTGGCGTCCGAAATGATGGACCCGGAAGAATGCCCCGTCGGCTCCGACCTCCTCGGCGGCGACAGCGAGTTCGACGGACTGGAGCAGGGAGTCCGAGGCCGAACGGACCTGGGACCCCGGGACGTCGCTCCAGTGGCCGAAGGAGAGGAAGCCGATTCTCTTCATAATAGGTGTGAACGCGCGGCGACCCGGTCTATTCCCGGTCGCTGCGCGATCGGGGCGCGGGCAGGCGCCCCGCCGTGCGTGCCGCCGGCCTCCCGGAGCCGGGGCCGCGGGCGGGCGGCGGGCCATCGACTACGCTGGGCGGGTGGCCATCGAGTTTCCTGAAGAGATCCATGCCCTGCGCCAGTCGATGGAGAACATCCTCGCCGTGACGCAGCCCGACGTCCTGCGCACCCAGATCGCGGAGCTGTCGCAGAAGGCGTCCGCCCCCGACCTTTGGGACGACACCGAGCGCGCGCAGGCCGTGACCTCCGAGCTCAGCCACCGTCAGGCGGACCTGGAGCGCGTCACGCGCATGACCGGGCGCATCGACGATCTGGAGGCGCTGGTCGAGATGGCGCAGGAGGACCCCGACGAGGCGGAGGAGGTCCTCGCCGAGGCGGAGACGGACCTCGCGAGCCTCAAGGAGGACCTCGCGGACCTGGAGATCCGCACCCTGCTGGACGGGGAGTACGACGAGCGCAACGCCGTCGTCACGATCCGCTCGGGCGCGGGCGGCGTCGACGCCGCCGACTTCGCGGAGATGCTCCTGCGCATGTACCTGCGCTGGGCCGAGCGCCACGGCTATCCCACGAAGGTCATGGACACCTCCTACGCGGAGGAGGCCGGACTGAAGTCCGCGACCTTCGAGGTCCAGGCGCCCTACGCCTACGGAACGCTGTCCGTCGAAGGCGGGACGCACCGCCTCGTGCGCATCAGCCCCTTCGACAACCAGGGCCGCCGGCAGACCTCCTTCGCCGCCGTCGAGGTCATCCCGCTCATCGAGGACACGGATCACATCGACATCCCCGAGACGGACATGCGCATCGACGTCTTCCGCAGCTCGGGTCCCGGCGGTCAGTCCGTGAACACGACGGACTCCGCCGTGCGCATCACCCACCTGCCCACCGGCATCGTCGTGTCCATGCAGGATGAGAAGTCTCAGATCCAGAACCGCGCCGCCGCGCTGCGCGTGCTGCAGTCCCGCCTCCTGGTCCTGCGCCACGAGGAGGAGCAAGCCAAGAAGAAGGAGCTGGCCGGGGACGTCAAGGCCAGCTGGGGCGACCAGATGCGCTCCTACGTCCTCCAGCCCTACCAGATGGTCAAGGACCTGCGCACCGAGTACGAGTCCGGCAATCCGCAGGCCGTCTTCGACGGCGACATCGACGGCTTCATCAACGCGGGGATCCGCTGGCGCAAGAACCAGCAGAACGCCGAGAGCTGAGACGGGGGCGGGCCGGCCGCGGCCTCGCGCCTGCGAACCGCGCCGGGTTCGCGTGTCGCTGAACGGGGTCGCCCTGGGGGGCACCTACTCTGGCCAGTGACTGAAGCCCCTGATCGAGATGGTGCCATGATTCGATTCGACCACGTGACGATGGTCTACGCCCCGGGCGCGCGTCCGGCCCTGGAGGACGTGTCGCTGGAGGTGGAGCGCGAGGAGTTCGTGTTCCTCGTCGGCAAGTCCGGTTCCGGCAAGTCGACCTTCCTCCAGCTGGTGATGCGCGAGATCTCGGCGACGTCGGGGCACGTGTGGGTCCTGGGCCAGGACGTCGGCAAGCTGTCGCGCTGGGCGGTGCCGAAGCTGCGGCGCCAGATCGGCACCGTGTTCCAGGACTTCCGGCTCCTGCCGAACAAGTCGGTCTACGAGAACATCGCGCTCGCCATGCAGGTCATCGGCCGGCCGCGGCACGCGATCCAGACCGCGGTGCCCGAGACGCTGGACCTCGTCGGGCTGTCGGGCAAGGAGAAGCGCCTGCCCCACGAGCTCTCCGGCGGCGAGGAGCAGCGCGTGGCGATCGCGCGCGCCATGGTCAACCGCCCGCAGCTGCTCCTGGCCGACGAGCCCACCGGCAACCTGGACCCCGACACGAGCCTGGGAATCATGCGGCTGCTGGACCGCATCAACCGGACGGGGACGACCGTCGTGATGGCGACCCACGACGCGGACATCGTCAACCAGATGCGCAAGCGCGTCATCGAGCTCCAGGACGGCGACGTCATCCGTGACCAGGCCCGTGGCGTCTACGGGGCGGCGAGGTGAACCGATGAAGCTGCGTTTCATCCTCTCGGAGGTCGGCAAGGGGCTCACCCGCAACCGCGCGATGTCGGTGGCGGTCATCATCGTCACCTTTGTGTCGTTGCTGTTCGTCGGCGTGGCCGGCATCGCGCAGATGCAGATCGACCGCATGAAGGACGAGTGGTACGACAAGATCGAGGTCTCGATCTACATGTGCGCCATCGACGACGAGAACGCGGACTGCGATGGCGCGGAGGCCACCGATGACCAGATCGCCGCCGTGCGCGACAAGCTGAACTCCGCCGACCTCAAGCCATACGTCAAGACGATGTACGAGGAGTCGAAGGAAGAGGCCTACGAGAACTTCCAGAAGCAGTACGGGGACTCGTCGCTGGGCCAGTGGACCACGGCCGACATGCTCCAGGTGTCCTTCCGCGTCAAGCTGGTGGACCCCGAGCAGTACTCGATCATCGCGGAAGAGTTCTCCGGGATGGACGGGGTCTCCCAGGTCCAGGACCAGCGTGAGATCGTCGAGCCCCTGTTCCAGGTCATCGACCGCGCGAAGGTGATGGCGCTGGGGCTCGCCGGCGTGATGGTCGTGGCGGCCGTGCTGCTCATCACGACGACGATCCGCCTGTCCGCGATGAGCCGCGAGGAGGAGACCTCGATCATGCGCCTGGTCGGCGCCTCGGCCCTGTTCATCCAGGCTCCGTTCATGATCGAGGGGGCGCTCGCGGCGTTGGGCGGAGCCGTCCTGGCGGTGGCGGCGCTGCTGGCCGGCGTCCACTTCATCATCGACGGCTGGCTGGCCCAGGCCTTCCAGTGGACGGCCTTCGTGGGCGCGCGGGAGGTCTGGATCCTCGCGCCCTTCCTGGTCCTCGCGGCGCTGGCGCTGTCCCTGGTGGCGTCGGCCGTCTCGCTGACGAAGTACACGAAGGTCTGAGGAGGAACGGCCATGGCAGAGAGGCCCCCCTCCGCGCGAGCCGCCCGTTCACGAGGACGGCGCCGCCTCGCGGCGGCGCTGGCCGTGTGCGGCTTGAGCGGCGCGCTGTGCGTGGCGTCCGCCGGCGCGGCGCTGGCCGAGGACGACGACCGCGATGCGGTGGCCCAGAAGCAGCAGGAGTCCGCCGCCCACGTCGAGGACCTCAAGAACCAGCTGGGCGACATCGACGCGAACCTGGCGCAGGTCTACCTGGACCTGGACGCGTTGAACACCCAGATCCCCGTCGCCCAGCAGGAGCTCGCCGGCGCTCAGAGCGCCTACACCGCGGCCACGCGCGAGCACGAGGTGGCCCTGGACCAGCTGGAGTCCGCTCAGGCGGAGAGCGACCGGTTGGACACGGCGATCGCGCGTTCGCGCAATCAGCAGACGCAGGCCTCGGAGGCCGTGGCCGCCCTCGCCCGCGAGATGTACCGCGGCGAGGTGGAATCGCCGATGGCGGTCGCGATGACCGGGTCCTCCACCCAGGACATCGCGGACCGAGCCTCCGCGGCGGAGGCCCTCGCCCGATCGCAGAACAAGGTGCTGGCGGACGCCCGCAACGCCGAGGTCGTCCAGCAGAACCAAGCGGAGAAGCAGAAAGCCGTCACCGAGCGGATCTCGGCCCTGGAACAGAAGGCGAAGGACGCCGCCGACGCCGCGGAAACGGCGCAGTCCACCGCTCAGTCGAAGGTCGCGGAGCTCGCGGGCCTCAAGTCGCAGGCACAGGACAAGAAAGAGCAGTGGGAGTCCCAGAAAACCGCGGCCTCCGACCAGCTGGACGCCTGGCAGGCCGAGTACGACGCCCAGAGCCGCAAGCTCGCCGACATCGATGCGCAGAACCGGGCGCAGGGGCGGGTCTACACCACCGACGGCGGGATGTTCTCCAGCCCTCTTCCCGTGGCCCTGCAGATCACGTCGCCCTTCGGGTGGCGCATGCACCCGGTGCTGGGCGTCCAGAAATACCACAACGGCACGGACTTCGCGGCGGGCTGCGGGACGAACGCCTTTCCGATCGCGCCCGGCCAGGTCATCGCGGTGACGGTGGAGACGGCGGGCGGCAACGTCGTCTATGTCAACCACGGGATGATCGACGGGCACTCCTGGGTCAGCGCTTACGTCCACCTCCAGCAGCCCCTGGTCTCCGTCGGGCAGCAGGTCGACCGCTCCAGCGTCGTCGGACTGGTGGGGGCCACCGGCTACGCCACCGGATGCCACCTGCACCTGTCGCTGATGATGGATGGTTCCGACGTTGACCCGATGGACTATCTGTAGGAGAATCGTGCGGTTGCCCTGAGCGCCCGGCAGCCCACGGGCGCGGGGCGCGGGCGGCTCGTCCAGCAGGGGTCGCCCTCGTCGATGCGGGAGGGAGGGATCATGCCCAAGGAGTGGAAGAAATCGAAGCCCACCGAGGGGGAGCGGCGCAAGGCCGCCTCGGATGCGAAGAAGACCATCGCGCGCAACAAGAAGGCCCTGCACGACTACGAGGTCGAGGAGCGCTGGGAGGCGGGGCTGGCCCTCATGGGGACCGAGGTCAAGGCGCTGCGCATGGGGCGCGCGTCCCTGGTCGACGCGTGGGTCGAGGCGAAGGACGGCGAGGCCTGGCTGTACGGGGCGAACATCCCGATGTACGCGCAGGGCTCGTGGACGAACCACGCGCCCACCCGCAAACGCAAGCTGCTCCTGCACAAGTCGGAGATCGTGCGCATGGAGCAAAAGGTCGCGGCCAAGGGGTACACGATCATCCCCCTGGAGCTCTACTTCGTCGGCGGGCGCGTGAAGGTCGAGGTGGCGCTCGGCCGGGGCAAGCAGGAGTGGGACAAGCGCCAGGCTCTGCGCGAGGCGCAGGACCGGCGCGAGGCGGAGCGCGCGATGCGCCGTTACACGAGGCAGGCGGTGCACTGAGCGCTTTCGCCGAGGGCGGGGACCGGGCCCCGCGCTGTTGATCGGCGAGGGCGTGGCCGGTATGCTGGTGGGCCCGGCGCAGGGAACTGATGTCGGGGTGTTGAAGAAGTGAACAGGGGATGATCGGTTTCGACGGCGGTCGTCGATCGAGGGGAAGCGGGTCGAGGACGCGCGCTCAGCTCGTGAACGATGCGTGCAAACCAATAGGTGCCGAACAGAATCGCACCGACTACGTTCTCGCTGCCTGATAGCAGCCTGAACTTTTAGTCCGTCAGCCCGGGTGGTGCTCCCAGCCCGGATCCTGGCGTCGCTCAGGGAGCCACTGGGTGCGGACCGCGTCAGCGGGTCCGCATCGACACTCAGCTGACTGAGCCCATCCGGAGGCCGGGTCTGCACGGCGCCGGGGGCTGAGAAATGTCTCGCAGACTGCGCCCGGAGAATCACTCGGGGCCGGCCGTCGGACGGGGGTTCGATTCCCCCCATCTCCACACTGGGATACCCCGGAACCGCATGGTTCCGGGGTTTTCCTGTGAAAAGAAGCGGTTTGTCCGCGACTGCCGGGTGTGCGTGCGGCATCTGAGGGCCGGCCTGCCATGGCCGGAGACCCCGCCGGAGATGGTGCGCCGCGCCGGCGCGGCACAGAGTGCGCGGGGAGCCAGGTGGGTCGCTCGGATGGACGCCGACATGTGCGCAGGTCATGGAGGCGGAGCGGGAGGTGCCCGGCGTCCAGGTGGCGGCATTCTGTGCTGCCGGTTCCACACCGGTGGGAGACGCGGTCCCGTCCGGGGCGGCTGACCCAGCGCCGTGCCGACGCGCCTCGGTTGACCACGGGGAAAGCCGCTCTGGATCCGCGCCCATGGCTTGCCTCCGGCGACGTGTGACCTGCGCCAAGCAGGGGTGAACCCGGCAACAATCAGACCGTTCGGTCACGAAGCGGCGGCGGGTCTCGTACCGTGAATGGGGTTGGCGCTCGCCGGGCGGGGTGGGCGCCAATCCCTGTCCACCTGCGCACATGTCCGGGCTGGCGTGACGTATAGTGTGAGCGTGCGACAACGAGGTCGAATCGCTTGTCACACTGTGTCTCCCCGGTCACCGCCTTGACCGGGGGGAGACTCCTGCTTCCCGGGGCCTCTGCCCCAGGCAGGGCGGATCGCCGAGCCTCGGGACGCGTTCCTTCCCTGACGCGATCGCGCGCCTGGCATTGTCGCGGCGCCGGCGTGTGCCACGATGGATGTCGACAGGCTGGCGGCAGACGGGTGGCGAGGAGAGTCCATGGGCGTGGGTTCGCGAGGCGGCCGGCCACCGTCGATGATCGATGTCGCCGCCCGCGCCGGCGTCTCCCATCAGACGGTGTCGCGCGTGATCAACGGATTCGGCAAGGTCGCCCCGGACACCCGTGAACGGGTCCTCCAAGCGATCGGCGAGCTGGGTTACCACCGCAACTCGATGGCGCGCGCGCTTGTGACGGGCAGGACGGAGATCCTGGGCCTCGTGACGACGACGTCGGTGGCCTACGGGCCGAGCTCGATGCTGCTGGCCGTCGAGCTGGCGGCCCGCCGCGCCGGGTACTTCACCGGGGTGGCGCCTGTCAGCGGCATCTCCGGGAACACGGTCACCGCGGCCGTCGACCACTTCCTTCGTCTGGGAGCCGAGGGGTTGGTCGTGTTCGCACCGACGGAGGACATCGCTCGCGACCTGTCCGCCCTCGACGTCCCGGTGCCCGTCGTCGCGGTCACGGCCCGCAGGACCACCCCGCTGGCAGGCGGCGTCACTCCCGTCAGCGTCGATCAGCACGGCGGCGCCCGGGCGGCCGTCGAGCACCTCATCGACCTGGGACACCGGGACATCGCCCACGTTCCCGGTCCCGCGGACTGGTTCGAGGCGCAGGCGCGCGAGGCCGCCTGGCGCGAGTCCCTGTCCGAGGTGTCCCTGCCGGCCCGCGAGTCGTCGGTGCGGGGATGGGATGCGCAGACGGGCTACGACGCGGGGGCCGAGATGGCGCGCGAAGGCGCGCCGACGGCGGTCTTCGCGGCAAACGACGACATCGCGCTGGGGCTCATCCACGCCTTCCACGACGTCGGTCTGAGGGTGCCCGAGGATGTCTCCGTCGTCGGTTTCGATGACGCCCCGGGCACGGCGTTCTACCTTCCGCGCCTGACGACTGTTCGTCAGGATTTCTCCGCTCTGGGCGACCAAGTGGTCCAGACGATGGTGCGGGCGATACGCGGGGACTCCCGGGTCGAGCCCGTCACGGTTCCCGCCGAGCTCGTCGTGCGGGCCTCGACGGCGCCCCCGCGCCTCCGCGATGTCGGGGCGCGTGGGCCTCATCGGCCCCGACGGCCGTAGCCGCCCGATCCGTCGGGGTGACTCCTCCGACACGCTGGACATCCGCGGCGTGTGAACGTTAACCTTATGGGCAGGCACACTGCGTCCCGGGTGGGCTGCGATGGAGTCGTCGGCTGACGGGGCGCATCGGCAAGGAGGCTTGAAGATGGACCCTCGTCAACCTGGCACGTGGGACGATGCTTGTGTGAGCTCTGTCCGCGGCGCCCGCGAGACCGTCGCCGCGCAGAACGCGGAGCTCCTGCGGTGGGAGCTGGTCGTGTGGACGGCCGGCAACGCCTCCCAGCGGGTGCGCGGCCGGGCCGCCGACGGCTCCGAGGACCTTCTCGTCATCAAGCCCTCGGGCGTTCCCTATGACGAGCTGACCCCGGAGTCCATGATCGTGTGCACCCTCGACGGCGAGCCCGTCCTCGGTGAGGGGGCGCCCTCCTCGGACACAGCGGCGCACGCCTACGTCTACCGGCACATGCCCCGGGTCGGGGGCGTGGTCCACACGCATTCCACCTACGCGACGGCGTGGGCCGCGAGGGGCGAGCCCATCCCCTGCGTGCTCACCATGATGGGCGACGAGTTCGGCGGAGACATCCCCGTGGGCCCGTTCGCCCTCATCGGAGACGACTCGATCGGGCAGGGGATCGTCCACACTCTCGAACGCTCGCGCAGCCGGGCGGTGCTCATGCAGAACCATGGGCCGTTCACCATCGGGAGGGACGCCCGCGACGCCGTCAAGGCCGCCGTCATGGTCGAGGAGGTCGCGCGGACTGTGCACATCGCTCGTCAGCTCGGCGAGCCGATCCCCATCCCCCAGGACCGCATCGACCACCTCTACGAGCGCTATCAGTTCGTCTACGGCCAGCACGGCTCCGGCTCGGCCGGACCGGACGAGGGCGGCGCCACCTCCTCAGTCGGCACCCAGAAGGAGTCCGAGTGATGTCCAGCTTCTACGACGGCCGTGAGGTGTGGTTCTACACCGGCAGCCAGGATCTCTACGGCGAGGAGACGCTGGCCCGCGTGGCCGAGCAGTCCCGGGAGGTCGTCCGCCTCCTCAACGCCTCGGGGGCGCTTCCGGCCCCCGTGGTGTGGAAGCCCGTCCTCAAGGACTCCGACTCCATCCGGCGCGCGATGCTGGACGCCTCCGGCGACGACCGCGTCCTGGGCGTCATCGCCTGGATGCACACCTTCAGCCCGGCGAAGATGTGGATCCGGGGAATGGAGGTCCTCTCCAAGCCGCTGCTGCATCTGGCCACGCAGGCGACCATGGAGATCCCGTGGGACACCATCGACATGGACTTCATGAACCTCAACCAGGCCGCGCACGGCGACCGGGAGTACGCCTACATCCTCACCCGGCTCGGTGTGGCCCGGACGACCGTCGTCGGCCACGCCTCCGACCCCAGGGTCGTCGCGCGGGTGGAGAAGTGGGTGCGCGCCGCCGCCGGGTGGGCCGCGGCGCACGAGATGCGCCTGGTCCGCTTCGGCGACAACATGCGGGGCGTCGCGGTCACCGAGGGCGACAAGACCGAGGCCGAACGCCGCCTCGGCGTCTCCGTCGGCACCTGGGCCGTCAACGACCTGGTGGCGGCCGTCGACGCCGTCGGCGAGCCGGTGGTGGACGCCCTCGTCGAGGAGTACGAGGAACGCTACGACGTGGCTCCCGAACTACGCAGGGGCGGGGGGCGTCACGAGTCCCTGCGCTACGCCGCGCGCCAAGAGGCTGCGATCCGCGCCTTCCTGGAGGAACGCGGCGCCACGGCGTTCACGACGAACTTCGAGGACCTGGGGGGGCTGCGCCAGCTCCCGGGGCTCGCGGTGCAGCGCCTCACCGGCGACGGCTTCGGATTCTCCGCCGAGGGCGACTGGAAGACGGCGGTGCTGGTGCGCGTCGCGAAGGTGATGGGCGAGGGGCTGCCGGGCGGAGCGTCCCTGATGGAGGACTACTGCTACAACCTCGTGGAGGGACAGGAGATGATCCTGGGCGCCCACATGCTCGAGGTCTGTCCCTCTCTCACCACGTCCACGCCTCGCGTCGAGATCCACCCGCTGGGCATCGGCGACCGCGAGGACCCGGTGCGCCTGGTGTTCACTGCGGACGCCGCGCCCGGCGTGGTCGTATCGATGGCGGACATGCGCGATCGCTTCCGTCTGACGGCCAATACCGTCGAGGTGGTCGAGCCGCCGCACGACATGCCGCGCCTGCCGGTGGCGCGAGCCGTCTGGAAGCCTGCCCCGGACTTCTCCACATCGGTGGAGGCGTGGCTGAGCGCGGGAGGGGCCCATCACACGGCTCTGTCGACGCAGATCGACGTCGAGGTGTGGGAGATGTTCGCCCGCATCGCAGGCATGGAACTGCTGGTCATCGACGACGCGACGACCGCTCGCGGCTTCCGGGACCAACTGCGGTGGAACCAGGCGTACTACCGGTTGGCGGAGGGGCTGTGAACTGACGCGGGGGCCGGTTTCGACCGCGGATGAGAGGAGGGGGAGGAGAGGGAGGCAAACAGGATGGAATGCCCGCCCGGAATGGCGTGCGCCATGGTGCGGGAGGCGCCGCGGCTCTATGTGGGCATAAATGTTTTTTGCCCATGATGATACTGATAAGTATCATCCATTCGGACAGAGGCCGTCGACATGTGAGCTGGACGGTCGTCTTCGCTCCGCCGGTTCTGCCGTGGCGGACAGAGAAATGCGATCCGCCGAATTCCGGCGGCGCGACTCGGATTGAACGCTGATGATCAAGAAGAGGAAGACTGAGGAGAATCCAATGAGGAATTCAATGGCGCGTCCCGTCATTTCCGGCGCCGTCGTCCTCGCGCTGGCCGGTGCCCTTGCCGGATGCGGCGGGAGCGAGGAATCGGGGGCATCGGGTGGCTCGCAGAGCGGCGGATCGGGGGCCTCCTGCTCCAACGCGATCGTCCACTCGGATGCCCCGCAGGTGAGCGTCTGGGCGTGGTATCCGAAGTTCGAACAGGTGGTCGACGCATTCAACTCGACCCACACGGATGTGCAGGTCTGTTGGAACAACACCGGTCAAGGACTGGACGAATACTCGAAGTTCTCGACCGCGATCCAAGCGGGAACGGGCGCTCCCGATGTCATCATGCTCGAATACGAAGTCCTTCCGACGTTCATCATGCAGAACGCCCTGGAGGACATCTCCGGATATGGCGCGAATGACGCCGCCGGAAAGTACACCGAAGGCGCGTGGAAGGACGTGACGAATGGCGATGCCGTCTATGCCATCCCCGTGGACGCGGGCCCCATGGCGATGATGTACCGCAAGGACATCTTCGACGCGTACGGGGTCGAGGTCCCGGCCACGTGGGAGGAGTTCGCCGATGCCGCGCAGCAGCTGAGGGACGCGGGATATGGCGGTGACATCTGCGACTTCCCACCCAACGGCACGGCGCTGCAGGTCGCCCTCGTCGCGCAGGCGGGCGCGGATCTGTATGGCTTCGACGCTGCCCAGCGCGACCAGGTCGCCCTCGACGTCAACAGCGAGGCCAGCAAGAAGGTCATGGGGTACTGGAGCGATCTCATCCAGAAGGGCCTTGTCGCGGCTGACGACGCCAACACCACCGATTGGACGACGAACACCGTGGGCGGCGCCTATGCCACCTATCCGGGAGCAGCGTGGGCCTCCGGCTACCTCCAGGGGGCCTCGGGAGCGGACTCGGACGCCGTGTGGCAGGTCGCCCCTCTTCCGCAGTGGGACGCCTCGGATCCCGTGGAGGTCAATCAGGGCGGCTCCTCCTTCGCGGTCACGACGCAGGCCTCGGACAAGGCCCTGGCAGCCGAGGTCGCCATGGGGCTCTTCGACTCGGAGGAGGCCTGGAAGATCGGCGTCGAACAGGCCGCCCTGTTCCCCACCTACACCGCCGCCCTGGAGGCCGACTGGTTCCTCGATCGTGAGGACCCCTTCTTCGGCGGGCAGAAGGTCAACGAGGTCTATGTCCCGGCCTCCCAGGGGTACGCCGGCTACCAGTGGTCGCCGTTCCAGACCTACGCCTATGACGAGCAGGCGAAGACCTGGGCGGCGATCGCCTCGGGGAGCTCCAGCGCCGACGACGCGCTCGACGCGCTGCAGCAGACGCTCGTGACCTACGCCGAGCAGCAGGGATTCACCGTCACCGAGGGCCGCTGATTCCGGACGGCCGGGGGGAGCGGCGGGGACGGCCTCGCCGATCCGTCCGGCCCGCTCCGGGGAAGGAGGGAATTGCCGTGCCCATCCAGACACGTCGACCCGCGGGGCCCGTCGGCTCCGATCGCAGGAGACGGACGATCGCGGGGACGCGCAGCCGGTGGGGCTACGCCTTCACGACGCCGTTCATGATCGTCTTCGTGGGAACCCTGGTGGTCCCACTGTGCTACGCCTTCGTCCTGAGCCTGTATTCCAAGACGCTCGTCGCGGGGAACCTGTTCACGGGCTTCGCGAACTACGTCCGGGCCTTCACCGACCCGACATTCCTCAGGGGGCTTGCGACGGTGGGGCGGTTCACCATCGTCATGGTCCCGATCCAGCTGATCCTCGGCGTGGTGGCGGCCCTCATCCTCGACGAGCTCAGGAACCGCTTCGCTGCCGTGGCGCGGGTCCTCATCTTCCTGCCCTACGCGGTGCCGGCCGTCGTGGGCGCCCTGATGTGGAGCTTCCTCTACAGCCCGGACATGGGACCGCTGTCGTCCATCGCCGAGTCCCTGGGGATCGGCCGCGTCGACTTCCTGTCGTCGTCCCATGTGTTCCAGAGCCTCGTGAACATCGTGACCTGGCAGTGGTCGGGCTACTACATGGTCATCGTCTACTCCGCGCTGCAGGGCGTGGACCGGTCCGTGTACGAGGCGGCCACGATGGACGGCGCGAACTCCCTGCAGATGGCGTTGAGGATCAAACTCCCGCTCATCGCCTCGTCGACCGTGATGATCATCCTGTTCGCGGTGATCGGCACCCTGCAGTTCTTCACGGAGCCCACGGTCTTGCGCAACGCGGCGATGTCCGTCATCCCAGTGGATTACACGCCGAACATGTATGCGAACGTGCTGGGGTTCTCGTACAACCAATTCAACTATGCCTCCACGATCGCCTTCTCGCTCGGAGCCGTCGTGGCGGTCATCTCCTTCGGGTTCCTCGCCCTCTCCCGCCGGCGGAGCCGGAGGGCCGCACGATGAGCGCCGCCCCCGCCCCACGCCAGGTGCCCGGCCGCGGTCCTCGGCCCCGCCATCCCGCCATGTCCGTCATCATCGCGGCGCTGGTCGTCTACTTCCTCTTCCCGCTGTGGTGGCTGGTGGTCGCCTCCACGAAGTCCAACTCCGGCCTGTTCACCGGAAACCCGATGTGGTTCGGGGAACCCCACCTCGCGGAGAACCTGGCGCAGCTGGGCACATACTCCGGAGGGATCTTCTGGCGCTGGATGGGCAACTCCCTGTTCTACGGGATCGTCGGGGGAGCGGGGGCGACGGCTCTCGCCCTGGCGGCGGGATACGGCTTCGCGAAGTTCCGGTTCCGCGGGAACTCGGCGATGTTCGACGCGGTGGTCGGCGCGATCATGATCCCCAACACCGCCTTGGTCATCCCCCTGTTCGTGCTCTTCTCGGCGGTCGGCCTGGTCAACACGCGCTGGGCGGTCATCATCCCGTCCCTGCTCACCGTCTTCGGCGTCTACCTGATGAAGATCGCCGCGGAGGACACGATCCCCGACGAGCTCTTGGACGCCGCGCGGATCGACGGCGCCGGGGAGCTCACGATCTTCTGGAGGATCGCGGTCCCCATGCTCAGGCCCTCCATCGTCACGGTCTTCCTGCTGAGCGCCGTCGGATGCTGGAACAACTTCTTCCTCCCCCTGGTCATGCTGAGGAGCCAGGACCTGCTGCCCATCACCGTGGGCCTGACGAACTGGCAGGCGCACTCGAATGCCGGCGCCGGCAACGAACAGGTGTGGAACCTCATCACGTCGGGGGCCCTCGTGTCGGTCCTCCCCCTGGTCGTCCTCTTCATCTGGCTGCAACGCTACTGGCAGAGCGGCGTCGCGCTGGGGAGCGACCGATGAGGGGCGGGCCCCGCCGCCTGGGCGGAACGAAGGGCGAGGGCGGTGCCGAGCGCCTTGAATGGACATCAGAGGCAGGACAGGACGAGGAAGGAGACTCTCATGGTCGATGGTTCTCTCGAGGCCCAGCTCCGGGTGGACCCCGGGTTCACGGTCGGACCGGTCAGGAAGGAGCTGTTCGGGTCCTTCGTCGAGCACCTGGGGCGGTGCGTCTACGGCGGGATCTACGAGCCGGGGCATCCCGCGGCGGACGGGGACGGATTCCGCACCGACGTCATGGACCTGGTCGGGGAGCTGGGCGTCTCCGACATCCGCTATCCGGGCGGGAACTTCGTATCCGGGTACCGGTGGGAGGACGGCATCGGCGCGCCCGGCCAGCGGCCTCGGCGGCTCGATCTGGCCTGGCACAGCCTCGAGACCAACGAGTTCGGCCTCGACGAGTTCGCCCGGTGGGCGCGCCGGACTCGGACCGACCCCGTGATGGCCGTGAACCTGGGGACGCGGGGCGCCCAGGAGGCACTCGACCTGCTCGAGTACTGCAACGTCTCGTCCGGGACACGCCTGTCCGACCAGCGCCGGTCGAACGGCGCGGAGGCCCCCTACCGGATCCGGACGTGGTGCCTGGGCAACGAGATGGACGGACCCTGGCAGATCGGGCACCGCCCTCCTCAGGAGTACGGCGCGCTCGCGGCGCGCACGGCCCGTGCGATGCGGATGATCGATCCGGATCTGCGCCTGGTCGTCTGCGGATCGTCGAACTCCGCGATGGCGACGTTCGGCACGTGGGAGTCGGCGGTCCTCGCCGAGGCCTACGACGCGGTCGACGCCGTGTCCGCCCACCAGTACTACGCGATGGAGGGCGGGGACCTCGCCAGCTTCCTCGCCTCAGGCGTCGACATGGACCGGATGATCGAACGGCTGGTCGCCGTGATCGACGCCGCCGGGGTGGCGCGCGGATCGAGACGTCGGCTCGACATCGCCTTCGACGAGTGGAACGTCTGGTACCAGGACCGGGCCGAGTCCCGAGTGCCCGAGGGCGACGACTGGCCCGTCGCCCCCCGGCTGCTGGAGGACCGCTACACGGTCGCCGACGCCGTGGTCGTCGGCGATCTCCTCATCACGCTGCTGCGGCACGCCGACCGGGTCGCCTCGGCGAACCTGGCGCAGTTGGTCAACGTCATCGCCCCGATCGTCGCGGAGCCGGGAGGCCCGGCCTGGCGGCAGACGATCTTCCACCCCTTCGCCGCGACGTCCCGGGCCGCTCGAGGCGAGGTCCTGCGCACGGTTGTGAGAGTCCCCACCATCCCCACGCCCCGCTACGGGGACGTTCCGGCGGTCGACGCGGTCGCCACCTGGGAGGAGAAGACGGGGGCGCTCGCCGTCCTCCTGGTCAACCGCTCGGTCGACGACGAGGCATCCGTCCGGGTCGGGCTGAACGCCTTCGGAGATCGCATGCCCACGGCCGTCTCGGCCGTGTCCGTGGGCGGGCGCGACCTGGACCGCACGGCCTCCGCCGACGCCGATACGGGCCGCCCGTGGGCCAACCGGTCCGCGCAGGCCGACGGAGAGGGGGTGGCGGTGGCGCTCCCGCCCGCGTCCTGGTCCCTCGTCGAGCTGAGGATGTGAGGTCCGGCGGCGCCCCGATCCGCCCGCACCCGGCCAGATCGGTCACGAAACGCCGTAATTCGGGCTCGGTGCTGACAATCCCCGCCCTCGTTCCGTAATGTGTGCCTGTGGCCACGGCAGTGGCCCCTGAATCTGCTAGAGGAGAGGTTCTACATGTCCGTCAACCGCACTGAGCTCGTGGCCGCCATCGCTGAGCGCGCCAACCTGACCAAGGTCCAGGCCGACGCGGCGCTGTCCGCCTTCCAGGAGGTCCTCGTCGACTCCCTGTCCAAGGGCGAGCCCGTCAAGGTCACCGGTCTGCTGTCCGTCGAGCGCGTCGAGCGCGCGGCGCGCACGGGTCGCAACCCCCGCACCCGCGAGGAGATCCAGATCCCGGCCGGCTACGGCGTCAAGATCTCGGCGGGCTCGACGCTGAAGAAGGCCGTCTCCACCAAGTGAGCGTGGACTGAGAGGCCTGGAGGGGGCGGGCGCCGGGGTTCCGGCGCCCGCCCCCTCCCACGTTCCGGGATCCCGCCGGACCTGGCCTGACAGCGTTGTCCCGTCGGAAGGCGGACTCTCTACACTGGTGGGAGATTTCCGCGGGTCAGCCGGATCCCGGTCCACCACGGGACCGCGACCGGCCCCGAGATCAAGGAGAGATGATGAGGGTCGCCATCCTGCCCGACGAGGCTGCGATCGGACGTATCGGAGCGGACGCCGTGGAACGGCTCTACGCCCGCAAACCGCAGGCCGTCCTGGGGCTTGCCACGGGCTCCTCGCCGCTTCCGATCTACCAGGAGCTGATCGCCCGGCACCGGGCGGGGAGGATCTCCTTCGCCCGGGGCCGCGCCTTCGCCCTGGACGAGTACGTCGGTCTGTCCCCGCAGCACCCGCAGTCCTACCGCCAGGTGATCCGCACCTCGATCGCGGACCACGTCGATTTCCCCGAGGGCGCGGTACGCGGCCCCGAGGGCTGGGCCGAGGACCTCGACGCGGCGGCGGCCGACTACGATCGGGCCATCCGCGACGCGGGAGGCGTCGACCTGCAGATCCTGGGCATCGGCGCGGACGGCCACATCGCCTTCAACGAGCCCGGGGGATCGCTGGCCTCGCGCACCCACCGCGGATTCCTCACCGCCCAGACGATCCGCGACAACGCGCGGTTCTTCGACGGGGACATCTCCCAGGTGCCCGCCCAGTGCCTCACCCAGGGGATCGCCACCATCATGGAGGCCCGCTCCCTGGTCCTCGTGGCCACGGGCGGGAACAAGGCCGAGGCCGTCCGCCAGATGGTCGAGGGGGCCGTCTCCGCGTCATGGCCCGCGACGGTCCTCCAGTTCCACCCCGACGCCCTCGTCCTCGTCGACGAGGAGGCCGCGGCCCGTCTGGACCGGACGGACTACTACCGGGAGATCTGGGACATCGAGCGGAACTGAGCCGGGCGGGCCAGGCGGAACGCCCGGCCCCGCCTCCGCCCGAGCGCGCCCGCCGGGGGCACCTACAATGGTCCGCATGCGAGCACTGGACGAACCCCAGGGACCCGGCGTCCCCCAGTCCCCCGGCGTCCCGCCGGCGGACCCGCAGTCCTCGGTGGGGCTCCTGGAGCGCACCGAGACCGAGCGCGAGAAGTCGCCGGGCGACGGCGACCGGTTCGCCCACTTCGTGCGCAAGGACCGGGTCGACGCCTCCCTGGTCACCGGCCAGCCCGTGGTCGCCCTGTGCGGAAAGGTCTGGATCCCCTCACGCGACGCCTCCCAGTACCCGGTGTGCCCGAAGTGCAAGGCGCTGCGCGACGGGATGGGGAAGAACGGGAGGAACTGGCCGTTCTCCGACGGGTCCGGCGGATCCGGAGGCGGCTCGGACGGCTCGGGCGGGTCTGAACGTTGACGCGCGGCGGTGACGGCCCCTCGGCCGGACCCGCGCGCGTCTCCTCCTCCGCAGCCCAGCAGCTGCCCCCGGCGTTCCCGGAGCGCGCCGCCTGGGGGACGGCGGGCAGCCTGCGCGCCTGGCAGGCGGCCGCGTTGCGGACGTACCTCGAGCAGAGCCCGCGCGACTTCCTCGCTGTGGCGACGCCCGGGGCGGGGAAGACGACGTTCGCGCTGCGCGTCGCCGTGGAGCTGCTGGGATCGGGGCGCGTCTCCAAACTGACGATCGTGTGCCCGACGGAGCATCTCAAGGGGCAGTGGGCCGATGCGGCGGCGCGCGTGGGCATCCACATCGACCCCGCCTTCACGAACGCCCAGGGGCGCGCCGGATCCCACTACGACGGCGTCGCCGTCACATATGCGCAGGTGGCGGCCAATCCGGCTCTGCACGCGGCACGCACACGGGCCACGCCGACGCTGGTGGTCCTCGATGAGGTCCACCATGCGGGGGACTCCCTGTCCTGGGGCGACGGCGTGGGCGAGGCCTTCGCGGACGCCGCGCGGCGGCTGTCGCTGACCGGCACGCCCTTCCGCTCCGACACCTCCCCCATCCCGTTCGTGCGCTACGCCGAGGACGGGGAGGGCGTGCGCCGCTCCCAGGCCGACTTCACCTACGGGTATGGCGATGCCCTGCGCGACGGCGTCGTTCGCCCCGTCCTGTTCATGTCCTACTCGGGCAACATGAGCTGGCGGACCTCGGCGGGCGCGGAGTTCAGCGCCCGGCTGGGCGAGCCGCTGACGAAGGACCTGATGAAGCAGGCGTGGCGGACGGCGCTGGACCCGAAGGGGGAGTGGATCCCCTCGGTCCTCGCGGCCGCCGACCAGCGCCTCACCGAGGTCCGACGCCAGATCCCCGATGCGGGCGGGCTGGTCATCGCCTCCGACCAACAGGCCGCCCGCGCCTACGCCCGCCACCTGCGCGCGATCACCGGCCGTCCGGCCACGGTCGTGCTCTCCGACGACGCGGACGCCTCCGACCGCATCGACGAGTTCCGCTCCTCGCGCGATCGGTGGATGGTCGCGGTGCGCATGGTGTCCGAAGGCGTCGACGTGCCGCGTCTGGCGGTGGGCGTCTACGCGACGAACGCCTCGACGTCCCTGTTCTTCGCGCAGGCCGTGGGTCGTTTCGTGCGCGCGCGGCGCCGCGGGGAGACGGCCACGGTGTTCGTCCCCTCCGTGTCCTCCCTGCTGGAGCTGGCCGGCCAGATGGAGGTCGAGCGCGACCACGCCCTGGACCGCCCGGCACGCCAGGACGCGGACGGCGACCCGGGCTACCCGGAGGACGCGCTGGTCGCCCAGGCCAATCGCGAGGAGAAGGCGTCCTCCGACCTGCTGCCCGGTTTCGAGGCCCTGGGGGCCGACGCCGAGTTCGACTCCGTCCTGTTCGACGGCGCCGCCTGGGGCACGGGCGCGGAGGTCGGCTCCGTCGAGGAGCAGGAGTACCTGGGAATCCCGGGCCTGCTGGACCCCGACCAGGTGACGACGCTGCTGCGGGCCCGTCAGGCCGAGCAGGTGCGCCATCAGGCCCGCTCCGTCGAGGCCGCGAAGGCCCGCGAGGAGAACTCCGGCGTCTCCGACCACCGGCTGCGCGCCGCCAGGCGCAAGGAGCTGTCGCGCCTGGTCTCGGACTGGTCGCGTCGCTCAGGGGACGCCCATGCCGTCATCCACACCCGGCTCAGGCAGCGCACCGGGGGGCCGTCCGTGGCCGAGGCGACGACCCAGCAGATCGAGGCGCGCATCGCGTTGCTGCGCGAGTGGTTCGCCGGCCGCGGGTGAGGCGCGGGAGATGGTCCCCGGACCGGGGCGTCCTCAGGACAGGGCGGCGTACCGGGTCGGGATCGCGGCCTCGCCCTCGGACAGGCGCCAGGCCTGGTAGGGGAGTTCGTTGCGTGAGCGCAGGTGACGCTCCTGGGCCGTCTGGAGCGCCTCGGGGCTCCAGGCCGCGGCATCGATCTGCCCGGCGCGGACGAGGGGGACCTGCAGCGGCCTGGCCCCCTGGCGCTTGAGTTCGGCCAGTCCCTCCTCCGGCGTGCCGCCGGCGACCAGCAGCTCCTCCGAGGCGTACCCGTCCGCATCGAACACGCGCCCGGCGGTCTTGCGCCCCGCCACCGTCGACTTCGACTCGGACTTCTTGGCCACGCCGCGCGTCCGCCCGTCCGGGCCCTCGCAGGCGACCATCTTGTAGACCAGCGCGGCCGTGGGCACGCCCGATCCCGTCACAAGGCGCGTGCCGACCCCGTAGGAGTCGATGGGAGCGGCGCCGAGCGCCGCGATCGCGTACTCGTCGAGGTCGTTGGTCACCGTGATCTTCGTGGTCGTCGCGCCCATCGCATCCAGTTGGCCGCGCACCCTGAACGCCTGGGCGACCAGGTCGCCGGAGTCGATGCGGACGCATCCCAGCTCGCCTCCGGCGGCGCGCGCCGCCTCGACGGCGTTGCGCACGCCCTCGGTGACGTCATAGGTGTCGACCAGCAAGGTGGTGCCGGTTCCCAGCAGGGCGATCTGGGCGTCGAAGGCCTCGCGCTCGGAGCTGTGGAGCAACGTGAAGGCATGGGCGGCGGTGCCGATCGGGTGGATCCCGTAGCGCTTGGCGGCCTCGAGGTCGGAGGTGCCTCCGAATCCCCCGATGACGGCGGCGCGGGCGGCCGAGACGGCGCTGCGCTCGTGGGCGCGCCGGGCGCCCATGTCCACGCACGGCCTTCCATGCGCGGCGATCGTCATCCTCGAGGCGGCCGAGGCCACGGCGCAGTCATGGTTGAGGATGGACAGCAGAAGCGTCTCCAGGAGCGTGCACTCCGCGAAGGTCGACTCGACGGTGAGCAGGGGGGACCCGGAGAAGTAGCACTCGCCCTCGGCGTAGCCGTCGATGCTGCCGGAGAAGCGGAAGCCCCTGAGGTAGTCCAGCGCCTCATCGGAGACGATGCGCTGGTCGTGGAGCCAGTCGATCTGATCGGAGGAGAACTCGAAACGCTCCAAGGCCTCCAGGATGCGCCCGGTGCCGGCGACCACCCCGAATCGGCGGGTGGCCGGGAAGCGGCGGCCGAAGACCTCGAACACGGCGCGTCGACCCTCGGTCCCGTGGTGGAGGGCCGCGTCGAGCATCGTGAGCTCGTACATGTCGGTGAGCAGGGCCGTGGAGGCAGACGCAGGCATACACACACCCTAGGACAGGGCGGGCTCCCGCGGCGTAGGCTCCCAGGTCATGGCCGGCCCCCGGTTTCAGCCGGATTCCCGTAGAAACACCCTGCAGGCCATGACCTGGGAGCCGTCCTGCCGGGGAACGGCCCCGAAATCCGCGTGCCACCGGGACGTCGTGCCTACGCTGGACACATGCCAGCGCGCCCGTCGCCCGCACCCTCGCAGCGGGCGGACACGACGACCTCCATGCTCCCGCAGTGGCGCACGGTCGTGTGGGACGACGCCGTCAACCTCATGGACTACGTCACGGAGGTCTTCCGGCGTCACTTCGGCTACACCCGCGCGCATGCCGAGGCGCTCATGCTCGAGGTCCACCATCGCGGGCGGGCGGTCGTCTCCACCGGTCTGCGCGAGCGGATGGAGGCCGATGTCCTGGCCATGCACTCCTACGGGCTGCGCGCCACCCTGGAGCGGGTGGAATGATCGGCGGGTTCGAGGCGTGGGGCGACGGCTACCGCGCGGAGGTGGACGCGGAGGACAACCGGCTCCTCCAGCAGCTGGTGCGCGAGATCCTGGTGCTCCTCGACGAGCCGTGCGACCTCACCTCCTTCGTGCGCGCTGCCACCGACCTCGAGGACTCGCGGGCGGAGCCCCGCGACCCGGCGCTGACCAACCTGCTGCCCCCGATGAGCGACGACCCGCCCGAGGCCGCGGAGCTGCGCGCGCTTACCGAGGACTTCCTGCGCTCGGAGAAGTCCGCGCGCCTGCGCCGCCTGTCCCTCGCGCTCCAGGCGACCGAGGGAGCGAACCCCGGCTGCGTCCTGGTGGGCCGCGGCGAGGCGTGGAGCTGGCTCGCGGCCCTCAACGACCTCCGCCTCGCCCTGGCCGGAGAGCTCGGGATCCGATCGGACAGTGATGCCGAAAGGGTGCGCGAAACAGCCCAGGGGCTGGTCTCCGGGGACGCACGGCGGCGGGTGGCCTCCGTGATGTACGTGGCCGTGACGTGGTGGCAGGATTCACTGCTGCGGGCGGTGCGGGAGGGGACGCGCGCGCACTAGGGTCCCAGACATGGACAATGCGCCGATCGGGATCTTCGACTCCGGGCTCGGAGGGCTGACGGTCGCGCGGGCGGTCATGGACAAGCTGCCGGATGAAGAGGTCCTCTACCTCGGAGACACCGCCCATTCGCCCTACGGGCCCCGCCCCATCGCCGAGGTGCGCTCCCTGGCGCTGGCTGGACTGGACGAGCTCGTCCGCCGCGGCGTGAAGGTCCTGGTCATCGCGTGCAACACGGCGACAGCCGCCGCATTGTCGGATGCCCGGGAACGGTATTGGATCGACCAGAGGATCCCGGTGGTCGAGGTGATCACCCCCGCCGCACGCGCAGCCGTGGTCACCACGCGCAACCGGCGCATCGGCATCATCGGCACGATCGCCACCATCCAGTCAGAGGCCTACACGAATGCCCTGGCGGCGGTGCCGGGGCTCACGGTCGTCTCCCGGGCCTGCCCGCGGTTCGTCGAGTTCGTCGAGGCCGGGATCACCACCGGGTCCGAGCTGGAGTCCGTCGCCCATGACTACCTGGATCCCCTCCGCGAGGCGGACGTGGACACACTGGTCCTGGGGTGCACGCACTACCCCCTCCTCACCGGCGCCATCGGGCGCGTCATGGGCGAGGGCGTCGCGCTGGTGACCTCCTCGGAGTCGACCGCCAACGTCACCTACAACGAGCTGGTGGACCGCGACTTGCTCCACGAGCCGCGCGGGGCGGAGGACCTTCCGCGTCACCGTTTCCTCACGACCGGGGGGCCGGCGACCTTCAGGAAGCTGGCCCGCCGTTTCCTGGGGCCGGAGGTGGAGCAGGCGGGCGAGGTGGCTCTGGCCGGAGGGGCGGATATCCCATGAGACTGCGCATCGTCGGGTGCACCGGATCGATGTCGGGACCGCGGTCGGCGGCCTCCTGCTACCTCGTCCAGGCCGAGGGGCCGGATCCGGTGACCGGCGCCACGCGGACCTGGAACGTGGCTCTGGACATGGGCCCGGGGGCCTTCGGCCAGCTGTGGACCCACGTCGACCCCTGCGACCTGGACGCCGTCGTCTTCTCCCACGGGCACGCCGACCACATCGGCGACGTGATCTCGCTGCACGTCCATCGCCGGTGGGGCCCCGGGCGCGGCTTGGCCCCCATCGTCCTGGCCGGGCCCGAGGGCGTCCTCGACCGTGTCCGCCAGATCGACGGTGTCGGTCCGGAGGAGGCCTATGAGGGCGAGTTCTGCGAACGGTCCCTGGTCGCCGGCAGAGCGCTGCGCATCGGCCCCCTCACCGTGACGCCGGCCACGGCGTGGCACTCGGTGCCCGGGTTCGGCGTCCGCGTCGAAGGCCCCTCCGAGGGCGATCCCGGGCGCCGCGCCAGCTTGTTCTACACCGGGGACACGGACCAGTGCGACACGATCACGGCTGGCGCGCGCGGAGCGGACGTGCTGCTCGCCGAATGCGGGTTCACGGAGCAGGAGACGGTTCGCGGCATCCACATGACCGGGGCGCGCGTGGGGGAGATGGCTCGCCTGGCGGGCGTGGGACGTGTCCTGCTCACCCACATCCAGCCCTGGACCGACCCGGCGGTGCCCGTCGCCGAGGCGCGCACCACGTGGCCGGGTCCCCTCGGGGTCGTCCACGCCGGCGAGATCCACACGATCTGATCCCGGGATCCGGCGCGACCGGCGCGGAGTCGGAGACGCCCTCGTCAGCGGGCCTGGAGGACCTCCGCGATGCGGGGGGCCAGCGCGCGGAAGGCGATGCCCCGGTGGCTGATCCGGTTCTTCTGCTCGGACGGCATCTCGGCGGTCGTGCGGGTCGATCCCTCGGGGACGAACACCGGGTCGTATCCGAATCCGCCGCCGCCGCGCCGCTCCTGGAGGAGACGCCCTCGCACCCGCCCCTCCTCGGTGAACTCCCGGCCATCGGGCCGGACCAGGACGGCCGCCGCGACGAACTCGGCGCCGCGCAGAGCCTCGGGCACGTCCCGGAGCTGGTCCAGCAGGAGGTCGAGGTTCGCCGCGTCATCGCCGTGGCGCCCCGACCACCGGGCGGAGAAGATCCCCGGAGCGCCGCCCATGATGTCCACCGCCAGGCCGGAGTCGTCCGCGACCGCGGGCAGACCCGTCGCCTCGCACAGCGCGTGCGCCTTGATCAGGGCGTTCTGCGTGAAGGTGGCGCCGTCCTCGACGGGCGAGTCCACGGCGAAGTCGCTCATGGGGGCGATGAGGCCGCTCACCGCGTCCTCGCCGAGGATCGGCGCGAGGATCGCCTCGAGCTCGGTCAGCTTGTGCGGGTTCGAGGTGGCGAAGACCAGCCGCGGGGCCAGCATCATGCCTCCAGGGCGACCGGCCGGCCCTCGGGCGCCTCAAGCGCGCGTCGCTGCAGGTCGGCGAGCCGCGCGTTGCCGGCGGAGGCCAGGTCCAGCAGGACCCCCAGCTCCGAGCGGTCGAAGGGCGCATGCTCCGCGGTGCCCTGGATCTCGACGAAGGCGCCCGCCCCCGTCTGGACGACGTTCATGTCGGTCTGGGCGCGGACGTCCTCGACATAGGGCAGGTCCAGCATCGGGATCCCGTCGATGATGCCCACGGAGATCGCGGACACAGAGTCGGAGAGCACGGGGCGCCCGGGGCGCTCGGCGATGAGCCGGTGGGCGATCCCCCAGGACACGGCGTCGGCCAGGGCGACGTAGGCGCCGGTCACGGAGGCGGTGCGCGTGCCGCCGTCGGCGCGCAGGACGTCGCAGTCCAGCACGATCGTGTTCTCCCCCAGGGCGGAGACGTCGATGACCGCGCGCAGGCTGCGTCCGATGAGCCGGGAGATCTCCTGCGTGCGCCCCCCGATCTTGCCCTTGACGGACTCGCGCTGGGAGCGTTCCGCCGTCGCGCGCGGCAGCATCGAGTACTCGGCGGTCACCCAGCCCTGGCCGCTGCCCTTGCGCCAGCGGGGGACGCCCTCGGTCAGGGAGGCGACGCACAGCACGCGCGTGCTGCCGGACTCGATGAGGACGGAGCCTTCGCCGGTGCCCGCCCATCCCCGGATGATCGAGACGGGGCGGAGCTGGTCGACGGCACGGCCGTCGGCGCGGGACGCGGAGGGGGGCACGGGGGCAGTCGGTGCGGATGTCATGGTGCCACCGTACCCGGCGGCGGATACGGTGGTCACATGACGTCTGCGCTGCCCTTCGCCCGCGGGATCCTGGACTCGATGCCCGCCGCCCGGGAGAGTGTGGATCCCCTGGATCTCCTGCGGGGCGGGCGCGGGGCGATCGACGAGGGTGCCCGCGTGGCCGGGCTGGGTGGGGACGCCGCGGCGCCGAGACCCTTGTCCGGGGTGCCGGGGAGCCGCGTCAGCGCGTTCCTGGTGGAGCCCTCCGGACTGGTCGCCGTCGTGGAGCCGGGCGGGGCGGCGGACCCGCCGCCCGTCCGACGTCCGGGGTCGCGTGAGGGATCCGACACGGACACCCCGTTCGCGACCTCCTCGGAGACGCTCGCTCTGTGGCGGCCGCCCGCTGACGAGGCGCTGGAGCTGGCGGGTCTCCCCGGTGGGGCCGATGGAGCCGGGCCGGATGACGCGGACGCGGACGGGGAGGCGGAGCGCGCGATGCTGATGGGGCGCACGGCGGACGGCACCGTCCACGTCGCCGTGCGCGTGCCCGGGCCGGTCGAGCGTCCGGGGGTCACCTGGGCGAACATCAGGTGGTGCGGGCACCTGCTGTCCGACGACGACTCGGCGCTCGCGCTCCAGGCGGTCGCGCTGGTGCGCTGGCACGCCCAGTACCGCTTCTGCTCGCGGTGCGGGCAGGCGGTGCGGACGATCTCGGCGGGGTGGGCGACAATGTGCCCGGGCTGCGGGACCATCGAGTACCCGCGCCAGGACCCGGCTGTCATCATGGCGGTCGTCGATGACCAGGACCGGGTGCTGATGGCCCACAACTCGGCCTGGCGCGAGGGATTCTGGTCCGTCCTGGCCGGATTCGTCGAGGCCGGGGAGTCTCCCGACCGCACGGTGCGCCGGGAGGTCCTGGAGGAGGTCGGGCTGCGAGTGGGAGACGTCCGCCCCTTCGCGGCCCAGCCCTGGCCGATGCCGCGCTCCCTCATGCTCGGCTACACCGCCCGACTGGAGCCGGGCTCGGACGCCGAGCCGCACCCCGACGGTGCCGAGATCGACCACGCCCGCTTCTTCACCCGGGCCGAGCTGGCCGAGGCGATCAGCTCGGGGCAGGTGGAGCCGCCCGGCCCCACCGCGATCGCCCGGTACCTTCTGGAGGACTGGTTCGGGGGAACGCTCCCGGCGTCGCCTCGGAGCATCGATGCCCTGCGGAGAAGGTGAAAGGCTGCGGAGCCGTCAATATCGGATGTTCTTGTCAGCGTTGCTTGACCGTGTGTGAGGCTGGACATACGGTGTTTTTCGCGAGGCGGTTGTGCGCGGACCTCATCCGACTCCGTCACGCCAGAGGCGTGGCCAGAATCTGTTCTGTCGTCTCAAAGGAGAAGACGATGCTCCACCGTGTCATGTCATGTCTCGAATCTCTGCTGCGCTGGTGACCGTTGCGATGTCGCTGACGGCCGGGGTGGCGGCGAATGCCGCTCCCGTCTCTGACGATCCAGAACCTGACGGATCGTCCTCGGACTCAGTCGTCGTCATCCAGACGGGGGTGCCTGACTACTTCTGCGACGAGGGGACCGGACAGCACGTCATCCTCAACCCGAAGGGGTGCTACGGCACCTTGGACACGTACATGGACGGGCGCTACCAGGGCTCCATCAATCTGGCGTCGTTCCGCGCTTCCCAGGGTCCCAGCGCCTGGGACTCCTTCACTCGCCTCGACAACGCGATGGAGAGCTTTTGCAGTACCCATCCCGTGGCGTGCCCGATCACTATCGGGACGATTCAAGCGATCTGTCGGAAGGTATTCAACTTGAAGGTCGCTGTGGTCGAGTCGCTGCCGACACCGGAGGAACGGTACCGTGCGGATGTCGCGTGAGGAGCTACTGGGCGACCTCTCTGTCATCCTTGTCATGGCAACGGCCTATCTGTCCTTCAGGTTCCTCCCGCACCCGCTGATCTGGGCGCTCGTCCTCGGGATCCTGGTCGCCAGGCTTTGGAGATCCATCGTTCGTCGAATTGCTCCGTCGGCCTCGGGCCGGGGTGGGTCGGACGACGCGGCGTGAGTCGTCAACGAGTCGAGGGCCTGGTCGAGTTCGTCGGAGTCTTCGTCGCGGGCGCGTGCTCCTTCCTGGCCAGCCCCTTGTTCTCGGTGCAATGGCCTGTCGACCTCCTCATCGCGCTTGTCGTTCTGGAGTGCTGGATCGCTGTCGGCAGACGAGCATTCGCCCGGCACCGCGTGCCACCGGGACAGGATGACTCAGGGCGCGACAGCGCTGCGGATCGCAGACGGGGTGGAGGCTGGGAGAATCAGGTCATGACCTCAGCCTCGACCTCCGATCCTGAACCGCTGACCCGCCGCCTGCGTGATCCCGAGGAGCTTCTGGACGCCTTGGATCCCGAGCAGCGGACGGTCGCCCAGCAGGTCAGCGGGCCCCTGGCGGTGCTGGCCGGAGCGGGGACGGGCAAGACCCGGGCGATCACCTACCGGATCGCCTACGGGGCAGCGGTCGGCGCCTTCGACCCGACGACGGTGCTCGCGGTGACCTTCACCTCCCGAGCGGCGGCGGAGATGCGGCAGCGCCTGCGCGACCTGGGCGTGCCGCACGCCCAGGCGCGGACGTTCCACTCGGCGGCCCTGCGCCAGCTCGGCTATTTCTGGCCGCGCACGGTGGGCGGCCAGGTGCCCCATCTGGTCGAGCACAAAGCCTCCCTGGTGGCGGCCGCCGCGGCGCGCACCGGCATCACGGTGGATCGCGCCGCGGTTCGCGACATCGCCGCGGAGATCGAGTGGGCGAAGGTGTCGATGACCGACGCCCCCCGGTACGCCGAGCGCGCCAGGGCGGAACGCCGCGACCCGCCGGCAGGCCTGGACTCCGAGGCCTTCGCCCGCGTGATGGACGCCTACGAGGGAGCGAAGCAGGACCGCGGAGCCATCGACTTCGAGGACGTCCTCCTCCTCATGTGCGGCATCCTTCAGGACCGCGAGGACATCGCCCGCCAGGTCCGCTCCCAGTACCGGACGTTCGTCGTCGACGAGTACCAGGACGTCTCGCTCCTCCAGCAGCATCTGCTGGACCTGTGGATCGGGGAACGCCACGACATCTGCGTCGTCGGCGACGTCGCCCAGACGATCTACTCCTTCGCGGGGGCCGATCCCCGCCATCTCGTCGGCTTCCGGAAGCGCCATCCCGGGGCGAACCTGGTCCGGCTCAACCGGGACTACCGCTCCACTCCCCAGATCGTGTCGGTCGCGAATCAGGTGATGAGCCGGGCGGCGGGGGCGCCGGCCGGAGGATCGGGCGGAGCGCCCGCCGCCCGGGGAGGGGCGCCGGACGGGGTCGTCCACCTGGTCTCGCAGCGGCCGATGGGGCCGGGGGTGTCCTTCCGCGCCTACGACGACGACCAGGCGGAGGCCGCGGGCGTCGCGGGCCGGGCCGCCGAGCTGGTCGCCCACGGGATCCCCATCCACTCCATCGCGGTCCTGTACCGCACGAACTCCCAGTCCGAGGCGCTCGAGCAGGCCTTCTCCGACGCCGGCGTCTCCTTCGTCGTGCGGGGCGGAGCGCGCTTCTTCGACCGGGACGAGATCCGGCGCGCGATGCTGCTCCTGCGCCGGGAGGCCCTCGCCGAACGCTCCCGGACCGCCGTCGCGCAGGGCGGCGAGGGGGCCGCCGCCGGAGCGGAGGCGGATGCGGGCGAGCCCGGGGAGGCCCGGTCGGACGGGGGCGAGGCCGCGGGAGCGGCGCTCCTGGACCGTGTCCAGGAGATCGTCGGCGTCGCCGGATGGACGCCGGAGCCGCCCTCCGGGACGGGCGCCCTCCGGGAGCGGTGGGACAACCTGAATGCGCTCGTCGAGCTGGCGGGGGAGCGAGGGCCGTTGTCGCTGGCGGAGTTCGTGGCGGAGCTGGAGGAGCGTTCCGCCGCTCAGGCCGCCCCCGCCGTCGCCGGCGTGACCTTCTCGACGCTGCATGCGGCGAAGGGCCTCGAATGGGACGCCGTCTTCCTCATCGGGGTCTCCGAGGGGCTCTTGCCGATCTCGATGGCGCAGACGGGGGCCGCCCGCGAAGAGGAGCGCCGCCTGCTCTACGTCGGCATCACCCGTGCCCGCGACCACCTGGAGATCTCATGGGCCCGGGCGCGCAGCGCCGGTCGCGGACGCGGTTCGCGGACGCGCAGCCGCTTCCTCGAGGGCATCTGGCCCGAGGAGGCGCCCGGGCCGCGCAGGAGCGCGGGCGCGCCGGACCGGGGGTCCCCCCGCCACCAGGCCAGAGCCCGCGCCCGAGAGTTCGAGGAGGAGAACCCTCCCGAGGTCATCGAGCTGTTCACTCGGCTCAAAGAGTGGAGGTCGCGTGTCGCCCGGGCGGCCTCGAAACCGGCCTACACCGTTCTGGCGGACCAGACGCTGCGCGACGTCTCCATCGCCCGCCCTCGGACGCTGCGGCAATTGGGCGTCATCCGCGGCATCGGGGCCGTCAAGCTGGACCGCTACGGCGCCCAGGTGCTGGCGATCGTGCGGGGAGAGGACATCGTGGTGGAGCAGCCCGGACAGGAGTGAGCCCCGCAGCGTCGGCCTCGTTCATGCGAAGGGCCGCCCCGCGGCGCCGCACCCGCAGCGAGGGTGGGGACTCACCGCCTCGAACCTCACGCGACCCGATGGGTCGATGTGCGCGCGGGTGCGCCCCGGGTCCCCGCCCAGGGCGGGTCCCAGCGCGGAGGAGCCCGCTTCCGGTCCCGCGCCCCGGGCGAGCACGCACCGGGCGACCTCCAGGGCGGCGACATGGGCCGCGGCCGCGGGCGGGGCGGGCAGCGGCCAGTCGCCCATCTGCCGGGCGAGCATCGGCCACGACGGGTCCGCGTCGGCGAGGCGCAGGTCCAGGCACTGGGCGCAGGCTGTGATCCCAGGGCGGACCAGCGGGCCGACGACGACGCTGCGCTCGTGCTGGACGACCAGCAGGTGGCGGCGGTCCTCGACCAGCAGCATGCCGGCGGCGTCATCGAGGCGGCGGGGGCGCGAGACCACGACGACATCGGGGGCGGGCAGTCGGCCGCAGAGGGTCTGCGCGTCGGCGGAGGCGAGCAGGTCCCGCACGGCGCGGGGGCGCGGCAGGGCGTACATGGCGGTGGGGAGCGTTCCCCTCATCGACAGGTCGACGCGGCGGGGATCCACCAGGTCGAAGGATCGGACGCCGGAACGGGCCAGGAGGACGGCCGCGGGAGCCGTCACCCCGTCGAGGCCGTCGATGCGCACCGACGGCGGACGCGCGTGCGGCTCGGGGCCCGCCGCAAGCAGGCCGGCCGCGCCGATGAGGGCGACGAGGTGGTCGCTTCCGGGCGGCGGCGCGTCCGCGCGGGCCGCTCGTGGGAGATCCGTCGCGCCGGGCTGGGGCGGGACCGCCGCGCGGGCCGCCCGCAACAGCCAGGCCCTCTGGGGCGCTGTGAGCCCGGTGAGCACCAGATGATGGTCGGGGTCCGCCCCGATCTGCACGCCCTCGGCCCCGCGCGGCAGCACCGCCGTCCCGGGTGCCAGCTCCACCCGCTTCCCCCCGGGACGCGCGTCCCCTCGCCGAGATGCCATGGCGCCATTGTGCGGCGGCGGGGAGGGGCCGGACGGCCCCGGCGGGGATCTGTGGACGGACGGTCCACAGGCCGGCGACGCGGAGGGCCCGGCGGTCAGGCGGAAGCGTCCGGCGTACCCGGCGTGCCCTCCGGGCCCGTCGGATCGTGCGGACCGCCCTCCGGGCCCGCCCCGTCCTCCCCGTCGGATCCGTCATCGGGGAGGAACCCGGCCCGGCGCAGGCTGTCAGCCTCCGGATCGGTGTCGGGGGAGAGCCCGTCGGCCCATCCGAGCGTCCCGTCGAGCAGCTGGGACAGTGCGGCGTCGATCTCCGCGTCCTGGGAGGCGGAGGCGTCCCGGCCGTCCAGGAAGCCGTCCGGCGCGTCGAGCTCGGCGGCCGTGGGCGCCATGTCGGGATGCTGCCACAGCGCCTCACGGGCCTCACGGCCGCGGGCGTCCTCGACCAGGGTGAACACCCGGGCCGCGCCCCTCGCACGCCGCGGGCGCATCTGCAGGCCGATGAGCTGGCCGAGCACCTGCTCGGCGGGGCCGCCTGCCGCGCGGCGCCTGCGCATCATCTCGCGCAGCTGGTCGGCGTGAGGCAGATAGGGGGCCGCGGCGCGGGCGACGACGACCTCGACCCATCCTTCGACCAGCGCGAGGAGCGTCTCAAGGCGCTCGAGCGCCGCCTGCTGGCGCGACGTCGGCTCCGGGGAGAACACGCCTCGCGACAGCGCGGAGTCCAGCGAGGCCGGATCCGTCGGATTGATCTCGCGGGCGGCGTCGGCGATGGCGTCGGTGTCGATGGCGATCTCCGACGAGTAGTTCTCCACGGCCCGCACCAGATCGTGGGAGAGCCACGGGACGGAGGCGAACAGCCGCTGATGGGCGCACTCGCGCACGGCCATGAACTGCTGGACCTCCTCGTAGGGGATCTCCAGCCCCTCCCCGAAGACGCCGATGTTGTGGACGACCAGCGCCGTGGTGTGCCCGTCGGCCAAGGGGAGGCCGACATCCGTGGAGCCCATGGCCTCCTGCGCCAGCGCCGCCAGAGCCTGCCCCATCTGCATGGCGAACATCATGGCGGCCAGCCTCGGCATCATCTGCGTGGTCCGGCCCAGCATGTCGGCCATCCCGGGGGGCAGCCCCTCCGGCAGCGCGTCGCCCAGAGACCCCGGGTCCTGGTCGCGCAGCTGGGAGGACAGCGCCTCGCACAGCGCGCGCGAGACATTCGAGGCGACGGGCTCCGTGATGCGCCTCCACATCGGAAGCGTCTCGTCGATCCACTGCGACCTCGTCCAGGCGGCGCGCTGGACCTGACCGGGCCCGAAGTCGGTGGCGGCGTCCAGCCACAGATCCGCCACCACCATGGCGTCGCGGGCGCGCTGCGCCTCGGCCTCCGTCAGCGACGGATCCCCGGCCTGGAAGGCGCGCTGCTTGGAGAGATCGGTGGCCATCTGCCAGTTGACGGGGCCCTCGGTCGCGTTGAACAGGTACTGGAACTGGGTGAAGGCGGCCTGCATCTGCGCGGGGTCGCCGAACATGGCGTTGACGGGCGACACGTCGAACCCCTGCTCGCGCATGGACCGCGCGGCCTCGGCACCGGCCTGGTCGCCGAGCATCCGGCGCAGGAATTCCTCGAACGCGTCAGTCGGCCCGTCGGTCGGGGTGTCCCCTGAGTCGCTCATGTCCCGACTCTACTGTCTGAATCGGACTCCGGGCTGGGCGGAGACCGGAAGTGAGCTGAGAGCGGACGGGGAAATCACCCCGCCCGCCTGTCTGGGCGCGACCGTGCCCTCGCCGCGGGCCACAATGGGCGGGTGAATGACGTCTCCTCCGGCCGGTCGCCGCTGCCCCCCTCGCCGTCCCCGATCCTCCCGCGCGATGACGAGGGAGACCCCGGCAGGCCGGGACCGACGGCACCCGGAGGGCCGGAGGAGGCCGCGCCGGCCGGCGAGGGGCGGACGGCGCGCCGCCGGCCGGGACGGGCCCGCCGCTTCGCGGGCCTGGCCGGGATGGCCGTCCTGGCGGCGGCGCTGATCGCCTCGTTCACCGTGCCCATGCCCTATGTCGTGGAGGGGCCCGGCCCGACCTTCGACGTCACCGGGTCCTCCGACGGGACGCCGATGATCGAGATCTCGGGCACCGATCCGTCCACGGGGCAGGCGGTCTCCCTGGACCCCGTGCGCACGGCCGGGGACGGGACGGGCGAGCTGCGCATGGTGACCGTCTCCGAGCAGGGCGGTCCCGGCCAACGTCTCAACCTGGTCCAGCTCATCGAGGCCCGACTGGATCGGCGCGACGTCGTCGTCCCCTACGACGAGGCCTATCCCGGAGACGTCACCCAGGAGGACGTCACCCGGGCGGGGCAGGCGCAGATGGAGAGCTCGCAGTCGACGGCTGAGGTGTCCGCCCTGGAGTACCTGGGATGGGACGTCCCCGCGACGATGACCGTCGAGGGCGCGGTGGCGGGATCCGATGCCGAGGGGAAGGTCCAGCAGGGTGACGTCCTGGTCTCGCTGACGACGCCTGACGGGCAGGTCCATGCCGTCGACTCGGCCTCCGTCCCGTTCTCCGTGATGCGTGACGTCCCCGTCGGCTCGACAGTGCTCGCGACGATGACGCGCGACGGAGAGCAGGTCGCCGTGCCGATCGTGACGTCCGCGGGTGACGACGGCTCCCAGGGCTCCAAGCTCGGGGTCTATCTCAGCGCCGACGTCGACCTTCCCGTGGACATCACCGTCAACCTGGAGAAGGTCGGAGGCCCGTCGGCGGGCACGATGTTCGCCCTGGGCATCATCGATCGGATGACGCCCGGCGACCTCGCGGGCGGCCAGTCGATCGCCGGGACGGGCGCCATCGGCTATGACGGCCAGGTCCAGGCGATCGGCGGGATCCGGCAGAAGATGTGGGGCGCCGTGCGCGACGGCGCCGCATGGTTCCTCGCCCCGTCGGCGAACTGCGACGAGGTGGTCGGCCACGTCCCCGACGGGCTGGGAGTCGTCAAGGTCTCCACCCTGGACGACGCGGTGTCAGCCGTGAAGGCCATCGCGGCCGGCCAGGGGGACACGCTGCCGACCTGCACCGCCTCCGACGCCCAGTCGGGATCGGCGAAGTCCTGAGAGTGCCGCCGACGGACTCAGACCGCGCGCTCGCGGGCGACCATGGCCTCCGCGACCTTTCCGGCCGCGAACTCGTAGCCCGCGGCTCCGGGATGGA
Source organism: Schaalia naturae (assembly GCF_042665795.1). NCBI lineage: Bacteria > Bacillati > Actinomycetota > Actinomycetes > Actinomycetales > Actinomycetaceae > Schaalia > Schaalia naturae. The sequence goes on from NZ_JBHTEF010000001.1 coordinate 188,633, forward strand.
AACGGTCGGAGGCCCAAAATCCGGGGATCAGCTCGGCGTGGGCGACGTCGACGAACCTGACGCCGAGCCGCCGGCAGACCTGCTCGAAGTCGGCAGTCTGGGCGTCGACGCGCCGGCCGAGCTCTCGGCGCAGCAGGGGAGGCAACGCCGGGCTGCGGTGGGGCTGGCCGGAGCTGCACAGAACCACCCGTCGAGCCATCCGGGAGGCCTGTTCGAGGACGACGGTGAGGTCCTCGACCCATTCCCCGCGGCTGCGTCTGGCCATGATGTCGTTGGAGCCGGCGCACACGAACAGGATGTCGGGCGTGCCGGCGACCTCGGGGAGCAGGCGGTAGCGCACGCGCCGCATGGTGGCGCCCAGACGCCCGTGGGCCTCCCACTGCACCGGCGTCCCCGCGGACCCGGCGAGCAGGCGGGCGATGCGCGGGACGAGCGCCTCGGCCTGGTCCCCGACCCCGCAGCCGGCGACCAGCGAGTCGCCGACGGCCACCAGCCGCACCGGCGTCCCCGGCCCGCCGGCCCCGGCCGGATCGACGCTGCCGGCCATTCCGGAACGCTCCCCCGGGGGCTCCGGGGCCAGGGACACATGGCGCCGGGCCCACAGGGCCTCCGCGGTGATCACAGCGTGCTCGACGACGTTCACGGTCATGCATTCTATGCGTGTGTCCCATTTACGGCCGTGGGGGATCCGCGGGCGTCCGCGTCGACCGTCGCGCGGGACTGGGCCGTCTCCCCGCTGCCCAGTCCACGCCCGTGACCCATCCGGCGTTGAGCGTCGTCAGGCAGTGGGTCGTGCTGGTCTCCGCGATGGCGGCCTGTGGCTGGCATCCCCGTAGCGGTCCGAGGGATCCGGTGTCGCGTACGCCAGCTGCCGGCCGTTCTCGGCCAGGGCCCCCAGCCCGACGGTGAGCACCCGGGCTGCGACGGCGTCCATCCCGTGAGCGGCGCTGTCGTCCTCGTCGTTGTCGGCGTCGGTGATCCCGCTCTTGAGGAAGGAGGCGGTCATCGCCGCCGGGAACCCGTTGCCGTCGCACTGGTTCATCGAGTACGAGGCGTCGAGGAGAGCGACCAGATCGATGGCCTTAGTCCGACATGGACACGGTCTTGTCGGTCCAGATCCGGGCGGGGCGGATCGAGGTCCCGGCCTGAGACTCCCGTATCATGGGGGCGGGGCCGATGGCGGGTCGCGACGGCCCGTCTGGGCGGGGAGTGATATGCAGCAAGGAACATTGCGCGCGGACGCCGCGGCGAGCATCTCGCGCATTCTCGATGCCGCCCACGCCGCGCTGGTCGGCGGGGGAGTCGCCAGCCTCTCGCGGATCGCCGAGGAGGCGGGAGTGGGCGTCGCCACCCTCTACCGCCATTTCCCCAACAGGCGGGCGCTGGCCAGCTCGGTCTATCAGCGCGTGTTCGCCCAAGCGGTGGTGCCGCTGCTGATGCGTTTCGAGGACACCGATGGTGACCATGAGAGCCTCGTGGACATTCTGGACCGCATCAGCGCGGTCTTCACCCGGGAGCACAACCTCATGGCCTCGGTCCAGGACGTCGGACCTCTCACGGATTCGCTCATCAGCAGTCACGACAGGCTTTTCGGTGATCTGTCCAGCAGAGGTCGGGCGGCCGGTCATCTCCGCTCGGACCTGGGAGGAGGAGAGCTCGCGCGCCTGCTCGGCGTCATCGCCCTCGGATCTGGGCTCGTCGCCGAGGACGACGTCCAGCGCCGACGCATGATCGACGTCCTGTTGGATTCGCTGCGCCCGACCGACGGAGGGGACGCGAGGTCGATGGCCTGAAGGCTGCGCGGATCGCGGCCCGGCGGCGTCCTCCGTCGCGGTCACACGGCTTCGAGCAGGGCCGCGGCCATCCCTTCGCTCAGCGCCTCGTTGCCGGCCCGGCGGCCCATGTCGATCAATTGCGGCACGCTGGCGCAACTCCAGTGCGACATGCCCTCGGTGTCGATGCTCACCGTGATATCGCCGGAATCCACGGCCTTGTAGGCGTGCGACTCGTAGTACTGCCGCCATCGGGGCCGGTTGTTGAAGGTCACGGCGATCACCCGCTGCGCGCCCAGCATGCGCGCGGTCCGGGCCGGCAGGGGGAGGAGCAGGCCTCCGTCGATGGAGGGGCGGCCATCCACCTCGACGGGCGGGAACAGGCCGGGAACAGCGCTGCTGGCCAGCAGCGCGTCCACGAGCGGACCGCTGGTGATCACCTGGGGGCGAGCGGCGACGAGCGAGGTGACGACTGCGCCGAAACGCACCGGCATGTCCTCGATGCGTACGTCGCGCACGAACTCGTTGAGAGTGGACCGCAGTGGCTGGGTGTCCAGGAGGCCGAGGCGCAGCGACGGCCTCGGTGTGGCGATGTCGGGCCAGCCGGCGACCAGGAGCCGGTCGATGATCTCGCCGGCGGACATCCCCGCGGCCCAGGCGCCTGCGACGAGTGCGCCCGCGCTGGCTCCCGTCACGACGTCGACCCGGAGGCCGGCCTCCTCCACGGCCAGCAGGACTCCGGCATGAGCGGCGCCGAAGGCTGCGCCGCTGGCCAGGGCGATACCGAGCCGGGGATCGCGATCCTCGGCCATCGGTTTCCGGCTCGCGGGCGCAGGATCCCGTCTCCGCTCAGGCGCCTCCGGGGCGCTCGATCTGGCGAAGCCCCGAGCGGGAGCCGGTGCGGGCGTGGTCTCGGCGGTCCTCGTTCGGTCGTTCCGCGGGTGTTCCGTCATATCCGATAGCTTACTATCGGATATGGGCAGCACGATGGACTCCAGGGCCCATCCGCACCACGCGTAGGCAAAGAACGCGAGGACCGTGGAACCGATGCCGGTCATGCCATCGCGGTTCCGGTCCGCCCCGTGCCGGGTCCCGGCCCGTCACTCATAGATGCCGTCGATGACGTCGGCGTAGTAGCTGAGGACCGCGTTCCTCTTGACCTTGAGGGAGGGCGTGAGCATGCCGTTGGCTTCGGTGAGGTCCGTCGTGAGGACCGTGAACTTGCGGATCGACTCCGCGCGCGAGACGTGGCGGTTGGCCCGTTCCACGGCGCGCTCCAGGCTGGCGCGGACCTCGATGTTGGTGGCCGCCTCGCGGACGGACATGGCGGGCAGGCCGTGGTTGGACAGCCAGAGGGGCAGCATCTCGGCGTCCAGGGTGATGAGCGCCGCGATGAAGGGCCTCTGGTCCCCGACCACGACGATCTGGCTGATGAGCGGGTGTCCGCGCAGGTCGTCCTCTAGCGCTGCGGGGGAGACGTTCTTGCCGCCGGCGGTCACGATGAGCTCCTTGGCGCGTCCCGTGAGGCGCAGGTAGCCGTCGCGGTCGAGTTGCCCGAGGTCTCCGGTCCGGAACCAGCCGTCGGGAGTGAAAGCGCCCGCGGTGGCCGCGGGATCGTTGTGATAGCCGGCGAACAGGGTGGGCCCCTTGACCAGGACCTCGCCCTGTTCGGAGATCTTGATGGCGGCGGGGGCCAGAGGCTGGCCCACCGTGCCGATCTTGCTCAGGCGCGGGGTGTTCACGGACGCCGGCCCGATCGTCTCGGTCAACCCGTAGCCCTCCAGGACCTGCACGCCGGCGCCGGCGTAGAAGTGGGCCAGTCGCGGAGACAGCGGGGCGCCGCCGGAGATGATGTAGTCGGCGTTGCCGCCCAAGAGCTTGCGGATCTTCTGGTAGACCAGCACGTCCGCGGCGGCGTGCTGGGCGCTCAGGCTCCGGGAGGGGCCCTCCGCGGTGGCGGACGCGATCGAGTAGCCGACGGCGACGTGCGCGGCCCACCGAAACACCTGGTTCCGGGCTCCCGCCTGCTGGGCGTCCGCCGTGTTGTAGACCTTCTCGAGGACGCGGGGCACGGTGAGGAGGTAAGTGGGGCGGAACGAGGAGAGGTCGGAGACGAGGTTCTTCGTGTCCGAGGTGTGCCCGAGCACGCCCTCGCCGCTGAGCTGGAACACCTCGAGGAAGCGGGCGAGGATGTGCGCCAGCGGCAGGAACAGCAGGAGCCGCGAGTCCTTGCCCATGGCGATCTCCGGCATCCACGCGTTCGCGTTGACGGCGAGCGTGGCGATGCCCCCCTGGGTGATGACCACGCCCTTCGGGGTCCCGGTCGTGCCGGAGGTGTAGACGATCGTGGCCGTCGAGGAGGCCCGGAGGCGGCGGGTGCGCGCCTCCACGTCGCTGCGGGTTGTGGCCGCGCCGGCGTCCACGATGGTCCGGATGGCCCCCGAGTCGAGGGACAGCACGTGGAGGAGATCGCGCTCGCGATCCTGTGCGGCGGACCGCACGAGCTCGGCCATCGTGATGGTCTCGGTCACGACGACCTTCGCGTCGGCGTCGGCGAGGATGTGGGCGATCTGCTCGATCGACGATGTCTCGTAGATCGGCACGGGAACCAGGCCGGCGAACCAGCAGGCGTAGTCGAGCAGCGTCCACTCGTATCGCGTGCGCGACATGATGGCGACGGCATCGCCGAACGCCAGGCCCAGCCCGATCAGCCCCGCTGCCGCGTCCTGGACCTGCTCGTAGAAGTCGGCGGCGCTGATCGGGGTCCACACGCCGCCGATCTCCCGCTTGACCTCCACCAGCGCCCGGCGCGCGGAGCGTTGGACCCGCTGCCGCAGGAGCAGGGGGATTGTGGTCGACTCGTCCGTGCGGACGAGGACGGGCGCGTGCCATTCGACCGCGCCCGAGGCTGTCGTCTGCACCGCGCCGTTCGCGGCCCGTTCTTCGCCCGTGCTCATACTCGTCCCCAACCTGTTTCCGCGGCCTGGCTCGTCCAGGTGCGCTGCAGAGTCCCGCGGGCGCCTCCTGGGAAGGAGGCGCGTCGCACATGACTCGCAGAGGATACCCCAACAGAGAGTAGTCTCTCATTTCACGTCGCCGGACCGGTCGCGGCCGTGCGGCCCGGCGACGAGGGCGGGATCGCGTTGACGAGGCCGGCGCGCCCGGCGTTCCTCATCGGGCGGGACGGACGACGCCGAATTGGAGGCGAACGACACAGAATGCCGGCGCGCGTCAATCGGACTCACGGCTCGATACCCGTCGTGACCTGCATCTGTGCGGCGCCCATGGGGACGGCGGTGTCCGGTGTCCGGCGCATTCTGTGCTGTGCCGGACGAAAGCGATGACGGCGCGGCCAGCTCCGGCCAGGGCGGTTGGGCCTCCGCGCCCTATGTGCCCGCATACACGAAGGGCCCGATCCCTTCCGGGACCGGGCCTTCGAGCGCCTCATCGGCGGTGGTAGCGGGGGCAGGATTTGAACCTGCGACCTCCGGGTTATGAGCCCGGCGAGCTACCGAACTGCTCCACCCCGCGTCGACATCCACAAAGTTACCTGTTCGACCGGCGCGCTTCAACAGGAGCGCGGGTGACATGACTCATGGTCGGATGCGGACCCCCGGCTTGACGTGTCCGTTCGGGCAGGCCGAGCCGCCCTCGTCGGGGCCTGGCCCGGACCGCGTCCGCCGCCCGACCGGGGTCGGACGCCGGACACGGCGAGGGCTCAGTCCCCGGATTGGGCGCCCGAGCCCGCGGCGCCGGACTGCTGGTCGCCCACCAGGCCCGACGTGTCCTGCCCGAGCTCCTGCTGGGCCGCCAGGGCCTCCGACAGAGCCGAGTCCAGATCATCCTGCGCCTTGCCGTAGGCGGTCCAGTCCCCTGAGGTCCGAGCGGCATCCGCTGCCGTTATCGCGTTCTTCGCCGCGACGAGCGCCTGATTGAGCCTCTGCTGGGCCGTCAGCGCGGCCGACCCGGAGCCGCCGGTGTCCGATCCGCCTCCGGTGTCGTCGGACTGCTCGCCGGCGACCTCGGCCGCGGAGTCGCCGCCGAAGGTCTGGTCCAGAGATTCCTCCAGGGTGTCCGCGAACCCGACCTGGTCGCCGAACGCGGTGAGGACGGCCCGCAGCACCGGGTAGGAGGCGCTGCCCTTGCCCTCGACGTAGACGGGCTGGACGTAGAGGAGCCCCCCGCCCACGGGCAGGGTGAGCAGATTGCCTCTGATGACGGTCGAGTCGGACTGGTTGAGCAGGTTGAGCTCGGTCGCGATGTCCTGGTTCGAGTCGTAGGCGTTCTGCACCTGACCGGGTCCGGGGACGGTCGTCGAGGAGGGCAGGGCGATGAGGCGGAGCTTGCCGTAGTCGTCGGCGACCTTCCCGGCCTCGTCGCCCGTCTCCGAGTCGACGGCCAGGAAGCCGGCCATCGCCTCGCGCTGGGACGTGCCACCGGGGACGAACACTGACGTCAGGGAGAACGCGGCCGAGTCCTGGCCGGGCATCTGCATCGTGAGGTAGTACGGCGGCTGGAAGGCTGTCGCCGTGTTGCCCGACAGGTCGGTCTGCTGGGCGCCGCTCTCCGAGGTCGAGGCCGCGGTCGAGGTCTCCTGGGCCAGGCGCCAGCGGTCGCCGCCCGTGTAGAACTGGGAGGCGTCCGTCACGTGGTACGAGGTCAGCAGGTTGCGCTGGACCTTGAACAGATCCTCGGGGTAGCGCAGGTGGCTCATGAGGTCGCCGGAGATGTTGCTGAGGGGCTCCACCGAGTCCGGGTAGACCTTCATCCACGTCTGCAGGACCGGATCGTCCTGGTCCCATTGGAACAGGCGCACCGACCCGTCGTAGGCGTCGACGACGGCCTTCACCGAATTGCGCATGTAGTTGACGGTGGTCGCCTGGACGTACTGCCCGACCTGATTGGCCTGCGAGTCCACGGTGGACTGCTCAAGGGACTGGTGCTCGGAGTACGGGTAGGAGTTCGACGTCGTGTAGGCGTCGACGATCCACACCAGGCGCTTGGGGGTCGAGGGGTCCCCGTCCATGTCGACGACGGCGGGATAGGGCTCCTGCTCGAGGGTGAGGTAGGGTGCCACCTTCGCCACGCGGTCCAGTGGCGAGCGGTTGTAGAGGATCTGTGAGGCCGAGTTCGTCTGCGAGGAGAAGAAGATGTCCGTCGATCCGAACTTGATCGAGTACAGCAGCTTGTTCCAGACGTTGCCCACGCTCGGGCCGCCGTCGCCCGTGAAGGTCGTGCGCACCTGACCGCCCGACGCCGCGTCGTCCGGGTAGTCGAGCTCCTGGGGATCGGCGCCCTCCTCGGCGCCCACGATCGAGTAGTCGGGGGAGGAGGGGGAGAAGTAGATCCGAGGCTCGTAGTCGCCCATCTCGCCGACCGACGGGATCGACTGCTCCCAGTAGGAGGGCAGCCCCGAGGAGGTCACGGTGTTGCCGTAGGCGGCGACGACCCCGAAGCCGTGCGTGTAGACGGTGTGCTGGTTGACCCAGGTCTGCTGTTCAGAGGAGAGCCCCGCCAGGTTGAGCTCGCGCATCGCGATGACGGTGTCGCGCAGCTCGCCGTCGACGGTGTAGCGGTCGACCGCCATCCCTGACGTGAACCCGTAGTACGGGCGGGACTGCTGGAGCTGCTGGACGGTCTTCGTGATGACCAGCGGGTCGAGCAGACGGATCTGGGACGTGGACTCCGAGTCCTCGCGCAGCTGACCCGGCTGGGCGTCGGTCTCCGCGTCATAGGTCTGGTACTCGAGGTCGTCCAGGCCATAGGCCGTCAGCGTCGCGTCGATGTTGTTCTGGATATAGGGGGACTCCAGCTCACGAGCGTTCGGGGTGACGCGGAACTGCTGGATGAGCGCGGGATAGATCCCCCCGATGACCAGCGCCGACACGATCGTGACGACGACTCCGGTGGTGGGCAGCCTCCAGGTGCCCCTGAATGCCGCGACGACGAACAGGATGGCGACCAGCCCGGAGATCACGGCCAGGAGCGAGTGGGCGGGCAGGACCGCATTGACATCGGAGTAGAGGGCTCCGTCGGCGGGCTCCCCCTGCTGGGTGAGCAGCGAGTAGCGGCCCAGCCAGTACCGCACACCGATGACGGCGGAGATGCCCGCGGCGAGCCACCCGATCTGCAGACGCGCCGGGCGCAGTGCGTAGGGGCGCGGCGTGACGCCGATCGTCCCGTAGAGGTAGTGGACGACCAGCGCGGCGATGAGGCCGATCACCAGCAGGGTGAGGGCGAATGATGCCAGCATCTGGAAGAGCGGCAGGACGAAGACGTAGAAGGAGGCGTCCTTGCCCAGGATCGGGTCGGTGGTGCCGAAGGAGGTCCTGTTGAAGAAGGTGAGGATCGTCTGCCAGTTCGCGGCCAGCGTGCCGCCGTTGGTGAGGCCGAGCAGCACGGGGACGCCCCAGAACAGCAAGCCGCGCAGAGGCTCGATCGCCTCCTGGTACTGCCTGAGGTTCGCGCCCATCTCGCCGCGGACGGTCCTGCCGCGGTGGCGGTAGGCGTACTGGATGCTGAAGGACGTGAAGCCGAAGACCAGCAGGAACCCCACGACGAACAGTCCCGCCACGGCTCCCCACCGGGTGAGGAGCACGCGGGTGGAGTCCATCTGCTCGAACCAGAGCACCTCGGTCCACACCTGGGAGGCGGCTGCGATCAGCGCGACGATCGCCGCCAGGACGGCCACCGTGATGACCCAGGGGTTGGGGCCTCGCCTGCCCGTGCCCGAACCCCTCCTCGGGTTCCGTGGTGACGGTCGTGCTGTCGGGAAGGCGCTCACCGCGTCGTCCTCTCACTTGTGCGTCCATGGACGCCGACCAGTCTACCTGTGCGTCCCGCGCCCGCCCGGGGGAGGGTCGGGGACGCTCGTGACGAGGGCGACGCCCCTGGTGCGGGAGACGCGGCGCGGCGACGTGACACCATGGGGGCATGGATGACGATCCCTTGGCCTCGCCGGCCGCCTCCGCCCTAGCTGTCGTCGTGCGCGACATCGAGCGTTCCGCCGCCCGGGTGGGATGGGACCACGCGCCCTCGCTGTACGCCCTGGTCCCGACCCGGGACCTCATCGGCCAGCAGGGGGTTCCCTCCGACGTCGCCGGGCAACTGCGCCGCGGATGGGACGGCACGCCCTTCCATCTCTCGGCGATCATCCAGGAGGATCTCCCCGACGATGAGCTTGAGGAGGTGCTCGGCCATCTGGCCTGGCCGGACTCCGTGGCCGGGGCGGCGCTGACCGTCGAGCGGATCATCGTCCCCCCCGAGGTCGAGGCCCAGGCGCCGGAAGATCCGGACGAGGCCCTCGCCTTCATCTCCTCCCACCCCTCGCGTACCGATGTGCGTCTGGCGGTCGGGGTCCTGCGCAGCGGCGAGACGTGGACGGCGGTGCGCACCCGGGCCTTTGACGCCGACGACCAGGTCGGCCAGGGGGCGAACCTGGTGCCGGGCCTCACCCAGGCGTTGATGGCCTCCTTCGCGCCCGTGGACTGAGGTCCGGCGGTCGGGCCACGTAGTCAGGTACCTGTTGACAATCTTTCGGTACCTTCGTATGATCTGAAGGTCCCTTCAAGAATAGGGGCATCACAGACATCTGAAGGAGGCCGTCATGAACGACGACATCACACCCGACTCAGCGGCACCGCCGGACGAGGCGAGGCAACCGGATCCCGATGAACCGGTCCCGGCGCAGGAGCCCGCGCCGGCGGAGGCGGACACGGACGCGCACGCCGTGGAGCTCAGGCTCCACCTTCTCTCCCGGCTCCTACGGCGCGCCCACGGAGGCCGCCGCGGTCCCGGACCGCACGACGAGACGCGCGGACAGGGCCGCGTCCTCGCCCTGCTCACGCTCCACAGCCCGATCGCGCAACGCGACCTGGCCTACCTGCTGGGAGTGCGCCCCCAATCGATGGGCGAGCTCCTGGCGAAGCTGGAGGGCGTCGGCCTGGTCCGCCGCCTCCCCGACCCCGATGACGCTCGGGCCCGCCTGGTCGAGCTCACCGAGGCCGGCCGCTCCGCGGCGAGGGAGCTGGCCGCGCGGCCAGGCATCGACCCCCTCGCCCCCCTCTCCGAAGACGAGCGTGCGACCTTCCTCGCGATGGCCGACCGCATCATCGAGGGGCTGGAACAGGCCGTCGGCGCCGAGCCCGACAGAGACTGGCCGCACCGGCGCGGCGGCTTCGACCCAGATGCCGGGCCCGGTCCCCGCGGCAGGCACCATGGCGGCCCGCATGGCGGGCATCGGTCCCGCGGCGGGGGCTGTGGGCCGCACGCCGGTGGGAGCGCCCCGTTCGACGACGGCTGGGAGCCGGGCCGCGGCCGCGACGGCTGGGAAGGGGAGCGGCGCCGCCGGATGCCGCGCCCCGATCGCCGCGACGGGCGCCGCGGCTGGGAGTGACCGGGGGCGGCGCGCTGCCCCCGACGAGTGGGCGCGTGCGGGCGATCGCCCGCGGTCCCGCGGGGACGGGGCACAATGGCGCCATGGGGGACACGGAGGGGGGACGAGGCGTCCTCGGGCGCTTCTCGCCGGCCACGCGCGCCTGGTTCGAGGAGTCGTTCCCGCAGGGCCCCACCCCGGTCCAGGCCGAGGCCTGGCAGGCGATCGCCGGCGGCGGCGACGTCCTGGTGGTCGCGCCCACCGGCTCCGGGAAGACACTGGCCGCATTCCTGTGGGCCATCGATCGCCTGATGGGCGGCGGCGAGGACCCGGCCCCCGCCCTCGGGCCAGCGCCCTCAGGGACCAGCGGCCCCCGCATCCTCTACATCTCGCCGATGAAGGCGTTGGGCGTCGACGTCTCCCGCAACCTCCGCCACCCGCTCGCGGGGATCTCCGCTCGCCGGGAGGCCTCCGGCGCCCCCCGCGCCGACGTGCGCGTCGGAGTCCGGTCCGGGGACACGCCCTCCTCGGAACGAGGGCGGCTCCTGCGCCATCCGCCGGACATCCTCATCACGACGCCGGAGTCCCTGTACCTCATGGAGACCTCGCGGGCCCGGGAGATCCTCCGCGGGGTCGACACCGTCATCGTCGACGAGGTCCATGCCGTCGCGGGCTCGAAGCGGGGAGCGCACCTGGCGATCGGCCTGGAGCGGCTGGACCTGCTGACCGGCCGTCCCGCCCAGCGTATCGGGCTGTCGGCGACGGTGCGCCCGCGCGAGGAGGCCGCGCGCTTCCTCGGCGGAGCCCGGCCGGTCGGCATCGTCGCGCCGCCAGCCGCGGCCAACCTGGAGGTCCGGATCGTCGTGCCCGTGGCCGACATGACCGACCTCGCGGTGCGCGGCGGACGGGGCAGTCCCCAGACGCCCGCCGTCCCCTCCGGGGGCGGAGAGGCGGGCGGACCCGGGTCGATCTGGCCGCACGTCGAGGCGGCGATCCTCGACCAGGTGATGGCGCATCGCTCGACCATCGTGTTCGTCAACTCGCGGGGGCTCGCCGAGAAGCTGACCGCTCGCCTCAACGAGCTCCACGCCGAGCGCGTCGTCCACCCCGAGCTGACGGGCCCGCGCCCGCTCGACGCGGACTCACCGGCGCGGGAGCCCAGGACCGGCGGGACCTTCGCGCACCTCGCCCTCCCCCCGGGCGCCCCGTCGTCGGGCGGCGCGGTGCCGGACATCGCGCGCGCCCATCACGGATCCGTCTCCAAGGAGCGGCGCGAGCTCATCGAGCACGACCTCAAGTCCGGCGACCTGCGGTGCGTGGTGGCGACCTCCAGCCTGGAGCTCGGCATCGACATGGGCGCGGTGGACCTGGTGATCCAGGTCGCCGCCCCTCCCTCCGTCGCCTCGGGGCTGCAGCGGGCCGGACGCGCGGGGCACCAGGTCGGAGGCACCAGTCAGGCGCTGGTCTATCCGCGCACGCGGCGCGAGCTCATCGACGCCGCGGTCACGGTCGAGCGCATGGAGGACGGCCTCATCGAGGAACTCCGCGTCCCCCGCAACCCCCTCGACGTCCTGGCCCAGCAGACGGTCGCGGCGGCGGTGACGGCCTCGGACCCAGCTGTGGCCGGGGTCTCGGCAGCCTCGGGGGGAGGGCCGCCGGAGGGGCCCGGTCTGGACGTCGACGACTGGTTCGCCGCCGTCCGGCGCGCGGCGCCCTTCCACGATCTTCCGCGCGGCGTCTTCGACGGCGTCCTGGACATGCTCGCCGGCCGCTACCCCTCGGAGGCGTTCTCCGAGCTGCGACCCCGCCTGGTCTGGGACCGTGCCACCGGCACGCTCCGCTCCCGCCCCGGTACGCGCAGGCTCGCGGTGACCAGCGGCGGCACCATCCCCGATCGCGGGGCGTACCGCGTCGTCCTGCCCGAGGAAGAAGGGGCCCGCGGCGCGAAGAGGGTGGGCGAGCTCGACGAGGAGATGGTCTTCGAGTCGCGCGTCGGCGACGTCATCACCCTGGGCGCCGCGACCTGGCGCATCCAGGAGATCACGACGGACAGAGTCGTCGTGGTTCCCGCGCCCGGCCGGCCCTCGCGCCTGCCCTTCTGGCACGGGGATGGTCCGGGGCGCCCGGCCGAGCTCGGGGCCGCGATGGGCGCCTTCATCCGCGAGGTCGGGGAAGCCGGTGCCCCCAAGTTCGGCGCTGCGGGACTCCGCCTGGCCCGGACAGGACTGGACGACTCCGCTCGACGCAACCTGCAGGCCCTCCTCGAAGAGCAGCGCGGCGCGACGGGCGTCCTGCCCACCGACCGCACGTTGGTGCTCGAACGCTGCCGGGACGAGGCCGGCGACTGGCGCCTGGTCCTCCACTCGTGCTTCGGCAGGCGCGTCAATGCGGCCTGGGCGCTGGCCGTGGGGGACCGCCTGCGGCAGCGGCTCGGGATCGACCCGCAAGTGATGGCCGCCGACGACGGGATCGTCATGCTGGTCCCCGACACCACGGGCCGCCTGCCCGGCGCCGAGGCGTTCCGATTCGACCCCCGTGAGATCCGGCAGATCGTGCGCGACGGGGTCGGGCAGTCCGCCCTCTTCGCCGGCCGATTCCGGGAGTGCGCGGCCCGGGCCCTCCTGCTCCCCAGACGCAACCCCGGCCAGCGCATGCCGCTGTGGCAGCAGCGCCAGCGCGCCGCCCAGCTGCTGTCCGTGGCCAGCGGCCATCCCGACTTCCCCATCCTGTTGGAAGCCGCACGCGAATGCCTCCAGGACGTCTACGACCTCCCCGCCCTATCCGCTCTGATGGGCGCCCTGGAGGCCGGAGAGGTCCGCATCGTCGAGGCCGAGACGCCCGTTCCTTCGCCCTTCGCGCAGACCCTGCTGTTCGGCTACGTGGCGGATCACGTCTACGACACGGACACGCCGGTCGCTGAGCGCCGGGCGTCGCTGCTCGCCCTGGACACCGCGCTGCTCGCGGAGCTGCTCGGCGAGTCGGACCTCGCGGAGATCCTCGACCCCGATGTCGTCGCGCGCGTCGGACGCGAGATCCAGCGGCTGACGCCCGAACGGAGGGCACGCGGCCCGGAGGGGGTCGCGGATCTGCTGCGGGTCCTGGGCCCCTTGTCCGCGGACGAGGTCGGCCGCCGGCTGCGGAGCCCCGGGGACCGGGACGGCGACGCGGACGAGGACCCGGGGTCGGCCGGGGCCGCGGAGGCGGAGCGATGCCTGGAGGCCCTGTCCTCCCAACGGCGGGCGGTCCGCGTCATGGTCGGCGGCGAGCAGAGATGGGCCGCCGTCGAGGAGCTGGCGACCTTGCGCGACGCCTTGGGGACGCCGATCCCCGAGACCGTACCCGTGGCGTTCCGGGGGCCCGGCCCGGGTGATCCGCTGGGAGACCTGGTGCGCGGGTACGCCCGCACCCACGGGCCCTTCACCGCGGCAGACGTGGCGGCGCGTCTCGGGATCGGGACCGCGGTGGCCAGTGGCCTCCTGGAGCGGCTGCGCGTGGGCGGGGAGGTCGTCGGCGTCCGCATCGCCCACGCGGCACCTGGCGAAGCGCCTGACGGCGGCGCGGCGGGCGGTCCGAGGAGCGACCCCGCGCCGGGGCCGGGGGCGGCCCGGGGCTGGGTGTCGGCCGGCATCCTGCGGGTCCTGCGCCTCCGTTCCCTGGCCGCCGCCCGGGCCGCGACGAGACCCGTCGACGGCGCCGCGTACACGCGGTTCCTCCTGGACTGGCAGGGCGTCGGAGCGTTCTCCGCCGCGCCGGGTCCCATGGGGGAGGCGCCCGCGGTCGACCCGGTGGAGGCGACGGAGCAGGCGATCGACCAGCTGGCGGGCCTGGCCCTGCCCGCCTCCGTGTGGGAGTCGGCCGTCCTGCCCGCCCGGGTCCCCGGGTATCGGCCCGCAATCCTGGACCAGCTCGTGTCCTCCGGCGCCGTCGTCTGGTGCGGGGCCGGACGCCTGGGCGACGAGGGCGGCTTGGTCGTCCTCTGCCCCAGCGACCTGGCCGAGGAGCTCCTGCCGGACCCGCTCCCGCCTCCGGCCGCCTCCGGCCCCGCCGGTCTTCCGGCCCGCGTCCTGGACGTCCTGTCCGACGGCGGCGCCTACTTCCCCGACCAGATCGCCCGGCTGCTGTCGGAGGGGGCCGACCGCCCGTCCGCGGCGGCCCACTCCCCGGACGAGCCCGCGGCCCCGCCCTCGTCGACGGAGGTGGGGGACGGCCTGCGCGAGCTGATGTGGTCGGGATACGTCACGGCGGACACGTACGCCCCGGTGCGGGCGGCGCTCACCGGCGGGAGGACGGCCCGGGCCCCGCGACCCGCGCGTCGCCGCGGGCGAGCCCGTGTCCGGCTGCGCGCCCCGATCGCCCACGGGGGTCGGTGGGCGCTGGTCCCGCGCGGTGGGGCCACGCCGACGGCCCGGGCGCTGGCTGCAGCCGAGGGGATGGTGGAGCGGTACGGCGTTGTCGCGCGGGCGCATGCCGTCGTCGAGGACCTGCCCGGGGGATTCAGCGCGGTGATCCCCGTGATGCGGGTGCTGGAGGACTCCGGGCGCGTGCTGCGCGGCCGTTTCGTCGACGGCCTGGGCGGAGCACAGTTCGCCCGGCGCGACGCCATCGACCTGCTGCGCTCCTTCGAGGGCCGAGACGCGGGCCGGGGGGCGGCGGGCGCGGTCGCCCTGTCCGCGGTGGATCCGGCGAATCCGTTCGGATCGGCTCTGGCCTGGCCGGACGTGGCCGGTGCGCCGGAGGGTGGGGACGGTGGCGGCGCGGCGACGCCCGCTCGGCGCGCCGGCGCCTTCGTCGTCATCCGGGAGGGGAGGGCGGTGGCCTGGATCGGTCGCGGAGGGCGCGCGCTCCTCACGTTCACGGCGGATCCTGTCGCGCTGGACGAGGCGGCGGAGGCGCTCGCGGGGGCCCTGCGGGCCGGCGGGGCGGCTCCGCTCACGGTCGAGACGGTCGATGGCGCCCCCGTGCGTTCGGCGAGGGCGGCGCGGTCGCTGCGCGCGGCCGGTTTCGTCGAGACGCCCAAGGGGCTGCGGCTCTACCCCTGAGACCTCTGGCTGGCCCTGCCCGGCGGGGCGGGTCCGTCGAAGGCTCGCCCGCTGGTCCGGTCGCGCGGGCGCACGAGGGCGGGGCCGGCGCTCTGTCGGCACCGGCCCCGCCTCACCGCCTCAGGCGGCTATCGCTCCTGCGCGCCTCCTCTCCTGCGGCGCGCCACCAGGGTCGCGGCCCCGGCGGCGAGCAGCAGCACGGCGCCCGCGACCAGCCAGAGGATCCCGTGGGCCCCGGTCGAGGTCAGGGATCCGGGATCGGTGGAGATCGTGCTCCCACCGTTGCCGCCGGTGCTCGTCGTCGAGACGACGAGCGCGGCCGTGGCCGTCAGCCCGGAGCTCTGGCCCGCGGCGGTGATCGTGTGGTCCCCGGCGGGCGTCGAGGCCGGGATCGTGACGACCACCGAGAGGCTCCCGTCCCGGGCGGCGGTGGTCGTGGTCAGCGTGACCGGGTCGGAGGCGAGCGTGAGCAGCACCTTCTCCCCGGCGCTGAAGCCGGTGCCGGTGACCGTCAGGGACTCGCCGGCCTGCACCTCGGTGTCGGACAGGGCGATGGAGGCGCGGCCCGCGGGCGGCTCGCCCACCGTCAGGGTGAGGACCGGCGAGGTGGAGGCCGTGTAGGCGGCCTCGTCGTCGGGGCTGAACACCGCGGTGAGGGCGTGGCCGCCGCTGGAGGCGAAGGAGACGTCCGCCGAGGCGGTGCCCCCTGCGACGGGCGCAGTCCCGATCGCGTTCCCGTTGTCGAGGAACGTGACGGTTCCCGTCGCCGCCGTGGGATCGACCGTCGCCGTGAGGCGGACCTGCTGACCCGCCACCGGGTCCGACGGCGTGGCGTTCAGCTGGATGCCGGTCTCCACCGGTCCGGGCGCCACGGTCCTGACCGTCACGTCGGTGGAGGCCGCGACGGCGGACACCTCGCCGATCGCGGTGATCGTCCAGGCGCCGTCGGTCGCGTCCTCGGGGATGGTGACGGAGGAGGAGATCCCGCCGTCCTGACCGGCGGTGACCGCCAGGGTCGTTCCGCCGCTCGTGACGGTCACCGTCTCCCCGGGCGCGAATCCGGCGCCCGAGATCCCCACGGTGTCCCCGGGTGCTGCCATGGCGGGATCCACTGAGATCGTGGGCGTGTAGGAGGGCGGCTCCGACACGGCGACGGCGACCTCGGTGGAGGCCGACCTCACTCCGTCGTCCACCGTCACGATGACGGTGTAGGCGCCGGCCTCCGCGTAGGCGTGGGTGCCGGAGACCATGCCGTCGGCGACGTCCGCGGGGGAGGTCGCCGAGCCGTCGCCCCAGTTGACCGTCGCCGTGGCCGTTCCCACGCCGCCAGTGAAGGAGGCGAGCGCGTCGGAGAGCTCGTCGCCCGCCTGGACGGCCAGGCCCTCCGACGGGGTGATCTCCAGCCACGGGGCCTGGGAGCGGTCGCCGTCGGAGGCGATGGCGAAGAGATGCGCGCGGCCGTCCGTGCGCAGGGTGCCGGCCTCCTTCGGCAGCGTCAGGGAGACCGCCGTCTTCGGGGCGCCGGACGCCGTGTCCAGGGTGACCGGGGTGGTCGCGTAGACGGCCGAGTTCTTCACCGACCCCTCCAGAGAGGTGCCGATGTAGCGGCCCTGGGAGCGTCCGACGACCGTGTTGCCGTATGACGGGTTCGAGGACGCCCCCACCCAGTCGCCGAACTGGACGGGGATCTGCTGGGTCGACCCGTCGGAGAACGTGAGGGTGGCCGTGAGGTCCTTCGCGTGTTCCGTGGCGGTGCCGATGAGGCTGATCCTGGTCGCTCCCGCCCCCAGGTCGAGGGCGATGACCGCCCCGTCCGTGGTGACGTTGTCGGGCGCGTCGGGAACGAACTCCGGCAGGTCGAACGTCAAGCCGGTTTCGCCCACGGGCACGGTTGTCCCCTGTTCGAAGCCGCTGGCGGCCAGGTCCTCGCGCTTGAATCCTGAGGACTGCCCGTCGCAGCTCGCCGGGTGGGCCGAGTCGGCCAGGCAGATGTTGTTGAACGTGCCTGCCAGTGTCGTGTCGCGGGCCACCGTGACGGAGGTGGTCGTCTGGGCGGCGTGGCCGGCGGAGTCCGTGACGGACACGGTCGCCGTGTAGGTGCCGGCCGCGGCGTAGGTGTGCGGCGCGGAGACGGCGAAGCCGCCCAGCCCGTTGGGGGTGAGCGTGGCGTCGGTCGGCTCCGATCCGTCGCCCGCGGACACCTTGACGGTGTAGGCGGAGGCGTCCTCGTCGGGTCCGATGACGGTGGCGAGGGCGCCCGAGACCTCCTGGCCGACGCGCGCGGCGAGTCCGTCCGCGGGTGTGACGCTCAGGTCGTCGGAGGCCTCCGCCGTCGCGAAGAGCTCCACCTCGGCCAGGCTCAGCGGCTTGTCGCCGGCGGACGTCACCTCGAGCCTGTAGCTCGTGTAGGCCGCGGGCGCGTCGACGCCGAAGGGCCGTGTCTGGGTGCCGAACGGGAACGACTGGGCCTCGCGACTGTCCAGCTCCGTCCAGGTGGCGCCGCCGTCCATCGATCCCGACAGGATCCATGAGCTGGGAGCGCTCGTGCCCGACACGCCGGTCAGCGTGTACCGGTTGACGGACACCGGGCCCGAGGCGGACGTCCACACGAGGGAGGCCGAGTCGCCCGGGAAGGCGACCGAGGTCCTCATCGTGTTGTCCGTCAGCGCCGCGACGGGGGTGCCGTCCTCGGCGGCCAGGGTCCCGAATCCGCTGGTCGTGGCGTCGATCTGCGTCTCGGGCACCGCGAGGTCCTCGCTGAGGTCCTTGTCGCCCCAGGTCTGGGGCTCATCGCTCATCGTGAAGGTGAGCGTGCCGCCTGCGCGGACCAGGTCCCCGTCGAAGGTCGTCGTGGTGATCGGCGTCCCGTTGATGTCGACGCCCGCGACGTAGTCCTTGCCCTCGGACGCACCCGGGGCGTTGACGACGAGCGTGGTGTCGCCCATGTGGAGGGTCGCGGAGTCGAACATCGGGCTGCCGACCGTGTAGTCGCCGGAACCGACCTTCAGCGGGTAGAGGCCGAGGGCGGAGAACACGTACCAGGCGGAGAACTCGCCGTTGTCCTCGTCGCCCGGGTACCCCTGTCCGATGTCGGATCCCACGAAGAGGCGGTCCTGGATCGTGGAGATGAGCTCCTGCCCCTGGGAGGCGTCGCCCGCCTCGGTGAGGACGTAGGGGATGTGGTGGGCCACCTGGTTGCTCATGCCGAGCATCCCCAGGCGGACGTCGCGCGCCTCGCGGGCCTCGTGGATGCCGGAGTAGGCGGCCTTCTCGGGGGTGGTGAGGAACTGGTCGAGGTCGTCGATGAGCCCCTGGCGCCCCCCGTAGAGGGCGGCCATGCCGTCCACGTCGAAGGGGGCGTGGTAGGCGAAGGTCCATCCGGAGGCCTCCGTGAAGGCCCCGCCCCACGCTTTCTTGTCCATGTCGGCGCCGTCGACCCAGCTGCCATCCGCGTTGCGGCTGGCGAAGGTGCGGGCCTCAGGGTTGAACATGTTGACGTAGTCCTTGCACCGGGCCTCGAAGTAGGCCGCGTCGTCGACGAGCTGCTCGCGCCGGGCGTCCGTGATCAGCGGGTCGTCGGACTCCGACAGCGAGCGCGCCATCTGGGCGATGCCGTAGTCGTTGATGAAGCCCTCGAGGCCCCAGGAGGCGCTCTGGTGGGTGTCGGCGCTCGTGTAGCCCAGGAAGATCCCGTTCTCCAGGCCCTTGCGCCCCACCGCGTTCGAGGCGGGCTGGGCGGTCGCGTTCTTCAGCGCGGCGTCGTAGGCGTCCAGGGCCGTCTGCGTGCTCAGCCGCCCGTTCGCGTAGGCCTCGGCGAAGGCCGCGTCGGAGCTGGTGCCGGTCATGAGATCCGCGTAGCCCGGTGAGGACCAGCGGGCCACCCAGCCTCCGTCGCGGTACTGCTGGACGAACCCGTCCACGAGCTCCTCGGTGAGGTCGGGGTACAGCAGGGCGATCGCCGGCCATTCGGTGCGGTAGGTGTCCCAGAACCCGTTGTTCACATAGATCTTGCCGTCCACGATCTTCGCGTTCGTCTCCGTGTCGGTGGCGGAGCCTGTCGTCGGGGAGACGGGGCTGGCGTACCGGTAGACGGGGGACTCGGCGGTGCCAGTGTTCTCGAACTGCGAGTTCGGGTACAGGTTCATGCGGTACAGGTCGGAGTAGACGTTGACGAGCTGGGTGTCGGTGGCGCCCTTGATATCGGTGATGGCGCCCAGGCGGGCGTTCCACGCGGCCGTCGCGGCCGCCTGGACGTCCTCGAACGTGCGGCCGGTGAGCTCCAGGTCGAGGTTCCTGCCGGCCTGGTCGAGGGAGATCATCGAGGTCGCGACGCGCAGCTCCACCGTCTTGTCGGAACGGGTGTCGAACGCCGCGTAGCGGGCGCCCCCCCGATCGCCCTCGGGCGCCTTGCCGGATGCCGTCGGCGTGGCGTCGAAGCGGCCGGAGACGAACATGCGCGTCTTGCCCGGGTAGCCGGATCCGCCCTCGACCCAGCCGGTGACGGACCCGTCGGCCCCCACGGTCAGCGAGGAGGTCGCGTCGCCGCCCACCTGGTCCACGAGGACGCTGCCGGCGTCCTGGCCCTCGGCGAAGGTGAAGCGGAAGAGGCCGCCGTGGTCGGTGGCGGTGACGGCCGTCTGGATTCCGTTGTCGAAGGCCACCTGGTAGAGGTCGGGGCGTGCGATCTCGTTGTCATGGCTGAAGGACAGGCGGCGGTCCTCGATCTTCGAGGTCGGTGTGGCGGTGGCCTCGGGCATGAAGGCCAGCTGGTTGCGGTCGCCCATCCAGATGGAGGGTTCGTGGGAGAAACCGATGCCGCCCAGGGTCGGGCGGTTCTCGGCGTTGTTGTTCGCCTGGTACTGGTAGAGCGTGCCCTGGGAGTCGGGGTTCGTCATCGGGGTGATGAAGTTGAAGCCGTTGGGCCAGGCCACCGCCGGGAAGTTGTTCGCCCGGGAGAAGCCTCCCGAGGAGTTGGTGCCGCGTCTCGTGTCCACGTAGGACACCAGTCCGTCCGTGGTGTCGCGGACCGGAGCCTGGTCGAGCGTGACGTCGTCCAGGTATCCCGCGACGACTGTGTCCGCCCGGGCGCCCTCGGCGTCGGCGGGGATGTCGTAGCTGAGGAGGATCTTCGTGACGGTCCTGCCGGCGAGCGCGCTCAGGTCGACCTTGATCGAGTTCCACTGGTCCGGCCACAGCGAGTCCGAGGCCCCCTGGGAGACGGCGTCGGCGCCGAATCCGTTCTGGTCGGTGAGGCCCAGGCCGGACAGGCGCGTCCCGTCGTCGAGGACGAGGTCGACGGCGGCGTAGGTGGCGGCGTAGGTGGTCCCGTCGTCGAGGACGGGGAAGATCTTGTAGGTCAGTTCCATGCCGTCGGTGACGGCCACGTCGACGTCGTCGTAGAGGACGTTCGTGGAGGAGGCTGCTCCGTCGGCCAGGATGCGGCCGCCATAGGCCAGCGATCTGATCCCGGTGAACCCCACGCCGGTCTTCGCGGTGGAGGAGCTCGAGGGGCCGCCTGCCTGCTGAGTCGTCATCGCGGTGGCGGGCTCCTGGCGGGTGGAGTCGAACAGCTCCCAGTCCGCCAGCTGCGTGAGCGGCTCGCCGTTGTTCGCCGTGATGTCGAGCCGGTAGTACGTGTAGGGGGCCGTCTGAGCGGTGAGAGCGAAGGTCTTGGCCTGGTAGCGGTTGTCTCCGGAGGAGGTCTTCCAAGCCTGGCCGGTGCGCGTGTCGAGGGTGGTCCAGGCCTGCCCGTCGTTCGAACCCTGGACCGTCCAGTCCTTCGGGTCCCGGCCGGCCGCGTCGTTGGCCGAGGTCAGGGTGTAGGAGTCGATCGCGGCCGGTTCCGACAGCCGGTACTGCGCCCACCCCTTGGTGTCCTTGGTCAGCCACTTGCTGCGCGAGTTGGCGTCGACGAGCTTCCACTCGTTCTCGCCGGCCCCGTTGTTGCCGGATGCCGTCACGTCCGTGACGAGGCCGAGCAGGCTCCCCTGGGCGAAGGGGCTGCCGGTGAGGTTCGACGGACCGTCGCCGAACGGCGTGGACTCCTTCAGTCCGCCGGCGTCCTCGAACGAGGAGGAGAACGACGGCGCCGTCCCCGCCGGGGGATCGGCGGCGAGCGCCAGACTCGGGACCAGGGAGAGCCCCACGGCTCCTGCGAGCGCCGCGGCTGCGGCGCGTGCCGGCCCGGATCGGGCCCGTGTCCTGTGTTGTTGTGCCATGGACGTGTGTCTCCTTCGCTGTCGTCATCGTTGATGCGCACACGTGGTGTCGGGATCGTCTGCGGATCCGTCACGGGGATTCCCGTGATGACATCGCTGTCACAGACGGTGACGAGCTTAGCATCCGATCGGGCTTCGCAGAACCCGTTCATTCACGGACAATGGAAGCCATGCACACCTCGGGAAGCGGCCGTCCGGCGGCCCACTCGCCCCGGCCGGCCGCGCCCGGCGGAGCCCGCGTGGCGGGGACCCCCTCGCCCGCGACGCCGCAGGCCGCCCTCCCACCCGCGCGGAGGGTCACCTTGGCCCAGGTCGCTCGGGCATCGGATGTCAGCCTGAAGACGGCTTCGCGCGTCCTGGGCGGGGAGCCCCATGTCGCCTCGGCCACCCGCGAACGCGTCTTGGCCGCCGCCCGGTCGCTGGGCTACCAGCGCAACACGGCGGCGAGCCTCCTGGCCAGCGGGCGCCGGGCCGACTACCTCGGGCTCATCACCGGGGACCTCACCAACCCCTTCTACGCGGCGCTCGCCCAGGAGATCGAGGAGAGCACGCGCGTCCACCACCTGCGCCTCAACCTCTCAAGCTCCGGGGAGTCGCCCGAGACCGAGTGGGAGCTCGCCCGGAGCCTGTCCGACCAGCGTTGCCGCGCGCTGATCGTCGTGTCCTCCATGTCCGACCACGCCGGCTATGGGGAGCTTCAGCGCACCGGGATGCCGGTGGTCTTCGTCGACCGTCCCGCCCGCGGGGTGGAGGCGGACTCCGTGGTGCTGGACAACGTGCGGGGTGGCCAGCTGGCGGCGGAGCACCTGCTCGCCCAGGGGCACCGCGACATCGCCTACATCGGGGACTATGACTGGCTGCCCACCCAGCGTGAGCGCTTCGAGGGATTCGCCCGCGCGATGGGCCGGTCGGGGGCGGGCCCGTGGCGGGACCTGGTGCGCACCGGCGCGCACGACGTGCCCGGCGCGCGCGAGGCGGTCCAGGACCTCCTTTCCGGGGCGCGGGCGCCCTCGGCGTTCGTCGCGGGCAACAACCGCTCGTCTCTGGCGGTGCTCCAGGAGCTGGTCAGCAGGTTCCCGCAGCCCGCGAGCCGCCCGGCGATCGTCGGATTCGACGACGTCGAGTGGGCGGAGGTCCTCGGCCTCACCGTCATCGCCCACGAGGCCGGGGAGATGGGCCGGCGGGCCGTGGACCTGGTCCTGGGGCGCCTGGGCAACCCCGACCGGGCGCCGGTGTCGCTGGTCCTGCCCGTCCGCGTCATCGCGCGGGGCTCCGGCGAGCTCGCTCCCCCGCCGACGCGTTGACCCTCCCGGGCGCGGGGATCCCGTCTCCGCGACGGGGCGGGGCCCGCGGTCCTCAGCCTCGCGAGGCCTCGACCAGGGGGATGAGGTCGCCGATGCCGGCGTGGATGCCGAAGGGGCGGAAAGGGTAGTTCGCGACCTGCTCGCGACGGGTGGATCCGGAGAGCACCAGATGCGTGCGCAGCCCCGCCTCCACCCCGGCCTGGATGTCGGTGTCCATGCGGTCGCCGACCATGGCGGCGTCCTCGGAGTGGACGCCGATACGGTTGAGGCCGGCGCGGATCATCACCGGGTTCGGCTTGCCCACGAAATAGGGGGTGTGTCCTGTCGCGGCCTTGATCATGGCGGCGATCGCCCCGGTGGCCGGCATCGTTCCCTGGTCGGAGGGGCCGGTGACGTCCGGGTTCGTCGCGATGAACTTGGCTCCGCCCTCGATCAAGCGGATCGCCCGGGTCAGCGCGTTGAAGTCGTAGTTGCGGGTCTCGCCCAGGACGACGAACTCGGGGTCCATATCCGTCATGACATAGCCCGCGCCGTGCAGGGCCGTGGTGAGCCCGGCCTCGCCGATGACATAGGCCGTCGAGTTCGGCGACTGCTGGGTGAGGAAGGCGGCCGTCGCGTTCGCCGACGTCCAGATCCGGTCCTCGGGCACGGTGAGCCCCGAGTTGGCCAAGCGCGCCGAGAGATCGCGGTTGGTGAAGATCGAGTTGTTCGTCAGGACGAGGAAGGGCATGCCGTGCTGCTCCAGCGCGTCCAGGAAGTCCTGGGCGCCGGGCAGGGCGCGGTTCTCCTTGACGAGGACGCCGTCCATGTCCGACAGCCACGCCGTGACCGGTGGCATCTGGTCCAGAGGGATCGGTGCTGCTGTGTTCGTCATGCCTCCAATCTAGACGCCGCGGCGCGGAGGGGGCGCCCGATCCGCTCGCACGTGCGGCGGGTAGGGTGACCGCGTGACCGCATGCCCGGGGGAGGCGCCCTCGCCGATGCCCCCGATGGACGAGGACGACCCCCCTCGCGCCCGGGGCGGGGCGGGCGTGGGGCCGTGGCCGGGAGGCAGGCCCGGCTGGCCCGACGATCCGCGGCTGGATCCGGACCTGCTCGAGCACGGCGACCACCGCAACGTGGAGGACCGCTACCGGTACTGGACGATGGACGCGATCCGCTCCGACGTCGCGCGGCGGGCGCTCGGCCTCGAGGTCGCCGTGGAGAACCTGGGGCACGACTTCAACATCGGGTCGATCGTGCGCACCGCGAACGCCCTGGGCGTCTCACGCGTCCACATCGTGGGCCGGCGCCGGTGGAACCGCCGCGGGGCGATGGTGACGGACCGGTACCTGCCGGTCGATCACCTGGAGGACGCGGGCGGCCTGGCGCAGGAGTGCCGGGCGCGCGGTCTGGAGCTGATCGGCATCGACAACGTCGAGGGCTCGCTGCCTCTGGAGGAGGCGCGGCTGCCGTCACGGGCGTGCCTGGTCTTCGGCGAGGAGTCAGGCGGGCTGAGCCCCCAGATGCGGCGGGAGTGCGCGCGGATCCTCCACATCACCCAGCGCGGGTCGACGCGCTCGATGAACGTCGGGCATGCCGCGGCCATCGCGATGTGGGCGTGGACGACGCGCGCCCGGTGACCGGACGCGACGGCTGGGACGGGGCCGGCGGGCCGCCGACCTGGGACCAAGTTCGCTTCTGGACGGCGCCCGCGATGTGGGAGAATCGGACGCGGACACTATCCACTCGTCTAGGAGGCTCCTGTGCCCATCGCAACCCCTGAGGTCTACAACGAGATGCTCGATCGCGCCCGGGACGGCGGATTCGCCTACCCCGCGATCAACGTGACCTCTTCGCAGACCCTGACCGCGGCCCTCCGGGGCTTCGCGGACGCCGAGTCCGACGGCATCATCCAGGTGTCGGTCGGCGGCGCCGAGTACTGGTCGGGCTCCTCGGTGAAGGACCGGATCGCGGGCTCGCTGGCCATGGCGGCCTACGCCCGCGAGGTGGCCAAGAACTACCCCGTGACCGTCGCCCTGCACACCGATCACTGCGCGAAGCAGAATCTCGAGTCCTGGACCGAGCAGCTCATGGGCCTGGAGGTCGAGGAGGTCAAGGCCGGGCGCCTGCCGTGGTACCAGTCCCACATGTTCGACGGCTCCGCGATCCCGCTGGATGAGAACCTCGAGATCGCCCAGCGCCTGCTGGACCTGGCCGTCCGGTCCCACACGGTCCTCGAGGTCGAGATCGGCGCCGTCGGCGGCGAGGAGGACGGCGTCACCGGCGAGATCAACGACAAGCTCTACACCACCACCGCCGACGCCATCAAGACGGTCGAGGCCCTGGGCCTGGGCGAGAAGGGCCGCTACATCACGGCGCTGACCTTCGGCAACGTGCACGGCGCCTACAAGCCGGGATTCGTCAAGCTGCGCCCGGAGATCCTCGGCACCATCCAGGAGGAGGTGCAGGCCCACTACAAGCTCGACCACCGCCCCTTCGACCTGGTCATGCACGGCGGATCGGGCTCGACCGACACGGAGATCGCCACGGCCGTCGCCAACGGCGTCATCAAGATGAACGTCGACACCGACACCCAGTACGCGTTCACCCGCCCGGTGGCCGACTGGATGTTCAAGAACTACGATGGCGTCCTCAAGATCGACGGCGAGGTGGGCGTCAAGAAACAATACGACCCGCGCGCCTGGGGCAAGGCCGCCGAGACCGGCATGGCCGCCCGCGTCGTCGAGGCCGCCGAGCGCCTGGGCGCCGTCGGCACGAAGATCAAGTGAGCCGGATGCGGCGAAGCTGATCGCCGCCCGCCCGGATCGACCCGGGCAGAGGGGGACGACGGACGGGTCCGCCGCGGGGATCGCCCCGCGGCGGACCCGTCGCACGTCTGTGCGCATCCGCGGGTCCCAGGACAGGACGCGGCCGATGCGGGCATGATGGGAGGGGCACAACGACTTGGGAGGACAGTCATGACGGCGAACCAGTGGGAGCGCATCGAGGGCATGATCGTCGCGCGTGAGCTCGATCCGCAGGAGGTCGCCGCCGACCTCGGGTCGCGGGGCGTGCTGGCGCAGCTGGAGTGGTTCGAGCGCTCCCCGCAATTGCTGGGCATCTGCGTGGCCGGCGGCGCGGAGGGCGTCGCCACGGTCGCGGCGGATGGCGGCGAGCCCGTGCCCGGCCCCACCGTCGCGGACCTCGCGGAGTCGCTGGCCGCCGCCTTCGACGCGGACGTGCGCCTGGGCGAGGCCGAGGCCGACCACCTGCCCGCCGGCGCGTCGCCCCTCTCCGAGGACGACGCCCGCGCCGAGGCCGAGGAGGAGGACGACCTGGACGTGGCGGGGACCTCGCGCATCGTCGAGATCGGCCGGACGCCGGCCTCCTCGGTTCCCCTGCTGGCGGCCCTGGAGGGCGTGGACCTGGCCGACATGACCCTCAGAGACGGCAGGCGCGCCCTGCTGGCGGTCCTGCCGCCGGAGCGTCTGGGCTGGAACTTCGGCGAGCTCCCCCTGGTCACCCTGTCGATGTCCCACGAGGAGTTTCAGGCCTTCCTGGTGACCGACGAGCACATCGAGCATGTCGTCACCCACAACTGGGCGATGCTGCGCGTACTGGTCCCCGGCGCCCTGGGCAGCGCGGAAGCCCTGCCCGCTGACATCGCGGACCTGGTGGGCGACCGGAGCGAGACAGATGCCATCGCCGCCCAGGTCCCCGGCGCGGACGCCGACGCGCTGTACGCCTCGACGCGGCTCGGGGGGAGGAGGCGGTGCGCGCGGTCGTCGCGGCGCTCGCCCTGCCCGCGGCCACGTCGGACTTCCTGCTCGGACGCACTCCGCTGGAGGAGGTCCCCGGCGCGGAGATGCATCTGGCCCGCGGGATCTCCAACGCCATCGGCCGCAGCGTCGACATCATGCTCAAGGAACCGGACTCGCCCTCGTTCCCGATCTGGGACGCCTATCACGCCACGGCCGTCGACCGGCCCTGGATCGTCCGCATCGGGGCCTCCGTCGAGGCGGCGGTCGGCGCCACGCTGCTGGCCCTGGCGATCCGCGCGGAGTCCCCGCGCTCCGGATGGACGAGGCTCGGCGGCGTGCTGGGCGGTTTCCTGGTGGTCGACTCGGTCGCCGAGGTCTCCCTGGCCAAGTACCTGGGACTGCGCGCGGAGAGGCGCCGCCGCGATCGCGGGGACGCCGACCGCTGACGGGCCGGGGCTCGCCCCGCCGGGTCAGCGTGCCAGGGCGGAGGCCGGGAAGTCCTGGGGACGGTTGGTGAAGACGCCGGCGACGCCCCAGCCGGCCAGCTCCCGCGCGCGGTCCGGATCGTCGACGGTCCACACGTTGACCTCGAAACCTGCGGCCGTCATCTCCGCGACGCCGGCCTCGGTGAGCCCCGTGTCGTCAGGATGGACGGCCCGGCAGCCCAGCTCCGACGCCCCCGAGCGCCAATCGGGGCCGGGCCGGCCGTCGCGGTCCATCAGCCACCCCAGATCGACGGCCGGGCGTGCCGCGTGGAAGCGGGTCAGCGCGTCGTGGTCGAAGCTGGAGACGAGGAGCCGGGAGGGGTCCTCCAGCGCGTCCACGGCGACCGCGACGGAGCCGACGAGCCGGTCCCGGAGGTCGCGCCCGCCACGGCACGGCTTGATCTCCAGGTTCGCCCCCATCTGCGGGTACCGGTTGAGGAACTCGACGACGTCGGCCAGCTCCGGGATGCGCTCGAAGCGGTAGGCGGGGGAGAACCACGCTCCCGCGTCCAGGCGGCGCAGGTCGGAGAACCCCAGGTCGTAGTAGGGCCCCGAGCCGTTCGTCGTGCGGTCGAGCGTCTGGTCGTGGATGACCAGCAGCGTGCCGTCGCCCATGATGTCGACATCGAACTCGAACCTCCGGGCGCCCACCTCCATCGCCTTGACGAAGGCCGCCATCGTGTTCTCGGGGGCCAGGGATGAGGCGCCGCGGTGGGCGTAGACGCGGGGGAACTCAGGCATTGGAGGATGCTCCTTCGGTGTGTGCGTTGTCTCCCCACAGGGAGGAAGGGCCCGGGCGGGGGGCCTTCGGGTCGCCCGCGTCGATGGCGGACATCTCCGAGGTGTCCTGCGGGCCCGGGTCCAGTAGGACGGCCTCGTCGCGTTTGGCGGGCAGGACGTTGCGGACGTAGGAGTCGATGACCTCGTCCAGGGGCAGGTCGCGGCCGGCCTTCTGGGCGAGGAACCAGCGGTGCTCGAGGAACTCGTGGAAGATCTGCGCGGGTTCGAGCTTGCGGGCCAGGGACGGCGGCACGGCCTCGATGACGGGCTCGAAGACATCGCGCATCCACTCGTGCGCCACGATCTCGATCGGCTGATCGGCCCGGCCCGTCATCGTGCGGTAGGTCTCCAGGTCGTTGAGCATGCGCTGAGCCTGCTTCTCGCCGACGTCCATGCCGGTCAGACGCATGATCTGGCGATGGTAGTGCCCCGAGTCGACGACCTTCGGCTGGATGGTGAGGCGGGTGCCGTCCAGGTCGGAGACCATCTGGAGCTCCCCGACGTTGAAACCCAGCTCATTGAGGCGCTCGATGCGCGCCGCGACCCGCCAGCGCTGGTCCGCCTCGATGGACTCCGGTGCCGTCAGCTCGCGCCACAGGTCCTCATACCGGGAGCGGATGCGGTCGCCCACCGCGATGGGGTCCTCGTCCTCGGGGAAGTAGCGGCCCGCCTGGAGGTCCATGAGCTCGCCGATGATGTTCGTGCGAGCCAGGTCCACGTCGTAGGTGCGCTGGCCGACGGTCAGGGAGGGATGGAGCTCCCCGGTCTCCGCGTCGACCAAGTAGGCGGAGAACGCGCCCGCATCGCGGCGGAACAGGGTGTTCGACAGAGACACGTCCCCCCAGTAGAAGCCGAGCAGGTGCAGGCGCACCAGCAGCACCGCCAGCGCGTCGAGGAGGCGCTTGGCCGTGTCCGGCGTCATGAACTGGCTGAACAGCGCGCGGTAGGGCAGGGAGAACTGGAGATGCTCGGTGACCAGAGCGGCGGCGAGTTCCTCGCCGGAGGAGTCGCGCCGTCCCGTGATGACGGCTGTGGGCAGGACGGAGGGGGCGTCCAGGCGCGAGAGATCGCGCAGCATCTCGTACTCGTGGTGGGCGACCGACTCGCCGATCTCCTTCACGGCGATAACGCGGCCCGACAGGTTGATGAAGCGCACGACGTGGCGCGACAGGCCGCGGGGCAGCGCCGCGAGGATGCTCCGCGGCCACTCCTCCAGTGGCAGCTCCCAGGGAAGGTCCAGCAGCGCGGGATCGACGTTCGCCGCGGTGATCTCCAACGACTGGGGCATGGGTCCATTCTGTCATCGTGGGCGGGTCCGGGGAACGGCGTCCGCTCCGCATGCGGCCGCCCCGCCCTCGATCGACGAGGGCGGGGCGGCGTGCGGTCTCAGCGGCGAGAGCCGTACCGGTGCGTCACTGGGGCAGGCGCAGGCCGGTGGCCACCGAGAAGTTGTGCTGCTCGCCCGGCTTGACCTGGACGTGGAGCACCGAGCCCGTCTCGGGGGCGGTGTGCGGCGGGATGCGGACGATGAGCTGCTCGGCGCCGCCCTC
Source organism: Schaalia naturae (assembly GCF_042665795.1). Classification (NCBI taxonomy): domain Bacteria; kingdom Bacillati; phylum Actinomycetota; class Actinomycetes; order Actinomycetales; family Actinomycetaceae; genus Schaalia; species Schaalia naturae. The sequence continues at coordinate 217,898 of NZ_JBHTEF010000001.1, forward strand.
GGACCCGGAGCCCAGGCCGTGGCCCTGCTCCACGCCCGCCAGGTGGCCGTAGACATAGGCGTCGGAGCCCAGCTCCTCCACGAAGTCGACCTCGACGGGGATGGTGCCGTCCGCTGTGGCGGAGACGACCTGCAGGCTCTCGGGGCGGAACCCGATCGTGATCTGCCCCTTGTCCTCCGGGACGAGCGCGGCGACCGTGGCGTCGGACAGCGGCACGCGGGCCGGGCCCAGCTGGGCCCAGCTGCCCTGGACGTCGAAGGTGCCCAGGTTCATGGCGGGGGAGCCGATGAATCCGGCGACGAAGACGTTGGAGGGGCGGTCGTACATGTCCTCCGGGGTGCCGACCTGCTGGAGCACGCCGAGGTTGAGGACCGCGATGCGGTCGCCCATCGTCAGGGCCTCTGTCTGGTCGTGCGTGACGTAGACCGTGGTGACGCCCAGGTTGCGCTGCAGGGAGGCGATCTGGGTGCGGGTCTGCACGCGCAGCTTCGCGTCCAGGTTGGACAGAGGCTCGTCCATGAGGAAGACCTGGGGCTTGCGGACGATCGCGCGGCCCATGGCGACGCGCTGGCGCTGGCCGCCGGAGAGGGCCTTCGGCTTGCGGTCGAGGTAGGGCTCGAGGTCCAGGATCTTGGCGGCCTCGTCGACGCGCTTGCGGATCTCGTCCTTCGGGCGCCCGGCGATCTTGAGGGCGAAGCCCATGTTGTCGCGCACCGTCATGTGCGGGTACAGCGCGTAGTTCTGGAACACCATGGCGATGTCCCTGTTCTTCGGCTGGACGTCGGTGACGTCGCGGTCGCCGATGAAGATGCGGCCCGCATTGACGTCCTCGAGGCCGGCGAGCATGCGCAGGGACGTGGACTTGCCGCAGCCGGATGGGCCGACCAGGACCAGGAACTCGCCGTCGGCGATCTCGAGGTTGAGCTGGTCGACGGCGGGGGTGTCGGACCCCGGGTAGATCCGGGTCGCGTGGTCGAATGTGACGGTTGCCATGATGTCTCCTCCACCGGCAGGTACGTGCCGGACGATCCGAGTAGAGAGCGGTGACGTCGGCTGCTTCACCGGCGCCGGTTCGGCATCCGGGCTTCGGACGGGGAACCGGGGTCAACGTATCACGCCGGTGTCGTCGGCGTCACGTCCCGCCCCCGGATACTCTGGGGCGGTGATGCAGGACCAGTGGCTCGGGGGATACCGCCTGATCCGTCGTCTCGGGACGGGCGGGGCGGGAACCGTGTGGCTGGCGGAGGACGGCGGGGGCGTCCGCGTGGCCCTCAAGCTCCTGCACCCGGCCCTGGCGGACACGGAGCAGGCCCGCACCCGTCTCACCCGCGAGGCCACGACCGTCAACCGCGTCCGCTCCTCCGGCGTCGCCCACGTCGTCGACGTCGAGACGGACGCCACCCAGCCCTTCGTCGTCACCGAGTTCATCGAGGGCCCGACGCTGGCGTCGCGCCTGGCGTCGGGACCCCTGTCCGCCCGCGAGGTCGCCGCGCTGGCGGAGGCCCTGCGCCGTATCCTCGAGGCCGTCCACGCCGCCGGCATCGTCCACCGCGACGTCAAGCCCTCCAACGTGATCCTCCACCCCACCGGCCCCGTCCTCATCGACTTCGGCATCGCCCAGGAGCAGGGGGATGACCGTCTCACCGCCACGGGGATGGTCTCCGGCACCGCGGGTTTCGCAGCCCCCGAGCTGCTGCGCGGCGGCCTGCCCTCTCAGGCCACGGACTGGTGGGCGTGGGCGGCGACCCTGCTCGACGCGGCCACGGCGCGCCCGCCCTTCGGACCCGGGCAGCCCGCGGCGATCGCGGTGCGCGTGCTGGAGGGGCGCCCCGACGTCGAGGGCCTGCCCGGCCCCGTGGCCGCGGCGTTGACCCGGGCGCTCGCCGTCGATCCGGCGGGCCGGGCAGGGCCCGATCGGCTCTGCGCGCTGCTGGAGGATCCCGCCGCATGGAACGGCGCGCCCGTCGCCGATCCGGGAGCGACACAGGTGATGGAGGCCTCGGACGATCCCGCGGGCCTGCCGGGGGAGGCGGAGGAGGAGACCCGGGCACTGACCTCACCCACCCGCACGATGCCCCTCCAGCAGGCGCCCGCGTGGCAGGAGCGGCAGTGGCCGCCCTCGCCGATGCCGGGGACCGGTCCCGCGGCGGCGTTCCCCTCCTCGTGGGCGCCGCCCGAGGCGGGCGTCCTGCCGGTGCCGTACCTGCGCCGGCGGCCCCGGCGCGTGCCCGTCGTCGGGCTGGTCCTCCTGGCGGCGCTCGCGGCCCCGCCGGTGCTGGCCGCATCGAGGGGCACGGCGGCGACGCTCCTCGCCCTCGGCGTCCTCGCCGCGCTGGGAGAGGGATTCTCCTGGCGGGAGCGTCGACGGGAGCGGGCGGGGGGACCGCGCCGTTCGGACACGGCGATGGCGCTGGCGGCCGCTCCGCTGCACGTCCTGCGTGCACTCGCCCAGCTCGTCCTCGGCCTCGCGGTCGGCAGCGGCGCAGCCGCAGCGGTCTGGCTGGGGGCCCGGCCCTCGCTCGCGAACCCCCCGCCCCTGGCCTGGCCCCTCGAGGCGCTCTTCCGGGCGTCGGCGAACTACGATCCGGGCGCCCGGATCCTGGATCCGGTGCTCCAACCCCTCGCCTGGGGGCTCGTGCTGCTCGTCCTCGCGGTCGCCTGGGCGATGCCGACCAGCACGGGCCTGCGCGACGGGGCGGGACTGGTCGTGGGGACGCTTCTCGGGCCGCTGTGGGCGCGCATCGCCTTCTGCGCGATCATCGTGGCCGTCCTGGCGGGCACCTGGCTGATCACCACCGGAGGGCTGTGATCCCCCGGACGGGGGAGAGTGCGGCCTCACGCGGGCGCGGGAGGCGGCTGAGGGCGAGCGTCGTTAGGCTGTGACCATCATCGATCCTGCGGAGGACCTCCATGGCCAAGAAGAGCACGACCGCGACCGACGCGACGCGTCTGAAGGCTCAGCGCATGCGTGAGGAGCAAGCGCGCAAGGACCGGCGCACGCGCAACACCATCATCGGCGTGGTCGCCGTGTTGGTCGTCGCCATCGTCGTGGCGGTGGCGCTGGTCATCGTCAATCAGAGGAAGGCGCAGGACGCCGCGCAGAGCGAGCAGTCGGGCGAGTCCGCCGCCGTCCTGGGGCCGTTCGCCTCGGGGGCGCCGGTGCTGCTGGGCCCCGACGGCGTGGGAACCTCGGATCCGTCGCTGCCCACGCTCACGGAGTACTTCGACTACACGTGCCACGTGTGCGCCAACGTCGACGTCATGGTCGGGCCGCAGCTCAGCGAGAAGGCCGAGTCCGGGGCGTTCAACATCGCCTACCAGTCCGTGACGACGGTGGGCATGGAGTACCAGAAGCCGTCGACCACCGCCTCCTTGATCGTCGCCCAGAAGGACCCGGAGCACTGGGTGGACTTCCACCACGCACTGCTCGCCTACTTCCAGACCCAGTACAACGGGGGAGACGGCACCGTCATCAATGATCTGGACGCGTCCTTCGCGCAGGTCAAGTCCATCGCGGCCGATGCCGGCGTGTCCCAGGACGTCATCTCCACCTTCACGGAGGACGCCGTGGACGCCTACCTCACCACCACGACGAACGCCTGGATCGCCCTCGACCCCGAGGGGCGGGTCGAGCAGTTCGGCACCCCGGAGTTCGTCAGGGACGGCACGTCGGTCATCACGCTGAGCGGCACCAGCGCCGACGAGATCCTCGGCTCCCTCACCGAGGGGATGAGCGGTTCCGCCCCCGAGTCTGGGTCGGGCGACCAGTCGGGGAGCTCTTCGGGCGAGTGACCGCAGCCTGACACCGCGGATCGGGCTGGGCGCCGCCGGACCGACCCGCGGCGCGGACCCGATTCGGTTCCGCCCTCCGGCGCATGGCACACTGTGGGGGCCCGCCACCTTAGCTCAGCTGGTAGAGCACCCGCCTTGTAAGCGGACGGTCGCGAGTTCGAATCTCGCAGGTGGCTCCAGGTCTGTGGGAACGGCCCCTTCCCGCTCGACGCTCTCGCGGAGCCGCCGGCCGGGTCGGTGTCGCGGCCTTCGTCGCCGGGCCGGTCCTCTTCGCGCTGGTCGCGATCGTGCGCCTCGGAGCGGCCGCGCCCGACATCATCCTCGTCGAGGATCCCCCGGTGCCGATGCGGGCGGGCGCCCGCCCTGGCCGGGTTCCCAACCAGGGACGATCCAGTCCGAGCCCTCGACGAGGTGGCGATCCGCGCCGACCAGCTCGACGAGGAGGTCCAGCTGGTGCACGTCGAGCGGTCGCCCACGGCCGACGGCGGGCCGGTGCGGATGGCGACGGGGATCACCGGCGACTACCGGTCGGCGTTCTCCAGCGCGGATGCCGCGGGCGGCGCCGTCCAGCAGAACTGAGCCGTCGTCCGGTGCGCGGAGGCGGGATCAGGGCAGGGCCCAGTTCACGGGCTCCGCGCCTTGGGCGGCCAGCAGCTCATTGGCGCGGGAGAAGGGGCGGGACCCGAAGAACCCGTAGCGCGCCGACATCGGCGAGGGATGGGGGGACTTGATCACGGGCGTCGAGCCGAGCCGCGGCTCCAGGGTCTGGGCGTCGCGGCCCCACAGGATGGCGACCAACGGGCGGCCGCGCGCCACGAGCGCGTCGATCGCGCAGTCCGTGACCTGCTCCCAGCCCCGGCCCCGGTGGGAGGCGGGCGCTCCGGGACGCACGGTGAGGACCCGGTTGAGCAGGCACACGCCCTCGCGCGCCCACGGGGTGAGATCGCCCGAGGTGGGGCGGGGGACGCTGAGGTCGTCGCCGAGCTCGGTGAAGATGTTCTCCAGGGATCGCGGCGGGCGCACGCCCGGGGCGACCGAGAAGGACAGCCCCATCGCATGGCCGGGGGTGGGATAGGGGTCCTGGCCGACGATGAGGACCTTGACGCCGTCGAAGGGATACGTGAACGCGCGCAGCACATCCGTGCCTGCCGGAAGGTAGCCGTTGCCCGAGGCGATCTCCTCGCGGAGCATCCGGCCCAGGTGGTGGACCTGGTCCTCGACCGGGGCGAGGACGCGCGCCCAACCCGGATCGAGGATCTCGGACAGGGGATGGACGCCGGGGGCGGGGGACGGGGACGGAGTGGTCACGGGCCCAGCCTAGACGGGCGGCGGGCTGGTGGCGGGGGGATCGCGGGGTCGTCGGCAGGCGGCGCGAGGGGCGCGGAAGGCCCGCGGGCGGCACGTTGCCGCTAGTCTGTCCCCGTGAGCTCTCAGTACCCCAAGGATGAATTCGACCGCGCGGGCGAGGACATGCCTGTCGGCATGCACCGGCCCCAGCCGTCCCGGTGGCGCTCGGTCCTGCCCTTCCTGGTCATCCTCGTCGTCGTCCCGCTCCTGGGATGGGGGGCCAGCCACCTGCTGACCTCGCAGGGCCTGGGCGGCGCCCAGTCGGACACGACCGCGCCGACGAGCCAGTCGGCGCAGTCCTCCCAGTCCTCCGGTGGCCAGAGCTCCAGCGAGGCGTCGCCCAGCGGGACGCCAGAGCCGAGCGAGTCGGCGACGCCGGAGGAGACCACTCCGACCCCCACGCCGACACCGACCCAGAGCGTCGACTACAACGTCGTGATCTCCGTCCTCAACGGGACGACCGTCCAGGGATACGCGGCCGAGGCCGCCGCGCAGCTCAACAATGCGGGCTTCCCGGGCACCTCGGCGGCCAACGCCGGCGACTGGGCGTCACAGAGCTCGGTCGTCTACTACTCGGACCCCGATCTCGAGGCGACGGCCAACGAGGTCGCGCGGGTCCTGGGCGTCGACGCGGTGTCGACGACGGACGACGCCGACCTGGGCGGAGCGGACATCATCGTCCTGCTGCGCTGAGCGGCGCGGGCGGAGGCCATGGGGCGGGCGGGATGCGGACGGGCATCCCGCCCGTCGCGTCGTCCGGCGTCCCACGTCTTGCACTCCTGGGGGGCGAGTGCCAGACTGTGTGTTGGCACTCGCCAAGGCAGAGTGATAACAACCCAGGGATCCGGTGAGGTCGCTGCGGGGACGTGACCAGAACGTCACCGAGGCGATCGTCCGTCGCGGGCGCCGGGACCCGATCCGCACCGCGGAAGGAATGCAGACAGCATGACGAAGATCATCAAGTTCGACGAGGATGCTCGCCGTGGCATGGAGCGCGGCCTCAATCTCCTGGCTGACACGGTCAAGGTGACCCTGGGCCCCAAGGGCCGCAACGTCGTCCTCGACAAGAAGTGGGGCGCGCCCACGATCACGAAGGACGGCGTGTCCGTCGCCAAGGAGATCGACCTGGAGGACCCGTACGAGCGCATCGGCGCCGAGCTGGTCAAGGAGGTCGCCAAGAAGACCGATGACGTCGCCGGCGATGGCACGACCACCGCGACCGTTCTCGCCCAGGCCCTGGTCCACGAGGGCCTGCGCAACGTGGCCGCCGGGTCCAACCCGATCGCCCTCAAGCGCGGCATCGACCGGGCGGTGGAGGCGATCGTCGCCCAGCTGCACAAGGACGGCAAGCCGATCGAGACCACCGAGCAGATCGCGGCCACGGCCTCCATCTCCGCCAACGATCCCGAGATCGGCAATCTCATCGCCCAGGCCTTCGAGAAGGTCGGCGCCGAGGGCGTCGTCACCGTCGAGGAGACGAACTCCTTCGACACAACGCTGGAGACCACCGAGGGGATGCGCTTCGACAAGGGCTACCTGTCGGCGTACTTCGTCACCGACAACGAGCGCCAGGAGGCCGTCCTGGAGGACGCCTACATCCTGCTCGTCGAGTCGAAGATCTCCTCGGTCAAGGACCTGCTGCCCGTGCTCGAGAAGGTCATGCAGACCGGCAAGCCGCTGCTCATCGTCGCGGAGGATGTCGAGGCCGAGGCGCTGGCCACCCTGGTGGTCAACAAGATCCGCGGCAACTTCAAGTCCGTCGCGGTCAAGGCCCCGGGCTTCGGGGACCGCCGCAAGGCGATGCTGCAGGACATGGCCATCCTCACCGGCGGCCAGGTCATCTCCGAGACGGTCGGCCTGTCCCTGGAGAACGCGGACCTGGATCTCCTCGGCCGCGCCCGCAAGGTCGTCGTGAGCAAGGACGAGACCACGATCGTCGAGGGCGCCGGCGAGAAGGACGCCATCGACGGCCGCGTGCGCCAGATCAAGACCGAGATCGAGAACACGGACTCGGACTACGACCGCGAGAAGCTCCAGGAGCGCCTGGCCAAGCTGGCCGGCGGTGTCGCCGTCATCAAGTCCGGCGCCGCCACCGAGGTCGAGCTCAAGGAGCGCAAGCACCGCATTGAGGATGCCGTGCGCAACGCCCGCGCCGCCTCGGAGGAGGGCATCGTCGCCGGCGGCGGCGTGGCCCTCATCCAGGCCGCGAACGAGGCCCTCAAGAGCCTCGAGGCCGAGAGCGACGAGGAGATCGGCATCAACATCGTCCGGATCGCCGTGTCCGCTCCGCTCAAGCAGATCGCGGAGAACGCCGGGCTCGAGGGCGGCGTGGTCGCCGACCGCGTGGCCGACATGGTGCCCGGCCACGGTCTGAACGCCGCGACGGGCGAGTACGCCGACCTGATGGCGGAGGGCATCGCCGATCCGGTCAAGGTGACGCGTTCGGCCCTGCAGAACGCGGCCTCGATCGCCGGCATGTTCCTCACCACCGAGGCCGTCGTGGCCGACAAGCCGGAGCCCCCGGCTCCGGCCCCGGCCGCCGGTGGCGACGACATGGGCATGTACTGAGCCCAGCCGGTCCCGCCTGTCGGTTGAGACCCTGACCGCGGGCCCCCGGCCCGCCGTCGGACTGCCCCCGTCCCCCACCCGGGACGGGGGCAGCTCCGTCTTCGCGGCGCTCCGGTCAGCGGGCGGAGAACAGCGACGCCGACTGGGCCTCGGCATCCGCGTAGACGCCGGCCGCGGCCGCCAGCTGGGAGGCGATCGCCTCGAGCGAGGCCTCCACCTGCGCCTGGGTGGCCCGCCACTGGGCCGCGCAGTCGGCGAAGCTGGCCGCCGCGACGCCTCCCCAGGAGCCCTGGAGCGTCAAGAGATCCGTCATCATGGCCGCCGCCTCCGCTCGGATCCTCTCGCCGGTGGCGGTCGTGCGGGCGGCCGAGGCCGCGACCTCATCGGAGTTCACAGTGAAGGTCGCCATCGTGGTCATCCTCTCCAACGGGGCTCCCCGGCGGAGCCCGTCGGGACGACGCTACGAGGATGCGGACTGGGCGTCGATGCGCGGTCCGGAGGGCTGTGGATTCAGATGCCGTCCCGGGGCGGGTCTGTGGACGACGCCTGGCGCGGGTGGCCCCGTCCCTCAGCGCTCGGCGGGCCGGGAGGGCACGTCCAGGGCGTCAATGGCGGTCTCCAGGGAGGAGGCGTCCTCCTCATCCTCCACCGGGTGGCGTTCCTCCGCGGGGTCGGGCCGCAGGTCGGGCAGGCGCCGCTGGGGCGCCTCATGGTCGCGGTCCGGCCCCGCGGAGGCGCCGGCCTCGTCCCCGGTGACCGGGGCGGCAGCGGTGTCGGAGCCGCCCGGGCCCGGTTTTCGCAGCACGTGGCGGCGGCGGATGATGAGCGTGCCGGTGGCGGTGAGGGCCTCGTCGGGGTCCTGGCCCGAGCGCGTCGGACCGGCTACGACCTCGACATCGGGATCCGGGCGCTCCACGGTCGTGGCCTCCGGGTCGCCGGGGTCGAGCTTCGCGATGGTCTCCTCGGTCTTGGCGAGCTCCGCCTCGAGGTTCTCCCGCGCCCGGGACTCCCAGGCCTGGCCGCGCGGCGACTGGAACAGGGCCGGACGGGACAGCAGGTGGCGCACGACGCGCCGGCGTGCCCGCAGGAACGCGAGCTCGTCGTGGTCGGAGTACTCCTGGCGGAGCGTCTGCCGGTACTTCTTGTACTCCTGCGGGCTGCACGCCAGGGTCGCCAGGTCGGCGTCCACGAGCACCTGGGCGTCGACATCGTCGCGGGGCGCCACGTGGAGGGCGACGTCGCGGATGAGCTCGGCGACGCGCTCGCTCGCCTCTCGCCCCACGCCCAGGCGGGAGAGCCGCTGGGACGTGAAGCCGGCGCAACGCCGCGCGATCTCATCGGCGTCTGAGCCGGCAAACGCCGCCTCGACGGCCGTGTTGAGGACCGCCCCGTGGTACCACGCGCCCACGCGCAGCAGGTCGGGGTCGTGGGCGGTGGCCGACAGCTCATCGACATGGGCGAGCACATTGATGAGGTGGTGGATGTTGTGGAGGTGCCGGATCGGTTCGTTCCACCGGCCGATGAGGTCCCGGGCCTCGGTCAGGAGCTCCGCGTCGGAGGCCGTCGCGCCGATCTCGCGCATGGCGTCAATGAACGAACGGTACAGCCACTGAGGTGCTTCAGTACCCATGTCGATCGCTCCTGTCAGGGGTCATACCGGCCCATGCTAGCCGGGTCGCAGAGCCCCGTCACATGACATGGCGCGCCTCACTGGCGGCCCCCTCGGGGCCTCTGGTCCTCTCCCGCCGCGCCGGCCTCGCCCGGGATCGGAGCGAAATCCGGTTCCGGGCGCGTCGCCGCTGGTGACGGCGACGGCGGCACCGCCGGCTGAGTGAGCGGTAGGGCGACGCGCACGGTCAGCCCGCCTCCGCGCGTGCGCGAGATCGAGGCCGCCCCGTGGTGGGCCGACATGATGCCGGCCACGATGGCCAGCCCGACGCCGGTGCCCCCGGTCGCGCGTGCCCGGGAGTCCTCGGCGCGGTAGAAGCGCTCGAAGACCCGGTCCTGGTCCTTGGGGGCGATGCCGGGCCCGTGATCGCGGAACTCGGCCACCGCCTGGCCGTCCTGGACGCCCAGGGCCAGCTCGACGGGCGAGCCGGCCGGGGTGTACCGGTCGATGTTGCCGATGAGGTTCGTGAAGACCTGCTGGATCCGGTCGCGGTCGGCGGTGACGACCAGCGTCATCGGGGGCTTGTGCCCGCTCAGCGACATCACGCGGACGCCCCGCGTGGGGTCCAGCGCCTGCAGGTCGAAGGCGGCGTTGTCCGCCAGCTTGACCAGGTCCACTTCGGTGAGGGCCAGGGGCTGGCCCTCGTCCAGGCGGGCAAGGGTGAGCAGGTCCTCCACGAGGCTGCCCATGCGAGTCGCCTCGGAGTGGATGCGCCCCATGACATCGGGGACGCGCTCGGGGGGCACGCCGCCCATCTCGTAGAGCTCGCCGTACCCGCGGATCGCCGCCAGGGGCGTGCGCAGCTCATGGGAGGCGTCGGAGACGAAACGGCGGATCTTGCGCTCGGACTGCTCGCGGGCCTCGAAGGACTGCTCGACCTGGCTGAGCATCGTGTTGAGGGAGAGCCCCAGGGATCCGACCTCTGTCGTGGGCGGCTCGGCGTCGACGCGCTGGGTGAGGTCGCCGGCCGCGATCTTGCCGGCGACGGACTCGATGCTGCGCAGCGGCAACAGGGAGCGGTGCACCAGGTATCGGCCGAGCGAGCCGCCGACGGCGACGATGACGGCCGAGGCGATGAGGAAATAGGAGCCGGTGTTGGCCAGGGTGCGCTGGACGTCGCCCAGGGGCAGCGCGATCGTCATGACGCCGGCCGGGGTGGTCGTGTCCTCGTAGACCAGCGGGATCGCGACGGCTCGCCAGGTGGAGCCCGGCTGGGTCGATCGCACTGTGACGGGATGCGTCCACAGGCTGTCGGTGTCGGCCACCTCCCCCAGGCCCAGCAGGTCCGGGATGATCGGTGTGCCCGAGCGCTGCAGCGTGTCGGCGGAGACGAGGACGGAGGTCGACCCGTCGGCCAGGGTCCGGCGGATGTAGTAGGGGGTGGGCACGTTCGGCTGGGTGCTCACCGGCCCGGACGTGTCGGCGACCAGGCTGCGGGCCGAGTTCTCCAACTGGTCGTCGACCTGGGCGATGAGGTGTCGCTGGAGCAGCCCGATCATCACGGTCCCGGCCAGCGCCAGCCCGGCCGCGAGCAGCACGATGATGAGGGCCACCAGCCGCGTCACCAGCGGCTTGGCCCGCCAGGCCTCCTGGATGCCGTCGACCCAGCGCATCGGCTCAGCTCTCCTCGCGCAGGATGTACCCGACCCCCCGGCGGGTGTGGATGATCTCGCCGCTGGAGCCCTCCACCGCCAGCTTGCGGCGCAGGTAGGAGATGTAGGACTCGACGATGGCGGCCTCCCCGTCCCAGTCGTACTCCCAGACGTGGTCGAGGATCTGCATCTTGGAGACCACGCGGCCCTCGTTGATCATGAGGTAGCGCAGCAGCTTGAACTCGGTGGGGGACAGGTCGATCTCGACGCCGGCCCGACGGACCTCGTGGGCGTCCTCGTCCAGTTCCAGGTCCCCCACGCGCAGGGTCCCGTCCTCGTCGCTGTTCTGGCGGGTGCGCCTGAGGATCGCGCGGATCCGGGCGACCACCTCCTCCAGTCCGAAGGGCTTCGTCACATAGTCGTCCCCGCCCACGGTGAGCCCCTGGATCTTGTCGCGCATGTCGTCGCGCGCGGTGAGGAACAGGACGGGCACGTCGACGCCCGCCTCGCGCAGCCGGCGGGTGACGGTGAAGCCGTCCATGTCCGGGAGCATGACGTCGAGGACGATGAGGTCCGGGCGCTCCTCGCTGGCCAGACGGTAGGCCGTGGCGCCGTCGGCGGCGGAGAGGACCTCGAATCCGGCGAAGCGCAGCGACGAGGCCAGCAGGTCGCGGATGTTCGGCTCGTCGTCGACGACCAGGAGGCGGGCCTCGCCCTCGCTGGGTGTGGTGTCTCGCATCGGCATGGGGACAGTCTGCCGGTCGACCCTGGGTGTTCGCTGGGTGTTCGTTGGGAGCGATGGGGACGAGGGCGGCGGCGCCCTCGACGGGCGGCGGACGGAGCCGGAGGCGGGCTGTGCGACGATGGTTCCTGCGAGGGCTCTGCTTCCCTCAGACAGGAGATCCGACGATGCCAGACCCCCTCAACCCGCTGGACGTCCATTTCGCCCCGGTCTCATCCGCCCTGGTCACGGTGCGCGTCATCGCGGTGCTGCTGTGGACGGCGCTGCCCGCGGTCGTGTGCGCGGTGCTGGCCGTGGTGCTCACCCCCTGGATCTGGGCCGGGGCCGCCGCACTGCTCGTCCTGATGGTCTGGCTGCTGTGGCTGATTCCGCGCCAGGTGCGGGCGCAGGGGTTCGCGGAGACGGACCACGAGTTCATGATCCGACGCGGCATCATGTTCCGCAGCCTGACCGTGGTGCCCTACGGGCGCATCCAGTACGTCGACGTGTCCGAGGGGCCGATCGCCCGGCACTTCGGCATCGCTTCCATCGCGCTGCACACGGCGTCCGCGGAGACCTCCGGGTCGCTGGACGGCCTGCCGGCCCAAGAGGCCGCCCGCCTGCGCGACATGCTGGCCCACCGCGGTTCAGCAGAGCAGGCGGGGCTGTGAGCGGCGGGGGCCGGGCCCCGGAGCGCGTGCGGGCCGTCGATGCCGGGGTCCCCGCCGACCAGTGGCGCCGCGTCCACCCCGTCTCCCCGGTCCTCAACGCGTGGAAGGCGCTCGCAGCCCTGCTCGCGGTCATCGTCTACCAGAACGCGGACCTGGTCGCCGACGTCCTCAGCTCCTCATGGGCCCGGGAGAGGGGAGCCGGCGTCGTCGCCCTCATCGTGGTCGCCGGCCTGATCGTCTTCCTGCTGATCGCCGCCGCGTACTCGTGGCTCGCCTGGCGCTCGACCTCCTACGCCGTCACGGACGAGGCCGTCTGGTACCGCTCGGGCATCCTCTTCCGCTCCCAGCGCCATGCCCGGCTGGACCGGGTGCAGTCGGTGGACATGGTCCACCCCCTGCTCGGACGGCTCTTCGGCCTGGGCCGCCTGTCCGTGGAGGTGGCCGGCGGAGCCGGGTCGAACCTCTCCTTCGGCTACCTGTCCACGTCCGTCCTGGAGGAGCTGCGCGCGGAGATCCTCGCGCTGGCCGCCGGGCTGCGGGTCGCCTCGCAAGGATCGGAGCCCCCCGGGCGCGCCGCCGAGCCCTCCGCCCTCCAGGGCTCCTCGCCCGCGCGCGGGGCGGCGCCCTCGCCCACGGCCGCCGCGTCTTCGCCGGCGGCGGGCGCCCAGGCGCAGGCGCGGGTCCCCGTCGCGCAGGAACGGGTCCTCTACACCGTGGCGCCGGGCCGACTCGTGGCGTCGCTGCTGCTGTCACCCGGCGTCATCGCCGCCCTGCTGGCCGCTCTCGGCTTCCTGGCGCTGGCCGTGGTGCTCACCGTGGTCTCCGGTCCGCGGGCCCTCAGCGGCATGGCGGGGGCCGTGCCGGCGGTGCTCGTCGCGGCCTCGATGGTGTGGGGGCGCTTCGCCGGCGAGTTCAACTTCCAGGCGGCGGTGTCTCCGGACGGCATTCGGATCCGCCGCGGGCTCACCGAGACCAGCGCGCAGACCATCCCGCCGCGCCGCGTCCACGCCGTGCGCATCGAACAGCCCCTGCTGTGGCGGCGGCGCGGGTGGTACCGCGTGACGATCTCGCAGGCCGGCTACGCCGGCGGGGACGACTCGCAGTCGGGGTCCGGCGCCCGCGGGGACGTCCTGCTGCCCGTGGGCAGCCGCGAGCAGGCGGAGTTGGCGCTGTGGCTGGTCGTGCGCGACCTGGGCGTCGAGGACCCCCAGGCCTTCCTGGCCGACGGGCTGGAGGGCGCCGGGGAGCAGGCCTCGCCGTTCGTCCCCAACAGCCGGTCGTCGCGTTCCCTGGACCCGTGGGTGTGGCGCCGCCGCGCGGTCGCGCTGACCGCGTCGGTGCTGGCCGTGAGGGACGGGCGCATCAACCGCCGTCTGAGCGTCACGCCCGTCGAACGCCTCCAGTCCGTGGGCGTCACACAGGGGCCGCTCGAGCGTCGCCTGGGCCTGGCCGACCTGGAGATGCATATTGTGCCGGGCGGCGTCCATGCGCACGCCCACCATGTCGACGCGGACCGCGCGCGCGACCTGGCCGGACGGCTGCTGGTCCTGGCTCGGGAGAGGCGCGCCGCCGAGCCGCCCGAGAAATGGATGCTCCGCGTCCACCGGGCGGTCGAGGACATGGGGGAGCAGGCCTGATGGCCCCGCAGGCGGGGCGCCCTGGTCGCCTGGGCGTCGGGGTCATCGGCATGGGCCATGTCGGGCCGGTGCTCGGTTCCGCGCTGCGCGCTGCCGGACACGCGCTGGTCGGCGTGTCCGCATCCTCTGAGGAGTCGAGGGAACGCGCCGACGCGATGCTCCCCGGCGTCCCCGTCCTGGAGGTGCCCGACATCGTGCGCCGCGCCGAGATGGTGCTGATCGCCATCCCCGACGACCAGATCGCCCCGCTGGTCGCGGGGCTGGCCGGACTCGGGGCGTGGCAACCCGGCCAGCTGGTCGTCCACACGTCCGGGGCCCACGGGTTCTCCGTGCTGGACCCCGCACGCCGGCGCGGCGCGATCCCGCTGGCGATCCACCCGGCGATGACGTTCACCGGCACCTCTCTGGACGTCGCGCGGCTGGAGGGCACCCCCTTCGCCGTGACGGCCCCCACGCCGGTGCTGCCCATCGGGCAGGCTCTCGTCGTCGAGATGGGCGGAGAGCCCGTGGTGGTCGGCGAGGCCCAGCGCGCCCTGTACCACGCGGCCCTCGCCCACGGCGCGAATCACCTGGTGACGCTCGTCGTCGAGGCCGGGCGGGCCCTCGCAGACGCCGGAGTGGAGGACCCCGGCGCCTATATGCGGCCTCTGCTCGAGGCGGCGCTGGACCGCGCCCTGCGCGATGGGGAGGGCGGCCTGTCCGGGCCCGTCGAACGCGGGGACGCGGGGACCGTCACCCGTCACATGCGCGCGCTGTTGGACGCGGGCGATCTCGACGACGTGGCGGACACCTACGCCCACATGGCGGAGGCGACGGTGAGGATGCTGGAGCGCTCCGGGCGGCTCTCGGAACGCGCGGCTACGCAGCTTCGGGCCGCCCTGGCGCTGGGAGACCTCGAGGACGAGTGACCTGGGCCCGAGGGCGGCCGGCCGGAGACAGGGCCGGGACGCCGCCCGATGTGGGGGTGCGGGCCGGCGCGCGGCACAATGGGGACGAACGGCCCGTCCAGGGACGCTGTCAGGAGGAGACACACCGTGACAGACACACCCGCCACTCCCATCGTGGCGCGCACGCGCGCGGAGCTCGCCCGCGCCCTGTCGGCCCAGGCCGGCAGCCGCGCGCTGGTGATGACGATGGGCGCCCTCCACGAGGGGCACCTCTCCCTGGTGCGCCGCGCCCGGGAGCTGGCCGATCACGTGGTCGTCTCGATCTTCGTCAACCCCGCCCAGTTCGCGCCCGGAGAGGACTACGACGCCTACCCCCGCACGCTGGACGCGGACCTGGCGGCGCTCAGGACCGTCGGCGCGGAGGTCGTCTTCGCCCCCCAGCCCGGTGAGGTCTACCCGGTCCCCGCCTCCTTCACGCTGGACCCGGGCCCCATCGCCCGCGTCCTCGAGGGCGCGACACGGCCCACGCATCTGGCGGGCGTCGCGCTGATCGTGACGAAGGTCATCAACCTGGTACGGCCCGACGTGGCCCTGTTCGGCCAGAAAGACGCCCAGCAGCTGGCGATGGTGCGCCTGCTGGTGCGCGACCTCGACCTCCCCGTGCGCATCGAGGGCGTCCCCATCGCCCGCGACACCGACGGCGTCGCCCGCTCCAGCCGCAACCAGTACCTCTCCGCCGATGAGCGGGTGCGCGCCCGCGCGCTGTCGCGCGCCCTGCGGGAGGGGACGCGCGTCGCGGACGAGGGCGGCGCCGCCTCCGCCGTCGCGGCGACGGCGCGGAGGGTCCTCGCGGCCGAGCCGGATGTCGGCGTCGACTACGTCGCATTGGCGGACGCCGACACCTTCGAGGTCCGGGGCGAGGGGGACGACGCGGCCGCCGCGGGGCGTCCCGCCTATCTGCTCGTGGCCGCCAGGGTCGGGGCGACCCGCCTCATCGACAACACGATCGTGACTCCGGGAGGGGATCCACGGTGAGCGAAGTCATGCGCCCCATGATCCAGGGCAAGATCCACCGGGCGACGGTCACCTCGGCGGATTTGAACTATGTGGGCTCGGTGACCATCGACGCGGACCTCCTGGACGCCGCCGGAATCCTCGAGGGGCAGCAGGTCGACATCTCCGACATCGCCAACGGGCAGCGGCTCACCACGTACACGATCGCCGGCGAACGGGGCTCAGGCGTCCTGCGCCTCAACGGCGCCGCCGCCCGCCTGGTCTCGGTCGGCGACCTCGTCATCGTCATGGCCTATGCCCAGGTCCCCGAGTCGAGGCTCCCCTCCTGGCGTCCGAAAGTGGTGTTCGTCGACGCCGCCAACCGGATCGTGGAGGTCGGCGAGGCCATCGGCCATGTGCCGGAGGACTCCGCCCGCGCCCGGGAGCTCGGCCTCAGATCCTCCGAGTGACGCCGCCTCCGGCGCCGCCCCGGCCGGGGCAGCGGGGCGGGCCGGTGGCGAGGGGCGCTGGCGGCGGCCAGCCGGGGCTCTCCGCGCCACCGGTTACCATGGTGGGTGTGACTGAGCAGAACTCCGACGCAGCTTCCGCAGCGACGCCCTCGTCCGACGATCTCCCCGAACAGGTGCGCGTCCGCGCGGACAAGCGTCGGAGGATGCTGGAGGAGGGGATCCCCCCCTACCCGGTGGTGCTGCCGATCACCTCGACGATCAAGCAGGTCAGAGCTGATTTCGCGGATCTGGGGACCGGCGAGGAGACCGACGTCGTGGTCGGCTTGGCCGGACGCGTCATGCTGATGCGCAACGGCGGGAAGCTGTGCTTTGCGACGCTGCAGGACGGGGAGGGCAACCGCCTCCAGGTCATGCTCTCAGCCCGGGAGGTCGGCGCGGAGTCGCTGGCGGGGTACAAGGCGGACGTCGACCTGGGCGACCACGTGTTCGTGCACGGGCGCGTGATCTCCTCGCGTCGCGGAGAGCTGTCGATCATGGCGGAGCCCGGCGGCGAGGGCGCGCCGGGCGGCGCGGCCCCCGCCTGGGCGATCGCCTCGAAGGCCCTACGCCCTCTCCCCAAGGCCTACACGGCCGAGGACGGCACCGAGATGGCCCTGTCGGAGGACATGCGGGTGCGTCGGCGCTACCTCGACCTCATCGTGCGCCCGGCGGCGCGCGAGATGGTGCGTCTGCGAGCGCGGGTCGTGAAGTCTCTGCGCCAGTACTTCGACGACGCCGGGTTCGTCGAGATCGAGACCCCGATGCTCCAGGTCCTCCACGGGGGCGCGGCGGCGCGGCCCTTCAAGACCCACATGAACGCCTACGACGCGGACCTCTACCTGCGCATCGCCCCGGAGCTCTACCTCAAGCGCGCGGTCGTGGGGGGCGTCGAGAAGGTCTTCGAGATCAACCGGAACTTCCGCAACGAGGGCGCCGACTCCTCCCACTCCCCGGAGTTCACGATGCTCGAGGCCTACGAGGCCTACGGCTCCTACGACACGATGGCGACGCGGACACGGGAGTTCATCCAGAGGTCCGCGCGCGACGCCCTGGGCACCGAGCAGGTCACGCTGCCCGACGGGACGGTCTACGACCTGTCCGGCGAGTGGGCCCAGATCAGCCTCTACGACGCCGTGTCGGAGGCGGTGGGGCGCGAGGTCACGCCCCGGACGCCGCGCGCGGAGCTGGTGTCGCTGGCGGCCGGGCTCGGAGAGGAGATCCCCGACCACTACGTGCCGGGCAAGATCGTCGAGGTGCTCTTCGAGAAGACGGTCGGCGACCGGCTGTGGGCCCCGACCTTCGTCCGCGACTTCCCCGAGGACTCCAGCCCCCTGACCCGCGGCCACCGCTCGAAGCCCGGGGTGGTGGAGAAGTGGGACCTCTACGTCCGGGGATTCGAGCTGGCGACCGCCTACTCGGAGCTGGTCGACCCCGTCATCCAGCGCCAGCGCCTCGAGGCCCAGGCGCTGGCCGCAACCGAGGGGGATCCCGAGGCGATGGTGCTGGATGAGGACTTCCTCCAGGCCATGGAGTACGGCATGCCCCCCTCCGGAGGCATGGGGATGGGCCTTGACCGCCTGCTCATGGCGCTCACCGGTCAGGGCATCCGCGAGACGATCACCTTCCCGCTGGTCAAGAAGATCTGAGCCCGAAGCCCGGCGTGCGCCGACGCTAGGGTGGGCATCATGTCGCACTCCCATGGACACCGCGGGCCGGCGCCCGCGAGCCGCACGGTGGTCGTCGGCCTCTCCATCGTCATGGTCGCCCTGTTCGCGGCCACCCTCGTCGCGCTGGCGCTGCTCTGGCCGCGGGCGGCGGACCTGCCTGAGCGCCGCAGCTTCTTCGCGGAGGGGACCCGGGAGGTCGGTGGAACGGTCCTGAGCATCGAGGACCGTGGTGACGTCCAGGGCGGGGAGAACGCGACGGTGAGGGTGAGCCTGGACGGGACGGACGAGCAGGCAGACGTCCAGCTGGGCGCCGCGCTGGTCACCGACGACATCGTGGGCGCCCGGATGCGCCTGGTCGAGGTTCCGGCGGCGGAGGGGAGCTCCCCCCAGGGGGCGGCCTACATGTTCATGGACTTCCATCGGGGCGTGCCCCTGATCGTCCTGGGGGTGGCGCTGGCCGTCGTCGTCATCGCGGTGGCGCGCCTCAAAGGCCTGGCGGCGCTGGTCGGACTCGCCGGCGCCCTGGCGCTCCTCTGGTTCTTCACGCTGCCGGCGCTCCTGGCCGGCCGCCCGTCCGTGGCCGTGGCGCTGACGACGGCCGGAGCCGTGCTGTTCATCGTCGTCTACCTCGCCCACGGGATCTCGGTGAAGTCGTCGACCGCCTTGCTGGGGACCTTCGCGGGCATCGCCGTGGTGACGGCCCTGGCGGCCTGGGCGATCCCGGCCTCGCACCTGCTGGCGGCGGGCAACGAGGAGATGACGCAGCTCGCCTTCTACGCCCGCAACGTCGATCTGCGCGGCGTGCTGCTGTGCGGGATGGTGCTCGGCGGCGTCGGAGTGCTCAACGACGTGACGATCACGCAGGCGTCGTCCGTGTGGGAGCTGCGGGCCGCGGCGCCGGAGGACACGCGGTGGAGCATCTTCGCGCGGGCGATGAGGATCGGGCGCGACCACATCGCCTCGACGGTCTACACGATCGCGTTCGCCTACGTCGGCGGGGCCCTGGGCCTGCTGATGCTCGCCTCGACGCTCGATCGCGGCCTGGCGGAGCTCGTCACCTTCGACGACATCGCCCATGAGCTGGTAGGCATCGCGGTCGCCTCCATCGGCCTGGTGCTGGCGATCCCGCTGACGACGGCGATCGCTGCGGCGTTGGTGGGGCGCCCGCGACACTGACGGCCCGCAACGGAGTGTGGTCTCGGCGCAGTTTCGGGATGTCCGTGGTGCCGGAGGCTTGCCGAGACCCCATGCGGCCAGCCGAGGTCGCGGGACAGCGTCGCCCCGACCGACGGTCAGGGCCGGGCGGCGGCCCGCGCGCGTTGCTCGGCGTGGGCCAGGGCCTCCAGCGCCGCGGCGGCCTCCTCCAGGGAGCCGATCGGCCGGCATCCGCACGCGACCCAGTGGCGGATCTTCGCCGGCTCCTCGCGCGCGAGTTTGACGCCGCGCATGAGCAGCACGGTGGGGGGCTTGCGCGCCTCGCCGAGGTCGCGCAGCAGGCGGAACCACATGTTGCGCAGCGGCGAGCGGGCGATGCACAGGGCGTCCGCCAGGACCCCCTCGTCCTCGAGCCGGTGGACGAGCTCGGCGGAGAAGATGCCCTCGGCGATGAACAGGGCGTCGTCGTCGTCCAGCACCATGCGCCGTGTGCCGGTCCGGCGGTTCGTCGGGATGTCGTAGATCGGGACTTCGGTGGCACCTGTGCGGCACAGCTCCATGACCGCGGCCGCGGCGTCGTCCGCATTCCACGAACCGACGTGGTCCCAGTCCACCAGCCCCTCGCGGAGCATCGGCATACCGGGTTCGTCCCCGTCCCGGTAGAAGTGGTCGAGGGCGAGCGAGGAGAGCCCGGTGCGCGTCGACAGCGAGGTCTTGCCCGACCCGGAGGGCCCGGACAGGATGATGACGCGGGCCCTCAGCCGGCGCGCACCCGGAGGGACCTCGAAGAGCCCGGCCTGGTCGGCCGCGGTGTCGGGCACGGCCGCGGAGGAGGGATCGGCCCCGCCGCCCCGTCCGGCCGGGTCGTCGCCGGGCGCAGGGGACTCCGCGGGCTCGATGTGCATGGGGCGATTTTAGTCGCCCGCGTCCGGGCCCCGGGTCGGCCTCACAAGTCCAGCAGCATCCGGGTGTTGCCCAGGGTGTTGGGTTTCACGGAGGCCAGGTCCAGGAACTCGCGGACCCCGTCGTCGTGGCTGCGCAGCATCTGCGCGTACACGTCCTGTCCGACGGGAGTCCCCTCGATGACGTGGAAGCCGTGCCGGGTGAAGAAATCGACCTCGAAGGTCAGGCAGAACACGCGGCGCAGACCGAGGTCGCGGGCCCGGGCGATCAAGGCCTCCAACAGCGCGGACCCGAGTCCCCGGTGGAGGAGGTCCTGGCGGACGGCCAGGGTGCGGACCTCGGCGATGTCGTCCCACATGACATGCAGCGCGCCGCATCCGACCACCTGCCGGCCGTCGTTCGGATGCTCGCAGACGATGAACTCCTGGATGTCCTCGAAGTAGTTGATGAGCTCCTTGGAGACGAGGATCCGCCGCTCCGCGTAGGGACTGACCAGGTCGGCGATCGGTCGGGCATCGAAGGGTCGGGCGTCTCTCAGGCGGAATGTCATCGTCCCATTGTGCTCGGGCGCAGAGGCGAGGCGTGGGCCAGGTCGAGGAGCGTGCGGGCGGCGCCGTCGTCGAGGACGAGGTCCGTGGCCACGCCGGCGCGCAGAGCGCCCAGCAGGGGAAGGGCCTTCGAGGATCCGGCGACGACGCACAGCCGCCGCGGGATGCGCTGGAGGACGGCTGGCGTCGGTCCCGACGCGCGGCGGTTGAGCTCCATGTCGGTGGAGCCGTCCTCGCGGATGAGGACCGTGCACACGTCGCCGACGACTCCGTCGGCGCGGGCCCGAGCGAGCTCCTCTGGGTCCAGGAAGCCTCCGGAGTAGACGTGGGATGGAAGGTTGGAGGACAGCGATCCTACGCCGAATAGGGCGACGGTGGCGGAGTCGATGATGCGCAGGACCTTGCGGATCGAGCGTTCCCGCCACAGCGCCTGCTTCGTGTCGGCGTAGTCGAAGAAGGCGGGGACCGGGAAGTGGACCATGCGCGAGCCGAAGGCCTCGGCCGCCTGGGAGATGATGGCGTCGGCGTAGGGCAAGCCGGACTGGGAGGCGTTGGCGGCGCCGTTGAGCTGGACCACGGTGGAGCCCGGGAAGGCGACATGAGGGAGGAAGCGGGTGACCTCGGCCGTCGTGTTGCCCCAGGCGATGCCCAGGACCGCCTGGGGCTCCATGAGGTCGAGCAGTCGCTCGGCGGCCACGCGGGCCACGTTGGTGAGGCGGTTGACGTCGGTGTCGACGTCGCGCACGGGGACCACGGAGGTGGTGACCCCGAAGAGCTCGTGGATGCGTCCCGCCAGCGTGCCCCGCGCGCCCGGCGAGGCCGCGACCGAGATCCGCACGAGTCCCGACTCCCGGGCGTAGGCGAGCAGGCGGGAGACGGAGGAGCGGGAGACGCCCAGGTGGCGGGCGACCTCCTCCATCGTGTGCCCCTGGAGGTAGTACATCGACGCGGCCTCATGGGCCTGCTCATCACGGATGCTCACGGCCCCTAGTGTGGCATGCACAGACGTGCACGTGGGCGGAATCAACGTGCAGACCCTGCCATACTGTGTGCTGCACGATGAATCGGGACCAAGGGCTCAGATGTCGCCCGTGTGATCGATGGCACAGCATGGTCAGCAGACCTCGAGGGGGAGTGAAATGAGCATGGCAGCACCCGTCCTGTCGGCCAAGACGCGCGAGGAGCATCTCGCGCGGATGGGCAGCGGGGAACCTCTGGACGTCCTGGTGATCGGCGGTGGCGTGACCGGTGCCGGCATCGCCCTGGACGCGGCCACCCGGGGGCTGAGCGTGGGGATCGTCGAGGCGCAGGACTGGGCCTCCGGCACGTCCTCCCGCTCCTCGAAACTGGTCCACGGCGGCCTGCGGTACCTCTATCAGCTGGACTTCCCGCTGGTCGCCGAGTCGCTACGGGAACGGGGGCTGCTGCTCACCACGACGGCCCCGCACCTGGTCAAGGCCCAGCCGTTCCTCTGGCCGCTCAAGACCCCTGTCGTCGAGCGCGCCTACTCGGCGGTCGGCGTGGGCATGTACGACGCGATGGCGCAGTGGGCGCACCGGGGCTCTGTCCCCGTCCAGCGCCACCACCGCCATCCGCCCCGACGCCCTGACTGGCTCCATCGTCTACTATACTACGACGCCCGCGTCGACGACGCCCGTCTGGTGGTCACCCTGGTGCGCACCGCGGTGCGCTACGGGGCGCTGGCGGCCAACCGCACCCAGGTGGTCGGCCTGTCCAAGGACGCCTCGGGCCGTGTCAACGGCGCGGACCTGCGTGACCTGGAGTCCGGCGCGGACATCCACGTCGCGGCGCACAGCGTCATCAACGCCACGGGCGTGTGGACGGAGAAGTCCCAGGCGCTGGCCGGGACGGGCGGCGGCCTGAAGGTGCTGGCCTCCAAGGGCATCCACATCGTCGTTCCCAAGGACCGCATCGACTCCAAGGTCGGGATCTTCCTGCGCACCGAGAAGTCCGTCCTCTTCATCATCCCGTGGAAGCGCTACTGGGTCATCGGGACGACCGACACGGCCTACCACGAGGACAGGCGCGATCCGGTGGCCGACGCGGCCGACATCGACTACGTCCTCGACCATGCGAACTCCGTTCTGGCGCGCCCGTTGACCCGTGACGACGTCGTCGGGACCTTCGCCGGCCTGCGTCCGCTGCTGCAGCCCGGCACGCTGGACGGTGACGAGTCGAAGTCGACGAAGGTCTCCCGTGAGCACACCGTCACGGAGGCGGCCCCGGGCCTCACCGTCATCGCGGGGGGCAAGCTGACCTCGTACCGCCAGATGGCCGAGGACGCCGTGGACTTCACGCTGGGGGAGCGGCGCGCCCACGCCACCCCGTCGGTCACCGCGGAGACTCCGCTGGAGGGGGCCGACGGCTACCACGCACTGTGGAGCAGGCGCCGCGCCATCGCCGCCCAGTCGGGCCTCAGCGTCGACCATGTCGAGGACCTCCTGGACCGCTACGGCTCCGACGTCTCCGTCATCCTGGATTCCATCGGGGAGCGTCCCGATCTGGCGGGCGAGCTCGCCGGCGCCCCGGAGTACCTGCGTGCGGAGATCGCCTTCGGCGTCACCCACGAAGGGGCCCTCCACTTGGAGGACCTTCTGGCCCGCAGGACCCGGCTCACCTACGAGCACCGCGACCGCGGACTCGCCGTGGCTGAAGAAGCCGCCGAACTGGCCGGGGAACTGCTTGGATGGGACACGAAGCGGAAGGATGCCGAACTGGCCGCTTACCGGGCCCGCTGCGAGGCGGAGACCAGGGCCCAGGACATCCAGGACGAGAAGGAGGCGCAGCGCGTGCGCGGCGAGGTCGGCGAGGTCACGCCGTTCCTCGACGTGGCACCCGGCGTGCAGGGCTGAACACCCCCTCGCCCAGCGGCACCGTCAGCAGGAGCCGCCCCGGTCCCCTTCTTCCTGGATCTCCAGGGTGAAGAGGGGGTCGGACGGACTCCGGGCTGGCACCATGGACTCGTGACTCAGTCACGACCGACGTCGCTCTGGTTGACCTCGCCATCGGGGAACGCGGGGGCGGCTGAGGAAAGGCGGAGAACCCGCTCTCAGATCGATGCGAGGACGCGTCGAAGAAAGGTGAATGAACGTGTTCACAACACTCCTCCCCTTGGAGTCGGCCATTCCGGCCAATCCCACGACGTGGGACATCTTCTCCTCAGAGTTCCTGGGGACGATGATCCTGATCCTCTTGGGTGCCGGCGTGTGCGCGACGAACAACCTGTTGAAGTCGAAGGGCCACGGCGGTGGCTGGCTGATGATCAACTTCGGATGGGGTCTCGCCGTCTACATGGGCGTCTACGCCGCGTGGAAGACCGGCGGCCACCTCAACCCCGCGGTCACCATCGCGAAGGTCGTCGCCCACGGCTACAACCCCGATGTCACGCTGAACGGGGCCGCGATCGGCGCTGGCGGTGTCGCGGTGACCTTCGCCAACGTGATGATCTACATCCTCGCGCAGATGCTCGGCGCCTTCGTGGGCGCCGTCCTGGCCTACCTGGCCTTCAAGAAGCAGTTCGACGCGTCCGGCGAGGTGGATCCCGGAGCGAAGCTGGGCGTCTTCGCGACGGCCCCTGAGTCCCGCTCCTACGGCTGGAACGTCGTCACCGAGGCCTTGGGCACCTTCGTGCTGATCGTCTTCGTGCTGGTCGCCGGCGGCACCCCGACGCAGGTCGGTCCGCTCGCCGTCGCGCTGATCATCGTCGTCATCGGCACGTCCCTCGGCGGGCCGACCGGATACGCGATCAACCCCGCCCGTGACCTCGCCCCCCGTATCGCGCACGCCATCCTGCCGATCAAGGGCAAGGGCTCCTCGGACTGGGCCTACGCCTGGGTGCCGATCGTCGGCCCCATCATCGGCGCGATCCTCGCGACCGTCGTCGTCTACGGCCTGGGCATGGCTGCCTGACGCATCCCGGAGAGCGGACGGGGCGGCGACGCCCCGGTCTGTCCGGACCGAGGGCGGTCCGCCCCGTCCGCTTCCACCCTCAGTTCTGAACTACCTCGAAGAGGAGATCGATTCACATGGCAGAGGACGCCAAGTTCATCATGGCGATCGACCAGGGCACGACGTCGTCCCGGGCGATCATCTTCAACCACGCCGGGGAGATCGTGGCGGTTGGTCAGGAGGAGTTCCCCCAGATCTTCCCGCAGCCCGGATGGGTTGAGCACAACCCCGTCGACATCTGGACGTCCGTGCGCAACGTCGTCGCGCAGGCTCTGGCGAACGCCCAGATCAACCGCCACCAGCTGGCGGCGGTGGGCATCACGAACCAGCGCGAGACCACCATCGTGTGGGACAAGAACACGGGCGAGCCCGTCTACAACGCCATCGTGTGGCAGGACGCGCGCACCGGCTCCATCGTCCGCGAGATCGCCGCCGGCGACCCGCTGGGCACCGAGCGCTACCGCCAGATCACCGGTGAGAACATCTCGACATACCCCTCGGCCACCAAGATCAAGTGGATCCTGGACAACGTCCCCGGGGCGCGCGAGAAGGCCGAGGCCGGGGACCTGTACTTCGGCACCCCCGACACCTGGGTCCTGTGGAACCTCACGGGCGGCACGGAGGGCGGCGTGCACGTCACCGACGTCACGAACGCCTCGCGCACCCTGCTGATGGACGTGCGCACGCTCCAGTGGCGCGAGGACATCTGCAAGGACTTCGGCATCCCGATGTCGATGCTCCCCGAGATCAAGTCCTCCTCGGAGATCTACGGCTATGGCCGCCCCACCGGGCTGCTCATTGACACCCCGGTCGCGGGCATCCTGGGCGACCAGCAGGCGGCGACCTTCGGCCAGGCGTGCTTCGAGCCCGGCATGGTGAAGAACACCTACGGCACGGGCTGCTTCACGCTGATGAACACGGGCGCGGAGCCGGTGTTCTCGAAGAACGGCCTGCTCACCACCGTCCTGTACAAGCTGGGCGACAACAAGCCGGTCTACGCGCTCGAGGGCTCGATCGCGGTCGCCGGGTCCCTCGTCCAGTGGATCCGCGACAACCTCGGTCTCATCACGAAGTCCTCGGAGATCGAGGACTTGGCGAAATCCGTCGACGACAACGGCGGGGTCTACTTCGTCCCGGCGTTCTCCGGCCTGTTCGCGCCGTACTGGCGTGACGAGGCCCGCGGCGCCATCGTGGGCCTGACCCGTTACGCCACCAAGGGCCACATCGCCCGCGCGGTGGAGGAGTCGACCGCCTTCCAGACCCGTGAGGTCGTCGAGGCCATGAACGCCGACTCCGGCATTCCGCTGGCCGAGCTCAAGGTCGACGGCGGGATGACCAACGACGAGCTGCTCATGCAGTTCCAGGCCGACATCCTGGGAGTCGACGTCGTCCGCCCGGTCGTCGTGGAGACCACGGCCCTGGGCGCTGCCTACGCCGCCGGAATCGCCGTCGGCTACTGGTCGGGCACCGATGACGTCATCGCGAACTGGCAGGAGGGCAAGCGCTGGTCGCCGGCGCTCGACAAGACCGAGGTCGAGCGCACCTACCGCCTGTGGAAGAAGGCCGTCACGCGGACCTTCGACTGGGTGGACGACGACGTGAAGTGAGGTCCTTTCCGTCCCCTCCCGCTCTGTCCGGGCGGGTCCGGGATCGATGAGGACGGCTGGGGCCCTCCACCCGCGCGGGTGGAGGGCCCCAGCGCGCGCCGGCGCCTCGGCCGGGGCCGGCCGATCAGAGGAAGTCGAGCGGGTCGAAGTCGTCCAGGTCGATGATGTGGATACGGGGCAGCCTCACCTGGAAGGCGTGGACGTCGTATTCGAGATCGAAGACCTCCAGTCCCAGGGCCTCCAGCTCGTGGAGCTGGGAGGACATGAACTCCTTGAAGCAGATGACGCCCACCTTGCGGCCCAGCTCGAGGAGCGCGCGCATCTGCGGGACGAAGTCCGCGTCGTGGCTGCCCAGGATGACCGATCCGCTGTCCTTGTGGGCGATCGCCTCGAGGGTGCGCTGGATGCCGACATCGACGACCTTGACGGTGGACGGGGCCGACAACGGGATCGGCTGGTAGTCCATCGCCGAGAGCGCCTGGACGAAGGACATCGGCAGGTAGCCGTTGGAACCGTTGAGGAAGAACAGGCCCTTGGCGGGCTGGCCCCACGCCTCTCCCGCCGCTGCCAGGACGCGATCCCATCGAGGACGCTCCTCGGGGGTGGGGCGGTGGTCCAGGACTGACATGCCCAGAGTGGCGTCGATGTTCTCGCCGTCGACGACGAGGTACGTGGTTTCTTCCATGGACACAGAGTATCCGGCGGGCGGGCGCCTCCGCGGGGAGGGCACCCGCCCGCCGGACGGCACCTGGCGGGTCAGGCCTTGTGCTTGAGCGCCGCCAAGCGGGCCTCGACCTCGAGATCGTCGGAGTCGGTCTGCAGCTCGGCGAACTGCGACTCCAGCGAGGAGGAGGCCACCTCGGCCTTGCCCTGCGCCTGCGCCTCGGCGCGGCGGACCTTGTCCTCGTAGCGCGACAGCTCCGAGCTGGGGTCCAGCACGTTGATCGACGAGATCGCGTCGGTGACCTTCGCCTGCGCCTCGGCGGTCTTCTGGCGGGCCACGAGCTGGTCGCGCCTCGACTTGAGATCGGAGAGCTTGTCCTTCATGCCGGTGAGGCCGGTTTTCAGCTTGTCGACGGTCTCGGTCTGTGAGGCGATGAGCGGCTCAGCGTCCTTCGCCTCCTTCTCGAACTGGATCTGCTTGCCGAGGGCCACCTTGGCCAGGCCGTCCCACTTGTCGGCGCCGGCGGCATCGCCCGCCGCCCGCAGCTGCTCGGCCTTGTCGGAAGCGGCCTGGGCCTTGCGGCCCCAGTCGGCGGCGACAGACACGTCGTCGTCGTGGTCCCTCTCCGCCAGACGGAGGTTGCCGACCGTCTGGGCGACGGCGGTCTCGGCCTCGGCGATGGAATTCGTGTAGTCGCGGATCAGCTGATCCAGCATCTTCTGCGGATCCTCGGCACGATCGATGAGGGCGTTGATGTTGGCCTTGGCCAACTGGGCGACGCGGCCCAGGATCGACTGCTTCTCAGTCATGGGGGGTTCCTCCATTCACCGACGTGACCGTTTTCACGCCGTTGGAGGAAGAATATCCGGTGGGGCTGAGGCGCGCGCAGTCGAGGACTCGCAGAGGGCGGGGAGCGTGAGCCGGTGACGGCTCCGGGGCCCCGCGCGGATGCGGGTCCGCCGGGTCGGCGGGCTCGCTGAGCGTCCACATGAGCAAGGTGGCGATCCCGTGGAGCCGCTCACGCGGATCGGGGTCGGTCACGCCCATCTCCTCCGCGGAGATGGAGTCCATGAACATGACGATGAGGAAGTCGGCGATGTCGCGGACGGCGAGGAGGGGCCGGCGCCCCACCCGCTCCAGCCCCTGCTCGACGATGCGGGCCAACGACCTCGTGAAGTCCGTGCGCGACACCGATCGTGCCCTCTCCGAATCGGGATTCCGCATGACGTAGAGGGCGAGCTCGGTGGTCAGCGCGTAGAGCACGCGGCCCCGCGGGCGAAGGTCGTCGAGGATGACGAGAACCTCCTCGGGGCCCGCCCCGGCGCGGAGACGCGCATTGCACGCAAGCTCGACATCGTCGAGGATCCGGCGGAGGTTGTCCGTCACCGTGGCCAGAAACAGCTCGTCCATGGTCGAGAAGTTCGAGTAGAAGGCGCCGCGCGTGAACCCGGCCTGCGCCACGATGTCGTCGATGCGGGAGCTGGCGAATCCCTTCTCGGTGAAGACCGCCGTCGCGGCCTCCAGCAGGCGCGCTCGGGTGTTCTCGCGCCGCCGCACCGGGCGGCCGGCGTCGCCGGCCCGGTCTTCCGCCGCTGTCCGCGTCGCCATCGCCCGACCTCCCGGATGAGTGCGGACGCGCCATGCGACCCGCGGATCGCGTCCGCGCCTGCCGCTGGCGTGTCCAGGTGGATCGAGTATAGTCTTGGATTCGATTCAAGATTGTATCGAGTTCTGTCGACGTCCACCGCAGGAGAGCCCATGTCCTCGTTGCTTCACCGGGTCGGGCGCTGGTGCGCCGCGCATGGCTGGCAAGTCATCGCCATCTGGACGGTGGTCCTGGCCGCGCTCGTCGGCGGGGTGGCGATCACCGGCATCGACCTGGACGACACTTTCGAGGCGCCGGGCTCCGAGGCCGCGGACGGCTTGTCGATCCTGCGCGAACAGGTGCCCCAGATCGCGGGGACCAGCGGCCAGATCCTGTTCACGGCCGCTGACGGGGACATCGGCGCCCACCGGGACCAGATCGAGGACGTCCTCGACCAGGTGAGCGCCATCCCGGGCGTCACCGCGGTCACCGATCCGTTCGACGACTCGACGAACACGGTGAGGGAGGACACGTACGCCCTGACCCAGGTCCAGGCCGACGCGGAGATCGACCGCGACGCCTCCCGGGACGCTTTGGAGGCCATCCGCGCCT
This sequence comes from Schaalia naturae, assembly GCF_042665795.1. Taxonomy (NCBI): domain Bacteria; kingdom Bacillati; phylum Actinomycetota; class Actinomycetes; order Actinomycetales; family Actinomycetaceae; genus Schaalia; species Schaalia naturae. The sequence goes on from NZ_JBHTEF010000001.1 coordinate 246,994, forward strand.
CCGTGCCCTCGGACTCGGGAATCGAGGTCGGCATCGGGGGCGATCTCGCGGCGGGCGCCGAGGGGGTCTTCCTCTCCGCGACGGAACTGCTCGGTGTGGTCATCGCTCTCATCGTCCTTCTCGTGGTGTTCGGGTCGTTCCGCGCCGCGGTCATCCCGATCGTCACGGCCATCCTGGGGGTCGGCATCGGCGCGTGCGTGGTCCTGCTCACCGCCGCGATGACCGATGTCTCGTCGACGGCGCCCACGCTCGCCGTCATGATCTCGCTGGCCGTCGGCATCGACTACTCGCTGTTCGTCCTCTCGCGCCATCGCGACAACCTCGCGCGGAACCTGCCGCCCGCCGAGGCCGCCGGCCGGGCCGTGGGCACGGCCGGCTCGGCCGTCGTCTTCGCGGGGGCGACGGTCATCGTCGCCCTGTGCGGGATGTTCGTGGCGGGAATCCGCTTTCTCACCATCATGGGGCTTGTCTCCGCCGCTGCCGTCGCCGTCGCCGTCCTGGTCGCGCTCACCTGCGTTCCGGCGCTCGCCGGCCTCTTCGGAGCCCGGATCCGACCGAAGGCCCACCGGCCGCGCGCCGCCCTCGTCGACGGAGCCGGACGGGACGATCACGGATCGGGCCCGTCCCCGGCGCGTCCCGGCCGCCACAGGATCGCGAACGCCTGGTCCGGGCTGCTCACCCGGTTCCCCGTGCCCGCCGTGGTCGCCTGCGTGGCGATCGGCGTGGTCCTCACGCTGCCCGCCCGAGGCATGGAGCTCGGCATCCCCGATCGCGGTTACGACGAGCCGGGCACCCAGACGCGCACGACGTACGACACGATCTCCGAGATCTACGGCGAGGGGTACAACTCGCCGATCATCGTCATCGGCACGCTCGTCAACTCCACGGATCCGAAGGGAACAGCCACGGCGCTGGGAGACGCGCTGGGCGGCTACGACGGCGTGGCGGACATCGCCCTGGCCACCCCCGATCCCAAGGGCACGATCGCCGTCGTCGAGGTGGTTCCCTCGGCGGGGCAGACGGACAGGGCGACAACCGATCTCGTCTCCGCGATCCGCTCCGACCGCCTCCAGCTGGAGGCCGACACCGGCGTGAACGACCTCATGGTCACCGGCATCACGGCCGTCATCATCGACGTCGAGAGCACGCTCGACGCGGCGCTGATGCCGTTCCTGCTCCTCGTCGTCGGCGTCTGCTTCGTGCTGCTCATGGTCGTCTTCCGGTCGCTGCTCGTGCCGCTGACCGCCGCGCTCGGGTATGCGCTGTCGCTGGGGTCCGCGCTAGGCGTGACGACGTGGGTGTTCGTCGAGGGGCATCTGGCCGACGCCATCGGGGTGTCCAAGGTCGGGCCCTTCCTCTCCTTCATGCCGATGATCGTCATCGGCGTGCTGTTCGGGCTGGCCATGGACTACCAGATGTTCCTGGTCTCGCGGATGCTGGAGGCGCACGCGGACGGAGAGAACGCCGTCGCCGCCATGCGGCACGGCTTTGCGGGCTCCTCGCGCGTCGTCGCCGCGGCCGCGACCATCATGCTGGGGGTCTTCGCGGCGTTCATCCCCGAGGGGAACGTCTACGTCAAGCCCATCGCGACGGGGCTGGCCGTCGGCGTGTTCGTCGACGCGTTCATCGTGCGCATGACGCTGATCCCGGCCCTCATGCGGCTCATGGGAGAACGCGGATGGTGGCTGCCGCGGTGGCTCGATCGCAACCTGCCCGTCCTGGACGTCGAGGGCCGGGGGCTTGCGCGGGCCCTGGAGCACGAGGACTGGACGCGCCGGCGGGGGCCTGCCGTGGTGCGCGCCGAAGGCGTCACGCTCGGCGAGGGCGACGACCTGGTGGTCACCGGTCTCGACCTGGTGCTGCGCGCCGGGCAGATCGCGCTCGTGCGCTCGGACTCGCTGCTGGCGCGCCGCGCCCTGGCTGCGACGCTGGGGGCTCGGTTGCGGCCCTCGGGCGGCCGGCTCGTCGTCACCGACCACGTGCTGCCCGACGGCACCGCCGCGGTGCAGGCCCAGACGGCCGTCATCCGCGCCTTCGACGACCCGGTGCCTGGGCACGCGCGGCTGGTCGTCGTCGACGACCCCGGGGAACGGCGCTGGAACCGCGCCGCGGAGTTGGCCGCCGGGAACGCCGCCGTCGTCGTGACCGCGCCGGGCGGCGCCATCCCGCCCGCCTCGGCTGAGCGGGAGGTCGCCGCCGTGGTGGACATCGGTCCTGGCGGCGCGTCCTCGACGCATGACCTCCGCGGCGGCCAGGCGGGTGAGGCGGCGGTTCCCGCGCCCGTCCCCGAGCCGGCCCGTCCTCTGCCCGGATCCGCACGACCCGAAGAAGAAGCCGAGTGAAGCCATGAAGAAGAAGCTCTCGATCACCCAGATCCTCACCGTGCTGGTCCTCCCGGTCCTCGTCGGACTGGCCGTCTTCGGCGCGGTGTCGCCCATGCGCGCCCAGGCCGAGTTGGTGTCGGCGGCGCTGGTCAATCTGGACGAGCCAGCGACGCTGCCCGACGGCTCGACGATGCCGGCGGGACGCCTGCTGGCTGGACGGCTCCTGGAGCCGGACACCGCTCTGACGGCCGCCAGCTCGACGGGGGCGACCGAGGACACCCTCGACTTCACCGTCGTCGGGCAGTCGGACGCCGACGCGGGTTTCGCGGAGGGCGCCTATGACGCCGTGGTGGTGATCCCGCAGGGATTCTCCGACGCCGTCGCGTCGACTCTTGCCGGCACGCCGGCCGACGCCACCGTGCAGGTGCGGACCAACGGCGCGTCCTCCCGGACGGTCGGCACGCTCACCCAGCAGGTCGTCGGCGCCGCCGCGCAGAGCCTCGGGACGACGATCACCGTCGGGTACCTCGACAGCTCATTGGCGTCGATGACGACGCTCGGCTCGTCGCTGAGTGAGGCCGCGGACGGCGCGTCGGCCATCGCCGACGGCGCCGGAGCGGCCCAGAGCGGCGCGTCCGCGCTCGCCGACGGCGCCACCACCGCCTCCACGGGGGCGGACGAGCTTTCCGACGGGCTGGGCGCGCTGGCCTCGGGCGCGGCGCGGCTGTCCGGCGGGGCACAGTCCCTGTCCGGTGGCGTCTCGCTGCTGTCCTCCGGGGCGAACACTCTGTCCTCGGGAGCCTCCACCGTCGCCTCCGGAACGCGGCAGCTGGCGGACGGCACCTCGCTCGCGGCCCAGGGCACGGCCACTCTCAGCACGGGCGTGTCCGACTACACCGGCGGCGTCCGCCAGGCCTACGACAGCATGACGACGCCGCAGGCCGGCGCGTCCCAGAGCCTGGTGGACGGGGCGGGAACCGCTGCTGCCGGTGCAACTGCGCTGTCTGCGGCGATTGGGACAGACAACGACACGCTCGCCGACGGAACTGTGGTCGGTACTCTTAGCACATTGAGTGCGAACTCGGAGGATTTGCGCGGTGAGGAAGTGACTGCGGACCAGGTGACGCAGTATCTTCTCAACGGCCAGCTCGACAAACTGAGCGGCGTCAACGGCTACACCGGCGCGGTGGACGCGCTCGCCGCGAACTGCGTGGCGCTGGGCGGTGGCAACACGGTGTGCAGTGCCCTCGCGCAGTTGTCCTCGACGTCCGGCGAGCTCCGGACCGGTGTCTCCACCTACACCGGCGGCGTCGACACCCTCCACGCCGGGGTCACCGCCCCCGATCCCGCGACGGGCTTGACCCTGGCCGGGGGCGCCGCGAAGCTCGCCGACGGCTCGCGGACCGTGGCCGGGGGCGTCGCCGCGGTCGCCGACGGCATCGACGCGAACCTCCTCGGAGAGAACGCGGACGCGCTGACGTCGGGCGCCACCGCCCTCGCGCGGAACCTGTCCGAGGGAGCGGTCTCGGCCGCGCAACTGGCGGCGGGTGCCTCACAGGTGTCGAACGGCGCCACATCGCTCGCCTCGGGCGCCGCGCAGGCCGTCGGCGGGGCGTCCGATCTGGCGGATGGCGCGGGCGTCCTCAGCGCGAACGCGCAGACCGCGGCCCAGGGAGCCTCGGCCCTGTCCACCGGGATCGCCCGGCTGGAGGACGGGGCACATGAGCTGGCGAGCGGGATTCCGTCCCTGGCCAGCGGCTCAGGCGATCTGGCCGACCAGCTGCAGTCGGGCGCCGACCAGGTGCCTTCCTACACCGACGCCCGGGCGGGCGCGCTCGCGGACGCCCTGGCCCAGCCGGTCGGCGTCGACGCCCAGACGCTGGACGATGTCTCCGTCCGGGCCTCGATCGCGCCCGCGGCCGCATCCGTCGCGCTGTGGATCGCGGGCCTGGCCGTCGTGCTGCTCCTCGGGGTGATGAGCGCCCGGACGGTGGAGGCCGCGATGTCTCCGGTGCGCGTGCTGGGGGCGTCTCTGCGTCCCGCGCTCGTGCTGGCGCTCGTCCAGGCGCTGCTCGTCGCCGTCGTCCTGGCGATCTGGGGCGGCGGACTGGGCAGCCCGGCCGGCACGGTCGGGCTGCTGGTCCTGGGGGCTGTGACGATGACGGTCGTCCACTCGGCGCTGGTGGCGGCCCTGGGGACGAAAATGGGGGCGGCCGCTTCGGTGCTCCTTCTGGTGGTTCAGGTCGCCAGTCTCGGCGCCCTCTTCCCCGGAGCGGGGCAGAACGGGTTCTTCGGCGTTGTCCGTGCGGTCCTGCCGTTGCCCGCCCTGGAGGCCGTCCTGCAGAACCGCCTCGTCGGCCCCATCGGCTCGGGCGCGGGCGGCAGCGTCGCGATCCTGGTGGCGTGGCTGGCGGTGAGCGCGGTCGTGGCCGTCATGGGCGTGATGCGCCGACGCAGCACGACCGTCGCCGAGATCCGCTCAGCCATCGCCCACGCGTAGCCGGCTCCGGCGTCCGGTCGGGGCACGTCAGAACCGGCCTCCGCCGCCCCCGCCGAAGGAGCCCCCGCCGAAGGAGCCCCCGCCGCCTCCGCCGAAGCCGCCTCCGCCGAAGCCGCCGCCCCCGCCGAAGAATCCGCCGCCGAACCCCCCACGTCGGGGCCCGTCGTCGCCCCAGCCGCCGTGGTGCCCTCCTCCGAGGTTGCCGAGCAGGATCGACCACAACAGGGCGTCGCCGACGGACGGCCCCTGCGATCCGGAACGGGGAGGCTCTGGCGTGCCGGAGCTGAGGATGCTCCGCGCGATGGACTCGGCCTCCTCCGCGCTGCCCATCGACGCCGCCGGGTCGGAGTCGAGCGACCGGCGGGCCTGTCCCAGGGCCTGTTCGGCCCGGGAGATCTGTGAGCGAGATTCCAGGGGCATCAGCCCGCGGCGCGACTGGATGAAGGTCTGGGCGCTGGCCACCCACTGCTCGGCCGAGCGGATCCTCTCGGCGGCGTTCTTCGAGGCCTTCGCCCGCTGGTCTTCGGCGGAGCGCAGGTTCGCCAGAGCCGCGTCGAGGGCGGCCTCCGCGTTGGTGAGGTCCTCGAGGGCCTGCAGCGGATCGCCGTCGCCGTCGCGGGCCCGGCGGGCCTCGGCGACGGCCTTCTGCGCGTCCTCGACCAGCGGCGCGAAGGCCGTGGGATCGGCGCCCAGGCGGGTGACATCGCTGAGATCGGAGGTCAGGGACGCGATGGCCTGGGTCAGCCTGCCGGAGGCGTCAGCGAGGTTCTTCTGGGCGTCCATGATCGCGCTGATCTGAAGTCGGGCCATCGCGACCGCCCGCAGCCCGGTGTCGATGGCCTCGACGGCGCGGGCGCGATCCCCGCCGTCGAGCGCCGCCTGGGCCTGGTCTGCGGCCGTCGTCGCCGACGAAAGCAGGGCGCGGGCCTGGTCCGGGTTGTCCATGAGGGAGGCGATCACGGTCTGGGGGTAGGCGGCGGACAGAGCCTGCAGCTCCGTCTGGGCGCCGTCAATGGATGCGGACGCCTCCGCGATCCGCTCGCGCAGACCCGCCAACTGCTCGTCGGCTCCGGCCTCGGAGTCGCGCAGGTCGTGGAATTCCTTCTGTTGGGCGGCCAGCGGGTTCATGACGGAGTCCAGGCGGGAGAGGATCCGGTCGGCGGCCGCCCCTCGGGAGGCGTCGTCGTCGGCCTCGTTCATGGCCCGCTGGTCGGCGAACGACTGATCGACCCCCTCGCGGGCGGCGGCGACGGCGGTCGCATAGGCGTCGGTGCGCGTGGCGCCGAACTGAGCGCGCGCGAATTCGAGCTCGTCGGAGGCGCTGCGGACCATCTCATCCGCCTCGAGCAATCGCCGGTTGGCGAGATCCGCTTTCTGGGCCACCGACTGGGCCTGGGCCCGGTCCGAACGGGCGATGCCCTGGCGGGTCCGGCGCTGGCCCCGCCAGATGACGACGCCGATGACCACCGCCGCCAGGACGATGAGGAGGAGGACCACGGAGCCCGCGGAGATCCCGGAGCCTGAGGGCGGCCCGCTGGAGGCTCCTGCGTCGGAGCCCCCTCCGCCTGAGCCACCGGCGCCCTCGACCATGGTGTTCGCGAAGGCGACGATCGCCTGCGCGGCGTCGTCGGGCTGGAGGGGATCGGACTGCGAGAGGTGGTCGCGCGCCGCGGACCTGGCCTGGGTGAGCGTGGAGTCCGAGACCGTGGCCTGCCCGTCGTTGCCGCACCATCCCTCGGCGCGCTCCTCGTAGGCGATGACATAGACGACGGACGTGGGCGACAGGCCCGACGCCTCGCCAGCCGCCTGGCACCAGTCCACGACGTCCTCGCCCGACAGATCGGGGACCGTCACGGCGTAGAAGTCGATGCCCGCCCGGCCTGCCTGCTGGGCCGCGTCGCGGATCTCCTGGACGTTGGCATCGGAGAGATAGCCCTCCGGGTCCGTCACGGCGTCCCCGATGCTCACGGGCGCTGTGGCCAGGGCGGTGCCCGCGGCCAGCGCCAGCGCTCCTGTCGCAGCGGCCAGAGCCGCCGCCAGCCGGTGGATGGTTCTCACGTCGTCCCCCTTCGCAGGCGCCCTTGAGGTGGGCACTGACAGCCTAGACGAGCGGCAGGGATCGCCCTCGACGGGCACGGGAACTATCATGGATCGGAGGCCCACGAGGGTCCCTGAACGCAAGGAGTGCACTGTGCCCACCGGCAAGGTGAAGTTCTTCGATGCCGAGCGAGGCTTCGGATTCATCGGCGGCGATGATGGCGTCGAAGTGTTCCTGCATGCGTCGGCGCTGCCAGAGGACGTCCCCGCGCCCCGCCCCGGGACACGGGTGGAGTACGGGGTTGCGGACGGGCGCAAGGGGCCCCAGGCGCTGTCCGTGCGCGTCCTCAGGGACGCGCCCTCCGTCTCGCGCGCCCAGCGCCGCAAGCCGCAGGCCATGGTGCCGGTCGTCGAGGACCTCATCAAGATGCTCGACCACTCGTCCAACGCCCTCCGGCGAGGCAAGTACCCCGAGAACTCGCACCAGGTCGCGAAGGTCCTGCGGGCGGTCGCGGAGGACTTCGATGCCTGAGCGGCCAGTGGACACCGAGACCCGTTCCGCTGACGACGCCTCCGCCCGGCGCGCCCAGCGGGCACGGAAGCCCCGAATCGACGCGGTGCTGGACCAGGCCGTCGGCATCGCCCGCCGCGCCGCCGAGGACGCCGCCCGCCCCGGATCCGTGGGCGACCACATCGGCTCGCGCATGGAGCAGGAACGGGTGCTCACCCATTTCTTCGCCTCCCGGGACCCCGGCTACACCGGCTGGATGTGGGCGGTGACGCTCGCGCGGGTGCCGCGCTCGAAGACGGCCACCGTCGATGAGGTCGACCTGGTCCCCGGCGAGGGCGCGCTGCTGGCGCCCTCGTGGGTGCCGTGGGAGGAGAGGCTGCGGCCGGGAGACGTCTCCCGTTCCGACGTGCTCCCCTACCAGGCCGACGACGAGAGGCTGGAGCAGGGGTTCGAGGGCACCGGCATCCGCGACGGTGACGACCCGGACCTGCCGATCGTGCGCGAGCTGGGCCTGGGCCGCCCCCGGGTGCTCTCCCGCGCGGGACGCGACGAGGCCGTCGAGCGCTGGTACCGCTCGGAGCGGGGCCCCTCCGAGGGTCGTCGCCCGCGGGCGACCTGCTCGACCTGCGGGTTCCTGGTCAAGATGTCCGGGTCGATGCGCACGGTCTTCGGCGTGTGCGCCAACGAGTGGTCGCCCGATGACGGCTCGGTGGTCAGCCTGGACCACACCTGCGGATCACACTCGGAGACCGATGTGGCGCCCGGTGGGCCCGAATGGCCGGTGAGGCCCTCCCACCTCAACGAGTTCCTCGTCGACGCCGAACGCGCCGACTGACTGTCCGCCCCGATCTGCCGCGCCGTCCTCGTCGCGCGGCGCCTCCCTCGAGCCGCGGAACCCGGTAAAGGGAATTCCAGCGTTCGGACAAGTCTACACAAGCCCGCTCGTCCCCCGGGCGGCATCCCCATCCCGTGGAACGGGCTTGTGGAGGCGGGACCCGTGCGGGCACGATTCGTCCGTGAGAACAACGACCGAGCGTCCCCGCTCCTCCAGCACAGTCCCACTGAATCCCGTCGACAAGTTCTTCCACATCACGGAGCGCGGCTCCACCGTCGGACGCGAGGTCCGCGGCGGGTTCGTCACGTTCTTCGCGATGGCCTACATCCTGGTGATCAACCCGATCATCCTGTCCTCCGCCCTGCCGGAGGACGCGACCTTCACCACGACCGACATCGCCGCGGGCACGGCCCTGGTCGCTGGCGTCATGACGATCCTCATGGGTGTCGTCGCGAACTACCCGCTGGCCCTGGCCGCGGGCATGGGCCTCAACGCCGTCGTCTCCTTCACCCTGGTCCTGGGGTCGGGCCTGACCTACCAGGAGGCCATGGGCCTGATCTTCTGGGAGGGCGTCCTCATCACGGTGCTGGTGCTCACCGGCTTCCGCGAGGCCGTCTTCAAGGCCGTCCCGCGCCAGCTCAAGACCGCGATCTCGGTGGGCATCGGCTTGTTCATCGCCTTCGTCGGCCTGATCAACGCCGGCATCATCCGCCCGGGCGGCACCCCCGTCCAGCTGGGCATCAACGGGTCGCTCGACGGCTGGCCGGCACTCGTGTTCGTCGTGGGCCTCTTCCTGACGATCATCCTGTACGTGCGCAAGGTCAAGGGCGCGATCCTCATCTCGATCCTGGCCTCCACCGTGCTGGCCGTCGTCATCCAGGCGATCACGCATCTCGGCGTCCAGTCCGACGACCTGCCCACCGGGTGGGGCCAGACCGTTCCGGAGATCACCGGAGCGCCCGTCGCGCTGCCCTCCTTCGGATCGCTGCTGCAGGTGGACTTCTTCGGCGCCTTCTCCAAGCTCGGCCCCCTCGCGGTGATCCTGCTGATCTTCTCGCTGATGCTGGCGGACTTCTTCGACACGATGGGCACGATGGTGGCCATCGGCGCCGAGGCCGACCTACTCGACGAGCACGGCAACCCCCCGAAGTCGAAGCAGATCCTCCTCGTCGACTCCCTGTCGGCCATGGCCGGCGGCCTCGGCGGCGTCTCCTCGAACACGTCCTTCGTCGAGTCCTCCGCGGGCGTCGGCGAGGGCGCGCGCACCGGGTTCGCCTCGGTCATCACGGGCGTGCTGTTCCTGTTGTCGACCTTCCTCGCGCCCGTCGTGGAGCTGGTTCCCACCGAGGCCGCCTCCACGGCCCTGGTGTTCGTCGGGTTCCTCATGATGACGCAGGTGCTGGACCTCGACTGGAAGAGCCCGGAGATCGCCATCCCGGCCTTCCTCACGATCGCCTTCATGCCCTTCGCCTACTCGATCTCGGTGGGCATCGGCGTCGGCTTCATCGCCTACACGGTGATCCAGATCGCTCTGGGCAAGGCGCGGAAGGTTCATCCGCTGATGTGGTTGATCTCCGTGCTGTTCGTCCTCTACTTCGCGCTGGGACCGATCCAGAACGCGCTGGTGGGCTGACCGGCGTGTTGTCGCTCGGCGCGCCCGCCCCTCCAGGGGCGGGCGCGCCGAGCCGTTCTCCGGCGGGTCGGGGCGCGGACGTCGCCCGCCGACGAGGGAGACGAGGGCGTCCCGGGGTCTTAGAGCCGCGGGAGCAGCCAGTCGATGGAGGCCAGCAGCGCCTCCACATCCGCGATGTCGGTGGCCGGGAACGTCGCGATGCGCAGCTGGTTGCGGCGGAGCTTGCGGTAGGGCTCGACGTCGACGATGCCGCTGGCGCGCAGCGCCCGGGCCAGGCGGGCGGCGTCGACCTGCGGCGCGAAATCAAGGGTGACGACCACCGGCGAACGCCACCGGGGCTCGGCCACGAAGGGCGTCGCCACCTCGGACCGCTCCGCCCACCGGTAGAGGAGGTCCGAGCAGGCTCTGGATCGGGCCGCCATCGCGGGCAGGCCGCCCAGATCCAGCATCCAGCGGATCTGCTCGCGCAGCATCACGAGCGTCGCGATCGCTGGTGTGTTGAGAGTCTGGTCCTTCTCGGAGTTCTGGATGGCCAGCTGGAGATCCAGGAACTGCGGGACCCAGCGGTCGGGCGCACCGTGCAGCTCCCGGGCGCGTTCCCGGGCCGCGGGGGAGAGCAACGCGATCCAGAGCCCGCCGTCGGAGGCGAGGCACTTCTGGGGCGCGAAGTAGTAGGCGTCGGTCACCGACACGTCGACGTCCGCTCCCGCCGCGATCGAGGTGGCGTCGACGAGTGTCAGGGCGTCGCCGGGAGCGGGAGCAGCCGGGCGGTACACCGGTGACAGCGCGCCGGTCGAGGTCTCGTGGTGCGGGTATGCGAAGACGTCGGGGGCCGGTCCGTCGGCGGAGGCTGCGCCCTCGTCCCCGCTGAGGACCGCGACGGACCCTGCGGGGGCGCTGACCTGTACGGAGGGAGAGAGGAAAGGCGCGGCGCAGGTCTCGTCGGCGAACTTCTGGCCGAACTCGCCGAAGACGGCGTGGGCGGCGCGGCGGCGCACCAGAGACGCGGTCGCGACGGCCCAGAACGCGGTGGTGCCGCCATTGCCCAGAACAACGGTCCAGCCCTCGGGGAGGGAGAAGAGCTCGGCCAGGCCGCGTCGGATGCCGCTGACGACACCGCGCACGGGGGCCTGACGGTGCGAGGTCCCCATGAGGAGCGGGGACGACAGCGCCTCGATCTGCCTCTCGCGGATCCGGGAAGGGCCGCATCCGAAGCGGCCGTCGCGAGGACGCAGATGGGCGGGGACCACGGGCAGATCGGAGGTCATGGGGGCAATGTAGCGCGATGGCTGCGGGGGAGGCCGCCGGCGTCCGGACGGCGGGTTCGCGGCCAGCGGAGGACAGCCCGGCCCGCACGCCCCGCCCGGCCAGACACGTGGTCATATCCTTGGGGCAGGCAACAGCAGCGCGCGTGCGCGGCGGAGAGGGGCGATGTCGTGGGCGACCTCATCGACACCACTGAGATGTACCTCAAGACGGTCTACGAGTTGGAAGAGGACGGGGTGACGCCCCTGCGCGCCCGGATCGTGGATCGGCTGGGGCACTCGGGTCCCACGGTGTCCCAGACGGTGGCGCGCATGGAGCGCGACGGGCTGCTGCACGTGCTCGGCGATCGGCGTCTGGAGCTGACGCCGGAGGGCCGTGCCCGCGCCGTCGAGGTCATGCGCAAGCATCGGCTGGCTGAGCGGCTCCTGCTGGATGTCATCGGGCTGGGATGGGGCGAGATCCACGACGAGGCCTGCCGGTGGGAGCATGTCATGTCCGACCAGGTGGAGGCCAGTCTGACGACGCTGCTCCATGGGCCGAAGGTGGATCCGTTCGGCAACCCGATCCCCGGCACCGGCGCGGAGTTCACCGGGCAGTCGGCGGAGGTGGCGAGCCGCGCGGGGGACGAGGTCGACGTGAGGGTCGTGCGCATCGGCGAGCCCATCCAGGCGGACCTCGCTCTCATTCGGGAATTCGAGCGTGCCGATATTCGACCGGGGACGCCGGTGCGGATGGTGAACGCCCAGGGTGAGATGTGGCTCACACCTTTGGATGGGGAGGGGGGGCCGCTCGACGTGGCGCCGGTGGAATTGCCGGGCGCGCTGCGCCCCCACCTGTTCGTCGAGGCGATCGGCTGACGACGAGGGTGACACCTCCCGTCCACCGTTCCGTTATCGAGACGTGACATTCGGGGGACGTTGACGCTAGTGTGGATCTCGGTTGCAACGCAGCCAGCCGACCACCGGCCACCGAAGCCGGACCACGGTGGACCCGGCTCAGAGCGGTCCGGCGCGGGGGAACCAATAAGGCGACCAATTCTTTGGTCTCGGGGTGAAGTCCGGGAGACCGGACCGGGCGCTCCTGCCCGAACCCGACAGCTGACCTCGCAGGTTAACAGGGAGCTCGCAAAACAGGTGACAACAGCGAAAACTGCGCCGCGGCACCGCAAGGCCCGCCGTCCCATGGCGCCTCTGAACGATCTCACCAGCACACTGACCTCTTTGAATCTCACATCGACGCGGGGAACGGCGGTCGTCTCCGTCACGGGACTCGCAATCACCGCCGCCGTCGCGGGCGTCGCCCAGGCCGCCCCGACGGCATCGACGGATCCGGCGCTCCTCTCGCCCGCCGCGAATGTCACGAATCTGCCGACCACGGTGTCGGTGCCTGACATCTCCTGGTCCGCCGACATCGAGGACGTCGAGGACATCGCCGCCACGGCCGAGGCTCCGGCCCCGGAGCCGGTGGCCGCGGAGGAGACGACCACCCAAGCGGGAACGGCCACAGCGACGGCGGCCGTCGCCGCCACTGCCGCCACCGCCTCTGCGGCGATCCCGGCGAATGTCTCCTCCTCGTCGATCGTGGGCATCGCCTACTCGCTGCTCGGCATCCCCTACGCCTACGGTGGCTCGTCACTGGCGGGCATGGACTGCTCGGGCTTCACCCAGTACGTGTACGCGCAGGCCGGCATCTCGATTCCGCGCACCTCCTACGCCCAGGAGGCGGGCGGCACGATCATCCCCGCCTCCGAGGCGGTTCCCGGCGATCTCCTGTCATGGGGCTACCACGTCGCCATCTACATCGGCGACGGGATGATGATCGATTCCTCGACGCCGGGCACTGTCACGTCGGTGCGCGCCATCTGGGGCTCACCGGTCTACGTGAGGTACTGACCGTCGTTTTCCCGGCGGCCGGACGGCCGTCCGGAGTTGGCGTGTGGGGTGGAGCCGGGGGATCCGGCCCCACCCCACACGCCGAATTGCTCTATGACCTGCGCAACAGTGCGCGGTCAGGGCACAATGGAGCCGAGACCTCGTCTGAAGGAGGAGATCATGGCTTCCACCGATGTGATCCTGGTCGGAGCGGACGGCTCGACGGAGAGCCTCGCAGCGGTCGCCTGGGCGGCCGACAGAGCGGTGCGCACAGGGGCGCGCCTGCACATCATCTGCACGTACGCGCTGGCGTCCTATTCCGCGGCGGCGCTGGACGGCGGGTATGCGGTCCTCGATGACGAGGCCCTCCGCCAGGGCGCCCAGCAGGTCGTCGATGAGGCCATCGCCCACGCACGCGCCCGCGGTGACGTCCGCGTCGGTGGATCGATCGAGCCGGGCGACCCCGCTGCGGTGCTGGTCGAGATGTCCCGCGAGGTCGGCATGATCGTCGTCGGCTCCCGGGGAGGCGGCGGATTCGCGGACCGCTTGCTGGGCACCGTGTCCTCCGCCCTTCCCGCGCATTCGAAGTGCCCGGTGGTCGTCGTACCGCGACGGACCTCCGGCAAGGCGTTCACACCGGTCGAACGGATCGTCGTGGGCACAGACGGCTCCGATGTGGCGTCCTCGGCCCTGCACCGGGCCATCGACGAGGCCATTCTCTGGAAGGCCGACCTCACCGCCGTCTCGGCGATCCCGATCGCCTCGGGTGGCGGCATGATGTCGTGGCTGCCGACCTCCGTGGATCGCGACGCGCTGTTCAAGGAGGTCCGTCAGGGCCTGAACGCCGCGGTCGACAAGGCCTTGGACGGCCGTGACGTCGAGGTGGCGCGTCATGTGCTGGACGGCAATCCCTCTTCCCTGCTCATCGAGTTCTCCACCGCCGTCGACCTGGTGGTCGTCGGCACGCGCGGGCGCGGGGGATTCGCCGGCGTGCTCCTGGGGTCGACCTCGCAGATGGTGCTGAGCCACTCGACGTGCCCCGTCATGGTGGTGCCCTCCGCCCACAAGGACCGGGCGCCCGATCCCGGGGCGCGATGGGAACGCCGCTGAGGGCAGACCCTCAGCGGCGTCCGGGGCAGGCGCGGTTCGTTTCGGGCCGGGTGCTAGGCTGTTCTTTGCGTTCTGTGGCGACGGCTCTGCCGGCCGCGGTCTCGCCCTCGTAGCTCAGGGGATAGAGCACCGCTCTCCTAAAGCGGGTGTCGGCCGTTCGAATCGGCTCGGGGGCACAGAGGGGGAAGTGGCGGGATTCCGCAGGTAGGTCGAAGTCAATCATGAGTGTGTGTTTCCTGATCTGTGGTTCGGTCGGCCCGCTGTGGACCCTGGGTGGACACCGAACGGTTGTAGGCGGCGATCCCGCGGGCATCGTCAGGAGAGTCGAGGTAGTGCGTGTAGACCTGTGTCGTGCGCACACTCTCGTGGCCAAGCCAAGTCTGGACGGTGCGTATCGGTACGTCTGCCTGAAGCCAGTTCGTCGCTGCCGTGTGTCGAAGGTCGTGGAGGCGATGGCTGCCAGCCAGCTCATCCCAGTGCGTCGAGCGACGGAAGTTCGACTTGTGTGTCCTGCGTGAAGTAGTTGGCAGGGTTTCTTCGATTTCGAAGTTGGGGATGGTCGGGCTTGCGAGCCCGAGGTGGACGTCGGCGGGCCGGTTCCAGGCGATCGCCTCGTGTGGGCGGACGTGGTTGTAGTCGGCCCGGTATGCATTCAAATGCTCGACGAGCTGCAGGGCGTCGCCGATCTCTTCACGGAACAGCCACTCGTACTTCATCGACCCGAACCCGCGTTCGCGTGACCCGTTCTGCCCGGGAGTGCGTACCCGGGTGCGCACGTGCTTGAGTTCCGGGTGCGCGGTGATGAACGCCTCGAACGTGAACGACTGGAACGGGCCACCGTTGTCAGTGACGATGGTCACGACGGGCTCGATCTCACCCGTGTCCGTGTCCACGGGCGCGTCATCGATCAGCGGGTGACCGAGCAGCTGCTCGGTCTCGTCGAGGGCCTTCTGCACGGCCTCGACGGCGTCGTGCTTGTTCGCCGTCGGAGACACGTGCGCGTCGAACTCGTACTTCGACCAGTAGTCCCGGCATCCGGCGATCCGCCACGTGCCGCCGGTCGTGGTCTCGTACTCGGAGAAGTCGAGCTGCCACACCTGGTTCGGCCCGGTCGGGTCCTTCGCGAACGCGGCCTTGCGCCGCTCGGCGAGCTTGCGCCGCTCCCGCTGATACTCGGCGGGCAGGATCAGCCCCTCGTCGCGGAGGATCCGCAGCACGGTCGCCTGCGAGACACGATGACCGTCGTGGCGGGTCATCGCCCACACCTTCCTGTGCCCCCACGCCGGATGCGCCGACACGTGCTTGACGACGACGTCGCGGACCGCCACACGCGCCGGCTGCGGCCACGGCCCCTTCGGCGGGCAGTCCAGCTTCGCTTTGGCCTGCCAGCGCCGATACGAGCGTTCGGGCACACCGATCAGCTTGCAGAGCCTCGCGGTCGGCACTGGGGGCAGCACCCGCTTGGAGCGAAGCGCGCGGGGGAACCGCCTCGGCGCGGATCACCTCGAGGTCCTCGAAGGGCCCAGCCGGCCCTCCGCGCTCTTCTTCCACACCCGGATCTCAACCGCCGCCTCACCGAGCGCCTGGGTCAGATCCGCGACCTCCGCCTCGAGCTGCTGCTCACGGGGCGACGGGCCAGACTTCCCCGCCGCGAGCCCCGTCTTCCCGGCCTCGAGAAAGTCCGCCTTCCACCGGCCGATCGACTGCTCGCTCACCTTCTCGCGACGAGCGGCCTCCGCGATCGAGACCTCGCCAGCGAGGATGCTCAACACGATCCGCGTCTTCTTCTCCACCGGGATCACAGGTGGTCTTCCCATGTCGGACTCTCCGTTCAAGACTCAACTAACAGCCCTGCCACAAAGTCTGACGCGCGACAAAGAGCACAGATCCAACAACAAACCCACCCACCCTGTCCGAAATCAGGCCTCGCTCGCCAGCGTCGCTCCTCGTCGGTTCGCAGGTCGGTAGACATCAGCAATGATCCCATTGAGCCAATTCTCCACCCCCTACCACGTTCAAGAGGTCTTGTGAACTCCTCTTTGGTGTATCACGTGGCCGATTCCGCGCCTATAGCGTGGAGGAGTCCACTGATTGAGTCTGAGGGCATCGGTCGTGATGGGTGTACTCAGGCTCAGACGGGACCATCGATCGTGCCGACATGACGCGGGGCAGGTGGATCGAACGAAAGGAGAAACACATGTTCAAAAACGCATTGCGAAGAGGCATTGCAGCGACTCTTGGAATGCTGCTGACGTTTACCGTATGCGGCAGCGCACTGGCCGCACCAGCGCCCGCCAGTGATATCGCACCTGATCTGACCGATCAGCAGATCGAGGAGCTGAGCGCCTTCCTCATTGAGTACGGTGTCGCCGAGGACGTTGCGAGCGACCTCATCGCTCAGTTCGACGAGGGCACTCTCTGGGACTCTATGGATGACGGGGTCAAGCCTGTCTCCACAGTCACCGAACAACTGGGGAACATCAACCGTACCATCGAGACGTACGCTGATGGGTCCATCGCTGTCTCCGAGACGTCCGTTCCAACGGGGATTCCCGAGGGGTCCCCGGCACCGCGCAGCGTCTCCGCCTGCACTCTGAAAAGCGGAAACAATTACCAGAAGAACTATACGAACTGCCGTGCAGACGTGAATCTTGGGCTCATCCGCATGGGGTTCTATTTCGACTACACCTCGTACAATGGAGGAGGCGGCAAGATCACAGGTTATCGGAGCAGCTTCTATACTCTGATCGGTGGCGCGTTCGACAATCACCGCTTGGAGCGCATATCGCAGAGTGCCGTGCGGTACTCTGCCGACGCCAGCGTGGCCTTCAAGGGCTTCCCCGTGGGGTGGACTTGCTGGATGCAGGCGAACGTCGATGGAACACACGCCTGGACGACCCACAACTGAGCCGAGTTCCTGAAGACTCAATCCACACCGAGCATACATTTGGAGCATCACATGACTGCTGCTGCCGTAGCCGGATTCTCATCCGTGCTGCTAATTATTCTCTGGATCGGGACCATGATCAACATCGTCCGTACTCCGGCGGTCGATACCAGAATGAAGGCGCTGTGGGTCGCCGCGTGCGCGGGTAGTCCGTTGATCGGAGCTGTCTGCTGGTTTGTCTGGGGGAGGCGTCAGTCTGAGTTGACTTCGGCCCGCTGACTTGGGCGAGGGCAAGCGCTTCGTTCGCACATGTCGTGGAGGGCTACGGTGCTGCCGAGGCCCTCCACGCGCTTTTCAAACCTCATAATTGAAGTTCCGGTATCGGCTGGGTTGACGGGACCTCGATCAGGTTCCAGGCACTATACCGGATCGTGCAGTTCTGACCGCAAGCTGTGTCCTCGACTCGCAGGCGGTTCTCGCGAGGATCTCCGACACGTAGACTTTGACCGTTGCCTCGCTCAGGTGGAGTCGTCGGGCGATCTCCCGATTGGTGGCGGCTGCGGCAAGGAGTTCGAAGACGCTTCTGAGGTGATCCGGCATCGTGGACACTGCCCTCTCCAGATCGCGATCCCGATGATGGCGCAGCGCGATCGTCCCATACTCGGCTCTGAGCAGGTCCGCTGGGCGCGGACTGATCGTCATGTTGCCTTGCATCACCCCCTGTAGGATGGCAGCGATCTGGTCAACGGGGGTGTCCTTTGTGATGAATCCCCGTGCCCCGGCATATAGCGCTCGGGGAAGAAAGTCGTCGCGTGCGAACGCCGTGAGGATCACCACTGCGATCTCCGGGTGTTCCTTGCCAATGCAGGCGGTTACCTCGATCCCGTCCATGCCCGGCATCTCGACGTCGAGCAGGGCAACATCGATGTCTCGGCGCGCAATAGATCGAAGCGCTTGGTCCCCGGTGTATGCAACGTCGACGACCCGGATGCCTCGGCACTCTGAGAGACCAGCGGCCATCGTCGCACAGAGGAGCCGATCATCGTCAGCCAGAAGAACGCGCACGTCATCCATCACGCATGCTCCTCTTGCGATCTGGGCCGCACGGGTACAGAGGCGGTGAGAAGCCAATAAGGACCGGACTTCCCAGCCATCACGCGACCACCGAGCTCTCGGGCTTGCCGGGACAGCATCGCTAGCCCGACTCCTCCCGACAAGAGAGGATCAGCCTGCCGGCCGCTATCGGTGTCGATCCTGCTGGTCATGGCTAAGGACACGCTGCCGTTGGCGGGATCCTCTATGGTCAGGTGCACCGTCGAGTGCTCTGTCGCGTACTTCAGGGCATTCGCCGACCCCTCACGCACCACCGCCTGGAGTAGCTCTGAGGCAGTCGGATCGACCGCGTCGTCCGGTGCGTCGGGGACGCTGGCATCGAGGATGATGTCTCTGCCGGCGAGCATTGTGCGGCAGGTCCACACCGTCGCTGCTACGGTGTTGTGGTCCTGCGAGCACCTGCCGTCAGCCATGAGCGCACGCAGGTTCTGCATCGCCATGCGGGTCGATTCGCCCAGAGCTCGCCCTTTCGAGGCGAGGTCAGGATCCGTGGCCGCACGAGTAACCGCATCGGCGAGCTGGATCGAACGACCAAGCTGGGCCGCAACCGAATCGTGGAGATGTACCTTCAGGTCCAAACGGATCTTCGACTCCGCGGCCTCCGCGTTTCGACGCGCCTCCTCCGTTTCGCTCCGGGCCCGGGCCAGTCTCTGCGCGTTCCAGTGGATGACTGCTCCGAGCGTGACCGAGAAAACCAACCCTACAATCCCACCGACGATTTCGACCAACGGGGTCGGCGAGCGCAGGAGCCTGACGCACTCGACGGCAAGGGCGATGCTCACGCCCGGCATGATCCACTTTCTTGCGATCCAGTCGGCCGCGACGGCGAAGATCCCGAGGTAGGCCAGCGAGATCGAGACCATGTCGTTGGGCATCGCAGCGGCGGCCGTGGCCGCCAGCACATACAGGACGCCACCCGTGGCCGGCAGCCATCCCGCCAGTGCGAGCATGACGCAGCAGCCGAACGACCATTCGAGGCTGACGCGGTCGCCGGGACGCGCGGACACCAGCACCACAACGTCACCCAGGAACAGGAGCATCGCGGTTCCCGCGAAGAGATCTCGCTGAAGGTGACCAGCGATCGGCTGGCGAATGATGATCGCCCGAGTCGCGCTGAGTAGGCCTTCCTTCACTTCACGTCGCATAGCTTGGGGATGTGCACGACGATGCACAGCCAGTTCGGCCCCCCGGACACGGGCGTGGCTGCCGAGGATGCAGAGGCCTGCTGGATGGGCTGGGTGGCCAAGGGCGCCATGGCGATGAGGGCCGAGCAGACAGCGGCGAGTGCAACACGCATTGGGATTTTCCCTTCTGAACAGTCCACATACGTGATGGATGCGTTCGGTTCAAAAACGGTCGCTGACAGCGGCAATACGGTCAGCAGTGTCATTGGATGACAGTACAATCCTAACTCTGGTTCATGGGCGCTCTGCATAACTCTGCATAAACTTAGGCGCGATCTGCGCACCGATCACTGGAGAGTCGAATCTGCTGCGCCGTCGACGGAACGCCGAGCGGTATCCGGTCTGCACCGGGCCTTCTCAGCTGTGCCCGAAGGGATCTTCTTTGCATATTCAGGATCGCTCGATCAGCGTGAGAGAGATCTTGCCATCCTCAATCGGGACTCAAGTTCGTCGTCATGTCAGGGAGGGAGACCGTGGTCCGATCCCCCTTTCACAACTTCGCGAGTCACACGCGGCGAGTCGATGATAAGGGACGCTCGGGCTGAGCCCCGCTCGCGCGTTCCGCCTTGCCGCCGGCCTTGAGCGATGGGCTCGCCCGCCTCGTCGTAGTCGATGGAGATCCGCCGCGTTCCATCGCCTGCGAGCAGCGCCTGCATCTCGGCGACCGTCTGCGCGGCGGGAGTCCTTGAGACAGCGGACGATCCGCCTGACGGTATCCGTCCGATCAAGCGTGCCGACGCTCCGTTTTCACTCTCTATGTCGGCTGTGCCTGTCCGCGTCGGTGCTGAGTCTCCCGATGCCTTCCGACGGTGTCCGCGACGTGAGCGGCATGACTGCCACCGGTCGACTGTCGGTCCAGCAAACCCAGAGCCTGTCGGCGTCCCCTCGACGTAAGCCCGCGCCTCCTCCAATGACCCTTGGGAGAAGTCATCGCGGCGCACCACGAGCCAGGTGCCGTCGGCGACGGTGAGGATGCATGGGTTCGCCGTCAAGACAGCGGCCCAGCGCGGCGATGACGAGGGCCATCGCGGGAGCGGCGTTCCGGCCCGCGGGAAGGCCAGGATCCCTCGGCCGTCCGTGCGAGCTGGATGACTGCCGCGACTGCGACGGCAGAGACGGCGACGCCGAAGAGGAGGCGCGGAGCGCCGCCGCGTCGAAACGCGGCCTTCTCCTGATGGCCGGCATATGGGCACCGACCCGCGAGGTCGCGGGACGCTGTCTGCGCGCGGAGTCGCACGTTCCTCGAGAAGTCATTCATGACAACGCACCGCGCGCCTCACCGCTGATGTCGGAGGGGGAGGGCGCATCGATCCCGAGGGTGATCTTCGGGGTGAATTCACCGAATCAGCCGGGGTCAGAGGGGGTTCGGCCGGTGACCGTGTGGTGTCCTGGCTCGGAATCCCAGCGAGTGATCGGTGCGAGCCGCCGGCATCCGCGCGCTCTGTGAACCTGAACAAGGAGACCCGACCGTGCCTCGACATGCTGCTGCGCGCCGGCGCACGCGCTTCGACCACAGCACGCGACTCGCCCGACGCGGAGCCGGTGCGATGAGCGTCCTGTTGGCCACCGCACTGGGGATCGGCGCCGTGGCGGTGCCGGTCCAAGCCGCCGAGGGAGATCCGCAGTATCTGACCGTCGCGAAGACGGTGAACGGCGACGAGTCGAGGACACTGGAGCCTGGCGAGCCCTTCACCTATCAGATCGAGATGAACTGCTCGGAGGCCGACTGCGTCGATGCGGTGGTGGAGGACGCGCTGCCTGAGGAACTCGAGGGTTTCCAGATCACCGGCGTGGAAGTGACCTCCTCGAACTCGCCAGTCGCCGGGGAGGCGACGTGGACCGAGGGCGGGACGCCGGTCTCCCAGCCTTCCACGGTCGGTGCCGCGACCGCCCTCACCGTCGCGTTCAGCCAGTCGCTGGCATCGGGAGGCACCGGCCTGGCCATCGGCTCCACGGCCACGGTCAACATCACGCTGCAGGTTCCGATCGGCTTCTCGCCCGATGACGGGCGCAACGGCGAGGCAATCGTCAACACGGCTGTGACCTCGGCGGACAATTCCGCGGGCGACTCGGATGCAGCGACGGTCACGGTATCGGCCACGCAGGAGCTGGCCGCAGCGATCGACAAGACGTGGAGCCCGGCGAGTTCGGCGTTCGCGCCCGGTGCGGAGTCGACGATCACGCTCGCCGCGACGAACACATCGAACGTATCGGTGGACTCGATGACGGTCGAGGAGCCGGACGGCCTGGCCGACGGCGCGACGGCGCTCAACGCCGACAACCCATTCCGGACGAACGACTTCGCGCGGTTCGCGGATGGCGCGACCCTGTCCAACGGCGCCACCTCGGTCCGGGTGGACGCGCTGGTCCTGGCCGGCGGCGTGTGGACGTGGACGGAGGGAGTCCCTGGCGACTCCTACGCGCTGCCGGCCGGCGTCGCCCCCGGGGACGTGGGCGGCCTGCGCCTCACCTACACGGGCGAGATCTCCCCGCAGGCTGGTGCGACGGTCCCGATCGCCCTCACCCAACGCGCGACCGACCGCAACGACGCGGCCGACCTGTCGACCCAGAGCGTCACCATCGACAACGTCGCTCGGGCGTGGACGTCGCGGGATGGCGCCTCCAGCGACGTCGTCACCGACACGGCCGCACGCACCGTCACTCCCGCGATCGTGAGCACGGACATCGCGAAGTCCTTCGCGGACGCTGAGGTCGTCGCAGGCGGATCGACGACCGCCACCATCACGGCCAAGAACACCGGGACGGCCGTGAACACGTGGACGATCCGTGACGTCAGCGGTTTCTTCACCGATTCCATCTCCTTCGGCGGGTTCACCGGCGGGATCGCCTATCCGGCGGACGCCGTGGGCGGCACCGTCGTCTACCACATGCTGGACGGCTCACTGCCCGACGAGTCCGTGCCGTTCGACTCGGGCACCGTCCCGGACGCCCCGTCCGGACGCATCGCCGGCTTCGACCTCGTCTTCGCCTCCGCGGAGGGGACGAACGGCATCGCGGCGGATGCCAGCGTCTCGGCCTCGTTCACGGTCGACGCCGTCGAGACCACGGACCGCGACGCCACCTACACCAACACGGCGACATCGACCGTGACGGCGGCCAACGGGCAGGAGGGGGACGACTCGGCCTCCGCGACGCTCTCCGTGCCGGTCCCCAGCATCGACACGGAGCTGGCGAAGACCGTGAGGCCCCGCGGCGCCGTGGAGGCGGGGCAGAGCGTCCTCACCACGCTGACGTCGACGACGAGCACCAACAGCGCCTCCACGAAGGTGCGGACGATCCTCGTCGAGGACGCGTGGGACGGAGCCGACGCGACGAACTTCTGGAACGCCTTCGGCCTCACGTCGATCGCTCCCACCCAGGTGCTGGCCGGCACGGACCTGACGGTCCAGGTGCAGACGGAACCCGGTGCCTGGGTCACGCTGGACACAGCCGGCGCGCAGAGCGACGCGCACTGGTACTCGCTGGACTCGGGCGAACTCGCAGCGATGCTCGGGGCGCAGGGCCTGTCCACGGACGCTGCGACCGGCATCCGCTTCACCTTCACATCCACCGCTGAGGACGGATTCGGCCTCACGACGACGTTCGCACCCAACCTGGTGTTCACGGCGCGCGCCACGTTGCGCACCGGCGGTCCCGTGGACACGGCCCAGGAGGGCGAGGGCGCGACGCAGGTGCCGACCTCGTACACGAACACGGCCACCACCACGGGCAGCGGGACGACCGGGGGTGGGGCGCCACTCAGCGACGGCGACACCGGCACCGGGATCGGTCAGGTCGTCACGTACCCGGGAGAGGGCACGGGCGTGCGCATCGACAAGGCGTGGAACGCGGACGTCGTGACCGCGCTCACCGACGCCCAGGCCTCGACGACCCTGACCTGGGGCATCCAGCCGGGACACGACTCGGTCACCCTCACGGATGATCCCTCCAGCAGCGTTCGGGAATCGGTCTTCGACGCGTTCAATCTGACGGCCGTCAAACCGGTCGGCTCGTCGACCGTCCCCTACACGAACGGGTGGTACCTGGCCTACGACACCGTCACCGCCGTGGAACTCTACGACGGCTCCGCGTGGGTGCCCGTCACCGCCCCCGACGGATCCTGGCAGGAAGCGGACGGCTCGTTCAAGGGCTACACGCTGTCCGCGGACGAGCAGACGCACGCCACCGGCGTGCGGGTGACACTGAAGCCGGACGACGCGGCGCGGGCGGACGCGCTCGCGGCCGGCGCCATCGCCCCCGAACCCGGCTCGGGCGTGGCCAGCGGCAACGGGCGCACGTTCACGCTGGACTGGAAGCTGCGCGACAGGACAAGGTCGTCGAACGCCTGGATCACGTCGACCACGGCCCTGAACACGGCCGACGGCGGCGTCGACCGGAACACCGCCGAGATCAGGGCCGGCGAGGGCTCGGACACGGACTCCGACACGATCGTCATCACGGGTGGGATCCCGAAGGTCGTCGTGAACAAGACGGTGGCCACCCCCAAGGTCCAGGTCCCCGCCGACGGCGCATCGGCCTCGCAGGGCTACCCGACAAATCGGTACACGCTGACGGCCCGCAACGGATCCACAGCGGGCGCGAACTACGTGCGGGTCAGCGATCCCGCGCCCTGCACGGACGAAAAGCTCATGGGATGCGGCACCGGGGCGACCGGCGGGGAGGCGCTGGCGGATCCGTTCACCGGCACGGGCGCGGCGACGGGAGTACTCGACGACGCCGTCCCGAACGCCTTTGAGCGGCAGGATCTCACGAAGATCGCCATCGCGGCCGAGCAGGAGGGCCAGGTCGACTGGGACGGCTCCATCGTCTGGCTGCTGCGCTACGACGCGGAGACCGGGGCCTACACGACCACGTCCACGACCATCGCGGCCGCGAACGGCCTCGCCGCCGGCGACCTGGCCGACGTCGTCGGCATCTCCGTCACCTTCGCGGGCGTCGGGGCGTCGGAGGAGGAGGGCTCGATCACCCAGGACAACGACCTGACGATCACGCTGGACACCCGCGTGCGTCCGACGCTGCGCAGCACGGGCCAAGCGTTCTGGGAGAGCACCGACGAGGGCCACGCCTCCGACAACGGCGTCTTCGCCCAGTCCTACGACCTGGTCGTGAGCCCGGGCGTGACGACCGGCGACTTCAGCGACGCATCCGTGTCCTACACGAAGGGAGTCCTGGAGGCCAAGGCGTCCAAGACCATCTCGGACGGCACCATCGTGGAGCCGGACCCGGACGAGAGCCAGACGGTGACGTTGGCGGGCGACCAGGGCGCATCCACCGTGTCGCCGACATCCGTGACGATCACCGACCTGCCCGACGGCGGGGACGGGGGGTCGACCGGCTTCTGGGAGAACTTCAGCTTCACCGGCCTGTCCTCCCTCACCGTGCCCGCCGGAGCCGACCGGGTGAGGATCGGGGTCTTCGGGACCTTCGACGAGGGCGGTGCCCCGGCGTGGTTGGACGGCGAGGTCCAGCCCACGTCCGAGGACGGGAGCTACACCCTGCCCGTCGCCGAGGAGCGGTACGGCGACATCCAGGGCCTGCGGATCGTGTTCACACGGGACGACGGCGCACTGTTCTCGCAGTCCTCACCGGCCTGGAGCGTCCAAGCCGTCTACACGGTGGCGCTGCGCGACACCCAGCGCACGAGCGGCGAGGACGTGGCATGGCCCGGCACGGCGACCGATGAGGCGTCGGTGAGCAGTGTGAGCACCGGGTTCGAGCCGGCCTCGGCGACCGCGGCCGACGATGTCTCCTGGAACGCAGGCAGCGCCGTCCTGGCGATCGACAAGTGGGCGAACGAGGGCACCCGCACCGTGAAATCGGGAGCGACGATCCCGTGGGACCTCACGATCTCGAACGCGGGAACGGGCTTCCTGGACCTCACGTCGGTGGTCGACGACATGGACGAGTACCTCATCTACACGGGCGAGGGCGGAAGCGCGGCCCCGGATCAGCCCATCCAGTTCACGCCGGGCACGCTGCCCGACGGGACCCCAGGGACGGTCACCACGGCGCCCGAGGTGGAGGCGACCGGTGAGACCAACGGCACGATCACGTTCACGTGGCCGGGCGGCGCGCGGTTGCTGCCGGGCGAGACGATCAAAATCCGGGTCTGGCTCGAGTTCCTGCCGGGCGCGAGTTCCGGGGAGAAAGTCAGGAACGCGCTCACGGTGAACACGGGGCAGCGCCTCGACGCCGTGACCCGGGCGCTGGAGGGGACGACGAACCAGACGCCCCGGCTTGACTCCGACGGCACATCCGGGACCACATCGGACTTCGTCCAGCCCACCGAGGGCGAGAATGTGTACGTGGTCAAGGGCGTGCAGGGTTCGATCGCGGGTGCCGTCAACTCGGTGAATCCAGACCTCGAGTGCGTGGCGTCGATGCCCAGCCCGTTGGACCCGAACGACCGCTATTACCGCAATCCCTGCGTCGCCAACAGCACGCTCGGGGGCACCGACAAGTGGATGCTGCGCGCGGTCAACGGCGGGACGACCGACCTCACGCGCATGATCATCTTCGACCAGCTCCCGGTCGCCGGGGACCAGCTACTGCTCTCGGGGACAGGACGGGGCTCCCAGTACCGGCCCGAGCTCACGGGCGCCCCTGTGGTCGTGGGCGCGCCCGACGGGACGACGACGACCGTCGAGGTGACGACCTCCACCGGCGTGTGCGTGGGCACATGGGCCGGGCTGGGCGGAGGCGCAGTCGGCACGGCTCAGGAGCCGTGCGCGCAGAACGGCGAGGAATGGTCGCCAGCCGGCGAGGACACCGACTGGTCGAAGGTCACGGGGCTGCGCGTCACCCTGGACTTCACGGCATCCGACATCGGGGCTCTCAAACCTGGCGTCAACATCAACGTGATGTACTCGAGCGTCAACGCGCCCCAGACGGAGGCGGACTCGTCCCTGGCTCTGCGGGACGTCCCCGCAGCCGACCAGTACGCGTGGAACCAGTTCGGCGTCCAGTACTTCGGCGCGGGCCAGACGCCGCAGGCGAAGAAGATCACCCCGAGCCAGGTCGGCGTGCACCTGCGCACCGGCTCGATCAAGGTCGCGAATACCGCGACCGGTGACGCCCGGGCCTACGCCCCCGACTCCATCACCGCCACGGTGACGTGCGAAGCCGGCGGCGTCCCGCTGACATTCGACGGCGGGGCCTCCTCGAAGACGGTGACGTTGACCCGGGACGAGGACGGCGCCTACGCGCCCGCGACGATCGACGGCATCCCCGTGGGGGCGACCTGCGACGTGGCCGAGGACGGCGATCCGGGCGCGTTCGGCGAGACCGCGCGCTCGATCGAGAACCAGGCCCTCCAGGTCACCGCGGCCGATCCGGTCGACGAGACGCCCGCGGCCCAGGTCGCGACGATCACGAACGACTATCAGTGGGGCGCCCTGTCGGTGACGAAGCGAGTCGACACCGAGGCGGACGCGGGCCGGTTCGGCCCCTTCGGCTTCACCCTGGCCTGCACGACCGCCGACGGCCAGCCGGTGGACTTCGGCGAGGGGCGCACCGGGACGTCCTTCACGTTGCCGGCAGGCGGGACCTGGACCGCTCCGGGCTCGACGATTCCGGCGCGCAGCACGTGCGTGTTGACGGAGACCGACTCGTCCTCGGCGGACGCCACGGTGCTCACCGGCGACAACGTCACCGACAACGGGGACGGAACGGCCACCATCGTGATCGGCTCCGACGACACGGCCGTGGTGAGCGCGCTGGTGACGAACCACTACGACGCCGGCACGCTCACCGTCTCCAAGACGGTCGACGGGCCGGGCGCCACCACGTACGGCTCCGGACCCTTCGGGTTCCACTCCACCTGCACCTACGGGGACCAGACCCTGTTGGACGAGGACTACACGCTGGAGCCCGGGGCGACGAAGACCTTCGGGACCTTCCCCGCGGGCACGCAGTGCCAGACGGCGGAGACGGCCACGTCGGGCGCCACTTCCACCGCGATGTCGCCCGAGGGCGGTGTCGTCACCATCGCCGCTCAGACCGGAGCGTCGCCCTCGTCTGTGGAGGTGAGGGCCACCAACACCTATGACGTGGGCGGACTGAAGATCGTCAAGCAGGTGGCGGGCTCGGGCGCCGAGGCGTTCGGATCGGGCCCGTTCGCCGCTCAGGTCGCCTGCGCCTACCAGAAGGACGGGGAGACCGTCGGGGTGCCTTTGGCGAACGACGGCACGGTCGTCCTGGACCAGGAGAACGGGTATGAGGCGACAGTGGGGAACATCATCGCCGGCGCCGAGTGCACGGTGACCGAGACCGACAGCGGCGGGGCCGACGCCTCGGTCGTGTCGCCGGAGGACGGCGCCGTCACGGTGGGCGGATCGCAGGACGCCGCGGCCGAGGTGACGATCACGAACACGTTCGAGGCCGGCTACGTCACGGTCCTCAAGGCGGTGGACGGGGATGGGGCATCGGCCTACGGCACCGGAGAATTCGGGTTCGAGGCGGTGTGCGACTGGCCGTCGGGCACGGGTGCGGCCGGCTCGGGCGGCTCTGAGACGACGGAGTTCGCTCTCGCTGCGGGCGGGTCCCGGCGCCTGGGTCCCTATCCCGTGGGCGCGCAGTGCCGGGTCACGGAGACGGCCACGTCGGGCGCCACTTCCACCGCGATGTCGCCCGAGGGCGGCGTCGTCGCCGTCGAGTCGTCGGGAGAGGCGGACACGGCGTCGGAGGCGACCGTGACGGCGACGAACACGTTTGACACCGCCGCGCTCACCATCATCAAGAAGCGCACCGGTGCTGGGGCGGACGCGTTGGGCGGCGGTCCGTTCACCGCGCAGGTGGCGTGCACCTACTCCAGCGACGGGCAGATGACGGCCGTTGTCCTGCCCGGCGGCGGTACGGTGGTCCTGTCGAAGGACAACCGCTATCGTGCGACCATCGGGGGGATCCTGGTCGGCGCGCAATGCACGGTGACGGAGACGGACGCCGGAGGCGCCGACGCCACGACCATCGACCCTGCGGGCGGTGTGGTGACCATCGACGCCGACGGGCAAACGGTGACGATCACCAACGAGTTCGCCACCGCGCCCTCGGGCGGGGGCACCGGGTTGAGCGTCACCGGCGCGGACGTCGGGTACCTGATGGCGGCGGCGATCGCGCTGGCCGTCGGCGGCGCCTTGGCGGCCGGGTCGAGAACCCGCAGGCGGAAGGGCCGGGCCCGGCATGTCCCGCGCTGACTGATGGCCGGGCGGTCGGTGCGTCGGGAGAGCAGGGCGGGGCTGTGAGCGCGAGGTGGGCGGACGCGCCGACACCGCGGGACGTCCCTCACTCGATCGGCGTGATCGCGGAGGCGCTGACGTCCGGCCACGACGATCGCGCGCTCCGGATCGCTCGGGGCCTCGGCCCGGACGCCCTCGGTGCGGTGGCCGGACTCCCATCGGCGCAGGCCCGGGTGCGTGAGGCGCTGGCGGTGGCGGAGACGCTCTTCGTCGGCGGGTGCACCCGCGACGCCAGCACGTGGTGCGCCGTAGCCGAGTGGTCGGCGTCGGAGACGGGCGCGCCGGAGCTCCTCGTGGAGGCGCAGGGCCTCCGGGCGGCGATCCTGGCGGTCAGCGGCGAGTCCATGGAGGCCGAGGGCATCATCGCGGAGACGCGCCGCGTCCTGCGTGATCTGGAGCCGGCGGCCTCGGGCGTCGTCTCCTGGCCCCTGATCCTCGCGGAGGCCACGACGGTCATGAACCGGCGAACGGGCCGGGACGTGCGCTCGCTGATCGACGAGGCGCGGGACCTGGACCCCGCCCTTGACTGGATCGCTCCAGGCCTCGTGCGGCTCCTGGAGACCATGCAGCACATGCTCCATGGGGAACGCCGGCAGGTGGTCGACGCCTCCGAGGGGTGCCGCGGGTCCGGCTCTCCGGGATGCCCGCGCTATTTGCGTGACGTGATCCTCTCCCACACGGCCCGCTCGTACGTCGTGCTGGGTGATCCGGGCAGGGCGCTCGACCTGCTGGCGGAGGCCGCGAGCCCGGGAGACCATCCCGTGTGCCTGTCGGTGGACCGTGCCAGCGCGTACCTGGCCGCCGGGCGCCCCGCCGAAGCGCTCGCGTGCACCGAGTCCTGCGTGCGGTCTCCCGAGCACGTGCAGCGCCCGCTGAGGGCCCTGCACGTCCGGCGCGCCATCGCCCTGGAGATGCAGGGGCGCCCCGCCGCAGCCGATCGGGAGTTCGCGCGATCGTGGTACTCGGCGATCGTCACCGGTTCGGTGAGGCCGGTCGTCGGCGTCCCGGAGAAGGAGTACCGGGCGCTGGAAGCGCGCTTCCGAGAGAGGCATCCGGACGTCGTCGACACGCTGGCCGACTACGCGGTCTTCGCGGAGGCCGTCCATCCGGTCGAGGGCGTCGGCGATCTCGGCATGCTCGGACAGCGCGAGAGGGAGGTCGGTGGCCTGCTCGTGGGCGGCGGGACGTCCGCGCAGATCGCCGCGACGCTCGGAATCTCGGTCAACACCGTCAAGACGCATACGAGAGCGATCTACGCGAAGCTCGGAGTGCACACGCGCACCACGGCGGTCGACGAGCTCAGGCGTCTCGGGCTTGGGGCGAGGGAGAGCAGCGGGGAGGGGAGGCGCTGATGGGGAGGAACGACGATCCGGACGCGGACGACGCGGTGTCCCAGGTGCTGGAGTCGGTGCTCCCGGGTGCGCGCTCCGTTCCGCGGAGCTCGTTGATCGCCGCCACCTCCTCGCCCGGCGACCGGCATCCGATGTCGGCGGGGGCGGGACTGCGCCGGCCGTTCGCCAGGATCTGGGCGCTGATCTCACTCGGTCAGTTCGATCGCGCGCACGACGAGGCACGGGCCCTGGACGCGCGATCGCTCGATGGCCTGTCAGAAGAGGTGCCCCTCCGCACGCGAGCGATCTGCGCGCTGATCCTCTCCGAGGTGTGTCTGTCCTCGAGCAGGTGCCTGGAGAGCGGGCGGTTCGCGTCCCGTGCCCAGCAGTGGGGCGAGGAGGCGGCCGATCCGCTCGTGGTGCTGCACGCCGTCAGCCTCCACGCGGCGAGTCTGGCGGTCGAGGGCAGGGGATGGGAGGCCGAGGAGCAGATCCGGACCGCCCGCGGGCTGCTCGGCGGGCTCGACGGCGAGGTCCGGACTGCGGTTCACGACCGCCCGGGCCGCGGGTGGAGCCTCGCGCTCGCGGAAACGCTGTGCGTGTTCCGGAGGCAGGACGGCACCGCGCTCAAGGCCCTTGAGGACGAGCTCACGGCCGCGGAGATGCGCAACCGGGGTGCCTTCCGCTGGCTGATCCGGTTCTGCCGGACGCTCCGCGCCATCCTGGCCGCCGACTTCGATGCGGTGACCGCCCTCGCCGATCAGGCGCGACGCAGCGTCGATCTGCCTCCCTGCCCGCCGCTTCTGCGCAAGAGCTTCGTGCGCTACGAAGCGCTGGCACTGGTCCAGACGGGAGACCCAGGCGCCGCGCTGGACCTGTTGGACGGACGGGAGTCCTCGTCCGACCACGCGGTCTGCTTCGAGACCGTCCGGGCCAGCGCGCACCTGCAGATGGGGCGCCCCGAGCTGGCGCTGGCGGCGACCGAGGGCTGCGCGCGTCTCGGCGTCCGGCATGCCCCGCTGGCACGCTGCGCCATGCTGGGACGCAGAGTCGTGGCAAACGACATGCTGGGGCGCACCGAGCTCGCCGACCGGGAGCTCTCCCAGGCGGCGCGCCTCGTCATGGGCCTGGGCCCGTTCGTGCCCCTGCGGGCGACTCCCCGGGAGGACCTCGACGCGCTCGAGGAGCGGTTCCGCGCCAACGAACCCGCCTTGTACAAGCGGCTGCTGGACGCGCAGCCCACGTGGAGCGAGATCCCCGACCCACGTTCCTGGGCGCCCGCAGGCGTCCATCTGAGCGACCGGGAATGGGAGGTCGCGCTGCGCCTGGCCTCGGATCTCACGATCCCGCAGATCGCCGGCGACCTGTATGTCTCCGTCAACACCGTCAAGACGCAGCTCCGCTCGATCTACTCCAAGCTCGGCGTGAACTCGCGCCGCGAGGCGGTCGCTCGTCTGGACGTCCTCGGCCTGCCGCGTTCCGGCTCGTGACCGGCATGCCCGGGGCCGGCCTCGCCGTGTCCTGTGGCAGACGGCCCCTGCCGATGAGGGGCGGCGCCGGAGCATCCGGCGGGCCGTGCCGTTTCACCCGGCCCGATGCGGCGGAGGAGCGTAGGGTCGAAAAGCGAGAGGGACTGTCTCAGTCCGAAGCACGAGTCCGAAGGGGGAAGGATCCGATGGGGGACAAATCTCCGAAGAAGTCCGGCGGGAAGACGCCGGCGGCGAAGACGCTCAAGGAGAAGCGGGCCGAGAAGAAGGCCAAGGCCGCGGCCAAGAAGAACGCCTGAACCCGGCCTGCTCGCGGGCGCCGCGGAGAGGCCGTGGCCCCTCCGGACCGGTGGTCAGCGTCCGCGGAGCCGGCGTTCCTCCTCCAAGTCCTCCGGATCGAAGGGCCGACCGGGCAGATGGTCGCCCCCATGCCGATCCGGCAGTCTCGCCCATCGAGATCGGGTCGCAGTCCATGTACTCGCGCATTGCGGGATTGATGGGATGCTGGTGGTCGCCAGGCAGACCGCCGGGCCCATCATCACCCGGCCCCCGAGCGTGACGCGGGCGTTGTCGACGAACATGCCGTTCATGTTGATGGAGGTTCCCCAGCCGATGCGGATCCTCGATCCGTCGCAGCGGCCGAAAGGCGGTTCGATCCAGAAGCCGGACGCCTCCTGCGGGGTCGTTCCCCGAAGTACGGCCTGGAGGCGGACCCGGCGTGGGGGTCACGGCGAGGCCGTCCTCAGGTGAGGCGGGGCGTGCGCGCTCGCGGTCGCCGTGCTGCGCCTGGCGGGACGGGAGGAGGCGGCCGGTTCGCCCGTGTTCCCGAGGTCGAGCTGCTGCGCCGGTCCCCGGGTTCGCGAGGGCGGCGCAGGTGAGTGGGGGATTCACGCTGGTCGCTCCGGTCATCGCCGTGAACCCGTGGATGGCGCCGTTGCTCGAGGGGATCCGGGGCCTCCTCGCGCCGCGTCGGTCGGTGGTCTGCCACGTGGCCGCGCGCACCTGCCGCGCGGAGTCGGCGCTGATCGTTGTCGGCGGGTCCGTCGTCGCCTCACGGTGGGTCTCGGCTCGCTGGCGAGCCGCCCCGCGGGGTGGGGGAGTTGCATATCGTGAGACGCTGAATGATAATGATTCTCACTACGGATGGGCGAGACCGGCTCTGACAAGGGGAAATGCTTGAAGGGGGACCAATGGCCTCTGTCCTCATCCGGGTTATAGAGCTTAGGCTAACCTAACTACCTGTGATCAGTCGCGCATATGCGCGGAGAGGACGCCATCATGAGCTCGACCACCCGCTCGGAGGAAACCCCGGCCGCGGCGAGGGGACTGTCAGCACGCTCCCTCGTCACGATCGGGGTCTTCACCGCGATCTACTTCGTCGTCATGTTCGGGACGGGGATGCTCGGACTGATCGGCCCGGCGGTGCAGTTCGTGGGATTCCTGCTGGGCGCGCTCATCAACGGGACCGTCCTCATGCTGTTCATGGTGAAGACGCCCGTCATGGGGGCGATGACCGTCCTGGGAGCCGTGGTCGGACTCCTCATGCTCCTCACGGGGCACTTCTGGGCGACGCTCCTGTTCACCACCGTCCTCGGGGCGGCGGCCGACCTCATCGTCCGGTCGGGCGGATACCGGTCGCGGTCGCGCAACTGCCTGGCCTACGCGGTCTTCGAACTGTGGATGCTGGGCCCGCTCCTGCCGATCTTCTACGCCTCGGACTCCTACTTCGCCGACGTCGCCTCGAGCATGGGACAGCAGTACGCCGACGAGATGCAGGCGCTCTTCACGCCGTGGCTGATCGTCGTCTTCATGGCGGTCGTCTTCGTCGTCTCCCTGGTCTCGGCGTGGATCGGCACGCGCATCCTCGACAGGAACTTCGCGAAGGCCGGCATCCTGTGAGCGCTGCGCCCGCAGCCGTCCCGGAGGCGAGGGCCGGGACCGTCGACCTGGGCGCCCTCACCGCGCGGTCCCACCGGATCTGCCTGGATCCGCGGACCAAGCTCGCGCTCCTCCTCGCGGTCAACGTCCTCGTCCTCGGCGGGGGAGGGACCCCGCTGACGGTGGCGGCGGGCGTCCTCGTCGCCGTGCTGCTCGCCGACGTCGTCCAGGGCCGAGCCTGGTGGTGCTACACGGGCGTGTTCCTGGGCTCGCTGGCCGTCCTCCTCCTGCTGCCCCTGCTCTGGAGGGGAACGGCGGCGGCCCTCGTCGTCGCCGTCGCCTTCTGGTTCGTGCGCTTCTCCGTCTCATTGGGCATGGCGGGATACGTCATCGCCGGGACGGGAGCCGGCGAGCTCTCCGCGGGGATGTCGCGCCTGGGGATCCCGCGACTCGTCGTCGTCCCATTCTCCGTCGTCCTGCGTTTCATCCCGCTCGTCCTCTCCGAGTTCAGGGCGATCGCCGACGCCATGAGGATGCGCGGGGTCCTCCCCACCGCGGGCGGCGTCATGTCCCATCCGGTGCGCACCGCCGAGTACGTCCTGGTGCCCCTCCTCGCCTCGACGACCCGCATGGCCGACGAGCTCAGCGCCTCGGCGCTCATCCGGGGACTCGACTCGAAGGGGACGCGCACGAGCACCGTCCGGCTCGGCTTCACGGCCACGGACGCGGCGGGGCTCGCGGCGATCCTCGGCCTCGTCGTCCTGAGGGCATGGGCAGGGGGAGCACACCTGTGAACGCGACCGAATCCCAGGCCGGCAGCGTGACCCTGGAGGACGTCTCCTTCTCCTACACGACCAACGGCTCGGGAGCCTCCCCCTACGGTCCGGCCCCCGCCCGGCGGGCGGCTCCCGGGACGACGGCGGTCCTGCGGCAGATCGACCTCGAGATCGCTCCGGGAACACTCACCCTGCTGTGCGGCGCCTCAGGGTCCGGGAAATCGAGCATCCTCCGCCTGATCAACGGCCTCATCCCCCATTTCCACTCGGGCAGCCTCCACGGCCGCGTCGAGGTGGGCAGGGTCGACATGCCGCGCGCCGCCCTCGCGGACTCCGGGCGAGTGACGTCGACCGTCTTCCAGAACCCGCGCACCCAGTTCTTCACCTCCGACGTGCGCGGCGAACTCGCCTTCCGAGGGGAGAACTACGGCGTCGACCCCGAGGAGATCGAGCGCCGCATCCGCCGCGCCGCCGGGCAGCTGGGGATCTCCCACCTCCTGGGGCGCCGGCTGTCCCAGTTGTCCGGAGGCGAACTGCAAAGGGTCGCGTGCGCTCAGGCCCTGGTCGCCGGGACGCCCGTCATCCTCCTCGACGAGCCCACCTCCAACCTCTCACCGCAGGCCGTTCAGGACATGACGGGAATCCTCGCGCGCCTCAAGGCCGACGGCCACACCATCGTCGTCGCCGAGCACCGGCTCCACTTCCTGCGGGGCCTCGCCGACCAGGTCGTCCTCATCCGGGAGGGGCGCATCGCCAGACGCTGGACAGGGGAGGAGTTCTTCGCGCTGGGAGACGCGGAGCGGCGCGACCTCGGGCTGAGAACGCTCGAGACGCCTCCGGCCTGCGATGCCGTGCCCCTGCGCGCCCATGCCGGGGACGACGCTCAGACACCGCCAGCCTCCGCCCGAGGCCTCGTCCTCGAGGACGTCAGGTTCTCCTACGGCCGCCGCCGCGTCCTCGACATCGATCGGCTCTGTTTCCCCGCCGGGTGCGTCTCCGCCCTCGTCGGCGTCAACGGCGCCGGAAAATCGACCTTGGCGCGCATCCTGTGCGGCCTCGCGGATCCGGAGCGCGGGGGAAGGATCGCCCTGGACGGTCGGCGGGCCGGCACACGGGCCAGGCTCGCCTCCTCCTCCCTCGTCATGCAGGACGTCCACCGGCAGCTCTTCAGCGCCTCGGTGCGCAGCGAGGTCGTCCTCGGGCTGGATCCCGGACGCGCCCGAGAGGTCGACGTCGACGCGCTCCTCGCGGGCTTCGATCTCGCGGCGGAGTCCGAGCGCCACCCGCTCTCGCTGTCCGGAGGACAGAAGCAGCGCCTCGCCATCGCCGCCGCGATCGCCAAGGGAGCCCGCCTCCACATCCTCGACGAGCCGACGTCCGGCGTCGACCACCGCAGGCTCGAGGAGATCGCGGCCGCTCTGCGGAGCCTCGCCCGTGGCGGGGCGATCGTCATCGTCATCACCCACGACGCGGAGCTCATCGAGGCCTGCGCCGATCGCATCGTCAAGCTGCGCCGCCTCGACCCAGGCGGCGCGGCGAGCCCCCAGGCGGAGGTCATCCGCCCCCCAGCCGCCACTGCCACCCGCCGCATCGCCGATGCGGCCGGCCGACGAAAGGACGCGTGATCATGTCAGCACCACAGGCCATCGCCGAGCGGGCGCCGGTGCCGCAGGACCGGGAACGAGGAGACGCGCCAGAGGACGGGGACAGGTTCGATCTCGCCGCCCTCGACGCCGATCCGCGCGCCAAGGACCGCGCGGGACGCGCCGCGATGCGCGAGCTCCTCCGGCCGGTCTCGGGCACCCTGATGCTCGGACGCGTCCTCTCCGGGCTCTCGGCGGTCCTCGCGGTCGCCCCCTACGTCGCCCTCGTCGACCTCGGGGCTCAGCTCCTGACGGCGTGGAACGCGGGGGAGGCCCCCGACTCGGCCCGTCTCATGCTCACCGTCAACATCCTGCTGGCCACCTTCCTGGGGCGGCTCGTCCTGTACTTCCTCGCCCTCGGCATCACCCATTTCGCCGATGCGCGCCTCGGGACGATCCTCAGGGACCGCATCGTCGCGACGCTCGCCCACGCCCCCCTGTCTTGGTTCTCCTCGACGAACTCCGGGCGGGTGCGCAAGGTCATCCAGGACGACACGCGCACCCTCCACACACTCGTCGCGCACGCCCCGGTGGAGACGACGTCCGCCACCGTGATGCCGCTGGCCCTCTTCGCCTACGCCATGTACGTCGACTGGAGGCTCGGGCTCCTGGCCGTCGCGACCTTCCCGCTGTACGCGATCCTCCAGGCGTACTCGATGAGGGACATGGCCACGAAGACCGCGGAGATGGACACGCGCCTGTCGAAGGTCTCCGCCATGATGGTCGAGTTCGTCAGCGGGATCACCGTGGTCAAGGCCTTCGGACAGGTGGGGAAGGCCCATCGGAGCTACTCGCGGGCCGCGGACGAGTTCGCCGACTTCTACCTCGCCTGGGTGAGCCCCCTCATGCGCGGCTCGGCCCTGTCGATGGCCGTGGTGGCGCCCTCGGTGCTGCTGCTCGTCAACCTCGCCGGCGGCGCCGCGATGGTCGGGGCAGGCTGGGTGGGGCCGGCCGACGTCGTGACGACGGCCCTCATCGCCCTCGTCCTGCCCGCCTCCGTCGAGGTCATCGGCACCTCCAGCTGGGCCTACCAGCTGGCTGGCGCGTCCGCCCTGCGCATCGTGGACATCCTGCGCACCCCGGTGCTGGCCGCTCCCGCCGGCGAGGTCGACCTCGCCCGCCACGACGTCCGCTTCGACCACGTCCGCTACTCCTATGGGGACACGCTGGCCGTCGACGACGTCTCCCTGGTCCTCAAGGAGGGGACCACCACGGCCCTCATCGGGCCGTCGGGGTCGGGGAAGTCGACCCTGGCGACCCTGGTCGCCCGCTTCGACGACCCGGATGCGGGGAGCGTGAGCATCGGAGGGGCCGATCTGAGATCCCTCCCCACGGCCCAGCTCTACCGGACCGTCGCCTTCGTCCTGCAGGACCCGCAGCTCCTGCGGATCTCCGTGCGCGACAACATCGCCCTCGGACGCCCCGACGCGAGCGAGGAGGACATCCGCGCGGCGGCCCGGGAGGCCCAGATCGACGACTTCATCATGACGCTGCCGCAGGGCTACGACACGGTCCTGGGCGACGACACGTCCCTGTCGGGCGGCCAGGCCCAGCGCATCGCGATCGCCCGCGCCCTGGTGGTCGACGCCCCGATCCTGCTCCTCGACGAGGCGACGGCCTTCACGGACCCCGAGTCCGAGGCCGAGATCCAGCGGGCGCTCGACCGGCTCGTCGAGGGGAGGACCGTGCTGGTCATCGCCCACCGGCCGGCCTCCGTCATCGGCGCGGACCGCATCGTCGTCCTCGACCGCGGGCGCGTCGTGGCGTCGGGGACGCACGCGGAGCTCGCGGGAGAACCGCACTACGAGGCCCTGTGGGACCAGACCTCGCCGGGCGCCCGGCCCCGGGGGCCGGCCGGGGATGAGGGGACGGACCGGGCAGAGGGACGCGACGGAGAAGGAGACCACGCATGAGCGCCACGAAGCCGTACCGCGACGAGGCCGGGACAACGGGTCCCGCCGAGGACGTCGAGCTCCCGGCCGGGCGCTCCCTGATCGCTTCCTTCTCCCGGCTGATCTCAGCCTCCGCGCGTCCCACGCTGGACAAGACCCTGGCGCTGTCCGTGATCTCCGGCGCCGTTCGCGGCATCTCCCTGGTCCTCTTGCTGCCTGCCGCGGTCGCCCTGAGCACGGGCGGCGCGGCGTGGGGACTCCGACTCCCGGGATGGCTGGGCGTCCTCCTCGTCCTGGCTCTGGCGGGGGCGAACATCGAGTACGTCCAGGCGATGGTGGGATACTCGGTGGCCCTGGATCTCATCCGCACCGTCCACCGCAGGCTCGGCGACCGCCTCGCCCGCCTGCCGCTGGGGTGGTTCCGCGACTCCGCGGCCGGCCGGCTCTCGCGGCTGGTGTCCAAGGAACTGCTCTCCCTCGGGGAGGCGCTGGCCCACATGGTGGCGACCGCGACGTCTCTCGCGGCCTCCGCCGCCGTCATGATCCTCGGATCATGGATCTGGGACTGGAGGCTGGGAGTAGTCCTGACGATCTCCGTCCCCGTCTACGCCCTCGCGCTGTGGGCCGGGAAACGGGCGATCACCCGCGGCAAACGGATCAGCGATCCCGCCGAGGAGGAGCTCAGCGACCGGATCGTCGAGTTCGCCCGCTGCCAGGGCGCGCTGCGCTCGTGCGGACGCTCCACAGAGTTCACCCCGCTCGTCGAGGCCAGCCGGGAGTCCTCCGCCACCCAGCACCGCGACCTGTGGTGGGGCATGCTGGCGAACCTCCTCCACGGGATGGCCGGGCAGATGATCGTCGTCGCCCTGATCACGGTCGCCGCCCGGCTCGCCCTCGGCGGGGACCTGGGCCCGGTCGAGGCCATCGCCTTCATCGGGCTGAGCCTGCGGTTCATGCAGACACTTGAGGAACTCGGCGGGAAGGTCATGGGGATCGAGGAACGCCGGGTGATGATCGACCATGTCGATGAGATCCTGCTCAGCCCGGTCCTCCCCGAGCCGTCGGAGTCCTCCCCCGTCGCCAGGCCCGGACACATCGAGCTTGAGGACGTCGACTTCTCCTACGAGCCCGGCCACCAGGTCCTCCACTCCATCTCGCTCGAGGCCCCCTCCGGATCGATGTGCGCCCTCGTCGGGCCATCGGGATGCGGCAAAACGACGATCGCCAAGCTCGTCGCGCGGTTCTACGACGTCGACCGCGGGGTCGTGCGCGTGGGCGGGGACGACGTCCGCGACCAGCGCACGGAGGATCTCATGGCGCAGCTCTCCATGGTCTTCCAGGACGTCTACCTGTTCGACGACACACTGGAGGCGAACATCCGCGTCGGCGATCCGAACGCGAGCGGGGACGAGGTCCGCGAGGCCGCCCGCCTGGCCGGCGTCACCGAGATCGTCGAGCGGCTGCCGCGGGGATGGGAGACGCCCGTGGGCGAGGGCGGGCACGCGCTCTCAGGCGGTGAGCGCCAGCGCGTGTCGATCGCCCGCGCCCTGCTCAAGCGCGCGCCGATCGTCCTGCTCGACGAGGCGACCAGCGCCCTCGACCCGGAGAACGAGGCGAACGTCCTGGCCTCGATGGAGCGACTGCGGGAGACCTCGACCCTGCTGGTCATCGCCCACAAGCTCGAGACGATCCGCACGGCGGACCAGATCGTCGTCCTCGACGACACCGGTCACATCGCGCAGCGCGGCACGCACGAGGAGCTCGTCGGAGCGCCCGGCCGGTACCGGG
Organism: Schaalia naturae; assembly: GCF_042665795.1. NCBI lineage: Bacteria > Bacillati > Actinomycetota > Actinomycetes > Actinomycetales > Actinomycetaceae > Schaalia > Schaalia naturae. Next base: position 286,314 of record NZ_JBHTEF010000001.1, read on the forward strand.
ACTTCTGTCGGGCACGCGAGGCGGCGGCGGGATGGAAGCTCGCGTGACGCGTCCCGCGCCCATCCGGCGCCGCGAATCCGCGCCACGGCGGCCCGGGTTCGCGGCGCCGGAGCCGGTCTCCCACTAGCGTGGGAGCGTGGCAGCCAGTTTCTTCTCGCGTTCGTCTGCAGCGTCGGCTCGCGGACCGCAGCAGACGGCCGGCCGCTCGGCGCCCGAGACGGCGCCGGTCGAGGAGCGCATCGGCCGGTGGCGCCGCGAGCTGGCGGCCGTGGCCTCCTTCGACGGAGAGGACCAGGCGCCGCCGCGGCTCGTGCTCACCCAGGCCCACCCCGGGGGCCTCGCCCAGCTGTACGCCGAGCACACGACGCGCCTGTCCAGCCTCGTGCGCGAGCCGTCGGCGCACGGGCGCGCCCTGGAACGCGCCCGCGCGGTCCTCCAGCGTGCCCGGGAGCTCACCGCCGTGCACGGCGTGGGGCCCATCCACCTCGCCATCGGGCGGGCGCAGTGGGTCGACGGCGTCTCGGCTGTGTCGTCCCCGGCCATGCTGCGCCCCGCCGAGCTGCAGGAGGACCCGGAGGGGGACGTCCTCATCACGCTGAGGCCCGGGGCCCAGATCGGGGAGGGCCTCGCGCAGGCCCTGGCCCGCCAGCGGGTCGTCGTCGACGTCGAGGCCGTTCTGGCGGGCGCGCGCACGGTCCACGGGTTCTCGCCCTCGCGCGCGCTGGCGGCGCTGCGCGGCGCCGGAGCCTCCCTGGACCGTTTCGAGCTGCATGACGAGCTGGCGCTGGGCGTCTTCGAGCACCCGGCGGCGATCCTGCTGCGCGAGTACGACCGCACCGGGCCGTTGCTAGCCTCGGACCTCGTGCGCGCGCTGGGTGGGGACGCGGACGCGCGCGAGCGGACCACCCAGGCCCTCCCCCCGCCGAACCCCGCGGATCGAGATCCGTGGGAGGAGATCGGCGTTGGGGATCTCACGCCCCGCCAGCAGGACGTCGTCGAGGCCGTCTCCGCGGGGCGGTCGCTGGTCATCGACGCGCCGCAGGGCGCCGACGACCTGGCGGTGCTCGCCTCCCTGGTCGCCGACTCCGGCGCGCGCGGGCGCTCGACGCTGCACATCGCGGGAGCACCGTCGCGGGCGGCGCGCCTGGAGACCCGGCTGCGCGCGCTGGGAGTGGACGAGATGTGCCTGCGCGTGGACGGCTCGCCGGAGTCGGGCGACCTGCTGCGCGAACGGCTCACCGAGGCCATGTCCGACACGTCCGCGGTCATGGACATCGCCGAGGTCGAGGCCATGCGCACGCGCCTGCGCGAGGTGCGCGGGGCGCTGTCCTCCTACACCACCTACCTGCATCGGCCGTTCAAGCACTTCGGCGTCTCCGCCTTCGACGCCCTCCAGGTGCTCACCGATCTCACGAGCGTCCACCCGAGCCCCCGGACGCGGGTGCGCCTCCACGAGGACGTCCTCGTGGAGGTGGCCCGCGACCAGGGGGAGCGCACCCGCACCCTCCTCCACCGCGCCTCCGCGCTCGGCGTCTTCTCGCGCACCTCCGCGCATGCCGCCTGGGACGGCGTCGTGATCAACGCCCCGGAGCAGGTCACCGACGTGCTGGTGCGCATCATGCGGCTGGCGGAGGAGTCCCTGCCGCGGATACGCGTCCAGATGAGCGCCGTCGCCGGGGAGACGGGCATCGTCCCCGCCACGACGGTCGCCCAGTGGGAGGAACAGCTCCAGATGCTCGAGGGCGTCCGCGATGTGCTGGACGTCTTCCATCCCTCGATCTTCGAGCGCTCCGCTGCCGACATGGTCATCGCGACGGCGCCGCGCCAGTGGCGTCGCGAGCATGGCATCACGATGAGCCATTCCCAGCGGATGCGCCTCGTCCGCCAGGCGCGGGACCTCGTGCGTCCCGGGCGGCACGTCGAGGACCTCCACCAGGAGCTCCTCCTGGTCCAGGAGCGGCGCGAGGTCTGGCGCCACCACTGCGACTCCGACGGCTGGCCGACGCTCCCCGAGCACCTCGACGAGGCGACGGCCCTGGCGGCCTCCGTGCGCGACGACCTCTCCCACCTGGCGCCCATGTTCTCCACGGCCTACCCGGATCTGGCTCGCATGGACATCACGGAGCTCGGGCGCCTGCTCGACCGGCTGTGCGCGGACACCGAGGGCGCGCGCGAGCTTCCTCAGCGCGTGGCCGTGCTCAAGGATCTCGCCGCCGCCGGTCTGGAGGGCCTCGTCACGGACCTGCGCGAACGTCACGTCGGCGACGACCTGCTCGACGCCGAGCTGGACCTGGCCTGGTGGGCGTCGATCCTGGGGCTCATGCTGGCCCAGGAGCCGCGTCTGGGCGGATTCGATCCGACGCGCCTGGAAGGGGTGCTCGAGGAGGGCCGGCTCCTCGACGAGGCTCAGGTCGCCTCGCTGGCGCCCCAGGCCCTGCAGAACCTCAGGCGCATGCGCCAGCAGGCCCTGGCGACCCGGCCCGAGCAGCAGGCGGATCTCCTCGCCGCGATGCAGACCCGCGCCCCGGCCTCGGAGCTGTACGCTCGCCACCCTCTGGTGCCGCACCTGGTCCCCGTCGTCCTCGCCGTCCCCACGCTGGTGCCGTGGCTGGTCCCGGAGGGCCGCCGCGTGGACCTGGTGATCCTCGACGACGTCGACTCCCTGCCGCTGGCCGAACTGGTCCCGATCGTCGCGCGGGCCCGCCAGGTGGTGGTCCTCTCCGACCTCACCACGGTCTCCCACGGCGGGGCGGTCGCCCAGCTGGCCCGGGCGCTTCCCGTCGCCCGCCTCGAGGTTCAGCCTGGACGGCTCAACGCGCAGGTCGCCCAGCTCCTCCAGCGCTACCGCACCGAGCAGACCGGCGTCCTGGTGCCCTGGACGACGAACTCGGCGCCGGTGGACGCGATCTGGTCGACGGGGTCGGGGATGCCCGCCCCGGGGGCCGTGTCGGTGGAGTCCTCCGCGGCGGAGGTCGGCGATGTCGTCGACGCCGTCGTGGACCATGCGGTGGAGCACCCCGACCAATCCCTGGCCGTCATCGCGCTCAACGCGCGCCATGCCGACCGCGTGCGCCAGGCCGTGGCGCGGGCGGTGGAGGGCGCCCCGGGCCTCGCCTCGTTCTTCGCCCCCGACGTCTCGGAGCCCTTCCAGGTCGTCGACGCCGAGCGCGCGAGGGGTCTCAGCCGTGACCGCATCCTCCTGACCGTCGGATTCGCCAAGACCCCTCACGGGCGGGTCCTCCACGATTTCGGCGTCCTCTCCACCCCTTCGGGCGTCTCGGTCCTCACGGACGCGCTGCGGGCGGTGCGCGGAGACCTCACCGTCGTCTCGTCCATCCGCGGTGAGGAGATCGACCGTTCCCGGCTGTCCGCCGAGGGCGCCCACATGCTGGTGGACCTGCTCGAGATGGCGGGCGCCTCCTCGCGTTCGGGGGAGGGCGAGGCCGCTGCCGCCCCGGGGGCCGCCGGACAGCCGGAGACCTCGGCGCCCTCCTGGCCGACCCTGGACGTCGCCCCCGACCGTCTGCTCGTGGACCTTGCGGACCGCCTGTACGGGATGGGCCTGGAGGTCGTGCCGAATGTGGGCGTGCCCGGCGGGATGAGGGTTCCCCTGGCCATCGGTCATCCGGAGGTCCCGGGCCGTCTGCTGGTGGCGCTGCTCACCGACGACCAGACCTACACCGCCGAACCGTCGTTGCGCGTGCGTGACCGGGTGTGGCCCGCGATGCTGGAGGCGCAGGGCTGGAGGGTCCGCACGGAGTTGTCGATGGCGGTCTTCACGGATCCGGAGAAGGAGGCCCAGGACATCGTCCAGCTGGTCCTCGATGCGGTCGACGCATTCAACGGGCCGGCCGGTGTCGTCGAGGTCCCCGAGGACGCGGCGGCCGAGATCGAGCCGGAACCCGAGCCTCTGGAGGCGCCCGTCGCGGATCCCGCGCTGGACGCCGCGGTCGCCCAGTCGGACCAGGCCCGGGTCCTCCACGACGAGCGCTCCGCGGATCCGGGTCTGGCGGGCCGGGAGGACGCCCCGGCCTCTGTCCCGGCCCCGGGCGGAGCGCAGGAGGGCGGCGCCTCCCTCGCGGGGAGAGAGCAGACGCCTTCGGCGCGGCGTGGGCCGCGGCCGGCGATCGCCAGGGGGCTCCCGCTGGCCGCATACGGGGACGACCAACTCGATGAGCTCGCCCAGTGGCTGCGTTCGGACGGCGGGGAGCACTCCGCCGACCGGCTGGTCGAGGAGCTCCGTGAGGCGCTGGGTCTCACCCGCCGCGGCGCCCAGACCGACGCCGTCCTGGCGAACGTCGTGCGCCGCACGGCACCGCGGGCATGAGCGGGCGGGCCCGGCGGCGACGCGCGGTCCTCGTCTCCGACGTCGACCGCCGCCTCATCAGGCAGGGCCTTCCGCCCTCGTGGGAGGACAGGGTGAGCGAGGAGGACCTCACCGGCGGGGACGCCGACGGGACGGGCCACGCCGCTCGCGGCGACGGGGCCAATGACGCGCGGCTGTTGGCGAATGTGCCGCCGCACTCCCAGCCCCGCGCCTGAGGCGGCACCGGCCGCCCGGAACGGGCACCCGGATCAGTGGCGCGGCGCCTCGGAGGCCGTGGGGGCGTTCGTGCCGCTGCCGGCCAGGAGGTCGCGGATCTCCGTGAGGAGACGGGTCTCGTCGGAGGTCTCGGGAGCCTCCTCCTCGTCCTCGCCGCTCCCGGCTCGGCGGGCGGCCAGCTTGTTCATGGGCACGACCAGGAAGAAGTACAGGGCGAGCGCGACCAATAGGAAGTTCACCAGCGCCGTGAGGACCACGCCGGGCTGGACGACGGCCTGGTTCGCTCCGGTCCCGAGCGTGAACTCGCCCCAGTTGTCGAAGTTGGGCTTGCCCACGAGAGCGCCGATAAGCGGGTTGATGACCTTCTCCACCAGAGCGGTGATGATGGTGGAGAAGGCTCCGCCGATGATGACGCCGACCGCCAGATCGATGGCGTTGCCGCGTGAGATGAAGTCCTTGAATCCTTGGATCATGGGGGTGCTCCTGTCGATGGATGGTCCGCTGTTGCACCGGGTGCGCGCAGCACCAGGCTCAGCGATCCGCTTCCCGCGTGGCCCAGGACCACGTCGGTGTCGGCGGCCCGGAGGATGACGCCCACCCGGACGGTCTCGGAGGACGCCCAGCCGGACGCCTCCGGCGCCACCACTGAGGTTATGCGGACCTCAGAGGCGAGTAAAGAGGCTGAGCAAGGGTTCTCCTCGCACGACGGCGGGGGCGCCCAGAGATCGACCAGGTCGCCGGCGGCGATCCCCTGGGCCTGGTCGGCGCCGACGGCGAGCAGCACCTGCGCCTCGCCGGGGCTCAGCGCCCGGGAGGCCGGCGAGCCCGCGACGTTTGACTCGGTGAGCACCGTCCCCGCACGAATCGGAGCGGCCTCCCAGGCCGTCGGCAGCGACGAGCCGGCCTCCAGCGCGTCGGCCGGGCGGGCGCGTGGCGGGACGAGGACCGTCCAGACGTCGCCGTCGGAGAGGGACTGGCCCGTGGCCACGTCGTGGCGGACCACCAGGACGGGCACGCCCTGAGGGGCGGGCCGCAGGGCGAGCAGCGCGCCGGCGACCAGGCCGGCCAGGGCGAGCGCCGCGACGACGGGACGCATCACGGGCCAGACGGGCGCGCGCGGGGGGCGCCGACCGGATCGGTGGGAGCTCATGGGCCCCAAGCTCAGCAGGGACGCCCTCGTCGATCCACCCGGCCCCCATGGACCTGTGGACGGGAACAGCGGGACCTCCGGACGTGTGGACGACCGGCAGGGCCGGCGCCGTGGTCCGGGGCGGGCGCCGCCGGCCGGGACTCATCGCAGCACGAGGGCCCGCGCCGGTGTGATGACGGCGTCGACGGGATGGTCGTGAGGCTCCCGGGGGAGGGAACCGGACGGCAGGACCTCCTCGTCGAGGACGGCCGCGACCACGGGCGCGCCGGGCGCGATCCACCGCAGGGCGCGGTCGTACCAGCCGGCTCCCTGCCCGACTCGCGTGCCGGAGCGGTCCACGGCCAGGGCCGCGACCAGGACCACCGTGGCGTCGGCCAGGGCCTCCGGTCCGAGGACCGCGCCCGACGGATGGGCAGGCAGTCGCGGGTGGGGGCGGACCCAACCGCAGCCGGGATCGCCGAGGTCTCGCAACGCCCAGGCGGGCCCGGGCAGCGGGACGCCCCGCTCCGAGACGACGACCGGGAGGAGGGCCCGAGGGCAGCCATCGAGGATCGCCCGGACATCGGGCTCGCCCTCCATGGGGTGGAACAAGGCGGGAAGCGCGCCGACGAGCCGACCTGGATCCCCCGGACCGGCAGGGGCGTTGAGGAGGGCGAGGACCTCCCGCCACGACTCCAGCAGGCCCGCGGCCTCGCCCGGCGCCACCCGCCTCAGGGCGCGGGCCGCCCGAACCCGGGCGCGGACCGCCGCCTTGGGGACCGACATGACCGGTCACCTCCCCTGACTCGACTAATGTGGCCATCATGGCAGAACGCAACGCACCGGTCCGTCACGCCGTGATCCCCGCCGCCGGACGGGGGACGCGGTTCCTTCCGGTCACGAAGTCCGTGCCCAAGGAGATGCTGCCGATCGTCGACCGCCCCTCCATCGAATTCATCGCCAAGGAGGCGACCCAGGCCGGCATCGAGGACATGCTCATCGTCACCCGCACCGGCAAGGACCCCATCGAGGAGTACTTCGACGCGGATCCGGCCCTCGAGCACGCGCTGCGTAAGGCCGGCAAGACGGAGTTGCTGGAGATCTCCCAGGAGTACCTGCACCTCGCGCGTATGCACTCGGTGCGACAGGGACACCCGCTCGGCCTGGGTCACGCCGTGCTCCAGGCGCGCCTGCACGTGGGGGACTCGCCCTTCGCGGTCATGCTGCCCGACGACCTCATGCACCCCCGGTCCCAGCTGCTGCGGCACATGATCGAGGTGCGCCAGACGATGGGCGGCTCGGTGGTCGCGCTGATGAGGGTGTCGCGCGAGCAAGCGACGGCCTACGCCTCAGCCGCGGTGACGCTGGTGGGCGTGCCCCAGGGCGTGGACCTGGCCCCGGGGGAGCTGCTGCGGGTGGACCGCGTGGTGGAGAAACCGCCGCTGGACGAGGTGCTCTCCGAGTACGCCGTCGTCGGGCGCTACGTGTTCGATCCCCTGATCTTCGACAAGCTCGCCGGCCTGAAACCCGGGCGCGGCGGGGAGTACCAGCTTACGGACGCCTTCGCGGAGCTCATCGACGAGGACCCCGCCCGCGGCGGAGGCGTCCACGGCGTCGTCGTCTCAGACCGGCGCTTCGACACCGGGGACAAGCTGGGATACCTCGAGGCCAATGTGTCGCTGGCGCTGGAGGACCCGGACCTCGGCCCGCAGCTGCGCGAGTTCATCCTCCGCGAGCTCGCCCGCCCCGCGCAGCGGTGAGGGGCTGACGCCGATGCGCTCCGTCGCCGACTTCTACCGGGACTGCCTGGCGATCGTCGGGCAGCAGCCCGAGCTCGACGTCCAGCTCGCCGACGCCGTCGGCTGCGTCCTCGCCGAGGACGTCGAGGCGCCGTTCGACCTGCCCGTCGCGGACCTCGCGGGGTGCGACGGCTACGCGGTGCGCTCCGCAGACCTGGAGGGCGCCCGGCCCGAGGCGCCGGTGGTCCTGCCCGTCACCGAGGAGGTCCGCGCCGGCGAGGTCGACCCGGCCGCGTTGGTCCCCGGGGCGGCGATCCGCATCGCCTCCGGCGCGCCGATCCCCTCGGGGGCGGACGCGGTCATCGCGTTGGATTTCACCGACCACGGCCTGGCGCGCGTGGCCGTGCGCACCCAGCCGGCCGTCGGCGAGAACATCCGCCGCAAGGCCGAGGACGTGGAGGAGGGCCGAATCGTCCTGCGCCGCGGGACGCGCGTCGGGGCGCGCCAGGTGGCGTTGCTGGCCGGGGTCGGGCGCTCCCGGGTGCTGGTCCACCCCCGGCCGCGTGTCGTCATCATCTCGATCGGCGACGAGATCGTGGAACCCGGGCGGCGGGCTCGTCCCGGGACCGTCTTCGACGCGAACGGCCATGCCCTGTCGACCGCGGTCGCGGATGCGGGCGCCCAGACGTTCCGCGTGGCGGCGGTCCCCGACGAACGCCAGATCCTGCGCCAGACCATCGAGGACCAGCTGGTGCGCGCCGACCTCATCGTCACCACCGGAGGGATCTCCTACGGGTCGGGCGACACCGTGCGCGAGGTCCTGGGAGCGCTGGGAACCGTCCGCTTCGACAATGTGGCGGCCTGGCCCGGGCATATCCTCGGGGTCGGGACCGTCGGGACCTCAGCCTCCGGGGACCAGGCCTCCGGTCCGGGCGGGGAAGCCGGCGGCACGCTGACGGGCGGCGGCATTCCGGGCGGGGCCTCCGACGGGTCCGACGGCGAGGGGACGCCGATCTTCTGCCTGCCCGGCGACCCGGTGTCCGCCCAGGTGTGCTTCGAGGTCTACGTCCGTCCGGCTCTGCGCCACATGCAGGGGTGGTCGGTCCTCAACCGGCCGAGCGTCCAGGCCCGCGTGGACCGGTCGTGGTACTCCCCGCGCGGACGCCGGGAGTTCGTGCGGGTGCGGCTCAGCGGGGATCCGCGTTCCGGCTACCAGGCGAAGGTGATGGGGGCTCCGTCCTCGCTGTTGCTGTCCGCGCTGGCCGAGTCCAACGCGCTGGCCGTCGTCCCCGAGGACGTGACGAACGTGCGCTCGGGCGACGCCCTGCGGTGCCTGGTGCTGGACTGAGGCCCGGGCCGTGCTGCGGAGCGTGTGGGGGAGGCCCCCCTCGGAGCTGACCCTGCGGGTCGCGGACCCCGTCGACCGGGGCCTCATCCGCTCCGTCGCGTGGACGCCGGATCCCGCGGAGATGGCGGTCCGCCCCTGCCTGGGCCGCGATCACCGTCGCGTGGACGAGGCCCGTCGCTCGAACCGGCTCTGGCTGAGCCCGTGGGAGGCGACGCTGCCGCGGGGCGCCGAGGAGCTGCTGCCGGATCTGTCCACCTATCGGCGGACCAGCGACCGCCAACAGCGCGAGGGCACGGGGCTCATGATGGTGGTCGAGCTGGACGGGTCGGTCGCCGGGTTGATCTCGCTGTCCGGCGTCCAGCGCGGCGCGATGTCCCAGGGGATGCTGGGGTACTGGATGACGCAGGAGGCGGCCGGGCGCGGCGTCGGGGCGCTCGCGGTGGCGATGGTCATCGACCTCGTCATCGGCGAGCTGGGCCTGCACCGCATCGAGGTGAACGTCCGGCCAGAGAACAGCCGGTCGCTGGGACTGTGCCGCAAACTAGGCCTGCGACGGGAGGGGCTGAGGACTCGGTACATGAACATCGCCGGGGAGTGGGCCGATCACGTGGCTTTCGCCATTGACGCGGAGTCGCTGCCCGCGGGCGGGCTGGTCCGCTCGATCTGGGGGCAGACGGTCGCCTGAGGCCGCCGCGATCTCCAGACGCCGGGGCCGTCGGGCGCGCTGCTCCCGAACCATGGCGCGTCGACCCCGACGGCTCCGCCGTCATGGCCGTCCCGTGCGCGGACCCGGTCTCCCGGCGGGACGCCCGTTGCGCCATGACCTGGGAGCGTGTGGGCGTGATGGGACGGCTGGTGCGCGTGCCGGGCCGGTGTCTATTGACGTGAGACGGGTGTGGCAACTGTGAACGAAGTGACGCCTGTTGTTAGTGAGCCGCCAACCCTCTCGCCGCGTCGGCGTGAATCGTCAACACACCGGCACCGCCGCGCAGACGAGTCCGCGTGTGACCCTAGCGTTGGCTCCATGGGATACGGGGGCTTGGTCGTGGCGGCGATGTTCGCCGTGCTCATCCTGCTCGTCTTCCCGTATGCGGTGGACAGGCAGACGGCTCTCACCCAATCGCGTGAGTCCGATCGTTTCTCGCCGCGTATGCGGCTGCTGCGCGCCGAGGGCCCGCCCGCCTCGGCCCGCGGAGCGATCGAAGCCCATGGCGGGGGCCGGAGGTCGCAGCCGCTCCTGTCTGTCGCGCCCCAGGTCGCCCGCCAGGGCCAAGAGGACCCAGGAGAGATCATGACGTCGCAGGAGGATTCCGCGCGCCGCCCCCGCACGCGCGTCCATGCGGAGGATGAGGATGGCGCCCAGTCGCAGACCCTGCACGAGGTCACGCGCCTGAGAGCGCGCCGAGCCGCCCGACTGTCGCGCGAGCGGGCGGCAGGTCGGCGCCGGATGCTGGCCTCGGCGTCGCTCGCCGCCGCGACCCTGGCGGTGGTCGCTCTCGCCGCTGCGACGCTGGTCGCGTGGGCATGGGTGACTCTCCCTGCAGCCACGCTGGCAGCGGCCCTGGGCCTGTCGCGCGGTGCGGCCGTGCGCTCCGAGCGCGCCCAGCGGGCCGAGGACGTCGAGATGCGCGTACTGCGCGAGAAGCTGCGCGCGCATGCCGCGGCGGCGCCCGCGCTTTCGGGGGTGCGTCATGGCGCGGAGGTCGGCGGCGTGTCGTCCCCCGGGCCGGAGGCACGCCGCGAGGCCGAGCCCGCCGCCACCGGCGCCTCTGTGGCCGAGGCCGTCACCGAAGCGGACGCGGTTCCCCGGACCGAACGCGCAGAACCCGCCGACGCCCCTCGCCGGACCGGCTCCCCGCGGCGCGAATGGAGCGTGCCCGACCTGCCAGCGCCCTCCTACGCCGTCCGTGGGCGCGTCGAAGGGCGCAGCGTCCATCCCGACACCGACATCCGCGGCATCCCGCAGGTCGAGGCCGCCGTGCCCGCGCGACCCGTCGCTGGCGGGCAGTCGCCGCGAGGAGTGCGCTCGACCGAGGAGGTCGTCGCCTCCCAGCCCGTCGCTTTCGACCTCGAGGCCGTGCTGGACGCGCGCCGGGCGGAGTGAGCCGGGCGCGGACGGTTGGCGCGTAGGTCGCCGCGGGCTCGGGAACGGCGATCGCGTGGTGATGCTCAACACCTCATGGCCTGCTGAGATGCAGAGCTCTTCGTGCACGTGGTAGCCTGAACTGGCAGTTGGGGCTATGGCGCAGTTGGTAGCGCGCTTCGTTCGCAATGAAGAGGTCGGGGGTTCGAATCCCCCTAGCTCCACAAATCCCCCAGATCCCGCGGAAGGCTGCGGATCTGGGGTTTTCGGTCGTTGGAGCGCACCGAGGCGAGTCGAGATGGCATCGAGCCCGCGCATTTATGCACGCTAGTACATGATTTTCATCAAGACGGCGGATGCGGTGTTCAGGGATGGATCGCCTCGTGAGCGGACCTAGGATGCGCGGGACCCTGATCGGGTTGGCGGCCATCGTGTTGTGGAGCGCGATGGTCGGGCTCATCCGCTTGGTTTCGGTCAGGTTCGGTCCGATGCTCGGGGTCGCCCTCATCTACTCCCTCGCAACCGCCTTGCTGTGGGTGACACGGAGTCCACAGCACCTCAGGTCCTTCCCGCTCCCGTACCTGTTGGTCGGGGGAGGGCTCTTCGTGGTCTATGAGGTGTCGGTGGGACTGGCCGTCGGTCTGGCGGAAGGCAGCGAGCAGACGCTCGAGGTCAGCATCGTGAACTATCTGTGGCCGACCTTCGCCGTGCAGTTGAGCGCGGTGACGAGTCGCGGCTGGAAGATGTCGTGGCTGGTCCTTCCCGGGGCGGTGACGGCTGCGGCGGGAATCGCGTGGGTGGTCGGCGGCGATGGGGGGCCGGATCTCGCCCACATCATCGGCAACGTCGCCTCGAACCCCCTCGCCGACGCGCTCGCCCTCATCGGTGCGGTGGCATGGGCGTGCTATACCGTTTTCTCGCCCTCGATCTCCCGGGGACACGATGGGATCACGGTCTTCTTCACCGGTGTCGCCGCCGCTCTGTGGATCGTGTACGCAGTGGCAGGGGAGCACGTGGGCGTGTCATTCTCCCCGGGGTCTGTGATGGCATTGACGGCCGCGGCCGCCGTGATTGCCGTGGCATACGCGTGCTGGAACGTCGGGATCGCCCGTGGAGACGTGCGGGCGCTGTCGGTCGCGTCCTAGGCCACGCCCGTGTTGTCCTCCATCGTCGGTTCCGTGCTGCTGGGCACGACCCTCGACATGTCGTTCTGGTTCGGCGTGCTTCTGGTCGCCATCGGTTCGATCTGCGGTTGGCGGTCGATGCGCGCGCCAGCGGCGGACACTGCGTCGGAGGAAGACCGAGACGGGACTGCGGTGTCGACGGTTGGCGGCAGGCGCGCTCCTGGCAGAAGAGGAGGAACTCATGGCTCGAACGAGGAACACGCCAAACGATCCCCGCCGCCGCGAACGGATCGCAGCGGCGGCGATGCGGTTGCTCGAAGACGGGGGCGTTGACGCGGTCAGGCGCGTGTCGTTGCGGCCTCCGCGCACGTCCCGGTCGGGTCGGTGTCCTACTACTTCCCTTCCGTCAGGGCGCTCCTGTTGGAGGCGAGCCGCCGCGTCGCCGATCTGCGCGCCGACAGCCTGACCCAGTGGAGTGACACGGTCACGGCAGACACCCTGATCGGCGCGCTCGCCGAGTTGATCCACGCACAGATCACCACCGGACGAGGCCTGACCGTCGTCGCCTACGAGCTCTACATCCTCGGTCTTCGCGATGAGGAGTTTCGCTCGGTCGCCGAGACCGTCAACCGGGCTCTTCGCGACGCCCTGGCCCATCACCTGCCCTCTGACACCGCCGACCACCTGGCCACCACCGCGGAAGGCCTCCAGCTTGCCGCGCTCGTCCACCGTCCGACGCCGGACACGGCCACCCTCGTTGAGGCGCTTCGCGGAAGAGCCGAGACACAGCCGTAGCGGACGCCGCGGATGCGGCATGAAGCGCAGGCAGGCCGCCGGCGCGCTCCCTCAGGGCCGGATACCGGCCTGAACGGCGTAGGAGACGAGCTGAGCGCGGTCCCTGGCGCCGACTTTCATCATGGCGCGGTTCGCATGCGTCTTGACCGTGAACGGGGATAGGAACAGCTCGGCGGCGATCCGGGTGTTGTCCAGTCCGGATACGATCGCTGCGACGATCTCATGTTCGCGTGGGGTGAGCGAGGCAAAGCGGGCGACCATGTCCGGGTCCACGAGGGTCGCCCGCTCGTCGGCGACGTGGTCGATGAGGGCGGCGCCCGCGGTCGCGGACAGGGCGCCGCCACCGTCGGCAACCTCGCGGATGCCCGCGGCGAGCACATTGCGGTCCTGATCGAAGGTGGTCAGCACGATGATCTTCAGCGTGTCGGCCGAATGGGCGCGCCGCAGCCGCCGGATGGCCTCGACCCCGTCGATGCCGGGCATGCGCAGGTCCATGAGAACCACGTCAGCTTCCGTGGTGTCGAGCAGGGTGATCGCCGCCAGTCCGTCGGCCGCCTCCCCGACCAGGTCGAGGTCGGGCTGGGCGGCGATCATCGTGCGCAGCCCGAGCCGGATCATCTCCTGGTCGTCGACCATCGCGACTCGGATCATTGTTGGTCCCCTCCCTCGACGGGCAGATATGCCCAGAGCCAGAACAGGCCGTCATCGGTCTTCGTGTCGATCCACCCGCCCACCGAGGCAGCCCGCTCGCGCATTCCGACCAGCCCGTACCCGTTCCTCTCGGCGCGGGTCGGGGCATCGCCCCCGTCCCGATCAGCGCGCACGTTGACCGCCTCGACCGTGATCGCCTCGTCGTCGACGCCGACCTTCAATGACACCGCGCCGGTGCCGTGCTTCTGTGCGTTCGTCAGGGCCTCCTGCATGATCCGGAAAGCCGCCGCGGACACCGGTGCGCCCAACGGTCTGGGCGGTCGCGCCACGGTCGCCTCCACGTCGAGACCGGCGGCGCGGGACGCCCGGACGAGGTCGTCGATGCGCTCGAATCCCGCTGCGGGCGTCGTCGCGTCCTCCCCCTCTGAGGCCGCTCGGAGCATCCTCAGTGTCTGCTGGGTGCCGGCGAGGATCTCCTGGATGCCTCCGCGCACCGCATCCAGGTCGGCTCTGGCCTCGTGAGCGTCCGCCGGCAGATGCACCTGCGCGGCGCCGAGCCGCATGGACACGAGCGCCACCTGGTGGCCGACGATGTCGTGCAGGTCGCGGGCGATACGCACCCTCTCCTCGGCCACACGCCGCTGGGCCTCCGCCTCCCGTGTGGCCAAGGCCTCCCGGGTGCGGGCCTCCAGTTCCGCCCGATAGCGGCGGTGGCTCCGAATCGCGCTCCCCGTGGCGGCCGCCGCCAATGCGGAGATGCCCGCCACCGACGGAATCGGCTCCTGGAGGCTGAAGCCGCCCTGCGCCATCGCCACGGCGGCGAAGTTCGCCGCTCCCACGACCAGCCCCACCCACAGTCCGGGCAGCGCCCGCAGCGTCAACCACAGCGCCGCGAAGACGGCCAGGTTCCATGTGACGATCGGATCCCATCCGAGCAACGTCGACGCCACCGGTGCCGCCGCGACCAGGGAGAGGCCGGGCCAGGGCCATCGCCAGGCCACGGCGATTCCCGCCGTCGAGACCGCCAGAGCGAGGTATCCGCCCGGCCGCCATGTCTCCAGCTGGCCCGGCACCCCAGCGGTCCCGATCGTGAGGGCGCCGACCACCGCGATGATCCCGATGACGCCAAGGACCAGAGCGTCCAGCGGCCGAGGTCGGCGCGGGACCGCCGGCGTGCGGGGCATCGGGGCCGGGGAAGCAGAGGTCACGTGGGGATTCTCGCACCGCGTCAGCCTCGCCGCGTACTGCATTCGCAGTAGACCGGCATCCTGCCACCGGACGATCGTGCGCCCGGCTCGGACAGCGCGAATGCTCTCTGCGCCGGGAGTCGTCCGGAGTCGGGGGACGGTGGTCCACGATGGAGACGGTCCCGCTCCATGATGGGAGCGGGACCGTCCGTCGATTGCGGTCGTGCCGACCCCTCCCGGTGGGGAAGGCGCAGTTCACTTGCGGCGCGACTTGCGTGCCACGGCAGTGGCGATGATCGCGATGGCGGCGACGGCGATGACGATCACGACGCCCCAGGCCAGTCCGCTCATGGTTCCCCTCCCTTCTCGTGCGATGACGGCGTGTGCGGAGGCGCTCAGGCCAGCAGGTGCGCGGCTTCTTCGGAGGCCTCGTAGACGATGTCGTACTGGTGGTCGATCTGCGGCGTGACGGTGGCCGTCCGGCTGGCCCTGATGCGCCCGAAGACCAGGTACCCAGCCAGCCAGCCGATCAGGCCGATCCCTCCCAGGGGGATCGACAGACCCCAGCGTCCCGCCTCGATCGCGAACACCGACCCCGCCAGGAAGGCGCAGCCGACGATGCCGATCCCCACCGACGTCGTGAACGCCGACGTGGTCTTGGACTTCTCCAGGGCGGCGATCTCGGCAAGGGCCTGTTCGGCCTTTCGCTGGAGCTGGACGACCTCCGGACGGTTCTTCAGGTGTCGCGGCCGCTTGAGTTTGAGGTTGACCATGCCCGTGCTCGGCAGGGCCTGGCCGTAGCCCTCCACGGTCCATCCGAAGTTCACGTAGGTGTCCCGGTACAGCGACTCCAGGTCCCGATCCGCACGAATGGCGGCGTATTCGTATGTCGCCGGTGCGGCAGCCTGGCCCAGTTCCTCAGCCATGGTGTCTCGCTTTCTCGAACGTGCCCCGGCGCTGTCGTGCCGGGGACTCCCCATCCCGGGGAGCACCTCAATGCTCCCGATCCGATACGCCTGTGGCGTCGTCCGTGCGAACGCATTTGCGCTACTGCGACGGCAGTACGGACGGCCCGCGCCGTCTGCCGGCCGGGCAGCGGACAGGCGCGGCGCGCGTCCTCCGGACATCAAGTCGCGCTCCCGGTTCGACGGCCGGCCGGACGGCGTCCTCCGTGGCGGCCTCGTCTAGGCTCGGGCACGCATGTGTTCCAGGTTCGGGCGGAGGTCCAGGCGGTGCCAGTCCAACGGCGAGTCGTCGTCATCGGTTCGGGGCGTGTGGGCGGGGCCGCCGTGGGCGCGATCGTCGCCACCGGCTGCGTGGAGGAGGTCGTGGTCCTCAACCGCCATCACGGCGCCGCGTGCGGGCAGGCCGCCGACCAGGCCGACGCCGCGGCGTGGTCCGTCTCCTCCCCGGTGCGTGTCAGGGCGGGGGGCCTCGAGGACCTGGCCGGCGCTTCGCTCGTGGTAGTGACGGTCGGCTCTCTTCCCCGCAGCCAGGCCCCCGACGGCCGCCGCGAGGTCGCCGCCGCCAATGCCTCGATACTGCGTCCCCTCCTGTGTGAGATCGCGTCGCGGTCGGCGGACGCTCCGGTGCTGATCTCGACGAACCCGGTGGACGCGATGGTCCAGGTCGCCGCCACCGAGTTTCCCTTCGCCCCGGGCCGGGTCCTGGGTACGGGCACGTCGCTGGACTCGGTGCGTCTGCGCCGCGTCATCGCGGACCGCTTCGGGGTCTCCGTGTCCTCGGTGGAGGCGGTGATGCTCGGCGAGCACGGGCCCGCGGGGTTCCCCCTGCTCTCCGGCGCCAGCGTGGGAGGCGCGCGGCTCGCCGACGTCGCGCGCGCCCTGCCTGGAGCGCCCGGCGCCTTGGCCGATCCCGAGTCGCTCCGGGAGAAGGCCAATGCGATCGGCTGGGACATCCGGCGCCTCAAGGGCGCGACCAGCGCCGGCATCGGTCAGTGCATCGCCAGGATCGCGCGGGCGGTGGTGCGCGACGAGATGAGCGTGGTCCCGGTCTCCTCCTTCATCCCGCCGGGAGAGGGATGGGACGGGGTCGGAGACGAGGCTGGGGTGGCCGTGTCGGTCCCCTGCGTCGTGGGGGCCGCCGGTGTGATCCGGCGCATCCCGGTCCATCTCGACGACTGGGAACGGGAGTGCTTCCGTTCCTCTGTCGAAGCGGTGCGCGCGACCGTGGCCCACATCGCGCCTGGTCCCTGACGCGGAGAGCTCCGCCGTCGCTGTCCCGAGGTCTTTTGCTACTCTGGCGCGGCGGGCGGATGCCGTCTGCCGGCCGGGACGACCCGGCTGATCTTCTTCCACCCCGGGACGGCCCGGGACGAAGGAGATGACGGCACATGGCACGCTCCGCACAGGTCCTCCGGATCCGGGCTCGAGACGTCGCGCGCATCGCGGTCGGATGGGGCGCGTGCGTCGGACTCCTGGTCGCCGGCCCGCTCCTGGAGCCGTCTGTTCCGACGGCGCTCCTGGCGGGCGTCCTCGTCGCGATCGTCGTCGTGATCACCGTCTGCGCGTTCGGCGTTGTCGGGCAGGCCGAGGCGCTCGCCCACCGTCTGGGCGACCCGTATGGGTCCCTCGTCCTCACGCTGTCGATCGTGCTCATCGAGGTCGTCCTGATCTCCGCCGTCATGCTGGGGCCGGGCGAGCACGCCACGATCGCCCGGGACTCAGTCATGGCGGTCGCGATGATCATCATGAACCTCGTCATCGGCCTGTCTCTGCTGCTCGGAGGTCTGCGCCATGGAGGCCTGGCGCACAACTGCGCCGGCACCTCGGCCTACCTGTCGATGCTGGCCGTGCTCGTCCCGCTCGCCCTCGTCCTTCCCGCGTTCGTCGGGACGGAGGGGTCCTACGCGGTGGCACAGGAGGTGCCCGTCGTCGTCCTGACGCTCGGGGCCTACGCGTTCTTCCTCCGGCGCCAGACGGGGGCCCAGGCCGCGGACTTCCAGGAGGTCGGCGAACGGAGCCCCGACCCGTCGCGCGCGCGTGGCGACGAGGGCGCCCAGCCGCTGCCGATCGGCCGGGTCCTCGCCGGGAACCGGCGCGAGATCGCCGCCAGGATCCTGGCGCTCATCGCGATGGCCATCCCCATCGTCCTGCTTGCCCACGACATGGCCGTTCTCCTCGACGACGGGCTCTCGCGGGTGGGAGCGCCCCCGGCCCTGGCCGGCCTGCTGATCGCGATGATCGTGTTCCTCCCCGAGTCCCTCACCGCCGTGCGCGCGGCTCTCGCCGGGGAGATCCAGCGTGTGAGCAACCTGTGCCACGGGGCGCTCGTGTCCACCGTCGGGCTCACTGTTCCCGCGGTGCTCCTCATCGGGGCGGCGACCGGGCAGACGGTGGTCCTGGGGGAGTCGCCTGCGAACCTGGCCATGCTGGGGACCACGATGCTGCTCTCCGTCGCCACCTTCGCCGCCCGCCGCGTCACGGCGATCCACGGGGCGGCCCACCTCGTCCTGTTCGCCGCCTACGCCGTCACCCTCCTTGGCTGAGGCGCCGGACGACGACGAGGGCGCCGCCGCCCCCGCTACCAGCGGTTGAGGACGTCCTCGGCCCACCCCTCGATGCCGTCGACGCGCACCCGTTCCCCCAGGTCGTCGCGCACCCACCCGGCCCACGTCCCGAAGACCTGGTCGGCACGCTGGGAGAGCGCCAGTGCGTTGACGGCGGAATGACGGTGGTGGAACGGGGTGAGCGTGAGATCCGCCGACTCGCCGGTGATCCGCCACGGCCGCATCCAGCCCTCGCGGGAGGAATCCGGGTGGGCTCCGGCGCCATCGCCGTAGTCCCAGCGCAGCTCCTCGGAGATCTTCGAGACGTGGCCGTCCACCACCAGGGCGTTCTCCGTGGCGCCGGAGCCGTCGGTCCACTTCGCGCCGAGCTGCAGCCCGACGATGCGCCCGTCCCGCGCTCCCGATCCGGCGGCCCAGTTCCACTGCACCCGGTACGGCCAGCGCCCGCGCCCGTGGTCCAGCACCGCCCAGGCCCGTCCCGCCTCGCCTCCCACCCGGTGGCGTACGCCGTCGACCGCGATCCACCCGCGCGTCGGCCGGGCGACGTCCTTGAGCGTGTACTGGAAGCGCCGGACGCGGCCCCGCGCGTCGGCGGAGTCCCTCCAGGGGATGACGACCCCCATCCGCTCGTGCCCCGCAGGCAGGTCGGCGACGAGGTCGAAGGAGACGCGCGGCGTCCATCCGCGCAGCCGTGTTCCGCGGTCCCCGGCCCCGCCGCCTGCGCCGTCCAGCTGGTCCAGAGCGAGCCGGAGCCCTCGGCTGCGCGCCCTGGCCGGTCCCTGCTCGGCCGACGGCGGCAGGAGGGTTCCCGCCGTGGCTCCGAGGGCGCCCGGCGTGCTCCGCCCGCCGGTGACGGCGGGGAGGAGGGCTCCCCGTTCGATCTCCTCGCCGGTGGACCGGTCGAGCAGCCACACCGAGCTCAACCGCAGATAGTCGATGTCGGACACCGTGAGCGCGAGGATCCATCGGGGCGTCATGACGGCCCAGTACTCCCAGCGCTTGTCGCGCCCCCACACGCCGCGCAGCCCACGGCCGTCGTGGTGGGGCCCGGCAGCGGCGTCGTCAGGCCGGGCGCGCCGGCCTCGCAGTGGTCCTCCGATGCCGGAGGTGTCGTGCATGGGTTGGCGGGTCCATCCGACGGCCTCGGGGTTGAGCGATCCGTCAGGGAGCGTCAGGCGGACGGGGACGGAGATCTCGGTCTCATTCATGGCAGCGGCGACCTCGTCGATTCGAGGGGAGGAGAAGCGGAGGGAAGGGAGGGGACGAAGGAGCGGCACAGGTGCGCGGAGGCGGGCAGTGGGTCACGGGCTCACCTGTCCGGGGAGCCGCAGGCGGGAGAGCACCGCCCGCATCGCCGCGACGTCGACCTTGACGACGCGCCGGTCGGAGGTCGTCAGGCCGTTGTCCTCCCCCTCGACGTCGCTGAGCTGGGTGTACACGGTCGCGGAGAGGCCGCGGTGCAGGGCGGGGAGGATCTGGCGGCGGTGGAGCCGCGCCAGCGCCGCGGTCAGCGTCTCGCGGGAGCGGTAGCGGCGGTACCCGAAAGGGCGGACGCCGGCCAGAGCGTGGCCGTCGACGCGCAGGCTGTACCCGCCGTACTCGGACAGGACGACGGCGCGCGGCCCGGCGCGCCAGGCCCGGCGCATCCGGAAGGGGCGGAAGTAGACGTGCAGGCTGCGCACGTCCCCGCCCCTCTGGTCGTACCAGCCGGAGGCGTGGTCGATGACGCGCGTGTCGTCGAGGTCCCGGAGCTGCTCGGCCACGCGCGCCGCATCGAACTGGCCCCAGCCCTCGTTGAAGACCACCCAGGCCACCACCGACGGCGCGTTGCGCAGGTGCCGCACGGTCTGGGCCATCTCGTCGAGGAACTCCCCGCGTCCGGCCGCGTCCTCGCGTCCGAAGAGCTCGTAACGGTGGTCGTCCACGCGCAGGTCCAGGAAGGCCGGCGCGGTGATGACCTCGGGGCGGTACGGGCCGCCGCCGTTGACCATGTCCTGCCACACCAGCATCCCCAGCCGGTCGCAGGCGTGGTACCAGCGCAGCGGCTCGATCTTGATGTGCTTGCGGATCATCGTGAAGCCCAGCGACTTCGCGAGCTCGACATCGTAAACCAGCGCCTGCTCGGAGGGCGCGGTCAACCAGCCGTCGGACCAGTACCCCTGGTCGAGCACGCCCGCGGGGAAGTAGGGCCGCCCGTTGAGGAGGATGCGGGGGATGCCGGCGCTGTCACGGCCGATGCCCACCGCCCGCAGCCCCGTGTAGGAGGCCACGTGGTCGCGGCCGAGACGGACCTCGATGTCGTGGAGGAAGGGGTCCTCGGGCGACCACAGGCGCAGGCCGGTCACGGGAAGCTCCAGAGAGCGGACGGCGCCGACGGGGACGCGGGTGCGGGCGATCTCCCTGCCGCGGCCGCTCACCACCACGAGCGCAGTGGCGTCGGGCGCCGCCCCGGGAGCCTCCACGGTGACGTCCAGGCGCGCCCGCGTCAGCCGGCCCTCCCGGTCGAAGGCCAAGCGCGGCGTCAGGGCGAGGGCCTTCACGCCGCCGGTGGGGACCGGCTCCATCCACACGGTCTGCCAGATGCCGGACTGGGGCCGGTACCAGATACCGCCGGGGGACAGCCGTTGCTTGCCCCGGGCGTGGAAGGACCGATCCGTCTGGTCGCGGACGGCCACGACCAACTCGAACGAGCCGGCCTCCGCAGGGGGCTCTCCCAGGTCCACCGAGAACGGCGTGAATCCGCCGACGTGGGAGGCGACCGGCTCTCCGTCGACGTGGACGACGCACTCCTGGTCGACGGCGCCGAAACGGAGGACCAAGCGCTCCCCGCTGCGCCGGAAGCCGTCGGGGACCTGGACGGTGCGGCGGTACCAGAGGACCTGGTCGGGAAGCAGGGTGCGCCCCACCCGCGACAATGGGGTCTCGGGGGAGAAAGGCACAAGGATGCGTCCCTGCCATTGGTCCCCCCGAGGCGGAGAGCCGGCCCAGGAGACGCCGGCTGCCTCGGTGCCGGGCGCCTGCGTGATGGCCCAGTCCCACCAGCCGTTCAGGCACGCCCAGCGCTCGCGGACCATCTGGGGTCGCGGATAATCCTCCAGGACGTGGTCCGGGTCCAGGGACTCGCCCCACACGGTGAGCTGCGGAGCGCCCCTTGCCGCGGTGCCGGCCGCGTCGCGGCGGGCCGCAGAGGTTGTCGTGGTCATGGGATATCGGCCTCCCTCGTCTCCATCATCCTCGCGTCGCTGCGTCTGAGCAGCGCGATGGGGATCAGCGCGAGCGCCGCGATGAGGGCGGCGACCAGGAAGATCGAGGGCGTGGGCACCTGGCGGACCCGTCCGAGTTCGACATAGGTGGCCTGCGAGCCGACGATCACCGCCGCTCCGATGTAGGGGCCGACGACCATCGGCACCAGGGTCGCGGCGACCATGCGCAGGCCCTGAAGGGTCCCTGCGCGGTCTGCGGGCGTGTGGTCGCGCACGATCGCCGAGGTCGTGGCCGTCGACAGCATCATCGCGGCGATCATGAGGATCCCTGCCAGGACCACCGTCACCGTCGAGCGGGCGAGGAAGGTCAAGCCCAGTCCGGCGGCGAAGAGGACGACGGCCGGAACCTGCGCCCGCAGCTTACCGACGCGGTCGATGACCCTCCCGCCCGCCACGCTCAGCGCCGAGGCGACGGTGAGCACGATCCCCAGCACCACCGCGTAGCCGTCGATGCGCAGGTAGTACTGGATGTAGATGATGAGGTATGGCAGGAAGACCTGGGCGGCCGTGCCGAGCACGCACCACACGAGCAACGCCCAGTACAGTCCCGGGTTCGCGCGCACCTCGGCGGGGCGCAGCAGCGCGACCAGGCTGCGGAGGTAGCCGGCCGTCCCGTCCGGGCCCTCCCGGCGCCTCTTCTCGGTGTCTGCGCCTCGAGGCGCATGGGACGGCGCTTCCCGCACGAGGAACCACGAGGCGGTCCCGACGATGGAGGTGGTGGCGCCGACGATGCCGAAGAACAGCGACCAGCGTCCGGAGCGTGTCAACCCGTCCAGGGCGCCGAAGACGACGAGCATGGCGACCAGCGGCAGCACGGCGAGCGTCGCGTCGACACGGCCCCGGTTCGTCGGATCGGTGACGTCGGTGACCCACGCGGAGAAGGCCGCATCGTTGGCGCCCGCTCCCAGGAAGGACATCACGCAGTCCAAGACGACGATGGCGGCGACGGTGGCTCCCACCGCGCTGACCGGCCCGACCAGTCGGGCGAGCGCGTCGACCCCGACGACGCCGAAAGCTGCCGTGGACAGCCCCCACAGGAGGTATCCGATCGCGATGAGCTCGCGCCGGCGCCCCCACCGGTCGCTGGCCGTGCCCAGCAGGGCCGCTGCGACGGTCGCCGTGACGGCCGAGGCGGCGACCATCGTCGCCGTGGCGGTGGGATCGGAGGTGACCGTCTGATAGAGGTAGACATTGAGGTACATGTTCTCCACGGCCCAGGCCACCTGGCCGGTGAGCCCGACCACCAGCAGTGTCGCCCAGACGCGCGCGCTCAGCCGGGTGCGTGGCCGGGGGACGGGCACGCTCGCGGGGGCGGGGACCCCGGGGTCGGGTGAGTGCGACGGCGATGTCATGGATGCTCCTGGGACGAGGCGGGGCTGGAGGACGGAGGGACGGCAGGGACGCGGGCAATGGTGACCGCCATCATAGGCAGCAGGGGGCATGCCACACTGGGCCTTGTGGATGACCTGGTCGTGGAGCGCGTCCTGCGCGCCGTCGAGTGCGTGCCGCCCGGGCAGGTGGCGACGTATGGCCAGATCGGCGCCGTGGTCGGGATCGGGGCACGGCAGGTCGGGCGGATCCTGGCGACAGAGGGGGCGCCCGTGCCGTGGTGGCGCGTCGTCAATGCGCGCGGACGTTTCCCATCCGCTCTGGCGCTCCGGGCGCTGTCCGAGTGGCGCCGGGAGGGCACGCCCATCGACGAGGGCGTCCCTGCCGTTCGGATCGGAGAGGCACGGGTGGAGGCCGGCGCGCTGGTCCGGGCATGGAGCGTGGCCTGCGCAGACCTTCCGCCGGAGTTGTGAGCAGCCGCACCCGTCGCCAGGTTGACCCGCACTTCCGGGATGCGTAATCTTTTCATTCGTCGCCGCCGGACAGTCCACAAGGAATGATCCGGAGACGTGGCCGGGAAAGCGAATCGAATGGATCCCCGATTTGACATCGGAGAGCCGGACGGTAAACTTGACGGGCCGCCGATGAGGCGACGTCCTCCTCCCTGATGACTGCTTTTTGTGGTTGTTGGTGTGTGGGTGTTGTTTGTGAACTCGATAGCGTGTTTGTTTTTGATGCCTGTTTTTTGTTTTTTGGTTGGGGTTGTCTTTGGCTGGCTTGCTGCTGTTGTTGTGGTGGTGGGTTGGTTGGGGGTTTCTCTGGATGTTTGGTTTTGTTCGGAGAGTTTGATCCTGGCTCAGGACGAACGCTGGCGGCGTGCTTAACACATGCAAGTCGTACGGGCTGCTTGGGGGTTTTTCTTCTGGGTGGTGAGTGGCGAACGGGTGAGTAACACGTGAGTAACCTGCCCTCTTCTTTGGGATAACGGCTGGAAATGGCTGCTAATACCGGGTGTGGCCTCGTGCCTGCATGGGTGTGGGGTGATAGGGCCATCGTTTGGTGGTTTGGTGGGGGATGGGCTCGCGGCTTATCAGCTTGTTGGTGGGGTGATGGCTTACCAAGGCTTTGACGGGTAGCCGGCCTGAGAGGGTGACCGGTCACATTGGGACTGAGATACGGCCCAGACTCCTACGGGAGGCAGCAGTGGGGAATTTTGCACAATGGGCGAAAGCCTGATGCAGCGACGCCGCGTGAGGGATGGAGGCCTTCGGGTTGTGAACCTCTTTCGCTCATGGTCAAGCCGCGGGTTTGCTCGTGGTGAGGGTAGTGGGTAAAGAAGCTCCGGCTAACTACGTGCCAGCAGCCGCGGTAATACGTAGGGAGCGAGCGTTGTCCGGAATTATTGGGCGTAAAGGGCTTGTAGGCGGTTTGTCGCGTCTGCCGTGAAATTCCTTGGCTTAACTGGGGGAGTGCGGTGGGTACGGGCAGGCTTGAGTGCGGTAGGGGAGACTGGAATTCCTGGTGTAGCGGTGGAATGCGCAGATATCAGGAGGAACACCGGTGGCGAAGGCGGGTCTCTGGGCCGTTACTGACGCTGAGGAGCGAAAGCGTGGGGAGCGAACAGGATTAGATACCCTGGTAGTCCATGCTGTAAACGTTGGGCACTAGGTGTGGGGGCCGCCCTTGGTTTCCGCGCCGTAGCTAACGCTTTAAGTGCCCCGCCTGGGGAGTACGGCCGCAAGGCTAAAACTCAAAGGAATTGACGGGGGCCCGCACAAGCGGCGGAGCATGCGGATTAATTCGATGCAACGCGAAGAACCTTACCAAGGCTTGACATGCACCCTGGGTGGCCTGAGAGGGTCGCGCATTTGGTTGGGGGTGTGCAGGTGGTGCATGGTTGTCGTCAGCTCGTGTCGTGAGATGTTGGGTTAAGTCCCGCAACGAGCGCAACCCTTGCCCTATGTTGCCAGCACGTTGTGGTGGGGACTCGTGGGGGACTGCCGGGGTGAACTCGGAGGAAGGTGGGGATGACGTCAAATCATCATGCCCCTTATGTCTTGGGCTTCACGCATGCTACAATGGCTGGTACAGAGGGTTGCGATGCCGTGAGGCGGGGCGAATCCCTTAAAGCTGGTCTCAGTTCGGATTGGGGTCTGCAACTCGACCCCATGAAGGTGGAGTCGCTAGTAATCGCAGATCAGCAACGCTGCGGTGAATACGTTCTCGGGCCTTGTACACACCGCCCGTCACGTCATGAAAGTTGGTAACGCCCGAAGCCCATGGCCCAACCACTGTGTGGGGGGAGTGGTCGAAGGCGGGATTGGCGATTGGGACGAAGTCGTAACAAGGTAGCCGTACCGGAAGGTGCGGCTGGATCACCTCCTTTCTAGGGAGTGCTGCCACGGTTTGTTTGGGGTTCCGGGTGGTCCGGGGTCTTGGTTGTGGTGGGGCTGGGTGTCGGGGGCTTGCACGCTGTCGGGTTCACTTCCAACGCCTGTTGGGGGTGGTGGCCTGCTTGTGGTCCTGCGTGGTGTGGGGTTGTGGGTGTGGTGGGTTGTTTGTGTACTGCATAGTGGTTGTGAGCATCTTATTTGCTGTGATTGTGTGTTTTGTTGAGTTTTGTTGGGCATTCGGTGGATGCCTTGGCATTGGGAGCTGATGAAGGACGTGGCGGCCTGCGATAGGCCTCGGGGAGTTGGCGAGCGAGCGTTGATCCGGGGGTGTCCGAATGGGGGAACCTGGCTGGGGTTGTGCCTGGTCACCATCACTTGAATTGATAGGGTGGTGGGGGGAACGCGGGGAAGTGAAACATCTTAGTACCCGTAGGAGAAGATATTCCGTGTGTAGTGGCGAGCGATAGCGGATGATGGCTAAACCTTGTGCGTGGATAAGTCGGCGGGCGTTGCGTGTGGGGGGTTGTGGGGCTCATTTGTCTGTCCTCTGCCGGGGGTGGGCATGCTTGCGCGTGTGGAGTTGAATCGTCTGGGATGGCGGGCCGTAGACCGTGAGAGCCGGGTAGGTGGACGTGCGTGTGGGTGTGTGGGGTGGGTGCCCGAGTAGTGCGGGGCTCGTGGAATCTCGTGTGAATCTGCCAGGACCACCTGGTAAGCCTGAATACTACCCAGTGACCGATAGTGCATAGTACCGTGAGGGAATGGTGAAAAGTACCCCGGGAGGGGAGTGAAATAGTGCCTGAAACCGGGTGCCTGTAAGCCGTCGGAGCCTTGTGGGGTGACGGCGTGCCTTTTGAAGAATGAGCCTGCGAGTCAGTGGCATGTGGCGTGCTTAACCCGTGTGGGGGAGGCGTAGCGAAAGCGAGTCTGAAGAGGGCGTGTGTCGCGTGTCCTGGACCCGAAGCGGGGTGATCTACCCATGGCCAGGTTGAAGCGGTGGTAAGACGCCGTGGAGGACCGGACCCACCGGGGTTGAAAACTCGGGGGATGAGCTGTGGGTAGGGGTGAAAGGCCAATCAAACTCCGTGATAGCTGGTTCTCCCCGAAATGCATTTAGGTGCAGCGTTGCGTGGTGCCTGGTGGAGGTAGAGCGACTGGATGGTTGATGGGCCCGTTGGGTTACTGGCGCCAGCCAAACTCCGAATGCCGTCAGGTTAGCGTGGCAGTGAGACTGCGGGGGATAAGCTTCGTGGTCGAGAGGGAAACAGCCCAGATCATCGGCTAAGGCCCCTAAGCGTGTGCTGAGTGGGAAAGGATGTGGGGTCGCGTTGACAACCAGGAGGTTGGCTTAGAAGCAGCCATCCTTGAAAGAGTG
Organism: Schaalia naturae; assembly: GCF_042665795.1. Lineage (NCBI taxonomy): Bacteria > Bacillati > Actinomycetota > Actinomycetes > Actinomycetales > Actinomycetaceae > Schaalia > Schaalia naturae. Next base: position 312,802 of record NZ_JBHTEF010000001.1, read on the forward strand.
CGTAATAGCTCACTGGTCAAGTGGCCGTGCGCCGACAATGTAGCGGGGCTGAAGTGCACCGCCGAAGCCGTGATGCCTTGATGTGCTGTCCTTTTTGGGTGGTGTGTTGGGGTGGGTAGGGGAGCGTCCTGCTTGCGGTGAAGCCTGGGGGTGACCCGGGGTGGAGCGGGTGGGAGTGAGAATGCAGGCATGAGTAGCGAGATCTGGGGTGGGAATCCCCAGCGCCGATAGACCAAGGGTTCCAGGGGCAGGTTGATCCGCCCTGGGTTAGTCGGGTCCTAAGGCGAGGCCGACAGGCGTAGTCGATGGATGACCAGTTGATATTCTGGTACCGCCTACCAACCGGCAAGGGCTGCTGCTTTGGGGTAGCTGGGCTGTCCTGGTGCTCTTGTCTCCTTCGGGGGGTGGGGGTGTTGGGGTCGCTGGGTGTGTCCTGGGTGGTGGTGAGCGTGTTGACAGGGGTGACGCAGGGAGGTGGCTGCCGCGCACCGGTGGTTGTGTGCGTCTAAGGTTGTGGCCCGTCCGCCAGGTAAATCCGGTGGGTGTTGTGGGTGAGGACTGATGGGGCTGCCCGTTTGGGTGGCTGGTGGTGTGCCTGTACTGTCGAGAAAAGCCTCGACGCGAGGGTGGTGGGCGCCCGTACCCTAAACCGACTCAGGTGGTCTGGTAGAGGATACCGAGGCGTTCGAGTGAATCATGGTTAAGGAACTCGGCAAAATTCCCCCGTAACTTCGGGATAAGGGGGACCTCTTGCGGTGGCGCGCCCGTGCGGTGTGGCTGCGGTGGGGGGTCGCAGAGAATAGGGAGAAGCGACTGTTTACTAAAAACACAGGTGCGTGCGAAGTCGTAAGACGATGTATACGCACTGACGCCTGCCCGGTGCTGGAAGGTTAAGAGGAGGGCTCATCCCCACGTGTGGGGTGCAGGCTTGAATTGAAGCCCCAGTAAACGGCGGTGGTAACTATAACCATCCTAAGGTAGCGAAATTCCTTGTCGGGTAAGTTCCGACCTGCACGAATGGCGTAACGACTTCTCCGCTGTCTCGACCGTGAGCTCGGTGAAATTGCAGTACGAGTAAAGATGCTCGTTTCGCGCAGCAGGACGGAAAGACCCCGGGACCTTTACTGCAGCTTGGTATTGGTGTTCGCTTGTGCTTGTGTAGGATAGGTGGGAGACTGTGAGGCCGCGGCGCTAGTCGTGGTGGAGTCGTCGTTGAAATACCATTCTGGTTCAAGCGGTCATCTAACCTCGGCCCGTGATCCGGGTTGGGACAGTGCCTGGTGGGTAGTTTAACTGGGGCGGTTGCCTCCTAAAGAGTAACGGAGGCGCTCAATGGTTCCCTCAGCCTGGTTGGTCATCAGGTGGCGAGTGCAAGTGCACAAGGGGGCTTGACTGTGAGACCGACGGGTCGAGCAGGTGCGAAAGCAGGAACTAGTGATCCGGCCATGGCATGTGGGTGCGTGGTCGCTCAACGGATAAAAGGTACCCCGGGGATAACAGGCTGATCTTGCCCAAGAGTCCATATCGACGGCATGGTTTGGCACCTCGATGTCGGCTCGTCGCATCCTGGGGCTGGAGTCGGTCCCAAGGGTTGGGCTGTTCGCCCATTAAAGCGGTACGCGAGCTGGGTTTAGAACGTCGTGAGACAGTTCGGTCCCTATCCGCTGCGCGCGTAGGAAACTTGTGGAGGGCCGTCCCTAGTACGAGAGGACCGGGATGGACGAACCTCTGGTGTGCCAGTTGTACCGCCAGGTGCATGGCTGGGTGGCTATGTTCGGGAGGGATAACCGCTGAAGGCATCTAAGCGGGAAGCCTGCTCCGAGATGAGGTTTCCGGGCCCCTCCTTGTGGGGGGTGTGAGGCCCCCGGTGGATGACCGGGTTGATAGGCCAGGAGTGGAAGCCCTGTAAGGGGTTGTGAGCTGACTGGTACTAATGGGCTGATACTCAACATTCACGCCCGCCCCCTTTCGTGGGGGTGGCGGCGGTTTTGGTGCTCACAATCACTGTGCGGTTCACGACCAACCCGCCCACGCTCGCCCGACCTTCCTCTTGGAGGGTTGGGGGTGTGGGGGTCGAGATAGTCGTGCGGGGGTCATGGCGCGGGGGAGACGCCCGGTCTCCTTTCCGAACCCGGAAGCTAAGCCCCGCAGCGCCGATGGTACTGCACCCGGTGGGGTGTGGGAGAGTAGGACGCCCCCGCGCATCACTGGCCTGCCCCCCCTTGGGGGCCGGCAACAGTTTTGGGGGGCCCCGCCAACTGGCAGGACCCCCCAAAACCACACCAAAAACAAACAACGCCGGGAGACCAGGCATCCGACGGCCGCAGTTCATGGGGAATACTGGGGCCATGTCAGTACCGGAGAGCCGGATGGAACGGCGGACTCGAACACGCAGGATGAGCGGCACGAAGAAGGCACTCATCGCAGTCGGCGCCTTGCTTCTGGTGCTCGTGGTGGCCGTGGCAGCGATCGGGCTGGGGATCCGTCACTCGATCAACTCCCAGATCCGCCACGTTCCCAGCGCGGTGCCGTCTACGTCGACGGGGCCCCAGTCGGAGCAGTCCGGTGGGGACACTGAACAGATGAACTTCCTGGTCCTGGGCTCCGACTCGCGGCTGAGCGGCGGCGACCCCACCGACTGGGAGTACGGGGCACAGCGCTCGGACGTCATGATGCTCATCCAGATCACAGGGGACCGCACGGGGGTCAACGTCATGTCGATCCCACGCGACTCATGGGTGCCGATCCCCGACCATGGCACGGCGAAGATCAACGCGGCTTTCAGCTACGGAGGAGCGCCGCTGACGATCCAGACGGTGCAGCAGCTGACGGGCGTCACGATCGACCATTTCGCGGTGGTGGACTTCACCAGCTTCCAGGAGATCACCGACGAGCTGGGAGGCGTCACGATCAACACGGCGGACGGCCCGCAGCAGATGGACGGCGACCAGGCGCTGAAGTTCGTCCGGGAGCGTTACTCGCTGCCCTCCGGGGACTTCGACCGGGTCCGGCGGCAGCAGGCCTGGATCCAGGCGATCATGAGCCGGATGTTCGACAAGGACGTGCTGACGTCGCCGACCCAGCTGAGCTCGCTGGTGTCGATCCTGCTCGAGCACTCGGCCGTGGACGAGGACCTCGACTTCGACTCTCTGGTCTCGCTGGGCCTGAGCCTGCGTGATCTGGACTCGCAGGGCGTGCGCTTCATGACGGCGCCCTACACGGGGACAAGTACCAGCGACGACGGGCAGTCGATCGTCCTGCTGGACGATGCGCGCCTCGCGGAGCTCATGGGGGCCTGGCGTCAGGACGACGTCGGCGATTACCTGGCCTCCCACGGCGGATTGGTCCAGACCCTGGAATCCGGCCCCGTGTACTGAGGATGGGGGAGGCCACCTGGGCCCCAGACGGATCGGTGAGACCGACGCGTCGGCCGGTCTGTCCGAATGCCCGCGCGGCGGCCTCGGGATCCGGGTCGGGAAGATGGGACGAAGAGATCCCTCGGCGCCCCATCGACGTGGCGGGATCAACACCGAAAACGCCCGGTGGTCCCAGCCGTCGGCCGGGCGTGCGTGCCATCCTGTGCACGTGACCCCAAGTGACACGGCACCAGGCAGAAGCCAGGACCTGAGTTCGGTCATTCGCTTAGTGCCTGAGGTTTCCCCGTTGTGAGGGCATCGATGATCGCTTGTCGGTCGGGGTCGATGTGGGGTGGGATGATCTGGGTGGCGCCGTTGGCGGTGATAGTCGCTGAGCGCAGGGGCCGCAGCTGGCGGATGACGTTGCGGATTGCGAGGCCGCAGCGTCGCTGGACCTCGCGCGAGACGGCCAGGGCTGTGAACACGATGGTTAGGTGGGCCTCGATCGCGTCGCGGGTGCGCACGAACATGGGCCTGGCGGCTAGGTCGGTCTTGGACATCCGGAAGGATTGCTCGACGTGCCACAGCTCGTGGTAGGACCCGATGACCTCACTGGCCGCCATCAGTTGGGCGGGGATGTTGGTGACGTAGCCCTTGAGCCCGACCAGGCGCCTGGCGCGGGCCAGGGCGGCCTCGTCCAGGCTGCGCGCCTCACCGGTGGTCTTGACGAATCTCGGGGTCCGTGCGGCTTTCTGACCGGCGATGACCGCTCGGGCGCGGTTTTCCTGCAACGTCAGCGTCTTGCCGTCGCGCGCCGCGCGTTTGGTGGAGTAGGCCCAGACCGCGCGCCACGACCCGGGATGCTGCCCGGGGTCCCAGACTGGCTCGGCACGGAGTGCTTCGTCGTTCTCGCTGCGCCGGCCGGTGCGGGGTGTGATGGTGTCGATGACCTGCCCGTCGGTGAATGCGTCCCCGTGCCAGCGAAAGTGCGAGGCCAGGTCCAGCGGCGCCTTGGTCACTCTGGAGCCGACGATGAAGTGCAGGTTGGCCTCATCCAACGCGGCCAGGTTGGACGCCGAGAGCATGCCGGCGTCAGCCACGACGACCATGTCCTCAATGTCGTGGCGGCTCTGGAACTGTCTGATCATCGGGATGATCGTGGCCGTCTCGGCCTGGTTGCCCTCGTAGCAGCCGATCTCGAGGGGGAACCCGTGGCGGTCGACGAGCAGACCGACGACGATCTGGGGGTCCACGCGGCGTTCCTTGGAGTAGCCGACCTTGCGCAGGTCGTCCTCCTTCTCGGCCTCAAAGTACAAGGTCGTCACGTCGTAGAGGCACAGCGAGACCTCACCACTGGTCGCGGCGTGGGCGAAGGACAGCTCGGCGACCTTGTCCCGGTAGGCGCCGGGACCTTCACCGGCTGCCGCCCGGGCCAGGGTACGGCGCATCGTCTTCTCACTCGCCGGCCGGGCGCCCAGATCGCTCAGCACACGGCCGGTGTCCAGGATCGAGGTCGCCTCCACGATCCGCGCGATCACCAGATCCCGGAACACCGCATCACCCAGGGCGTCGAACCCCAGGTCCGTGAACACCGCGCTCAGCGCGTCATACAGGACCCGCGAGGAGGTCCCCACCACCCGCGGCGGGGCGGCCGGCCCACGTTCACGTGCCGGAGAGCCCGGCTCATCGAACAGCGCCGCCACCCGCGGCGCGCCGAGCAGCCTCGTCCTGGGCTCCACAGGCTCCAGGCCCAGGTCGAACTCGCCCTGACCGGGGTCCTCCAGCAGCTGCCGCGCCCGCCAGACGAGCAACCCGAGCTCGGCCTCGGTATGCGCCGACCCGACATGCGCCACGATCCGCCGACGACCATTGACGGACTCGGCAATCTGCACGGCCGTCGCCCCCGAAGCCGTCCGCACCCGCCGAATCCACGCCACACCCCCACCGTAGAGCACCAATTAGTGCCTCAAATCGGCATCCAGCGAACCCATCGGCACAGGTCAGCGACCTACGCGATCCCGAAGCGCGACGAAGTGACCAAACTCAGGAGGACGACGTCGGCGATTACCTGGCCTCCCACGGCGGATTGGTCCAGACCCTGGAATCCGGCCCCGTGTACTGAGGATGGGGGAGGCCACCTGGGCCCCAGACGGATCGGTGAGACCGACGCGTCGGCCGGTCTGTCCGAATGCCCGCGCGGCGGCCTCGGGATCCGGGTCGGGAAGATGGGACGAAGAGATCCCTCGGCGCCCCATCGACGTGGCGGGATCAACACCGGAAACGCCCGGTGGTCCCAGCCGTCGGCCGGGCGTGCGTGCCATCCTGTGCACGTGACCCCAAGTGACACGGCACCAGGCAGAAGCCAGGATGACCGCCCCGATGGCGGTTGGGACCACTCTCAAGCCGACGGTTGGGAGGATGCTCCCACTCTGGCCCACGATGGCGGCCTGCCTCCCGAGCCGGACGATCCGCTCGCCGCGGCCGACGGCCTGGACGAGGACGCCGAGCGCGACGCCGACCAGGCGGTCGCCGACGCGTTGGCCGACGCCGAGGAACAGGACGAGGTCCTCGTCCGTGCGGAGGCGCGCCACGGAAGCAACGCGCTCACCGTGCACCGGATGGTCGCCCACGACCGGTTGGCCCACCAATCCCGGATCGTGCTGAGACTCGGCCAGATGCTGCTGGCCTGCGGCGCCTCGAGCTACCGGGTCAAGGACTCGATGGCGCAGCTCGCACGGGCTGTCGGCATCGAACAGCACCACGCGCAGGTTACGTACACGGAGATCGTGGCGACGGCGTACGCGAACGGCACGTTCCGCACGGAGCTGGCCGAGCAACGCCAGATGGGCGTCAACGCCGACAAGATCGACCGGCTGTCCAACTACGTCGACTCCCTGGAGGGGAAGTCGCTGGCGGTCGAGGACGTGGACGCGGCGCTGGACGGCATCGACCGCGTGCCCGTGCTCTACGGCTGGCTGCGCAACGCTCTTGCGTCGGGCCTGGCGTGCGCGGCGTTCTCCTTCCTCAACCACGGAGGGGTCGTCGAGTGCTCAGCGGTGGCGGTGGCGGCCTTCGTGGGACAGCTCCTGCGCCGGTGGATGATGCGGCACAAGATGAACCACTTCGGCGTGTGGATGGCCTGCGGGGCCGTCGCGGCCGCGATGTACGTGTTCCTGGTGAAGGCGGCGGGCGGCCTGTGGGGCATCCCGCCGACCCACCAGGCGGGCTTCATCTCTGCGATCCTGTTCCTCATCCCCGGTTTCCCGTTGGTCACCGGCATCATCGACCTGATTCGCCAGGACTTCCAGGCGGGTATCTCCCGGCTCACCTACGTCGCCATGCTCATGATCTCCGCGGGCGCCGCGGTGTGGATGGTCTCCCTGGTGTTCGACTGGTCCGTGACACCCTCGTACGACTACCACTTGCACGTGGTGGCGCTGTACTCGCTGAGGATCCTGGCCAGTTTCGTCGCCTCCTTCGGATTCGCGATGCTGTTCAACTCGCCGCCGAAGGTGTGCGCGGCGGCCGCTCTGATCGCGATGATCATCAATCCGCTGCGCTTGGTGCTGGTCGAGGAGCTCGGGATGGCGTCGCCGGGAGCGGTGGGGCTCGCGGCTCTGGCAGCCGGGCTGCTGGCGACGGTGGTGGCACGGAGGACCCGCTACTCCCGGGTGACTCTGTCCGTGCCTGCGGTCGTCATCATGATCCCGGGGGTGCCCCTGTACCGGTCGTTGGCCTATCTCAACCAGGGACTCGTGAACTCGGCCGTCGCATCCTTGTTCACGGTCCTGTTCACGATCGTGGCGATCGGCGTGGGACTGGCCTTGTCCCGTATGCTCACCGACCAGCATTGGCTCGTGGAACAGCCTCGGGCGGTACCGAAGCTGGATGAGGAGTCGGTGCGCCGCTGGTGAGCGGGGACGCCGGGCTGCAGGGGACGGTGGGTCTGGGCGCCGGAGGGCTCCGGAGGGACGAGGGCGACGGCGGATGACGAGATGCGGTCTGCCCATTCCAAATGCGGATGGCCTTCCCTATGATCGTCATGTGAGTCCCATCAATTCGCCCGTTTCTGTCTCAGTCGTTGACGAGTCGTCGGTGTCTCTTGCTTCGGTTGACACTCCTGAGGTTCCGCATCGCAGCGCCCTCACCATCCGGCGCGTCCAGCGCCTGCTGGTCGCGGGGGACCTGGTCGTCATCGCCATGGCGTTGTTGGCGGGAAACGTCGCCCGTTTCGGTTTCACGGATCCTGTGGTGGCGGGGTCGACGCAGTCCGTTCCGCTGACCTACATCCCCTTCAGCGTCGTTCTCGGCCTCGTGTGGTGGCTGCTGCTCAACGCGATGGACGCCTACCGGGAGGGGATCCTGGGCACGGGGACCGACGAGTACCAGCGCCTGGCGGAGGCGACGTTCGTCGTGTTCGGCTGTGTGGCGATCGGGGCGTATCTGCTCAAGGTGGACGTCTCGCGCGGCTACTTCGCGCTGGTCCTGCCCGTGGGGCTGGCGGGGCTGCTGGTGTGGCGGTGGACGGCCCGGAAGATGCTCGTCGCGGCCCGCCGCCACGGCTATCTGACCAGACGCACCCTGGTGATCGGGTCGTCCCTGACGGCTGGCGACATGGCGCGGGAGATCCTGCGCAGGCCGAACCTGGGGATGGACCTCGTCGGCGCGTGCGTGACGGACGCGACCAGCGCGTCCACGCTGTCGGGCACCGATGTGCCGGTGCTCCGGTGCTTGCAGGCCGACGATGTCGCGGTCCTGCGGACGGCCATCGAGGAGGCGGAGGCGGAGACCGTCATCATCACGGCGTCCCCGAGACTCTCCTCGCGCAAGATCCGCGAACTGAGCTGGAGCCTGGACCCGGAGAAGACCTCGATGATCGTCGCTCCGAGCGTGGTCGACGTGGCGGGGCCTCGCCTGCACGCGCGGCCGGTGGACGGGCTGTCTCTCATCGAGGTGGACTTCCCGCAGTTCCAGGGCGGTCGGCGTTTTCTCAAGCGGGTCTTCGACATCGCCGTCTCGGTCGTGGCGATCATCGCGCTCACGCCGGTGTGGCTGATCGTGCCCCTCGTCATCAAGGCGGACGACCGCGGTCCGGTCTTCTTCCGTCAGACGCGCGTCGGACTCGACGGCAGGGAATTCCGGATGTGGAAATTCCGCTCGATGCGTCCCGACGCCGAACAGGTCCTGGCCCGCCTCAAGAATGAGCTGGAAGAGCGGGATGCCGGCAACGTCGTCATGTTCAAGATGAGGGACGACCCTCGTGTCACACGAGTTGGTCGTTTTCTGCGTGCCTCCTCGATCGACGAGCTTCCGCAGCTGTTCAACGTCCTGGGTGGTTCGATGAGCCTGGTCGGCCCCCGGCCTCCGCTCCCGCGCGAGGTGGAGACCTATGAGGCGAGGGTCACGCGGAAGTTCTTGGTCAAGCCCGGCATCACCGGCCTGTGGCAGGTGAATGGGCGGTCGGCGTTGTCCTGGGAGGAGTCCGTTCGCCTGGATCTCAGCTATGCCGAGAACTGGTCGATGATGCTTGACATCCAGATCCTGTTCCGCACCGCCAAGGTGGTCCTCAGACGCGATGGGGCCTATTGATCGCTTGACGCCCCGGTAAGGCCAGAGCCTGCGATCCGGCGGCCACGATGAACGTGCTGGGGGCCGGCCTCCCATCGAAGGAGGCAGGCCCCCAGCACGTCGAGAGGCTGCGGGGTCACATCCCGCCGATGACCTGCGCGATCAGGATCTTCCCGATCATGGCGACGGGGTAGACCAGCGCGTATCCCAAGGCCACTCGGGGATCGTTGCTGGTGCGGCTGTTCGCGAAGGCCAGCACGGCGGGCTGGGTCTGGGCGCCGGCCATGAGGCCGGACAGCTGCGTCCCGCCCATCTTGAACAGCCACCGCATCACGCAATACAGGCCGACGGCCATGATCGAGGTCATGATGGCGCCGAGCACCAGGATCTTCAACCAGGTGCCGGAGGTGAAAGCCTCGGCGATCTGGCCGCCGGCGTTGGCGCCGGCCTGGGCGAGGAACAGGAGCATACCGAACTCGGAGAGGACTTGGCAGGCGGTGTAGGGGATCGCGGTGATGATGGGGCCGACGCGGCCGATCCGCCCGAAGACGAGGCCGACCAGCAGTGTGCCCGCAGCGGAGCCGATGGAGAAGTAGTCGCCGCCGGGGGTCAGGATGTGCCACTCGCCGATGAGGATGCCGAGCGCCATGCCCAGGCCCAGCGCGACCGGGTTGATGGTGGTGAGCCCCATGGCGGAGTCGCCGAAGAACTTCGTGATCGGGATGATCTTGGAGGTCGGTGCGACGACGCGTACACGGTCGCCCTGCTGGAGGACCAGGCCGGGCTCGCCGACCATGTCGACGTCGCCGCGGCGCACGCGCGAGATCGTGGCCGAGAACCGGGTTCCCAGATCCAGGTCGTCGATGGTGTGGCCTGCGACCTTGGGGTCGGAGACGGTGATGCGCCTGAAGTCCAGGTAGGAGCGGTCCTCGATGAGCGAGTGGGATGAGGAGTGGCCGAGCTCCGCGGCTGCGCGTGCCACCAGCTCGCGGGGTCCGACGACGGTGAGGAGGTCGCCAGGGTCCAGCGTGTCGGCCATCGTCGGACGCCGGATCGGCCCGGTCTCGCCGCGGCGGAGGCGGGAGAAGGTGACTTTGTGTCCGAGTTTCTCGAAGATGTCGCCGATGAGGGGATGATCGGAACGCTCGACGCGGATCGTGCGGTTGGCCAGCGGGCTGGGCGTGTCCTTGTCGTTCTTCCCATAGGAGAGTGCGGCGATGCTGGCGACGAGCATGCCGACGACGCCGAAGAGGTATGCGATGGAGTAGCCGACGGTGGCCGTCCCGGGGTCGCCGCTGGCGTCGCCGGCCGCGGCCAGGGCCGGCGTGTTGGTCAGCGCTCCTGCGAAGGTGCCGGTGATCAGGGCGGGGGACATCCCGAATCCCTTGCCCACCCCCATGCCGACGCCGGCGACCACGATGTACAGCACGACCATGGCGATGATCGGCCCGACGGCGGTCCTGATGTTGTGGAAGAAGGACGAGCCTGAGTTGATGCCGATCGCGAAGGCGAACAGCGCCAGTCCCAGCGTGCCGAGCTGGGGCGTGACGCGCAGCTCGATGCCGTAGGCCTGGGCCAAGGCGGCCATGATGATGGCGAAGAACAGGACGGCGGCCGCGCCGAGTCCGATGCCCTTGATCTTGACGTGGCCGAACGCCATGCCGATGCCGATGAGGAGGAAGAGGAACAGCACAGGCTGGTCCGCCAGGAACGTGAACACCGTTGACACGGGATGGACTCCATCGTGAATAGGGAGGCGCACAGATGGCGCCTGACGTGGCCAGTATCTCAGGCGGTCGCGCGCGCACCATCGGCCCATCGTCCCGGGTCGGGGGCGCAGCCGGAGCATGCGGGAGGGACTGCGGTGGAGCCCGCGGGAGGTGGGACCAGACCGCGAGGCCCGCGAGCAGCGCGCGAGAAGGGGGCGGCGGAGCTGGCGCCGTCCTGTCCGTCGCTGCCGCAATTGTGCTACAGTTTCGAGACGGCGCTGAAATTCGCCCCTTCCGCTGATCGCCACGGCATCTCTCGCGCGGCCGCCGTGTACGCAATCATCCACGCTGTCGGTCGTGAAGTGAGTGGTCGGGAGGGGCGACGGCTTAAGGTCGCGTATGTGGGACACCCTCACGCGCAGACCGACCGATACATCGAAATTGTGGTGATGGAGTGGGAGCCGCGCAACGTGGCGGTCTTCCATGCTATGGATCTTTCAGACAATTTCCGTCATCTCGCACAATGAAGGGGATCATGATGAGCGAGGACGATGCCTACTATGAGGCGCTGGCTGACGCCGTTGAGCGAGGAGACCTCGCTGCGGAGCCGGGAAGCGTTCTGCGCGGAGAAGACGCGGCAGCCGCAGGGCGTCAGATGCTCATGGCTGCGACCGACGCATCGACTGTGGAGGGCGCGCAGCGCATGGCCGTGGGCCGTCCCAGGGGCGGGCACTCCAAGGGAGGCGCTTCGCCCGAGGTCCATATCCGCGTCGAGCCGGAGATGCGCGATGCTCTGCGGGCTCGGGCGAAACGCGAAGGGAAGACGGTGTCGGAGGTGGGGCGAGCGGCGCTTGACTGCTACTTGGCCGGCGTGTGAGGCAAGCAGAGGAAAGCGAGGCAGGTCGGGTGGGGGAAGACCCGCACGCGACATCGACCAACCAAAGCCCCTGATATGGAGTCTGTAGGGAGCGTGGTCCAGGCGGATCGATGCGACTGACCGCTTGATCGACACCGTCGTTGATGACGCTGTCTCGATTCTGTCCGCCCGGGATGGCTATTGAGGGTCACCGGAGCGCCCCACGGGACGTGGTCTGTTGCCGGTTCGTCTGCTCGAGGTCGTTGGGTGGCGCGCGCCTGGGAGTCGGGACGATGTCGGCGCGGGGCGCTCTGGGCCGGATGGGCGGGAACCGGTGCCGAGTCCGTCGGTCGTGGCGGGCGGATGCCGCCAGCGGCGAGTACCTGTGACACCAGCACCCACAATCGGACCCTGTCGCGCGCCACCCGAACCGAACTCGACGCCGAACACCACCGAAGTCGCGGGAGAGGGGCGAGGCAGGTCAGGCGGGGGAGGACTCGCGCACGACCAGGTCGTAGGGGGCCAGGACGACCTCGGGCGCGGGGGACTCCCCGCTCAGCCGGCGGACTAGGCGGTCCAAGGCGGTTCGGGCCAGCCAGCGCCTGTCAGGGCGGATCGTGGACAGGCTGGGGATGGAATAGCGGCCGTCTTCGATATCGTCGAAACCGACCAGAGCCACGTCGTCGGGCACGCGCACGCCGTGCTCATGCGGGGCGCGCAACGCTCCCAATGCCAGGGCGTCGGAGAAGCAGAACGCGGCGTCGACCCGGACCCCGCGGTCGAGCAGGTCCGTCATCGCGCGGTGGCCCTCGGCGCGGGTGAACGCCGTGACGTATCCGCACAGGGCGTCGTCGCGGTCCAGGCCGGCCTCGGCCAATCCCGACAGGTAGCCCTCCAGACGCTCCGTGGACGTCCCATGGGACGTCGGCTCCGCGCCGAGCAGTCGGGACTCGCGGACGGCCGGCCGTTCACCAACACGCTGGACGGCGCGCCGATTTCCGTGCCGTATGCCGGCCAGCCCTACTTCGTCTCGGAGTACGGCGGCATCTGGTGGAACGAGACGTTGGCGGGCACCGCTCAGGACGAGGCGTCCTGGGGCTACGGCGAGCGCGTGCGCACGCCTGAGGAATGGCACCGGCGCTACGCCGGCCTCACCCGGGTCCTGCTGCGCGATCCCCTGATGTTCGGGTACTGCTTCACCCAGCTCACGGACACGTTCCAGGAGCAGAACGGGATCTACGACTTCCACCGCGTCCCGAAGTTCGACATCGAGCGGATCCGCCAGGTCCAGGCCGAGCCCGCCGCCTACGAGCGGGAGGACTGACCGCTCGACGTCGCCGTCTTCTGTTCTTCTCTAGGTCATTCTCAGTGACGAGGCCTTCGGGGCCACCTGTGCTAAAATCGCACTCATGGTGGATGTCACTGTCGAGCAACTGGGCGCTCGAGTTCGAGAGTCTCGACTTCGCAAGGGCGTCACACAAGAGGATCTCGCTGAGCGTGTGAGTCTCGAGCGCACCGTCATCAACAAGATTGAAGCGGGTACCAGGAAGATCCAGGCACTCGAACTCTCGGACATTGCCGATGCCCTCGGCGTCAGCATGTCTTCCTTCTTCAATGACCCGTCGCCGGCAATCGTCGCCCACCGGTCCTCCCAGGGGATCGACACCGTGGACAGTCAAGTCGATTCGGTCCTGGAGTCGCTCGTGGCAGATGTCGAGTTCGTCCAGAGTCTCGGTGAGCTGCTAGGGCCACAACCTCAATCCAGCCTCGATGTGCCCGACAACGTTGACCAGGCTGAGGACATGGCCACCGACATCCGTCGAGTTCTCGGGCTTGACGCGTCGGCTCCACTGACGTCCATCACGCGGCGGTTCGCCAACCTGGGTCTTTTCGTCTTCACCAAGGATCTTGGCTCTGACACGGCCGATGCTGGCACTGTGCTTCTTCAAGCTGGCGGCGTGTCCTTGATCAACAGCTCCGGCAAGGTTGGTCGGAGGCGTCTCGCGGCAGCCCATGAGCTGGCGCACTTCTTGACCGCGGATGACTACACGGTCGACTGGCGGATCGACGCCAGGTCGGGCGGACCCAGCATCGAGTCCCGTTTCGACAGGTTCGCTCGAGCGCTCCTCTTGCCCAGCCGGGCCGTGGTTGAGCAATGGAACGTGGACCTCGTCAGGTTCGATGTGCGAACGGCAGCTGTGCTGCTGGCAAGTCGCTACCAGGTCGATATGGCCACCCTGGCGCGCAGGCTCACCGAGCTCGATGCGGCAAGCCCGTCCCACGCACACCAGATCCGTGAGGTGCGCACGACCCGTGGAGACATGGTGGAACATGACCTGCATCCCACGGACGAACTGGCGGGAGACTCGCAACCTTTGGCATTCCAGAAGGCGGTCCTGAACCTGGTTCGCGCAGAGAGGATCAGCAACGCCAGAGCGCTGGATCTCCTGTGGAACCAGCTCTCGGAAGAGGATCTGCCCAAGCCCAGGACCCGCGACGCCAATGAGATATGGAAGTTCGCATCTTGACCTCGGATGGAAGCATCCTGTGCTTCGACACCGGGCCGCTTCGTCACTTCGCGGTTGAGGGCTGGCTCGGTGTCCTGAAGTACCTCACGCGCGATCGCCAGGTCTGGATTCCGGACACCGTGCACGAGGAGATCACATTCCAGAGTTCAGAAACGCCGAGCCTGGTCCAGGTGCTCGATGCTCAGTGGATTCGAGTGGATCACGGCGGAGATCTCGAATACGCCATGGCCTTTGCGCGCTACAAGGACAGGCTTGCCAGCGGACGCACGAACCTCGGAGAGTGTGGCGTGCTCGCCCTCGGTGACACGCTTGGTGCCGAGGTCGTTCTCGATGACAGGATCGCCCGCCAGATCGCTGAGGAAGAGGGTATCCACGTGATCTCCACTCTCACGCTCCTATGCGATGGCATCCGTCAAGGAAAGCTGACTGTGGGCATGGTGGAACAGGTGGCGGACGATTTGATCGCCGGTGACTACTACCTCCCGTTCGGCCGTGGAGGGTTCCGATATTGGGCCTTGGAGCAGGCGATGATCGGCTGGGAGGATCGATGATTCCGGCAGCATTCTGGCGACTTGTCGCGATGCCGATCCAGAGTGCCGCTCGAGGCTGCGCAATGAGCGTTCGAGTCATCTCGAGTCCTGAGGGCACTATGCCCGAACGGAGCCGCGCGGTGGCGAGAGGGAAGAACGGGCGGGAGAGAGACCTGGACTCGTGGAGGATGCCCGGCCGCTGACCATCCGAACTGTGAGACGCCAGCGTGGCGGATCACAAGCGGCTCTACGGTGAAGACGTGTTCGAGATTTCCATGGTCGGTATCGCGCTCCTGCTTGTAGGCGGGCGTGCGGTTCCTGCCGTCTGAAATCCGGGTGGACCGCACGCCTCGACCCCAACGCTGGAGCGTCGGGGCTTTTTGTTTGGGACCACCGACCGGATGCACGGAGAGGACACCTCGTGAAGGACCGCACTGAGACGACGATGACGGGCGCGGCCGCCATCGTCGCGAGCCTGGAGGCGCTGGGGGTGACCGACGTGTTCGGCCTGCCCGGCGGCGCCATCCTGCCCACCTACGACCCCCTGATGGACTCCACCATCCGCCACATCCTGGTGCGCCACGAGCAGGGCGCGGGGCACGCGGCGGAGGGATACGCGCTGGCTACCGGCAAGGTCGGATGCGCGATCGTGACCTCGGGGCCCGGAGCCACGAACACGCTGACCGCCCTCGCGGACGCGAACATGGACTCCGTGCCGATCGTCGTGATCTCCGGCCAGGTGGGCGCCGCCCTGATCGGCACCGACGCTTTCCAGGAGGCGGACATCGTCGGCGCCTCGATGCCGCTGACCAAGCACTCGTTCCTGGTCACCGACGCGCAGACGATCCCCGCGCGGCTGGCGGAGGCCTTCCACATCGCTTCGACGGGCCGGCCCGGTCCGGTGCTGGTCGACATCACGAAGTCGGCGCAGAACACGCAGATGGAATTCTCCTGGCCTCCTCGCATGGAACTGCCCGGATACCGGCCCGCCGGGAAACCGCACGCCAAGCAGGTCCGCGCCGCCGCCCGGGCCATCGCCACGGCTCAGGCGCCCGTGCTGTATGTCGGAGGCGGCGCCATCCGCTCGAACGCCTCCGAGGAGATCCAGGCGCTCGCGGACCTCGCCAACGCGCCGGTCGTGACGACGCTGACCGCGCGGGGCGCGATCCCGGACACGGACCGCCACAACCTCGGGATGCCGGGGATGCACGGGACGGTGGCCGCGGTGGGGGCCCTGCAGCGCGCCGACCTGGTGGTCGCCCTCGGCGCCCGCTTCGACGACCGGGTCACCGGGAACCTGGACTCCTTCGCGACGCGCGCCACGATCGTCCACGTCGACATCGACGCCGCCGAGATCGGGAAGAACCGCGTCGCCGACATCCCGATCGTCGGCGACCTCAAGCAGACGGCGGCCGCCCTCGTCGAGGAGGTTCCCCGCGCCTACGAGAAGGAGGGGACCCCGGACCTGTCCGGGTGGTGGCGCTACCTCGACCACCTGCGAGCCACCTACCCCCTGGGGTGGGCGGAGACCGCCGACGGGCGCCTGGCCCCCCAGTACGTGCTCCAGCGGCTCTCGGCGATCTCCGGGCCCGACTCCGTCTACGTGACCGGGGTCGGCCAGCACCAGATGTGGGCGGCGCAGTTCATCGACTTCGAGCGCCCGCGATCGTTCCTCTCCTCATCGGGGCTGGGGACCATGGGGTACTGCATCCCCGCTGCCATGGGCGCGAAGGTCGGGGAGCCGGACCGGGCCGTGTGGGCCATCGACGGCGACGGGTCCTTCCAGATGACCAACCAGGAGCTCGCGACCTGCACGGTCAACGACATCCCGATCAAGGTGGCGCTCATCAACAACTCGGTGCTGGGCATGGTGCGCCAGTGGCAGTCGCTGTTTTACTCCCAGCGGTACTCGAACACGGACCTCAATCCGCAGGACGGGGATCAGATCCCGGACTTCGTCACGCTCGCTGCCGCCTACGGCATCGAGGCGCGGGTCGTGCGTACCCAGGACGAGGTCGACCCTGCCATCGAGTGGGCGATGAGCGTCAACGACCGGCCCGTGCTCATCGACTTCCGGGTGTCCAAGGACGCGATGGTGTGGCCGATGGTGGCGGCCGGCGTGTCCAACGACGAGATCCGATATGCCAAGGGTCTGGCCCCCGACTGGGGAGTGGAGGACTGAATCATGGCGACCATGCACACGCTGTCGGTCCTGGTGGAGAACAAGCCGGGCGTCCTGACCAGAGTCGCGGGGCTGTTCGCCCGCCGCGGCTTCAACATCACGTCCCTGACGGTGGGGGAGACCGAGCGTCCGGCCGTCTCGCGGATGACGATCATCGTCGACGCCGAGGTGGCTCCCTTCGAGCAGGTGACGAAGCAGCTCAACAAGCTGATCAACGTCATCAAGGTGGTGGAGCTGGAGCGCGACGACTCCGTCGAGCGTCAGCTCATGCTCATCAAGGTGCGCGCCGATGAGTCGCGGCGCACCGGGGTCCTGCAGATCGTGGACCTCTTCCGCGCGCACGTCGTCGACGTGCAGACGGGCACCGTCGTCATCGAGTCGATCGGCTCGATGCCCAAGCTCGACGCCCTGCTCCGGTCCCTGGAGCCCTACGGCGTCACAGAAATCGTGCAATCCGGCGCCGTGGCGATCGGCCGCGGATCCCGCTCGATCACGGATCAACTGAAGGAGAAATGACAATGGCCGAGATCACTTACGACGACGACGCGGACCTGTCGATCATCCAGGGCAAGAAGGTCGCCATCATCGGCTACGGCTCGCAGGGCCACGCCCATGCGCTCAACCTCAAGGACTCCGGCGTTGACGTGGTGGTGGGGCTGCGTCCGGGCTCCGGGTCGTGGGAGAAGGCCGAAAAGGCGGGCCTGGAGGTCAAGGACGTGCCCGAGGCCGTCGCCGAGGGCGACGTCGTGATGATCCTGGTGCCCGACCAGGTCCAGCGCTTCGTGTACAAGGACCAGATCGAGCCGAACCTCAAGCCGGACGCGGCGCTGTTCTTCGCGCACGGCTTCAACATCCGCTACGGGTACATCACGCCGGGCGAGGGCCATGACGTGTGCATGGTGGCGCCCAAGGGCCCGGGCCACAAGGTCCGCGAGTCCTTCGTCCAGGGCATCGGCACGCCCGACGTCGTCGCGGTGGAGCAGGACGCCTCGGGGCAGGCGTGGCCGCTGACGCTGTCCTACGCGAAGGGCATCGGCGGGACCCGCGCCGGCGTCATCACAACGACCTTCACGGAGGAGACGGAGACGGACCTCTTCGGCGAGCAGGCCGTGCTGTGCGGCGGCGTCAGCCACCTCATCCAGGCGGGCTTCGAGACGCTGACCGAGGCCGGCTACCAGCCGGAGATCGCCTACTTCGAGGTCTGCCACGAACTCAAGCAGATCGTGGACCTCATCAACGAGGGCGGAATTACCAAGCAACGCTGGTCGTGCTCCGACACCGCAGAGTATGGTGACTACGTTTCAGGTCCACGTGTCATCGGCCCGCAGGTCAAGGAGGAGATGAAGGGCGTGCTGGCGGACATCCAGGACGGTAGCTTCGCCCGCCGCTTCATCGCCGACCAGGACAACGGCGCGCTGGAGTTCAAGGCGTTGCGCTCCGAGGAGGAGCAGCACCCCATCGAGAAGACCGGGCAGGCCCTGCGCAAGCACTTCGGCTGGACCCAAGGGGACGACGACTACACCGATGGGTCTGCGGCGAGGTGATCGTTGTCCGGCGCCGGTGAGCCGGGTCGTCTGATCCATTGACGAGGGCGACGCCCCCGGGAGGGTGATTCCTTCCGGGGGCGTCGTGGCGTTTGCGGGCGAATGCGTGTTTGCCGACGTCAGACGGGCTGGAAGGCGCGGGCGCCGAGCTTCTCAAGGATTCTTTGCTCACCGATCGGCAGCGGCTCGTCCTGCTCTGTCAAACGGCGCACCCGGCCTGACATCATGTCAAACACGGTGCCGATGGATGAAGTGTGCCCATCGATCCCGGTTCCAAGCGTGATGCGCTCGCTGTCACGGTCTGGAGGGAGCGATTCCTCCGGGTTGACCATGAGGAATCCGAAGCGTCGCTGGCCGATGCGCTCCGGGAAGTAGATCGCGATGAGGACCCGTGTACGTTCCTTGGCGACATCGTCAATGACGACATCAAATGGCTCCGTCTCAGGCACCGCGAATATCGTCGTCTCGCTGGGGTATCCGTTGGCGCTCAAGAGCTTGCGTCCGACAGCGATACCGATGAACTTGCCAACCGCTCGCGCAGCGTCGCGTCTGGTTGTCGTTGTGCTCATCCTTGTGTCCACTCCCTCCAGTGCTCGTCCATGAACTGCGTGACACGGTCGTAGCTGTCCTCGTAGCTGACGTCCACTACCCTACGTCCGTCGGACTCGCCAAGCGTCTGGACGAGACGCTTCCGACCTGTTGACTCCTCCGGTCCCTCATCCTGGCGGAACTGATGGGAATGGACGCTGCCATCGCTGGTGTCGATGCGGAAGACGTTGCGCCAGTCATCGTCGGGAGAAGCCCGCCACTGATGAGCAATCGAATAGTGCACAATCTGGCTGTGGTAGGTCCGTTGTACTACGAGGATCCGTGTCTGCCCGGGAAGGCCCTCATCATCCATCCGAATTGGGATCTTGAACTCCGGATCGCACGTGTGCTTGGCGGGAGGCCGGTAACCCCCGTCGGGCAGACCCCTTTGCATTCTCGGCCTCCCGGCATCGGCAGTTACGACCATTTTGCACAAGCTTATCGTGGGACGGCCGCTCACTGGCGCGGTGACATACGCGCAGGCCGACGCCCTCACATGTTCCTGTTGCCCTGGGGGCTCGCTTCGATGACCGGGTCAGCGGCTACTCGGACCGCTTGCGGACCACGTAGACGAGATCCGGTATGGTCCAGGGCCTGGCCCCCGATTGGGAAGTGGAGGGCTGAACCATGGCGACCATGCACACGCTGCCCGTCCTGGTGGAGAACAAGCCGGGCGTGCTCACCCGCGTCGCGGGGCTGTTCGCCCGCCGCGGCTTCAACATCACGTCCTTGACCGTGGGGGAGACCGAGCACCCCGCCGTCTCGCGGATGACGATCATCGTCGACGCCGAGGTCGCCCCCTTCGAGCAGGTGACCAAACAGCTGAGCAAGCTGGTGGACTCCTCAAGATCTTGGAGCTCGACCCGGAGGCGTCGGTGGAGAGGAGCCTCATGCTGGTGAAGGTCCGCGCCGACGAAGCCCGCCGGACCGGCGTCGTGCAGGTGGTCGACTTGTTCCACGCTCATGTCGTGGACGTCGTTTCCGGTCCACACGTCATCGGCCCCCAGGTCAAGGACGAGATGAAGGGTGTCCTCGCCGACATCCAGGATGGGACTTTCGCCCGCCGCTTCATCGCCGACGAGGAGCAGCACCCCATCGCGAAGACCGGCCAGGCGCTGCGCCGTCATTTCAGCTGGACCCAGGGTGACGATAACTACACGGATGGGTCTGCGCCCAGATGAGCGGAGGCTTCATCAGCAGGGCTGTCTCACTTTTATGACAGCTGCGACCGGGAGCGATGGTTCCCGTGCGGCCTGAATCGTTGAAAACGGGGGCCGGTTCCACTCAGGTGGGGCCGGCACCGTTGTCTATCAATGTGGGACGACTACCCGGAGATGAGGGCGGGCCGGGATATGCTCAAAGAGTTCCATCGAACCGGAGCGGGACGAGGACGGCGGCCGATTCAGATCCCGTCAACCTCATCAACGCCCGCGAATGGTGTCTTCGAACGGAGAGTCAATGAGCGGCCTCAATGGCCTCTGTCTGGGTCTGTCCCGCTGGGCGACCCGATACGACGACCGCGCAGACGGCACTTCCGGCTGGTGGAGTCGGTGCAGGGGAAGACTGGTTCGAATGAGGCAGGAGGACGGTAGTGGTTCTCCAGTCTCGTGGCGCTTGGGATCGCTCTGGGCGCGGGATGGGGGAATCTCTCACATGAGCGGGGTACTGGTCGATAAATGGACCGAGCGACTAGGCGGCGCCGAAAAAGTGCCTGACGCTATGGCTGTGGCGTTCCCAGATACACGCATTCGGTGCATGTGGAGTAATAAACCAGAGCCCTATTCGGGGCACGGTGGAAGTTCAGCCGCACACGCGCAGGATGCCCGCTATCGATTCCCAAAGTGTCTCTTCGGCATGGCGTCTGGTGCCATGTTCACCGGTAGGGCGGGTAGGTAGACATGTCTTCTCCAATCCGTGTCGCGCAGGTCATCGGCAAAATGAGGGGCGGCGGTGTGGAAGCCGTTGTCATGAACTACTATCGCCACGTCGACCGCTCGTGTGTGCAGTTCGACTTCCTCGTCGACGAGGATTCGACGATCGTGCCGCGCGACGAGATCGAGTCGCTCGGCGGGCGCGTCTTCGAGGTGCCGCCCTACCAGCGGCTTCCGCGCTACACGCGTGAGCTGGAGATTCTCTTCCGTGCCGAGCGCTGGCCAATCGTCCACAGCCACGTCAATGCGCTCTCCGTGTTTCCGCTCCGTGCGGCCAAAAGGGCGAGAGTGCCGATCCGCATCGCGCACTCGCATTCGACGTCGGGCAGGGGAGAACACGCCAAGAACGCCATGAAGGCCGTGCTGAAGCGTCTCTCCAACCTCTATCCCACGAAGCGCTTCGCGTGCAGCGAGTACGCTGGTGAATGGCTGTTCGGCAAGGGTGCGAGCTTCGACGTCGTCTACAACGCGATAGATCTGCAAGCCTTTTCCTTCAGTGCCTCGGTTCGCGCGGAGGCGCGAAGCGAGCTGGGCCTCGTCGGCGACACGTTTGCCATCGGGCACCTCGGGCGGTTCATGGCGCAGAAAAACCAAGCGTTTCTGGTCGACGTCTTCGCCGAACTCGCCCGGACTCGCCCCGACTCCGTCCTCGTTTTCGCCGGTGACGGTGACAGCAGGCCCCTCGTCGAGCTCCGGGCGGCCGAGCGCGGGGTCGCGGACAAGGTAATGTTCTTGGGACAGCGAGAGGACGCCAACCGGCTTTACCAGGCATTCGACGCGTTCGCGCTGCCCAGCCTCTACGAGGGACTGTGCCTCGTCGGCGTCGAGGCACAGAGGGCCGGTCTGCCGTGCTTGCTGTCGGACGCGATCACCCGCGAGGTAGACGTGACCGGCACCTGCGAGTTCCTACCTGTAGGGGACCCGAAGGCCTGGGCCGCGGCTCTTTCGCAGATCGCAGAAGCCCCCGCCCGCGACCGCAGCCTCTCCAAGCACGAACGCCTGCGCTTCGACGACTACGACATCGAGAAGGCCGCGCCTAAGCTCGTTGCATGCTACGAGCACCTGGCCTCCGAGGCCAAGAGGGCGGCTTCCGCGTGAGAGAGAAGAACCCCCTCGTCTCCGTGGTGGTTCCCGTCTACAACGTGGAGCCTTACGTGGCTGAGTGCCTAGATAGCGTCCTCGCACAAACCTACAGGAACATCGAGGTCGTCGTTGTGGACGATGGCTCCACCGACGGCTCTCCTGCAATTTGTGACCAGTTCGCCAACAAGGACCATCGCTTCAAGGTCGTCCACAAGACCAACGGCGGCCTCTCCTCCGCTCGCAACGCCGGCCTCGCTGAGTCGCGCGGCGAGTGGATTGCTTTCGTGGACTCCGACGACTACGTGTCCCCGGTTTTCGTCGAGGCTCTACTCTCTGCTGCGCTTTCGATGAACTGCGAGATTGCTGCCATCCCTATGGGTAGAGTGTTTTCCGAGAAAGGGCCGTGCGATCTCGTGCGCTCTCTTGTCGAAGTGCCGGTGGCGACGCCATTGCAAACCCGTGATGTGCAGCGCTTGATGCTCTACCAAGCGCTCGATACGGGTGCGCCGTGGCGGCTTTACAGCCGCCACGGCGTGCTGCCCGAGGACAGCCCATTCCCCGAGGGCCTCTACTATGAAGATCTCGCGACCGTCTATAAAATGGTCGCCCGCGCGGAGCACGTCGCGCTCGTGGACTGTCCGTCGCTTTACGCCTATAGGTGGCGTAAAGCAAGCATCATCCGGCAGAACTATCGCCCTATCAAGGCTGACAGCTCCATCGTCGTCTCGCGCCAGCTCTACGCCGACATCTGCGCGTGGTACCCAGACCTCGCAGATGCGGCCGCAAGCCGCTGTTTCAGCGTGAACCGCATGGTCTACGCTCAGGTCCCCGCCGACCAGCATGCTGAGCGTGCGCGCCTGTGGGCCGAGCTCGTGAAGTACCGCCGGGTCGTGGCAGCCGACCCCTGCGCCCGCAAGCGCGAGCGCCTCGCCGCTACCATCGCGTGCCTAGGCGAGGGCCCGTTCCGTGCCTTCTGCGCGGCGTGCAGGAGGGCGGGGTTGCTGCGATGAGCTTGGCGTCGATGGCTATCCGTTCAAACAAACATGCAGACGGACATGTTTCCGCTTCCTATCCTGTGAAGACTTCCGTTCAGGAGCGAGATAGGCGTTTTGCTATCACCTCCCTCACTATCCTAATGCTCATTATTTGTTTTCAGAACATTACCTTCTTCAAGGTGGGAAAGGCTTCCATAAAGCCTTGCCAACTTATCGCCATCGCGCTCTTCCTTGTTTCTGTGGCTAAGAGGCGTGGGGCTTGGTTGTTGCTGAATATTTGGCTCACGCTGTTCTTTGTCCTAATGACGGTTCTCTCCTTTGTGGACTTTTTGGTCTACGGGCTGAGCGCCTCCTTCTTCAAATATGTCTTCTTCTATATAGTTGTGGCCGCGGTTTTCGGTCTTGGGCAAGGGCTCACTGCGGAGAACCTCAGGTGTATAAGCCAGAACGTCGACTTCGCTTTTCTCGTTATCATTCTCCTTCGCATCGTTTATTATCGGCAGGCTATCTTGAGCTTCTTTGCCGACTCATGGGGAAGTCATCCATCGATCCCCTCGATATTCGGGGGAGGCGTCAACCTTGACGCCTCTTGGCTTGCTCTCTTTGGCGTCTTTTTCAATCGGGACCTCAAGGAGAACTTGTTTCTTGTAGGGAGTCTCGGGGTCTCTGCGCTCTATGCCTCGAGGGGCGGAATGGTTCTTACCGCCCTTGTTCTATTCTACGTCTATTTGGTCAAGCCTCGAGACCGGGCCTTCTTGAAGAAGGCGCTCATAATTCTTCTCGTCGCGGCTGCAGCCTTGATCGCTGTGAGCGCCTTCGGCGAAATCATCGTCGACCGTTTCCTCTCGATCGGGAATGGGGTCGGAAGTGAGGGTCGGTTAAATATGCGGCAATACCCGCTGGTGACCTTCCTTGACGCCCCGATTCTGGGCGCGGGCGCGGGCAACGCCGTCAAGCACGTGTCGATGGTCAGCGGCACCTATTTCTGGGAGGGCAACATCCACAACTTCTTCCTGCAGGTGCTTCTTGACTTCGGCATCGTCGGGTTCGTCGCCAACATCCTCATGCTGGGCCGTCTGGTGCTCGAGTTTGTGCGCGGGGGGCCAGGACAGCTTTTGAGCCTGTCTCCTTTGCTAGGTTGCCGGATCTTTCCTGCAGTTCAGAGGCCCGGATGTGGTGCTGGCCTTCGTTCTTGGCTGCCGGCTTTTGGTCGGTTCGACGGCTGTCGCAGCCAGTCGCGACGGCTTGGTCGCGCCGCCTGCTTCGGGTGCGCGGCATGGTAGGCGCGCTCCCTTATCTCCTGACGTTCGCGGTCGCGGCGTTCCTTTTCTGGCTCTCCGAGAGGACGAGGGGTCCGCTGCGGGTGATCCTCGTGTTGGCGGCCCTCGTCCTTCCGGCCCTGCTCGCGGGGTTCAGGGACAAGCAGGTGGGGACTGACGTCATGGTTTACGGATATAACAGCTATACGGGCGCTCTCGACAGCGACCTGCCAGGCTACCTCGAGGGCAACGCGAGCTACCACCCTCTCGGCTTCAACGTGTTCTCGTGGGCTATGTCGAGGCTCGGCGGAACCCTCTGGTTCTATCTCACCTCCATTCAGCTCTTCACGAGCTCCTTCGTTTACCTGGCGCTCAGGAAGCTCAGGGGCGTGGGTCTCTGGGCCGGCATGCTCGCCTATTACGTCTTGCTCTTCCCTATCTCTCTCAACACCATGAAGCAGATGATGGCCGTGGCGGTCGTGCTGTGGGCCTTCACGTTCTGCCTGGAGCGGCGGCTCCTGCCGTTCCTTGCGGCGGTCGTGTTCGCCACGCTCTTCCACCAGACCGCGGTCGTCTTCGTCGCGGTCTACCCGTGCTGGCGCGCCTTCGAGAGCATCGGCACGCGCCGCGCCTTCTTCGGGCGCGCACAGGGGTTCATGTTCCACGTCCTGCTCGCGGCCGGGCTTTTCCTCGTCTTTGTGCTGGGGGACCGGCTCGTACAGTTCTTCTCCGCGTTCAAGGACTCCTACCAGTACGTCCTGAACGCGTCGAGCGACCGCCTTAACTACTCGGGCCTCATCCTGCTTGCCTCGGGCCTGGTCCTCCTGGCCGTTGTCAAAGCCTCCGGAAGGGGGCGCAGTGCCGATTCCCCGCCCGACGGGGAAGGACCCTCTCTTGTGGACGACGGCCTTGAGTTCTACGCGCTCATGTTCGTGGTGGGGTGTATCGCCATCCAGCTCAACACCGTGGCGACGAGCCTCATGAGGTTCTCGTACTATGGCCTCATCTTTGCGTCGCCCCTCCTCGGCGGGCTGATGGCGGACGGCCGCGGCCGGAGCCTCAGGATCGCGGGGTGGCTCACGATAGTCCTTTTCTTCGCCTACTTCTTCGTCGCCTACGTGCTCAACGGAGGCAATGCCATCGTCCCTTACACCTCGACCATTCTAGGTCTGTGATCGCCCATGCCGCTCTTCTCTGTGATCATCCCCGCGTATAACGCAGAGCGCTACCTTGACGAATGCCTGAACTCTGTGCGGGGCCAGACTTTTCATGACTTTGAGCTCGTGAAGGTGAACATGCATGAATGAGACCAAGCTTGACCAATGCGCGAGCATGAAGGACCTTCCATTCGTCAGCGTCATCATGGCTGCCTACGACACGAATCAGGAGTTCTTCGAGGAGGCTGTCGGCAGTATCCTTGGGCAGACATACGGGAACTTTGAGTTCCTCATTGTTGACGACGGGCTCAGTGAGGAGAACAGGGCATGGCTCGGCTCCGTTGGGGACGAGCGGCTGCGTGTGATTGTCAACGACGAGAATCTGGGCCAGTCGAGGTCCGTCAACAGGGCTTTGGGTGAGGCGCGGGGGCGCTATGTCGTTCGCATGGATGCGGACGACGTGGCGGTTCCTACCAGGATTGAGAGACAGGTCGCTTTTATGGAGGCCGACCCGGACCTCATCGCCGCTGGAGCGCAGGTACGGTTCCTGGGTACCGACAAGGTGCGGCCTCGTCCCTACTCGTGCGATGAGGAGCTGCGGGCCACACTTGCGCTCAGGAACGCGCTGGTTCATCCGACTATGATTCTGCGGCTTGACGCACTTTTTGAGCGTGGCATTCGTTATGACGTTGAGCAGCGCTATGCGCAGGACTACATGCTCTGGGTCGACCTCTGCACCGCCGGCAAGATCGCTCTCCAGCCGGAGATACTTCTGGAGTACCGAATCCACGGAGGACAGATCACGAGCAAGAAGGGCGACGCGCAGAGAGCCTGCGCGGACCAGGCGCGGCTCAAGTACCTGCGCTCGACTGGCGTGGACGCCACCTTGAGGCAGTCCGAGCTCCTCGGGAGGATCACCAACGAGGCATTGTCGGCTGCGCCCGCGGAGCTTGACGAGGTTTGCCACTTTCTGATAGATGCGGCGCGTCGCGACGACGTGTCGCTTGACGCGAGCTGGGTGGAGCGGATCGTTGCGAGCCGCGTGCTTCGCTCAGTGCTCTATAATCTTCGCTGCTCGGGCGGCATTCGTTACCTCGCCTGGCCGCGTTTCTGGGCGGCGCTTTTCAAAGTGTCTTTCTGGCCTTACTACATCAATGCGATTCGATAGGGGGCACAAGTGAGTCTCAAGCAAAGAATCGTGAACGCGCTGGGCGACGCCGGTTACCGCCGCCTGCTTGTCGGCGGGTTGCGCGCAGCCTCCTTCTACCGCAAGCGCGAGGTCATCAACCCGGCCGTCTCTGTTCACGCGACCTTGGCGGACGATTCCGCAGACTGCTGGTTCGGGTACTATGACGTCCCCGCGACCAACCCCAGCGGAACTATGCAGCTATGTCTCGCCGTTAGGTCCGAGGGCGAACCGGCCTCTCTCATGCTCTCCGCCGTCGATGGCACCGGAATGCGCGAGATTGCCAAGACTTCCGCATGGTGCTGGCAGATGGGTTGCCGTGCTCAGTGGTTCAGGGAAGACACAGTCCTATTCAATGACTTCGACGGTTCGAAGTTCATCAGCCGCGTCGTTGGAGTGGACGGCAGGGAGCTCGCGTCCTATCCGTTTCCTGTTTACGCGCTTTCACGGGACTGCCGCTACGCCTTCTATCCCGACTTCACGATACTTGGGCGCCTGAGGCCGGGCTATGGCTATACCAACGTCGATGTTGACTTCAATCGTTATGTGCACGATTCCTTGAACGGGATTTGGCGAGGCGACTTCGAGGACTCTTCGATCGCCTGTATCCTCACCATGACCCAAATCGAGGAGATCGACCCCCCTGGAGACCTTCTCGACGGCTCAAGCTACGTCAACCACATCTCAGCTTGCCCTTACGCTGAAAGGTTGATGTTCTTCCACCTTTGGAAGGAGCCGTCCGGCCGTCTGCGGAACCACGTCGTCATCATCGACCACGACGGGATTCCCATCAACGTCCTCTCGGACTTCACTCGGGCCTCGCACTACGTTTGGAAGGACGAGCGCCACCTCCTCCTCACCGTGTTGAGCGGCTCTGCCTGCACCTATCGTCTTTACGACGTTGAGACCGGTGATTTCGATGAGTTGCCGCAACTCTCTGCCGACGGACACCCGAGCTACGTCGGTGATGGTCTCTTCGTGACCGACACCTACCCCGACCACCTCGGGATGCAGCACGTCCTGCTCTGCAGCGAGCACGGCGTCCTCGCGGAACTGGCCACTGTCTACCATAATCCCTCCATGGTCGGGGAGCACCGTTGCGACTGCCACCCTCGCTACTCGTCTGGACACCTGAGCTTCGATTCCGTAGAGGGCTCTCGCAGGACGCAACACGTGATGCGCGTCGAGTTCGGTCCGGCCACCGTGGCCTCGCTCGAGGCCTCTTCCGAGGACAAATCCGATCTCGTGCGCATCTACAAGAGTCTCTGTAACACGCGCGAGATACTCTGGCCGAAACTCGCCTTTAGCCGCCTTACCAACTCCGCCCTCAAGGCTCATCTGCGCCTCTACCGCCTGACTCACGGCAGGGGCGGCAAGCTCGGCGTGATACGCAACCACAACGTCCTCCTAGAACGCTACGGCGCCTGGGTCTCTCCCCAGGCAACGATCGGAAAGAGATTCCGCATGATGCATGTGCTCGGTATCTGTCTCGGCAGCGGCACCGTCATCGGAGACGACTGCATCCTTTACCAGCAAGTGACCATCGGCAAGGGTGACAACGCTGGCTTCCCGACGCTGGGCGATGGCGTGATCGTCTATGCCGGGGCGAAGATCATTGGCAACGTCACGATCGGCGACGGTGCCGTCATCGGGGCGAACGCCGTCGTTACAAGGGATGTCCCCGCCCACGCGGTCGTCGTGGGCGCTAACAGGGTCATCCGTCTTGTAGACGCCCCAAGGCGGCCTGAGGCCGGGGAGGGGGGTAGCTCATGTCATTAGCTTCCCAGGCCATTGCCTCTGCCTCGGGAGGGCGGCATGAACGCCCTTCGGAGCAAGCCTCAGAGGTCCGGTCCTCTCAGCTAGATCTGGGAGCCGTTCGAGGGCCGCGACCACGCACTTCTCAGG
This sequence comes from Schaalia naturae, assembly GCF_042665795.1. Classification (NCBI taxonomy): domain Bacteria; kingdom Bacillati; phylum Actinomycetota; class Actinomycetes; order Actinomycetales; family Actinomycetaceae; genus Schaalia; species Schaalia naturae. The sequence goes on from NZ_JBHTEF010000001.1 coordinate 341,179, forward strand.
GGGGTGAAGTGCTACATGACGAGCTACCAGTATAGGGTGGGGATCACGGTGCGGCACGTTGCCATGTCCTCTGGAACCTTGGCTAGCCATCTTTCAAACAGAGTCTGCTCACGTCACGGCATTGTCTTCTCCTCGAACGTCCGCGTGGGTAAGAACCTGCAGCTTCCGCACCCGATCGGAATCGTTATTGGCGAGGGCGCCACTATCGGTAATAACGTTAAGATCTACCAGAACGTTACCCTTGGGCAGAACAGGGGCCTTTACCCGGCGTTGGGTGATGACGTCGTCGTCTATCCCGGTTCCGTCATCGTGGGTGGCGTGCATGTTGGGGATCGTGCCGTCATCGGCGCTGGGGCCATCGTCATCAGGGATGTGCCCGCGAACGCGATCGTCGGCGGGAACCCGGCCGATGTCATCCGTTACCGCGAGGCCCATGACGAGGATCTTTTCTGACGTGGCATCCCTGAAGAAGAACATAGCCTATAGCTTCGCCTACCAGCTGCTCATACTCGCTTTGCCGCTGGTCACGGCACCGTACCTCTCGCGCGTCATCGGGGCTTCGGGCGTTGGTACGTACTCCTACTCCTACGCCATCGCGCAGTACTTCGTCTACTTCGTGAAGCTCGGCCTGGACAACTACGGCAACCGCACCATCGCCGCCTGCCAGGACGATCGGGATGCGAGGACGAGGGCCTTCTGGTCCATCTACGCCCTGCAGGCCGCCTGTTTCGTCCTCTCCGGCGCCGCCTATCTCGCCTACTCGTTTCTCTTCGCAAACGACCTGACGGTGGCTCTGCTGCAGGGCCTATTCGTGCTCTCGTCACTCTTCGACGTGAACTGGTTCTTCTTCGGGATGGAGCAGTTCAAGCTCACGGTCATCCGCAACACGGTCGTCAAGGTGGCTACGGCCGCCCTCGTGTTCATCCTCGTGCGGGACGCCGGCGACGTGGACGTCTACGTCGCGGTCATGTGCGGCGGCTTTCTCGTCTCACAGCTCATCCTCTGGCCGTTCCTCAGGCGGTACATAGGTTTTCACAAACCCAGTGCGTCCGAAGTGTTCGCGCACGTGAGGCCCAACATCGTCCTCTTCGTCTCCGTGATCGCCATCAGCATCTACAACACGCTGAGCCGCATTATCCTGGGAGCCATGGTGGACGAGGAAGCGGTGGGTTTCTTCGACAACGCCGCGAAGATCGTCTCGGTGCCGACGGCGCTCGTGGCGGCGGTGGGCACGGTGATGCTGCCCAGGACGAGCGCGCTGCTTGCCAAGGGCGAGATGGAGAAGGCACGCTCGCACATCGACAGGACGATGCTCGCCGTGATGGCGTTCGCCGGGGTCTCGGCCTTCGGCATCCCCAGCGTGGCCTACCCCTTTGTGGAGGTGTTCTACGGCCCGGGCTTCGAGACGACCGCGGCGGCACTCGTCGTGCTCTGCGCCACCGTCCCGCTCCTGGGCTTCGGCAACGTCATGCGAACCCAGTACCTCATCCCTAGCAAGCTCGACAACGTGTTCCTCGTCTCCGCGTTCTGCGGAGCCGCAGCTAGCGTTGTCGTTAACCTCGCGCTGGTGCCCACTTTGGGTGCTCTGGGCGCCTCGTTCGCTTCCGTCGCGGCTGAGGCGGCGGTGTTGGTCTACCAGGCGGTGAGGGTCAGGAAGAGCTTCCCGCTCGGCCGCTACACGCTGTACTTGGCGGTTTTCCTCTGCATAGGCGCGCTGATGGCCGCGGTCCTCCAGCTCGTGCCTTACATGGGCAGCGACGTCGTCGACATGGTGGCGAGGATCGGCATCGGCTTTGCCGTGTACCTACCGTTGGCCGCGCTGGCCGCCTGGCTGCTGACACGCAGGAGGCGGAAGACGGGAGGGCAATGACGGGAGAAGAGCATCCAATGAAATCCAAGCTCTGGCCGAAGGTCTCCCTTGTCCTGAATGTGATTCTCGTCTTGGCTATTGCGGCGGCGTGCATCTGGAAGTTCACGGATGTCCGTAACCTGCTCGGCTCGGGGAGGGGGGGCGTATTCCGAGAATCAGTGGTACGAGCCCTACGTCTACCAAGCACGCAACCTTTCGTCGGGGGACGGTGCTGACGTGGTGATGGCGGGCGACAGTCTTACGATGTACGGCCTCTGGGACGAGTTCTTCGACGGCGTTGAGGTGGCCAACCGGGGCATCGGCAGCGACACCGCGGAAGGCTTCCTCAACAGGGTAGACACTATCGTCTCAGAACGACCTAGGAAAGTCTTTCTGATGATCGGAACGAACGACGTGAGCCGGGACCATGCGACCGGGGACACCGTGGGCTACGTACGGCAGACATTTGAGGAGCTGCACGCGCAGCTGCCCGACGCGGAGATCTACCTGCAGAGCGTCCTTCCGCGCACCTCGAAGTACGTGGGCCAGGTGGAGGAGCTGAATTCCGAGTACGAGGCCCTCTGCGAGGAGCTGGGCTACGTCGAGTGGGTGGACCTCTACAGCTTCTACTGCGAGGCGGACGGTACGCCGAAGGCGGAACTCTTCGCCACCGACGGCTATCACATGTCGGGTAAGGGCTACGAGCTGCGGGCCTCGCAGATACGGGATTTGGTCGAGGAATGACCGGCGCCCCACTCGCATGCGGGGGAGGAAGGAAATGAAGTTGGAGCAGCGGAAAAAGAGAACGGTCCTGGTCACCGGTGCCGCCGGTTTCATCGGCGCATTCCTGTGCAGGCGGCTGCTCGAGACTACAGACGATATCGTCGTCGGGCTCGACAACCTGAACAACTACTACGACCCCGGCATCAAGGAGGCGCGCCTTGCGATGCTGCGGGAAGCGGACCGCGACGGGCGCTTCACGTTCGTGCGCGGAGATCTCTGCGACGCCGCACTGCTGGAGCGCTTGTTCGCCGAACATGAATTCGAGATGGTGGTAAACCTCGCCGCCCAGGCGGGGGTGCGGTACTCCATCGAAAATCCTAAGGCCTACATTGAAAGTAACCTTGTGGGCTTTTTCAACGTGCTGGAATGCTGCAGGCATCATCCGGTGAAGCACCTCGTGTACGCGTCGTCCTCGTCCGTGTATGGAGGCAACGAGAAGGTGCCGTTCAGTGAGGCGGACAACGTGGATTCGCCGGTTTCCCTCTACGCGGCGACCAAGAAGAGCAACGAGCTCATGGCGAACGCGTACTCGAAGCTGTATTCCATCCCCGCGACCGGCCTGCGCTTCTTCACGGTTTACGGCCCGATGGGTAGGCCAGATATGGCCTACTTCAAGTTTGCGAAGACGCTCCGTGTCGGCGGCACGATCAAGATCTATAACATGGGGAACTGCAAGCGCGATTTCACTTACGTCGACGACATCGTCGAGGGAATCTGCCGCGTGATGGACAACCCTCCCGAGGTCACGACCGGTGCCGACGGCCTGCCCACGCCGGCCGCCCGCGTCTACAACATTGGCCACGGTGATCCCAACGACCTGCTCGACTTCGTGGCCACGCTGCAGCGCGTTTTCGTGGAAGAAGGCGTTCTTCCCGAGGGCTATGCCTTCGAGGCCCATCGTGTGCTGGTGCCCATGCAGCCCGGCGACGTTCCCGTGACCTATGCCGACACTTCCGCTCTCCAGCGTGACTTCGATTACAAGCCCCAGACTCCGCTCGAGGACGGCCTGCGCGCCTTCGCGAAGTGGTATCGAGGGTACTACGGCGCCATTGCCTAGAGCATGTCTCCTATGTGTTGAGCCATTGGAGAATGGCGTGCAGGACGGTGGCTGAGCGGTAGGTGGTGGCGAGTTTGTCGTATCTGGCGGCGAGTCCTCGCCATTGTTTGACGCTGTTGAAGGAACGCTCCACGACGTTGCGGCCCTCGTAGGCCTCAGCATTCAGGGCGGGCGGGCGTCCGCCCCTGATTCCGCGTTTCTTGCGGGCTGCGATCTCGTTCTTCTTCTCAGGAATCACCGTCTTGATGCCACGAGCGTGCAGGTAGGAGTGGTTCGCACCGGACGTGTAACTCCGGTCGGCCATCACCGTGTCGGGGCGAGTCCGGGGACGACCGAGGGGACGAGGGACGTAGATGTCTTCCAAGGTCTCAGCGAGCATCACGCCGTCGTTGCGTTGACCGCCTGTTACCACCATCGCCAAGGGACGGCCGCGTCCATCCACGACCTGGTGGATCTTCGTGGTCAGGCCACCACGAGACCGCCCGATCCCATGGCCTGCGGGCTCATCCTCGCCGGTAGGGGATTTCTTGTCGTTCGATCTCGCCCCCTGTGTCCTGCTCGGGGCGCGTCGTGTTCGTGGCGTGCTGGTGAGCACGAGTGGCCGTCGCGTCCACGCTCACCGTCCAATCCACCTTCCCCACCGCATCGGCCTGGCCCACGATCTGGGCGAGGACCTTGTCCCACACGCCCCGACGCGCATAGGAACGATGCCTCTTCCACACGGTCTGCCACGGGCCGAACTCACCGCGATGCAAGTCCCTCCACGGGATCCCCGTCCTGTACCGGTAGATGATCCCATTGACGATCATCCGATTGTTGGTGAACGGGCGGCCCTTCCTGCCCTCATTGGACGGCAGGAGCGGTGCAATCCGTTCCCACTGCTCATCCGTCAACGCCTCAAACCGACTCCTCGAACTCACCCGCCCAGTATCCAGCAAGCCTCACCACACATATAAGAGACACGCCCTAGCTCAGTCCCGTCTAAACAAATCGCGGGTATAGACCTTGTTGATGACGTCGGTGAGATCGGCGTTCCATCGGTTGGTGACAATGATGTCGCTGTCGGCTTTGAAGGCGGTGAGATCGTGGGTGACGGGGCTACCGAAGAATTCGAAATCCTCCAGCATCGGTTCATAGACGATGACGGGGATTCCTTTTGCCTTCACCCGCTTCATAATGCCTTGGATGGAAGACTGGCGGAAGTTGTCGGAGCCTGACTTCATGGTGAGACGGTAGATGCCTACGGTGGGGTTGCTGACGCCGTGGGAAGCCACGTCCATGACGTGACTGATGACTTGATCGGCGATGTACTCTTTGCGAGTCCTATTCGCCTCGACGGTGGCCCCGATAAGATTCTGAGGCACGTCCTCGTAGTTCGCTAGCAACTGCTTTGCATCCTTTGGAAGGCAGTACCCGCCGTATCCGAACGACGGGTTGTTGTAGTGGGATCCGATGCGGGGGTCTAGGCCGACGCCCTGGATGATCTTCGAGGTGTCAAGACCGCGCACGCTGGCGTAGGTGTCGAGCTCGTTAAAATAGGCCACGCGCAGTGCCAAGTAGGTATTGGCGAAGAGCTTGACGGCCTCAGCCTCGGTGCTGCGCATGGTCAGGGCCGGGACGTTCTCGTCCTCCGCGGCTTCAGATAGAAGGCCGATAAACCGCGCGGCGGCAATAGCGAGTTCTGTGGTGAATGCGGAGTTCGCCGGAATGCCGACAATAATGTGGGAGGGGTGCAGGTCGTCGTGGAGCGCGTGGCCCTCGCGGAGGAACTCGGGGGCGAACAGAAACCGGCCCTGCGGGTAGCGATCGGTGAGAACCTCCGTGTAGCCGACCGGCACCGTCGACTTGATGACTACGACCGCTTCGGGATTGACTGAAAGGACCAGGTCGATGACTTGCTCGACATACGAGGTGTCGAAGAAGTTCTTGTGCGGATCGTAGTTGGTCGGCGTGGCCACGATGACGAACTCCGCGTCGCCGTAGGCCGCGGCTCCGTCAACAGTCGCCAGGAGATCCAAGTCATGGTTCGCCAGGAAATCCTGGATCTCGGCATCGGCGATCGGCGACTGCTTCCGGTTGATGAGATCGACTTTCTCGGCCATGACATCGACGGCCTGCACATGGTTGTGCCGGGAGAGCAGCACCGCCAACGACAGTCCGACATATCCCGTTCCCGCCACCGCGATACGAACTCTCCGGGCCATGCGTGTGCTCCTCTACTCTGCCGCTCGTCCAGCCGGCCTCCACACTGTCACCTGGCCGCCGGATGAGGACGAAGCGGGTGTTCCGGAACGATCATATGTGGCATCCGTTCGGGTGGTCATCGGTCATCGGAATGTGATTGTGAAGTCCCTGTGCCGCGAGAGACACTCGGGTCGAGGCGCGGGCGGAATGAGGCTCGGCGTCCTGTCGGCGGGGGAACCCCCAACTCCGTTAGCCTTTCCCTCCGAGAACCTTCAGAGCCGTCTCCGAGTCCAGCACGGCAACCGATGCCAGCCGTCCCGACAGGACCGAGCGGAAGGCGCTCGCCTTCCTCGGACCGCATCCGACCGCGATGACGGTCTGCCCGGCCGTGAGGCCGGATATCGGGAAGGAGACGGTGCGAGCCTCCAGGTCGTCGGAGGCGGCTGTGCCGTCGGCGGTGACGAGATGGGAGAGCACGTCGGCAGAGGCGCCCGAGTCGAGGAGGTTCGGGATCTCCCGGGCGCTCAGGTACCCGAGCCTCACCATGAGGGAGTCGTCGCCCACCGAGCCCGGGGAGTACACCGTGACTTCGGCCGTGCGCGCGTCCCTCAGCGTCGTGGACACGATCGGCTCGTGCATGACGGTGTCCCATGCCCACCCGTTCGCCACGATGGTCGGAGCGGGGACCCAGTGCGGAGTGCCACGGGTCCGGCGGGCCAGCTCGCCGACGGCCGTCGAGACCAGATCGCGGGGAGAACGCGCAATACCCCCGTTGAGCTGGTAGACGTCGATGCCGCATGACCAGTTCCAAGGGATGCAGCGAGCGAGCATCGCCATGGTGCGTCCCCACCCGATGCCGAGGGAGCGGGGCCGGGGACGCAGTCCGGTGAGGTAGGCGACGGCCGAGCGGATGACCAGTTCCAACGTCGCGCCCGTGGCCGGCTGGGTGGGCACCACCATCGCCGCTCGCAAGGCGAAACGCGAGCACAGCTCCGATTCGAGGTCGTGGCGGCGTGCCAGGGGGTCGTTGATGGTGACCGTCACCAGATGACGTCGGCGCGCCTCCTCCAGCAGACGCCCCACGCTCCAGCGCGTGCACCCCAGCCGGTCTCCGATCGCCGTCTCGGTCAACCCGTCGAAGTAGTACAGCTCCGCCACACGTCGAACGGCGTCGTCATGGCTGTCCTCCATCATTGCTTCCTTCGTCCGGCTCTGGACTCGATCCCCGTTGCGCTCGGTCCGGCGCTCACTCGAAATGTTAAAGGTGGGCGGGCGGAGACCCTCCCAGCGTGAACGAATGTCACGGGCGGGCGCACGCCGTTGCGCCGAGGGCGGGAGGAAACGGCCTGCCGATGGGCGGTCATCGCGCGTCCGAGCGCCGCTGCCACGGTCCGGACAACGCGGAGCCGAATTCTACTCCTTCTCAGTCAGGTCGCGGTCACGGATGAATCATCTCGCACTTGTGTGCGCGGAAGACTCCGCAACGAGGTCGTGGAGCGGAGCCGAGCCTAATGTCAACCCGGAACGTCGGAGGCAGGGAACGCTCAAGGAGGAGTCCATGCGGGAACAGACGGTCGTGATCGGCATCGACGGCGGAACGACAGCGGTGAAGGCCATCGCCTTCGGACTCGACGGCACGACCCTGGCCTCGGCCAGCCACGGAGTGCCGGTCTGCTATGGCAGGGGAGGCCACGCCGAACAGGACATGGAAGCGGTCTGGCAGGCCGTTGCATCCTGCCTGCGATCGGTGACCTCCGCCCTCGAGGGCGCCGTGATCGCCGGCGTCGGCGTGACCGCGCAGGGCGACGGGGCCTGGATGGTCGATCACGAGGGGACCCCGGTGGGGCCCGCCGCGACCTGGCTGGACTCCAGGGCGGCCGGCGTGGTCTCTGGCTGGGTATCCGGACCCGAGGCCGAGGCGATCCGCCGGACCACCGGCACAACCGTCTTTCCGGGCCTGTTCCCCGCCCTGTGGGCCGAACTGCGTCGCACCAGCCCCGACGTCACGGCCCGGGCCGCGCACCAGCTGGCCTGCAAGGACTGGATCCGCCTGTGCCTGACCGGCGAGTACGCCACCGACTACACGGACGCCTCGCGCACGCTTCTCGATATCGTCGGCCTCTCCGGGTACTCCGAAGAACTGGCCCACGTGCTCGGCGAGGAGGAGTGCCTGGGCCTCCTCGCTCCCATCCACCATGCGGACCGGTCCGGCGGGACCGTCACCGCGGAGGCCGCCGCGGCCACCGGCCTGCCCCCGGGGATCCCCGTCGCGACCGGAATGATCGACGTCTCCGCGTGCGGCGTCGGCCTGGGCGCCGTCGCAGACGGGCAGGGGTGGACGATCGTGGGCACCACGGACGTCGTCGGCGTGCTCCGCCCCAGCGCCGGGGATCGCGCGACCGACCTCTCGATGGTCGTGGCGACCGGGCGCGGGCGTCAGGTCCTGGAGTTCCTCGCGCCGATGACCGGCGCCCCGAACCTCGACTGGGCCAGGAGCGTCCTCGGCCTGGGCGAGCGGCCCTGGAACGAGGTCGATGCCCTGGCCCGCCAGCACCCGGCGGGCTCCGGGGGCGTCCTCTTCCTGCCCTACGGCGCGCCGGGAGGGGAGAGAGCCCCGTTCCTCGACATGAACGCCTCGTCCTCGTGGCTGGGAATGAGCATCGAGACCGTCCCGGGCCAGCTCATCAGGGCCGCCTACGAGGGCGTCGCCTTCGCCCTCCACGAGTGCCAGCAGCTCCTCGGACAGGACGGGGACGTCGTCGTCTCCGGAGGAGCCTTCCACTCCGACATCCTCTGCGAGATCCTGGCGAACGTCACAGGCAGACGCGTCCTTCGCTCCGAGGCCTCCGAGGCAGGCGCGCGCGGGGCCGCGACCGAGGCCCTCGTCGCCGCAGGGCTTGCGCCAGATGAGCCCGCGGCCATCGAGATGCTCCAGCAGGAGAGGCAGGCCTTCGAGCCGGATCCCGACGAGCACGCCGCCTACCAGGACATATATGCCGCGTTCGTCTCCATCCGGGATGCGCAGAGACCGACATGGCCAGGGTTGCGGATGCTCCGCGACCGGGCCGACCACAGGGAAGGAAAATGATGCACCAGGTACTGCTCGCCGCAGACGAGTTCCTCACGCCGAAGGTCCTCGCCGATGCACTCGAGGAGGCGCTCCCGGGCACCCCGTCGAGGACGATCGCCACCGACTGGCCCGAGACTCCGTTCCACGACTACGCCGGCGTCCACGAGGCCCACGGCAACGAGGACCAGCTGATCGCGGCGCTCCAGGGATGCGACGTCTGCTTCAGCCACACCTGGCCCATCTCCGAGAAAGTCCTCTCAGCCTGCCCCGGTCTGGCCATGGTCACCATCTGCCGGGGCGGACCCGTCAACGTCGACATCGACGCCGCGACCCGCCACGGGGTGGTCGTCTCATTCACCCCCGGGCGCAACGCCGTGGCCACCGCCGAGCACACCGTCGGCATGATCATGGACGCCGCACGCCAGATCTGCCATCGCGATCGCGAGATCCGCCGGGGCCAGTGGCCCTCGGATGCCTATCGCTACGACCGCGTCGGCATCGAGATCTCGGGCTCGACCGCCGGTGTTGTCGGGTACGGAGCGGTGGGCTCGCGGGTCGCCCGCATCCTCGCGGCGATGGGAGCCCGCGTCCTCGTCTTCGACCCCTGGGCGAAGCCGGAGACCCTCCCGGAGGGGGTGGTGTTCGTCGACTCCCTGGAGAAGGTCGTGACCTCCTCCCACATCCTCACGCTCCATGCGCGCGCGAACGCGGACAACCGCCACCTCATCGACCGCGCAGCCATCGCGGCCATGCCCGAGGGCGCCATCCTGGTCAACTGCGCGCGCGGGCAACTGGTCGACTACGGCGCCGTCGTCGAGGCGCTGGACTCGGGGCACCTCTTCGCCGCCGCCTTCGACTGCTTCGACGCGGAGCCGCTCCCCGCCGACGCGCCGATCCGGGCCTGCGAGAACGTCACGATGACGCCCCACCTCGGCGGCGCCTCCCGACAGGCGGCCGAACGGGCCGCACGCATCGGCGCCGCGGACATCGCCGCCTTCCTCGGAGGGGGCGCTCCTCTCCACTGCGCCAACCCCGAGGTCCTCTCACACGCCACGAACGAAAGGTGAACGCAATGCTTCTCGAAGAACAGCGCCGGACAGTGGTCGAGACCTGCCTGGCCATGCAGAAGGCCGGACTGGTCGTCGGCACAGCCGGCAACGTCTCCGCACGCGACGGCGACATGGTGGTGATCTCACCCTCGGCGGTGCCCTATGAGGAGATGCGCCCCGAGGATGTGTGCGTCATCGACATGGACGGGACCATCATCGAGGGCGAGTACAAGCCCTCCTCCGAGATGCCCCTGCATCTCAGCGTCTACCGTTCGACCGACGCCCGGGGGATCACGCACAACCACGCTCCCGCCTCCACGGCCATGGGCCTCGTGGTCGACACGGTTCCCACCTCGCACTACTACTCGGCCATGTTCGGCGGCCCGGTCCGCGTCGCGCCCTACGCGCCCTTCGGCTCGCTGGACCTGGCCCGCAACGTCACGGATGCGCTCAAGGACCGCCACGCAGCCCTCATGGCGAACCATGGCGCGATCACGACGGGGGCGAGCCTGGAGGCCGCCGCCTCGCTGCTGCCCTACCTGGAGTACATCTGCGAGATCGAGCTGAGGGCGATGTCCACCGGACGTCAGGAGAAGATCCTCTCCGAGGACCAGATCCAGGCCGCGGTCGAGGCGATGACCTCCTACCGGAAGACACCGCGAGCCTGACACCGCACGGTCCGCGGCCGGCGAGGCCGCGGACCCTCCCCGGGGGGACGGAGAGGCCCGCGCCCCCACCCATCACGACACCGGAACGGCCCGACGTCGTCCGCCACCAACGAAGCGACCGGACGCGACGCCGCGTTCCCGGGGCGACGACGCCATCCCGCCACCACGCCATGACACGGCCACGCCGCGGGCTCCGCTGTGCCCGCTCCACGGTCCCAGAGTCAATCCACGATCCATCGAACACGCACGAAAGGTCCACACCATGTCGGCAAATGTATCGTCGCCGCCTGTCGAGGAGCACCCGAGCCTTCTGCAGAGACAGGGTATCGAACCCGTCCTGAAATGGGGATTCCTGGCTGTCGCCCTCTTCATGGTCGGCGACGGACTGGAGCAGGGATTCCTCTCCCCCTACCTCACCTCGACCGGCTTCACCGTCGGGCAGGTCGCCACCCTGTTCAGCGTCTACGGGGCCGTGGTCGCCGTGTCCTCATGGCTGGCCGGCGCACTCTCCGACGCCTGGGGATGCAAGCGCGTCATGATGATCGGGTTCATCATCTGGGTGGCGTTCCACGTCGTCTTCCTGGGACTGGGCGTGGGCGCTCACAACTACCCGTGGATGCTCGTCAGCTACGGGATCCGGGGCGTCGGCTACCCGTTCTTCGCCTACGGCTTCCTGGTGTGGGTGACGCTGCAGACGCCCCGGCGGTCAATGGGCAAGGCCGTGGGCTGGTTCTGGTTCTGCGACACCGTCGGCTTCGGCGTGATCAGCGGCTACCTGGCCGGCTTCGGGATCCCCGTGGTGGGCATGCTCGGCACTCTGTGGCTGTCCCTGATCTTCGTCGGCGCCGGCGGCATCATCGCCTTCGCCCTGCTCCACGAGGCGAAGACGGGCACGCGCGTCAGCGTCGGCTCCGCCGTCTCCAGCGCGCTGGAGAGCTTCAAGCTGATGGCCGAACGCCCGAAGGTCGGCATCGGCGGCCTCGTCCGGGTGATCAACACGACCTCCCTGTACGCCTTCGGCGTGTACATGACCGTCTATATGACGCAGAACGTCGGTTTCTCCGCCACGAAGTGGCAGTCGATCTGGGCGACGATGCTCTTTGCCAATGTGCTGGGCAACCTGTTCTTCGGCTACCTCGGGGACAAGCTGGGCCGGGTCAACGTGGTCGCTTGGATCGGCGGGCTCGGGTGCTTCGTCACCGTCGCCGCCATGTACTACGTCCCCCAGTGGGTGGGCGCCAACTATCCGTTGGTGCTACTGGTGTCCATCCTGTACGGGCTGTGCCTGTCCGCCTACGTCCCGCTCAGCGCGATCATGCCGGCCCTGGCGCCGGAGAGGAAGGCGTTGGCCGTCTCCGTGCTCAACCTGGGGGCCGGCCTGTCGAACTTCATCGGTCCGGCGATTGTCAGTCTCTTCATCGCCCCGCTGGGGATGGTCGGTGTCAACTGGATCATCGCGGGTCTCTACATCGTGTCCCTGCTGCTCACTCTCGTGCTGAGAAGCCCGGCGGTCGAGGTCCGGGACACCGGCGAGGAGGCGGAGGCGGCCTGAGCCCGTTGTCGGCTCTCCTCCGGGCGCCCCGAGTCGCCCTCGCGCATCGGCCCGACCGCGCCTAAAGCGCGGTCGGGCCGATCGCGGTGGTCCCCGGGGCAGCGCGACCGCGACGCCATCGTCGATGGCGGGGGAGAGGAAACGACAAGGGCGCGCGCCGTCGCGACTGCGTCGTTCCGCGTGACGAAGATATCGGCGATCTGTTGGTGTGCCGTGGGGAGCGGCGATCGCTTCGGCGAGACCGACCGCATCGGCAAACGCGAGATCACTATGGTGGCCGAGACGAGGCTGCGCGCCGTCGGCGACCATACGCTCGTCGACTTCGAGACCCACAAGTCGACCGCGGTCCTCACCGCGGCGGTCTCGACGGATCCATGGCTTGGTCCGCTCAGCACGGCTGGACCAACATGGGCTCGTTCAGCTCATGGCGTCTGGCCGTAGTGGTCAGCGTTGATCTGATCCGGAGCGCTTCCCGGCCGGAATACTCCTTCGCCATACAGCGAGATCGGGGGCAGGAGCTGGGAGGGTAATCGCATCTGAGTGAGTAGCCCGTCGAGGATCTGCTGGGCGTAGGACCGGAGGTGAGGCGCTGCCACCGAGTTGGCGAACTCGAAGAAGGGCTCCTTGGCGAATACGGCGTCGCTGGGGATGGCGTAGTTCGTGGCAACGTCGATCGAGGCGGAGGTCAGCGCGTCGGAGGTCACTTCGATGGCCAGACGGAAGGAGGTGATCTCCGGCTTCACGAAGTAGTAGCCCGTCAAGGAACACGTCACCTGTGAGCCGTCGGCCTTCTGGTTTCCGACTGTCTCAGCCTGAAGGTCGACGCCGAACAGCACATCCTCCGACGCCGTCATCGCGCGCGCCACTGCCTCGAACGAGTCCAGAACGGCGCTCATCAGGCTGCCAGAGCGTAGCTGGAGCGGGTCGGACGGGCGTGGCGCGCCGCTTCGGTGTCTCCCTCTGTACCGGCTGCCGCAGGACCGACCGCTGGCGAGGTCGGCTTCCAATGGGCGATCCGAGCGGTCGATCCTCCCGCCCACGTGGATGAGACGATGAGCCCGTCGCGCGTCGTGACCGCATGCTGGACCTGTGCGCCCACCGCGAGGGCGTATCTGCGAAGTGTTGACAGCCGAGGGTCGTTATCCTGGCTCTCAATGCCGGCAATGGTGGGTTGAGAGACCCCCATGATCTCTGCCATCTCACGTTGGCTGAGTCCTGCGCGCTTACGGGCCTGAATCAACGCCCATCGCAGATCGTTGTCTGCCTCGGCCAGCTTTTCTGCGTGGTCGATCAGTTCTTCCATCGAGCGTGAGTTCAGCTGCTCCCTGTAGCTCATAGCCTTGAACCTATCATTGATTCAGGCATGAAGAGCAGTGATCCACATGACCCCAACGGCATGGTCTGCCCCGCTCGTACCGCCGCTGTGCCTGGGCCATCGCCCGATCCTGAGCCTGTGCGATCTCGTCGGCCGAAAGGCCATCCGTCGACTTCTGGTGGAAGAGCATCACCGCCACATCGGGATCCCCGCACTCCGGTTCTCCGTGGTAGAAACGGAAGGCGCCGAGCCTGGCGTCTTGGACGCGCAGCTCCCACATGTCAGGTTGAGAGGCGGCCGGCTCGAATGCTCCGGTCCGTCCCTCGGGGAGCATGCCCCTGGCGAACGATCGAAGTTGAGCTCGGGACGCACCAATCAGGCTCGCCTCGGCCTGCAAGGCTGCGATCCCTCGCAGGCCCGTCTGCTCCACCGCCACGCGGGCGACCTCGGTGATCTCACGGCTGACATCGACATCCTGGAACCTCCCAAGATGGACGGACGCCGAGGTTGCGCGTCGCCGCGCGCACACTGATCGCCTGCCTGCACCCTTGCTTCCCATAAGGCGATGGTCTCATCGGCCATAGGCGACTGGACCTGAGGAAACCGGGTGAGCTCGCTGCGTCGTGGCGGGGCATGGTGACGGCCGACCGGACCGCGTCTCGCAGGATCGCGCGACCTCCGTTGTCCCGCCTCGCCGAAGACGACCACCTAGCACGCATTTCCTACGGCATCTCCCCCGAGCCCAGCGCTTTGTCTGCGACACCCAAATCGGCCGGGCCGCGCGGTGCGAGACCCGACAGCTGATGGACTCCGCGGCTTGCGGGACGGCGGGCGGCCGCAGCCGTCGTGGTACGGCGCGGGCGTCCTCGTCAGGAAAGACGTCGTTGGAGAGGGGAGCGACGTGAGCGCGAGCCGCCGGTCTCCGGCGCAGCGTCGGAAACGGCGCCTGTGGCGCGGGATTCTCGCGGGGCTCGCATCGATAGCGGCGGTCGTCGCCGCCGGGTTGCCGCTCTACGTGTTCCCACCGGTCAGCAGCCCCGAGCCCGCCGACGTCGTGTTCGTCATCGGCCCGCCTGACCAGTGGCGCCTCGACTGGGCGCAACAGCTCCTCGCGGAGGGAACAGCGGGCGCGCTGATGATCTCGACGCCAGACCCGGACGCCGAGAGCCTGTGCGCCGCCGACGAGCCCAACCCCGTCGAGTGCGCCCGCCCGGACCCCTTCACCACACGTGGCGAAGCCCGGTGGCTGCGTTCAGAGATGGCGGCCCGCGGCTGGTCCCGCGCCATCGTCATCACGGTGACGCCGCACGTGTCCCGCACCCGGGTGGTCTTCGATCGCTGTATTCCCAGCAGCGTCCAGGTCGTTGGCCGTTCCACCGGCCTGAACCTGGCGAAGTGGGCCTACCAGTACCTCTACCAGACTGCCGGCTTCATCAAGGTGGCACTCAACCCCGGATGCTGAGCGAGACGTGCTCGGGCATGCGACGGCGTCCAGCGACATGGGCCTGCTCTTCAGACGACGAGCCTATGGCACCGCGGTCACCAGTCGAGACCTTCCGAGGAGCGGCCCTCCTCCGGCGCGGCGACCGGTCAGGCCCCCGGGAACGTCTGGTCGAGGGCGGCGCCGACGTCGGCGAGCAGGTCGTCGGTGTCCTCGATGCCGACGGAGAGGCGCAGCAGGCCGTTGTCCTGGAAAACGCGCGGGAAGTTGACGACGTGGGGCTCGTCGGGGGAGACCTGCGCGATGAGCGACTCGTCGTGGCCCAGTGACACGGCCGAGGTGATGAGGCGAAGATTCGAGACGAACCGGTTCTGCACCTCCGGTCCGCCCTGGACGCTGAAGGCGATCACGGCGCCGGCGCCGGCCGGGAACTGGCGCGTGGCCGCTTCGTACTGGGGGTGCGAGGCGAGGCCGGGGTAGTGGACCAGCGCCACGCGCGGGTCCGATTCCAGGCGCTCCGCCAGCGCCTGCGCGTTCGCGGCGTGCTGGCGCAGGCGCAGGGGGAGGGTGACCGAGCCCCGCATGATGAGCCAGGCGTTGAAGGGGCTGATGATCCCGCCGACGTCGACCATCGCGTCCGCGCGCACCGGCGCGATCAGCTCCGCACGTCCCAGCACGGCCCCGCCCAGGGCGTCTCCATGCCCGTTGATGTACTTCGTCAGCGAGTGGACGACGAGGTCGGCGCCGTCCTCGAGCGGGCGGTACCAGCCCGGAGGCGTGAAGGTCGAGTCGACGCTGAGCAGCGCCCCGTGCCGGTGCGCGACCTGCGCCAGCGCGGCGATGTCGGCGACGCGCGTCGTCGGGTTAGCGATGGCCTCCGTGTGGATGAGACGGGTCTCGGGCCTGATCGCCGCCTCGACGGCCGATGGGTCCGATGTGTCGACGAACGTGGCCGTCACGCCGTACTTGCGGGGGAGGAGCTCCTCCAACAGCCGGCGCAGCGCGACATAGCCGATGTCGGTGGCCACGACATGGTCGCCGGAGCTCAGAGTCGTGAAGAACAGAGCGTGCAGCGCCGCGACGCCCGAGGCCAAGACGACCGCGTCCTCGGCGTGCTCCAGTGACGCGAGCTTGCGCTGGAGGCCCAGTTGGTTGGTACCCGAGTTGCGGGTGTAGAGAGGTGTGTCCGTCCCCGACCAGCTGATCGTGGTCGGGTCCTCCGGGAGCGCGTACGAGTTCGCCATGACGATCGGCGTGCGGATGGGATCGCCCGCGGTGGAGGCGATGTTGCCGGCATGGACCGCACGGGAGGACTCGCCGAGCGTCGCCGGATCGTGGCGGTCGGGGTGAAGGCTCATGCGGGCGAGCCTACGGGGGGCCGTCACGCGGCAGGCCGGCTGTTCGCATCGTGTGCCTTCGTGACGCGGCGCGGCCGGCTCCGCGGGCTCCCAAGTCATGGCTGGCTGTGCGTTTCTGCGAATTCTGAGCGGAAGCGGCCGGTGGGCCATGACTTGGGAGCGTGCGTCGCGTGCCGGCCATGACGTCGGAGGCCGCGCACGCGGGGACGCCCTCGTCGATGGCGACAGAGGCGGCGCGGAGAACGTTGACAGCGCGAATCAACACGTGTCATACTCCGTCAACAACACGTGTTGAACGAGGAGGTTCACGAATGGTCGCACTTGTGCTGGACACGGACCTGGCAATGGGGGCGCCAGGGTCCGACATCGACGACGGCTTCGCCCTGGCGCTCGCCGTCGCAGACCCCGACATCGACCTGATCGCCGTCACCACGGTGAACGGGAACACGGACGTGGACACGGCCACGATCCTCACCGGCGAGCTGCTGCGCAGGCTCGACCGGCAGGGCATCCCCGTCCACCGGGGCGCCGAGCTCCCGCTGCTGCGCCCCAAGGCCCGGCCCCGTCCTCCCACACCGGACGTCGCCGACCCCGACTTCCGCGGCACGACGCCCGAGCCGGCTGCGGCCGCACTGGTCCGGCTCATCCGGGACAACCCCCACCAGATCACGATCGTCGCAGTGGGGCCGCTCACCAACATCGCGCTGGCACTGCGCCTGGATCCCGGCATCGCCGAGCTCGTCCGCGAAGTCGTCGTCATGGGCGGAGTGTTCCTGGGGCAGACGAACCGGCGCGACATGCCCGGGGAGTTCAACATCTGGGTCGACCCCGAGGCCGCGCAGATCGTCGTCGGCTCGGGCGTCCCCCTGCGCTTCGTCGGCCTGGACGTCACGCTGCGCGTGCGCCTGTCGACGGCGGACGCCCAGGCGCTGGAGGACTCGGACTCGCCGTTCGCCCGGTTCGCCGGCCAGCACACGCGCGCGTGGATCGCCCACCAGGCCGAGGCGCACCCCGGTTCCGAGGTCGACCGCGACTCCTGCGCGATGCACGACCCGCTGGCCGTCGCCGCCGTCACCCACCCCGAGCTGCTCCAGTGGGCGCCCGCCCACGTGGCCTTCGCCACCGGATCGGAACGGACGCGCGGAATCGCCGTCGCCGATCTCCTGGACTCGAGCACGCCTCCCGAACCGAACTGCCGAATCGCCACTGACGTCGACGCCGAGGCCTTCCGAGCCCACTTCATCTCGCGGATCCAGTCGATCCGTTAGCCGCAGGCACCTGCGGAGACCACCCTGCCCTTGGGCAACGACGCACAAGTAAGGAGCATCATCACCATGTATCGCCTCGCACGACATGCCACGCCGGTGGCTGCAGTGGCAGCCCTCGGACTGGCGCTCACCGGTTGCTCGAGCGGAGGAGGACAGTCCGACGCCGAGTCGTCCTCGTCCGACTGGTCGATCCCCACCTCCGACCCCACCGCGACGATCCAGGTCCTCTCGATCCTGTCCCTGGACTCCGACGGGATGCAGGACGTCGTCGACGCCTTCGAGAAGGACCACCCCTCGATCACCCTCGAATGGGAGACCGTCCCCTTCTCCGATCTGAACTCCGTCGTCGACTCCCGCGTGAGCCAGAAGAACGGCTCCGTCGACGTCTACTGGGCCGACCAACCGCGCATCGCCTCCCTGGCCTCCAGAGGCTACCTCGAGGACCTCACAGGCCCCTTCGAGGCGAGCTCGGAGACCTGGGACACGACCTCGAAGGACGCCAGCAGCTACGACGGCAAGCTCTGGGCCGTCCCGATCGCGACCTCCTCCCAGCTGCTCTTCTACAACAAGGACCTCCTGGACGCCGCGGGCGTCGAAGCGCCTTCGGCCGACCCAGCCCAGCGCATCACCTGGGAGCAGCTGTCGAGCGACGCCGCCAAGGTCCAGAAGGACGGCGGAGCCAAATGGGGCTTCATGTTCGGGCAGTTTGACCGCTACTACCAGATCCAGCCGCTCCTCATGGAGATGGGCGGCAGCACCGGAGTCACCGGGGATGACGGACTGACCGGGGACGTCACCAGCGACGCGTGGGTCCAGGCGCTCGATTGGTACAAGTCCATCTTCGACGACGGCATCGCGCCGCGCGGCGAGGAGGAGATGCAGGACGAGTTCATCGCCGGCAACACCGCCTACATCGAGCAGGGGACGTGGCTGATCGACTCCCTCGCCGACGTCCCGTTCAACTGGGGGGTCGCCGCCAACCCGACCTTCGAGGGCAAGGACGCCGTCACGCCGACCGGCTCGTGGTCCCTGGGGATGAGCCCCTACTCCGACCAGAAGGAGGCCTCCGCGATCTTCATGGACTGGATGTCCTCCACCGACGGCGGCCAGTACTCGGTCTACAGGCCGTCCCCCGAACTGCCGGCCACGCAGGAGGGACGCGACACGTACTTCGCGCGAGACGTGTTCGCGACCGAAGCCGGGAAAGACGCGAAGAACATCATCGACTACGAACTCGCCAACACGGCCGTGCCCAGGCCCAGCACCATCGGCTACGTCGAGTTCGAAGAGGTCCTCAACCGGGCGTTCGCCGACGTCCGCAACGGCACGGATCCGAAGTCCGCGCTCGACAACGCCGCCACCCAGCTGGACTCCGCATGGGCGGTCTACAAGTGACCTCGAAGGTCTCGGGCATGACGCCTGCCGGGGGCGGGAGGGCAGTCACCGCCCGCCCCCGGCGGCGCAGCCGGCGCGAGGCGGTGTGGGCAGCCGTCTTCCTCGCCCCCGCCGTCATCGCGATCCTCGTCATGCGTGTGGCGCCCGGCATCGACGCGGCGTGGTCCAGCCTGTTCAAGGCCCTGCCCGGGGGCCTGGCGGAACCGACGTTCGCGGGGCTGTCGAATTACGGGAAGCTCTTCTCCAACCCCGACTTCGTCGCGACCCTGGTCCGCACGATCGTCTTCAACCTCATCATCAACCCGCTCCAGGTCTTCATCTCCCTGGTCCTCGCGGTGCTCATGACCAGGAGGATCCCCGCGCGCGGGGCATGGCGGACGCTGCTGTTCGTGCCCGCCACGATCCCCATCGTGGGCTCCTCGATCGCCTGGGGGGCGGGCCTGCGCCAGGACGGGCCGGTCAACGCGATCCTCAAGGCGCTGGGAGGGCAGCCTCAGCCGTTCTTCACCTCGGCGTCCCAAGCGCTGGCCTCGATCATGCTGGTCGCGACCTGGATCGGCGTGGGGTACTGGATGATCTTCCTCATCGCCGGCCTGGAGGACATCCCCCGGGAGTACTACGAGGCGGCGAGCATCGACCGCGCGGGACCGCTGCGGACCTTCTTCTCCCTCACGCTGCCGCTGCTCAAACGCCAGCTGCTCTTCGTCCTGGTGGCGGACACCGTCGCGAACTTCGTCCTGTTTGTCCCCGTCCAGATGCTCACCAACGGCGGGCCGCAGAACAGCACGACGTTGCTGATGTTCGACGCCTACCGGACGACGTACGGCTATGGGAGCCGCAACCTGGGAGCCGCCGAGGTCGTCATCCTCATGATGATCATGCTGTTCTTCGTCGGGCTGCAGTTCGCACTTCTCAACGAGCGTGACAAGAAATGACAACCAACCCACTCAAGAAAGCGGGACCCGCTCCCGTCAGCCGTTCCGGCCGGCGGACATCGCCCGTGAGGACGGCGCTCCTCCTGCTCGCGGCCGTCGTGCTGTGCGCGGTGTTCATCCTGCCGGCCCTGTGGATGCTGCTGGGCTCCTTCCGGCCCTCCGCGCAGATCCTGTCCTCGCTCAGCCCGCTGTCGTGGCACTCCCTGTTCCCAGAGAGCTTCAGCTGGGACAATTACTCCAGCCTCCTGCTCGGGAGAGGATTCGGGCGCAGCCTGGTCAACTCGGCGATCGTATGCCTGGCCTCCGTGGCCATCGGCCTCGTCATGTCGCTCATGGCCGCCTACGCGCTCGCCGTCCTGGAGTTCCGGGGACGGGGCATCGCGTTCGCCTTCGTCATCGTGGGGTTCATGGTCCCCTTCGAGGCCGTCGCCATCCCGCTGTCCGACCTGTTCACGCAATGGGGGCTCGCCAACACCTACCTGGGGCTGATCCTCCCCGGCATCGGGAACGGCCTGGCGATCTTCAACCTCCGGCAGTTCTTCCTGGGCATCCCCAAGTCCTATCGCGAGGCCGCGATGCTCGACGGAGCGTCGGAGCCGAGGATCCTGCTGGGGATCTACGCTCCCATCAGCGTCCCGGCGTTGATCAACACCTCCCTCCTCATCTTCCTCGGGCAGTGGTCCTCCTACCTGTGGCCGCTCCTGCTGGTGTCCAAGACCGACATGCAGGTGGCCCCCGTCGCCCTGGCGAACACCTTCGGCGAGCACGGGGTCGACTACGGCCAGAACTTCGCCGGCGCGATCCTGCTGTCCCTGGTCCCGGCGATGATGATGCTCATCCTCCAACGGTTCTTCGCATCGGGGGCATCGTCCAGTGGGGAGAAGTGACACCAACTCCGGGCCGTCGCGGACACGATCCGCTGACCGGAGACGAGAACGAGACGATCGGAGTCAGACAGTGCGCGGTGTGGTGGTTGTCGGGTCTGCGAACCTGGACCTTCGGCTCAGGGTCGGGGAGCTCCCGCAAGCAGGGGAGACTGTGCTGGCCCTCGATCGTTCCCACCACGTCGGCGGAAAGGGAGCCAATCAGGCGGTCGCCTCCGCCCGGCTGGGCACGGCGACCGCTTTCGTGGGCTGCGTCGGCGACGACGAGGACGGGCGCACCATCCTGCGGGCCATGCAGGCCTCGGGGGTCGATGTGCGCGACGTCGAACTCCTGGGCGGGGTCGGCACGGGACTGGCGGTCGTCGTGGTCTCCGAGACGGGAGAGAATTCGATCACCGTCGATCCCGGAGCGAACGGGAGACTCCCCTCGGAGCGGGTCGCGCGCGTGCTCCGACGACGATGCACCGCCGACACGGTGGTCGTCCTCCAGGCGGAGATCCCCGTCCCCACCGTCATCGAGGCGATCCGCGTCGCCCATGGCCTGGATGCCCGGGTCATCTTCAACGCCGCGCCCTTCACCGCGCTCTCGCGCGACGTCCTCGCGCAGGTCGACTACCTCATCGTCAACGAGGTCGAGGCGGGCGAGCTCCTGGGCGATCGGACTCTGGTGGGCGCCTCACCGAGCCGGGCGGTCCAGCAGGTCGCCGGCCTGGCCCTTCGCGGCGGCGTGATCACCGTCGGCGGCCAGGGCGCGTTCTGGGCCGATGCCGCGGGCACGAGCGGGCATATGCCCGCCATCGACGTGCCCGTCGTCGACACCACGGGAGCGGGTGACGCCTTCGTCGGAGCGTTCTCGTCGGCGATCGCCGAGAGCGCGACCCTGCGTGAAGCCGTGAGCCTGGGGGTGCGGGCGGGCAGCTTCGCGGTCCAGCGCGAGGGGGCCCAGCGTTCCTATCCGCGGGCCGGCGACCTGGCGGAGGTCGGCCCTCTGGGGTGAACCGGATCTGCGGTGCCGCGGCTGCGGGTGCGCCTGGGGAGGAGTTCTCAGGCGCACCCGCAGCTGCGTCCGATGCGCAGGTTCCCCTCGACGGTGAGGTCGCGTGGCTCGAGGTCGGCAGAGGCCACCCGCCGCTGGAGCTCCTCGACGGCCATTGCCGCGATGGTCTCCAGTGGCTGCCGGAACGAGGTCAGGGGCGGGACCAGGCTCGCTCCGAGGCGTGTCCCGTCGAAGGAGGTGATCGCGATGTCCTCCGGCACGCGGATCCCCAGCTCCGAACATGCCCGGAGGACCCCGATGGCCTGGACGTCCGAGCTGACGAAGAGGCCCAGGGGCTGGCCCGCCCGGAGGGCGTCCGCGAAGGGGCCGAGATCGATGAGCTCCCGCAGGGCGGCGTACCCGCCTTCCTCGGTGAACGGAGCATTGGCGACGAGGTCCTCCGAGGCGGGCAGGCCCAGACGGTCCTGCTGACGGCGCCATCCCCGGATCCTGTCCTCGCTGGAGAGCAGGTCGCGGGGGCCCGCGACGCACGCGATCCTGCGGAGCCCGTGTCCCTGGAGGTGCTCCACGCACATCTGGGCCCCGTGGACCGAGTTGATGCAGACACTGGAGAACCCCGGCGCCGCCGAGGCCCTGTCCACGGCGACAGCCGGCACGCCCTCGGCCGCGCGCGCGATCATCGGCTGGACGCGGCTGGAGATCACCAGAAGCCCATCGACGCGGCGGTCCACGAAGGCGTTGACATAGCGGAGCTCCCGGGATGGGTCCTCGTTGGTCATCCCGATGAGAAGCAGGTTCCCCGAGTCGAAGACCCGGCGTTCGATGCACTCCGCGAGCTCAGCGAAGTAGGCGTTGGTCGGGGCGGGGGTCAGCAGCCCGATCAATCGCGTGTTGAGCCCCCTCAGCGCCTGCGCCACCGCATTGGGCCGATAGCCGAGGGTCTCGATCGCCCGTTCGATGCGCGCTCGCGCCTCGGGGGAGACCTTTCGCGGGCCGTTGTTGAGGACGTAGCTGACCAACGCCGGCGAGACCCCCGCGAGGCGGGCGACGTCCGCGCGTGTCGCCGGCATGGCACCGCCTTCCCCAGCATCGCCAACGGTTTGAGGCGGAGGCCGGCGCATGCGCCCCGACAGCAGGGACATCCGGCACGGCCTCTGTCGAACATCCTAGAGGAGATGCCGGTCGCGTCGCCGGATCCGGCGGTACGACCCCGCGAGCCTTCAACGGCTCCAATCCACTTGGACCGCCAGCAGCGCGGTGCAGGCCGCGATGCGTTCTGCGGCGGCGCGGGCGGCCGCGGGGCCTCGGCGATAGGGGTCGGGGATCCAGTCCCGGTCGCCGGGGGCGCGATGGCCGCCGGCGAGCCCGGGGAGGTCCGACAGGGGGAGAAGGGCGTGCCGGGGCGCCGCGTCGAGGGCGGAGGCGACCTGGCCGAGTCCCGCGACCTTTCCGAGGTGCTCCGGATGGTTGGAGGTGATCCACTCGGCGTGCTCCGGGCCGAAGACCAGGACCAGGGTGGCCTCCTTGAGGCGGCGGCCGGTGAGCTGGCGGGCGGTGTGGGAGGTGTCCTCGATGCCCAGGCGTCTGGCCTCGGCGGCCATGAGGCCGTCCATCGGGTGTCCGGCCAGGGCCATGATCCCCGCAGAGGAGACCTGGACGAGCGAGCCGGTCCCGAGAAGGTGCCTGAGGGAGGCGGCGGCGAAGGCCGATCGGCAGATGTTGCCCGTGCACACGAACAGCACGCGGGGGGCCGTCCGCGGTGCGGGGGCGTCGTCCTCGTCTCCGTCGGGTGCGGTTCCCCCGGAGGTGAGCCGCAGCCATGCGGGCGCTTGTGACCCCATCGGGGCCTCCCTTCCCTCGGTGCCGATGTCCCCCATTCTCCCTCCGGTCGCTCGCGGCCGTCCGGTGAGGGCCCGGCACCCGGATTCGCATGACGGACGCCGGCGGCGGCTCGCCGCCGAGGCCGCTCACAATGTCCCCATGACGCAGACGCTCAACCTGGCAGTGATCCCTGGCGACGGCATCGGGCAGGAGGTCGTGCCCGAGGGCCTCAAGGTCCTCTCCGCGGCGCTGGCCGGCTCGGAGGTCACGGTCGCCACGACCTCGTTCGACCTGGGGGCGGCGCGCTGGCATCGGACGGGGGAGACCCTGACCGATGCGGATCTGGAGAGCCTGAAGACCTTCGACGCGA
This sequence comes from Schaalia naturae, assembly GCF_042665795.1. NCBI lineage: Bacteria > Bacillati > Actinomycetota > Actinomycetes > Actinomycetales > Actinomycetaceae > Schaalia > Schaalia naturae. The sequence goes on from NZ_JBHTEF010000001.1 coordinate 365,175, forward strand.
TCCTGCTGGGCGCGGTGGGCGACCCGTCCGTGCCCTCCGGCGTGCTCGAACGCGGGCTGCTGCTGCGCCTTCGCTTCGAACTGGACCAGTACGTCAACCTGCGTCCCTCCCTGCTCTACCCGGGGGTCCCCACCCCGCTCGCCGCCCCCGGCGCCATCGATTTCGTCGTCGTGCGCGAGGGCACCGAGGGCCTCTACGCCGGCAACGGCGGGACCGTGCGCGAGGGCACTCCACACGAGATCGCCACCGAGGTGTCCGTCAACACGGCGTTCGGCGTCGAACGCGTCGTGCGCTACGCCTTCGCGAAGGCCGCCGCCCGGCCCGCCCACCATCTCACCCTCGTGCACAAGACGAACGTCCTGGTCAACGCCGGTGGCCTGTGGAAGCGGACCGTGGACCGCATCGCCCAGGAGTACCCGCAGGTGCGCGTCGACTACAGCCACGTCGACGCCGCCACGATCTACATGGTCACCGATCCGGGTCGCTTCGACGTCATCGTCACCGACAACCTCTTCGGCGACATCCTCACCGACGAGGCCGGCGCGATCACCGGGGGGATCGGCCTGGCGGCCTCCGGGAACATCAACCCCGAAGGCGCCTACCCCTCGATGTTCGAGCCCGTCCACGGCTCGGCCCCCGACATCGCCGGGAGAGGCCTGGCGGACCCCACCGCCACAATCGCCTCGGTGGCGCTCATGCTCGACCACCTGGGGTACGCGCGGGAGGCCAGGCGGGTGCAGGACGCGATCTCCCAGGACATGGCGGAGCGCGCCGCCGGAGACGGGACGGACGCGGGGACGTCTGTGCTCAGGCGCTCCACCGCCGCGATCGGGGACGCGATCGCCCAGCGGCTCGGCTGACACCTGCCCGGGAGGCGGACCGGTTCTTTGGTCAGCATGTCGAGGGGAGATATCATCGGCGTCATCGCCCCCATCCATGCGGCTCGAATCGCCGGTAACCGGACGGACACTGACACATGACGTTTCAGGACCTGATCACGCTGACCCGGCGACGCTTCGTGGCGATCGCTGTGTGCATGCTGCTCGGGCTGGCCTCCGCCATCGCACTGCTGTGGGTCACCCCCCAGTCCTACACGGCGAACTCAACGGCCTACGTCCGGGTGTCCGTGCCCGAGTCGGACGGCACGTCGGCGAACGCGAACGCCTACTACAACGCCTCACAGCTGGCCACGCAGAAGGTCAAGGCCTTCGTCCCCGTCTTCACCTCCCAGACTGTCGCGCAGGCCGTCATCGACCAGCTCGGACTGAAGGAGAGCCCCACGGAGCTGGCCTCCGCGCTCACCGCGTCCAACGCGACGAACTCCCTGACCATCAACGTCACCGCCACCGCCTCGACCGCCGATCAGGCGCGCCAGATCGCCGACGCCGTCGTCGCGCAGGCCGCCGTCCAGGTGAAGGCGCTGGAGGGCGAGTCCTCCCCGGTCGAGGTCGTCATGATGGCACCCGCCGACCTGTCCGCCGTCACCGTCGCGCCCTCGACCGCCAAGTACCTGGCGGCGGGCGTCCTGGCGGGACTGCTGCTCGGATACCTCCTGGCCTTCGCCCGCGACCGCTTCGACACCAGGATCCGCACGGCCGACGACATCTCCGAACGCTTCGAGATCCCGATCCTGGGCGTCATCCCCAACTCGTCCACGGTGGCGCGCACCGAGGACTCCTCCGGGGACTTCCGGGCCGAGGAGTCGCTGCGCAAGCTGCGCACCAACCTGCGCTATGCCAATGTGGATCACGAGGCGCGCATCCTCGTGGTCACCTCGCCCATGCAGGGGGACGGGAAGTCCTCCATCGCGGCGCAGCTGGCGAAGGTCTCGGCGCTGGCCGGGCAGGAGGTCGTGCTGGTCGATGCCGATCTGCGCCGCCCCACCGCCCGCAAGGTCTTCGGGATCGCGGAGAAGCTCGGGCTCACGCAGCTGCTGGTGGGCGCGGCCAGCCTGGACCAGGTCGTGCGGCCCACCCGGATCGAGGGGTTGTCCGTGCTCACAGCCGGCGACATCCCGCCCAACCCTTCGGAGCTGCTCGGGTCCAACCGGATGGCGGAGCTCATGACCTACCTGTCGCGGGACAGGATCGTCATCATCGACGCGCCGCCGGTGCTGCCCGTCACCGATGCCGCGGTGTTGTCGAAGTTCTCCGATGCCGTCGTCATGATCGTCGGATCGGGCAAGACCACCGCGGAGCAACTCGACCACGCGCTGGCGTCCCTCGACCAGGCGGGCGGGCAGGTCGCCGGCGTCGTGCTCAACCGGGCGTCCTCCTCGAAGCTGTCGAAGCTGAAGTACGGGGACTCGGAGTACGGATACGGCTACTACCGGTCCGAGTACGCCTACGAGGCGGCCGAGAAGGGAGCCGCGGGAACGGGAGGCGCTCGCGGCACCGGTGCGCGCCCCTTCTCGGGGGAGATTCCGATTGAGGGCGCGATCGCCGGTGAGACGGCGGCTCCGGCTCCGGTGACCCTCGCGGAGGGCGCGCCCGCCCGGCCCCAGGCCGACGCCAGCCCGCGTGAGCGCGTGCGCCGGAGAGGCTCGGCGGCGGTCCGCGGAGCCCGCCGGGCAACGGCGGGTGGCGCCGCGCCGTCGGCGGGTCCGGCACCGGCGGCTGTCCCGGGGCGCGTGTCGATCATGCCCGTGGCGGCCCCGCCGCCTCCCGTCGAGACATCGGCTCCGGCTTCGTGGGACACCATCGCGGTCGGGCAGGCCCAGGCCCCCCGCAGTGCCGGAGCGCCGGTCGCCTCAAGCGGGGCTGCGCGCGCGGTGGGGACCGAGCCCATCTCTGTGGATCGTCGCGGCAAGGTCCGCTTCCCCCCGCTGCACGCCTCCCGCGAGGAGTGAGACAGTCGTTCCAGGTCGCCCGGGCGGCGCTCGGTCCTCTCCGAGTGCCGCCCGACACGTTTTTGGGGTCCGTCAGAGCGGGCTGTCTCCCACAATTGGGAGCATGCGGATATGCGGATGACTGAGTTGTCTCTCACACTTGACATCGTTGACTTACGCATGGAGATCGGGACTAAAGGCCCAGCGAGGTATTCAGACATCTGAATGAACATGCGGACACGTGTGCCTTCGCGCAGGTTACGGGCGATGTGACGCATGGACGTGTCAAGGAACACACGATGTCGGAGAGGGGTTCCGGCCTGCGGGGACAGCGCGGACGTGGTTGGGTACTGCACGTCCGGCGTCGCCCGGCCGGTTCGGGAACCCCACGCAGGTGAGGAGATCGGCCCTGGCGGACGCCGGCTCCTGCTTCCCCGATGACGGGAGGCCGTTGTCCCCATTGAAGAAATTGAAAGAGAAGGCCCGTATGTCCACGTCCGCCGCCGCACATCGTGACAACGCCCATCGCACCTCCGACACCGTCCGCCTGGGAGCCCTGCTCGTGGCCGTCGTCGGGATCGCCATCGCCGCCACCTCAGCCGGATTCACCAACGACGCGTGGTTCTCCGCCGATGCCTCCTCCGCCTCCGTCTCCCTGCAGGGCAGGGTCAGCGGAACCGCGGACTTCGCCGACGCCGACGACGGCACGGTCGCCATCGCCGTCCCGTCATCCGTCTTCGCCAACATGGTTCCGGGCGAACAACGCTCGGTGGATCTCGACCTCAGGAACGCCTCCAGCGTCGGGCTGTCCATCACCGAGAACACCACCGCGACGGGTCCTCTGGTGGACACCGACAGCGGGACGGCGATCGCGCTCGCCGGCACGCCGACCACGATGGCGCAGGGGCAGGAGGACACCGTCACCCTCACCATCACCGCGGGAGACTGGGACGACGCGTTGCAGAACCAGGCCGCGGACGCCAACGCCGTGACGCTGGAGTTCACCGGCACCCCGATCGCGGACTCCGCGGCCGCCGGCAACTGAGCGTTCCCGCGATGAGGACCGCCATCGCCGGGGCCGCACGCCGGCTCTGGAGGATCGGAGCGGGCGCCGTCACCGCGGTCGGACTGATCGCGATCGCGATCAGCGCGGGTGCGCACCTGGGCTGGATCAGTCCTCTCGTGGTGGTCTCCGGGTCCATGGAGCCCGCAATCTCCACGGGCGACCTCCTCGTCGACGTGCGTGTCCCCGTCTCGCAGCTGCGGGTCGGAGACGTCGTCTCCGCCCGTCCCGATGCGGGCGACCTGCCGGTGTCGCATCGCATCGTCGAGATCCAGCAGGACGGCGACACGGCCTTCCTGCGTCTCAAGGGAGATGCCAACGCCTCCGCAGACGCGCCCATCTACCAGCTCAGCGGCACGGCCTGGACGCCCCGCTGGCGGATCCCGGGCGCCGGGTGGGTGTTGACGAGTCTGGTCAGGCCGTCGGTGAGGTACCCCCTGATCGCCGCTCTCATCGCGCTGATCGTGTTCGTGCGCGTCCCCGGCCGCCCGCGCCCCGCCCGGAGTGCCCGGGCCCGGCATCGCGCCGAGGCGCCGGCCGACGTCGGCCGGCGCGACGGCGGGAGAGCCCCTGCCCGTGCCTCGGTCGGGACCCCTGAGCGGATCCCGCAGGAGATCGCGACATGACCGACGGGGAATCCGGCCGGAGGGCGATGCCCCGGACGGCGAGGAGGGCCATGGGCGTCCTCCTCGCCGTCCTCATCCTGGTCGGGGCCGGCAGCGTGGCATGGGCGACATGGAGCTCCCAGGTGGCGGTCTCCGCCGGTGTGAGCTCTGGGAGCTGGTCCCAAGGCCCCGCGCCCGACCCGGGCGGAAGAGACAGCGGCGTCCTCGTCGCCGGTGACGGCACGGCGTTCACGACACCGGTCACGTGGAAGGACTGGACCTCGTCCGGCCCCGTGGGCGTCGCGGACTCCCTCAACGGGCAGACCAACCGCGGCAGGCGGATGTGCGCCGAGGTCACCGTGCGGTCCACCGGAGGCGGGGCGGGGCCCTGGCGGGTGGTTGTCGACTACTCGGGCGCGCCCTTCTACGGGACGCGGCCCACCTACTGGGACGGGGCCGTCACCGACCTGGATGACCACCGCCTCCAGATCACCTCCTATCAGCCGCTGGCCGCCGGCGAGACCGCCTCCCTGTCGCTGTGCTATGCCGGCATGGGCACGCCGGCAGCCGTGACGGACCAGGGGACCTGGCAGGTGGCCCTCGGAGATCTGCGCTCCGACACGCTCGGCGGGAACCCGGCCATGTGCCGGACCGTCACCGTCACCGGAACCGCGGACACCGCGGACTACCCGTTCTACTACGGCTGGTCCACCACGGTGGACCCCGCCGAGCTGGTCTCCGCCTTCCGGGAGCTCAGAGGCGTCGACGCGCGGTACTTCTCCGTCGTTCCGGATCCCAGCGGAGGAGAGCAGATGACCCTGGACGGCGCGACCTCGAACAGGATCCGTCTGGACGGCTCCTCACGCGCGCATACCGTCACCTCGGGGTGGCAGACCGCCCTTCAGGGACGGGGCGTCTACACCTTCTCCGCCTGCGTCACCCAGTGGTGACGCCCTCCGGGTTCCGTGGCGTGGGCGGCGTACCGTTGACCTCGGGGTTCGCCTAATCCCGAACGCTGCGAGGAGGACTCTCATGAACGCTGACGCCGTGCAGGCTCTGGCACGCGAGTACTGGGAGTGGCGGGCCGCCGAGCAGCCACAGACCGACGACGACATCCCCCGTCTCCTCCGGCCGACCGGGTGGCGGCCCCGGTGGAGCCCGCGCGACGTCGACGGCTATCGCGCGGACCTCGCCGGCTTCGAGGCGCGATGGGAGTCGATGGAGCGCCCCGATCCGGACACGGGGGATCCCCAGGTGCGCGCCTGGGTGGTCGACCACGCGCTGATCGGGTCGGCGCTGGCCCGCGCGCGCTTCGAGCTGGACGTGGTGGCCGGATGGCGCCATGACCCGAGCTTCTACGTCGACCAGTCCATCGGGATCTACTTCGACCTTCTGCGCTCGCAGGGTCCCTTTGACCAGGTGCGCGCCGGCACGGTCATCGCGGCGCTGGGACGCGTGCGGGATGTGCTGGCCCAGGGGATGGAGAACCTGTCGGGGCATGCCCACGCCGAACAGGCGGCGCTGACCGCGCGCACCCTGGAGGAGGCCTCCGGTGCGGGGGCCGGAGAGGCGCTGCGCGCGAGCGTCCGGGCTCTGGCGCAGCTCGTTCCCCGGCCCCAGCGCGAGGACCTGGCCGTCGCGGGCCGCGACGCTGCGGACGCGCTGGAGGGGTTCTCCCGCTGGCTGCACGGCGACATTGGCGCGACTCCGTGGGCACCGATCGGGCGCGCCGCCTTCCGGGCCTTCCTGTCCCAGGTCGCGCTCATCCCCGCTGCGCCAGAAGAGCTGCTGGACGTCGGTGCGCGCGAGCTGGCGCGCGCCGAGGCCTTCAGCGTCATCGAGTCGCGCGGGCACCGGGCCGACTCCGGGCGGGGGCCCGGCCGCGGTCCGCTGCCGGACATCGCCTGGACCCTCGCGCGTCAGAGGGACCAGGAGGCGCAGCTGCGTTCCTTCTACGAGGGACGGGACCTGCTCTCCCAGCCCGAGACCCTGCGGCACTACTGGCTGGCGCCGATGCCCGACCACATCCGCCCCCTGCAGTGGCTGGGAGTCACGGACGACATCAACTGGCAGCGCGCCGAGGTCCCCGCCGTGTCGTACCAGCCCGATCCGGCGCGAGAACCCGCCGGTCTCGGCTTCTTCGACGACGCGATCGCCCGCGACCCCATGACCGGCCTGATCCACGAGGGCGCTCACTCCCAGCAGCTCGCCCTCTCGGCCGTCAACCCCGACCCTGTCCGACGCCACTACTACGACTCGGGGGCGAACGAGGGCGTCGCCTTCTATAACGAGGAGATGCTCGCCCGCGCGGGTCTGTTCGAGGGCGCCTCCGGCTCCGCGGAGACCGTCCACGCCTTCCTGCGGCTGCGCGCCCTGCGCGTCGGCGTCGACATCGGGCTGGCCCTGGGCAGGCTCTCCATCGACGAGGCCGCCCATGAGCTCGCGGAACGGGTGCCCATGGATCGGGCGACTGCGCGTTGGGAGGCGACCTTCTTCGCGAAGACCCCGGGCCAGGGCATGACCTACCAGGTCGGCAAGACGCAGATCCTCGGATTCCTGGCGGACGCCGCTCGGGAACCCGGGTTCAGCCTGCGCGCCTTCCACGACCGTCTCTGGCGGGAGGGCAACGTGCCGATCGCCCTGCAGCGCTACGAGGTCCTGGGGGATGTCTCCGTGCTGGACAAAGTGAGATGGTAGGTCGGGGGAGAGAGTTCCTGCGGGTTCTTCCCGGGGCATGTGTCAGTGAGATGGGGTTTCGGTGCGTGCCGGGCGCGAGATCATCGTGAACCGGCGCTGAGACCCTGTTCGGTTGAGCGTCCTCGGTATGCGGGGCTCGCGGTGAGCATGGCGGCGGGGAACTCGCCTGTAGACTCAGCGGAGGTGATGCGGCCCCCGTCGAGGCCTCTGCGGGGAGGCGGTCGCGTTCACTCTCATATGAAGGGATGAATCGTGGCCGCGACCTACAAGGACATCCAGAAGATGACTGGGCTGTCGTTGTCGACGATCTCCAAGTACTTCAACGGCGGAAACGTTCGTCCAGACAACGCTGAGGCGATCAAGCGGGCGGCGTCGGAATTGGACTACAGGGTCAACAGCTTCGCGCAGTCCTTGCGCACGCAGAAGTCGAAGACGGTGGGCGTGCTGCTCCCAGATTTGACCAACACCTTCCATGCCCAGATCATCTCTGGGGTCTCTCTGGACCTGATGCATGCGGGTTATGGGGTCATCGTCGGATCTTTCGGCGAGAGCGAAGAGAGCATGGACGACGCCGTGGAATTTCTCTTGAGCAAGATGGTCGACGGCCTTGTCGTCGTTCCCACAGCGGCAGGCCGGTTGCCTGTTGCGCTCCAGAGTGCCTCGAATGGCCATCCTCCCGTCGTCGTCCTCGACAGGACTCCCTCTGATGACGTTGACTCGGTGACTGTGGACAATGAGCGCGCCGGCTTGGATGTCGGACGTCTTCTGTTGGCCCACGGACACCGTTCGATCGGGATTCTCGCGGGTCCGCAAGGCCTGTCATCGACGAGTCAACGCGCAGCGGGCGTGTTGTCCGCGTTCTCGGAGGTGGGTGCCGACGTTCCGGATGCCAATGTCGTTCACACCGCGCTGAGCGTCGAGCAGGCGCGCCAGGCTGCTCATGGGCTTCTGACGCGGACCGATCGTCCGACCAGCATCTTTGCGACGAACTCGGAGCTGACGGTCGGAGCCGCCATCGCGATACGGGAGCTTCAGTTGGAGCTTCCCGGCGACCTCTCGATGGTCGGGTTCGACAATGTCGATTTCGCGCGAGCATTGCCGCCGGGCCTCGACATCGTCGTCCAGCCAGTGCCTGAGATCGCTCACGCCGCCGCCGAGCTTCTGCTGGCCCGGATGGAACACGCGCAGGACGGTCAGGTGGCCCACCGTGTGCTCCAATGCTCGATGATGCGCGGCGCATCGGTCGGGGCCCCGCCTCTGGCTGTCCGATCCGTGCGGTGACGCCGCCGCGCTCGCAGTGGTCCCCGCGAGGCGAGCGTCTTCGGCCTGCTCGTCCCCGGCGATGATGTCGTAGGTCGGGGCCTCATGGGTCGACAGGTCGCGACGAGCCCGGAGTCGACGGGCGACCGGCACCAAGGTCGACGCTTTCGCCTTGCGGTCCTCGAAGCGGTCGATCTCCCGCTCGGTCTATCGGGACTTCCGCGACGACCGGGGGCGGGGGATCCTCTCGCGCCTCTTTGTCAGCTCCTTGCGTAAACACCGATACCCTTCTAAGATTTTCTTACTGCAAGAAAATAATTGGAAGATGGTGATGGCGATGGAGCCGGTACGACCGAGCAGCCTCCTTCAGCTCACGGCGGGAGGCGTCACAGTGCTCGTCGCCGCGGGATCCTCGCGCCTGCCTCGAGTGGTCTACTGGGGTCGGGCACTGCCGACCCTGGGTGAGGAAGCCGCCCAGGAACTCCTCGGTACGAGGGACGCGGTCGACATGATCGGCAGCGGCCAGCTGGATGCGACGATCCCGATCCTCGGGGAGGCCTCGGACGAGTGGTTCGACGAGCCCGGTGTCGTGGGATCCCGCGAGGGCTCAGACTTCAGCACGGGTTTCGTGCTGACCTCACTCGAGAATGACGCCGACCATTTGATGTTCGAGGGCGAGGACGCCACGGCGGGACTGGCGGTCCGGGTGGAACTGGGACTCGAGGCATCCGGACTCCTCTCGGCGCGTGCTCGGCTCATCAACAGGGGCGATACGCCATTCGACCTTGAGGCGCTCACCATCACGCTTCCCCTGCCCGCCGACGAGTCCGAGGTGTTCGACCAGACGGGACGATGGCTGCGGGAACGCACGAACCAGCGGCATCACCTGACCGCGGGGATCCACGGCCAGGAGACGCGCGTCTCACGGGGATTGCGGGCATCGGCGGTGCACGGCGTGTGCGAGCCGGCGACCGACTGGAGGCATGGGCGCGCCCATTTGGTCCACGTTGCGTGGTCGGGGAACACCCGGACCGAAGTGGTCTTGAACTCGATCGGTCAGCAGTACGTCCGTGCCGGCGAACTGCTCTATCCCGGGGAGATCCGGCTGCGACCGGGGGAGGAGTACTCGACCCCGGTGGTCCTGGGATCGTGCGGGGACGGGCTGGACCAGGCCTCCCATCGTTTCCATGAACACGTCCGCGCCTTGGCCTCCCACCCCGGATCCGCCAGGCCGGTGACTTTGAACAGCTGGGAGGCGGTCTACTTCGACCAGACACCCGAGAGGCTGACCGAACTGGCAAGCTGCGCGGCATCGGTGGGAGTGGAGCGTTTCGTCCTGGACGACGGATGGTTTTCTAGCCGGCGGGGAGACTCGAGCGGCCTAGGCGACTGGACGGTCTCCGATGACGTATGGCCCGACGGCCTGCAGCCCCTCATCGACGTCGTGCACGCGTGCGGCATGCAGTTCGGGATCTGGGTCGAGCCCGAGATGGTCAACCTCGACTCTGAGCTGGCACGACGCCACCCGGAGTGGATCCTGGCAGCCGGTGGACGGCTTCCCCGCCCGATGCGCCACCAGCAGGCCCTGGACCTCACCATCCCTGAGGCGTGGGACGACATCCACGCGCAATTGGAGGCGCTGCTGGATGCCTATGAGATCGACTACATCAAGTGGGACTTCAACCGGGACCTCGTCGAAGCCGGTAGCCAGGCGAGCGGCACTGCCGCCTACCATCGACAGGTCGAGGCCGTCTACGGGCTGATCTCAGCGCTTGCCTCGGCACATCCGGGACTTGAGATCGAGTCGTGCGCTTCCGGCGGCGGACGTCTGGATCTCGGAATCCTCGAGCACGTCCAGAGGGTGTGGACCTCTGACTGTCTCGATCCCGTCGAGCGTGAACGCATCCACGACGGCACGGACCTGTTACTGCCTCCCGAAGTGATGGGAGCACATATCGGGTCGGCGGTGGCGCACTCGACGGGGCGCGAGTCGACGTTGCAGTTCCGGGCGGTCGTCGCGATGTTCTATCACCTCGGGATCGAATCGGACCTCACGAGGCTCGGGGACGATGACCTTCGACAACTGCGCGAGTGGGTCGGGCTCCACAAGTCACGGCGCGATCTGTTCCATCACGGCGTGACGGTCCACGGCCGTGGACCGGGCGTGCATCTGCGGGGCATTGTCAATGAGGATCGAGACCATGCGGTCTACGCCCTCACGAGCCTGCAGACGCCTCAGGCCGAGGGGTTTGGGCGGATCCGTCTCCCAGGACTCGACGCGGACCGCACCTATCGCATCACCCCGCTCGCGCCGGCACACGCCCCCCAGGGCCGGGTGGCACGGACCTGGCCCCAGTGGTGGTCCTCTGGGCAGGTGAGCCTGCCCGGCGCCGTCCTGGATCATTTCGGACTCCCGGTTCCACGTCTCAACCCTCAACAAGGAGTGCTCATCGAGTGCCGAGCTGAGTGAGGTCGCGGAACGCGGACGGACGCACCGCGCCAGCGCAGCGTGGAACGCCCAGCAGCCAACCATCGCGCAGAGATAGAGATTCAGATCAAGGGAGATATGACATGTCATCACAGGCAGGAACGGCGAAGCGACCCAACCCGTGGTGGGTCGCTTTCGTCTCGGGAATGGCGTCTTATATCGACGCCGTGGCTATCGTGTCCTCCGGGACCGCGCTGACCATCTACACGCAGGTCTTCGGCCTGTCCACCGCGAAACTCGGTGGACTGGCGTCCACGCTGACGCTGTTCATCGCCGTGGGAGCCATTGTCGGAGGCCGCCTCGGCGATCGCTACGGACGCAAACGCGTCTTCATGGTGACGATGGTCGTCATCGCCCTGGGATCGTTGCTCACCGTCATCGGGAGCACGTTCACGGTCCTGGCCATCGGCATCGGGCTGATGGGATTGGGCACGGGGGCCGACTTGCCCGTCTCGATCGCGACGATCGCGGAGTCGGCGGAAGAGGACCAACGCGGAAAGCTCGTGAGCTTCTCACAGATCCTCTGGACCGTCGGCATCATCCTCTCCGGTGTCTTCGGCACCATCTTCGGAGACATGGGCCGAACTGGCGGCCAGATCCTGTTCGGTCACGTCGGGCTCGCCGCTCTCATCGTGTTCATCCTGCGCTTCACCATCCCCGAGTCCCGCGAATGGGAGGCCGCGCGTTCGGACGAGATGCGCGGGGAAGGCCCTGCCAGCGGTCATGAGGGCCTAGGCCACCTGCTCCGCAAGCCGTACCTGCGTCCCTTCCTCGCCCTGCTCTTCTTCTACGCGCTGACGAACATCACCGTGAACACGGACGGTCAGTTCGGCACCTACATGCTGGTGAACCTGGGAGGCCTGGACGTGTCCACCGCCTCTGCCATCTTCACGGGGTGCTCGGTCTTCGGCATCGTGCTGACCTACGTCTTCATGAAGACGGTGGACACGCGATTCCGCATGACGGTCTTCGCCGTCGGAGCGGTCACGGGTGTGGTCTCTTGGCTGCTGCCCGCGCTCTTCGGGGCGACGACCGTGCCGCTGGTGAGTCAGATGATCCTCATCTTCGTGTTCAACGGGCTGGCCTTCGAGGCGATGATGAAGGTCTGGACGCAGGAGACGTTCCCAACACTGCTGCGTTCCACCGCGCAGGGATCCATCATCGCGATCGCGCGGTTCCTCGCTGCGGCGGCCGTGTCCGTCACTCCGACGCTGCTCGCGTTCTCCCCCCGTCTGACCGCATGGAGCCAGGTGATCCTGATGGCGATCGGACTGGTCTGCGCGCTGACGTCGTTCCGGACCGGCGAGTATGTCAAGAAGGACGAACTGGCGTCAGCGATCGATGGCGGTGCTCACTCGCGGGAGTCCTCACTCACCGCGTGAGAGCAGCGTCGCGGCTGTACCGGCAGCCGTAGAGCCGGTGGCCTGTCGTTCCGCGTCCGATGCACGTTCATGTGCTTGACGCGGAACGGCAGGCCCTTCCTGTCGGCTCGCACTGTTGCCAGGGGACGAGCTCACTCAAGCCTGCGGGTCCACTCGTCGACGGCGACGGCAGCGGCTCCTCGCGCCCAGGCGTAGAAGTCGATCTCCTGCACGTGCACGGTCTCCGTCCCGCTCATCCAATGCCGCGATCGCGCGACCTCCTCGTCGAACGCCCTGCGCTCGATCTCGACCACGCCGACGCCCTCGCCGGAGACGATAACGGCATCCGGGTCCACGATCGCCGCAACGATGCCGACAACACGCCCCACTGCCCTCGCGGCGTCACGTGCGATGTCGACCTGGGGGGAGGCCCCGAGCGCTGCCTGTCTGAGGAACTCTGGGAACGTGCTCTCTGAGCCGGTGCGGAGGCGCAGAGAGGACAGGATCCCCTCCGTCGACGCGAAAGCGCGCAAGCAGCCAACATGCCCCATCTCGCAGACGGGTCCCGTGGCGGCGATCGGCACGTGCCCGATCGAACCAGCCCATCCGTGTGCGCCCTCCTGGACCACGCCGTCGACCACGATACGGCACCCGAGCCCGGCGCCCATCGTCACGAGGACGAACGAATGGTATCTGCGGGCCTGACCCCACCAGGACTCCGCCTGTGCGAAGGCGCCGACATCGTTGCTGACAGTCACCGGTGCCGGCAGACGGGCTTCGACGAGCTGTCTGAGGTCCACGTTCGTCCACGAGAGAATGCCGGAACGGAGCACGACTCCCTCGGGGCTGACTTGGCCTCCGATGCTCACCCCGACACCCGACACCGGATGCTCCCGGCGCAGAACGCCGACCATGTCCGCAATCGTGTCGGCAACGGCGTCGGGCGATCGATGGACGATGGGGGTATCGATCTGACCGATCGACAAGCCGGAAAGATCTGTGAGGACGCCGAAGACGTGGTCCCCGGTGACTTTGAACCCGGCGAACTCCGCATGGGAGCCGACGACGTCAAGGAGGTAGGCCGGCTTTCCCCTCTGCTCGCGATTCTTCGCCAATCTGTCGGTCTGGACGAGGACGCCCTGCTGCATCAACGGGGTGATGATCCGAGTGACAGTGGCGGCACTCATCCCCAAGTCCGTTCCGAGTTCACTGCGTGTGGCCGCGCCGCGGGAGATGATACGGCGCAGTAGGTGCGCAGCGTTCGAACGATTCCCAGACACTCTCCCAGCTTACGTTCCGTCTGGCCGCAGGCGCGTGGCGGCGACTGTCGGCGATCCGGACGGGAGCGTGAGGACCGAGGACCGCGGGCCGGATGCTGCTCCGCGCTCTGCGCCAGAGCCGCGGGGCGAGCATGCGCGCGGCGAGCAACGCCGCGATGGCGATGAGGCGCTCGCGCGCTCAGAACCGTCTGCGCCTCCGACGCTGGGTCCCCTTTTCCTCCGTCGAGTCCGGACGAGCCCGCTCTTCGGCATTCGAGTCCAGTTGCTGCCGACCTCCTTGGCGGGGACGCCGGAGCGGTGGGCGAAACGGCCGGTCGTCGCCGGGGCGACGATGTCGTCTTTGAACGGCTCGCCCCAGCGACGAGCGGGCCCCCGACCCGTGCCGTCCGCCCGCTCGCCGACTCCTCATTCATCAGCGCAGACATCCTGCAACGTCACGAAATCGCGACCAGATGGCGCGACCCGGGTCGGATCTCGCACACGAGGGCATTGACCAGCGGACAGCAAAGTAGTATCGTTTCGCTCTGGAGGAGGAAACGTTTTGCTCTTCCGGTAGAGGACACACCCGGCGCGACGAGGCGCGAGAGGATCAACAGTGGAGCGGACGGTCATCGGTATCGACATCGGGACCTCGGCGTGCAAGGTCGCCGCCTTCACGACGTCGGGCGAGCTGATTGCCGAAGAGAGCCGTGAGTACCCGCTTCTGGTCCCCGGTCCTGGCCGAGTGGAACAGGATCCTGAACAGTGGTGGGACGCCGCCGCCGAGGCGACCGGCGCCGTCGTCTCGGCCATCGGCGCCCACGCGGTGGCGGGCGTGGGCGTCTCCGGCCAGTCATGGTCCGCGGTCATGATGGACGACGAGGGGCGTGTGCTGGCGAACACGCCGATCTGGATGGACACCCGCGCCCAGGACATCTGCGACAGGACCGTCGGCGAACTCGGCGAGGACGTCTTCCTCAAGACCTCAGGGAACAGGTTCTCCCCCTCGTACACGACACCGAAGATCATGTGGTTCCGCGAGCACCGGCCCAGCGTCTATGCGCGCACCACCCACGTCCTGCAATCGAACTCATTCATCGTCCAGCGCCTGACGGGGGAATGGACGCAGGACTCGAGCCAGTCCTACGGGATCCACGCCTTCGACACGCTCGCCGGCGCCTACGACCCCGGACTCGCCGATGCGCTCGGCCTCGACCTCGGGCTCCTTCCCCCCGTCAGCGCCTGCCATGAGGTGGTCGGGGTCGTCGGCGCCTCCGGTGCTCGGGCCACCGGACTCGCCGAGGGGACGCCAGTCGTGGCTGGAGGCCTGGACGCCGCCTGCGCCTCCCTGGGCGCGGGCGTGGTCGATCCTGGCCAGACGCAGGAGCAAGGAGGACAGGCGGGCGGCATGTCCGTCGTCACCGACCGCCCCGTCCGTGATCCGAGGCTGATCCTCTCCCGCCATGTCGTCCCCGGACGCTGGCTCCTCCAGGGGGGCACCATCGCGGGAGGCGCGAGTCTGCGATGGGCTGCCGAGACCTTCGCCGCGGGTGCGCTGACCTACCGGCAGATCGACCAGGAGGCGGAGGCCGTCCCTTCGGGCGCGGAGGGATTGTGGTTCCTGCCTTACCTCTCCGGTGAACGGGGGCCGATCTGGGACCCGAAGGCACGGGGAGTGCTCTTCGGCCTGGGGTTCTCCACGTCGCGCGGCGCCGTGTGGAGGGCGGTCATGGAGGGCGTGGCCTATTCGGTTCTGGACAACATCATCATCGCCGAGCAGGCAGGTGCGAAGGTCCAGACGATGCGCAGCGTCGGCGGAGCCGCCTCGTCGCGCCTGTGGACCCAGATCAAGTCCGATGTGATGGAGCGCCCCATCGAAGTGGCCGCGCCGACTGCGGCCTCGACGCTGGGCGCGGCGGTGCTCGCCGCCGTCGGCACGGGCAGCGTCAGCGGATTCGACGGCGCGCGCCAGATGCTCGCCGCGGTCGAGCGCATCCACGAGCCCGATCCCGGCACCTCCTCCGTCTACCGCGAGGGCTTCCAGGTCTTCCGGCAGCTCTATCACGACCTCGCGCCACTCATGCACAGGACGTCACCGATCGCCGACAAAGAAGGCACAACGCGATGAAGGCATCAGTTCTCCACGGTCCCAGGGATGTCAGATACGAGGACTTCCCCATCCCCAAGGCGGGTGAAAGCGAGATCCTCATCGACGTGCGTGCCACTGGGGTGTGCGGCTCCGACGTTCCGCGGGTCCTCTCCGACGCCGCCCACTTCTACCCCATGGTCCTCGGGCACGAGTTCTCGGGCGTCGTCGCCCAGGTCGGATCCGGAGTCACAGGCCACAAGGTGGGCGACCGAGTGGCGGTGGCTCCCCTGATCCCCTGCATGGCCTGCGAGATGTGCCAACGAGGGCGCTACTCGATGTGTCCCGACTACGCCTTCATCGGGTCGAGTCGGTACGGCGCCCTCGCCGAGTACGTCTCCGCTCCTGCGCGCAACCTCGTCCCGATCGGCGAGGAGACGGATTTCGTCCGCGCAGCGATGATCGAGCCTTCGACAGTCGCCCTGCACGGGCTGCGCGTCGGTCGCTTCCGTCCCGGAGAGCACGTGGCGATCCTCGGCGGCGGCACCGTCGGCCTCTTCGCCGCTCAGTGGGCGCGGATCCTCGGCGCCAAGAGCGTCACCGTCTTCGATATCGTCCCCGAGCGCCTCGCTCTCGCCCTCGAACTGGGGGCGGACGCGGCAGTCGACTCCCGCACGGAGGACGTCGAGGCGCGGTCCGCAGAGCTCACGCGGGGCTTCGGGTTCAGCCACATCTTCGAGACCGCAGGCCAGAACGCGACCCAGATCCAAGCGATGCGCCTCGTCGCCAAGAGCGGGCGCATCACATTGATCGGCAACTCCCACCGTGACCTCGAGTTCCCGGCGAGCACCTTCGAACTGCTCAATCGCAGAGAGGTGACGCTCACAGCCTCGTGGATGTCCTACTCGGCGCCGTTCCCCGGGCGCGAATGGACGGACACGGTCGAGTGCCTGGCCAACGGGGAGCTGAGGTGGAGCCCCCGACTCCTCCAAGGCCAACGCACCTTCACTCTGGCCGATGTCGGGGATGCCTTCCGCCTCTACGAGGCGCCCGGCGCCGTCAAAGGGAAGCTCATGTTCGTTCAGGGAGAGGGCGGCGCCCAGAATCGCCCAGGAGAGGAATCCGATGACTGAGACCACTGGCGCGAGGGTCGACCCGACAAGCGTTCCGCAGCGTCGGCTCAGGGACGGCGGTGCGATGCCGGGCATCGGCCTGGGCACCTTCGGGTCCGATCACGTCCCCGGCGAGCAGATCGCAGCCGCGGTGAGAGGAGCCATTCGGGCCGGATACCGGCTCATCGACTGCGCCTCCTGCTACGGCAACGAGAACCTCATCGGGGAGGTCCTCTCTGAGGAGGCCGGGACGACGGCACCCCGCGAGGAGCTCTTCATCGTCTCGAAGGTCTGGAACGACGCCCACGCTCCGGAGGCGGTCGCCGCATCCGTCCGGCAGACGCTGTCCGACCTGCGACTGGACTATCTCGATGCCTACCTCGTGCACTGGCCTTTCCCGAACTACCACGCCCCATACGCAGATCCCGATGCGCGTGACCCGCGGTCCCGCCCCTATGCCCATGGAGAGTTCATGGAGACGTGGCGCGCCATGGAGCAACTCGTCGACGAAGGGCTGGTGCGCCGTATCGGGACATCCAATATGACCGTTGCGAAGCTCTCCCTGGTGATCCGCGATGCGCGGATCCAGCCGGCGATCAACGAGATGGAACTCCACCCCACGTTCCAACAGGGGGAGCTGTTCCAGTTCTGCCTCGACCACGAGATCCAGCCCGTCGGATTCTCCCCGATCGGATCTCCCGCGCGGCCCGAACGCGACCGGACGGACGAGGACTTCGCCGACATCGAGATGCCGGTCCTGCGACGCATCGCCGAGGCCCACGGGGTCCACCCGGCAGTGATCTGTCTGAAATGGGCGGTCCAACGAGGGCAGGTGCCGATCCCATTCTCGGTCAGGCCTCGGAACTACATCTCCAACCTCGAGGCGGTCACCCGCGACCCCCTCACACCCGAGGAACTCGAACAGATGAGGACGGTGGAGCGGAACAGCCGCCTCATCAAGGGCCAGGTCTTCCTGTGGCCCGGAGCGGGCTCGTGGTTGGACATCTGGGACGTCGACGGGACGATCCCGGGCTGGAACGGTTACGCGGACGAGAAGAAGGGCTGATCCACCGTGGCATTGATGACGACGAAGAAGATGCTCGCGGACGCGCAGGCCGGCGGCTACGCCGTGGGCGCGTTCAACGTTGAGAACATGGAGATGGTCCAGGCGGTGATCGCCGCCGCCGAGGAGCTGTGCTCGCCTGTCATCCTGCAGACGACCCCGGGGACTCTCGGCTACGCGGGGGTCGAGATGTTCTTCGCGATGACGCGTGCCCAAGCCGCGACCGCGAGCGTCGGGGTCGCCCTCCATCTCGACCATGGCAACTCCTTCGACCTTGCTGCGCGCGCGGTGCAGGCCGGATACACCTCCGTGATGTACGACGGCTCCCAGCATCCCTACGAGGACAACGTGGCGGTCTCGCAGCGCGTCACGCAGATGTGCCACGCGATGGGGCTCCCCGTGGAGCTCGAGCTCGGAACCGTCGGTGGGAAGGAGGACCAGCTCCGCTCAAAAGGGGTGGCCTACACGGATCCCCAGCAGGCCGTGGACTTCGTCGAGAAGACGGATCCGGACTCCCTCGCCGTGGCCATCGGCACCGCCCACGGCATCTACAAGGGCGTCCCCCACATCGACGTGGACCTGCTCTCGCGGATCCGCGAGGTCGTGTCCATCCCCCTGGTCCTCCACGGATCCTCCGGTCTGGACGACGCAGTGGTGGCTCAGTGCGTGAAGCGCGGCGTCTGCAAGGTGAACTTTGCGACGGAGCTGCGCATCGCCTACACCAAGGCGGTCCGGGAGCACTTACAGGAGTATTCGGGCACCATCGACCCGAAGAAGTTCGGCGTTCCTGCGCGGCATGCCGTCGCCGAGGGCGTCAAGGCCCGGATCGCGATCATCGGGAGCGAAGGGAAGGCCTGACGATGAACGCAGGCGAAAGGGGCGCGATCACGACGGTGACGCTCAACGCGGCGATCGACCGCCGCCTTGAGGTTTCCGTTCTCACCCCACGCACCGTGATGCGGGCCCGCCGGGCGGAGAGCACAGCAGGCGGGAAAGGCCTGAACGTGGCGCGCGTCGCCAGGAGACTCGGCTGCGATGTCATCGCGACAGGCTTCATCGCCGGACACGCGGGGAGCTTCATCGCGGAGAACGTCGAGCAAGAAGGGATCGCCCCGGCATTCGTGCGGATCTCCGGAGAGTCGCGCAGCTGCATCAACATCATCGATGCGAGCGGCCATTCGACAGAGATCCTGGAGCCGGGGCCGACGGTCGACTCGGGGGATCTTGAGACGTTGCTGGCCGTCGTGCGCGACCAGGCGTCCCGCAGTTCGATCGTCGCCATGTCCGGCTCACCTCCCCGGGGCTGTCCAGAGGGCTTCTACGCGGACCTGATCCGCGAGATCCACGCCGCGGGGGCCCTGGCCTTTCTGGACTCGTCCAGTGCCTGCCTGTCTCATGGACTGCAGGCACGCCCGGACTTCGTGAAGCCGAACACCGACGAGATCCGTGATCTGGTGGGAGAGGAGGTGAGCTGTCCTTCGTCGGCGGCCCGAGCTGCCATCGAGGTCGCGAAGAAGCACCAGGTTCGGATGGTCGTCGTCTCTCTGGGTCCCCAGGGCGCCGTGGGAGCGTTCGGCGGCAGGGCCTGGTGGGTCGAGGCTCCGGATGTCCCGGTCGCCAACACCGTCGGATGCGGCGACGCATTCGTGGGAGCCTTTGCCGTGGAGCACCAGTCCAGTGGGGACCCGGTGGCCGCACTTGTGGCCGGCGTGCGGGTCTCCAGCGCTGTGGCCATGTCCGACACGACGGGATCCTTCCGTCAAGAGGACTTGGACCTGATCCGTCAGGCGAGTCCTGCCATCCACGAGGTCGGGTAGCCCGGCCGACAAGAACGCCACGAGCGTTTCTCGAAGAGGAGAAAGAAGAATGCTCAGATATTCCTTGATCCACCCGGAACTGATCGCCGCTCTGGCAGGCGCGGGCCACGGATCGAAGGTGCTCATCGCGGACGGGAACTATCCCCACTCCACGGGCGTGAATCCGAGGAGCGCGGTCGTCCACCTCAACCTGGCTCCCGGGACGCTCACCGTCACGCAGGTCCTCAGGGTGCTCCTGGATGCCATCAACGTCGAATCGGCGGAGGTCATGGCCTGCCCGGAAGGAGAGGTGCCGGCGCACCGGGAATACCAGGAGATCCTCGGCGAGGCGGTGCCGATCACCGTTCGAGAGCGGTTCGAGTTCTACGACAAGGTGCGCACCCCCGACGTGGCTCTGGTCATCGCCACGGCCGATCAGCGAATGTGCGCGAACCTTCTGCTGACAATCGGAACCCGAGAGAACTAGGGATATCAACGAGGCCGCGGCATAGCGAGTGCGATCGACGGCGAGGAGCGACTCGCAGAGACAGATCGGTTCGCTTGACCGCCCGGCCAAGGAACAGACAGGAGCAGCCAGACCATGAACAGCACGACCAGAAATGATGACGAGCTCGCGCATATCCGTGCCGTCATCGACCAGGGCCCGTTCGAGGCCACGTGGGAGTCACTGCGGGAATACGGTGTGCCGACGTGGTATCTCGACGCGAAACTGGGAATCTTCATCCACTGGGGCGTCTATTCGGTTCCAGGATTCGGGAACGAGTGGTACGCGCGGAACATGTACCGGCAGGGCACGCCGAGCTTCAATCACCACGTCGAGACGTACGGGCCTCCTTCTGCCTTCGGTTACAAGGACTTCATCCCGGACTTCACCATGAAGGACTTCGATCCTCCCGAGTGGGCCCGGCTGTTCTACCAGGCAGGTGCCCAGTTCGTCGTCCCTGTTGCCGAACACCACGATGGGTTCGCCCTCTATGACGAACCGCGGACCGAGTGGAAGACGACCACGATGGGTCCGGGGCGCGACATCTTCGGCGACCTCGCAGACGCGGTCCGCAGGCGCGGCATGACGGTCGGGGCATCGTCGCACCGGGCGGAGCACTGGTTCTATATGGGAGGCGGGAACCGGTTCGACTCAGACGTTCGTGATCCGAGGTACGTGGACTTCTACGGTCCCGCGATGCGGGAGGAGACGGATCCCAACGAGGAGTTCCTGGAAGACTGGCTGATCCGCACGACCCACATCATCGACAGGTATCGGCCACAGGTCCTGTGGTTCGACTGGTGGATCGAGCGGCCCGCCTTCAAGCCCTATCTGAAGCTCTTGGCCGCGTATTACTACAACCGCGCGGCCGAGTGGGGGCGTTCTGTCGTCATCAACTACAAGTTCGACGCCTTCGCCGAGGGAACCGCCGTGTTCGACGTCGAGAGGGGCGCCCAGACCGGGATCCGCGAGGACGTCTGGCAGAATGACACCTCGGTCTCGCGGAACTCGTGGTCGAGTGTCTCCGATCAGGACTACAAGTCGCCGAAGGACGTCGTCGACGAACTGGTCGACGTCGTCTCAAAGAACGGAGTCCTGCTGCTGAACATCGGTCCGAATGCCGACGGCACGATTCCGGGGGAACAACGACGGATTCTCGAAGGGCTCGGAGCTTGGCTGGCCGTCAACGGCGAGGCGATCTACGGCACCCGGCCGTGGAAGGTCTTCGGCGAGGGGCCGACACGAGTGCAGGGCGGATCCTTCACCGACTCGACGGCGTTGGGCCTGACACACGAGGACATCCGGTTCACCTGCCGGGAACTTCCTGATCAGTCCTATCTGTATGCCACGACGACCGTCTGGCCGCCGGACGGAGTCCTGCGCATCAAGAGCCTCGGGAGGGCGTCAGGGCTGTCAGATGAGGACGTGCTGGGGGTCGGCGTCCTCGGCGCTGGAAGGGCGGGCGATTTCGACACGGCGGATGAGGCGCCGTTCGAGATCAGCGACGGGGAGCTCGCGGTCGTGCTCCCGGAGACGCGGACGACGGAGCACGGGGTGAGCGTCCGAATCGTGCTGGGGGACAAGAAAAAAGAAGTACGCAGGTCGGACTATCTGCACGGATAGTCGAAGCAGGACTGTCAATGTCGACAACGAACAGAATCGGAGCAGACATCATGAAACACAGGAATGCCGTCATCGCGGCGTCAATGCCATGCATCGCAGCGCTGGCGATGGCCGGATGCTCCTCGGGCTCAGGCTCGGGGGCGCAGAGCGAGAGCGGATCGGCAACGGGCCTGACATGGTCGATGTGGGTGAGCTCGACCGATGACCAGAATGCCTGGAAGGCGATTGCGGACCTCGTGCCCGCACAGGATCCGGGCACCACGGTGACGTTGCAGGGATCGCCGTGGAACGATTACTGGACGAAGCTGGGAACGCTGATCACGTCGGACGACTCGCCTTGCCTCGTCTCAATCCAGTCCGCGAGGGTGAGAACCTATCAGGACGCGTTGGTTCCCCTTGACGACCTCGTGAACGAGGATGATCTCTCCGGGTTCGACTCCGTCGCACTGGACGCGATGAAGGTCGACGGCAACCTCTATGCGCTTCCCTATGACACCGGACCTGCGATCCTCTTCTACAACAGCGACATGTTCGAGGAGGCGGGTGTCCCGGACCCCGGTGCCACGATGACAGCCGACGAGTTCGAATCGGCGGCCGAGAAGCTGAAGGCGGCCGGCGACCTCGCATTCGGCGCGACGGTCGAGGACACCTTCCTCGAGTCTCAAGTCCTCGCCTACAACGGGGGCCAGGCTGTCTCCGAGGACGGCACGTTCGATGTCACCAACGATGCGTTCCTCAGCGGGGTCTCCTGGATCGCTGATCTGGTCAAGAACGGGGAAGCGCTCACGGCAGACGGAGCGGATGGAACGGCAGACGACAACGCGTTCATCTCCGGCCGGATCGCCAGCCATGTGAACGGACCCTGGTCCGTGCTGGACCTCTCCTCCAAGACCGACTTCGCGATGGGGGTGACGAGCCTGCCGTCGGGAACGGGCGGCGGGACGACGTACTCGTCGGGATCAGGTTTCGGAATCTCGAAGAAGTGCGATTCTCCCGAGAAGGCCATGCGCGCCATTGAGATCATGACAGGTGAGAGCGCGCTGGAACAGCTTGCGTCAGAAGGAAGGGCCTTCCCCGCGCGGACGGACGCACAGGAGGCGTGGTACGAGAAGGCCTCCGATGTTCTCAATGTGAAGGAGACCTTGGAGGCGGCTCAGAAGGACTCGATCCCGCTCCCCAGCTCCACGTTGCAGAACCAGTTCAATCAGCTCCTCGGCCAGTACGGCGTCGCTGCGGTCAACGGGACGAGCGACCCGGAGAGCACCTTCACCGAGATCGCGTCTCAACTCAAGTAGCCGGTGGTGGGTGTGGCCGGCTGGGGCCGGCCACACCCACCATGATGGGAAGTAGGTCGCAGCATGACGCATGCACTGACAAAGAGACACGATGACAACGCCTCGCGGCGGTCGCACGCCGTCCGCGGGAGCGCGACCCGGTCGAGGGATCGACTGTGGGGCCCGGGTTTTGCCGGACCCCAAGCCGTCGGCCTGCTCGTCTTCGTCGTCCTGCCGATCGTCATGACGGTTGTCATGAGCCTCTTCAACTGGCCGATGATCGGGTCTCGAAGCTGGAACGGGCTGGAGAACTACAGAACGCTCTTCGGTGACCCGGTCTTCCGGGCGGCGGTCCGAAACACCTGCGAGTTCGTCGTCTCCTATCTGGCGCTCAACCTGGTCGTGTCCTTGGGAATCGCGGCGTGGCTGTCCGGCCCGCGCGTCCGGCACAGACAGTTCTTCCGGGTGGTGTTCTTCATCCCCACGGTGACCCCTATCGTGGCGAACACGGTGGTCTGGAGGCTCCTGTATCAGAGGGACGGGCTCATCGACGGCGCATTTCAAGGTCTCTTCGGCACCCACGCGCCGGACTTCCTGAACGATCCGAAATGGGCCATGGCCGCGATCG
This sequence comes from Schaalia naturae, assembly GCF_042665795.1. Taxonomy (NCBI): domain Bacteria; kingdom Bacillati; phylum Actinomycetota; class Actinomycetes; order Actinomycetales; family Actinomycetaceae; genus Schaalia; species Schaalia naturae. Next base: position 388,822 of record NZ_JBHTEF010000001.1, read on the forward strand.
TGATGATGAGCGTGTGGCAAGGATTCGGTTACAACATGCTCGTGTTCTCGGCCGCGCTCGACTCTGTCCCCGATTCTGTCGTCGAAGCGGCGATGCTGGACGGAGCGGGGCCCGTGAGGACGTTCTTCTCGGTCAAGCTACCGTTGATCACGCCGTCGGTCTTCTACGGGGCGACGATGACGTTGATCACGTCGTTCCAGGTGTTCACCCAGCCCTTCATCCTCACGAAGGGCGGTCCAGGGTCGTCGACGACGACATTGGTGTACTTCATCTACAGCCAGGGCTTCATGTTCCAACGCCTCGGGATAGCGGCGGCCGCGGCGTGGCTGCTGTTCCTCATCATCCTTGCGATCACAATTCTCCAGTTCTGGGGAGAGAAGAAGTGGGTGCACTATGAGTGACTCCTCGAATCCTGGTCCGTCTCGGTCGGCCGGGCTGCGGCATGCGGTGAGCCAGATCGCACTGTGGCTTGTCGCGGCGCTCTTCCTGGTGCCCCTGGTGTACATGGTCGGGGCCTCGCTGAAGGAGCCGGACGAGATCTTCTCGGTACCGCCCACGATCTTCGGCTCCGGGCTGCGCTGGCAGAACTATGCTGAGGCCTTCAACTACGCGCCGTTCGGCCGGTACCTGGCGAACTCCCTGCTCGTCGCCGCTCTGGGAACCGTGCTCAACGCGGCCGTGGGAGTCCTCGCCGGCTATTCCTTCAGCCGTCTGCGCTGGAGGTCCCGCGGGCTGGTTTTCGCCGGGTTCCTCGCCACGCTGATGGTCCCCCAAGAGGTTCTCGTCGTCCCTTCCTACGTGCTGATGCAGCAGTTCGGGTGGGTGGACTCATACCAGGCCCTCATCCTGCCGACGGCCTTCTCCGCCTTCAGCGCGTTCATGCTGCGCCAGTTCTTCCTGACGGTTCCCATGGAGCTCGACGAGGCGGCCAGGGTCGACGGAGCGGGTGTGCTGAGGACGTTCTTCTCGGTGATGCTCCCATTGGCGAAGCCGACGATCGCCGTCGTCTCGGTCTTCACGTTCATCGGCTACTGGAATGCCTTCCTCTGGCCGCTGATCGTCGTCAACGATGTGTCCTCCCTCGGCACGGTCCCGCTGGGCCTGCAGCAGTTCTTCGGCCAACAGGGGAGCCAGTGGCATCTGGTGATGGCCGCCTCGGTGATCTCGATGCTGCCGATGATCCTCCTGGTCATCGCCCTCCAGAAGCACCTGGTGAAGGGGATCGTGACGTCCGGTTTCGGAGGGCGCTGAGCGGATCTTCAGGTCGGACGGCGATCATCCTCACTCACGGAAATCGAGGAGATGGCGCCACCGCCCGTCCAGCTCGCGCCGGTCCCGCCCCTCGAAGGCGGCGAGGGCATCCAGGTCTTCGAGACCCGGGTGGGGCAGGTCGGCGGCGACAGGGAACCGAGGATGCAGCCTGCGGGTGGCATCGACGCCGGCCTTGGCGCTCACATAGTCGGGCCGTCCCCGGTCGGTGAACGCCGTCGCTGAGGGGTCCATCTTGATCCCCCTGGCCCCTTCCAGGGTCACCAGATCAGCATCCGCCTGCGAGCGCACCGCCACGGCCCAGAGGACCCGGCGGTCGTCGAAGATGTCGATATCGTCGTCGACCACGACGATTTGTTTGAGGAAATGGTCTGCCGCCAATCCCGCCAGAATCGCCTGTTTTCCATCTCCCTCATGTTCCTTGCTGATGCTGATGAACGCGGTCAGTCCCCCGGAGTGGAACGGGATCCTCACCCGTTGGACGCCGGGGCAGCTCTCCCTCACGCGCTGGAGGAACCTGGCCTCCCTTCCGGGAAAGAGCCACAGGCCCAGATGCTCACGATGCGTGGGGTGAAGGTCGAGAAAGACGGCGTCGGTCCGTGCCGTCACGGCCTGCACGGTGCACACCGGAGCGTTCGTTGCCCCGTAGTAGTACGAGAATTCCCCGAAGGGGCCTTCCTCCGACATGGCGTCCGGGTCGATGACCCCCTCGATGATGATCTCCGCATCGGCAGGGACTGGAAGATCGACCGTCAAGGCAGGCGCAACACGCAGGGGCCCGCCCATCAGCGTTGCGGCGATCCGGTGGGAGTCGACGGTGGCCGGGTTTTTCACCTGGGACGCGACCAAGTAAGCGGGGTGGTGACCGATGACGATGGCTATCGGCACCGTTGTCCCGTCGTGGTGGGCCTTCGCGAGGATCCGGCCGAGATCGTGGTCGGGTGCGGCGTTGACCGTCACATGCCGCTCATCGAGGACCATCATCCGGTACATCCCCGTGTTGATGAGACCGGTGCGGGGATCGCGAGCGACGATGACCCCTGACGTGATATACGGAGCAGCGTCATCGCGGGAGTGCACCGCGATCGGCAGGTCGGCGAGGCTGACCTCGTCCCCGGTCCGGCGCCACTGCTGCACTGGGGCGTCGTCGACCTCCTCGACGTCGGCGAGGGGCCCGTCCTGCAGGGCGAGGACGCGGTCCAGGGCCGTTCCCTCGTCGGTCCCGATCATCGCGGCGATGCGGTGTCGCGTGCCGAAGAGCCCCATGACGACGGGCCACCGGCTCCCTCTGACGGCGGTGAAGAGCACCGCAGGAGCCCCCAGGGGCTCCAGCGCCTTGACGATGGAGCATGTTTCCTGACCGGCTTCGACCTCGCGCTCGACGACCAGAAGGTCACGGGTCTGGTCACGGAGAGCGCGAAGGTAGGCGCGCAGACCGGTGGCGCTGCCTGTCCCGGTGGCATTGGCGGTGGTGTCCATGGTGCGGCAGCTCATCGTCCGAGGGCGCTGGCGATGTCGATCTCGGCGACCAGCTCGAAGGAGCCGGCAAGGACGTCAGAGGCCACCGCCTCGATCTCCGGGGCGAGTGCGCGGTCCTCGGTGAGGAAGGCGGATCTGTCTCGCACCATCCGGTAGGCACCGGCGAGCCCAGGAGCAGGGCGGCCTCCGTTGCGCAGGTCCAGGCCCTGCGATGCCGCGATCAGTTCAATGGCCACGACCTCGGCCGCGTTGCGGGCCATGTCCTTCAGTCGACGCGCCCCATGGGTGGCCATGCTCACATGGTCCTCCTGCCCGGCCGAAGTGGGGATGGAGTCGACGCTGGCAGGGAAGGCCCTCGATCGGTTCTCTGCGACCAAGGCGGCCGCGGTCACCTGGGTCATGAGGAAGCCGGAGTTGAGTCCCGCCCCCTTCATGAGGAAGGGCGGGAGTCCGCTCATGCTCTCATCCATGAGCAGCGCGATGCGGCGCTCCGAGAGAGAACCGATCTCGCACACCGCGAGGGCGAGGATGTCGGCGGCGAAGGCGACAGGCTCTCCGTGGAAGTTCCCTCCGGAGAGGATGGAGCCGTCCTCCGGGAACATCAGCGGATTGTCGGATACCGAGTTCAGCTCGCGCGAGAGCAGGTCGGCGGCGAAGCCCATGAGGTCGAGCGAAGCGCCCATCACCTGGGGCATGCAGCGAAGGGAGTAAGGGTCCTGGAGCCTGCGTCCCTCGAACTCGACATCGAGGACCTCCGAGTCTGCGACGAGCCTGCGCATCGTCTCCGCGATCCGGATCTGGCCGCGCTGGTGCCGGATCTCTTGGATCCGGGCGTCGAGGGCCTCCTGGCGCCCGGCGGCTGCCTCCAGAGTGAGTGCTCCGGCGACGACCGCCGCGTTCAACACGCGTTCCACGAGGATGAGCCCGTAGATCCCGAGCGCTGTCGATACCTGCGTCCCATTGATGAGGGCGACGCCCTCCTTCGGGCCGAGCTCGACCAACTCGACTCCGCACCGGGCGAATCCTTCGGCGGCGGAGACGCGCTCGCCTTCCACGAGGACGTCCCCGATGCCGGTCATCGCTCCGACGAGATGCGCGAGCGGGGCGAGGTCGCCCGATGCTCCCACTGAGCCCTGGGAGGGGACGATGGGGAGCAGATCCGCATTGAGCATGTCGACGAGCGTTCTGACGATGAGCGGTCGGACGCCGGAACGACCCTGGATGAGGCAGAGAAGCTTGACGACGAGAACGGCGCGGACGATCTGCGGGGCGAACGGCTCGCCGACGCCCACCATGTGCGAAGCGATGAGACGCCGTTGGAGTTCGAGGAGCTGCTCCTGCGAGATCCGCCGGTTGGCGAGTTTGCCGAACCCCGTGTTGACGCCGTAGATCGTCTCCCCCCTGGCAATCGCCTGGGTGATGACCTGGTATCCCGCCTCCACCCGGTCGAGGACGCCCTCGGCCAGCTCCACATGCACGGGCCCGTCGAGCGCCTGCTGCACGACGCCGATCTCTGCTTCTTTGCCGCCGAGAATGATGGTTGGCATTGTTCATCTCTCTGTTCGTTGCTGCGAATGGGAACGGTCCAGGCCCTGCCATTGACGCAGGCCCGGGGCGGGGAGCCCGAGGTGCTCGATCGTCCGGGCGACGATGTCGTCGATGGCTTGGCCAAGGGAAGCGGGGCGCAGATAGAAGGAAGGGACGGGAAGGGCGACGACCGCCCCCATGAGCGTCGCCACCTCCATGTTTCGGATGTCGGCGAGGGTCAGTGGCGATTCCCTGAGCAACAGGACCAGGCGTCGGCGTTCTTTGAGCGTGACGTGGGCAGCGCGTGTGAGCAGGGTCGAGTCGATCCCTTGCGCCACTTTGGCCAGAGTGCTGACCGAGCACGGGGCGATGACCATGCCATCGGTACGGAACGAACCGGAGGCGATGCGCGCCCCGATCTCGCTGGGCGCATAGGAGAAGGCGGCATGTCCTCTCAATGCCTGCAAGCTCATGTCGGTCTCTTGGCGCACCGTCATCCCCCCGGCCCTGGAGACCACCAGGTGAGTCTCGGCGCCGAGAAGACGAAGCTCGTCCAGCAGGCGGATGCCGATCTCGGCTCCGGACGCGCCCGAGATCCCCACAACCACCCGAGGTCGCATGGCCTCGAGCGCGGGCTCAGATGCCGACATGTCCGGCTCCGTTCAACCCGGGGACCCTGATGTTGACCGAGCGCAGTTCCGTGAATGAGTCGAACTCCTCCAGGGACTCCTCTCGACCCGTTCCAGATCCCTTCACGCCCCCGAAGGGGCTTCCGAAGTAGTGCCGGTTCGCGTCGTTGACCCACACGTAGCCGGCCTGAAGAGCGAAGGAAACGCGGAGCGCGCATTCGACGGAGTCCGTCCATACAGCGGCGCTCAGTCCCAGATCGGTCTGGTTGGCCAGAGCGATGGCCTGACTCTCTGTGGAGAAGGTCTCCAGCGTGAGAACGGGTCCGAAGACCTCCTCGGTCGCGATCCGAGCCCCGCTCGGAACGTCGGCGAGCATCGTGGGCTCCATGTAGAAGCCGTCGCCCAGGCTGTCTCGCAGGCGCGCGCCGCCGCAGACGACTCGCGCGCCCATGGAGACCGCCTCATCCACCAGGCCGAGGACCCTGCCGAGATGAGTCGCGGAGACCAGAGGTCCCATGTCGGTGGTCGCCGAGTAGGCAGGCCCCACCCTCAGGGCTCTCAGGCGAGCGCTCACTCGTTCCTCGACGAGAGCGGCCACCGGGTCCTGAACGATCACTCGAGCCGTCGATTGACAGGACTGCCCCTGGGAGATGGTCAGGCTGGCGCCTGCGACGATCGCCTCAACGGCACGGTCGAGATCCGCATCAGCGAAGACCACGATGGCGTTCTTGCCCCCAAGCTCCGCGGAGAAGTGCTTGACGACGCCGGAGACGGAGAGCCGCGACTGGATGCGCAAGGCCGTGGACCCGGAACCGGTGAAAGCCAGTCGCTTGACACGGGGAGAAACGGCAAGAGCGTCACCTGCCTCTGCTCGACCCGAGACGATGTTGACGACGCCTGCTGGAAGGGCCTCCCCGATGACACGACCGAGTGCGAGCGTCGCCACAGGCGTCTGCTCGGAGGCCTTGATCACCATGGTGTTGCCGGCGAGAAGAGGGTAGATCATGCCGGCGACGGGGAACAGCGTGGGATGGTTGTAGGCGATGATCTTGCCGACGACCCCGTAGGGAACCCGGGTGGTCAGCGAGACGCCATCGGCGTAGGGCTGTCTGAAGGCCCCCTGCCGTGTCAGTGCCTGGGCGGGCCACTGGCGCAGGTAGCGGGCTCCGAGCTCGTTGTCCCGGCGTGTGGCTCCCAACGGGTTCCCGGAGTCGATCGACTCCAGGAGAGTCAGCCTCTCCCTCCAGTCCTCCAGGAGGGGCGCGAGGCCCATCAGAGTCTCGACGCGCTGGCCGACAGACAATGAGGCCCACTGCGGTCCCGCCGCCTGAGCAACGGAGACGGCCTCGTCGACCTCCTGCGCGGTCGAGTCGGGGACGCTCGTGAAGACGGACCCGGTCGAGGGGTTGACCGAGTCGTATCGTCGCCCGGCCTCCCGCCACGTCCCTGCGATGTAGTTCCGAGGCGCCTCGTCGTCCCAGAACTCCTTGAGCGCGCTCTCCTCAATGCCTGTCATCAGCCTCTCCCTCCGGAGATGTGCGGGGTCCGTCGCCTCGAGAAGAAGGACGTGTCGATGGCCCGTCCGGTTCCCGGGGCGATGTAGCGGAGGGGATTCGCGTCCTGATCGACGCCGTCGAATCCCCTTCGGATCATCTCGACGAGAAACTCCGCGACCACGGGCGCCGTCTTGAACTGGTTCCCGCTGGTCCCCAGGGCGACGAAGAGGCCGGCCACCTCGGTGCGGTCGTAGATGGGGATCCAGTCGTCGGTGACGTCGTAGACCCCGGCCAGCCCTTGGACGCGGGAGGGGACTCCCATGCCGGGAACGCGGCGGGCAACTCGCAGGACAGAACGCTCCCATGCAGCCGGTGTCGGTTCGACAGAGAAGGCGTTCGGATCCGTGAGGACCTCCAGAGGGTCGCACGCGGCGCCGTTGGACCCGGCAAGCACGGCCGAGCCGTCCGTGCGCCAGTTCGCCCCCAGGTCCGAGTCCACGAGATGAAGGCCTGATCGGGCGAGCGAGGAGTCTGGGTCCAAGGGAATGTGATGGAGCTCCTCACGCACGGGACGGGTCCGTACGGTGAAGTCCGCGTCCGCTCCCATGGCGTGCAGGAGCCCCATCGACTCCGGGCCGGCCGCGTCGAGCGCGGCCCCTGTCGGAATCCTGGTCCCATCGTCGAGGAGCACCGCCGACAGCGCGGATCCGTGGCGTTGGATCCCGGTGACCGAGCGTCCGCGCATGAATCGCGCACCTCGGGCCTGCGCCTGATCCAGGAGGTTCTGTGCGGCCAGAGCGGGGTCGCCGACGTAGCCCGTCGAGGGGGTGTGGATGCTGGCGCGCAGTGGCCGGCCCTCGGCCTCCCAGAAACGGGGATCGTCCGCGGCGAAGGGCCCGCCGAACAGCGAGATGTCCAGATCCGGCCATGCGCCGCGCACCTGGTCGGCATCAAGGACGTCATAGGCGACGCGGGCGCTCCGCATCACCTGGGTGACTCGTGCGGCGAAAGGGGAGTCGCCGTCCAGGATCAGGGTGCCGCACTGGACGAACCGCGCCGCGGGGCGGTCGCCGGGGACCTCGGCGAACTCGCGCCAGTGGGTCCAGGCAGGCAACGACTCGTCTGCCATGATCGATCCGGGCACGTCCTCGGCGTGGACGCGGACGATCCCGGCGCTGGAGCCGGTGGATCCGCGTCCGGCCGCCCCGAGCCTGTCGACGACGACCGTGGAGAGCCCGACGGCGCTGGCCCGTGCCGCGACTGCACACCCCAGGATCCCTGCCCCGATGATGACGAGATCGGCGCTCGTGCTGGACGTCATTGACTTGCTCCTTCCCAGACGACTGCGGTTCGTGGCGCGGTGCTGGCGGGGCGGACGGGCCGCCCATGCGATCCGCCTTCGCGCGGTGTCCTCGGCGGGGTCGTCATGCCCTGAGCTTTGACATGAACACCTGTGTGCTCTCGTGCTGGGAGTTGCCGATCACCTGTTCGGGCGGGCCGAACTCGACGATGCGGCCGTCGTCCATGAACGCGACACGATCTGCCACGTCCCGCGCGAATCCGACCTCGTGCGTCACGACGATCATGGTCATCCCCGTCTTCGCGAGGTCCCGCATGACGGCCAGGACCTCGCCGACGAGCTCCGGGTCCAGGGCGGATGTCGGTTCGTCGAAGAGCATGACCTTCGGACGCATGGCCAGGGCACGTGCGATGGCCACACGTTGCTGCTGGCCGCCTGAGAGCTTGGAGGGGTAGGAATTCTCGCGGCCGGACAGGCCGACCTTCCGTAGGAGCTCGCGGGCATGTTCTTCCGCCTCGACGCGGGGTTCGTGACGCACCCGGACGGGAGCCTCGACGATGTTCTCCAGGACGGTCATGTGGGAGAAGAGGTTGAACCGCTGGAACACGATGCCGAGCTCGGCTCGTTGGGCGGAGAGCTGCTTCTCCGGGAGCCGACGCATGAATCCCTTCTCAAGGCGATGGCCGATGAGCCTCCCGTCGACGACCACCATGCCCGAGTCGATGTCCTCCAGGACGTTGATGCAGCGCAGCAGGGTGGACTTGCCGGCCCCGGAGCGTCCGAGGAGGCAACACACGGTTCCGCGTTCGACGTCGAGGTCCACGCCGCGCAGCACGGGTCTGCCGTGGAACGCCTTGGTGATGCCCCTCATGGAAACCATGGGAGTGCTGGCCGGTCCGATGACAGGGGCGCTCACTGGTCCTCTCCCTTCTCGGGACGGTCGCGGTCTGAACGGGCGAGGTTCCTTTCGAGGGCGTACTGGCCGACGCTCAGCAGAGAGCTCACCAGGAGGTACCACAAGGAGGCGGTGATGAGCAGCGGGATGACTTGATAGTTGTCCGTGTAGATCAGCTGCGCGGAGTAGAGCAGGTCCGGGTATGCCAGGACCGAGACCATGGACGAGGTCTTGAGCATGCCGATGAGCTCGTTGGATGTCGGCGGTACCACGACACGCAGGGCCTGCGGCAGGATGATTCGCTGCAGCACCAGCAGATGCGGCATCCCCAGGGCGCGCGCGGCCTCCTCCTGGCCGGAGTCGACGGCGGCGATCCCTCCTCGCACGATTTCCGCCATGTAGGCGGCCTCATTGAGGCCGAGCCCGAGAATGGCGGCCATATAGGGGGTGATGACGTCGTTCGCGGAGACGGACACCAGCGGTTGGAAGAACGGCAGGCCGACGTCGATGGTCGGATAGAGAGCGGAGAAGGAACCCCACAGAAGCAGCTGCACGAACACGGGCGTGCCTCGGAACAACCAGATGTAGACCCAGGCCACTCCGCCGAGGACTCTGTTGGCTGAGCCGCGCATGACGGCCAGGACGACTCCCAGGACGATGCCCACCACCATCGACACAATGGTGAGCTGCAAGGTGTTGAGCAGCCCCTTGAGGATCCTGGGCGACACGAACCAGCTGAACACGATGTCCCAGTGGAAGCGCTCATTCGTGGTCATGGACGTGGCGACCTGGACGAGGACGACGGCGATGACGACCAGAGCGAGCCACTGCCCTCGATGCTGAAGCTGACGGATCTCGGGGTACGGAGGGCCAGAGCGCATCTCGCGCCCCACCTTCGCGGCTTGAGCCGCGTCTTCTGACTGCCCTATCCGTGGCATTGGCGCCATCTCCCACTCTCAGTGCGCGGTCGTGGTTCGTTTCCCTGGTGGGACTGCTCGGTCGCCGACCGGGACCGGGGAGGCTGACTCCGTCAGGGCGGTTGGGGGGACAGCCTCCCCGGTGTCATCAGCTGATGGGTTCCCCGTTGATCAGAGGCGCGGGGATCTCCGCGTCGGAGAGTCCCCACTTCTCGAAGATCTCCGCATAGGTGCCGTCGGCGATGATCTGGTCGAAGGCTTTGGCGATCGGCTCCGCCAGGCCCGAGTCCTTGAGCACCGCCACACCGTGGTACACCTTGCCGTAGGACTCGCCGGTCGTGGCGAACTTGCCGTCGGTTGTCTCCACGAGGTCAACGGCCGTGGGCTCATCCATGATGGTCACCTGCGCGCGACCTCCCTCCAGAGCGACGTTGGCCGTGCCCTGGTCGGGATAGGAGCTCACCGTGACGGGCTTGCCCGCGGTCTCGCAGTCGGCCTCCTTGCTCTGGGCGTCGGACTCGCCCTGGGATCCCTTCTGCACGGCGACCGTGAGGCCGCACAGCTCGTCGAGGCTGGTGGGCGGATTCTCCAGCGTCGAGAGGACGACGAGGCTCGTTCCATCACGGCTGTAGTCGACGAAGTCGACGACTTCACGGCGCTCGTCGGTGTCATTGATCCACGACATCCCGGCGTCGTACTTGTCGCCCTGGATTCCGGGGATGATCGCGTCGAAGGAGGCGTTCTGGACGTCCACGGTGACGCCGAGGGCTGTGCCGAGGGCCTCCGCCAGATCGATGTCGAGTCCGATCAGGGTCGTTCCATCGGTGTCCATCGAGGCGATGGGGGCGTAGTTGCCATCTGTGGCGATGGTCAGCGTGCCGCTTTCCTGAACCGCCTCAGGAAGCTCGTCGAAGAGACTCTCCGTCGCCGGGTCGGCAGACGCCCCACTGGCCGGCGAGCTCTCGTCGGAGGAACCCGATGAGCATCCCGAGGCGAGAAGGGGGAGCATGAGCACGAGGCTGGCCGCGGTCACGGTCCTGAGGTGGCGTTTCATGTCGGTGCGCATTGCAGTGCCTTTCTGGCGGATCTGTGCGGGGTGTCCCGGTGGTGGTGGTCAGAGGAAGCGGTGGTCGGTCAGGGGAGAGCGGTCCCGTCTGGGCTCGGGCGGCTTCGGAGGGCCTCAACCAGACGGGGCACCACGACCGTGGCGTCCCCCACGACGCTGAGGTCGGCCAGGGCGTGGATCGGGGCCTCCGGGTCGTTGTTGATGGCGACGATGTGAGAGGCGCCCATTGCTCCAGACATGTGCTGGACGGCTCCGGCGATCCCCAGGGCGATGTAGACGTCCGGGGAGACGGTGGCGCCTGTCTGACCGATCTGGAGGGACTGGGGATAGACCCCCTCGTCCACGAGCGCCCGCGTTGCTCCGACTGCGGCACCGAGGACATCGGCGAGATCCTCGGCCAGGGTCGCATGACCGGCCAAGCCGCGGCCCGCAGCGACGACGGTTCTCGCTGTGCCCAGCGGCGGGCGGGCCTGCGGCGGCGTGGGGGCCCATGAGATCAGTCGCGGCCAGGGGCCGGCGGCGGAGGAGGAACCCGTCAAGTGAGAGATCGATGCGCTGTCCGAGGGCGTGGACACGCGATGGGACTGCGGTCTCATCGTGCACACGAGCACGGGGCACCGGGCCTCCACAGTGGTGGTGAAGCGCGAGCCGAGAACGGACTTCGACGCACGCACCCTCCCGTCGTGGAACCAGAGCCTCGAGACGTCGGTGGCGGCGCCCGCTTCGAGCCGGGACGCCAGCCGCGCCGCCAGTCGGGTTCCTTCGAGGCCGGCAGGGAGCGCGACCGCCGATGGGCGGAGGGCGTGGACGAGGTCGACGACCGACTGCACGACGACGGCGTCGGCGAGGCCGGCGCCGTCGTCCGCCATGTCCAGGACGCGCACGTCCGGTGTCCCGAGGTCGTGGGTCTCTCCCGACGCCAGGGCGCCGACGACGAGGGCGGTGACCTCGCCGAGTTCCCCGGCTGCCAGGACCAGATCGACAGCACCAGGGTCCGGGGGGCCGGAGGTGGCGTCGACGACTGCGATTGCTCTGGGCATCTCCTGCTCCTAATCCCTGGTGATCTCGGTGATGTAACGAGCGAGCTCCTCGGCTGCGGAGCCGTCCTTGTCCACGAGGATCCGGCGCTCGCTCTCGCGTGCCGGTATCGGTTGGACGTCGAGGACCTGGAGCCGGCTGGCGTTCGTTCCCACTTGCGACTCGTCGAGCCCGAGGTCGTCCAGTGCGAGCGTTGCGATCGGCGTTCTGCGCGCGGTCCTCAGATCCCTGAAAGACGGATAGTGAACCTCTCCGGACTGGTCGGTGACGGAGACGACGGTTGGTCCCGTGGCTGCGAACTCGGCGTTTCCGGTGGCACTGCTACGTCGTATCCGCACCTCCGCGCCGTCCTCGACGACCGACTCGGCATCCGTGAGCGGGGTCCATCCGAGTTCGGCGGCCAGCATCTCCGGGACCAGGCCCGTGGCGGAGTCCGTCGACGACATCGCGCAGAACACCGCGTCGACGTCTCCCAGGTGGGTCACCGCCCGTGCCAGGACTTTCGCCGTGGCGGGCACATCGCTTCCCGCCAGTGCCGGGTCGGTGATGAGGACAGCTTCGTCGGCGCCGAGCTCGAGCGCGTGCCGCAGCGCCTCCTCGGCGCCCGAGGGACCCATGGTGAGCGCGCAGACGCGGCGGTCGTCAGACAGGGAGGAGAACTCCAGCGCTCGTTCGACCGCGTAGTCGTCGAGTTCGCCCATTCTTCCCTTCCCCTCGTCCCGAACGAGTCTGAGGTCATGCCCGACGACTGCCTCCTCCGGCGGATCGGCCACGTACTTGACGCAGACCACGATTCGTGCCATGTCGTTCCTCCTGTCCGCTCGTCCGGGCCGTCGGCCGGATGACTGTGTTCGGTTGGACCAGCTGATCACCGGACTGACTTCCATTTAATGGAAGCAGGTTCCCACATATGATGTAAAGGACTGTCCACTCTTTGGTCTTTTATCTGTCGATGAAGCACCATAGAAAGGTCAAGGCTTGATGTCTGCACCTTCGGGCCATGGGGCCTGCTCGCGGCGATCGCTGATCGCTGGGCGGCCTGGCCGCCGACGGGGCATGGGCGACCCTTGCGTCTGCCGCGCGGATGGTCGCCATGCGGACAGGTCTTTATAATAGAATGGGATCAGCTTTCCATTAACCGGGAGGAAGGTGGCGGGCGGCCCGAAGCCGCGTCTGGGAGAGCGCCGACGTGTCGCGCGAACCCGTGGACGCGTGATCCGGTCGAGCATCCCGGCACTATCGGAACTGACATCGCACAGGTAGGGGCATGCCATGGAACAACGATCACGCAGACCGGTCGACCGCACACTCGACCTCCTCACGCTCGTGTGCCGCACGCCGGGGCTGTCGCTCAGCGAATGCGCCCGGGCCGCTGAGATCCCCATCTCCTCCGCGCAACGTCATCTCCAGGCGCTCGAGGCCAGCGAGTACGTCGCCCGGGACCGGGAGGGCGGCTATCGGCCCGGCTTCCTCCTCATGAAGCTGGGCGCGGCGAGCCTCAGCCAGGACAACCTCATCTGGGTGGCCTCCCGCTACATGCGCGACATCGTCAGCCGCACCGGGGAGTCCGTCTATCTTGCCGTCGAAGGAACGGCGCAGTTCGGCCTCTACATCCATGTCATCGAGGGGACGCACTCCGTGCGCCACGCCAATTGGGTCGGCCGGACGATCCCGCTGGCTGAGTCCGCCGTGGGCAAGGTCCTGCTGGGGGAGGTGCCGCTGGGCGAGTTCACGATGGTTGAGGGAGGCGTCGAAGACGACGTCACGGCGATCGCCGCTCCCATCCGACGTGCTGGCGCCGTCAACGCCGCCCTCAACCTCGTGGTGCCCAGGTACCGGATGACTGCCGAGAAAACTGATCGTTACGGATCGGCCTTGGCGGAGGCGGGCGTGCAGATCTCCTGCTGTTTCGAGGCCGACCTGCCGATCCCGTCGGCCCCAGTCTCCGGGGAGCCCCGGTGATGGGCGCTCCCCGCGGCTCCGGAGCGGTGCCACGCTTCTGGCAGGGCCAAACCCCGAAGACGACCCTCGACCCCGCGCTCGCCGGCGACCTCTGCGCGATGTTCTCCGAGATCGAAGGCGTCGGCGGGCCTGGAGAGGACCCGTCGCGCGGGTACACGCGCAGCGCCTGGACCGCCCAGGACCTCGCCCTGCGCGACTGGTTCGCTCGCCGCGCCGGTTCACTCGGCCTGCGGGTCGGCACCGACAGCGCAGGCAACCAGTGGGCCTGGTGGGACAGCCCCCACGGACCCCGCACGGCCGTGACCTGTGGATCCCATCTCGATTCCGTCCCCTCCGGCGGAGCCTTCGACGGCCCGCTCGGCGTGATCTCCTCCCTGGCCGCCGTCGCCTCCCTGCAACGCCGCGGGCTCACCCCCTCGTGCCCTCTGGCCATCGTGAACTTCTCCGACGAAGAGGGCGCCCGCTTCGGCATCGCCTGCGTCGGCTCCCGGGTCCTCACCGGCGTCCTCGACGCGGAGCGCGCCCTCGGCCTCGTGGATGCCGAGGGGCGAGAGGCCCGCGAGATCCTTCGGGAGGCCGGACAGGACCTCTCCGCCTACGGGGCGGATCCGGAGCTCCTCGCCTCGATCGCCACGCACATCGAACTCCACGTCGAGCAGGGACGCGCCCTGGCCGACAAGGGAGCCCCTGTCGGTGTGGCCACGCACATCTGGCCCCACGGGCGATGGCGCATCGACATCGGCGGCGAGGCCAACCACGCCGGGACCACGCCGATGGGGGACCGCGACGACGCCCTGGTCGCTGCCGCCGCGCTCATTCTGCGCGTCCGAGAGATCGCGCTCGCCCGCGGCGCGCGGCTCACGGTGGGGCGCCTCGGCATCGAACCGGGGGCGACCAACGTGATCCCCTCCCGCGTGCGCCTATGGGTCGACGCGCGCGCCGGCGACTCCGCGACGCTGGACGCCGCGCTCGCCGACCTGGCCGAGTGGTCCCCGCTCAACGAGTCCCTCACGCCCGCCACGTCCTTCGACGAGGACGTCCGGGAGCGTCTGTGCGCGGCCTCGACCCGAGTCCTCGGCGCGGCCACCGCCGAGGGCACAGCCGCAGGACACGACTCGGGCATCCTCCAGGACGCCGGAGTGCCCTGCGGCATGATCTTCGTGCGCAACGCCACCGGCTTCTCCCACACTCCGCGGGAGTACGCCACCCTCGCGGACTGCACCGCGGGCGCGGCCGTCCTCGTCGAGACCCTGGAGGAGAGGACGCGCGCCCGATGAACGTCTCCTTGTGGTGCCCCCTCGCCTGGACGGACACCGGCATGCGGCACGACGTGCGCCTCACCCTCCGAGGCGACGTCATCGCCCGGATCGAGTGCGGTGTCGAGGCCGCGTCCGCCGACGAACGCCTGGACAGCACCCTCGTGATGCCCGGGACCGCGAACTGCCACTCGCACACCTTCCACCGGACGATGCGCGGCCTGGGCGGATCGGGAGGCGCGTTCTGGTCGTGGCGGGACACGATGTACGGGATCGCCTCGCGTCTGACGCCGGAGACCTATCGCGTCTACGCCCGGGCCGCCTTCGCCGAGATGCTCTGCGCCGGCTACACCGCTGTCGGAGAGTTCCACTACGTCCATCACCAGCCCGATGGGACCCCGTACCAGCCCGCTCACGCCATGGAGCGCGCGCTCGCCGACGCAGCCGAAGACGTCGGGATCCGCCTGACGCTCCTCGACACCCTCTACCTCTCCTCCGGCTTCGACGCGCCTGTGGAGTCCGCCCAGAGGCGGTTCTCCGACGGCACGGCCGCACGGTGGGCCGAACGGATCGAGGCGCTCGACTCCTCGCTCGACGGACACTCCCTCGTCCGCGTGGGCGCCGCCATCCACTCGGTGCGCGCGGTCGATCCCCTTTCCTGCGCGTACGTCGCCGAGTGGGCAAGGCGGAGGGGGCGTCCCTTGCACGTCCACGTCTCCGAGCAGCCGCGTGAGAACGAGGACTGCCTGCGCCACCGCGGAGCGACCCCCGTGCGCGTCCTCGCGGACGCCGGCGTGTGGGAGGCGAACGCGACCGCCGTCCATGCGACCCACCTCACCGACGAGGATGTGGGCCTGCTGGGCTCCGCGGGCGCCACCGTGTGCCTGTGCCCCTCCACCGAGGCGGATCTCGGCGACGGGCTGGCCCGAGTGGGGGACCTCCTCGAGGCGGGAACCGGCCTCAGCCTCGGCTCCGACGAGAACATCCTGACGGACCCCTTCTCAGAGGCGCAGCGGGTCGTCGCCGGGGAGGGGCTGCGCACCGGGGTACGGCAGGCGATCCCCGTGGCACGCCTCATGGGGGCGCTCACAGAACGAGGACACGCCTCCATCGGGTCGCCGGCGGGCGCGCTCGCCCCAGGCAGGCCCGCCGACCTCGTCGCCCTGCGACTGGCCGGCGCCCACCTCGCCGGCGTCCCCCTCGAGAGCATCCCGCTGTTCCTCACCGCTGCCGACATCGACCGCGTGTGGGTCGCAGGCCGGGAGGTCGTGCAGGACGGCCGTCATGTGTCGGTCGATCCCGGACGCGACCTTGACGAGATCGGGCGCGAGTTGAGGAGGACCCGATGAGGACCATCGCCATCACCGGCATCGGGGAGCTCACCACCAACGACGCGGCGCGCTTCGGAGGCGATCTGGGGATCCTGCGCGACGCGGCCCTCGTCGTCGAGGACGGCCGCATCGCCTGGATCGGGCCGACCACGCGGGCCCCCGCCACGGACCGGCGCCTCGATGTCGACGGACGCGCCGTCATCCCCGGCTTGGTAGACGCCCACACCCACCTGGTTTTCGCCGGGGACCGGTCCCAGGAGTTCGTCGCGCGGATGGCCGGCGCCGCCTACGACGGCCGCGGCATCCTCGAGACGGTCGAGGCGACCCGCGCCGCGTCCACCGCCCATCTGAGCACCCGGCTGAGGCACTCCATGGCGGAACTGCGCCGCCAGGGCACGACCACCGTGGAGATCAAGAGCGGGTACGGACTGGATCTGGCGAACGAGACCCGGCTGCTCAGAATCGCCGGAGCGTTCACCTCGGAGACGACCTTCCTCGGGGGACACGCCATCCCTGTGGAGTACCGTCGCCATCGCGACGCCTACATCGAACTGGTGTCCGGGGACATGCTGCGCGTCTGCGCCCCGCTGGCGAGATGGGCCGACGTCTTCTGCGAGCCCCATTCGCCCCACGCCCTGCGCGAGGACGAGGCGCGGCTGGTCCTCACTCGCGCCAAGGACGCCGGTCTCGGGGTCCGCGTGCACGGCTGCCAGCTCGGAGAGGGACCCGGAGCGGAACTCGCCGTCGAACTCGGCGCGGCGAGCCTCGACCATGCGACCCACTTGCGCGACAGCGACGCCGACCTGCTCGCCGACGCCGCCCCCGAGGGCGGGCCCGTGGTCACCCTCCTCCCCCTCGTCGAGTTCGCCACGCGCCAGCCGTTTCCGGATGCCCGTCGGCTCCTCGACCGGGGAGTGCACGTGGCCCTGGCCAGCGACTGCAACCCCGGCACCAACGCCTCGAGCTCGCTGCCGCTGGCCATGGCCCTGGCTGTGCGGCACATGGGCATGACACCCGAGCAGGCGCTGCGGGGGGCCACCGTCGAGGCGGCGCGCTCCCTGCGTCGCGACGACATCGGCCGCCTGACGGTCGGGGCCGCAGCCGACCTCGCCCTCGTCGACGCGCCCAGCTACCTGCACATCTTCTACCGGCCGGGGGTCCCCCTGGTCTCGGCCCTCGATGTCGCAGACACTCCCGGCGGAGGATCCTCTTCCGGAACATGGCACTGAAGGAGACATAGGATGCACACCACCGACGGACCCTTCTGCGTGGCCCCGATTGCTGAGCTGCCCGAGTACCCCGCGTTCGACCCGGACGCGCGCCGCGCGCCCTCGCGGGGATTTCGCCTCACGCGCGACCAGACGGCCCTGGCGCTGCGCAATGCGCTGCGCTACGTCGATCCCGCCCTCCACGAAGCGCTTATCCCCGAGTTCCTCACCGAGCTCATGACCTACGGGCGGATCTACGCCTACCGGTTCCGTCCCGCCGGGCGGCTCCGGGGCCGACCCGTCGACGAGTATGAGGGCGCCTGCCTTGAGGGACGCGCCTTCCAGGTCATGATCGACAACAACCTCGACGCCGATGTCGCCCTGTATCCCTATGAGCTCGTCACCTATGGCGAGACCGGGTCCGTGTGCCACGACTGGCTCCAGTACCGCATGATCACCCGCTATCTCCAGCTGATGACGCGCGAACAGACGCTGGTGCTCGAGTCCGGGCATCCGGTCGGCCTCTTCCCCTCACGCCCCGACGCCCCCCGGGTCATCATCACGAACGGACTGATGGTCGGCCTCTTCGACAACCACGACGACTGGGAGATCGCCGAGGAGATGGGCGTGGCGAACTACGGTCAGATGACCGCCGGCGGCTGGATGTACATCGGCCCCCAGGGCATCGTCCACGGCACCTACAACACGCTCCTCAACGCGGCGCGCCGCTCGCTCGGAGTCGCCGAGGACGCGACGCTTGCCGGACTGCTGTTCGTCTCCTCGGGACTGGGAGGGATGAGCGGCGCCCAGCCCAAGGCCATGACGCTGGCCGGCGGCGTCTCCATCATCGCCGAGGTCGACGCGAGCCGGATCCGGACGCGCCTGGACCAGGGGTGGGTCGACGAACAGGTGGACGCCCCCGAGGAGGCGTTCCGTCGGGCGCGCCTGGCCCAGGACGCCGGCAGGGCCCACTCCATCGCGTATCACGGGAACGTCGTCGATCTGCTGCGCGTCGCCGTCGACCGTTCGATCCGCATCGACCTGCTCTCCGACCAGACCTCCTGCCACGAGGCCCACTCGGGCGGGTACTGCCCGGCGGGCGTGGACTTCGAGGAGAGGACGCGGCTGCTGGCCGAGGATCCGAGTCTGCTCGCCAAACTCGTCGACGCTGGATTGCGCGTCCACTACGACCTCATCGCGACCCTTCACGAGAGGGGCACCTACTTCTTCGACTACGGCAACTCCTTCCTCAAGGCATGCTTCGACGCGGGCATCACGGAGCTGTCCCGCAACGGGCTCGACGACAAGGACGGCTTCACCCTGCCCTCCTACGTCGAGGACATCATGGGGCCCCACCTCTTCGACTACGGCTACGGCCCCTTCCGATGGGTGTGCCTGACCGGACGCGAGGAAGACCTGCGCTCCACGGACCGCGCGGCCCTCGACTGCATCGATCCGACTCGGCGCTCCCAGGACCGCGACAACTGGAACTGGATCCGCAACGCCGAGGACGCCCATCTGGTCGTGGGGACGAAGGCCCGGATCCTGTACCAGGACATGGAGGGACGCGTGCGCATCGCCCTGAGGTTCAACGACATGGTCCGCCGCGGTCTCGTCGGCCCCGTCATGATCGGACGCGATCACCATGACGTGTCCGGCACGGATTCCCCCTTCCGGGAGACGGCGAACATCCGGGACGGATCCAATGTCATGGCCGACATGGCCGTCCAGTGCTTCGCCGGGAACGCCGCGAGGGGCATGAGCCTCGTCGCCCTGCACAACGGCGGGGGAGTCGGTATCGGGCGGGCGATCAACGGCGGATTCGGCCTGGTCCTTGACGGATCCGAGCGCGTCGACGGGATCATCCGCTCCTCCCTGCTGTGGGACGTCATGGGCGGGGTCGCCCGGCGCTCCTGGGCCCGCAACCCCCATGCCATGGAGGTCGTCCGCGACTTCAACGGCGTGTACGCCGGCCAGGCCCACATCACAGAGCCCGCCCTCGTCGATGACGACCTGGTCGACCGGGCAGTGGACGCGAGCTTCCGATGAGCGGGCGCGTCGGCACCGTCGTGGTCGACGGCCGCCTCGGCCCTCGGACCTCTCTGGGGGTCGTCGACCGCGACGTCCTCGTCGACATCGAGGCGGCCTGCCTGGAAGCGGTGCGACGCCGCCGGGAGGAGGCCCGTCGGGCTCGAGCCCCCCGGGTCCGCCTGCGCGGCTCGGTGGGCACTGCGGGCCTCTCGGCGCTCGCGGCCACCGCTCTGACGCTGGCCGGCGAGCGGGAGGGCGACCGCGGTCCCCGTCGCGCCCGGGCGGCGACGCGGCGCCTGCCGGCCTGTGTGCTTCGGGCCAACCTGTCGGTTCTCGACCAGGCTTCGGTAGGTGAGATCGTCTCCTGCCAGACGGACGTCCACGCGCATGGGGTGTCCCTGTCCCTGGGCGACGGGGCAGGGGCGTGCCCGTGAGGTCCGACGTGTGCGAACAAGGCGGGGTCTCGACGCCGCTCTGAGCCGGACCGACGCCTGACGGGGGTCGGGGCCCCACCCGGCTTCCGAGAGTCCCGTCCGCCCCCGGCCACATGACGGTCGCCGCGCCGTGGGGCGCCTGCCCCTCGCTACGCTGAGTGCGTCACCGCTCACCGAGGAGGAATCCCATGGCACCCCAGACACATGTCCCGACCGCGCTTGAGACGCTCGCCGATCAGGTCATCCCGGGGGCCGACGCCGTAGCCGGACGTTTCCCTCTGACCCCGAACCCCCGTCCCGCAGACGAGGCCGAGCACGGGCGCATCATGGACGCCCTCGATTTCGGCAAGGACTTCACGGACCACATGGCGCACATGCGCTGGACGCCCGACCAGGGCTGGCATGACCGCGGGGTCATCCCCTTCGGGCCGCTCGAGCTCACGCCGGGCGCGGCCGTCCTCCACTACTCGCAGTCCGTGTTCGAGGGGATCAAGGCCTATCGCCATGCCGACGGATCGGTGTGGACCTTCCGACCCGGGTACAACGCGGCGCGCATCAACCACTCCGCGCAGCGGCTCGCCCTGCCCCAGGTCGAGCGCGAGGACTTCATCGCGTCGCTGGTCGACTACGTGCGCGCCGACGAGCGGTGGGTCCCGGGCAGGGAGGGCTCGTCGCTGTACCTCCGGCCCTTCATGTTCGCCTCCGAGCAGTTCCTGGGCGTTCACCCGGCCCACCAGATCGACTACTACGTCATCGGCTCCCCGTCGGGTCCCTACTTCACGGGCGGCTTCCAGCCCGTGTCCATCTGGGTGGCCAAGGGCTACCACCGCGCGGGCCCCGGCGGGACCGGTTCCGCCAAGGCCGGCGGGAACTACGCCGCCTCCCTGCTGCCCCAGCAGGAGGCCGCCGGGCGCGGTTTCTCCCAGGTCTGCTTCCTGGACACCTACGAGGAGAAGTACCTCGAGGAGCTCGGCGGCATGAACATGTTCATCGTCATGGCCGACGGCACGGTCCGCACGCCGTCCCTGACCGGGGTGATCCTGGAGGGGGGACGAGGTCGGCGCTGCTGCGGATGCTGCGCGAGCAGGGGACGGAGGTGCGTGAGGAGCGGATCGCGCTCTCCGAGGTCGTCTCCGGCGTCGAGTCGGGCGCTGTCTCCGAGATCTTCGCCTGCGGGACCGCGGCCGTGGTCACCCCCATCGGCCGCCTGGCCGGCGACGGCTTCGAGGTGACGATCCCGGTGGGGCCCGTCACCTCGAAGGCCTACCAGGACCTGGTCGACATCCAGATGGGCCGCGTCGAGGACCCCTATGGATGGACCTACCGGATCTGCTGAGCGGCTGGCCCTCTCCCTCACGCCCGGAGCCGGCGCTCCAGGAGGGGGACGAGGTCGTCGACAGCCACGTGGATGCGCGTGCGGGCATGGGGATCGAGGATCGTCGTGCCGTCGAAGGCGTCCGAGGACAGGTAGATGCCCGAAGGCGCCACGAAGGCTTGGAGGAAGGCGAAGAGCGGGCGCAATTCGTGGTCGATGACCAGACAGTGCCGCTCCGACCCGCCCGTGGCCGTCAGCAGCGTCGGTGTGCCGGCCACGCCGTACTGGTCGAGCAGGTCGGCGAAGTGCTTGAAGATCCCGGGATAGGAGCCGCGGAACACCGGGGTCGCCACGATCAGCAGGTCGGCGGCCTCGACCGCCTCCAGCGCACGCAGGGCCCCGGCGCCGGCCTCGTCGCGGGTCCTCGCCGACGTGAGGTCGGTCCCGATCCGGTAGACGTCGACGCGGGTGAGGACGATCGGCCAGCGCTCGGAGACGTCGTCGACCACGGCCTGACCCAGCGCCGCCGACTTCGAGTCCTGAGAGGGCGACCCGTTGAGCAGGACGACCCGCAGTGATGTCGGGCTCAACGGTTCTCGCCCCCGTGGCCGGGCGCCGCCGGGGCGCCGCCGAGCTCGCGGCGCAGCACGGGGGCGACCTCGGTGGCCAGCAGCTCGATGGCTTCAAGGTGATCGCGCTGGGGCACCCCGCCAAAGCCCATCTGGAAGAGGATGCGGTCGATCCCGTAGACCCGGTGGTAGGCCATTGTCTTGTCGACGACCTCCTGGGGGGAGCCGACCACGGGCATGCCGCCGGGCCCCGCCTGGGCGTCGAAGGTGGCGTGGGGGATGTCGAAGCCGACGCCGCGCTGGTGGTTGTTCTCGCGCATGCCGCGCGAGAAGTACGGGTACATCGTCTCCCGCGCCTCCTGGCTGGTGCGCCCGACGAATCCATGGACCGAGGCCCCCACGCGCAGGAGGGGGGCCGGGATCCCCGCCTGCTCGGCGGCCGCGCGGTAATAGGCCGTCATCGCCTCGTGCGCTCTCAGGGGGCCCATGAGGAAGCCGATGATCATCGGGATCCCGGATCGCCCGGCCCGCACCGCCGAGGCCGGGGAGCCGCCCGCCGCCCGCCACACGGGCAGCGGGTCCTGAAGGGCCCGCGGGGAGATCTCCGCGTTCTCCAGCGGGGGGCGGGTGGATCCTGACCATGTGATCGGGTTCTCGGAGCGGAGGCGCAGCAGGAGGTCCAGCTTTTCCTCGAAGAGGACCTCGTAATCGTCGAGGGAGTACCCGAACAGCGGGAAGGACTCCGTGTAGGAGCCGCGTCCAGCCATGATCTCGGCACGTCCCTCGGAGATGTGGTCGAGGGTGGAGAACTGCTCGTAGACCCGTACGGGGTCATCGCTGGAGAGGACAGTGGCGGCGCTGGTGAGCCGGATGCGCGTCGTCGCGGCGGCCGCGGCGGCGAGCAGCGTCTGCGGCGAGGAGGCGACGAAGTCACCGCGGTGGTGCTCGCCGATCCCGAAGACGTCCAGCCCGGCCTGGTCGGCGACGCGGGCCTGCTCCAGGGTGTCGAGGATACGGCGGTGGGGGTCGGCCGCCCGTCCGGTGGCGGGGTCCGTGGTGACCTCGCCGAAGGTGAGGATCCCGATCTCGATCATCTGTGCTGCTCCGTCCGTCGTGCCGGTGTGTGAGCGAGTGGGGCGGGGGCGGCGGAGGGAGAACGGTCCTTCTGGTCGAGCAGCTGATGACCCCACTCGGTGAGCGCGTCGAGGATCGGCAGAAGGGCGCGCCCCTGCGCGGTGAGCGCGTAGCGCACGGCCGGGGGGCGCCCGTCGAGGACGGCGCGAGTGATCAGCCCGGCGCTCTCCAGCTCTCTCAGGCGTCGGGCCAGGACCTGGTCGGAGAGCCCCTCGACGTATCGGGCGATCTCTGAGAATCCGCGGCAGCCGGCGCCCATCGCCTGGACGACGCGGCCGTTCCAGCGCCGCCCCACGATGTCCATGGCCGCCACGAAGGCGTCGCAGGCGGTGGGGGAGCCGGGCTGGCCGGCGTGCGGGGACGAGGTCGGACGCGATGTTGAACTCACAAGAAGTGAGTATCTCACAGGAACTGAGTCTGTGCGAGGCGTCCAGCTGCGTCCTTGCGCGATGGGGCCGGGAACCGGCCGGGTGTCTGCGGTGCGCTACCTGGTCACGGTGCCCGAGTAGGCCGTGTCCGTGCTCTTCGGAATGCTCAGCGGACGCATCCACGACGGCAGGGCGTTCCTCGACCTCAGATCGAGGTCGATCGAGAAGGGGCCCGGGCCCGTGAGAACGAAGGAGGTCAGGAACACGATGAGGAGCATCGGATACTCCCAGCCGCCTCCGGCCCATCCATAGCCGTTGAGCCACTCGCCGCCGTAGAACAGCGTGGCGATCAGGAGGTAGAGGATCCCACCGACACCGGCCAGCCGCGTCATGAATCCGAATCCGATGCCCAGGCCGAATGCGAGCTCGATGATCCCGGCCAGCACGACGAAGAGGCCGGGAGCGGACCCGAGCAGGCTGAACGGCGCCACGGCCTTGTCCCCCATCGGACCGAACACCTGGTTCGCCATGTAGGCCCACGAGTCGTGGCCGGCGAAGATCTTCTCACTCGCGTGGCCGATCTCGTTGAATCCGAACCAGATCCGGATCAGCGTCGCGCCCCACACGAGGTTCGCCAACCATCGGCCGGCACCGCGGTGGGAGACGTCGTTGCGCCAGGTCTGGGCGAACTCGATGATGTAGAGGATCGTGACGGCTCCGCAGACGACCATGAGGGCCCAGGGACGCGGACCGGTGATCGTCCAGTCGACGCCGCCATCCACGTCGGGCACGGACTTCCCGCCCGCCATGGCGGCGATGCGCCAGACGAGGAGGAGCGGCAGCAGCGAGGTGAGGAACCCGACGGTGAAATTGCGGGGCGTCACCAGGAGGGACAGGAGGAACGCCAGCGCCGACAGCAGGAGCGCCCAGACCGCCCCGAAGTCGTGGATCTGATGGGCCCCGGCGATCGAGTACAGGGCGACCAGGAAAACGACGCCCAACCCGGCGGTCACCGCGAGGTGGGGGAACGTCGTGGGTCTCATATGCTCGCGTGTCCCGACGAGCTCGGCTTCATTGGCACGGTCTGACACGGGATTCTCCTCGCTCTCGATTGCTCGCTCATGACACGGTAGAAGCGAGGGGTACGTCACAACAATCCGCTGGAGCTGAAGGGTGTGTTCGGCGGGGGTGAATCGACCCCCGCCAGCCGGGGCCTCCAGAGCCCGGAGGTGAGTCGCTCGACCAGGCTGCGCACCTGGGGCTGCTCCATCCCGCCCTCGCGGACCACCAGGGACACCGTCCATGGGGGGAGGTCCTGTTCGACAGCGCGGACGAGGCAACCGCCTCTCGCCACGACATCGGGGATGACGGCGATGCCCAATCCGACGGCGACGTAGGACGCGACGGAGGGGAGGGTGGCGACTTCCGTGGTCACCCGCCGGGGGATGCCCTGATTCTGAAGGAACGCGTCCAGCTGCTTCCGGTTGCCATAGCCCGGCAGCACGTCGACCCAGCGCTCGGCCGAAAGGTCGCGGAGGTCCACCGCCTTGACGCCTGCCAGGCGGTGCCCGGAGGGGAGGAACGCGCGGTAGGGGAAGTCCGCCAGTTCGATGGACTCCACATGGAGGAGATCGTCGGGAAGCGCGCAGAACGCGACATCCAGGCGGCCGCGCCTGACGTCCTGCGCGGCTCCGGTGGAGCCGCGCATGGGGGCGTAGGTGCGGACCTCGACCCCCGGGTTGTCGACCGCGAATCCGGCCAGGGCTTCGGGCAAGCCGCAATCGCTCTCCATGCCGGGGAAGATGCCGAGCCGGACCCTCCCCCTCAATCCCTGTCCCTCCGCCAGCCCATAGGCGCCCATCGCAGAGACCCCGTCGAGGATTCGCCGGGCCGTGGGCAGGAGTTGTTCCCCGGCCTCGGTGAGTTGGAGGCGGCGCCCGACCTTGGCGAACAGAGCGGTTCCCAGCTCGCGTTCGAGTCGGTGGATGCCGGAAGACACCGTGGACTGCGCGGTCGAGAGCTCGTCGGCGGCCCGGAGGACGCCCTCCTCGGTCGCGACGGAGACGAAGTACTCCAGCAATCGAGTGTCCATGGGGACATGGTGGCACGGCGTGCGGGCCGGGCGCCGGCGGGCGCGGCCGGGTCAGGAGCCGGACGCGGGTTGGCGGCCGCTCTCGAGGACGAGGTGGTAGGAGTCCCCGCGGTACAAGGAGATCGTGTGCTCGACCGGGGCGCCGTCCTCGTCCCACGAGTCGTTGAGGGTGCGCAGGCAGGGGGTCTGCCGGGCGATCGACAGGTGCGCGGCGGCCTCGGCGCCGGGCAGCGTGGCCTCCACCTCGAAACGGGAACGGGCGACCACCGTGGAGTACCGCTGGCGCAGGAGGGCGTAGAGCGAGCCCTCCAGATCCTGGCCGAGCAGGCCGGGGAACCTCTCGGCCGGCAGGGAGGCGATCTCGTGGCACAGGGGGACGTCGTCGCCCAGCCGGACGCGCTCGATGCGGATCACGTAGCCGTCCTCGGCGAGTCCCAGCGCCTCGCGCTCGCGGTCCGTGGCGGCGGTGATCGACGCGCTCACGAGCCTGCTGGACGCCGTCTTGCCGGCTGCGCGCATGGCCTCGGTGAAGGAGTTCGACGACAGGGAGCGCATGACGGTGGGGGTGCGCACGAACGTGCCCTTGCCGGGGATGCCCTCGATACGCCCTGCGGACAGGAGCACCTGGAGGGCCCGCCTGATCGTCATCGCCGAGACCGCGTACTGCGCGACGAGCTCCTGTTCGCTGGGGATGCGGTCGCCCGGGTTCTTCGTCGCGATGAGCGCGGACAGGTCCTTCGCGATGAGGTCGTACTTCTTCACCGAAGATCCTCCCGGTCGTCATGCGTCAGAGTCCCACTGCTTCTCTAGGGTGAAGAGTAGTTCCTCAATGCGGTTGAGAGGGCGTGCCGCGGGAGATGGAACAGAGGCGCAAGCCAGCCTCCCGGTCGCATCTCGAGGACCTTTCTAGAGCTTTGATCAAGCTTGACCAAGATGTGACCGCAATATTGTGGCGTGATGGCGATCGCCTTATGATCATGACGTCGATACCCTAGGGAAGTAGTGATCCCATAGGGAAATCGTCGACGGACTGTCAAGCTCGTCGGCCCGGCGTCGCTTGCTTCCGGCGGGCGGCCGGTCGGGCGGGATCCGATCGGGATCGGGTCTCGCTGCGATCTGCCCTCGCGGGAGTGCGGGGAGAGGTATCCTGACGGTGCCAATCACCCTAGGGAGATAAAACCTCCCTGGGGGGATCTCCGCGGCGACGGCGCCGACGGCAGTCCTTCGTTGCGCACAGTCACACACCGCTTCCCATCCCTATCCAGCCATCAGAGAGGTTCGTGCCATGAATTCCATTCCCCGCAGGCGCACGACGCGCGCGGGCTGTGCCCTCGCCTCCTGCGCCGTCGTCGCGTTGGCCGTCACCGGCTGCGGCTCCGGGTCCGACGACGCCTCGTCGTCGGGCGGATCCTCCGGGTCCGGCGACACCATCACGGTGCTCATGGAGGAGATCTCCTACACCGACAACATCAAGTCCCTGCTGTCCGACTTCGAACAGCAGACAGGCATCACGGTCAACCTCGAGACCGTCCCCTACGCCGATCAGTCCTCGCGCATCCTCCAGGAGTTCGCCCAAGGCTCCAGCACCTACGACGTCGTCTTCAACGACAACACCTACGGGCCGGGCTACTTCTCCTCCGGCTACGTCGAGGACCTCAGCTCCTACGCCTCCTCCGACACCCAGTTCGGCACGCTCGACGACTTCTACGAGCCCTATCTCACCCCGATGACCGAGGGCGACGCGGTCTTCGGGCTGCCCGTCTACGGCGAGTCCACCTGGCTGATGTACCGCACCGACCTCTTCGAGGAGTACGGCATCGACGGCGCCCCCACCACGACGGACGAGCTCATGGCCGACGCGAAGACGATCTCCGAGAAGTCCGGGGGCGAGGTCGCCGGCATCTCCATGAGGGGCATGGCGGGCATCCACGCCGTCTACCCGTGGGCCGGCATCCTGCGCAGCTTCGGCGGCAGCTTCTACGACGCCGACGGGAACCTCGCCATCGACTCCGACGCCGCGGTGGAGGCCACTCAGTACTGGGCCGACCTGCTGACGGACTACGGTCCGGCCGGCGTCGGGAACTTCGACTGGGAGCAGAACCGCATCGCCTTCACGCAGGGCAAGGTGGCGATGACCATCGACGCGACGGCCAACGGGCCCTACAACGAGGACTCGTCCTCCTCGACCGTGGCCGGCAAGGTCGGCTACGCCCCGATCCCCTACGCGGAGGGCGTGACACCGGGCGACAACACGGACAACTCCCTCAACGTCCACGCGCTGTACATGAACGCGAAGAGCGCCCACAAGAACGCCGCGTGGAAGTTCATGTCCTGGGCGACCTCCCAGGCCGTCCAGGAGAACGCCGTGGACACCGTGGAGGCCGTGGGCGTCACGAACGCCGACGTCCTCACCGGGGACGCCTACAAGGAGAAGTACGGCGCCTTCCAGGACGCCGTCATGTCGCAGCTCACAACCGGGAACGTCGACTACCTGCCCACCGGAGACGACGCGAACACCATCATCGAGAACGTCGGCCAGGCCTTGTCCGAGGTGCTCTCCGGACAGAGCTCCGCCCAGGACGCGCTGTCCACCGCCGCCCAGAACATCTCGGCGAACGGCTGACGCGATGTCCTCACGAATCGTGAGCGCCGCCCGTGGCCGGGTCGCCGACCCGGCCACGGGCCCCGCCCGGAACCGGCGCCGCGCCCGGACGCGGGGGCTCACCCTGCTCATCCCCGCGGCCGTGGTCATCGCGCCCTTCCTCCTCGTCATCGCGGGACTCGGCGTATGGATGTCGGTCCACGGCGAGCGCCTGAACGTCACCGGTTCCGCGGACACGTTCGTCGGGCTGGACAACTACGTCCGCGCCTTCTCCGACGCCACCCTGCGCCAGTCGATCCTCGTCACCCTCGTCTATGTCGTGGCCGCGGTGGCCGTCGAGATGGTGGTCGGCGTGGGTATCGCCCTGCTCATGCGGCGCCGGTTCCCCGGCAAGGGGATCGTGCGCGCGCTCATGCTCATCCCGATGGTCCTCACCCCGGTCGTCGCCGCGCTCACCTGGCGTCTCCTCATGGACCCCACCTCCGGGACGCTCAACTGGATCCTCGCGGGCCTCGGCCTGGGCGGGGACCACGCCTTCCTCTCCGACCCGCGCACGGCCCTGCCCGCCGTCATCCTCGTCGACATCTGGCAGAACACGCCCTACGTCATCATCATCGTGCTCGCCGGACTCGAGTCGCTCGATCCCGCGCCCTTCGAGGCGGCCTCGCTCGACGGGGCCGCGGGATGGACGATGCTGCGCCACATGACGCTGCCGATGCTCAGGCCCGTCATCGCGATCGCGATGCTGCTGAGAACGATCGACGCCGCGAAGACCTTCGCCCTGATCCAGACCATGACCCGCGGCGGCCCGGGGACGTCGACCATGGCCATCTCGAACTACGTGTACCGCACGGGGTTCCAGGTCTTCGACATCGGGTACTCCACCGCCCTGGCCCTGCTCACCTCCGTGGCACTCGTTGTCGTCATCTTCCCGGCCGCACGCCGGATGCTCGGGCTGGGGAAGGAGGCCTCGTGATGTCCTCCCATGGCTCCCGGCCCGGCCGGCTCGCGCGCGTCGCGCTCATCTACGTGTTCCTCGCCTGGTGCCTCGCGCCGATCCTGTGGCTGGTGTCGACCTCGCTGAAGTCCGACGTCGACGCCTTCTCCGAGACCCCCGTGTGGTTCTTCACCCCGCAATGGGGCAACTACCTCGACGCCTGGAACGACGGGTACATGGGCAAGGCGATGGCCGCCAGCGCGATCGTCGCCGTCGCCTCCAGCGTCATCGGGATCGTCTGCGGGCTCCCGCTGGCCTATTGGGTCACCCAGGTCCTGCCCACCGGGGCGCGCGCGGCCCGCCACGTCACCCTCTTCGTGCTGCTGCTCACCACCGTCCCGCCAGTCCTCGGACTGACCCCCCTGTTCAGGGTGTTCAACACCCTGGGAATCGGGCGGGGACCTGTGGGCATCACCCTCGTGCACAGCTACTACGCGGTGCTCCTGGCGTTCCTCATCCTGCGCTCCTTCCTCGAGTCCTTCCCGCGTGACGTGCGCGAGGCCGCCCTCGTCGACGGAGCGGGGGAGTGGCGCACCCTCGCGCAGTGCATCGCCCCCAACCTTGTCGGATCCATGTTCGCGACCTTCATCCTCGCGCTCATCCAGTCGTGGAACGAGTACCTCTACGCCCTGGTCCTCACCGGAGGGGACTACCAGACGGCGCCCGTGCGCGTGGCGTCGTTCTTCACCTTCGTCGGCACCAACTGGTCGACGCTCACCGCGGCCGGCGTCATCGGGACGCTGCCGATCATCCTGTTCGCCGTCCTCGCCCGCGACTACATGGCGCGGGGACTCTCCTATGGAGGCATCAAATGAACACCCCCACATCCGCAGGCCCGCTCAGGGTCGCCGTCGTCGGGCTCGGAGCCATCGGGCGGGAGCACGTCGACGTCTACGCCGCCAGCGCCCGCGCCGACCTCGTGGCCGTGGTCGACCCCCGGCCGGAGGCGGTCGCCGAGATCGCGGAACGCACGGGGGCGCGCGGGTTCTCCTCCGTCGAGGAGCTCCTGGATGCCGGAGGGGTCGACGCCGTGTCCCTGTGCACGCCGGACCAGCTCCACCATGCCGACGCGATTCGGCTGATCGGCGCGGGCGTGGACCTGCTGTGCGAGAAGCCCATCGCCACCGATCCGGCCGAGGCCGACGCGCTCGTCCTCGCCGCCGAGGCGTCCTCCTGCGTCGTCATGCCCGGTCAGACGCTTCGCTTCGAACCGCGCTACCACCGCGCCCGCGCGCTGGTCGCCTCGGGTGGCGTCGGCGAGGTCGCCCACGGATACCTGCGCCGCGACAACCTCACCTCCGTCGCCGACCGCGCCGGCGGGCGGACGTCGGTCGCCTTCTTCCTCGGCATCCACGACATCGACGCACTGCAGTGGATCACCGGGCAAAGGGTCGTCTCCGCCCAGGCCATGGCGAGCGGCGCGCTGGAACGCACCGGCTCCCAGTCCCAGGCGGTCCTGGCGACGCTGCGGCTCGAGGGCGGAGCCGTCGTCCAGATGGAGTCGGCGTGGAATCTGCCCGGGGACTACCCCACCGAACTCGACGCGCAGCTCCGGCTGGTCGGCTCTGCCGGCGTCGTGGCCGTGACGTCCTTCGACGCCGGCATGGAGGTGGCGAGCGGCGGATTCGCCCTGCCGATGACCGCGGGCGCCCCCCTCTACGGCATGGCCCAGGGCGCCCTCGCCGTCGAGATCGAGTCCTTCGTGTCGGCCTGTCTGACGCGCCAGGCTCCTCCCGTCTCGATGCGGGAGGCCGCCTCGGCCGTCAAGGTCGTCGTGGCCATCGAGGAGGCGGTGCGCACGGGACGCGTGGTCGACGTCGCCGAGGTCGCGTCCGCCCCCTCCGCTCCCGCAGAAGCCGGGACGCACTGATGGCGCTGGGGGAGGACATGGACAGGGCGCTGCGCGGGCGCCTCATCGTCTCCTGCCAGGCCTATCCCGGTGAGCCGATGAGAGACCCGCGCACGATGGCCCAGGTCGCGGCCTCAGTCGTGAGGGGAGGAGCCAGCGCCGTGAGGATCCAGGGGATCGAGGACATCCGCGCGACCACGGCCGTGGTGGACGTCCCCGTCATCGGCCTGTGGAAGGTCGGAGCCGAGGGGGTCTTCATCACCCCGACGCTCAAGCACGCCCTTGCCGTCGCCCAAGCCGGCGCCGACATCGTCGCGCTGGACGGGACGCGCCGGCCGCGTCCCGACGGGCTCGATCTGGCGGAGACGATCGCCGCGGTCAGGGAGCAGGCCGGGACGCCGGTCATGGCGGACTGCGGGTCCCTCGCGGACGCCGTCGCCGCCGCGGAGGCCGGCGCCGACCTGCTCTCCACGGCGCTGGCCGGCTACACCGGTGAGAGGCCGGCGTCGCCCGGCCCGGACCTGGACCTGATCGAGGCGATCACGTCCGCGACGGACGTGCCGGTGGTCGTCGAGGGCCGGATACGCACGCCCCTGGAAGCCGTCGAGTCGCTCCACCGCGGCGCCATGGCCGTGTGCGTGGGGACGGCGATCACCCATCCCCTGTCGATCACGCGGTGGTTCTGCGAAGCGCTCGCCCTGCCGGAGGGGGAGTCGGCATGAGCGGTCGCGTCGCGCTGGGAATCGACATCGGCGGGACCAAGATCCTCGCCGCTGTGGTCGAGACCGGCACGGGCGCGATCCTGTCTCGCGCGCGGGCGGCCACGCCGGCTGACCGAGGGCCCGCCGCAGTGGTCGACGCCGCGGCCGGAGCGGCCCATGTCGCCCTGGCCGAGGCCGACGCGAGCGTCACGGTGTGCGGGGTCGGCACCGCCGGGACGGTGGATCCCCGGGGCGTCATCTCCTCGGCCACGGACCTCCTGCCCGGATGGGCGGGCACCGATGTCGCAGGGGACCTCAGGCGGAGGCTGCGCCTGCCCGTGCGGGTCCTCAACGACGGCCACGCCACCGCCATGGGGGAGGCCGAGCTGGGTGCCGGGCGCGACGGGGAGGACGTCCTCGTGGTGGCGGTCGGGACCGGCATCGGCGCGGGCTTCGTCCACGGCGGCCACCTGGTGGCCGGGCCGCGGGGGTCCTTCGCCTCCGTCGGGCACGTCCTGGCGGACCCGCGCGGGCCGCGTTGCTCGTGCGGCGCGTCCGGACACCTCGAGGCGATGGCGTCGGGACCGGCGCTGGAGGCCGCCTACCGCCGACTCACAGGAGCCGGGCGTCCTCTCGTGGAGGTCCAGAGCCTCGCCGAGTCGGGCGACGAGCGGGCGCGCAGGGTCTTCGACGAGGGCGGCGCCGTGCTCGGAAGGACGCTGGCCGGGGCCGTCAGCCTTCTCGACGCGGACTCCGTCGTCATCGGCGGCGGCGTCGGGCAGGCCGGGGAGCTTCTCTTGGCGCCCCTGCGCGCCTCCCTGGCCGAGGCGATGGGGGACCGGAACAGGCCCGTGCGGGTGGACTCTGCCCGGCTGGGAGCCGACGCGTGCGTGATCGGGGCGGCCCTGTGGGCGGTCCGCCGCGGGGTCTCACAGTCAGTCCACAGCCCGTCCTCGCGAAGCGCATAGACGGCGCCGATAGCTTCTCCCGTGGCACGTCGCGGCATGTCATGGCACGTCAAGTCACGAGGAGAACCATGTGGGAGTACATCCGTCGGGGAATCACCCGGCGACGGAAGCAGACGCTCATCATCAGCATCGGGATGGCCCTCGCGGTCGCGGCCGTGGTCGTGGTCTCGTCGGCCTCGCGAGGAATCGCCCAAGCGCAGAACTCGGTGCTGGAGTCGGTCTACGGTGTCGGAACGGATCTGACCGTCACGGCCGCCGTCGGAGATCTCGGGGAGGCGCAGAGCGGTGAGGCCGGGCAGTCCGGTGGCCGCCAGCAGTTCGACTTCGGAGAGGGATCGGGGGAGACCGGCGACGACGGCGCCACGAGCCTGTCGACCACGCGGCTGAGCGTCGCGATGGGCACCTCCACCATGGACTCCGGCGTGCTGGACACCGTCTCCTCCGTCGAGGGCGTCTCCGCCGCCACCGGGACGCTCGCCCTCACCCAGATGGACTTCTCGGGCCAGGTCCAGCAGCAGGAGGACTCCGGCTCCACGGCTGACGGCACCACCGGGGACGGCGGAACGGACCAGGACAGCGCGCCCGGCGGCCAGGGCGGTCCCGGCTTCGGCGGCGGCTCGTTCTCCTTCGGGCAGACGACGATCCTCGGGGTGGACCCCTCGGCCACCGAGGTCGGCCCCACCACCGGGATGACCGTGTCGGACGGATCCCTGCTGAGCGCCGACGACGCGGACCAGGCCGTGGCCGTCATCTCGGCCGGCTATGCCTCCGACAACGACCTCGCAGTCGACGACACGGTCGCGCTGGGCAGCGACGCGACCGAGTTCACCGTCGTGGGCGTCCTGTCCGAGGAATCCTCCCAGGACGCGTCCGACATCTACGTCCCCCTGAGCCTCGCCCAACAGCTGGCCGATGAGGACGGGGCTGTGACCACCATCTACGTCAAGGCCGCCAGCGCCGACACCGTGGACTCCGTGGCCTCGGCGCTCGAGGACGCACTGCCCGACCAGACGGTGTCCACCCAGTCGGACCTGGCCAGCACCGTCACCGGCTCCCTGTCCTCCGCGGCCTCCTGGATCTCGGGGTTCGGCACCTGGCTGACCGTCGGGATCCTGGTCCTCGCATTCCTGCTCACCAGCCTGTTCACGATCTCCTCGGTGACGCGCCGCACCCGCGAACTCGGCACGCTCAAGGCGATCGGCTGGTCGAACGGGAGGGTCCTGGGCAACGTGGTGTCCGAGACCCTCATCCAGACCCTCATCGGGGGCCTGATCGGACTGGCCCTGGGCGTCGCGGCCATTCTCGGCGTCAACGCCGCCGGAATCACGCTCACGGGCAGCGCCGGGGGAAGCGGCGGCTTCCAGATGGGCGGTATGCCGGGCTCCTCCCAGCAGACAGGCGGCCCCCAGGCCCCCGGGGGCTCCGACCAGACGGCGCCCACCACCTCCGACGGATCCGGCCAGGGAGTCCCCGGCGGCGACGCGTCGGATGCGGCCGCGGACCAGGACGCCTCGGCAACCTCGACGACGCTCACGCTGGAGCCGTCGGCGATGACCCTCGGCCTCGCCCTGGGGGCAGGCCTGCTGGGAGGCGCGGTCGCCGGAGGAGCCGGCGCGATCGCCGTGAGCAGGCTCCGCCCCGCGGCGGCCCTGCGGAGCGTGGAGTGAAAGGGAGAGGACCGATGTACACGCTGACGAACGTCACCAAGACCTACCGCACCTCGCGGACCGTCACGGCACTGGACAACGTGTCGCTGGAGATCCCTGACGGCCAGTTCCTGGCCGTCAGGGGCAACACGGGCGGCGGGAAATCGACCCTCCTCCAGATGCTCGGCGGCCTGGACCGCCCGACCTCCGGCACGGTCGCGGTCGACGGGAAGGACATCACGACGGCCTCCGAGTCCGCGCTCACCCGTTTCCGCGCCACGGACGTGGGGATCGTCTTCCAGGGATTCAACCTGGTGTCCACGCTGACGGCCGCGCAGAACGTCGAGGCCGGCCTGGTGCCCCTGGGCGTGAAGGCGGGCGAACGCCGGGAGCGGGCGATCGACGCCTTGAGGGACGTCGGCCTGTCCGGGCGCGAGGACCATCTGCCCAGCGAGCTCTCCGGCGGCCAGCAGCAGCGTGTCGCCATCGCCCGGGCACTGGTCAAGCAGCCGAGGATCATCCTGGCGGACGAGCCGACCGGCAACCTGGACGAGGCGATGCGCGACGAGGTGATGGCGCTGCTCGAGAAGGAGTGGGAGCGCCTCGGATTCACCCTGGTGATGGTCACCCACGACTCCTCCGTCGCCGGGCGGGCCGAACGCCAGATCCGCATCACCTCGGGCCATCTGGCGTGAGCGCCTGATCCGGCCGGCGCGCGACCGCCCCCGCGGAGCGGACCCCGAGAGGTCCGTCCCGCGGGGGCCGCCCTCGTCGGGAGCTGACGCCTCTCGGTGCTCAGACCAGGGAACCCGTGAAGGCGAGGACGTCCTCGTGACGGGGGAGCAGTCCCTGCCGCTCGGCCTCCAGCAGGCTCGGCGCCTTCGTGTCCTTCTCGGAGAACAGCTGACGGAGCGGGGCGCCGCTGCGATCCTCGGTCGGCCACTCGACGCCCACCGTCGGGTCCAGGGGGTTGACGCCGTGCTCGCGGGCGGGCGCATACTGGGCGGTGCACAGGTACGTGACGACCGAGTCGTCCTCGAGCGCGCAGAACGCGTGGCCGAGCCCCTCCGACAGATAGATGGCGCGGCGGTCCACGTCGTCCAGCAGGACCGTGTCCCACCGGCCGAACGTCGGCGACCCCACGCGGATGTCCACTGCGACGTCCAGCACCGCGCCCTTCGGGCACATCACGTACTTCGCCTGGGAGGGGGGGACATCCGCGAAGTGGATGCCGCGGATGACGCCGGCGGCCGAGGTCGAGCAGTTCACCTGCTTGAGGGCCAGGGAGTGGCCCACGTGCTCGCGGAACTGGTCCTCCTTGAACATCTCCATGAAGTAGCCGCGGGGATCGCCCAACTGCTTCGGGGTGATCTCAAAGGCTCCGCTGACGGACAGTTCGCGCCATTCCATGCCGCTCTCACACTTTCCTCGGGTCCGATTCCCGGCGCAGGCGCCCAGGGAGACCGGGCGCGCGAGCCGATGCGGCGCCGCGTCCCGAAAGGGGCGGCACCGCCTGTCCCTCCCATTGTGCCCGATGCGGGCGGTTAGGATCGGAGCCATGACGTGGACGGTGACCGGCGCGGCCGGAATGCTGGGACAGGATTTGGTGGCTGCGGCCCGGGCGCAGGGGCACGAGGTGGTGGCCGTCGACCGGGACGAGCTCGACATCACCGACGCGGCGGCCGTGATGGACATGCTGGGGGAGCCCGGTTCCTCCGACGTCGTCATCAACGTCGCCGCCTGGACCCAGGTCGACTCCGCCGAGGAGAGGGAGCCGATGGCCTTCACGCTCAACGCCGTCGGCCCGCAGAACCTGGCGGCCGCCTGCGCGCGGTCGGGCGCCCGCCTCGTCCAGATCTCCACGGACTACGTCTTCCCCGGTGACGGCGCCGAACCCTACGGCGAGAACGACCTGCTGGCACCCCTGGGCGCCTACGGGCGCACCAAAGCGGCCGGCGAGTGGGCCGTGCGCTCAAGCGGCGCGGACTGGCTGATCGTGCGCACCGCCTGGCTCTACGGCGAGCACGGCACACCCTTCCCGAAGACCATGGGCCGCCTGCTGCGCGAGCGCGGGCACGTCGACGTCGTCACGGACCAGGTCGGCCAGCCGACCTGGACCGTCGACCTCACCGACCTCATCCTGCGCCTGCTGGCCGCGAACGCCCCGTCGGGCGCCTACCACGGGACGTCCTCGGGCCAGTGCTCCTGGTATGAGTTCACCCGCGCCATCGCCGTCTCCCTGGGCCTCGACCCCGAGGACACCGTCGGGCGGACCACTGCCGCCGCCTTCAAACGCCCGGCGCCCCGGCCCGCCTACTCCGTGCTGGGACACGACGCGCTGGCAGCGATCGGCGTGGCGCCCATCGGGGACTGGCGCGAGAGGTGGGAGGCCGCCGCCCCCGCCATCGTCGGCGAGACCGCCTGAGAGGGCCCCGTGGAACGTCTCATCGGCTGGCGCAAGGCCGACGACTGGGGGTCGCGCGGCTCCATCCCGGCGTTCCTGGGCCAGCCGGCCGACGGCCGTCCGCTCTCCGAGGTCTGGTTCGGCGGGCACCCCGACGGTCCGACGCTGATGGACCGGCCCGGCGCGGACCCAGCGGACGAGGAGACGCTCGCCGGATGGATCCGGGAGGACCCACGGGCGGCGCTGGGCTCGGGCATCGTCTACTCCTTCGGCTCGCAGCTCCCGTTCCTCATGAAGCTCATCGCACCCGCGCAGGCCCTGAGCCTGCAGGTCCACCCGACCAAGGAGATCGCGCGCGAGGGCTACCTGCGCGAGGACGTCCTGGGCATCGCGCGCACCGACCCTCGGCGCACCTACAAGGACATGAACCACAAGCCGGAGATGGTCTTCGCGCTCACGGACTTCGAGGCGTTGGTCGGGTTCCGCGTGCCGCGCAAGGCCCGTGAGCTGCTCCGCGGGCTCGAAGGGCCCCTGGCGGACTCCCTGCGCCGCCGGCTCAACCTCTCGACGGTGCGCGGGGGGCTGCGCTCGCTGGCGGCCTGGCTGTTCGACGAGGACTCGCTGGCCACGCCGCGGGCGGTCGCCGGGTTCTGCGAGCAGTGCGCCCAGCGCTTGGCGGAGGGGACGTCGCCCTCGGAGCGCACGGACCGCCTGGTGTCGGAGCTCGCCGTCACCCACCCGGGGGACCCGGGGATCCTGGTGGCCTTCCTCATGAACCCCGTGTCGCTGCGAGCCGGGGAGGTCGTCTACATCCCTCCCCGCCAGATCCACTCCTACCAGTCGGGGCTCGGCATCGAGGTCATGGCCGCCTCAGACAACGTCATCCGCGCGGGCCTCACCCACAAGTACGTCGACGCCGCACAGCTCGTGGAGATCACGGAGTTCTCGGCCCTGCCGCCCGTGCGCGTCGCGCCCGAGCATCCGACGGCGACGACCGACCGCTTCCTCGTGCCCGCCCAGGAGTTCAACCTGTCGGTCACGACGCTGGACGCCGCCGACGGCCGGGTCGTCGTGCCGGGGGAGGGGCCGAGGATCGTCATGGGGCTCGGCGGACGGGTGCGGCTGAGCGCCCACGGCTCGCCGGATCCCCTCACCGTCGGGCGCGGTCAGGCCGTGTTCGTTCCGGCCTCCGACCGGGAACTGAGCGCCGAGGCGTCGTCCGACGGGGATCGGCCGGCGGAGGCCGCCCGGCTCGTCCAGTGCGGCGTCCCGTGATCGGGGGCCCATCGCTCGCCGACTCGGGCTCCGGGCGGGGGATCACTGGACGGACCCGTCCGTCGCCGCGTCCCCGACCCGCATAGGGTGGGCCTTTGCAACGGCCGGGCGCACATCGGGCAGGCCGCCACTCGCGCCACCCCGAGGAGGACTGATGGCCATCCGCACCACACACGTCGGCTCGCTGCCGCGCACTCCCGAGCTGCTCGACGCCAACGCGCGCCGCGCGGAGATCGGCGATGAGGCCTTCGCGGGAGTCCTCCAGCGCGCCGTCGACCAGGTGGTCCGCCGGCAGCGCGACCTCGGCCTGAACGTCGTCAACGACGGCGAGTACGGGCACATCATGACCGAGTCCGTGGACTACGGGGCATGGTGGTTCTACTCCTTCTCGCGGTTCGGGGGCCTGTCGATGACCACCGACGGCCGGTTCGAGATGGCGCCGCCCGCCTCCGAGGGCGCCGTGCGCCTCGCGCCGTTCTCCCAGCGCCGCGACTGGGTGCGCTTCCACGACGCCTACACCGACCCCGACTCCGGCATCCACACGGCCCGAGCGAAGGCCACGGCCTTCCCCACGATCACGGGCCCGCTGACCTACATCGGGCAGGAGGCCGTGGCCCGCGACATCGCCGGGCTGACATCCGCACTGGCGGCCAACGGCCTGGACGTCTCGGACGGATTCCTCGCCGCCCTGTCGCCGGGGTCCGCGGCGCGCATCTCGAACGCCTACTACGCCAACGACGTCGAGGTCGTCGAGGCCTGCGCCGACGCCCTCCACGAGGAGTACAAGGCCATCACCGACGCGGGCCTCACCGTCCAGATCGACGATCCCTCGCTGGCCGAGGCCTGGGACCAGATCAACCCCGAGCCGGCCCTCGAGGACTACCGCGACTACATCCAGGTCCGCATCGACGCCATCAACCGGGCCCTGGAGGGCATCCCGGAGGATCAGGTGCGCCTGCACGTGTGCTGGGGCTCATGGCACGGGCCGCACACGACGGACCTCCCGTTCAAGGACTTCGTCGACAAGATCCTCCAGGTCCGCGCCCGCGGCTACTCCTTCGAGGCGGCCAACGCCCGCCATGAGCACGAATGGACGATCTGGAACGAGATCGACCTGCCCGAGGACAAGGTCATCATCCCGGGCGTGGTCACCCATTCGACCAACGTCGTCGAGCACCCCGAGCTGGTCGCCCAGCGCATCCGCCGCTTCACGGACGCCGTGGGCGCCGAGAGGGTCATCGCCTCCACCGACTGCGGTCTGGGCGGGAGGATCCACCCCTCCATCGCGTGGGCGAAGCTCGAGTCCCTGGTCGAGGGCGCCCGGCTGGCGGGCTGAGACCGCCATCCGCACCGCACCGACCACCCGTGAACGCTGAGGAGAGCCTGTGAGCCTGCTCGTCAAGAAGAGCTTCGACCAGGTCGAGGAGGACTTCGAGGACAAGGACCGGTCCCTCAAACGCGAGCTCGGCGTGTGGGACATCGCCGTCATGGGCGTGGCGGTGGCGGTGGGCGCCGGGATCTTCTCCGTCGGCGCGCAGGCGGCGGCGGAGTACGCGGGCCCCTCGGTCATCCTCTCCTTCGTCATCGCGGCCGTGATCTGCGGGCTCGCGGTGATGAACTACGCGGAGTTCTCCTCCTCGGTCCCGGTGTCGGGATCGGCGTACACGTTCTCCTACCTGTCGCTCGGGGAACTGGTCGCCTGGATCATCGGCTGGGACCTCATCCTCGAGATGCTGATGGCAGCCTCCGTCATCTCCGGATACTGGGGCATCTACCTGAGCAGCGTCTTCGAGTTCCTCCATGTCGATCTGCCCACCACCTTCGCGGTGGGCGGCGTGACGGTGGCCTGGCCTCCGGTCGTGATCGTCGCCTTCTTCACGACGCTGCTGGTCCTGGGCACGAAGCTCACCTCGCGCGTCAACAGCGTGCTCACCGTCATCAAGGTGTCCGTGACGATCTTCATCATCGTGGCCGGCGCCGCCTACATCGACGTGTCGAACTACTCCCCCTTCCTCCCGCCCGCCGAGCCCGCGACCGACGGGGCGGCCAGCGGCGTCCTCACTCAGAGCCTGCTGAGCCTGCTGTCGGGCGCGGAGCCGACGCGCTACGGCGTCTACGGCCTGTTCGGCGCCGCCGCCCTCGTGTTCTTCGCCTTCATCGGCTTCGACGTGGTCGCCACCACCGCCGAGGAGGCCCGGGATCCCCAGAGGACATTGCCCCGCGGCATCTTCGGGGGCCTCGCGCTCGTGTCGGTCCTCTACATCGCGGTCACCATCGTCGTCACAGGGATGGTGTCGTACCGGGATCTCGCCGCCACCGAAGACCCCAGCCTGGCGACCGCCTTCAAGCTGGTCGGCGCGAACTGGGCGGGCACCGCCATCACGATCGGCATCCTCATCGGCCTGACCACCGTCATCATGGTGCTCCTCCTGGGGCTGGCCCGCGTGATCTTCGCGATGAGCCGCGACGGCCTGCTGCCCCGGGGCCTTTCCCACACCTCCTCGCGCGGGACGCCCGCCCGGCTCCAGGTCGCCGGCGGCATCGTCGTCGCCGTCATCGCGGCCGTCGGCGACGTCGGCGTGCTCTCGGAGATGATCAACATCGGCACGCTCAGCGCCTTCATCGTGGTGAGCTTCTCCGTGCCCGTGCTGCGCAGGCGCTATCCCGACCTTCCGCGCGGGTTCCGCGTGCCCGGGTCGCCGTGGGTGCCGATCCTCTCGGGTGTTCTGTGCATCTGGCTGACGACGAACCTGGCCGTCGAGACGTGGCTGCGTTTCATCGTGTGGCTGATGGTGGGGCTCGCGATCTACTTCGGGTACTCGTACTCCCATTCCCGGGTGCGGCTGGAGGCGCACGCGCGCAATCCGCTCGCGGCACTGTCCCCGGACGGCGGCGCGGCCTCGCCGCGGTCGTCGGCGCCGGAGAGGGGCGGGTCCCGTCCAGCGCACGGCACCGCGACGCGGGTGGCCGGCGTGTTCATCGCGCTCGCCGTCGTCGCCGTCGCCTGCGAGGCGGCCGCCCTGATCAGCGGCGTCCGGAGCGCCGAGGCGATGCCGGTTCCGCTGGTGTGGGGCCTCATCCTGGCCGCGGTGCCGGGCGTGGCGGTGGCGCATCGCGCGCTGCGCCGCGCCGACGCCGTCGAGCGCGAGTGGGACCTCCTCTCCGAGGGGGATCGCCCGGCGGAGGCGGCCGCGGGCGTGGCCGTCCGCACCCCGCTCGCGCTGCTGTCCGCGGGATACGCCACGATCGCCATCGCCGTGGTCATCGGCATCGTCCACGCGGTGGAGGTGCTCTGACCTCCGCGGGACCGGTCCCTTCCCATTGTCGCCGACGGCCTCAGAACAACGCGGCGAGCCGGATGATGAGCCAGCCGATGGGGGTCGTCGCCCCTCCGACGAGGTTCGTGATCTCGTTGGCGCCATCGGGGATCGTGATCCCGGAGGTCGCGGCCGCTCCCGTGAACCATGGCGCGATGTCCGAGCCCGCGTACATGATGAGGATCAGGGCGAGGGTGCCGGTGATCAGCATCCGGAACATGTTCCGTTTGCAGAACGGCGTCACCAACGCCATGAGGAACATCAACGAGGGAAGGTCGACGAACGGCAGCACCTTGTTCCCCGGGAGGACGAACGCCAGGAGCAGCGCGATGGGGATGAGCAGGACGCCGGTGGCCAGCACCGAGGGCTCGCCGATCAACAGCGCGGTGTCCATGCCGAAGTAGAACTCCCGGTTCGGGAACCACTTCTTGAGGCGGATCTCCGCGCCGTCGCGAACGGTGGTGAGGCCTTCGATGAGGATGTCGATCATCTTGGGGAGGATGAACATCGACGCGGCGACGTCGACGCCGAGGATGACGGCCTCGCCCGGGCCGTATCCCGCTCCGAATCCCATGAGGACGCCGAGGACCAGGCCGATGACGAGCGGCTCGCCGAGCACTCCGAAGCGCTTGGAGATCGACTCGGGGTTGAAATCGATCCTGCGCAGGCCGGGCGTGCGCTCGACGGCCCAGTTGACCGCGATGCCGATGGGAACGAAGTTCAGGCAGGTGAAGTGCGGAAAGGAGACGCCCTTCAAGTTGTACTGCTTCTGCACGAACGGCGCGATCAGGTCCCCGACGACCAGCGCGAGGACGAAGGCCGCCACGCAGGCGCCGACTCCCACCCAGAAGGACCCGGAGGCGCTGAAGGCGACGGCTCCCACCAGGAGGAAGATCCAGTAGTTGAAGATGTCGATGTCGACCGTCTTCGTGATGCCGAGGACCAGGAGAAGCAGGTTGAGGGCGAGGAAGACGACCACGACGACGGGCACCAGCGGCGATCCCCAGCCGATGGTCGAGGCCGTGCCCCATCCGACGTCGAGGACGGTCAGGTTGAGACCCAGTCGGTCGACCATGAGCTTCGTGGCGCCGCTCAGGGAGTCCAGGAGGAACCCGATGACGAGGTTCACGCCCACGAAGCCGACCCCGACGAGCATGCCCGCCTTGAACGCCTTGCCGACGCCCAGGCCGAAGACGAGGCCGATGACGAGGAACAGGATGGGCATGAAGACGGGTGCGCCCAGGCCGATGACGGCATTGATGACGCTCATGGGTTCACTCTCCCCTCAAGGCGTCGAGGACCCGGGGCGCGAGGAGGCGCGGCGTCTTCTTGAACGCGTCGATGGTCGATCCGGCCAGGTGGGCGGTGAGCGTCACGTTCCTCAGCGTGAGGAACGGGCTGTCGGGAGGCAGCGGCTCGACGTCGAAGGTGTCGATGGCGGCGCCTGCGAGGCGTCCGCCCTGGAGCGCCTCGATGAGGGCCTCCTCGTCGACGAGGCCGGACCGGGCGGTGTTGACCAGGATGGCCTTCGGGCGCATGACGGACAGGACCTCTCGGGAGACGAGGCGATGGGTCTGCGGCGTCAGCCTGGCGTGGACGCACAGGATGTCGGATGCCGCGGCGAGTTCCGTCAGATCGGTGTAGCGGTCGAACCCGTCCGCTTGGGGGACCATCGGGTCGAAGTAAGCGACGGTCGCGCCCATCACCCGGACGAATGACGCGACCCTGCGTCCGATCTGGCCGAGGCCGACGATGCCCACGGTCTTGCCCTCGATCTCGGGGACCGCGGAGCCGTTCGGGAAGTCGCGGTCCCAGGATCCTCGGCGCAGGTTGGCGTCGGAGCGCGCGATGTTGCGCGTCTCGGAGAGGATCATCCCGAGTGTGAACTCCGCGACCGCCTCGGCGTTGCGGCCCGGCGTGTTGATCACCTGGATGCCGTGGGCGGCCGCGGCCGCGCGGTCGACGTTCTCCGTGCCTCCTCGGAGGACGCCGATGACGCGGAGCCGCGTCCCCCTCTCGATCACCGAGGCCGGGACCGGGCAGAACTGCGTGATGACGGCGTCGAACCGCCCGATGTCCTCGAAGATGTCGGCGGGCGGCTCGACGGCTTCCGGGCCTGCCTGCTCGATGCGGAGGTTGTCGGCCTGGAGGGCGTCGATCGAGTCGTGACGCCATCTCCGGATCTCGGCCGCCTCGGCCAACGGGGGAGTCGCGGCGAGCCCCTCCGCGAGATAGCCCTCCGGGATGAGGTCGTCCGCGATGCACAGGATTTTCATCTCACTCACCTCATGAGCATTCCGCCGGTGGCGTCGATGGTCGCCCCGGTCATGTAGTCGCTGTCGGGGCCGAGCAGGAACAACACCACCGGGGTGATGTCCTCGGGCGTCGCGATGCGCCCGAGGGGGATCCGGCTCAGGTAGTAGTCCTTCCTCGTCGCGATCGAGTCGTGGACCATGTTGCTGTCCATCATTCCGAGGGCGACACAGTTCGCGGTGACGCCGCATCCGGCCGTCTCGCGCGCCAGGGACACCGTCATCGTCACCAGGGCCGCCTTCGATGCCGCGTAGTGGGCGTGCCCGGTGGTCGAGCCGTGGAACGCCGCCTGGGAGGTGATGTTGACGATCTTGCGTGTCAGCGCCGGCCTCTCCTGGCGGATCATCCGCTGGCACAGCAGGAACGGCGCCCGGCAGTTCACCGCGAAGGTCCGGTCCCAGTCGTCGACGGGGATGTCGGCGAAGCCCCCGCTCGGCCAGATGCCGGCGTTGTTGACCAGGAGGTCGATGCCTCCCAGATCCGATCGAGCGCTGTCGAAGAACTCGCGCACCGCTGTGGCGTCCGCCAGGTCGACGCCGTAAGCGAGGGCGCGCTCGGCACCGAACTCGCGCACGAGCGCCTGCGTCCCGTCGACGTGTCCGCCCGGGCGGTGCGACATCGCCACCGAG
Source organism: Schaalia naturae (assembly GCF_042665795.1). NCBI lineage: Bacteria > Bacillati > Actinomycetota > Actinomycetes > Actinomycetales > Actinomycetaceae > Schaalia > Schaalia naturae. The sequence continues at coordinate 432,839 of NZ_JBHTEF010000001.1, forward strand.
GCGCCCTGGTCGAGGAGCTGCCGGCAGATCTCGCGTCCGAGGCCGGTGGCGGCGCCGGTCACGAGGGCGCGTCGGCCCAGGAACCGTCCTCGCTCACTCGGCGGCATGGCGACCGGCCTCCTTCTGAAGGGCTTCGTTCCACGCCCCGTACCTGTCGGCGTAGAGCGCGGCCTTGGAGGGGTCCGGTGTGAACTCCTCGTATCCCGGGGACATCTCCTTGGCCGCCTCCGCGATGCCCGAGTACTCCCCGATCATCGCGGCGGCCGCCATGGACGTCCCCAGAGTCCCGGCCTCTTTGACCTCGACCACCTGGAGCGGACGTTGCATGGCGTCGGAGAACATCTGCGTCCACTGGGGGCTGTTGGCGACCCCTCCTGTGAACACGGCCTCGCCGGGGAGCTCCTGGAAGCGTTCGAGGCGGCGGATGTGGTCGAGATGGGAGAACGCGATGCCCTCGTACACCGCGCGCAGGATGCGGGGGAGGGCGGTGGAGGCCTCCAGGCCGGAGAGCATTCCCCTCAGGGTGGGGTACTTCGATGTCCCGAACACGAAGGGGAGGAAGACCGGGACCCTTCCCGCCTCCGTCTCCGGGTCGAAGACGAGGCGATCGACCGAGGCGTACAGGTCCCGGCGCTCCGGAGCGGCCGCGCCGGCCAGGCGGGCCGCCGGGTCGAGAATGTTGTTGATGAACCATTCGAAGACGCCGGCCGAGGTCGGCGAGCCCTCGGTGATCAGCCAGGAGTCCGGAGTCGGGTAGATGGAGGTCATGAACAGGTCCCGGTCGATCACCGGAGCGCTGCTGACATACTCGTTGATCGACCATGTCCCCGTGACGATGGCCAGGCGGTTCTTCTCCACGAGGCCGGAGGCCAGCGCCGAGGAGGCGATGTCGAAGACGCCGCCCGCGACGGGCGTGCCGGCCGACAGGCCGGTCTCCCGGGCCGCGGCCTCGGTGACGGTGCCCGCCTGCTCCGCCGAGCCGACGACCGGAGGCAGCAGGCCCTCCAAGTCCCCGATGCCATAGTAGTCGAGGATCGCCGGGTCATAGCGCCGTTCCCGCACATTGAACAGGCTCGTTCCGGAGGCGTCGGAGAGATTGGCCGTGGGCCGCCCCGTCAGGCGCATTCGGACGAACCCGGATGCCAGCAGGGCCCATCGCGCCTTCACGAGGGCCTCCGGCCGGTGCGCCTTCAGCCAGGCGAGCAGCGCCGGCGGCTGGCCCGCCCACAGCGACTGGGCGGTCCGGGGAAGGATGTCACGGGCGAAACGCGGGTCTGCGACCCATCGCTCGATGAGGGCCTCGGCCCGTTCGTCGGTTGAGATGATCGCGTCGCAGGTCGGTCTGCCGTTCGCGTCCACCAGGTAGAGCCCGTTGCCGTGGCCGGTCGCGGAGACCGCGGCGACGTCGCGTCCCTCCGCTCCTGCCGCCGAGAGGACGCGCCGGATCGCCGTGACGTTGGAGGACCACAGCGCCTCCATGTCCCGCTCGGTGCAGCCGCCCCCCGATGACCGCAGCGGGACGTTGTCGCCCGGACGGGCCGCGATCAGCGTGCCGTCCATCGCGTACAGGGCGGCCTTGGTGACGCTGCCCCCGTCATCGATTCCGAGGATGTATTTCATTCGACTCACTCCACATTGAGTTGGTGCTGGTTGTTGCTCCGTCGAACCCGGCGGCCCGCACCTGAGCGAGCCGTTCGGGCGTGTTGATGAATCCGCCGGCCAGGATCTCCTTGTCTGCGAGGATCCGGCGGATCTGCGGCTCGACCTCGATGGCGGCGGGTGCGGGAAGCAGCTCGACGCCGTCGCCGGAGAAGGACCTCAGCGCATCCACTGCCGTGCACACGGAGCGCGAGTCCATCAGGGACACACGGAAATACCGCCTCATCCCCGACTTCTTCGCCAGGGCGATCGTCGAATGGGATGAGGTGAAGACCCCGTCGACGTCGAATTGGTTGCGCAGCAGGAGCAGTCCCTCGGCGTCGGCCTTGAAGCCGCCGATCAGGTCGGACTGGACGAGGACGTGCTTCCCCGCGTCATGCACCTTGCGCGCGATCGCCGCGAGGTTCCCGATATGGACGTTGGAGAGGAGGATGTCGGCGGACGGGCTGGCGACGGCGGAGTCCAGGGATCTCAGGTCGCGCACCGACGGGATGACCCGCCATGACGGCGTTCCCACCGGGCTCACCGGTCCTTGTAGATGGCGAGGGCGTCTCCGACTCCCGCACCGCGGTGGATCAGCGCGGCGAGGGCGGCGACCTTGGCCACGGGGTCGGGGTCGTCGACGACGTTGCGGCCCACGGCGATTCCGCTGGCTCCGCGGTCGAGGCACCGGGAGACGTACTCCAGGTAGCCGACGAGATCGGTCCTGGGGCCTCCCAGGGCGACGACGGGGACATGGACCGACGAGAGGATTCGCTCATCCGCCTCTGTGCCGGACAGCCTCGTCTTGATGAGGTCGGCTCCCAGTTCCTCGGCGAGACGCGCGGCGACGGCGACGTTCTCCGGGAGCGAGCCGGGGTCGTCCGTCCCGGCGTAGGAGTAGGGCAGGGACTCCACGATGAGCGGCATCCCGTACTCCGAGGACTCCCGGCGCAGGTCCTGGACCGCGGACTGGCATTCAGGAGCGCGCTCGGCCCCCGCGAAGGTCATGACCACGAGGGCGTCCGCGCCGACTCGGACGCCGTCGAGGGCGGAACTCACGATCTGCGTGCCGGGCACCGAGGCGTCGAAGACGTCGGTGGAGGCGTCGCACCGCAGGACGAGGGCCACGTCCCGCAGCTCGCGCGCCCGCGAGGACGCGATGCCGGAGGGGACCAGGACGGCGTCGAGGCCGAGTCCCGCCATCTCGGGGACGGCATCGACCGACCGGTCGACGTTGACCGCCCTGGCGCTGAAGCTGTGGGCGTCGAGGGCGAGCATGAAGCTGCGTCCGTCAGGCGCCACGAGGCGGCGCATCCGCCGCTCGGAAACCGCTGGAATCGACATCGATTCTTCCTCTCCTCATGAGGCTTGCCGCGTTCGCGCGAGCCGGACACGAAAAAACGCCCATTGCTCCCTTCCGGGGGCAATGAGCGTTCGAAGCGCTAGCTCACAGGTCTGTTGTTGTGGACATCACAGTAGCGACCGGGCCGGCCGGTGTCAACGCTCCCGGCGCGAGCGGTGTCAGCGGCGCGCGCGGGCGGTGGCGACCCTGACCACCGCCGCCATGCCGCCGTCACCGAAGCTCGCGCGATCGAGCGCGAGGCCCGGGGCGTCGAGGGCGGCGAGCTCCCATTCGCGCAGGTGCGCGGACGAGAGGGCGTCCAGGGCGACGAGGGCCTCCCGGGCGTGGTCGCGGTAGAGCCGCGAGTGACGGTCGACGAGGCGCCCGAACAGCTCGGAACGGCGTCCCATGCTTGTGACATTCGACGAGGCCGGTGCGGTCCGGTACTCGATGAGCGGTTCGGGCACGATCTCGATGCGGCCGCCGTCGGCCAGGAGCGTGAGGAAGAAGTCCCAGTCCTCGAAGCCCGAGCGCATCTGCTCGTCGTAGCCGGGCGTCGCCGCCCAGGCGTCGCGGCGCAGGGTCACGGTCGCGGGGCAGGCGTTGCGGGCGAGGAAGGCGGTGGCGTCACCGCCCGGGGGAGCCACGAGCGCGTGGGCGGTGCCGAACATGCGCATCCACGACGAGGCTCCGAGCACGTCCGGATCGGCGTCGAGGGAGGCGACGGTGCGCTCGAGGAACTCCGGGGCCAAGCGGTCGTCTCCATCGAGGACCGTGACGTACCGGCAGTCGGCGCACTCGGCCAGGCCCCGGTTTCGCGCGGCCGAGACGCCGCTGTTGGGCTGGTGCACAACGATGACACCCGACCGCGCGGCGAGAGCGTCGAGGACGCGCACGGAGCCCGGGTCCGCGCTCCCGTCGTCGACGACCAGGACTCGATCGGGGAGCAGGGTCTGCGCCTGGACGGAGTCGACGGCCTCGCGGATCATGCCGCCCTGGTCGAAGGCGGTGACGAGGACTCCGAGACGCGGCATGACGACGACGGTAGCGCCAGAGGACGGTCCGATACGGGCATTTCGCCCGGCGGGCCCCGCGGACCGTCGGCGTGTCGGGGATGCTGTGATGCCGTCCGGATGGGTGGGGAGCCCTCGTCAGCGGGAGGGAGGGCCGGGGCCGCACAGCGTGGTGTGCGCGACCCCGGCCCGGAGTTCAGCGGCCGAGATCAGCGCTCAGACTCCCCGCGGCGCCGGGACCGGGTGCCAATGGACGCCAGACTCAGCAGCACGGCGAACCCCGCGACGGCCATCGCAGGACCGGCGGAGGAGCCCGTGGCGGCGAGGCCGCCCGTCGAGGCGTTCCCGCCGGCCGAGGCCACAACGCCGCCGGAGGAGGGCGCGTCTGTCCCGCCCGACGACGGGTTCTGCGACGGCGCCGGCTCGGTCGGCGCCGCCACCATCACCTGAAACCGGGCCGTGAACCCGGCGTAGCCGACGGACACCCACTGCTTGCCGACAACTGACGGAGCGAAGCCCGACACCGTGAGGTCATGCTCGGCGATGTCGTGACGGGAACCATCCTCATGGATGCCCTGGACCGCCAGTCCGTCAAGGTCGAGCTCCTCACCCTGCGTGTAACTGACCTGGGACGGCGGCGCCGCGATCTCGATGCCGACCAGCGGTGTGCCCTCGAATGACAGGGCGTACGTCCGTGAGGCCGAGCCGTCGGCCGAGGTCACGGTGATCGTCGCGGGCGATTGGCCGGTAGCCTGGACGACCTCGACGTCGGCCGCCTGGTCGAGGGGCACTGCCTGCACCAGGGGGTAGCCGGTGGCGTCGGGCGGAAGCGGTGACGTGTACTCGTCGACGTCTGGATCGAAGCCTTCGACCGAGGCCCCGCCAATGCGCAGATCGGCCAGATCAGCCGTCGACGCCGGTGCGGGATTCGCCAGGTCGGGGACGAAGATCTCGATCTCTGACACGGAGATGTAGGTCTTTTCAGGCCGCAGCGTGTTGGTCAGGCGCACCGCAGTGGCCTCCCCCGGTGCCGCTGAGGGTGAGGCGGCAGCTCTCTTCTCGCTATCCGCCGAGCACGCGATGTCGACTACCGGCGCCGATGCGTCGGCCTCCGACAGGTCCTCGCTCCCGCAGGTGTGCCAGGCGCCGTCCGTCGACTGGTACTCGACGAGCAGGGTTGCAGGCCACGAGGCGCGCCCGTCGCGATAGTAGGACGTTGTGATGTGGGTGATCTGCTGCGGCGTCGAGAACGTCCACAGAGCCGTCTCGGGCCCTGGGCGGGTCGAGTTGCTCCAGGTCGTCCACGCTTTGTCCGACCTGTTGCCGTTGGTGAGGTCTGCCCGGGCGCGGGACGTGCCCGTTTCGGAATATGAAGGGGTGAATGAGCTCGCCTCAGGGGCGACGTTGCGTTCCCCGGCGGCGGTGACGAGGACGGCCAGGTTGGTGGGGAGCTGTCGCCCGTCGCCGGCGGAGGCCTGGCCGGGGAGGCGTGCAACGGAGCCGGCGTTGGAGAAGTCGGAGTCCGTGAGACCGCTGAAGTCCCAGGTGACGGGAATCTGGATGGGCTCGGATGTCCCGAGGCGGCCGCCGACATGGGTCGGGGCTGCGTTGCGGACCTGCTCAAGGGTGGAGCCCGCCGCGACGGTCACCGACGCTGGATCGGCGATCGTGAGGTCTCCGACGTGGAGTTCCAGCGCCGCCGTCACGGCGTTGCCGAACACGTCGGTCGCCTGACCGGGGATCTGGTAGGTGCCCGGCTGCACGATCGCCTGAGCCACGGCGTCGGCGTCCCATTCGACCGGAATCGGGGCGCCCTGACCCCAGCCGTATGTCGGGACGACGGTCGTGGGCAGGCTCGGTGTCGTGCCGCGGGGTGTCTGTACCCGTTGGAGGACGACGCCAGTGGACTCGACTGAGCGGAAGCGCCATTCCTGGCTGTCGCTCTTGTCCGAGAGGTAGAGCAAGGCATTGTCGGACGACAGGGCGGTCAGCCCGCTGACCAGCGTGTACGTGGAACCGTCGCGTGTGTTGAGATTCCACAGAGCCGTCGGATCCTGGGCGGCCGCAGTGAGGTCGGGATACTCGGTCAGAGCGACGGACGACCCATTGGCGGCGCCCGCCGCCGTCAGGTATCTCCCACTCGCGCGGTCCTGGATGACGTAGCGCTTAAGCGTCGGACGGTTGGCGGAGGGCACCTCGTGGAAGGTCCATTGCTGCTGACTGGCCTGCTCGGCCGTCCCGGCCAGGTCCGTCATCGACGCGGCGCTCGAGCCGGAGGCGACGTCGGACAGCGTCTTGACACCCGCATGGTCGGTGAGCTGGTACGTGCCGCCGTCGGCGAGGGCGGCTGCGTCCGAGGCGACACCGGAGACGCCGTCGACGACGATAGAGGAGATGGACTTGGCAGGCACGGTGATCGTCGCCGTCTTGGCGGCACGATCGACTTCGACGGCCTCGCCCTTGACGTTCCCGGTCGCGCGCAGGTTGGCGACCGTGGCAGCCTCGAGGCCCTGGGCCTGGATGTCTTTCGGCGTCTCCGTCGTCACGTACGGCGTCGCGGTGGCGCCCTCCGCGATGTCGGCGTACTTCGACAGGTCCACGACGACGGTCTGAGGTTTGGTGGAGTTGTTGGTGTGCACGACGGTCAGCGTCGAGCCGTCGGCCGATTGGGCGGTGAAGTTGTCGGCCGTCGACGAGTTGGCGATGACCGAATCGCCCGAGTGGATGAACTGCGTGTAGTTTCGAACGGCGTTGAACTTCGAATTCGCCAGAACGTGGCACGGCTGGATGCCTGTCATGGAACCGTTGTTGACGTCGACGCGGCGCTTCGAGTAGAGCTTTCCGTCCGCGCCTGTCACCGTGCAGTCAAAGTCGATGAAGACGGTGCCCCAGTTGAGGTTCTCGCCGGCGGGGTTCTGCCCGCTGTCGAGCTGCATGTTGTAGAGATCCTCGACGGCTTGCCACATGATGAAGTCATTCGACTCCAGGCTGTACACGTCGTTGTTGATCTTGTTGGCGAATCCCAGCCCGTTGCTGATGAGGAAGGGATTGAACGAGGAACCGGAGAAGTCCCCGTCCACCTCCGACATGGACACCGGCTTGTCCTCGCTCTTACCGAGGTCGCGCACATGCGTCTGCCCGTTGGTCCCGTAGCCGTGGACGTTGAGCTGTTCGACGACGTCCTTGGCAGCTTGGTCGTACTGCATGTACGAGTCGACCAGCTGTTGGGCGACGGAGGCGTCGGTTGCAGAGACAACCGTGTCGGCGTTGCCCGCCAGAGCCTCTCCCAGCGCCTTGAGCGCCAGCTGCTGGGTGGCGTTGGAGACGCGCATGCCCTCTTGGGGCTTCTTGAGGGCGGAGGTATAGGGGGTCAGACTGAGGTCTTTTCCGGTGAGTTCCGATGTGTAGCGGGAGATCAGCTCGTCGTTGGCATCGCCCGTTCCCACGTAGTCAGACGCCGTGGTCCCTGGCGTCGGCCAGTAGTTGGCCTCCGACTCGTTGAACGGCTCCACGGTGTCGAAGTTGACGCCTGTGCGCGATTCCAGGCCCGAGATGACGTGCGCTAGGTACTGGGCGAACTTCACGGTCGCCTGGGGATCGAGGTTGCTCACCGAGGCGTCGTCAATGCCCCCCGTTGCGTAGCCGCTCTCGGTCATGAAGTAGGGCGCGGAGTTGGCGAACGCCTCCCACACGTCGACATCGGGTGACCCGTCCGTCCCTTCCATGGCGCGGGCGAGCCACCATTGCTGGCTCGCGTCCTTGTCGAAGTCGTAGGAGGCGTCGTCCGCAGGGTCGAACGCCTGCAGCAAGGCCGCCCGATCGGCCTGTTTCGTCGTCGCGCCGGTGCCGGCCAGATAGCCCGTGCCGGTGGCGTCGTCACGCCAGTATCCGGGAACATTGGCGCCTTGGCGCATGAACGGATAGCTGTAGGCGACGTCGGAGGCGTTGCCTCCGCCGATGTTGTAGCGAGCGATGTTGAGATCGAGCCCGTCCGAGCCGAAGAGACTCTGGTAGAACTCCTCGCGCAGCGCTCTACCATACTGGTTGCCGTCCGCGCCGTACGACCCGGTCGCGTTCGCCAGCCACGCCAGGCTGGTGCCGAATCCCTTGAACTCGGAGACCTCGTACCACGGGTTCGGGGTGACGATGGTGGTGTCCGCCGCGGCCGTATCCCCCGCGGCCTGGGCGATCAGCGGGGGTCCCGCGACCAGGACCCCTCCTGTCAGCGCAATGGTCGCAGTGGCGATCGCCGCAGCGGTGCGGCGCCCCCCGCGGGCGATCCGTGTTCTAGTTGCCATGAATGTTCCTTCCTTGGTGATGGCCCTTCTCAACCGGTGTCTCGACGCACTGCCTGGTTACGCAACCAAATCCGCCCACCGATGCCGCGAACTCACAGGAGGGGATCGCGACGGGACCGGCACGGATCGGAGGCGCACGCCAGCGAGCGGCACACGTGTGATGCTGGAGAAGGAACTCCCGTCAGGGGGCGGACCACCGCACCATCCGGGCATCTCCTCTACCCCGCGTGCCGCACCGTCGCACCGCACGCAGGCCGGCATCGCTGCCGACAACACCACTGGATCCAATCAAACACCTCTCGCGAGGCGGCGCGCAAGACCGATGGCTATGAGGGCTATCCGTCCATCCAGGCAGGAACGCCCTCGTCGATGCCGTGGGCCCACGAGGGCGGCGGACCCGGACCTCGCGCCTACGTCCGCGGTGCGGTCCCGGACCGCGCAGGGAACGGCCTCCGCCTAGGCTGGGCCCACTTCGGGCGTGCGGGACCGCCCGGCGTGGAGGGAGAGGACCACCAATGAGTCGGCAGCTGCGTTCGGCGACCTCGACACAGGGGCGTCACATGGCCGGCGCGCGCGCTCTCTGGCGCGCGACCGGGATGGGGGACGACGATTTCGGGAAGCCGATCATCGCCGTCGTCAACTCCTTCACGGAGTTCGTCCCCGGTCACGTCCACCTGCGTGACATCGGCAAGCTGGTCGCCGACTCCATCGGGGCCGCCGGGGGAGTGGCCAAGGAGTTCAACACGATCGCCGTCGACGACGGCATCGCCATGGGCCACGGCGGCATGCTCTACTCGCTGCCATCCCGCGAGGTCATCGCCGACTCCGTGGAGTACATGGTCAACGCCCATTGCGCGGACGCCATGGTGTGCATCTCGAACTGCGACAAGATCACTCCCGGCATGCTCATCGCCGCGATGCGGCTCAACATCCCGGTCGTGTTCGTGTCCGGCGGCCCCATGGAGGCCGGCAAGAACATCCCCGCCGAGGACATCGTCGGCCCGTCCACGGCCGGCCGCGGCAACCTCATCACCGTGATGAACGCGACGGCCAACGACAACATCTCCGACGACGAGCTCACCCGCATGGAGCGGCTCGTGTGCCCGACCTGTGGGTCGTGCTCCGGCATGTTCACGGCGAACTCGATGAACTCCCTGACCGAGGCCCTGGGCCTGGCGCTGCCGGGCAACGGCTCGACGCTGGCCACACAGGTGGCCCGCAAGGGCCTGTTCGAGCAGGCCGGCCGGTTGATCGTCGACCTGTGCCGCCGCTACTACGACGACGAGGACGACTCCGTTCTGCCTCGTTCCATCGCCACGAAGGACGCCTTCTGGAACGCGATGACGATGGACATGGCGATGGGCGGGTCCTCCAACACCGTCCTCCACCTGCTGGCCGCCGCCCACGAGGGAGGCGTCGATTTCGACCTCGAGGACATCGCGGAGCTCGGGCGCACCGTGCCCTGCCTGGCGAAGGTCGCCCCGAACCACAACGACTACCACATGGAGGACGTCCACCGCGCCGGCGGCATCCCCGCCATCCTCGGCGAGCTGGACCGTGGCGGATTCCTGCGCCACACGGTCCACGCCGTGCACGCGCCCTCACTGGGGGAGTGGCTGGCGGATTGGGACGTCCGCGGGGGGCATGCCACGGCGGTGGCTGATCGGCTCTGGCACGCCGCGCCAGGCAATGTCCGGACGACGCGGGCCTTCTCCACCGACAACCAGTGGGCGAGCCTCGACCTCGACGCGGAGGCGGGCTGCATCCGCGATGTCAAGCACGCCTACACGAGGTCCGGCGGCCTCACTGTGCTCAGCGGGAACCTCGCCCCCGAGGGCGCGATCATCAAGGCCGCCGGCATCGATCCGGAACTCTTCCACTTCGAGGGGACGGCGCTGGTGTGCGAGTCCCAGGAGGAGGCCGTTGACCGGATCCTCGACAAGACCGTCCAGCCAGGCCACATCGTCGTCATCCGCTATGAGGGACCCTCCGGCGGCCCCGGCATGCAGGAGATGCTCTATCCGACGTCCTTCCTCAAGGGACGGGGACTCGGCAAGGCCTGCGCGCTCATCACGGACGGCCGTTTCTCGGGAGGCACCTCAGGGGTCTCCGTGGGCCACATCTCGCCCGAGGCGGCGGCCGGCGGGCTGATCGGCCTGGTCGAAGACGGCGACCGCATCATCATCGACGTCACCGAGGGGCGGCTGGAGTTGGACGTCCCCGAGGAGGAGATCGAACGCCGTCGCGCGGTCCAGGAGGCGCGCGAGCGCCCCTGGACCCCGGTGTCGCGCGAGCGCGTCGTCTCCCCGGCCCTTCAGCTCTACGCAGCGACTGCGCTGTCGGCCTCCAAGGGCGCCGCCCGCGACGTCTCGCGGGTGCTGGGCAGGCACTGAGGCCACCCTCGTCGCGTGGCGCGGCGCGGGAGGCGGGTCCTCACCCGTCTCCCGCGCCCGCCCAAGCGCAGGAGGGTCCTCAGGCCTTGGCGAAGTCCTCCTCGAGCTGTTCGAGCGAGCGGCCCTTCGTCTCCGGGATGAACCTCAGGTAGAAGAAGATCGTCGCCAGGTTGATCACCGCGAAGATGAAGAACACGCCGCCGCCCAGGGCGGACTCGAGGGGCGGGAACAGGCGCGCCACGAGGAAGTTGGCCATCCAGTTCGCGAAGACCGCCGCACCCATCGCCTTGCCTCGGATCCGCAGGGGGAAGATCTCGGCCAGCATCAGCCAGAAGATCACGGCGACGAAGCCCTGCATGAAGAACAGGAACAGCATCATGAAGGCGAGCACCAGGTAGGAGCGGACCGGGCCCTCGGCGAGGAAGGAGAACACCGCGCCCATGGCCGCGAGCGCGCAGGTCACGCCGATCTGGCCGATGAGCAGCATCGGCCGGCGACGGAAACGGGGCAGCAGCACGATCGATCCGAAGGCCACGGAGCAGACCGCGACGACCCCGTTCCCGATCGTCGCGACCAGGGAGGCGCTGGTCCCCAGGCCCGTGTCGATGAGGATCATCGGGGCGTAGTACATCACGGAGTTCACCCCGGTCATCTGGGACAGGAACGCCAGCCCGATCCCGATGAGGGTGATGCGGCGGATCCACGGCACCTTGAGATCGTCGAGGAACCGGGTGGTGGACTCCCGGCTGGTCCGCTCCACGTGCGCCTGGAGCTCCTCCAGCTCCCCCGTGACGTCGTCGCTCGGGCGGAGCTGCCACAAGACGTCGCGCGCCTCGCCGCGGCGGCCCTTGGCCACCAGCCAGCGCGGGGACTCCGTGAGGGTGAAGGACCCGATGAACAGGCCGAGCGCCGGCAGGGTGCACAGCACGAGCATGAACCGCCAGGCGTGTGGGTGTCCCGGGAAGACGTTGGCGATGATCGCGTTCGTCGTGTAGGCGAGCAGCTGGCCGGTGACGATCGTCAGCTCGTTGCGCGCCACCAGCGTGCCGCGCATCTCGGTGGGCGCGAGTTCGCCGATGAACACCGGGACCGTCGCCGAGGCGCCGCCCACGGCGAGGCCGAGGACGAAGCGGAAAGCCACCATCACGCCCGCGGTGGGCGCGAACGACGTGCCCAGCGCGCCGAGGATGAAGAGCGTGGAGAGGACGAGCAGCGTCCTCTTGCGCCCCGTTCGGTCCGCCATGTTCCCCGAGAGGAGTCCGCCGAAGGCGGCGCCCAGGACCAGCGAGGAGGTGACCGTGGCCACCTGGTCGGCGTCAAGGGCGAGCCCGCCCTGGTCCGTGGGCAGCTGGAGGAAGGGGATCGCTCCGGAGATGACGCCGGTGTCGAACCCGAAGGCCAGGGCGCCCAGGGTCGCGACGAAGACGACGCCGTGGATGCTCTTCTTCCTCATCCTCGTCCCGGTGGTGGAGACGTCGGGCGCTCGTCCGCGCTTGTCTCCGTCGGGCGCCGCCCTGGTTCCCGCGGTGGTCCCGGAGCTCTCAGGCTGCAGGTGTTCTGTCATGGGTGTGGTCCCTTCATGTCGGCACTGACAGGGTGGGGCTGCGCGGGTCGTCCCTGTGGGCGGCGCAGCCCGGAGGCGATGCGGGTCGCGCCGGGGGCGAAGGCCCCGGCGCCTCGGTCCCGCTCGCGGATCAGGCGAGGTCGGAGAACGTCGCGATGAAGGCGTCGAGGGCGTCTTCGGAGCTTTCCGAGGCGAAGGCCTCCATGGCCACGACGCCCGTGTAGCCCATCGCCTTCAGGGCCTTGGCGACGTTGCGGTAGTTGATCTCTCCGGTGCCCGGCTCGCATCGTCCCGGCGCGTCCGCGATCTGGATCTCCCCGATCCACGGCAGAGACTCCCGGCAGGTGTCGATGAGGCGTCCGTCGCCGATCTGGGCGTGGTACAGGTCCAGGTTCATCCTGATGTGCGGGGAGTTCACGGCTGCCACGAGGGCCCTGGTGTCGGACGGGTGGGAGAAGGGCGTTCCTGGATGATCCACCGGGAGATTGAGGTTCTCGAGGCTGAAGACGACATCGGCGTCGGCCGCGATCTCGGCCAGCTTCTCGATGGTGAGCGTCGCCCTCGCCCACATCTCGCCGGTGACGTGCTCGACAGGCTCGACGGGAAGGCCCTCGTCGCCGAGTCCCGTGCCGTGGAAGTTCAGCCGGGGGCAGTCGATGGTCTTCGCGGCCTCGACCGAGCGTTTCGCCGACTCCAGGAAGGCGGAGACCCCCTCGTCGTCGGTCAGGGTGCCCGACACGTAGCCCGTCATCGACCCGATGTCCGCGCCGGAGCGCGCCAGGGCCGGCAGGTCCTTGTCGGTCCAGCCCCACATCTCCACCTGGAGGCCGCGTTCGGCGATCCTCGCGACCCGGTCGACGAACGGCAGGTCCTGGTGGAGCATCTCCGCGCACGCGGCCAGCGTGAACGGCGTGTTCTCGACCCTCATCATCTCCATGTCCTCTCCTCCGATCTCTCCGGTGCTCACTTGACCTCGTCGATGCCGACCCGCCGGCCCTCGGCCGCCGAGACGATCGACGCCGCGGCGATCCACTGGGCGCGCAGTCCGTCCAGGGCGCCGGGCGCGTCGACCGTCTCTCCGTCCATGCGCCGGGCGAAGGCGGCGAACTCCGCGCGATACGCCTCGTGGTAGCGGGACTCGTCGGTTCCGCGGGTGTCGCCGTGCAGGCCCGCGGCGTCGTAGAGCCGGGCCGCCGTGTTCGTGGGATCCCCCATCCTCACCATCCCTACGGATCCGAAGACCTCTCCGCGCAGGTCATAGCCGTACATCGCGCAGAAGGAGGCCTCGGCGGTGGCGATGGCGCCGTTGTCGAAGCGGATGACGACGACCGCGGAGTCCTGGAATCCCCGGTCCCTGAAGTCCGGACGGACCAGCGCGTCGGCCACCGCGTAGACGTCGACCGGCTCCGAGCCCGCGTTGAGCCAGCAGATCGTGTCGAAGTCGTGGATCAGTGTCTCGTTGAAGACGGTGCCGGGGGCTGTGCGGGCCGGGTCGCCCTCGTAGGGGCCCGGGTCCCGTGTGATCGAGTGGATGCGCTGCACGGCGCCGATCGATCCGGCCTCCACCATCTCCTTGGCTCTGACCCAGGACTCGGCGAAGCGCCGGTTGAATCCCACCTGGAAGACGATGCCGGCGCGCTCGGCCGCCGTGGCGGCGCGCTTCGCGTCGGCCACGTCGATGCCCAGCGGCTTCTCGGTGAAGATCGACTTGCCCGCGCCGGCGAAGGCCTCGATGAGCTCCGGGTGGAGTCTGGCCGGAGCCGTGATGACGACGCCGTCGAGGGTGTCGTCGTCGACCAGCTGAGTGGGGTCGCGGACCGTGCGTTCCACGCCGATCTCGGCGGCGAGCCTCTCCAGTTGCGGGGCGGCGGGATCGGCCAGCACCGTCAGATCCACTCCGGGCACCTCGCGGGCGAGGGTCCGCGCGTGGTGCGTCCCGATCCTCCCTGTGCCGATGACTGCGATTCTCTTCATTCCCGACTCTCCTTGTCAGTCGCGGCGGCGCCGCGATCGGAGTCCCTTCGGGGCGCGTCGCTGCTCCACTCGGGACTAGAACGAACAATTAGTTCGTGCTAGTCATTGTAAGGACAAAGTGAGATGAGTGTCAACGGATTCGTCGCCGCGATCATCCGCGGCCGGCGCTCCACGCCCCCGGGACGACGGGGCCCGGCGTCTTGCTAGCCTGACGTCCAGGAACGCGAGGCGTCGCTGACGACAGGAGATGCGACTGATGCTGAATCGCCACACGACGTCTGAGCACGCCGCCGGGCGCCGTCCGACCATGCGCGACATCGCGAGGGAGGTCGGCGTCTCGCAGTCGCTTGTCTCGATCGTCTTCCGGGACGCGCCCGGAGCGAGCGATGAGACGCGTCAGAAGGTCCTCGAGACGGCCGACCGTCTCGGATACGTCCGCAATGAGAGCGCCCGTTCGTTGCGATCGACGCGATCGACGAGCATCGGCGTCGCCTTCCAGACCCGCCAGCCGTTCCACGGCGAGCTGCTGGACGGCCTCTACGCCGCCACCGCCGACCTGCCGAACCGCCTGGTGCTGTCCGCCGTCTCGGACTTCCGCGACGAGGCGGCGGCGATCCGAAGCCTCGTCTCCTACCGGTGCGGCGCCCTCGTCCTGCTCGGGCCCCGCCTCTCCGAGGACGAGATCCTGCGCCTCAGCAGCGGCATCCCGGTGGTCTCGGTGGCGCGGCGCTGCTCCTCGCCGAACGTCGACTGGGTCGTCTCAGATGACTTCCAGGGGATGAGCCTCGCCCTCGACCATCTCACGTCCCTGGGACACCGCCGCATCGTCTACCTCTCCGCGCCGATCTCACCCGGCGGGAGGGAACGCCAGCACGCCTTCGAGGACGCCGCCGAGTCGCACCGCCTCGACACCGAGGTCACCATCCGGACCAGCGGAATGACCGAGCAGGATGGCGCCGAGGCCGCCACGGCGCTGCTCGGCGAGGGCGCGCTGCCCTCTGCCGTCATCGCCTTCAACGACCGGTGCGCCCTTGGGCTCCTCGACGTGCTGGTACGACACGGCATCCGGGTGCCCGACGAGCTGTCCGTCATCGGTTTCGACGACTCGGAGATCGCCTCCCGCACGCCGATCTCGATGACGTCGGTGCGCCAGGATCCGACGAGCCTGGCGCAATTCGCCGTCGAACGCGCCCTCCAACGCCTCGCCGCCACCGGTCCGGCGAACACGCCTCGTGGCACGATACTGCCGACCTCCCTCACCGTGCGGTCGACCACCGGTCCGGCCCCCCGCTGAGGGAGGGGCCGACCGACTCGAGATGAGTGAGATCGGCACACGCCGTCGGCGAAGGCGCACACAGAGCCCACGCGCTTTGGGACCCCGGGGCTGGGGGAGAACGCAGATCCGCTCACGGCGGGTCTCCACGTCGACGCTCGCGTTGTGGATCTCCTCGTGCTCAGAGGATCAGGTGCACCACAACGGCACCCTGGGCGAACGCCACGTGTGGGTCGCTGTGACGGACCGACGTGACGCGGGATGAATGCGCCCGGCAGGCCAGCCGCGGATACGGGTGCCACGATCCGAGCGGCGGGCACAGGGCCGGGGGCGCGCTGCCACACTGTCCCGCATGGAACACGTCGTCCTCTACGACACCACCCTGCGCGACGGGGCCCAGCAGGAGGGGATCAGCCTGTCGGTGGCCGACAAGCTGGCCGCTCTGCGGATCCTCGACGATCTGGGCGTGGACGTCATCGAGGGGGGCTGGCCGGGCGCCATCCCCAAGGACACGGAGTTCTTCCGGGCCGCGGCCCGCCATCCGCTCGTCCACGCCCGCCTCGCCGCTTTCGGGGCGACCGTCCGGCCGGGAGCCGATCCGGCATTCGACCCGCAGGTGGCGGCTCTGCGCGACTCCGGAGCACCGATCATCACGCTGGTCGCCAAGTCCGACCCCCGCCATGTCGAGCGGGCCCTGCGCACGACGCGGGAGGAGAACCTGCGCATGGTCACCGACACCGTCGCGTGGCTGAGCGACCCGGCCAACGGCGGCGCCGAGGTCATGGTGGACCTCGAGCACTTCTTCGACGGACTGGCGGCCGACCCGGATTACGGCATCGACGTCATGCTCGCCGCCGCTCGTGCCGGGGCTGGCGCCGTCATCCCCTGCGACACGAACGGCGGGAACCTCCCCGGCGCCATCGCCCGATCCATCGCCCGCGCGCGCACCGCCCTGGACGAGGCCGGGTTCGCTCGCGTCACCATGGGCATCCACACGCATAACGACACGGGATGCGCTGTCGCCAACGCGCTCGCGGCCGTCGAGGCCGGCGCCCGGCATGTCCAGGGCACCATCAACGGATACGGGGAGCGGACCGGAAACGCCAACCTACTGACATGCCTGGCGAACCTGCAGGTCAAGATGGGATACGAGGTCGTTCCCGCGGGCTCCCTCGCCCACCTGGGCGAGGTGTCGCGTCGTATGTCCGAACTCACCAACATCGTGCCCTTTCCGCGCGAGCCCTACACCGGTGCGTCGGCGTTCGCCCACAAGGCGGGCCTGCACGCCTCGGCGATCCGGGTCGACCCCGGTCTCTACCAGCACATCGACCCGGAAACAGTGGGCAACGGGATGCGCATGCTCGTCTCGGAGATGGCGGGGCGGTCCTCCATCGAATTGAAGGCACGCGAGCTCGGCGTCGACCTGGCCGGACGTCCCGGTGTCGCCCAGGAGGTCGCGCGCGTCGTCAAGGAGCGCGAGGCGCAGGGCTACACCTATGACGCGGCAGATGCCTCCTTCGAGCTGCTGCTGCGCGACCAGTTGGGTCTGCTGCCGCGCTACGCGCGGGTCGAGTCGTGGAAGGTGACGTCCGGGGAGCAGGCGCTGCCCCGGGGCGGGGGAGACGCCGGCGGGGCGGACGCCCGTGCCGGGCGCGGCCAGGCCCGCACGGGAGTGCTCGCCGAGTCCGAGGCCACGGTCAAGATCCACACCGGTCACCGCCACATCCGCACCGCCGAGGGGAACGGCCCGGTCAACGCCCTCGACAACGCCCTGCGGGCGGCGCTCGCCCGGGATTACCCCGAGGCGTCGGCCACCCGGCTGACCGACTTCCGGGTGCGCATCCTCGACCCGCAGCACGCAGGGACCGACGCCACGATCCGAGTGCTGATCTCTCTGACGGACGGCACCCGCACCTGGTCGACGGTCGGGGTGGGGACGGACGTCATCGAGGCGTCCTGGGAGGCCCTCTTCGACGGGTACTGGTGGGGCCTGGCGGCCTCCGGCGTGCGGTCGCTCCTCATCGAGCTCTGAGGGCCTCCGCTGCCGCCGAGAAGTCCTCGTCCGGGCTCTGGGCCTCTTCGGACGTCCCTGGGTCCTGTCGGAGCGGACTCTGCTCCCTTGAGGCGGTGGACCGCCGGAGAGCGCCGGGCGCCGACGGAGCTGCTCCGTCCAGGGCATCGGCGGCGTCGTGGCCGTCGGGTTCGTCCGCCTGCCGCCGCCGGCCGCAGAGCCGTCCAGTCTGTCCTGCGCGGCATCGGACGCGCCCGTCTGTCACCGCAGCGATGACGGGCAGACTGTCGAGCCGGAGGGGCATCTCCAGTAATGGAACGCGCGTAGACTTTGCTGATGAGACTTGAAAATGGCTAGATGTAACGACTAGGTCTCAAAATCTAGAAAATGATGCTACGGGCGTAGAATGTGCTTTGATTGATCCAGCGACGAGACCGGCTCCCGACGACCGAGGTCGGCGGAGACCGCTGAGTCGCCCGACGTCCCGCTCGATGTGCCTGTCGTCGTCGATGACGACAGGCAAGAAGGAGATCCGATGACGGCTGTTGCCCCTGCGATCGTGCATATTCGGACGGCCCGGTTCTCCCTCGTCCTCGATTGCGCCTCCGGCAGGATCCCGCGACTCGTCCACTGGGGGGCCGCTCTCACCGGGGAGACGCCGGGTTCGCTGGCCGCCCTGGTCCGCGCCTCCCATGAGCCCTTGGACGGGAACGCGCCGGACCGGCCGTCGGCGACGGGTCTCATCCCCTTGGAGAGCGACGGGTGGAAGGGGCGCCCCGGTCTCGCCGGTCATCGTTCAGGCGGACGCTCGTGGGCCCCGCGTTTCGATCTGGTGGCGGTCGAGCACTCCGACGCCGGACGCTGCGACTCGGGCGTCCTCGAGATCGACGGCGGGTCCGTCGAGTTCCTGCTCCGCGACGGCGAGGCCGATCTCGGCCTGAGCATCCGCGTCGAGATCCCGTGCGACGGAATGGCCCGGTTCTCGGCAAGGCTGACGAACACCAGCGCGGCCGAGGACTATGAACTCGAGGAACTCGGCATCGTGCTGCCGATCCCCCTCGAGGCAGACGAGGTCCTCGACATGAGCGGCCGCTGGGGCAAGGAGCGCCATCCGCGCCGCCATCGCGTGACAATGGGATGCGATCTCAGGGAGGGGAGACACGGCCGAACGGGATTCGACGCGCCGGACTTCACCATGGTCGGTCCCGCGGGGTTCGGTTTCCGCCGGGGTGAGATCTGGGGCTTCCACCTGGCCTTCTCGGGGAACCACCGCAGGTGGGTGGAGAAGCTCCCCTCGGGTGAGGAAGCCATCGGAGGCTCCGAACTGCTTCTGCCGGGAGAGATGCTCCTGGCCCCCGGTGCGAGTTACACGACGCCCTTCGCATACGCGCTCTACGCTGACGGCCTGGACGACGCGGCGGCTGTCGTGCACAGGTGGATGCGAGCTCGGCCCTCGCATCCGAGGACTCCACGGCCGGTCGTCCTCAACGTCTGGGAGGCGGTCTATTTCAAGCACGAGCTGCCTGAACTCCTCCGTCTGGCCGACCTCGCGGCGGAGATCGGCGTCGAGCGCTATGTGCTCGATGACGGTTGGTTCGAGGGCCGACGCGACGACCGGGCCGGTCTCGGCGACTGGAGGCCCGACCATCTCGTCTGGCCCCACGGCCTCAGACCGCTGTCCGATCACGTCCACGACCTGGGGATGCAGTTCGGTCTCTGGTTCGAGCCGGAGATGGTCAGCGAGGACTCCGACCTCGCCCGGAGCCATCCCGAGTGGATCATGGGGTCCCGCACGCCCTCGAAAGAGGACCTCCCGCTCACCTGGCGGCATCAGCAGGTCCTCAACATCGCCATTCCCGAGGCGTTCGAGTGGATCCGTCGGAGCATCGTCGACGTCGTCCGCGACAACGGGGTCGACTACATCAAATGGGATCACAACCGCGATCTGATCGAGGCCGGGGACCTGACCAGAGGCGGACAGGCCGCGGTGTCCCGCCAGACCCGCTCCTATTACCGGCTGCTCGATGAGATCAGGGCCGAGTGCCCCTCCCTGGAGATCGAGTCCTGTTCCTCCGGCGGCGGTCGGATCGATCTCGAGTCGCTCATGCACACCGATCGCGTCTGGGTGTCGGACTGCATCGATCCTGTGGAGCGCCAGGAGATGATGAGGTGGCTGGCACAGATCGTGCCCCCGGAGCTGATGGGCACACACGTCGCCTCGCCCGTCTCCCATACCACCGGGCGCTGGTCTCCGATGAGCACGCGCGGGGCGACCGCCGTGTGGGGCCACATGGGCGTCGAATGGGACATCTCGGAGGCGGATCCGTCGGAGCTGGCGCAGCTCACGCAGTGGATCGGCTTCTACAAGCGGATGAGAGGTCTCCTGCACAATGGCACGCTGGTGCGCTGCGACACCCCCGACCCCACGCTCTGGCTCCAGGGGGTCGTGTCGGACTCGCGTGACCGGGGGCTCTTCGAGCTCGTGACCAGGTACCGGTCCGAGGTCTCGCCGCGAGGGCGGTTGCGGTTCGACGGTCTCGATCCGGACGTCCTCTATCGGATCCGGCCGGTGTTCGTCGGCGCCGCGCCATCGGGGCTGATCGCGCCGGACTGGTTCGGCGCGGCCAGACGCGAGGTCGACTCGACCGGAATGGCAGGGTTCGACGGCCTCCACGAGACTCCAGGGCTCGCCATGACCGGGCGAGCCCTGATGTCCGCGGGCGTCCACACCCCGCGGATGCACCCGGACCAGGTTCTGCTGATTTCCATCGAGAAGGAGGTCTAGAGGAGTTCGACGGGCCGCAGGCGCGCATAGGACCGACGGCCCGCCCGGTGGAAGGAACCACCACTGCTTCACCATGGACAATCTCAAGGACAAAGGAGTTCAGATCATGAGGAACAGAGTCACGATTGCACTGATAGGAGCGGCGACGGCGGCGTGTCTCGCGCTCGCCGGATGCTCGAATGGAGGAACCGAGTCGGGTGAGTCAGGCTCCGCCGGGGGCGGGGGAGGCTCACTCGAGGTGTACTTCAACATGACTTCGGGATCGCCGCTGAACGACGCGATGGACAAGATCGTCAAGGACTTCGAGCAGCAGACCGGCGCGACGGTCGACGTGGTCGTCGACCAGGCCGGCTATGAGGACGCCATCAAGGTGCGGCTGGCGTCGGGGGACATCCCCGATGTCTTCGCCACGCACGGGTGGTCGGTCATGCGCTACTCGGAGTTCCTCGAGCCCCTCAATGACAGGGAGTGGCCCAGTATGTCAACAAGGGCCTGGACGCCTCGATGAGGGACGCCGAGGGCAACATCTACGCTGTGCCGCTCCAGTACACGGTCGCGGGGATCGGGGTGAACTTCGACGTCCTCAAGGAAGCCGGGGTCGACCCGGACGGCATCAAGACGTGGGACGACTTCAACGCTGCCGGCGAGAAGATCAAGGCGGCGGGCAAGACCGTCATCGCGAACTCCGGCAAGGACGGGCTGGCGGGCAATCTCATCAACTTCATGGCCTCCGGCGCGTTCAGCGACGACGAACTCCAGGGGTTCCTGGACGGCACGTTCCAATCGGACACATATAGCAAACTGCTGGACATGATCGCCCAGTGGAGCGCCGACGGATGGTTCAACGCCGACTACGTGTCCGCCTCGACCGACGACGTCGCCCGCTCCATCGCGGAGGGGCAGTCGGCCTTCATCTTCGAGCAGCCCGACACCCTCAACACGGCGCTCACATACAACGCCGACGCGAACCTCGGGTTCATCCCGTATCCGAACACGCAGGGAGAGCCCTACCTGGTCGGAGGCGAGGGGATCCAGGCGTACGGAGTCTCGAAGACCTCCGAGAACAAGGACCTCGCCCTCCAGTTCGTCGACTTCCTGGCCGAGCCTGACAACGCGGCGGCCGTGGCGGCCGCCGCCGGTTCCTACTCCGGTCTGACCGACGTCACGACGGATCTGGGAGTGCTGGGAGACTCCTACACCAAGTGGATGGAGGACAACTCCACGCCGACGCTGCCGTTCTTCGACCGTGCCTATCTCCCCAGCGGGATGTTCGACACGATGAAGGCCACGACGGACGGGGTGATCTCCGGCCAGACGGACACGGCAAGCGCGCTGGCCCAGATGGAATCCCAGTTCACGAGCCTGTACGGGCAGTCCAACTGAGCACGTCGGAGATCGGGCGGCGCGCGCCCGGGCCATGCGCCTGAAACGGGCGCGCGCCGCCATCATCCAGGGGAGTTGAAATGAACGAAGGGCGTGGCAACCGGCGTCACCTTCTCAGAGGTTCCTCGATCAACCTCTACTACCTGCCGGCGCTCATCCTGTTCGCGGTGTTCATCGTCTATCCGGTGATCCGCGGGGTGGCACTGTCGGGGACCAACTGGAACGGGTTCTCACACAACAGCAACTCGGTGGGACTCGCGAACTACAAGGCGCTCCTCACGGACGCGAACTTCGTCGATGCGCTGAGGAACACCTTCATCTACGGCGTGGGCTCGACCCTGATCCAGCAGGTCTTGGGGCTGGCACTGGCGATCGGGTTGGACAGGGCCTTCAAGGGCAGGGCCTTCCTCCGCTCCGTCATCTACCTGCCCGTCCTCGTCTCCCCGGTGGTCATGGGCACCATGTACTACCTGATCTTCCGTTACCAGGGCGGCGCCGCGAACGACGTCGTCGGCCTGTGGGGAGACGGACCGGTCGCGTGGCTGAGCAACGAGTGGGTGGCGATCGCCGTCATCGTGTTCGTCAACAGCCTCCAGTTCGTGGGCATCTCCATGCTGATCTACCTGTCGGGGCTCCAGTCGGTGCCGCAGGAGCTCTATGAGGCATCGAGCCTGGACGGCGCCGGCCCGTGGCGCCAGTTCCGGTCGGTGACGGTCCCCATGCTGATTCCCGCGTTCACCTCGTCGGTGACGATCAACCTGATCGGCGGGTTGAAGCTCTTCGACATCATCTCGGTGCTGACGGGCGGGGGTCCGGGGTACTCGACGAACTCAATCTCGACGTTGATCGGCCGGACATACTTCGGTTCCCAGCAGGCCGGCTATGCGGCCGCGATGGGCACGACTCTGTTCGCGATCATCGCGGTGATGACGGTCATCACGAATCTGGCCTTCGACAAGGCGAGGGAGAGAGTTCAATGAAGGACACCGGAAAGAGCCGCGCGCTGTGGGTCGTCTTCCTGGCCGTGGTCGCCATCTGCCAACTGCTTCCGTTCTATTTCGCGTTGACGACGTCGTTCAAACGGCAGAACGATCTCAGCTCCGTCTTCCTGTTCCCGTTCTCGGAACTGACCTGGGACAACTTCAGCAAAGCCATCACGGACGGCTCCATCCTCCTGGCGATCCGGAACTCCCTGATCGTGACCGTGGTGTCGACTGTCATCGTGATGATGGTGGCCGCCATGGCCTCCTACCCGCTGGCCCGGCGCGCCACCCGCGTCAACAAGGTCGTCGAGTTCCTCATCCTGGCCGTCATGATGGTGCCGCCGCTGAGCATCCTGGTCCCCCTGTACACGCAGCTGTCCAAGATGGGCCTGCTGAACACATGGTACGGACTGTCGATCGTGATGATCTGCATCCAGCTCCCGCAGGCGATCTTCCTGTACACGAACTTCCTCAGGGCGATCCCGATCAGCATGGAGGAGGCGGCCACCGTCGATGGCGCGAGCCGCTGGCAGACGTTCACGCGAGTGGTGCTTCCCATGATGCAGCCCGTGACGATCTCAGTGGTCATCCTGTGCGCGACCAATGTCTGGAACGAGTTCGCCCTGTCCAGCTACATCATGAACCGCGCGGAGACGAGAACGATCGCGCCTGCCATCGCCTCGTTCTTCGGCACGCAGGGCTCCGATGTGAATGCGGCCGTGGCGGGGTCTCTGATGTCCCTGCTGCCGATCCTGGTCGCCTATTTGTTCTTGCAGAAATACTTCATGAAGGGAATGCTGGCCGGTGCCGACAAGGGATGAGATGAGACTCGAGGAGTACACCGTCGGAGGCGTGGACCTGAGGCTCCGCGTCGGGACGCGGGCCCCGGTGAGCCTGGCCGCCGCCCGGCCTCAATCGGGGGAGTGGATCGACCTGGGAGGTGAACAGCCACTGGTCGAGATCATCGACCTCGCCCACGGCCGTGCCCGCAACAACACGAGGTTCACGCACTCCGGTTTGGGGCAGCGGCTGCGGATCGTCGGCGATCCCGTCCTGTCCGACGGCGAACAGGGGCAGACCCTGACGGTGACCCAGCGGGCTGATGACGTCGGACTGACGGTGAGGACGATGCTCTCCGGCTCGGAGGGGATCGGGGCCGTGGAGGTCCGCTCCGAGCTGGAGAACCGGGGCGACCGCGAGCTGCTGATCACGGCGGCTTCGAGCGCTGCGTTCGGTTTCGGGTCCGGTCCGGGAGGAGAC
This sequence comes from Schaalia naturae, assembly GCF_042665795.1. Classification (NCBI taxonomy): domain Bacteria; kingdom Bacillati; phylum Actinomycetota; class Actinomycetes; order Actinomycetales; family Actinomycetaceae; genus Schaalia; species Schaalia naturae. The sequence goes on from NZ_JBHTEF010000001.1 coordinate 456,759, forward strand.
CCCGGACAGGTGCGCTCGATCGAGGGGTACTCCGAGCAGCTGGGCGAGAACCGATGGCTCAGGCGGCCGGTCCGCCGCTCCAGCGGCGTGGTGGACTTCCACAGCTCGGAGAACGAGGGCCAGCCTGGGAGGGGCGCCATCCGCGCGGTCGGCCGGTCCACCTGGAGCACGTCCTCGAAGCTCCCCGTGGGGGGACTCGTCGACGAGAGCACCGGGGCGTGCGTCATGTGGCAGGTGGAGTCCAACACCGGATGGCACTGGGAGATCGCCGATGACACGGACGGCTCCACGATGCTGTCCGTGGTCCTCCTCGGGCCGACGGACCTCGAGAACTGCGCATTGATCACGCTCTCCCCCGGAGAGGTCTCGCGGACCAAGGACGCGGGAATCGCCTTCGGCTCGTCGGGTTTCGACGACGCCATGCGGGAGCTGACGGCCCATCGTCGGTGGCTCCGACGGTCGACACTTCCGCACTGGGACCGTGAGTCGCTCATATACAACGATTACATGAACACTCTCAACGGCGATCCCTCGACCGAACGCCTGCTTCCCCTCATCGATGCCGCGGCGTCGATCGGCGCTGAGATCTTCTGCATCGACTGCGGCTGGTATGACGACACGTTCACCGACTGGTGGGCGACGGTCGGGGAGTGGCGGCCGTCAACGGCCCGGTTCCCGGGCGGGATCGACGAGGTGCTCGCCAGGATCCGCGAGCGTGGGATGGCTGCGGGTCTGTGGCTCGAACCGGAAGCGGTCGGCGTGCGTTCGGCGACCGCCAAGACGCTTCCCGAGGACCACTTCATGCGCCGTGGCGGGGTCCGGATCTGCGAGCACGAACGGTACTTCCTCGACTTCCGCAACCCCGCGGTGCGCAGCCGGATGTCGGAGGTCTTCGATGGCCTGATCGAGGACCACGGTGTCCGTTACTTCAAGCTGGACTACAACACGACGCCCGGGGTGGGGTATGAGGCCGACGGCCTCAGCCTGGGGCAGGCCCTGCGGGAGAGCGGCGAGGGCTATCTCGCCTTCGTCGACGGCCTCCGCCGCCGTCATCCCGACGTGACCTTCGAATGCTGCTCGTCCGGCGCGATGAGGGCGGATCCGGAGACCCTGCGCCATTTCGACCTCCAGTCGACCTCCGACCAGCAGGATTTCAAGGCCTATCCGACCATCGCCGTCGGCGCGCCGATGAGCATGGTCCCCGAGCAGGCCGGCAACTGGGCCTACATCCAGCCCTGGATGACGGATGAGCAGATGCTCTTCACGTTGGTCACGGGCGCGTCCGGGCGGATGTACCTCTCCGGTTTCGTCGACCGGTTCGATGACCGCCAGCTCGAGGTCGCGCGGAGGGCTGTCGACGCGTACAAGGGGACCCGGGCGGGTCTGGCCGATTCGTGGCCGAGGTGGCCCCTCGGCTTCCCGGAGTGGGACGATGCGACTGTCGTGTTCAGCCGGGTGTGCTCCGAGTGTGAGTACGTCTACATCTGGAGACGGGCGGATGATGGCGACGCGACAATTGAGATACCGTTGGCAATGGCGCGTCGCGAAGTGTCAACGGTCATCGGTGGCGAAGGCTGGCATTTCGAGCTGGACGGTTCGACCCTCACGGTGAGATCTCCTTCAGCTGAGACTCCCACCGCCGTCGAGGTCAGGATCTGCTGAAGGATCGGCCTTGGGCAGGTCTGATGTGGGTCGAGCCGGTTCCGCCAGCCACACCGGAGATGAGCCTGGGAGTCATGGAACGCAACGGAAAGGGCCGGGGCAGGGTCACCCGCGACGAGGTCGCGCGCTTGGCAGGCGTCAGCACGGCTGTCGTCAGCTACGTCGTGAACAACGGCCCGCGTCCGGTCTCGGAGGCTGCGCGGCGCAGAGTCGAGAACGCCATTGAGATCCTCGGCTACCGGCCGAGCGCGAGCGCCCGGGCGCTCGCCCTGGGGACGGCGGACACGTTCGGGCTCATCGTCCCCGAGATCACGAACACGTTCCATGCCCAGGTCGTCGAGGCGGTCGAGGGGGAGGCTCTGGGCAAAGGGAAGTCGGTGATCCTGGCGAACTCGCATACGGACCCCGCCCTCGAGCGGAGACTGCTCGAGGAGATGGCGGACCGGGGCGTCGGCGGCGTCATGCTGATCACGACCTCGACGTCCGACGACGAGCTCGTCGTCCAGAACCTCGGCGTGCCCCTCGTCCTCATCGACCGTCAGCGTCCGCTTCCGGGCTTCGCGACCATCGGCCCCGACTATCGCGCCGGGGGCAGGCTCGCGACGCAGCATCTCCTGGACCATGGATACACGGACATCTTGCCGATTCACGGCGTGGCCGCAGAGTCGCATCCGAATGACCGGCTCTCCGGGTACAACGACGCGATGCTCGCAGCCGGTCTGGTCCCGCGCGCGCCTTTGGTCGTGAGCTGGACCAGGGAAGGGGGATACGAGGCGGGAAGGCGGATCGTCCGCGAGGGGACGATGCCTCGGGCGGTGTTCAGCCTGGGCGACATGATCTCCATCGGTCTGCTCGCCGCGTTCTACGAGGCGAGAATCAGAGTCCCTGAGGACGTGGCCGTCGTCTCCTTCGACTCGACGATGGACGCGACCTACAGCTGTCCTCCGCTCACGGCCGTGCGCCAGCCGGTCGAACAGACGGCGAGCCGCGCGATCGCGCGGCTCACCGCGTCGGGGCCGGTAGAGCCCGGCCACGAGCTCCTGCCGGTTTCGCTCGACGTCAGGTCGAGTTGCGGCTGCTGACAGAGGGGGCCTGAGCGTCCTCGTCGACGTGATCCGTCCCACGTGCGCCGCGCGTCCCCCACCTGCCGCGTCGTGCGGGCGCGCGCGACAATGAGCTCATGCATGGAGAGTACAAAGTCCCTGGGGGCAAGCTGATCGTCGTCGACGTCGAGGAGCGCGACGGAGCGCTGAGCGATCTGCGGATCGCGGGCGACTTCTTCCTGGAGCCCGACGAGGCCCTTGACCGTATGCGGGCGGCCGTCGACGGGGCGCCGGCCGACATCACGGCGGCGGAGGTGGCCGAGCGCGTCCGCAGCGCGCTCCTGCCCACCGACACGTTGTTCGGTCTCACGCCCGACGGCGTCGGCATCGCGGTGCGCAGGGCGCTTGGACGGGCGCTGAGCTGGGACGACATCGACTTCGATGTCATCCATGGTCCCGTCGTCGATCCGATGATGAACGTCGCGATGGACGAGACCCTGGTGGAGGAGGTCGCAGCCGGGCGGCGCAAGCCCTTCATGCGATTGTGGGAGTGGAACGGCCCGCAGGTGGTCATCGGGTCCTTCCAGTCCTATGACAATGAGATCAACCAGGAGGGCGTGGACCGCTATGGCATCACCGTGTCGCGCCGCGTCACCGGCGGCGGCGCCATGTTCATGGAGCCCGGCAACTGCGTGACCTACTCGCTGGTGGTGCCCACCGCGCTCGTCGACGGGCTGAGCTTCGAGCAGTCCTATCCCTTCCTCGACCAGTGGGTGCTGGAGGCCCTGGAGAAGGTCGGCGTCAGGGCCCGTTACGTGCCGCTCAACGACATCGCCTCCGAGGTGGGCAAGATCGGCGGGGCCGCGCAGAAGCGCTGGGCCAACGGCTACATGGTCCATCACGTCACGATGGCATACGACATCGATGCGGCGAAGATGATGGAGGTCCTGCGCATCGGCAAGGAGAAGGTGCGCGACAAGGGCACCCGCTCCGCCGTCAGGCGCGTCGACCCGATGCGTTCACAGACCGGCCTGGAGCGCGAGGCGATCCTCGACGTCTTCTACGACCACTTCAAGCAGAAGCACGGAGCCACGGACGGGCAGATCGCGGAGCGCGACCTCGATGTCGCCCGCGAGCGGTGCGAGACGAAGTTCGCCACGTCCGAATGGGTCCACCGCCTGCCCTGACCGGCCGTCACCCGATGGCCGGCCTCGGTCCGAAGATGGCGGTGCCGACGCGGACGACGGTGGCGCCCTCGGCGATCGCCCACTCCAGGTCCTGGGACATGCCCATGGACAGCTGGAGGTCGGACTCGGCGACGGCCAGGCGCTCGGCCGCGTCGTCGCGCAGCTCGCGAAGGCGCATATAGGAGCGGCGTACGGCGGCCTCGTCATCGGAGCGCAGGCCCACCGTCATGAAGCCCTCCAGGCGGAGACTGGGGCTGAGTTCGACGGCCTCGACCAACGATGGCACGTCCTCCGGTGAGCATCCGTGCTTGGAGGCCTCCCCGGAGGTGTTGACCTGGAGAAAGACCTGCAGTTTCATGCAGTTGCGGCTCGCGCGGATGTCCAGTTCCTCGACCAGCTCCCGACTGGCGACCGTCTCGACGAGGTCCACGCAGTTCAGGGCGTGATTGATCTTGTTCTTCTGGAGCGGGCCGATGAGATGGATGCTGGCGGCGGGCACCTCTCGGATCGCGGGCGCGGTGGACAGGGCCTCCTGGACGCGGTTGTGTCCGAGGACCACCGGCAGCCCGCGCTCGGCAAGGGCGCGCGCTGCCTCGCGGCAGGTCTCTGGCGTGCGGGTCTTGGCGGCGAGCTCAAGCGTGACGTCGTCCGCGTGCCCGTAACGGGAGCGGGCGGCGTCGATGCGCTCCCGGACACGGTCGATCCCCTCAGCAACGGTCACCCGGCGATCGTACGCGGATGCGGGGCGGATCCGCATCTCGCCGGTCGCCATCTCGGAATGGTTGTCACTACAGTTCACTGGAGCGACGACCAACGGCGTGGGACAATGGCGTCGCTTGCGCCGGTCGCCTCCCGGTGGCGCCGGGCGCAAGCGCGATCCGGCGCACGACTCGTCAGGAGGACCGTGATGCGCACGCTGCTCAACATCATCTGGTTCGTGCTGGCCGGCTGGGAGCTCTTCCTTGCCTATCTCCTCTTTGGCGCTCTGGCCTGCGTGTTCATCGTCACCATTCCCGCGGGCGTCGCCTGTTTCAGGATCGCCGGGTATGTGGTCTGGCCCTTCGGCCGGATCGTCGCGGACAAGCCGGGAGCGGGCGCTGGGTCGGCTCTGATGAACATCGTGTGGTTCGTCGTGGCCGGCGTGTGGCTCGCTGCCGGGCATATCCTCACGGCCGCCGCTCAGGCGGTCACCATCGTGGGCATCCCGGTGGCGATCGCCAACATCAAGCTCATCCCGGTCACCTGCTTCCCATTCGGCAAGCAGGTCGTCGCCTCGCCGGGCGCCCGTCTGTTCTGAGGGAGACATGTCCAAACACCACGGGGCGTCCGGCCCCACCCGCGCCGTCGAGGCGCTCGAAGCGGCGGGCGTGTCCTACACCATCGTCGAGTACCGCCACGATCCGCGGTCGCGGTCCTTCGGAGAGGAGTCGGCCGAGCGGATCGGAGGCGATCCGGGACGGATCTTCAAGACGCTCCTGGTGCGCTGCGACGGGGACGAGTACGTCGTGGCCGTCGTCCCCGTCGACCACCACCTCTCGATGAAGGCGATCGCCCGGGCCGTGGGGGGCAAATCGGCCGAGATGGCGGACCCGGCGGTGGCCCAGCGGCGCACCGGATACGTGGTCGGCGGCATCTCTCCGCTGGGTCAGACCACCCGGCACCGCACCTTCATCGACGAGTCCGCCCTGGACCACGAGACGATCCTGGTGTCAGGCGGGAAGAGGGGGATGTCCGTCGAGGTCTCGCCCGTCGACCTCGCCGAGGTGACGGGCGCCGACATCGCCGATCTGCGCGCGCTCGGCTGACCGCCCGGGTTCCGACGCGTACGAGGGCGCGTGCGCAACCCGGACGGCTGTGGCGACGGGACCCAGGTCAGATGGCCGGGGCACCGGGCGCCTCGGAGCATCCGCAGGAGCTCCGGACGACAAGGTCCATAGGGAAGAGAATCCGTTGCGGCGTTGCGGCGGGCGAGAGGAGGAGATCGATCGCGGTCCCGGCCATCTTCTCGAAGGGCTGGCGGGCTGTCGTCAGGGCGGGCCACGAGTAGGCGGACTCGGCTGTCCCGTCGAGGCTGGCGACAGCGACGTCCTCGGGAATGCGCAGACCGGCCTCGTGGACAGCCCGCAGTACCCCGACGCCGATGAGGTCGGATGCCGCGAAGATGGCTGTCGGCGGGTTCGGGCGAGCGAGGAGGTCGCGCGCCCCCCGGTATCCGCCGTCACGATCCCACGACGTGATCGCCGGGCGTGGCACAGGCAGCCCTCGCGAGGACAGCGAGGTCTTCCAGGCCTCGAGTCTGAAGTCTGACTGGGGGCTGGGGAACGGACCGCCGACGAAACCGATGAGACGGTGCCCATGATCGGCGAGATGCTCGGTGGCCATCCGGGCTCCTGCCCCGAGATCTGATCCGACGATCGGAAGGTCGGACACGGGAGTCGCACGGTCGAGGAGCACGCGGGGGATGCGGGCGTCTCCCGAATGGTAGAGGCGCTGGTCCTCGAGGCGGCAGTTGAATGCGATACCGTCCACGCCCCGGCTGATCAGCGACGGGATGATCCCCGCCTCCAGAGAGGCATTCTCATGGGTGATACCGAGAAGGATGGAGGCTCCTCTGGAGTTCGCCGCGGAGTCGACAGCGTCGACGAACTCGGCGAAATAACTGTTCAGTATCTCGGGTACCACCACTCCGATCAGTCCGGTGCTGCCCGTCTTGAGCGCCCTCGCCGAGGGGTTCGGGTGGTAGTCGAGTTCGCGAATCGCTCGGAGGACCCGCTCTCTGGTTCTCGGCGCGACTTTGCGAGGCCCGTCGTTGACGACGTAGCTGACAACCGCGGTGGAGACGCCCGCGAGGCGGGCGACGTCGATCCGCGTGACGTGATGGTCCGATTTGGTCGTCGGCTGCGGCACGCAATCTCCTTTGCCGTGCGTTCGTGAGCCGTCGACAGCGATGCGAGCCGATACCCCTGCGGGGCTCGATCGACGGTGCCAGGCTCATCGAGCTCTCTCCCTGACTCTAGCTGCGGACGCGTTGACGGGTGGAATCGGGAGCCTGGAGTCCCTGGTCCGGGCGGAGGGGAGTCTGCCGGAGTCTACTGGAGTAGACTAGTGGAGGAAGAGGACGGGCGATGGACGGTGCACGAGCTCGGTGATGTGACGGCACTGCGATGAATGGTTGAAGGGAATCTACGTGAGAACGATCTCGGGGCCCATTGACGTGGTCTACCTGCGGACTGCCGGTCTCTCGTTGGCACTGGAAGTCGCCAGGGGAGGCGAGGCGCGAGTCGTGCACTGGGGAGCGGACCTGGGACGGCTCGACCCGTCGGCGCTGGAGGCGCTCGCGGCGTCGCGGATCGAACCCCGTGACCCGAGCGCTCCTGTCGGGACGTCGGCTCCGGGTGTCGTTCCGCTGGCTTCGTCAGGTTGGATGGGGCGTCCGGGTCTGTCTGGGCATCGCGCTTCGGGGGCGGACTGGGCTCCCTGTCTGAGAGTGCTCGACAGTGAGGTTGTCGGGCTGTCCGACGGGCCGGAAGCCGTGTCGACCGTGGACAGTTCTGCAGGGGGCCGGCTTGACCATCGTCGGATCGTCACAGGAGGCCCGGGAACCGTTCACTGCGCGATGGGCGATGACAACGCCGGTCTGCGAGTGGAGATATGGATCGAGCTGCTGGAGCAGGGCCTGGTCAGGGCCCGCGCGGAAGCGACGAACACCGGGGTCGGGGAGTACTTCCTCGACGAGCTTTCGCTGGTCTTCCCCGTCCCGCTGTCGGCCGATGAGATCCTGGACTTCTCCGGGACCTGGGGACGGGAACGGGAACCCCAACGGGCCCGCATGACGATGGGCTGCCATCTCCGCGAGGGTCGGCACGGACGGACAGGATTCGACGCCCCGGACATGATGTTCTGCGGGGAGCGCGGATTCTCCTTCGAGCGGGGACGGGTGTGGGGACTCCATGTCGCCCATTCGGGGAACCATCGCTCCTGGGTCGAGCGGTGTCCGGACGGCAATCAGGTGCTCGGCGGCGGAGAGCTGCTCCTGCCCGGTGAAGTCTGTCTGGCGAGCGGCGACTCCTATGTCACTCCGTGGCTGTACTTGGAGCAGGGCGACGGTCTGGACGACGCTGCTCGGCGTCTGCACCGATGGGAGAGGGCTCTTCCGGCGCATCCCGGCCCTGCTCGCCCGGTGACGCTGAACGTGTGGGAGGCCGTCTACTTCGACCAAGACGTCGATGTCCTCATTCGTCTGGCCGATCGCGCGGCGGCAGTGGGCGCCGAGCGCTTCGTCCTGGACGACGGGTGGTTTCGCCATCGCCGCAATGACCGCGCGGGGCTGGGGGACTGGGAGGTCGATCCGGACGTGTGGCCTGAGGGCCTGCATCCATTGGTCGACCACGTGCGTGCCCTTGGCATGGAGTTCGGTCTCTGGATCGAACCTGAGATGGTGAATCCGGACTCCGATCTCGCACGCGCCCATCCGGAGTGGATTCTCAGGGCAGGGCCCGACTATCCACTCGAGTGGCGGCATCAACAGGTCCTCAACCTGTCGGATCCGCAAGCGTGGGAGCACATCCACCGGAAGCTCTGCGATCTCCTGGACGAGTACGACATCGCCGCCCTCAAATGGGATCACAATCGCGATCTCGTCGCATCCGGGGATCCGACCCACGCGGGTCGGCCAGCGGTCCGCGAACAGACGCTCGCGGTCTATCGGATGATGGACGTCTTGCGGTCGGAGCATCCCGGCCTGGAGATCGAATCCTGCGCCTCAGGCGGTGGACGGATCGACCTCGGAATGATCGAGCACGTCCAGAGGTTCTGGATCTCTGACTGCATCGATCCGCATGAACGGCAGGCGATCGCCCGTTGGACGGGCCAACTGGTCGCTCCGGAGTACATGGGTTCTCACATCGCGTCTCCGAGATCTCATACGACGGGCCGGGTCTCCGATCTGTCGTTCAGGGCGGGAACGGCGATCTGGGGGCACCTGGGATTCGAGTGGAACCTTCTGGGTCTCTCCGACGAGGAGCTGAGGGTCCTGGGGGAGTGGGTGGGTTTCTACAAGGCGAACCGATCCCTGCTCCTGGGAGGGGATGTCGTTCGCAGGGACATCGGGGACGGGTCGGTGTGGCTCCACGGCGTCGTCGCGCGGGATAGGTCTCGCGCTCTCTACCAGCTCACCACGAGGGATCGTCCGTCGATGTCCGCGTTGGGGATGTTCCCTCTGCCGGGCCTCACGCCCGACTCTCGATATCGGGTCAGACCGAACCTCGTGGGTGGAGGGCCAGGTGGACTGAACCTGCCGGCGTGGGCCCGCGGGGACGAGGCCGGTATCGAGGCCATGGGACGCCAGCTGTCCGACTCGGGCCTGCAGGTGCCGCTCATGGATCCTGATCAGGTGCTCCTCCTCGAGGTCGAGGAGGCGGCAGTCTGAGTCCCGAGTGCGGCCCTCGGCCCAGCGGCCGAGGGCCGGGGTCGGTCGAGGTGAGAGAGGCTGAGTCGCTATGGGAGTCGTGAACCAGGTCCCTCTGGAGTCGATGCTGGCGTTCGTCGCGAGGCTGGGTTTGGCGCTCTTCCTGTGCGGGGCGATCGGTCTGGAGCGGCAGTACCATCAGAAGGACGCCGGTGTCCGGACCCATGCCTTGGTCGGCATGGGGGCAGCTCTCTTCACGGTTGTCGGAGTCGCTTCCTCCGGGTCTTCTGCTGTCGATACGACCAGAGTCGCGGCACAAGTCGTCTCAGGCATCGGGTTCCTCGGGGCGGGTGTGATCTTCGTCGATCGTGACGCGGTGCGCGGTCTGACGACAGCCGGTGCCATCTGGCTGTCGGCCGCAGTGGGAACCGCCTGCGGATCGGGTGAGGCATTGGTCGCCCTGGCAGCCACGGCGCTGTACCTCGTCCTCGTGGGGATCGGGAGCCCGCTCCTGTCCCGGCTCCCGACCAACGGACATCGCGTGGTGGCCACGATCACCTACCTCGACCGGAAGGGAGCGCTGCGCGAGGTGATGGCGCTAGCCAGCGCTGGGGACGCCAGGGTCCAGCTGCTCTCGTCCGAGGTCGTCTCCGACCATGGAAGAAGAGTGGTGCGCATCCAGATGCAATTCGAGGCGGCCGCCCTGTCGAGCCTTCTCTCGGAGATCGCGGATCTGCACTATGTGCTGGCGGTGGAGACCGGAGGCCACGACCGCCCGGAGGAGTGCTGACTGCCGCGGAGTCCCTTCCGCGAGCGGTGATCGGATCGGCCCGGGCACCGGAGGGGATGGCGATGGACAAGATGGTATCTACTTGAGTAGACTCATCATCGTCACGATGAAACGCACGCAGCTGTGGTCTGTGGACCGGGTGGTTCCAGTCGTGGACGAGGACCGATGGAGCGAAGCGTCGCCATCCCCGGAGCAAAGGAGCGAAGTGAACGTGATGAGACCGCGGCCGACGGCGGCCCTGAGCAACGACCAGGGAGGAGCGCGCGCCAAGAAACGGCCGTCCCGCGGAAGGGCGCCGTCGGGCACGGAACCGGTGCCGACCGGGCGCTCGAGGAACCGCAGGATCAGACGCTCGAGGAACTGGTTCTACTTCATCGCCTTCGCGGGACCCAATGCCGCGCTGATTCTGGCGTTTGTCTACTACCCGCTGATCATGAACGTCCGGTACTCGACTCTCGACTGGCGCCTGGGGGCTTCGAGCGCCCGGAACGTCGGGCTCGCGAACTATCGGGAGTTCTTCACCTCGTCGGACGGGGCATCGGTGTGGAGAGTGACGATCGTCTTCGCCTTGTGCACGGTGATCGGCTCGATGGTTCTCGGCCTGCTCATGGCGCTCGTCCTCAACCGAAAGCTGCCGGGGACCACCTTCACGCGCACCGCTCTCTTCTCGCCCTACGTACTCTCGGGCGTCGGGATCGGACTGATCTGGTCATTCATGTTCGACCCCCAATTGGGGATCTTGAGATACGTCTTCGAGCGTTTCGGCTCGAGCTCACCCCAATGGTTTCTCCACGACGATCTCACGTTGTTCGTGGCGATCGTCGTCTACATCTGGAAGAACCTCGGCTATTGCACGGTCATCTTCATCTCGGGGCTCCAGTCGATCCCGCAGGAACTGGTGGAGGCGGCCGCGGTCGATGGAGCGGGAAAGGCGCGCACGTTCTTCAGCGTGGTCTTTCCCCTCCTCAGCCCGACAGTCTTCTTCCTCCTCGTCTCGATGACCTTGTCATCGATGCAGGCCTTCGATGTCCTCAAGATCCTCAAACCCACAGGCGAAGGGGTGAACACCTTCGTGTTCGAGATCTACCGGCAGTCATTCGGCGTCTACCAGCGTGCCGGATACGCCTCGGCCATCGCGGTAGTGCTCTTCGTGACGCTGGCCCTGATCACCGCCATCCAGTTCAGATTCGTGGATCGGAAGGTGCACTACGCATGAGCGAGCACACTCGATTCCGCACGCGTGGCGGTTCGAACCCGAGAAGAGGACGGCGCCTCGGCACCCGGCGGGACTTCATGAGCTCCCTGTTCGCCGGCTACATTCCGATGCTGATCGCACTGGCGTTGATCGCCTTCCCCCTGCTGTGGATGCTCTCCTCCTCATTCAAGCCCAGTCCGGAGATCGTCACTTCGACGCCCTCGCTCCTTCCGGACCGAGCCACTCTGCAGAACTACGACGATGTCGCGACGGCGCTGCCTCTGGGACGGTTGCTGGCCAACAGCACCGTGACCACCGTCGTCGGGACCGCGGTCAAGGTCTTCCTCGCGATCACGACGGCCTATGCGGTTGTCTTCATCGACGTCCCCTTCCGCAACGCGATCTTCATGTTCATCCTGGCCGCGCTGATGTTCCCTTCGGAAGCAGCAATGATCCCGAACTACATCACGATCGCAAGCCTGGGGGGACGGAACACCCTGTGGGGGATCATCCTCCCGGGGCTGGGCACCGCTTTCGGCACGTTCCTGCTCCGCCAGCAGTTCCTCACGCTGCCGAGGAGCCTGTTGGAGGCTGCGGAACTCGACGGCGCCGGCCATTGGCGCAAGCTGTGGCAGATCGTGGTCCCCGTGTGCGTCCCGACGATCGCCACCGTGGGCCTCATCACGCTGGTCGGCGAGTGGAACGGATTCCTGTGGCCTCTGATCATCGCTGACACCCCGGCTCACATGACGCTGCCGGTCGGGCTCAACTTGCTGAAATCCGCTGAGTCGAGCACAGGACTCTACGGAACCCTGATGGCGGGGGCGACCTTGATCATCGTGCCGGTGCTGATCGTGTTCGCGGCGCTCCAGCGCTACATCGTGGCGGGTCTGACCCAGGGCGCCGTCAAGGAATGAAGCATCAACCAGCGGACCGCGACGTCGTGGTCCGCACCGATGAAAGGAAGAAGCACGTGTCACGTGTGACAAACACGCGGGCGGTCGCGATTCTCGCGGCGACGTCCGCCACTATGGGCCTCGCCGCCTGCGGTCCTTCGACGACGGCTTCGGGCGGGGAGTCCGGTGCGGCGGCACAGACCGACTACTCCTCGGTCGAGCCAGCCACGGAGATCTCTTTCTGGGGCAATCATCCCGGGAACTCCGTCGACTTCGAGACGCAGGTCGCACAGAAGTTCGCAGAAGATACGGGTATCACGGTCGACATCGTCAGCGCAGGGTCGAACTACGACGAGGTGGCCCAGAAGTTCCAGACCGCCCAGGTCGGGGGCGATGCGGGCGACCTGGTCGTCGTCTCCGACGGCACATGGTTCTCGGCCTACCTCAACGGGTCGATCACAGCCGTGGACGACATCTTCTCCTCCGCCGACCTGGATGCCGCCAGCTACTACCCGTCGCTGTATGACGACTATCTCTACCAGGACGCCCATTATGCGGTGCCCTACGCGCGATCTCTGTTGGTCTACATGTACAACAAGGACAACTTCGAGAAGGCCGGACTGGGCGACACCGCTCCGGCGACGTGGGATGAGGTCAAGGAGTACTCCGAGAAGCTCGCCGCCGCCGACACCGGTGCCATTCCCTTCACCTGGGCATCGGACACCTCGTACGCCTCATGGAGCATGACGAGTCTCCTGTGGGCGAATGGGGCGGACTGGAGCGATGGCTGGGATTTCTCCCCGATGACGAGCGAGGCGACGGCCTCCGCCCTGCAATTCGCCCAGGACTCCATCACAGACGGATGGGCGCAAGTGCTCAGCGGAGACCCGTCGACCGTCTTCGGGGCCGGATCGGTCTCGCAGATGATCAACTCTTCGGGCGGTATCGGGGCGATCCGCGATGCGGCGCAGTTCGATGTCGGCGTCGGCGTGCTCCCGACGGGCAGCTCCGGCGATGAGGACATCGTTCCCTCGGGCGGAGCAGGACTGGCGATCAACGCCAACAGCAGCCCGGACAAGCAGCTTGCCGCGGCGATGTTTGCCTCCTATCTGACAAACGCGGAGAACACGGTGGCGTTCTCCGAGCTGACCGGGTACGTCCCTGTGCGTTCGGACGCCGACACCACGACGCTGACCGCTGACAACCCGCTCTTCCAGCCGGTCATCGACTCCTTGGACCGCACTCGCAGTCAGAGCTATGCCCGCGTTCTGGTCCCGGGAGGGGCGACGGCACTCGACTCCGGACTCATGGACATCCTCGTTGACAAGGCGGACGTCGCAGAGACGTTGAACAGCATGCAAGCGGAGATCCAATCGTCCTACGACACCAACGTGAAATCCTCGCAGGGCTGATCCTGGTGGACTTCGGGCGGTGGCACGGCCCGGTCGTCGTGCCACCGCGGTCGGCGAGCCATTTCGAGAGGATCCACCATCATGCGGGACACAGTCATATACGCCCATCGAGGGCTCAACCACGCCGCGCCGGAGAACACCCTGGCTGCCTTCGCGGCAGCCAGCAGGTCGGGTGTGACATGGATCGAGACCGACACCGACATCTTGGCCGACGGGACGGCAGTGATCATGCACGATTCCCGGACCGACCGGACGACGAACCGGTCGGGATCGATCTACGATCTCACCACGTCGGACCTGGACACGATCGACGCCGGCTCGTGGTTCTCCGGGGACTTCGTGGGAGAGCGGGTGCCCACTCTCCGAGAGCTGGTGTCATTCCTGGGTCCCCACGATCTCAATCTGAATCTCGAGCTCAAGGGCAACACGCAGGGCCGCGACCGTTCGATCCGGCTGGTTGAGACCGTACTCGAGGAGCTCCGCCGCCTCAGACCGGGAACCCGGGTCCTCATCTCCTCGTTCTCACCGCTCCTCTTGGCCGAGGTCCACCGGAGAACGGATGCCTACGAACTCGCCTGGCTGGTCGACAAGGGCACGATCGGGGAGGACTGGCGCTCCGTCATGGAGCTGTGCGGAGCGACGGCACTGCACCCCAGCACCGCGGTCGTCTCCAACCGGTGCGTCGTCGAGGAGATCCGCCGCGCTGGATTTGGGGTCAACGTGTGGACGGTCAACTCTGTCCAGGAGGCAAACAAGCTGGTGAACTGGGGATGCACAGGCATCATCACGGACATCGCCGATCAGATGGTCGAGGCGGGTCGGCGGCGATGAGGCGGTCCGCAGACGGCGGTCCCGCCACCACGCCCGAAGGGCGAGGCTCCGCACCGTCCCCTTGGCCCGATCATCTCTACGATGCCTATGTCTTCGACATGGACGGAACGATCTACCTGGGCGACCAGCTCCTTCCCGGAGCACGACGGTTGGTGCTCGAGCTGCGCGAACGCGGTATCCCGGTGCGATTCCTCTCCAACAATCCGACAAGGGATCCTTCACAGTACGCAGAGAAACTCAGGGCGTTGGGCATCGCGACCCCCATCTCCGAGATCGCCAACACGGTTGTCACGATGACGAGGTGGCTGCGAACGCACCATCCCGGCGCCACGGTGTTCCCGATCGCCGAGCAACCACTCATCGACTCCTTCCGGGAGGCGGGGATCCCCATGAGCGATGACCCGGCTGCCATCGACGTGGTCGTCGCCTCCTACGACCGCTCGTTTGACTACAGGAAACTGCAGATCGCATTCGATGCCCTGTGGTTTCACAGGAGAGCGATCCTCGTCGCGACGAATCCAGATCCATTCTGCCCGTTCCCCGGAGGTCGGGGTGAACCGGACTGCGCCGCGGTCGTCGCCGCGATCGAGGCCTGCACGGGAGCGAAGTGCCAGATGGTGGTGGGAAAGCCGAACCCCGTGATGCTGGAGGAGGCGATCGGCGACCTTCGTCTCGACCCCCGTCGATGCCTGGTGGTGGGAGACCGCCTGTCCACCGACATCCGGATGGCCGCGCGCGCGCACATGGCGTCCGCCATGCCTCTCACCGGGGAGTCAACGCGCGAGGACGTCGCCGCCCTGGATCCCTCCGACCGCCCGACATATGTCCTCGACCGGGTCGACCGCCTGCTCCCCGCCGCGCTCTGGCGGGAATGCGGGTGGGCCGAGACGGACTAGAGAGCTGTCGTTCGCGTCCCCAACAGCCCGCCGGTCTCGAAGGGCCCCGCGCCGCGCATTCCTGGGGAGGAGTGGTGGACGGGGCGGGGCCCCTCGATGCCGACGGCGGACCGTGTCGCGATCCTCAGCGTGAGGATCTCGAAGGGACGCAACTCCACGTCGGCCCTCTGCCCCGAGACTCGGAGCCCCCGCGCGTGCGGCATCTCCGCAGCGAGGGGGCGCTCCCGGAGATCGACCTCGTCGACATGGCCGACCGGGAATCCGAACGCGACCGTCGCCCGGTTGCGCGCGCCGGCCGCCTCGTACAGCCGGACCACGACGTCGCCTGAGCGGTCGTCGGCCAGCTTGACCGCCTCGACGCGGATCCCGGCGTTGTCCACCCGGACCAGGCTGCGTGTCGCGACATCGGGGTCCGGAGCCTCGGGGAGCCTGATCGGGAGATTCGCCTCGTAGCCCTGGGTGACGACCTCGTCGATCGTGGCGCCGGGGCAGACCGCGTAGCCGAAGTGATGATGCCCCTGATCCTGGATCGGATCGGGGACCCGCGCGGCCCTGACCAGGGAGAGGCGCACCTCGGTCTGCGTCTCGCCCGAGTCGCCCACCGCCCGCGTCACATCGTGGCCGTAGGTCCCCGTGTTCGTGACGCCGATTCCGTACCCCGGCTCCGCGACGTGCACCCAGCGGTGCGCCATCACCTCGAACTTCGCGTCTTCCCACGAGGTGTTCGTGGTGGTCGTCCGGCGCACATGCCCGAACTGGACCTCGGCAGAGTGGTACTGCGCGTGGATCTCGAAGGGCAGGGCGACCTTGAGGAGCTTCTCCTGCTCGGCCCAGTCGAGATCGACTTCGAAGCGGACGGCGGGGTCGTCGGCCTGCAGGAGGATCGTCTGCTCGACGGAGGACCGTGAGAAGGATCGGCGGACCCGCACCCCGGCGCGCAGCGGCCCCTCGTCCTCGACGGTCAGCGCCTCGACCTCGACGATGTCGCGGACGGAATGGCGGTAGTGGGCGTCGATGTCCCAGGCGTCCCAGGCGTTGGGCAGGTCCTCATGCAGCTGGAGCAGGTTCGCGACCTTTCCGGCCGGAATGAGCTCACGGCCGGCGACCTCGTCGAAGATCGACGTCAGGAGGCCGCGCCGATCGATCTGGACCCGCACCAGGCCGTTGGCGAGGACGATCCCGCCCTCGTCGTCCCGCGCGACGGAGACGGGGTGGTCGGGTTCGACGGGCGTCCACGGAGCCCATCCGGAGGCCGGGGCCTCGACGAGGGCTCGGGCGTGGCCCTGCGCGTCGACGGCGAGCGCGCGCCGGTCACGGTCCGCGACGTTGACCACGGCCCCGGATGCCCCCGCGGCCTCAAGGCCCCGGTGGATGAGGGACTCCAGCTCGCGATGGCTGCGGGCGTACATCTCCTCGTTGTCCTGGTGGACCCAGGAGATCGACGAGCCCGGCAGGATGTCGTGGAACTGCTGGAGGAGGGTCGTCTGCCACAGCGCGTCGAGCTCTTCGTAGGGGTACTCCGCCCCGGCCAGGGCGGCGGCGGTCCAGACGAACTCCGCCTCCCGGAGGAGGCTCTCGGAGCGCCGGTTGCCGCGCTTCTCGCGCGCGTGGGAGGTGAAGGTCCCCCGGTGCAGTTCCAGGTAGAGCTCTCCCACCCACACCGGGGCGTCCGGGTACTCGGCCCGGGCCCGGGCGAAGAAGTCGTCGGGCGCCTCGATCTCGACGCGCGGAGATCCCTCCAGGGACCGGACCCTCCGCTGGCGCTCCATCATCTCGCGGGTGGGGCCGCCGCCCCCGTCGCCGTATCCGAAGGGCACCAGGGAGGTCGTGGCCCGGCCCTTCTCGCGGAACTGGCGGACCGCGTGGTGCAGCTCCTCCCCCTCAAGCGTCGACGAATAGGTGTCGATGGGCGGGAAGTGCGTGAAGATGCGCGTCCCGTCGATGCCCTCCCACCAGAACGTGTGGTGCGGGAAAGTGTTTGTCTGGTTCCAGGACAGCTTCTGCGTGAGGAACCACTTCATGCCCGCGAGCACCGCGATCTGCGGGAACGCGGCCGTGTACCCGAAGGAGTCCGGCAACCAGATCCCGTCCGGGCTCGCACCGAGCTCACGCTCGAAGAACCGCA
The DNA here is from genome assembly GCF_042665795.1 of Schaalia naturae. Lineage (NCBI taxonomy): Bacteria > Bacillati > Actinomycetota > Actinomycetes > Actinomycetales > Actinomycetaceae > Schaalia > Schaalia naturae. The sequence continues at coordinate 474,203 of NZ_JBHTEF010000001.1, forward strand.
TGGCCTGCGTGATCTGGCGGACCATCGCCTCACCGCCGGGCAGGTTCCCGTCCGGCTCGACCCACTGGCCGCCGACCACGATCCACTGGCCGGCGGCGATCGCCTTCTTGATCCCGGACCACACCGCGGGATGATTCTCCTTGATCCAGAGGTACTGCTGCGCGGATGAGGCGGCGAAGCGGAACTCCGGATAGTCGTGCGCCAGGGCGAGCACGTTCGAGAAGGTCCGCCCGACCTTTCGCCGCGTCTCCCGCAGGGGCCACAGCCACGCGGAGTCGATGTGGGCCTGGCCGATCGCGCTCAGGCGGTGGGCGGAGGCGGAGGCGGGCCTGGACAGGACATCGACGAGCTCCGCCCGCGCGGCCGCCGCCGTTCCCACGATGTCGTCGAGCGCGAGGACGTCGAGACTGCGTTCGAGGGCGCGCAGGATCTCCTGCCTCCGGGGTTCCTCCTCGGGCAGCTCCCTGAGGAGTTGGAAGAGGACCTCGACGTCGAAGCGGAGCCCCCAGACCTCCGGCTCGAACACCGCGAGGTCGGCGGTGCGGAACGTGTAGATCGGGGTCTTCGGCGCGGTCTTCCGGTCTCCCAGGGCCGTCGGGACGAAGTCGTCGGCCAGGATATCAGGGTTCGCCGCGGCCTCGAGGAAGAAACGGACACCCTCCCCGCCGGCGACGTCCTCACCGATGCGCACGTACATGTTGCGCGGATGGATGCCCTTCACCGGTCGCCCCTCCGGCGTGTAGACCATCCCCTCCGCCTGGTTCCCGGGCCAGTCCCCCTGGAATCCGGGATCGATGAGGAGCTCGACGGTGCGACCCCTCCACGGCCGGGGGACCTGGCCGACGATCTCGAACCACCACGTCGACCACGCCTTCCCCCACTGCTCCCCGACAGAGAAAGGGCGGTACGTCGCGGCGAGCCCCTCGGAGACCGGGACCGGCTCTCCCGGAGCCTCCCAGGCCCTCAGCTCCACCGGAACCCGCGCGGAGTAGACGGCGGGGACGATCCGCTGGGTGAGCACCCGCTCGATGCGGGCCTCGACGAGTTTCTGGTTCTGGTGCATGTCGGTTCTCCGGTGTCTCAATGTCGAGGGATCTGGATGATCAGGTCGGTGGGCGGGGCAGGATCAGTGCAGGTGCGAGAGCTCGTCGTGGAAGCTCGACGTCGCGTCCTCGAGCAGCGCTCGGGCGACGTTCACGGAGTCGATGAGCGGATGACGGGCGAGGGCGCGCAACGCGGCGGCGCGCGACCCGTGGACCCCGGCCTCGATGGCCTGCCGCTCGACGTACTTGACGGCCACGACGAGTCCCCGGCCGTGATCGGGAAGCTCGGCGCCGGCGATGGGATGCGCCCCGGCGGAGTCGACGAGGCAGGGGACCTCCACGACGGCGTCGTCGTCGAGCTCGCGCAGGGTCCCCCGGTTGCGCACGTTGAGGACGAGACGGGCCCTCTCGTCGTGGGCGATGCCCCGCATGAGCGCGAGGGCGACGTCCTCGTAGCCTCCGGAGAGGATGTCGGCCTCGTCGCGTTCCCCCATGCCCGCGCTCTCCCTATTGGTCGCCATGTAGGTGACCTCGCGCTCGTGACGGCACAGGCGCCAGGCCGCGAGCGGAGACTCCGACGTCCCGGCCCGGTCCCAGAACGCTCCCTGCTGATGCGCCAGGTACCGGCCGCGGGTCGACGGCTCGTACTGGTCCGCCTGGAGGACGTCGCGCCGATAGTCGAAGTAGTGGAGGTACTCGTTGGGCAGCGCGCCGAGCGTCTGGATCCACTCGGCCCCGAAGAGCCGCCCCTCCTCGAAGGACTCGATGAGGTCGGGACGGGCCAGCAGATCCGGCAGGACGTCGCGTCCGTCCACACGCAGCCCGGTCACCCAGCCCAGGTGGTTGAGACCGGCGTAGCGCAGTTCCGCGTCCCGGCGCCCACCCAGGCCCAGGGCCCCGAGCGCCCTGCGCGCCAGCCCGATGGGCGAGTCGCAGATACCGATGACCCGGTCGCCGAGGACGCCGGACATCGCCTCCGTGACGATCCCGGCGGGGTTCGTGAAGTTGATGACCCAGGCGTCCGGCGCGACCCGCGCCACCGTCCGCGCGAGCTCCATGACGACAGGCAGGGTCCGCAGGGCGAACGAGATCCCCCCGAAGCCGACGGTCTCCTGGCCGATGACGCCGTGGGACTGGCCGATCCGCTCGTCCCGGGCTCGTCCGTCGAGCCCCCCGACGCGGATCGCCGAGAAGACGAAGTCCGCTCCCGCCAGCCCCTCGGCCAGGTCGGTGTGGACGCTGACATGCGGAGCGTCCGCGACGCCGCGGGCCTGCTCCTCGAGGATGCGGGCCATCGTCGTGAGACGGGACGCGTCGACGTCGACCAGCGCCACATCGGTGACCCTGCCGGGGGCGTGGTCGCGCAGGAGCGCCGAGTAGACGAGAGGCGTGCGGAATCCTCCGCCTCCGATCATCGCAAGCTTCATACGACCATGACCTCCATCTTCTTGCGTGCGAATGCGGCAGACACACCGGGAGGCGGTGCGGTGTTCGTGATCACCCGTGTCGGGACGTCCGGAAGGATCACGCGTCCGGTTCCGGTTCCGGGGAATTTACTGGAATCGGCCATCACCGTCACGGCGTCGCAGGCCGCGGCCATCGCCTGCTTGATCGGGATCTGCGCGATCGTCGTGTCCCGCAGGTCTCCGTCCGCCGAGACGCCGGAGACCCCGAGGAAGGCGTGGTCCGCGCGCAGCAGGCGCAGCGTCTCGGTGGTGAGATGCCCGGAGACGGAACGGTAGGTCGGATCGTAGTCCCCGGCGAGGACGACGACGTGCACCTTCTCGTCGTCCTGGAGCACGTCGACGGCGGCGAGGTTCGACGTGATGACGGTCAGGCGCCGCCCGCGCAGCAAGCGCGCGAGCTGGAGCGTCGTCGTCCCGATGTCGAGGACGATCGTGTGCCCGTCGCGGATCGTCTCGGCGGCGGCCTCGGCGATGCGGGTCTTCTCCTCGCGGTTGCGCGCCTCGACGGTGAGGAACGGGGCGTCGCCCTCGGCGCCCTCCAGAAGGGTCGCACCCCCGTAGGTGCGCCGGAGCAGCCCGGCGCGGTCGAGCCGCTGGAGATCGCGCCGGATCGTGGCGGGGCTCGCCCCGGTGGCTTCTGCCAGTTCGCAGACACTCGCCGCCTGCTCCGCCTGGAGGAGGGCGAGGATCGCGTGGTCGCGTTTGTCTCGCATACACGCCAGCATATCAATCAAAATCAATCAAGATGGATCGACTGAATGACGGACTGTTGAACATTCTGAGCGACTGGTGCTATAACCTGCATCGGGTTGCAGAAGACGACGTGACTCACAGGAGAACGACGACGATGGAGCCAGCGATGACCACATCCGGAGGCGAGACCGGTCGGACGGCACAGGTCCTGACGGTCGGTCAGCTGTTCCTCGACCTCGTCTACGCCCAGATGCCCCGTCCGCCCCAACCCGGGGAGGAGATCTGGACGGCCGATTTCGGCTGGGGCCCGGGAGGCGTCGCGAACGCCGCGATCGCCGCGGCCAGGCTCGGAGCGCGCACAGCGATGTGCGCCGCGGCAGGCGACGACGCCCTGTCCTCCCTGTGCAGGGCGCGCCTGTCCGACGAGGCCGTCGACATCTCAGGGATCCGGACGCTGCCGGGGTGGGCGCTTCCGGTGACCGCCTCTCTCGGCTACGACGCCGATCGTGCGCTCGTCACGGGCGGGACCCCCGCACCGGTCCCGGTCGAGGAGATCGTCCTGGACGCCCCGGACGCCGAGGTCGCCGCCCTCGACCTCAAGGTCCTGAGCCTTCCGTGGGCGCGTGCCGCCTCCGCCCGGGGAACGCGCATCTTCGCCGACATCGGCTGGGACGGCTCCGAGAGATGGGACCCCGCCGATCTGGACGCGCTCGACGCCTGCCACGCCTTCCTCCCCAACGAGGTCGAGGCCATGTCCTACACCAAGACGGACGCTCCCCTCCAGGCGGCGCGGGCCCTCGCCGAGCGCGTCCCCCTCGTCGTCGTCACGCTCGGGGCGCGAGGGGCGGTGGCCGTCGACTCCGCCACCGGCGAGGAGGCGGCGATGGCCCCCGTCCCCGTCCGGGCCCGTGACGCGACGGGCGCGGGCGACGTCTTCGGAGCCGCGTTCATGGTCGCGTCGCTGACCCAGTGGCCGCTGCGAGAGCGACTCGACTTCGCGGGCCTCGTCGCCGCGATCACCGTCTCCCGTCCCGGCGGCGCCTCGACGGCCCCCGGGACGAGCGATCTGCTGCCGTGGCTCGACGCCCATCCGGAGACGGACCGCGGCCGATTCAGCTTCCTGCGCGATCCGCTCGCGCAGGTCGGAAGGCTCCCCTTCGTACCGACAACCGAGAATTCCCACCGAGAACACCACAACCACCAGGAGACACGTCCATGATCACCACACCGAGGCGCATGCGCGCCGCGTCCATCGCCGCCGCCACCGCGGTCGCCCTCAGCCTGAGCGCCTGCGCCGGGGGATCCGGCTCCGCCGCCTCAGGGGACGGCTCAGACGCCCTGACCGTCTGGCTGTGGCCCAACGCCATCGGAGACACCGTCCAGAAGCAGGTCGAGACGGACTTCGCCGACAACGACATCCAGATCTCGACGATCGGGGACAACTTCAAGCAGAAGCTCGTCACGACCTTCTCCGCGAAGTCGGGCATTCCCTCGGTGACCGGGGTCAAGGGCGAGGACATGCCCTATTTCCTGTCCGAGGACTCGCTCTTCACCGACCTCAACACCCTGGGCATCGACGACATCCTCTCCCAGTTCCCCGAGTGGAAGCTCGCGGAGGCGACCACCGCCGACGGGAGGCTCATCGGCCTGCCGATGGACATCGGTCCCAGCGCCCTGTACTACCGCACCGACGTGCTCGAGAAGGCGGGTCTCCCGACGGATCCCGAGGAGGTCGCCAAGGAGACGTCCACCTGGGATGACTACCTCGCCTTCGGCCAGAAGCTCAACGAGGCGACCGGCGCCCACCTCACCGTCTCGCTCGCCCAGATCTTCTCGATGGCCGTGGCGCAGTCCGACTCGGGCTACGTCGACGAGGACGGCAACTTCACCGGGGACTCCGACGCGATCCGCTCGGCGTGGGACACCTCCGTCAAGGCGTATGAGATGGGCCTCGACGCCGGTCTGACCGACAGCTCGGCCGACTGGGCGTCCGCCGTCAACGCCGGGACCCTCCCGACGCTGCTGGGGGCCGCCTGGTACCAGGGCGATCTCAAGAACGGGGCACCGGACACCTCCGGGCTGTGGAACGTGACCTCCATGCCGGGAGGACCGGCGAACATCGGCGGCTCGTTCCTGACGATCCCCGCCTCCACCACCGACACAGACACGGCGATCGCCTTCATCCGCGAGGTGCTCTCCGCCGAGAACCAGGCCACCACGTACTCCGAGGTCGGCAACTTCCCCTCGGTCTCGGGCGCGCTCGATGAGCAGGCGCTGACCGACGGCGACGACTTCTTCGGCGGGCAGGTCACCGCGGAGGTCTTCAAGACCGCCATCGAGAACATGCCGACGAAGTACACGAGCCCCTACGATTCCGAGGTCTCGGCGCCGTACTTCACGGAACTGGCCAATGTCGAGTCCCAGGGCAAGGATCCCGAGCAGGCGTGGAACGACGCCGTGACGGCCGCCAAGCAGGCCCTGACGAGCGCGGAGTGACGATGTCCGCCGCCACGCGGGTTGCGGGACCGGGAGCGCAGGCGCGCCCCCGGTCCCGCAACCGGACCCTGCGCCGCTCATGGCCGATGTACGTCGCGGTCGCGCCGTTCTTCATCCTCTTCGCCGCCTTCGGCCTCTACCCGACCGTCTACTCCCTGGTGCTCTCCTTCCAGAAGTGGAACGGGCTGGGCGACCCGGAGTGGATCGGGTTGGAGAACTACCAACGGCTCTTCACGGACCCGACCTTCTACCTCTCGATCCGCAACACCCTGGTGATGTTCGTCCTGTCGACGGTGCCGATGCTCATCCTCGCGCTCGTCGTGGCCGCGATGCTCAACTCCGCCGTCCGGTTCTCCACGGTGTTCCGCGTCGCGTACTTCATCCCGAACATCACCTCCGTCGTCGCGATGGCCATCCTCTTCGGCTCGATCTTCGGGAAGAACTTCGGCCTGGCCAACCAGCTCATCCAGTTCCTCGGCGGATCCGCCATCCCCTGGCTGACGACCCCGTTCGGGATCCAGGTGACGGTCTCCCTGCTGATCACCTACCAGTGGACGGGGTACAACGCGATCATCTTCCTCGCGGGGATGCAGGCGATTGAACCGGAGGTCTACGAGGCGGCGACCCTGGATGGCGCGGGACCGGTGCGGAGCTTCTTCTCGATCACGCTCCCGCTCCTGCGCCCCACGATCCTCTTCGTCCTCGTGACGTCCACGATCACGGGTCTCCAGAGCTTCACCGAGGCTCAGGTGCTCACCTCCTCCGCCTCGACGACGAACCCGAACTCCGGGGGCGCCGGGCAGGGCGGGCTGACGATGGTCCTGTACTTCTACCAGCAGGCCTTCGGCTATAACCGCTTCGGATACGGAGCGGCCATAGCATGGGGGGTCTTCCTCGTCGTCGTGATCTTCACGATCATCAGCTGGCGCCTCTCATCGGAGAAACCCCAAGCGAAGGCACGCGCATGACTGTCGACAGCTCCCCCCGCGAGACCTCCGCCGCCCCGGCCCAACGGATGCCGCAGCGTCGGCGGAAGGCGCCGCGCGGCCGCCGGTCCCTCTACGTCCTCCTCACAGCCGGCGCGGTGGTGTCCCTGTTCCCGCTCTACTGGCTCGTGGTGATGGCCTCGAACACGACGAGCGACATCTACAAGTCCCCGCCGACCTTCGTCCCCGGTTCGCATCTCCTCGAGAACGTCGCCAAGGTCTTCACCCGCATCGACTTCGGCGGATCGCTGCTCAACACGCTGATCGTCGCCTGCTCGGTGACGGCCCTGGTCCTGTTCCTCGACTCCCTGGCGGCCTTCGCCTTCGCGAAGTTCCAGTTCCCCCTGAGGAATCTCCTCTTCGGGATCACGCTCGTCACATTCATGCTGCCGATGCAACTGGCGATCATCCCCCAGTTCATCACCATGACGAACCTCGGATGGGTCGGGCACCTCCAGGCGCTCATCGTCCCGGCCGCCGCCAACGCCTTCGGGATCTTCTGGCTGCGCCAGTACATCTCGGGCGCCGTTCCCGACGAGCTCATCGACGCCGCGGCTCTGGACGGGGCGGGGTTCTTCCGCCAGTACGTCATGGTGTGCCTTCCGATGATCCGGCCGGGACTCGGCTTCCTCGGCATCTACACGTTCATCGGATCCTGGAACGACTACATGTGGCCGTTGACCGTTCTCACCGATCCCCACCACATCACGTTGCAGGTCGCCCTCGCCCAGCTCAACACGGCGTTCGGCCAGGACTACTCGATGGTCATGGCCGGGGCGCTGCTCGCGGTGATCCCGCTGCTCGCGGTCTTCCTCCTCGGGGCGCGCCAATTCATCGGGAACATCGCTCAGGGCGCGCTCAAGTAGCGTTGGTGGCATCGCCGGATCCCCCAGCCCCGCCTGCATCGGAGGTTCACAGTCCCATGGACCCATCACTCGAGTCGACCTCGCCGGGTTCGAGCACGCGGCTTCCCCCGCGCGCCTTCCTCCGCACGGACGCCCCGGTCCTCGCCCTCGGCGGCTCGTGGGCGTTCCGGCTCCACGAGCACAGCCCCGGGGACGAGGACGGGGAGGGGATCCCCCCGTTCGCCGAGCCCTCGTTCGACGACGGCTCGTGGGAGCGCCTCCTCGTTCCGGGCCACTGGGTGCTCCAGGGGCACGGCTCGCCGATCTACACGAACATCGCCTATCCCTTCCCGCTGGACCCCCCGCACGTCCCCGACGAGAACCCCACAGGCGACCACCGGGTCACCTTCGAGGTGCCGGACGGATTCGCCCGCGGAGGGCGCGCGGTCCTGCGGTTCGACGGGGTCGAGTCCCATGCGCGCGTCTGGCTCAACGGGCGGCCTGTCGGCTGGTTCACCGGGAGCCGCCTGCCCACGGAGTTCGACGTCACCGCCGTCCTGCGCCCCGGCGCCAACGTCCTCGCCGTGAGAGTGAGCCAGTGGTCCCCGGCGAGCTACCTCGAGGATCAGGACCAGTGGTGGCTGCCCGGCATCTTCCGCGACGTCTCGCTGGTCTCGCGTCCGCGGAACGGCCTCGAGGACGTCCGGGCGTATGCGGACTACGACCGCTCCACGGGCGGCGGCAGACTCGATCTCGCCGTGAGCGGAGCCTTCCCGGTCACGGTCGAGATCCCCGAGCTGGGGACCCACGCCACATGGGAGACCCCTGCCGAAGCGCGTCCCCTGGACGTCGGCCCCGTGGACCCGTGGTCGGCGGAGTCCCCGCGGCTCTACGACGTCACCGTGTCCTCGCCCGGCGAGCAGGCGCGTCTGCGGGTGGGGTTCCGGCGCATCGAGATCGTCGCCGGCCGGCTGGTCGCCAACGGCCGCCCCCTGACCCTGCGGGGCGTCAACCGGCACGAGACGAATCCGGACCTCGGGCGCGTCTTCGACGAGGACTTCGTGATGAAGGATCTCTGCCTGATGAAGCGCCACAACATCAACGCGATCAGGACCTGCCACCAGCCACCGCATCCGCGGACCCTGGAGCTTGCCGACGAGCTCGGATTCTGGGTCGTCCTCGAGTGTGACCTCGAGACGCACGGCTTCTCCGAGAACGACTGGTCGGGAAACCCGGGCGACGACCCGGCCTGGCGCGACGCCCTCCTCGACCGAATCGCGCGCACCGTCCGCCGCGACGTCAACCATCCCAGCATCATCATGTGGTCGCTGGGCAACGAGTCGGGCACGGGGCGCAATCTCGCTGAGATGGCCGACTGGGTCCATCGCAACGACCCCACACGGCCCGTCCACTACGAGGGCGACCGCGGCGGCGCCTACACCGACGTCTACTCCCGGATGTACCCGACGCTCGAGGAGATCACGTCGATCTGCGCGGACACGCCGACCATGCCGCTCCACGAGGCGGGGCCGGCCGAAGGCGCCCGCCAGAGGGCCAAGCCGTTCATCCTGTGCGAGTACGGCCACGCCATGGGCAACGGGCCCGGCTCCCTCGCGGACTACGAGGAACTCACGGACCGCTTCGAGCGGCACTGCGGAGGGTTCATCTGGGAGTGGCGCGATCACGGCCTGCGCACGCGCGACGACCAGGGGCACGAGTACTTCGGTTTCGGCGGTGACTTCGGTGAGGTCCTTCATGACGGCTCGTTCATCATGGACGGCCTCGTGCTCTCCGACGGAACCCCCTCGCCGGCCCTGGCCGAGCTCGCCGCCGTGTGGGCACCCGTGCGTCTCACCCTGGACGGCGCGCGCCTGACCGTGGCCAACCGCCGACATGACGGCGGGATCGGGGACCTCCTCGCCCATTGGGCGTTGCAGCGCGACGGCCTTGAGGCCGCCTCCGGGGACATCGACCTGGCTGGCCGGGGGCCTGCGGGGGACCTCGCCCCGGGGCAGACGACGGAGATCGACCTGACGTCGGATCCGGCGTGCGCCGAGGCTCTCGATGCCATGAGCGGAGACCGGCCGACAGCGGAATGGCACCTTCTCGTCGAGGCCCGTCTGGCCGACGCGGTCCTCTGGGCCCCGGCAGGCCACGTGGTCGCCCGCGCGCAGGCGGCGCTTGCCGAGCGGCGCCCACCGAGCGCGTTCACCGGATCCCCGGGTCTCCTCGGAGGAGACGAGGGCGGGGGCGAGACCGGGGAGGATGCTGCCGGGGTCCTCGCGCGCGCGGTCTTCTCCGACACCGGCTCCCTTCTCTCATGGCGCGGTGTCAGGGTCGTCGGTCCCACGGCCGAGCTGTGGCGGGCCCCCACCGAGAACGACCGGGCGACGGGCCAGGGCTCGTACGAGCTGACGGATCCCGCTCTCAGCGACGGGCGAGGGGACGAGGACGCGGCATCGAGCGCCCAGCTGTGGCGCGAGGCGGGCCTTGACCGCCTCATGCACCGCGTGGTCTCCCGGCAGCCGGCGTCCGGCGGCCTGGTCCAACGCGTCCGCTCGATGCCCGCGGGCCAATCCCACGGTGTCGACTCCACCTTCCGATGGCGGGGCGCCTCCGACGGGCTCCACCTCCGCGTGTCCGTCAGGCCGTTCGGAAGATGGACATGCACGTGGCCCCGGCTCGGGATCCGTTTCGATCTGCCCGAGGGGGCCGGGACCGAGACGGTGTCCTGGTGGGGGACCGGCCCGTCCGAGTCCTATCCCGACTCGTGCGACGCGACGTGGGTGGGGCGTTTCTCCTCGGACATCGATGCGCTCGCCGTCGCCTATGCCCGCCCCCAGGAGACGGGGTTCCGGCCCGGTCTCCGCGAGCTTCGCCTCGGAGGGCTGGACCTGGCGACCGTTGAGGGCGTGGACGGGCGCCCTGGCTTCCAGCTCCTGCGGCACAGCCCTCAGGAGCTTTCCCGCGCCGACCACGCCCATGAGCTTCCCGATCCCGGACGGCGTCTCTGCCTCGTCCTCGACATCGCCCAGCACGGGCTCGGGTCGCGCACATGCGGCCCGGACGTCCTTCCCCGGTACGCCCTGTGGCCTCGGGCGGCCTCGTGGGAGATCGTCCTGCGCTGAGGCGCCCGGCCCCGTCCCCACCCGAATCGGGCGTGAGGACGCCCCGCGCCCGCCATCGGCCGCCTCCAGCCCTCGGGAGCCGGATCGAGGCGGGCGGAGAGGCGACGGATCTCTCAGCTCTCCCCAGGGGCGGGCCCCGCGGGGAAGAGCTCGCGCAGCGCCTCGACGAGTCCGACCCGCCACCACGCCCAGTCGTGTCCTCCGTGGACGGGCTGGACGCTGATGGAACGGCATCCCGCCAGCGGGTCGAAGCTCAGGCGCTGCTCGAGGTCGAGAGCGTCCTGCAGCATCTCGCCCTCAAGGGTGCCGGCCTGCAGGCGGATGGAGCGCCACCGCGGCTCGCGCAGGAGGGGAGCGGCCACCGGGAAGCGCCACAGTGACGGCGACTGGGCGATCGCGTGGTCGACACGCCCCTCCGCCAGCGCGACGGTCCACAGGGCCGCCAGGCCGCCGAGGCTCTGCCCGGCCACAGCCGTGTCGCAGCCGCGGGGACTCACCGGATAGGCCGCGCGCACCTGCGGGAGGATGCGGTCGAGCACCGCATCGACCTGGCCGCCCGGCACTCCCAGGTGCGCCCAGCGCGTGTCCTCGTCATGGGAGTCGACCATGACCACGTGCAGGGGCGCCACCAGCCCGCGGGCGATGACGGCGTCCATCGCGGCCGGCAGGTCGAGCCCGTCCTTCCAGACCTGCCCGTCGAAGAGCACCAGGACCGGCGTGCGCTCCGGGTTCCCGGCGGCCGCCGCGGCCGGACGGTAGACCCACGCGCGCTCGGCTGGACGCGGGCCATCCGCGGGGAAGGCCAACTCGTCGACGAGGCCGTGAGGATGGCTGGAGCCGCCAGTCTGATCGGCTCGGCCTCCGAGCCGCCAGGACTCCGCCGGAGCGGCGGGTCCGGCGGCCACCGACCACGCCTGGCCGCCCGACCCGCGGATGCTCTGGGAGCCCAGGGGATCCACGCGCGCCCCGTCGATCGCCGCCCGGCGGATGGCGTGACGGCCTCGGGCCGAACGCCACGGGGCCTCGCCCGGCCCCTCGTGGATGGCGATCCGGTAGGAGCCGCGCCAGTCTGCGGGCAGGCGGAGGGTGATCGTCCACCGGCCCGCGCAGCGGTTTCCCGCGGGAACGCGTTCGAGCTCGGAGGCGCCGACGTCCGTGTGGTCGAAGAGCCCGTTGCCCCACAGCAGCACGGCGGAGGCCCCGGGCGCGTCCACGATCCAGGTGTACAGCCGCATCGGCGGTTCCCCGCCCCGCGTGGCACCCCCGGCTGCCGCTGCGTCGGGGTCCGTGCTGATCAGCGGGTTCGTGAGGACGCCCGACCTGGGGGCGTCCTCACCGCCGATGGCGTCGAGGACGCCGAGGACGCCCAGAGGCGTGGGCACCCGGGGGACCGCCGCGTCGTGAGGAGGGACTTGGCGGGCGCGTTCCACATGGATCGATCCCAGACGGTCGCACCACGCCCGCGGGGTGTACTCGTCGACGAGATCGCGGGCGGGGCCAGGCTGGGCTGTCATGCGGAATCCTCCGGGACGGTGCGCACGGGGCGCGGGGGCACTGAGGTCAGGCTAGCCTTAGTCGTCGGATTCGGCGAGGTGAGATTCCGCATCCCCGGCGAAGAGTCTCCCGAGCGAGTCGGCCCGCAGCTTCCCGCTCTCGGGCAGGACGACGAGCGACTCGCCGGGCACGCGGTCGTTGCGCGACGGCGCCCCATAGGCGGTCTCGGTGATGCCGCGGCGCCAGTAGCCGATGATGAGCTGGTTCCCTCGGGGAACGCCGAGCATCCGGACATGACGGCGGACCGCGCGCGCCACCCGGCACTCCGCGGAGACCCAGATGACGTCCTCCTCGAGAGGGTCCGGCAGCGCGAGGCCGAGCGCGGCCTCCAGCAGCTTGATGTTGGGGATGCGGGGCGCGCGGAGATGCGCGGAGACGCCGGCCCCGGCGAAGCGGATGCGTCGCATCGACGCCGTGAGATCGATGACGTCGGCGACCTCGAGAACGGTGGGCAGACCGCCGGCGGCCGGCGAGGGCGTCATGCGGAGGCCCTCTCGGAGGGCGGCGCGGTCGGGATGGGGGCGGTGGTGTCCAGGGGCACGATCATCGGCCGGCCGTTGACGGGGTCCGGCAGGCACAGGCAGTCGACGCCGTAGACCTCGCGGATCAGGTCGGCATCCACCACGTCCTCGGGAGCGCCCGACGCCACGACGCGTCCGTCCTTCATCACGATGAGGTGCGTCGCGTAGCGGAACGCCAGATTGAGGTCGTGGAGCACCGCCACCAGCGTGTATCGGCCCGTGGCATGCAGCGAGCGGCACAGATCCAGGATCTCGAGCTGGTGGGTGATGTCGAGGAAGGTCGTCGGCTCGTCGAGCAGCAGCAGAGGGGTCTCCTGGGCCAATACCAGTGACAGCCACACGCGCTGCCGCTGTCCTCCGGAGAGCTCGTCGACCAGGCGATCGGCCAGGTCGGCGACACCCGTGGCGGCCATGGCCCGTTGGACGGCCGCGTCATCCGAGGGAGACCACTGCCGCAGCAGCGACTGGTGGGGGAAACGGCCCCGGGCGACGAGGTCTCGCACGGAGATGCCGGCCGGGCTGTGGGAGGTCTGGGGCAGCAGCCCGAGCCGGCGGGCAACGGTCCTGGAGGGGATGTCCCGGATATCGCGCCCGTCCAGGACGACGGCGCCGCGCTCGGGGGCGAGCAGCCGGGCGAGCGCGCGCAGCAGCGTCGACTTCCCGCAGGCGTTCGGGCCGATGACCGCCGTGAACGAGTGGTCGGGCACCGCGATGTCCAGGTGATCGGAGACGGTGCGCCCCTCGCCGTAGGAGAGGGTGAGGCCCTCCCCGCGCAGCGGGGAGGCGTCCTCGTCGAGGGAAGTGCTCATGATTCCTCCGGGGAAGTCCTGGTCATACCGACCTCGATCGGGAGAGGACCCACAACAGGTACACGCCGCCCAGCGCCCCCGTGGTGAGGCCGACCGGCAGGGCAGCCCGCACCGGCAGGTGCACGGACACGAGATCGGCGAGCAGAAGCAGGCCCGCTCCCATGAGCGCCGAGACGATGACCTGGACGCGGGAGGCGCGGGTGAGGCGCACAGCGATCTGCGGGGCGGCGAGCGCGACGAAGGCGATGGGACCGGCGCCCGCGACGGCCGCGGCCGTCAGCACGACGCCGATGAGCATGGCGAGCAGGCGGGTGGGCTCGGCATGGACGCCGAGCTGGCCGGCCTGGTCGTCGCCCATCTCGAGGATGTCCAGGTGGCGGGCCAGCGCGGCGAGCGCGGGGACGAGGACGACGACGGCGGCCAATGGCGGCCACGCGTCGTCCCAGGTCCGGGCGTTGAGGGATCCGGAGAGCCACACCCTGGCGCGAGTCGTGAGATCGATGTCCCCGCGGGCCAGGACGAGCGTGTTGAGCGCCCCGGCGAAGGCACTCACCCCGATGCCGACGAGGACCAGCCGGTAGCCGCCGCTCACCCCGTCCTTACGGGCGAGCGCGTAGACCACCAGGGCGGTGAGCAGCCCGGCGGCGACCGCGGCGGCCGTCGTGGCTCCCGGGCCCGCCCCGATGAGGACGATCTGGACGACGGCGCCGGTGGCGGCGCCCGAGGTGAACCCGATGACGTCGGGGGAGCCGAGGGCGTTGCGGGACACGGACTGGAAGACGCAGCCCGCGGCTCCCAGGGCCATGCCGACGGCGAGCGCCGTGACGACCCGGGGGACGCGGATCTGCCACATGACCCGCGCGGCCCTCTCCGAGTCGGCGTGTCCGCCCAGGGCGCCGAGGACCTGCCCGGGGGACAGGGACACGGTGCCCGACATCAGCGAGGCGAGGGCCGCCGCGGCGAGCACCCCGACCAGGACGGCGCCGACCGCCAGTGTGCGCCGCTCCACACGCAGGCGGAGCGGGCCCACGCCCACGCGCAACGCCGTCACAGCTCGCTCACCCGCCCCCGGCGCACCAGCGCGATGAAGAAGGGGGCGCCGATGAGAGCGGTCATGATGCCCGCCCCGATCTCTCCCGGATGCAGGACGAGGCGCCCCAGGAGGTCCGCGATCAAGACGGCCATGGACGCGAGGACGCAGGAGTAGGGGACGACCCAGCGGTGGTCGGGGCCGACGATGCTGCGCGCCGCGTGGGGAGCGGCCAGCCCCACGAAGGAGACCGGGCCGATGGCGGCCGTCGCGCCTCCAGCCAGGACCATGATCGCCAGGTTCGTCCATCCCCAGGTGCGTCGGACGTCGACCCCCAGGGCGCGTGCCAGGTCGGTGCCCAGCGACACGGAATTCAGGGGACCCGACAGGGACAATGCCAGGGCCAGGCCGACGGCCAGGCACACCGCGACGACGGGCAGCGACTCCCAGCCGCGTCCCTGGAGTGATCCGGTCGCCCAGTTGCGGAAGCTGTCGAGGATCTGCTGGGGGCTTGAGAGGATGAGGATGTCGGTGAGGGCGCCCAACGTCATCGACAGCCCGGCCCCCGCGAGCACGAGCCGAACGGGGTTGACGCCGGCCTCGCCCGCCCGGCCCAGCCGGTGGACGAGGACCGAGGCCAGTCCGGCGCCGGCGAACGCGAACCACACGTAGACCGTGATCGAGGCGGAGCCGGTGAGCGCCAGGCCGACGACGACTCCCAGGGCCGCTCCGGCATTGACCCCCAGGGTCCCGGGCTCGGCCAACGTGTTGCGTGTCAGGGACTGCATGAGCGCGCCGGCGACTCCCAGGCAGCCTCCCGTGAGGACCGCCAGGATCGTGCGCGGCACCCGCAGCTCGCGCACGACCAGATGGTCGTTGTCCCCAGGATCGAAGGCGCGCAGGGCGTCGACGACGGTGGCGAGGTCGACGGGGCGGGACCCCACCGCCACGGACAACGCCATCAGCGGGATGAGGGCCAGCGCCAGGGCCAGCAGCAGCGGGCCGCGATGGGAGTGCCGGAGGCGGCCGGAGCCAGGGGAGCGCCCGGCGCCCCCGGCTCCGGGGCGATCGGATACCCCAGAGGTTCCGTGCGCAGCGGAACCCGCCGGGGTGGCGGCGGACCCGGTGGGCTCGCTGCCGCCCCGGCGGGCGGTCGCTGCGGTCGACATCACCTGTCTCAGGCGCCCAGGGCGTCCACGACGGCGTCGACGAGTTGCTTGCCGGAGTAGTAGTCGATGCGGAACGAGGTCGGTCCCAGCGGGTAGACCTGGTCCTTCTGGACGGCCGGGAGGTTGGCCAGGACCGAGTCGGAGGCGAAGGCGGAGACCGTCTCCTCGGTGCCGGTCAGCAGGAAGACGGTCTCGCCGCCGACGGCCTTCGACAGGTTCTCCAGGGTGACGAAGATGAAGTCCGACCGTGACTGCTCGCTGGTGTCGAGGTCCTCGGGCCCCTCGACGACGTCGAGGCCCAGGGACTCCATGAGCTGGGCGTGGGGACCGGTCAGCTTCGCGACGCCCTGGTCGGAGCCGGGCCCGTTGTAGGAGACGATGCTCACGCCGCCCTCAGGGGCCGTGATCCTCTGAGCGGCGGTGGCGGCGTAGTCGTCGAAGTCGGCGATGGAGGCCTGGGCTTCGCCCTCCAGGCCGGTGGCCTCTCCGAGCTGGGTGGCCAGGTCCTGCCAGGTCTGCTTCGAGTAGTCGACGACGATGGTCGGGAACTCGGCGGCGATCTCGTCGTAGTGGTCGAGGACCGAGTCGGCGCCCGAGGTGGAGACGACGACGAGGTCGGGATCGGCGGCGATGAGGGCCTCCATGTCGAATTCGAGATCGGGGTAGAGGACCTCGACGCCCTTCTCATCGGCCACGTCGGCCCACTGGGAGAAGAACCCCTTGTCGTCGGTGATGTCGGAGACCGAGGTGGCGGCCGACGCCACTGGCGCGCCGATGGCCAGCAGCGTGCCCGTGACGGAGAGGGAGGTCGAGACGATCCTCTCCGGCTTCGCGTCGATCGTGACCTCGCCCTGCTCGTCGGCGATCGCGCGGGGCCACGTCCCCAGATCGCCGGACGCGGCGGCGGGGGTCCCGGACTCGGCGGCATCGGGCTGGGCCGAGCCGGCGCCGGTGGAACAGGCGGTCATCACGGCGGCCGCCGCGATGAGAGTGGTGATCAGGCGCGTGGAGAGCGCTCGCATGGTGCTCCTCGGGTTCGGGTGCGGATACCAGGTCCCGTGACGTGCGACGAGACCCAATTAGGTGAGGCGAGCCTGACCGAATTGAGCCACCTCTGTGCTGCGGGTCCGACGCGGTTTGTGACCTATCGCACGAATGGTTTTCTCCCGCGGGCGACGAGGGCGGCGCCCGCTCCCCTCAGCGGGGGCCGAAGGCGAGTGGGCGCAGCACGACGGCACCGGAGCGGTCGGACTCGGCGACGTCCACGAGCACCGTCAGACGCCAGTCCATGTCTCCCTCGGGATCCACCAGGGTCTGGGCGGCGAGCCACAGGCGCCCCGGCATGGTCTCCGCCCCCTCCGCCACCGCCTCCGTCGCCCCGGCATCCAGGAAGTCCGCCGGCGTGGGTCGCTCGATCACGGAGACGAGCGCCGAGGACCTGGCCCGCTGATCGATGCCGATCCAGTCGTGCTCGGCCCAGTAGCGCGCCAGCTCCCGGTCCCACCTCCCGGCCGGCCAGCCCGCGGGCCCGTCGGCCCGCGCCAGGCCCTCCACATCGTCGCGGCTCATGAGCTCGACCCGACGGAATAGCGCGGTGCGGATCGCCGTGCGGAACGCATGCCGGTTCGCGCTGAAGGCGACCGTCCCGTCCTCGTCGGCGCCGAAGGCCAGTTCGGCCCCGGACGCGCCGCCGGAGTCGCCCTCGCTGATCGCGGGCGCGCGCCCGGAGGCGAGTGCCTCCCACTCGTCGAGGAGGGAGGAGTCGACGGAGCGGATCAGAGCGCCCAGCCAGTCGATGATGGCCCTGAGCTCGGGCGTCACCGCGGACTCGGGGACGACCTGGCGCAGCGAACGGTAGGCGTCGGTGAGGTAGCGCAGGACCACGCCCTCGGAGCGGCCCACGTCGTAGCGGCCGATGAGCTCCGTGAAGGTCTGGGCGTTCTCGATCATCTCCCGCACGACCGACTTCGGGGAGATCTCCAGATCGCCGACCCAGGGGTTCGACTGGACGTAGGTCCGGAAAGCGTCCTCGAGCAGGTCCTCCAGAGGCTTCGGCCAGGTCACCTCGTCGAGGCGGGCGATGCGCTCGTCGTACTCCAGCCCCTCCGCCTTCATGGCGGCCATCGCCTGGTCGCGCCGCGTCCGCTGCTGGGCGTAGAGCAGGGGGCGCGGATCCTCCAGGACCGACTCGACCACCGACACGACGTCCAGGGCATAGGCGGGCGAGTCGGGATCCAGGAGCTCCAGGGCCGCCAGCGCGAAGGGGGAGAGCGGCTGGTTGAGCGCGAAGTCGTCGGGCAGGTCGGCCACGAGGCGCAGACGGGGGCGGCCGTCGGAGGCGGCCTGCTCGGAGGAGACATGGTCGACCACGCCGGCCTGGCGCATCGACTGGTAGATCTCGGCCAGGCGGCGCAGGTGCGGGTTCGACTCGCGCACCGGGTCGTCGTTGCCGGTGGCCAACGCCAGAAGGTGCTCCGCCGGGTCCCGGTGGGCGTCGGCGGCGGTCCCGGCCAGCACGTTGAGCACCATCGAATGGGTCATCGCGAATTGGGAGGAGAGCTGCTCCGGCTGGGCATCGCGCAGGCGCTCGAAGGTCGAGCGCGTCCACGTGATCTGCCCCTTCTCCGGGCTCCTCGTGGCGGCGCCGCGCTTTTTCGCCTTCTTCGCCACCCGTCGTGCCTCGCGCTCGTCGCGCGCGTTCTCCTCCGCGGCGCTCAGACGCGCCCGGGCGCGGGCGTTCTCGACCTCGTGGCCCGGGGCGAGCACCCGGACGAAGCCGACCTGGTCGAAGCCCGCGCGCCCGGCGCGTCCGGCGATCTGGTGGAACTCCCGTGCCGAGAGGTGGCGCATGCGCTCCCCGTCGAACTTCACGAGAGACGTCAGGAGGACCGTTCGGATGGGCACGTTGATGCCGACCCCCAGCGTGTCCGTCCCGCACACGATGGCGAGCAGCCCCTGCTGGGTGAGGCGCTCGACAAGGCGCCGGTAGCGCGGCAGCATCCCCGCGTGGTGGACGCCGATGCCCTGGGCGAGGAGGTGGCGCAGGGTCTGGCCGAATCCGCGGCCGAAGCGCACCGTCGCGAGCGCCCGGGCGATGCGCGCCTTCTGGTCGTCGTCGATGAGGCGGCGCCGGTCGAAGGACTGCGCGGTCTCCACCGCGTCGCGCTGGGCGAAGTGGACGATGTAGACGGGCCACCGCCCCTCCGCGAGCAGGCGCTCGACGGTGTCGTGGACATCGTCGACGACGTAGTCGAACTCCAGGGGGACCGGGCGCTCGGCGTCGTCGACCAGCGCGACGTCGCGCCCCGTGCGCTGCTTCCACTGCGCCTGGAAGCGCGAGGTGTCGCCCAGGGTGGCCGACATGGCGATGAACTGCGGTCTCGTGAGCTCCAGGAGCGGCACCTGCCACGCCCACCCGCGCTGGGGATCGCCGTAGAAGTGGAATTCGTCCATGATGACCATGTCCGTGTCCAGGCCGGCTCCCTCCCGCAGCGCCTGGTTGGCGAGGATCTCCGCCGTGCAGCAGATGACGGGGGCGGCCGCATTCAGCGAGACGTCTCCGGTCACCATCCCGACGTTGTCCGCCCCGAAAAGGGCGACGAGGTCGAAGAACTTCTCCGAGACCAGCGCCTTGAGCGGCGCCGTGTAGTAGGAGCGCCCGCCGCGGGCCAGGGAGACGAAATGCGCGGCCAGGGCGATCATCGACTTCCCGGAACCCGTCGGCGTGGCCGCGATGACGTGGTTGCCGGCGAGGATCTCCAGCAAGGCCTCCTCCTGGTGGGGGTAGAGGGGGCGCCCGCTGGACTCGGCCCACCCGGCGAAGGCCTCGTAGAGGGCATCGTCGTCGCCGAGCCGCCCCCGGTCCTCGAGGTCGTCCAGCAGGTCGTTGAGCATCGCCGTCATGGGGAGATTGTCCCATCTCGGACGAGGGCGGCCCTGCGCGTCGGTCCGCCTGCCGGCGATCGGCTGGCCTCACTCCGGCGCGCGGCTCACCAGATTGCACTCGGCGTGAGTGGAGAACTCCGCGAGGTGCGCGACGGCGCCCGGCAAGGGCTCGCTGAGAGTGAGCCCTGAGGCAACGAGGCGAGCCGGTCGTGACCTAAGTCAGGTCGTCACGTACACGATCTGGCAGGGGACGGGGAAGGGGTGCCACTGCCACTTGTCCGTCGGCGGCGTGCGGAAGCGGAGTGGTCGGGTGCTCATGGGGCCACCGTACGGCGGGCCGCTGGACGGTGGGGTGAGGACAGTATGACAGGGGCGACCCGGCGGAGCCTTGTCGGCACCGTCGGGCCCATGGGCTTTTGGACGAAATAGGATCGTGCCCGCCGTCGCAGGGACGGAACGGGCACGATCTGGAAACGGCGATGCCTGCGTTCAGTACACCGCGACGTAGAGGAGAGCGCCCAGGACTCCGCCGATGAGGGGTCCGATCACGGGAACCCAGGAGTATGACCAGTCGGAGGAACCCTTCCCCTGAATCGGGACGATCGCGTGGACGAGTCTTGGTGACAGGTCTCGCGCGGGGTTCATCGCGAATCCGGTGGTGCCACCCAGACCGGTGCCGATCACGAGAATGATGGCCGCCACGAAGAGCGTTCCCACGCCTGACACGGGCTGAGCTGTCGCGATCCCGAGCATCCCGAACAGAAGGAACATCGTCGCGATGACCTCCGAAAATAGATTGAACGGGATGCTTCTGATCCCCGGCGTGGTGCAGAAAATTCCGAGTTTGTCCTGTGGGGGCACATTCGGACTGTTTTGGAAATGAGGATAGTAGAACAACCAGACGAGCACGGCACCGACGAAACCGCCGAGCATTTGCGCAATCATGTATCCGATCACGTGATCCCAGGGGAACAATCCGGCGACCGCCAGACCGAAAGTGAACACAGGGTTGAAATGGGCGCCGCTGACATGGGCGAACATACCTGCGGGAACCCCGACGGCCAAGCACCATCCGATGAGCACGAACAGTCCGCCGCTGTTACGAAACTTGCTGTGAGCGAGCACGTTGTTGGCGCAGACCCCGTCGCCGAGAAGCACCAGAATGAGAGTACCCATGAACTCCGCGATATAGACTGACATCTCAGTTCTCCTCGCTGTTCATGAGGTCTTTCAGAGACTCATAGAGCGAGAGGTACTTCTTGAAGAGCGCATCATAAGTGGCGACGTTATGAGGATCCGGTGTGTAGGTCCGGGCTGGGTGGATCATGTGGTCCACGGCCGTTCGAAGATCCGGATAGACACCGGAGGCGACGGCGCCGACCACTCCGTGTCCGAGGACTCCGGCATCTGTGCACGTATTGACCGTGATGGTCTTTCCGGTGACGTCGGCCATGATCTGCAGCCAGACTTCGTTCTTGGTCGCACCGCCGCTGCCAACGATCCGGTCGATCTGATAGCCCTGTCCGGCAAAGTTCTCAATGATGTTCCTCGTGCCGAAGGCGACCGATTCCATCACAGCGCGGTAGACGTGGTATTTCGTGTGGTTGAGCCTCAGCCCGTAAATCACGCCCTTCAGTTTCGGATTTTTGTACGGAGTTCGGTTGCCCGCGAAGAAGTCGAGGACCACGAGCCCATCGGAGCCGACGGGTATCTCGGCGGCTTTTCTGTTGAACTCGCTGAACGGCTCGGTGATGTCGAACTCGTCGCGAAGCCATCCGACAATAGACCCGGCGGAGATCTGGCCGCCCTCGAGCATCCAGTAGTCGTCGGTAAGTGCTTTGTTGAAGGGCCCCCAGATGCCTTTCTGGAAGATTGGATCTGCTGTGACTGCCTGATGGACGAAACTTGTGCCCATAATTGTGGCGAGGGACCCGGGTTCGACGACGCCGTTGCCGAACGTCGCCTCGCAAGCATCAGTGGCGCCCTGGATCACCTGAAGCTCGGGGCTGAGTCCGAACCGTTGCGCGAGGACGGGATCGATCCTCCCGACGAGTTGGCCGACCTTGCGGACGTCGATCGGGATCTTTTCCTGGTAGTCCTCGAGGCCAATTCGCTTGAAGAACCCCGAGTCCCAACCGCCGCGGTCCGCGACGTAGTTCCACTTGCATGTGACGATGTTGATGGAACTGCAGCACACGCCCGTCAAACGGTAGTTAAAGAAGTCGACCTGCTCGAGGATCTTGTAGGCCTTTGCGTAGAGGTCTGGCTCATGATGCTTAATCCATAGGGTCTTGGGAATCATCCACTCGACGGAGACTTCGCCGCCGCAGTATTTGAGCACCTCGTCCCTGGTTGCGTTGATGGCGGCGGCTTCCTCTGTCGCTCGCGAGTCCATCCAGAGCAAGGCGTCGCCAAGCGGATTCCCCTGAGAGTCAATGGCCAGAACGGTTGAGGACGTCCCGCAGACTCCCAGTGTCCGGATTGCGGTACGGACATCGTCTGAGACGTCGGCCAAGCATTTGCTCAGCGCGGCGATGAAGCCGTTCCACCAATCGTCCGGATGTTGTTCAGCCCACCCGAATCTCGGATAGGAGGTCTTGTACAGACTCTCGTGGACGGTTCGCATGGAGCCGTTCTCGTCGGATATTCCGACACGCACTCCTTGTGTTCCCACGTCTACGCCGATGAAATAGGAATGGTCCATGAATACTCTCCTTTGAATAATGGTTGCCTCACGTCACCTCTGTCGGTAGCCTCTCTATGAGACGCCCGACGTTTTTGCGGAGCATCGCCCCAGAGCCGCTCTGCCCCGAAGCTGGCCGAAGAGGACTCGTCCCAGCCGGTCCCTGTCTTTGTCCCTATAGCTGCGCGCCCTCGATGCCCCAGGGGGCGAACAAGACCTTTCCATGCTCGATTTGATGGGTTCGGACCTTCTCGAAGAACGAGGGCGCCTCTTCCAGTGGAAGGATGTGTGACACGACTGCCGAGACATCAATGCGATGGTCGGCGATCATATCGATGGCGGTCTGCCACTCCCGCCCTGGGAAACCTGTGGAATAGGAGTTCCATGCTCCCGTCAGCGTGACCTCTGCTCGGAGGATGCGATCCAGGGACTCGTCATTCAGAGTGAGACCATTTCCGGAGAACCCGAAATACACCACTGAGCCAAGTTTTGCGGACGTCTGAATCACCCCGTTCTGCACGTTCGGGTTGCCGGTCGTCTCGAATGTGAAGTCGAATCCTCTTCCATCGGTCGCTGATAGGCCTGCCGGAACGAGATCACTTTCAGACAGGTTCACCGTTTTGTCCGCACCGAGGCGTCGGGCGAGTTCGAGCTTCTTCTCGATAATGTCGACACAGACGACCTCTGAGGCTCCGGAAGCCTTCGCATACTGCACACCGAGAAGTCCGATCGGCCCGGCGCCCGAGATGCAGACTGTCCGTCCCATGATTGACGGACCGCGATACATGGCATGGAGCATGCACGCCGTCGGCTCCACGACTGCGGCTTCGGCATAGGTCATCGTGTCGGGGATTACCTGGAGCGCCGAAGCGGGGACGGCGACGTACTGCTCGAAGGCGCCGTCTCTCCGTGACCCGATGAAACCGTAGGCATCGCACAGCGAGTATTCGCCCCGTCTGCACCACTCGCAGGTGCGGCATGGGATCAGCGGGGTGACGACGATCCGTCGGCCGGCCAGGTCCTCTCTGACTTCAGGTCCGACGGCCTCGACGAGGCCAGAGAACTCATGGCCGAGGATGATGGGCAGCGTGTGCGCTCCCAAGGAGAACACACGTCCGTAGTCGGACCCGCACACGCCTGCTGCCATCACCTTGACGAGGACTTCGTCGGCGCCGAGACGAGGGATGGAGGCGTCCTGTTCGAACACCAGCTTGTTGACCTCGATCAGGCGAAGCGCTTCCATGGTCTTCTCCTCCCAGTTCGTTTCCAATGCCTGTTCAGCGGGGAGCCTTCGAGTCCTCGGAAATGCGCGCGGAGTAGGCATTGACAAGGCCGACTCCCGAGGACGTACCGATCCGCTGGACTCCGGCGTCGATGAAGGAGAGCGCCTGGTCCAGCGTGCGGATTCCGCCGGCCGCCTTGACCTTGACGGTCTCTCCAACCACGGACTTCATCAGCCTGACGTCTTCGATCGTGGCCCCGCCGGTGCCGAATCCCGTTGAGGTCTTGATGAAATCCGGCCTGACCTGAACAGCGATCTCGGACATCGTCCGGATCTCGTCCGGCGTCAGGTAGCAATTCTCGAAGATGACTTTGCTCAGGACGTCGCGGTCGCGGCAGACCTGGACGATGCTGTCCATCTCCTTGCGGAGATAGGCTAGGTTTCCTGCTTTCAACTCGGTGATGTTGATGACATAGTCGATCTCGTCAGCGCCGTTGCGGATCGCATCTTCGGTGTCAAAGACCTTTGACTGGATCGATGTCTGGCCGAGAGGGAAGCTGATGGCGGCACCGACGTGCACGTCCGATCCTTCGAGCAGCTTCCGGCACAGGCTGGTCTGCACTTGGTTGATCGCCACCATCCTGAAGTGGTGTTCCCTCGCCTCGGCGCACAGTCTTTCGATCTCGGCCCTGGTCGCAGCTGCATGCAGATTCGTGTGGTCGATCAGCTGTGCGAACTCATCCGCCGTCGGTCCGACTCCCATGTCCTGGTCTCCTTCTCATCCCTGAGCATGTAGCAGAACTGTATCAAGATGAGTAGATCTAGTCAAATACGCCATCAGAACCCGCAGATCTCTCGTCGAATCTTGAGATTTCTGACGTCTTAGATTCATCGGAAGTAGTGATACTACCTATCTCGGGGCTGCCGTCCTTCTTGGAGCCGGGTTGCGTGGCGCGGGCTCCGGGTACCCTGAGAGGGTTGGGTGCGGGTGGAGAGACAGGAGGCGGTCGTGACGGATCTGCGAGACCTCGGTGATGCTCCTCTGCTGGAGCGTCTGGCGGCAAAATCGACAGAGTTGAGCAGAGCGGAGAGAAAGGTCGCCGACGTCGTCCTAGAGAACCCCACGTTCGCCATGGACGCGACGATGGCCGCTGTAGCGGATACTGCCGGGGTGAGCGAGCCGACCGTCATGCGGTTCTGCCTGAGCATGGGCTATGACGGGTTCCAGTCTTTCAAGCTCGCATTGGCACAGAGTCTGGCTCTTGGCTTTCCGGCGACGTTCGCGAGTATCTCCGCCACCGACGACGTTGGCCAGCTCTCGCACAAGATCTTCGACCATACGATCAGCAGCCTCGACCGTGCACGACGGTCTCTCGACGAGACCGAACTGGACAAGGCCGTCGGTGCCATCCTTCAGGCGGATCGGATCAACTTCGCGGGAGTCGGGGCCTCGGCATTGGTCGCGATGGACGGCGAGCAGCGTGCGCCGTTGTTCGGCCTTCCCGCTACCGCGGCGCCTGACGCCCACCAACAGCTAATGGCGGCTGCGATGGCGACTCCGGAGACGGTCACGATCGTCATCTCCAACACAGGCCGCGTTCGATCGATGATCGAGATCGCTCGCACGGCGCGGTCGAACGGTTCGACGGTCATCGGGATCTCGGGGAAGACACGCCTCTCCTGCAACACTGCGACGTTCATCTGATCGTGCGTACCTTCGAGGACACCGATTTCTTCACGCCCACCGTGAGTCGCATCGCAGGACTGGTCGTCATCGACATCCTGGCGATGGCTGTTGCCCTCCGACGGGGAGACGCGCACGCACAGCGTCTTTCAGGGATGAAACAGCAGCTCGCCACCTACCGGCGATCGATCGGATAAATAATAGGGACAGTCGAGTCTTGACGCGGTGTGCCAGGGCCGGAATCGGTGGGGCCAGCGCGGCTGAGTACCGGACGAGGGCGGCCCTGCGCGTCGCCCAGATTGGCGCTGGGCCGTGGATTTCTCATCGAACCGCGGGGTTTGTACCGAGATGAAGCGGAACAGGGCCTCGGCTCGGTGGGAACTCCACGGTTCGGCGCGGCCACAGGGTCCTGACGTAGCCTGTGTCCATGCGAATCGTGCGCTTCTCCGACGGCGACAACCCGCGCTACGGCGCCCTGGATGAGTCCTCCGAGAACATCGTGGCCCTGAGGAACGACCCGTTGTTCGCGCCGGTCGAGCCCTCGGGCCAGATCTTCGAGCTCGAGGACGTGCGGCTGCTCTCCCCGGTGATCCCCCGGTCGAAGGTCGTCGGCGTCGGCAAGAACTACGCCGACCACGCCCGGGAGATGGGCGGGGAGGCTCCGGACCACCCGATCCTCTTCCTCAAGCCCAACACCTCCGTCATCGGCCCCGACGACCCGATCGTCCTGCCCCCGTGGTCCCAGGAGGTCCACCACGAGGCCGAACTCGCCGTCGTCATCAAGACCCTCGCCAAAGACGTGCCCGTTGACCGGGTCGGCGACGTCATCCTGGGCTACACCTGCGCCAACGACGTCTCCGCGCGCGACGCCCAGCGCGCCGACGGGCAGTGGACGCGGGCCAAGGGCTTCGACACCTCGTGCCCACTGGGCCCGTGGATCGAGGTCGGCCCGGACCTGGACGTCACGGACCTGCGCGTGACCTCCTCCGTCAACGGCGAGCTCCGCCAGTCGGACACGACGGCCCACATGATCACCCCCGTGCGGGAGCTCGTCTCCTACATCTCACGCGTCTTCACCCTGCTGCCCGGCGACGTCATCATCACCGGCACGCCCGCGGGCGTCGGGCCGATCGTGGCCGGGGACCGCGTCGACATCTCGGTGTCGGGGATCGGCACCCTGTCCAACCCCGTCGTCGCGGGCTGAACCCGCCGCCGGCCGCCTCGCCGCTCTGACCGCGATCCGCCCAAAAGGGCAGGGAACGCCCTCGTCAACGGGGCTGGCGCGCGACTACGCTCAAGGGGACCCATCCGGCGACAGGAGCACCCATGAGCGAGCACACATCCGTCCCCGACTCCGCAGACTCCGCAGGGCTGGCCGTCGAGATGGCGGGCCTGGACGTCATCCCCGAATCCGACCGGAAGGGCAAGCCCTCCGACCTGTTCATGCCGTGGTTCGCCGCGAACATCTCCGTCCTGGGGCTGTCCTGGGGCGCGTGGGTGCTGGGCTTCGGCATCTCCTTCTGGCAGGCCGTCGCCGCCAGCGTCATCGGCGTCGTCCTCTCCTTCCTCGCCTGCGGCCTCATCGCCATCGCGGGCAAACGGGGATCGGCGCCCACGCTGGTGCTCTCCCGCGCGGCCTTCGGGCACAACGGCAACCGCCTGTCGGCCGTCATCTCCTGGATCCTCACGGTCGGCTGGGAGACCTTCCTGTGCATCATGGCCGTCCAGGCCACCGCCACCGTCATGGGGGCGCTCGGATTCGAGAACCACCTGATCGCCCAGATCGTCAGCCTGATCCTGGTCGTCGCGATCGCCGCGGGCTCCGGCATCCTCGGCTTCGACACGATCATGAAGGTGCAGACGTGGATCACGTGGCTGACGGCCGCGCTCACCGTGATCTACCTGGGCCTGACCCTGCCGAGGATCGACTGGGCGGCCGTCTCCGCGATTCCCGCGGGCCCGGCCACCGCCGTCATCGGCGCGCTGTGCATGCTGCTCGCGGGGTTCGGCTTCGGGTGGATCAACGCCGCCGCAGACTACTCGCGCTACCTGCCGCGCTCGGCCTCGACCCGGGGCGTCGTGGGATGGACGACCTTCGGATCGGCCCTGCCCACCGTCATCCTGGTGCTCTTCGGCCTCCTGCTCGTGGGATCTGACCCCGACCTGGGCGAGGCCATCGACCTCGATCCCATCGGCGCGCTCACGACGATCCTGCCGACCTGGTTCCTCATCCCCTTCGCGATCGTCGCGATCCTGGGCCTCATCGGCGGCATCGTCATGGACATCTACAGCTCCGGACTGTCGCTGCTGTCGGCCGGCCTCCCGGTCATCCGCCCGGTCGCCACCGCGATCGACGGCACGATCATGCTGATCGGCACCATCTGGGTGGTGTTCTTCGCCGACTCGTTCATCACGCCGTTCACGGGTTTCCTCACCACGCTCGGCGTCGTCATCGCCGCATGGGGCGGCGTCATGCTGGCGGACATCCTGCTGCGCAGGAAGGACTACAACGAGCCCGACCTGTTCCACGCCGGCGGCGTCTACGGGTCCGTCAACTGGGGCGCGGTCGCCTCGCTGCTGATCGGGGCCTTCGTCGGGTGGGGGCTCGTCGTCAACTCCTCCGCCTCGTGGCTCAGCTGGCAGGGGTATCTGCTCGGTCCCATCGGAGGGCGCGAGGGGGACTGGGCGTACTCCAACATCGGGATTCTGCTGGCCATGCTCGTCGGGTTCGCAGGCTACCTGCTGACCTCCCGCTCGCGGGTGCGGGCCCAGGAGTCCGCGGGTGCCCGGACCTTCGCGGAGGGGGCGCAGAGATGACCCCGGAGGAATTCCCGCAGGCCCTCCTGCGCGCGGAGTCCCATGAGGACGCCCGCGCGATCGCCCGCCTGTCGGGGGTGGAGCGCCACGACACGGTGGTCGTGCTGGGCTCCGGCCTCGCGGGGGCGCTCGAGTCCTGGGGCGAGCCTCGCGCGCGGTTCCCTCTGTCCGCGATCCCGGGCGTCCTGGAGCCCCAGGCGGACGGGCACGTCGACGAGGTCCGCTCCTACCGGCGCGCGGGCCGCGACGTCCTCGTGGCGCTGGGACGCACGCACCTGTACGAGGGCGCCTCCGCCTCCCGGGTCACCTCCTTCGTGCGGGCGGCCGCGGCGTCGGGGGCGTCGCGGGCCGTGCTGTGCAACGCGAACGGATGCCTGCGCGACTGGGCGCTCGGCGATGTCATGGCGATCGAGGACCACCTGAACTTCTCCGGCCATTCGCCCTTCGACGGGACGGTCTTCCTGGATCCCCGGGACACCTGGGACCCGGCGCTCACGGACGTGGTGGCGGGCGTGTGCCAGCGCAGAGGCGTCTACGCGATCCTGCGCGGACCCGAGTACCAGACGCGCGCGGAGACCCGGTGGCTGGCGTCGACCGGCGCGGACTGCGTGGGGATGTCGACCGTGATGGAGGCCCTCACCCTGCGCGCGCTCGGCGTGCGGGTGGCGGGCATGAGCGTCGTGTCCGACCTGTCCTTCGCCGAGGCCTCCACGGATCCGTCCGCCGTGGTCGAGGCGGCGGCACGGGCGGGGGAGACGGTCCGCCGGGGGATCGAGGCGGTGCTCGCCGCGGCCTGACGCGGCACCCTTTGACGCGCCCCCGGCGTCTGTGTATCCTGGCGCCACCAAAACAAAAGACGCAGAGCCTGTGTCACTGTCAGCTCGTTCCCTTGGCGTTGAGAAGCGCCAGGGGGGCGGGCTTTTTTGTGTGCGAAAGGGTTGCAATGACGCAATACATTCTGGGCATCGACAACGGCGGGACCGTGTCGAAGGCCGCGCTGTACTCGGTCGGCGGCGAACTCATCGCCCTGGCCACTGAGTCCGTCCCCCCGGTGCTCACGGAGGCCGGCTGGAGCGAACGCGACATGGAGGACCTGTGGACGGCCAACGTCGGCGCGATCCGCGCCGTCGTGGAGGACAGCGGCATCGATCCCGCCGATGTCGCCGCCGTGACGGTGACCGGTCACGGCAACGGCCTCTACCTGGTCGGCCCCGATGGGGCGCCCGTGCGCAACGGCATCATCTCGAACGACTCCAGGGCCCAGGACATCGTCGACCGATGGACGTCCGACGGCTCCTACGCGGAGACCTTCCTCGACTCGACGATGCAATCCCTGTTCCCCGGAGCCCCCCTGGCGCTGCTCGCCTGGCTGTCGGAGCACGAGCCGGACAGCGTCGAGCGCGCCCGCCACATCTTCATGGTCAAGGACTACATCCGTTTCCGGCTCACGGGAGTGCCGGCCTTCGAGATCACGGACGCCTCCTGCACGAACTTCCTCGACATGCGCACGAGGACGCTGGATGCCACGGGTCTCGGACGGATGGGCCTGGGAGCCTGGTCGGACAAGTTGCCTCCGCTCGTCGGCTCCGGCGACGTGGCGGGCCGGATCCGGGCGGACGTCGCCCAGCAGGTGGGACTCCGGGCGGGAACCCCGGTGCTGGGCGGCGTCTCCGACATCTCGGCCTCTGCCATCGGGGCGGGCGCGGTGAGGGACCACCAGCTCTCGGTGGTGACGGGGACATGGTCCATCAACGAGTACTTCACCCCGGATCCGGTGGTCGACGAACGGCTCTTCATGACCTCGCTGGCTCCCATGCCGGGCCGCTACCTTGTCATGGAGGCATCGCCGACCTCGGCGGCGAACCTCGAGTGGTTCGTCTCCAACGTCCTCAAACCCCTGCCGGGCATGGAGTCGTTGAGCAACAAGGAGCTGTTCCACCTGTGCGACGCCGTGGTCTTCGCCCCGGGCGCCGACTCCCGCCAGGTGTCCTACCTCCCGATGGTCTTCGGGTCGAACCTCCATCCGGGGGGCCTGGGAGGGTGGACGAACGTCTCCAACGCGGACGGCATCACTCAGCTCCTGCGCTCCCTCTACGAGGGCGTCGCCTTCTCGCACAAGGAGCACATCGAACGGCTCCGGGGCTACGGCGCGCTGGCCGGCCGGGCCAGGCTCACCGGCGGGGTGACGAAGTCCCCCGAATGGTCACAGCTCCTGGTCGACGTCCTGGGCCTCGACCTGGAGACCGTCCCCGTGGCGGAGTCGGGCATCCTCGGCGCCGTGGTCGCCGCCGCGGCGGCCCTGGGGGCGTACCCCTCCGTTGTGGAGGCGGCCGAGGCGATGGTCCCCTCGGGGCGGACCATCACCCATTCGCCGGAGGCGACGAAAGCCTACGGCGCCAAGTTCGACGCGTGGCTGCGGTGCCTGGACAGGCTGTGCCGATGACCGTCATCCCCGCGGGCTCGCGCACGGTCGTGGCCTCCCTGTACAACCTCGCCCATCTGCAGGACGCCCTCCACTCGTCCGCGCCGTGCATCCTCCTGACCAATGTCCACATCGGCAATATCGCCTCCCTCACGCAGGAGTGCCACGCGATGGGCAAGCCGGTGCTCGTCCGCCCCGACCTGGTGGAGGGCCTGAAGTCCGACCAGAGGGGGATCCGGCTGCTCCGGCAGGCCTTCGGCGTGGACGGCGTGTTCACCTCGTCCGTCGTCACCGGCAACCACGCCCTGGAGGCGGGACTCGACGTGTTCTGGAGGGTGTTCCTGCTCGACAGCCGCGCCCTGGAGACGTCGTTGTCGACGATGCCGACATCGCGCTGGACCGGGTTCGAGATCGTGCCCGGGCCGATGGCCCTGACCGTCGCCGGCTCCGTGCTGCAGGCCGCGGGCGGCCGTCCGGTGATCGCCGGGGGCTTCGTGTCGGGGGAGGAGATCGCCCGCCAGCTCTTCGACGCGGGCTACAGCGCGGTCAACACCAGTTCGCGGCGCGTCTGGGACCTGGGGCCCGGGGAGCGCCGGTCCGGCCGCGGCCGGACAGACTCCCATCATCCGCAAGAGAGAGAAGAAGGAAGATGACCATGAAGATCCTGTGCGTCGCCGATGGCGGCGTCACCGTGTCGATGATGCAGAAGATGAAGGGCCTCGAGCAGCTGGGTGCCGAGGTCACCATCGTCGAGGACGCCGACATGACGTCGATGGCCGAGATCACCGACCGGATGGGGCTCATCGAGCATGAAGGGGTCGACGCGGCGCCCTCGTGCCAGGCTCTTCTGGACAATTGCTCGGACAAGGACGTGATCGTCGTCCACGTCGCCTCGGTCAACAAGGCGGTCATCGAGCGGGCCGCGAACCTCCGCCTCGTCGCCGTCCTCCGAGGCGGGTACGAGAACGCCGATGTCGACGCGCTTCGCGAGCGCGGCATCCCCCTGGTGAACGCCCCATGGCGTTCCGCCAACGCCGTCGCCGACTTCACGGTCGGCATGATGATCGCGGAGAACAAGAACATCGCGCGGAGCTTCCACCTCCTCAAGGAGGGAGCGTGGTGCAAGGAGTACGTCAATCAGGCGCACATCCACGACATGCGCAAGTGCACCGTCGGGATCGTCGGCTTCGGGAACATCGGCAGCCGGGTCGCCCAGCGGCTCCGCGGGTTCGAGAGCAGAATCCTGGTCTTCGACCCCTACGTCTCCGCCGACAGGATCGAGGAGGCGGGCGCGGCCAGGGCGGACACGCTGGAGGACCTGCTGGCCCAGTCCGACTTCGTCACCCTGCACATGCGCATCTCGGAGTCGACGCATCACATGATCAACGCGGAGACCCTGAAGCTGATGAAACCGACGGCGTACCTCGTCAACACGGCTCGCGCCGACCTCGTCGACGAGGCTGCCCTCGCGGGGGCGCTGCGCGCGCACGCCATCGGCGGCGCCGCCATCGACGTCTACGAGCGGGAACCCCTGGCGCCGGACCACCCCTATCTGTCCCTGGACAACATCACGCTGACCTCGCATCTGGCGGGGACCTCGGCCGACACCATGGAGACCTCCGTCGAGATCGGAGTCGAGGAGCTCACGCGCTTCCTCGCCGGCGGGGAACTGCTCAACCGCAGGGCCTGACGGACCTGCGCCACACCGCCGCAGACACCGTGCTGCGGCCCTCAACGGACGAACAGGAAGGCAGCAAACAAACTATGAGCGGTATCTCCATGCGTCTTGGGCAGATCTTCGACGAGTCGTCGGGGCGGGCGTTCGTCGTCGCGTTCGACCACGGGCAGGCGCTCCCCATCCCCGCAGGCCTCGGCGACCCGGTGGCCCTCATGCGCCGGATCCTCGCCGGCGGCCCCGAGGCCGTCCTGGTCACGGGCGGGATGCTCGCCCAGACCCAGGACCTCTTCGCCCACCGGAAGGCTCCCGTGGCGATCCTCCGGGCGGACTGGACCACCCTGGACCCTCGGATGCAGACCGAGCTGGGAGAGCGCTACCGGACCCTCATCGAGCCGCGCGAGGCGCTCGCGCTCGGGGCGGGGGCCGTCTGCCTCTACCTCATCGGCTGGCCGGAGGACGGCGGGATGTTCGCGGACAACGTCGCGGCGGTCGCCTCCTACGTCCAGCGCGCCCACGCGCTGGGGCTGCCGGTCATCGTGGAGGCGACCCTGTGGGGCCGGCGCAACGCCGACCAGAAGGACCCCGAGGGGCTCCGGCAGATGTGCCGCATCGCGGCGGAACTGGGCGCCGACGCGATCAAGACCGAGTTCGTCGGCGACGTCGAGGCGGAGCGTGTCCTCATCGAGGAGGCCGGGGACGTCCCGGTGCTCACGCTCGGCGGGGCTGCGGCCTCCGACGAGCAGGTGGCCCGCGCCGCGCGCGACGCCATCGCCGCGGGCGCCCGCGGCCTGATCTTCGGGCGCAACGTCTGGCAGGTGCCGGACATGGAGGCCACGATGGCGCGGCTGTCGGGCATCGTGCACGCCTGAAGGACGACGACCCGCCCGGGACCGTCCCGGGACGGGGCCGTGGTCCGGTCGGCTCGAGCGCGAGCCGCCGGCCGTCCGGGCCACGGCATTCCCCACACGAGAAGAAGGCAACGATGATGTTGGACGCATTGCTCACCGTGGCGACGGCGACGGATGTCCCGGCGGTCCCCACGCCATGGGACATGTTCAGTTCCGAGTTCCTGGGGACCGTGATCATGATGACGATCGGGACCGCCGTCACGGCGGCGGTCTTCCTCCCCCGGTCCAAGGCCTCGAACTCCGGGTGGGTCGTGGTGACCCTCGGCTGGGGTTTCGCGGTCTTCGCCGGCTGCTACGGGGCGTGGAAGACAGGGGCCCACCTCAATCCCTCGGTGACCGTGGCCAAGGTGATCGCCCACGGGTTCGACGGATCCGTCACGCTCAACGGTCTGCCGGCCGGGCAGGGGGGCATCCCGGTGAGCGCCGGCAATGTCGGGATCTACCTCGCGGCCCAGTTCCTCGGGGCGTTCGTGGGCGCGGTCCTGGCGTGGCTCGCGCTCAAGCGCCAGTACGACCAGCCCACCGAGCCCGGGGTCAAGCTCGGGACCTTTGCCACCGGCCCGGCCGTGCGCAGCTACGGGTGGAACTTCGTCACCGAGGTCGTGGCGACCGGCATCCTCGTCGCGTGGGTGCTGGTCTCGGGCGGGACGCCGACGCAGATCGGGCCGCTGGCCGTGGCATTGGTCATCGTGACGATCGGCATGGGCCTCGGCGGGGCGACGGGCTACGCGCTGAACCCGGCGAGGGACCTGTCCCCGCGCATCGCGTACACGATCCTGCCCATCCCGGGGAAGACGCCGGCCGACTGGTCCTACTCCTGGATCCCGATCATCGCGCCGATCGTGGGGTCCTCCCTGGCGACGGTCGCCGTCTACGCCCTCGGCATGGCGGCATGACGCGCGCCTGGGCGTCCTCGGCCGATCAGGCGAGGACGCCCAGGACGCCCTCGACGATCTCCCGGGCGGCGGCGGGGGAGCACGCCAGGTTGATGCGGGCCCACTGCTCGTAGCCGCGACCGAGGGCCGCGCCGTCGTTCGTCGCGATGCGGCTGCGCTCCCGCAGGACGGTGGCGGGGGAGGAGGGCAGGCCCAGCCCCTCGAAGCCCCACCAGGTGAGGTAGGTGCCCTGAGGGCGGACGAGGTCGATGCCGGTGCCCGCCGCGGCCTCCAGGGCGAGGTCGACGTTCTCCTCGACGACCTCGCGGACCTCGGCCTGCCAGTCGTCCCCATGCAGGTAGGCGGCCACGGCGCCCAGCGCCCCGATGGTGGAGGCGCCGTGGGCCACCGACGGGCCGAAGGCGTCCCATCGCCGCCTGAGGTCCTCGTCCGGCAGGACCACCTGCGCGCAGGGCAGCCCGGCGATGTTCCACCCCTTGGAGGCGGCGGTGGCCGTGACGGTGTGGGCGGCGAACTCGGGGCCGAGCCGGGCGTAGGAGAGGAAGCGGCCGCATTCTCCGAGGACCAGCGGGCTGTGGATCTCATCGGAGAACACCAGCGCGTCGAAGCCGGCGACGACGCCCTGGAGGCCCCGCAGCTCCTGCTCGGTGAGGACGCGCCCCGTGGGGTTCCACGGGTTGCACAGCATGACCAGGCCGGCCCCGGCCTCCAGGCCCGCCCGGATGCCCTCCAGGTCCAGCGCCCAGCCGCGCCCGCAGGCTCCGTCCCCGTGCAGGGAGGGCACCTGGATGACCTCGTGGCCCAGCTCCTCGGGGATCGTGAGGAACGGCATGTAGGCCGGGGTGGGGACGACCACGGGGGCTCCGGGGCGCACCAGGTGCGCGAGCGTGGCGCGCAGGGCGGGCAGGACGGACTCCGCCAGCCGGATGTGCGCGGGGTCCACGTCCCATCCGAAGCGGCGGCGCTCGAAGGCGGAGAGCGCGTCGGCGACCCGCCCGGCCAGCCAGGTCGGTTGGTAGCCGAGCAGGCCGTCGTCGATGGCCCGTTTCATCGCCTCGGCCACAGGAGGCGCGGTGGCGAAGTCCATCTCCGCCACCCACGCGCCGATCGTGGGGGAGCCGTCCCCCGTGGTGATCCCGCTCCACTTCAGGCCGCCCACGCGGCGGAGCTCCTCATCGGTGAAGGTGCGGATCGTCATGGGGAGGCCTCCTGGGTGTCGCGTCGCGTCGGAGCCACATTAGCGCGGGGCGGGGCCGAGGCCATCCGCCGTCCGGCGGCATGGCGCGTCGCCTCGGCGCCTGCGGGCAGGGACAATGGAGGTCCGACACGGATGGAGGATCGATGAGAATCGCGATGGGAAGCGATCACGCGGGCTTCGAAC
The DNA here is from genome assembly GCF_042665795.1 of Schaalia naturae. Taxonomy (NCBI): domain Bacteria; kingdom Bacillati; phylum Actinomycetota; class Actinomycetes; order Actinomycetales; family Actinomycetaceae; genus Schaalia; species Schaalia naturae. The sequence goes on from NZ_JBHTEF010000001.1 coordinate 509,519, forward strand.
TGAAGGAGCGCCTGGCGCGGCGGCTGCGCGACCAGGGCCACGAGGTCATCGACGTGGGAACCCATTCCACGCAGTCCTGCGACTATCCCGTCTTCGGGGAGGCGGCGGCACGCAAGGTCGCCTCCGGCGAGGCCGATCGGGCGGTCTTGGTGTGCGGCACCGGCCAGGGGATCGGCATGTCGGCGAACAAGGTGGCGGGCATCCGCTGCGCCATCGTCTCCGAGGCGTTCTCCGCGCGACTGTCCCGCGAGCACAACGATGCGAACGCCCTGGCCATCGGGGCGCGCGTCGTCGGGCCGGGCGTCGCAGAAGAGATCGTCGACGTGTGGCTCGCCACCGACTTCCTCGGCGGACGCCACGCCCGCCGGGTGGCTCAGATCGATCGGATGGGCGCGGCCCTCGGCGCCTGAGGGCGCGACCACTCGCGGACACCCGATGTGAGAGGAGGCGCGCGGATGGCGAGGAACACGGGGGACGCCCAGGCGGACGGCCCCAAGGAACGTCAGCTGGCGATCGCCGAGGCGGTGATCAAGCACGGCACGATCAGCGTCGAGAAGCTCGCGGCGCTGACGGGCGTGTCCGTGATGACCGTCTACCGCGATCTCGCCCAGCTGGAGGACCGCGGCGTCCTCCAGCGCCATCGAGGCAAGGTGGTCGCCGTCGCCTCCGCGATGCAGGAGGCCGACGCCGAGTTCCGCCTGGAGCAGCAGGCGGCGCTCAAACGCGATGTCGCGGCCGTCGCCGCACAGATGGTCCCCTCCGGGGGATCGCTGATGCTCGACGACTCGACGTCGGGCATCTGGCTGCTCAGAGCCCTTCCGCAGACGATGCCGCTCACCATCGTGACGAACTCCCTGCTCGTGGCCAACGAGGTCGTCGAGCGCAACTCGATCAAGCTGGTCCTGGCGGGAGGGACCTATGAGCCGTGGGCGCGCTCGCTGATGGGCCCCTCGGTGACGGACTTCGTCCGTTCGATGCACGCCGACGTCTCCGTGGTGTCGGCCTCGGGGATCTCCGGGTTGGCATGTTTCCATCCCTACCAGGACAACGTCGCGGTCAAGCGCGCGATGCTCGACTCCGCCGAGCGGCGGATCATGCTCCTCGACCATTCGAAGTTCTCACGCCGGGCCCTCTTCCAGTTCGCCACCCTCGACGAGTTCGACGCCGTCGTCGTCGATTCCGGGACGACGGAGGAGGCGGTCGAGGGCTTGCGCGCGCAGGGAGTGATGGTCGAGGTCGCGCCGCACCTCGACGAGGAGACGACACCGGGGGCCTGACCGTGGTCAGCGGCCGCGCCCCCGGTGTGTTTCCTCCCCTTGGTCCTCACATGCTCGCGAGGACGTCCCTGGCCACCTGGGCGACGTGCCCGCCGGTGAAGCCGAATTTCTCCATGAGGCGCCCGCCGGGGGCGGACTCGCCGAAATGCTCGAGGCTGACCGAGGCTCCGCGCGGTCCGACGTAGCGGCTCCAGCCCAGGGCCAGACCCGCCTCGATGCTGACCCGGGCCGGCACCTCCTCCGGCAGGACGGAGTCCCGATAGCCGGCGTCCTGGGCGTCGAACCACTCCTGGCAGGGCATGGACACGACGCGCGTGGCGACGCCCTGGGACTCCAGCAGGTCCTGGGCCTCCAGGGCCGCCTCCACCTCGGACCCGGTGGCGATGAGGATGAGCTCGGGGGACGACGAGGCCTCGCGCAGCACGTAGGCGCCCCGCGCCGCCCCCTCCGCGGAGGCGAAGGCCGGATCTCCGCGGTCCACTGTGCGCAGGTCCTGGCGTGACAGGACCAGGCCAGCGGGACGGTCGCGGTGGGAGAGGACCTCCCTCCAGACGACCGCCGTCTCGTTGGCGTCCGCGGGGCGCACGATGTCGAGGCCCGGGATCGCCCGGTAGCTCGCCAGGTGCTCGACCGGCTGGTGGGTCGGTCCGTCCTCGCCGACGCCGATGGAGTCATGGGTCCACACGAAGACGGACCCGATGCCCATGAGCGCGGCCAGGCGCACAGCTGGGCGCATGTAGTCGGAGAAGACGAAGAAGGTGCCTCCGTAGGCGCGGGTGAGTCCTGACAGGGTGATCCCGTTGAGGGCCCCTCCCATCGCGTGCTCGCGAACGCCGAAATGGAGGACCCGGCCGAACAGGCTCCCCGGCCAGTGCGCTCCGGCGCGGTCCGAGGGCAGGAACGAGTCCTCTCCCGACATCGTGGTGTTGTTCGAACCCGCCAGGTCCGCGGATCCGCCCCACAGCTCGGGCAGCTGGGGCCCGAGCGCGTCGAGGACCTTGCCCGAGGCCTTCCGCGTGCTCATCCTCCCCTCCGGGAACGCCGGCAGGGCGAGCGCGTCGGGGAGCCGGCCCGCACGGACGCGGTCGAGCAGGGCCGCCCGCTCGGGGGCGGCCGAGCGCCACCGCCCGAAACGGCTGTCCCACTCGGCGCGCTCCTGCGCGGCGCGGCCGGCGAGGGCGGCGCGGGTCCGTTCGATGACGGAGGCGTCGAAGCCGAAGGGCTCCGGAGGCATTCCCAGGACCTTCTTCAGGGCGGCGATCTCGTCCTCGCCGATGGCGGAGCCGTGCACCGACTCCGATCCCTGTTTCGTCGGCAGGGGCCATCCGATGACGGTCGTCAGCCGGATGAGGCTGGGGCGGTCGGCGACGGCCCGGGCGGCCTCGATCGCCCGGTGGAGGGCGCGGACGTCCTCGCGGTAGCCGGTTCCCCCCTGCGTCCAGTCGACGTGCTGGACGTGCCAGCCGTAGGCGCGGTACCGGGCCTCGACGTCCTCGGTGAAGGCGATGCGGGTGTCGCCCTCGATGGTGATGCGGTTGTCGTCGTAGAGGACCACGAGGTTTCCGAGTTCCTGGGTCCCCGCCAGGGAAGCGGCCTCCGCCTGCACGCCCTCCTGCAGGCATCCGTCGCCGGCGATGACGTAGACGTCGTGGTCGAAGACGGACTCCCCCAGGGGCGTGCCGGGGTCGTAGAGCCCGTGCTCGCGCCGAGCGGCCATCGCCATGCCGACCGCCGTGGACAGCCCGGCGCCGAGCGGCCCGGTCGTCGTCTCCACGAACCGGGTGTGCCCGTACTCGGGGTGCCCCGGCGTCAGCGATCCCTCGGTGCGCAGGGATTCGAGGTCCTCCAGCTCCAGTCCGAGGCCGGCGCTGTAGAGCTGGGCGTACTGGAGCATCGAGGCATGTCCCGCGGAGAGGACGAATCGGTCGCGGCCCAGCCAGTGGGGGTCCCGGGGATCCATCCGGAGGACTTTGTGGTAGAGGAGGTGGGCGAGGGGCGCCAGGGAGATCGGTGTGCCCGGGTGCCCGTTCCCGGTCCTCTGCACCGCGTCGGCGGCCAGCACCCGGGCGATGTCGACGGCGCGCGCGTCGTCGTCGGTCCAGGTCAGTTCTGTCATATGTGCCTCCAGGGCAGGGTGGGGTGGGAGTGGACTCACTTCGTCCAGGGGCGCCGGCCCCAGAAACCGTCCGGGGCGAAGAGGCTGTCGGTCTCGGACTCCAGGACGCCGAGCTCCTCGAGGAAGTCCACCAGGGTGTAGCGGCTGCGGATCATGCGGCACCGAAGGTAGGTGTCGTGAAAGCGCCGCCGGGTCAGACCGATCTGCTGGGGATGCGTGACCGCGCCGACGTCGGCCAGGATCTTCTCGATCGTCGCGGCGGGCTGGACCTGAGCGCGGCAGCGCTCGCGGATGGAGGGCCACCTCTCCTGGATGAGGGCGAGGCGTTCACGCAGCTGGCCGGCGGTGAGGTGCTTCGCCATGGTCTCCTTCACCGCCGGTTCGACCATCGTCCCGGTGAAGCTGGCGCGGACCCGGGCCTCCATCGCCTCGGCGTCCGGCCAGGCCGCGGCGCGCGCGTCGATGTCGAGAGCGGAGAGATCGAGGTCGAGGACGCGCTCCCACAGGGCGAGGACCGCGATGGTGCCCAGGCCGACCTTCAGACCGTGGGTGAGAGGCGGATCCTGGTCCATCCCCAGGTGCTCCATCTCCCAGACGTGGGAGAACTGGTGCCCGGCCCCGGAGGCCGGGCGGGAGCTGATCCGGTACTTCTGCATGGACAGCCCCGACATGATGAGGCCCTCCGCGAGACCCTCGAAGGCCTCGGGACGCCCTTCAGCCAGGCCGACGGGATCGCTGATCGCACGGGGGAGCGGCCCCTGCACGAGGTCCCAGACCTCCTGGTCGATCGGCTCGACGCCGAGTTCGTCGGCGAGGATCCAGTCGGCACCGGCGGGGATCTTCTCGATGAGGTCGCCCAGCCCCGACGCGGTGCACCGCCGGGGGGCCCCCGCCATGGTCGGCAGGTCGGCGATGAGCGCCTGGGGAGCCCGGCAGCTCATGGTGTGCTTGAAGCCGTTCTCCGTCAGGGAGGCGCCGAAGGCCGCGTATCCGTCCATCGAGGCCGCCGTGCACACGTTCATGTATCGGCGCCCCAGCTCGTCGCTCGCGCGCTTCGTGAGGTCGTTGAGAGAACCCGACCCGATCGAACAGGCGATGGCGTCGACCCCGCGCAGATGGTCGCGCAGCTTCTCCGCGTTGTCGTAGCTGGCGTAGAGCGTCGGGCGCCCGGGGAAGACATAGGGGTCCTCCAGGGGCACTCCGGCGGCCCTCAGCGAGGCAGTCACCGCGTCTCCCGCCACCGCCCAGGTGTTCTCGTCGGCGACCACGATGGCTCGGGAGCCGCCGAAGAGTTCGGTGAAGACGCGGCCGGTCTCGCCCAGGACATCGTGGCCCATGACGACGACCGCGGTGTCGTCCGCGTCCGCCAGGGCCTGCCGGATGAGGTCAGACATGTGTGGGATCTCCAATCATTGCTGGTTCTCGTGGTCGACGACCGTGTGGAGCATCGGCTGGAGCGTCTGGAACTGCTCGGCGTAACGGTCGACGTAGAAGGCGTACTCCTCGTGGCGCTCGGGATCGGGCTCAATGACCTCGATGTCGTGGACCATGCGGCCCGCGGCCTCGGTGAGGCTGGCGTAGGCGCCGGCGCCGACCGCGGCGAGCATGCAGGTGCCCAGGACCACGGCGTCCCCGACCTCGGTGAGGGTGACGGGCACGCCGGTGATGTCGGCGTGCATCTGGATCCAGTCGCGGCTCTTCGTGGCGCCCCCGCAGGCCACCAGGCGCTGGACGTCCATCCCGGCCGCCTCCACGGAGCGGATGTTGAGGGCGGTGCCGTAGCAGACGGCCTCGAGGATCGCCTTGTACATGTGGGCGGGCGTGTGCATGAGCGACAGGCCCGAGATGATGCCCCGCGCCCGGGAGTCGGAGTACGGAGTCCGGTTGCCTTGGAAGTACTCGGTGACGATGAGGCCGTCACTGCCGGGGCGGATGGCCCGGGCGCGCTCGTCAAGGATCGTGTACGGGTTGAGCCCGACCTTCTCCGCGGCCTGGACCAAGTCCGCCGCGAAGTTGTCTCGGAACCACTTGAGGACGGAACCGGTGGAGGTCTGGCCGCACTCGACGGTGTATTGGCCGGGGACGACCCCGTCGGTGTAGGCGCCGAAGAAGCCGGGCCCGTGGATCTCGGTGGCGGACTGCCCGGTGAGGACGTGGGAGGAGCCGGTGATCAGGGCCATCGACCCGGGGTCGAGGACGCCCAGCCCGATCTGGCCGGCCCAGGCGTCGCCGGGACCCTGGGCGACGGGGATGCCCGGGCGCAGCCCGAGGAGCTGGGCGGGGATCGTCGCGAGCGTGCCGACGGGCCGCCCCAGGTCGACGACGCGCTCGGGGATCTTCGGGAAGACGTCGCCGCACCCGATCGTCTCGTAGAAGTCGACGGGCCAGCCTCCCTTGTCGCGGTTGTAGTACATGCGCAGGGCCGCGGAGTTGATGTTGGTGGTCCACTCGCCCGTGAGCTTGTAGGTCACCCAGTCCGGGGCGTCGACGAGGTGGGCCGCCCTCGCGTAGGTCTCGGGCTCGTTCTCCTTCAGCCAGGCGGCTTTGAAGGGATACCACTCGGCGATGGCGGGGGCGGTGCCGCCTCCGTTGTACAGGCGCGCCACGGAGTCGGATCCGTTCGAGCGGGCCGCCTGGTCGGTGGCGCGCACGTCCATCCACATGATGGCGGGGCGCAGCTCGGCCCCGCGATCGTCCATGGCCACCATCGACAGGGTCGTGGCGTCGTAGGAGATGCCGATGATCGAGGCGGGCGAGACTCCGGAGTTCGCCAGCGCCTTGTGCGTGGAGGCCTGCAACGCGTTCCACCAGTCCTCGGGGTTCTGCTCGGCCCAGCCCGGATGCGGGTGGGCGGTGGGGTAGGCGGTCGCGGCGAAGGTGAGGGGGCGTCCCTCGAGGTCGCAGATCGCGACGCGGCACGACTCCGTGCCGTAGTCGATGCCGAGGACGTAGGTTCCGTTGGTCGTCATGGTCGTGTGTCTCTTCCTTGAGTCCGTGGGGTGGTGGTCGTTCAGTCGTCGGTCTCCGCCCACCCCAGCTCCTCCCAGACGGAGGAGGGGATGAGGCGGTCGAGCCGGTCGATGGTCCAGGTCGGGCGGTGCGTGTCGTCCAGTGCGGCCACGTCCTCCGCGGTCGCCTCGCCCGTGAGGACGCAGGCCGATCTCATCCCGGTGTCGAGAGCCATCTGGATGTCGGTCTGGAGGCGGTCTCCGACCATGACGCAGTCCTCCAGGGCCACGTCGGCGCCCCGGAGAGACTCCTGGATCATGATCGGCGACGGCTTGCCCAGGTTGACCCGGCAGGTGGTGTTCGTGCAGGCCTCGATCGCGGCGGTGATGGCCGCGCAGTCCGGCTCGCCGCGCCCGCCCGGGAAGGGGCAGAAGCGGTCCGGGTTGGTCTGGATGAGGAAGGCCCGTTTGTGGAACCAGATGGCGTCGAAGGCGATCTGGAGCTTGCGGTAGTCGAAGGTGCGGTCGTAGGAGGCGATGACGATGTCGATCTCTTCCGGGTCCTCGCTCTGGCGGATGCCGGCCTCGCTCAGGGCCCGCCTGAGAGGCTCCTCTGCGATCGCGAAGACGGTGGCGTCGGTGTGATGCTCCTTCAGCCACCGGGTGGTCGTCACGACGGTGTTGCAGATGTCGTCGATGCCGGTGGGCAGGCCGAGCGTCTCGAGCTTCTCCACGTACTGCTGAGGGTCCTTGGTGGGGTTGTTCGAGAGGAAGCGCACGGGGATCCCGCGGCGGCGCAGCTCCCCGATGGTGCGCCGGACTCCCGGGAGGAGGCGGTCGCCCAGGTAGATCGTCCCGTCCATGTCGAAGACGTAGGCCCTCCCGAATGCGCTGGGCGAGGCGGGATGCGAGTTGTCCATCAGGATTCTCCTTTGACGAGGGCGGTGCGGCGCGTCATCGGGGGCGCGTCAGGACACGAGCGCGGCCAGTGAGACGACGACGGTGTTGGACAGCCAGATCGAGGCTGCCGGCGGGTCGATGTGGCTCGTGCCACGGTCGTACCACAGACGCGCGCAGAACTCGCCCAGTCCGGCGGCGAAGATGCCGAACACCGCGGCGACAAGCAGCGCGAGGAACGCCATGAGCCACTCGTGGGAGTCCCAGGTGCTCGTCGCCGTCCAGGTGAAGTCGGCGAAGGTCGAGCCCATGAGGATGGGGAAGAACTGGACGGCGGCCAGGCCGGCGATGTTGGTGACGTGGTGCTGGACGGGCATGTTGCGGTTGGTGATGAGGAAGAGGACGACGATCGCGGAGATGCCGAAGACGAAGGTGTTCGCGTTTCGGGCCGCGAGGTCGTTGGCGAAGCCCAGGTCGGTGAGGCGGGCGCCGACGTTGGCCGCGAGGAACAGGGACGCGCCGCCGGCGAGCACGCCGAAGGTCGAGCCGATCGTGAAGAGCTGGCTGGGCCGCTCCTGCCACTCCAGCCACCGGCCGTTGGGCCCGGGTTTGATCTTCGCGGGGAAGGTCGTCGCCTCCGGGGGGAACAGCTCGGCGTTGTGCAGTGAGCCCTTGAACAGGCCGGCGCCGGGGATGCCGCCGAAGACGAGGCGCGCCAGGATCGCTGAGAGGAGCACGGTGAGGGCGACGGAGTCGGTGTGGGTGCCGAACCACGGGATGTGGCTGACGCCGATCTGGCAGACGTAGCCGAAGGCGCCGAAGAGCGCTCCGACCAGCATGATGTCCGGGTGTCCGAGGCCCGCGAGCGGGGTGTTGACGTCCTTGCCGTCGGCTAGCCGCCCCCGATATCGGGCGTAGATCGCCGCCGCGACGCCTCCAGCGAAGGCGATGTGGGGTCCCATGAAGGGGCCGAAGGCCAGGTAGTCGAAGCCGAAGGTGTTCCCCGTGGCCGCGAAGACGCCCCATGAGGTGAGCACGGAGAAGCCGGTGAGCACGAAGGCGTAGTTCGCGCCGATCGCTGCTCCGACCGATCCGCCCCCGAGGGCGGCGAGGAGACCGAAGAGGAAGACTCCGGCAGAGGATGTGAACATCGTTGTTCCTTCTGTGAAGAGGGTGCCCGATGTCGTCGGGCCTGCAATGGCCGGAGGGGGCGGCGCGACGCGCGCCGCCCTCCCGGTGGATCGTGGGAGAGGCGGGCCGCATCCGGTCGGGAGGCCGTGCGGTCCGACCGGACGCGGGACCGGTCAGCAGGAGGCCGGGACGGAGGCCCCGTCGGCGCCGAGCTCCGACTCGTACTTCTCGATGAGCTCGACATTGGCCTGGGAGTGCGAACCGGGGTCGAAGGTGTAGCCGAGGAACTCCCGGGCGAGGCGGCGGGCCAGTTCCTGGCCGATGACGCGTTCACCGAGGCACAGCACCTGGGCGTTGTTGGACATGATCAGGCGTTCGACGGAGAAGCTGTCATGGGCTGTGCAGGCGCGGATGCCGGGCACCTTGTTCGCGGAGATGGCCATCCCCATCCCCGTTCCGCACACGAAGATCCCGCGGTCGGCCCGGCCTTCGGCGATGGCGCGCGCGCCGGCGACTCCCTGGTGCGGGTAGGGCGTCGCCTCTCCGGGGGCGATGCCCACGTCGATGACGGAGTCGACGCGAGGGTCGGCCTCCAGATCGGCCTTGATGGCCTCCTTGTAGTCGACGCCGGCGGCGTCTGCGGCGACAACGATGCGCAGTCCCATGGGTCCTCCCGATACCGAAGACGAGGGCGGCTTCCCTGCCGCCTCACTTTGCCTGATGATTCTAACATGTCAGATGTGGAAAACAACAACCGGCGGGACGCCCGTTCAGGAGGGCAGCGAGCGGCGCGCCTCCTCGACGTCGGCGGCGAGCCGCTTCCACGAGTCGACGAACTTCTGGACGCCTTGGGATTCCAGGACCCCGAAGGCGTCGTCGAGGTCGACGCCGGCCTCCCGCAGAGCCGCGAGTGCCGCGCGCCCGTCGTCCGCCCGGCCCGCCAGCGGCGCGCCCAGGCGCCCGTGGTCGGCGAACGCGCGCAGCGTCTTCTCGGGCATCGTGTTGACCGTGCCCGGATGGACGAGCTCCGAGACATAGAGCGTGTCCGGATACGCGGGATCCTTGGTGCCCGTCGAGGCCCACAGCGGGCGCTGGGTGTGCGCGCCCCGGGAGGCGAGCCCGGCGAAGGGCTCTCGGGAGAAGAAGGCCGCGAAGTGGCCGACGGCCACCCGGGCGTTGGCGATCGCGGCCTGTCCGCACAGGTCTGGGCGCCCCAGCGCCCGCAGACGCTGGTCGACCTCGGCGTCCAGGCGGGAGATGAACACCGAGGCGACGGAGTGGATCCGCGACAGGTCGAGGCCTGCGTCCCGTGCGCGGGCGAGGCCGCGGGCGTAGGCCTCCATCACCTGGTCGTAGCGGGCGACGGAGAAGATCAGTGTGACGTTGACGCTGATGCCCTCCGCGATGGCGTTCTCAACGGCCCGCAGGCTCTCGGTCGTCGCCGGGATCTTGATGAGGACGTTGTCGCGCGCGACCAGGGCGCGCAGCTGACGGGCCTGAGCGAGCGTGGCGGCCGCGTCATGCGCGAGGGCGGGCTCGACCTCGATGGAGACCCATCCGTCCTCGCCGCCGGTGGCCCGGTGGAGCTCGGCGAACAGGTCGCAGGCCTCTCGCACGTCTTGGGCGCACAGCTGCTGGATCGCCTCGGCGGTCGGCATGGCCGCGATCTGCCGCAGCTGTCCGAGGTAGGCGTCGCCCCGTGCGATCGCGGCGGCGAAGATCGTCGGGTTCGTGGTGACGCCGCGGACGTGGTCGTCCCGGATCATCGCCGCGAGGCTCCCGCTGGCCAGCCGCTCCCGCGAGAGGTCGTCGAGCCAGACCGACACGCCCGCGTCGGTGAGGTCCCTGAGATGGTCGGTCATTGTCGTGTTCCTTCTTCCATCGGCGCAAGGAAGGCGGTTCTCCGAGGGAGCCGCCGGTGCCGGGGTCGCGGTCATCCGGCGCCCAGGCTCCCGAGCAGGATAACATCTATGATGGTAGAAACAACACTAAACATGTGAATATTGAGGTCGGGCGATGCGTGAGACAGTCAGGGCTCGCTCGCGGCGGCACATCCACGCGGCGCGGGGATCGGCCTCATCCCGGCAGCCCCGCGAGGATCGCCCTCGTCGACGACACCCCCAGGCGGGTGGCCCCCGCGGCGATCATCGCCAGCGCGGCCTCGGAGTCGCGGATGCCGCCGGACGCCTTGACTCCGAGACGGTCCCCGACGACGTCGCGCATCAGCCGGACCGCATGGACGCTGGCGCCGCCTGCGGGGTGGAAACCGGTCGACGTCTTGACGAAGTCGGCCCCTGCCCGTTCGGCGGCGTGGCAGACCTCGACGATCTGGTCGTCGTCGAGGACGGCCGACTCGATGATGACCTTGAGCGTGGCGTCAGGCACCGCGTGACGGACCTCGGCGATCTCAGACTCCGTCAGCTCGTAGCGCCCGGTCTGGGGAAAGGCGAGATCGATGACCATGTCGATCTCGTCGGCCCCGGCCTGACAGGCACGCGACGCCTCCAGAGCCTTGACTGCGGAACGGTGGGCGCCGGACGGGAACCCGCAGACCGCGGCGATCCTCAACGAGGACGGGTGCGGCACGGGCAACTGGTTGGGAGAGACGCAGACCGAGCAGACGCCCATCTCGACGGCGTCGGCCACCAACGCCGTCACCGCGTCGGGTGTGGTCTCTGGCTTGAGAAGCGTGTGGTCGATGATCGCCGCGACGTCCGACCTGGTCGGCTGGTTGGTCAATGACATGTCAACACCTTTCGGTTCGATTCCGTGTCTTCAATGATTCGGGGCCCCGGTGCCGGTTCGGACGGCCAGGCGCGCCGACGGCAGGAGGCGTCTCAGGCATCGACGAGCGAGGCGGCCGTCTGCCGGTCGGTCACCAGGACATCGCACAGCCCGTGGCTGGCCACCGCGCGTGCGACTCCGGACTTCCGGGGCCCGGCCGCGATGGCGACTGCGAGCGCGGACGAGCGGATGTCATCGAGGCCCAATCCGATGGTCCTGGCGTCCAGGGAGTCGTCCACCGACTCGCCTGCGGAGTCCAGGAACCTTCCGAGCACGTCGCCGACGCAGCCGCGGGCGACCATGTCGTCGATGGCGTCGGCTGTCAGCAGCCCGGATGACACCAGCACGGAGTCGCGGGCGGCCGGCCCCAGCGAGAACACCAGCGCATCCGCCGACTGGGCGAGTTTGAGCACCTCCTTGAGGACCGGCTCGGCGCGCAGGGCGCTCGCGAGGGCGCGGGACTTCACGATCGCCGGAGCCGGCAGGAACACCGGCACCCCGCGGGCGCGGCTCGCCATGGTCCCGACCACTCCGGCGACCGCGCCCGGACCCGGCCGGCTGAGCCCGCCGTTCGCCTGGACGACGGTCGGGCGATTCGCCCAGTCGACAGGAATCTGGTGGGCGATCTCGCCCATCGTCCGACCCCAGGACACGGCCACGGTGTGGAGTTCGCTCCCGCGGTCCGCGAGGTACTCGCCGGCCGCCTGCGCGACCAGACGCCAGGTGCCTCGTTCCGTGTCCGCGCCCGGGACGACGACGGCGTCCCGGATCCCGAACATGGCGACCAGCCGTTCCTCCAACTTGTGAGAGCGCGCCTCGGGGTGGACGATCTCGATCCGGACGATCCCGCGTGTCCGAGCGCGATCGAGCATGCGCCCCACTTGCCAACGCGACAGGGACAGCCGGGATGCCACCTGCTGCTGGTTGAGTCCCTGCTCGTAATGGAGCTGGGCCACTCTCAGCAGCAGGTGGTCATCGGTGGGCTCGCTCACAGCTCTCCGTTGGGGAGGAACAGCACCTTCGAGGAGAAGACGGCGCGTTCGCACATCTGCCCGATCAACTCGGGAACCTTCTCGACAGGCTCCTCATGGGTGATCATGAACTGCCACTTGAGGTCCCCGACGGCCATGTGGTGCAGGCTGGTCGTCCACTCGGCGCCCGGGAACGGCGCCGAGAATGAGTTCCATGACCCGCGGACATCGATCTCGAGGCGCATCATCCGATCCCAGGTGCCTCGCGAGAGAGTCACGGGCGCGTTCGGGATGCCGATGAACACGGCGGACCCGTGTCGAGCCGTGATCCCGACGGCGATGTCCTCGACGGCGGGAACGCCCGAGGTCTCCACCACGCAGTCGAACCCCCTGCCGACGATCGCCTCCAGTTCGGGACCGGTGCTGACCGCCGAATCGGCGCCGGCCTCGAGGGCGAGCTCCTTCTTCTGGGCGGACACGTCCACGGCGACGACCTCGTCGGCGCCCATGATCCGGGCCCACTGGACCGCGAACAGCCCGATCGGCCCTCCTCCCCCCATCACGGCGACCCGATGGCCCGGGCGCAGCGTGGTGCGCCAGATCGCATGCAACGCGATGGCGCATGGATCCACCATCGCGGCGGCGCGGGGGTCCAGTCCCTCCGGGACCTTGAGCAGCAGGTCCGCCGGTCCGGTGACGTACTGGGCGTAGGCGCCGTCGCGGCGCGACCCGTAGTAGTCGTAGTCCTCGCAGAGGCTGTACTGGCCCTCGACACAGGGAGGGCAGCGGAAACAGGGGATCATCGGAGGCACCGTGACGAGATCCCCCGGCGCCACCGACGTCACCCCCTCGCCGACCGACTCGACCCAGGCCGAGAACTCGTGACCGCAGATCAGGGGCAGCCTGTGCGGCCCCTTGAGGAACATCCGCGCCAGATCAGATCCGCATACCCCGCAGGCGGCCACTTTCAGGAGCGCCTCGCCCGGGCCCGCAACGGGCCTCGGAACCTGCTCGATCCGGATGTCCCCGACCGAGTGCATCACAGCCGCGGTCATCGTCTCTGTCATGTTCATTGCTCCTTCATGCTCGGTGTCGCTCATGACCTGTTGAGATGCCGGGTCATCTTGTCCATCAGCCCCTGCATCACGGGGTAGGTGTCGAGGTAGGCCTGGTAGTTGTACTGGTAGGCCTGGTGGGCCTCGTGATCCGGTTGGATCACGTCGACGGTGTGGACCATGGCAGCCGCGGCGGCGGGAAGGTCTGGGAAGAGACCCGCCCCGACTCCGGCGAGCATCGCCGACCCCAGCAGCGGTCCCTCGGTGACGTCGGTGAAGACCATCGGCAGATCGGAGACATCGGCGTGCATCTGCATCCACAGGCGCGACTTGGCCGGCCCGCCCGAGACGACGACCTCCCGCGGAGGGAACCCGTGCGCGCGCATGTTCTGGAAGATGCTCTCGGTGCCGAAGCAGATCCCCTCCAGGATCGCGCGGAACATGTGTCCCTCGGTGTGGGACAGGGACAGGCCCCAGAACAGGCCCCGGGAACGCGAGTCCGAGTACGGCGTCCGGTTGCCCTGGAAGTGGTCCAGGCACACCAGGCCCTCCGACCCGATCGGGATCTCGGCTGCCTCCTCGTCGAGGATCCTGTACGGGTCGCAGCCGCGATCCGCCGCCAGGCGCTGGGCGATGGGCGCGAGATTGTTCTTGAACCAGGCCACAACCGAACCTGTGGAGATCTGCCCGCCCTCGACCGTGTACTCGCCGGGCACGATCGCGTCCGTGTAGGAGCCCCAGATGCCCCGCCCGTACAGCGGGGTCGGTGACTGCCCGATCATGACATGGCTGGAACCGGTGATGAGAGCCATCTTGCCCGGCTCGACGACGCCCAGTCCGATGGCGCCGGCGTAGGCGTCAACGCCTCCCTCCGCCACCGGGGTCCCCGCCTCCAGGCCGAGTTCGTCGGCCACCAGGGGAGCCAGCCCGCCGACCACCTCACCCATCGGCGCCATCCGGGAGGGCACCTTGTCGAGCAGGTCCTCGATCCCGGCCTTCTCGTACAGGCTCACCGGCCAGCCCCCGGCGTCCCCGTCGTAGAAGTACTTGCAGGCCGCATGGTTGATGGACATGGCCCATTCGCCGGTCAACCGATGGATCATCCAGTCGGTGCAGTCGCAGACGATCGCGGCGGCGTCCCAGATCTCGGGCTCGCGATGCTTCAACCACAGCGCCTTGGGAACGCCCCACTCCGCGGAGACGGGTCCCATGCCCGAATACTTGAGAGCGGAGTCGCCCGTCGCTGCGATCCTGTCCGCCTCCGAGGACGACCGCACGTCCATCCACAGCAGCGCCGGTCGAAGATGCCTGCCGCGCGAGTCCATGGCCACCACCGTGGCGGCCGTCGCATCGACTGAGATGCCGGCGATGTCGCCTGGGGCGACCCCCGACCTCTCGACGGCGCCGCGCACCGAACGCACGATGCAGGACCACCATTCCTCCGGGTCCTGCTCGGCTCGTCCGGGCTTGGGGAAGTCGGTCCTCAGCTGCGTCGCGGCGGTTCCCATGACGTGCCCGGCAGTGTCGAAGACGCCTGCCCGGGCTCCGCCGGTGCCCATGTCGATTCCCAGGAGAAACGGTCCGGCCAATGCCCTCACCCCTCTTCGCCCCTCACCGCCGTGGAGAGAGGCCGATGTCCATGAGGCCGGCGTCGATGCCGACCGTCGAGGCGACGCTAACATCGGGCGGTGAGACGGCTCATCAGCTCTGCGGAATTCGCGCACTTGCGCAGGTGCACGGGCCTCGCGGTCCCGGCCGCCCTCCGGGTCCCGGGGCGGGCCGGCGGCCCGGGAACGGGCATCGCCCGGCGCTAGACTGGCCTCACTATGACTGTCACCACCGCAACGGGCTCGGACATCCGCGTCCGCTTCTGCCCCTCGCCCACGGGCACCCCCCATGTCGGGATGGTCCGCACCTGCCTGTTCAACTGGGCGTACGCACGTCACACGGGCGGGACCTTCGTCTTCCGCATCGAGGACACCGACGCCGCGCGCGATTCCGAGGAGTCCTTCAACCAGATTCTGGAGTCCCTGGACTGGCTGGGCCTGGACTGGGACGAGGGCGTGAACAAGGGCGGCCCGTACGGCCCCTACCTCCAGTCGCAGCGCACGGACATCTACCGCGACGTCGCGGCCAGGCTCCTGGAGGGCGGCTACGCCTACGAGGCCTACTCCACGCCCGAGGAGGTCGAGGCGCGCCACGTCGCCCGGGGCGAGGATCCGAAGCTGGGCTACGACGGCTTCGACCGCGACCTCACGTCCGAGCAGATCGCCGCCTACCGGGCCGAGGGGCGCCGGCCGGTGCTGCGCATGCGGATGCCGGATGAGGACGTCTCCTTCGAGGACCTTGTGCGCGGTGAGATCACCTTCCGCGCGGGCTCGGTGCCCGACTACGTCATCGTGCGCGCCAACGGGGACCCGCTCTACACGCTGGTGAACCCCGTCGACGACGCGCTGATGAGGATCACGCACGTCCTGCGCGGAGAGGACCTGTTGTCCTCCACGCCGCGCCAGATCGTCCTCTACCGCGCGCTGGAGGAGCTGGGAGTCGCGGAGTTCATGCCCCGCTTCGGCCACCTCCCCTACGTCATGGGCGAGGGCAACAAGAAGCTGTCCAAACGCGACCCCGAGTCCAACCTGCTCCTGCACCGCGAGCACGGGATGATCCCCGAGGGGCTCATCAACTACCTGGCGCTGCTCGGCTGGTCGATCGCCCCCGACCGCGACGTCTTCTCCCTGGACGAGATGGTGCGCGCCTTCGACATCGCCGACGTCAACCCGAATCCCGCTCGCTTCGACGGGACGAAGTGCACCGCCATCAACGCCGAGCACATCCGGATGCTCGACGCGGAGGACTTCCGCGCTCGGATCGTGCCTTTCCTGCACCGCGCGGGCCTGCTGGGGGCGGGGAGCCCCGCGGAGCTGACGGCCCGCGAGCGGGACATCCTCGCCGCCGCGGCGCCGCTCATCCAGACCCGCATCCAGCTGCTGGGGGAGGCGCCCGGGATGCTCGGGTTCCTCTTCGCCGCCGACGCCGACCTGGAGGTCGATGACAGGGCCGTCGCGAAGCTCAAGGACAATGCGCCGGAGGTGCTGGACGCCGCGATCCCCGTCGTCGAGTCCGAGAACCCCTTCACGGCCGACGGCCTGGAGTCCGCGCTGCGCGCCGCGATCGTCGAGGGGCTCGGCATCAAGCCGCGCCTGGCGTTCGGACCCCTTCGGGTGGCCGTGACGGGACGGCAGGTGTCGCCGCCGCTCTTCGAGTCAATGGAGATCCTGGGCCGGGAGTCCTCGCTCGCCCGTCTGCGCGCCCTGCGGGAGCGGCTCGGTTGACGTCGCCGGTCGGGGCTGGGGCGCCGGCGACGGCCCAGCCCCGACCTTTGGCTGGCCGGCTGCGCTTTCTGGCCTGATGAGTGGGGATGTTCACGCCTCGCGATTTTGTCCTCCGAAGGCGGTTCGGGTAATCTCTAGTCCTGTCGCCGACGGCCGTGCCGGAGGCGAGACACCGTGGGGTATGGTGTAATTGGCAGCACGAGTGATTCTGGTTCACTTAGTCTAGGTTCGAGTCCTGGTACCCCAGCGAAGGCCGGTCGGTGATCTGACCGGTGTCCTTCAAGCCCCCGTCGTCTAGCGGCCCAGGACGTCGCCCTCTCACGGCGCAAACACCGGTTCAAATCCGGTCGGGGGTACCGCTGCCGATCCGTTCGGCAGGACAAACACCCGCTTCAGCGGGTCAGATCGCCCCCGTCGTCTAGCGGCCCAGGACGTCGCCCTCTCACGGCGCAAACACCGGTTCAAATCCGGTCGGGGGTACCAGCCCGGAGGGGGGCGGACCGAAGGGTCCGCCCCCCTCCATTTCCGATGTTCTCTTCGGCGCAGACGGCCGGGGGCCGTGCGGGCCCTCAGGCGGCCTCGCTCCGCGATCTCCCCGGCCGGTAGACGCACAGCGGGTCCGCCGCCAGCGGGTCGCCCGTGGCGGCGTAGGCGCGCGACCTCGACCCGCCGCACCAGCGGTTGTATTCGCACACCCCGCAGTCCCCGCCGAAGGAATCGGGAGATCGCAGGGCGCGCATCAGAGGGTCCTCCCGGTACAGGCGCACCAGCGAGTCGCGCGTGACATTGCCGATCGTCACCGGGAGGAAACCCGACGGCGTGACGTCCCCGACGTGGGAGATGAAGATGATCCCGTTGCCGTCGCGCACGCCATAGGACCGGGCGAGGCGCGATGCCCCGATCTGCGCGCGGGTCATGCCCCGGGCCTCCATCGACTGGGAGGTGATCCGTCGGAAATGCAGCGCCTCGGTGGTGCTCACCTGGAAGGGGGACTCGTCGCGCACGCCGTCCAGCCACCGCAGGATCTGCTCCGACTGCTCCGGGGCGACCTCCTGGAGCATGGTGCCCCGCCCGGTGCGGATGAGGAAGAACAGGGTCCAGCGCGCCACGGCCCGCTCCACTAGCAGGCGGTGGAGCGCGGGGAGATCGGGGGCGGTCGAGGACGTCACCAGCGTGTTGACCTGGACGGGCAGCCCCAGCGCCGCCGCGTCGTCCAGAGCCCGCATCGTGAGGTCGAAGGTGCCGGGGACACGGCGCAGGCCGTCGTGCGACTGCGGGGTAGAGCCGTCCAGGCTCAGCGAGATCGCGCGCGTGCCGGCCCGCTGGACCTCGGCGAGCCGCTCGCGGGTCAGCTCGGGGGTGACCGCGGGGGAGAGCGACACCCCGATGCGCCGCGTGCGGGCCTCCTCCATGAGCTCGAGCAGATCGGGGCGCCGCATCGGGTCCCCGCCCGTCATGATGAGATGGGGGAGCGGGTCCCCGAAGCTGGCGATGTCGTCGAGCAATGCCACCCCCTGCTCCGTTGTGAGCTGTCCAGGGGCGGGCCGGTTCCACGCCTGCGCCCGGCAGTGCCGGCACGTCAGCGCGCAGGCGAGGGTCATCTCCCAGTAGACCGTCATCGGAGCGCGGTCGTAGACCCACTCCACCGGGCGCACGGATCCGATCGGCCGGATGCCGTGGACGTCGGGGCGGAGATCGGGGGAGGCGCCCTCCCGGCCTCCGACGACATGCTGACCAACTGTCATGAAATTCGCTCCCATCTGCGCGGACACGGGCTGTCCGGACAGACAGGCCGTCCTCGATCGAGGGTACGCCCGCTCCTGGCACCCGCGTGGGACCGTGGTCGCAGCGCGCTGGGACGCAGGGCCGTCCTCGTCGCCGGCCAGCTGCTCACCTCTGGTCGATGGCTCCCGCCAGACGGTCGACCAGATGCGGCCACGTCCACTCGGCCAGCATCCACTCCCGGCCGGCTGCTCCCAACCGGGCCCGCTCGGGCGGATCCTCCAGCAGACCGGTGAGGGCGTCGACGAGGGTGTCGTCGTCCCGTCCCGGGACGACGACACCGGTGACGCCCTCCCGGACGGTCTCCGGGGCGCCGCCGGAGTCCCCGGCGACCACCGGGACGCCGGCGGCCGAGGCCTCGAGGAAGACGATGCCCAGCCCCTCGACGTCCAGGCCTCCGCCGCGCGTCCGGCACGGCATCGCGAAGACGTCGCCCGTCGCGACGTGGGCGGGCAGCTCCTCGAAGGGGACCTTGCCGGTGAGGATGATGCGGTCGCGCACCGGGGAGTCGCGCCTCATCCGGGCCAGAGCCCTGGCGTACGGCCCCCATCCGACGATGACGAGGCGCGCGCCGGGGATCTGCGCGACGACGCGGGGCCACACGCGGATCAGCGTGTCCTGGCCCTTGCGGCGCACCAGGCGGGAGACGCAGACGACGACCGGAGCCTCGCCCAGGCCGTAGCGCCCCCGGAGCGCGGCGCGGGCCCCGGGATCCGGGCGGAAGCGGTCCGCGTCGATGCCGGAGGGTAGATGGACGATCCGCGTGCCCTCCGGCATGAACGGTCGGAGCCGGCCCAGGGTGTACTGCGAGATGTAAGTGACGACATCGGCGTCGGCGAAGATGCGCCGCAGGGCCTGGCGCGCGCCGGGAAGCATCGACCAGCCGACCTCGTGGCCGTGGGTGGTGGCGATGACGCGGGTCGCGCCCGCGCGCCGCGCCGCGCCGCCGAGCAGCCCCAGGGGCGCCGCGGCCCCGAACCAGACGGTCTCGATGCGCTCGGCGCGGATCAGGCCCGCCATCCGCGCGCGCACATCGGGCGTCGGGAGCAGGACCGGCGTGGGCATGCGGTGGACGGGGAAGGGGAGGCCCGCATCATGGGCGCGAGCCGCCTGCGCGCCTTCCGGCGGCGTGGAGGCCAGGACCACAAGATCGCCGGGCGGCAGTCGGCGCGTGTAGTCGTCCAGATAAGACTGGATGCCCCCGACCACGGGCGGGAAATCGTTGGTGACGAGGAGCGTGCGGCGCATGCCCCACAGCCTAACGGCGTGCCGGGCCGCGCCCGCCCGCTGACCCGCTGGGCGCCTCAGTCGCCCTCGTCCATGTCCTCCACGGACCGCAGGTAGTCGGAGAGACGGTTCGCGGCGGCGACGACGGACGGCCCGTGCTGGCGGCCGGGCTGGCGTCCCATGCGCTCGATGGGGCCGGAGATCGAGATCGCGGCGAGCACCCGCCCCGACGGGCCGCGCACGGGGGCCGACACCGAGGCGACCCCGGGTTCGCGCTCGCCCACGGACTGCGCCCATCCGCGGTGGCGGACCTGGGCCAGCATCGTGGCGTTGAAGGAGGCGTTGTACAGGCCGCGGTGCATGCGGTCGGGCTCCTCCCACGCGAGCAGCACCTGGGCGGCCGACCCGGCTTTCATCGACAGGGTGACGCCCACAGGAATCGAGTCGCGCAGCCCCATCTGCCGTTCGGCGGCGGCCACGCACACGCGATAATCCCCCTGGCGGCGGTAGAGCTGAGCCGACTCCTTCGTATGGTCGCGCAGGGCGACCAGCACCGGCATCGAGGCCGTCAGCAGACGGTCCTCGCCCGCCGCCGAGGCCAGTTCCTGGAGCCGGGGGCCCAGGACGAACCGGCCCTGCATATCGCGAGCCACCATGCGGTGGTACTCGAGGGCCACCGCCAGACGATGAGCGGTCGGACGGGCCAGGCCCGTCGCCGCAACCAGCTGGGCAAGGGTGGCGGGACCCGCCTCAAGGGCACCGAGGACCAACGCCGCCTTGTCCAGGACTCCCACTCCGCTGGATGTCGCGTCCTCCATGACCTGATCCTGCCATCTCACGCACTGAGATGCCAAATCTCCGCATCACGGAACTGGCGACGATGTCAGGCACGCATGATGTAGCGACGCGGATTCGCGCCGCGGGGGAGGACACGGCCATGAGCGGCACATTGGCAGAGAAGGTCTGGGCGGACCACATCGTGACGAAGGGACGAGACGGTGCCCCCGACCTGCTCTACATCGATCTCCACCTCGTGCACGAGGTGACCAGCCCGCAGGCCTTCGAGGGGCTCCGCCTCGCCGGGCGCCGCGTCCGACGCCCCGACCTCACGATCGCCACAGAGGACCACAACACCCCCACGGTCGACATCGACCTGCCGATCGCGGACGAGACCTCCCGCAGCCAGATCCAGACCCTGCGCTCGAACGCGCAGGAGTTCGGCATCCGCCTGCACTCCCTCGGCGACGCCGACCAGGGCATCGTCCACGTCGTCGGCCCGCAGCTCGGGCTCACCCAGCCGGGCATGACGATCGTGTGCGGGGACTCCCACACCTCGACCCACGGCGCCTTCGGTGCCCTGGCGTTCGGCATCGGGACCTCGGAGGTCGAACACGTCCTGGCCACCCAGACCCTCCCGCTCCAGCCGTTCAAGACGATGGCCGTCACCGTCAACGGCTCCCTCCCACCCGGCGCGTCGGCGAAGGACATCATCCTGGCCGTCATCGCCCGCATCGGCACCGGCGGCGGCCAGGGGTACGTCCTCGAGTACCGGGGGCAAGCCATCCGGGAGCTCTCGATGGAGGGCCGGATGACGATCTGCAACATGTCGATCGAGGCGGGCGCGCGCGCCGGCATGGTGGCACCTGACCAGACGACCTTCGACTACGTCAAGGGCCGTCCGCACGCGCCCGAGGGCGAGGAGTGGGACCGCGCCGTCGCGTACTGGAGGACGTTGCGCTCCGAGGAGGACGCCGTCTTCGACGCGGAGGTCGTCATCGACGCCCCCGAGCTCGAGCCCTACGTGACATGGGGCACCAACCCGGGCCAGGGGGTCCCTCTGTCGGCCGCCGTCCCGGATCCCGCGGACTTCACCGACGCCACGAAGCGCGCATCCGCGGAGCGCGCCCTGGAGTACATGGGGCTGGAGCCGGGCACCCCGATGAGGGACATCCGGGTCGACACCGTCTTCCTGGGGTCCTGCACGAACGGCCGCATCGAGGACCTGCGCGCGGCCGCCAAGGTGCTGCGCGGCCGCACCAAGGCCGAGGGGGTGCGGATGCTCGTGGTCCCCGGCTCCGCCCGGGTGCGCCTCCAGGCCGAGGACGAGGGCCTGGACCGCGTCTTCACGGACTTCGGCGCCGAATGGCGCAACGCCGGGTGCTCGATGTGCCTGGGCATGAACCCCGACCAGCTCGCACCGGGGGAGCGGGCGGCCTCGACCTCCAACCGCAACTTTGAGGGCCGACAGGGCAAGGGGGGCCGCACCCACCTCGTGTCGCCCCTGGTCGCCGCCGCGACCGCCGTGCGCGGCACGCTGTCCAGTCCGGCGGATCTGTGAGCCCGGCCCGGGAACCAGCGAGGAAGAGGAACTGACAGACATGGAGAAGTTCACCACCCACACCGGCATCGGGGTCCCGATGCACCGGTCGAACGTCGACACCGACCAGATCATCCCGGCCGTCTACCTCAAGCGCGTGACCCGGACCGGCTTCGAGGACGCGCTCTTCGCCGCGTGGCGCACCGATCCGGACTTCGTCCTCAACCAGAAGTCCTACGCCTCCGGTTCGGTGCTGGTCGCCGGCCCCGACTTCGGGACCGGTTCCTCGCGCGAGCACGCCGTGTGGGCTCTCAAGGACTACGGCTTCCGCGTGGTCCTGGCTCCGAAGTTCGCCGACATCTTCCGCGGCAACGCCGGGAAGCAGGGCCTCGTCACCGGCGTCATCACGGAGGAGGACTGCGAGTCCCTGTGGAAGGTCCTCGAGACGGAGCCGGGCACCGAGGTGACCGTGTCCCTGGAGAACCGCACGGTCCAGGCGGGCCCCGTGATGTGCCGCTTCCAGATCGACGACTACACCCGCTGGCGCCTCATGGAGGGTCTGGACGACATCGGGCTCACGCTGCGCGACGAGCAGGCCATCACCGACTTCGAGGCGCGCCGTCCCTCCTTCAAGCCCACGACCCTGCCCGCCCGCACGCTCCCGAAGGAGCGGATCGAGTCCGCCCGCCCTGTGGCGTTGGGCATGCCCCGCCTTTCGTGAGGCCCCGGGACCCCGCCCGTTCCCCGGGCCCCCGGGCGCCCCGGCCCCGTGACGACGTTGACGAGGACGACGCCCACAGGCGTGAACTAGAGTGTGTGCCACGTTCACCCCACACCTCAGGAGCGGCTGGCCCATGGAGTCGATCATGCACATCGAGGGTGGTCACCCTCTGATCGGGGAGATCACCGTCCGCGGCGCGAAGAACTTCGTGCCCAAGGCGATGGTGGCGTCGCTCCTCGCCGACGGCCCCTCGCAGCTGCGCAATGTGCCCCTGATCCGCGACGTGGACGTGGTCTCCGACCTGCTCGGCCTGCACGGCGTCCAGGTCGACTTCGACCAGGACCGCGGGGTCATGACCCTGGATCCGAGGAACGTCAAGGCCGCCCGGCGCGCCGACATCGACGCCCTGGGCGGCTCCTCGCGCATCCCGATCCTGTTCTGTGGACCGCTCCTCCACCAGCTGGGGGAGGCCTTCATCCCCGAACTGGGAGGATGCAACATCGGGGGGCGGCCCATCGACTTCCACCTGGACACGCTGCGCAAGTTCGGCGCCGTCGTGGACAAGCGTCCCGATGGCATCCACATCTCCAGCCCGGCCGGCGGACTCAAGGGCACGGTCGTCACCCTGCCGTTCCCGTCCGTGGGCGCCACGGAGCAGACGCTGCTCACGGCGGTGCGCGCCGAGGGCATCACGACGCTGCACGGCGCGGCCACGGAGCCCGAGATCATGGACCTCATCAACGTGCTGCAGAAGATGGGGGCGATCATCTCGGTCGACACGGATCGCACGATCCGCATCGAGGGCGTCTCCCACCTCACCGGGTTCCGCCACACGGCGCTGCCCGACCGCATCGAGGCGGCCTCGTGGGGGGCGGCGGCGCTGGCCACCCACGGCGACATCTACGTGCGCGGGGCGCATCAGCCCGACATGATCACCTTCCTCAACACCTTCCGGAAGGTGGGCGGCGCCTTCGACATCGACGAGGAGGGCATCCGCTTCTACCATCCGGGCGGGCCTCTGCGCTCGATCGCCCTGGAGACGGGGGTCCATCCCGGGTTCATGACGGACTGGCAGCAGCCGATGGTCGTGGCGCTCACGCAGGCGGAGGGCCTGTCCATCGTCCATGAGACGGTCTACGAGAACCGCTTCGGGTTCACCGGCGCGCTGCGCCAGATGGGCGCCACGATCCAGGTGTACAAGGAGTGCCTGGGGTCGACGCCCTGCCGGTTCGGGCAGCGCAACTTCTACCATTCGGCCGTCATCTCCGGGCCGACGCCGCTGCACGGCGCGGACATCGCCGTCCCTGACCTGCGCGGGGGCTTCTCCCACCTCATCGCGGCCCTCGCGGCGGAGGGCACGTCGCGGGTCTCGGGCGTCGACGTGATCTCACGCGGCTACGAGCACTTCCTCACGAAGCTCCACCAGCTCGACGCCCGCGTCGAGTACGTCGACGCCGCGTGAGCCCCGGAGCGGGCGGGTCCCGCGTCGGCCGCCGGCCGATGACGGTGCTCGTGTCATCGATGTCGGCGCGCGGCCGGGCCGTGCGCGTCGGGCCCAGCGTCGTGCGCCGCCTCCAAGAGGGCGGTTGGCGCGTGGAGGTCAGGGTGACCACCAGCGACGACGATCCCGGTGCCGTCGCAGCCGAGGCCGCGGTCAGATCCCGCTGCGTCGCTGCCCTGGGCGGCGACGGCTTCATCGCCGCCGTCGCCCAGGGCCTGGTGGGCTCCCAGGCGGTCCTGGTTCCCCTGCCCGGCGGGCGGGGCAACGATCTGTGCCGGTCGATCGGGGCGGGGCCCGATCCCGTGGCCCGGGCGGTCTCCCTGGCGCCGCTGGGCTTGGCGGAACGGCCGTGGGCGGGGTCCGACCCGCGGGACCTGGGGGAGCGCGTGCGTTCCCTCGACGGGATCTGGGTCGGGGATGCCCAGGGGGCGCGCAGACTGGCCCTGGGCGTCGTGTCCCTGGGGCTGGACGCGTGGGCGAACAAGCTGGCGAACGACTCCTGGCTGCGGTCCGGGCCGATGGCCTACGCCTGGGGCGCGCTGACCACGCCGGCGCACTTCCATGGCGCCGGCTTCCGGGCGCGGGTCGACGGGGCGGAGCTGGACCTGCCGGGGTGGGTGTTCTCGGTGTCGAACTCGGGCTTCATCGGCGGCGGCGTCCATGTGGTGCCCTCCTCCGACCCGTTCGACGGCGTTCTGGAGCTGTTCCGGGTCGACCAGGTCCCGCTGCACACGGTGCTGCCGGCGGTCATCCAGGTGGTGGCCCAGCGCAACGCCGACCACCCGCTGGTCCACCTCTCCTCCGTGCGGGAGGTGGAGGTCCTCGCGCCCGAGGGCCTGCCCGCCATGGCGGACGGCGATCTCGTCGGGCGCCTCCCGCTGCGCGTGTCCGTGGCGCCGGGCGTCGTCCGCGTCCTCGTCTGAGCCGCCGCGCTGCCGCGCGGGGTCCTCGCCGATAGCCGGCGGGCCGGCGGGCCGGCGGGGCAGGCTAGACTCTGGCCCCGTGAGCCACGCCGTCACCCCCGCCTCTCATCGGACGTACCGCTACCTGGGCCCGATCTTCGCCCACTTCGTCGACGTCCAGGTCGAAGGAGAGGAGAACCTGCCCGCAGAGGGCGGTTTCGTCCTCGCGCCCAATCACATTTCGAACCTCGACCCGGTGGGGATCTGGTACGCGATGGTGTCCCACGGGTACCAGGTGCGGATGATGGCGAAGAAGGAGATGCTTGACATCCCTGTCGTGGGCGCGTGGTTCGCGTCGATCGGCCTGGTTCCCGTCGACCGCGGGTCCCATCCCGGCGCGTCCCTGGAGGTCGCCACGCAGCTGCTGGCCGATGGCCAGTGCGTCGGGCTGTACCCGGAGGGCACGCTCACGGCGGAGCCCGGCTACTGGCCGATGCGTGCGAAGACCGGGGCCGCGAGGCTGGCGCTGGACACCCACGCGCCGATCATTCCGGTCGCGCAGTGGGGCATGCAGGATGTCATGCCGCGTTATTCGCTGAGGGTCTCCCTCAGGTCTCACCAGCCCTCGCGGGTCCGCATCCTGCCCGCCGTCGATCTGTCCGATCTCTACTCCGATCGCGGATCGCAGGACCATGGGGCCGTCGAGGAGGCGACGGGGCGGATCTTCCGCGCCATCACCGCCGGGGTCGAGGCGCTCCGCGGCGGCACCGCGCCCGAGACGCCCTTCGATCCGAGGACCTCGCGCGGGGCGAAGCCCGCGAAGAAGGACCGGGACCGCGGGGGGCGCGCTACTTCTTGACGTCGATGACGACGCGGACGGGGTCGGTGAGCGTGCCGACCTGGAACTCCCGGACGTCGTCCATGCCGATGACGATGTGGGTCTGGTCCTCGAAGGTGCCGTCCTCGATGACGTCGAGCGTGCCGACCGCGACATTCGACGGGCCGGAGTAGTACTGCGAGGTCTGCTCGTCGTCCAGGGGCATCGAGGTGCCGGTGATCGCGAGGTTGAGGAAGGCGACCCCCTCGACGTCCAGGGGCAGCCCGCGCCCCTGCTCGACCGGCTGCTCGGCCCAGGACATGAACCAGCCGGGATCCCCCGATCCCGAGAACTCGACGACGACGCGGTAGAAGCCCTCGTGATCGCCCGCCCTCAGATCATGGAAGACCAGGCCCTCCGACGTCGGGGCGGCGTCCTTGTCCGAGGGGGCCGTCGTCCACGCGTCGGCGCCCAGGATCGGGGTGGTCGCGTCCGACTCGTCCTGCGTCGGCGAGGGCGACGCCGCCGTGGACGAGGCGGAGGCCTGAGAGGATCCGCCGGACTGCGACACGGAGGCGGAGGGCGCCTGCGAGGCGGATTGGGGCGAGGACTCCTGGTCGGAGGGAGTGCAGGCGGCGAGCGGGGCCGCGATCAGGAGGGCGAGCGCCGCGGCGAGGCGGCCGGTCCGGTGGTGGGACGTGCGTCGATACGGCATCGGGGCCTCCGCATGTGGCAGTGGGCGGGCCGCGCGTCGCGCAACGGCCGCGCGGCGCACGTGATGGGTGTCCTCGCAGTCTAGAGGGGCCGCGTCCGGCGCGCACCCGTCGTAGAGTCGGGGCATGGAGATCACACACGCCGCTGTGCTGGGAACCGGTGCGTGGGGCACGACCTTCGCGAAGGTGCTCGCCGACGCGGGTCTGACGGTGTCGATGTGGGGACGCAGCGCGGGGGTCGTCGACTTCATCAACTCGCATGAGAACTCCACGTACCTGCCGGGCATCGACCTCCCCGGGTCGATCAGCGCCACTGGGGACCTCGGCGTGGCGTTGGACGGGGCGCAGATGGTCGCCGTGGTCGTGCCGGTGGCGGCGGTGCGCGAGACCGTCGGTCGAGCGGCGCCCCTGATCGAGGACGACGCCGTCCTGCTCACGCTGGCGAAGGGGCTGGAGCCCGGATCCCTCACGACCGTCCACGAGGTGGCGCGCGAAGCGTCGGAGTTGCCCGCCGGGCGCATCGCCGTCCTGTCGGGGCCCAACCTCTCCCGCGAGATCGCCGCGGAGAACCCGACGGCCACGGTGATCGCCTGTCAGGACACGGAGGTCGCCACCAGCATCGCGCTGGCCTGCCACAACCCCTATTTCCGCCCGTATGTGTCCCAGGACGTCCTCGGCTGCGAGATCGCGGGGGCGACGAAGAACGTCATCGCCGTGGCCATCGGCGCCGCGGAGGGCATGGGGCTGGGCATGAACACGCGGGCGACGCTCATCACCCGGGGCCTGGCCGAGATCACGCGGCTGGGCACGACGCTGGGGGCGGATCCGGGGACCTTCTCCGGCCTCGCGGGCGTGGGCGATCTGGTCGCCACCTGCTCATCGAAGTTGTCGAGGAATTACTCGTTGGGCCTGCGGATGGGCCGTGGCGCGTCGCTGGAGGAGGCGCTCGCCCTGTCCCCTGGCGTGGTCGAGGGGGTGCGGTCGGCCAAGCCGGTCCTCGACCTGGCGCGCGCCCACGAGGTCGACATGCCGATCACCGAGGCCGTCGTGCGCGTCGTGCATGAGGGGGCCACCATCCAGGAGATGGGCGAGATGCTCCTCGCCCGCCCCCAGAAGATGGACGGCTGGCGCATCGAGCTGCTGTGAGGCGCGGAACGCCGCGTGTCGGCACCGCCCCTTGGGCGGCCGCCCGCCGGCGGCGCACTAGGGTGGACGCCATGACAGAGCGCTCCTTCCAGCCCTCCGGGCACGGGGCCCGCCCGCGCGTCCTCATCGTCTTCGGGGGACGCTCCGGCGAGCATGAGATCTCCTGCGCCACCGCCGCCGGCGTGCTCCGCGCGATCGACCGCGAGAAATGGGAGGTGCTGCCCATCGGGATCACGCGCGACGGCGAGTGGGTCCGGGTGCCCGACGACCCGTCGCTGTTCGAGCTGAGGGACGGGCGCGGCCAGTCCGTGCACCCCGGGTCCTCGCGGGTCACACTGACCGAGGGCGGGGCCCGCCTCCTCGAGACGGCCGTCGGCGAGGACGGGACGGCGACTGGCGTCACCGATCTGGGAGCCGTCGACGTGGTCCTCCCCCTGCTGCACGGCCCCTACGGCGAGGACGGCACCATCCAGGGTCTGTTCGAGATGGCGGACGTGCGCTACGTGGGATGCGGCGTGACGTCCTCGGCGATCTCGATGGACAAGCACCTCACCAAGACCGTGTTGGCGTCCGCCGGCATCGAGGTCGGACGGTGGGAGCTCATCACCGCGCACCAGTGGGAGTCGGAGCGCGAGCAGTGCCTGGAGCGGGTCGCCGCGCTGGGATACCCCGTGTTCGTCAAGCCGTGCCGCGCCGGATCCTCGATCGGGATCTCCCGCGTCGACGCCCCCGGCCAGCTGGCGACGGCGGTCAAGGAGGCCTCCAACCACGACCCCAGGGTCATGGTCGAGGCGCTCCTGTCCGGACGCGAGGTCGAGTGCGGGGTCCTGGCGGGGCGGGGGGCCTCGGAGGCCCCGCGCACGGCCCCCCTCGGGGAGATCGTGGTGCCCGAGGGCGGCTTCTACGACTACGACGCGAAGTACATCGACACCGAGGCCGTGGGCCTCGTGTGTCCCGCCGAGGTCCCGGAGGAGGACGCCCGGCGCATCCAGGGCCTCGCCGCGCGGGCCTTCGACGCGCTGCTGTGCGAGGGCCTCGCCCGCGTCGACTTCTTCTACGACCCGGACACCGGAGCGGTCACCGTCAATGAGGTCAACACGATGCCGGGCTTCACACCGTTCTCGATGTTCCCCCAGATGTGGGCGCAGGCCGGAGTCTCCTACCCGGAACTGGTCGACGAGCTGCTCGAGGGCGCGCTGGCCCGCCCCCTGGGGCTGCGCTGACCGGGCGAGGGCGGCGCCGAGGCCCTGGAGGGTACCCTGTCGTCCATGACGAAACCGAGGATCACACTGGTCACATCGGCAGAGATGCCGAACCTGTACTCGGATGAGGCGGGGCTGCTGGACGCGCTGTCCGACCGGGGGGCGGATCCGCACATCGCCGTGTGGAGCGATCCGGGCGTCGACTGGTCGGAGGCCGGGGTGTGCGTCGTGCGCTCGGTGTCCGACTACGCCTACGACCGCGAGCGTTTCCTGTCGTGGGCGGAGTCGGTTCCCCGCTTGCTCAACCACGCCGACATCCTGCGGTGGAACTCGGACAAGCACTACATGATCGACCTGGCCAAGCGGGGCCTGTCGGTGATCCCCACCACCTGGCTGGAGCCCGACCAGCACCTGTCCAAGCAGCAGGTCCACTCGCGCTTCCCCGCCATGGGGGATTTCGTGGTCAAGCCGGCCGTTTCCTCGGGCGTGCGCGACATCGGGCGGTACACGGCCAACGACACCGGGCAGCGCCAGGCCGCGATCCTGCAGGCGATGAACCTGCTCTCGCAGGGCCGGGCCGTGATGGTCCAGCGCTACCTCGAGCAGATCGACGTCCACGGCGAGCTCTCGCTGGTGTTCTTCAACGGCCTGGTGTCCCATGCCGTGGAGAAGCGCGCCGTGCTGCACCCCGCCCGCGTCACCGATCCGAGGATGCACGAGGCGGTGGTGACCGCCGAGCACGCCACCGAGGAGCAGTGGCGCTGGGGCGAGGAGATCCGGGCCGTCCTCCACGACTACGTGCGCTCCCTGCTGGGACGCGACGAGCAGTTCCTGTTCAACCGCGTCGACCTCGTGCCGGACGGCCGGGGGTCGTTCCTCGTGATGGAGGTGTCGATGGTGGACGCGGACCTGTATCTGGAGGCCACGCCCGAGGCGCTGGGTAATTTCGCCGACGCGATCACGGTGCGCGCGTTCTGGTGAGCGCGCCCGGATGGGCGCCATCGGCGGGAGGTGCCGCCGGAGCGGCGGGGGAGGAGGCGGGGCGTGTCCGTGGAGATGAGCCGGGAGGACTTCGAGGATCTGGTCGGTCAGGCCCTCGAGGAGATCCCCGACGAGTTCTGGGACCAGGTGGAGAACCTGGTGGTCCTGGTCGAGGACGATCCGCCCGCGGACCAGCCGGGTCTGCTGGGCCTCTACGATGGCGTGCCGCTGACCGAGAGGGACGACTACGCGGGCGTGCTGCCGGACCGCGTCTTCGTCTACCGCAATCCGACTTTGAGGATGTGCGACACGGACGAGGAAGTCGCCGAGGAGGTCCGCGTCACCGTGATCCATGAGATCGGCCATTTCTTCGGCATTGAGGACGCGGAGCTCGACGACCTCGGGTGGGGTTGAGGCCGGCTCGGCCCCTTCGCCGCGGAGTCGCGCGCGGGGCGTGGGGTGCGGGGCGTGTCGTACGCCACCCCTGCGGCCGCGGACGCGATTTCGCCGCCGAAGGGCTGAGCTGGTAGCATCGTGACCCGTCGCGGGCCTACGCCTGGCGGCGATGGTGGCTGTAGTTCAGCTGGTAGAGCACCTGGTTGTGGTCCAGGATGTCGCGGGTTCGAATCCCGTCAGCCACCCCACTTGACTCAAGTTCAAACCTTCGACCAAAGGAACCATCCTTGGTCCGGTTTGGACCTGACCTTGCTTCTTCGCTTCGGCTGCCCAGTTCAGGGCGTTGCCCTGCACCTCGGGATCGCACAGCGCGTCGAAGGGACGCTGGAAGTCCACGCGCACCCGCCGCTCCCCCTCCTCGTCGATGTAGATTCTGGTGAAGAACGCCTGGTTGCACAGTCTCCTGTTCAGGTCGTCGCACCGCTGGTAGATGGCCGAAATGTTCGCCAGCAGGCCGAGCGAGTCTTCCAGGTTCTCTCGGGCTTCCAGGTACTCGTTGTCGTGGGCGGCGATGTGGTTGTCGATGGTCTCCAGGGCGGCGCCGATCCTGGACTGCTCGCGTTTGAGTATGTCGAGCGGCACCGCGTCGGCGTAGTGGGCCTGCAAGAGCTTGAAGCGCTCGGCCTCCAACTTGTCTCGCTGCTTGGTGAGCTGTTCGAGCTCCTTGGTTTCGGAGGCCATGAGTCGGTCGAACTCGGCGTGCAGCATCCCGGCCACATCTTCGCGCACCTGAGCTGACACCTGAATCGACTGGTAGTAGTCCTCGATGAGATGCTCCACGTCCTCGATCAACATCGCCTGCCGGGTGCAGTCGGTGCTGCCGGAGTGCCTGCCCGAGCACACGAAGTACGGGTAGACCCTGCCCTGATGGTTGCGCGCATGGCAGATGATTAGCCGCGAGCCACACTGCCCGCAGTACACCGTGCCTTTCAGGTAGTGATCGTGGACCTGGGTCTTGTCGGCGGCGGACACGTGGGAGTCGAGGACGGCCTGGACCTGGTACCAGACTTCACGGGGCACGAGGGGTTCATGGCTCCCCCGGTATGTGACCTCTTTGTAGGTGATGTCGCCCTTGTAATACGTATTGCGCAGCATCCGGCGCAGACTGCTCTTGCCCAACGGCCTTGCTGGACGCCTGGGGGTGGGACGCGTCGTCAGCCCGCGCCGTTCGAGTTCGCGTTGCAACTCGGCGACTGTCCACAGGCCGGAGGCGAACACCTGGAACGCCCACGACACCAGCTCGCCGCGCTCCGCGTCGATGCGGACGGTGCGCTCTTCGCGTCCGTGCTCGTTGCGAATCCCGACGTTTTCGTATCCGACCGGGGCCGCGCCGATCGTGCCGCCTTGCGACGCCTTCTGCGTCAGGCCTTTGATGGTTTCTGTGGCGAGATTACGCGAATAGAACTCGGCGATGGAGGACATGATGCCGTGCAGCAGCATCCCCGAGGGCGTCTCGTCGATGTTCTCGCTCGCTGATACGAGCATGACCCCGGCGTCGCGCAGGGCCAGGTGGATGGTCACGTCGTCGGCTCGGTTACGGGCGAGCCGGTCGACCTTGTGGACGATGCAGTAGTTGACCTGGTGCTCGGCCACGTACTTGATCATCCGCATCAGCGCGGGCCGGTCGGCCTTGCGCGCGGACTCGCCCGCGTCAACGAACTCTTCGACCACCGTCGCGCCGAGCTGTTCGGCCTTGTTCATGTTCGCGTCGCGCTGGGCGGGTATCGAGTACCCTTCCTCGCCGCCACCCTTCTCCGCCTGCTCCTTGGTGGACACCCGCAGGTAGATCACGGCGGTCGCCCCGCCCGTGGGTATGGAAGGGGAAACGAGACTAGCGACCTTGAGACGGTCGTCAACGAGTGTGGTCATGGCTTTTCTCCGCAGCTAGTGGTCCGAACCACCGCAGAGTCGTCAACTGCGAATGCTGATCGTGAGAAAAGCCCGAAAGCCGCAAGGACATGACCGTGAAGGCCAAGTGAAGATGCCCCGCCATGGTGGCGAGGTCAAGGACCACAACATCCACCTCTACGGCGGATGTTCCTATTTTACTCTGTCCCGCCACCGGATGTCATCGCTCTGGGCGAAGACGACCGCTCGATGCGCCGTTGTCCTGTCTCCTGAAGCGTGAGGCGGATCAGCAGTTCACTGAGTTTCCCCAGGTCAGGGCTGTCGCGGTGCTCCGCTCTCGCGGAAAGTTGTCGTTCGTCGCGTGGACGCCAGCTCGTCTTGCGGTGGTAGTTCCGGACCATCAGCCGACCTCGCCAGTCTCGGGGTTGACGCCAGCGTAGAAGTTGTCCTCAGCGCGCTTGCGTTTGTTGACTTCGTCGATGACGAAGCGCACGAAGTCCTCGTCCCGGTCGCCGATCGCCTTCTCGTCGACGGGTGCAGCGGCCTCCTCGCCGGGCCAGCTGGTTTGCCGGGTGGGGCGGTCGCGGTCCAGGCGGGTGCCGGAGGTCGCGACCCATTCGCGGAGGCGCTGGCGTGTGTCGGCGAAGTCGCGGTGCCATCCCAATGGGGCGGCGGCGTTCTGCTCGGCATCGTAGGCCGCCAGCCAGCTGAGGTGGAGGGCGGAGAGTTCCCAGATCAGCTCGGGATGCCGATGCCACATCGGCGGGATCACGCTGGCCGGAAGGCCATAGGTGTGGCGCAGCCAGTCCACCCATCGGTTCAGCTCTAGCAGTTCGGCTTCCAGGTCGGTCGAGGACAGGAGGTTCCAGTTGATCGGGTGCGCCGGGGGTCTGCTGTAGGGATTGGTGTCAGGGTGGGTTAGGCGGCTTGTGTCGCCGGTTGGGTCATGATGGCTTCGTATTCGATGGGGGTCAAGCGTCCCAGGCGTGATTGTCTGCGTCGGCGGTGGTAGGTGCCTTCGATCCAGGACACGATCGCGATGCGCAGCTGGGTCCTGGTGGCCCAGGAAGTGCGGTTGAGGACGTTCTTCTGCACCAGACTGAAGAAACTTTCCATGGCTGCATTGTCCCCGCACGAGGCCACTCGCCCCATGGATCCCACCAGGTCATGACCAGCGAGAGCTCGCTGGTATTTCTTGGAGCGGAATTGACTACCCCTGTCGCTGTGGACGACGCACCCAGCGACGTCACCACGCATGGCGACGGCGTTGTTGAGGGCGGTAACTGCCAGGCGAGCTTTCATCCGCGAGCCGATGGAGTACCCAACGATCCGGTTGGAGAACACATCTTTGACGCAGCACATGTAGATCTTGCCCTCAGCGGCTTGGATTCCAGCAGTCGTTGCAACGGTGTGAACTATCCCGAGCCCAGTAAAGCACTCATCCGCTCCATCGGAGTGTCCCAGTTCAGCGCCTTGCGCGGCCGGTCGTTCAGTTCGTCGGCGATCGCGGCGAGGGCCCCGGCGTCGTGGGTGCGGAGGTTTGTGCCTTTGGGAAGATACTGCCGGAGCAGCCCGTTGGTGTTCTCGTTCGTGCCGCGCTGCCAAGGTGAAGCCCGATCGCAGAAGTAGACCGCCATGTCCGTGGCGAGGGAGAAGGCCCGGTGCTCACTCATCTCCGCGCCCTGATCCCAGGTGAGGGTCTTCTTCAGCGCGGGCGGCATCCCCTGCAAAGCGGAGACGAGGCTGTCGCGAACAGCATCGGCAGTACGCTCGATCGGAAGATGACCTAGGACCACGTAGCGCGTGGTCCTTTCAACGAGTGTCGCGACGGCTGAACCACTGCCGGCGCCAACGATCAGGTCGCCTTCCCAGTGCCCTGGGACCGTGCGACCTTCGACGTCGGCGGGGCGCTGGGAGATCGGTGTCATCTCGTCGATAAACCTGCTCGTGCGCATCTGCGGGTCACGGTGGGGTTTGCGGCGCGAACGACCGCGACGCAGCGAGCCTGCCAACTCGCGTCTCAGCTCTCCATGCGCGTGGACATAGATGGCCTGGTAGATCGTCTCGCAGCTCACGCGCATCCCCGGGTCATGGGGAAAGTCTCGCTGAAGCCGATGGCAGATCTGCTCCGGCGACCATCGCTTCTTGAGCTTGGCGGCGACGTAATCCCGCAGAGGGCCATCGACCGCGAGCTTTGCTGCCCTCGGGCGTTCACGCCGCTTCACGGAGACACGATGCGCCGTGTGAGGCAGATAGCCGATCCTGCTGACGGTGTTGCGTCTCACTTCACGGCTAATCGTCGAAGGCGCCCGCCCCATCATCGCCGCGATCTTGACAGGCCCATCATCATCAGGTCCTTCAGCCGTTCTCGCTCGAGGAGGCTGAGGTAGCGGGCATCGATGACCTGCTCGACACGGGCAACGGGGACGCGTTCGCCTTGGACCCATGCAGTTCTCGGATTCTTCACGTTCGCCAGGACCTCCTCAGGCCGGTAGAGCACCACTCTGCCGTCAGGGTAGATCCGGCCTTTCGAGAACACACGGATGCCCTTGTCCCAGTCCAGCGCCTGGTGGGATTCGACGCCCAGCCGTTGAGCGGCCTCGCGGCGTGATACGCCCTCACGTCGAAGCTTAAGGAACTCCTGCCGTTTCGCGTCCGCGTAAGCGCCCGTGAAGATCCCCGCCTTATGCGCCCAGGCGTAGCAGGTGACCCGGTTGAAGCCGAGTTCGCGTGCGACCGCCGAGACGTTGCCGCTCACAGCGAGCCGTCTGAAGAACTCCGCCTTGTCCTCCGGGGCGTGCTTGCGCTGCGTGCTCCGCGGCGTCGACAGCCCCGCTTGCTTCATCCATCGGTAGCCGCGATCCGGACTCACGCCGACGGCCAGCGCAGCTGCCCGCACCGATCCGCCCCGATCGATCAACCCCAAGAACGCCAACCTCTGCTGCTCCGTGTACTTCCTCGCCGGCATCTCCGCTCCTCGCCGCTGGTGTTGCAACGACTGCTGGAATCCAAGCGGTCCTATGCTCTGTGATGTCGGTGAGCCATAACTGGTTGGGGCCTTCCGCTTGGAACTGGTGGCGAGTGCGCCCATGCTCGTCTGTGACCGTGCACAGGTCGTCATGGACCGCGGGCCCTGGCTTGGCGTTCTTCCCCCGCCGCTTGCCGAACACGCTCCACCAGGAGTTCTGAGAGGCGATCTTCCACGCCGTGCGATCCGACATCACCTGGCCAGCTTCTCGAGCTTCATCGGCCAAGAGCCGGTACCCGAACTCTGGATCGTCGCAGTGCGCGTCAAAGAGAGCGTTGGCCCGGTAGGCGTCTCGAACCTCCGAAACGGTGATGGGGTGTGTGAGCCAGCGGTAATAGTGCTGGCGGTGGAGCTTCAAGACCCTACACGTCGCCGTGACGGGGATCCCGTCTACAGCCAGCTCCTTGACGAGTGGGTACTTCATTTTGGGGAGATCTCCCGAGCAAAGAACGCAGCCGCCCGCCGCAGGATCTCGTTTTCCTGCTCGAGAACCTGGTTGCGGCGCTTCAACGCTCGCAGCTCACCAGACTCCGAAACTGCTGGCGCTTGGGGGTCCTCGGCTAACTCCGCCTTGTGCACCCACCGTCGCAGACAAGACTCGGCTATACCGAAGTCCTTGGCAACCTGACGCAACGGGGCCTCACTGGTGCGAGCCACCCGGATCACGTCCTCGCGGAATTCCTTGGGATAGGCCTTAGGCATGATGATCATCCTTCCAGAACGCACCCACGTGCGCTCACATCAGGTGCCACCAATCCCTACAGCAGACCCCGCCAGTCGAAACACGGCGACGCCTCCCGGGGCGGAGCCAACCCGCTCTATAGCCCTGAAGTCATGACTGCCAAATACTTTCAGACACTTGCGTTTGATACGTGGAACTCTCCAGGTGGCGAAATGAGCATGTCGGGCGGGGCCACTGAGAGCGACGGTTATGACGGATTGTTTAAGAGGCATTCACAGACCTGATGCTCGTGTTGCTGATCGGAACATCGATCCGGTCGCGGGCAACAACGATTCCGTCCTTGATGACATAGCACTCGACAACGTGGTTGCCCTTGAAGTCCGAGTGCTCCATTCGAGTGTTCCGACTGGTGGATTCGACAACTTGACCACGGATCATATTCCGTCGCTCGGCCTCTGGGCCGCGGTTCAGTACCTTCCACTTCACTTGGTATGGCTCTCCGACCGTGCAGTTGATAATGTAGAACTTCAGCGTTTTGTCGGCTTTCAATGGCGCGCCTGTTCGCAGCATCTCCCGAAGACTCGTTGGTCTCCATCCGTTCTGCGTGACTTCACAGTCGACGGTGACGGATTCGACAATGTCGACGGGATACTCGTTCTCGATGAACTGCTCAGAGTCTCCGAACAGCTGAGCAGCCTTGCGGGTCGCGAGCGGCACCGATGTGCCGAAGACTTCCCGCCACTTCTCGTTGGCCGCTGACTTGCCTGTTTCCTCGATAGCATCAAGGCACTTGTTATACGCTTTCTTTGCCTTGGGCTGGAACCGCGCCTTCACCGTTACTCTCTGGTTACTCCCCAGGGCGAGGTAGTAGCCCTTATCGGGTTCCTCTTTCAGAAACTCGAAGAAGTCGCGTACCATGAGGTCAAATGTGTCTGTTGTCGCCGAGTCATAGTCGTTAGTCTGCGCGAAGAATCCATGTACTAGCGTATCGATGAGCAGACCCCCCATAACCACTCCATTAGCGTTCTTCCACGCACGTATCATGCGAGCCAGATTGCGCATGTTCGTGGATGTGCGGTCATTACATTGTTTGGTGGCCGCAATCTCGTCCCGGGGCTTCGTGACTCTCCAGCCTTGTGCCTTCGTGTCCGGGTACTCGAAGCTGCCGTCCTCGTTCTCAAAGGCTGGCTGCACTTCGAACTTGAAAGCATTGCTGGTGAACTGTACCCGTACGACGCACTGGTCGACGCGGATCATGGTTTTTGGATATCGCGCCTTCAGGTCATCCCGGACACGCTCAAGTACCCTGCGAGGTCCCGCGTCGCTGTCGTAGTTGGAGCGGATGTCGGGTGGTAGAACGAAGATCATGTCTAGGTCGGACACGCCCTTAATGGCTGTGTGGCGGCCGTAGGAGCCCACCATCAGCCTGTAGTCGGCGCATCCGTCCTTAGAACGAAAGTCTTTGTTCAGCGCCTTCACGATCTGGTCCCGGCGGGATGATACCGAAACCGCCGTGTCGCCGACTTTCAAGTCCGTCAACAATGCGTCGAAAATATCGGATGTCTTCATGAGCAGGTTCCTTTGTTGCCGAGTCTGAGCGCTTCGGGGAGGAACAGGTCGATTTCGTGAGGTGTGAACGTCATCTCTTCGTTGTTTTTGAGCCCTTCTTGAGCGCGCGCGAACGCCCTTGAACTCGTCCGGGGGGCGTCAGAATACGCGTTGCGGGTGGCTTCTTGGAGTTCGTCGCGTCGACCTTGTGCCTGTGTATTCGAGACGTCGCCGGACATCAGATCAGCGATCAGCGAGATGTACGACTCGCGTATAGCCCAGAGCCGAGAAGCGATGTCGCGATGGGCGTCGGACTCCTCCGCAAACCGGAAGGCCTTCGCCCCCAGACTCATCCAGCTCACCAAGAGCGCGATGGTCGATGTCGCGAGGCTAGCCAAGGCAGGATCGCCTAATAGACCGATTATCGTAGCCAAAAAGGTGCCTGAGCTGATCGCTGTGAGAGCGATGAGCACGCCCTGTTGCCACCGATACTTCACGAAACAGATGTCCGCTTGCTTCTCATGGGTCTTCTGGCTGTAGACCACTCGCCCAAAGGATTCGCGCACCTGCGCCAGCAGGTACGGGGTGGCACCGGGCACTTCCCCTTGCTCGTCAGACACGTCGCCCCGATCATCGTTTCCGCAGGAGGGCACCTCCGCCTAGGAGCCCACGAAACGTTGTTCAAAGGTAGGACTGCGACCGACGGCGATCACCTTACACGCACTCAAGTATGCCTCGGACCACCGACAAACAGGCGCTCTGCCACAGCGCGTCGCCCTTCCCAGTGCTTCGGATTGCTGCCGGCCAGCGCATGTTGTGTCGGCCAAGCTCGCGAAGGCTGCGAGACCCCGTCCGCTGCCAGTCAGCCCTTATCTCAAGCTTGACCGATCTCAAGGGCACAGAGGTCGATGCCTCGGTCAGCGGCGTGCCCACCTCGTTCGTGCCGATCGACACGACTATTGTCAGAACATGCCAGTGGGGCCGAATTAGCTATGCGCTGGTTACCCTACCGAGGAGAGTGCTACTAGCTATGAAGATGAAGGCGCTTCGCCTCAAGAATTTCCAATCGTTTGGACCAGTCCCAACCGAGATTGAGCTCAGCCAACTCACGTTTATCCTCGGACCCAACGGTGCAGGTAAGACCGCCGTTCTGGTCGCACTTGCTCGGCTGTTCAGTCCCTTGCCATCACTCCGCCGAGTACAGCCCGATGACTTCCACGTGCCCACGGGTATCAGCCCTGACCTGACTGATAAAGAGCTTTGGATCGAAGTGGATATCGAGTTTGATGAGGTGGCAGACGGAGATGAGCCGCATCCTTCGATTCCGCCGTTCTTTGCACATATGGCCTTGCAAACTCCAGACGATCCGCCACTGGTTCGGATTCGTTTGACAGCGACTCTTGACATTGACGGCTTCGTTGACGAAAGAATCGAGTACATTACTCAGGTTAATGCTAACGGTGAACCGGCACAGCGATCGGACATGTCGCGTCACGACCGAGCAGCCATCGAGGTGCACTATCTGCCGGCCCGCCGTGACCCTGTTGATCACATCGCGTACACGACGGCCTCTTTGCTGGGGCGTATGCTTCGCGCGGCTGACTGGACCAGTGAGCGAACTGAACTGGCGCGCTTGACTGACGACATCTCGGCCTCGATGACCAGCAACGATGCTGTAGAGCATATTGGCATCGAGATTCAGAAGGCGTGGGCTGGCATGCACAAGGGCGTTTTCTTTAAAGATCCTGCCATCGCTTTCGGACGGGGCGAGATCGAGGGTGTGCTGCGTCAGCTGACGGTAACATTCGCCCCGGGCCCGGCAGGCGACGTCGTTAGCTTTGAGCGACTCAGCGACGGACAGAAGTCGTTGCTCTATATATCGCTCGTCCTGGCATGGCAAGGAATCTCTCGTAAAGTGCTCAGCGGCGCGGAGACCTCCTTTGATCCCGACAAACTACGGCCTCCGGTTTACATCGTCATCGCGCTGGAGGAACCTGAGAACAGTCTCGCTCCACAGTACCTTGGTCGGATCGTCCGTCAGCTTCGGGAGGCATGTGACAAGAAGGACGTACAGGGCGTGGTCACGACACACGCTCCAGCGCTGCTTCACCGGGTCGAACCCGAGAACATCCGGTTCCTGCGACTCGCCCCCGATCGCACGACAACCGTCCACACGATCGTGATGCCAGCCAACACTGACGAGGCCGCCAAGTACGTGCGTGAGGCCGTTCTTGCCCACCCAGAACTCTACTTCTCGCGCCTGGTAGTTCTAGGCGAAGGCGACAGCGAACAGATCGTCCTGCCCCGGGTACTTGCCGCGGCAGGTATCGCTGAGGATGACGTTTCGATCTGTGTCGTCCCGCTCGGTGGCCGTCATGTCAACCATTTCTGGCGGCTGCTCGAACACCTTGAGATACCGCATGTCACGCTGCTTGACCTTGACTGCGGGCGCTACCAAGGTGGCTGGGGAAGAATTAGTTACGCCGCCAAGCAGCTGAATAAATTCCGACCGGGCACCTTCACCCCAGATTCTGTAGCCAAGATCAAGGCTTGGGATGCCGCCACCGACTTTCCCCTTTATAAGGCTGGCTCAGGGGCTCTGCACACAATGGAAAAGCATGGCGTCTTCTTTTCGTACCCGCTTGACCTGGACCTCATGTTGCTGAAAGCCTACCCAGACGCATATCACGTTACAACGGCCACTCCGAGTGTCGCCACCATGGAAGCTGTCCTCGGCAAGGCGCGTGCCAACGTCGACCGGCTCGGTGATGCTCACCTGGAGCTCTTTGACGAGTACCAGAAACAGTTCAAGCAGCGTAGCAAACCGGCTAGCCACATCGCTGCCATGGCCGAACTCACGAACGAGGAGCTACTAGAGGGTCTGCCGGAACCGCTCGAACGGATGGTCGACGCAATTCGAGAGCGGCTGGGATCGATTCCCGAATGATCCTGCCGGAGGACTGGCGGCCGCCAGAAGACATCACTCTCGAGCCGAACGCTTTGCGCGCGGTCCGCGAGCCCATGGCGAATGTCGTGGTGACGGCTGGTCCAGGTGCCGGCAAGACCGAACTGCTGGCAGAACGGGCGGACTTCCTCCTCACGACGGGTGCTTGCCGCTACCCTCGGCGCATCCTTGCGATCTCGTTCAAGGTGGACGCAGAGCGGAACATTCGTGAGCGTGTCCGCAAGCGTTGTGGCGAGCAACTTGCTGCGCGATTCGACAGCTTCACCTTCCATGCATTCGCCAAGCAGATCATAGACAATTACCGGGTCCTGTTTACCGGCAACGATGCCCTCGACCCGGATTACACGGTCGACCGGTCAGACCGGGTTCCACACAGGCAAATCACGTTCGACGACTTGGTGCCGTTGGCGATCGACATCCTGCAAAAGAGTCCCTTTGTGAGGAATGCGATCCGGCAGACATACAGTCATGTCTTCCTGGACGAGTTCCAAGACACCACGAGCAATCAGTATTCACTACTGAAGGAAGTTTTCATCGATAGCAATGTTGTTCTCACCGCCGTCGGCGACGTTAAACAGCGGATCATGAGCTGGGCCGGGGCGTTGGACGGCATCATGCAGACCTTTTCTGTTGACTTCGCCGCCCAACCGCTGCCGCTGTACCAGAACTACCGCTCCGAGCCGGTGCTACGCCGGATGCAGAACCGTATAGTGCAAGTAATGGATCCAACAGCGGCGATACCAGTCGCCGAACTCGTTGGAACAGAAGGCTCTGTCACTGTGATGCCCTTCACCACCTCAGCGGATGAGGCGGTAGGGATAACGGATCAAATCGAAGCATGGCTCAA
Source organism: Schaalia naturae (assembly GCF_042665795.1). Lineage (NCBI taxonomy): Bacteria > Bacillati > Actinomycetota > Actinomycetes > Actinomycetales > Actinomycetaceae > Schaalia > Schaalia naturae. The sequence continues at coordinate 550,713 of NZ_JBHTEF010000001.1, forward strand.
CACAGGTGTTCCGGCGAGCGAAATCGCGATCTTGGTTCGTCAGCAACCTCACTTGGTCTGCGAGCTACTGATTGACGAGCTGAATGCCCGAGGCATCGCGTCACGTAATGAGCAGTTACGTCAGGATTTGACAGCCGAGCCAGCCGTGATTGTGATTCTCGACCTGATCCGTGTCGTAGCAGATGATCGCCGACCGGCTGCCTACGCGCGGTTAATGCGCCTGGTTACTCGGATGAGTCGGACAGAGGAGATGGCACTTAGGAACGCGAGGGCAGTCAGTCGCTTCCTTGAAGCGGAGCGCGAGACGTTCCGCGAAGGCACTGCTTCGCGGTCGGATTCAAACGAGTGGAAGAAAGTCATCGTTGGGTTCCTCCGTCTGGTTACCAAGCCAGTCATGTGCGCGTTGTCGCCTGAGTATCAACATGGTAAGCATTTGAACCAATTGATCAAGCAGACCTTTGATGTCTTTTGTCGAGAGCTCGACAAGGACGGTGATCCAATTGCGGCATTGGTGCGGCTATCAGAGGATGAGGCTGTACGGATTCTAACAATTCATAAAAGCAAGGGGCTTGAGTTCGAGAAAGTCGTTGTCGTTGGCGTCGAGAGTGAGTTCTTCTGGGCTGAGATCGATGATTGTCGCGCTGAGTTTTTTGTCGCTATTTCCAGAGCGAAGAACGAGTTGATCTTGACTTGTGCGCAACGACGGCCTCGTCCAACAAACGCTCCATGGAGGTGGGAAGAACAACGCCATCCGATGAAAGAATTCTTGAACTACGCAGCTGAATAGCTGTGAGCTATTCGACGGCCTAGGATAGACAGCCTTCAGTTCCTTCTAATATCCGCGTTCTAAAGGGGCGAGTTTTCCATCTTGAAACCTTCTTAGTCTGTTACGATCCGGCCGCAAAACCGTTGTGCACCGCCTGCGTAACATGCCTCCTGTCGACTCCAAGTGCTCGCGCAATGGCACGGAGCGACAACCCCTGCTCGTGGAGCCGAACAGCCTCAGCCGTTTCCTCGGTGCCCAGTCCCGGCGCTCGCCTGACCACACCGCGTCGAGTCAGATGAGCCGAGACAGTCGAACGATGAATCCCATACGTCTCGGCAAGACGCGCGACGCCGGCCCCGCCTTGGTAATCCTCGACCAGCTTCGTCACCTCCGAGGGCGTGAGAAAGGTTTGAGGAGTGCCAACTTTGCGAACAACCTGCCCCCGATTGTCCCGAATCGGGGGCACATCGGCGCCATATACACCGCGCTTCCGCCGTGCGACAAGGGATTTCAAGCGCGGGGCAAGGTTCAAGAATAGGACCAAGCAGGACCCGGCCTCCGGCTCCGACGTCTCAACGTCGGAGCCGGACTTCTCTCAAAAAAGCGCATCAGCTCTTAAGCCAGCGCGGTGCGGTTGACTGACTTGTGTTGAGCCAAGCTCGTTCGGCGGTGTCGTCGTAGATGACAACCCGCACTTTGTCGATCAAGACGGCTTCGAGTCCTGCCTGCGATCGAGCTACGGTGGCGAATCGGCGCCTGACGTCCTTGTCGGTCAGTTCATTCTCGCCCTGCGATCGACGCCAATAGATCATGAGCTCAGAGTCGTCCTGCTCGACGAGGGTCTTTGCGATCGCCCTCCACCACCAGCCATCAGTTTCGCCTAGTGAGCACCCGAAAATGATGAAGAGATCAGTGTCGGCGAAAAGGTCACCATACTTTACCTCGTTCTGCGCCCAGTATGGTTTGGTGAGCTTGAGCGCTGGCCCCTCTGCCGAGTCGATACCGAAAAGCAACGACCTCGAAGTGTACTGCACCCCATGCGGGTGCACCACGTCAGAGACGAGGTAAGAGACCATATGGAATCCTTGGCGTTCTTTTCCTGTGGAATGACCGCGGGGGTTGGGGTGGAAGTTGATATTGCGATCCGATTGCTGGTATGGATGAGGGTCGAACTGAATCTGATCGAGATATAGGTAATCATCGAGAAGCGTTGTGTAATTGAAATTTACAAACTGGAAGTTGAATAGATCCCCGATATCGAGTCGAGTTGGAAGCATCATCTTCCCGTACTCGCCGGGGTCCATGACATCTCCGAGGAAATTGGTAAAGCTAGTTATCGTCCAGTCATTTGCTACGGATTGATCGCCTAGATTGGCAAGAAGATCTGGGGTCGCCACTTGGTCGAGGAAGCTGGAGAACTCACGCTGGACCTCCTTCAAGTCTTTGGCCACATCGACTGCAGGTACATTGTCGTGATCGAGAATTACGCCAATGGCGCCCTCGATGTCACTCCAGTTGGTGGCACCCGAATGGTGCAGCTGCTCCATCTTCTGAAGAATTCGGTTGTCCGACCGGAACTTCCGGTACTTGAGGTGGTAATAGAACGACTCATAGCGGGTATCCACGGTGGAACCGAGGTCAGACAAAACTTGGATATCGAATCCATTTCCTACTATTGCCATGATGTTGTACTGATTTCGCACATCATCGAATTTGCTGGCAAGGCTGCTGTATCTCATAGTGAGGACTCCTAAGTAGAAGAATGGAACGGACAAGCAGCCAAGTAGGCTGTGTATCCCTATCGCGCCTAGAAATTCGTACTCAATCTGAGATTCGGTGTGGCAGATGCCGCTTGATCCTGGATGCCTCTTCGTCGGTTCGATCGTGGCCAGGGTGGTCTCGACTTCGTCGCGGTCGCCGCCGTTGCACTGTGTCCAGCGGCATTCGTCGGCGTCGAGGTCGGCAAGGAATGCGTAGCGTGTGCGGACGGTCGCGATCCATTCGCCAATTCGGACGGGCTTGGTGAGGTAGCCGATGTCTTCAGGTCGGAAATCGCTGGAGGTCCTTGCTGCAAGGATGTCGTCGGGTTCATCCGGAGGAGCGCCCCGACCATCGGCGACGACGTCGCGATAGACCTTGAGCATCTACAGGCCTGAGTTCGGTCATTCGCTTAGTGCCTGAGGTTTCCCCGTTGTGAGGGCATCGATGATCGCTTGTCGGTCGGGGTCGATGTGGGGTGGGATGATCTGGGTGGCGCCGTTGGCGGTGATAGTCGCTGAGCGCAGGGGCCGCAGCTGGCGGATGACGTTGCGGATTGCGAGGCCGCAGCGTCGCTGGACCTCGCGCGAGACGGCCAGGGCTGTGAACACGATGGTTAGGTGGGCCTCGATCGCGTCGCGGGTGCGCACGAACATGGGCCTGGCGGCTAGGTCGGTCTTGGACATCCGGAAGGATTGCTCGACGTGCCACAGCTCGTGGTAGGACCCGATGACCTCACTGGCCGCCATCAGTTGGGCGGGGATGTTGGTGACGTAGCCCTTGAGCCCGACCAGGCGCCTGGCGCGGGCCAGGGCGGCCTCGTCCAGGCTGCGCGCCTCACCGGTGGTCTTGACGAATCTCGGGGTCCGTGCGGCTTTCTGACCGGCGATGACCGCTCGGGCGCGGTTTTCCTGCAACGTCAGCGTCTTGCCGTCGCGCGCCGCGCGTTTGGTGGAGTAGGCCCAGACCGCGCGCCACGACCCGGGATGCTGCCCGGGGTCCCAGACTGGCTCGGCACGGAGTGCTTCGTCGTTCTCGCTGCGCCGGCCGGTGCGGGGTGTGATGGTGTCGATGACCTGCCCGTCGGTGAATGCGTCCCCGTGCCAGCGAAAGTGCGAGGCCAGGTCCAGCGGCGCCTTGGTCACTCTGGAGCCGACGATGAAGTGCAGGTTGGCCTCATCCAACGCGGCCAGGTTGGACGCCGAGAGCATGCCGGCGTCAGCCACGACGACCATGTCCTCAATGTCGTGGCGGCTCTGGAACTGTCTGATCATCGGGATGATCGTGGCCGTCTCGGCCTGGTTGCCCTCGTAGCAGCCGATCTCGAGGGGGAACCCGTGGCGGTCGACGAGCAGACCGACGACGATCTGGGGGTCCACGCGGCGTTCCTTGGAGTAGCCGACCTTGCGCAGGTCGTCCTCCTTCTCGGCCTCAAAGTACAAGGTCGTCACGTCGTAGAGGCACAGCGAGACCTCACCACTGGTCGCGGCGTGGGCGAAGGACAGCTCGGCGACCTTGTCCCGGTAGGCGCCGGGACCTTCACCGGCTGCCGCCCGGGCCAGGGTACGGCGCATCGTCTTCTCACTCGCCGGCCGGGCGCCCAGATCGCTCAGCACACGGCCGGTGTCCAGGATCGAGGTCGCCTCCACGATCCGCGCGATCACCAGATCCCGGAACACCGCATCACCCAGGGCGTCGAACCCCAGGTCCGTGAACACCGCGCTCAGCGCGTCATACAGGACCCGCGAGGAGGTCCCCACCACCCGCGGCGGGGCGGCCGGCCCACGTTCACGTGCCGGAGAGCCCGGCTCATCGAACAGCGCCGCCACCCGCGGCGCGCCGAGCAGCCTCGTCCTGGGCTCCACAGGCTCCAGGCCCAGGTCGAACTCGCCCTGACCGGGGTCCTCCAGCAGCTGCCGCGCCCGCCAGACGAGCAACCCGAGCTCGGCCTCGGTATGCGCCGACCCGACATGCGCCACGATCCGCCGACGACCATTGACGGACTCGGCAATCTGCACGGCCGTCGCCCCCGAAGCCGTCCGCACCCGCCGAATCCACGCCACACCCCCACCGTAGAGCACCAATTAGTGCCTCAAATCGGCATCCAGCGAACCCATCGGCACAGGTCAGCGACCTACGCGATCCCGAAGCGCGACGAAGTGACCAAACTCAGGTCATAGTGAGGACTCCTAAGTAGAAGAATGGAACGGACAAGCAGCCAAGTAGGCTGTGTATCCCTATCGCGCCTAGAAATTCGTACTCAATCTGAGATTCGGTGTGGCAGATGCCGCTTGATCCTGGATGCCTCTTCGTCGGTTCGATCGTGGCCAGGGTGGTCTCGACTTCGTCGCGGTCGCCGCCGTTGCACTGTGTCCAGCGGCATTCGTCGGCGTCGAGGTCGGCAAGGAATGCGTAGCGTGTGCGGACGGTCGCGATCCATTCGCCAATTCGGACGGGCTTGGTGAGGTAGCCGATGTCTTCAGGTCGGAAATCGCTGGAGGTCCTTGCTGCAAGGATGTCGTCGGGTTCATCCGGAGGAGCGCCCCGACCATCGGCGACGACGTCGCGATAGACCTTGAGCATCTACAGGCGTCTGACGAGCGGCTCATTCATGATGCCATTGGTCGCGTACCACTGGAGATCATAGAGATCGCGAGCCAGCGAAACCCTGCGGAACCTGGCCAGTTTCTCCGCGATCGCTTCCTCGGTTCTGATCACGGGAGTGGGCGGTACGGTGAAGTCGTAGCGGCTGTGGATGGGAAGCCGGATGGGATCCAGGACGTCCGGTGCGAGGCTGAGTCGGTGGCGGGCGAGCTCGATCTTCGCGCCGAGGTCGGGTCTTCCGAAGGGCGTCTCGATCCTCAGGCCTCCACGCCGCCCGTCATCCCCGAGGTTCTCGACGGCGAAGGAGAATCCGTCCAACCCCGCGCCGTCCAGTGCTTCCAGTGCGGCAAGCGGTAGATCGTTGCCGGGAGCGGTGAAGTCGAGGTCGGTGGAAAATCGGCCAGAGTTTCCTGCACGGAACTTGCGAAGTGCGGTGCCGTGAAGACCAAGCCCTGGTTGAACAGGCCAGCCTGGTGCAGGAGGAACAGTGCGTGATCCTGGGCGATGTCGAGCAGAGCGGCGTCTCGCCCGCCCTTTGCGCCCTGGTAGTGCCGGACCAAGTGCCCCTCGGTGATGCGGCTCATGACCCGCCTCCGACGCTGAGGTAGGGGTGGAGGCGGGTGTCGCTGACCCTTGTGACGGAGTCGTATCGTCCGCCCTGACTGCGCGGCCCGATCCAAGCTGTTTCGGTAGGCGGATTTGCGTCGATAATCTTGTGGGCGGCCTCACGGTTGCCAGAGGCCTGGAGCAGATAGGCCGTGCGTTGTCTGGCAGCGGCACTTGCCGATGCCAGAAGGCGAAGGACCTTGTCGGTGTCGACATCGAAGGGCGGATCCGACAGCCACTGTCCCAGTCCGGGGGTGTCCTTGTATCCGGACGGGCGGATGCCGATGCCGACGAGTAGACCCTCTCGATCCCAGGTTGGCAAGTCGTTGATCACTGTGACGCCTTCGTTGGGAATCTCAATGCGGACGCAGCGCCACTGTCCATTCATCGCCTTCGGGAACGCCGCGTCATCGGGCAGGGCGATGACCTCTCGGTCGGGGATGCGCTGTGCCAGCCCGAGCAGACTGGCCGACGATTCCATCGCGAGAACGCCGGGCCACCCCATTCGGAGCGCGTGTTGTGCCCGGAACTCCAGGAAACGGTCACCGGAGGAATAGGAGCCAGCGCGAGAACCGGGGAGGAACTCCCACGCACCCCGTGAACGGAGTGTGCCCAGCCAACCGTCGCGCTGAAGCTCATACGCGAGCATCCGGGGAGAGCCCGTTGCACCGACCTCGTCCATCACCGAGGCGAGTCGGTCAACCGTCACGATCGTGTCGCCATCGAGCTCTAGCTGCTCGATGATGTCGGCAACCGGTCGTGTGATCATGCGTGACATTGTCAAATATCTCCGCTCTTTGGTCCGTCATAACAAACTACGGTCAAACTTGACAGTGCTTTGAGGTTGGCTCGGGGGACTTCTTCCTCTGTGGATCAGATGCTGCGGGCGGGTTCGATCGCTCCAGCCTGGACCAGCGCAACGCGCACGGCCTTGCGCCCCACTCCCATCTGCTGTCCGACCACCCGCATCGACATGCCTTCTCGTGCCAGACGGACGGCCTCGTAGTCGGCCATCGGGGAGTCGATCTCGGAGAGCGTGGGAATGAGGACTCGAATCGTCTAGACAGCCGTCGCAACGGGCCCTGATAGTCCATCGAACCAGGGTCCAGGGGCCGCTGGCAGCCCCTGTCGACCCCACGATTCAGGCGCTGGATCAGCGTGTTCGCCCTCGGGGAGAGGCTGTCGAGCGCACGACGCTGGCTCCCAAGCAGGCGAGGTCCAGACCCTCGACACGAGGAGCTCCCATGGTCCGGTTTGAGCCGCGCCGGTCATTCCTCGTTGCGTCTTGGCGTCGGCGGTTCACTGTCCTCAGGAGGCTCCGGTCCGAGACAGCACAGAATGCCGCGCGGACAGAGAGGGCGGGTGCCACGCGTCGGGAGGTTCACGCAGGTCGCGGGGCTGCGCGAGCGACTGCTTGATTTCTCGGTTGCCGCATTCTGTGCTGTCGGCTGTCTTTCGGCGTCCGCCACGGTCCCTCCCTGTGCGGGACATCGCTGGCCGGGGCATGCGGGGGCAGGTATGGTCGAGGCCTGTGGCGCGTCGGCACGTCGGCTTGGGCGTCGGAAAAGGCACAGGGATCCAGATGGGCGAGTTGCGAGGCGAGGTCGTCGTGGTGATCGGCGGCAGTTCGGGCATCGGGTTGCGGGTGGCCGAGCTGGCCGCGCAGGCCGGCGCCTCCATCGTGATCGGGGGCCGAGACGAGGGGCGGCTCGAGGCCGCGGAGAACCGGCTGTCGGGCGAGGGCGGCTCGGTGTCCACGATCCGCGTCGACGCTCACGACGGCACGTCGCTGGACGCGTTCTTCGACGAGACCCCGGCCTTCGACCATCTCGTCTCCATGATCGGCTCGCCGATGGGAGGCGGGTTCCTCTCCGCTCCGCTGTCGGAGATCCGTCGCACGGTCGAGTCGAAGTTCTTCGCCAACCTCATGATCGCGAGGCTGGCGGCGCCGCGTGTCCGCACCGGCGGTTCGCTCACCTTTACCTCCGGGACCGGAGGGCGCGCACAGGACGCGGCGGGCAGCTACGTGGGGAACCTGGCCATCCACGCGCTCGTCGAAGGTCTGGCCGTCGAACTCGCGCCTCGCGTTCGCGTCAATGCGGTCGCCCCGACGTGGACCGACACCCCGCTGTGGGCTGATATGCCGGCCGCCGAACGCGAGGCCACCAAGGCGCGGTTCGGCGAGGTGATCCCGCTGGGGCGGACGGCGACGGTGGACGAGCTTGCCGCCGCCTACCTCTTCCTCATGACGGACAGCTTCGTCACCGGACAGCAGCTGGCCGTCGACGGCGGCATCATGCTGGGAGCCTGACCGCGCGGGCCGACGATCTGCGCGGAACGGTCCGGGCTACAGGCCGGCCCGGACGTCGGCGACGATGGAGGCGGGTGTCGCCTTCCACAGGACGCCGTGACCAGGCAGGACCCATGCGACCGGGAGGTGCTCGATCCTCTGGAGGGAGTCCAGGGCCTGGGCAGGGTCGTCCGTGAAGGGCGCGGGGGCTGGACCCGTCCTGCCTGTCAGGACGTTGCGCGTGGTGAGAGCGTCGCCGACGAAGACGGCGTCGGCCTCGGGAACGAGGACGGCGATGCTGCCGGGGGAGTGGCCCGGCAACGAGATGATGGTCGGCGATCCCGGGAGGGGCAAGGCATCCCCGTCCTCCACCTCATGGACGGCGGTGAGGGGGGTCGTGCGCAGTCCTCCTTTGCGTGCGGCATAGGTCAGGAAACCGGTCGTGGCCCCGAGTCGCCAGGCGCCGGCCTCAGACTTCGGCGTCGGCGCCCCCATCGCGCGCGCGGCGTCTGCGGCATGGACGAAGACCGGTGTGCCGTACTCCCGTCGGAGACGCTCCGCGAACCCGATGTGATCGCTGTCCCCATGGGTCAGGACGAGGCCGCGAATGTCGTCGGGCGATCGTCCCATGGCGTCGAGCTCGCGACGGAGGTCGCGCCAGTGGCCCGGCAGACCCGCGTCCACCACCGTGATGCCGTCCGCGGTCTCGATCATGTAGGCGGCGACGATGTCGTTGCCGATGCGACGCAGGTGCGGCCCGAGTTCCATGAGGGGCTCCTTGTCGGTGGAAGCGATGTGCCATGATAGACATGGCTACACTACGTAGCCATGATGGCTAATGTCAATAGCTATAGGAGGCGGTATGTCCACGCCCGACCACACATCGCTCGACGCCATCGTCGCCGCAGGCCGCGACCTCCTGGAAGCCGGAGGGCCTGACGGCCTCACGATGCGGGCCGTCGCCGATCGCGTGGGCGTCAGAGCGCCGTCCCTCTACAAAAGGGTGCGGGACAAGGCCGCGCTCCGGCGCCTCGTCGCGGACGCCACCGCCGACGATCTGGCCGCCCGCTTCGAGGACGTCTCCGGGTTCCCCGCGCAGATCCTCGCATTCCGGAACTTCGCCCATGAGCGCCCCGAGGGCTTCCGGCTGCTCTTCTTCTCGGGAGCGGCGTCCCAGGAGGGGATCGAACGCGCCAGCTTGCCGGTCCTCGGCCTCGCGGACGCCCTGAGCGGTCAGGAGCATGCCCTGGAGGCCGCGCGGCTCGTGACGGCCTGGGCCACGGGTTTCGTCAGCATGGAACTGGCTGGCGCCTTCCATCTGGGAGGGGATCTCGACAAGGCGTTCGAGTTCGGGATCGAGCGGATCTCACGGGCCCTGTCGGAGCCGGCGCCCTGAGGCGGCGCGAGGACCGCGACGGCCGGTCCGGGACGGGCCGATCTCTGGGCGCGCGAGGGGCCGGGTGGAAGCGACGAGGGCGCCCCGGGCGCCTGTCACCGGTTCGTCCAGCGTGCCGGGGCGCCGTCGGCGGCGAGCCGTTCGGCCTCCTCTCCGCCGATGGCCTCCCCCCGGGCGACGAGACCCGACTCGGTGTCGAGGGGGATCTGCTTGATGAAGAAGGCCAGCACCAGCGCCGCGCAGAGGAAGGGGATGATGTACCAGAAGACCGGGGCCAGCGCATCCGCGTAGGCGGACACCACCCCGTCGCGCACCAGCTGGGGCAGCGAGTCCATGGTCTGCGGGTCGATCGTCGAGGTGGCGCCCGCCGCCTCCTCGGGGCTGAGCCCGGACTGCGAGAACACCTCGGTGAGGCGCTGGGTGAGGCGGGTCGTGAACAGCGTGCCGAAGACGGCGGTGCCCAGGGAGGAGCCGACCTCGCGGAAGTAGTTGTTCGTGGCTGTCGCGGTGCCGACCTGATCGGCGCCCACGGAATTCTGGGCGACCAGCACGATGATCTGCATGACCAGGCCCAGGCCCACTCCGAAGACGAACATGTAGGAGCAGATCAGCCAGATCGGTGTGTCGGCGCTCAACGTGGTCATGGCCAGCATGGCGGCGATGGCGATGACGAGGCCCGCGATCGGATACACCCGGTACCTCCCGGTCCGGGACACGAGGAGGCCCGAGACGATCGACGTGCCCATCATGCCGACCATGAGGGGGATCATCAGCAGGCCGGATGCGGCGGCCGACGTGCCGGAGGCCATCTGCAGGAAGGTCGGCATGAAGCCGATGGCGGCGAACATCGCGATCCCCAGAGCGAGGCCGATGGCGGCCGTGTTGACGAAGATCCGGTTGCGGAACAGGGAGAGCGGGATGACGGGATCCTCGGCGCGCGCTTCCACCAGAATGAAAAGGGCGACGGCCGCGACCAGGCCGCTTCCCCACGCCCAGGTGGCCGGCGAGGCCCATCCGTGGTCGCCGTCGCCCCCGAGGTCGGTGAAGAGGATCAGGCAGGTGGTCGCGGCCGACAGCAGGAGGATCCCCGGCACATCGATCCTGCGCTCGGCCTTCTTCGTGGGGAGGGTCAGGGCGAACACGCCGATGAGGAGCGCAGCGATCCCCACGGGGATGTTGATGTAGAACGCCCAGTGCCAGGTCAGGTGATCGACGAAGTAACCGCCCAGGAGCGGTCCCGCGACGGCCGAGATGCCGAAGACCGCGCCCATGGGGCCCATGTACTTCCCGCGTTCGTTGGCGGGGACGACATCGGCGATGATGGCCTGGGACAGGATCATCAGTCCGCCGCCGCCCAGGCCCTGGATGGCGCGGAAGACGACGAAGCTCTGGAAGTCCCAGGCGATGGCGCAGCCGGCGGAGGCGGCGGTGAACAGCCCGATGGCGACGAGGAAGAGCCGCCGGCGCCCGATGACGTCGCCGAGCTTCCCATAGATGGGCATGACGATCGTGGTGGCCAGCAGATAGGCGGTGGTGACCCAAACCTGGTGATCGACACCGCCCAGCTGCCCGACGATCGTCGGCATGGCGGTTGAGACAATGGTCTGGTCGAGGCTGGAGAGGAGCATGCCGGCGATGAGGGCGGAGAAGATGATCCAGATGCGCCGCTTCGTCAGGAGAAGGGGCGTCTGGGCGGAACTGGTGGACATGTGGCTCCCGTGCAGGACGTCGAGTTGCAGTGACTGCACGATACACTATAGCTAGTGCATAAGAGAATGCAGAGACTGCATTCAACATGGTCGCGACGCCTACGATCTCGAGAAGTCGCAGCAGAAGCCGAGGAAGGGAACGGGCAATGACGCAGGCGAAGGGGCGTGGGGCCACGGCGGCCGCGGTCGAGAGAGCGGCGATGGACCTCGTGGTGGAGCACGGATACGACCAGGTCACCGTGGACATGATCGCCCAGGCGGCGGGCATCAGCCAGCGCACGTTCTTCAACTACTTCCCGACGAAGGACGATGCGCTCCTCGGCCGGGAGATGCCGCGCGTGGACGAACGCGCCGCCCGTCGGTTCATCCTGTCCGACGGGCCCCTGCTGCTCGACGCCCTGTCCCTGGTCTCGCTCCCGCACGCTAGCGCCGGGGCGCCCACGGTCGACGACCGGATCCGCATCGCGGCGCTCTCGCCCTCGCTGATGGCGAAGCAGATGGAGCGGATGGGCGCGATCGAGAGCGAACTCCGGGAGGTCATCGGACTCCGGCTCGAGCACGAGCATCCGGAGGTCCCCCCGGAGGGCCGCGAGGATGAGGCGATGATGGTGACCCACCTCCTGGCGGGCGTCGTCCGTTTCGCAGGCTTCGCCACGCGCGACAGCTCCGGGACGATGCCTGAGCTGATCGAGCGCACACGGGCCACGCTCGCCCGGGTGATCGCCGACTCGGCGCCGGCCGAGGCCGGCACGGCGTCCTGAGGGCTTCGTGCCCGCCGGCCTCCGTCTTCCGATCTGTCAGGTGTCAGGACGCGGCGCGGGAGCAGCCTGGGACTGACGTCCCAGAGAGTGTCCCAATGGACACGCAGAACGACGTGATCGCGAGGACGGGCCCCCGAAATCCGCTTCTGCGGGGGGACTCTCGCTGATAACGTGACGCCGTGGCCGCGCGTCTGGCGCGCCTCGATGCCTCCATCCACAGTCGGATGTCGCAACGGGGAGCGTTCACCGCCATCTGGGCGGGTCGGCGCAATCAAGGAACTTCCTTTTGGACGGCCTCCGTCCAAAAGCCCGGGTCTCGGCAGACGCCGGTCCGTCGGGCATCGGCCCCATCGGTTTCACCCCTTCAGGCGCTCGGCCCGCCTCTCCACCACCAGGTCTCCCGGGGGAGAACTGCGCCCGAACAGCCCGCACGCCGTGTCCCGACGTGGCCGCAGAGTTCTTGTCGTCTCTCTGCCCCTTCCTCTCGCAGGCTCACCATCAGCACCACCTTCACGAAAGGCACTCCGCATGCTTGAGAAGCTCCGGAAGGAGGTTCGGGCCACCGATCTCACCGGCGGCCGCCGAATCTTCCTCCTCATCCTCGTCTCGATGGGAAGTTCGACCATCTACGCGCCCGCGTATCTCAAAGGCGTCTTCTACGACCCGCTCATGGGGGCGCTCCACTGCACCAACGCCGACCTCGGCATGCTGCTGTCGGCCTACGCCATCACGGCGACGATCTGCTACCTGCCGTCGGGCATCGTGGCAGACAAGGTGCGCGTCCGGACGCTCGGCTGGGTGGGCTTCACCACCACGGCCGTCCTCACCTACGTCTACGCGCTGCTCCCCTCGATCACCACGCTGATGTTCGTGTTCATCGGCATGGGCATCACGACGATTCTCATCTGGTGGGGCATCCGCTTCAAGCTGGTCCGTCTGATCTCCACCGAGGACGAGTACTCGAAGAACATCGGCGTCTCCTACGGCATCTACGGCGCCGCCGGCCTGGTCGTCGGCCTCATCAACATGTGGATCGTCAACGCCTTCGTCGACAACATGGAGGGCGGCGTGCGCACCCTCCTGATCTTCCTCGGCAGCCTGATCCTGCTCCTGGGCATCCTCTCCTTCCTCTTCATCCCGCGCTTCGAGGGCGAGATCGACACCGGCGAGGCCGGGTTCAACCTCAAGGAACTCGGGCAGGTCGTGAAGAACCCCGTGGTCTGGCTGTCCGCCGCCTGCATGTTCTTCGTCTACTTCTACTACACGGGCGTCACCTACACGACGCCGTACCTGTCGGGCGTCCTGGGCGCCTCGCTGGGCATCGTCTCCCTCGTGTCCGTCATCCGCACCTACGGCATCACGCTGCTGTCCGGACCGGCCTTCGGCTTCCTCGCGCGCAAGACGGGCTCGCCGTCCCAGGTCATCTGGATCGGCTCGGTCGTCGCGGCGCTCGCCCTGGTCGGGATGACGCTGCTCCCGAGCAAGTCCTCGGTGGCGATCCTCGCGGCCGTCATCATCATCGCGCTGGGCTTCATCGCCAACGGCGTCTTCGGCATCGTCTCCTCCCAGCTGACGGAGGGACGGGTGCCGATCACGATCTTCGGGACGGCGACCGGCATCCTCTCCGTCATCGGCTTCCTGCCCGACACCTTCTCCTCCACGTGGTTCGGATCGATGATCGACAGCCAGGGCAACGACGCGTATCGCCCGATCTTCCTGATCCTGGCCGGGGCCGCCGTCATCTCCGCCGTCTTCGCGATCATCCTGCTTGCCTACGTGCGCAGGAACGCCGCGAAGCTGAAGGCGGTCGAGGCGGCTGCGGCCGCGGAACTCGCCGCGGCGGACGCGAAGGCCGAGTGACGACAGTGCCGAACAAGCTGAACGTCCCGCAGATGTGGAGCGCCCAGATGGGTGCCGTCATCGCCCAGCAGAACGCGCTTGCGGCCAATGCGTACTCCACGGACCAGACATTCGAGGAGATGCGGGCGGCTTACAACACGGAGCGCGCATTCTGGAACGAGGGCGGCCCCCGCCCGTACTCCACTCGCGAGGACAACGTGACGACGGATTATGGACCGGTCCGGGTGCGGATGCACCGGCCCACGGCCGATCCGGTCCTGCCCGTCATCGTGTTCATCCACGGCGGCGGGTACGTCCTGGGCAACCTGGACACCCACGACCGGATCAGCCGGACGCTGGCGGAGAAGACGGGCGCCGCGGTGCTCGCGGTGGACTACACCCTCTCGCCGGAGGCCCGGTTCCCGCAGGCGGTGCGCGAATGCGTGGCCGTCGTGCAGGAGTTGCGCGCCCACGCCGCCCAGTGGGGCGTCGACGCGGGCGACATCTCCTTCGCAGGGGACTCCGGTGGCGCGAACCTCGGCTTCGCCACCTACCTCTGGCTGCGCGACGAGCTGGGGGAGGCCGCGGGCGTCCGTGCGATGCTGCTGTTCTACGGGGCCTACGGGATGGTCGACTCGGAGTCGATGCGCTTGTTCGGCGGCGAGTGGGACGGCCTGGACGAGGCCGACTACGCGTACTACATGGACATGTACAAGGGCTCGGACTCCGACACCGAGAGCCCCTACTTCAACATCCTGGGCGCCGACCTCACGCGCGACGTCCCGCCGTGTTTCATCGTCGCGGCGGCGCTGGATCCGCTCCGCGACGACTCGAGGACGCTCGCCGCGATGCTGAGCGCCCACGGGACGCCCACGCACTACGAGGAGGTCCCGGGCGTCATCCACGGGTTCCTCCACCACTCCCGGATGCTCGACGCGACGGTGCAGGTCCTCGACCACGCCTCGGTATTCCACCGCGCCCTGGCTCGGCCGTCGTCGGGGACCCGGGCGACGGCCGGCCAGGTGCCGCTTCCCTGACACACCTCTCATCACTGACCTGAAGGAGTACACATGGATTTCTCGCTTTCCGAGGACCAGCAGCTGATCGCCAACGGATTCACCGAGCTCATGGAGTCGCGCGACTGGGAGTCGTACTTCCACGAGTGCGATGAGAAGTCGGAGTACCCGCAGGAGTGGGTGGCTGCGATCTGCGAACTCGGATTCGATCGGATCCTCCTGCCGGAGGAGTACGACGGGCTCGGGCTCGACTGGGTCACGCTGACCGCCGCCTACGAGGCGCTCGGACGGGCCGGCGGCCCGACGTACGTCCTCTACCAGCTGCCCGGGTACAACAGCGTCATCCGCGAGGGAACGGACGAGCAGCGAGACAAGATCCTGGCCCACGTCGGCACCGGCGACCAGATCCTCAACTACTCGATGACCGAGCCCTCGGCCGGATCCTCCTGGGACGACATGCGCACGACGTACACCCGCCGGGACGGCAAGGTCTACCTCAATGGGCACAAGACGTTCCAGACATCCGCCATGAAGGTCCCCTACCTGGTGGTCATGGCCCGGAACGCGGATGATATGAGCGTATACTCCGAATGGTTTGTAGACACTAGTCTTCCGGGCATCGCCAAGGAGCCCCTCCACAAACTGGGCCTGCGCATGGACTCCTGCGCGGAGGTCTACTTCGACGACGTCGAGCTGCAGGAGAAGGACCTCTGGGGCACCGAGGGCAACGCCTTCAAGCGCGGGGTCAAGGACTTCGACGACGAGCGGTTCCTCGTCGCGCTCACGAACTACGGCACGGCCTACTGCGCCTTCGAGGACGCCGCCAGGTACGCGAACCAACGCGTCCAGGGCGGTCAGGCGATCGCACGTCACCAGCTGATCCAGCTGAAGTTCGCCGACATGAAGGTGGCGCTCACCAACATGCGCAACATGCTCTACGAGATCGCCTGGAAGATGGACCACGGCACGACCGGCCGCGGAGACTGCTCGATGGCGAAGTACTACTGCTCGCACGCCGCGCACCTGGTCGTCGACAACGCCCTCCAGGTCCTCGCCGGGGTGGGAATCACCGGCGAGCACCGTGTCCAGCGCTTCTATCGCGACCTGCGAGTGGACCGCGTGTCCGGGGGGACCGACGAAATGATGATCCTGGCGGCCGGTCGCGGCGCGCTGCGGGACTACCGCTGAGAGGAAGAAGGAAGATCGATGTCGATCGAGAAGAACAAGCCCCACTTCGGGGTGCTGGATGACGTGCGCATCGTCTACTCGGCCGTCGAGATCGCCGCGCCCTCGGCCTGCGCGATCATGGCCGAGTGGGGCGCCGACGTCACCTGGCTGGAGAACAACGGCACTGGCGACTCGATGCGCGACACTGCGTGGACGAAGGAGATGGAGCGCCGCAACATGCGCTCCCTGTCCATGGCGACGTTCTCCGAGGAGGGCAAGGAGATCCTCTACCGCCTCGTCGAGAGCGCGGACATCTTCATCGAGGCCTCCAAGGGCGGCACGTTCGCCCGCAAGGGCGTCACCGACGAGGAGCTGTGGAAGCACAACCCGGGACTCGTCATCGTCCACGTCTCCGGGTTCGGCCAGTGGGGCGACCCGAAGATGGTCAACGCCGCGGCCTATGACCTCAGCGTGGCGGCCTACGCCGGCATCATCGCGCAGAACGGCACCCCCGACCAGCCGATGAACATCAACCCTTACCTGGGCGACTACCTCAACTCGATGATGATCATCTCCGCCTCGCTCGCAGCGCTCCACCGGGTGCAGCTCACGGGCCAAGGGGAGAGCATCGACCTCGCGATGCACGAGACCCTCTTGAGGGTGGGGACCTACTACATGATGGACTATCTCAACGCGGGGATCCTCTACCCGAGGCCCGGCGCCCGCGCGATGAACCTGTGCGCGATCGGCGAGTACAAGTGCCGGGACGGGTTCCTCGGGCTGTGCGTCTACGGCGTCAACCAGAACCACTACCTGCTCGACGTCATCGGCCTCGGCGACCTCTGGGGCACCGAGGACTACCCGGAGGGGACGTCCGCCCTGTGGATGGACGGCCCGAAGGCCGACCTGATCGAGGAGAAGCTCGTCGAGTACCTCTCCACGCGCAACAAGAGAGACGTCGAGGCGGACTTCGTCGCCCATCGGATCGCCGCTCAGGTGGTCAACGAGCTGTCGGATCTCCCCGAGGAGGATCACCTCAAACAGCGCGAGACCTACATCGAGTGGGAGAACGCCGAGGGCAAGACCATCAGGGGGCTCAACTCCTTCCCGAAGTTCGCCCACAACCCCGGTGGCTTCTGGCGTCCGATGCCCGCGCTCGGCGAGGACTCCGAGGACGTCCTCGAGCGCGTCGGGTTCACATCCGAGGACATCGCCCGGTTCCGCGCGTCCGGGTCCGTGAAGTTCGCTGGAGAGGAGTGAGACGGACTCATCGACTCAGGCGGCCTGGCCGCCGGGATCGGGGCCGGCATGATGGACATCGCGAGTGGAGTCACCCTGCGCAGCCTGTGGGATCAGCAGGCGCGCGAGCGGTCGGACGCTGAGTTCCTCGTCTTCGAGGACCCCGACCAAGGGCCGGTCCGGCGCTTCACCTACCGTGAGTTCGACGAGTCGATCAATCGGGCGGCGAACGTGTTCCTCGCCCGCGGGATCGGCCACGGCGACCGTGTGGCCGTCCAGACGCATTCCTCCTGCGAGTTCGTCCAGTGTCTCTTCGCCCTCGCGAAGATCGGCGCGGTCACGGTCCCGCTGAACTCCTCGTACACGGCCCGTGAGTGCCTGGAGATGACGGAGCAATGCGGGGTCCGCCTGCTCGTGTCCGACAGTGAGCTGTTCGCGCAGGAGGGGATGGAGGCCATCAGCTGCGACGTCATCGTCGTCGCGGACGGGGGCGGGCGGCCGGTCCGGTCGTCCGGCGGCTGCCGGCGCGACGACTGGGCCTCGTTGGTGGCCGTGGCGTCCCCCGTGCTCGGACCGTGCGACCCCGTCGACGAGGACGACCTGGTGGAGATCATGTTCACCTCGGGGACGGAGTCGCGCCCGAAGGGCGTCATGCTCACCCACGCGAACTTCGTGTTCTCCGGGCTGTACTGCAACTGGGAGATGGGGATGACGGTGGAGGACCGCCTGGCCACGGCGATGGTGACCTCCCACGTGAACTTCCAGCTCTCGGCCCTCATGCCGGTCCTCACGGCCGGGGCCACGCTGGTCATGCTGGGGCGGTACTCCGCCACGCGGTTCTGGCGCGAGATCCGCGCTCACGGCGCCACCCTCGTCCAGTCGATGGCGATGATGGTGCGGACGATGATGAGCCAGCCGGTCGATCCGGACGAGCGTCGGCACCGCGTCCGCGACCTCCACTACTTCTTGCCGCTCTCGGACGGGGAGAAGGAAGCGTTCGAGGAGCGATTCTCCGTAACTCTTCTTAACAACTACGGGGCGACGGAGACCCTGGTGGGGTGCCTGACGGACCTCCCGCTGCAGCCCCGGCACTGGCCGTCGGTCGGCAAGGCTGGTCTCGGCTACGAGGTCCGGATCGTCGACGAGTCGGGGGACGCCCCGGTCGGAGGGTGCGGTGAGATCCTCATCCACGGTGTCCCGGGCCGGTCGCTCATGCTCGGCTACTGGAAGGACCCCGAGGCGACGGCCGCCGCTGTGGACCCCGACGGCTGGTACCACAGCGGGGATCTGGGATACGCCGACGCGGAGGGCTGGATCCACTTCGTCGACCGACACCAGGACCTCATCAAGCGCGCCGGCGAGAACGTCTCCGCCACACAGGTGGAGAACGTCCTCATGGAGTGTCCCGGCGTCGCCGAGGCGGCTGTCGTCGGCATCCCGGATCCCGTCCGGGACCAGGCGGTCAAAGCCGTCGTGGTCCTCGACCGGGATGCGCCGGCGACGCAGGCGCAGGTACGGGCGTTCGCGGCGGCCCGCCTCGCCTACTTCAAGGTGCCCAGCGTCATCGAGGTGCGGGACGACTTGCCCCGGGGAACCTACGGAAAAGTAATCAAGAACCTCTTGAAGGATTGACGGAGATCTGAAAGGAACGATCATGACGATCAAGACCGAGATGGTGGGACAGACCTTCGGGCCGTTCACCCGCGACTACACGTTCCGCGACCTCGAGCTCTTCGCTCTGGGCTGCGGCGCGGGCATCGACGGCAGGGAAGGACTGGAGTACCTCAACGAGCATGACGAGCGCGATCCCCGGCTCAAGGTGCTGCCGATGTTCGGCGCGATGCTCATCGTCGACTCCGAGGTGACCCGGACCATCGACTACGGCTACAACTACGCCGGCTCTCTGCACTGGGGCTTCGACATCCGGTTCCACCAGCCGATCACGAAGATGGCGGACCACCTCGAGACGAAGGTGAAGCTGGAGGGCCTCTACGACCGCGGCGAGGGCAAGGGCCTGCTCGCCCAGCACATCGGCGACACCTTCGACTCCGACGGCAATCTGCTGTTCACCAACGAGTCGTGGGACTGCCTGATCTACAACGGCGGCTGGGGCGGTCCGAAGCCCCCGAAGGACATCGTCGACATGCCCGACCGCGTTCCCGACGCCGAGGTGATCGAGCGCATCCCGGAGAACCAGGCGCTCATCTACCGGCTGTCCGGGGACTTCCATCCGCAGCACATCGACTGGGAGTACGCCGCTCAGAACGGCGAACCGCGCCCGATCCTCCACGCGATCTCCTACGCCGGCATGGTGATGCGCCACGCGATCAGCCAATACGTTCCCGGCGAGCCGGAGCGGATCACGCGGTTCAAGACGAGGATCACCTCGCCGGTCCATCCCGGAGAGACGTTGAAGACCCAGATGTGGAAGGTCGACGAGGGCGAGCTCCGCTTCCGTCTCGTCGATGGGGACTACGAGGAGACCGGCGCCAAGCCGCACCTCAACTGGGGCGTCATCGAGTACCGGTGATCCCGCAGGAGGTCTCGACCGCCGACGGCCGGACCGGTCGGCGCCCCATCCCGGCGGCGCCGACCCCACCCCCGGTCGTCCGGAGGCGGGGATGCGCACTCCGCGCGCTTGCAACGGAAGGAGGGCCGCCATGAGCGGACCTGTCAGACTCGACGACGTCAGGATGTCGCCGTTCCTCAGGAGAATCACGATCTTCTCCTCGGGAGGCCCGTTCCTCGAGGGGTACGTGCTGGGCATCATCGGCGTCGCGCTGGTCAAGATGACCCCGGAGCTCGGCATCGACGAGCACTGGACCGGCCTCATCGGCGTGGCGTCGATCATCGGGCTGTTCGTCGGGGCCTCGTTCGGCGGTCTCCTCACCGACCACATCGGGCGGCGGAAGATGTTCGTGCTCGATCTCATCACGATCATCGTCTTGTCGATCGCCTGCTCGATCGTCCAGGAGCCCTGGCAGTTGTTCGTCCTCCGACTCATCATCGGGGCGACGATCGGCGCCGACTATCCGATCGCGACCTCGATGATCGCGGAGTTCACGCCGCGCCGGTACCGCGCGATCTCAATGGGCTTCATCGCCGCCGTCTGGTACGTCGGCGCCAACGTCGCCTATCTGGTGGGGTACTTCCTGCTCGACGCGCCGAACGGCTGGCGGTGGATGCTCGCGAGCTCCGTCGTCCCCTGCGTGATCATCCTCCTCGGACGGATGTCGATTCCCGAGTCCCCGCGCTGGCTGTACTCCAAGGGGCGCACGGAGGAGGCCAACCGGATCGTCCGCCACGTCTACGGCGCCGACGTGGTCCTCGACGATGAGACGGTCGAGAAGACGAAGATCGCCAAGATCTTCCAGTGGGTGTACTTCCGCCGGATCCTCTTCGTGGGCGTCATCTGGCTCTGCCAGGCGATCCCGATGTTCGCGATCTACACCTACGGCCCGCGGATCATCGGCGCCTTCGGTCTGGGCGAGGGCAAGGCGGCGCTGATCGGCGAACTCGTCATCGGAACGTTCTTCATGCTCGGCACGATCCCCGCCATGTTCCTCGCCGAGTCGTGGGGCCGGCGCCCGCTGGTGATCTGGACGTTCGTCATCATGACGGCCGCGCTGGCCGTCCTGGGGGTCGTCCCCGACGCCACCCTGTGGGTCGTCATCGCCTGCTTCGCGATCTACGCCCTTGCCTCGGGCGGGCCGGGGAACTTGCAGTGGCTCTACCCGAACGAGCTGTTCCCCACCGATGTCCGCGCCACGGCGATGGGCCTGGCGATGGCCGTGTCCCGCATCGGGACGGTCATCACCACCTACGTGCTGCCGGACTACCTGGCGAGCCACGGGATCGGCTCCACGATGCTCGTCGGCGCCGCCATCTCGGCCCTCGGCCTGGTCGTGTCCGTCGCATGGGCGCCGGAGACCAAGGGGCTGCCGCTGTCCGAGACCGGCCGTCCGGATTTCACGGGGCGGTGAGCGATGACCTCAGCCGATCTCGCCCGACCGGGACGCCTCTCCGGCCCCCGGCCGTCCTCTTGCGGGACGGCCGGCTCAGGAGGCGATGCGGGCCAGACGGATCTCGCCCGCTCGCAGCGGTGCGCGGAGCTGATCGGCGACGAGCGTCTCGACGTACTCGGGGATCTCCGAGAGGAAGCATGGCACATTCTCCGGGGGGATCGAGAAGCTGCGCATGAGCACAGAACCCTCGATCCCGTCGATCAGCCGGGTGACGGAGGTCGTCACCGGCAGGTAGCCGTTCGTCTTGAACTCCCAGATCCGGGAGCGGAGCACGGCGATCGGCATCGTGTAGAGGTAGTCCTGGAGCGCGGTGATCGTGGGCTCGCCCGTCGACATCTCGACGAAGACGCGACGGATCGCCTGCGAGTGGGGTCCCAGATACATCTTGACGCGGGCCGCCGCCCACTCGGAGAGGATGTCCCAGACATTCGTCCCGGTGGGTGCCGGCACCGGCACGTGGACGCGGAACGCGTCCTGGAGGAGTCGGCTCTTGTCGCTCCAGCGGGCGTACATCGAGGACTTCCCGACGCCGGCGAGCTGGGTGACCTTTGTGAGGTTGTACCCCGACCATCCGGCTTCTCCATACAGCTCGATGGCGGCGAGCAGGATTCTCGCATCAGCGTCCTCGCTGCGCGGACGCCCCACCGGGGGACTGTCAATCGGGGACACGGTTGTCAGCATTCTTCGGGCTCCTTTGCGGATGGCGACGAGAGGCGATCGGCTCCGCTCGCTTCCACGCCAGAGACCCGTAGATACCGTTTCCCCGAAACTACGTTGTCCGACAGGAAGCTCACTCCACATCATGCTAACACCCGCGGCGTCGCGCGATCCCCCTTGCGCGGGATCGGCGCCAAGAGATCACGCTTCGCCTCGGCGCGGCGGTCCTGCCGTCCAAACGGAGGACGAGCGCGCTCGCGAACAGCGCGCGGGCACGTCCCTCACCCACCATCCCCCGGGCAGACCCTGCCCATCGACTCAGTGAAAGAGTGCAGTCAATGTCTGTTGTCGTCTTGTACAAGTATGCGGCGAACCCGCAGGATGCCACCGTCGCCCCAGATGGCGCGGTCGACTGGTCGCGCGCCAAGTCATCGGTGAGCGATTACGACTCGGTCGCGATCGCACTCGGACGCCAGGTCACGGACGCCGCGGGCGTCGAGCTCGTCGGGGCGTCCGTCGGCGCGGCCGAGGTCGGCTCGTCGATGGCGAAGAAGACCGCGTTGTCGAAGGGCCTGGACCGTGGGCTCGCGGTGGCCGACGACGCGACGCGGGAATGGCCCTCCACCAGGGTCGCGTCCGCGCTCGCTGGCCTCGTGCGGTCCGTGGAGGGCGCGGACCTGGTCGTCACCGGCGATTCCTCGATCGACGGGGGCGCCCGGATGATGTCCGCCTTGGTCGCCGGCTTCCTCGGGTGGCCGTGCTTCCAGGAGGCGTCCTTCGTCGCGCGGTCGGGCGACGGGTGGGCCGTCACCCAGGTGATCGCCGGGGGCACTCGCACGATCCAGGTGGCGGGCCCGGTCGTCGTCGCGGCGTCCTCGGACGCGGTGGCGGCGAAGGTCCCGTCGATGAAGGAGATCCTCGCCGCCGGCAAGAAGCCGTTCGAGGTCGTGGACGCCTCCACGCTCGACCTGGCCGAGGCCGACATCGAGGTGACGGGCCGGTCCAAGCCGGCGGCCCGCGCCCGGAAGAACACGGTGTTCTCCGGTGAGAGCGCTGCGGCCGACCTGGTGTCGGCGCTGCGCGGCGATGGCGTTCTGTGAGTGGAGAGGAAGACGACAATGACTGCATGGATTGTGGCGGCCGACAAGCGGGTCGCATCTGTGGTGGAGCTGGCGCGGAGCCTGGGCGGCCAGGTCATCGCCGTGACGGTCGGTGATGTCACGGTCGGCGGCGTCGATCGCGTCGTCAACGTGCCCGTCGCCGACGGCGTGCCCGTGGAGGCGGCTGCGCCCGGTGTCGCGGCCGTCGTGACGGCCGGCCCCGGCGACGTGGTCCTGGCGGCGAACCGCCCGGCGGAGCGCGTCCTCGCGGGCGCCCTCGCGGCGAGACTCGGTGCTCCGGTGCTCACCGATGTCGTGTCCCTGTCACAGGGCGCGGCGGAGGTGTCCGTCTTCGGGGGCGTCTCGCGCGAGTCCGTCTCGTTCGCGGGTCCGGTGGTGGCCGTCGTCGACGGCGGTCCCGCGGCCGGGGGAGAGGCGCCGTCTGCCGAGACGGCCGATGCGCAGGCCCACGACGCGGCGGTGACGTCGACGGAGCGCCAGGACGTCGGCGAGGTCGACCTCGTCGCTGCCAAGCGGATCGTGGCGGCGGGACGCGGATTCAAATCCGAGGAGGACCTCGCCCTGGCCCGCGACCTGTGCGGCGCGCTGGGAGCCGAGCTCGCCTGCTCGCGTCCGCTGGCCGAGGGCGTCAACTGGCTGCCCCGTGACCGGTACGTCGGGGTCTCAGGACAGAAGGTGTCCCCCGACCTGTACGTCGCCGTCGGGATCTCCGGCCAGGTTCAGCACACGATGGGCATGAACGGGTCGACGGTGGTCGTCGCCGTCAACTCCGACGGCAACGCCCCGATCTTCCGGGATGCCGACTACGGGATCGTCGGCGACCTCTATCAGGTGCTGCCGGCGATCGTCGCGGCGGCGAAGTGAGCCGGTGATGGACGAGATCGAGTACGACTTCGACGTCATCGTCGTGGGCTGCGGTGTCGCGGGGTCCGTATGCGCGTACCTGCTCGCCCAGCAGGGCCGGGAGGTCCTGCTGGTCGAGCGGGGCGTCGAGCCCGGGTCGAAGAACCTCTCCGGCGGCGTCTTCTACTGCCGGGTCATGGAGGAGATCTTCCCGGGATTCGCGCAGAACGCCCCCGTCGAGCGCCGCATCACCCGCAACGCCCTGTCCTTCCTGTCGCCGAGCTCCTTCGTGAACGTCGACTACTGGGACGCGCGGCTGGCGGATCCCGTCAACGCCGTCACAGTGCTCCGCGCCAAGCTGGACCCGTGGCTCTCCGAGCGGTGCGAGGAGGCCGGCGTCACCGTCATGTCCGCAGTCAAGGTCGATGAGCTCCTCCAGCAGAACGGGCGTTTCGTCGGGATCCGCGCGGGCGAGGACGAGCTCCGCGCTCGGGTCACGGTGGCCGCGGACGGGGTGAACTCCTTCCTCTCCCGGTACGCGGGCATCCGGGCGAAGGAACCGGCGAAGAACCTCGCCGTCGGCGTCAAGTCCGTCATCCGCCTCGGCGAGGGCACGGTGTCGGAGCGCTTCAACCTGGCGGGCGATCAAGGCGCAGCATGGGCCGTGGTCGGCGACTGCACCCAGGGGGTCGCCGGCGGTGGATTCATGTACACGAACAGGGATTCCGTGTCGATCGGGATCGTCGCCCGCCTGGACGACCTCGCTGCGAAGGGACTCGCCGCCTCCGACCTGCACGACCATTTCCTCACCCATCCGGCGATCGAGCCCTATCTGGCGGACGGGGAGCTGCTCGAGTACGGATGCCACCTGGTCGCCGAGGGCGGCGCCGAGATGCAGCACGACCTCGTGCGCGACGGGCTGGTCGTCGTCGGCGACGCCGCGGGCTTCACTCTCAACACGGGTTTCACCGTACGTGGGATGGACCTGGCCGCAGGATCCGCCCGGGCCGCCGCCCAGGCGATCGGGGACGCCCTCGACGCCGGGGACGTCTCCCGGGCCGGTCTGCAGCGGTACGTGACCAACTACGAGGCCTCCTTCGTCGGGGCCGACATGGCCACCTACGCCAAGGCCCCGGCCTTCCTCGAGAACGAGGAGATGTACGGACGGCTCGGCTCGCTGGTCTCCGACGTCCTGTACGGCGTCTACAACCTGGACCTCACCCCGCGCAAGCATCTGCTGGCCACGGCCAGGGAAGCCCTCAAGGCGTCCGGGCTGAAGCTCCGGCGCTTGGCGAGGATCGGCGTCCAGGCCATCCGGGCACTGTGAGAGAGGAGCATGCGATGAGCCGATACACCCCGGGGTCCGTGCCCGACCGCCTCGCGCACAACATGTACGAGGTCGACGAGGGCAACCCCCATATCGAAGTACACCAGGACATCGCCCGCGCCACCGGCACCGGCAGGCTGCTGGTCAAGGTGTGCCCAGCGCACGTCTACAGCGAGGAGCCGGACGGGACGATCTCCGTTGAATACGCCGCGTGCCTCGAATGCGGGACGTGCCTGGCGGTCGCCGCCCCCGGCGCCCTCACGTGGCATTATCCGGCCTCGGCGATGGGCATCGTCTTCCGCGAGGGCTGACCCTCAGCGGGAACGGGCGTTCTGGGGGCCGGCCGCTCGGGCCGGCCCCCAGAACGCCTCACCTGCCGGTCGGGGCGGTCGGACTCGAACCGGCGGCGTCCTTCTCCTAGCGCACCCGGGGCGAGACGCAGCGTGGAGCAGCAGTTCTTGAAAGGCAGAATGCGACCTCGGAGGAGGCGGTCGCGGCCGTCGGCGTGTCGCCTGCGGCCAGGTGCCCTCGGCCCTCGGAGGCGCTGACCGGAGTCGGGTTCAGATGCTGACGCCGTGACCTTGCAGGAGCGCGCGGATCCCTGTGTCCCACTCGGCCACGAGGTCCATGGAGTCTTGCTCGCGCAGCCATTGTTCCTCTAAGCCCCCCATGAGGGCCAAGAGCTGGCGGGCCAGGGACCGCGCGTCCGGGGTGATTCCAGCGGCGGCCTGCTCGAACATGGTCAGCGCCATCTGGTCGCGTTCATCGAAGTAGGCATGTGCGGGGTGGTTCTCATCGATCGACTCCGCACGGAGGATCGTGTAGAGGCGGATGATCTCTGGCTGGAGGGCATTGCGCTCCACGACGGCATGGAGCATGTCCACGAAGTCATCGGCTGTGAGAGGCGTGTCTTGGAGAGGTTGGCGCAGAGAAACGTTTTCGCCGTCGCGGCGATCCCTCTCTTGGAGCACCATGATGAGGAGGTTCTCCTTCGAGCCGATGTGGTGCAGCAGCCCGGCCATCGATAGTCCGCAGCTCTCGGCCACTTCCTGGACGGAGAACCCGTGGTATCCGCTCCGGCCGATGAGTGTCGTGGCGTGGTCGACGATCTGGGTGAGTCGCTTCTGCTTGTCCCATCGCTGTCGCACGAGCACATTTCCTTTTCACACCCAGATGTCTCCCGGCGGCACATGCCACCGGGAGACATCCTATGCGTCGGACTATCGTGCCTTCTTGATCGGCGCGATCAGCAGCGAGGACGCGACCATGATCGCCGCGCTGGCCAGAAACACTGGTCCGTATCCGGCGAAGGCTGCCACGATGCCGCCCGTCACGGCCGGAGCGAGGATTTGACCCCCGGTGTTGGCCATGTTGAGAATGCCGAGGTCTTTGGCGGCCGTGCCGGGATTGGGCAGAACCTCATAGTTCAAGGCCTGGTCGACCGAGTTGTACACACCCTGGCCGATGCCGGCGAGGGCCGCGTACACCAGCATCGCCCAGGGCCGGGCCACGGCGAAGGGGAACAGCGCCGCCACAGCGATCAGCCACGCGGCGCCGATGACGAAGACCTTCCTCCGACGGCCTAGCCGATCGGAGAGCGGACCGGAGATCGTCCCGAAGACAAGTCCCGTCACCAGGGTGATCATCGAGATCACCGCGATGAGGTCGCCGGCCTGCTCGGTGGACTGCTTCATGTAGTCGGTGAGGATGTAGAGCTGGTACCCCGTGATGGCGAACATCCCCAGCACACATAGCAGTTTCCCGGACAGCGCGAGATAGAAGTCGCGGCAATTCTTCACCGGGAAGACGAAGTTCTCCACGAGCATGCTGGCGGAGAACGGCGCCCGCGGGTGGTCCTTGTTCGATTGCTCCGGAGCCAGCAGCCAGAACACGGGGGCGTCGAGCAGCAGGATGATCGCCATGACCCACATGCCCGTCGTGGTGTCCGTGACGAAGCGGGAGGCGAGGAGCTGGCCGATGGAGGCCCCCACCATCATCGCCACGCCATACACCGCTGAGTATGAACCCCGTTGAGTGACGGGGACTCGGTCGGGGATGACCGTCACCAGGGGCGCCACCAGTGCGTTGAGGAACATTTGGAACAGGCACCATGCCGCGACGATTGCCGCGACGCTTGAGGCTTGCATGAGGAGCATGACAGCCAGGAACGTTCCGATCGAGCCCACGACGAGCCAGGGATTGCGCCGGCCGAACCGGCTCCGGGTCAGATCGGAGAAGGCGCCGAACAAGATGTTCGCCACGAGAGCGACGATGGAGCCGACCACGGCCAGCGTCGACACCAGCGCCACCTTCTGGTCCGGTGCGATCTCGGCGAGCCGCGCGGGCAAGAGGACCGTGTTGAGCCCCAGGAACGGAGCGACCCACATGACCGTTCCGAGGAAGACGGCCACGCCGAAGCGAACGGGATGCGTCACAATCTTCTCGTCGTCGGGAACGGGCGCCGCGGTGTCGGCCGTCGCCTCCAGGGGTGTGTTGGTGGCCATATCAGTGCTCCACCGTGAGGCGCAGCGCGATGGCCTTCGGGTCGTGCGCGTGGGAGGCGACCTTGAGATCGATGGTTCCATCTGGGACGACGATCGCCTTCCGCGTGGCGTCCCACCGTCCGAGAGGCGTCAGTGACACGGGCACCCGCACGCTGCGGCTCTGCCCAGCCGGGATCTCGACCGGAGCGAATCCGACGACGAAGGCGCCGGCCTCGGGACTGGCCTGCCCGTACACCTGCACCACGTGGATGCCATCAACGGATCCGGTGTTCTCGACCTCGACCTCGAGCGTGAGTGCGTCGCCCTGCTGGTCGGCAAGCTGCGCCTCGCGGATGCTGAACTGTGTGTAGGACAGTCCGAAACCGTGGGGGTAGGCCGCGGGGACGCCTAGCTTGTCGAGAAGCCGCTGACCGTGGTCGTGGTCGTAACGAATGCGCGTCGCCGCGCGGTCGAAGGCGGGCAGGTGCTCGGCGCTGGTGGGGATCGAGAACGGCAGGTGACCGGAGGGGTTCTGCGCGCCCGTCAGAACGTCAGCCAGGGCGTGTCCACCCTCCATGCCCGCGTACCACATCATGAGGATGGCGGGCACATTGTGACGCCAGTTCTCGGTGAGGACCACTCCCGAGGCGACGATTGACACGACGGTGCGGGGGTTCGCGGCTTGCACGGCGAGGATGATCTGCTCGTCGACGGGGCGCAGAGCGAGGCTGGCGCGGTCGCCGCCGTACTCGTCTCCGGCCGTCATCAGCGCGACTTCGCCTTCCCCGGAGGTCGCGGCCTCGATCAGGGTGTTGGCGCTCTCGGGAGCGGGCGGGAACAAGGCGAGGATCTCGGGGGCGGACATCATGTCCGAGCCGACGAACTCGCCTTCGTCGCGCATGTCGAAGCCGGCGACGACGATCGCCACGTCGGCTTGGGCGGCGGCCTGCGCCGCCGCGTCGGGATCGTCGTCCTCCACGAGGAGGATCTCGGCATCGGGGAAGGCCTCGGCGATGCCCTCGAGGGGTGTGACGTTGCTGGGCGGGCGCACGGCCGAGGAACCGAGGTCCCCCATGTTCGGTGCGGTGGCGAGCCTGCCGATCACGGCGATGCGGGATGTGTCGCGCGGTAGCGGGAGCACGGGGGTGACATCGACCGGATCGTTCTTCAGCAACACCATCGAGCGCGCAGCCACGGTGCGCGCGAGTTCACGATGCTCGGGGGAGGCCATGACATCTGGTGCCGGATCCTCGGTGCGGCGTGTGGCGTAGGACCGCAACTGGGTGTCGAGCAGGTGCAGCCCGGCCCGCTCGACAGCAGCCCAATCGGTCTGGCCCTCCTCCATCTGACTGCGCAGGTGAGCGGCGCGCTGCTGGGCGAAGGGCTCCTCCAGGTCCAGTCCGGCGTTCAGGGACGTGGCGGCGTCGCGCAGACCGAAGATGAAGTCCGAGCAGGTGATGCCGTCCCAGCCCCAGTAGTCGCGCAAGACCGTGGTCAGGAGATACTCGTTCTGACCGGCCCATTCGCCGTTGACGGAGTTGTAGGCGGACATGATCGCCATCACGCCCTCGTCAACGACCCGCTTGAAGTGCGGAAGATAGATCTCGTGCAGGTCGGCCTCGTCGATCTCCACATCGACGGTGAACCGGGCGTTCTCCATGGAGTTCAACGCGTAGTGCTTCGCGCAGGCCATCACCCAGTTCTGGGTTCCCCGGACCAGAGCCGCGCCAAACTCGCCCAGCTGGTAGGGCTCATCGGAGTAGGTCTCCTGCGCCCGCCCCCAGGCCGGGTGCCGAGGCAGGTTGATGCACACGCCGCCGAAGAAGTTGCCGCCCTGAGCCCGTACTTCCTGGCCGATCGCATCGCCGACCCGTTCCTCCAGCGAGAGGTCCCACGTGGCACCGCGCGCCATGGACACGGGGAACGCCGTGCCCCGTCCGGACACACAGCCCCGGGGCCCGTCGACGAACTGCGTGCCGGGGATGCCCATGCGCTCGATGTGTCCGTGCGAGATCGGTCGGACGTTGTAGCCCTCGCCCGTCATCTCGGCCATGCCCTCCCAGAACGGAGCGTCGCCGTCAAGCAGGGCGAGTCTCTCGTCGTCGGTCAGCTGGTCGTACAGCTTCCTGGCCTCTTTGACCGAGGGCGTCCCCCCGCGGACGGCGGCCACGGCCTGTTCAAATGCGGTGGCTCCATTGCTCATCTCTCATCCTCATTCCTCAACGAACGGACTACCAACCACCTAGTCGGTAGGTAGCGATGAGTCTAAGAAGACGCGAGCCTCCCGTCAATAGTTGAGCTACGAAACTATGGCTGGTGCTCGGCCGTGCCGCGGACGTGCCTGCGGTTCCCTCACGGGCCAGCGACGGTGCGCCCAGGGAACGTCCGGAGTGCGCGAGATCGTGGGTGGGATATGTGGTGGTGCTGGAAAGCGAGTAGGGGGCGATGCGCCTCGTCACCGACACCACCAGCGCCCCATAAAGCGGTTCAGAACGCGTGATCGCTTCCGCCCCCGCGACGCCGGCCACCGAGGATCTCGTCCTGGCCGAGCGAGATGAGCCGGGTCGTGTCCGCCCGACTGACGTCCGCCGCGCGTGGAGCTCCACCGAGCGTCGGCACGGACCCAGCGCATGCGACCGCACGCGGGACCGCGCGCAGTCGGCGCGTCAGCTCGGTGACTCTGAATCGGTGACGCGCCAGCACGACGCCGAAACCACCGGAGGGCCGGCAGGCTCCGCGGCCATCCTCGAGGCTCGCTTCCTCACCGAGGGGCGCGTGAGCGCATTCGCTCGGCGATTCACTCGGCCGGCGCTCACAGCGCGCCGCAGACACAAGCCCCTGGCCCATCGCTACAGGTCAGGGGGATCTCCTTCGTCGGGGCGGCCGGATTTGAACCGGCGACATCCTGCTCCCAAAGCAGGCGCGCTACCAAGCTGCGCCACGCCCCGATGCGGGCCGCCGCCAAAGGGCGCGGCCTGCGCCTCGATGATACGTGTCCGACGCATCGGTTTCGCAATCCGCCCGGTGTCACGCTACGATTCAGGGGCCCCGGCAACGGGGCGACGCGGGCGTAGCTCAATGGTAGAGCCTCTGCCTTCCAAGCAGATCACGCGGGTTCGATTCCCGTCGCCCGCTCCACCAAGGCTCAGGCCCGCGCATTCGCCGACGCGGCACGCCACGCCCTCGTCGATCCCGAGCGGAGCCCGCGGGCCGACGCCCTCAGCGGGAGCCGGGCCCGCCCACGCGCACGGTCTCACCCTGGGCCGGGACCACGGCGACCACTCCCAGCTCCTCGCCCAGCCGGTCGGCCAGAGCGCCGGCCGGGCCGGGCTCGCCGTGGACGCAGAAGACCCCGCGCGGTGCGGGAGACAGCCCGCGGACCCATTCCACGAGTTCGGAGGCGTCAGCGTGGACGGAGAACTCGCTGTCCTGGAGCACCTCGGCGCGCACGGCCACGTAAACGCCGTACATCTTCAGGGCCCGCGCGCCCTCGGCCAGCGCCCTCCCGCGCGTGCCGGCGGCCTGGTAGCCGGTGAGGACCACGCAATGGCGCGGATCGGGGAGCATGTGCTCGAGGTGGTGGAGGACCCGTCCGCCCGTCGCCATGCCGGAGGCGGAGATGATGAGACAGGGGCGGTCCGGCGCGTTCAGCCTCTGGGAGTCCTGGACGTCGCGGACCTCGCGGAGGTCCAGGGCGGGCAGGCGAAGCCCGTCGGCCTCGGCGCGCAGCTCCCCGGCATGTTCGCGGGCGCGGTAGACCCGCAGACTGGCCAGGGCCATCGGCGAGTCGACATACACCGGCACCTGCGGGATGCGGCCGTCCTCCGTCATGTCCGACAGGACCTTGAGCACCACCTCCGTGCGATCGACCGCGAAGGCCGGGACGAGGACCGACCCGCCCCGGTCGACAGTCCGGCGGATCGCGTCGGCGAGGGGCTCGTGGGCCTCGGGAGGAGCGGCGCCGGACCGCGCGAGCTCGGCGGAGTCGGGATGCTCGCGATCGCCGTAGGTCGACTCGACGACCGCGATGTCGGCGCCCTCGGGAACCCTGCGCGGACGCAGCACGGGGTGCTCGGGGCGCCCGAGGTCGCCGGAGAACACGACGCTGCCATGCGGGGTGGCGACGCGGATCGAGGCCGAGCCGAGGATGTGGCCGGCGGGCGTCCACTGCGCGGTGACTCCTCCGCCCAGGTCCAGCGGAGCGTCGAAGCCGATCTCGCGCAGCAGTGGGAGCGTGGCCTCCACGTCGGCGACGGTGTACAGCGGCCGGGGGACCCGATGCCTGGAATAGCCGCGGTCCGCGGCATGCGCAGCGTCGCGTTCCTGCAGGTGGGCGGCGTCGAGCAGGACGATGCGCGTGAGCTCGCACGTCCCGGGCGTCGCCCAGATCCGACCGCGGAACCCGGCCGCCGCCAGGCGGGGGAGGAGGCCGCAGTGGTCCAGGTGAGCGTGGGTGAGCAGGACGTCGCCGATCGCGGCGGGGGGAACCGGGAAGTCCGACCAGTTCATCAGGCGCAGGCGCTTCTCGCCCTGGAACATCCCGGCGTCGACGAGGATCCGACGCCGGCGGAGGGGATCGGCGGATCCGGGTGCCTCCGTGTCGATCGTGAGCAGGTGCTGGGATCCGGTGACCGTGCCGGCGGCCCCCAGAAAGGAAAGCGTCGTCGATCCCATGGCTCCATCGTGCCCCATGATGTGGCGTTGCGCACAGATCTCACGCGATCTCGTCGACGCCGGTCATCGAGGCGCCTCACGGGCGGCGGAAGGGGTCTCAGCGCCGCATCGCGCGGAAGCCCGCCCGAGTCGCCGCCGAGGATACCGGCCCGGCCGCGGGGACGGGCCCAGGGCGTGGGAGACAGCGCGCGCATGGCTGTCGTAGGATTGACGGGTTGTCATGCGCCCGGAATCGGGGCGTCCCAGAAGAATTGTTGGAGTGCACACACGTGAAGAGCACTGTTGAGACCCTCGAGCCCACCAAGGTGCGTCTGACGGTCGAGGTTCCGTATGAGGAGCTGAAGCCGGAGATGGACAAGGCCTACAAGGACATCTCGTCCCAGGTCGCGATCCCCGGGTTCCGCAAGGGTCACGTGCCCCCTCGCATCATCGACCAGCGTTTCGGCCGCGCGGCCGTCATCGAGCAGGCCGTCAACGAGGTCCTGCCGGGGACGTATTCCCGCGCGGTCGCGGAGAACAAGCTGCGTCCGATGGCCCAGCCCGATGTCGAGGTCACGGAGATCCCGAACACGAAGGGCGCCCAGGGCGGCCAGATGGTCTTCACCGCCGAGGTCGACGTGGTCCCCGCCTTCGAGCTGCCCGAGATCGGCGAGGACACGGTCATCGAGGTCCAAGCCACGGCCGTCACCGATGAGGACGTGCAGAAGGAGCTTGACGAGCTGCGCGGCCGCTTCGCCTCCCTCAAGCCGGTCAAGCGCCAGGCCAAGACCGGCGACTTCGTCACCATCGACCTCACGGCGACGGTCGACGGCGAGGAGGTCGACTCCGTCTCCGAGGTCTCCTATGAGATCGGCTCGGGCACGATGCTCGACGGCCAGGACAAGGCGCTGCGCGGCACGCACGCCGGCGATGACGTCACGTTCACGTCCGTCCTCAAGGGCGGCGACCACGAGGGCGAGGAGGCGGAGGTCTCCCTCCACGTCCACTCCGTGAAGACACGCGAGCTGCCGGAGGCCGACGACGAGTTCGCCCAGATGGTCTCCGAGTTCGACACGATCGTCGAGCTCACCGATGACCTGCGCGAGCAGGCCGCGAACTCCAAGCGCTCCGAGCAGGCCGTCGAGGCCCGAACCAAGCTGATCGATGTCCTCCTGGAGCGCACCGAGATCCTGCTGCCCGCCGACGTCGTCGACCACGAGGTCGGCCACCGCGTCTCCGAGGACGCCTCGGAAGAGGAAAGGTCGACGGCGCACGCGGACGTCGAACGCGAACTGCGCGAGGAGATCCTCTCCGAGTCCCTGGCCGAGCGCTACGAGGTCAAGGTCTCCCAGCAGGAGCTCATCGACTACATGATCCAGATGTCCCAGACCTTCGGCATGGACATCAACCAGATGATCCAGGACTCCTCCCAGGTCTCCGAGCTGGTCGGCCAGCTGGGCCGCACCAAGGCCCTCATCCAGGCCCTGCGTTCGGTGACCGTCAAGGACTCTGAGGGCGGCGATGTCGACCTCACCCCGTTCTTCGGCGACGATGGGGACGGGGACGAGGCCGCCGACGGGACCGTCGCCTCCGGCGATGCCGCGCCTGCGCCCGAGGAGACGGATCCCGGCGAGGCCGCCGATGCGGACGCCGCGGAGGAGACCGACGTCAAGTGAGCGCGTGAGCGCGCGTCCTCGCCCATGACGAGGACGACCAAGGACCCGCGACCGGCGGGGCCGCCTCCCAGCGGGGCCGGCCCCGCCGGTCGACGTCATCGCCGGAGCCGTCCGCAGGCACGAGCCTGCGCCTTGAGCGAAAACCCCGGTCGGGGGCATCCCCGCACCGCGAGGAACGGATAGGTTGGAGCCCGGAACCGGCCCCCGAAACGGGGACCACGGACGGAGGGACGACACGTGAGCGACGTGCACAACACCGCGACGGCCGAGGGGACGGGCAGCGGAACCGGGCTGGGCGACTCGGTCTACCAGCGCCTGCTCAAGGAGCGGATCATCTGGCTCAACGGCGAGGTCCGCGACGAGAACGCGAACGCGATCTGCGCGCAGCTGCTGCTGCTGGCCGCCGAGGATCCCGAGCGCGACATCTACCTGTACATCAACAGCCCCGGGGGCTCGGTCACAGCCGGCATGGCGATCTACGACACGATGCAGTACGTCAAGCCCGATGTCGTCACCGTGGCAATGGGCCTGGCGGCCTCCATGGGCCAGTTCCTGCTCACCGCCGGCGCGCCGGGCAAGCGCTACGTCACACCCCACACGCGCGTGCTCATGCACCAGCCCTCGGGCGGCGCCGGAGGCTCCGCGACCGACATCCGCATCAACGCCGACCTCATCCTCAAGATGAAGAAGGAGCTGGCGGGCATCACCGCCGAGCGCACGGGCAAGTCCGTCGAGCAGATCGAGGCCGACTCGGACCGCGACCACTGGTTCTCCGCTCAGGAGGCCCTGGAGTACGGCTTCGTCGACCGTGTCATCAGCACGCCCCAGGAGGTCGGGCGCCGCGCCTCGGCCCCCTCCGACGACGCGCAGTCCGACGGCCAGAACGGAGAGAACTGACATGAGCTCCCGACCCTACTTCGAGGCGATCTCCCGCCAGATGTCCGCAGCCGGCCAGGCGGGGACGCTGCCGCAGTCGCGCTACGTCCTGCCCTCCTTCGAGGAGCGCACGGCCTACGGCTTCAAGCGGCAGGACCCCTATGCGAAGCTCTTCGAGGACCGCATCGTCTTCATGGGCGTCCAGGTGGACGACGCCTCCGCCGACGACGTGATGGCGCAGCTGCTGGTCCTGGAGTCCCAGGACCCGGACTCCCTCATCACGATGTACATCAACAGCCCCGGCGGCTCCTTCACGGCCCTCACCGCGATCTACGACACGATGCTCTACGTCAAGCCG
The DNA here is from genome assembly GCF_042665795.1 of Schaalia naturae. Classification (NCBI taxonomy): domain Bacteria; kingdom Bacillati; phylum Actinomycetota; class Actinomycetes; order Actinomycetales; family Actinomycetaceae; genus Schaalia; species Schaalia naturae. The sequence continues at coordinate 585,883 of NZ_JBHTEF010000001.1, forward strand.
CAGATCCAGACCGTGTGCCTGGGCCAGGCGGCGTCGGCCGCGGCCGTGCTGCTGGCGGCGGGATCGCCGGGCAAGCGCCTGGCCCTGCCCAATGCGCGCGTCCTCATCCACCAGCCGGCGATGGAAGGGGTGCAGGGGCAGGCCTCGGACATCCAGATCGTCGCCGACGAGATCGACCGCATGCGGGTGTGGCTCGAGGACACGCTGGCCAAGCACTCGAACAAGACCGCCGACCAAGTGCGCCGCGACATCGAGCGCGACAAGATCCTCACCGCCCAGGAGGCTCTCGACTACGGGCTCATCGACCAGGTGCTCGTCTCCCGCAAGGCGGAGTGAGCCGCGGGCGGCGCCTTCTCCGCCGGCCCGCCGGAGAAGGCGCCGCCAGGAGGGGACACGGGCGGAATCGGGTCGCATCGGCCGGAGCGCTGCAATAGGCTGATGACAAGGGACACCAGGTATTCGGGGAGGAGGGTCCCATGGCCCGGCTGACGGATGGCGCGGAGCTGCTGAAGTGTTCGTTCTGCGGGAAGACGCAGAAGCAGGTGCGCAAGCTCATCGGAGGCTCCGGCGTCTACATCTGCAACGAGTGCATCGAGCTGTGCAACGAGATCATCGAGGAGGAGCTCTCCCCGGCTCCCCACGCCTCCGACACCCCGCTGCCCAAGCCGCGTGAGATCCACGACTTCCTCGACTCGTGGGTCATCGGCCAGGAGCGCGCCAAGCGGGCGCTGTCGGTGGCCGTGTACAACCATTACAAGCGCGTGCGCTCGCGCGAGGCCGGCAACGACGAGGACATGGAGGGCACGAAGTCCAACATCCTCCTGCTGGGCCCCACGGGCACCGGCAAGACCCATCTCGCGCGCTCGCTGGCCCGCATGCTGCAGGTCCCCTTCGCCATCGTCGATGCGACGGCGCTCACCGAGGCCGGCTATGTCGGGGAGGACGTCGAGAACATCCTCCTCAAGCTCATCCAGGAGGCGGACGGCGACATCAAGCGCGCCGAGCGCGGCATCATCTACATCGACGAGATCGACAAGATCGGCCGCAAGGGGGAGAACGCCTCCATCACGCGCGACGTCTCCGGCGAGGGCGTCCAGCAGGCGCTCCTCAAGATCATCGAGGGGACCGTGGCCTCCGTGCCGCCCCAGGGCGGACGCAAACACCCCCACCAGCAGTTCCTCGAGATCGACACCTCCGGCATCCTCTTCATCGCGGCGGGCGCGTTCGCGGGCATCGAGGAGATCGTCAAGCAGCGTCTGGGGCAGCGCTCCACCGGTTTCGGGTCCAATCTGAAGTCGGCCTCCGAGTACGGGGACCTCTACGAGTCGATCACACCGGAGGACCTCCACAAGTTCGGGATGATCCCCGAGTTCATCGGGCGCCTGCCGATCATCACGAGCACGCACATGCTCACCGAGTCCGACCTGTCGCGCGTCCTCACCGAGCCCAGGAACTGCCTGGTGCGCCAGTACCAGCACCTCTTCGAGCTCGACGGCGTCGACCTGGACTTCACGCCGGGCGCGCTGCTGGCCGTTGCCGCCCAGGCCAACTCGCGGGGCACGGGAGCGCGCGGGCTCGCCTCCATCATGGAGAAGACCCTGTCCGATCTCATGTTCGAGATGCCCAGCCGCACCGACGTCGCCCGGGTCGTCATCACGCGGGAGATGGTCGAGGGTTCGGGCGACCCCGAGCTCTACGCCGAGGGCGAGGGGCCTGACGCCGTGAGGATCGCCTGATGGGGCCCGGGGAGGGTCCGATCCCGGAGAGCGGGATCCCCGCCGACCTCATCGAGGCGCGCGCCACGATCGACAACATCGACGCGGCCCTCATCCACATCCTCGCCGAGCGGTTCCGCTGCACGCAGCGCGTCGGGCATATCAAGGCCCGTCACGGCCTTCCCCCCGCCGATCCGGGCCGGGAGGCCAGACAGGTCGAGCGCCTCCGACGGCTGGCCGAGGAGTCCGGGCTGGACCCAGACTTCGCGGAGAAGTTCCTGTCCTTCATGGTCACGGAGGTCATCCGTCACCACGAGGTCATCCAGGAGGAGTACCGGCAGGGGACCCTCCCGCCGGCCCGGTGACGGCGATTCCCGCCCTTCGGAGATAGACGTCCAAATCGTCCGTCAGGGGCAGCGACGCCAGCTCCTCGGGTCCCGCCCAGCACAGGGCGTCGGCGTCGTCGCCCGTCCGGAGCTCCCCGCCCACCACGGTCGCGGCGAAGTCCCTGATGTCGAACAGCCTTCCGTCGCCGGTCGGGGACGTCAGCCTCCACAGCTCGCGCCCGATCCTCACCCGCAGGCCCGTCTCCTCGAGGGCCTCGCGCCGCGCGGCGTCCTGGAAGGTCTCGCCCCTCTCGACATGCCCGCCCGGCACGGACCACAATCCGCGCTGCGGTTCGCGGCCGCGGCGAACGAGCAGCACGTGACCCAGGTCGTTCACGATCACCGCGCTCGCCGCGGGGACGAGTCGCCGGAGGCCGCGAGAGGGGGCGCGCACCTCAGTGGCCGGCCTCGGGCACCGGGCCGCCGTAGATGTCGTCGATGACGTCCTTGTAACGGGCGAGCACCGCGCCGCGCTTGACCTTGAGCGAGGGCGTGAGCAAGCCGTTCGCCTCGGTGAAGTCCGTCGTGAGGACCGTGAACTTGCGGATGGACTCCGCCCGGGACACGTGCTTGTTCGCCCGGTCGATCGCGCGCTGGAGCGAGTTGAGGACCTCGATGTTGCTGGCGGCCTCCGCCACCGACATCTGCGGCAGGCCGTGGTTCCTCAGCCACACGGGCAGCATCTCCGCGTCCAGTGTGACGAGCGCGGCGATGAAAGGCCTCTTGTCGCCCACGACCACGATCTGGCTGATCAGCGGATGGCTGGTGAGGTCGTCCTCGACGGCTGCGGGGGAGACGTTCTTGCCCCCGGCCGTCACAATGAGCTCCTTGAGCCGTCCCGTCACGTGGATGTAGCCGTCCTCGTCCACGGAGCCGAGGTCGCCGGTGCGGAACCAGCCGTCCTCGGTGAAGGCCGCGGACGTGGCGTCGGGGTCGTTGTGGTACCGCTGGAAGACCATCGGCCCCTTGACCAGGATCTCGCCGTCGTCGGAGACCACCGCCGAGGCCTTCGGCAGCAGGGAGCCGACGGTGCCGATCTTGTTGAGGCTCGGCGTGCTCACGGAGATGGGGCCGACCGTCTCGGTGAGGCCGTAGCCCTCCAGGACCGTGAGCCCCAGGCCCGTGTAGAAACGCGCGAGGCGCTCCGACAGGGGGGCGCCGCCGCAGATGAAGAACTCGAGGTTGCCGCCCACGAGCGCGCGGATCTTCGAGAAGACCAGCCTGTCGGCGACGGCATGCTGGGCGCGCAGCGCGGCCGAGGGGCCCTCCGCGGTGTCCTGGGCCTTGGAGTACTGGACGGCGACGTTCGCCGCCCAGCGGAACATCTTCTGCTTGAAGCCGGCCCCCTGCTGCGCGTCCGCGGAGTTGTAGACCTTCTCCAAGACGCGCGGGACGACGAAGACGAAGGTCGGACGGAAGGCATGGAGGTCGGGGAGCAGGTTCTTCGTGTCCGAGACGTGGCCCAGGACGCCTTCGCCCGACAGCTGGAAGACCTCGATGAAGCGCGCGAAGACGTGCGCGAGGGGGAGGAACAGCAGGAACCGGGAGTTCGGGCTCGCATTGACCTCCGGCATCCACCGCAGGGCGTTGACGATGCCCTCGGCGAAGTTGCCGTGGCTGATGACGGTGCCCTTGGGGCGTCCCGTGGTGCCCGAGGTGTAGACGATCGTCGCGACGTCGGAGGCCCTCAACCGATCCGTTCGGGCGCCGACCTGGGCGCGCGTGATGCCCACCGCGGCATCCTTGATCGTGTGGATGGCCTCCTGGTCCAGCGACAGCACCCGCAGGCCCGGGCGGTCCGAACCCGCCGCACGGACCAGCTCCGACATCGTCATGGTCTCCGCGACCGCCAGCTTCACGTCGGCGTCGCTGAGGATGAAGCGCGCTTGCTCCAGCGAGGAGGTCTCGTAGATCGGCACGGGGACGAGGCCCGCGTACCAGCAGGCGTAGTCCAGGAGCGTCCACTCGTAGCGAGTGCGCGACATGATGGCGACAGCGTCCCCGAACTCCAGGCCCATGCCGATCAGGCCGGCGGCGACGTCCTGCACCTGGTCGTAGAACTGGCTGGCGCTCAGGGCCGTCCACGTGTCGCCCATCCCGGACTTGACCTCGATGAGCGCGCGGCGGGCGGAACGCTGGATGCGGCGTTGCAGCAGGTACGGGATCGTCGTCGTCTCCTCGACGGTGACAAGGTCGGGGCCCAGCCACACGGGCGAGCCCTCGCGCCGGCCGGCGACCGTGTCCCGCAGGAAGGACGGGGAGTCCAGGGGCACGGGGGCTCCCGCCGTCGCCTCCTCGACGCCGAGGGGCGCCGGCATGGCCGTGGCGGGCTCCGCCTGGCCGCGACCCGGGCCTCGGCCGGGCGTCCGGCCGGGTCCCTTCTTCTGCTGTGGTGATGGTGCCGTCATCGCTTCACTCCTCACTGGTGTGCGCACGCCCCAGCCCCCCGACGGGGCCCGGGGCCGTCCGGATGGTGCTCGTCCCGGTCCGCCGCCAGGGCTTCAGCCCTCCTTCGGCCTCCTGACCTTCGCCGGGGCCTCGCCCAGCTCGACGTCCTGGACGCGCATCCCGTCCCAGGGGTTCGCGGGGCCGTCCTCGTCCCCGGTGAGAGCGACGAGCCCGAGCCCGCCGGAGACCTTGGTGGCGGCGCGCAGATCCTGGGAGACCTCCTCGAGGACGGGCAGCGCGTCCTCGGCGGCGGCGACCGTGACAGCGAGGAAGGGGGTCCGCGGGGAGACCTTCGCCTCGGACTTCACGCGGCGCAGGACGATGAGGGCGGCCGAGGCGACGCGCAGGACCGCGGGATCGCCCGAGGTGGCGGCCTCGCCGAGCTCCGCCGGGGTCGGCCACGCGGCGCGGTGCACGGAGCCCGGGCGATACCAGGACCACACCTCCTCCGTGACGAAGGGCAGGAACGGGGCCAACAGGCGCACGACCGTGTCGATGACGAGGGCCAGCGCGGCGCGGGCCGACTGGGCCGCCTCCTCCGGCCAGGCGCCGTCGCGATTGTAGGCGCGGTCCTTGACCAGTTCGAGGTAGTCGTCGCAGAAGGTCCAGAAGAAGGACTCCGTGGCCTCCAGGGCCTTCGCGTGGTCGTAGTCCTCCAGGGCGGCCGTGGCCACCTCGACGACCCGGGCGAGCTCGGCGAGGACCGACCGGTCCAGGGCCTCGGTGATGTGGGCGGGATCCAGGTCGAGGGGGGCGCCCTCGGCGCCCATGGTGAGCGCGAACTTCGAGGCGTTGAGGACCTTGATGGCCAGGCGGCGCCCGATCTTCATCTGGGACTCGTCGAAGGCCGGGTCCAGGCCGAGCCTGGCCGAGGCCGCCCAGTAGCGCACGGCGTCCGAGCCGTACTTCTCCAGCAGGCCCATGGGCGTGACCACGTTGCCCTTGGACTTCGACATCTTCTTGTGGTCGGAGTCCAGGATCCAGCCGGAGATCGCGGCGTGCCTCCAGGGCAGGGCGCCGAACTCGAGGTGGGCGCGCACGACGGTGGAGAACAGCCAGGTGCGGATGATGTCCTGGCCCTGGGGACGCAGGTCCATCGGGTAGACGCGGGAGAAGAGGTCGTCGTCCTCCAGCCATCCGGAGACGATCTCCGGGGACAGGGACGAGGTCGCCCACGTGTCCATGATGTCCAGCTCCGCGGCGAAACCGCCCGGCTTGCCGCGCTGGTCCTCGGCGTACCCGTCGGGGACGTCGGTCGCCGGGTCGACGGGCAGGCGGTCCTCGGAGGGGGTGAGCATCTGGTCGTGGTCCACCTGGCCGTCGGCGCCGACCCGGTACCACAGGGGGAAGGGCACGCCGAAGAAGCGCTGGCGGGAGACCAGCCAGTCGTTGTTCAGGCCCGTCACCCAGTTCTCGTAGCGCACGCGCATGAAGTCGGGGTGGAACGCCAGCTCCTTCCCGCGCGCGACCAACTCCCCGTTGAGGTCCGCGCCGGTGGCCGGATTGGCCCAGACGCGCCCGCCGTTGCGGATGTACCACTGGCGGGAGGTGACGATCTCCAGGGGCTTGTCGCCCTTCTCGAAGAAGTTCGTCTGGCGCAGCGTCTTCGTGGGCTCGCCGCGCATCTCGCCGGAGGTCCGAAGGCGCGCCACCAGGGCCTCGCGTGCGGAGAACGTGGTCCTCCCGGCCAGCTCGGCGAAAGCCTCGCGTCCCGCTGGGTCGGTGATCCACTCGGGGGTCTCGGTCTGGAGGCGCCCGTCCTTGCGCAGGACCGCGCGCAACGGCAGGTGGAGGTCCCGCCACCAGTCGATGTCGGTGGTGTCTCCGAAGGTGCAGCACATCGCGATGCCGGCGCCCTTGTCCATCTCCGCCTCCGGGTGGGGGAGGACGGGGACCTCGACGCCGAACACCGGGGATGTCACGGTCGTGCCGAAGAGGGGCTGGTAGCGCGGATCATCGGGATGGGCGACCAGGGCCACGCAGGCGGGCAGAAGCTCGGGGCGCGTCGTCTCGATGCACACGTCCACGCCGTCCTCCACCGGGGCTCCCGCGGAGGCGGCGCGCGCGGCGGCCTCCGGGTCGGTGAGGTGGAAGGCCAGCCGGTGGTAGAAACCCGGGTACTCGCGGCTCTCCAGCTCCGCCTGGGCGACGGCCGTCTGGAAGGTGACATCCCACAGGCCCGGCGCCTCCGCCTGATAGGCCTCTCCGCGGGCGAGATTGCGCAGGAAAGCGGCCTGGGCGACCTTGCGGGCGCGCACGCCGATCGTCTGGTAGCGGTGCGTCCAGTCCACCGACAGGCCCAGGTGGCGCCACAGCGCCTCGAACTGGCGCTCGTCGTCGACGGTCAGGCGCTCGCACAGCTCGACGAAGTTGCGCCGTGAGATCGGGATCTGGTCCCGGGATTTGATGGACCTCCCGTCCCCGCCCTCGTGCGGGGGGACGAAATCCGGGTCGTAGGGCAGGGAGGTGTCCACCCGCACGCCGTAATAGTTCTGCACGCGGCGTTCGGTGGGCAGGCCGTTGTCGTCCCAGCCCATCGGGTAGAAGACCTCCTTGCCGCGCATGCGCTGGAAGCGGGCGACGAGGTCGGTGTGCGTGTAGGAGAAGACGTGGCCCACGTGCAGGGAGCCTGAGACCGTGGGCGGGGGCGTGTCGATGGAGTAGACCCGCTGGCGGGTGGCAGTGCGGTCGAAGGCGTAGGTGCCCGCCTCCTCCCAGCGCTGGCCCCACTTCGCCTCCAGTCCGTCGGCGCCTACGCGATCCGGCACCACGGGTGCCGGAACCGATCGCGGGGCGGGTGTGGGCTGGGTGGACATGGCCATTGACTCCTGTTCGACATGGGCGGGGAACAAGCCAAGACTACGCAGGTGCGGCGCGCGGCACCAAAGTCCCGCGGGGCGGCGGACGCCGGCGGCCGCGGGGAGGCCGCACGCAGGGTCATCGGCGGCGCGTCCCGAAGAGCGTGCGGGTGATCTCGCGGCCCAGCTGCGTCCCGGCGGCTCGGACGGCGCTGCCGAGGGCCTTCTCCAGGGCGCTGGTCCGCTTCTGGCGTTCCCTCTCGGCGACCCGGGCCCCGCGCTCCGCCTCGGCCTGGAGTCTTCTCTCCTCCCGGGCGGCGGCCGCGGCCTCGGCCTTCGCCCGCTTCTCCTCGGCGCGCGCGTCGGCCTCGCGGGAGGCCTGGGCGGCTGCCGCCTCTTCCGCCCGCCTGGCGCGGTCGGCGAGCTTCTCCTGGGCGGACACCGGGTTGACGGCCGTCGCGTACTTCGCCGTCAGCGGCGACGACGAGGCCAGTTCGGCGACCGCGGAGGCGGAGGCGGGACCCATGACGGAGGCCGGCGCCCAGATCCTCGTCGGCGCCACGGGGGTAGGGCGGCCGTCCGGCGCGAGGACCGTGACGGCGGCCTCGCCCGTGCCCAGCGTGGTGAGCACCTCCTCGAGGTCCAGGTCCGTGTCGGGGAAGGTCGCCACCGTCTGACGCAGCCTTTTCTGGTCGTCCGGGGTGACGGCGCGCAACGCATGCTGGATGCGGGAGCCCAGCTGGGCCAGGACGTCGGCGGGAAGGTCCTTGGGCGTCTGGGTGACGAAGACGATGCCGACGCCCTTGGAGCGGATGAGGCGCACGGTCTGGACGACCTGGCGCTCGAACTCCTTGGTGGCGTCCGCGAACAACAGGTGGGCCTCGTCGAAGAAGAAGACGAGCTCGGGGCGCTGCGGGTCCCCGACCTCGGGCAGGTGGGAGAAGAGGTCTGCGAGCAGCCACATGATGACGGCGGAGACGAGCGCCGGGCGCTGCGAGATGTCTCCGACGCCGAGGAGGCTGATGACGCCGCGCCCCTCCGGCGAGCGGCGCAGGAGATCCGCCGTGTCGAAGGCGGGTTCGCCGAAGAACCGGTCGCCGCCCTGGGCTTCCAGAGCGGTGAGCGCCCGCAAGATCACGCCGGCCGTCGCCTTCGAGACACCGCCGATGCCGTCGAGCTCCTCCTTGCCGCCGGCGGAGGTGAGGAAGGAGATCACGGCCCGCAGGTCGGCGAGATCGACGAGTTCCAGGCCGCGCGCGTCCGCCCAGGAGAACACCAGTTGGAGCGATTGCTCCTGCGTCGTGTTGAGGTCGAGGGCGCGGGCCAGGAGGATCGGGCCGAAGTCGGAGATCGTCGTGCGCACCGTCGCGCCCGGGAACTGGACATCGGCCCCGCCCAGGCTGAGGAGATCGACGGGGAAGGCCGCCGGAGCCCAGGCCTGACCGTTCGCGGCGGTGCGGGCCGTGAGCCCCTCCGAGGGCGCTCCCGGTTCGGCGAGCCCCGTGAGATCGCCCTTGACGTCGCACAGCAGGACGGGGGAGCCCGATGCCGACAGCTCCTCGGCCAGCAGCTGGAGCGTGCGGGTCTTGCCTGTGCCGGTGGCGCCCGCGACCAGGAGATGGCGGTTGACGACGCCCAAGGGGAGGAGGACGTGGTGCCCGGGGGCCGGGGCGGTGCCGTCCATCAGGGTGCCGATCGCGATGCCGGGGGCATCGAAGGCATAGCCCTGGGCGATCGTCCGGGCGGTCGGGGAGAGCTCGGGGGCGGAGCCCGCGGGGGCGGGCGGCTGCGGGAGCGCATCGGTGTTCGTCCCGGCGGCCTCCACCGCGATCCGCAGCGCCTCCGCCTGCGCGCGGGCCGCCTCGGCCTCTGCGGCCTTCGCGCGCGCCTCCGCCTGGGCCAGCTGGGCGCGCAGGGCCTCCACGTCATCGCTCATGGCGCGATCCTATCGGCGCCTCGCCCAGGAGGGGCGGGCTTCGCGGACACCGCGCCGGGCGCCTCCGGATCCGGCGCCGCACCGGACGGCCATGCGCCCGTCGCGAGGTTCGAGACCGGATCCGGCCAGTCCCGGGCCGGTCAGACCGCCGAACCTCGGGCTGGGCGCGGAGCCGGAAGCTGGAGGCCGGGGGCCAGGAGTCAGCAGAGCTCGCGGTCGCGGGCGACCGCCGCGTCGACGGCCTTGACCAGGGAGGTCGACAGTCCGGCCTCCTCCGCGGCCAGCAGCCCCGCGATCGTGGTCCCGCCGGGGCTGGTCACCTGGTCGATCAGCTGCCCGGGGGTCACCTCCTTGCCGGCGGCCTCCAGGACCAGTGTCGCGGACCCGACCAGGGCCTGGGCCGCAATGGCCACGGCCTGCTGCTTGCGGAGCCCGTGCTTGACGCCCGCCCGGGCGAGCCCGTCGATGATCTCGAACACCCAGGCGGGCGAGCAGCCGGCCAGGGCGGAGAAGACGGGGAAGTCGGCCTCGTCGATGGCGATCGAGCGGCCCACCGAGTCCAGCAGCGTGCGGATGTCGGCGACCTGGGCGTCCGTGACACGCTCGTTGACGCAGAAGCCGGTCATCGACTGGCCGATCTGGGCGTTGACGTTGGGCATGGCCCGGGCCAGGGGAACGGGCGCGCCGAGGTCACTCTCCATCGCGGTCAGCGTGCGCCCGGCGGCGATTGAGAGGACGCACACGCCCATGTGGTCGGTCACGGCCTGACGGATCTGCTCGATGACCGGCGTCTGGAGGTGGGGTTTGACGGCCAGGACCACGTAGTCGGAGCGCAAGACCAGGTCCGCGTTCGAGGCGGCGACCGTCCCGCCGGTGGCCTCGGCCAGAGCCGGGGCGTGGACGCCGTGGGCGTCGGTGAAGAGCATCTCCGATCCGTCCAGGCCCGCTCCGACCGCTCCCCGCGCGATGGCTGAGGCCATGGATCCCGCTCCGATGAACCCGATGCGCATGCGAATCCTCCCACTCGTCGGTGCCGGGCGCCTGCCGCCCCGGTCAGGCTAGCGAGGGCGCAGGCTGTTCCGCGAGTCCCGTCCACCGAGAACGCGGGGCTCGATGGGCGGGGAGGCGCGATCCGTCCACATCGGAGGCGGCTTCGTGGAGCCCGTCCACAGGCGGTCCGGCGGCGCGGGGAGCGTCGGCGGTGGAACCCGTAGCGTCTGGCGGGTGGACCCTCTTCGCAGGCGCCGGATGCGTCGACTCACAGAGGCCGTCTACAGCGGAGCCGCCCATACGAGGGGAGAACCGCCGAGACGGTCGCAGGCCCGGGTGCTTCCCGGTCCCGCGACCGTCGCCGTCCTCGCTGTGGTCCTGATCCTCGTCGCCGGCATGTCCGTGTGGCGCGCGCTCGCGGGAACGGCGGGTGCGGGCGGGCAGGAGACGGCGGCGGCCTCCGGCGCGTCGCAGTCCGGCCAGGGCCTCCCTGGCGATCCGGAGGCCCGGACCTCCTCCTCGGGGCGCGACCCGAGCGGGGCGCCGAGCCCGGCTGACCTGGTCATCGTGTACGTGACGGGGCGGGTCGGATCCCCGGGGGTCGTCTCCCTGCCCACAGGGTCGCGCGTCGTCGACGCGGTGACCGCGGCCGGCGGGCCCCTGTCTGACGCGGACCTCGCCGCCGTGAACATGGCGCGCCTCGTGGTCGACGGCGAGCACATCCAGGTGACGCGGCCTGGTGAGACCCCGCAGGAGCCGGTTCCGGGCGGGCGAGCCGCAACCGGCGCGGACGGGGACCCAGGTATGGCCGTGGCCTGCGTCGACCTCAACACCGCCGACCAGACCGCGTTGGAGACGCTGGACGGCGTGGGCCCCGCGCTGGCGGGACGCATCCTGTCCTATCGGAACCAGGTCGGGTCCATCGCGTCGGCCGACCAGCTGGACGAGGTCCCCGGCATCGGGCCGGCCCTGGTCCAGCGCATCGCAGCGGGGGCGTGCCCGTGAGGGCCCCGCGGGCCGGCGGCGGGGGTGCCCAGCCTGGGCTCGGACCGTCGCGGAGAGGGGCGCCGGCGAGCCCGCCCCAGGTCCCGGCCATGGCTGATCGCCGGCTGCTCCCCTCCGCCGTGGTCATCTGGGCGGGCACGTGGGCGGCGACGGCCCCCGGGGCTGCGTCGGGAGCCATGCTGGGCGGGGCCGCGATCCTGGCGGCCGTCGCCGCCGCGCTGGCCGCCTGGTGGCTCCGCGAGCAACGGAGCCGGCCCCGCCGGAGGCAGAGCCACGCGCTGACGCCGGGAGGCTCCCTGCGGTTGGGGACCGCGCTCGCGGCGGTCGCCGGGGCGTGCGCGCTCGCCTGCGGAACGGCCGCTTCCGCGGCCCACGCCCGCGACCCGGTCGTCGTGCTGATGCGTGGAGGCGCCACCTGGCTTACCGCCACGCTGGAGCTCCTGGAGGATCCGGCCCCGTCACCGTCTCGATGGTCGGACGGGGTGCGGGTGGCTGAGGTGCGCGTCCTCGACGTCGCACGGCCGGGGAACGGCCGGCAGATCGCCCCCATCGGCGGCGGGGAAGATGGCGGGCCAGACGCAGGCGGCGGGTCCGGGCCGCCTCCGTGCCGCAGCGCGGTCCGCATGTTGGCCCAGGGACGGGGATGGGAGCATCTGGCGCGCGGAGACGTCGTGCGGGTGAGCGCGCGGGCCGACGCCTCTTTCCACGCCGATCCCCCTGATGCCGGAACCCTGCGGGCGGACGATCCTCAGCTCGTCGCCCGCCCCGGCGGGTGGAAGGGGATGGTCCGCGTTGTCCGCGCCTCCCTCACGGAGGCGGTGCGGGGAACCTCCGACCAGGCGCGGGCCTTGGTGCCGGGCATGGCGGTGGGAGACGACCGCGAGATGACCAGGGAACTGCGAGACGACATGCGCACCAGTTCGCTCACGCATCTCACGGCCGTGTCGGGGTCGCATGTGGCGATCCTGCTGGGGGTCGTCGTGTGGGTGGTTCCCGGGCGCGGATGGGGGCGGGCCGCGGCATCGGCGGGCGTGATGGCGGTTCTGGTGGCCGTGGTGGGGCCCGAGCCGTCCGTGGTGCGTTCGGTGGCGACCGCGGGCGTCGGGGTGACCGGGCTGCTCACCCGTCGCCCGGGTCAGGCCCAGGCAGGACTGTGCGCGGTGGCCGGCGTGATCCTCCTGGTGGATCCCTGGTCGGCGCGGTCCTTCGGCTTCGCCCTGTCCGTTCTGGCGACCTGGGGCGTCATCGGCCCGGCCGCAGCATGGACCCGGTGGACGAGGACGGCGCTGCGCGAGGACACGGTCCCCGGACGGGCGGCGCGGCGGCTGGCGGGCGTGGGCGCCGTTCCCGTCGCGGCCCAGCTGCTGGTCGCCCCGGTGCTGCTGCTCCTCAACCCGTGGCTGCCCACCTGGGGCGTGGTGGCGAACATCGCGGCGGCCCCGGCGGTGGCGCCGGCATCTCTCCTGGGGCTCGCCGCCGCCGGCACGGCGCCTTGGTGGCCCGGGGGCGGGCGTGCCCTGGCCACGGGCGCGAGCCTCTTCACCGGGTGGATCGCAAGTGTGGGGCGCGTGGTCTCCGGCTGGCCGCTGGCCCGCCTGCCCTGGCCGGATGGGGTCGGCGGGGCGGCCGCGTTGGCGGCGCTGGGCATGCTGGCGGTGGCCGGCGGACGGTGGGCGAAGTGGCGCCGCGACACGCGAGGGCTCCGAAGGTCGGGCGGATCAGGAGCGCGTGGCGGGTGAGGGCGCCTCGGTCCAGACGGTGGCCGGGCATGGGAGACTGGGAGGCGTCCGCGCCACCGTGGCGTCGGCGAGGGCGGGGAGGGACGTCGATGGCCCAGCGAGGCGGCACACGCGGTGCGAAGGGCGTGGCGTGGTCGGCAGTGGATCTGGCACCTGTCGTGCTCATCAAGGGGCCGGAGGGCCTCCTGGGCGACCGCGCCCTGGACCGGCTGCGCGCCCAAGCCCTGGCCGCGGATCCGCACACCGAGCGCACCGATCTCACGGCCGCCGGCTATCAGGGGGGCCAGCTCGACATGCTGACCTCGCCCTCGTTGTTCGGGGAGCCCCGGCTCCTCATCATCTCGGACCTGGAGACGATGCCCGACGCCCTGCTCATCGATCTGCTGGCCTACATCGGCCATCCGGCGCCCGACGTCTGGCTCATCCTGCGCCACGGCGGGGGGACGCGCGGGAAAAGGCTCCTCGACGCGATCGCGAAGGCGGGATACCCGGTCGTCAACGCGGATCCCGTGAGGAACGACCGTGACAAGCTCGAGCTGGTCCACGCGGATGTTCGCGCGGCGCACCGGCGCATCGACCAGCGGGCGGCCCAGGCGCTCGTCGACGCGGTGGGGGACGACCTGCGCTCGCTCGCCGCCGGGGTGTCGCAGCTCCTGGCCGACGTGGAGGGGGAGATCACGGTCGAGGACGTCCGCCGGTACCACTCCGGCCGTGTGGAGACCTCGGGATTCGAGGTCGCCGATGCCGCCGTGACCGGTCAGACCGCGCGCGCTCTCACCCTGCTGCGGCACGCCTTCGCCACCGGCGTCGACCCCGTTCCACTCGTGGTCGCCCTGGGGATGAAGCTGCGCGGCATGGCGAAGGTCTCGGTCGCGGGCCACATCTCCCCGGGCCGGCTGGGCATGGCGCCCTGGCAGATCGAACGGGCTCGCCGTGAGCTGCACGGATGGGACGATCGTTCCCTCTCCGCCGCGATCAGCGCTGTCGCCGTGGCGGATGAGGAGGTCAAGGGCCTGTCCCGCGACCCTCAGCGGGCCGTGGAGAAGGCCGTGATGGCGATCTGCCGTCTGCGGGGAGATCGGTCCTGAGGGTCCGGCGGGGACACGGCCCGCCAGATGGGAACGGGGTGGAGAGGGGAGAAGGAAAAAGAGAGGGGGACGGACCACATGGTCCATCCCCCTCAGGGAAGGCGAGGCCGCGCTGTCAGGCGGACAGCGACTGCACGCGCTTGGCCAGCTTCGACTTACGGTTCGCGGCCTGGTTCTTGTGGATGACGCCCTTGGCGGCGGCCTTGTCGAGCTTCTTGCCCGCAACGCGGAGCGCCTCGGCGGCGCTCTCCTTGTCGCCGGCCTCGACGGCCTCGCGCGTCTTGCGCACCAGCGTCTTCAGCTCAGACTTCACCGCCTGGTTGCGCTGACGGCGCTTCTCGTTGGTGCGGATGCGCTTCTTCTGGGACTTGATGTTCGCCACAGTCAGAAATCTCCTTGAATAATCCACGGACAGAGTCGGTGAGGGCTGTGCCGCCACCGGGACCAGGACGTGGGGACATCCCGCGGACGGTGGGGACCAGACCCCCTGCCCGACCGGGCCGGGAGTCCGACGGTCCACATTACCAGCCGGACCGTCCCGCCCTCCAGCCCGCAGGCGCCGAGCGTCAGGTGAAGACCGTCACCCCCGCATCCCCTCGGCCCGGTCGGCCGCCTTCTCGATCCCCTGGACGACGGTCTCGAACAACTCGCGCCCCAGGGCCGCCCCCTCGCGGCGGACGGCGCCCATCGGCGCCCACAGCACGCGGTCCAGACGGACCTCGCTGGGCCGGCCGCGGGGATCCCACGGCCCCGAGCCGATGTCGATCCAGTACCGCCCCCACCGCGCCTCCTGGTCGGCATCGCGGTCGTGGTCCTTCGAGGTCATCTGCGCGACGTACACCCCGCCGCCGGCCCGCCCGAGGACGACGACCGGGCGGTCCTTGCCCTGCGTGTCGTCCTCCTCGTAGGGGATCCAGGTCCACACGACCTCGCCCGGATCGGCATCCCCGTCGGGCGAGGGGTCGTAGGACGCGCAGGCGAGGGCCTCGCGCACGGCGACGGGATGCGTCCGCGTGGACGAGGGCGCCGCCCCCCGCGTGCGGCCGGTCGCCTGGCCAGGCGACCGGGAAGAGGGGGCGGAAGGCGCCCGGCCGACGCGACCGGGGGCCCGACGGATGGGGGAGAGAAGGCGTGAGGCGGCGCCGCGCGCGGCCGCGCTCAGGATCTCAGCGAGGACGGAGGCCATGGAGCGACTCTACGTGCCGGCGCGGCGTGCCGACGTCATGGTCAGCCAGGCCGACCGCGAGACCGGCGAGTTGTCCACAAGCTCGTTGGAGCCGCCTCCTGGCCGAAGGCGTGACGTGCCATGCTCATCGAAGTCGATCAGGACCAACAGTCATCATCCGAAAGGAAATGTGATGAGCGGAGCAGAGACCGACCGATCCGGCATTCGGACGGCCGCCGAGCCCATGACGAAGGACCAGCGATCGGGCCTCGCCGCGGCCCTGCGCGCGGCGGACCGCGGAGATCTCCGCCGAGCCGTCGACGGGGTCACGGAGATGCTGGGCTGTGGGAACCTGGGCCCGGCCGCCTCCATGCACGCGCGCAAACTGCTCATCGAGTGGCTCGAGGCTCTCGACCGGTTCGACGAGTGCCGGCAGACCGCCACCGAGGGGGTCGCGGACCTGCGGGCCCGGCTCGGCGCCGCCCATGAGCTCACCCTGGTCATGCGCCATTCGGAGCTCTACTGGATGTGCGTGACCGGATATGACGAGGTCGCCCGCGACCGGTTCCCGGTCCTGATCCGTGACATCGAGCGCGCACTCGGGCGGACGAGCCAGCTCGCGTGGGCGGCGCGGACGAACTCGGCGATGCCGCTCAAGCGGGGCGGTGACTTCGCTGGGGCCGCTCGCGTGTACCGCCGGCTGCTGCGCGACATGGGGGAGGTCCTCGAAGACACCGACGTGATCGTCTTGACCACCCGGGACAACCTGGCCGAGGCGCTCGCCTGCGATGGCAGGTACGAGGAGTCGACGACCCTGTATGAGGCGCTGCTGGCCGACCTCGTGGCCTCCTGCCCGTCGGGGGACCGCCGTGTCCTGAGGCTGCGCGATGAGATCGCCTCGAATGTCTTCTGCATGGGGGACCACGCCCGGGCCCGGGAACTATGGAGCGTCCTGGCCGAGGATTGCCGGCGCCACCTGGGGGAGTGCGCCCCCGAGACCGCCCGGCAGCGCACGCTCCAGATCGCCCTGTCCATCCAGGATGGGGATGACGCCGCGGTCGCCCGATGGTGCCGGGTCCTGCTGGACAACCTCCCCAGCGACTTCACCGACGAGGACGCCGAGGGATTCCGGATCCTGCTCCGGGAATCCCGGGAGCGGCTGGACCGGTCGGACGGCACGGCGTGAGGCCGGGGCGTTGTTCTCTCCGATCTTCCGCCCGTGGCAAGCGGGGGTGAGGAGCGCGACGAGGTCAGACGCGGTGATCGGAGTTAAAGAGATCCCTTGATTCTTCGATCTAGTGAGAGGTTGATGTACGATGAAGCGGACGGCGGTCATGCGACTTCTACGGCGTGAAGCCCATGCCCGCGGGCTCGTGTACTCGCAGAGGGAGCTGGCGCGCCATACGGCGGTAACCGTCGGACCGGTGACGAGGACCCTCGGACGGCACAGGGAGGTCGATGACGTCACCGCCGGGAAGTTCTTCGATCAGTTCAGCGACGTGCTGGGGGGAAAGGAGTGGTGGAGATGAGTCGGGAGTTCCTCGTGACCGCGCAGTGGCGGCGATCAGGATGGTGGGTGCTGGAGGCTCCGGAGGTCGGTGCCGTCTCCCAGGTCCGCGCTCTCAGCGAGGCTCCGGATGAGATGAGGGAGGCAATCGCCTACCTGGCGCGTGTTCCCGAGTCGGACATCGTGATCCGCGTCGAGCCGCAGCTTCCGGACGCCTATCGGGAGCATCGTGCCGTCTCTGAGCAGGAGTCGCGACGGGCGGTACAGGCCAGGGCCAGGGCCGCTGCGGAATCCCGCGCGGCGGCCCGGCTCCTGCGCTCGGAGGGCCTCACCCTCCGCGACATCGGGACCGTCATGGGAGTCTCGACGCAGCGGGCCCATCAACTCGTCAACTCCTGAGGCGGTCCGGGGCTCCTGAGAGGTCCGGCGGGATGGCAGGAACGCCCTCGTCGCTGGAGACGAGCCAGATGTGGGACGATGGGAACGACCCACCCATCGACGGAGGAATTCGTTGGCCCCCATCCCCACGACCGACCAGTCGGCGCGCATCCGTCCCGCGGCGACGCCCCAGCAGAGCATCCGCAACTTCTGCATCATCGCCCACATCGACCATGGCAAGTCCACGCTCGCCGACCGCATGCTGCAGCTGACGGGGGTCGTGAGCCAGCGCGACATGCGCGACCAGTACCTGGACCGCATGGACATCGAGCGAGAGCGCGGCATCACCATCAAATCCCAGGCGGTGCGCATGCCGTGGGCCACGGGCGGCCAGGCCTTCGCGCTCAACATGATCGACACGCCCGGCCACGTCGACTTCACCTATGAGGTCTCGCGCTCCCTCGCGGCCTGCGAGGGAGCGGTGCTGCTGGTCGACGCCGCCCAGGGCATCGAGGCCCAGACGCTCGCCAACCTGTATCTGGCGATGGAGGACGATCTCGCGATCATCCCCGTCCTCAACAAGATCGACCTGCCCGGCGCCCAGCCCGACAAACACGCCCACGAGCTCGCCCAGCTCCTCGGCGTGGACGAGTCGGAGATCCTGCGGGTCTCCGGCAAGACGGGTCAGGGCGTGGCCGAACTGCTCGACCGCATCGTCCAGGTCGTGCCCGCCCCCAGCGGCGACCCCGAGGCACCCACACGCGCCATGATCTTCGACTCCGTCTACGACACCTACCGCGGCGTGGTCACCTACGTCCGCGTCGTCGACGGGCGGCTCTCGACGCGTGAGCGCATCCGGATGATGTCCACGGGCTCCACCCATGAGCTCCTCGAGATCGGCGTGATCTCCCCCGAGCCCACGCCCAGCGACGGCATCGGCGCCGGCGAGGTCGGCTACCTCATCACCGGTGTGAAGGACGTGCGCCAGTCCCGCGTCGGGGACACGGTGACCACCGCGGTGCGCGGGGCGGCCGAGCCGCTGGCCGGGTATCGCGACCCGAAGCCCATGGTCTTCTCCGGGATCTACCCGGTCGACGGCTCGGACTTCCCGGACCTGCGCGACGCCCTGGAGCGGCTCCAGCTCAACGACGCGGCGCTGACCTACGAGCCGGAGTCCTCGGCCGCGCTGGGCTTCGGCTTCCGCTGCGGGTTCCTGGGGCTGCTGCACCTGGAGATCGTCCGTGAACGGCTGGAACGCGAGTTCAACCTGGACCTCATCGCGACCGCCCCCAACGTGATCTACCACGTCGTCGCCGAGGACGGCACGCAGGCCCGCGTCGACAACCCCTCAGAATTCCCCGAAGGCAAGATCAAGGAGGTCCGCGAGCCGGTGGTCGAGGCCACCGTCCTCACGCCCTCGGAGTTCGTGGGATCGGTGATGGAGCTGTGCCAGGAGCGGCGCGGCGCCCTCAAGGGCATGGACTACCTCAGCGAGGACCGGGTGGAGATCCATTACCGGCTGCCCCTGGCGGAGATCGTCTTCGACTTCTTCGACCAGCTCAAGTCCCGTACACGCGGCTACGCCTCCCTGGACTACCAGGAGGCCGGTGAGCAGGCGGCGGACCTGGTCAAGGTCGACATCCTGCTGGGCGGCGAGAAGGTCGACGCGTTCAGCGCGATCGTCCACAGGGACGCCGCCTACGGCTACGGCCTGCGCCTGACGAAGCGCCTCAAGGAGCTCATCCCGCGCCAGCAGTTCGAGATCCCTGTTCAGGCGGCTGTCGGCGCCCGCGTCATCGCGCGTGAGACCATCAAGGCCCTGCGCAAGGACATGCTGGCGAAGTGCTACGGCGGTGACATCACCCGCAAGCGCAAGCTGCTGGAGAAGCAGAAGGAGGGCAAGAAGCGCATGAAGGCCATCGGCCGCGTGGACGTCCCCCAGGAGGCTTTCATCGCGGCGCTCACCAGCGACGTCCCCACCGGCAAGAAGTGAGGGCGGATGACTCCCATGGGTGAGCAGGTCCCCCAGACGGCCCTGCCCGGCCTGCGCGGCCCGACGGGCGCCGGCATCGACGAGGACGGCGCCGGTTCCCCCGGCGCTGGCGGCCCGCCGGGGACGCCGGAGTCCGGGGAACGCCGCGGGGGCCATCACCATCATCCGCGTCCCACCGGCACCGCGGCCCCCTACATGTCTCGGACGAAGTCGTTCACCCGGCGCTCCCGGGCGCTGCCGGAGTCCCTGGCGCGCACGATGGCGGCCCACGGCGCGGACTACGTCATCGAGCCCAGGCGCGGGCAGGGGTGGACCACCGTGGCGGAGGGCTTCCGCGTCGACCTGGCCCGCGAGTTCGGGCGGAGCGCCCCCGTGGCGTTGGAGATCGGGTCGGGCACCGGCGAGCAGATCGTCGCCGCGGCGCGGAGATGGCCAGACCGCGACTTCCTGGCCCTGGAGGTGTGGGAGCCGGGCATCGCGAAGACGGTGTCGAAAGCGGTCGCGGCCGGCGTGGGCAACCTGCGCGTGCTGGAGGCGGACGCCGCCCAGGCCCTGCCGGTCATCCTCCCGGACGCGTGCCTGGACGAGGTCTGGACCTTCTTCCCCGATCCCTGGCGCAAGGCGCGCCACCACAAGAGGCGCCTGGTCTCAGACGCTTTCGCCCGGCAGGTCGCCCGCGTGCTGGCGGACGGCGGGGCGTGGCGGCTGGCGACGGACTGGGACGACTACGCCTGGCAGATGCGTGACGTCGTGGAGGCCTGCCCGGACCTCGCCAACCCGTACCTGGGAGAGCGCCCGGACCCGCAGGACAGGGAGCCGGGGCGCGGCGGCTTCGCGCCGCGGTGGGCGGGCCGGGTGTCCACGCACTTCGAGGAGCGCGGGCGCGCGGCCGGACGCCGGGCCCACGATGCCATCGGCATCCGCCTGCCGCGCCAGGGGCACGCAGGTCAGGAGGAGCGGTGAGCGCGTCGCCATCGGGAACGGGGGACGAGGGCGACGCGGGCCGGGGATTCTCGAAGGCCTGGGCGATCGTGCCGGCCGCGTCCTTCCTGCTGTTCACAACCGTGCTGCGCTCTCCGGTGACCGCGGTGCCCCCGCTGCTGGAGCGCATCCAGGGCGATCTCGGGATGTCGAATGTGGCGGCGGGTCTGCTCACCTCGATCCCGGTGCTGTGCTTCGGGGCGATGACGCCCTTCGCCTCGGGGTGGCTGCGGCGCACGGGCATCAACCTGGGTGCGCTCAACGCCCTCGTCCTCGTCCTGGTCGGCTCCCTGCTTCGTTCCTCGGGGACGCAATGGGCGGCCGTCGCGGGCACGGCCGTCATTGGGGCGGGGATCACCCTGGGGAACCTCGTCGCCCCGATGGTCATCGGTCGGGACTTCCGGCGCCGCGCGGCCACGATGACGGGCCTGTACTCCGCCGCGGTCAACGTCGCCGTCTGGTTGTCGACCCTGGTCGCGGTCCCGCTGGCGAACGTCGTGGGATGGCGGGGCTCCGCGGCGTTCTGGGGCGTGATCCCGGCCATGGCCGCGGGGATCGTCTGGGCGTGGGTCTTCCCCGCCGGATCCCGTTCGGTGCGCGCCTCGGTGGTGCGGCGCGCGGGGCTGAAGACCGGCGACGCCTCGGCGCTGCGCCTGGACACCCCGACGGCGGGGCGGACGGTGCTGCGCTCTCCGGCGGCGTGGATGATGGCGGCGGCGTTTTGCGGGCACACCTTCGCCTACTACGCGATAGCCGGGTGGCTGCCGAGGATCCTCCGGGAGACGGAGGGGATGAGCGAGGCCGGAGCGGGGGCGGCGGCGTCCGTCTTCCACCTCACCGGCATCGTCGGCCCGCTGCTGGTGCCGGTCATGCTGGGAGCGTTGCGGTGGCCCGTGACGCGGGTGATGGGCGTCGTCTGCGCGTCCTGGCTGGTGCTGCCGGTGGGCCTCGTGGCGTTGCCGGGATGGTGGCTCGCGTGGTGCGTCGTCTCCGGGGTCGCCCAGGGCGCGCTGTTCACCGCCCTGTTCACGCTCATCATCCAACGCTCGCGAACGGTCGATGAGAACCGGCGGACGTCGGCCCTGGTGCAGACGCTCGGCTACGTCGTGGCGTCCCTGGGCCCGGTGGTCGTGGGATGGCTGCGCGACGCGACGGGCGGCTGGATGCTCCCGCTGGCGGCGATCACGCTCGCGTTGGCCGCGATGACCGTGTGCTCCCAATGGGTGGCGCGGGGATTCGGCGTCGAGGGCGCGGCGCCCGGGCGCGGGGCGCGGCCCTCGCCCAGCCTCTGATCGCTCCTGGTCTGGGAGGCACTGCGAGTACCCGGAAGAAGGGACACTCCCGCGCGCCATCCGGCTGAGGTGTCATGGGGCCACTCAGATCCCACCAGGTGGAGGAAGCCCGATGAAAGCGACGTTCATGTTCGGTGCTCGTGATGTCCGTGTCGAGGACGTTGCGGACCCCGTGATCCAGGAGCCCAGCGA
This sequence comes from Schaalia naturae, assembly GCF_042665795.1. Classification (NCBI taxonomy): domain Bacteria; kingdom Bacillati; phylum Actinomycetota; class Actinomycetes; order Actinomycetales; family Actinomycetaceae; genus Schaalia; species Schaalia naturae. The sequence continues at coordinate 607,496 of NZ_JBHTEF010000001.1, forward strand.
TGCGGTCGTGCGCGTCGTGCGGGCCTGCGTGTGCGGGTCCGATCTGCACCCTTACCGCTCCATGCCCCCCGCTCCGGACGGCGTGCCGATGGGCCACGAGCTCATCGGCGTCGTCGAGGAGGTCGGTGGCTCCGTCGCCTCTGTCAGGCCGGGGGACTTCGTCATCGCGCCCTTCGCCTTCCAGGACAACACCTGCGTGTTCTGCCGCGAGGGCGTGCAGACCGCGTGCCTCCACGGCGGTTGGTACGGCACTCCCGAGACCGGCGGCCTGCAGGCCGAACTCGCCCGGATCCCGCTGGCCGACGGGAGCCTCGTGAGGGTCCCGGACATCGATCCGGATACCGCCGAGGAGTCGATGCTCGCCTCGCTGCTCACGCTCTCCGATGTGTACCTGACCGGCTACCACGGCGCGCACATGGGCGAAGCAGGTCCCGGTCGGACCGTCACGGTGGTCGGCGACGGTGCTGTCGGGCTCTCGGCGGTCCTCGCCTCCCGCAGGCTGGGCGCCGAGCGGATCATCCTCATGGGCCGGCACCGCGAGCGCACGGACCTCGGCATCGAGTTCGGCGCCACGGACGTCGTTCCCCAGCGGGGTCCGGAGGGGATCGCCGCGGTCATGGATCTGACCGGGGGAGAGGGATCCCACGTCGTCATCGAGGCCGTCGGCCACATGCCGGCCTACGAGCAGGCGTACGGCGTGGTGCGACCCGGAGGGATCATCAGCCGGGTCGGGGTCCCCCAATACGAGGACGCGCCGATCGGCTTCGGGTCCCTGTTCGGGAAGAACGCGCGCCTGGCGGGCGGACCCGCTCCCGTGCGCGCCTACATCGAGGACGCGATCCCCCAGGTCCTCGACGGATCGATCAATCCCGGGCGCGTCTTCGATGTCGAGGTCGGCCTCGACGAGACGCCCGCCGCTTACGAGGCAATGAACGAGCGCCGCGCGCTCAAGGTCATGGTCCGTCCGTGAGAGTGCCGGACCCGGCCCCGGGCGCCAGGTCCGCGCAGGACGCCCCTCAACCGTCTGATCGAAGGAGACATCATGCAGCACCGCTTGCTCGGCCGCACAGGGGTGCGGGTCAGCCCTCTGTGCCTGGGGACCATGATGCTCGGTCCCTGGGGCAACAGCGACCGAGGCGATTCCACTCGGATCATCCACCGCGCCCTCGACGCGGGGATCAACTTCGTGGACACCGCCGACATCTACTCCGACGGCGTCTCCGAGGAGATCGTCGGAGAGGCGCTTCGAGGGCGCCGTGACGACGTCGTCCTCGCCACCAAATTCTTCATGCCGATGGGTGGCGGCCCAAACGAGCGCGGAGGCTCGCGCCGGTGGATCATGAGCGAGGTCGAGAACTCCCTGCGCCGTCTGAAGACCGATCACATCGACCTCTACCAGGTCCACCGTCCCAGCGCGGACACCGATATCGAGGAGACGCTCGGAGCCCTCTCCGACCTGGTCCACCAGGGCAAGGTCCGCTACATCGGATCGTCGTCCTTCGCAGCCTCGCAGATCGTCGAGGCCCAGTGGGCCTCCCGTGAACGCCATCTCGAACGCTTCGTCACCGAGCAACCGCCCTACTCGCTCCTCGTGCGCGGCATCGAGGAGGATGTCCTGCCGACTGCCCGCCGCCATGGGATGGGCATCCTCACCTACAGCCCGCTCGACGGCGGGTGGCTGTCGGGAAAGTGGCGTGCGGGGGCGGCCTCCGCTCCGACCTCTGCCGTGCGCCCCGGCGCCCGCTTCGACATGACGAGTCCAGCCAACCAGCGCAAACTCGACGTCGTCGAACAACTCGCCCGACTGGCCGACGAGGCCGGGATGACGCTGATCCGGATGGCCCTCGCCTTCGTCCTCAACCACCCCGCCGTGACCTCGGCGATCGTCGGGCCGCGCACGATGGGACAACTCGGGTCCTACCTGCCGGCGGCCGACACCACGCTTCCCGCAGACGTCCTGGACCGCATCGACCGGATCGTCCCTCCCGGCGTCACCATCAACCCCAGCGACAACTCCTACGGCACCTCGGAGCTGACGACGACTCAGAGGCGACGATGACCGGACCATGGGCTAGACGCCTCGGCGTGGGCAGAGGGTGTCAGCCATAGGGGTATCGGCAGGGCCTCCCTTCCCATCCGCTGCAGTGATTGGATCGCCATCATGGAATACACAAAGCTCGGACGATCGGGTCTCACCATCAGTCGGATCGGACTCGGAGGCATGAGCTTCGGCAGTGGAGGCCGCAAGGGGCAAGGCACGTGGACCCTCGATGCGGAGGCCGCCGAGCCGGTCTTCCGGAGAGCCGTCGAGCTCGGCATCACGTTCTGGGACACGGCCAACGTCTACGGCTTCGGCACCAGCGAGGAGATCACGGGCGCCGCGATCAGGACGTACACCAGCCGCGATCAGGTGGTCCTGGCGACCAAGCTCTTCGCCCCGATGGGCGCGGGCCCCGGCCAGCGCGGTCTCTCCCGCCGCGCGGTCTTCGAGCAGATCGACGCGTCTCTGAGGCGCCTCGACACCGACTACATCGATCTCTACCAGATCCACCGTTTTGATCCGCTCACCCCGGTGGAAGAGACGATGGAGGCCCTCCATGACGTCGTGAAAGCCGGCAAGGCCCGCTACATCGGGGCGTCGAGCATGTGGGCCTGGCAGTTCTCGAAGATGCAATACACCGCCCGGATCCACGGATGGTCGCGGTTCATCTCCATGCAGGACCAGTACAACCTGGTCGCGCGGGAGGAAGAACGGGAGATGTTCCCCCTGCTGGCCGACCAGGGCGTCGGTTCCATTCCCTGGTCGCCGCTGGCGGCCGGTCTGCTCACGCGCCCGTGGGGCGATCACTCGACGACTCGCGGAGAGTCCAATCCCGTGACAGACTCCGTGGGCACGCCGTTGTGGCAGGAGACGGACCAGCGGACTGTGGACGCCGTCCAGAGGATCGCCGAATCCCGCGGCGCCTCGATGGCTCAGATCGCGCTCGCCTGGGTGCTGCACAATCCGGTGGTCTCGGCCCCCATCGTGGGAGCCACCCGCCCCGGACACCTCGCGGAGGCGGTCGCGGCACTGGACATCCAGCTCACCGAGGATGAGCTTGCCGCACTGGAGCACCACTACACGCCTCGCATCCCCACCTACTACGGGACCCCCAGCGGCTACTGATCACAGCACCGGAGGCCTCCAGGCCAGCAGAAAGCCGATCATGACCGACATCCGCGCACAGGTCCGCGAGTTCCTCAGCTCGAGGCGGGCACGCCTCACCCCCGAACAGGCGGGACTCTCCGTCTACGGCGGGAACCGGCGCGTCCCCGGTCTGCGACGCGAAGAGGTCGCGATGCTGTCGGGGGTCTCCGTCGACTACTACGTCAGGCTCGAACGGGGGAACCTGGCCGGAGCATCGGAGGGAGTGCTCGACGCCATCGCCGCCACCCTCCGCCTCGACGAGGCCGAGAGGGAGTATCTGTTCGACCTCGCCCGAGCCGCGGGACCCGGGCGGCGCCGCGCCGCTCGTCCGGCCGACTCGGTGCGTCCGGCCGTCAAACAAGTGCTCGATGCGATCAGCGACGCTCCGGCCTGGGTGCGCAATGGGCGCCACGACATCATCGCGGCCAACGAGTCGGGACGGGCCCTGTACGCCCCCGTCTTCGAGGACCCCCGACGCCCCGCCAACACGACACGCTTCACTTACCTCAATCCCGCCGCGCACGCCTTCTGGCGCGACTACGACCAGATCGCCCATGACGCGGCCTCCATGCTGCGCCTGGAGGCCGGACGAACGCCGCACGACCCGGAGCTGATCGCCCTCATCGGAGAGCTCTCCACCCAGAGCGAGCTGTTCCGGAGCAACTGGGCCTCCCAAGACGTCAAGTTCCATCGTTCAGGACTCAAACGCATCCATCACCCCGTGGTCGGCGACCTCGATCTGAACTTCGAGTCGATGGACCTGCCCAGCGAACCTGGACTGGTGCTCAACGTCTACACCGCTCCGGCTGGATCTCCCACCGCCGACGCCCTGCGGGTCCTCGCCTCGTGGGCAGCCTCCCAACGCGTGCCCCTCACCGCAGGCGGCGCAGCAGATCCCGTGTGAGGGCCGCGGCGGACACGTCGGTCCCCGGCGCTCCTGGGCGGCGAACCCGGCTCATGCGGGGTCCTCCGCCAACCGCGTTCCCTCCTCCCGTCCACTGAAAGGTTCCCCGCCATGAAGAAGCAGACCGCTGGACGCGACGTCCTCGGCGCGCTCGCCCCCACATTCGCCCATCTCAACGACGACGTCCTCTTCGGCGAGGTCTGGTCCAGGCAGGGCGAGCTGCCTGCCCGCCAGCGCAGCCTGGTCACCTGCGCCTCCCTCATGTCGCAGGGCCTCTTCCCTCAGCTCGAGACCCACCTGCGCATGGCCCGGGACAACGGCGTCACCCGCGAGGAGATCGTCGAGACCTTCACGCACCTGGCCTTCTACGCCGGGTGGCCCAAGGCATGGTCCGCCTTCTCCTTGGTCGCCGACATCTGGGGAGACGAGGCCGCACCGCCCCCGGGCCCGACGGCGCCCATCGAGCACGGCCCGTTCCCCCTGGGCGACCCGGTCGACAGGGCGAACTTCACGGGGAATGCGTGGCTGTCCATGATGACGGGGCCCGGGGCAACCTGTTCCGTCGGAAACGTCACCTTCGCTCCCGGATGCGTCAACCGCTGGCACACGCATCCTCGGGGGCAGCTGCTCCTGGTCACCGCTGGACGCGGCTGGGAACGGGAGGAGGGGAAGCCGGCGCGCCGACTGGGGCCCGGCGACGTGGTCGATTGCCCGCCGGGCGTCCGCCACTGGCACGGAGCGGCCGTGGACTCAAGCCTCACGCATGTCGCGATCACCCCAATGGCGCCGGGAGAGCCTGCTGTCCAGTGGGCGGAGTTCCCCGATCTGGAAGAACACCGAGGCCTGTGACGAGGCGGCGAGCCGGACCCTGCCCTGTTCGGGACGCCGCGTCGGCAGACGGGGAGTGGGCGGCGGCGCCGGCCGGGTGGAACGATGGGGCCATGCCCCGCTCCCCGCTTCGCTCCCCGATCCGGCTCGTCGGCCGTCGGGACGTCTCCGTCCTTCTCCGGCCGGCGGGGAGGTTTGGCGCGCCGGCGCTGGGCGTGGCGGGGGCGCGATGACGCCGCGCCTGCCTGACGGCGCGCCCTGGCCGGGCGACGGGCGCCTGGATCCGGCGTTCGCCGAGGCCGGGGCCGGGCGACCCCTCAGCCTCTATGTGCACGTCCCGTTCTGCCGGGTGCGGTGCGGGTACTGCGATTTCAACACGTACACCACGGGGTTCGGGCCCGGCGCCGAGCCAGGTTCCTACGCCCGCACCATCCTGGGGGAGGCGGATCTCGCGCGCAGGGCGCTGGGGGAGGCGGGTTTCGGGGGTTCCGGATCCGCCAGGGGGGACGGGGACGGGGCCGGCCGGGTGGCTGGGACCGTGTTCTTCGGGGGCGGCACGCCGACGATGCTGGAGGCCGGGGAACTCGCGCGCATCCTCGACGGGCTGCGCGAACGGCTGGGAGTGTCCGAGGACGCCGAGGTCACCGTCGAAGCGAACCCGGAGACGGTCACGGCGGAGTCGCTGCGCGCCCTGGCTCGGGCTGGCTTCACCCGCGTGTCGGTCGGCATGCAGTCGGCCGTCCCGGAGGTCCTGGCCACCCTCGACCGCCTGCACCGGCCCGAACGGGTGCCCCAGGTGGTCGGCTGGGCGCGCGAGGCCGGTTTGGACGTGTCCGTCGACCTCATCTACGGCACGCCGGGGGAGTCGCTGTCGGACTGGCGGCGCTCGCTGGAGGCTGCGGTCGCCATGCGGCCCGACCACGTGAGCGCCTACGCGCTGGTCGTCGAGGAGGGCACCCGGATGGGCGCGCAGGTGGCGCGCGGCGAGCTGCCCACGCCCGATCCGGACGACGAGGCGGCGAAGTACGAGGCCGCCGACCGCCTGCTCGGGGAGTCCGGTTACCGTTGGTATGAGATCTCCAACTTCGCCCGCGTCGCGCCGGGTGAGGAGGGTGTGCCCGCCACGCGGCTGCGCCACGCGTCGCGCCACAACCTGGCCTACTGGCGCGACTGGGACTGGTGGGGTCTGGGGCCCGGAGCCCACTCACATGTCGGGCGCCTGCGCTGGTGGAACGTCAAGCACCCGCGGGCCCATGCCGGGCTCGTGGCGCAGGGGCGCTCGCCGGCTGCGGCCGGCGAGGTGCTGGATGCGGACACGCGCGAGCTTGAACGAGTCATGCTGGCGGTGCGCACGGCGGACGGCGTCCAGCTGGGACCGGGCGACGACATCGGCGGCGTTCCAGGCCTCGTGGACGACGGGCTGGTGGAGGCCGGGCCCGCAGCGAGCGGGCGCATCGTGCTCACGCTGCGAGGACGGCTGCTGGCCGACCATGTGACGCGCGTCATCACGCGGTGAGCGGACGGGGTCGGGGTCGAAGTCCATTTCAGGGAGGCGCGTCAGGCACAATGACCCCGGAGAAGGGATGGGAATGGGCGACGCGACGATGGTGTGGGGGCAGTGGGCGGCGGACGTGCCGCGCCTCCTCGTCATGACGGCTGTTCTCTTCCTCCCCGGTAGCCTGGGCGCCCGGCTCGCAGGGATGCGAGGCCCGCTCGCCGTGGCCGTCGGCCCGCTCCTGGCGGCCTGTACGGCGGCGATCGGCGCGGTCGCGTGCGGCGCCCTCGGTCTGCGGTGGGATGCGCGGACGTTCGCGGCGAGCCTCCTGATCGCGATTGGAGCGTGCGCCCTGTGCGGGAGGGCCACGCGGACCGACCGGCCTGCTCCGTCATCGGGGGCGGACAGGTGGTCTGCGCCTTTGGTCGGAGCGCTCGCGCTGGGCTGGGCCGCCATCGCATTCCCGTTCATGGCCCAGGCTGCGCCTGACACCCCGATCCAGGGGCACGACACGGTCTTCCACATGAACGCCCTGTGGCGGATTCTGGTGGACGGCAACGCCTCCGGTTTCGGCGGGCTTACCCGCATGTTCGGGCTGGACACGACGAGCACGGTCTTTCCGGCCGGGTGGCACGCCCTGGTCGCGCCCTTCGCCTCACGCACCACGATCGTGCCGGTGGTCAACTCCTTCTCCGCCCTCGTGCCCCTGATCTGGCTCACGGGGCTGGCAGCCCTGGCCGCGGCGATCCTTCCCGGGACACCGGCACTGCCGGCGCTCACCGTGGCGTTGGCGCCCCTGGTCGCCGAGTTTCCCACCTACATGCTGACGAAGTACCCGGCTTGGCCCAATGCCCTGGGCATGGCCCTGGTTCCCGCGCTGGCGGCGCTCGGCCTCACGGGGCAGCGCGCCGTCCGGCTCCTTCCCGCAGGATCTCCCGGGCGTCGACGGTCCCTGGCGATCTGGGCGGGAGCCTTGGTCGTCCAGGTCCTGGGGATCTGCCTGATCCATCCGCTGGCCGGGTTGTCCCTGGGGCTGCTGGGGGCAGGCCCCGCCGTCGTCGCGATGAGCCGGCGCTGGGGGCGCCTGGCTCGCTCGGGTCGGAGTCTGAGGCTGTGGGGAGAGGCGGTGGGCGCCCTCGGGGCCGCCGCCGCGGTCGCCGTGCTCGCCGTCGCGGTGCCGTTCCTCCATGAGCGGCTCGCCCGGATGCTCAGCGCCTTCCAGACCGTGCCCAACGTCGACTGGTACAACCCGTTCAAGGCGTTGTCCCTGTGGTCGATCGTCGACTTCGAGGCTTCTGACCGCGTCTGGCAGGGGCTCCTGGTCGCCGCCGTCTCAGTCAGCGTGCTCACGGTGGCAGGTGCGGTCGAAGCCCTGCGGACCCGGGCGGGGAGGCTGCTGGTCACGGCGTGGGCGGTCGCCTCCGCCCTCACGCTCACCAGCCTGATGCGCTCGGGCCCCCTGCTCGGGCTGGCAGGCATCTGGTACCTGAGCACGCATCGCACGATGGCGGTCCAGGCGGTCGCCCAACTTCCGCTCATGGCGCTCGGCGCGCTCGCAATCACCTCGGCGGCCGCCCGCGTCCTGAGTCCCTCCTCGGCGCGGCATCGCGGACAGTCGAGGCGCCCTCGTCGATCCCTCCCCGCGGGAGCAGGCGCATCCGCCCGGAACGTTCCGCTGACGATGGGGTTGGTTCCGGCACTGCTCATCCCGCTAGCCGGAGGGCTGGCCACCGCGCCGCAGAGGGCGGACCTCACCTGGAGGATGTACTCCACTGACTCCCCGTTCTCCACGATCGCGCTCACCGACCAGACGATGGCACTGGCCAGACGGGCGAGCGAGCTGATTCCCGAGGACGCCCTCGTCTTGGGCGACCCCTTCAACGGGTCGGCCTACGTGCAGGTGCTGGGCGATCGCGAGGCCGTCTTCCCCCAGTTGTACTTCCGCGAGTCGAACACGGACCTGGAGTATCTTCGCCAGCACTTCAACGAGATCTCCACGAACCCGCGCGTATGCTCGATCCTCCGCTCCGACGGGATCGGCTACGCATGGATCGACTCGGATCCGTGGCACGAGGGCGCCGACCAGTCGGCCGTCTCGCCCGGCCTCTACGACGTCGACCTCCGCGACGGTTTCGAGGTGCTCGGCCGGGCGGAGACCGTGTCCCTGGTGCGGATCACGGCATGCGGATGACTGCGGGCCGCGGCAGGGACCGCGTTGAACATTGAACACGGGCGCCCTATTGGCGGGGAACACAAGTCGTGAGTGTTGCTGGCGCTCCGCCAGACTTGTACCATATGTGGGACAAGAAGGAGGGTGAACATGGCCATCACAGCCAGCCAGGCTCGGCGGGAGCTCTTCCCTCTCATTGAGAAGGTCAATGACGATCGCGCCCCGGTGGAGATCACGTCAAGGCGGGGCAACGCAATCCTGATGTCGGTTGACGACTATGAGTCGTGGCAGGAGACCGCCTATCTGTTCCGTTCGCCCGCGAACGCACAGTGGCTGGTCGAGTCCTCAGAAGAAGCGGGGCGCGGCGAGGTTGTTGAGCATCCTCTTGATCGGTCATGAACGATGAGGGTGGTCTTCACCGCCCACGGATGGGCGGATTACGCATACTGGCAGCGCGCGGACCGGGCGGTGCTCCGTCGGATCAACCGTCTGATTGACGATGCACTTCGCGATCCCGCTCACGGAATCGGCAAACCTGAGCCGCTGAAGTACGGCATCGCAGGGGCGTGGTCACGACGGATCACAGATGAGCACCGACTCGTCTATCAGATCCATGGCGAAGACATCATCGTCCTCGCTGCCAGGTACCACTACGTGAAATAGACCGACGCGGCGGCCCCGGAATGAGCGGTTAGGATCGGAGCGCAGGGACCCGAGTCGCCGTCCGTCCCCGTCATCATCAGCGCATGAGAGAGGGAACAGGAATGCGCATCGCCGTTGTCGCTCTGGGGAAGATCGGACTGCCGCTGGCGGTCCAGTACGCGAGGTCCGGGCACACCGTGGTCGGCGTCGACATCAACGAGCGGACCGTGTCCCTGGTCAACCAGGGGAAGGAGCCGTTTCCGGGTGAGACCCATCTGGCGGAGTACCTGCCCGAGGCTGTGTTCTCCGGAGCCCTGAGCGCCACCACCGACTACGCGGAGGCCATCCCCGGCTCCGACGCCGTTGTGCTGGTGGTTCCGCTGTTCGTCGACGACCAGTCCCGCCCCGATTTCGGGTGGATGGACCAGGCGACGCGGTCGCTGGCCAAGCACGTCACCCCGGGCACACTGATCTCCTATGAGACGACGCTGCCGGTGGGGACCACCCGGGCCCGCTGGAGGCCGCTGATCGAGCAAGTCTCAGGCCTCGCAGAGGGCCGAGACTTCCACCTCGTGTTCTCGCCGGAACGCGTGCTGACGGGTCGCGTGTTCTCCGATCTGCGCCGTTACCCGAAGCTGGTGGGCGGTTTGTCGGAGGAGGGGACGCGGCGGGGGATCGCGTTCTACGAGTCAGTCCTCCAATTCGATGAGCGCCCCGACCTGGACCGGCCCAACGGCGTGTGGGATATGGGCAGCGCCGAGGCCGCCGAGATGGCGAAGCTCGCGGAGACGACGTACCGCGACGTCAACATCGGACTGGCGAACCAGTTCGCGGTGTACGCCGACAAGGCCGGCATCGATATCGAGCGGGTGATCCGCGCCTGCAACTCCCAGCCCTACAGCCACATCCACCAGCCAGGCATCGCCGTGGGCGGGCACTGCATCCCCGTCTACCCGCGCCTGTACCTGTCCACCGATCCCGACGCCTCGATCGTGTCCACCGCGCGCGCCGCGAACGCAGCGATGCCGGCCTATGTCGTGGGGCGCGTGGCAGAGGTCCTGGGCGATCTGTCCGGGTTGCGCGTGGCCGTGCTGGGCGCCTCCTACCGTGGGGGAGTCAAGGAGACGGCGTTCTCCGGGGTCTTCGACACGGTCGCCGCGCTGCGCTCGCGGGGGGCCGAGGTCCTGGTCCACGACCCGATGTACGCCGATGAGGAGCTGGCCGGGTTCGGGTGGGAGCCCTACCACCTGGGCGATCCGGTGGATGCCGCGATCGTGCAGGCCGATCACGCGGAGTACCGTCGCCTGGCGCCCGATGACCTTCCCGGCGTGCGCCTGCTCTTCGATGGGCGGCGGGTCACCGATCCCGCGCTGTGGGCGGGGACCCCGCGTCTGGTGATGGGCGCGCCCGCGTGAGGTGGGGGTTCCACGTCGAGTGGTCGTTCACGTCCCCAGTGACGAGGGCGCCCCGCGTGGCGGGGGTGCGTCCACACGACAAGCTCACCGCGCGGTCGGTGTGTTCTCTTCGTCCAACCACCCCGTGTGTCGAACTGGCCGTAGCAGGGCATCGGCATTCTCGTCGGCGAGTGCGTGTTCCCATGCGCCGTTACCTCTGCCGCAACGTCAGACGCGGCGCCCGATCAGGGCGTGGACGAACTCCCGCGGACGACAGATCCACGTTCCGCGCCAGTTGGGGCCGATGTCAAGCAGATGATGGTCGCTCGACACGACGATCGCCGCCTGGACGGACGGATCGAGCGCCAGTGCCAGAATGTTGTTGTCCTCGAAATCCTCCAGGCCGAAGTCGCGCACGACGGGCTCGACGACGCGCCCGCCGCTTGTCTCCCAGATGTCGACGAGCAGCTCCAGGTATTTGCCGATCAGCCGTTGGCTCTGACCGCACCGTTGCATCCCGTCCTTCACGGTGCAGGCGATGTGTGGAGACGAGTACAGCGCAAAACTGCCATCAAGAGCCAGGGAGAGACTGTCGGCGGAGGAGTTGCCTGACGTCGGAGGCACTTCGTCCAGTATCGGCGGGTAGGCGCCATCCGCGCCGAGGATGAAGTTCAGGTAGACGTTGACGTCGAAGACGACGGCAAGAGGGGTTCGCGCCGTCACGGTCGCGCGATCAGTTCGAGGACCTCATCATGGGTGTAGATCCTTCCCCCTCGCTCGGCCCTCGCCTCCTCGCGGACACTGACCAGGCGCTCGCGCAGGAGGTCCGCCTTGTACCTGCGCACGGCGGCCCGCAGGAACTCGCTGCGATTGCCATCGGCGTAGCGCTCGACCACTTCGTCAAGATCCGCGCGCATGGACTCATCGATCGCGAACCCCACCGTCCTCGCAGCCATGTCAACTCCCTTCTCCGGCACAACACTAGCCCTTTGCACACGCGTGTGCAAAGGCGTCGGCCTCAGTGCCCGATTCTACGGTGTCGCGATGAATGGATAGCGGCCCGAGTCTTCCCCGCTGGTGAACGGCTCCGCTTGGAGGCGACGGACAAGTCATCCAGTCTAGACGTTGAAGAACGTGACGGTCGACGAGTGCATCGTGAAGGTGCTGTGCAGTGGTGAGGCGGTCGGCCAGTCTCTGGCGGATTTGGGCGAACAGGGCACAAGACAGTCTGTGTTGATCGGGGACGGGGACGTTCATCGGGGTCGTCATCACTCCGTCAAGCGCTCGGCTCCCCGCTGTTGGAGGAAACCCGGTCAGCGGCGGGAAGAGAAAAGAGAAGGGGCGGCCTCTGAGTCAGCCAGTTAGTTAAGCTATATATTTTAACTCGTCTAGACTGACTCCCGCAACTATGTTCATCATGTGAGACGCATAGATTACTGCGACACGTAGTGCCATGATCCCAGTGTCGGCCGATCGAGTTGATCACTGAGACCTATAGGGCAACTTGACTTTAGCAATGATGCGGAAATGAGGCGATTTGCGATTGAGTCGGGAAATTGAAGCTTCGAACGACGATTCCTTTCATAGAGGTGGCGTCAGTAGGAGAGAGTTTCTAGAGATCCTCAGTGTACTGGTTCCCGGTTTTGCTTTGGCGGGCGCCGTGGGAACACGGTCAAATGCCGCTCAGGCCGCGACACCAAGCTTGGACACCTTCGTCAATGCCTGCCTTTCAAAGATCGGAAGGCCGTATAAGTTCGGATATCCCAAGTCGCCATCGGACACGACGAACGCGTACGACTGTTCGGGACTAGTGATGTACGGACTGTGGCAATGCGGACTCCTTACGAGCTCCCGGCTGAGCACAGAGGGGATTCTGGCGGCTCCGTGGATGGACTGGACGCAGGGAGTGAGCGGCGCCAAGAGCACGCGTGGTTCGCTTCTCTGGTTCACTGGGCACGTTGCTGTCTCGCTGGGCGACGGTACGTTGGTAGAGGCTCCCCAAGAGGGCGTTCCCGTGCACAGGGTCTCTGTGTACAACTCGTTTACGTATGGTGGGCGTATCACCCTGCTCACCTCAGGTGGGAATCCGATAACAGAGGAGAAGGACGAGATGTACGTGATAAAGTCTCCGAATCGAACGCATGCTTTGGTTTCTCCTGGCTTGTTCAGGCCATTTGAAACCTCGGAGCAACTCGAGGTTGTTCTAGCCGTATTCAGCCCGACGATCAAAGACAAGATCAACGATCGTCAATACGATGTCATCAAGGCGATTCTTACGATGGGCAACAAGGCCGACTGAATGCCCGAATCCTGAAGATGTCTCAAGATCGAGTATTCTCGGTTTGTGCGGCGTCCTTCCTCAAAGGGGTGTCCGACAGCTCGACGGAGCTGTCGGACACCCCTTTCTGTTTGGATAATCCTTGGACTTGGCGCTCGGCGGAAACCACGATAGAGCCCAGGGCTTGGCATAATGGGACGCAGTCGGCGGTGTGCGCCGACATGGTCGACTGTGCGGAGGCATCCACGCGATGAAGGGCATTATTTTGGCCGGAGGGTCGGGCACGCGCCTGAACCCGATCACCCTGGGGACCTCGAAACAGCTGGTGCCTGTCTATGACAAACCGATGATCTACTACCCGCTGACGACGCTGATGCTGGCGGGAATCCAGGACATCCTGGTCATCACGACGCCCCATGACGCCTCCGCGTTCCACCGTCTGCTCGGCGACGGGTCCCAGCTGGGGGTCAGCATCTCCTACGCGGTCCAGGAGGTTCCCAACGGGCTGGCCCAGGCGTTCGTCTTGGGCGCAGGCCACATCGGCCGTGACGCAGCTGCTCTGGTGCTCGGGGACAACATCTTCTATGGGCACGGCATGGGAACCAAGCTGCGCCGACACGTCGACCCGGAGGGCGGGGCTGTCTTCGCCTACCACGTCTCCAATCCACGGGAGTACGGCGTCGTCGAATTTGACGAGGATTTCAAGGCGATCTCCATCGAGGAGAAGCCGGCGAAGCCGAAGTCGAACTACGCAGTGCCTGGCCTGTACTTCTACGACAATGACGTGGTCGCCATCGCGAAAGACCTCAAGCCCTCTGCCCGCGGGGAGTATGAGATCACGGACGTCAACCGCGTGTACCTCAAGGCCGGCCTGCTCAACGTCGAGGTCCTGCCGCGAGGGACGGCATGGCTGGACACCGGCACGTTCGACTCCCTGGCCGACGCCACGTCCTTCGTGCGCACGGTCGAAGCCCGGCAGGGCATGAAGATCGGATGCCCCGAGGAGGTGGCTTGGCGTATGGGATTCATCGACGACGCGGGCCTGCGCGAACGCGCCGAGCCGCTGGTGAAGTCCGGATACGGCCAATACCTGCTGGATCTGCTCGATGGGGATCACGACGACTGAGACGGTGTTCCCGAGGGGCCTGTGTCGGGGGCGCTACCGGGTGTTGCGGATCGCGGCTCGATAGGCCTCAAGGTGAGCCTTAGCCGAGGCCGCCCACGTGAACTTTTCGGCCCGAGCGACTGCCGCCTGACTGAGTCGGATGCGTCGCGCGGGATCGTCGAGCAAGGCCCGCAGCTCGGTGGCGATGGACTCCGCTGACGGTTCGCAGTACGCCACCGCGTCGCCGCCGACCTCGGGCAGGGACGTGAGCCTCGTCGTCAGCGTCGCAGCCCCGCAGCTCATCGCCTCCAGGACAGGCAAACCGAATCCTTCGGCGATCGAGGGGTAGGCGAGGACCTCGCAACCTGAGAGGAATCCAGGCAGATCCTGCAGGGGGAGGTAACCAGGGCGGACCACGGTGAGTCCCTCGGGCACGTCCTCCAGCGCGGGCTCGACCCCTGCGTCCCATCCCCTGCCTCCGGCGAGGACGAGCGCGGGCGGATCTGCCATCCCCTGGACGGCGGCGGTCCATCCGCGCACCAGGTTCGGCACGTTCTTGCGCGGCTCCAGCGTGCCGAGGAACCCTATGCGTCGGCGCCCGGACAAGCCCAGAGAAGCGGCGACGCGGTTTCTCTCGGCATCATCAACGGGATGGAACACCGTTCGGTCGACCCCGTGGTAAGCGACGACGAAATGCCGGGCGTCACCGCCGGCGTAGCGGATCGTCTCGTCGCGTGTCGCCACGGAGGGAACGATCACGGCGTCCGCCACCTTGACGGCGCGCCGGATCGCGGTTTGGAAGAAAACCCTCTTGAGAGGGGAGTGGGCCTCCGGGTGGGAGAAAAAGGTCGCATCGTGCAGGGTGATCGCCACGGGGCACCCGGCCCGCGCGGGAGACGTGTAATGGGGCGAATGCAGGACATCCGGGCGGAGCTTGCGAACGAGAGCCGGCAGTCCCGCCTGCTCCCAGAGCATACGGACGGGACGCGCGTCGAGCGCCCCAGAGACGGGGATCACGCGGGCACTGGACAGGCGCTCGGAGAAATGCGCGGCATCGCGTTCCTTGACCGCGATGAACAGGTTGACACCCGCGTTCACCAGCTCCGGTGCCAGATCATCGATGTATCGGCCGACTCCGCCGAGGTTCGCGGGGATCGCTGTGCCGTCCAACAGGACACGAGGAGACTCGATGCTCACAGACTGACCTTCCCTGGGGCGTTGACGTCGGCCACGCCGAGCGCGTCGGCAGAGTCGTGCCCTGTGCACTCGCAGTGGAGACTGGAGACTTGCTTCATCGTAGCGGCCGCGTCATCGGCGATGGCAGAGTCGCATACGCTGGGCCCATGGATCCTCGTGTCGCGCTGGTGGTCGAACAGCTCTGGCAGCCGGTGCCGGGCGGCTCAGGACGATACATCGTCGAGCTGTCGCGCGAACTGGCATCGACGGGCGTCGCCGCGATGGGTATCGTCGCGCACCATGGAGCCTCCGAGCCTTCGGCGCGCGACCTCGGCCTGGGCATTCCTGTCGTGGCATCCCGTCTTCCGAGGCGCGCGCTCTACGCCGCATGGGATCGCCTAGCCCTCCCGTCGGTCGACCGGCTGTGCCGCGGCGTCCGCGTCGTCCATGCCACGACATGGGCGATCCCGCCCACCCGCAGGCCCCTGGTGGTCACCGTCCATGACACGGCGTTCCTGCGCGACCCGGGGCACTTCACCTCTCACGGCGCCGCCTATTTCACACGTGCTCTCGAGCGGACGAAGGCGCGAGCCGACCTGGTGATCGTCCCCTCCCAGGCGACAGCGGAAGACTGCCTCGGCGCTGGCATCCCAGAGTCGCGGATCCGCGTGATCCCCCATGGCGTGCGGCATACGGAGGTGACCGAGGGCGAGGTGGCCTCCTTCGCAACGACACACGGCCTCACCCGTCCCTATGTCCTGTGGGTCGGCACGCATGAACCCCGGAAGAACCTTCCGTCGCTGCTTCGAGCGCACCGCATCCTGCTGGATCGGGGCGGAGACCTGGACCTGGCCTTGGCGGGTCCTTCAGGATGGGGAGACGACTCGGAGGAGAAGGCGCTGATCTCAGCGCTTCCTTCCGATCGAGTCCACGTTGTCGGGCATCTGAGCGATCGGGAACTGGCCTGTGCCTATGCCGGTGCGTGCGTGTTCTGCTTCCCCTCGGTCTGGGAGGGCTTTGGTCTGCCCGTGCTCGAAGCGATGGATCAGGGGGTGCCGGTGGTGACCTCGAGGGGCACATCAATGGCGGAGGTGGTGGGATCGGCCGGACTGCTCATCGATCCCGTTTCGCCCGATCAGATCGCCGAGGCCATCGAGGCCGCTGCCGGTCCCGACCACATGCGTCTGGCGTTCGCGGGGCGGACGCAGGCCTCCGGGTTCACGTGGGAGCGCTCGGCACGGGCTCACGCCGACGTCTACCGGGAGCTCGCATGAGACGGCGCATCGTCGTAGTTAACTGGCGTCGTTCGGACCTCACCCTGCGTGCGCTCCGTTCCGTCCTCCCCCAGATGGGAGACGGTGACCGACTGGTGGTGGTCGACAACGGATCGGGGGACGACTCCACCGCGTGCTTGCGCTCACCCAAGTGGGACCTTGTCGAGACCGGACGCAATCTCGGTTTCGGGGGAGGGGTGAATGCCGGCGCCCGCGGAATGGACGAGGATGCGCTGGTCCTGCTCAACAACGACGCCGTCGCACAGGACGGCTTCCTCGACGCGATCACGTCGCCCCTGGGTGGACGGGTCGGGGCGACAACCGGGAAGATCCTCCTCAGCGGGACCTGGGTCCAGGCCCCTCCTGGGTGCGCCGACGCCCTCGTCGCAGGGGACGGGAGCCGGTGGACGAGGACGGAGGGGGGCACTGTCCTCGTCAACTCGACGGGGAACGTGCTCGACTCCTCCGGAAACGGATCGGACCGCGACTGGTTGGAGCCAGAGGGCGTGGGCGACGCGCCAGCCGAGGTCTTTGGGTTCTGCGGGGGGGCCTGTGCGATCCTCCGCGAGGCCTGGGACCAGGTCGGACCGTTCCGCGAGGACTTCTTCATGTACTACGAGGACACGGAGCTGTCATGGCGGCTGCGAGAGGCCGGGTGGGACATCGTCCACGTACCGGGAGCGAGGACCGTGCACGATCACGCTGCGTCCTCGGGCACGAACTCGCCGATGTTCCTGCGCGTCAATGCCCGCAACAGGATCCTCGTCGCTATCCTCCACGGACCCGTGTCGATGGTCGTGCAGGCGTTGGCCCGCACCGTCGGAAGGACCCTGCAGGGGCCCGACCGGGGACCCGTATTGCAGGGGCTCGGAGAGGCGGTCGCGAGGATGCCGCGGACGCTGGTTGACCGGGTGGGACGTGCCCGGGGGATCAGCGTGGGGGATCGCTGACACGTCCACCGAACAGGCGGGAGCGGAGCTGCTGCCAAGTGTTCTGGCGCGCCAACAGCTCGTCGAGTTTGGTAGACATCTCCTCCAGTCGGGCGTTCTGTTCGCTGATGGCACGCACCAGGTCGGCATGCACTGCGTCGATGTGTTGTGTGTGGTCCGACGCAGACCGGCTCGCGCGCGAAAGCGCCACTCCGAGGGCATCTCCCACGTGCTGGTCGAGGCGCCGGAAGTATTCCGCGGTCGTCAGGGCAACCGCAGAGGCCTCCGCCACCGGAGCGTGCTCTGCAGCCCGAAGGTAGCGGTCCCGGATCTGGAGATTGATGTCGTGGTGCTCCTGGCGCTCGGAGACCACGGAATTTCCTGCCTCTCCGTCGATGGGCGGACGGTGGGACCAGTGGGCCAGCGGTTCCCCGTCGATGAACCCGACGGGTCCCTCGAGGAGCAGACGAAGCGTGAACTCCCAATCCGCCTGGACCTCGAGGGTGTCGTCCCAGTGACCGATGCGGTCCGCCACGGTGCGGCGCACCACCTGGGCAATGGGAGGATTCGTGTTCGCGACCATGGTGTCGACGAGAGTCACGGAATGGAGGTCTGCTGCAAGCACCTCCCTGGAGTCCTCGATGAATTGACCATCTTCGAGGTGTTCATGGACCACATCACAGCGCGTGAACACTGCTACTTCTCCGGGCCTGTCGACCAGATGTGCGATGGTGCGCTCCAGGAACGAGGGCTCCCACCAGTCGTCGTCGTCATGGATGGCGAAGAACTCGGAACGGGTCGCATCGAGCCCCACGTTGACCATGGCTTCGCGCCCTCGCTGGTGCTCGTTGTCCACCACCAGCACGCGGGCGGCGGCGCGGTCCGGTAGAGCCGCAACCGCGCGCTCGACCTCTGCCAGGTCGCCACCATCATTGACCACGACGTGGACAAGGTCTTCGAAAGTCTGTGCGGAGACGGACCTCAGAGCGCGATGGAGGAAGACCGGTCGGTTCCGTGTCCTCGTGATGACAGCAACGGGGGTGGTGAGCACGGTTATCCTTCGTCATCGGGGAATCGAGCATCACTCTACTACCACCAACCTGCTCCCGGAGGACCAGAAGGTATACTCGCCGTGATTACGGCGGCCTTCATGCTGAACCAGTCTGACCGCCCAGTCTCCCGACATGGAGTTGCCCCGATGCGAAGAGTCGCGATCTACTTCCTCTACGACGCACAAGGGCGTGCAGACGAATACGTCATCTACGCGCTCGCGCACCTTCGGCCCTTTGTTGAGCATCTTCTCGTCGTCTCGAACACTCCGTTGGAACTGTCCTCCCGGGCCGAGCTCGCCGACATCGCCGACGACATCCTCGTGCGTGAGAACCGGGGATTCGATGTCTGGGCGTACAAGGAGGGTCTGGAACGCATCGGGTGGGATTCCCTCGGACAGTACGACGAGGTCCATCTCCTCAACTACACATTCTTCGCGCCCATCCACCCCTTCGCTGACCTCTTTGCTCGGACCGACTCATGGGACGTCGACTTCTGGGGGGTCACCGAGCACGACACAGTGCGTCCCCACCCGTTCCTCGCGAGATCCGAAATGCCCCGGCACATCCAGTCCCATTGGATTGCTGTGCGGCATTCGTTGGCGGCGGACGCAGAGTTCCGGCGCTACTGGGACGAGATGCCGCCGATCACCTCGTACGACGACTCGATCCAGTGGCACGAGTCCAGATTCACCGAGTACTTCGACTCCCGTGGCTTCACACACCGGGTTGCGTTTCCTGTCGACGAATACCCTTCACAGAATCCTGTCTTCGACAATGCCGTGATGCTTCTGGATGACGGATGTCCGATCCTCAAGCGACGGAATCTTTTCCATGACCCGCTCTACCTCGACAGGTTCGCAATCATCGGACGGGACATGCTGGATCGGGTCGAGGCCGCGGGGTACCCGGTGGACCTGATCCTCTCGAACTTGGCGAGGAGTTCCGAACCCCGCAACCTGCTCACCAACGGGGGCCTCACCGAGGTCATCGCACCAGTTGCCGATCCGGTCGTGCGCGAACGGGCCGCGGGGCTACGGATCGTGGCGATCGCTCATATCTTCTACCCCGAGATGACGGACGAGATCCTCGACAGACTCGACTGTCTTCCTCCCGGCTACGACCTCGTCATCACGACGAGTTCCGAGGAGAGTAGGGCCGCCATCCAGGATGTTCTGGACCGACGTGGCCGTAAGGCAGATGTGCGATTCGTGTCGACGAACCGGGGTCGGGACATCTCGGCGTTCCTCATTGACTGTGCCGATGTGCTGAGGTCACCCGACTACGACATCGTCGTGAAGGTCCACTCCAAGAAGTCTGTCCAGGACGACCACAACGCAGCGGACCTCTTCAAGAGGCACTTGTTCGAGAATCTCCTGGACTCGCCGGACCACGTGGCGAACGTCCTCGACCTTTTCACACGGTACGAGAGCCTGGGAATGGTCTTTCCACCGGTGCCCCACATGGGTTACCCCACCATGGGGCACTCATGGTTCGCGAACGTGGATCCTGCGAAGAAACTGGCAGCGCGCATGGGGATCACGGTTCCTTTCGATGCCCATACTCCTCTGGCTCCCTATGGGTCGATGTTCATCGCGCGCCCGCAGGCCCTTCGTCTCATGGTCGACGCAGGGCTCAGCGCCGAGGACTTCCCGGAGGAAGGACAGTACTCGGACGGATCTCTCGCGCATGTGGTGGAGCGGCTCTTTGCCTATGCCTCATTGAGTGTCGGGTTGCACTGCCGAACGGTGCTGACCCCGAGGTGGGCATCGCTCTACTACGGATACCTCGAGTACAAGCTTCAGAATGTCTCCTCTCTTCTCCCGGCCTACGCCATCGACCAGGTGCCTTACCTCGAAGCGCGCCTGGGTGCGGTCCCCAATCTCCTCGGAGTTGCCAAGACCGACCTCATGCTCCGCAGCCAGCGGTTGGGCAACGCCCTGAAGCCGGCCTACCGGGCGGCCAAGTCCATCTACGGGGGTGTGCGTGCTCTACGCGCCAGACTCCACCGGTCCTGACCGAAAGGGTTTGAAACCATGAGCGACCATCAGTCAGCGATCACACGCCACGCGAACCATATGCCGCTCACGGTGGGGCAGGCGTTCAATCCGCGGTCCAACTCGATTGGCTTCCTCCGGTGGCTCATGGCGTTCCTCGTGATCTTCTCCCATGCGGGTCCGATCGGTGGTTTCTACCACGGGGAGGATCTCGGGGTGCAGATCTCCGATGAGCAGTCGCTCGGCGGGGTGGCCGTGGCTGGCTTCTTCTTCTTCTCGGGTTTCCTCATCACACGGTCCCGGATGGGGCGTTCGACCATCTGGCGCTATCTGTGGCGCCGCTGTCTTCGAATCTTTCCTGCCTTCTGGACGGCTCTTCTCCTCACAGTCGGGGTGCTTGCGCCGATCGCATGGATCCACGGAGGGGGAACACTCCACGGATATCTCCATCCCGACAAGGAGTCACCCCTCACCTACTTCGTCTCGAACATGTGGTTGCACCTCGGGCAGCGCAACATCGCTGGGATGGGCAGCCAACTGCCCTATGCCGTTAACCATGGCGCTTACGACTGGAACGGTTCCGCCTGGACTCTGGAGTACGAGTTCAGGGCATACCTCATTGTCGCGGTCCTCGGCTCGCTGGCAATACTCGCCAATCGGAAGCTCGGGGGCCTCTTTGCTGGTGGCATGATTGTGCTCAATGCCCTGCAGTGGATGGGAGCTGGGAGTGTCGTCTCCGTCAGCCCCCTGTTCGGGAACATCTACAACCTGATGTTCTTTGCCCCGTACTGTTTCGGGATGCTCTTCGCACTCTACGGAGACCGCATTCCCGTCGACGACCGCTTGGCAGTAGCAGGCATCCTGCTGGGGCTCGGGACCTATGCCTTGGGGGGCTGGAACATCGTGGGCCAGTATGGTTTTGCCTACTTCCTCATGTGGCTGGCCATTCGTTTACCCCTGACGAACTGGGAAAAGCACGGCGACCTCTCCTACGGCATCTACATCTACGCCTGGCCGCTCATGACCTTCTCCGCATTCTTCGGTCTGCAGACCAAAGGCTGGCTCGTGTACCACCTGGTGATTGTCGTGGGGGTGCATGTTCTCGCCTACCTTTCCTGGCACCTGATCGAGAAGCCGTCAATGGAGTTGAAGAACTGGACACCGAAGCCGGTCCATTTGGTCATCGACAGGTGCAGGCCGAGATATGAGCAATTGTTGAGACGTCTCATAGTTCCGGCTTTCTCGTCCTCGCGATTCGCAACGCGCATGCTTGAGGAGCGCGGTCCAGAGGGGGACCCGCGATGAACGCCGAGAAGGACGATCGGTCCGGCCACACCAAGGGAGATGAAACAGTCTTCGTCGACTCCTCCACCGGTCTGCGTGACGTGGCTGTGGATACTCGGCAACCCAGGTGGGTGCGCGTCCTCCGTTATACGCCTCTGGTGCTCATGGTGTGTCTGGCAGTGCTCGCGACGACCGTCGGTGTCTGGTACCAGCAGACGCACAAACCCGTCACGGTTCCCCAATCCCAATCGGGCGCCGACAGCCAGTCCAGTGCCACAGCAAGGGTGTCGTCCCTTCCCGGGGTCTGTGCGAAGCAGGTTTCCCAGCCGGATCAGGGGCCTTGGGATGCGTCGGACACGTTTCGGACCGAGGCGGCATTCACCTCGGTCACTCAGGGATTGGGGGCATGGGTCGAAGGCAAGGACCACTACCTCTTCTGGAGTGACGCCGTGAACGCGAACATCTCCCAGGCGGTCGGACGGGTCCACGTCGACGAGGCACAAATCCAGGCATGGGCCGACTACATCACGGGTATTTACCACGTGGCAAAGGAGAACGGCGCCCAATTCCTGGTCATGATTGCACCGGCGAAATGGGATGTGTACCGCGACAAGCTCCCTGAGTGGGTAGACGGGCTCGAAGGACCGACGTCACGGGAGCGTCTTATGGCGGCTCATCCGGAACTGCCATGGATCGACGTTCGTGGTGCCCTGGTCGGCGAGCGCACGGCCGACCCGGACACCCCTCTCTATTCGCGAGTCAACTCACACTGGACGCCCTACGGTGCGTCGGTAGCGTGGGCCAGAACCCTGGAGTGTCTTTCCGCTTTGGACAAGACGTTGACGGATCTGCCTGGCCCGGACATTGAGAGCGTCCTCCAGGAGGAGGCGCCCGACGAGTTCGCTGCGCTCGGTGCGACGGCTTCCTGTCCTCAGGACTGGACGGTCCCCGTCTATGCCTACGACCCGGGTATCGTCTCGGTGTCCTACCTCCAACGCAATGTATCTGCGACGATGCAGGTGAGCGGGGGTCTCGACTTCGCCGATCTCCCCGTGACCACCACGAATCCGTCGGCGCCCGACCACACGCTCCTGGTTGCCAGGGACTCAATGGGCAACGCGCTATCGACGGGCATGATGGCGTCCTTCCGCCAGACCATCCAGGTCCGCAATGGATTTGATGTCGACCAGCCTACGGCCCTCGAGGCCCTCGTCGATCTGTACCGACCGGACGTCGTGATTCTCGAGTTCGCAGAACGTTACCTCGCCCAGACCCCGGGGAGTGGGGGAACCGGGGCGGACGCTGGTTGAGGAGCCCCATGTTGTACATTGGAATCTGCTTCGGGACACGAACGTGTCTCTCTCAGGGAGAAGGGTGTTGGCTATGTCCACGACGTGCCTGGTGACGGGGGGAGCGGGCTTCATCGGTTGTGCGGTGTCTTCCGGACTGGCGGACAGTTTTGACCGCGTGGTGGCAGTGGACATCATGCATCCCCAGATCCATGCGAATGCTAAGCGTCCCGAGGAGCTCGACGAGCGCGTGGAACTGCGTCGTCTCGACGTCCGTCTGGAGTCCGACTGGGATGAACTGCTCTCCGATGTCCACCCAGACGCCGTGCTCCATCTGGCTGCGGAGACCGGGACGGCGCAATCCCTGAAGGAGGCCTCCCGTCATGCCGAGGTGAACGTGATCGGGACGACCCGGATGCTCGATGCCTTCGTCCGCCACGACGTCATGCCTGAGAAGATCGTCCTCACATCCTCGCGTGCCACCTACGGAGAGGGAATGTGGGAGGACGCCGCGGGGAACACGTCGTACCCGGGGATGCGGACCCATGCAATGCTGGAGGCCGGCCAGTGGGATTTCCCGGGCCTGAAGCCGATGGCTCAGCATTCCTTGAGGGTCAAGGCGTCTCCCGCGAACGTGTACGCGGCCACCAAGTTCTGCCAGGAGAATCTCATCGCTTCGTGGTGCGGGTCTTTCGGGGTCACGCCGGTGTTGTACCGCTTGCAGAATGTCTACGGTCCGGGTCAGTCCCTGATCAATCCGTACACGGGGATCGTTTCGCTCTTCGCCCGGTTGGCGAAGGCGGGAACGTCGATTCCGGTGTACGAGGATGGTGACATCGTCCGTGATTTCGTGTTCATTGACGACGTGGCCAGCGCCGTAGTCGCCGGTGTTCTGCACTCAGGGCCCAATGTCACCCCGTATGACATCGGCCTGGGCGAGCGCACGACGATGATGGAGATCGCGCAGGAGATCGCGAGGCACTACAGGGCTCCTGATCCTCATGTCACGGGTCAGTTCCGTGATGGTGACGTAAGGGCGGCGTGGGCGGACATCACTGATTCGAAGGCGGCCCTTGGATGGCAGCCGAAGGTCTCCGTCAGCGAGGGTGTCGACCGTCTGTGTTCCTGGATCGACGCCCAGCAAGCATGATGGGTAGCACGTGGTGAGCATACGGGCTCAGTTCACACAACCGACGTCGAGTCGTGGAACGACGCTTAACCTGATCGCCCAGCTGACCAGGCGTCAGATCTCCTCGGAGTTCAAGGGAACGATGCTGGGGCGGTTGTGGTCCTTCATCAACCCGCTGGCGACCATTGCCGTCTATGCCCTGATCTTCGGGCTCGTCTTCCGCGGGTCCGTGGAGCCTGGCCGCAACTCCGGCGTGGATTCCTTTGCGTTGTGGATCGGCATCGGCGTCCTTTCGTGGGACTATCTCTCCAGCGGCATTACGCGGGGCATGGACGCGCTTACGGGGAACGCGGGTCTGCTTACCAAGGTTTACTTCCCCCGCTACGTGCTCGTGGTGACGGAGATCCTCTCCCTGACATACGACTTCCTGTTCGAGCTTGTCGTCATGGTTGCCATCATGGCGCTGGTGGGGGGGCCCGAGGTACTGGTCATGGTTCCCGGCGTCATTCTCGTGACGTTGCTGACCGGCTTGTTCTCCCTCGGATTGGGACTCACCCTGTCCGTTGTCTCCGTCTACTTCCGGGACATCTCACACCTGTGGGCGGTCTTCAACCAAGTGTGGATGTACGCCTCAGGCGTCGTCTTCCCACTGTCCATGCTCCAGTCCGTTCAAGACCGTCTCACCGCTGACGGATGGAACGTCGGAGGACGGCCGATCCCTCTCATCACGCTCTTCCGTGTGAATCCGGCGGAGAGCTATCTCGAGGCCTTCCGCTCCCTCCTGTATGACTTCGCCTGGCCGTCACTGAACGTGTGGTTGCTGTGTCTCGGGTGGGCAGTGGCCTCCATGGGTTTCGGCATCTGGGTGTTTGTGCGTCATTCCGCGCGGATCGTGGAGGAACTCTGAATGTCCAGCAGTGAAGTTGCCGTGAGCGTCACCGACGTGTCGAAGTCGTTCCGCCTCTACAGGAACCGGAACCAGTCGCTCAAGGGTGCGTTCGTCCGAGGGGGACGTGGGTCCTTCGAGGAGTTTTGGGCGCTGCGTGGGATTGACCTCGAGATCCCGGAGGGCAAGACCTTCGGGCTCCTCGGGCACAATGGTTCGGGGAAGTCGACACTGCTCAAGTGCATGGCGCGCATTCTCACACCGGACACGGGGACGATTCGCGCCAAGGGGCGTATGGCGGCCATGCTCGAGGTGGGGTCGGGTTTCCACCCGGAATTGTCGGGACGCGAGAACGTCTATCTCAACGGTGCAATCATGGGGATGACTCGCAAGGAGATCGATCGGAAGTTCGACGACATCGTCGATTTCTCCGGTGTCTCCCGCTTCATCGACCAACCTGTGAAGAACTACTCCTCGGGCATGTACGTCCGCCTCGGCTTCTCCGTTGCGATCCACGTCGAACCCGACGTCCTTCTGGTCGACGAGGTCCTTGCCGTGGGCGACATGGAATTCCAGGATCAGTGCATGGCGAAGTTCGCCCAGTTCAAGGACGAGGGTCGTACGGTCGTGGTCGTCTCGCACGGGCTGGAGCAGATGCGGAGCTTCTGCAACGAAGTGGCTTGGCTGGACCACGGGGAGCTCTCTGCCGTCGGTCCGGCAGCCGAGGTCATTGACCACTACTCCGATCAGTCCCGCGGAGCGGTGTCCGTCGAGGGGGGCGGAACACGTTTCGGCTCCGGAGAGGCGTCGATCACGAGAATCGATCTCCTCGACAGGAACAGCGTTCCTGTCCAGCGGCTGCATCCGGGGGATGAGGCGTTGATCCGTCTCCACTACGTCTGTCGCCAAGAGGTCGATCGTCCGGTCTTCGGAGTCTCGATCGACACGAGGGACGGCGTGTGGGTGTGGGGCCTCCATGGTCTCGACGCCCGCTACGTCCCCGAGAGGATCGAACGGGGTGAGGGATCTGTGGATGTCCGAGTTCCGGCGTTGCCTCTCCGGCCGAACTCTTACACCCTGTCGGCGTCGATCCAGGACTTCGAGGTGACCCAGGTGATTGACGCCTGGCAGAAGGCTGTGAAGTTTGATGTCCAACCCGGTCCCGGCATGGAATCGGGAGGGATAGTGGTGTTCGGGGCGGACTTCGAGCACCTTCAACCAGAGATGCCGATGGTGGACATTCCCGCGCGTTCAGCTGCGGATTTTAAGGAGTTGGAGTCACGGCAGGTCGACGAACGCAAGTCCGCGGACGAACTTGCAGCGGCCGTGAGCCTGACAGGGGAGTGAAGCGCCCTGGGTTTTGTGGAGGCTCGGTTATCTGGAACCGGCTCCGACGGGAACCTGTTCTCCAACGTAGCTGACGGACTCGTGGGATGCCCAGTGCGCGGCCTCGTAATCGACCGGCGGGACCTGCCCGATCTCGCCGTGCAGGCGCCGGTGGTTGAACCAGTCGACGTATTCCGCGACCGCGATTTCAACGTCCCGGATCGAGGCCCACCCGCCCTTGGGGCGCATGACGGGATTGCGGATGCACTCAGCCTTGAACAGCGAGTTGAACGCCTCGGCTATCGCATTGTCGTAGCTGTCGCCGAGGGTCCCGACCGACGCGACCGCCTCGGCCTCGGCGAATCGCTCGATACTGAACTCCGGCATCGCTGTGATGGATCAGGCCGGTGGTGTCCTGCCCGGCTCTGCGGCGTTGCCAGAGACCCATATCGAGCGCGTCGAGCGCGAGGTCGGTGCGTAAGCTCGTGGACACCTGCCAGCCCACGACACGGCGGGAGAACACGTCAATGACGAACGCGGCGTAGGTCCAGCCCGCGTGGGTGCGGATGTAGGTCAGGTCCGCGACCCAGAGCTGGTTCGGCGCGGTCGCGGTGAACGCGCGCTTGACGAGGTCAGCGGGCCGGTCGGTCTCCGCGCCCTCACCGAACGTGGTCTTGCGGGTCTTGTCGCGGCGGATGCCCTGGATGCCCGCTGCGCGCATCAGCCGTTCGACCGTGCAGCGGGCGACCTCGACACCCTCACGATTCAGGGCGGCGTGGACCTTCCGGGCGCCGTAGACGCCGAGGTTGTCCTTGTGGACGACCCGGATGTCCTCCGTCAGCTCCGCGTCTCTCACCGCCCGCGCGGACGGCGGGCGCGCTTTCGCGGCGTAGTAGGTGCTCGGGGCGATCTGGACGTCCGCATCACGCAGGACCTGGCAGATCGGCTCGACCCCGAACCGGTCGCGGTTCTCGTCGATGTAGTCGACGAGCACCGCAGTCGGCACCTCGGTTACTTCAGCTTGCGGTCGAGCTCCGCTGCGGCGAAAAACGCCGACGCCGTCTTCAGGATCTCGTTCGCCCGCCGCAGCTCCCGCACCTCGGCCTCAAGGTCCTTGATCCGCCGCGCCTCCGCGGTCGTGACCCCGGGCGCCTGCCCGGCGTCGATCTCGGCCTGCTTCACCCAGCCCCGCAGCGTCTCCGGGTTGATCCCGAGCTGCTCGCCGATGCGCTGCAGCGCACCAGCCTTCCGTGCGGGGTCCTGCCTCGCCTCGACCGCGAGCCGCGTCGCACGCTCACGCAACTCGTCCGGGTACTTCTCCGGTGCTGCCATGACTCTCATCCTCCATGAGTTGAGAGCCTCCACCGACCCCAGGACGCTTCAATGAGCCGCTCGTATGCCACACCACTGCGCGTCATACCCGGTGGTCCCCACCGGCGGAGGTCGGGCACGCTGGGTGATGAGGTGGAAGCCCGCACTGAACGCCTTCGCGAACCGGTTCGAGAGAACCATCCACTAATGAAAACCGCCGGACCCCACACACCGTATTTCGGACAGACCCCCATCAAACCCAGGACGATTCAGTGCTCGTTCTCCGAGCTAATGTGTCGAACCGAACCAGTCGGTGAAGACCCTCCAGAAGTTCCGGTTGCCATAGCTTGAGCAAGCGTCACCGGTGCCGTACATGTGCGCGAGGGCTGCAGCATTCGGTTGGTAGGGCGTGTAGTTGTACAGCGCGGCTGTCGCCCGGTTGGCGATGGTGACGGCCGATGAGCCGCACGACTTGTTCGGGTGATACTGGATCTGTGCTGTTTGGCCGGCTCGGAAATTGAACTTGCTCGGCTCCTCGCCGTATTGTACGAGACGCGACGCGGCTCCATAGATCTGCACCTGGAATCCGGCCTTACTGGCGTCGCATCCCGTACTGTTGTCAGGACAGCCGAGTCCGAGTGCCTTGTTGTATTTCGTTGCGGACAGTCCCTCGGCCGAGGCGGTCACCAGGCCTTGCTCCTTCTGGAGCATGACGATCAAAGTCCGCGGATTGATACCGCACGCTGACGCAGACTTGGCGATGATCGCGGCTGCTGTCTCGTTTGCGGTGCCGGTGTAGGTGGTGCAGTAGGGGAACTTCATCGTCGATGTGGTCAACGTGTAGTCCTTCAAACACTTCGTCCCATCCGCCGCCGGTCGGCACGCTCCGTTGACGGAGGACAAGAAGGTCTGGATGTCCGACTTCGTCATCGTGTTCGGATTGAACATGACAGCGTCAGAGATGATGTCGCCGGCAACAAAGCCAGATGCGGGTAGGTTGATGATCTTGCAGCCGAGGAGTGTGTGGTTGCCTGCGCCGACGTTGAGGGCGTAGATGCAGACGTAGTGGTTGCCGGAGGTGGTGGGGACGCTGGCGGTGTAGCCGAGTTCGTTGCGTCCGGCTTTCTGGGAGGTGTTGATGTCGGGGCGTGATTGGTTGGCGGTGAATTGGGTGGCGGTGTTGTCGACGTTGACCTGGATCTTGATGGGTTGGGTGGAGTCGCGATCGAAGGCCCAGCCCTTGGCGACGATGCTGCCGGTGGAGCGGTCGGCGGTGATGGAGTCGATCGAACCCACCGGGTTTGATGCGGGTAGGTTGATGATCTTGCAGCCGAGGAGTGTGTGGTTGCCTGCGCCGACGTTGAGGGCGTAGATGCAGACGTAGTGGTTGCCGGAGGTGGTGGGGACGCTGGCGGTGTAGCCGAGTTCGTTGCGTCCGGCTTTCTGGGAGGTGTTGATGTCGGGGCGTGATTGGTTGGCGGTGAATTGGGTGGCGGTGTTGTCGACGTTGACCTGGATCTTGATGGGTTGGGTGGAGTCGCGATCGAAGGCCCAGCCCTTGGCGACGATGCTGCCGGTGGAGCGGTCGGCGGTGATGGAGTCGATCGAACCCACCGGGTTTGATGCGGGTAGGTTGATGATCTTGCAGCCGAGGAGTGTGTGGTTGCCTGCGCCGACGTTGAGGGCGTAGATGCAGACGTAGTGGTTGCCGGAGGTGGTGGGGACGCTGGCGGTGTAGCCGAGTTCGTTGCGTCCGGCTTTCTGGGAGGTGTTGATGTCGGGGCGTGATTGGTTGGCGGTGAATTGGGTGGCGGTGTTGTCGACGTTGACCTGGATCTTGATGGGTTGGGTGGAGTCGCGATCGAAGGCCCAGCCCTTGGCGACGATGCTGCCGGTGGAGCGGTCGGCGGTGATGGAGTCGATCGAACCCACCGGGTTTGATGCGGGTAGGTTGATGATCTTGCAGCCGAGGAGTGTGTGGTTGCCTGCGCCGACGTTGAGGGCGTAGATGCAGACGTAGTGGTTGCCGGAGGTGGTGGGGACGCTGGCGGTGTAGCCGAGTTCGTTGCGTCCGGCTTTCTGGGAGGTGTTGATGTCGGGGCGTGATTGGTTGGCGGTGAATTGGGTGGCGGTGTTGTCGACGTTGACCTGGATCTTGATGGGTTGGGTGGAGTCGCGATCGAAGGCCCAGCCCTTGGCGACGATGCTGCCGGTGGAGCGGTCGGCGGTGATGGAGTCGATCGAACCCACCGGGTTTGATGCGGGTAGGTTGATGATCTTGCAGCCGAGGAGTGTGTGGTTGCCTGCGCCGACGTTGAGGGCGTAGATGCAGACGTAGTGGTTGCCGGAGGTGGTGGGGACGCTGGCGGTGTAGCCGAGTTCGTTGCGTCCGGCTTTCTGGGAGGTGTTGATGTCGGGGCGTGATTGGTTGGCGGTGAATTGGGTGGCGGTGTTGTCGACGTTGACCTGGATCTTGATGGGTTGGGTGGAGTCGCGATCGAAGGCCCAGCCCTTGGCGACGATGCTGCCGGTGGAGCGGTCGGCGGTGATGGAGTCGATCGAACCCACCGGGTTTGATGCGGGTAGGTTGATGATCTTGCAGCCGAGGAGTGTGTGGTTGCCTGCGCCGACGTTGAGGGCGTAGATGCAGACGTAGTGGTTGCCGGAGGTGGTGGGGACGCTGGCGGTGTAGCCGAGTTCGTTGCGTCCGGCTTTCTGGGAGGTGTTGATGTCGGGGCGTGATTGGTTGGCGGTGAATTGGGTGGCGGTGTTGTCGACGTTGACCTGGATCTTGATGGGTTGGGTGGAGTCGCGATCGAAGGCCCAGCCCTTGGCGACGATGCTGCCGGTGGAGCGGTCGGCGGTGATGGAGTCGATCGAACCCACCGGGTTCCCGTTCTCTTGTGCGATAGCGGCTGTAGCGACTCCTCGAACTGTGCTAAGAGCGGCATACCCGGCGTCGCCAGGACACGCTGTCGCATAGACATCACGGTGACCCGAAACACGGTTGAGGTTGATTTTGTCGCCAACCTTGTACTTGCCGTTCGAGTACGTGATGGTGAACGTGGAAGATCCATTAGGGTCGACGCCTGCTCGGCCGAGTTGCCAGCCCGCCATTTTACCGACCGAGGTCAACTCCGCGGACGTCGGGGACTCGCTCGTGTAGGTTCCCATCATCGCGATACCCATCGTTCCGGTGTTCGCGCCCTGAGCGTGGGCGCCAGCCACCATCTTGCCTGCCGATGCCTCGGCCGAGCCGGCGCGCCCCTCGAAGACCTGGCCGTACTTGTCGACGAGGAAGTTGTAGCCGATGTCTCCCCATCCCAGCGTGACGGCGTGGTAGTAGTAGATGCCGTTCACGATGCTCGCTGACTGCGAGGCAGAGTATGAGTTCGTCCCGACCGTGTGATGGACGATGACGAAGGGGGCATTGGCCTCTTCCGGGGTCCACGTCATGTAGGACTCATTGGCTCCCCACTCGGACCGGGTGATGACGTCAACGGGGAGGGCGTTGGATGAGCTCGTGGCGGCCAACAGCGCCTGCGAGTTGATGATCGCTGAACCGCCTGATCCGACGGAGCCTCCGGTGCCAGCGTTCGGCGCGTCCTGTGACGAGGGCGTCCCGGACTGGGAGGTCGTATCGGAGGCTCCCTCGTCATTGGTGGGACCGCTTTGCGCCGGCGAGTTACCCTGCTCGTTTTGCTCCTCGTGTTCCTCTGCCGGTGCGAGGGGCGTTGGCTCGGCCTCGGTCGGGTTGACATCGGATGAATCGAGTGTGGTCTCGCCTTGAGGGTTGGCTGGGATCATCGACACGGAGAGGTCAGCGGGCAGCGCGGCGCTGTCGCCTGTGACCTCAATCTGCATGGCGTCAGCGCCGCCCGTGAGGAACGGTTCCGTCCCCGACAATCCGACTCCGTCGTCTCTTCCGGAACCGTCGCTGCCCATGGGAGTCCAGTCGGACCAGGTGTCGCCTTCTCGAACACGGAGATAGATCTCATTTTCCTCGGACAGGGATTGGCTGGCGTCCCAGGTCACTCCTGCCACGAGGAAGTCGTCGGCGACGGCCAAAGGCTCGGTGAGGACGGCGATGTCCTCAATCTCCTGACCGTCATCGGCCTCCTGTGGACCGGTGAGCGTCGAAGCGCCTCCATTCTCGGAGGGGACAGGGGCCACGGATGGTGCGGCCTCTGGATCATCCAGGGCTGAAACGGCGATGTCTGTCGGTGTTCCCTGAGAGTCGGTCAGGGGCAGCGTCATGACCGGCGACACATCATCAGCCGACGCGAGGGCAAGGGAGGCTTCGGCTGAGGCTGGGAACATCACGGCGACAAGAGAGACCGTCAGTGTGGTTGACACGAGTGACAGACGGGACAATTGGGGCTCCTGGTGCAATTAGGAGACAATAGGACGCTTTGACTCATACTGCCATGAACCGAGAGATCTTGGAAGCGGCAGACTTGCCTCATGGGGCATAATGGCGGAGTTCATGTCCCCCTCGATCGGAGTGCTCAATGAGAATCGTCGTCACCGGCGGAGCGGGCTTCATCGGTGCGAACTTCGTCCACATGCTGCTGGAAGATCACTCGGACGTCGATGTCGTGGTCCTGGACAAGTTCACCTATGCGGGGAACCGCGGTTCGTTGACCGACGTGTCCGAAGACGAGGCGCGTCGGCTTTCCGTTGTCGAAGGGGACATCGTCGATGCGGACCTCGTTGATGGGATCGTGTCGGGGGCCGACGCCGTCGTTCATTTCGCAGCGGAGTCGCACAACGACAACTCACTGAACGATCCCTCTCCCTTCATCCAGTCGAATCTCGTGGGCACCTACACGTTGCTCGAGGCCGTCCGCCGCCATCGCACGCGCTACCACCACATCTCGACCGATGAGGTCTACGGCGATCTCGCCCTGGACGATCCGGCGAAGTTCACACCGGCGACTGCCTACAACCCTTCGTCGCCCTACTCGTCGACGAAAGCAGGGTCGGATCTGCTGGTGCGAGCATGGGTGCGTTCTTTCGGGATTGAGGCGACGATCTCGAACTGTTCGAACAACTATGGTCCCTACCAACACATCGAGAAGTTCATCCCTCGCATGATCACGAACCGTCTGAGGGGAGTGCGTCCGCGTCTGTACGGTGACGGACTGAACGTGCGCGATTGGATCCACGTGCACGACCACAACACCGCTGTGTGGGACATCCTGACCAAGGGACGGATCGGAGAGACCTACCTGATCGGGGCGGACGGAGAGACCTCGAACCGCGAGGTCGTCGAGGTCCTCAACGAGCTCATGGGATATCCCGCGGACGACTTCGACCATGTCGCGGACCGGGCAGGGCACGACCGTCGTTACGCGATCGACGCCACGAAACTGAGGGAGGAGCTCGGGTGGAAGCCGCGTTTCACGGACTTCCGGTCTGGGCTTGAGCACACCATCGACTGGTACGAGGCCAATGAGAGATGGTGGGCACCCCAGAAGGCAGAGGTCGAGGCCAAGTACGCCGCCAAGGGACAGTGACGGCGTGACAGACGCGGACGAGAGCGGAGGAACGTTGCCTCGCGTCGTCGTCCTGATGGCGACGTACAACGGGATGCGTTGGATTGACGAGCAGATCGATTCAATCCTCGTCCAGCGGGGGGTCGAGGTGCGGTTGTGCATTTCGGATGACGGGTCGGACGATGGGACTGCGGGCCACGTACGGACACGGGCCAGGAACGATGCGCGTATCACGGTCTTGCCACCCCGCCGCGGTCCTCGTGGCGTGACGGCGAACTTCATCCACCTCTTCACCTCGTGGGAGCCCACCGACGACGTCTATGTCGCCTTCAGCGACCAGGATGACATTTGGCACCCCGACAAGCTCGACAGGCAGATACACTTGATCGACGCGTATCGGGCGGATGCAGTCTCCTCTGACGTCGTCAGCTTTGATTCACACGGCAGAAGGCGTGTGATCGTCAAGAGCCAACCCCAAGTGAAATGGGACCACATCTTCGAGGCCGGCGGCCCGGGATCGACCTATATGTTCACCCCAGTCATGCATCGCGATCTTGTCCGGGCACTGAGGGGCCTCGACACGACTCGGGTCGGAGTACACGACTGGTTCCTCTACGCGCTAACCCGGGGGCTGGGTGGACGGTGGCACATCGATCCGCAACCCACCGTCGACTACCGTCAGCACGGGAACAACGTGCAGGGTGAGAACTTTGGTTTCCTCGCTTTCCGTACACGGCTCGAGCACCTCAGGTCGGGGTTTTATCGCGAGCAGTTTCGTCTCACGGCCGGTGCAGTGCAGCAGCTCGCTCGCAGCCGTTGCGACGTTGCATACCTGAAGGACCTGCAGGCGTTGGTTTTGAGTCTGGACTCTGGGAGCCCGAGCGCTCGACTGGCTGTTCTACGAAGATTCAGGGAGATTAGGCGAAAGCGCATGGAGGGCTTCGAGTTGGGGCTTTCCTGTGTCCTCGGGCTCTGGTAGGACAGATCGAGAGAAGAGGAGCTTGGTCGTTCGGCAGGCGGTCAACGACTTGAGGATAATGGTTTACGCAGAGAATGTCGAGAATGTTCAGGCCAGATCGGCCGCCAGACGCGGTCGACAGCGACAGTACCTGGACAGAGCCATCCCTCTCCTCGTCGGGGGAGTGTTGTTCGTGCTCAGCATGGCGCTTTCCTCCATTGCAATGAGCACCCAGCCGAAGCTCACGCCGATCGACGAGCAGACCCACATCGACTACGCGTGGGAAGTGTCGCACGGCAGGATTCCCCGCGCGGGGGAGACGATGTCCCAGGAAGTCCTCGACATGTGGTCCTGCGCCGGTCAGGATGGGACGATCCTGCCCGCCTGCAGCTCTCGATCTCCTGCCAGTGGCTATCCGGCCAGTGGGGAGAATTACAACTTCTGGCAGCCTCCTCTATACTTCATGGTCGTGGGGCCCGTCGCCCGGGCGGTTGCCGCGGTCGACCACTCACTCGGGTTCGTCGGGGCCCTGCGTTGGTTGGGTGCGGGAATCTCCGCGCTCGGCCTCGTCGCCCTGTTCCACGAGTTGCGCAAGTGGAAGGTCCCGGCAGGTGCAGCGGGGGCTGCGTCCCTGTTGGTCATGGCGCTTCCTCCGGTCGTCTCGGCTTCGAGCCGGGTGACACCTGACAGCGCGGTGACCCTGTGCAGCGTGGCCGCGCTCGTCGTGCTGAGGCGCGTCCTTGTCGAGCATCGGACAGACATGTGGTCGTCGGGGTTCCTGACGGTGCTCGTGGCCGGGGTGAAGGTTCTTAATGCGCTTCCGCTTCTCGCGGCAGCTGTCTGCGTCCTTGCGCTCGGCTTGCGGAGCGGACCGAGGAACCACCGCGTCAGACGTGTGCTGTCCGCCATCTCGATACCGCTGAGCGTCGCGGTCGTCCATTTCGGTTGGAATTGGTACCAGGGCAGGTACATACCCGTTGGCTACGTCAATCCGGTCAATGGTGTGAACACTCAGACGGTCGCGGGGAATCCAGCTGCTGAATGGCTGTCGACCATCTTCAGTGGCTCGAGCATGGTGTCGAGTTATTACTTCTCCGATTCCGTCAGTGCGTGGACAATGTCCCTGTGGGTCTCAATCATCGGACCGGTGATCGCAGGGCTGGCAGTCTTGGGCTGGCTCATGGTGGACCGTACCGACAAGTTCATGGCGGTTGGGATCTGCCTCCTGGTGGGGATACTCGTGTGGCCGCTGGCCGTGCAGGTTCAGGCCTGGTCCACGGGGCACATGTACTTCCCCGTCATGAATGCCCGGTACGGGGCGCCATTCCTTCCGATAGCTGCAGCCCTCGGCGCAATGGTCGCCACGCGTCGCGGAGTGGTTCCTCTGTACCAGATGCTCGCAATCGGAGGGTGCGGCCTCGCGACGATGGCTCTCCTCGGACTCGAACTCTCCTGAGGGGCTGGTCGCGCGTCGACGGCGTGCTCCCGACGGACCCAGCTGCTCACTTCGAGCGCTCTCCGAGCAGGGGGGCGCTGGCCATCAGCAGTGCCTCAGCGATGATGATGACGAAGCGCGAGACGACGACGACGGCCAGCGCCCCACCGCTGCCAAGGGACGGGGTCAGAAAGGCGGCCAGGACGACCTCGCGGACGCCGACCCCGGCCGGGACGACGAACGCGAGGAACCCGACGACCCAGGCAGTGGCGAAGCCGCCGACAGATTGAGCCGTGAGTGACCATGAGAAGCCGCCAGAGGGCAAGCTGAGGACGAGGACGTGGAATCCGTAGAGCACAGATGCCGTCACAGTCCAAGTACTGGGTCCCCAGAGGGACGGCAGTGACGCGAGGTCGAGGTCGGACCTACCGACTCGGAAGCGCTCGGGCAGTTTCGCCAACAGTGCGCCGACCCACCGGGCACGCACCATGACGGCCACCATGCAAGCAACCCCGCAGCCCGCGGCGATCGCCCGCAACCACGTGGGTAGCCATGTGACCGTCCCCTCCCCGATCGAGACCCATCCCAAGGCGAAGGAAGTGAGGACCGTCATTCCGGCGCCCAGCAGCATGACGGCCACTGATGTCGCACGTCGGATACCCTTCGCGCGGGAGAGTTCCATCTGTGAGACATAGGCCCAGGCCGTGCCGGGGACGTATTTCCCGAGCTGGGCGACGAAAAAAACACGGAACCACTCCGCTATGCCCAACCTGTACCCCATGGCGAGAAGGAGCCCGCGCTGCTGTTCACCCGAAGCCGCAACTGCCGCTGCCGCAAGGAACAATGAGAGGAGGACGCTCCACACCGGCGTGGCGACCAACGTGTCTCGGACGGACAACCACTGTTGGGTGATCTCCCGCGCGAGGAAGACAACGGCGAGTACAACAAGTCCCCACTTGAGGACTGTGACCAGCACGTGGCGTGTGCGGGAACTGCCGGTGGCCTTCGGGTCACGGCTGTCGGGGCTCATCGGAGCCTCTCCAGGAGTCCCTGCGCATACGATTTCCACGACACCTCGGCGGAATGGGACACGGCTGCGACGTGTTGAGCGAGGTCGTTGTAGGTGGTCGGATTCGCAGCCTGGAGGAGCGCACGTGCCAGATCGGTAGGATCCTCCGACCTGAACGTCAGCCCGACACCTCCCTTGACCTCAGCAGGCAGAACTCCGATGTCCGAGACCACGAGGGGACGGTTGAAGAGCAGCGCCATCTTAGTGTTTCCTGATCCCGTGACGCTGCGGTAGGGGAGAACGACCAGATCGATTGCGCCGAACAGGCCCGGGAGCTCTGAGGTCGGGACGTAACCCCGACGGATCACCACTCTGTCGTCCAGACCGAGGGACGAGATCTGGCTCTGGGTCTCCTCGACGGGAGACCAGAACTCGCCTGCGATGGTGAGATGGGCCTGGGGGACATCGGTCATTGCGTCGAGGAGAATGCCGAGTCCCTTGTAGGGACGCACCAGACCGAAGAACAAGAGACGAAGAGGAGACGCTTGATCTGAGCGGACCACGAGGGGGGGAACGGTCTGTGGGTCGAGGTTCGGAGGAAGGTCGAGGACCAGAGGTTCTTCGGCACCCAGCTCGCGGGCGACGGTTGCTTGTTCGTCGGAGTGGGTGACGACGAGGTCCACCGACTTCAGGAATCGCTCGGTGAGAGGTCTGTCCCAGGGGCTGTGCTCGTGGGGCAGGACGTTGTGCACGAGGCCGACCACTGTGGCTCCGCCATGATGGAGCAAAGGAAGCATCGTGAGATAGGGGATGATCTGGACGGGGTTCGCGACCACGAGGACAGCCACGTCCGCCCGCGCGGCTCGGCGAGCGGAGGAGATCCAGGAATCCGGGCGGTTCCAGCAGAGCTCCCGCGTCACGTTGGGGAACTCGGGCATCTCCGGTTGGTCGGCCGGGACCGTGAGCTGGCCCTTGTACAGGCGTGCGGGGTACTGGTTCTTCCAGGACTCGATGTGGACCTGTTCACCCAGTGCGCACAGGGTATGAGCCAGCTGCGTGGTGTGCTGGGTAATTCCGCCCTTGTATGGATGTGTAGGGCCGATGATGACGATGCGCATGCCGCGCCTCCTGGGTAAACTCCGATCGATGACTCAGCGAAGTCGCTGCGTTTCGTCGTCTTCCGGGGAGGAAGCCGTGGCCGCGGATTCCCACGTCGGTTCGTGCACCGATTCCCCCGAGGCGACGCAGAACTGGAGACGCTTGAGGCGTTCCAACGAGTCCTCCAGGAGCACGCGGTTTGTCCGTTGAAGGTCGGCAATGACCAGAATCGCGAGCGCGAGGAGAGAACCTACTGTCATTGATGACGCGATGACGAGCGACTGGATATGTCCGGCTGATTCGCCCATCAGCCAGAACACGAAAAATCGGACCAGGGGGATGACTCCAACAACTCCGAGGACTGCAGCGATCCAACCGAGAATGACGTACGGCTTGAACATCAGATACGAGCGCACGATGGCGGTGCCCGATTTGAACATGTGCTGCCAGATGCTCGAGAACAGCCGGGACTCACGAGTCTTGGGATTGGTGGTGACAGGGACCGACGCGATTCGCAGACGCTTGTTGCCGGCCTGGATGATGGTCTCCATGCAGTAAGAGAACTGGGTGACGACGTTCAGTCGGTAGAGCGCTCCGCGCGAGTACGCCCGGAATCCGGAGGCAGCATCAGGGAGGTCCGTGGTGGCCGCATGGTTGACCACTTCGGAGCCGAAGCGCTGCATCCTCTTCTTGAACCGGGAAAACTCTGCGATCTCCGCCGTCTGGCGATCAGCGATGGCGATGTCGGCCTCACCGTCCATCACCGGCTTGAGGAGCTGCGGGATCATGTCCTGGGGGTACTGGTTGTCTCCATCCGTGTTGACGACGATGTCTGCACCGTGCGCGAGCGCGTAGTCGACGCCGTCCCTGAAAGAGCGGGCGAGCCCCATGTTGCGGGCGTGGCGGACGAAGTGGCGGACGCCCAGGCGTTTGGCCACCTCGACGGTGTCGTCGGTCGAACCGTCGTCGATGACGAGGATCTCAAGGCTGTCCACGCCCTCGATCTCTCGGGGGATGGAGCCCAGGACGAGGGGAAGGGTCTTCTCCTCGTTCAGGCAGGGGATCTGGACGAAGACTCGCACGAGTTGTTCTCCTGGGATTGGGACACGCCGCGACGGCGCCGAGAGCGCATGCTGCCCGATATTCTAACGAGCCGGACCTGGGTGCCGCTTGCGGGGTGTGGCGTGCGACGACCTTGCACCATGGCACTCCTGTTTCTTAGTCTCGTTTGAAGAGGTCTCGGGTGTAGGTCTTGTTGGTGACGTCGGTGAGTTCGGGGTCCCATCGGTTGGCGAGGATGAGGTCGCTGGTGGTTTTGAAATGGTGGAGGTCGTGGGTGACTTCGCTGCCGTAGAAATCGGGGTCGTCCAGGGTGGGTTCGAAGACGATGACGGGGATTCCTTTGGCTTTGATGCGTTTCATGACGCCTTGGATGGAGGAGGCGCGGAAGTTGTCGGATCCGGATTTCATGGTGAGCCGGTAGATGCCGACGGTGGGGTGGGGGTTGCCGGCGTCCTTGAGCTCTTGGACGCGGTGGAGGAGCTCATCGGCGATGAAGTCCTTGCGGGTGCGGTTGGCCTCGACGATGGCCTCGATGAGGTTCTGGGGGACGTCCTTGTAGTTGGCGAGGAGCTGTTTGGTGTCCTTGGGCAGACAGTAGCCGCCGTATCCGAAGGAGGGGTTGTTGTAATGGGAGCCGATGCGGGGGTCGTATCCGACGCCCTGGATGATTTTGGAGGCGTCCAGGCCGCGAACCGCGGCGTAGGTGTCGAGCTCGTTGAAGTAGGCCACGCGCAGGGCGAGGTAGGTGTTGGCGAAGAGCTTGACGGCCTCGGCCTCGGTGGAGGCCATGAGCAGGGTGGGGATGTCGGTGTCCTGTGCGCCCTCGGCCAGGAGGCGGGTGAAGGCCTGGGCGGCCTGTTCGAGCTCGGGTGTGTGGTCTGTGCCCGTGGGGATACCGGCGATGATGCGCGAGGGGTGCAGGTTGTCGGACAGGGCGTGGCCCTCGCGGAGGAACTCCGGGGAGAAGAGGATCTTGGCCATCGGGTGGCGTTGGGACAAGGCTTGGGTGTAGCCCACGGGCACGGTGGACTTGATGACCATGACGGTGTCGGGGTTGACGGCCAGGACCAGGTCGATGACTTCTTCGACGAGGCTGGTGTCGAAGAAGTCCTTCGTCGGGTCGTAGTTGGTGGGGGTGGCGATGACGATGAGGTCGGCGTCCTCGTAGGCGCTCGCCCCGTCGACGGTGGCCGTCAGATCCAGGTCGCGGTGGGCCAGGTAGTCCTCGATCTCAATGTCACGGATGGGGGAACGGCGTGAGTTGATCAACTCCACCTTCTCCTCCACCACATCCACCGCCGTCACCGCATTGTGCTGAGCCAACAACACCGACAACGACAACCCCACATACCCCACACCCGCAACAGCAATCCTCATCTTCCGTCCCTTCCCCTCGGGTCCGTCTGCCACCGGAGCCGGGTATCCCGGCCTCATCTGGAGCCAAGACTATAGGTCCGCACGGGGTCCCCATCGGCCGGCGCCGCTCCCGCGGTCGTCGGCTGCACCTCACACCCTCACCGCATGCTCCTGCGTCGCGATCCGGTCGAGGGCTCCGTCGTCGCCGGGCTCGGCGCCGGCCACGACCACGGAATGCCCCGCGGCCCAGTGCGCTAGGACGAATCGCGTCGTCGATGCGGCGTCGTCCGCGACGACCAGCACCCGAAGAGACCCACCGGGCTGCGGGGATCCGTCGGCAGGCCCCTGCCACACGGCGTCCGGAGCGACCACCAGCGCGTCCGGTTGAACGGCCAGGTCGCTCAGGGCGTCGAGCACGCCCTCCGGCAGGGGCTCGCCCGCCCATGACAGGGCCAGCGGGCTGAGATCGTGGGCCAGCACCCACATGCCGTCCTGGGCGGCGCGGGCCGAGGCAGACTCGACGTGGGAGACCACCCACACCGCGGCGCCGTCCTCGCCAATGGCGCCTCCGCCGGGGCTGTCCGTCGGTGCTCCGCCGCGGACCTCCCACCCGGACAGCCATGCGGCGGCGGTCCACACGACAGCCTGCCAGCTGCGGCCCAGGTCGACGCGGACGACGCGGACGGGGGAGCCCGGACCGGCGGGCGCGCCCGGAGCCGGCGCCGGCTCGTCGAAGAGATCGCCCGCCAGGTCGGTGCCCAGCAGATTCGCGATCTTCGCCACCCAACGCGCCACAACGGGGCCGCCCAGCTCGGTCCGCCCGCCATCCGCGCCATACCACGTCAGCGCCGGTCCCCGGCGCGCGGACAGGGCGTCCACCAGTTCCGAAAGCGTCATGGGCCCACGGTATCGGAGATACGCGGCACAGGATGTGCGGGGAATCACGATCCGGCTCATCGGCGAAATTGGGTCCAAAGTCCCTGAAAGGCGTGGGGTGTGACGGCCGATGACAGGGTGGCGTCGCGGGTGCGGGGAGGCCGCTGCGGCGAGCGCCTCGGGTGCTCGCATCGCACCAATTACACTTTTCGCCTTGACGTGGGAAGATGACACGCGTGTAATTCATAGAAGTGAAATGCCGGAGGTGAGGAGAAGGCATCGTGTGGAACATCCTGGGCGACGGGCCGCTGACATGGTCCGACGCGGACGATTCCGATGACTTCGCCGACTTCCTGCTGGGCGACGACGGCCCGCTGGCCTGGCAACAGCACGCCTTGTGCGCCCAGACCGACCCCGAGGCCTTCTTCCCGGAGAAGGGCGGGTCCACCCGCGAGGCCAAGGCCGTGTGCCAGTCCTGCTCCGTGCGCGCGGAATGCCTCGAGTACGCGCTGGCCCACGACGAGCGCTTCGGGATCTGGGGCGGCATGTCCGAACGCGAGCGCCGACGCCTGCGGCGCGCGGCGGTGTGACACCCTCCCCTGCACCCGAGCCGGAGGCCGGGACGCCCAGCGGGATCGCGGCGATTGTCATCACCCACGGATCGGCGCCGCTGCTGGGCCAGACGCTGGCCGCCGTCGCCGGTCAGGAACTCCGGCCCGACTGCGTGGTCCTGGTGCGCGCGGGGCAAAGCGATGCTCCGGCGCCTGACGACGGCGACGCCCGCCCCGATCACGCCTCCCCGCCCGGCCTGCTCCTGGTGGACGCTCCCACCGCCCGCACCCTGGGTGACGCCGTCCGGACCGCCGCCGGCTCGGACGCCGCCGGACTCGCGCTGTCGCAGACCCGATGGTGGTGGATCCTCCACGACGACTCCGCGCCCGAGCCCGCCTGCCTGGCCGAGGAATGGCGCATCGCCGACCGTGGCCGCACCATCGCCCTGGTCGGCCCCAAGCAGCTCTCCTGGACCGGGGAGCACCTGCTCGAGGCCGGCATCGCCGCCACTCGGACCGCCCGGCGCCTGGAGACCATCGCCGCCGGAGAGATCGACCAGGGCCAGTACGACGACCGCTCCGACGTCCTGGCCGTGGGCACGGCAGGCATGCTCGTCTCACGCCGCGCCTGGCAAGACCTGGAGGGCACGGACCCCGCTCTCGGCCCCTTCGGGGACGGCCTGGAGTTCGGACGCCGCGTCCACCGGGCGGGTCTGCGCGTCGTCCTGGCCCCCCGGGCCCGTGTGCGCCACGCCCGCCGGTCGCTGGGCGCGGACCCCGACACCTCGTTCCGAGCCCGGCGCACGGCCCAGCTGTACACCTGGATCGCTGCCGTCCCCTGGTGGCAGGTCCCGCTCCTCGCCCTATGGCTGCTCGTGTGGACCCCCGCCCGCGCCCTCGCCCGGATCCTCACCGGCGCCCGCCACCTGGCAGGCGACGAGTTCGCCGCCTGGGCCGCGCTGATCCCCCTCACGGGATCCCTGTGGCGCACCCGGAGGCGCTGCGCACGCCAGGCCCGCGTCCCCCGCTCGGTCCTCGCGTCCCTGGAGGCGCGTCCCCGCGACCTCGCCGCCCAGCGCCGGCTCATCCGGCGCGTCCGACGCGCCCAGAGACGCGACCACCACCTCGACCCCCTGATCGCGGCCTCCGCGCGACGCCACCGCGCGCGCTCCTGGTCGGTGGGGGCCGGCCTCGTCGGAGCTCTGATGGCGGCGAGCCTCATCATCTGGGCGCGGATGCTCGGAGGAACCGCGGGGGCCGCCTGGGCCGGCGCGCCCGCCTCATGGTGGCAGCTGTGGCAGGCGGCGTGGGCCGCATGGGTGCCCGGCGGGGACGGCGCGGCCGGACCGGGCGATCCCGTGCTCATTCCACTGGCCTTGCTCAGCGCCCCTTTCGCCCTGGTCGGAGTCGCACCGACCACCGTGTGGAGCTGGCTGCTGGTGCTCGCCGCGCCTCTGGCGGGCCTGAGCGCCTGGGCGCTGGCCTGCTCGCTCACCACCTCCCTTCCCGCGCGCGCCGCCGCCGCACTGACCTGGGCGGCGGTGCCCGCCCTCACGGTCTCCGCCTCCGAGGGGCGTCTGGCAGCCGTCCTCGCCCACATCGCGCTGCCCATGGTGATGCTCGGGTGGACGCGGATGGTCCGCGGCCCGGCCCCTCTGGTGGTCTCGGGCGCCGAGGGGCCCGTCCCCGCCGGCCCGCCCGGACACCGCGCCCCCTGGGCCGGCGGCATCGCCGCATGGGGATTGTTTGTGGTCGCCTGCTGCGTGCCCTGGCTGCTCGGCGCGGCGATCCTGGGCCTGGCGCTCCGCCAGCTGGCGTCGCTCACCGGCCGGGCCGCCCGGCGCGGACGCGGCGCCGTCGAACCGGGAGGCGGACAACGCGGCTCCCGCGCCCTGGCGCTCACCCTGCTTCCGGCGCTGGCAGCGGTCGCCCCCGTCACCGCACGGTCCCTGGCCACCCCCGGCGGGTGGGCGGCGCTGCTCACACCGGGGGGGCCGGCCCTGGCGACCGAGCCGGCCGCCTCCTGGTGGCTGGCCGCCGGCGTCCCCGGGGCCTTCTCCTGGAACCCCCATCCGTGGATGCTCGCGTGCCTGGTTCCCGCCGTCGTGATCGCGCTGGCCGTCGGCGTCGCATGGCGTGGAGGCCGAGGCCTCGACGCGGTGGCCGTCCCCGGCCTGGTCGCAGCCTTGTCCGCGGCCGGCGCCGTGCTGCTCCAGCGGGTTCCCGTCGCGGCGGCGGAAACACCGGACGGCACCGCCCAGGCGGCCGCCT
The DNA here is from genome assembly GCF_042665795.1 of Schaalia naturae. NCBI lineage: Bacteria > Bacillati > Actinomycetota > Actinomycetes > Actinomycetales > Actinomycetaceae > Schaalia > Schaalia naturae. The sequence continues at coordinate 651,263 of NZ_JBHTEF010000001.1, forward strand.
GGCCCGCGCCCGCCCTGTCGGTGTGCGCGCTCGCCCTGATCATCGCCGGATGCCGGCTGACCGCCTCGGCAGACGCCCCGTGGGACGCCCCCAGCCACCGGGCCGTCCGGATCGCCTCCGCGGCCCTCGGCGCCGTCGCCGCCCTCACCCTGGGCGTCTGGGGAGCGATCGGACCGCTCGGAGCGGGGGAACGGGCCGAGGGCGCGGGCCAGACCGGGGGCGACCATGTGGCCGGAGCCGGTCAACAGGTCCCCTCGATCACCCGTGAGGCCCAGAGCTCCCCGCGCAGGGGTCGGCTCCTCATCCTGGACCAGGCGGGGACGTCGGGCGCCGAGACCGGCGGGGAGACCCCGACGCTGACCGCCCGCCTGCTGCGCGGCGATGGCCCGCAGATGACCGACGCCTCCGCTCTGACCCGCCTCGACGGCCTGCGCCAGATCCGCTCCGGCGCCCTGGACGGGGCGGCCACAGATCTCGCGCGCCAGGCGCTCACCGTGGTCTCCACACCCGACGACGACACGGCGACGGCCCTGGCCCGCCACGGCATCGACGCCATCCTCATCGCGGACACCGCCTCCGAACCGGGTGCGACTCTGGCGGAGGCCCTCGACCGGGCTCCCGGCCTGGAACTCGTCGGGCACACCGACTACGGCACCGTGTGGCGCGTGCGCCCCGACGCGGGCCTGCCCGCCCGCATCACACTGGTGGACGGCGATCAGTGGACGCCCGTGGCCTCACAGGCGCTGGGCGCCGACACTCGGCTGGCCGACGGCGCCCAGGGCACCCTCGTCCTTGCCGAGCGCGCCGACCCCGCCTGGCACGCGACCCTGGACGGGGAACCCCTCGCCGCGATCGGCGACGACACGGCCGGATGGCGCCAGGCGTTCCAGATCACCGGCGGGGGGCGCCTGGTCGTCGAGTATCGACCCTGGTGGCTGCTGCCGTGGAGGATCGCCACCGGCGCGGCACTGGCGGGCGCCGCCCTGGCCGCGATCCCAGCGAGGAGACTCCGATGAGCCGCCCCACCCTGAGACGGGTCGCAGCCCTCCTGGCCACCGCCGCCGCCCTGCTGGGACTCGGGTGCGCGGCGGTCGCGGACCTCGCGCTGCCCGCTCCGGCCGCCTCCGACACCAGGCCGCCCACCCAGGTGGCGTCGCCCTCGTCGATCGCACTGGCCTGCGCGCCGGGAGTCCTGGACCCGCAAGACCCCTATGCTGAGGCGGTTCAGGCCCAGGCGTGGACCAGCACCGGACCGGAGACGGGCGGGCCCGCCCAGGCGACGCTCACCGCGACCGCCTCCCACGGAGCGCTCAGCATGCCCACCGGCGTCGTCGTCGCCGGCCAGAGCGGGGGAGAACTGCGCGGGCTGGCCCTCGAACCGTGCGCGTCGGCCAGCGGCGACCAATGGCTGGCCGCCGGATCGACCGTGGTGGGAGAGGATCTGGTCCTCGCCCTGGCCAACCCGGGGCGCGCGCCCTCGCGCGTCACCGTGTCCGCGATCGGGGCGACGGGAGAGGCGATGCCCGCGCAGTCCGTCACCGTTCCCGCCGGGCAGACCGTGACCGTCCTGCCCGCCGCCTGGTTCCCCGACGAAGAGCGGCCCGCGCTGCACGTCGAGGCAGACGGGCCCGGCGTGGCCGCTTGGCTCCAGAGCTCGGGGATGGAGGGCGAGGTGCCCACCGGTATGACCTGGGCGGCCTCCACGCGCGCCGCGACACGGCTGGCGCTGCCCGGAGTCAGCGCGGACACGGAGAACGGGACCGCCTCGGTGCGCCTGGGGGTCCCCGGCGCCGACGCCGCGACCGTCACCGTGAGCGTGTCCGGCCCCGAGGGCGCCCAGGCGCTGCCCGGCGCCCGCGACATCCAGATCGATGCGGGCACCACACTCGACCTCGACCTCGCCGGGCTGGCTGAGGCGGCAGGAGCCGGGGCGGACGGGGGCAGCGCCCAGAGCGGTGAGGAGACCGGCGGAGGCAGGGCCGCGGGCGCCCTCACCCTGCTCGTCGACTCCGACGTCCCGATCGTCGCCACAGCCATGGAGACGACGCGGGGCGAGGCCTGGCCGGACAGCGACTCCACGTGGATCGCGCGCACGGCGGTGGCCCCGACGACCGCCCTCACGCAGGCCAGGCTCCCAGGGGCGGGAACGCTCGCGGACCTCATCGGCCAGCAGATGGCGGCCTCGCCCGGGCGCCCGACCACCGTGTCGACGCCCAGCGGCTCCGGAGACGTCACAGTCCGACTGGTCCTCGCCAACACCGGCGACGAGGACGTCGGCGTGTCCCTGGACGGCGACGGCGCGGACACGGCGGTGGACGTCGCGGCCGGCGCCACCGTGGAGGTGGACCTGCCCGACGAGGCCTCCACGCTCAGCGTCGGCGCGGCGCCGGCGCAGGGAACGGTCCACGCGGCCGTCGTCGCCACCGTCGACACGCCGACCGGCCCCGTGTCGGCGGTCTGGCCTCTGGGCGCGGCCGGGCTCGCCACGCAGTCGATGCCCGTCTCAGTCGGGCCGTGAGACCGGGGCGCGGCCGCCTCCGCCGTGCGATCAGACCAGCCGGCACCCGTCCTCGTCCACCAGCAGCGCCTCGCCGTCCCTGAGCAGGGTGAGCGGCCAGTCGACGCCGTACTCCTCGACCGTGCGGGCGATGACGCCGATCGGGAACGGGGGAAGCGTCCCCTGAGCGTGGGGGACGATGACGCGGTCCACCAGGCCAAGCCCAGAGTAGTCGGTCAGCCCCGGCGCGATCGCGGGAGAGTCCATGATGCTGTTGGGCTCGATGCTCGGGCCGGCGACGATCGACCCGGCGGAGGAGGCGGCATAGGGCAGGCCCTCGCGGACGTGACGGGAGACGACCTCGTCCGCGCCCGTCGATCTCAAGACGTGCAGGAGGCCGAAGGTCTCTCCGCTGGCGACGTAGATGCCGTCGACCCGGGACAGGATCCTGTCCAGATCCGCGGGCGGCCTCCCGGCCACGGGGACCTCGACGACGTCGAATCCGTACCGCGCGATCCGCTGGCGCTCCTCGACGGCGAACGGGGCGTCCCGGCAGGTCCTGGCCGCGTCCGGGATATAGGCGACGGTGCCGGAGAAGAAGGTCCCGAGGCGCGGGTGCAGGAACGAGGTCAGCAGAAGCCGCATGGGGCCAGCGTATCGTTCGACCCTCTGCGGCGTGCGGCGCGGGCCCGGATCCGGGCTTCGCGGCGGGCCGGTCAGTCGAAGCCCTCGTCCAGCTCGTCGGGCGGAATGACCAGCACGTGGGAGATGCGGTCGGCCAGCAGGCGGCGCGTGAGGTCCTCGGCGCCGGCCTCGCTCGGGCTGCGCTGGAGGATCGGGAGGCGGTAGACGACGATCCGGTCGGCCAGGCCGCGCCGCCGATCCGCGGGGAAGATCCGCGCCATCACCGCCGAGTGCGTCTCCCAGGGCGCCGGGTCCGAGGGCGGCACGTCCTCGATGCCGAACTCGATGCTCGAGACCGCCGGCCACCGCTGCGAGAACTCGTCGACGAGGTCGGCGACCAGTTCGTCGAACCTCTCGCGGCGCGAGCGCCAACCCGGCAGCCCCGGGTCCAGCAGCGGCCCCCGCAGCCCGCGGCCATGAGGATCCCGGCGCGGATGGACGGGGACTCGGGGGGCATGGCGGCGCACGCCCCCAGCGTAGTGGAGAAGCGTCGGGGTCTCCCCCTTGTCGCTGCCGCCGCTCCCGGTCGGCGGTGCGCGGCGTCCCCGGGACGCGGGCCAGGGGAGGAGGGCCGGAACCGCGCGCCTGCGGAGTCCTGGGCAGGCGGCGTCGTAGGGTGGGACGGTGATTGCGGCACGGCATTGCTCGAAGCCGGCGTGCGGGAGACCGGCGGTGGCGACCCTGACCTACGACTACCAGAACTCGACCGCCGTCCTGGGGCCCCTGGCCACAACGGCCGAGCCGCACGCCTACGACCTGTGCGAGACGCATGCCGAGCACCTGACCGTTCCGCTCGGATGGCAGGTCGTCCGGCTCCAGACGAGCTTCGATCCGGCACCGCCCTCGCCCGACGACCTGCTCGCCCTGGTCGACGCCGTGCGGGAGGCCGCTCAGCGCGAGACACGCCGTCCGGGAGGCGATCCGAGGGAGGCGACGTCCGCCTCGACGGAGCGTGTCCGCAGCGGACCCGAGCGGGGTCCGTTCGCCACCGCGGTCAGTGACGTGGCGGAGGGCTCGCCGCTGTCGCCCGACTCTCCGTACGCGCGCCGCCGCGCGCACTTCCGGGTCATCAGCGATCCGGAGGCGGCGCCCGGGGCCCCTCAGGACGCCGGCGAGGTGGAGGCCGGGCGGGGAGGCGCTGGGGCAGGCTCGCCCTCCGAGAGCTGAGGCGGGCGTCCTCCCGGTGACCGGTCCGTCCGGCGGGGGGCGCCCTCGTCAGTGCCGAGGAGGGGAGGCGGGCGACGATCCGACGCCGAAGCGGGTTTGGTCGACCTGGGCGCGGCGGCGTCCCGCCCGCTCGTCGCGGGCGAGGAGACGCGCGTACTCCCGGTCGCGCAGGACCACCAGGACCGCCGCCACGAAACGCTCGGGATCTGTGCCGGGTGGAGGCGCGGGCGCGACGTGGCGGGACAGGCGGGTGGCCAACGACACCGCCTCCCGGCGGCGGAGCTCGGGGGTCAGCTCCGCATTGGAGCGCAGGAAGCCCAGGGCCTCGGCCTGGAGGGCGGGCTGGCACGGCAGGACCTGCGCGCCCGAGGCCCACGCGCCCAGATCCGGGGGCATGATCAGGGGGGCGTGACGGACCGGATCGGGCAGCCGGACCACCATCGTTCCGGCTGCGAGGTCTCCCAGACGCTGGGAACGCGGCGTCACCAGCGCCGTGACAAGCGCCACCGACCCGAGCGTCGCCCAGATCTCGAGGATCCCGGTCACAGCGCGCATCAGGCTGTGGCGAGCGGTGATGACGCCGCCGTCGGCGCGCACGACGCTCAGACCGAACGCCCACTTGCCCAGCGACCGGCCGCGGGTGAGCGTCTCGACGGCGAAGGGCAGGATGACGAGCACGAGCAGGACCGACCCGATGGTCAGGATGCGCTGCATCGAGCTGGTCGGCTCGTCCAGGAGCCGCAGAATCCCGATGTCGAGCACCAACAGGCCGATCAGCAGGAGGACGTCGTCCGCCAGAGCCGCCCCTGCGCGCAGAAGAGGCGAGGCGGGACGGATCTCGAGCTCGACGGCCTCGCCGGTGACGATCGACTCCTCGCGGATGCGCCGGACAGGGGGCGCCGCCGATGCGGGTGCCGCCGCGCCCACAGGTGCGGGACCAGCGGCGACGGGGACGCGCGGGGAGGCCGCTGGCGCGGGGACACTGTCAGCTGGGCTCACGCGACAACGGTAGCGGATGTGGCAGGGTTGCGGACATGGACATCGACGCGCTGCGCGCCTCACGGGGCCCGGCCTGGACGCGCCTGCATGAGCTGGGCGGGCGCGCGCGACTGGACGGTCCCGAGATCGACGAGCTCGCCCTGCTGTACCGCCAGGGCGCGGCGGACCTGGCATCCGTGCGCGCGCAGAACCCCGACCCCGACCTCATCCGGGCGCTGTCCCGGGACCTGGCGGCGGCGCGCGGGCGCCTGACCGGGACGGCCGGAGCCTCCACCCGCGCGGTCTCACGTTGGTTCCGGGTGTCGCTGCCGGCCGCGCTGTACGGCATCCGATGGTGGATCCTCGGGGTGACGGTGGCCTTCCTCGCGGTGGCGGCCCTTCAGGCGTGGTGGCTGCTGCGCGACCCGTCGCTTTTCGCCTCCGTGGGGTCGCCGAGCCAGCTTGAACGCTACGCCCGGCACGACTTCGTCGACTACTACAGCCAGGACACGTCGGCGCAGTTCGGCGCGTCCGTATGGCTGAACAACGCCTTCGTGGCCCTGCAGTGCGTGGGCGGCGGGATCACGGGGTTCTTCCCCGTGTACGCGCTGTACCAGAACGCGGCCAACATCGGCCTGTCCGCCGCGATCGTCATCGAGTACGCCGGGCCCGCGCAGTTCTTCGCATTCATCCTGCCCCACGGCGTGCCCGAGCTGACGGCCGTCCTCATCGCCGGCGCCGCCGGGCTGCGTGTGTTCTGGGCGCTGCTGGTGCCGGGGCCGCGCACACGCGTCGAGGCCGTCGCGTCGACGGGACGCGCGATGGTGACGATCGCGCTGGGGCTGGTCATCCTCCTGTTCGGATCCGGCCTGCTGGAGGGCTTCGTCACGCCCTCGGGGCTGCCGGTGGGGGTGAAGATCGCGCTGGGCGTCGCTTTGACAGCGGGGGTGTGGGCGTACATCCTCGTCGTCGGCTTCCGGGCGGCGCGCGCCGGGTTCACCGGCGACCTCGAGGCCGACTCCGGGTACGCGGTGCCCGTGGCGGGGTGACGATCGGGGGCGTGCGCGGGCCGGCTCCCAGGTCATGGCCGGCTTCCCGTTTCTGGGGGATTCCGGGTGAACCAGGCGCCTGGCCATGACCTTGGAGCAGCCGCGACCGGCGTCGGACGCGGCGGGCTGTCCACAGACCTTCTCTTCTTTGTTGCTATTTCCTGTCGATTCGTATCAACTGGTGGTGTGGATGGGATTCAACAGGCGTTCGCACATCTCGTGGCATCCAGCCGGAGGACCTCGAAACGCTGCGCGACGCGCTGCGCCTCCGGGGAGCTCACCAGGATCTTCCGGCACGTCTACGCCGAGACGTCGTATCTGGTCGGCGCCACCTCGCCGTGGGAGGCCGCGCGGCGAGTGACGCTGCTGCGCTCGTGCGCGGCCACAGCGATCTTCGGATCCCGAGCCGTCATCAGCCACGAGTCGGCGGCCGCCGTGCACGGCATCGGCATGGCGTCGATGCCAGCGGATGTCCACATCTGCAAGCGCGGCACCAAAGGCAGGGGACTCGACCGCCTCCCGGCCGTCGTCATCCCGTCCGGCCCGGGCGCCGGCGTCATCCCGGCCGCCAGGTTGGTCCGCCACGAGACGGAGATCCCGGACTTATGGGCGTCGCAGATCGCGCCGCACCTCCTTGTGACGGACCTGGTGACGACGGCCGTGCAGTGCGCCCGGTCGATGCCGGCCCGGGAGGCGACCGTCATCGCGTGCGGGGCGCTCAACGTCCTGAGCCGCTTCAGCCGTTTCGAGGAGAAACTCGCCGCGAGCCGCGCGCGCGAGGAGAAGGCGCGTTCGCTCCTCGTCCAGCGGTTGGAGGAGCTTCCGGGAACGGCCGGCAAGAGGCGGGCGCGCGCCGTGATCGCGGCGGCGGATGGCGCCTGCGAGTCCGTGCCTGAGCGCATCCTCTTGTGGATCCTCAAGGCGGCAGGATTACGCGAAGTCCAGACCCAGGTGCATCATCGCATCGGGCGCAGGGACTACTACGTCGACTTCGAGCTGCCCTGGTGCCACGTCGTCATCGAGTTCGATGGCGAGGGCAAGTACGGGGAGTCGGTTCGAGACGTCCACAGGGCCTACGACGAACAGATGAGACGGCAGAAGGACCTGGAGTCCATCGGATGCGTCGTCATCCGTTTCAAGGGCCGCGAACTCGCCGTCCCCGCGGCGGTCATCGACGAGGTCTGCCGGCGGGCGGGGTGTGCGCGACGCCCGAAGAGGGTCTTAGCGCTGGCCGGATGAGCGGCGCGACGCTCCCAGGTCATGGCTAGGTGCCCTGATCCGCAGGAATTCCTCAAAAACGGGCACCTGGCCATGACCTGGGAGCTGAAACCCCGTGGCCGCCATGACCTGGGAGCCTGGCGATGGCGATGGCGATGGCGCCGGTCGCCCGGGTCATAGCCGGCCCTGCTTCTTGAGCTGGAGGTAGGTGTCGGACAGCCGCGCGGGCAGCAGGCCCGCCTCCACGTCCAGGACGATGGCCCCGGCTCGGGTGGCGTCCTCGTCGCCGGCGGCCTGCTCGCGCAGCGTGGAGCTGGCGGCGGCGGCCTGGTAGACGGCATCGGCGTCGCGCCGACCCTGGGCCAGCCGGACGACCTCCGGGTCGGCGGCCGACGCCACGATGACGGTGTGCCGGTCGGACAGGTCGGCCACGGCCTGCAGGAAGTCCGGGTCGGCGCCGACGGGCGGTACCTCGGTGAGTAGCACCACCAGCCCCGGGTGGTGGACGGTGCGGCGGACCTCGGCCACCGCCAGCGGCCAGTCGATGGGCTGGAGGGTGGGGGAGACATCGGTGAGCGCCTCTGCGACATGGTGGAGCAGCGGCGCCCCGCGAACGCCGGACACCCGGGCCCGCACCGATCGGTCGACGGCGAGCAGGTGCACGTTGTCCCCGGCGCGGTCGGCCAGGGCCGCCAGCAGGAGCGCCGCCTCGATCCCCGCGTCCATGCGCGGGGCGACTCCGAGGTCGACGAGGTCGGGCGAGGCGCTCGGGCCGGCGCCGTCCCGGCCTCGTGACACCGGGGCAGCGGGCGCCTCTGCGGCCCCGGCCCCCAGGAGAAGCGCCCCGGACCGGCCCGTGTCCAGGACCATGACCACGTGCCGGTCGCGCTCGGGACGCCAAGTGCGCACCACGAGGTCACGGGCGCGCGCCGACGCCCGCCAGTCGATGTCTCGGGGGTCGTCGCCGCGCACATAGTCTCGCAGGGAGTCGAACTCGGTGCCCGGCCCGCGCAGGATCGTCGCCGTGGCCCCCTCCTCCCTCAGGCGCGCCAGGCGCGAGGGCAGGAGTCGGCGCGACCGGAACTCCGGCAGGACGGCCACCCGGACCGTCGCCGCCACCGACACCTGGCGCGCGCCCAGCCCCAACGGGCCCCACACGCGCAGGCTCACGTAGTCCGCGGTGCGGGTCCCGCGCCGTTCGGGGCGCAGCCGCGTGACGACGCGTTCCGACCCGCCGCCTGGAAGCCTCACCCGGTGGCGCGCCGGAGAGGGGTGGACCGAGGGCGGCCACGCGTCGCGCACGTCCGCGCGCACCCCCCGACGGCCCGGGTTGCGCAGGACCAGCGCCGACTCCGCCGTCTCGTCGGCCCGCACCGCGGCGGAGACCGCGCGGGAGACCTCGAGGTCGCGCGGGGACACGGCGGCCACCGCGTCGAGGACGCACACGACGGCGATCAGGCCGAGCCACCCCCATGCCATGGCGGTCGACGGGCTGAGCGCGACGGCCACGACCCCCAGGGCCGCGAGCAGGGCGGCGCGCAGCGAGACGGCCATCAGCGTGGAACCGGGACGGCCGCCAACAGGCCCTCGATGACGGTGCGGGCGGAGATCCCCTCCAGGTCGGCCTCGGCCCGCAGGGAGACGCGGTGAGCCAACGTGGGAACGGCCATCACCTTGACGTCATCGGGCGTGACGAACGCCCGCCCCTGCAGGTAGGCCCACACGCGCGCCGTCCTCAGCAGAGCCGTCGCGCCGCGCGGGGACACCCCCAGCCGCAGGGACGGGGAACGGCGGGTCGCCTGGACAAGGTCGACGATGTAGCCGATGACGGCCGGGTCGACCGCGACCTCGGCGGCCTCGGCGCGCGCGGCCCGGACGTCCCGGGGTCCCGCGACCGCGCGCACCCCGGCGCTGCCGAGCGCCATCGGGTCGAAGCCGCGCTGATGGCGCGCGACGACCTCGATCTCCGCGTCGCGGTCCGGCAGCGGCAGGTCCAGCTTGAGCAGGAACCGGTCCAGCTGGGCCTCGGGCAGGGGGTAGGTGCCCTCGTACTCCACGGGGTTCTGCGTCGCGATCACCATGAAGGGATCGTCCAGGGGGTGCGTCTGCCCGTCGACGGTGACCTGATGCTCCTCCATGGCCTCCAGCAGGGAGGACTGGGTCTTCGGGGGCGTCCGGTTGATCTCGTCGGCCAGCAGGAGGTTCGTGAAGACGGGGCCCGGGCGGAACTCGAACGAGGACGTCCCCGCGTCCCACACCAGAGATCCCGTGATGTCGGCGGGCATGAGGTCGGGCGTGAACTGCACGCGGGACATTCCCATGTCCAGGGACGTCGCCATCGCGCGCACCAGCAGCGTCTTCGCCACGCCGGGCACGCCCTCGAGCAGGACGTGCCCGCCCGCCACCAGCGCGACGATGAGCCCCGTGACCGCGCCGTCCTGGCCGACGACGGCCTTGGCGATCTCCTCCCGCAGGCGCACCAGGGCCTCCCGGGAGGTCGAAGGCGGGGCGGGGGCGTCGGGCCCGGGGGCCGCTCCCTGGGGCCGCAGCGGGTCGATGCGGGGATCAGTCATGGCGGAGGTCCTCCTCAAGATCGGACAGGGCGTCGGCCAGGTCCACCAGGGCCCGGTCGGTGGTCGGGGGCGGTCCCCACAGCAGGGCTTGGGCGCGTCCGGGGTCGATCCCGGCGCGGGCCAGGGCGTCGCGCAGCTCGTCGGCGCCGGACCCGGGCGGCACGCCCAGACGGGCCGCGAGCCGCGTCGCGGTCGCGGTGCGCAGAGCGAGGGCGGCGTGGCCCTGGTCGCGTGAACGGCGCAGCAGGCGGCCGCGGCCCACGACGGTCTCCGTGGCGGGCACGGCGCTGGGCAGGTCCTCGGGCGCGAGCCGCCCGAGCCGCCGCCCGCGCGCCATCGCCGCCACGAGACCCGCCCCGCCCAGGACGATCAGCGAGGGGATCATCCAGGCTGGGGTCGGGGTGGGGACGTCGGTCATGGAGTCGGCGTAGTCCGCGATGTACCACACCACGTGAGGGGTGCGGGCGATCGCGTTGATCGCCAGGGCCGCATTGCCGAACTCGGCGACGGCGCTGTTGCGCAGCAGCCGGGAGTCGGCGATGACGGCGCGGAAAGAGCCCGCGCTCTGCTTCTGGGCGTAGGCGTGGAGCGCGGGCGCCCCGGCCGCCGTGGCCGTGCCCAGCGGGAAGCACACCTGCCAGGTGTCGTCGGCGCGCACCCCGTACGCGCCGACGGTCACCGACCCGGCGCGCTGCCCGGAGTCCGCGGAACAGCCAGGCCCGGCCTCGGCGGAGGTGCCGGAGGGCGGCTGCTCGCCTTGGGCGTCCGGGGTGAGGCCCGAGACGCCGGCGACCGGGCCGAAGGACTGCTCCGTGCCGACCAGGACCAGGTTCGGCGCGCCGGCGAGGGCCTGGGCGACATCGGGCTGCATGCGGGCGGGGAAGACGACCACGAGCGTCGTCCCGGGGCGCTCGGCGCGGGCCAGGGCGTCCGCCGGCCCGTCGGGGGACACCACGTCGATGCCGCGGCGCTCCATGACGCGCACCAGGGCCTGGGCGCCGTCGGGCATGGTGCTGGTCGGGGAGAGGACCCGGGGGTCCTCCCCGAGGCGCGGCAGCAGGGCGCCGGCGCCCAGGACCGCCAGCACGACGATGACCAGAATGATCAGCGGCCGGGCCAGACGGGCTCGGGCCCGCAGGGTGGGGGTGACGACGCTCGCGGTGACCGTCGGGCGGGTGGGGGCGCTCATGGGCGCGTCTCCGGGGCGCTCCCGGCGCCGGACCGGACGAGGGCGTCCCCACGGCCTCGCCCGGCGCGATCGATGAGCGCCCGCAGCCGGTCGACGTCCACGGGGCCGGCCGTCGCGGGGGCGTCCGGGGAGGAACCGCCGCGGGCCGCCTCCGGCGCGCCGTAGCGCAGCGCATCGAAGGTCCCGGCCGCCCACGCCAGATCCTCCCGGAGATCCGGACGGCGGGCCTGCGCTTGGGCGGAGGCCTCACGAGCCGTCAGCCCCGGCCCGTCGTGGACGGCGCCGTCCCCGGCCAGCGTCAGCACCAGGGCACGGAAGTACCAGATGACGGCGTCGTCCCACTGCCCGTCCCCGGCGGCGGCGCGGGCGGCGGCCAGGCAGTCCTCCAGCGAGCGGTCCTCGCCGTCGAAGACCGCGCCGGAGGGGGCCCTGCGCCGCAGCCGCACGGGGTTCATCGCGACGACCGCCACCAGGATCACCAGGATGACGGCGAATGCCGCCAGCACGATGGAGCCGACGGGGATGTGGCCGCTGCCCGAGGTGAAGGCGTCCATCACGGTCTGGAGCACCCACCGGATGGCGCGGGTGAGCGGCGAGAGCTCCGACCCGTACTCGGGCCGGGAGAGCTCGTCGCCCACCCACGACTGGGCCTCGTCCCCGTCCGGCGTCAGCGGGGCGTCCGCGGGAGCCGGGACCCCGGAGAACGACGGGGCGCAGGCGGGAAGCGCCATCACCGCGCCGCGCGGGACGCCTGCGCGGCCTCGGCGAGCGCGGGAGCCAGGTTCTCCTGGCGGATCCTCTCGTCGACGTACATGAGCGTCGTGAAGGCCGCCGAGATCGGGATGATGAAGCCCGAGACCACGCCGGAGAGGAACCCGGTGACGATGGTGCCGACGAACTCGGAGGCCAGCAGGGTGATCAGCCCGCCGACCAGCCCCACCGCGCCAGCCACGAAGAACGTGGCGGCCGCCGTGAGGAGGGCGATGAGGATCATTCGCCCGAGGATCCGCCAGAACGAGGACGACGTCAGCGACCACGACCGCCGGATCGCCTGAAGGGGGCCGAGGTCCTCCAACACGATGATCGTGGGACCGAAGAGGAGGCGCACCTGGAAAAACAGAGACGCCGCAGCGCCGGCCAGCAGACCGAGCAGGAGCAGGAGGACGCCGGCAACGGAGGGGTCGGCGCCGCCCGACCCGGCGAGCGAGGCGATGAACGGGATCGCGAAGATCCCCGCGACCACGCCGAACGCGGCGACGCCGATGAGCCCGTTGAGCACGGTGACCCCGATGAGCGGCAGCAGGCGCGGGCGGACCCGGGCCCAGGCGGCCCCCAACGGCGTCACGGCGCCCAGTGTCGCGTCGGACACCGTGAGCGCGAGCATCCCCGAGAGGACCATGGTCACCAGGGCGGTGATGATCCCGGAGGCGGCCGACGAGGTGAGCGTCCCCGCGATCTGGCCGGCCAGGCCGGTGAGGTCGTCCCCGGCCAGCGCCGCCTGCGGATCGTCGACGAGCCCGATCCACTGGCTGGCGGTGGACGCCTCGATGACGGAGGTGATGAGCGAGGCGATCGCCATGACCGCGACGGAGAACCCGAACATCACCGACGGGTTGGCGCGGATCGTCCGGAACGTCGCCTCGAACAGGTCCCCGATGGACAGGGGGCGCAGCGGGATGACCCCGGGCTGGGGCGGGGGCATCCATCCGGCGGCGGGCTGGGGGGCCGGGGCCGGGCCGGGGCCGGCGTCGCCCCATCCGGGCGAGGACCAGCCGGGCCCGGCGTTCCAGGGGGGAGCCGCCTCCCACCCGGAGGCCGGCGCCGCCTGGGCGGGGTCCGCACCGGGATCCGTCGTCTGGGCGTCCGGCCGGCGGCCCGCCTCCGGCGCGGTCCAGCTGTCCGGCCCCTGCGGCGCCGACGAGGGCGGCGCCCACTGGCCGGAGTCCGTGCCAGGGTCCTCGGAGTTGAAAGGCGGGGTGGGAGTGCTCATGGCGTCCTTCCGATCGCGGCCGTGAGGCGGGGTCGTTCGGTGTCCATCGTGCCACGGCAACCACCGTGCGCCCAGCACCGGTGTCCTCTCCGCTGACCACGCGCCGGCGCCGCGGCCGGGCGCGTCGGGTGCATAATCGCCCTCGTCGTGACACGATCGTGACATGAGCGCCCGCATCCTCGTCGTCGATGACGACGTCGCCCTGGCTGAGATGATCGGCATCGTCCTGGAGGCCGAGGGCTTCACCGTGTCCTCCGTGTACGACGGAGCGGAAGCGCTCGACGAGTTCCGCGCGGAGGCCCCGGATCTGGTGCTGCTGGACCTCATGCTGCCCCACGTCGACGGCATCGAGATCGCGCGCAGGATCCGCAGGGAGTCCGATGTCCCGATCGTCATGCTGACGGCCCGTTCGGACACGGCCGACGTCGTCGCGGGCCTGGAGGCGGGCGCGGATGACTACGTCCCCAAGCCCTTCAAGCCGAAGGAACTGGTCGCCAGGGTCCGAGCACGCCTGCGCCGCCACGACGAGATCGGCGACGAGCGCCTGGTGCTCGGCGAGATCAGCATCGACGTGCCCGCGCATGTCGTGCGCCGCGGTGAGGAGGAGATCTCCCTCACCCCGCTGGAGTTCGACCTCCTGGTGGCGTTGGGGCGCTCGCCGTGGAAGGTCTTCACCCGTGAGGAGCTGCTCGAGAAGGTGTGGGGATACCGGCACGCCGCGGACACGCGGCTGGTGAACGTCCACGTGCAGCGCCTGCGTTCCAAGATCGAACGAGACCCGGAGAATCCCGAGGTCGTCGTCACCGTCCGCGGGGTCGGGTACCGTGCCGGAACAGGATCCTGAGCCGGCGGGGACGCAGACTCCGCCAGAGCCCCCGCGTCGGCGCCCCCTCAGGGAGCGGGTGCGCGTGCCCGGCTGGGCGCGCCGCCTGCGGGCCGCCGCCGCCGGTTCGGCGCCCGCGTCCTGGGTGCGCCGCTCCCTCTCGGTGCGCATCGCCGTGTCGATGACGGCGGCCGCGGCCGTGATCCTCGTCCTGTTCGCGGCGGTCACCTCGGCCCAGCTGCGCTCCTCCGTGTTCGAGAACCGGCGCGACATCATCCTCGACGACGCGTCGCTGAGATTCTCCACGGCGCAGTCGGCTTTCGACCAGTCGACGGCCTCGACCACCGACCAGGTCCAGGAGGCCGCGCGCGAGGTCATCGAGACGGCGCGCGGGTCGGCGGCGGGCGCTGGAGCGGAGTCCGTGCTGCTCATCCGCCCTCCGGATTCGCCCGACGAGTTCCGCATCAATGAGATCGGCAGCGCCGCCATGCGAGCGGTCGTCACCGACGACCTGCGCGAGGACGTCAGGAGCGGCGACCACGCCTACTGGCAGTCCGTGCGGGTCCCCGGGGACACCGACGGCGAGGGGGAGCCCGGCATCGCCGTCGGGATGATGGTCAGCCTGCCCCGGGCCGGCGACTACGAGATGTACATCGTCTACTCCCTCCAGTCCGAGCAGACGGTCATCGACATGGTGATGCGCGTGCTGGGGCTGGGGGCCCTCCCGATCATCATCGCGCTGCCGACCGGCGTGTTCTGGGTGCTCTACCACCTGCTGCGCCCCGTGCGGCAGACCGCTCGGGCCGCCTCCGAACTGGCCGACGGCGACCTGGACACCCGCGTGGACGCCCAGGGCGACGACGAGATGGCCCAGCTGGGGCAGGCCTTCAACAACATGGCCTCCAGCCTCCAGAACAAGATCGCGGAGTACGACGAGCTCTCCCGGCTCCAGCAGCGCTTCGTCTCCGACGTCTCCCACGAGCTGCGCACCCCGCTCACCACGATCCGCATGGCCGAGGACGTCATCTGGGAGGACCGCGGTTCCTTCGGGCCCGCGACGAAGCGCTCGGCGGAGCTGCTCCACGAACAGGTCGACCGTTTCGAGTCGATGCTGGCGGACCTGCTGGAGATCTCCCGCTATGACGCCCAGTCTGCGCTGCTCGACGCCGAGTCCGCCGACCTGCGGGCCGTCGTCGGCAAGGTCGTCGACGCGAACGACGAGCTCGCTGCCACCCTGGGCGTCGAGGTCCGCGTCGAGGAGCCCGACCAGCGCTGCGCCGCGGAGGTCGACGTCCGGCGTATCGAGCGCGTCCTGCGCAACCTCCTGGTCAACGCCGTCGAGCATGCCGACGGCCTGCCGGTGGTCATCACCGTGGCCGCCTCCGACACCGATGTCGCGGTCCGGGTCCGCGACCACGGCGTGGGCATGAGCGAGCAGACGATCGCGCACGTCTTCGACCGGTTCTTCCGGGCCGATCCCGCGCGCACGCGCACCACCGGCGGCACGGGGCTGGGCCTGTCCATCGCCCGGGAGGATGTCGCCCTGCACCACGGCGTGCTCGAGGCGTGGGGCGAGCTGGGGGTCGGCTCATCGTTCCTGGTCGTCGTCCCGCGGGCGGCGGGGGACGAGGTCGCGTCGCGTCCGCTCGCACTGTGGGAGGAGGAGGCATGAAGCAGGGACGAGGACGGCACCGCGTGCCGGGAGCACTGGCCGCCATGGGGATCTCCGCGGCGCTGGCCCTGGGACTGGCCGGCTGCTCGGCGCTGCCGGACTCCGGCTCGCCCCAGCCCTTCGACGTCTCCGTGCCCACGTCGGACCCGCTGGACCTGTCGGCGGACGGACCGGCGAAGGGCTCCAGTCCACAGGCGCTGGTCAAGGACTTCCTCCTGGCCTGCGCGGCCGGCACCACCGACGACTTCGCGACGGCCCGCCAGTTCCTCACGGACGCCGCCTCGCGCTCCTGGCATCCGGAGACGCTCGTCCAGGTCTACGCCACCGACACCTCGCCCTCGTTCAGCGGGGGAGGGGACGCGGACCCAGACGGAGGCGAAGGGGACGGCGAGTCGACGTCCGCTCCGGAGGCGACCCCCGGGGCGGCGCTGACCGTCACGTTGACGGCCGCCGCCGTGGCCACCGTCGACGACCAGGGGATCCTCACGCGCGCCGACGCGGACGCGCGGATCGTCCACGAGTTCGCCCTGACCGCGGAGGACGGCGAGTGGCGCATCAACGCGCTGGACGACGGCGTCGTGCTGTCGGAGACCTCGTTCACCAGCGCCTACCAGCAGGCCGACCTGTA
The DNA here is from genome assembly GCF_042665795.1 of Schaalia naturae. Lineage (NCBI taxonomy): Bacteria > Bacillati > Actinomycetota > Actinomycetes > Actinomycetales > Actinomycetaceae > Schaalia > Schaalia naturae. The sequence goes on from NZ_JBHTEF010000001.1 coordinate 667,731, forward strand.
CTTCCCCTCGACGACGGGTGACGCCCTGGTGGCGGATCCGCGGTGGTACCCGGCACGGCGGCTGGCCACGTATCTGCTCGCCGGTCTGCTGGGCGGCCCCTCGGAGGAGATCGCTCCGGCCGTGTCCTCGGCCATCCCCGAGGGCGCGACCCTTCCGTCGCAGGGCGTGGCCATCACCGACCACGTCGCCCATGTCGACCTGGCGGCGACGTTCCCCGCGGACGATGCCGCCGAGCGGCTCCTCGCCTGGCAGATCCAGGCCACGCTCACGCAGGCGTCCACCGTGTCGACCGTGGACCTGTCCGTGTCGGGGACCGGCATCGACGTCGACGACCTGCCGGCCGGCCCGGAGTACGCCCTGGATTCTGCCGTCGCGCTCAGCGAGGACGGTCTGGTGCGCGTGACGGGGACCTCGGTCGCGCAGACGGTCGTGCCGCGGGGCGAGTTGGGCGAGAACCCCCGCGATCCGGCGATCGCCCCGATCTCCGGCTCGACGATCGCCTGGCTGAACGCCGACGGGCTGGCTGTGCTCTCGGGGACCAGCGGAGCCCGCACGGACCACGCGGTCGAGTCGCCGACGGCGCCGTCGGTGGACCGGTGGGGATGGGTGTGGACCGCGTCGTCGGCGGCGGGCGGCGCGATCCTGGTCGCGGGGGCCGACGGGGGAGGACCTCACCCTGGACGCCCCGTTCAGAGACTCCTCGGCCGTGGAGGCCCTGCGCGTGTCACCCGATGGGGCGCGGCTGGCGATGCTGCGCGTGTCGGGAGGGACGCGCAGCGTGTGGGTCGCGGCGATCGGCCGTGACGCGGCGGGCAAGCCGACGAGCGTGGGCACCCCGGTGGCGGTCTCCGGCCTGTCGGTGGGCATCGCGGACGTGTCCTGGGCCGGGCGGACCACCGTGGTCGCGCTCCGAGACGCCGGGGCGTCGTCGGGCGCGGGGCCCGCGGCGGGAGGCGGTTCCGGTGGCGGGGCCGGAGGGGGATCCGCGAGCGCGTCGGAGCTGGCGACCGTCCCCCTGGGGGGCTTCCTCACGACACTGGCCTTCCCCTCGGGGAAGGCGGAACGGCTCACGGGCGGAGCGGCCTCGACCAACGTGTATGTCACGACGTCCGACGGGCAGGTCTATGCCCGGTCGGGGTCGGTGTGGCAGTCGGTCGGCGGCGATCTCGCGGGCCTCCGCTATCCGGGCTGACGCCCCGCCGGCCTCGCACGCGCCCGGAGCCGTCCACAGCGGTCCCCCGGAGCCGCGCCGTGTCCACAACCGGGCCGGCGGTGGCTCGACGGCCGGTGAGCCACCGGGTGCCATGGAGATCATGGGCGTGCGGGGAGCGAACGGGGCGGGAGGCCCGTCCGGGTTCGCCGCGCGCCTCCTCGACGCCCTCCTGCCGGTCCAGTGCGTCGGCTGCGGAACCTGGGACACCGTGCTGTGCCCGGCGTGCGCGCGGCTGGCCGATGGGACGGAGCCCGACTGGCATGTCCTCGAGACCTCCCCGCCGAGCCCCGACCTGGGTGTGTGGACCCTCGGGGAGTACGAGGGCCGCCTGCGCCGGATCGTCCTGGCCGCCAAGCATGGGGAACGCGTCGGGCTCGCCGGTTTCCTGGAACGCGCCGGCCGGGCGTTGGGCGAGGGCGTCGCCGCCTCGGGGCTGGTGGACGGCGCGCGCGGCGAGGCCGAGGACATCTGGGTGGTGCCGGCGCCCTCAGGGTGGAGACGGCGTTTCCGCGGCCAGATGGTGGCGCCCGACGTGGCCCGGGGCGTCGGGTCCGAACTGGCGCGGAGCACGGGCCTGCGGGTCCGGGTGATCTCCTGCGTCCGGCTGAGGGCGGGGGCTCCCTCCCAGTCCGGGCGCTCCGCGGAGGAACGGCGGTCGGGGCGCGCCGGGTCGATGGCCTCGGCCGCCGACGTCCCGCCGGGCGTCGCGGTGGTCCTGGTCGACGACGTCATCACGACGGGGGCGACCCTGCGCGAGCTCGCCCGGGTGTGCGGGACGGGGACCGTGGCGGCGGCGGCCCTGTGTCGAGCGGGACCGAGGACGGGGTGAGCCGGGCGCCCCCTTTCGTATGACCTGCGTCACGATGTTGTCGTACCATGGGCAGATGAGACAACAGACGGGTCACGCGCCGAAGAAAAGCCGCGTGAACTGCGTCGACATAGGGGGTGGTAGCCACGCTCACGGTCCGGGGCGATGAGGCGCCCGGACATCGGTCGTGCGGGCCAGGTCCCGCAGAGTTCCCCTGGAGGACAACATGGACATCACCGTCGTCGGACGCAACGCCGAGATCCACCCGAATTTCCGGGACTACGTCGAGGAGAAGGTCTCGAAGACCACTCAGTTCTACCCGCGGGCACAGCGCGCGGACGTCGAGCTGACCCACGAGCGCAACCCCCGGCAGGCCGACACCGCCGAACGGATCGAGATCACCGTCTTCGGCAAGGGACCCGTGATCCGCGCCGAGGCTGCGTCCGGGGACCGCTACGCGGCGGTCGACATCGCGGTGGACAAGCTCTTCGAGCGGCTGCGCCGGGCGCGCGACCGCGCCAAGGACCATCGGCGGCGCCTCCCGGCCGACATCGTGGAGGACGCGGTGCCCGAGGGCCTCGCCGGCCTCAAGAAGCCGACGCCCCCGGAGCCGCCCGCCGAGCCTCCGCTCAGGAGCGCCCAGGACCTCAGGCCGGGGGAGGCCCGCGAGGAACAGCTCGGGGACTCCCCGGTGGTGGTCCGGCAGAAGGTCCATGAGGCCGAACCGATGAGCGTGGACGACGCCTTGTACCAGATGGAGCTGGTCGGCCACCCCTTCTTCCTCTTCGTCGACAAGGAGACGAGGCAGCCCTGCGCCGTCTACCGCCGTCACGGCTGGACCTACGGCGTCATCAGGCTGAACACGAAGATCTCCGCCTGAGCGCCGTCGGGGACGGTCGACCGTCCCCGACGGCTCTCCGCCGGGTGGACGCGCGCCCGCGTCCACCCGGCGGAGAGCCAGGACCATCGAGCAGGGACCGCCCTCGTCGGCGCCGGCGCGGGCTGCGAATGGGCCGGCCGCACCGGTCCCGCCGGTCGCGGCTGCGGGGCCATCTTCCGTACACTGGGCGATGCGCGCTCCCCCGGTGCGCGCCCGGGGCGACGCCCCGGCCCCGACGTTCAGGAGCAGCGGTGTCAGTCATTGACAAGATCCTCCGTGCAGGCGAGGGCCGCACGCTGAAGAAGCTCGACCGGATCGCCGACCAGGTCGACGCCCTGCAGGGGGATTTCGAGACGCTTGACGACGAGGAGCTGCGCGCCAAGACCGACGAGTTCAAGGCGCGCCTGGCCGACGGGGAGACGCTCGACGACCTGCTGGTCGAGGCCTTCGCCACCGTCCGCGAGGCCGCCTGGCGGACGCTGCGCCAGCGCCCCTTCCACGTCCAGGTCATGGGCGGCGCCGCCCTGCACCTGGGCAACATCGCGGAGATGAAGACCGGCGAGGGCAAGACGCTGGTGGCGACCATGCCCTCCTACCTGAGGGCGCTGACCGGCGACGGCGTCCACGTCGTCACCGTCAACGACTACCTCGCGAAGTACCAGTCGGATCTCATGGGCCGCGTCTACCGCTTCCTCGGCATGTCCTGCGGATGCGTGCTGACCGGGCAGGCCCCCGCCGAGCGGCGCCAGCAGTACGAGGCCGACATCACCTACGGCACGAACAACGAGTTCGGCTTCGACTACCTGCGCGACAACATGGCCCAGCGCGTGGAGGACATGGTCCAGCGCGGGCACAACTTCGTCATCGTCGACGAGGTCGACTCGATCCTCATCGACGAGGCCCGCACCCCGCTCATCATCTCCGGGCCCGCCACCGGCGACGTCAACCGCTGGTACACGGAGTTCGCGCGCATCGCCCGGCTGCTGGAGCGCGACGTCGACTACGAGGTCGACGAGAAGAAGAAGACGGTGGGCGTCCTGGAGCCCGGCATCGACAAGGTCGAGGACCAGCTGGGCGTCGAGAACCTCTACGAGGCGGCGAACACCCCGCTCATCGGTTTCCTCAACAACTCGATCCGCGCGAAGGAGCTCTTCCACCGCGACAAGGACTACATCGTCGACAACGGCGAGGTCCTCATCGTCGACGAGCACACCGGCCGCGTCCTGCCGGGCCGCCGCTACAACGAGGGCATGCACCAGGCCATCGAGGCGAAGGAGGGCGTGGAGATCAAGGCCGAGAACCAGACGCTGGCCACGATCACCCTGCAGAACTACTTCCGCCTGTACCCCGAGGGGTCGCGCGCCGGGATGACCGGCACGGCGGAGACCGAGGCCGCGGAGTTCTCCTCGACCTACAAGATCGGCGTCATCCCGATCCCGACGAACAAGCCGATGATCCGCATCGACCAGCCGGACCTGGTCTACCCGAGCCTCCAGGGCAAGCTCACGGCGATCGTCGAGGACATCGAGGAACGCCACCAGAAGGGGCAGCCCGTCCTGGTGGGCACGACGTCGGTGGAGAATTCGGAGCTGATCTCGCGCCTCCTGCGCGAGAAGCACATCCCCCACCAGGTCCTCAACGCCAAGCAGCATGCCCGCGAGGCGCAGGTCGTGGCCATGGCCGGGCGCAAGGGCGCGGTCACGGTCGCGACGAACATGGCCGGGCGCGGCACCGACATCATGCTGGGCGGCAACTCCGAGTTCATCGCGCAGGCGACCCTGGCCAGTCGCGGCCTGGACCCCAACGAGAACCCGGAGGAGTACCGGGAGGCCTGGCCGCAGGCGCTCGCGGAAGCAGAGTCGGCCGTCGAGGCCGAGCACGACGAGGTCGTGGAACTGGGCGGCCTGTACGTCCTGGGCACCGAGCGCCACGAGTCCCGGCGCATCGACAACCAGCTGCGCGGCCGTTCCGGCCGGCAGGGCGACCCGGGCGAGTCCCGGTTCTACCTGTCCATGGAGGACGACCTCATGCGCCTGTTCAACTCGGGCATGGCGCAGCGCATCATGTCCTCCGGCGCCTATCCGGAGGACATGCCGCTGGAGTCGAAGGTCGTCTCCCGCTCGATCGCCTCGGCCCAGCACCAGGTGGAGGCCCGCAACTTCGAGATCCGCAAGAACGTCCTCAAATACGACGACGTCATGACCGGCCAGCGCGAGCTGATCTACGCCCAGCGCCGCCAGGTGCTGGAGGGGGCCGACCTCAAGACCCAGTTCAGCCTGTACGCGGACGACCTCATCTCGGATCTCGTCGCCGCGAACACGCAGGAGCCCTCGCCCAAGGACTGGGACCTGGAGGGGCTGTGGGCGGCGCTGCGCGGCTACTACCCGCCCTCCGTCGCCCCGGAGGAGGTCGAGGACGCCCACGGCGGCCCCGGGTCGCTCATGCGCGACGACCTGCTCTTCGAGCTGCGCGGCGACATCCACTCGGTCTACGCGGAGAACGAGCTCACGCTCGGCGCGAACCCGCTGGCCCTGCGCCAGCTCGGCGAGGAGCCGATGCGCGTCCTCGAACGCCGGGTCCTCATCGCCACGGTCGACAGGCTGTGGCGCGAGCACCTCTACGAGATGGACTATCTCAAGGAGGGCATCGGCCTGCGGGCGATGGGCCAGCGCGACCCCCTGGTCGAGTACAAGGACGAGGGCGCCCAGATGTTCCAGGCGATGACGGAGCGCATCCGCGAGGAGTCGGTCCAACAGATCTTCGCCTACTGCCGCCAGTTCGAGCTGGCCCTGGAGAAGGCCTCGGAGGCCGCCGACGGACAGGCGCCTGGGACACCCGGCAACGCCGAGCAGGCCGTTGGCGGCGCGGGCGCGGTGGAGGCCGAGGGCGCGGCGGCGGCGCAGGCCGTCGAGCGGGCCCAAGCCCGGGAGGCCGCGGCCGAGTCCCAGTCCCTGGCCCGTGCGGCCTCCGTGATGGGGACGGTCGGGCGCGAGGCCCGGCAGACGCGTCTCCAGTACAGCTCCTCGGAGGGGGAGTCCTCGGAGGCGGCCGGATCGACCGGGGCACAGCACAACGGCGGGGGCAACCGCGCCCAGCGCCGCGCCGCCGCGAAGAAGGCCCGCAAGCGCCGCTGAGGCGGCGGCCCCGTCTTGCCTCATCCGACATCGAGAGCGGTCGCCAGCCAGCGGCCGCGGAAATCCTCGAGCCGCATCGCCACGGCCCGCGTGCGCGCGCCGACGCGCACCGTGACGCAGACCTCGACAACGCCCTCGCGCACCGGCCACGCATGTGCCGACTGGGCTCTGCAGGCCGGAGCGACGCGGGTGGGAGGCCCGGACCCGGTGGCGGGCGCGGCACGCCCGCGGGCCGCCTCGAGCTCCTCGTAGAGTGCGGGGACCACCCAGCGGCGCAGCTGGGTGAGGGGGCGCAGGCCCTGCAGGATCTCCATGACCCCCTGGGCCAGGCCCGAGGCCCACTGACGGGGGTCGGGCAGGGGGCCGACCTCCGAAGGCCGGGCGGGATCGCGCTGGAGCCGCTCCTCGACATCAAGGACCTCATCCGGGTCCATGTCGCGCCGCATGTCCCAGCGCACGCAGGCATCCCCCGGACGGGCGAGGGCGCGGGCGGCCGCGCCGCTCATGGGCGGGCCTGCGGGATGACGAGGACCTGCCCAGGCCGGATGAGGCTCGGATCCTCCCCGATCAAGTCCGCGTTGGCGGCGTGGATCGCGGGCCACAGTCGGGCGATCCCGGCGTCTCCGGCTGAGGGCGATACCAGGTCGGCGGCGATCGACCACAGGCTCTCGCCCGGGACCACCAGATGCGTGGCGGGCGCGGGGAGAGGCGGCGGATCGTCCCGATCGGCCGGCCGTGCGAGCGCCTCGCGGGCGACGAGGGCGTCTGCCGCCCGCCGAAGCGGGCCGGTGGGCCCCGGGCCCCCGGGGAGAACGGCGTCACCGGACACGGCGGACGCCTCCGCCGGCGCCTGCGCGCCCCAGGAGAGGTCGTCGGGAGGAGGCGCGGGAGAGGCCAGCGCCGCCGGCGCCAACGACCCGACGGCGAGCCCGGCGCCCAGAGCGACCGCGCTGCCCTGCCGGGCGAGCGTCCGCCTCGCCTGCCCGGTGCCCAGACGCTCCACCGACCTGGCGAGCGCACGCCGGGCGAGCCGTGGGAGGACGGGGAGCAGGGCCAGGCGGGCGGCCACCATCGAGAGGAGGGCCCAGGCCAGGATCGCGGCCGCGAGCAGGGCGGTCATGCCGGCCACACTGTGCTCGGCGGGATGGCCGGACCGCGGGTCGAGGAGCGTCGCCGCGGCCGCTGCGAGGACGGCCAGAGCCGGAGGCCCGAGCACCCATCCGGCGATCTCGGCGAGACGGTCAGACAACGACGTCGACGACATCATGCGCTCCTTTGGGTGTGAATTAGATTCAGTTCATATCAGTTGGACGCCATGAGTGTCGCAGTGTGCGATCCGCGATGTCAAGCGCGTCCGGTTCATCGCCGTCTGTGTGAGACTGAGGCTGTGGACCTGGACCTCTACCTCGCGGACCTCGAGGGGCGCTTCGACGCCGAGCGGCGGACGCTGGAGGAGGCGCTGGTCGGGGAGCTCACCGACGCCGAGCGCGCCGGCGTCAGCCTGGCAGCACGGCTGCTGGCCCGCTCGGGTGAGCGGCTCACCGTGCTCGTGCGCGGGGGCGGGCGCCTGTCGGGGCGGGTGAAGGACGTCGCGCGCACGTGGGTCCTGCTGGCCACGCCGGGCGGGGACTCGCTGATCCCGCTGACCGCGGTGGCGGCGGTGTGGCCGCTCGGGGCAAGCGCCGTCGACGAGTCCTCCGTCAGGCACTCCGTCGGGATCGGGCACATCCTCCGGGAGCTCGCCGAGGACGCGGCCGAGGTCGTCATCGACCACGACGCCGGCATCCACCAGGGAACGGTGCGCGCGGTCTTCGCAGATCATCTCGACATCGAGACGCGCGCGGGCTCCTCCGGCCTGGACACGCGAGACCGCGGCGCAGCCGAAGTGATCTCGCTGCCGACATCCGGCATCCGCCGACTGCGGCTGGTCACCGGTCCGCGCTGAGCCCGCGCGGCGATGACGCCGGGGATCCCGTCGGGTCAGTCCGCGGCGTGGGTGCGGATGCGCTCGCGGGAGGCGGCGTACTGGTCCTCGATGTACTTCTCCAGAGCGGTGTCCTCGATGCGCCACACGCGCTTCCCGCCGACCTGGATGGCCGGGAGCTCCCCGGAGCTGACCAGCGCACGGGCAGCGGACATCGAGAGGTTCAGGGTGTCGGCGACGTCTGAGAGGGTGAGGAATCGAGGACTCATGGGGACATCATGCCACTTCATTCGGGTTGCGTCATCGAGGACGAGTCCGATGTGGAGAAGTCCGGTCAGTGCCCTCCCGTGACGGACGCCTGTGGACAGGGTTCACAGACATCCGAACATCCGGCATGATGTGGCAATGACCTCAATGAAGCGGGCGGTGCGAGTCCCGGGGAGGCGGGGAGCGTGGAGGGACCCGCGGTTCGTCGTCGGGATCGTGCTCATCGCCGTGTCCGTGCTCGGATGCGTGACGCTGGTCTCCCAGGCCCGGGGCGGCACGCCCCTGTACCAGACGACCCGGGCGGTCCCGGCCGGCGAGCCCCTGGACGCGACGAACACCCGGATCGTGCGCGCGCGTGCGGAGTCCGACGCCTACCTCGTCGAGGGGTCGCTGGGCGCGGGCGACGTCGCTGCCCGGTCCCTCGGCGCGGGGGAGCTGGTCCCGGCCGTCGCCGTGGCGGCCGGCGATGACGTGGACCATCGCCGGCTGGTCGTCACCGTCTCGGGCGGGCTGCCGGACTCGGCGGGTCCCGGGGCCGCCCTCGAGCTATGGTTCGTCCCCGGCGCTCCCGGCGCAGCGCCCGCCCGGGAGGCGGATCCGGCGCCGCGGCTCGTCTCCGACGCCGTGACCCTGGTGCGCGCGGACGCCCCCTCGGCGGGACTCGGCGCCACCGCGGGCACGCGGTTGGAGGTCCGCGTCCCCGTGGACGACCTGGCGGCCGTCCTCCAGGCGACGGGCGGGGACGGGACGCTCGCCGCCGTCCCGCTCAGCCGATGAGCGCCGACCGGCACGGCGTCGTCCTCCTGGCCGGCCCGGACGCCGAGGGCGCGCTGGTCCAGGCCATCGACGCGCGCGACCGGCAGATGATCGTCGTCCGACGCTGCGCGGACCTGGCGGAGGTCCGGGCCGCCGGCCGCGCCGGCGTCGCCGATCTCGCCGTCGTCGACGCCTCCGACCCGGACCTGGACGCCGCCGCGATCGGCGACCTCCACCTCTCGGGGATGTCCGTGGTCCTGCTGGCCCCTCCGGAGGAGTCCCGGCGGCTGCTCTCCCTGGGCGCCGACGCCGTCGCCCAGGCCGCGTCCCCCGACGGGGTCGTCGAATCCCTGATCGCCCTGGTCCGGGACCGCGGGGAGGCTGGTCCCCCCGCGCCGGCGCCGGCCTCGTCCCCGCTGGAGCGTCTCCCACCGGAGCCGGGCGCGGAGGTCCCGCCCCCGGCTCCCTCCCGGGGACGCGTCATCGCGGTGTGGGGCACGTCGGGGTCGCCCGGGCGGACGACCGTCGCCGTCAACGTCGCGGCCGCGCTGGCATGCCGCCGGACGGACACGCTGCTCATCGACGCCGACACGGCCGCGCCCTCGCTCGCCCACCTGCTGGGCCTGCCCGTCGACGCCCCGGGCATCGGGGTCCTCGCCCGGCAGACGTCGCGAGGACGCCTGGACCCGCGCGACATCGGCCGCATCGGCGTCGGCGTCGCGCCCGGCCTCTCAGTGGTCACCGGCCTGTCGGCGCCCCAGCGCTGGCGCGAGCTCGGGCCCGTGTCCGCCACCGAGGTCCTCCGCTCCGCGCGCCGATCGGCCGACGCGGTGGTCGTCGACGTGGCGGCTTCCGGCCTGGATCCCGTCGAGGCGACGCTGCGCCACCAGGGCAGCCGCGACGAGGTGGTCGCGGCCGTCTTGAGAGAGGCCGACACGGTGCTCGCCGTCGCGCGCGGGGACGCCGTGGGGCTCAGCCGTCTCGCGCAGTCGCTCGAATGGTGGAGGGACCTGCGCGCCGCCGCCGACCTGCGCATCGTCGTCAACCGCGTCTCGCGGGCCTCGGCGGGTCTGCGGCCGGTCAACGCCATCGCGGCCGCCCTCTCCGACCTGGTGCCCGGCGGGTCGGCGAGCCTCGTGCCCGAGGACGAGCACGTCGCCTCCGCCCTGCTCGGGGCCCGACCCGTCGTGGCGTGGGCGCCCGGCTCCCCGGCGGGCGCCGCCCTGGCGGAGCTGGCCGGCCTCCTGATGGGGGAGGCGCCGGAGCCCCACGGCCGCCACGGGCGCACGGAGGCGGCCCCGCGCCGGCGGCGCCGGCGGCGCCGGCGCGGGCATGTGGGAGACTGACCCCATGCGCGTCTACCTCCCCGCCCTCGGCTCCGACCTGTCGGCCGGCCGCCCCCCGGTCCGCTCCGGCTTCGCGGCGGCTCCTGAACGGGGGGCGGCCCCGGACGACATCGAGGTCCTCGAGGACGACGCGCAGACGGAGGCCGCGCTGGCCTCTCTGGAGCTGCTGCGCGAGGCCCCGCCGGGCGAGCGGTCCTCCCGGGTGGTCCTGGCGGCCGACGCCCCGGTGACGACGGCGGGGGAGAAGGGGGCCTCCCGTGTCGTCCGGGTGGAGCCGGGGACACTGGGCTGGGGAGACGTCGCCGCCTTCCTCATCGACGAGGACGGGGCCGCCGAGGCGGTCCGGGCGGTCCTGCGGGCCGGGGATCAGGGGGCGGCGGACCGCGCGGTCGCCGACCTGTGGGAGCATCCGCTGGAATGGTTCGACATCTCGGAGCGCGACGCGCTGGCCGCCGCCTGGTTCCCGGGCCGCCGGGATCGGGGCTGAACGCGGATCAGCGGCGGAACCGCCGCACGAAGTTGCGCAGGATGAGATGGACGGGGCGCACGTCGGCGGCCGCGACCTCGGCCTCGACGCGCGAGCGCTCCTCGGGCGGGTAGTACCCGCGGCCCGCGTACTCCTCGATGCGCACGCCGATGCCGGCGAGGTCCAGCTCCGGGTGGAACTGCGTGGCGTAGACGCTCTCCCCGGCTCGGATCATCTGGACGGGGGCGACCGTCCCCCCGACCAGCAGGGTGGCGCCGGGCGCGAGGCCGGAGGCGGCCTCATGATGGCCCACATAGGCGCGGAAGCGCTCGGGCATCCCCTCCAGGAGTGGGTCGTCGCGCCCCTCGGGCGTGAGCGTGAGTCGGGGCGCGGAGATCTCTTCGGCGTGCGAGCCGTCGACCGCCCCGCCCAGATGGAGGGTCAGGGTGCCCATGCCGTAGCAGATGCCCAGGAAAGCGGCATCCGCCTGGAGCATCCGGTCGTAGAGGTCGCCGAGGTGCGCCTCGACGTCGCGCTGGACCGCGGTCTTGAGCCCTTCGGGCGCCGAGACGTCGAACGGGGAGCCGCACAGGATGATGCCCGACCAGTCGTCCAGGTCGATCTCCGGGAAGGGCTCGCGGTCCAGGCGCACGCGCACGGCCTCGCCGGGCGCCATGCCGGCCAGGCGGGGGAGATTGCGGAACTCGTCGTCTGCGACGACCTCCTCCGTGCGCGAGGCGAGCATGAGGAACGGCCTGGACATGCGCACCACACTACGACATCCGGACGCCGCTGACGCGGGGAAAGCGGCCCCACGACTACGGTGGTGCCATGCCCCAGTCACGCCGGTACAACGACGACCTCCGCCTGGCCCACGTGCTGGCCGATCAGGTCGATGCTCTGACGATGGCGCGTTTCGGCGCGCAGGACCTGGTCGTGGAGTCCAAACCCGACCTCACCCCCGTCACCGACGCCGACCGCTCGGCGGAGGACCTGCTGCGCTCCCAGCTGTCCCACATCCGTTCCCGGGACGCCGTGCTGGGGGAGGAACGCGGTGCCGCCGGGCACTCCACCCGCCAGTGGGTCCTCGATCCCATCGACGGGACGAAGAACTTCGTGCGCGGCGTGCCCGTGTGGGCCACGCTGATCGGACTGGTCGAGGACGGGGAACCCGTCATGGGCGTCGTCTCGGCGCCGGCCCTCAAACGCCGGTGGTGGGCGGCGAAAGGCCAGGGAGCGTGGGCCGGCACCTCGCTGATGCGCGCCCGGCAGATCCGGGTGTCCTCGGTGCCCGCCGTCGCGGAGGCCTCACTGTCGTACTCCTCCCTGGACGGCTGGCTGCACCACGATCGGGGCGGGCAGTTCCTCGAGCTGCAGTCCTCCTTCTGGCGTTCGCGCGCCTTCGGGGACTTCTGGAGCTACATGCTTGTGGCCGAGGGCGCGGTCGACGCGGCCTGCGAGCCCGAACTCGAGGTGCACGACATGGCGGCGCTGGTCCCGATCGTCCACGAGGCCGGGGGACGCTTCACGTCGCTGACCGGCCGGGAAGGCCCATGGGGCGGGAACGCTCTGGCCACCAACGGCCTCATCCACGACGAGGTCCTCGCGGCGCTGGACTGGCCGCGGGACGCGCCCACCGACGAGACGGCCTGGTTCGATCAGCAGCGGTAGCCTCCCGCCCGCGGAGCCGGTGGCTCATGGGACGGGACTGGCTGCCCGCAGACTCTCCAGGAGGCGGCGCACGACGCGCACGCGTTCGGCCCGGGCCCGGGAGGCCGCGGGCGCGACCGGGTCGAAGGGCGAGGCGCCGCCCGCCCAGGCGTCCAGGGCGCAGGAGGGCTCGTCGGCCAGATGCGTGCACATCGGCAGGCACCAGGTCGCGGCCTCCGCCACATCGGGGAACACCGCCAGGACGTCCTCGGCCGCGACATGGCCCAATCCGAAGGAGCGCACCCCCGGTGTGTCCGCCACCCACCCCCCGCCGGGCAGCTCGAGCGCCACCGCCGACGTCGAGGTGTGCCGCCCGCGGCCGGTGACCGCGTTGACACGGCCGGTCGCCCGCCCGGCGCCGGGAACCAGAGCGTTGATCAACGTGGACTTGCCGACGCCCGAGTGCCCGACCAGCACGGAGAACCGACCGGCCAGCAGCCGCGCGAGCTCCTCGACGCCGTCCGCGCCGCCCGCCCCGACGGAGGTCACGACCGAGGCCAGTCCGAAGGAGCCGAAACGGGCCAGGAACCCCGCGGGATCCGCCAGATCCGCCTTTGTCACGCACAGGACGGGCTCCAGGCCCGCCTCATAGGCGGCCACCAGGCAGCGGTCGACCATCCCGGTGCGCGGAGCCGGGTCGGCGGCCGCGACGACGATGACCATGACCTGGGCGTTGGCGACGATCGCCTTCTCCGCGCGGTCGTCCGGGGCGTCGTCGCGAGAGCGGCGCAGCACGGAATCCCGCGGCTCGACGGCCACCAACCGGGCCAGCGTGTCCGCCCGCCCCGACAGGTCCCCCGTCATTCGCACCCGGTCGCCCAGCAGCACCGAGCGGCGTCCCAGCTCTCTCGCACGCACCCCGACCACGCGCGTGCCGTCCCCGAGCACCACGCCGTACCGCCCCCGGTCGATCGCGACGACGCGCCCCAGAGGCCTCGCCGACCAGTCGGGTCGGATCTTCGAACGCGGTCGCGAGCCCTTCCCGGGGCGCACGCGCACGCGGGGGTCGTCGGTGCCGGTGTCTCGCCTCACCCCGCGCCGCCTCCCAGCATGCGGGCCCACAGACGGGTGAAGCCGGGCAGCGTCTTGCCGGTGGTCGCCACGTCCTCGACCTCGACGCCGGGCACGCGCAGGCCGACGACGGCCGCGAAGGTCGCCATGCGGTGGTCCGCGTACGTGCGCACCCGGGCGCCGTGCAGGGGGCGGGGCCGGATGGCCAGCCCGTCCTCCAGCTCCGTGGCATCGCCTCCCAGGCGCGTGATCTCGCGGGCCAGGGCCGCCAGGCGATCGGTCTCATGGCCGCGCAGGTGGGCGACGCCCGAGATCCGCGACGGCGTGGCGGCGCACACGGCGAGCGCTGCGAGGGTCGGGGTGAGCTCCCCGACGTCGGAGAGGTCGACGTCCACTCCGCGCAGCCCGGACGCCCCGGGCCCCTCCACCGTGAGCCCGGTGCCGTCCAGGGCGACGCGGGCGCCCATGCGGGCGAGCAGCCCGCGCCAGGCGTCGCCCGCCTGGGTGGTGCGGCGCGGCCAGTCCGGCACGCGCACGCGTCCCCCGGTGAGCGCCGCCGCCGCGAGGAAGGGGCCCGCGTTGGACAAGTCGGGCTCGATGGCGATCTCTCCGCCGCGGGGTCTGCCGGGGCGGATTCGCCAGGCCCGCGTCCCCGTGTCACCGGGCAGCTCGGAGACGGGGACGCCCCGATCGCGCAGAGCGGCGACCGTCATCGCGATGTGAGGTGCGGAGACGATGCGGCCGGCGGACCGAACGGTGACGGGCCCCGACATCAGCGGAGCGGCGAGCAGCAGAGCGGAGAGGAACTGGGAGGACGCCTGCGCGTCGACGGCGAGGTCATGCGGGGCACCGGGGACGGGCAGCACGCCGGAGCCCCCCACGCGGAAGGGGAGGAAACCGGGCTCGCCCAGGTAGGAGACGGAGGCGCCGGCCTGCTCGAGGGCGTCCAGGACGGGGCGGACGGGCCGTGCGCGGGCGGCCTCATCACCGGTGAAGGTCGTCTCCCCGCGGGCCAGGGCGGCCAGCGGCGGCAGGAAGCGCAGGACGGTGCCCGCGAGCCCGCAGTCGATGAGGCCCCCCGGCCTCACGCGGTCCAGGGGGGTGACGCGCAGCGCGCCGTCCGAGCGCTCCACGCAGGCGCCCAGCGTGTGCAGCCCGTCGGCCATCAGCCGCGTGTCGCGCGCGTCGAGGGCGCCACGCAACGTCACGGGGCCGTCCGCGAGGGCGGCGAGGATCAGGGCGCGGTTCGTCTGCGACTTCGATCCGGGCACCGGCACGCAGGCGTCGACGGGGCCCGGGGACACGGGGGCCGGCCACCACGTCCCGGAGGCGTCGTCGGGGGACGAGGGCGGCGCCTCCGTCATGCGTCGACGGCCTGGCGGGCGCGCGCCTTCGCCTCCCGCAGGGCGGCGCGCTGCTCACGCCGGTTGCGTCGCCTCCACCCGACCGAGGGCTTGCCGCGCCGGTCCATGGACGCGAAGACAAGGCCGCCGAACAGGGCCAGCGACCGCATGAGGCCGTCGCGCCCGGCGGAGCGCTCCTCGCGCGAGGACGCCGTCCAGACCGGGTGGTTGACCACGGCGAGGGGCAGGGCGGTGGCGGCCAGGACCGTCGCCGCGCCGCGCTGGCCGATCCCCAGGGACAGGGCGGCGCCCGCGCCGATCGTCGCCGCGCCCATGGCGCGCGTCGCCAGGCGCAGCTGTTCGTCGGAGAGGTCCACGCCGACCTTCCTGACGATCGGGCGCACGCACTCGAGGCGCTTGACGTGGGGATCCGGATCGCGCACCGCCGACCAGCCGTCGGCGATGAACGGAGCTGCCAGAAGGGGACGGGCCATCAGCCGGATGAGGTTCATGCCCCCATTGTCCGACGTCTGGCGCCCGACGGCCAGCGTTCGACGGGGCGCGGGAACATTTCGGGTTCCGGGCGCGTTGGGGACGTCGTGGAGTGCCGTGGAGACAGCGGAGACAGCAGGGCGGGGCGGGTGCTTGGCGCGCGGGCGCGGGGCCCGGCGACGGCGCTGGCCGGCGGCATCGTCTGCCTGGTGGCGATAGCCTGGAGGGCGATGGACACTCCAGACCAGGTTCCCCCGCCGGCGGTCGCCCCCGGGACGGATGCGGCCGGGCCGGCCGCGGAGACGCGCGCCGAGCGCGACGCCCGCTTCGAGGCGGAGGCGCTGCCCCTGCTCGACCAGCTCTACGGCGCGGCGCTGGGCATGACGCGCAACAGGGCGGACGCGGAGGACCTGGTCCAGGAGACCTTCACGAAGGCCTACGCGAAGTTCGACCAGTACCGTCCGGGCACGAACATCAAGGCGTGGCTGTACCGGATCCTCACGAACACCTACATCACGTTGTACCGCAAGGCACGCCGCTCCCCGAGACGGTCGAGCACCGACACCGTGGAGGACTGGCAGCTGGCGGACGCCGCGTCCCACGACGAGAGGGGCCTGCGCTCGGCGGAGACCGAGGCGTTGGACCTCATCCCCTCCGCCCAGGTGCGCGACGCGCTGGCCTCGCTGTCAGAGGAGTACCGGATGGCCGTCTACCTGGCCGATGTCGAGGGCTTCAGCTACAAGGAGATCGCCCAGATCCTGGACATCCCCATCGGAACGGTGATGAGCCGGCTGCACCGGGGACGCCGGCAGCTGCGCGACAAGCTCGCGGACTATGCGGCCTCGGTGGGAATCGGAGGCGGGAAGTGAGCGCACCGGACGAAGAGGGGTCGGTGTGCGCGCAGCTGCGCGCACACCTGTGCGAGATCATCGACGCGGAGTGGGGGATGACAGCCGGCGCGGCCGACGCCGACCCGCTGATGGACCCTCGCGTCCTGGAGTTCCTCGAGGCCCACGCGGCGACGTGCCCGACCTGCCAGGCGGCCCTGGGCGAGGAGCGTCGCGTCCGCGACCTCCTGCGGCGCTGCTGCAGCGGGGAACCCGCGCCGCGCGACCTGAGGGTGCGCATCGTGTCCCGGACGATCCGGATGTCCTCCTCCCGATGACGGGGGGCGCCGCCCGAGCCGCGTGAAATGCGTCGCTGCCGCGGCGACGGTGGTCGTGACGCGGGCCCGGGTGTGCGAGACTGGGCGGGTTGAGTAGTCGTTCACCGAAGGAGGCCACCATGTCGAAGAAGGGTCGCAAGCGTCGTGACCGTCGCAAGCACGGAGCGAATCACGGCAAGCGCCCCAACGCCTGACGTTCCGTGGACGGATGGGCGCCCGGCGGATGCTCCGCCGGGCGCCCTCGTATCTCCAGGAGGCGCCGGGTCCCGAAGGCGCCTCAGGCGCGGGGCTCGGCGCCGGACCACTCGTCCCAGCCCTCATGGAGCACCAGCCACGCCATGAGCGCGTAGCCGGCCTGCCCGGGCAGCGCGATGCCACGCTCGGTGCGGGCGGGGGAGGCGGCCATGTCCTCGGCCCACTGGTCGTGGGAGGCGAGGGGCCGCAGCGTGTCGACGAAAGGGACGTGCCGGCGTTCGCAGACCTCCGCGCAGGCCCGTGACACGGCCTCCAGCGCGCGCCGGTCCGCTCCGGCCAGGGGCGGGGGCCCGACCACCAGACAGGGGAGTTTGAGGGTCGCGGCGCGATCGATGATGTTGGCCAGGTTCAGGCGCGTGCGCGGGGTCGACAGGCCGGCCGGCACATCCGCCGCCCCGATGCCCACGACGAGGCGCGTGTCGCCCGGCCTCGTGCGCGGGGCGACCTCGCGCTCCCAACGGGACGACAGCTCGCCGGTGGTCTCGCCGGGCATGGCCAGGCTCAAGACGACGGGCGGCTCGGGGAAGCTGCTGCGTCCGATGACCCGTCCGACCCATCCGAGCCCCCGGGGGTCGCCGACTCCGGCGACCAGTTCGTCACCGATGACGCAGATGCGCATCTCGTTCCTCCCTTGTGGCCTGCGGGCGCGCGGGTCGGGGGCGCCCTCGTCCACATTAACGGGAGAAGGCCTCCTCCATGAGGACGGCATGCTGCTGACGGTGCAGGGAGGCCCGGCCGGCGGCGGTGGTCGCGGAGGCGGGACGCGACACGGCCCGGACCCCGACGCCGAGCTCCGGGAACAGGTTCAGCGCAAGGAAGGGCCACGGGCCCTGGTTGCGCGGCTCGTCCTGCACCCAGGTGAGGCGGGCGCCCGGGAACCGCGCGAGCTGGGCGGCCAGCTCGTCGAGCGGCAGCGGATAGAGCTGCTCGAGTCGGATGACCGCCGTGTCCCAGGCCTGGCGCGTGGCACGCTCCTTGACCAAGTCGTAGTAAAGGCGACCCGAGCACAGCAGGACGCGCGAGACCTGGGCGGGGGCCCCCAGGACGCGGGGTTCCTCCTCGCCGATGACCGGGCGGAACGCGCCCGAGGAGAAATCCTCCACCTGGGAGGTCGCCGCGGACAGGCGTAGCAGCTGCTTGGGGGTGAGCACGACCAGAGGCCGGCGCGGCCTGCGGTAGGCCTGCGTGCGCAGCAGGTGGAAGTGGTTCGCCGGCGTGGAGGGCTGGACGATCCACATGTTGTCCTCGGCCGCCAGCTGCAGGTAGCGCTCGACGCGCGCCGAGGAGTGGTCCGGTCCCTGGCCCTCGTAGCCATGGGGGAGCAGGAGGACCACGGAGGAGCGCTGGCCCCACTTCTGCGCGGCCGAGCTGATGAACTCGTCGACCACGGTCTGCGCGCCGTTCGCGAAGTCGCCGAACTGAGCCTCCCACAGGACCAGCGCGTCGGGTCGCTCGACGGAGTACCCGTACTCGAAGGCGAGGACCGCGAACTCCGACAACGGCGAGTCGAAGATGTCGAAACGCGCCTGGTCCGCGGTGAGGAAGCGCAGAGGGGTGAACTCGCGGCCGTCGTTGTGGTCGTGGAGCACCGCGTGGCGCTGGACGAAGGTGGCGCGACGGGCGTCCTGCCCGCTCAGGCGCACCGGGGTGCCCTCCATGAGCAGGGAGCCGATGGCCAGCAGCTCGCCGAAGCCCCAGTCGATGGGGATCTCTCCGTGGGCCATCTTCCATCGGCGCTCGGAGAGGCGGGCCATCTTCGGATGCGGGGTGAAGCCCTTGGGGAAGGTGCGGCAGGCGTCGCCGATCCGGCCGATCGCGGCGGGCGTCGTCGCCGACTCCCAGCCGATCATCATGCCCTGCCCGGGGAGCTGGGACTCGGGGACCTCCCAGCTGTCGGGCCCGTTCGCCGCGGCCGTGCCGGGGTCGGCGGGGGAGGGCGACCATCCGTGCTCGCGGGTCTCGGCGAGGATCTTGGACAGTTCGTCCTCGTACTCCTGGATGGAGGCGGCGGCCTGCTCCTCGGTGAGCTGGTGGCGCCCGACCAGGTTGCGCGTGTAGACCGCCCGGGTGGAGGGGAGCCGCTCGATGAGGCCGTACATCACGGGCTGGGTCATCGAGGGGTCGTCGCCCTCGTTGTGCCCGCGGCGGCGGTAGCACACCATGTCGATGATGACGTCCTTGTGGAACTCCTCGCGGTAGGACAGCGCCAGGTGCGCCATGCGCACGACCGCCTCCGGGTCGTCCCCGTTGACGTGGAGGATCGGCACCTGCAGGCCCTTGGCGAGATCCGTGGGATAGCGGGTTGAGCGTCCCGCGGTCGGGCCCGTGGTGAAACCGATCTGGTTGTTGACGATGATGTGAATCGTGCCGCCCGTGCGGAAGCCCGCCACCTGGCTCATGTTGAGCGTCTCCTGGACGACGCCCTGGCCGATGAACGCGGCGTCCCCATGGATGAGGATCGGCACGACAGGCAGGGAGGGGTCGCCCAGTTCGTCCTGCTTCGCGCGGACGATGCCCTCGAGCACGCCGTCGCCCGCCTCGAGGTGGGAGGGGTTCGCCGCCAGGTACACCTTGGTCGCCACGCCCTCCTCGGCGGTGAAGACGCCCTCGGTCCCGAGGTGGTACTTGACGTCGCCGGAACCTTGCACGGTGCGCGGATCCTGATTGCCCTCGAACTCGGAGAAGATCTGCCCGTAGGACTTCCCCGCGATGTTGGCCAGCACGTTGAGCCGCCCCCGGTGGGCCATGCCGACGGCGACCTCGTGGAGCCCGAGCCGGGCGGCGTCGCCCAGGACGGCGTCCAGCAGGGGGATCAGCGACTCCCCGCCCTCCAGGGAGAACCGCTTCTGACCGACGTACTTCGTCTGGAGGAACTCCTCGAAGGCCTCGGCGTGGATGAGCGTGGACAGGATGTGGCGCTGCTCGGCGGGCGAGGGCGCCGTGTAGGGCTGCTCGATGCGCTGCTGCACCCACGTGCGCTGGACGGGGTCCTGGATGTGCATGTACTCGATGCCGACGGTGCGCGTGTACGTGTCGCGCAGGCGGGCCAGGAGGTCGCGCAGCCGCATGTGGTCCTCGCCCCCCAGGCCCCCGGTGGGGAAGGAGCGCTCGAGGTCCCACACGGACAGCCCGTAGTTCGTGAGGTCCAGGTCGGGATGGCGCCGCACCCTGTAGGCCAGGGGGTCGGTGTCGGCGGCCAGGTGCCCCCGGGAGCGGTAGGCGTGGATGAGCTCCGCGATGCGCGCGGGCTTGCCCTTCTCGCGCTCGACGTTGTACTCGTGGTCCGCCTCCCAGCGGTAGGGCGGGGTCGGCACCCTCAGGGCGTCGAAGACACGGTCGTAGAACCCGTCGCCCCCGGCGAGCTTCTGGGAGATCAGGCGCAGGAACTCGCCCGACGCGGCGCCCTGGATGACGCGGTGGTCATAGGTCGAGGACATGTGCAGCGTCTTGCCGATGCCCAGCAGCGCGAGCTTGTTGGGGGACACGCCCGCGTACTCGGCCGGGTAGTCGGTGGCGCCGACGCCGATGATGAGGCCCTGTCCGGCCATGAGGCGCGGCACGGAGGTGGTGGTGCCCAGGGTCCCAGGGTTCGTCAGGGACACCGTGGCGCCCTGGTAGTCCTCGGGGGTGAGCCGCCCGTCGCGCGCCCGGCGGACGATGCCGTCGTAGGCGTCCACGAACTGCATGAAGGTCAGCGTGTCGGCGTCGTGGACGACGGGCACGATGAGGTTGCGTGTGCCGTCCTTGCGGGTGACGTCGATGGCCAGTCCGAACCCGACGTGGGCGAGGTGCCCGACCGCGGGCTTGCCGTCCTTGGCGGCGTAGCGCACGGACATCGCGGGCATCTCGCACAGGGCCTCCACCACGGCGTAGCCGATGAGATGCGTGAACGAGACCTTGCCGCCGCTGGTGCGCGCCAGGTGCGCGTTGAGCAGGGCGCGGTTCTCGATGAGCAGCTTCGCGGGGATCTCCCGGGTCGACGTGGCGGTCGGGACGGCGAGGGAGGCGTCCATGTTCTTCGCCGTGGCGCGCGCGATGCCCTTGAGGACGTCGACCTGGTCCTCGTCGGGGGCGTCCGTGGCCAGGGCGGCCGCGGCGCGGGCGTGCCGCAGGCGCGTGTAGGGGGAGGTCGCCTCGCTGAGCTGGGCGGGCGGGGCGGGGGGCAGGTCGGAGCGGGTGACCGACACCGTGTTCGCCGAGGCCTCCTGCTCCTGTTCCTGGTCGGCCGCGGACGCGGCGGCCTCGCCCTGCGCAGCCAGGCCCTCCTCGGCGGGCACGCGGACGACGGCGGGGGACGAGGGCGGCGCCGGGGCGGCCGGAGGAGCCGGAGGGGCGGTGTGGCGCAGCTGGGGTGGCTCGCCGGCGGGCGTCGCGTCCGGTCCCTGCCCGTGGGCCGTGAAGTAGTCCCTCCAGGACTGGTCGACGGAGGAGGGATCCCGGCGGAACTGCTCGAGCAGCTGCCCGATATACCACTGCTCCTTCGCGCTGGCCTGGTCCGCTGTTCCCGTCAGTGCCGAATCACTCACCGTCGTCACTCCGTCTCGTCTGCGTTTCCCGCATGTGCCCTGGGCCTCCGGAACGCACTCAGCATATGACGAAAGTCCCTTCCCCCATGGCGTCCCGCGGCAATTTCCGCGGCCTTGACGCCCTCTT
This sequence comes from Schaalia naturae, assembly GCF_042665795.1. NCBI lineage: Bacteria > Bacillati > Actinomycetota > Actinomycetes > Actinomycetales > Actinomycetaceae > Schaalia > Schaalia naturae. Next base: position 689,155 of record NZ_JBHTEF010000001.1, read on the forward strand.
GTGACCCGCGCTGCCAAGGGGCGGGAATCCCATGGGCGCGCGGCTCGGCGCGCGTGGCCGAGGAAGCGCGGGCAGGGGGCGGCCCCGCCCTGGGCTGTGGCCGCGGGGACCTACTACACTGTCGCTCACCATGGACAGTGACAGTTGCGGCCGACAATCGGCCGACCCTCCGCCTGCCCGGCCCTCCGCACGGGGTGAGCGTTGATCACCGACCTCCTCATGCTCGTCCTCGGCCTGGTCCTCACGGCGGGAACCGCCGTCTTCGTCTCGGCCGAATTCTCCCTGGTCGCCCTGGACCGCGCCTCCGTCGAGCGGCGCGCCGGCGACGGGGACAGGCGTGCCGCCCAGGTGCTGCGCGCCATCAGCCATCTCTCGACCCAGCTGTCGGGCGCGCAGGTCGGCATCACGCTGACGACGATCCTCCTGGGCTACACGACCCAGACGGCCGTCGCCGACATGCTCGGGCGGCTCCTCGGCAACGCCGGGGTGGCCGAGGCCCTGGCGACGACCGTCGCCGTGGCTGTGGCGGCGGTCCTCATCAACCTCTTCTCGATGCTCTTCGGCGAGCTGGTGCCGAAGAACTTCGCCCTGGCCCACCCGCTGAAGACCGCGGGCGTGGTGGCGCCGGTCCAGATGGCGTTCTCCACGCTGTTCAAACCCCTCATCGCCGTGCTCAACGGCGCCGCGAACTGGGTGCTGCACCGCGTGGGCATCGAGCCCCAGGAGGAGATCTCCTCGGCGCGCTCGGCCTCGGAGCTGGCGGCCCTGGTGCGCCACAGCGCGGAGGAGGGCACCCTCGACACGTCCACGGCCAGCCTTTTCACGAAGTCCATCCGGGTCGGCGAGCTGTCCGCGGTCGACGTCATGACTGACCGCGGGCTCGTGCGCACCCTGGAGGAGACGGCGACCGCGGCCGACGTGGTCGGCCTCGCGCGCGAGACCGGCCACTCGCGGTTCCCCGTCGTGGGGGAGGACTCGGACGACATCCTTGGGCTGGTCAGCCTGCGCCGCGCCGTCGCCGTGCCCGCCGAGCGCCGCGGCGAGGTCCCGGTGGTGTCCTCGTCCCTCATGGCCCCCGCCCCGCGCGTGCCCGAGACCCTGGGGCTCGGTCCCCTCCTGGTGCAGCTGCGCGACGAGGGGCTGCAGATGGCGGTCGTGGTCGACGAGTACGGAGGCTTCTCCGGCATCGTCACCCTCGAGGACGCGGTCGAGGAGATCGTCGGGGAGGTCTCCGACGAGCACGACCACCGTCGGCTCGGCATCCGCCGCCAGCCCGACGGGACGCTGCTGGTCCCCGGCCGGCTGCGCCCCGATGAACTGCAGGAACGCACGGGCGTCATCGTCCCCGACCAGGGGCCCTACGAGACGCTCGCCGGCCTGGTGCTCACCGAGCTCGGCCGCGTCCCCGAGGTGGGCGACAGCGTCGAGGCCGCGGGCTCGCGCCTGCGCGTCGTCTCGATGCACGGGCGGCGCGTCACCCAGATCTCCCTGGCCCCCCCGCCTCCCGCCGCTCACGAGGAGGTCGAGCTGTGAGCCCCCTCGCCGGCATCCTCATCACCGTCGCGCTGCTGGGCGTCAACGCCTTCTTCGTCGCCGGGGAGTTCGCGACCACCTCGACACGGCGCTCGCAGATCGAACCGCTCCACCGACAAGGAGCGCGCGGATCCGCTCAGGCGATGTACGCCCTCGAGCATGTCTCCCTCATGCTCGCGATCTGCCAGCTGGGCGTCACGGTGGCGTCGACCACCCTGGGCGCCGTGGCCGAGCCGGCGATCGCGAGCCTGGTGCACGGCCCCCTGGAGGCCGCGGGGATGCCGGCGGCCAGCGCCCACGCGGTGGGGTTCGTCGTGGCGCTGGTCCTGGTCGTCTTCCTCCACGTCGTCTTCGGGGAGATGGTCCCGAAGAACATCTCCATCGCGATGCCCCACCGGGCGCTGCTCATCCTGGCCCCTCCGCTGGTGGCCTTCGGCCACGTCCTGCGTGTCGTCATCGAGGACATGGACCACATGGCGAACTGGTTCGTCCGCCGGGCGGGCCTGACCCCGCGCGCGGAGATCTCCGCCGCGTTCACCGTCGAGGAGGTGGCCTCCATCGTCGAGTTGTCGCAGAAGGAGGGCACCATCCACGACGACCTGGGCCTGCTGTCGGGATCCCTGGAGTTCTCCGAGCAGACGGCCGGGGACGCGATGGTCCCGCTGGACGAGCTGGTGGTCCTGCCCCCCGACTGCACGCCCGCGATAGTCGAACGCGAGGTCGCGGTCACCGGCTACTCGCGCTACCCGGTGGCCGCGGAGGACGGCTCGATCCAGGGCTACCTCCACCTCAAGGACGTCCTGTACGCGGAGGGGGACGAGCTTGACCAGCCGGTGGACTCCTGGCGCATCCGCACGATGGAGCAGGTCAGCGCCTCCGACGAGGTCGAGGACGCTCTGCGCCACATGCAGCGCTCGGGCACGCATTGCGCGGCGGTCGTGGACGATCACGACGACGTGGTGGGCGTCCTGTTCCTCGAGGACATCCTCGAGCAACTGGTCGGCGAGGTCCGCGACTCCCTCCAGCGCGATCCGCAGGCCTGACCCGTCGTCTGCGGCGAAGGCGTTCCCCGCTCCCGTGCCCGGGTGTGAGGGGCATCACGTCTGTGGACGGGTGTTCGGTCCCCGACGGCTGGAACTGGACCCCGCTGGCGTTATAGGTTTGTGACCGTTGAGTCAGGGGCGGGGAAGGGGGTCGGCGTGCCGGAGTTCGGTGGGATCGAGTGCCCGCTGCCCTCGCGTCGGCAGATCCACGGCCCCGTCACCGTCTCGTGCCCCCTCCCGTCACGCCGCTCCCTGCGAGAACGGGACCGTGAGGCGGCGCCGCCCTCGTCGCCGGCGGCGGACCCAGCCCGGCGCGCGATGGTGGAGGCTCCCGACGAGGTGCGGGAACGCCACAACGCCGGGCGCGCCTCGCTGCTGGTCGCCCTGGCGGCGATGACCGTGGCGATCCCAGCCACCGGTTTCGTGGGGCCGGACTCCTCCATCTCCCTGCCGTCCCGAGCCGTCGGCACCCCCGCAGGGGGCGGCTCCTGGGCGACGGGCGCGGCGGACGGCGTCACCCGCGCCAGCGACCTGTCCGCCACGGTCACGGCGGCGTCGCGGGCGAAGGCGCGCACGCCCCTGGAGTCCACGGGATGCGTCGCCACCGACACGGCCGCCAACGGCTCGCGCACCGTCGTCGAAACCCCGCAGCTGCTGTGGCCGCTCACCCAGGGCAGCTACACGATCACCTCGGGGTTCTCGATGCGGATCTCCCCGATCAGCGGACAGCTGCTCCAGCACGAGGGCGTCGACATGTCCGCCCCACTGGGCACCCCGGTCCACGCGGTCGCCGACGGCACCGTGGTGGAGGTCTCCAGCGACTACCGCTCGGGGACGTACGTGCGGATCCAACACACGGCCGCAGACGGGTCCACCTACTTCTCGGCCTACGCCCATGAGTACATGGACGACATCCTCGTCAAGCAGGGGGACACGGTCACCGCGGGCGAGCAGATCGGGGCTGTCGGGTCCAACGGCTGGTCGACCGGCCCCCATCTGCACTTCGAGATCCGCGACGCCTCGAACACGGCCGTCGAGCCGACCGGGTGGATGGAGGAGCACGGAGCCACCTACATCGGCCAGGAGTGCCGATGATCCCGGTGTCGGCGGCCGGCCACCCCCTGGTCCTCGCCCACCGCGGAGGGGCGGCGGAGGCGCCGGAGAACTCGCTGGCCGCAGTCGCCCACATGCGCGCCCTGGGGGTCCGGCACCTGGAGACCGACGCGCACGCCACGGCCGACGGCGTCGTGGTCCTCCACCATGATGACGTCGTGGACCGCACTTACGACGGCTCGGGGGCCATCTCGGAGCTCACCTGGGACCGGGTCTCGCGCATGCGCAACGCCGCGGGGGAGCGGATGCCGCTGCTCGCGGAGGTCCTGGACGCGAACCCGGACATGTACCTCAATATCGACGCGAAGACCGACGACGTGGTCGCCCCGCTGCTGGATGTGCTCGCCCGGCATGACGCCTTCGACCGGGTGCTGCTCGCCTCGTTCTCCGAGTCCCGCCTGGAACGCATCCGCGCGACCGCCCCCGCGGGCCATGTCACGACCTCGCTCGGCGTGGCGGCCGTGACGAGGCTGGTGGCGGCGGCGCAGACCGCCTCCAACCCGGATTCCTGGCATGTGCCCGGACCGCGGCGCGGGGCGCGCGCCGTCCAGGTGCCCGAGTGCCTCGGACCGGTGCGCGTGGTCACCCCCCGGTTCGTCGCCGCCGCGCACGGGGCCGGCCTGGCCGTGCACGTGTGGACCGTCAATGACGCGGCCGCCATGGTCCGCCTGCTCGACATGGGGATCGACGGCCTGATCACCGATCGTCCGACGCTGGCCCGTGAGCTGCTGCGGGCGCGCGGGCAGTGGCGCGAGCCTCCGGCGCCGCCGCCCGCGCGCTGAGCGCGCTCACCAGAGGCCGCACCGCCGGGGATTCGCCCGAGCAGGGATCCGGCGAGCGTCATGCTGAGCTCCATGTGATGGGCACGAAGCGGCCCAGGAAGGGCTGAAGACGATGTGGATGGCGTTCGCGCTGGGCTCGGCCCTGTTCGCGGGGGTGACGGCCGTCCTGGCGAAGCTGGGGATCCGGGACGTCGACTCGAACCTGGCCACGGCGCTGCGCACGTGCGTCGTCCTCGTCCTCGCGTGGGCGATAGTCCTCGTGGTCGGTTCGCAGGGCACGATCGGGGGCATCGGCGGGCGCACCTGGCTGTTCCTCGTCCTGTCGGGGCTTGCGACGGGAGCCTCCTGGCTCTGCTACTTCCGGGCGTTGCAGATCGGCGACGTCAACAAGGTCGTCCCGGTCGACAAGACCAGCACCGTGCTCACGATGGCTCTCGCCGTCGTTTTCCTGGGGGAGAGGATCGACGCTGCGGTCGTCGTGGCGATGGCCCTCATCGCCGTCGGGACACTCCTGATGATCGAACGCGTCGAGCCGGATGCGGCGGCGCCGAGGCCGGGCGGACGGGGCGGGTGGACGTGGCTGCTGTATGCCGGCGGATCCGCTCTGTTCGCCGCTCTCACGGCGATCCTGGGAAAGGTGGGGATCGAGGGCGTCGAGTCGACCCTCGGCACCGCGATCCGCACCGGCGTCGTCCTGGCCATGGCCTGGGCGATCGTCCTCGCGCGCGGAGGGCAGCGCCAGATCCGGGGCGTCGACCGGCGCAGCTGGCTCTTTCTCGTGCTGTCCGGAGCGACGACCGGCTTGTCCTGGCTCTGCTACTACCGGGCTCTCCAGCAGGGACCCGCCAGCGTCGTCGTCCCGATCGACAAGCTGAGCATCGTGGTCTCCGTCGCCGCGGGGGCCGTCGTCTTCCACGAGCGTCTCCGCGCGCGAGCCGCGATCGGACTGGGGCTCATCGTCGTTGGCACGTTGGCTCTGGTGGTGTGACGAGGGCGTCCCGCCCGTCGGAGGGCGCGGCGACCGGGAGGCGCTTCTCCTCCTGCGTGATGAGCTCCTCGACGGCCTCGCGGGCGGACTCCCGGTCCTGGTCCTCGACCTGCTCGAGGCCGGACTTGGTGGACAGGTCCAGGTGCGGCAGGAACACCGAGATCACGGCGGCCACGACGAGTATCGGCACCAGGCCCGCCAGCACGGGCGTGAGGGAGTGCACGTAGGCCTCGACGATGCCCGAGCGCAGGACGTCAGGGAGCTGGGCGACGACGGCCGGGGTGAGGGAGGAGGCGTCCAGCCCCTCGGCGCGCGCCTGAGCCAGCTGGGCGCGGGCCGCGTCGTCCCCGGTGACGGCCATGGCGGAGAGGAATCCCTCCAGGCTGGACGCCAGGCGCGACGTGAACAGCGTCCCGATGACGGTGGCCCCCAGGCTCACGCCGATCTGTCGGAAGAAGTTGTTGCCGGAGGTCGCTGTGCCGACGATGCGCGCAGGCACCGAGTTCTGGACCAGCAGCACCAAGAGCTGCAGGATCATCCCGATGCCGATCCCCAGGACCGTCGTGTGGACGACGAGCAGCGCGACGGGCGAGTCCTCCTGCATCGTCGAGAGCAGGGCCATGCCCAGTGCCGCGACGAGCGTGCCGAGGACGGGCCACGCGCGGTAGTGCCCGGTGCGCGTGACGAGCGCGCCGACCAGGGTCGCGGCGAGGATCTGCCCGATCGTCATGGGGATCAGCATGAGGCCGGACTGCGTGGGGCTCAGACCGTAGACCATCTGCATGTAGGTGGGGAGGTATCCCATCGCGCCGAACATCGCGGCCATCGCCAGCATGCCGACGGCCGTGCAGACCAGGAAGGTCCGGTTGCGGAAGAGCTGCAGGGGGAGGATCGGCTCATCGGCCCGGCGTTCGACGGCGGGCAGCAGCCCCCACGACGCGACGAGCACGACGCACAGGGCGACGGTCTGCCAGGAGGTCCATGCGAACTGCTGGCCCGCCCACGTGGCGAGCAGCACGATCGCGATGGCGCCCGCGTCGAGGAGGGCGAGGCCCGCCCAGTCGACCTTCGCCCGCATCTCGTGGGAGGGCAGCTTCATCGCGATCAGGATGGCGACCCAGGCGGCGACGCCGAGCGGCAGGTTGATCCAGAACACCGCGTGCCAGGACACCGCGTCCGTCAGCCAGCCGCCGATGAGCGGGCCCAACACGGCGGCGATCCCGAACATGGCGGCGATGGGCGCCTGATAGACGCCGCGCACGCGCGCCGGGATGATGTCCGCGGTGATCGCCTGCGAGCCGATGATCAGGCCGCCGCCGCCCAGGCCCTGGAGGAAACGGAAGGCGATGAAGGGGCCCATGGTCTGGGCGAGGCCCGACAGGGCGGAACCGGTGAGGAACAGGGCGATCGCCGCCAGAAGGACCGGCTTGCGTCCGATGAGGTCCCCGAGCTTGCCGTACACGGGCATCGAGATCGTCATGGCGAGCGTGTAGGCCGTGATGATCCACGACATGTGCTCGACTCCGCCGAGGGATCCCACGATGGTGGGCATGGCGGAGCCGACGATCGTCTGGGAGACCGAGGACAGGAACATCGTCACCAGCAGGCAGGCGTAGATCGCCCAGAACCGGCCGTCCGGCGTGAAGCGGGCGCTCGAGGCGGTCTCGGGGCCCGAGGAAGGGGAGGCGCCTGCGGTGGCGTGTCGAGTCATGTCGCTCCTGTTCTGTTGTCGTGCGGGAGGGATCGGCCGGGCGGGGCTCAGTCCCGCAGGGCGGCGCGCAGCCCCCGGACGGTCCGGTGGACCTCGTCGAGATAGCTGCCGGCGCGTCCGTTGTGCCGCCAGAGGTCCAGCGCCGTGCGTTCGACCGTCGTGACGAGGGCGGCCGCGGCGAATGCGGCCGGGTCGTCCTCGGGCACGCCCAGGCGATCGGCCGAGACCGGTCTCAGCGCGAGCTCGGAATCGCGGAAGGCGCCGAGGACGAGGGGCAGCAGTTCCGGGTTGCGGCGGCGGATGTCCCATCCGGGGCTGGAGGAGCTGAACACCTCGCCCATCATCTCGGCGCGTGACCCCACGAGCTCCTCGACGGCGTCGAGCAGATCGGGGACGGCGCGGCTCCGGAACCGTTCGAGCACGACGGGATCGAAGGGCTCGATCTCCGGGATGAACGCGTGGTTCTTCGACGGGAAGTGGTTGAAGAAGGTCCGGCGTGAGACCTTCGCGGCGCGGGCGATCTGGTCGACGGTGATGTCGGCGACCGGACGGTCGCCGGCGAGCTGGAATGCGGCGGCCCGGATGTCCGCCCTCGTCCGCAGCGAGCGCGCGGTGGGGGCGAGCGGCGGGGCCTCAACGTCGTCGCGGACAGGCTCCTCGCCGTTGCAGGGGATCTGGGCGGTGACGGTCACGAGCCACTATTATGCACCGAGTGCAGATTCTGCACCATGTGCAGGAATGAGGGATCGGGCACACGGGCCGCTGCCCCGTCACCAGTCGGGCCCGTCGGGGCGCATGCGGAGGATGAAATCCTCGATGGCCTGGTCGTCGATCGCCTCCACGTCGGTCCGCGTTCCGGCGATGCGCCTGACGACGAGGCGTTCGGCGACGTTCATCCCGGCGAAGCGGAACCTGCCGCCGAGGAAGGCGGCCGCCACGGCACGGTCGAGGAGCGCCTGGGGAAATGCGGCCTGGACCTCCTGGTCGCGTACGGCGGGGTCGGTCTCCATCCCGCTGACAAACAACCCGAGGCGGGCGGCGTCGGGGGCGAGGCTTCGGGCGAAGGTTCTCATGGTTCGCAGGGGGGTGCCGGCGTAGACGGCGGTGCCCAGCACGATCGCATCGAACTTCGACAGGTCCGGCCGGCCCTGGGCGAGGTCGAAGAGACGGGCGCCGGGGCCCAGGCCGTCGGCGATGCGGCGGGCGATCTCGGCGGTGGCTCCGTGCTTGGAGGCGAAGGCGATGGCGATGGAGGTGGGCATGATGGTCCTTTCGCGGCGTTCAGGCTGAGGGCCCGTCCAGTCGGCTGAGGTTGGAGTGGAGGAGCGCCAGGCCCTTGCCCAGCGCGTCAAGCTCGGTCGGGGTGAGGCCGCGGTACATGGCGGACATGAAACGGCGGGCCTCCGCGTCGGTGTCGGCGCCCCACCGGTGCGCCTTCGCTGTGATATGGATCCGGGTGGCCCGCGCGTCCTCCTCGTCGGGGGCGAGGCGGACGAATCCCTTGGCCTCCAGGCGGTCCAGAATCTGGCGGATGTTCTGGTGGGAGGTGTCCGCTGTCTCGGCCAGCTCTGTCAGCGTGGGTGGTCCCGGAGACGTCTGGAGCATGACCAGCAGCCACCACTGCTTGGCGGTCAGCTCCGGCATGGCGGCATCGAGCGCCCGCTGGAGTCGGTTGGCCACGGCGAAGACGCCGCCGAAGACGAGGTGCTCGGCGTCCATCCCGTCGGCCCGTCCCCATATTGGTAAGAGCTTACCCAAAATGGCGACGAGGAACGAGGTCGTTTGACCCGGCTGGCGAGAGCACGCTGGGCGATGAGGCGGAAGCCCGCGCTGAACACGTTCGCGATCGCCTATGAGAACCACTGGGCCTCGCACATCGTTTGACGGACCGATCTCGCACGGTGCCAGTCAACATCCTGGGTCATCCGTCGATCTCATACGATCGCGCCGCAGACAATGAACACCTTCCATGGCGCTGAGCGCGACGAATCCCTCGCCCCACCGACGTGAGTATGACGAGAACGACGCCAATACGGATGAGGAGTTCCTCTTCACTGGTTCACAACAGAAATGCCAGAGATCCATCATCTCGAGACCGCTCGCTCCGCGTGAGCTCGCCCTCGGCAGTGGCGTCCGCGTAGTGGTGCACCGCGGGGTTGTCGCCATTTACGGCGCCGCCGGCCGCTACGCTCGCCAGGCGGGACTGCTGCCGGTGTCGCTGCTGTCAGCAGGCCGATGAAATCAGTGGAATAGGACATGCGCCACCGCATTCGCTCCCCACCACCGTACGGAGACGCGCAAACGCAAAACCCCTGGCCCGTCTGTACAGGCCAGGGAGTCTTTGTCTGTGCCCCGAACAGGATTCGAACCTGCGGCCTTTCGCTCCGGAGGCGAACGCTCTATCCACTGAGCTATCGGGGCTGCGTCGAGACACTGTACCAGCGCGTGGCGTCCTCGCGTGCATCGCGCGCCGCAGGGTGACCATGATGCGCGTGACGTGCGATACTGGGCGGTGACCGTCGTCTCACAATGGAGGGTGCCGTCGTGCGGGTCCACATCGCCTCTGATCACGCGGGCTTCGAGCTCAAGGGGATCGTCGGTGGCCATCTGCGCGGGCGCGGCGTCGAGGTGCTCGACCACGGGGCGGACGCCTATGACGGGGAGGACGACTATCCGCCGTTCTGCCTCGCTTGCGGCGAGGCCGTCGTGGCAGATCCAGGCTCCCTGGGGGTCGTCATCGGCGGCTCGGGGAACGGGGAGCAGATCGCGGCCAACAAGGTTCGCGGGGTGCGCGCCGCATTGGTGTGGAACGAGGACACGGCTCGCCTGGCCCGCGAGCACAACGACGCGAACGTCGCGTCGATCGGGGCTCGGATGCACGCCGTCGAGGAGGCGGTGCGCCTGATCGACGTGTTCGTGGGCACAGCCTTCTCCGGTGAGGAACGCCACATCCGCCGGATCGCCCTTCTCAGCGCCTATGAGGCGCGCGGCTGAGCGCCGGATTTCCCCAGAACTGCCCGGCGCGGACTCCGGTCCGTCGGCGGGTGGAGCGTCAACGGGGACGCTGCGGCGCGGTCCGGGAGCGATCCCGGGCCGCGTCGCTCCCCATGCGACGGGGCGGGTCGGCTGTCCTCATCCTCGGACGGTGAGGACGATGAGGGCCAGATTGAGGACGACGATGAGCGCGGCCACGACATCGGTGACGGCGCGCAGGACGGGTCCGTCCGCGTGGTGTCCCATGATCGCCCGGTTCCGGGTCAGGGACATCAGCGGGATGATCGCGAAGGGGATGCCCATCGACAGGACGACCTGGGAGATGACGAGCGCCCACGTCGGCTCCGCGCCGAGCGCCAGGATGACCAGCGCAGGGATCAGGGTGATGAGGCGCCGGGCGAGCAACGGCATCTTGATGTGGAGCAGCCCGCGCATGATCTCCGATCCGGCGTAGGCCCCGATCGACGTCGAGGCGAGCCCGGAGGCCAGCAGGCCGATGGCGAACACCACGGCGACCACGGGCCCCAGCGTGGAGGCGATCGCCCGGTAGGCGCCCTCGATGGAGTCCGTGCCCGACACGCCCTGGAGGGCGGAGGCGGCCAGGACCAGGAGGCCGATGTTGACCAGCCCCGCGAGGCTGAGCGCCCAGGACACGTCGACGCGGGTGGCGCGCAGGAGGGCCTCCTTGGAGATCCTGCCCGCCCCGGCGGCCTCGCCGTGGCGGTCGTTGACCAGGGAGGAGTGCAGGTAGACGGCGTGGGGCATGACCGTGGCGCCCAGCATCGAGGCGGCCACCAGCACGGAGTCCGCGCCCGCGAAGCCGGGGAGCAGACCGTGGGCGGCCTCGGACCAGTCGGGTGGCGCCGCGACCAGGCCGGCGAGGAAGCCCAGGGTGATCACCAGCAGCAGGGCGATGATGACATACTCGAACTTCTGCTGCCCGCGTCGCGACTGGACGCCCAGCAGAGCGATCGACACGGCTCCGAGGACCGCGCCTCCCCAGATCATGGGCAGCCCGAATAGGAGGTTGAGGGCGATGGCGCCGCCGATGACCTCGGCCAGGTCGGTGGCCGCCGCCACGACCTCCGCCTGGAGCCAGTAGGCGATGCGCCAAGCGGTGGGCAGGCGGTCGCCGAGGACCTGGGGAAGCGACTGGCCGGTCACGATCCCGAGCTTGGCGGAGAGGTATTGGACGATCATGGCGGCCGCGCACGAGAGCACCAGCACCCACAGCAGCAGGTACCCGTAGCGCGCGCCCGCGGTGATGTTGGCGGCGACGTTGCCGGGATCCACGTAGGCCACCGCGGCGACGAAGGCCGGTCCCAGGAGCTTGCCGACGCGGGGTCGCGCCGGCCGGGGGTCGGGGAGCCGTGCCGCCATGAGATGCCCTCGCTTCACCGGTGGGAGTTCGGTCCGCCGAAATCATAGACGCCGCAGGCTCGTCGGGAAGCGACGCCTCTCCGCAGCGGCCGCTCCGGACGCGTTGGCGGCCCAGGGCCCGACCCGGTTACGCTCGGGCACGTGACCCCTGAAGAACTCGCCGCACTCATCCGCACCACGTTGGTCCAGGCTGCCCGGGACGGGCAGCTGGCCCTCGAGGCCGGCGACATCCCCCCGGCGGTGGCGGTGGAGCGCCCCCGCACCCGCGATCACGGGGACTGGTCGACGAATGTCGCGATGCAGCTGGCGAAGAAGGCCCACGCGGCTCCGCGCGACATCGCGGCGGTCATCGCGGACCGGTTGCTGGCCGACGACGGCATCGATGAGGTCGACGTGGCGGGTCCGGGCTTCATCAACATCCGCTTGGCTGCGGCCTCGGCCGGGGAGCTCGCGCGCACGATCCTCCAGGCTGGCCCCGCCTTCGGAGCGAACGACGCGCTGGCGGGCACCCACGTCAACCTCGAGTACGTCTCCGCGAACCCGACGGGCCCCGTCCATCTGGGCGGGGCGCGCTGGGCGGCCGTCGGCGACTCCCTGGCGCGCCTCATCGCCGCCTGCGGCGCCGAGGTCACCCGCGAGTACTACTTCAACGATCACGGATCCCAGATCGACCGGTTCGCGCGCTCCCTCTACGCCCGCGCCATGGGCCGCGAGGCGCCCGAGGACGGATACGGCGGCCAGTACATCGCCGACATCGCGGCTCAGGTCCGCGGGGACGCCCTCGCCGCGGGGGAACCCGATCCCGTGACCCTGCCGGAGGCGGACGCCGTCGAGGCCTTCCGTGCGCGCGGCGTGGACCTCATGTTCGACGAGATCAAGCAGCGGCTCCACGACTTCCGTTCCGATTTCGACGTGTTCTTCCACGAACAGTCGCTCCACGACTCCGGAGCCGTCACCCGTGCCATCCAGGTTCTGCGCGACAGGGGCGAGGTCTTCGACGCCGACGGCGCGGTGTGGCTGCGCACCACGGACTACGGCGACGACAAGGACCGCGTCCTCATCAAGTCCGACGGGCAGGCCGCCTACTTCGCCGCCGACGTCGCCTACTACCTGGACAAGCGCCAGCGCGGCGCCGACGCGGCGATCTACCTGCTGGGCGCCGACCACCACGGCTACATCGGGCGCATGATGGCGATGTGTGAGGCCTTCGGGGACACCCCGGGCGTCAACATGCAGATCCTCATCGGCCAGATGGTCAACCTCATGCGCAACGGCGAGCCGGTGCGCATGTCGAAGCGCGCGGGCACCATCGTCACCCTGGACGACCTGGTCGACGCCGTCGGCGTGGACGCCGCGCGCTACTCGCTGGTTCGGGTGTCCATGGATTCCAACCTCGACATCGACCTCGACCTCCTGACTTCGCGCACGAACGACAATCCCGTCTACTACGTGCAGTACGCCCACGCCCGCAGCCGCAACGTCGCGCGCAACGCCGCCGAGCACGGGGTCGCCCGAGAGGCCGGTTTCGACCCCTCGGCGCTCGACTCGCCCGCCGACGCGGACCTGCTGGGCGTCCTCGCCCAGTTCCCCGCGATGGTCGCCCAGGCGGCGAAACTGCGCGAACCGCACCGCGTCGCCCGCTACCTCGAGCAGCTCGCCTCCGCGTACCACACCTGGTACGGCCAGTGCCGGGTCACGCCGCGCGGCGAGGAGCCCGTCACCCCCGGCCATATCGCCCGCCTGTGGCTCAACGACGCGGTCTCCCAAGTGCTGCGCAACGGGCTGGGCCTGCTGGGCGTCCAGGCACCCGAGAGGATGTGAGCGTGGATCCCTCCGAGGCGCCCCTGGGCTCTCTCGTGTGCCCCGAACCCGGGGAACGCCCCGACCTGTGGCCCACCGCCGCGCGGAGGGACCGGGACGGGGCGCTGATGATCGGCGGCGCCCGCCTGGGCGATCTCCAGCGTGGCTTCGGATCGCCCTCCTACATCCTGGACCGCGCCGACCTGCGCGGTCGGGCCCGGGTGTGGGCCTCCGCGATGGCCGAGGAGTTCTGGGAGGGCTACGGCATGGCCGGGGGGAGGGCCTACTACGCGGCGAAGGCCCTGGCCTGCGCGGACGTCGTGCGCGTCGTCACCGCGGAGGGCATGGGGGTGGACGCGGCGTCGCTCGGCGAGCTCACCATCGCGTTGTGCGCCGGCGCCGACCCCGCCCTGGTGGGGCTGCACGGCAACAACAAGCTCGACGGCGAGATCGATCTGGCGATCGCCGCCGGGATCGCCCGCGTGGTCGTCGACTCCCTGCCGGAGGTCGCCCGCCTCGAGGCGGCGGCGGCCCGCCGGGGCGTGGGCGTCCCCGTCATGGTGCGCCTGAAGACGGGGATCCACGCCGGCGGCAACGAGTACATCGCGACCTCGCATGAGGACCAGAAGTTCGGGGTGTCGGTGAACGACGGAGGGGCGATGGAGGTCGTTCGCGCCATCGCGGCCTCGGGGCACCTCCGGCTCGTCGGTCTGCACAACCACATCGGCTCCCAGATCGAGGGCGTCGGGGCCTTCGTCGCGGCCGCGCGGATCGTGCTGGATTTCCGAGGGCGCATCGCCCGGGAACACGGCATCTGGGTCCCGGAGGTCGACCTCGGCGGCGGCCTGGGCATCGCCTACAGCGGAGCGGATCCCGTTCCCACGAGCCCCGCGACGCTCGCCCGCGCTCTCGCCGAGGTCGTGCGCGAGCGCTGCGTCGAGCAGGGGAGCCCCATCCCGCGCGTGTCGGTGGAGCCCGGGCGCAGCGTCATCGGCCCGGCGTGCGTGACCGTCTACGAGGTCGGCACGCTCAAGGACGTCTCGCTCGAGGGCGGCGCCGTGCGCCGCTACGTGTCGGTCGACGGGGGGATGTCGGACAATATCCGTCCGGCGCTGTACGGCGCCGTGTGCACGGCGACGCTGGCGAACAGGGCGTCCGCGGGACCCTGGGCGCGCTGCCGCGTGGTGGGACGCCACTGCGAGTCCGGGGACATCGTCGTGCGCGACGTCGACCTGCCCGCCGATCTGCGCCCGGGCGATCTGCTGGCCGTGCCCGCGACCGGCGCCTACGGATGGTCGATGGCGTCGAATTACAACTACCTCACGAAACCGGGGGTCCTGGCCGTGGAGGACGGCGCCGCCCGCTGGGCCGTGCGCCCGCAGACGCTGGAGGACCTCATGGACCTGGATCCGGGGCTGGCCGGGAGGCCCCTGCCCTAAAGGAAATCCATCCGGATCGTTGGCCGAATCGGGCGAAGGGCGTTACCCTGTCGTCACCCGGTGAGACCGCGTGCCAAGGACATGTCTGACGCTCCGCCGGGATCTTCCACGCCCGGTCATCGGTGTCGTCCGGTCCACGACCTGGACGTCCGGCTCCGAATCTCCTCGGAAAGGTAATGTCAAGACCATGTCACTGGAAAACTCGGGAGTGCCGGCCGGCGAGCCGCTGGTCGTCGTCGACCACGTGGTCAAGCACTACGGGGACTTCGTCGCCCTCAATGACGTCAGTCTGACGGTCGACAAGGGCGAGGTGGTCGTGCTCATCGGACCGTCCGGATCCGGCAAGTCCACGCTGTGCCGCACGATCAACCGGCTGGAGACGATCACCTCGGGGGACATCCGCATCGACGGCGAGTCACTGCCCCAAGAGGGCAGGAAGCTCGCTGCGCTGCGCGCCGAGGTCGGGATGGTCTTCCAGTCCTTCAACCTGTTCTCCCACAAGACGATCCTCGACAACGTCACCTTGGCGCCGGTCAAGGTGAAGAGGATGCCGAAGAAGGAGGCCGAGGACCTGGCGCACACGCTGCTCGACCGCGTCGGTGTGGGCGCTCAGGCCGACAAGTACCCCGCCCAGCTCTCGGGCGGGCAGCAGCAGCGGGTCGCGATCGCCCGGGCGCTCGCCATGCAGCCGAAGGTCATGCTCTTCGATGAGCCCACCTCGGCGCTGGACCCCGAGATGATCAACGAGGTCCTCGACGTCATGGTCCGCCTGGCGGCCGAGGGCATGACGATGATCGTCGTCACCCATGAGATGGGGTTCGCCCGCAAGGCGGCCGACCGGGTGGCGTTCATGTCCGACGGCGAGATCCTGGAACAGGCCCCGCCCGAGGAGTTCTTCTCCCGCCCGCGCACCGACCGCGCGAAGGACTTCCTCTCGAAGATCCTCACGCACTGACCCGGTCCGCTCCGGGCCCCGCACACCGACTCCCACCAGGAAGGAACCCTGATGCGCACCCTCACCCGAATGGCCGCGGCCCTGGCCGCCTCGGCCGTCGCGATCACCCTGGCCGCATGCTCCGACACGTCCTCCGCCTCCGGCGACGCCGCCTCCTCCGGCTCGGGGGACGCGGGCTCCTCCGACCTCTCCTTCACCGTCGCGGACTCGGTGGACCTCACCGGCTCCGACACCTACGACGCGGCGAAGTCGGCCGGCACCCTGCGCGTCGGCGTCAAGGAGGACCAGCCCGGCCTGGGCTACCTCGACGCGATCACCGGCGAGCGCACCGGCTTCGACGTCGACATCGCCCGGTGGATCGCCGCGGAGCTCGGCTTCTCCGAGGACCAGATCGAGTTCCAGACGATCCCGTCGGCCAACCGCGAGCAGGCGCTGGTCAACGGCGACATCGACTACTACGTCGGGACGTACTCGATCACCGACAAGCGCAAGGAGCAGATCGGCTTCGCCGGCCCGTACTTCATCACCGGTCAGGGCCTGCTGGTCGCCGCCGACAACACGGACATCACCTCCGAGGACGACCTGGCCGGGAAGACCGTGTGCTCGGCGACGGGGTCCACCCCGCTGCAGAACATCCAGGAGAACTTCCCCGACACGAAGACCGTCCCCTTCGACACGTACAGCCAGTGCGTGGACGCCCTCAAGGACGGCTCCGTCGACGCGGTGACCACCGACCAGGCGATCCTCATCGGCTACGCCGCCCAGGAGCCTGACGCCCTCAAGGTCGTCGGCGAGCCCTTCACCGAGGAGAAGTACGGGGTGGGCGTGCCGAAGGACGACGCCGCGCTGCGCCATTTCATCAACAAGGTCTTCACCGACGGGGGCGACACCTGGCAGAAGGTCTTCGACGCCGACCTCGGCTCGTCGGGCATCACGGTCCAGCAGCCCGCCGTCGACGACTACGAGTGACCCGGCGACGAGAGCGTCCCCGGCCGTGAGCCGGAGGGCCGCCGGCCCCGCGGAGCGGGGGCGTCCTCGTCGATCGGGGGAGGGAAGACAGGGAAAAGGAGATCCACGCGCATGAATGTCCTCATCGACAACGCCGACCTGTTCGTCGACGGTTTCGAGATGACGCTGGCGCTGTTCGCCGCGGGAGGCGCCATCGCGCTGGTCCTCGGGTTCCTCGTGGGGGCGATGCGGGTGTCCCCGGTGCCGGTGATGCGCTGGGTCGGCACGGTCTACGTCAACACCGTCCGCAACACGCCGCTCACCCTCCTGTTCTTCCTCTTCGCCTTCGGCGTGCCGAAGCTCTTCCCCGGCGGCACCTCGGGCCAGGGGACGTATGTCCGTCTGGCGATCCTCACCCTGGGGCTCTACACCGCGACCTACATCGCCGAGACCGTCCGCTCGGGCATCAACACCATCCCGCCGGGCCAGACCGAGGCGGCCCGCGCCCTCGGCCTGACATGGGGCCAGTCGATGACGCAGATCGTGCTGCCGCAGGCCGGGCGCGCCGTGGTGCCCCCGATGATGAGCGTGCTCATCGCCCTGCTCAAGAACACGACGGTCGCCGCCGGATTCGGTGTCGCGGAGGCCGGCGCGATCCGCAACACCCTGTCCGAGCGCTCCGAGCCGCTGCTGGCCGGGCTGCTGTGGGTCGCCGCAGTCTTCGTGGCCCTGGTCATGCTGCTCGCGTGGCTCCAGCGCGTCCTCGAGAGGAAGCTGGTGATCGCGCGATGAGCTCCCAGCACATCTACGACGTGCCCGGGCCCCGCGCGCGCAGACGCTACGCCCTGATGGCCGTGGCCACGGTCGTGGTCGTCGCGGCGGCCATCGGCTTCGTCTGCTACCGCTTCCAGCTGACGGGCCAGTTCAGCGCGCGGAAGTGGTCCACCTTCACCTACCCGCAGGTGTGGGGCCAGATCGGGCGCTACATGCGCGCGACCCTGGAGGCCTTCGCCCTGTCCGCCCTCCTCGCGCTCGTCCTCGGGCTGGCGCTTGCGGTGGGCCGGCTGTCGGAGCACGCCTGGATCCGCGTGCCGGTGGTCTGGTTCGTCGAGGTCTTCCGCGCGGTGCCCGTCCTCATCCTCATGATGCTCGTCTACTACGGGCTACCGACTATCGGTCTGAAGACGACGCCCTTCGTCGCCGTGGTCGCGGGCCTCACCCTCTACAACGGGACGGTCCTGGCCGAGGCGATCCGCTCGGGCGTCCTCTCCCTCCCCCATGGGCAGGGCGAGGCCGGGTACGCGCTGGGTCTGCGCAAGCACCAGGTGATGGCCCAGCTGCTGCTGCCCCAGGCATTCCGCGCGATGCTGCCCGTCATCATCGCCCAGCTGGTCGTCGTGCTCAAGGACACGGCACTCGGCTTCCTCATCACCTATAAAGAGCTCCTCTACTACGCGAAGTTCCTGGGCTCCCAGGCGCAGTTCGACAGTCCGATCATCCCGTCCTCGCTGGTCATCGGCACGATCTACGTGGGGCTGTGCCTGTGCGTGGCGGGTCTGGCGAAGCTGGCGGAGAAGCGCATCTCCGGCACGCGCGACCCGGGCGGGACCCGGCACGCCTGGGGCAACACGAACCTGGCGATCGCGCGGGTCGACGTCGCCGAGCCGGGCGCCGAGGCGACCGACGGCCCCCGCTGAGGCCCTCCCGCGCCCGGACCGGCGCTCACCCGCCAACCGGGGGCCCGATCCGGCGATCACGGGGGTTGCGGCGCTCCCATCGCGACGCGACAACGCACCGCGCGGCGCCCTCGTCGCGAGCGGCGGCAGCGCCCGGAGGGCCACCACGGGAAGGAGACCATGCGTCGAGCGGGCATCGTTCCAGCGGGCGTGGAGAGGCATCTCGGGGACGGCGAGCTCATCGTGAGCAAGACGGATCCCAGGGGGGATCGTCACTGACGCGAATGACGTCTTCGTGCGGACGTCGGGCGACCGGGAGCCCGAGTCGGTGGGACAGCCCCACAACTTCGTCTGACATGCCGCCATGCCCCGGTCGCTCTTCAAGCTTCTCTGGGACACGCTCGGTTCCGGCCGGGAGATCTTCGCCGACATGGCGCCGTCGTACGACGGCGCCAGGCGGCTCGTCGTCTACCACACGGACCGCAGGTCGCCCGAGCGCATGTCCGACGCGATCAGGGCGGGCACCGAGGATCCGGCCCGCCGGCTCGCCGACCAGGTCGCGATGGTGCAGCAGGCTGCGGCCGACGCCGCGCGCGCCATCGGGGGAGTCGGAGCCAGCGTCCGGCAGATGGGCCAGATGACCGAGGACATCGCCGGCGCGATCCACGGCTCGCGTGCCCGATCCGGACGGGTGCGGAGGCGCGGGGCCCGCTAGGCTCGGGGCATGAGCGTCTCACCTGCCGCGGTCCCCTCCGTCCAGCTCGGCGACGGCGTCCGCATCCCCCAGATCGGGTTCGGCACCTTCCAGATTCCCCCCGAGGACACCCAGCGGGCGGTCGAGCAGGCCCTGGAGCTCGGCTACCGCCACATCGACACGGCGGCCGGGTACTACAACGAGGCCGGTGTGGGCGCGGCCCTGCGGGCCACCGGCCTGGAGCGCCCGGAGGTCTTCGTCACGACCAAGCTGCGCAACGTCGACCAGGGGGCGGACCGCGCGCGGGAGGCTTTCGAGGCATCCCGGCAGGCGCTCGGGATCGAGGTCGTCGATCTCTACCTCATCCACTGGCCCGTTCCCTCCCGGGGCCTCTACGTCGAGACCTGGGAGACGCTGGTCGGCCTGGCCGAGGGCGGCGCCGCTCGGGCGGTCGGCGTCTCGAACTTCCTGCCCGAGCACCTCGAACGCCTCGTCGCCGCCACCGGAGTGGCGCCTGCCGTCAACCAGATCGAGGTGCACCCGAGCTTCTCCCAGCCGGGGTCGCGCGAGGCCTCCCTGCGGCGGGGCATCGCCGTGGAGGCATACAGCCCGCTCGGCCAGGGCGGCGACCTGCGCGACCCCGTCGTCGCCGGGATCGCCGGACGACTGGGCTTGACGCCCGCCCAGGCCGTGCTGGCCTGGCATCTGCGGTCGGGGCGGATCATCATCCCGAAGTCCACGCACCCGGAGCGGATGCGGGAGAACCTCGAGTCGGTCCGGACGGCGTCCCTGCTCGCCCCGGAGGACCTGGACGCCGTGGAGGCGCTGGACCGCGGGCCGGCCGGCCGCATCGGCGGGGATCCGGCCATCTTCGCCTTCCCGCAGACGCGCGAGGACGCGGCGGCTCGGGGGGAGGGGCTGGACTGACTCGCGTCCGCCCGTCGCGTTGTCCCGACATATGGGACGAATTCAAAGAATTGCTTTGATCTCGTAAAAACTAGGACAAGCCTGCACGTCATCCCCGTGTCGGGCTCACTGCGAGATCAAGGACATTCATGGCACAGACACGATTCAGCGGCCGGAGGGCAGCCGTGGCCGCCTGCGCATGGGGCATCTGCGCGGCCGTTGCGCTGCCCGGCGTCGCGACCGCCGCCCCCTCCACCGCCACCGAGGGACGATCGCTGACCGCGCCCGCCGAGGCGGCCGTCTCGGACGGCCAAGCGATGAACTACGCGGTCAACCTGGTCGAGGGCGCCTCCGAGGCCGATCTGGCGACCGCCGTCGCCCAGGCCGAGGCGTTGGGAGGCGCGACGCTGGCGCAGTACCCGGACCTGGCGACCTTCTTCGTCCAGTCGGCCTCCGGCACCTTCGCCGGGGACCTCGGCAACGCCCTGGCGGGCCTCGGCGTCGGCTTCGACTCGATCGGCCCGACGCGCGGAGCCGCGGTGACCGGAGACGAGCTGTTGGTCTCGACCTCCCAGGGACGCCAGGCGCGGGTCCTCTCCGAGGCGACGACGGAGGGCTCGTCCCAGCTCGACCGGGAGTCCCTGGCCGACGTCGAGGGCGATCCGCTCACCTCGGACGCCTGGGGGCTGACGGCCATCGGCGCACTCGAGGCCCAGGACGTCGACGTGCCCCTGGAGCCGGTCACGGTCGGCGTCCTGGACACCGGCATCGACGGCAACCATCCGGACCTGGCTGGGCAGATCGACGCCTCGAAGTCGGCAGGCTGCGCGGTCAACGGCATCGCGGACGGCGACTGGGACGCCTGGCAGGACAACCACTACCACGGCACCCACGTGGCCGGGACGATCGCCGCCGCCCACAACGGGCAGGGCGTGGACGGGGTCGCCCCCCAGGTGACGCTCGCCGCCGTCCAGACCGGCAACGCCGACGGGTTCTTCTACCCCGAGTACGTGACCTGCGCCTTCGTGTGGGCGGCCGACCACGACTTCGACGTCACCAACAACTCCTACTACACCGATCCGTGGGAGTACTGGGTCCCCGGCGACCCGACGCAGGCCGCCGGCCTGGAGGCCGTCACGCGCGCCGTCGCCTACTCCGAGGAGAAGGGCGTCGTCAACGTGGCGGCCGCCGGGAACTCCGACAACGACCTCGACAACCTCGCCACGGACTCCGGCAGCCCCAACGACACCGGCGCGCCGATCGCGGACCGCGATGTCACCGGCGGCGTCGACATCCCCGCCCAGCTGCCCGGCGTCGTGACCGTCTCCTCCGTGGCACTGCCCGCGGGCGGAGACCCCGCCACCGCGGCGCTCGCGCGCTCCGGATTCTCCAACTACGGCGAGGGCACGATCGACGTGGCCGCCCCCGGCTCGTCGATCCTCTCCACGATCCCGACCTGGTACAGGACCGCCGCGTACGGCCCGGGCTACGGCGTGCTCAGCGGCACCTCGATGGCCTCCCCGCACACCGCCGGCGTCGCCGCCCTCATC
Organism: Schaalia naturae; assembly: GCF_042665795.1. NCBI lineage: Bacteria > Bacillati > Actinomycetota > Actinomycetes > Actinomycetales > Actinomycetaceae > Schaalia > Schaalia naturae. The sequence goes on from NZ_JBHTEF010000001.1 coordinate 710,667, forward strand.
AAGGCGATCCACCCGGACTTCACGCCGGCCCAGACCGTCGACCTGCTGACGAAGCAGGCGGGCGACGCCTACGACCGCCTGGCGGCCCCCGCCGATGGCAAGGAGTACCGCGGCGCGGGCCTGGTCAACGCCCTGGCGGCCGTCACCGTCGACCAGCCCCAGCCGACCATCGGCGAGGCCGAGTACTCCACCGACGGGGGGACGACATGGAGCCCGCTGGCGGGCGCCACGCTCCGCGGCGCGATCACCGTGCGGGTGTCCATCGCCGGCCCCGTCACCGAGGCCACGCTGACGATCGGGTCGGCGAGCCGCGGCGAGCTCGCCTCCGCCCAGGCCGAGGGCGACGGGACCTTCGGCGGATCGGTGACGGTGAGCACCGGGATCACGCTCCCGGACGTCACCGACGCCGAAGACCTCTCACTGACCGTCGAGGCACTGGGCCGCAACAACGACGCCCGCGCGGACGACGACGTGAGCGCCGAGGGGACCTTCACGGTGGCCGCCGCACCGGCTCCCCAGCCGGAGCCGTCGGAGCCCTCGGCGAGCCCCGCGACGCCCACGCCCTCCGCGTCGGCCTCGTCCGCCGCGCCCGTCGCCACCGGCGGACTCGCCTCCACCGGAGCGGACCTGCCGCTCGGGCTGGGCGTCGCGGCGCTGATCGCCGGCGCCGCGACTCTGGCCCTGACGCGCCGGAGCCGCTCGGAGCGCTGATCGGGAGCTCGCGGAGCGCACCGACGCCCGCCGGACCCACCAGGGCCCGGCGGGCGTCTCAGCGCCGCCGCTCCCGGCGTTTCGCTCGGGAGGTCGGCTCCGCGCCAGCCGGGTCCTCGGGCCAGGGGTGCCGCGGGTAGCGGCCGCGCAACTGGGCGCGGACCTCGCGGTAGGGCCCCGCCCAGAAAGAACGGAGGTCCGCGGTGACGGCCACGGGCCGTCCCGCCGGATCCAGCAGATGCAGGAGCACCGGCACGCGCCCGTCCGCCACCGTCGGCGTGTCCAGCCAGGCGAATGCCTCCTGGACGCGAAGCGACAGCACCGGCTGGCCGCCCTGCGACCAGTCGAGGGCCCGCATCGCGCCGGTGGGGATGGGAAGCCGCTGCGGCGCCAGCTCATCGAGCCGCGCGGCCTCGGGCCAGGGGAGCAAGGCGCGCAGCCCGCCGACGGTGTCGACGGCGGCGAGCGATCCGCCTCGCGCCACGCGCGCGAGGTCGGCGCCCATCCACCCGCCGTCGCGCATCCGGGCGAGCAGAGCCTCCTCGGAGACATCCGGCCACGGGTCCCCCAGGGCGGCGTGCAGCACGGCCATCCGGTCCCGCAACGACCGAGCGGCCCCGGGCCACGGCAGCAGATCCAGGCCCCTGCGGGCCAGAGCCGACGCGACGAGGCGCGCCCCCTCCTCCTCGGGGACGCGCCCGAGGGGCCGGGAGGACATCTCGATCGACCCCAGCCGCGTCACCGCGCGCGCCCGGATGCGCCCGCCCTCCAGGTCCGCCTCGAGGTCCTCATGGACGAGGGCGTCCCCGGCCTGTTCCGCGTCGGCGGCCTCCAAGGGCGCGGCCGCCCGGATCACGCCGTCGGCGCGCCCCTGACCGCGCTGGAGCTCGGCGACGGCGAGCCACTCCTGGCCGGAGAGCGGACTCGAGGGGGAAGGACGGCTCCCATGCCGTCGGCGAGCAGATAGCGGTCGGCCCCCGGCCGGCGCCGCGCCAGCCACCCGGGATGGGCCAGCGCCGCCACGAGGGCGAGAGCCTCCTCCTCGGAGGGACTCGGCCCGCGGGTGGTCGCAGGCGCGCGGCCGTCCGGTGGATCCGCGAGCCGCTCCAGACGACGGGCCTGCTCGCGGATGCGGGAGAGGAGCGCGGGGTCCCCCTCCCCGCGCGCCGCCCGCCGAGCGACGGTTCCCAGGTCTGCGCCGGGCGCCCGGATCCCCTCCTCCAGCAGGGCCACCAGGCGCGCCGCCCGGCGGGTCCCGAGGCGCGGCGCCGACTCCAGCAGAGCCCGACCCGCAGGCGGGCCGACCGGCAGCATCGCGAGCCGCCACCCCAACGGGGTCGCGCGGCCGCCCTCGTCGATGGCGCCCAGCGACCGCAGCCTGGAGCCCGCGGCCTCAAGCGCGCCTCGGGGAGGCGGATCGAGGAAGGAGAGACCGGACATCCCCGGGCTGCCCCACGCCGAGCACTGGAGGAGCGCGTCGGTGAGGTCCGCCGTCTGGATCTCCGGACGCGACTGGATGGGTCGGCGCGCCCAATCGGCCTCCGCCAGGCAGCGCACGGCCACACCGGGTCCCAGTCGCGCGGCGCGACCGGCCCGCTGCTCGCACCGGGCCCGGGAAGCGGGAACGGTCACGAGCATCGGGATGCCGCGGGCGACATCGGTGCGGGGCTCGCGCGACAGGGCGGCGTCCACGACGACGCGCACCCCGGGGACGGTGAGGGAGGACTCGGCGATGGCGGTCGACAGGACCACGCGCCGGCGGGAGGAGCGGTCGGATCCGGAGAGGACGCGGTCCTGGTCGGCGGGGGAGAGCGAGCCGTGGAGGGGGAGGACGTCGACGCCGGGCATGCCGAGCTGCGCGCGCACCTGCTCGATCTCGCGCACACCCGGCAGGAACACGAGGATGTCGCCGTGCGTGCCGGCCGCCGTCGCCCGCACCGTGCGGGCGACATGGGCGAGGAACTCCCGTCGGACGCCGATGCGCCCGTCGGGCCCCGAGACGCCCATCGCCTCGGCCCCGCGCGGTGGCGGCGCCCAACGGACGTCGAGCGGATGCAGGACGCCGGGGACGTTGATGCGGACGGGGCCGCCTCCGGTGGCGGCCCCCAACAGCGCTCCGGTGCGCTCCGCCTCCAGGGTGGCCGAGGTCAGCGCCAGCACGAGATCCTCGCGCAGGCCGGCGCGGACGTCCAGCAGCAGGGCGAGCGCGAGATCCGTGTCGAGCTGGCGCTCGTGGAACTCGTCGAGGACCACGGCCCGGATCCCGGGCAGGTCGGGGTCGCGCTGGAGGCGGCGCAGGAGGACGCCCGGGGTGACCATCTCGATGCGGGTCGAGGGCGAGGTCCGCGAGTCGCCGCGCACCGAGTAGCCGACGGAGCCCCCGACGTCCTCATGGAGCAGGGCGGCGATCCTCCGGGCGGCGGCGCGCACCGCGACGCGCCGAGGCTGGGTGACGACGACCCGCCCGCCGGCGAGGGCGCAGGCGAGGGCCGGGGGGAGCATCGTCGTCTTGCCGGTGCCCGGGGGCGCGGTGAGCACCAGGCTCGCACCCGGGCTGGCCGCGGCCCGCGCGACCTGGTCGAGCACCGCGACGACCGGCAGATCGGGAGGATCGCTCAACAACTCGTCCAGGGCCCTCACCGGCCCAGTATCGCACCGGCCGCCCCAACGCCCCATCTGCCCCGTACGCTGGACCCGTGAAACCGATGACGGCGGAGGACCTCCTCGTCGGTCCGCGGGGCGCGCGGATGTGCCTGGAGTGGGCGGCGCGCTGCGCCCGGGAACAGCCCGATGACCGGGAGGCGTTCGGGCTCGACTCGGCGTTGCTGGACTGGGAGCTCGCGCGCGCCGGCTCCGCCTCGACGGTCGTCGCCTTCGCGATCGAGGAGCCCGAGGGGATGGCCGGGGCGGACATCCTCGGCGCCCTCGAGCGGAAGTCCCCGGAGCCTCCCGACCCGGGGCGCATCGCCGGGCTGGTGGGCGCCGTCCGGCTTCGGGAACCCGATGACCGCGAAGCGCTGGAACTCCTGGCCGAGGTCGTCGCACAGGCGTGCTACTGGCAGCCGCCCGATGAACGCGACCGGGTGGCGGCGCTCCCGCAGCTGCGGAAGCCGCTTCGTCGCGCGGCGGAGGTGATCGCCTCCGCCGCGTCGACCGTCTGGTGGACGTCGCCGATGGAGCGCGCCGGTCAGTGGGTCCAGACCTTCACGGAGCCCGGGGAGCGTCCGCTGTGGCCCGGACGCCCGGCGCTCGCCGCCCTGAAGGGGTGGCGAGCGAGGATCCCGGCGGAAGAGGCCCGGTTCGAGGACTGGTACCGCCGCGACTCCCGGAGCCTGTCCGGCTCCTGGTGGTCGATCGAGGGCTTCGACCTGGTGAGCACGACACGCGCCCTCGCCGACGGCGCGCCCCTGGGCCTGTGGTGCGTCGAGGACTGGATGAGGCCCGACCGCGTCCTCACCCAGCGGATCGACACGCCTGGAGACGTCTGCGTCCGCGAGATCGACGGCCCGGCCGATTGGGCGGATCTGTGCCGCGAGCATCCGGTCGACGTCACCTGGTCGCGGCGCGGTGACTGGGCGGAGTGCACGGGACGCGCCGCCGGCCCGTGGGTCCTCCCCGACTGGGCGGAGCTCGCCGCCTCCGGCACCGACGCCGTCCACCTCACCGTCCGCGGCTACCTGAGGTGCGCCGGCGCCGTCCTCGACGTCGACGGCGCGCGCGCGAGCACGGTGGCCGGGTGGGATCCGGATCGGACGTTCTGGCTCCGCGACGTCGGACCCGCCGGGCGGATCGCCGAATGGGAACCGGACGGCTCAGCGCCGGGCCTCGCGTGGCGCCGCCGCGGGTGAGCCAGCGGAACCGGCCGTGCGGGGCCGGGGGACGCGCTCAGCGGGGACCGGGTTCGAGCCGGAGGAATTCCTCGCGCCGGCGGGCCTGCTCGACCGGGTCCGGCACAGGCAGGGACGCGATGAGACGCTGCGTGTAGGGGTCCTGAGGGTCGGTGAGGACCTGGCGCGTGACGCCGCGCTCGACGATGCGGCCGCGGTAGAGGACCGCGACCTCGTGGGCGACCAGGTCGACGACCGCGAGATCGTGGGTGATGAAGAGGCAGGCGAAGCGCAGCTGATCCTGCAGGTCCCGGAACAAGCGCAGCACGCGGGCCTGGACGGAGACGTCCAGGGCGGAGGTCGGCTCGTCGGCGATGAGCAGCTTCGGGTCCAACGCGAGCGCCCGGGCCAGGGAGGCGCGCTGGCGCTGGCCGCCTGAGAGCTCGTGGGGGAACCGGTCCCCGAAGGAGGGGTGCAGCTGGACGGCCTCGAGCAGCTCGTCGACCCGCGGTCTCGCGTCCAGGGAGTCCTCCGCGGCCCCGTGGACCACCAGGGGCTCCGCGATGCACTGGGCGATGGTGAGCTGGGGGTTGAAGCTCGTCCCCGGATCCTGGAACACGAATCCGATGTCGCGGCGCACGGGGCGGAACCGGCGTTCCGAGAAGTCGCGCATCTCATGGCCGAGCACCTCCAACGACCCCGAGTGGATGCGCTGGAGGCCCGCGATCGCGCGGCCCGTCGTCGTCTTTCCCGATCCCGACTCGCCCACCAGGCCCAGGACCTCCCCGGGGCGGATCTCGAAGGAGATCCCGTCGACCGCCCGGAACGGCGGGCGCCCCCACCGTCCGGGGAACTCGACCGTCATGTCCCGGGCGGCCACGACGGCCTCCGCGCGGCGGGGCGTCTCCGGGGGCGAGGACGGCTCCTCGGGCAGGACCCGCGGCGGCTCCTGCCCGATGCGGGGGACGGCCGCCAGCAGCGTGCGCGTCCACTCCTGGCGCGGGTGGGAGAAGAGCTCGCGCACCGGGGCCTGCTCGATGATGCGGCCGTGGTGCATGACGGCGACCTCGTCCGCCAGGTCCGCGACGACGCCCATGTTGTGGGTGATGAGGAGGATCGTCGCGTCGAACTCGTCGCGGCAGCGCCGCAGGAGCTCAAGGATCTCCGCCTGGACGGTGACGTCGAGGGCGGTGGTGGGTTCGTCGGCGATGATGAGGCCGGGCCTGAGCGCGAGCGCCATCGCGATGACGATGCGCTGCTTCTGGCCGCCGGAGAACTGGTGGGGGTAGTAATCCACCCTCTCCGCGGGGTCGGGGATCCCGACCAGGCCCAGGTACTCGATGGCGCGCGCCCTCGCCTCCTTCCGGGAGATCCCCCCATGGGCGCGCAGGCCCTCCGCGATCTGCCATCCGATCTTGTAGACCGGGTTGAGGACGCTCGTGGGCTCCTGGAACACCATCGCGGCGTCGGCGCCCCGGATCTGGCGCAGCTGGTGCCCGCGCAGGGAGATGACGTCGCGCATCGCGGCGTCGGCGCGGTGCTCGAGCAGGACCGCGCCGCGGGCCGTCGCGGTCTCGGGCAGCAGCCCCAGGATCGACTTCGAGGTGACGGTCTTGCCGGAGCCGGACTCGCCGACGATCGCCAGGATCGAGCCGCGGCGGATGTCCAGGGAGACGTCGGAGACGGCCTCGACGGATCCCGCGTCGACCGAGAAGGCGATGTCGAGATCGCGGATGGAGACGACGGGCGGAGTGTCCTGCGTGCTCATCGGGTGGCCTCCTCGGCAGCGCCGTCCTCGTCGGTGGGGAGCCGGGGGACCCAGTCCTCGGCGATGGGGACCCCGGGGGCGACGGGGACGCCCGAGGCGTCGAGGTCGGTCGTCCCCGGCCCGCCCCGCACATCCGAGCGCACGAGGCGGCGCCGTGTGCGCAGCCGGGGGTCGGAGAGATCGTTGAGGGACTCGCCGACCAGCGTGAGGCCGAGGACGACCAGCACGATCGCCAGGCCCGGCCACACGGACGTCCACCAGATGCCGGCGGCCACGTCCGAGACCGACTTGTTGAGGTCGAATCCCCACTCGGCGGCGGACGTGGGCTCGATGCCGAAGCCCAGGAAGCCCAGTCCGGCCAGGGTGAGGATCGACTCCGAGGCGTTGAGCGTGAGGATCAGGGGAAGCGTGCGCGTCGAGTTGCGCAGGACGTGACGCGTCATGATCCGCCAGTTCGAGGCGCCGATCACGCGGGCGGACTCGACGAAGGCCTCGGACTTCACGCGGAGGACCTCGGCGCGCACGACGCGGAAGTACTCCGGGATGAACACGACGGTGATCGAGAAGGCGGCGGCGAGGATGCCGGTCCACAGGCCCGACTGGCCCTTGGAGATCACGATCGACATCACGATGGCGAGCAGCAGCGAGGGGAAGGCGTAGATCGCGTCCGTGACGACCACGAGCACCCGGTCCGCCCACCCGCCGAAGTAACCGGAGAGGAGCCCCAGCAGCACGCCCGCGAAGAGGGACAGGACGACGCCCGCGATGACCATGATCAGGGCGGTGCGCGCCCCCCAGATGGTCCGGGAGAGCACGTCGTACCCCGATACGGTCGTGCCCCACCAGTGCTGGGACGAGGGCGCCTGCTGCGCACCGAAATTTCCGGCGGCGTCCGACAGCTGGGCATACCCGTAGGGCGCCAACAGCGGAGCGAACAGGGCCACCAGCACGAACACGGCGATGACGACGAGCCCGGCGAGAAGCATGCCGCGCTGGAGCCCCACGGCCTGGGCCAGCTGGGCGCGCAACGGGATGAGGCGACGCCAGTCGGTGCGGAAGCGCCGCTGGGTGGGGGGAACGGCGACGGGGGCCATCAGTACCTCACTCGGGGATCGATGAGCGCCGCGACGATGTCGACGATGAAGTTCGTGACCGCGACGATGACGGCCAGCAGGGCGACGATGCCCTGCACGGCGACGAAGTCCCGGGCGGTGAGGTACTGGGCCAGCTGGAAGCCCAGGCCCTTCCACTCGAAGGTCGTCTCCGTGAGGACGGCGCCGGAGAGGAGCATGGCGATCTCCAGGCCGATGACCGTGACGATGGGGATGAGCGCCGGCTTGAAGGCGTGGCGGCGGACCAGCCGGCCCTCGGAGACGCCGCGCGAGCGGGCGGCGTCGACGTAGTCGGTTCCCAGCGTCGCGATCATGTTCGTGCGGACCAGACGGAGGAAGACGCCGGCGGTCATGAGCCCCAGCGCGAGGCCGGGGAGGACCGCGTGGGAAAGGACGTCGCCGACGTAGTCGAGCCGACCGGAGCGGATCGCGTCGAGGAGGTAGATGCCGCTGGCCCCGTCCATCGTCGACAGGCGCAGCTCGACGCGGGTGGAGGCCCGTCCGCTGACGGGCAGGACGCCCAGCCCCACGCCGAGGACGAGCTTGAGCAGCAGCCCGGAGAAGAAGACGGGGGTCGCGTAGAAGAGGATCGCGAGGACCCGCAGCAGCGCGTCCCCCCACCGGTCGCGCACGTGGGCGGCGACCATGCCCAGGGGGATCCCGACGACGAAGGCGATGACCAGCGCGTAGAAGGCGAGTTCGAGGGTGGCCGTCCCGTAAGTCGTGAGGATGTCGGTGACGGCGCGGTTGTCGGAGATCGTCGTTCCGAAATCGCCGCGCACCAGGTGGGCCAGGTAGTCCCCATATTGGACGAGGAGGGGCCGGTCGTACCCGGCCTCGTGGATGCGCGCCTGGAGGTCCTCGGGCTTGAGGCGGTCGCCGACGGAGGCGGTGATCGGGTCTCCGATGGTGTGCATGAGGAAGAAGACCATCGTGACCAGGATGAACACCGTGGGGATGATGAGGAGGAACCGCGTGAGGATGTAGCGCCACAGGGCCGACGGGCCCTTCCTCGCCCGGAGCGGCGCCTGGACGGACGGGGCCGGGGTCGAGGGCGGCGCTGCGCCCGGATCGACTGCTGGAACGGCGGGACTGGACATGTCCGGGATCCTCAGGTGGTGGGGGTGACGAGGAGAGGCGGGGGCGACGCGATGGACGCCCCCGCCTCTCGCGCGGTCACTTGGTGATGGGGGCGTAGAAGAACTTGAAGGACGCGTCCAGGTTGACGCCCTGGACGTCGGTGCCGGTCACGGCCACCTGCGCACCCTGCAGAAGGGGCACGGTGGACAGATCGGCCGCCACCTTGTCCTGGATCTCGCCGATCAGCTCCGCGCGCTTGTCGGCATCGCCCTCGACCTGCTGCTGCCGGATCAGCTCATCCACATCCGGGTTGTCGTAGTGGTTGGCCAGGAATCCGCCTTCGAGGAAGAAGGGCGTGAGGTAATTGTCGGCGTCGGAGTAGTCCGGGAACCAGCCCAGCTGGTAGGCGGGGTAGACGTCCGCGGTGCGGTCCTTCGAGTACTGCACCCATTCGGTGGACTTCAGATTGACGGTGAACAGGCCGGAGTCCTCCAGCTGCTGCTTGATCAGCGCGTACTCGTCACCGGCTGAGGGGCCGTAGTGCTCGGGCGTGTACTGCAGGTCCAGGGCCACCGGGGTCTCGACACCCGCCGCCTCGAGCGTCGAGGCCGCCTTGTCCGCGTCGGGCCCGCCCTCGCCGTCGCCGTAGAGGCTCTTGAGGGACTCGGTCGCGCCGGTCAGGCCCTCGGGCACGTAGGAGTAGAGGGGCGTGTACGTGCCCTTGTAGACCTGGTCGGCGATCGCGTCGCGGTCGACGAGGTCGGCGACGGCTTGGCGGACGGCCAGCGCCTTCGCCCCGTCCGCGTCCTCCGCGGACGCGCCGTAGGGCTGGGTGTCGAAGTTGAAGACGATGTAGCGGATCTCGCCGCCCGGTCCTGTCTGGACGGTGACGTTGTCATCGTTCTCGAGGTCGGCGATGTCAGTCGCCGAGAGGGACCGGTACGCCACATCGACGTCGCCCTGCTGGACGGCGAGCTTGAGGTTCGAGGAGTCCGCGAAGTACGACACGGTCACCGAGTCGTTGGCCGCCGGATCGCGGTGCCCGCCGTAGTTCGGGTTCGGCTCGTAGAGGATCGTCTGGTTCTCCTGGTAGGTGGAGATGACGTACTGGCCGCCGAAGGCGTTGCCGGCGACGATGTCGGCCGCGGGCGTCAGGGCATCGGGGTCGAAGACCTCCTCGTCGACGATCGGCCCGGCGGGGGAGCTCAGCACCTGCGGGAACGTCTGGTCGTTGGCGCTCTTGAGGTGGAAGACCACCGTGGTGTCGTCGGGCGCCTCCACGGAGTCGAGGTTCGACAGCAGGGAAGCCGGGCCGTTCGGGTCGTTGATGGCGAGCTGCCGGTCGAAGGTGAACTTGACGTCGGAGGAGGTCAGAGCGTGCCCGTTCGCCCAGGTGAGGTCGGGCTTCAGCGTCACCGTGTAGTCGGTGTCGGAGGTGAACTCCGCCGACTCCGCGATATCGGGCTCGACGTCGGAGGATCCCTCGGGGGCGTCGAGCAGGAACGGGAACACGTTGACCTGGACGGCGAAGGAGCCGTTGTCGTAGGACCCGGCGGGGTCGAGGCTCGTGACCTTGTCGGTGGTGCCGATGACGATGTCGCCGCCTCCGCCCCCGCCGCTGGCGGCTGGCTCGCCGGACTCATCGGCGGAGCCGCCCCCGGAGGAGCACCCGGCCAGGAGGGCGAGTGCGGAGAGAGTGGCAAGGGTGCTCAGGACGGCACGGGAAGGATGGGGGGACATGCGCGCGCTCCTTGATCGTCGGGACTGACGCACAGGGGCCAGGGCCCACATGCATGCCGGTCATGATCCGCCAAAACCAAGGTCTTGGGCGCGCAATGTCATGATGTGAGATGTCGCTCCCCTCGCCCGCGCGGGAGGCCGTCCTCCGCGTCAGTCCGCGAGGGACCCGCGGATGCCGAAGGTGAGGCTCGCGCTCTCGCCGGGCTCCAGGGCGATCAGGCCCTCCCCGGAGTTGAAGGCGTCGGGGGCGCAGGTCATGGCCTCCACGGCGACTCCGCGGCGCCCCTGCTCCTCTCCGCTGTAGACCTGGACCCATGGGGCGTCGGACTCGAGCGACACGGACAGACCGGACTCGGCGGAGCGCAGGGACACGGACCAGGGGCCCTCCGGCAGATCGGTGAAGGCGTGGTCGATCCTCCGGGCGCCGATGAGGCGGGCGGAGCGGAAGTCCAGGTCAAGCTCGCCGACCGGCCGCCGGGCCACGGGGGAGAGGTTGCTGTCGGTCTCCAGCGCGCTGGAGGCGGGGACCTTCAGCGAGTAGGCGTCGCAGGGTTCCAGGTCCAGGGTGAGGTAGGGGTGGGAGGAGGCGCCGTAGGGCGCGGCCTCGGAGCCGACGTTCGTCGAGGTGATCGTCACGGACAGCCCGGTCTCCTCATGGAGGGCGTAGGTCACCCAGGACTGCAGGGCCCACGGGTACCAGTACCGCGGCGCGATGAACGCGCCGAGCGTCGCCGAGTCCGAGTCCGCATGGACGACCGACCAGTCGACCCAGCCCATCAGCCCATGCAGGGCGGCTCCCGTCTGCGGCTCGTTGACGGGGGCGTGGTAGGTCGAGCCGGCCCAGGAATACGTTCCCCCAGAGATCCGGTTGGGCCAGGGCACGAGCGTCTTGCCGAGCCACCCGCGGGGCAGCTCGGAGGCGGCGTGGGGAACGACGAGATCGTGTCCACCCAGGGTCAGGCCCGCAAGCCCGGCGCCCACGGTCACGAGCCGCGCGCGATAGCCTCCCGATGCCAGCGTGATCTCCGTTCCGGATGCCGTGCGGGTCATGGGCGTGCCGTCCTCTCGGTAGGCACGTCGCTCGTGCCGTCGTCGACTCTGTTGTGCCGCCGCCCAGTCTACGAGCCGGCGGGGAGGGCCGGGCGCGCCCCACGGTCCGGGATTCACCGGAGACCATTGGGCGGACATGGGTGCCGCGGCGTCCGTTCCGGTGCCACAGTCGGGCCATGTCCTCCCATCGACCCACGCTGCTCATCTCGAATGCGCTGCCCGAACGGCCGGGCGAGGCGCTGTACAACGCGCACGTGGATCGGATGTGGGCCTCGCTGACGGCGGCGGCCGCCCCCGGCTGGGACGTGGTCCGAGAGTTCGCCCAGCTCGACGGGGACCGAGCGGCCGTTCGCGCGGCGCGCCTGGCCGACGCCGTCATCCTGATGGGCGGCGAGGACGTCGACCCCCGCTACTACGGGGGAGCGGCCGACTATCCCGGCGCCAGCCGCCACTGGGCGCGCGCCGACGTCGCGCAGATCGCGATCGTCCGCGCGGCCGTCCGCCACCGCATCCCCCTGCTCGGCATCTGCCGCGGCCTGCAGGTCATCGGCGTCGCGTTGGGGGCGACGCTGGTCCAGGACATCCCGGGGACACGGCACCACAACCCCCATCTGCTCCGCGACCACCACTTCGCCCGCCACGAGGTCGCCGTCCGGGCGGGTTCGCGCCTGGCCGGAGCGCTGGGGGAGGGGCGGGTCGAGGTCCACTCCGCTCACCACCAGAGCATCGACCGCGTTCCCGGCTCCCTGGAGGTCACGGCCCGCTCCGCCGACGGCGTCGTCGAGGCGGTCGAGCACCGGCGCGCGCCGGTCATGGGCGTCCAGTGGCATCCGGAGGATCCGGAGGCGGACCCCGGGGCGCTGGCGGCCCTGCTGGGGCTGCTCGCCGCTCGGGCGCAGCGCCGGCCCGCGGGCCCGGGAACGGGGTCTCGGCGGGCCGCCTGATCCTCCGGCGTACCATCGGGGCATCAGCATCCGAGCCAGGAGGACCACATCCATGACCACGCTCACAGGCGCCATCGACGGCGCGCTGTTCGACCGGCTCAGCCGGCCCGAGTCCGACCCCGCGCTGCGCCTCGCGCTCAACGCCGTGACCCGGTCGGGCATCGACGAGTCGGCGCTGGATCGGGGCAGGGTGGTGGGCACTCCCACGGTGGTGTCGAACCGCCTGGACAACTGGGCGGTGACGAGCCAGAAGAAATCGGGCCGGTGCTGGCTGTTCTCCTCCCTCAACCTCCTGCGCTCGCGGGCGCGCGCCGACCTGGGGGTCAAGGACTTCGAGTTCTCTCAGAACTACGCGATGTTCTGGGACAAGTTCGAGCGGGCGAACTGGTTCCTCGAGGACGTCATCGCGACGGCCTCGCAGGACCTCGGCTCCCGCCTCGTCCAGTTCCTTCTCGCCGAGGTCCTGGGCGATGGCGGCCAGTGGGACATGGCGGTGTCCCTCTACCTCAAGCACGGGGTCGTCCCCAAGCAGGCGATGCCGGAGACCCAGCCGTCCTCCAACACCCGACGGATGAATACCCAGCTGCAGGTCCTCCTGCGGCGTTCGGCCCTGGATCTGCGCGCGCAGGTCGCGGCGGGCGCCTCTGCGGATGAGCTTCGGGCCGCGAAGGAGTCCGTGCTGGGCGACGTCTGGCGCATCCTCGTCATCTCCCTGGGGGTGCCGCCCTCCCGTTTCGACTGGGAGTGGCAGGACGACGAGGGCGGGTTCCACCGCGAGGGCACGCTGACGCCCCGCGAGTTCTTCGACCGCCACGTCGGGATGGACCTCACGCGCTACGTCTGCCTGGTCGACGACCCGCGCGCCGCCCACCCGAAGGGGAGCGCCTTGACGGTCGAGCATCTGGGCAATGTGGTCGGCGGTCGGGAGATCCGTTACATCAACGCCCCCATGGACCTGGTCAAGCGGCTGGCCGCGGATGCGCTGGCGGCGGGCGAGCCGGTGTGGTTCGGCGCGGACGTCTCCCAGCAGGCGGACCGCGACTCCGGTCTGCTGGTCGGCGGGCTCCACGACTACTCGGGGCTGTTCGGCGTCGACCTGTCGACGACGAAGGAGCAGCGGGTCATCAGCGGTGAGTCCGCGATGAACCACGCCATGCTCTTCACGGGCGTCGACATCGCCGAGGACGGGACCCCGCGCCGTTGGCGCGTGGAGAACTCGTGGGGGGAGGAGCCCGGGGACAAGGGCTACTTCACGATGGACGACGCATGGTTCACCGACTACGTCTTCGAGGTCGTCGTGAAGATCGACGCGCTGCCCGAGGACCTGCGCCCCGCCGTCACCGAGGAGCCTCTGGCCCTGCCGGCCTGGGATCCGATGGGCACGCTCGCCTGAGCGCGGATCTGGGCCGATAGGGGCCCCGCACCACCCGGCGGCACTGCGCCCCGGCGCGTCCTCTGGCCGTCCCCGTCCTCGACGGGGGCGGCCACTGCTTGATCTGGACCTATGGCCCCCGATTCGCCGGGGCCCGTCGTGGTCGCGACGGCCGGAGAACGTCGAATGTCGCACAGAATACCCGGAGGTCCGCGCGGACCGGCACCGGGCGCGTCGGCATTGATGCAGGCCACGGGCGTGAGGAGGAAACCGTCCGAGTTCGCGTTCCGGCATTTGGTGCTGTTGGGGCGCTTTCAGGTCCTATGGGCCCCTCTGTATGGACCCCTCTGGCGGGAGCCCGAGGCGGGCGACGGCGTCTCGTGTTCCTGCCGCGCGTGAGCATCGAGATCCTCGAGATTATGTGACACGTCACATTTCGGGGAAGGGCGTGCGCAACTATGACAGCGCTGACTATCCTCGCCATCAGTCCCATCCCGTGCCACGGAGACGTGGCAACGGACGACACTGCAGTCGAGCACGAGGATCGCCATGTCCCACACGCGCACAACGGGCGCCCGCCGCAGGTCCCGAGTCCCCCGAGCCCTCGCGGCGCTGGTCGCGACCGCGGCCCTCGCGGGCGCGGGAGCCGTGTCCGCCGCCCCCGCCCGGGCGGCGGAGGAGGCCGAGCCCCTCGCCGGCCTCGTCAACCCCTTCATCGGGACGCAGGACGAGGGGAACACCTACCCGGGGGCCGCCACGCCCTTCGGGATGGTGCAGTTCTCCCCGGACAACGGCCACAACGTCGGCTACGACTACGGCAGAGCCGAGATCCGGGGATTCTCGCTGGTCCACCTCTCGGGGGTGGGATGCTCCCTCGGCGGGGTCCAGCCGATGCTGGCGACCACGGGCGACCCCGTGTCGACGGACGACGCGCGTTACGCCCTGGGGTACTCCCACGCCTCGGAGCACGCCTCCGCCGGCCAGTACTCGGTGGGCCTCGAGGCCCCCGGCGGCACGGTGACCGCGGAGCTCACGGCGACTGCGCGCACCGCGGTCGCGCGCTACACGTTCCCGTCCACCGAGAAGGCCACCGTCCTCATCAACACCGGCCAGGCCCTCAACACGGTGGTCGACTCGGCGGTCTCCATCGTTGACGCGCGCACGGTCGAGGCCCGGATCACCACGAAGGGCTTCTGCCAGGACACGCCCGAGGTGACCTTCTACACGAGGACCGTCTTCGACCGTGACGTGGCGGCCGCGGGCACCTGGTCGGGCGACGCGATCTCGGCCGACCAGACCTCCAGTGGAGCGGGCCGGCACGGCGCCTGGGTCCAGTTCGACGCGAGCGACGGCGACACCACTGTCGAGGCCCAGACGGCGCTGAGCTACGTCGACCCCGCGGGAGCGGCCGCCAACCTCGAGGCGGAGTCCGCGACCTACGAACAGGCGCTCGCCCGGGCGACAGTGGACTGGGAGACCCGCCTGCACTCGATCGACATCGAAGGGGCGGACGCGGCGACGCGGCGGGTCTTCTACTCATCCCTGTACCGCAGCCTCCTCGCGCCCAACATCGGAAGCGACGTCGACGGCCGCTACACGGGGTGGGACCGGGAGATCCACCGGGAGGACGACCCGGACTTCACCTATTACCAGAACTACTCGCTGTGGGACACCTACCGGACCCAGGAGCAACTCGTCGCCCTGCTGGACCCCGAGGCGGCCGCCGACCAAGCGCTCTCGCTCGTCCGCCAGGGCCAGCAATACGGCTGGCTCCCCCGATGGGGATTCGCCACCGCCGAGACCAACATCATGACCGGGGACCCGGGGACCGTCTGGCTGGTGTCGGCGTGGTCCCAGGGCCTCCTCCAGGGCCATGAGGAGGAGGCCTGGGAGGTCCTCCTCCACAATGCCGACGGCGTCCCTCCCGCAGACTCCTTCGCCAACGGGCGCGCCGGGAACGTGGAGTACATCCGGGACGGCTACGTGCCCCAGGACCCGTCCACCCGCAAGGGGCCCGGCGACTACGACCTCGACCACGGAGGATCGGCCACCCTCGAGTACGCCCTGGCGGACGCCGCCCTGTCGACGATGGGCCGCGCCCTGGGCCACACCGCGGACGCCGACCGTCTCGCCGCCAGGGGAACCAGCTACCGCAACATCTTCGATCCCTCGACCGGCTACTTCCGCGCGCGGGACCGGTCCGGGGCTTTCTCCGGCAGCGAGGACCCCGCTCAGGCCCGCGGGTTCCACGAGGCCACCGCCGTGCAGTACACGTGGCTCGTCCAACAGGACCCGGAGGACCTCATGGGACTCCTCGGCGGGACGAACGCGACGATCGACCGGCTCGACCGCTTCTTCGCCTTCCCCGATGTCGTCACCGACCCGGAGGGGACGGCCCGCCAGAAATGGGTGACCGGCACCTACGACTACTACGGCAACGACCGCTACAACCCGAACAACGAGCCCGACCTCCACGCGCCCTTCATGTACCTGTGGGCCGGCGAACCCTGGAAGACCTCCGACGTCCTGCGCGCCGCTCGGACGCTGTTCACCGACGGGCCGACGGGCGTGACCGGCAACGACGACCTGGGGACGATGTCCGCCTGGTACGTCCTCGCGTCGATCGGCCTGTTCCCGATCGTCCCCGGGCAGGACCTGTGGGGGCTGTCCACCCCCGCGTTCGAGAAGGTGACCATCCAGCGCCCCGACGGGAAGCCGCTGGTCATCAGGTCGGATGGCGTGTCGGACGAGGCGCGCTACATCCAGGGCGTCTCGATGGACGGAATCGACTGGGGCGCGGGCTACATCGAGGACCCGGATCTGGACGCGGTGTCCGAGGTCGACATCGCGGTCGGGACCGCGGCGTCCAACTGGGCCACCGGCGAGGACGCCGCGCCCGACCCGATGATCGACGCGGACCGCACCCAGCAGCGGCTCTCCGTCTCGGCCTCTCCGTCGAACCTGTGGGTGCGGCCCGGGGGAACGCTGACAGTCGAGGCCTCAGTCCTCGCCCAGGGCGCGGGAACGCTCTCCGGCACGCTGACGGCGTCCGGCGAGGGACTGGCGACGGATCCGGACCAAGTCCAGTGGAGCGCGGCGTCGAACGGACTTCCCGCCTCCACGTCCACGGCCGTCACGGTGACGGCGCCCGAATGGGCGGCCTCCGGCGAGCACGCGCTCACGCTGACCGCTGCGACCGGCGACCAGGAGTCCGCCACCGAGGTCCCGGTACAGGTCGGTCCGGCCTCGTACCTGGAGAGCTCCTTCGACAACACCGCCATCGGCGACATCGGCCGGGCCAACGCCGACTTCGACGGCATGGGCTACTTCTTCGACCGGACCCTGCTGACCGGCGCCGGAGTGCCCGCCGGCGCGCTCCTGACGATCCCCGAGACCCGGCTCGCCTATTGGATCGCGGCCGAGGGGCCCGACAACCTCCGGATGAGGGGGCAGACCCTCCAGATGCCCGAGGCCCTGGCCGACTCCGGGCAGATCGCGCTGGTCGGCGCCTCGAACAACGGGACCTACGACGGCGACGTCGTCCTCGGGCTGCGCGAGGAGTCGACGGGGGAGACGTCGCAGACCACGGCCGCGATCTCGATGCCGGACTGGTGCTCAGGGGCGAACCCGGGAGGAGGCTCGAGGCCCCTCGCGATCACCGCTCAACGCGGGTCGAGGTCGGGCTCGGACGGCGCGGCGTGCGGCCTGTACGCCACAGCGGCGATCGACGTGCCGGAAGGACAGGACCTCGTCTCCGTCACTGTTCCGGACAACGAGAAGATGCACCTCTTCGCGATCGCCTCCGATGCGCCCGTGTGGGTCCATCCGGAGCTCACAGCCACGGCTCCCGACTCCATCGGGCAGGGGGCACCGGTCGCGATCGAGGTCTCCGTCGACCCAGCCGCCCCCGGATCCGTCCGGATCTACGAGGGCGACCGCCTGCTCGGCGAATGGTCGACCCGGAGCCGCGAACCGGCACCGGCGATCACAGATCTCGCGGTGGGACGGCACGAGCTCACGGCCGTGTTCGTCCCGGACGACCGGATCGCCTGGTCCGGAGCCGAGGCCGCCCCCGTCACCATCGAGGTCACCGCCGCCGAGCCGACTGAGCCGGCGGAGCCGACCGGCCCGGCGGCCCCGGACAGGCCGGGAACCCCGGCGACCGCCCCGCCCTCCGCGGACGCCGTCGAGGGCCTGTCCGACACGGGAGCGGACCCGGCGCTGTGGCTCGCGGCGCTCGCGGTCGGCGCGCTGGGACTCATCACGACGGCGGGAACTCGACGAGAAGCCACCCGGGCGACGAAAGGGGAAACACGATGACAAGGGGACTCAGATCGAGGATCGGAGCGCTCGCGGCCGTGGGCGCGCTGACCGTCGCCGGCGCCGTGTCGGCGACACCGCCCGCCCAGGCGGCCGAGGACGCGCCGACCGATCACGTGGACACGCTGATCGGCACCGGGACGGGAGGTGAGCACGTCGGGACCATCAACCAGTTCCCCGGGCCCGCGGTCCCCTACGGAATGGTGCAGTTCTCCCCGGACACCTCCTCGACCTACTGGGGGTACAGCCACGACAATCCGAACGTCACCGGATTCTCGATGACGCACTCGTCGGCGGGATGCACGGCCTTCGGGGACATCCCGATCCTGCCCACGACGACGGCGCCGGGTGGCCAGCCTTGGTACGCCACGGAGAGGATCGCCCACGACGACACCGAGGTCGGCGTCCCGGGGTACTACACCGCGCAGTTTCCCGACACGGGCGTGACGGCCGAACTGTCGGCGACCACGCGCACCGGGATCGGCCGCTTCACCTTCTCGAAGGCCGACGCCCCGGCCTACGTCCACGTCCGCTCCGGGGGGTCCCTCAACGGGAACAGCGACGCCGAGGCGACAGTGTCCGAGGACCTCACCACCGTGACCGGATCGGCCACGACGGGCGATTTCTGCGGCAAGGGCAACGAGTACACGATCTACTACGCCGTCGAGTTCAGCCAGCCGGCCCAGAAGGCCGGCACGTGGGGCCGGGACGGCGTCAACGCCGACGGCGTGCTCACCGGCACGGGAGGCCGCTCAGGCGCGTGGCTCCAGTTCCCCGGCGGACAGACCATCGAGACCCGGGTGGGTGTCTCCTTCGTGTCCGTGGAGGGCGCGCGGGCGAACCTCGCCGCCGAGTCCGGGGGACGGTCCTTCGACGAGATCCGCGCCTCCGCGGAGGAGGCGTGGAACGACGCGCTGAGCCGCATCGAGGTCTCCGGAGGCTCGGCGGAGGACACCGAGATGTTCTACACGTCGCTCTACCGGGCGATGCTGCACCCGAACACGTTCGACGACGCCGACGGACGCTACCTGGGCTTCGACGGCACCGTGCACCAGCTGGAGGAGGGGCAGGACGCCCAGTACACGAACGTCTCCGACTGGGACACCTACCGCTCCCTCGTCCCACTGCAGGCGATGCTCGACCCGGACGTCGCCTCCGACCTCGCCCAGTCCCTGGTCAACGACGCGAAGCAGTCAGGCGCGTTCCCCCGGTGGAAGATGGCCAACGGCACGACGAACCAGATGACCGGCGACAACGTCGTTCCCCTGATCGTCAACGCCCACGCGTTCGGGGGCACCGGCTTCGACACCGCCACGGCGCTGACCTACATGGTGAGCAGCGCCCTGACCGGCAACCAGAACCAAATCCAACCGCAGTACTGGGAGCGCAAGGGCGCCGAGCAGTACAACGGACTGGGGTACGCGCCGCCGACCGCCGCGTTCCACGGGGACCAGGGGGACACCAGCGCTTCGACCACCCAGGAATGGTCGATCGACGACTTCGCCATCGGGCGCTTCGCCGAAGCGCTGGGAGACTCTGTCACAGCGACCAAGTTCCAGGAACGGTCGACGTGGTGGAGGAACATCTTCAACCCCGCGTGGAACACAGTGGCTCCACGAGCGGCCGACGGGGCGTTCCTCGAGGCGGACAGGCGGGAATCCCCGAGGATGGGGGAGTCCGGGTTCGACGAGGGCAACTCCGAGCAGTACCTGTGGCTCGTCCCCCAGGACATCGACTCCCTGGTGAGCGCCATCGGCGGGCGGGAGGCGGCCGCGGAGCGGCTGGACGCGTTCTTCCAGAAGACCAACGCCGGGGCCGACGAGCCCTATATGTGGGCGGGGAACGAGATCGATTTCCATATCCCGTGGCTCTACGACTTCGTCGGCCAGCCGTGGCGTACGCAGGAGGTGACAGACGCGGTCCGGACCTCCCACTACGGTCCGACGATCAACGGGCTCCCCGGAAACGACGATCTGGGAGCGATGTCGTCCTGGTACCTGTGGGCGGCGATGGGGCTGTACCCCATCACGCCGGGCACCACGAACCTCGCCGTGTCCACGCCGGTGTTCGAGAAGATCGTCATCCGTCCGGGTGCCGGAGACCAGATCACGATCACCGCGCCCGGGGCCCGGTCCCACCGCTATATCTCCGGGCTGAGCGTCAACGGCCAGCCGGCCGACCAGGCATGGGTCGCAGGCGGCGACGTCCTGTCGGGCGGCACTATCGACTACACGCTCTCCGCGGAGAGGGACACATCCTGGGCGACGGGCGAGGACGCGGCGCCGCCCTCGTACGGCGAGGGTGGCTCGACGCTGCTGGCCGGTGCGGAGGCTCCGGTGAGCGTCGCCCCCGGAGGGACCGTCCAGGCCACGGTCGCCGTCCGCAACATCGGCACCGACCCCGTGACCGTGACGGGGACGGGGCCCGAGGGCTCGCCGCTCACGGCGGCTGTTCCAGAGGCCACGATCGGCGCGGGAGAGCTCACGCGCATCTCGGTGACGATCAGCGCGGACGCGGCGGCCGTGGGCGCCACCGCCGCCCTGCCGGTCCGCCTCGCCGGAGGAGAGGAGGCGGCGACCGCGGTCGTCCCCGTCACGATCGACGCGCCGATGCCGCTGGAGAACGCCTTCGGGATCGTCGCCACCGCTCCGAAGGGGGACCGGGGGGCGATCGGCGACTTCGACAATGAAGGCGCCTCCTACCAGCGCGAGGGGCTGTCGGACGCCGGTCTCGCACCGGGCGCCGAGTCGGCGGTGCCCGGCACGGATCTGGCCTTCACCTGGCCCTCCTCCGAGGCCGGGGAGCCCGATGCGGTCCAACCCGCCGGGCAGACGATCCTTGTCCCCGGGCACCCGACATCGATGAGCTTCATCGGCGCAGCCCGCAACGGCGGCCAGAGCGCGGAGGGAACCATCTTCTACTCCGACGGCTCCTCTGCGACGCTCACGCTGGGGCTCGACGACTGGGTGATCCCCACCGGCCCCGATCAGACGCCGAGCTTCGGCGACATCCAGGTCGCGACGATGCCTGAACGCAACACCGCATCCGGACCCGCCACCAACGGCCTGGGCGCGATCATCTGGTCGACGCCGGTGATCTCGGCGCCAGAGGGGCTCACGATCACCCACGTCGTCCTCCCGACCGCGGAGAAGCAGCGCATCTTCGCCATGGCCACGAATGCGCCGGACCAGCCCGCGGAGCCTGCGGCGACGACCACGACCCTGCGGCTCTCGGCGGAGTCGGTGGTCGAGGGGGAGGCATCGACGGTGACGGCGACGGTGGCCGTCTCGACGGCGGAGGGGGCGGAGCGGCTCGCCCGGGCCCCAATGCCGGCGCCGGCAGGCGTCGTGACCATCGCCGAAGGCGACGAGGTCCTCGTCGACGCCCTGGAGATCGGCGGGGACGGGACCGCGTCGGCAGCGCTGCCCGCGGAGCTCGCCGTGGGCGATCACGCGCTGACGGCCGTGTTCACGCCGGCGGACGCGGAGGCCTATGCCGGCTCGGAGTCGGAGGCGGTCGTCCTGACGGTGACCGCGAAGCAGACCCCACCCGTGGATCCGGTTGTTGTCACGCCTGGTGAGGTGACGTTCACGGACCGTGACGGCACAGCTGACGACACGTACACGATCCCCGGGACCGAGGGCGTCGAGTACGTCGTGGACGGCCGGGTCGTCGAGCCCGGCGCCCACCCGGCCACCGGCACGGTGGCCGTGACGGCGCGTCCCGCCGGCGACGGCTACGTCCTGGCGGACGGCGCGGCACGCGAGTGGTCGCACACCTTCTCCGCCGGGACCGGGCCCGCCCCGCGACCGAGCCCGACGGAACCCGCGAACCCGTCAAAGCCGTCCACCGGGACCGGCGCTCTGGCGAGCACCGGATCACCAACAGGACTGGTCGGCGTACTGGCCGGGTTGTCGCTGACTCTGGGCGCCGGCGCCATGGCGGTCCGGAGGCGCCACCGGGACTGAGCTGAGGTTCTCATCGGCAGGATCGAAGGGGCGGGGCGCGCTGCCAGGCGGCTCCGCCCCTCTGCTGTGCGGGCGCGCCCCACGATGCGCAGGCGCGGGGGACCGTCGGGGCCGTCCCGGTGAACGGCGACGGCCGAGGGTCCGGCTGCGCGATCTCCCGGTAGCCCGAACGCGCGGTCGGCCTGGTGCCTCATCCTCAGCGGAGTGCGCGCAGGGGCGGGCCCGACGTCGTGCGGGCCCGCCCCGTCACTTCCTCGTCGTCAGGCACGGCGACGGCGGAGAGCGGCGGTCCCGGCGCCGGCGAGCGCCAGGATCGTCGCCATCGTCGCCAGGAGTCCTGTTGGTGATCCGGTGCTCGCCAGAGCGCCGGTCCCGGTGGACGGCTTTGACGGGTTCGCGGGTTCCGTCGGGCTCGGTCGCGGGGCGGGCCCGGTCCCGGCGGAGAAGGTGTGCGACCACTCGCGTGCCGCGCCGTCCGCCAGGACGTAGCCGTCGCCGGCGGGACGCGCCGTCACGGCCACCGTGCCGGTGGCCGGGTGGGCGCCGGGCTCGACGACCCGGCCGTCCACGACGTACTCGACGCCCTCGGTCCCGGGGATCGTGTACGTGTCGTCAGCTGTGCCGTCACGGTCCGTGAACGTCACCTCACCAGGCGTGACAACAACCGGATCCACGGCGACCGGGACGCCGTCGGCATCGACCCTCACGCCGTTGACGGTCATCGAGCCGTCGTCGCCCACCTGGACCGAAGCGGTCATCGCGGCGAGCAGATCGAGACGCTGGTAGCTTCCCTCGTCGCCGGTTTGGTCGAGGACGTACCCGGAGGGGAGTCCGGTGGCCGCCAGAACCGTGGTGCGCTGCGCGTCCGTGAGGTCCGGGAAGGCCGTGAGCAACAGGTTCGACGCTCCCGAGGGAACGGACGGCGTCTGGTCTGCGGCCCCCACCTGCGGGAATCCATACGTGAGCCGATCGCGGTAGACGGTCTCGGCGTCCTCGTCGGACAGGAAGGGCGCCTGGCCGGCTGCGCACTCGTCCAGTGTGCGTCCGGCACCGACCTCCTGGCACTTCTCCGCGAGGACGGCGACCAACTCGTCGCGGGCCTCCAGCAGGAGCTCCCGGTACCCGGGGTCCGACCAACGACGGGCCGTCGTGTCCTCGCCGACGATCCGACCTCCCATGATGTCCGTGGGGTAGTGGAACGCCAGGACGATGCGGTTGTTCGCGTACTCGGAGGTGCGGGCGAGAATGCCGGGGGCGAGCTCGGGAAGAAGCGTGGCCAGGGTGATGCCCTGCGAGTACGCGTGGGACGTGTGCCCGCTGGGGAACGATCCGTCGCCGGCGAGACCCGAGTAGCCGTTGGCCGAATCCCATTTCTGGATGAGGCCGCCGGAGTCGCTGAAGCCCATCCGGACGAATGGGCGTTTGTACTGGTAGTTGTCCTTCGCCGTCTGGTAGGCGTCGCCGGAGGCCTTCGTCGGCTTCTCGACGCGCCAGCTCAGCAGGGCCTCGGTCTTCGGCAGCTCGTCATTGGCGAGCGCCTGTGCGTACAGGGGGCCGATGGTGTCTCCCAGGCCGTCGGCCATGGTGAGGTACGGGCTGCCCGCTCCGTCCCTCAGCGCCTCCTCGACGGCGGGATCGAGCTTGTTCGTGGAGGACGTCGGCGCGTTGTTGATGTCAACGACCGTTCGGTCGTTGACGGCCGACAGGTCCTCCGCAGCCGTCCCTGAGGGATAGACCGTGTTCGGACCCATCGTCGAGCTCTTCTCGGCGTCTGTGAAGGAGCGGAGCAGCCACGTGTAGTGGTCGAGGCCGTCCGGTGCGGACGCCCCGTCGGAGGAGTACGTCGCGTCGAGCTGGTCATCGCGGTAGGGAAGCGGGCTGCCGCCCGCATCCAGGGCGAGCCGGGGCATCGAGAAGTAGATGTCCGATGAGGTCGAGTTGCATTGGTGAACCTCGACGGCGATCGTGTTCCGCCCGGCGACGAGCATCGAGGCCGGAACGGCGAACGTTTGGGACACGGGGTCCCCGCCTCCGGCCGTGCCGTCCGGCGTCTGGTACTGGATGTTGCTCTGGATCGCCGAGTCGTTCCAGCCCGCCACCCGGATGCCGTTGACATAGATGGTGGCTGTGTCGTCGAAGACCACGGTGCCCGTCAGACCGGTGCCTGAGTCGATGACGGCCTGGTCCAGGTCGACCGTCGTGCGGAAGAAGTAGCCTTCGACATCCGCGGAGGGCCGGCCGTCCCTGGACAGGTCGAGCTTCGTCGTCACCGGGAAGGAGGGCCCGAGGTCGGTGCCGGTGCCCTTGGCTCCGAACGGCCCGAGGTTCCGCGACCACTGGTCTCCGGGGGTGAAGGACGTGGCCGTCCAGACGGTGCGGTCGACGGCGCCACCCGCCGGGTCGACGTCGGGCGCGTCCAAATAGGTCCAGGCCGTGCTCTGATCGACAAGGGGCGCACCCACCGTGAGGGCGTCGATCCACCCGCTGACCAGGGACCCTCCGGAGGCATCAGGGTCCTCGTAACGCAGTCGCAGCTCGCGCACGCGGGAACCGGCCAGCGACGACAGGTCGACGGTGACGGGCGTCCACGCGCCCGGGGCGGCAGCGGCGGCCGTGCCGGGCAGGACCTCGTCCCCGGACCCGTCGGAGGGGGAGTACACGATGTCGACGCTCACGGGGACGGACTCCTGGGAGTCCGGTCGGAACAGGTAGGACAGCGTCGTGTCTGAGGTGACGGGTACGTCGAGGTTCATCTGGAGGACGGTCGAGGACCGGGCGGGTCCGTCGGAGAGGACGCGGCCCGCGTAACGAAGCGCCTGGTCGCCCGCGCCTCCGGGTGCCGTGCCCGTCTGGCGCACGGACAGGCCGAGGGCGCGCGGTGTGTCACCGGCGTCCGTCGAGAGCGTCCAGTCGGCGATCTGCGTGTTCGCGGTCCTCGTGGCGCCGCCCGCGTTCGCGGTGATGCGCAGCTGGTAGCGCGTGTAGCTGCCGGGATCCTGGATGCGGTAGAAACGCGTCAGCCCGTTGGCGGCGAACGACTGGTCGGCCTCGGAGGAGAGCACCGTCCACGACGGCCCCGTGAGGTCGTCATCCGCATCGGCGTCGTTGCTGCCGAGGATCTGCCAGGACTCCGGATCGCGCTCGGGGAACTTCGAGGAATCTCCACTGGCCGTGAGGGAGTACCCCGTCGCGGTCCGTGCCCCGGCGAGGCGGTAGGCCGCGATGACCGGATCGTCCTGCGTGGGCGCCCCCGAACCGGCCGCGTACCATTTCGTCTCCGGATCGCCGTCGGACAGGCGGGCGACGTACTCCTTGATGTTGCCCATGTTGGGATCGGTGGAGGTCACCTCCGTGACCTGGCCGGGCTGGACGGCTGTCTCGCCGACGACGCCCGCGGTGGCGCCCCGCTCGGGGAATCCGGCGGGGGCCGGTGTACCGGCCTCGTAGGAGCGCGACCACAGCGGACTGCCGGCCGTCGACGAGGGGGGCAGCACGGTGAGCGCGACCTCCTCGGATGACGACGGCATGTACGCCTCGACGTCGTCCGGGACGAAGGTGGCGGTCAGCTGATGCCGTCCGGTGCTCAGCGTCGTCGGGACGGAGATCGCGGCGGAGCCGTCCGAGCCGGCCTCCGCGTGGCCGAGTTCGGCGCCGCCGTCCGCGAGCGTCAGCACGCCGGGAGCCCCGGCGGGCGCGACGGTCAGCGTCGCTGTGACGGGGTGGTCCGGATCCGTGGAGGAGGCGGACAGGGACAGCGACGTGGACGTCGCCAGGGCAGCCCCCGCCGTGGGGTTCTGGAACCCGATCGCGAAGATGTGCATGATGCCCTTGTCGACGATGGTCGGCAGGTCCACGGCGGCGACGGTCTTCGTCGCGTCCAGCGCCTGGACGTCGGTGGCGAACACCCTCGGGGACGCCGTGTCGGATCCGCCTTCCTTCGTGTTGCGCCCGCTGGTCGACAGCACGGCGGTGTTGCCTGCGGGCACCGTCGACGGCGTCCAGTCGGAGAGGAACACCTTGACGGTCGCCGTGGTGCCGTCGGTGTACTCGACGGTCGCGTCGCCGGTCGACGGGCCATTGGTGGCGAGCCCCAGGAATGAGATCCCAGAGGTCTTGACGTCGTCGACATCGAGGCGCTGCCCGTGGGGGATGTAGTGGTCTGGGCGGGTGCCGTCGGCGGAGTCGGGCCAGGTGAACGTCACCCCGGTGTCGCCGAACCGGAGGGAGGCTCCCGGCGTGGCGCCGAGGGCGGCGAGCCTCTCATAGGAGAGTGTCGCGCCGTTGACGTCCAGGGTGCCCTGGTTCTTCGCGCCGTCCTTCGTGATGCCGCGTCCGTTGCGGTCGTCGGTCCCCTCCTCGTACGAGGGCGGCGCGTCGTCCGCTCCGGTGCCCCATGAAGGGGCGGCGTCGGAAGTCATGGTGAAGTCCAGCGTTCCGCCGTTGCGCGCGAAAGACTCGGGCAGCCAGCTCGAGGTCTGCGCAACGCCATCGACTGACAGACCCGCGATGTGACGCCGTCCGGAGGTCGCGCCCGGCGCGGAGATCGAGATCGTCCGGTCGGCGTTGCCTGAGGCGATCGTGATGGAGTCGAACATCGGGGAGCTCACGAGGAGATTCGCGGTCCCGTAGATGCCGGGGTAGAGGCCGAGGCTCGCCCAGACGTACCACGCCGACAGAGACCCGAGGTCGTCGTTGCCCATCAGGCCGTCAGGTCCGGTCCCATAGAGCTCGGCGACCGCGCGGTCCAGGGTGTCCGCCGCTTTGGCGGGAGCCTGCAGCCAGTTGTAGACCCACGGCAGCCCGAAGCTCGGCTGGTTCGTCAGGTACGAATAGTCGGAGAAGGCTCCGGCGTCGAGTTCCGTCAGCATCGTGTCCAGGACTGCGGTCGAGGCGTCGACCCCGCCGCGCGCCTGGATGAGCGACGCCATGTTGAAGGGCACCGAGAAGCCGTATTGGTTGCCCGTCGACTGTTCGTACTGGTCGCCCTGGGTGTTCAACGGGGCGTTCATGAACCCGTTCTTGTTGCGGGCGTCGATGTGGCCGGCTGCGTAGTCGAAGACGTTCATCCAGTTCTGCGAGCGCTGGCTGAACGACTGGGACGCGTCGGAGTCGCCGAGACGCCGGGCCAGCTGAGCGATGGCGAAGTCGTCGGTGGCGTACTCCAAGGTGCGTGAGGTCGCCGCGTTCTTCGAGTCGCCGTTCACCCAGCCGAGCGTCGTGTAGAGGAAGGCGTCGGAGCGGTTGGACTCCGTCGCGGCCGCGGGGACCGACTGGCTCTCCACCATGGACTCCAACGCCTGCTGACGGTCGTAGTCGGTGGATCCGAAGGCATCGGTGGAGGAGACGATGACCTGGAGCGAGTCGCCGCTCATCTTGGTCTGGATCTGGTTGTAGCTGGGCCAGGACGACCACCTTCCCGACTGGTCGACCATATCGACGATCGATTGGTTGACGTCGCTGGCGACCTGGGGCTCCAGCACGGCGATCAGCTGCGCCTGGCCGCGATAGGTGTCCCAGCCGGAGAAGTTCACGTAGAAATGGTGGCCGTCCCTCACCTGATGGACCTGGCCGTCGTAGCCGGTGTAGCGCCCGTCGGCGTCCTCGAAGGTGGCCGGGCTGCCCAGGGCGTGGTAAAGCGCGGTGTAGAACTTCGTGTCGGCGTCCTCGCCGCCGCCGCGCGCGTCGATTGCGCCCAGCGCGTCCTCCCAGGCGGCGCGCCCGGAGGCGCGCACGTCGTCGATGCCCAGCGAGGCGGACTCGGCCGCGAGGTTGGCGGCGGCGCCGTCCACCGACACATAGCTCAGGCCGATATGAGCCGTCACGGTCGAGCCGGGGGCGAAGGCCAGCCAACCGCCCGCTCCGTGTTTCTGCGTCGTGGCGGAGGCAGCGGTCCCTCCGGCCGTCACGGTGTTGCCGGTCCATGTGCCATAGGAGGCGAAGTCCCGGTCGAAGGCCGCCGAGAAGTACACGGTGTAGGACGGGCCGGATGCGCACACGATCTTCGCCGTGACCGATCCGGAGACGGTCCGCGCGACGGGGTCTATCGTGAGCGACGCGTTCGAGACGTCGTTGTTCGACCCGGCGGCGTCGAGGACCAACGTCGCGGAGTCTCCTCCGGCGGGGAACGCGAATCGGTCGACGGCCGTGCGGGTGGTGGCCGTGAGCTCGGACTTCACCCCGTTGTCGGACGTGACTGCGTAGTAGCCGGGCTCGGCGGACTCGTTGTCGTGGGAGAACGGCAGATAGTACGCCGTCACGTCGTCGGCGGGGCTGGACGGCAGAGCGGAGCCGGTCAGGGGCCCGGTGTAGGGAAGGATCGGGAAGTCGAATCCGCCGAAGCGCCCGGAGCATCCGGTCCCCGACAGCCGGGTGAGGCCGAATCCGCGGATCACGTCCGCGTTGTACTCGTAGCCGCCTCGGGTGTGGCCAATGTCGTCGTTGACCTTCTGGGACGCATAGGTGGCGGGACTGTTCTGGACCATGCCGAAGGGCATCGTGGCGCCGGGGAACGTGTTGCCGTAGGCGGCGTTTCCCCGAGCGTTCCCCTCGTTGACGGACACGGTCTCCTCGGTGCCGATGAAGGGATTGACGGCGGCAACGGCGTCGACCGGTGCCGGAGCGGGGGAGGCCTCGGCCGAGGGCTGGCACACGAGGCCGGTGAGGACGAGGGCGCCTGTCGCGAGGACGGACACCGGGCGGGGGGAAAACAGGCGCATCGGGTACTCCAGGGATCATGGGGTCTGCGTTGACGTGTGTCGGGTCCGACCGACGGAGGGATCGTTCCCTCAGGATAGGACAGCGCTGTCAGTCTTGGAGGCGTTTCACGTCCCGCCGAGCGCCGGTGGGGAGCGCCCGCCACAATGTCACCATGACCTCCGACCATTGGGCGGCGTCCCCCTCGCGGGCGCCGGGGCGTCCGGCGCGGACGAGTCGTCGTCGGTCGGCGGGACCCGCGCCCGTCGTCGCGATGCTCGCCCTCATCTGGGCGGTCTTCGTCGCCGAGACCGTGGTGCCGGGAGTCAACCTTGTCTCCTTCGGCCTGATCGCGGGCGACCCGGACCGGTGGTGGGGCGTCTTCACCGCGCCCTTCCTGCACGCCGGCCTGGCCCACATCGTGGGGAACACGATGTCCTTCGCGGTCCTGGGAACCCTGGTGGCGCTGCGCAGCCACCGGGAGTTCTACGCGGTCACCGTGTGGGCGATGATCGGAGGAGGAGCGCTGGCCTGGGCGCTCACGCCGGCGGGGACCGTCGTCGTCGGGGCCTCGGGGCTGGTCTTCGGCTACTTCTCCGACATCGTGGTGGGGGCGCTCATCCCCGGCGGCCGCACGCTGGGGATCGCGGTGCGCGACGTCCTCATCGCGGTCGTCGTGGTGGCCGTCTACGGAGCCGCGATGGCCCAGGGCATCCTCGCGGCCGGCCCGTCCGTGTCGTGGCAGATGCACCTCGGCGGCGCGCTGGGCGGCACTGTCGCGGCGCTGACCGTCCGGCGCTGACCTGCGCGGGCGGTGGTGAGACGGGTCTCGCACCCTCAGATCGTGAAGGTACCGGAACACGGTGGCATGCTGGTGCGGTGAGTCTTCCCCCATCCCGATCCGCCTCCGGCGGACAGCCTCAGGACCGCGCGCGGTGGCGGGCTTTCGCCGTCATCCTCGCGGCGGGATTCATGACGTTGCTCGACGTGTCGATCGTCAACGTGGCGCTTCCGTCCATCGAGGCGGGGCTCGCGGCCGACGACGCGCACATCCAGTGGATCGTCGCCGGCTACTCGCTGTCCTTCGGCCTGGTGCTGGTTCCGGCGGGCCGGCTCGGCGACCTGCTCGGGCGCCGCTCGATGTTCCTCCTCGGACTCATCGGGTTCGTCGTCGCCTCCGCCGCCTGCGGACTCGCCCAGGACGCCGCCTGGCTCGCGGTGACGCGCATCGTGCAGGGCGCCTTCGCCGGCATCCTCAATCCCCAGGTGATCGCGCTCATCCAGGATCTGTTCCGTGGTCCGGCGCGGGCGCGGGCCTTCGGCTACTTCGGGATGACGATCGGCGTGTCGACCGCGATCGGCCCCCTGCTGGGCGGCGTCCTGGTCTCCAGCCTCGGTCCGGAGCTCGGTTGGCGATCCGTCTTCCTCATCAACGTGCCCGTCGGCCTCGTGGTGGTGCCCCTGGCCGCGCGGTGGTTGCGGGGGCATGGGTCCGCCGCCGCGCAACGGCGTTCCGGATCCGGAGGAGGACTGGGGCTCGACGGCGTCGGCCTGGTGCTCATCGCCGGTATCGTGCTCGCGGTGATGTGGCCCTTCATCGCGGGGACCGAGTCCGACCGAGGCCTCGCGGGCGCTCCCTGGTCGCTGCTCGGCGTGGCCGCCGTCCTCGCCGTGGTCCTCGTCCTCTGGGAGCGGCGCCAGGACGGCCGCGGGCGACCGGCGATCCTGCCCGGAGTCCTCGTGCGCAACCGCGGGTTCGTGCTGGGAGCCTCATTGGGCGCCGCCTACTTCGGGGGGTTCACCGGTATCTTCATCGTGGCCACGATGTGGCTCCAGCAGGGCGTCGGCCTTCCCGCGTGGCTCGCCGGCATGGCCCAGATGCCCTTCGCGGTGGCGTCCGCCGTCTCCGCCGCCCGTTCGGGCCGGCGCGTCTCCCAGCGCGGACGCCGCGTCGTCGTGGGAGGGCTTCTCCTCATGATGACCGGCGTGGCCGCCCTCTCACTGCTCATGGCCCTTCGTCCCGAGGAGCCCTGGACCGTGTGGGTGGTGCCGGTGCTCCTCGGGATCGCCGGAGCCGGCTCGGGTTCGGTGATCTCCCCCAACCAGGCGTTGACGCTGGCGGATGTGCCCACCCGGCACGCAGGCACCGCGTCGGGCCTCCTCCAGACCCTTCAACGGCTGGGAGCCACGGTGGGGCTGGCACTCATGACGTCCCTGTTCTTCTCCGTCGTGGACACCGACGGAAGCCTCGCGGCGTACTCCCGCGGGCTCGCCGTCTCGACGGCCTTCACGCTCATCCTGCTCGGCGTCGCCCTCGTCATCGCGCTCGTGGACCAGCGTGCCCATCCGCACGCCCATGACGAGGCCGACGCCGGGCGATGATCACGGCCTCGGGATGTTGCGGAGGTTCGAGCGGGCCATCGAGACGACCTCGCCCAGGCCCCCGCCCAGGACCTCCTTGGACATGGCGGTCGCAAAACCCGTGACCTGGTCGGCCGTGATCGAGGGCGGCAGCGACAGAGCGCGTGGGTCCGTCATGAGCTCGATCAGCCCGGGGCCGGGCTTCGCCAGCTCGCGTTCGAGGACCTCCCGGACCTCGCCGGGCTCCTCGACGCGCACGGAGGGGATGCCGATGCCGGCCCCGACGGCCGCGTAGTTCACGTCCTCGGACTCCGTTCCGAAGGACGGGAGGCCGTTGACGAGCATCTCGAGCTTGACCATGCCGAGCGAGGCGTTGTTGAAGACGACGACCTTGACATCGAGGTTGTAGTTCTTGACGGTGATGAGCTCGCCCAGCAGCATGGACAGCCCTCCGTCGCCGGACATCGAGATGACCTGCCGGCCCGGGTTGGCGGCCGCGGCGCCCACGGCGTTCGGCAGCGCATTGGCCATCGAGCCGTGGAGGAAGGACCCGATGATCCGTCGCCTGCCGTTGACGCGCAGGTAGCGCGCCGCCCACACATTGCCCATGCCCGTGTCGACCGTGAAGATCGCGTCGTCGGCCGCGACCTCCGAGAGGATGTCCGTGACGTACTCGGGGTGGAGGGGCTTGAGGGCCGCGGCGGACCGGCCCCTGTAGGCGCCGACGACCTTCTTCATCGAACGCTCGAATTTCCTCGTCATCTGGTCGACGAAGGCGCGGGAGCGGTTCGCGTCGACGAGGGGCAGCAGGGCGGTCGCCGTCTCCCTGACGTCGCCGACCACGGCGATGTCGGCGCGCGTGCGCCGCCCCAGCACCTCAGGGCGGACGTCG
Source organism: Schaalia naturae (assembly GCF_042665795.1). NCBI lineage: Bacteria > Bacillati > Actinomycetota > Actinomycetes > Actinomycetales > Actinomycetaceae > Schaalia > Schaalia naturae. Next base: position 742,505 of record NZ_JBHTEF010000001.1, read on the forward strand.
ACCTGGGCGGTGCGCACGGACTCGGGGAGGAACTGGTCGTAGGGGAAGTCCGTGCCCAGCAGGATCAGCAGATCGGCGCTGTGCATCGCCTCATGGCATGAGCCGTAGCCGAGGAGCCCGGACATACCGACGTCGAAGGGGTTGTCCCACTGGATCCATTCCTTGCCCCGCAGCGAGTGCCCGATGGGCGCGCCGATGCGGTCCGCCAGGGCGATGACCTCGTCGTGGGCTCCCTTGGTGCCGGCGCCCGCGAAGATCGTCACCTTCTTCGCGGCGTTGACGGCGGCTGCGAGCTCGCGCACGGAGGCCTCCGCGGGCACGATGCGCGGCGAGGCGGGACGCTCGACGACGAAGGGCAGGGAGGGGGTGATCCTCGCGGCGGAGGTGTCGCCGGGCAGAGAGATCACGGAGACCCCCGGGCCGCCCCACGCATGCTGGATCGCGGATGTGACGACGCGCGGCGCCTGCTGCGGGTTTGTGATCATCTCGTTGTAGACCGAGCAGTCGTTGAACAGCCGGTCGGGATGGGTCTCCTGGAAGTACCCGGTGCCGATCTGGACCGAGGGGATGTGGGAGGCGATCGCGAGAACGGGGACGCGATTGCGGTTGGCGTCGAACAGGCCGTTGATGAGATGGAGGTTCCCCGGGCCGCAGGAGCCCGCGCACACAGCGAGCTGTCCTGTGGTCTCCGCCTCGGCGGCGGCCGCGAAGGCCGCCGACTCCTCGTGGCGGACATGGATCCACTGGATGCCCTTGCCGCCCTTGTTCGAGCGGCGCACGGCGTCGACGATCGGGTTGAGCGAGTCGCCGACGATGCCGTAGATCCGGCGCACGCCGAGGGAGAGCAGCTGATTGACGATGTAGTCGGCGACGGTGTCGCCGCTGACCTGCACAGGACTCATGGTGACCTTCTTCGCGGTTGTGACCGGGTCGGTGGGTCCATCGTAGAAGTCGCCGGCATCAGGCCAAAGGTCCCTGTGCGTCTCATCGGGCACAACCCTGTGAGGATGCGCACCTACTCTGATCCCATGGCGATTCTTGCGATCCGTATCACTGGCGATCCCGTGCTGCACCGTCCGGCGCGCCCCGTCTCGGACTTCGGCCCCGACCTCGCCCGGCTGGCCCGCGACATGCGCGAGACGATGCTCGCCGCGCCCGGCGTCGGATTGGCGGGCCCGCAGGTGGGGAAGGACGCGAGGATCTTCGTGTGGCGCTGGACGGATGTCGCGACCGGCGCGACCCACGAGGGGGCCGTCGTCAACCCCGCCCTGGAGCTCGCGCCCCTGGAACCCGGAGCCCCGGACCCGGCCGCCGAGTCAGAGGGCTGCCTGTCCGTCCCCGGCCACAAGTTCCCGCTGAGGCGCAGTCCTCGCGCGATTCTGACAGGACAGGACGTCACGGGAGCTCCCCTGCGCGTGGAGGCCCGAGGCTGGCTCGCCCGCATCTTCCAGCACGAGTTCGACCATCTGGACGGCAGCCTCTACGTCGACCGTCTGGCCGAGCCCTGGGCCGCACGCGCCCGCGCCGTCGTCGAGGAGGCCGGGTGGGGCGTTCCGGGGCTCTCGTGGACGCCGACGGCTCCCGGGGCGTGATTCCGGGCTGCTGCCCCGCGCGAGGGGCGTCGAGCCAGCGCCGCGCGCGGTCCCATGACGCATGGAGGCCGGTAGGCGCCGCCAACCCAGGTTCCGCCGGAGCCGGTCTGGGGCGGTCAGCGCACCTCGAGGCCGAAGCCGCGGAAGCGCTCACGCACGGCCCGGACCTGTTCGTTCGTCGGCGGCCTGGTGTCGGCCAGCGTGTAGTCCATGTGGAGCGCCGCCCACTTGTCGCGCCCCATCTGGTGGAAGGGGAGGACCTCGAGGCGGGTCATCGAGCCCGGCGACCAGCGCCGGGCGATGCGCGCCACGGCGTCGATGTTCTCCGGCGCGTCGGTGAGCCCGGGGACCAGGACGAAGCGGACCCAGATCTCGATGCCCCGCTCATTGAGGCGGTCGCCGAAGTCGATGGTCGGCTGCAGGGCGCGGCCCGTCACCTTCCGGTAGGTCTCGGGGATCCCGGACTTCACGTCCAGGAGCACGAGGTCCGTGTCGGCGAGCATCTGGTCGGTCGCCGCGGCGCCCAGGAACCCCGAGGTGTCCAGCGCCGTGTGGATGCCCATCTCCTTCGCACCGCGCAGGATACGTCCCGCGAAGGCGGGCTGCATGAGGACCTCGCCGCCCGACAGGGTGATCCCGCCCTTCGTGGTCTGGAAGATCCGGCGGTACCGCCGGATCCTGGCGAGGAGCTCATCGGCCTCGACCGGCTCGCCCCGGCGCATCTCGAGCGTGTCGGGGTTGTGGCAGTACAGGCAGCGTAGCGGACAGCCGGCGAGGAACACCGTCATCCGCGTCCCCGGCCCGTCGACGGCGGTCACGAGCTCCCAGGAGTGGACCGAGCCCAGCGACCCCTCGCGCATGCGCGCCAGCCGGTCCGCATGCTCGAGGTCGGAGAGCTCCGCGAGCCCGGCCGTGCCCGCACCGCGCAGCCGGGCCGCCGGCGCCAGGAAGTCCTGGACGCCGACGGCCCCGGCCTGCTCAGCGGTCATCACCAGAACGGTCAGGCGTTCGTGTGGAACGTGCGGGACAGGACGTCGAGCTGCTGCTCGCGCGTCAGCTTGACGAAGTTCACCGCGTAGCCGGAGACGCGGACGGTGAGGTTCGGGTACTTCTCCGGGTGCTCGATGGCGTCCTCGAGGGTGGAGCGGTCCAGCACGTTGATGTTCGCGTGGTACAGGCCGGGGACCATCCCCTCCTTCTCGCGGCTGGCCTTCATGTCGGCGACGCGCTCGGCGTAGGTCATGGTGGACATCTGTGTTCTCCTTCTGTTCCGGGGTGTGGGAAGCGATGCGGGGCCGGGATCAGCCCTCGGGGACGAAGCCGACGTCGAGGATGCCGACCAGGTTCGTGATCTGCTCATCCTTCGTCTGGCCCAGGCCCGAGGGGGTGATCGTGTTCGTCAGCGAGATGCCGTCGAGGGCGTCGTTGTAGTCGAGCTTGCCCACCGAGAGCATGGAGGCGACCATGCCGTGGGTGTCGATGCCGTTCTCCGGGTTGGCCCCGGGGGCGAAGGGCGTGCCCGCCTTGTGTCCCGAGGGGAAGGCGCCCGTGGCCTTGCCGTAGACGACGTTCGAGGTGATGGTGAGCACCGACTGGGTCGGGACGGCGTCGCGGTAGAGCGGGATCTCGCGGATCTTGCTCATGATCGTGTGGACGACCGCCGCGGCGATCTCATCGGCCCGGTCATCGTCGTTGCCATAGGCCGGGTACTCTCCCTCGGTCGCGTAGTCGACGATCAGCCCCGTCTCGTCGCGGACGGGGGTGACGGTCGCGTACTTGATGGCGGACAGGGAATCGGCGACGATGGAGAGCCCCGCGATGCCGCAGCCCATCGTCCGCACGATGTCGGAGTCGTGCAGCGCCATCTCGACGGCCTCGTAGGCGTAGCGGTCGTGGCAGTAGTGGATGATGTTGAGCGCCTCGACGTAGGTGCCGACCACCCAGTCGAGCATCTCCTCGTACCTGTTCCACACATCGTCGAAGTCAAGCGGGCCGTCGCCGCGAACCGGCTCGTGCCCCTTGACGATCTGCTCGCCGGACATCTCGTCACGGCCGCCGTTGATGGCATAGAGCAGCGCCTTGGCGGCGTTGACGCGGGCCCCGAAGAACTGCATCTGCTTGCCGACCCTCATCGGGGACACGCAGCAGGCGATCGCCGCGTCGTCCCCCCAGTGGCAGCGGATCTGCTCATCGGACTCGTACTGGATGGCCGAGGTCTCGATCGAGATCGCCGCGCAGAACCGCTTGTAGCCCTCCGGCAGGTTCTCGTTCCAGAAGATCGTGATGTTCGGCTCTGGGGCGGGACCCAGGTTCCGCAGCGTCTGGAGCAGCCGGAAGGAGGTCTTCGTGACCAGCGTGCGCCCGTCGTCGCCGAAACCCGCATCCGACCAGGTGGCCCAGTAGGGGTCGCCGGAGAAGATCTGGTCGTAGTCGATCGTGCGCAGGAAGCGGACGATGCGCAGCTTCATGACCAGCGCGTCGACGATCTCCTGGGCGTCCCGCTCCGTGAGTCGGCCGGCGGCCAGGTCGCGCTCGAAGTAGATGTCGAAGAAGGCGGAGAGGCGCCCGATCGACATCGCGGCGCCGTCCTGCGACTTCACCGAGGCCAGGTAGCCGAAGTAGGTCCACTGCACGGCCTCCTGGGCGGTCGCAGCCGGCCGGGAGATGTCGAAGCCGTAGGAGGCGGCCATCCTCTTGAGCTTCTGGAGCGCCTTGATCTGCTCGGAGTGCTCCTCGCGGTAACGTGCCCACTGCTCGGAGAAGGGCTGGTCGGTCACCTTGTCCTTGTCGACCTTCTTCGCCGCGATCAGCGCGTCGACGCCGTAGAGGGCGACGCGGCGGTAGTCGCCGATGATCCGGCCGCGCCCGTAGGCGTCGGGGAGGCCGGTGATGATGTGGGAGTGGCGCGCGGCTCGGATGCGCGGGGTGTAGATGTCGAAGACCGCGTCGTTGTGGGTCTTGCGGTACTGGGTGAAGATCTTCCTGATCTCCGGGTCGGGCTCCTTGCCGGCCTCCTTGATGGCGGTCTCGACCATGCGCCACCCGCCGTTGGGCATCATCGCGCGCTTGAGGGGCACATCGGTCTGCAGGCCCACGACGACGTCATCGTCCTCGCTGATGTAGCCCGGGCCGAAGGCGTCGACGTCGGCGGGCGTGTGGGTGTCGACGTCGAAGACGCGGCGCTCGCGCTCCACGGAGAGGTACTTCTTCTCCAGGGTGTCCCAGGTGCGCAAGGTCTTCTCAGTGGGGCCGGACAGGAAGGACGCGTCGCCCTCGTACGGCGTGTAGTTGCGCTGGATGAAGTCGCGGACGTCGATGTCCTCCGTCCATGGACCCGTGACGAATCCGGTCCATGGATCGGTCGTCTGGGCGGCGGGAGCAGTCATCTGGGTCGTCATGATCCCTCTCTCGATCTCAGCCTCCCCGGTCGGGGAGTCCGACGACGGGGCGGGCCCGTCATGGGCGCCGGGTGGGCGTCCACGGACCATTGTCCTCGTCGCCGGAGCACCCGACCAGAACAGGGAGTGAGGCGACCCTATGCGGTACCTCTCAATGGACCGCCGCGCCTGGGACGGCCCGCCGACGTGGGGACCAACGTCCCGGGTCTGGGCTCATCATGTCTGTTACATCACGGTTCGGCAGGCGCGGTCGGTACTATCCAGATATGGATATCGTGGCCCCGCTCCTCGTGCTCGCCGCCGCCCTCGTCCTGGCCGTCTGGCGCGATCCGCGGACGGTGCGGTGCGGGGTCCTCCTGCTCACGCTGGTCATGCTCCTGGCGCTGCTGGCGTTCGGGTCGTTCCTTGAGCGGGCGGCGAGCCTCCTCCCGGACGTCCAGGTCGACGCCTGGCTACTGCTCGCCGTCATGGTGGTCCTCACACTGGCCGTCCTCACGCTCGGGGTGTTCCTGGTCCTCACGGGCGTCCAGGTCATCCGGCGCGAGGGCCGCTCCCTCGCCCACGCCCTCGCCCTCGTGGTCGGGCTCCTGATCCTCGCCTACCCCGCGCTCGGCGCCCTGGCCATCGCCGCGGGCTCCACCCGTCTCATGGCCGTCCTCCTCCTGCTGGCCCTGCCGGCCGGCTGGTGCGGGTACGGGCTCATGGCCTACCTCCTGTGGTCATGGGTCTACGGGAAGTCCGCCGTGCGTCTCGGCCGGCAGGTGGGCGCGGTCATCGTCCTGGGCGCCGGACTGGTCGGGGGAACGCGCGTGGGGCCCTTGCTGGCCTCCCGCGTCGACCGGGGCATCCAGTGGGCGGGGAGAAAGGCCCAGCGGGGGCGGCCGGCGCCGCTGGTGCTCTCGGGGGGCCGCGGCCCCGACGAGGAGCGCGCCGAGGCCGACGCCATGGCCGACTACGCGCGCGACCACGGCGCGGATCCGAAGCGGATCCTGGTGGAACGGGAGTCCACGACCACCCGGGAGAACCTCGAGCGCACCCGGCGCCTGCTCGACGAGCGCGGCATCACCGGGCGGGTCGCCGTGGTCACGAGCAGCTTCCACGCCTTCCGCGCGGCGACCCTGATGCGCGCCGCGGGCCTGGACGGCTATGCGGTGGGGGCGCCCACCGCGCACTACTACTGGCCCACGGCGGTGCTACGCGAGTACGTCGCGATCATGCGGGACCACGCGCGCCTCAATGTCGCAGGGCTCGTCGCGTCCTCCTTCCCGCTGGGCATATGGGTGCTGCTGTCCTTCTTCTCCTAGCCCGCCCCTCCTCGCGGGCCGTCTCCCCGCCACCTCCCGGACGCTGCCGCCCGAGGGCGTCCCGGCCGCCTAGACTGACCGCGCGGGCCGGGCGGAGCGCCGGGAGCACCGGAGGAGGAGACCCGACCTGCGCCGACACCAGCGGAGGAGAGCCGTGGTCCACACGCCTGATTCATCCGGGAGCGCCGCCTCCCCGTCCCTGCCGGTCCTCGACATCGCCGTGCTGGGCGCGGGAACGGTGGGTTCGCAGGTGATCCGCCTCCTGGGCGAGCAGGCCGGCGACCTCGCCGCCCGGTCCGGGGCGCGGCTGTCCATCGGAGCGGTCCTGGTCCGCGACCCCTCCGCCCCCCGGGCGGCGGACATCGACCCGTCGGCGCTCACCACGGACGCCGCGACCGCCATCGACGGGCGCGACCTCGTCGTCGAGCTCATCGGCGGGATCGAGCCGGCTCGCACCTACGTGCTGCGGGCGCTGCGAGCCGGGGCGTCGGTCATCACGGGGAACAAGGCGCTCCTGGCGGCCCACGGCCCCGAGCTCTATGCGGCGGCCGCGGAGTCGGGCGCGGACCTCTACTACGAGGCGGCGGTCGCCGGCGCCGTCCCGGTGGTCTACGGGCTGCGCGAATCGCTGGCGGGCGACCGCATCACCCGGGTGCTGGGCATCGTCAACGGCACGACGAACTTCATCCTCGACGCCATGGCGACCTCGGGAGCCTCCTACGGGGACGCGCTGGCCGACGCGCAGGCCCGCGGCTTCGCCGAGGCCGACCCCAGCGCCGACGTCGACGGGCTGGACGCGGCGGCGAAGTGCGCGATCCTCGCCTCGCTGGCCTTCCACACCCGGGTCGGGATGGATGACGTCGCCGTCGAGGGCATCGCCGGCGTCACGGCCGAGGACGTCGCCGAGGCCGCGTTCTTCCGCCGCGTCATCAAGCTGCTCGCCATCGCGGAGAGGCGCACGGACGAGTCCGGCCACGAGGGCGTCGCCGTGCGCGTCCACCCGGCCCTGGTGCCGCTGGACCACCCGCTGGCCTCCGTGTCGGGCGCCTTCAACGCGATCGTCGTCGAGGGGGAGGCGGCCGGTCGCCTCATGTTCTACGGGCAGGGCGCGGGCGGGGCGCCGACCGCCTCGGCCGTCCTCTCGGACCTGGTCGCAGCCGCGTCCCACCGCGTCCACGGGGGCCACGCCCCCCGCGAGTCCGTCTACGCCCACCTGCCGATCCTCGACCCCGGGTCGACCCGGACGCGCTACCAGCTCCGGCTTCGGGTCAACGACCGGCTCGGCGTCCTGTCGGAGGTCTCCAGCATCTTCGCCCGCCATGGGGTGTCCATCCAGTCCGTGCACCAGCGCGACGGGCAGGCGCCGGGCGAGGCCGTCATCGTCATCGCGACCCACGAGGCGCGCGAGGCGGATCTGCGCGCAGTGGCGGCGGCGCTGGCCCATTCGCCCGCCGTGCGCCGGGTGGCGTCGACACTGCGCATGGAGGGCGACTGAGCGATGTGGCCTCGGTGGGGGACCGGCTTGCTGGGAGGTGGGCCGGATGCGTCTCAGGGATGACTTCGTGGCGGTGACCGTGCCGGCGACGTCGGCGAACCTGGGTCCGGGATTCGACTCGATGGGACTGGCGCTCGACCTGCACGACACCGTCTCCGTGCACGCGATCACGGGGCCCACCTCCGTCGTCGTCGAGGGCGAGGGCGCGGGCCGGGTCCCCGAGGACGACTCGAACATGGTCGTGCGCGCGCTGCGGCTGGCCCTCGACCACGTCGGCGCGCCGCAGGCCGGGATCCGCATGCACTGCACGAACCGGATCCCGCACGGGCACGGGCTGGGATCCTCGGCCGCGGCGCTGGTCGCCGGGTTCGCCCTCGCGCGCGCCCTCGTGGGGGATCCGGAGGCGCTGAGGGCCCAAGATCTCCTCCAGCTGGGAACGGACGTCGAGGGGCATCCCGACAACGTCGCCCCGGCCGTCCTGGGGGGTGCGACGGTCGCGTGGACCGAGGAGGGGCGCGCGGGCGCCGTCCGCCTGGACCCTCCCGGCTTCCTGCGTCCGGTCGCCTTCATCCCCTCGTTCTCCCTGGCCACCTCCACGGCCCGCGCGGTCCTGCCCGGGACCGTCCCGCACGCCGACGGCGTGTTCAACGTCTCGCGCGCGGCGCTCCTCGCCGCCCTCCTGTCCTCGGGGGAGAAGGGGCCCGCAGCGGCCCTTTCCGGTGAGGTGGCAGCCGGCGAGGGCGGGGCCCGTGCGACGACGATGCACGCGCTCCTCATGGAGGCGACCCGCGACCGGCTCCACCAGGAGTACCGTCGCCCCTCGATGGAATCGTCGGTGGCGCTGGTCGACTGGCTGCGCGAGGCCGGGTGCCCGGCCGTGATCTCGGGCGCCGGACCGACGGTCCTGTCCCTGGAGGCCGTCCCGGATGCGGTCCTGGCCGAGGCCGGAGCGGCCGGATGGGAGGTCCGCCGACTGCCCGTCGCGCTGGAAGGCGTGCGTCAGACGCGGGGGCGCTTGGCCGGGGTCCGGCCGTGAGGGGGGCAGGCTCGCCGGTGTGATGTTGTGCTCACACGCGGATCCGCGACAGTCGCGGGGTGACGCGGAGGCGGAAGTCGTTGCTACACTGAAGCGGTGGCCGCAATGTGGCCCCGCCGTATGAATCGGCATCTCTCGCACGACATCCCACCGTCGCGCATCCCTGTCTCGTGTTGCAGGGGATTTCACCTGCCCGTCTCGGGCAACCAAGTGAGGAACATTCGTGAGCATCGATCACAATCCGGGTGCCGCTCCCTCTGGCCCTCTGTCAGCCATGAAGCTGGCCGAACTGCAGGCCCTCGCCTCGCAGATGGGACTCAAGGGCACCTACCGCATGCGCAAGTCGGAGCTGGCCCAGGCGATCGCCCAGGCGCGCGGCGATGAAGCTGCGCCAGCCGCCTCCGGCTCCGTCCGCCCCGCCGACGCGGCGCCCTCCGCCACTCCCGCCCCCTCCGACAACCCGGCCCCGGCCGCGGAGGAGACACCCGCCGCCCCCGCTCCGGAGGCCCGGGCGTCCCGCCCGCGTGGGCGCCGCCGCCGTGTCGCGATGTCGTCGGGGACCGTGGAGCCCTCGTCGGCCGCGCAGGCCCTGCTGGACCTGCCCGCTCCGGCTGGCGCCACCGACAGGTCCGCGGACACGGCAGAGGAGGAGGCGGGGGAGGAGAACGCCCCCGCGTCGGAGCCGCGCCGCGGCCGCGATCGCCGCACCGCCCAGGTCGAGCTCCCCTCGGCCGACACCCGGGCGCCGAGCCCCGAGGCCGAGGCTCCGGCTCTCGACGTGCTCGCGGCCGTCGCCGAGGAGAGAGGCTCGCACCGGCGCGGCTCGGCGCCCGCCGAGGCGCCGGAGGCGACGCGCGAGCGCCATCCCCGCGCCCTCGATCAGATCGCCCTGCCCGAGGGCGACAACGTCGGCCAGCACGCGCACAACCGGCGCGACCGCAACTCGCGGCGCCGTGGCCGGGGCGAGAGGAACGACCGCCCCGAGCGCAACGACCGCCAGGGCCGCCGGGAGCGCCAGCGCGAGGCCGACATCGAGATCCGCGAGGACGACGTGCTCGCGCCCATCGCGGGCATCCTCGACGTCCAGGACAACCACGCGTTCGTGCGCACCTCCGGCTACCTGCCCGGCTCCAACGACGTCTATGTGACGCTGGGCAACGTGCGCCGCTGGGGCCTGCGCCCCGGGGATGCGGTGTCGGGCGCGGTGCGCCAGCCCCGTGAGGGCGAGCGCCAGCGCCAGAAGTACAACGCGCTGGCCCGCGTCGACACCGTCAACGGCATGAGCATCGAGGACGCCCAGCGCCGCCGCGAGTTCGGCAAGCTCACGCCGCTGTACCCCACCGAGCAGCTGCGCATGGAGACCACGCCGAAGGCGATCACGCCGCGCGTCATCGACCTGGTCGCCCCCATCGGCAAGGGGCAGCGCGGTCTCATCGTCTCCCCGCCGAAGGCCGGCAAGACGATGATCATCCAGCAGATCGCGAAGGCCATCGAGATCAACAACCCGGACGTCCACCTCATGGTGGTCCTGGTCGACGAGCGCCCCGAGGAGGTCACGGACATGCGCTCGATCGTCAAGGGAGAGGTCATCGCCTCGACGTTCGACCGTCCCGCCTCGGATCACACCATCGTCGCCGAGCTCGCCATCGAGCGCGCGAAGCGGCTCGTCGAGCTCGGCCAGGACGTCGTCGTCCTCTTGGACTCGCTGACCCGCCTGTCCCGCGCCTACAACCTGGCCGCTCCCGCCTCGGGGCGCATCCTCTCCGGCGGCGTCGACGCTTCGGCGCTGTACCCGCCGAAGAAGTTCTTCGGAGCGGCGCGCAACCTCCGCGAGGGAGGGTCGCTCACCATCATCGCCTCGGCGCTGGTGGAGACCGGCTCGAAGATGGACGAGGTGATCTTCGAGGAGTTCAAGGGCACCGGCAACATGGAGCTGCGCCTGTCGCGCCAGCTGGCGGACCGCCGGATCTTCCCAGCCATCGACGTCAACGCCTCGGGCACGCGCCGCGAGGAGATGCTCCTCAAGCCGGAGGAGCTGCGGATCATGTGGAAGCTGCGCCGCGTGCTCGGCTCGCTCGACCAGCAGTCCGCCCTCGAGGCGGTTCTGGGCAAGCTCAAGGACACGCAGTCGAACGCCGAGTTCCTCATGGTCGTCCAGAAGACCACCCCGAACATGGACTGAGTCCGCCCCCCCCGCGGGAAGACAGTGTCGGCGATGTCACCGGCCGTCCGCCCGCGGCAGATGGACCCCCGTCATGCCCGGTGGCACAATGGCATGTCGGTTCCGGTTCACCTCCGCGATCCCGGCGCCCGCGGGCGCGCGATCCGGGGGACCCGGCGTCCTCGAATCCCTTAAGGAGACACCATGAAGCAGGGAATCCACCCTGACTACGTCGACACGGTCGTGACCTGCACCTGCGGGAACACGTTCCACACCCGCTCCACCTTGAAGTCCGGTCAGATGCGCGTGGATGTGTGCTCGGCCTGCCATCCGTTCTACACGGGCAAGCAGAAGATCATGGACACGGGCGGGCGCGTGGCGAGGTTCGAGGCGCGCTATGGCAAGCGCGTGCGCCCCTCGGCCTCCAAGTAGCGTGCGGATGCGGCGCCGGTGACCCTCGCGGTCACCGGCGCCGCCGCGCATTCCGATGCCGTCCCGTCGACCCCCCTGGAAGGACCCCTCCCCATGACCCCGCCCGAATGGGACGAAGCCGCTGCCGTCGCCCCGCTCCTCGAGGAGTACGCGCAGGTGCGCTTGGCGATGGCGGACCCGTCGGCGCCGCACGACCGAACGCGCTCGCGCCGGCTCGGGCGCCGTCTGGCGGAGCTTGCGCGTGTCGCCTCGGCGCATGAGCGCTGGCGCCGTGCCGAGGACGACCTGCAGGCCGCGCGCGAGCTCGCGGAGGAGGACCCCTCCTTCGCCCCGGAGATCCCCGCGATGGAGGCGGAGCGCGAGGCCGCGCATGAGGCGATGGTCCAGGTCCTCGCGCCCCGCGATCCCGACGACGCCTCGGACGCCATCCTCGAGGTCAAGGCCGGGGAGGGAGGCGAGGAGTCGGCGCTGTTCGCCTCCGACCTGGCCCGCATGTACCGCCGGTACGCCGAGCGCAGGGGATGGTCTGTCACGGAGCTGTCGTCGACGCCCACCGAGCTCGGCGGCTACAAGGACATCACGCTGGCGGTGCGGGCGAAGGGCTCCCCGGCGCCGGAGGAGGGAGTGTGGGCGCACCTCAAGTACGAGGGCGGCGTCCACCGCGTCCAGCGCATCCCCGTCACCGAGTCGCAGGGCCGCATCCACACCTCGGCGGCCGGCGTCTTCGCCATGCCGGAGCTGGACGCCGACGACGAGGTGCGCATCGATCCCGCCGACCTGCGCATCGACGTCTACCGGTCCTCCGGGCCCGGAGGGCAGTCCGTGAACACGACGGACTCGGCGGTGCGCATCACCCACCTGCCCACCGGCATCGTCGTGTCGATGCAGAACGAGAAGTCCCAGCTGCAGAACAAGGAGGCCGCGATGCGCGTGCTCTCCTCGCGCCTGGCCGCGGAGGAGCGCGCGCGGAGGGAGGCGGAGGCCTCCGCCCAACGCCTGTCGCAGGTGCGCACCGTCGACCGCTCGGAGCGCATCCGGACCTACAACTTCCCCGAGAACCGCGTCGCCGACCACCGCACCGGATACAAGGCGTACAACCTGGACCACGTGCTGGACGGGGATCTGGACGCCGTCATCGACTCCGCGATCCGCGCCGACGAGGCGGCGCGCCTCGCCGCGGCCACCGGCGGGCAGCCGGCATGACCGACTGGTCCGGCTCCTCGACGCAGGCCCAGATGCTCGCATGGGCGCGGGGACGGCTGCGCGGGCTGCCCGGGTCCAACCCCTCGCAGGAGGCGCGGGCGCTGCTCGAGTGGGCGCTCGGAGTCGAGTCGCTCTGGTCGGCACCCGACGTCGTGGGCGCGCGCGCCGCCGAGCGTCTCCGCTCCGGGGTCGCCCGGCGCCGTCACCGCGAGCCGCTTCAGCACATCACGGGACGGATGTGGTTCCGGGGACTGACGCTCGAGGCCCGTCCGGGGGTCTTCGTCGTCAGACCGGAGACCGAGGTCGTCGCCGGCGCCGCGATCGACGCGGCAGGGCGCGTGCCGGCCGGGTCGGGCGGCGGTCCCGGCGGCGCACCCCTGGTGGTGGACCTGTGCGCCGGGTCGGGTGCGATCGCGGTGTCCATGGCCTGCGAGGTCCCCGCAGCCCGCGTCGTCGCCGTCGAACTGGACCCGCGGGCGGTCGCCCTCGCGCGGGCGAACGCCCGCGCACTGGCGCCGGACCGGGTCGTCGTCGTCCACGGCGACGCCATGAGCGCGCTGGAGGAGTGGGACGGCCGCGTCGACGTCGTGGTCTCGAACCCCCCCTACGTCCCCTCGGCGGACCGCCCGACACAGGCCGAGGCCCTCACCGATCCGGAGGCGGCCCTGTTCGGCGGGGGAGAGGACGGGCTGGTCGTCCCGCGCGGCATCGTCCATCGGGCGGCCCGGCTCCTCGCGCCGGGCGGGACCCTGGTCGTCGAGCACGCCGAGTCTCAGTCCGCGGCGCTGCGCGGCATCGCCGCCCAGGCCGGACTCGTCGGCGCGAGGACCCTGCCCGACCTGGCGGGGCGGGACCGCATGCTCGTGGCGAGCAGGCCGGGCGAAGATGACGTGTGACAATGGAGCGGTGAGCGAACCACGCATCCTCGTCGGCGGCGTGCCGATGGCGCCGTCGACCCTGGAGATCCTCATCGGCGTCATCCGGTCCGGTCGGCTGGTCGTCCTGCCGACCGACACGGTCTACGGCATCGGCGCCGACGCCCGGAGCCCCCGGGCCGTCGCCGGCCTCCTGGCGGCCAAGGGGCGCGGGCGGCAGATGCCCCCTCCGGTGCTGGTCCCCGACGCCGACGCGATCGACCGGCTGTGCGTCGACGTCCCCGACGAGGCCCGCGCCCTCTCCCGCGCGCATTGGCCCGGAGGCCTCACGCTCATCCTGCGGGCCCGGCCCGACCTCGGGTGGGACCTGGGGGAGACAGGCGGCACGATCGCGCTGCGCATGCCCGACCACCCGATGGCGCTCGCCCTGCTGCGCGCCGCCGGCCCTCTGGCGGTGACCTCGGCGAACCTGACAGGGAGACCGCCGGCCACGGACGTCTCCCAGGCGGTCGGCTCCTTCGGCGGGGTTGTCGCCGCCTATCTGGACGGCGGGCCGACGCCGGGCTCGACGCCCTCGACGATCCTCGACCTCGCCCACGGCCGGCCCCGCGCGATCCGCGTGGGCACCCTGACGCTGGACGCGCTCTGCGCATCGGCCGGCGCGGACATCCTGCCCGCCGCCTGACACGATGAAGGTCTACCTGCTCCTCATGCTCGTGGCGATGGGCGTCACCGCGCTGTCGACCCCCCTGGTGCGCTGGGCGACCATCCGCTGGCGGATCATCCCCGGCCTGCGCGAGCGAGACATCCAGACGGTTCCCGTCCCCCGCCTGGGAGGGATCGCCATGACCTTCGGACTGGTCGTCGCGCTGCTCGTCGCCAGCCGTATCCCCTACATGGCGCCGGTGTACGCGACCTCGGTGCCCTGGGCCGTCATGTGGGGCGCAGTGGGCATGTGCCTCCTCGGCGTCGTCGACGACCTCCTGGAGCTCGACTGGTTCACGAAGCTCGCCGGGCAGCTGCTCATCGCGGGCCTGATGGCCGCCAACGGCGTCCAGCTGGTGAGCTTCCCGATCTTCGGGCTCACCATCGGATCCTCGAGGCTGTCCCTGTTCGTCACGGTCTTCGTCGTCGTGGCCATCATCAACGCGGTGAACTTCATCGACGGGCTGGACGGCCTGGCCGCAGGCGTCGTCGCCATCGGGGCGAGCGCCTTCTTCGCCTACTCCTACCTGCTCACGCGCTTCATGGGGGCGGCGTCCTACGCGACGACGGCGTCGCTGGTCGTCATCGCCCTGCTCGGCATCTGCCTGGGGTTCCTCTGGTTCAACTTCCACCCGGCCTCGATCATGATGGGCGGCGGGGCCGAGACCCTCGGGCTGGTGCTCGCCTCCGCGGGCATCATCGTCACCGGCCAGATCGACCCGACCGTGCTGGGACAGCAGCAGGTGCTCGCGGGGCTCATGCCGATCATCCTGCCCCTGGCCGTCATCGTCGTCCCGCTGGGCGACCTCCTGGTCACGAGCCTGCGGCGCGTCCTCCACGGGAAGAGCCCCTTCCACGCCGATCGGACGCATTTCCACGACAACCTCCTGCGCCGGGGGCACACCCATCGCGGCGTCGTGGTGATCCTCTACCTGTGGACCGCGCTCGTGTCCTTCTCGGCCGTCGCCCTGCTCCGTTTCACCTGGACAGAGGTCCTGATGTGGGCCGCGGCGCCGGCCGTCGTCGTCCTCGTCCTCACCGCGTCCGAGTTCCCGGGGCGCCATCGGCGCGCGCGGGAGCAGCGGGCCCTCACAACCACCGAGGAGCAGAGATGACCGATCAGATCCCCTCCGCACCCGGTGGGGGGAGCCGCCCCGCGGCACGGCCCGCCCTGGGGGGCGCCGTCGCGGAGCTGCGCCGGATGCTCCTGCTCACCTGGGGCGTCCTGGCGGTGGCCGCCACCGCCGCCACGGCCGTGACGCCGGCGCGCCCATGGGCGGCGACCGCCACGGCGGTCGCCGCCGCCGGACTGCTGGCGGCGGGGACCTGGTGGACGACCTCGCACGCGGTCGCGGGCGGTGAGGGCATGACGGGGTGGGTCGCCGGCGGCTACCTGCTCAAGGCCGCGATCGTCGCCGGCGCGCTGATCGCCGCGCGCACCGCGCAGATCGGCCACCGATGGGTCGGCCTGTGGATGATCGCGGCCGTCGTCGCGTGCGCGGGCTCGGAGGTCGTGGCCCTCACGCGGCGGCGGGCGCCGGCCGTCGACGCCGGTGCGGAGGAGCACCCTGCGGGGTGAGATGGCGCCGCGGGGAGCCGCCGGGGCCGGCTGGCGTCCGCGCCCCCGGAGGCTGTTACCATGGGCAGGTCCCGGAGACTCCGGCACACGGTCCCTCATGCACG
The DNA here is from genome assembly GCF_042665795.1 of Schaalia naturae. Lineage (NCBI taxonomy): Bacteria > Bacillati > Actinomycetota > Actinomycetes > Actinomycetales > Actinomycetaceae > Schaalia > Schaalia naturae. The sequence continues at coordinate 758,389 of NZ_JBHTEF010000001.1, forward strand.
GACGCACTTGACGAAACCAGGAGGGCATCCTGTCCGCTATGACCTCGACTGAGGATCGATCGGTCGCGCCCGCGCGCGAGGCCAGGCCGCGGTGGTACTGGGTCACCGTCGGCATCCTGGGGGCGATCGTCCTCGCGACCTTCTGGCCCGCGATGAACGAACCCGCCCATCGGCCCAGCGTCGCGGACTTCTTCCCCGACGCGATCTTCGGGGACGGCACGTTCCTCTCCTTCAACCGGCTGACACTCGCACGGGTCATCGCCTGCGCGGTCGTGTGCCTCGTCCTGGGACTGGGCGCGTCGCGCCTGAAGCTCGTGCCCACGCGCGGCCAGCAGCTGCTCGAGCTCCTCGCCGAGTTCGTGCGGCGGTCGATCTGCATCGACATGCTGGGGGAGGCCCGGGGCCGGCGCTACGCCCCGTTCATCGGGCTGATCTTCATCGGCGTCCTCGGCATGAACCTCACGGGGATCGTCCCGGGCATCAACATCGCGGCCTCCTCCGTGATGGCGGTGCCCCTGGTCTTCGCGGCGCTGGCCTACGTCGGGTTCATCGCGGCGGGGATCCGGGCGCAGGGCGCGGGCCGCTTCTTCGCCTCCCAGCTCCTGCCCCCCGGCGTCCCCAAGGTCGTCTACCTGCTCATCACCCCCATCGAGTGCTTCTCGACCTTCGTGGTCCGCCCGGCGACCCTGGCGATCCGACTGCTCGCGAACATGATCTCCGGCCATTTCCTGCTGGCGATGACGTACTTCGGGACGTCCGCGCTGCTCGCCGCGGCCGGCGGCATGAAGGGGCTGGCCGCCCTGACGGGCTTGGCCGCCGTGGCCGTCACGCTCTTCGAGCTGTTCATCGCCGTGCTCCAGGCCTACATCTTCGCGGTCCTCACGACGGTCTACATCAAGATGTCGGTGGAGAGCCACTGACCCACCGTCCACCCTCCACTGGAATCCCACCGGCGCCTCCGGGCGCCATGAGAGAAGGAAAGACACATATGACCGGTTCCATCGCCACCATCGGCTACGGTCTCGCGACGCTCGGCCCGGGCATCGGCATCGGCATCCTGGTCGGCAAGACCCAGGAGGCCACCGCCCGCCAGCCCGAGGTCGCCTCGCGCCTGTTCACCAACATGATCATCGGCGCGGCCCTTGTCGAGGCGCTCGGTCTGATCGGCTTCGTCCTCACCTTCATCGTCTGATGCTGTCCTCGCTGCTGCCCATCGCCGCCGAGGAGGGTGGCGTCGACGGAACGCAGGTGGTCCTGCCCCCATGGGGCGAGATCTTCTACGCCGCCCTGATCCTGCTGATCATCGTCCTCGTCGTCGGCAAGTACGCGCTCCCGCGCATCTACGCGATGCTGGACGCCCGCGAGAAGCAGATCACGGACGGGCTGTCCGCCGCGGACAGGGCCCGGGAGGACCAGGCCCAGGCCGCTCGCGAACGCGAGGAGATCCTGCGCGCCGCGAACACCCAGGCCCAGGAGATCCGCTCACAGGCCAACGAGGAGGCCGCGCACATCGTCGCGCGGGCCCAGCAGGACGCCCAGGACGAGGCGCGCCGCATCGCCGAGACGGCGCAGCGCCAGATCGAGGCGGAGCGCCAGGCCGCGCAGATCTCACTGCGCACCGACGTCGGGCTGCTGGCCGCCGAACTCGCCGAGAGGATCGTCGGGGAGCAGCTGCGTGACACGGCGCTCACGGCGCGGGTCGTCGACCGCTTCCTCGATGAGCTGGAGCACGACGGAGCCTCGGAGTCCGTGGAGGCCGATCACCGATGAGCTCCGTCCGCGACGCGAATCTCGACCGGGCGCGGTCGGCTCTGGCCGACGCCGTGGACGGCGGGACGGACGTCATGCGCCTGGCGGAGGACCTCTTCGGCCTGTCCGACGTCGTCAAGACGGACCCGGCTCTGCGGCGCAGCCTCACCGATCCGGGCCGGTCGGCCGCCGAGCGGCAGGGGCTCGCCCGCAGCGCCTTCGGCAAGCACGTGGGGCCTGCGACCGTGAGCCTCGTCGAGCGGGTGGTCTCCCTGCATTGGAGCGATCCGATGGCCCTCTACGATGCGTTGGAGGTCCTCGGGATCACGGCGACCTTGGAGGACGCTCGGGCCGAGGGCCGCCTCGAGGACGTCGAGAAGGAGCTCTTCTCGGTCTCCGAGCTGCTCGTCCGCGATCGGGAGCTGCGCGAGGCGCTCTCCGATCTGGGAGGGGGCACGCCCCACGAACGCGCGGACCTGGCCGAACGCATCTTCGGCCCCCACCTGTCGCGGTGGGCGATGCGGCTCCTGCGCCGCGGCGTGGGGCGGACCTCTCACGGGAGGCTGCTGTCCACTCTGCGCCGCTTCTGCGAGAGGGCCGCCTCGATGAGGGGCCTCGTCTTCGTCACGGTCGAGGCCGCCTCCCCGCTGAGCGAGGTCCAGGAGGAGCGCCTGCGCCGTCTCGCCGCTGAGCGGCTGGGGCATGAGGTCTCCCTCAACGCCACGGTCGATCCCTCCCTCATCGGGGGCTTCCGCCTGCGCACCGGCACCACGTCCATCGACTCGACCGTGTCCACGCGGGTGTCCCAGCTCAAACGGGCGCTCACCCACTGACACCAGGTCACACACCATCTCAGACAACGAAGAGGAATGCCCCATGGCCGACGTCTCCATCAGTCCGGAGGAAATCCGGGCCGCCCTGGACTCCTTCGCGGAGTCCTATGCACCCGCCGAGGTGGCGACCGAGGAAGTCGGGCGCGTCACCGAGACGGCCGACGGCATCGCCCACGTCGAGGGCCTCCCCGGCGCGATGGCGAACGAGCTGCTGCGCTTCGAGGACGGCACGCTGGGGCTGGCCATGAACCTCGACGTGCGCGAGATCGGCGCGGTGCTGCTCGGGGACTTCTCGGGGATCGAGGAGGGGCAGGTGGTCCACCGGACCGGCGAGGTGCTCTCGGTGCCCGTGGGAGACGGCTACCTGGGCCGCACGGTCGACCCGCTGGGCAACCCCATCGACGGCCTTGGGGAGATCACGGGCCTCGACGGGCGGCGCGCGCTGGAGCTGCAGGCCCCGGGCGTCATGATGCGGCGCTCGGTCAACGAGCCCCTCCAGACGGGCCTCAAGGCGATCGACACGATGATCCCCATCGGGCGCGGGCAGCGTCAGCTCATCATCGGCGACCGGCAGACCGGCAAGACGGCGCTGGCCATCGACACGATCCTCAACCAGCGTGAGAACTGGGCATCCGGGGACCCCGCCAAGCAGGTGCGGTGCATCTACGTGGCAGTGGGCCAGAAGGGCTCCACCATCGCCTCGGTGCGATCCACCCTCCAGCAGGCCGGCGCCCTGGAGTACACGACGATCGTCGCCTCGCCCGCCTCGGATCCGGCGGGCTTCAAGTACATGGCCCCCTACACGGGCTCCGCGATCGGCCAGCACTGGATGTACGGGGGCAAGCACGTCCTCATCGTCTTCGACGACCTGTCGAAGCAGGCGGAGGCCTACCGAGCCGTGTCCCTCCTGCTGCGGCGCCCGCCGGGGCGCGAGGCCTACCCGGGTGACGTCTTCTACCTGCACTCCCGGCTGCTGGAGCGCTGCGCGAAGCTCTCCGACGAGCTGGGCGGCGGCTCGATGACGGGGCTGCCCATCATCGAGACGAAGGCGAACGACGTCTCGGCCTACATCCCGACGAACGTCATCTCGATCACCGACGGGCAGATCTTCCTCCAGTCGGACCTGTTCAACGCGAACCAGCGCCCCGCCGTGGACGTCGGCATCTCGGTGTCCAGGGTCGGCGGCGACGCCCAGGTCAAGGCCATGAAGAAGGTCGCGGGCACCCTCAAGCTCACCCTCGCCCAGTACCGGTCGATGGCGGCCTTCGCAATGTTCGCCAGCGATCTCGACGCGACCACCCGCCAGCAGCTGCTGCGCGGCGAACGGCTCATGGAGCTGCTCAAGCAGCCCCAGAACTCGCCCTACAGCGTCGAGGACCAGGTGGCCTCCATCTGGGCGGGCACCCACGGCTTCCTCGACGATCTGGAGGTCCCGGAGGTGCTTTCCTTCGAGCGCCAGATGCTCGACCACCTCCACGCCCGCACGACGGTCCTCGACGTCATCGCCTCCACGGGCGAGCTCTCCGAGGAGTCGGAGGAGGCGCTGCGCCAGGCGATCTCCCAGTTCCACGACCAGTGGACGGGCGGGCGCGCGGGCGCCGGCGGAGACGGCGAAGGCGAAGAGGATGCCGAGCACTCTCGCGAGGAGATCGTGCGCGGCTCGCAGGCCCAGGGCGGGAGGGCCTGACGCATGGGAGGTCAGCAGAGGATCTACAAGCAGCGCATCGCCTCCACGCAGACGCTGGCGAAGGTCTTCCGCGCGATGGAGATGATCGCCGCCTCCCGCATCGGGGCCGCCCGGCGCGCGGCCACGGAGATGGGCCCCTACGAGAAGGCCCTCACCCAGGCGGTGGCCGCGGTCGCGGTCCACACGGAGCTCGACCATCCCCTGACGAACGAACGCCACGACACGCCGCGGGTCGCGGTGCTGGTCGTCGCCTCGGACCGCGGGATGGCGGGCGCCTACTCGGCGACCGTCCTGCGCGAGACCGAGGGGCTCATGGCGCGGCTGCGCGAGGAGGGGCGAGTCCCGGTCCTCTACACGTCGGGTCGGCGGGCGGAGCAGTACTTCCGCTTCCACGGCGTCGAGATCGAGCGGTCCTGGCAGGGGGAGTCGGACGCCCCCGGCCCAGGGATCTCGCGGGAGATCGCCCGGGAACTGCTGGACCGTTTCCGCGATCCCGACCGGTTCTCCGGCGTCTCGGCCGTCTACCTGGTCTACACGCGGTTCAGGTCCATGATCAGCCAGGTGCCCGATGTGCGTCAGATGCTGCCGCTCACCGTCGTGGACGCCCCCGAGGAGGATGAGGAGCGCGAGGAGGAGCTCGGCTACGCCGACCGCCCCGAGAACGCGTTCCCGGAGTACGAGTTCATCCCCTCGCCCGAGGACGTCCTGGACGCGCTGCTCCCGCTGTACGTGGAGAGCCGCATCCGCAACGTCCTCCTCCAGTCCGCGGCCTCGGAGCTCGCCGCCCGCGAGCAGGCGATGCACACGGCGACGGACAATGCGGAGGACCTCATCAGGACCTACACGCGTCTGGCGAACTCGGCCCGCCAGGCGGAGATCACGCAGGAGATCACCGAGATCGTCGGCGGGGCCGACGCCCTCGTCCAGGGCTGAGCCCAGGCACACGGAGAAGGAAACAATGGCAGACACAGGAAACGGCGCCACCGGTCGGGTCGCGCGCGTCGTGGGACCCGTCGTGGACGTGGAGTTCCCGCCGGACGGCATCCCGCCGCTGTACACCGCGCTCACCGTCGAGATCGATCTGGCGGGGCAGGGCGAGGGGGAGGGGACGGGCTCGAGCGTGATGACGCTCGAGGTCGCGCAGCACCTCGGGGACAACCTCGTGCGCGCGATCGCGCTCAAGCCGACGGACGGCCTGGTGCGCGGGTCGCGCGTCACCGACACGGGCGGGCCGATCTCCGTGCCGGTGGGCGACGTGACCCTCGGGCACGTCTTCAACGTCACGGGCGACGTCCTCAACCTCAAGGAGGGCGAGCACCTCGAGGTCGCGGAGCGGTGGCCGATCCACCGCCAGCCGCCGCCCTTCGACCAGCTGGAGCCCGAGACCAAGATGTTCGAGACGGGCATCAAGGTCATCGACCTGCTGACCCCCTACATCGAGGGTGGCAAGATCGGCCTCTTCGGCGGCGCGGGCGTCGGCAAGACGGTCCTCATCCAGGAGATGATCCACCGCGTCGCCCAGAACCACGGCGGCGTGTCGGTGTTCGCCGGGGTGGGGGAGCGCACCCGCGAGGGCAACGACCTCATCCACGAGATGGCGGAGTCCGGGGTCATCGACAAGACGGCGCTGGTGTTCGGCCAGATGGACGAGCCGCCGGGGACCCGTCTGCGCATCGCCCTGACGGGCCTGACGATGGCGGAGTACTTCCGCGACGTCCAGCACCAGGACGTCCTGCTGTTCATCGACAACATCTTCCGCTTCACCCAGGCGGGCTCCGAGGTGTCGACGCTGCTGGGGCGCATGCCCTCCGCCGTGGGATACCAGCCGAACCTGGCGGACGAGATGGGACAGCTCCAGGAGCGGATCACCTCGGCGGGCGGCCACTCGATCACCTCGCTGCAGGCGATCTACGTCCCGGCGGACGACTACACGGATCCGGCGCCGGCGACGACGTTCGCCCACCTTGACGCGACGACCGAGCTCACCCGCGACCTCGCCTCGCGCGGCCTCTACCCGGCCGTCGATCCGCTGGCCTCCACCAGCCGCATCCTCGATCCCCAGATCGTGGGGAAGGAGCACTACGACGTCGCCACCCAGGTCAAGGCGATCCTGCAGAAGAACAAGGAGCTGCAGGACATCATCGCGATCCTGGGCGTCGACGAGCTCTCCGAGGAGGACAAGGTGACCGTGGCCCGGGCCCGGCGCATCCAGCAATTCCTCTCCCAGAGCACGTACACGGCGGAGAAATTCACTGGCGTGGCAGGCACCACGGTCCCTGTCTCCGAGACCGTCGAGGCGTTCAAGCGCATCGTGACCGGCGTGTACGACGAGATCCCCGAGCAGGCGTTCTTCAACATCGGCGGCATCGACGACCTCGAGCGGAAGTGGCACGACATGCAGGCGGACGCCTGATGGCCGGATCCCTGCTCCAGGTCGAGGTCGTCTCTCGCGAGGGACGGCTGTGGCACGGTGTGAGCGGCCACGTCCGGGTGCCGGCGGCGGACGGCATGCTGGGGATCCTTCCCCGACGCCAGCCGCTGCTCGCCACGCTGACGGCCGGCGCGGTCGAGGTCGACACCCCTCAGGAGGGGACGAGGACCTTCCGGGTCGACGGGGGATTCGTCTCGGTGGACTCCGACTTCGTCACCGTCGTGGCCGATCACGGTAGTGTTGCCTGAGACGCGGGCGGACGCCGGGCCGGGCACGGACACGGGGAGGTGAGCGGCATGGGGACGTTCCTCGATACGGTGGTGTGGATCGTCCTGATCGTCGCCGTGGTGTCGGTGGGGGTGTGGGTGTTCTTCAACGTCCGCGCCCGCGGGCTGGACCGCCGTGTCGGATCGTTCCGGTGCTGGATGCGCCCGGATCCCCAGTCGGGATGGACCTCCGGGATCGCGCACTACGGGGTGGAGACGCTGTCGTGGTACCGCCTCATCGGCGTGTCGACGCGTCCGGCCCTGACCCTGCCGCGCCGCGGGATGGAGGTGTCCGCGCCCGTGCGGCGCGCGACCGACGGCTCCATCGTCGAGGTCCGCGTGAAGTCCGGTGACGAGCGATGCGACTTCGCGATCGCCCCCGCCACCTACAACGGCCTGGTCTCGTGGATCGAGTCCGGGCCGCCCCATTTGTAGAGGGGCCGCGGAGCGCCCCGGCGGGACCGCCGCCGGCCTGTTAGGCTCTCGGCCGTGCGTCTCGTCATCGCCTCATGTTCCGTCGACTACTCGGGGCGGCTGACCGCCCACCTGCCGCTCGCCCGGCGGGTCCTCATGCTCAAGGCGGACGGCTCCGTCCTGGTCCATTCGGATGGCGGCTCGTACAAGCCCCTGAACTGGATGAGCGCGCCATGCACGCCACATGTCGAGGACCCCACGGAGGAGGAGCGGGCCGAGGGGATCACGCAGGTGTGGACCGTGGAGGCCGCGAAGACCGACGACCGCCTGGTCATCCGCATCCACGAGGTGGTCCACGACATCGCCGAGGATCTGGGGCCGGATCCTGGGCTGGTCAAGGACGGCGTCGAGGCGCACCTCCAGGAGCTGCTGGCCGACCAGGTGCCGGAGATCCTGGGGATGGGCTGGACGCCGGTGCGCCGGGAGTACCCGACGCCGATCGGCCCGGTGGATCTCCTCGTGCGCGACCCGGACGGCCGTCCCGTGGCGGTCGAGGTCAAGAGGCGCGGCGGAGTGGACGGCGTGGAGCAGCTCACGCGCTACTTGGCGCTGCTCTCGCGGGATCCCCTCCTAGCGGACATCTCGGGGGCGTTCGTGGCGCAGGAGATCACCCGGCAGGCGCGGACCCTGGCCGAGGACCGGGGGATCCGGTGCGTCATCCTGGACTACGACGCGATGCGGGGCTTCGACGACACGGAGTTCCGCCTGTTCTGACCCTCTCCGCACGTCGGGGCGCCGGCCGCGCGGGGTGGTGCACAATTGCCGACATGGAGACGAAGCGCATCGTGGTGCGGGGACGCACGGTCCTGGACGACTCAGTGGCGGAGGACGGGGCGGTGGTCCTCCGGGGGGATCGGATCCTCTGGGCCGGAGCCGTCGCCGATGCCGGCTCGGCGGGCGAGGACGTGGCCCGAGCCGTGCGCTCCGCGCCTCCGAGCAGACGGACGGTGATCCCGGGTCTCGTCGACGTGCACTGCCACGGCGGGGGTGGCGCGTCCTTCCCCAATGCGGAGACCGCCGAGGAGGCGATGACCGCGGTGCTCGAGCACCGCCGTCACGGGACGACCTCCCTGGTCGGCTCCTGCGTGACGGCAGCGCCGGAGATCCTCCTCGCCCGCGCGCAGATGATGGCGGGGCTGGCGCGGCGCGGAGAGCTGGCGGGCATCCACTTCGAGGGGCCCTTCGTCTCGCGGGAGCGGTGTGGGGCGCAGGACCCGGCCTTCATCGTCGACCCCGATGCCGGCCTCACCCGCGCCCTGCTCGACGCCGCCGGCGGGCATGCGGTGACGATGACGCTGGCGCCGGAGAAGCCGGGGGCCTTCGGCCCCGGGTCGGTGGCCGAGGTCCTCATCGAGGGGGGCGCCCTGCCGTCGTGGGGTCACACCGACTCCGCGCCCGGGGCCGCCCGAGCGGCGCTGGAGTACTCCCGGGAGAAGCTCGAGGCCCGGGGCGAGGCGGGGCGGCGCTCCGCGCGGGCCACCGTGACGCACCTGTTCAACGGGATGCGCCCCCTGCACCACCGCGACCCGGGACCGATCGCCGAGTTCGTGTCGGACGCCGCGCGCGGCGGCGCGATCGTGGAGATGATCTGCGACGGCGTGCACCTGGCCCCCTCCCTCGTGCGCGACGTCTACGAGACCGTGGGGCGGGACAGCTGCGTGTTCGTCACGGATGCGATGGCCGCCGCGGGGATGGCCGACGGCCGCTACCAGCTGGGCCCGCAGGCTGTCACCGTGACGGACGGCGTCGCCCGCCTCTCGGAGGGCGGCTCCATCGCCGGCGGGACCGCGCACCTGCTCGACTGCGTGCGCGTGGCCGTCCAGCAGGCGGGGATCCCCTTGGCCGACGCCGTCCACATGGCCAGCGCCCAGGGGGCGGACATCCTCGGGGACCCCCGGGTCGGCCGGCTCGCGGCGGGGGCGTTCGCGGACCTGGTGGAGACGGATGGGGACCTGCGCGCGGTACGGGTGTGGAGACGCGGGGAGCCTGTGGGCTGATGCCACGGGGCAGAGGATCCAGGAAGCGACCGCATCGCCGGCTCGACATGGGCCGGTTGGCGTCGATGCCGCGGATTGAGACCGGGCGCGACGGGATCGAATACCATGTCCAGTACCTGGGCGCGGCATCGAAGGAGTATATGTGCCCCGGATGCCTGCATCCCGTCGCGATCGGGTCCTCCCATGTGGTCGTCTGGCCGGAGGAGGCGGCGTTCGGGGTGCCCACCGGCGTCGAGGCCCGGCGGCACTGGCACACGGCGTGCTGGCGGCGCGGCCTGAGGCCCTCATGAGGCTGCGGCCGGGGGCCTGTGGTGTGAGCCGCAGGCGGCGATGTGGGCACAGCGGGGACGAAGACCGTATCGTGGACGGAATGGGACGGATGAGCGAGCGCGAGGAGCAAACGACGTGCGACGCGTGAGGCAGTTCGGCGCGGCTCTGGTCGCCCTGGCGTTGGCCGTGGTGGCTGCGGTGGTGGGAGTCCTCCTGCTGACGGTGTGGAGGCCGGCCGACCAGGTCGTGGCCTCCGCGGCACCCGGGGAGCCCTATGTGATGACCCGGGACGGCGTGCTGCCCCTGCAGGGCGACGGCCGCCAGGTCACGGTCACCGTGGAGTCCGCCGACCCCGGCCAGGAGGTGTCGCTGGTCCTGGGGACCACGAGCGACGTCCTCGGATGGATCGGCGACTCCGGCTACACGGAGGTCGTCGGCATCGCCGAGGGATGGACGGACCTCAAGGTCGTCGACCACCCCGCCGAGCGCGAGTCGGCGGAGGACGCGCAGTCCGGCGGGACCGCGCAGTCCGGAGAGGACGCGCAGTCCGGGTCCCGGGAACAGTCCGGCGGCTCGGCCACATCGGCCGAGACCGCCCAGTCCGGGGAGGCGGCGGCCTCCCCGCTGGACAACGACATGTGGCTCGAGCGGGCCTCGGGCACGGGTTCGGCCTCTCTCACCCTGACGGACGTGCCGGCCGGACGGTCGGTGCTGGCTGCTGCGGAAGGGGCCCGGACGGCCCCGGGGATCACGATCGCCTGGGCGGTCCACCAGACGAACGGCGCGGCGATCGCGGCCTTCTCGCTGGCTGGCCTGTTCCTCGTCGTGGCGGCCGCCCTGTCCCTGCTCGAGCTGCGCACCCTGCGCCACCGCAGGAACCGTGCCCGGCAGCTGGCCGAGCAGGAGGCAGCGGACTCCACGGCCACCCAGCAGCTCCCAGTCGAGGAGGTCATGGCTCGTGCCGGCGCCCGCCCCGAGGGCGGGACCGGTGCCGGGGAGGCTCCCGGGGATGGCGAGGCGCGGGACGCGGAGGACGTTGGCGCCCGCGAGGCGCCGCCGGAGGCCTGGGAGGAGCCGGAGCCCGAGGAGTCGCCTGCGGTCGAGCGCAGCTCCTTGCTGGGGCGCCACGCCGCCGGTCCCGCCGGCGACGAGGACCCGCCCGAGACCGTGCCGACGGACTCCGGCATCATCGACGTCTCCGCGATCCGCGAGGGGATGGCCTTCCCCTCGCGGCGCGCCCTGCGGGAGGCGCGGGACCGCGGGGAGGGCCGCTTCGTCGTCGACGGCCACGAGTTCGACACGGGGGTCACCCGCGCGGTGCGGCCCCCCCAGGGGGAGGCGCCCCGCCACTCCGGCCGGACGGGCCGGTGGACCTCGCTGATGTCCTCATGGACGCGGCGAGCGCCGAAGGGGGACTCCGATGCGCAGGACTCGTGAACTCCTCGCCCTGGTGGCGCTGACGTCGGTTCTGGCCGTCACCGGCTGCTCGCAGGGGGAGCTGACGGCGCCCTCGGGCGCGGAGCAGTCGGGAACCGAGCAGAGCGGCACGCCGAACCTCGACTCGGCTCGCATCGACTCGGTCCTCTCCGACGTCCAGGAGACCCTCACCGCCGGGGACGCGGAGATGAGCGCCGACGATCTGAAGGCCCGGGTGGCGGACCCGGCGCTGCGGCTGCGCGCGGCCCAGTACGCGCTGGCCCGGGCGAAGGGGGCCACGGCGACCCCGTTGGACCTCACCGCCCAGACGGTGACGGTGACCAACGCGGCGTCGTGGCCGCGCGCGATCGTCGACATCGCCCAGGCCGACGAGGGCGACCTGCCGATCGTCTACGTCCTCCGGCAGGACGGCCCGCGGTCGGGCTACAAGCTGGTCAACTGGACGCGTCTGCTCGGCGGCACCTCGCTGACCACGATCTCGGCGGACCAGGGCTCGCCCTACGTCGGCGCCGACGCGACAGGCTTCGTCATGACGCCCGCGCAGGCGGTGTCCGCCTACGTCGACATGCTCAACGGCCAGACGGCGGGCGACGACCACTTCACGACCGACGAGTTCGCCCAGACCTACCTCGACGAGGCCGCGAGCATCAACCAGTCCGTGCAGGCCGCCGGCTCGGTCACCGCCGAGGCCGAGGCCCCCGACGATGACTCCGGGATCTCGGGCGTCGTCCTGAGGGACGGGTCGGCGCTGGTCGCCGCCTCGTTCACCTACACGCACACCTACGCCCGCACCGTCAAGGACTCGACGATGAAGCTCGGCGGGGCCGCGGCCCAGCTCAACGAGGGCGACGACAGCGTCATCGGCACGGTGACGACCCATTATCTCGTCACCGTGCTCATCCAGATCCCGGACCAGGACACGGGCGGCAAGGCCAGCGTCGTCGGCGCCGAACGCGCCATCGAGTCCGTGAGCCGGGACGACACGAAGAAGCCGGAAGGGGAATGAGACAGTGAGCGATCCTCACACGATCCAGTCGGGACAGACGGCACAGGCCAAGGCGGCGCACGCCGGGCCCGAGCAGGACATGAGCCACGTCGACGCGCACGGCGCCGTCGACCTCACGGCAGGGACCGGCGCCCAGCAGATGGAGCAGGATGACGCCGCGACCGTGCGGATCGACGTCCCGCTGATCGCCCAGTCCGATGAACAGGGGTTCAACGACGTCGTCTCGACCTCGCGCACCGTGCCGGTCGTCGCGGTCCTGTGGTCGCCGCGCACCCTCAACGCGAGGGCGGCCCTCGACGTCCTCGAGGGCGTCGCCCGCGAGTACGCCGGGCGCTTCCAGCTGGTCGAGATCGACGCGGACGCCTCCCCCTCGATCGTCCAGGCCTTCCAGGCCCAGTCCCTGCCCACCGTCGTCGCCCTCGTCGCGGGGCGCCCCGTCCCCATGTTCCAGGGCAGCGCCCTCAAGGAGCAGATCACGCCCGTCATCGACGAGCTGCTCCAGGTCGCCCAGCAGATGGGCGTCACCGGGGCCGTCGCGGTGACCGCCCGGGACACCGAGAAGCCCACGCCCGAGGACCACCTGCCGGCCCTGGCGGCGGAGGAGGCGGGGGACCTGGAGGGCGCGATCGCCGCGTGGGAGAACGCCATCGAGCACAACCCCCGTGACGAGGACGCGAAAGCCCACCTGGCGCGGGTGCGGATCGCGGCCCGGAGGTCAAGGCCCTCCTCGGGCGACGACCGGGCCGCCCAGGCGGACGCCGCCTTCGAGGCGGGGGACCAGGAGGGCGCTTTCGACCTGCTCCTCGGGATCATCGCCGAGTCCCGGGACCCCGACCAGCGCGAGAACGCCCGGGTGCGCCTGCTCGACCTGTTCCGTGTCGCGGGGAACACGGATGCCGTGCGCTCCGCCAGGCGCCGCCTCTCGACGCTGCTCCTGGCCTGAGCGCCCTCCCCGGACCGTCGAGCCGAGACGGCCGGGCTGGCGGGCGGCGGCTCAGTGGGCGCGGGGCGCCAGCCACACGGCGCCGAGCGGGGGGACACGCAGCTCGACGGAGGCCGGGCGCCCGTTCCACGTGACGGGCTCGGCGAGGAGCGGCCCGACGTTGACCACGCCGGAGCCGCCGAAGGACTCGTCGTCGCTGTTGAGGATCTCCTCCCACTCCCCGCCGAAGGGCAGGCCGACGCGATACCCCTCGTGGGGCGTCCCCGCGAAGTTCGCCACGCACACGAGGACGCGCTGCTGGCCGTCCGCGTCGGGTCCCTTGCGCAGGTAGGAGATGACGTTGTGATCCCCGTCGGAGGCGTCGATCCACTCGAAGCCCGTGTAGTCGTCGTCCCACAGAGCGGGCTCGGAGCGGTAGACCTGGTTGAGCCGGGAGACGAGGCGCTGGAGGCCGCGGTGGCGGTCCTCGTCGAGGAGCCACCAGTCCAGGCTGTAGGACTCCGCCCATTCCTGCTGCTGGCCGAACTCCTGGCCCATGAACAGCAGCTGCTTGCCGGGGTGGGACCATTGGTAGGCGTACAGGACCCGCATGTTGGCGAGCTTCTGCCAGTCGTCCCCGGGCATCTTGGCGTAGAGCGACCCCTTGCCGTGGACGACCTCGTCGTGGGAGATCGGCAGCACGTAGTTCTCCGAGAAGGCGTAGACCAGGGAGAAGGTCAGCTCCCCGTGGTGCCATCGGCGGTTGACCGGGTCCTCGCGGATGTAGCGCAGGGTGTCGTTCATCCACCCCATGTTCCATTTCATGCCGAAGCCCAGGCCGCCACCGCTGGTGGGGGCCGTGACGCCGGGCCATGCGGTGGACTCCTCGGCGACCATGACGATGCCCGGGTCGCGGCGGTAGGCCGTGGCGTTGGCCTCCTGGAGGAACTGGATGGCCTCGAGGTTCTCTCGGCCACCGTACTGGTTGGGCCGCCACTGGCCGTCCTTGCGCGAGTAGTCGAGGTAGAGCATGGAGGCCACGGCGTCCACACGCAGGCCGTCGACGTGGAAGTCCTCCAGCCAGTACAGGGCGTTGGCGACCAGGAAGTTGCGGACCTCTCGCCGGCCGAAGTTGAAGACGTAGGTGCCCCAGTCGGGATGCTCCCCGCGAAGGGGATCCGGATCCTCGTACAGGGGGGTGCCGTCGAAACGGGCGAGCGCCCAGTCGTCCTTCGGGAAGTGGGCGGGCACCCAGTCGAGGATGACGCCGATCCCGGCCTGGTGGAGCTGGTCGATGAGCCAGCGGAAGTCGTCGGGCGTCCCGTAGCGGGCGGTCGGCGCGTAGTACGACGTCACCTGGTAGCCCCAGGACCCGCCGAAGGGGTGCTCGGCCACGGGCATGAACTCGACATGGGTGAAGCCGGTCTCGCGCAGATAGGGGATGAGCTCCTCCGCCAGACCCCGGTAGCCCAGGCCCTGCCTCCATGAGCCGACGTGGACCTCGTAGACCGACATCGGGCGCGTGTGGGGCGTCCTGCCAGGTCGCGCCTCCATCCACGCGTCGTCGCCCCACTCGTGGAATCGGTCGGTGACGACGGAGGCGGTGGAGGGCGGGACCTCTGTGGCGCGGGCCAGCGGGTCGGCCTTCTGGAACCAGTTGCCCCCCGGACCCTGGATCTCGAACTTGTAGCGGGCGCCCACGTGGACGCCGGGGACGAAGATCTCCCAGACCCCCGACACGCCGAGCGAGCGCATGGACGTCGCCGTCCCGTCCCAGAAGTTGAAGTCCCCGACGACGCGCACGGCGCGGGCGTTGGGGGCCCAGACGGCGAAGGCGACGCCGTTGACGTCGCCCATCGGACCCGTGTAGCGCTTGACGTGGGCGCCCAGGACCGTCCACAGCTGCTCGTGGCGGCCCTCCGAGATGAGATAGGTGTCCATCTCTCCCAGCGTGGGCAGGAAGCGGTAGGGGTCGTCCAGGAGGGTCGCCTGATCCCCGTAGGTCACGCGGAGGCGGTAGTCGGGGACCTCGCCGAGCGGCAGCACCGCCACCCACACGCCGCCCCGCTCGTGGGTGGCCGCGACGGTGAGGCCGGGCGTCACGACCTCCACGGAGTCGGCCAGGTGGTGGACGGTGCGAACCGTCACGGACCCGTCGCCCAGGTGCGCCCCGAGCACGGAGTGGGGGGCGTAGTAGCTGCCCTGGGCGACCGCGTCGAGGACGGCCGGGTCGACGGGGATGGGGACGTTGTCCATGTCTCAATACTCCCACGTGGAGTGGGGCCGCGGTGCGGTTTGCTGGGGCATCCCGGCAGGCCGGCTCAGGCCGTCTCAGGCCGGCCCGGCGAGCGCCCCGAGGGCGGCCATCGGGATCGGGAGCCAGCTGGGACGCAGCCGGTGCTCGTAGACGACCTCGTAGGCGGCCTTCTCGATCATGAGCGCGCGGACGAGGACCAGGAGCCCGCCGTCGAACCCGTGGTCGTCGGTGTAGCCGGCGATGAAGGACGCCTGCGCGGCCCGGCTCCACTCCGGGTCCCCGCTGCCGCTAGGGGCCGTCCCCGCGGTGATGACGGGCAGCTCCGCCGTCGAGGCGGCCATCGCCCGGCCGCGCGGGGCGTGGCGGGCGGCCTGGGCGCTGGCGTAGTCGAAGGAGCGGAGCATCCCGGCGACGTCGCGCACCGCGAGGTCCGGGCGGCGGCGCTCCTCCAGGGAGCGCAAGGGCTCGCCCTCGAAGTCGACGATGTACCACCGGCCGTCGCCCCCGCGCAGCGTCTGTCCCAGGTGGTAGTCGCCGTGGATGCGGATGGCGGGCGGCAGCTCCCCGATCTGCTCGAGCGGGGCGACGGCGTCCTTGAGGCGGCCGAGCAGGTCCCCGGACAGCGCGTGGACCTCGGCGGCGGCCGCCTCGAGGTTGGAGCGGATGCGGCAGGCCAGCTCCGCGGCGGAGGGAGGGCCCCCCAGCCCGAAGGCGTCGGCGAGATGGCGGTGCATCTGCGCGGTGAGGTCCCCGAGCTCGCGGGCGGGACCGGTGGGATCCTCGCCGGCGCGGGCGAGGTCGACGAAGAACTCGAAACCGTCGCGGGCGCCCTCGACGAGGACCGAGGCGATCCCGGACACGGCCTGCTCGGTGCGGCGGGCGGAGCCGTCTCCCGCCCCGGGGAGCGGCACCGGCAGCTCGAGGTGGGCGAGCGGGGGCGGAACATGGGCCCATCCCCGGCCCGCCAGGGCGAGGGGCTCCTCGAGATCCGGATGGATGCCCGGCATCACCGCGCGCAGGCACTTGAGGATGACGCCGCTGCGCAGCACGTCGGCCCCGGCGCCGCCGGCCCCGTCGGCGGGCGGGGGGATGACGATCGAGGAGTTCGACTGCTCCCCGGTGACGGGTCGGGCGTCGTCGGCGCGGGTCAGCAGCGACGCCTCGAGCGCGGCCGGGTCGGCGATCCCCTCTCCCAGGGTGCCGGCGGACGCCGCGGCGCGGATCCAGGCGCGCAGGAACGAGGGGTGGAGCACGCCGTCGACCAGCCAGGCGTCCCTCACCCTGGCGATGACGCCGAGGCCGCCTGGCGGGGCCGTGTCGGTGTAGACCAGCGGCACCTGGATGGTCTGCGAGCCGACGCGGATCCATGAGATCCACACCGGATCCAGGGCGGTGCCGCCGTCCCAGTCAGGTGGCGCGGAGTAGGCGGAGACGTCGAGGTTGTCCAGCAGCTCGAGGCTCGCGCCGGGGTCCGCCGGGAACCACCTCTGCGCGTGCGCCCACTCGTCGATGACGGACAGCACGTCGATGTCCGGGGGCCATGATGCGCTCACTGTTCCTCCTCGTGAGGTTCCAGGAACGTCACGGCGAGCCAGTAGAAGCCGTGGCGTCCCAGGGTGATGTCGACGGTCTCGTCCTCGCGCACATCGGGGAACGGGTTCCCCGTGGCCAGGTCCGACAGATGCCATCCGGCCATGCCGGGCAGCTGGATGCGGGCGGCGCGGGGATTCGTCGCGAGGTTGTTGACGCACAGGATCGTCTCGGACTCGTCGCGGCGCAGGAAGGCCAGCACCGAGTCGTCGGAGGTGGCCAGCACCGTCATGGAACCGATCCCGAAGGCCGGGTGGGCGCGCCGCGTCGCGAGCATGAGCCGCGTCCAGTTGAGCATCGAGGTGGGCCGGGTGCGGTGCTCCGCCACGTTGACGGCGCGCTGGTCGTAGGTCGGGTTCGAGATGATCGGGAGATAGAGGTCCCGGGGGTCCGCTGTCGAGAACCCGGCGGAGGGCGTCGCGTCCCACTGCATCGGCGTGCGCACCCCGTCGCGGTCGTTGAGCTGGATGTCCTCGCCCATGCCGATCTCGTCGCCGTAGTAGAGGAACGGGGAGCCGGGGAGCGACAGCAGCAGGGCGTTGGCCAGCTCGACCTCGCGGCGCGAGCCCTCCAGGAGCGGCATCAGCCGCCGGCGGATGCCGACGTTGGCGCGCATCCGCGGTTCGGGCGCGTACCACTGGTACATGCGGGCCCGCTCCTCGTCGGAGACCATCTCGAGGGTGAGCTCATCGTGGTTCCTAAGGAACGTTCCCCACTGACCTCCCTGAGGCAGAGGCGGGGTCTCGGCGAGGATCTCGCGCAGGCCGTGGCTGGACTCCTCGCGCAGCGCGGCGAAGATCCGCGGCATGACGGGGAAGTGGAAGCAGATGTGGCACTCGGGGGCCTCATCGGTGCCGAAGTAGGCGACGACCTCGTGCGGGGGCTGGTTCGCCTCCGCGATCATGACCGTGCCGGGGAACTCCCGATCGACCATCTCCCGCAGGCTCGCGATGTAGCGATGGGTGGCCGGCAGGTTCTCGCAGATGGAGCCGTCCTCCTCGAACAGGTAGGGGATCGCGTCCAGCCGGAACCCGTCGACCCCCGTCGAGCACCAGAAGCGCACGACGTCGCGCATCGCCTCGCGCACCGCCGGGTTCTCGAAGTTCAGGTCGGGCTGGTGGCTGAAGAAGCGGTGCCAGTAGAACTGCTGGCGCACCGGGTCCCACGCCCAGTTCGAGTCCTCGGTGTCGACGAAGATCACGCGCGCGTCCAGATACTCCGAGGGACGGTCGCGCCACACGTAGAAGTCCCCATAGGGCCCCGACGGGTCCTGCCGGGAGGCCTGGAACCACGGGTGCTGGTCCGAGGTGTGGTTGAGGACCATGTCGACGATGATCCGGATGCCCCGCGAGTGCGCCTCGATGACGAGCGCGCGGAAGTCCTCCATCGTCCCGTAGCGGGGGTCGATGCGCGTGTAGTCGGAGATGTCGTACCCGCCGTCGGCCATCGGCGAGTCGAAGAACGGGGGAATCCACAGGGCGTCGACCCCGAGCCACTGGAGATAGTCGAGCCGGCCGATCAGGCCGCGGAAATCCCCCAGGCCGTCCCCGTCGGAGTCGGCGAAGGCGCGGACGAGGACCTCGTAGAAGACGGCGCGGCGGTACCACTGGGGGTCCTCGGCCACCGGGGGCAGCGGGGCGGCGCCCGCCCGGGGGCCCGAGGGCGGAGCGGGCTCCGGGACCCGGACCGGGGGGATCGCCCCGGCTGTCGCGGCCTCCGATGAGGATGGCGTGCTCATCGCTTCTGCTCCCAAGTGGTGGCGGGCGTGGCCTCGACGGCCATGACATGGGCCAGGCGGGTCCAGGGCCCGAGCCGGACGTAGTTCGAGGGGCCCCAGGAATAGGAGCGGCCGTCCAGCTCGTCGACCAGGGGCAGGCGGGCGTCCCCCAGCGCGGAGAGGTCCACGGTGCCCTCGACCTCCTGACGGGGATCCAGGGACAGGACGACGATGACGGTGTCGTCCCGCCCCGAGGGGGTGAAGCGGCCGTCGACATGCCGGGAGAAGCACAGCAGCGAGGGATGGGAGGTGGGGTGGATGCTCAGCCGGTGGAGCTGCTGGAGCGCGGGGTGGGCGGCCCGCGCCGCGTTGAGCAGGCCGAGCAGGCGGGGGATGCCCGTGGGCTCGGCCTGCGACCAGTCGCGCGGCCTGTACTCGTACTTCTCGTTGTCGTTCGGCTCCTCGAATCCGGGGCGCTGGACGCCCTCGGCGAACTCGTAGCCGGAGTAGATGCCCCAGGTGGGCGACCCGGTGGCCGCCAGGATCGCCCGGATCGCGAAGACAGCCGTGCCGCCCGCGGTCATCTGCTCGGTGAGGATGTCGGGGGTGACGGGCCAGAACGCGGGGCGCAGCAGGTGGGCCGTCTCGGTGGAGACCTCGCGGAGGTAGTCCTGGATCTCCTCCTTGGCGGTGCGCCACGCGAAGTACGTGTAGGACTGGTCGAAGCCCACGGCGCCCAGCGTGCGCATCATGGCCGGCCGTGTGAAGGCCTCGGCCAGGAACAGGAGGTCCGGGTGGGCCCGGTGCATCTCGCGCATGAGGCGCTGCCAGAAGCGCACGGGCTTCGTGTGGGGATTGTCCACGCGGAAGATGCTCACCCCGTGGGACGCCCACAGCTCGATGAGGTCCCAGACGGCGCGGTAGATCCCCTCCGGATCGTTGTCGAAGTTCAGGGGATAGATGTCCTGGTACTTCTTCGGGGGGTTCTCCGCGTAGGCGATCGAGCCGTCGGCGCGCGTCGTGAACCACTCGGGGTGTTCCGCGACCCAGGGGTGGTCGGGCGAGCACTGGAGGGCGAGGTCCAGGGCCACCTCCATCCCCAGGCCGCGGGCCCTGCCCACGAAGGCGTCGAAGTCGTCGAAGTCTCCCAGATCGGGGTGGAGGGCGTCGTGCCCGCCCTCGGCCGAGCCGACGGCGTAGGGCGAACCCGGGTCCCCGGGTCCGGCATGCAGGGCGTTGTTGCGTCCCTTGCGGAAGGTGGTGCCCACGGGGTGGACGGGCGTGAGGTAGACGACGTCGAACCCCATGCCCGCGATGCGCGGCAGGTCCTCCGCGGCCGTCCTCAGTGTGCCGGAGACCCAGGAGCCGTCGGGGCGCTGGACGGCGCCCTCGGAGCGGGGGAAGATCTCGTACCAGGACCCGTGGACGGCGCGAGGGCGGGCGACGTGGAGCGGATAGGTCTCGGTGTGCCCGTACAGGTCGCGCAGCGGGTGCGCGGCCAGGACGTCGCGCACCTGGGGGGACGTGGCCGCCGCGAGCCGCTGCTGGGCGGAGCGGTCCCCGTCCCGGGCCGCTGCGGCCGCCTCCAGCAGGACGGAGCGCCCGGGTTCGCCGGGCGCGCTCTGGGCGGGGTTGCGCTCCGCACGCCCGGAGGCGGCCCGCTCCAGCAGGAGCGCCCCCTCCTCGAGCATGAGCTCGACGTCGATGCCCGCGCCGATCTTGACGGTGGCGTCGTGGCGCCAGGACGCGTAGGAGTCGGACCACGTGTCCACGCGGAAGCCCCAGGGGCCCGTGGAGTCGGCGCACACCCACGCTTCCAGGCGGTCCAGGCCAGGGGCGATGTCGGCCATGGGGGTGCGCGAATGGACACAGCCGCTCGGGTCGATGAGCACGGCCTCGGCGGCGAAGGCGCCGTGCCCCTCCCGGAACACCGTCGCGCGGACGGGGAACGGCTCGCCCTGGGTCGCCTTGGCGGGAAGGCGCCCGCCCTCCACGACGGGGAACAGCTCGAGGGCCGGGATGCGCGGGAGGTCCGGCGCGTCGAGCACGTGGGGGAGTCGGACCTGATCGGGACTGGTCGTGTTCACGCCCCCAGCCTAGTGGGCGACCGCCGGGCGATGTGGCTTGCGGCACACGCCGGCGGCGGGCCGGATGCCCGGGATCCGCGCGGGCAGCTGTTCCGCTGGGGGACCGGCCCCGATATGCTTCAGCCGTGAGAGCAATTCGACGTTTTACGGTGAGAACCGTCCTGCCCGAGGCGCTGGCCCCCCTTGACATCCTGGCCCGCAACCTGCGCTGGTGCTGGCACGCCCCCACCACCCGTTTCTTCGAGTCGCTGGATCCCGCCGCCTGGGATCGCGTCCACGGTGACCCCATCGCCCTGCTGGGAGAGATCGGCACGGAGCGGTTCGCGCAGCTGGCCGCCGACGCCTCGGTCGTGGACCGGGCGAGGGAGCTGGCGGAGGACCTGGACCGCTACATGAAGGAGCCCCGCTGGTACCAGAGCGGCTTCGCCGCTCCAGGCAAGCCGAAGGCCATCGCCTACTTCTCCGCGGAATTCGGCATCACGGCGGTTCTGCCCCAGTACTCCGGCGGGCTCGGCATCCTCGCCGGCGATCATCTCAAGAGCGCCTCGGACCTCGGGGTGCCCATTGTGGGCGTCGGGCTGCTCTACGAGTCCGGGTACTTCCGCCAGTCGCTGTCGCGGGACGGGTACCAGCGAGAGACCTACCCCCTCATCGACCCCAACAACATGCCGCTGACGCTCCTGCGCGAGTGGGACGGCACGCCCGCCCGCGTCTCGCTCCCGCTTCCGGGGGAGCGCACCCTCAACGCCCAGGTGTGGGTCGCCGAGGTCGGCCGCGTCCCTCTGCTGCTGCTCGACTCCTCGATCCCCGACAACGATCCGGTCTCGCGCAATGTCACGGACCGGCTCTACGGCGGCTCCAAGGAACATCGCATGGAACAGGAGCTGCTGCTGGGAGTGGGCGGGGTCAAGGCCCTGCGGCTGTACTCGCGGCTGACCGGCGCTCCCGCCCCCTCGGTCTACCACTGCAATGAGGGCCACGCCGGGTTCCTGGCGGTCGAGCGGCTCCGCGAGCTCATGGAGGGCGAGGAGCACCTGGACCTGGGCACGGCCATCGAGGCCGTGCGCTCCGGCACGCTCTTCACGACGCACACGCCCGTCCCCGCGGGTATCGATCGCTTCGACCGCGGTCTCGTGACGCGATACCTGGACGCGATGCCTCTGCCGGGGGTGCCCACCGAGGAGGTCGTCGCCCTGGGCAACGAGTCCTACGAGGGCGGGGACCCGTCGGTGTTCAACATGGCGGTCCTCGGCCTGCGGATGGCGCGTCGCGCCAATGGCGTGGCGAAGCTGCACGGCAGGGTCTCCCGCCAGATGTTCGCCTCGCTGTGGGCGGGCTTCGACGTCGACGAGGTGCCGATCACCTCGGTGACCAACGGCGTCCACGGACCGACCTGGCGGGCCCCCGCCTTCCAGGAGATGGCGGAGCGCTATCTGCCCGCCCCGGAGATCGAGTCCGGCGGCGGATGGCTGACCCCGGCGGAGAACGGCGGAGTGCCCGACGACGTCCTGTGGGCGACGCGGCGCGAGTTGCGCGAGCGCCTCGTCGCCTCGGCGCGCCGGCGCGTGCGCTCCTCGTGGCTGGAGCGCGGAGCGTCCCCCGCGGAGCTGGGATGGGTCGACAACGTGCTCGACCCGGATGTCCTCACCATTGGGTTCGCCCGCCGCGTCCCGACCTACAAGCGCCTCACGCTCATGCTCGACGACCCGGAGCGGCTGACCCGTCTGCTCACGGACCCCGAGCGCCCGATCCAGATCGTCGTGGCCGGGAAGTCCCACCCCGACGACGAACCGGGCGTGGGCCTCATCCAGCGCCTTGTCCAGTTCACGGACGATCCCCGGGTGCGCGAGCGCATCGTGTTCCTGCCGGACTACGACATCGCGATGGCCCAGACGCTCATGCCCGGATGCGACGTGTGGCTGAACAACCCGCTGCGCCCCCTGGAGGCCTCGGGCACCTCCGGCATGAAGTGCGCGCTCAACGGCGCCCTCAACCTGTCGATCCTCGACGGGTGGTGGGACGAGATGTACGACGGCGCCAACGGCTGGGCGATCCCGACGGCCGACGGGGTGGAGGATCCCCAGCGGCGCGACCGCATCGAGGCCTCGGCCCTCTACGACCTCATCGAGGGGACGGTGGCCCCGAGGTTCTACGACCGCGATGGGCGCGGCATCCCGCGCCGCTGGATGGAGATGATGCGCCACACGCTCAGCGACCTGGGTCCGAAGGTCCAGGCGACCCGGATGGTCCGCGATTACGTCGAGCGGCTCTACGTCCCGGTGTCCGACGCGCACGACGTCCTGGACGTCCCCGGGCACGAGGCCGCGCGCTCCCTGGCGTCGTGGAAGGCGAAGGTGCGCTCGCAGTGGGGGGAGGTCCGCGTCGACTACGTCGAGGCGCACCTGCCCGACGTCGCCCAGATCGGGGACTCCGCGGAGATCACCGCCCAGGTGTCGTTGGGGGCGCTGAGCCCGCAGGACGTGACGGTCGAGGTGCTCGCCGGGCGTGTCGGCGCCGACGACGAGATCCACGACTTCTCGACGACCGAGCTGCCCCCGGTGGACGCCGTCGGGGAGGGACGCTGGGTCTTCCGCGGGTCTGAGGCCCTGGAGGTCGCGGGTCCCTTCGGCCTCGCCGTGAGGGTCGTGCCGCGCAATCCGCTGATGGCCGCCCCCACGGAGTTGGGCCTGGTCGCGGTGGCGGCGCCGTCGACGGTGACCTCGGAGCAGCACACGAGCTTCGGCGACTGACCCGGCCGTCGCGCCGCCGGACACGTCCTCGTCTCAGGCGGGGTCCAGGACCCGGGACCCGGCCCAGCGTCGGCACCGGCCGTCCTCGGCGACGAGCAGGCCGGACACCGTGCCTGCGTCGCGGATCCAGCCGAGGTCATCGGCACCCGCGACGACGGCCACGGTCGCCCACAGGTCGGCGGTGGTCAGCCCGTCGGCGACGACGGTCGCAGACGCCACCCCGGTCACGGGCTCCCCGGTGCGCGGATCCGTGATGTGCCGGCCGCGCTCGGCGGGACCGGAGGTGGCGACCGCGCCCTCGCGCAGGGTGAGAGTCGAGATCAGGGAGCCGCGGTGGAACGGGTCCGCGATCCCGACGCCCCACTCCCAGCCGGCGTCCGGGGCTGTGAGCAGCTGCATGTCCCCGCCGGCGGAGATACCGACAGCCATCGTCGACGGGTCCTCCAGGAGGGGCGCCAGGTCGAGGCGTGCGGCCTCCTCGACTGCCCAGCCCTTGACCAGACCCGTCGGGTCGAACGAGCCGGTCCTCCAGGCATCGAAGCGCCCACCCGTGCGCGAACGGGCCCCCAGGCAGAGGTCCGCCATCTCACGGACCTCGGGCGCGGCGTCGCCGGCCGCCAGCTCGCCGCGGGCCATCCGGCTGATGTCGGAGTCCGTCCGGAAGGGGGAGAACACGCGGTCCGCGCGGCGCAGGCGCGCGAGGGCCCGGTCGACGGCGTCGCCCGCGCGCGGGGGGGCGGAGACAGGGTCGTCGGTGACGACGCGGATGCTGACGGCCGTCCCCATGACGTCGGCCACGCGGACCCAGCCGCGTCGGGCGTCGGGCGTGAGCGGCATGGCTCAGTCCCTCGCCTGGTCGAGCGCGCTCTGGAGGGACGTGACGTATCCCTTCGAGGTGAACGTCGCGCCGGAGACCATCTGGATCGAGGCACTGCCCGTCGCGACGGCCTCCTGGCCGAGGACCGGGATCGCGGAGGCGCTGATCTGCTCGGTGTGCCGGTCGCCCGAGGGGGCGGCCACGGCATCTGCCTCGGTGAGGACGCCGCCGCTCACGACGATCTGCACCTGGACCGTGCCGTAACGGGTCGACACCGCCGAGCCCGTGTACGTGCCGTCGGTGAGGCCGGTGCCAGGGGTCGTGGAGGTCGTCGACGGGGCGGAGGACGGGGCGGACGCGGAGGGCGCCAGGGCGGAACCGGAGGCGGTCGGGGTGCCCTCCCCGGCGTCCGCGAGCCCCGACGAGGCGCGGAAGCTGAGGACGCTCAGGGTCAGCGTCACGAGGGCGAGCAGGGAGTAGATGGTTCGTCTCATGGAGATCTCCTCGGTCTCACAGGTCGAAGGCCTCGACGTGGACCCGGTCGGGGTCGACGCCTGCGCGGTCGAGGTCCGCGCGCACGGCGTCCATCCAGGGCCCGGGGCCGCACACGTAGACGTCGCGCTGATGAAGGTCCGGGACGGTCGCGGCGAGCAGTCCGGCGCCGTCCCTCCGGTCGGAGGACTCCGGCAGCCAGGCCGACCCGTGGTGCGCCCTGCGCCCGTCCAAGCGGAGGTGGGCGAGTCCCCGGTTCTGGACCAGGGTCGCGATCGGGTCCTGGAGCAGCGCCTGGTCCGGGTCGGTGTCGCGGGTGATGAGCGTCGCGTCCCCGGGTCGGTACGGCAGGCCCTCGAGCAGGGACACGAGGGGGGCGACGCCCGCTCCGGCGCCGATGAGCAGGAGCTTGCCGCCGCGTCGGCGCTCGCCCGTGAGATGCCCGTAGGGGCCCTCGATGAGCACGCGCGTGCCGGGAGACAGTCGGGTGAGGCGCAGGGTGCCGTCCCCGACGATCCTGGCGGTCAGCGTGAGACGGCTGTCCGTGGGACGCGAGGATATCGAGAATGGGTGTCCGGCGCTCCATCCGGGCCCGTCGAGGAAGCGCCAGACGAAGAACTGCCCGGGTTGGGTCCCCATCCGGTCGAGTTCATGGCCGTCGAGGAGAACCGTGACCCCTCGACTGCCGTCGGGGACCACCGCGCGCACCGTGATCCGGTGGCGCAGGGACCGTCCCAGGGGGACGAGGACCCGGAAGACGGCGACGGAGAGCACCGCCAGGGCCCACAGAGCCCACCAGAAGGCGGTGGCCACCGGCGAGGAGAGGAAGTCCGCGCCGGTGGACAGCTGGTGGGGCAGGACCAGGAGGACCGCGGCGTATGACCCGAGATGGAGGACGTGCCAGAGCTCGTAGCGGAGGCGCCGTCGCGCGACCCGGATGGAGACGGCGACGACGAGGAGGAGCAGAACGGTCCCCAGAGCGGCGGGGACCATGTCCGGGAAGCCGGTGATCATGGCCCAGAGCTCGGCGAGCGGGCCTGTGGCGTTCGCGCCCGCGTCGCCCACGACGACCAGGGCGATATGGGCAAAGAACAGCCAGAACGCCCAGAACCCGGTGAGCCGGTGGGCCCGGGTGAGCGCGTCGTGGCCGAACGCCCGCTCGAACAGGGGGATGCGGGCCATGAGGAGGACCTGGAGCAGGAGGAGGTCGGAGGCGACCAGCCCGGCGAGGCGGCCCAGGGATGTCCACGCCGTGGCGCCGCCGCCGAGGACCGTCTGCAGGCCGCCGCCGCTGATCCACAGGTCGACGACGAACAGGCCCGTCGCCCACACCGCGGTGACGCCGGCCAGGCGCCAGGCCTCGGCTCGGCGCGGTCGCCGCGAGGCCGGGGCGCCCGATGGGGCTCGGCTCGCGGGCCGAGCCCCCGGGTCGCCGAGAGGGTGCGCATTCGATGTCATGTCGCCAGTGAAAGGGGTGGTTCCCCAGACTTCGCCAAGAATCCGGCATTCCGAGGGTCCTGACAGGGAACTCACATCCGGCGCTGATGCCGCGCACAGGCGACGGCACCGGCGTCAGACGGGACGGACGAGCGGTCTGGACTAGGCTGAACGGATCAACGGGCGCCTGCCGCGCCGGCGCGGAGCCTGCGACGGAAACCCCGGGAAGGGGACGGCATGAACCGGTCGGCGGGGACGCAGCTCCCGCGTCTGCTGCTCATCGAGGACGATCCCGACATCGGGGAGATGACCGCCGAGACGCTGTCCGATGTCTACGCCGTCACCTGGGACCTGGACGGCGAGCGCGCCCTGCAGGACAGCCTGCGCGCCCACTTCGACGTCATGGTCGTGGACCGTCGGCTGCCGGGGATGGACGGAGTGGCGTTCATCGCGGCCCTGCGCCGCGCCAGGATCACCACCCCGGTCCTCATGCTGACGGCGTTGGGGACCCTGGAGGACCGGGTCTCGGGCCTGGACGGCGGGGCCAACGACTACCTGGTCAAACCCTTCGAGTTCGAAGAGCTGACGGCCCGCCTGCGCGCCCTGCGACGGGGGTTCCGCGCGGAAGGGCGCCGCCGTGAGATCGGGGACTGGACCTTCCTTCCAGACACCGCCACCATGTACTCCCCCGTGGGGGGCCGCGTCCAACTGACGCCCACGGAGGCGGCGCTGGTGGATCTCCTGTCCCAGAGCCCCGAGCACGTCTTCTCGCGCGAGCAGATCCTCGATGCGGTGTTCAGCCCGGAGGACTCGCCGGGCACCGTCGACACCTACGTCCATTACGTGCGCCGCAAGACCAGCCGTGACGTCATCGAGACGATCCGCGCTCGGGGCTACCGGCTGGGGGAGGCGACATGAGGATCGAGGACGACGAGGCCCGGGTGCGCCGGTCGGCGCGCTCGGTCGGGGTGATGGTCGGCCTCACGTCAGCGGTGGCGACGGTGGGCGGCGCCGCGGTGCTGGTCGGCGTCCTCGCCGGACGGTCGCATCACGAGGGCGCCGAGGGCGGCGATCCGCGGGCGAGGGGAGACGGTGGCGGGCATCTGGTGGTCGACCTCGACGAGACGGTCCTCCTGGTCGCCCTCCTCGGCCTCGTCGCGATCGTGCTGACCGCGTGGGTCGCCTGGATGGCCTCGCGACGCGCGGTCGCGCCGCTGGCGGAGGCGCTGCGGGTGCAGCGGCACTTCGTGGCCGACGCCAGTCACGAGCTCCGGACGCCGCTGACGGTGCTGAGCAGCCGTGTCCAGACCCTCGAACGCCGTCTGGAACGAGGCGAGCCCGTCGACGGCGTCGTCGCGCGGCTGCGCTCCGATACGACAATGATGGCCGAGGTCCTCGACGACCTGCTGCTCAGCGCCGAGGAATCGGAGGGCGCGGCCGGCACCGCTGCGGTCGCGTCGACCGTCCGGGCGGCGGCCTCCTCGATGGAGGGCCTCGCGTCGGCGTCCGAGGTCCGGATCGCGATCGCGGTCACCGGCGATGCCATGGTCGCGATCCCTCGGGTCTCCCTCTCTCGCTGCGTGGTCGCCTTGGTGGACAATGCGATCCGGCACTCGCCGCCCAGGGGCGTGGTGGCCGTGTCAGCGGCGTCCGGGAAGGACGGCGCCGTCGAGATTCGCGTGGGAGATCAGGGCGCCGGCATCCGCGGGATCGATCCGGAGCGGGTCTTCGAGCGCTTCTCCCACACGGCGGATCGCCAGGGGCATCGGAGCTTCGGGCTGGGCCTGGCGCTGGTCCGCGACGTCGTGTCGCGCGCCGGGGGGACGGTGGCTGTCGAGAGCACGTCCGCGGAGGGAACGACGTTCCTGCTCCGTCTGCCCCGCGCGTCCGCCGCCGGCCGGGGGTGCTCCGTCAGGCGCTGACTCCGAAGACATGGCCGATCCCGTAGGTGAATGCCAGGGCAGCGGAGCCGCCCACGAGCAGCCGGAGCACGGCGCGGGTCCGGGGCGCCTCGCCTAGCCAGGCGCTCACCCATCCCGTGACGGCCAGGGCGACCAGCACGGCGACGATCGTCGCCGGGATCCGCACGCTCGGGCCCAGGGCGAGCATCGTGAGGAAGGGGAGAAGCGACCCCGCCACGAAGGCGACGAGGGAGCTGAGCGCGGCGGCCCATGGACTGGTGAGATCGTGGGGGTCGATGTTGTGCTCCGTGGTGAGATGGGCGCCGACGGCGTCGCGCGCGGAGAGCTCCTCGGCCACGGAGCGCGCCGTGGCCGAGGAGAGGCCCTTGGACTCCCAGATCGACGCCAACCGGTCCAGCTCGCCGGCGGGGTCGCGGGCGAGGTCGACCTCCTTCTCCACAGCCAGTTGGCGCTCGGTGTCACGCTGAGTGGACACCGAGACGAACTCGCCGACGGACATCGAAAGGGCCGCAGAGACGATGCCGGCCGTTCCGGCGATCGCGATGGCGGTCGTGTTCGCGGGGTCCGCGGCGGCGACGCCCACCAGCAGGCCGGAGATCGAGACGATCCCGTCGTTCGCTCCCAGCACGCCCGCCCTCAACCAGTTGAGGCGCTGAGTGATTGAGCCCCCGCCGAACGGCTCCTGGTCCTCGTGCTGGGCGGCGTCGGTGTCGGCCGGGAGATGGCCGACGCGCCGGAGGCGAGAGGCGCGGAGACGGTCCTCTTGGAGGCAAGCGAGGAGGCCGCTGACGACGGGGCCGGTGCGGACGGTGCTCGAAGCGCTCATGGCTCGAACGTAATGGCAGGTCAGAGGGCATTTCCATGAAGGAAAGGCGCTCCTGGGGGGAATGAGGAGCGCCTCAACACCTCACCTGGACCTGCCGGGAGGCGGGTCGGAGGTCCCCGGTGGCGGGGCGGATCTGCGCAGATGTCCATTCCGGGTGCGCGTCCGTGCACATCCATGCGTCCCCGTCCGGTGGCGCGGGGACGCGCCGCTCAGTAGTCCATCTGCATGGCGGAGCGAACCTCGGCCAGCGTGCGGTCCGCCTGCTCGTTGGCGGTCGAGTTGCCGTCGTGGAGCACGTCGAGCAGGTGCCCCGGATCGGCCACGAGGTCCGCGCGACGCGCGCGGATGGGCGCCAGCATCTCGTTGAGGGCCTCGATGACGAGCTTCTTCAGGGCCCCGGCCCCCGCGCCGCCGATCTCCTCCGCGATGTCCTGGGGCGTGCGGCCCGTGGCCAGGGCGGCCATGAGCAGCAGGTTCGAGACCTCGGGGCGGTTCGCAGGGTCGTAGGTGATGACGCGGTCGGCGTCGGTCTTCGCCTTCCTGAGGACCTTCGCGGTCTCGTCGGCCGTCATCCTGATCTCGATGGTGTTCCCACGCGACTTGGACATCTTCGTCCCGTCCGTTCCCAGGATGTGGGGGGCCTCGGAGAGGAGGGCCTCGGGCTGGCGGAAGATCGCGTGGTCCGCCTGGGCGCGCCCATAGCGCTTGTCGAAGCGCTGGGCGATCGCCCGGGTCTGCTCGAGGTGGGGCAGCTGGTCCTGCCCGACGGGCACGACGTTGGCCTTGCAGAACAGGATGTCGGCCGCCTGGTGGACGGGGTAGGTGAGCAGCAGCCCCGTCATCGCCCGTCCGCCCGTGGCCTCCAGCTCCGCCTTGACGGTGGGATTGCGGTGCAGCTCGGACTCGGTGACCAGCGAGAGGAAGGGGAGCATCAGCTGGTTGAGCGCGGGCACGGCCGAATGGGTGAAGATCGTGGTGCGTTCGGGGTCCAGTCCGCAGGCGATGTAGTCGGCGAGGAGGCCGAGCACGCGGTCCTTGAGCGGGCCCACCCCGTCGCGGTCGGTGATGACCTGGTAGTCGGCGATGAGCGCCCACGTGTCCACGCCCCGATCCTGCAGGTCCACCCATTCGCGCAACGTCCCGAGGTAGTGCCCGATGTGGAGCGATCCCGTGGGCCTCGCCCCGGTCAGCATCCGGAACCGCGAGGGGTCCCGGGTGATCGCGGCGTCGATCTCGGCGGATCGCGCCCGCGTCCGAGCGAGCGACGCCTCGGTGGTGGAGTCGGCAAGAAGGTCTTCGCTGGTGGTCACCCGGACAGTCTAGGCGGTCGCCGGGTGCCGGGGTCCCGCCCTCACCGCCGCAGGGGGACGGCGCGGTCCGACAGCAGCACGACCATCGACTGGGGCTCGAGTTCCAGGGCGGCGCCCGCGGCCGCGCCCTGGAGACCCTCGGGGAGGTCGTGGAGGCCGTCGAGGCCGGCCGAGGGGTCGATGCCGCCCTGGCGGGGGTTCGACCACGACGTGTCGGCGACGACCACCCAGCCGGCGGCCTCGTGGCCGGCCGCCAGCGTGACCGCCTGGTCGTCCAGGGTCCCGTTGAACACGATGAGCTTGTCGCGGTCGCCCAGCGGCGAGCCCGAGCCGAGCATCTGGAAGACGCGGTTCTCCTGGCGCGACCAAGCCCCCTGCGACATCGGGGTCCCCGCGCGCGTCAACCACGCGACGTCGTCGATGGAGTCGCCCGGCGCCGCCTGGCCGGTCGAGAACCCGGGCACGCGCAGCACGGGGTGCTCCCGGCGCAGCCACAGCAGCCACCGGGCCGTCTCCACCTGGTCGAGCTGGTCCTCCGACAGGGTCCAATCGACCCAGGAGATCGGGCCGTCCTGGCAGTAGGCGTTGTTGTTGCCGTACTGGGTGCGTTGGAACTCGTCGCCGGCGGTGATCATTGGGGTGCCCGCCGACACGAGGAGCGTCGTCAGCAGGTTGCGCTGCGAGCGCTGGCGGGCGGGGAAGAGATCCTCGACCAGGCCCGCCGCGTCCCGCGTGCCGTCCGGGGTGAGGGCCGAGGCCACCGCGCCCTCCAGCCCGTGGTTCCACGAGAGGTTGTGGGTCGAGCCGTCGCGGTCGCCCTCCAGGTTCGCCAGGTTGTGCTTGTGGTCGTAGGCGGTGAGGTCGGCCAGGGTGAAACCGTCATGCGAGGTCACGAAGTTGACCGAGGCCCGGCAGCCCCGGTCCGACCCCGCGCCGTGGGTGAACAGGTCGGCCGAGCCGGACAGCCGGGTCGCCAGGTCGTTGGGGCCCTGGACGGGGCGTCCGCGCGAGAGATCGCGCATGTCCGCCAGCCAGAAGCTGCGCACCGAGTCGCGGAAACGGTCGTTCCACTCCGACAGCGGCGTGGGGAAGCCGCCCGTCTGCCAGCCGCCCGGACCGAGGTCCCAGGGCTCGGCGATCAGCTTGTCGCAGGTGAGCTCCTCGTCGGCGCCCATGGCGACGAGCAGGGGATGCAGAGGCGTGAAGCCGGTCGAGAAACGCCCCAGGGTGGTCGCCAGGTCGAATCGGAAGCCGTCGACGCCCAGGTCCCGCGACCAGTGGCGCAGCGAGTCCAGGACCATCTGGACGACGCGCGGGTGGTCCATGTTGAGCGTGTTACCGGTGCCGGTGACGTCGACCATCTGCATCGGGCGCGAGGGCGTGTGGCGGTAGTAGAGCTCGGAGTCCAGGCCTCGCCAGCACAGCGACGGCCCGGCGTCCGAGCCCTCGCAGGTGTGGTTGTAGACGACATCGAGGATGACCTCGAGGCCCGCGTCGTGGAGGTCGGAGACCATGGAGCGGAATTCGTCGACCACGGCCTGCGCACCGCGGCGGCGGGCCGCCGCGGTCGCGTAGGAGGGCTCGGGCGCGAAGTAGGACAGCGTCGAGTATCCCCAGTAGTTCGTCAGGCCCCGGTCGGAGAGGAAGGACTCGTCGTGCTTGGCGTGGACGGGCAGCAGCTCGACGGCGGTGACCCCCAGGCGGCGCAGGTGGGCGACGACGGCGGGATGCGCGAGCCCCGCATAGGTGCCCCGCAGAGTCTCGGGCACCTCCGGCATGAGCTGGGTGAACCCTTTGACGTGGAGCTCGTAGACGACCGTCTCCTCCCATGGCGTGCGGGGCTTGGGGCTGAGGGCTCCGGGCGCGCCCGTCACCACCGAGACGGGGACGTGGCCGGCGGAGTCCAGGTCGGACTTCACCAGCGGGTACGTGGTGGGGAAGAGGTCGTCGTCGACCTGGTGGGCGTGGATCTCGGGCCCGAGGTCGACCGTGCCCTCCAGGCCCCGGCCGTAGGGGTCGAGCAGCAGTTTCGCGGGGTTGTGGAACAGGCCCCCGTCGGGGTCCCATGGCCCGAAGACCCGGAAGCCATAGCGCAGTCCCTCGCCGACGCCGTCGAGATGCCCGTGCCACACTCCCGACACCGGGCCCCGCAGCGACCAGCGCCGCTCGAAACGGGGGCCGCCCTCGTTGACGATGCAGAAGTCGACGCGGGTGGCGCGTCCGGCGACGACCGCGATGTCGATGCCCGAGCCGCGCACGTGTACGCCGAGGCGCTGCGGGGTGGGGTTGGGGGCGGGGATCGGCTGCGCGGGGGGCTCCCACGCGGGGCTGGTCCCTGTGCGGCTGGCCATGGGCTCGCTCACCTTCCAGGCATCGGACACGGTCATGGCGTCGTGCGCCTCCCCGAATCGTAGCCGCCGGACGGGCGCGCCCCCGCCCGGGAGCCGCGTCCCGGGTGACCTTCGCGACGAAATAGGGAAGGAGCCGGGTACGGAAAATGTGGCACGCTGGGACCATGAGAATCGTGGTGTGTGTCAAGCACGTGCCCGACGCCCAGTCGGACCGCCGCATCGAGGACGGCCGCGTCGTGCGCGGCGAGGACGACGTGCTCAACGAGCTCGACGAGAACGCGGTGGAGGAAGCGGTCAGCCTCGTCGAGGCCCACGGCGGCGAGGTCGTCGCCGTGACGATGGGACCCGAGGACGCCCACGACGCGGTGATGCGCGCCCTCCAGATGGGAGCCGACCGCGGCGTCGTGGTCACCGATGACCGCCTGGCGGGAGCGGACGCGATCGCGACGGCGGCCGTCCTGGCGGCGGCGGTGCGGCGCCTCGGCTCCGAGGCTCCGGTCGACCTGGTGGTCACCGGCATGGCGAGCCTGGACGGCATGACGTCGATGGTGCCGGCTGCGCTGGCCGCCGAGCTGCGCTGGCCTGCGCTGGGACTGGCCCACGCCCTGGAGGTGTCGGGGGCCGAGGGCGACTGGCGCGTGCGCGCCGAACGCTCGGCGGATGGATTCGACGAGGTCTCCGAGGCCGGAGCCCCGGTGGTCGTCAGCGTCACCGACCAGATCAACGAGCCGCGCTACCCGAGCTTCCAGACGATGCGGGCCGCGCGGGCGAAACCGGTCGAGCAGTGGACCCTGGACGACCTCGCGGAGGGGGAGGGCCTGCCCCCGTCCTCGACCCGGGTCCTGGAGGCGGGTGCCGTCGGGCGCTCCGGTCCCGGCACCGTGATCGCGGACTCCGGGGACGCGGGGGAGCGGCTGGCGCGGTACCTGATCGAGGAGGCGGAGTGAGCATGGGCGAGGTCCTGGAACGTCCGATCGTCGTCCTCGTCGATCATCTGGACGAGGCGGAGGGCGGCGGGCTGGCCCCGGCGTCCGCGCAGCTGCTGACGCTGGCCCGGTCCCTCACGACGGGCGGGGTCGTGGCCGTCGCCCCCATCGACTCGCCGGATCTCGCGGCGTTGGGGGAGCAGGGCGCCGCCCGCGTGCTGGCGCCCGACCTGGCCGGGCGCTCCCCGCGGGTCCCCGCCGTCCTCGCGGACGCCGTGGAGGGGGCCGTGGCCGAGGTGGAGGATCCCGCGGCCGTGCTCGTCGCGTCGGACTACCGCGGACGCGAGGTCGCCGCGGTGCTCGCGGTGCGCCTGGGCGGCGGGGCGGTCGTGGACGCCGCCGGCGTCAAGGCGGAGGGCGGCGCGCTCGAGGTCCGCAAGTCCGCGTTCGCCGGCACATGGGCCACACGGGTGCGTCTGACGGGGCGGGTCCCGGTGATCGCGGTGCGCCCCTCCAGCGTCGAGGCCCGACCGGCCGCCGAACCGTCTTCGCCCGAGGTCGTCCGCGTCGCGGTCGGGTCCTCGCCGGAGTCCCTGGGCGTCGAGCTCGTGTCCTCGACGCGGCAGGAGTCCACGGGCGGCGTGGCGCTGGCGGACGCCCGGGTCGTCGTCGTGGGCGGCCGGGGGACCGGCGGGGACTTCGGCCCCGTGCGCGCCCTCGCCGATGTCCTGGGCGGGGCCGTGGGCGCCACGCGCGTCGCCTGCGACGAGGGGTGGGCTCCCCGCGCCCTCCAGATCGGGCAGACCGGCGTCTCCGTGGCCCCGCGGATCTACATCGGACTCGGCGTCTCCGGCGCCATCCACCACACGGTCGGCATGCAGGCCGCCCGCCGCATCGTCGCCGTGGACGACGATCCCGACGCCCCGATCTTCGACATCGCGGACTTCGGCGTCGTCGGCGACCTCTTCGAGGTCGTCCCCCAGGCCCTTGAGACCCTGAGGAAGGAGCTGGGCGGGCAGTGAGCCCGGACACCGTCCATTACCTGGACCACGCCGCCACCGCCCCCGTGCGCGAGTGCGCCCTCCGGGCGTGGGTGGGGGCGACGCGCGCCCTGTCGGCGGCGCCCGGCAACCCCTCGGCGCTGCACGCCGGCGGCCGCTCCGCCCGTCGCCTGCTCGAGGACGCGCGCGAGCGCATCGGCGCGGCGCTGGGGGCGGACCGCGCGGAGGTGATCCTCACCTCGGGGGCCACGGAGTCCGATGCCCTGGCCGTGGCCGGAGGCGCGCGCGGGGCGCGCGCCCGGGACCCGCGGCGCACCCGCGTGCTGGCGTCCGCCCTCGAACACGACGCCGTGGGCGCCCAGAGCGCGGTGCTCGCCCCGGCGGGTTTCGAGTGGACCGTCCTGCCCGTCTCCGCGCTCGGCGTGAGCGTCGTCGACCCGGCCGCGCTGGCGGAGGCCGCCCCCCGCCTCGCCGTGGCCTCCCTGTCCATGGTCTCCTCGGAGTTCGGGACCCTTCAGCCCGTGGCGGCGCTCACTGCGGCGCTGGCGGGCGGCGACGGATCCCGGCCCCTGGTCCACACCGACGCGGCGCAGGCCGTGGGCGTCCTCGACGTCGACTTCCACGCCCTGGGCGTCGACCTCATGACGGTCGGCGGACACAAGATCGGCGCCCCCGCCGGAACAGGCGTCCTGCTCGCGCGCCGGGGGACGCCGTTGGTCACCGACCGTCCGGGCGGCGGCCAGGAACGGGGCATCCGCTCGGGCACGCCGGATGTGGCCGGCGCCTGCGCGCTGGCCGCCGCCCTCGAGGAGGCCGTCGCCCAGCGCGAGGCCCTGCGCCGGCATCTCACCGGCCTGCGCGCCCGGCTCCTGTCCGGGCTCCCAGCGGGATCCCGCGCCACGCTCGGCCCCGAGGCCCCCTGCTCCCCGGCCATCGCGCACCTCTCCGTGGACACCGCCCATCCGGAGGCCGTGCTCCTGGCGATGGACGCCGCCGGCGTCCTCGTCTCCGCCGGCTCCGCCTGCCACGCCGGAGTCACCCGGCCCTCCGCCGCGGTCCTCGCACTGGGGCGCAGCGAACGGCAGGCTCTGGGGGTGCTGCGCGTCTCCATGGGTCCGACCACCTCCGCCTCCGACGTCGACGCCCTTCTCGCCGCGCTGCCCCAGGCGATCCGCGCGGGACAGAGGCTGGACGTCCGCGACCGGGCGAGCCGCCCACGCCGCCCGGAGCCCCGGGCGGGCGCGCCCACGGCTCCCGCCACCGTCGGGGGGGCGCGGCCATGAGGATCCTCGCCGCGCTCTCAGGGGGAGTCGACTCGGCCGTCGCCGCGGCCCTGGCCGTCGAGGCCGGGCACGACGTCGTCGCCGTCCACATGGCCCTGTCGAGCCAGCCCCAGGCCTGCCGCATCGGGTCCCGCGGATGTTGCTCCGTGGAGGACGCCGGGGACGCGGCCCGCGCCGCCGAGATCCTCGGCATCCCGTTCTACGTGTGGGACCTGGCCGAGGACTTCGAGCACAGCGTCATCACCGACTTCGTCGCCGAGTACCGGGCGGGCCACACCCCCAACCCCTGCGTGCGCTGCAACGAGTTCGTCAAGTTCCGCGAGCTCGCCGAGCGAGGACGGGCATTGGGCTTCGACGCCGTGTGCACCGGACACTACGCCCGGATCGCGGACGGAGCAGCCGGCCCCGAGCTGCACCGGGCCCGCGACGAGGCCAAGGACCAGTCCTACGTGCTCGCCGTCATGGGCCGCGAGGAGCTCTCCCGCGTCGTGCTGCCGCTGGGCGAGGCGCCCTCGAAGGCCTGGGTGCGCGCCGAGGCGGCGCGCCGCGGGCTCGGCGTGTCGGCGAAGCCCGACTCCTACGACATCTGCTTCATCCCCGACGGGGACACGCGGGGCTTCCTGCGCTCAAGGCTCGGGTCGCGCCGCGGTGACATCGTCGGCGTGGACGGCGCAATCCTCGGCTCCCACGACGGGTACTGGAATTTCACGGTCGGCCAGCGCCGCGGGCTGCGCCTCGAGCGTCCGGCCCCCGACGGCGCGCCGCGCTACGTCGTGGAGACGCGGCCGGAGGCGAACCAGGTGGTCGTGGGCGCCTCCGAGCTGCTCAGCGTGGATCGCATCGCCTGCCGGGACGTCGTGTGGCTCGCACCCGACGACGCGGGAGCCGTGGAGGGGGCGGCGACGGAGGCGTTCGGCCCCTCGCTGGAGGGAAGGCGCCTCGCGGAGGTCCCGTCGCGGGTCCTCACGGCCCAGGTCCGTGCGCACGGGGCCCCGTCGGTGGTGCGGGGGGTCGCGCGCGCGGGCGGGCGCCTGGTCGTCGACCTGGCCCGGCCCGTCCGGGGCATCGCCCAGGGCCAGTTGCTGGTGCTCTACCGGGGGACGAGGGCGATCGCCGAGGCCACGATCGGGGCCTCGGCGCGCGCCGGGCTCCCCGGCTCGGTCGACGAGGGCGTCCCGGACGCTCAGAACTGCTGATATCCGAGGTGTATCAGTAGTTCTGCAGACCGTGCAGGGCGGCTGCCGCCAGACCGGCCACGAGCCAGCTGGTCATGGAACCGATGAGGAACTCCTCGGCGGCGTCACCGGCGTTGTCGCGGGAGATCTCCGGGAACCGCACGATGCCCTTCGCGGCGATGACGGCTGCGATCGCGGTCTCGGCGCCGGACAGCGCCAGACCGACGATGAGCAGCCGTTCGAGGGGGCCGATCACGCGTCCGCCGCGCAGACGCGAGATCCGGCGTTCGGGGCGTTCTCCCGTCCGCGCGGGGGCCGGGCCCACCCGGACCGAGGCGAGCACGGCTCCGACCAGGCGGTTCGCAGCCGGGCCGAGCAGGATCAGGACTCCGGGGACGGCGACCAGGAGGGGCGGCCCCGCCAGCGTGCCGGCGCCGGTCGGAAGCGGCCAGACGAGCGCCGCGGCGACTGCGACGGCGAGGAGGGCGTCGCCGGCGATGAGTCGGGCCGGCGCGGACGGGGGAGCGCAGGCGGACAGCGCCCACCACAGGGCGGAGACGGCCGCCGCGGCCGCCGAGGCGGGAGGCGCCATCCCGAGGCCCCACACGCCCAGCGCGGCCGCGGCGAGGGCCCACGCGGCCCCGGCGAGGACGCGCCACCGGCGACGTCGCAGGCCCGGCACCGACGGGACCAGCGAACCGACGCCGGCGGCGAGCAGGAGCAATGCGGCGGTCACCGGCCCTCCTCCAGCAGCATCCGCTGGACCAGGAGGAGATCGGCGGCCCCGGAGCGGTGGGCCGACTGGGAGACGGCGGATTGGCCGATGCCCTCCTCGGCGCCCAGATCCACCTGGGTGCGGCCCATGAGCAGCCCCGCCGCGATGCGTCGCTCCCGGGCCTTCATCCGGGCGATGACATGGTCGCGGATGAGGAGCAGCCCATTGGGGACCGCCGTCGCGGGACCGTCGTCCGTCGCGCACATCCAGGTCCGGGCGGTGGGGTGCCCGGAGTCCTCCAGCCGGTGGGCGCGGTCGATGGCGTCGCGGGCGGCCCACCAGGCCGACCCGTCTTCCAGGGACGCGCCGTCGTGGGCCGTGGCCTCCAGCGTGAGGGCGTCCCCGATGCCGATGCCGAAGCGCAGGCCGAGGTCGACGGGCAGCAGCAGGTGGACGCGGGCGGTGTAGGCCACGGCGTCCTCGCGCGAGCCGAGGACGACCTGGAACTCGTCGCCGACCGTCGCCCAGGGGGCGCGGCGGACATCGAGCCCCTCGCCGGCTCGTTCGAGCACGCCGAGGATGGCGGCCTGCGCCCCGGCGCGGTCCGGGAGCGTGCGGGAGCCGACGATGTCGGCGATGAGGGCAGCGGTGCCCCCGTTCGCGGACGTCTCGGAGGCCTCGGAGTCGGGCGCGGCGTTCATGGGGTGACGATATCACTGATATCTGGTTGATATCAGCTTTTCTGCGTCCCGGGTCGGCTCTCCGCCGTTCCTCCCGGAACCGCGCGGCCGCAGACATCTCGCGTGAGCGCCGTCGCGGGCGGGGCGCTCGGCCACCGCCTAGGCTGGTGGCTCGACGGGCGGAGCCGCGCCCGGCACCCGCCTAGGAGGCCCCGATGACATTGACGCTCACCGAGCTCACCGCCGGCATGCCGATCCCGTACGGCGGCGACCGGATCGCCGTCGTCGACGAGAAGCTGGCCCGCGCCTTCCGGCCCGGAGACGCGCTGTACGTCGTCCAGCAGACCGGCGCGCTGCTGCACGTCCCCTCCGATGTGCGCCGGGCCGTCACACGGCAGGTCGACGCCGCCGTCGAGGCGTTCACGGCGCTGCGGGCCGTCCCTCCTGACGCGATCGGCGCGTTCTTCGACGAGTTCGCGTCCCGCCTGGAGGAGGGGTGGGAGAGGATCGAGAGGGCCAACGAGGCGGATGTCGCGCGCGCCAGGGGGCGCGGCCGCTCGACCACGCGC
Source organism: Schaalia naturae (assembly GCF_042665795.1). Classification (NCBI taxonomy): domain Bacteria; kingdom Bacillati; phylum Actinomycetota; class Actinomycetes; order Actinomycetales; family Actinomycetaceae; genus Schaalia; species Schaalia naturae. The sequence goes on from NZ_JBHTEF010000001.1 coordinate 797,366, forward strand.
CTCGAGGTCTCGGGGCGCGTCGGCGAGGAGATGACGGCCGGCCTGCGGGGATGGGCGCGACGCGTCGGCGGGGAAGGCCCCGCCGCCCTGTCGAGGCCCGTGGGCCGTGTCTCCCATGACGGCTGGGACGTCACCGAGGTCACGGCGCCGCTGGGCGTCGTCGCCTTCGTCTTCGAGGGGCGGCCCAATGTGCTGGCCGACGCCGCCGGCGTCGTGGCGACCGGCAACACGGCGGTCCTGCGCATCGGCGGCGATGCCCTGGGGACGGCGGAGGCCATCCGCGACCTGGCGCTGGCCCCGGCGCTGCGGGCATCCGGCCTGCCCGAGGGCACCATCGGCATCGTCCCCGTGCGGGACCGGTCGGCGGGCTGGGCCCTCTTCAGCGATCCGCGGCTGGCCCTGGCCGTCACCCGGGGCACGGGGCGGGCCGTCATGGAGCTGTCGGCCGTCGCCCGCCAGGCCGGCGTCCCGGTCTCCGCGCACGGCACGGGCGGCGCCTGGCTCGTGGCGGACGCCGCCGCGGACGCCGCGCGCTTCTCGGGCGCCGTCGAGCACTCGCTGGACCGCAAGGTCTGCAACACGCTGAACGTCGCGGTGGTGGTGCGGGAGCGGGCCGCTGAGCTGGTGCCCGTCCTGCTGGAGGCCGCGGACCGCGCCGCCGCGAGCCGGGCGGGCGTCGGGGCGCGCGCCCGCATCCACGTCGCGGAGGGCTCGCAGCAGTGGGTCGGCGCGGGGGAGTTCGCCACGAGCATCGCCGTCCGCCGGGCGCAAGGGGACGTGACGGAGCCGCGGGCCGACGTGCTGGCCGTCGACGGGCTCTCCCGGGAGTGGGAGTGGGAGGGGACCCCCGAGCTCGCGCTGCTCGTCGTGGCCGGCCTGGATGAGGCGATCACGGCCGTCAACCGGTGGAGCCCCCAATTCGTGGCCTCCTTGATCTCGGAGGATCCGGCGGCCCAGGAGCGCTTCCGCCAGTCGGTGAACGCGCCCTTCGTGGGAGACGGGTTCACCCGCTGGGTCGACGGGCAGTACGCGCTGGACGAGCCCGAGCTGGGGCTGTCGAACTGGCAGTCCGGGCGCCTGCTGGCCCGCGGCGGCGTGCTGACGGGCGCCACGATGACGACGCGCCGTCTCTTCGCCCACCAGGGGAGCGGCGACCAGCACCGCTGATCGGGGACCGGCCGACGGCCCTCAGATCAGGCCGAGCCCGGCGAAGGCGCGGGCCAGGCCGTCGTGGTTCACGCCGGAGGTCAGGCGGTCGGCGGCCTCCTTGGCGGCCGCGCGCCCGTTGCCCATCGCGATGCCGACGCCGGCGGTGCGCAGCATCTCGACGTCGTTGGAGGAGTCCCCGACGGCGACGGTGCGCTCCAGAGGGACGCCCAGACGGGCGGCGACCTCGGTGAGGCCGGTCCCCTTTGAGATCCCCCAGGGGACCATCTCCGCGTGCTGGTCCTGCCTCATCGTCAACGAGCCCGGGATGACGTGGAACCGCCCCAGGAAACGGCGGGCGACATCGTCCAGGGCCACGGGCGAGGCCGGCGGCAGGATGAACGTGCACTTCGACGCCGTGGCCGGCACGCCGGTGTGCAAGGACGGCGCGACGAGCCGCAGGTAGGGCGACCATTCGCCGTCGACACCCTCGGCGCCGGCGCCCCCGCGCGGACCGGAGAAGGCGTCCATGAACGTCGGCGAGGTCCACAGGCCGTCGGGCAGCTGCCAGACCCAGGCGGCCCCGACGCCGTCCAGCCAGGCCGAGGCGGCGGCGACGTCCGCGCTCGGCGCGCGATGGTCGAAGACCGGGCGGCCGCCGATCTCGCCGTAGGCTCCGCCGCTCCCGACGATGCCGGAGAATCCGAGGTCCCACAGCCACGGGTAGACCTCGGGCCGTGAGCGTCCCGTGCACAGGAACAGCCTGTGCCCGTTGTCCCGCGCCGCCGCGCAGGCGGCGCGGGCGGAGTCCGGCATGCGCTGACGGGAGTCGATCAGGGTGCCGTCGATGTCGAGGAACACCAGGCGCCCGGCGTCGTCCGGAGCCTCGCCTCGGGACCCGGCCGTGTCCCGCGCGCCGTCGCCGCTCATACGTGCCCCCGATGCGTGTGGAGGCCCAGGACCGCGCAGATGACGCGCTGAAGGGGGACGTCGACGCCGGACTCGTCGGCGAGGGCCACCAGAGCGCCGTTGAGGGCGTCGAACTCGCTGGGGCGGCCCTGCTCGAGATCGCGCTGCATCGAGGTGGTCGATCCGGCCTGGACGGCGTCGAGCTGGGCGAGCACCCGGGCGCAGTCCTCGTCGGTGAGCGCGACGCCGCGCGCCGTGGCGACAGCGCGGACCTCCGCCAGGGACTGCTCCATGAGCCGCCGGGTCGGCGGAAAGGAGCGGACCTCGCCGGTGGTCGCATGGGCCAGGGCGTTGACCCCGCCCATCGTGCAGATCAGCGCGAACTTCTCCCACAGAGCGCGGTCGATGTCGCGGGCCAGCCGGGCGGAGACCCCGCCACGGGCGAACGCGTCGGCCAGCGCCTGCGCCCGGGGATCCGCTCCGCCGGCCTGCCGGTCCCGCGGGTCCGGGCGAGGGGACCCGAGGGGGCGCGCGGCGATCGCGACCGCCGGACGCCCACCGGTCTGGCGGACGCGCCCCGGGCCCTCCAGCCAGGCGACGATGTTCGCCGTGCCCGGGAGAACGTGGTCCGCGCCGATGCGCCGACCGAGCATACCGGGCGCGGTCACTCCGTTCTGCAGGGTGAGGGCCACGGTGCCCGGGCCGATGAGCGGGCCGATGCGCCCGGTGGCGTCCTCGAATTGGTAGAGCTTGACGGCCACCACCACGGCGTCGACCGGACCGATGTCTCCCGGATCGGAGGTGACGGAGGCGGGGTGCGCGCGGGCCTCGCCCTCGTCGGTGAGGTCGACCACGCCGCCGCCGCGAATCGCCTCGACGTGGCGGGGGGTGGTGACCAGGTGGACCTCCTCGCCGCCGCGGATCAAACAGGAACCGAAGTGCGCGCCGACTCCGCCGGTGCCGATGATCGCGATCCTCACCCCAGCAGTCTCCCACACCTCCGGGGGAGGGAGGCTCCCCGTTGGGGAGCCCCGGTCCTACTCGTTCACGGTGGCCGGATCCGGTCCGATGCGGGTCCCGGCCTCCAGGGAGTCCAGCGTCTCGAGGTCAGCCGGCTCCAGGCGGACGTCCACCGCGCGGAGGTTCTCCGCGATGCGCGAGGGCGTCACGGACTTCGGGATGGCCACGCGGCCGCGGGCCAGGTGCCAGGCGAGGACCACCTGGGCGGGGGTCGCGCCGACGCGCTGGGCCACGGAGACGATCTCGGCGACCTCCAGGTCCGCTCCGCGTCCCAGCGGGCTCCAAGCCTCGACGGCGATCCCCAGCCGCGCGCAGGCCTGGAGGATCTCCCCCTGCTGGAGAGTGGGATGGCACTCGATCTGGTCGACGGCCGGCACGCGCCCGCCCAGGCCGACCACGCGGTCCAGGTGCTCGGGGAGGAAGTTCGACACGCCGATGGAGGTCGTCAGGCCCTCGTCGGCGGCCCTCTCCATGGCCTCCCAGGTCGGCAGGTAGCGGTCGCGGGCCGGTGTGGGCCAGTGGATGAGGTACAGGTCGACGTGGTCGAGGCCCAGGCGGTCCAGGGAGGCCTCGAGGGCCGGGCGGGTCGTGTCGGGCCCCTGGTCGGAGTTCCACAGCTTCGTCGTGACGAAGACCTGGTCCCGGGGAAGGCCGCTGGCCGCGAGGGCGCGTCCCACGGCCTCCTCGTTGCGGTAGATGCGGGCGGTGTCGATGTGCCGGTACCCGGCCTCGAGGGCGGTCTCCACCGCCTCCTGGGTCTGGTCCTCGGGCACCAGGAAGACGCCGAACCCCACCTGCGGGATCGACGTGCCGTCGTTGAGCGGCAGTGCGGGAACAGCGGACATGAGGTCTCCTTCGCCGAAGGTCTCGGACACGTCCATCTTGGACCACGGAAGCCGGTCCGTCCCGGCGGAGGGGAAGGATACCGTGGGGCCATGGGCGACATCATCCAGAGCATCTGCGCGATCGCGCTGATCATGGCCGTCGGGTGGATCGCCCGGCGCAGCGGCGCCCTGGGGCCCCACGCCTCCCACGTCCTCTCGGACTTCGTGTACTGGATCGCCTCGCCCGCCCTGCTCTTCTCCACCATCTCGACCACCGACGTCGCGGCGGTCCTGGGCGCGCCCCTCGCCGTCGCCGCCGCCTCCGGGGTGGGGACGGCGATGACCTTCTGGCTCATCGCGGGCCCCCTCCTGCGCGCGGACCGGCCGAACGTCATCCTGGGCGCGATGTCGTCCTCGCTCAACAACGCCGCCTACATCGGGATCCCGATCGCCGTCTACGTCCTGGGTTCCGCCTCCCACGGCGTTCCCATCATGGTGTTCCAGTTGGGGTTCTTCACACCGATGTTCTTCGTGCTGGCCGACCTGGCGGGGTCGGGGCGCAGGCCCACCGCGTGGGGCATCGCGCGAAGCGTGGCGACGAACCCGATGGTGATCGCCGCGGTCCTGGGCTTCGTCTGCGCCTTCTTCCATCTCCCCGTCCCCCGTCTCCTCGCCATCGCCACGGAGATGACAGGGCAGTCGGCGCCGCCGGTGGTGCTCATCGCCTTCGGGGCCTCGCTGGTGGGACAGTCCTTCGCGATCCGCTCGCGCCTGGGACACCTCGTGGCGATCGCCTCGGTCTTCAAACTGGTGCTCGAGCCGGCGCTGGCCTGTTTCGTCGGCGCCCTCCTCGGCCTGAGGGGCGTGGACCTCATGGCGGTCACCGTCATGGGCGGCCTCCCCACCGCGCAGAACGCCTTCGTCGCCTCCTCCCGCGCCCACGCCGGCGAGGAGATCGCCCAGGGCACGGTGCTCATCACGACGCTCGCCTCCCTGCCGATGACGCTGCTGACCGCGTGGGTCTTCCACGCGGTCATCGGGGTGTGAGGCGGGGGCCCGGCTCCGGGGCCGTCAGCTCAGGGCGGCGGCGACCGCCAGGCGCAGCGAGGTCTGGAACGTCGTCTCCCGCTCCTGGGCCGTCATGTCCGAGGAATGGTCGAAGAGGTGGTCGGACACGGTGAGCACCGTGAGGGCCTCCCGGTGGAACTCGGCGGCGACGGCGTACAGGGCGGCCGTCTCCATCTCGACCCCCAGCACGCCGTAGGCGGCCAGAGCCTCGGACTGCCCCGCCGGCGTGAAGTAGAAGTGGTCCCGCGACACCACCGTGCCCACGTGCACCCGGTCCCCGGGGCCCGCCGCCTCGACGGCTGCGCGCGCGAGGCCGAAGCTCGCCACCGCGGAGAAGTTGATGCCGGGGATGCGCTGCTGGTTCATCGCGGAGTCCGTGTGGGCGCCGAGGGCCACCACCGTGGAGCCCACCTCGACGCCGTCCGCGATGCCCCCGCAGGTGCCCACCCGGATGATGCGCTCGACGCCGAAGACGCGGAACAGCTCCGTGGCGTAGATGGAGATCGAGGGCTGGCCCATGCCCGAGCCCATGACAGACAGGGGACGCCCGTCGACCTGGCCCGTGAATCCCAGCATGCCGCGAACGTCGGTGACCAGCCGGGGCCGGTCGAGCAGCTGCTCGGCGATGCGCTGGGCGCGCCGGGGATCCCCGGGCATGAGGACGGCGGGAGCGAAGTCCCCGGGCTCGGCGTCGATGTGGGGTGTGGCCATGTCTGCGGATCTCCTCTGGTGCCGCCCCGCGGCGGCTCGTGGGTGGCGCGCGCCCTCGCGGCGCGGAGCCCGGGCGCCGACCCATTGTAGGCTTCGGGCGGACGGCACACCGCCCGGCCCCGTCCTCGTCCCCGAGGAACACCCCCGGGAACATCCCTCCCGGAAAGGCACTCATGGCACTGCGGATGGTCGCGTTCGACCTCGATGACACCCTCGCCCCCTCCAAGTCCCCGTTGCCGGCCCTGATGGACCAGCGCCTCCAGGCGCTCCTCGACCACGTCGACGTGTGCATCATCTCGGGCGGGCAGATGGGCCAGTTCCGCACCCAGGTCCTGGAGAACCTGCACGCCGGCGACGCCCAGCTCCGGCGGCTGCACCTCATGCCGACCTGCGGGACGCGCTATCTGCGCTACCACGAGGGACGGTGGACGCAGGTCTACGCCCATGACCTCGCCGCCGACCAGCGGGACCGGGCCATCTCCTCCCTGGAGCGCCATGCCCGCGAGCTCGGGCTGTGGGAGGAGCACCCCTGGGGCGACATCATTGAGGACCGCGGTTCCCAGGTCACGTTCTCGGCCCTGGGCCAGGAGGCGCCGCTCGACGCGAAGCGGGCGTGGGACCCCACGGGGGAGAGGAAGGCGCGGCTCGCCGCGGCCGTCGCCCCCGACGTGCCCGACCTCGAGGTGCGCAGCGGCGGATCGACATCGGTGGATGTCACCCTCCAGGGCATCGACAAGGCCTACGGCATCCGGAAGCTGCTCGAGCAGACGGGGATCGACGCCGGGGACCTGCTGTTCATCGGCGACCGGCTGGACCCCGACGGCAATGACTACCCGGTGCGGGCCGCGGGCTTCCAGACGGTCGCGGTGACGGGATGGGAGGACTGCGCGGAACAGATCGCGCGGCTCATCACGGAGGCGTTCCCCGCCTGAGTCCGGCGAGGTCAGGCGACGGCGCCGACGCCCCGGGTCGCCCAGAAGACCACGGCGGAGGCCGCCGCGACGTTGAGGGAGTCCACGTCCCCTGACATCGGGATGCGCACCACGACGTCGGCATGCTCAAGGGCTTCTCGGGTGAGCCCGTCCCCCTCGGTTCCGAAGGCGAGAGCGAGACGCGCGTCGGGGGCGACGCAGGCCGGGGACGCGACGAAATCGTCCAGGCTGACGGCATCGGGGCTCAGGGCGAGCGCCGCCACGGTGAATCCGGCGTCATGGAGGACGTCGACGGTGGGCCACCGGGGGATCCGGGTCCAGGGGACCTGGAAGACGGTGCCCATCGAGACGCGTACCGAGCGCCGGTAGAGCGGGTCCGCGCACCGCGGGCTCACCAGGACGGCGTCGACGCCCAGCGCGGCCGCGGAGCGGAACGCGGCGCCGACGTTCGTGTGGTCGACGAGGTTCTCGAGGACGGCGATGCGTCGCGCGGGACCTCCGCCGCGGGCGGTGGACAGGAGGTCGGCGACCGCAGGCAGGGCGGGCCGCCGCATCGCCGCGAGGGCGCCGCGGTGCAGGGTGAATCCCGTGAGGCGCCGCAGGGTCTGCTCCGGGGCGAGGAACACGGGGACGTCCCCGCCGTCGTCGGCGCCCGTGGAACGCCGGATGAGAGGGGCCATCTGCTCGAGCCAGCGCGGGCTCATGAGGAAGGACCGGGGCCGGTGCCCCGCCTCGACGGCCCGCATGATGACGTTGCGCGATTCCGCCATGTACAGCCCCCGTTCCGGCTCCATCGCGGAACGCAGGCGCACGTCGGTCATCGACACGTAGTCGGCGAGCCGCGGGTCGACCGGGGCCTGCGGGTCGGAGGGGGAGGGGACGCAGGAGTCATCGAGGGGGACGAGCACGGGGTCCATTATCGCGGGGCGGGAGCGGGTGGGCCGACCGCCGGTCGTCCACAGTCGCTGGCCGCCGCGCCCGGGTATCCACATCTGGGAGGAACGACTGTGGCGGCACGAGGGCGCGCCCCGTTGACTGGGGCCATCGGCGCGGGGGAACCGTCCCCGGCCCAGGAGGGAGGCGGCGCGATGGCACGAGCGGCATCGGTGGAGGAGGAGGCGTGGCTCTACGGGGCGCCAGGATGGACGCGCGAGGCGGGGGTGGAGGAGGTGGTGGCCCCCTTTCTGGAGGGCGGGAGCGCCCGCTTCCGCGACTTCTCCCGGTTCTCCGCACTGGGGGAGCAGGCGGCGCGGGACCTGCTCGGCCGCCTGCCGGAGGAGAACCTCGGGGACCGCCAGAACCTGGGCCCGCGGTGCCGGGAGGCGTTGCGCGCCGCTGTCGTGCATCCGGGGGACGTTCTGCTGTTCGGCTACCTGGTCTCCCCACCGCGCTGGGACGAGAGGCTGACGATCGACGGGATGCTCGTCGCGGGAGGAGCCGCGCCGCCCGCCCGGGACTCCTCGGCTGGCCCCATCCGGATCTGGCGGGATGCGCGAAGGCGGCTGGGTCTCGGAGCCGACACCGGCGAGCCGGACGAGCTCATGCGGATGCCCCTTCCCGGGGACGCGGACGGGCGGATCGGGTGGTGGATGTGGTGGGACTGAGAATCGGGGCGATCTCCTCCGGAGACGCAACCTACGGTCCGGTAGGATATGAGCATGTCGGTCTACACCTGCGCGTTCGACACCGTGATCCGCCATATCGACGCCGAGCGGGCCCATGAGCTCGGGCTCGGCGCCGTCTCCCTGGCCGGGAGGATCCCCCCGGTGCGGGCCCTGCTGCGCTCCACCCTGGGGCACCTCGAGGCCGAGCCGGCGCCGACGACGGCGACGGGCACCCCCGGGGGACGCATGCTCGCCGGGCGGGACACGCGGCGCCGGCCGGCGCGCATCGGGGCGCGCACCGTTCCCGGGCGGCTGGGCCTGGCGGCGGGCATGGACAAGGACGCGGCGGCGGTGCTCGGCATGTGCGCCCTGGGTTTCGCCTTCGTCGAGATCGGCACCGTCACTCCCCGGCCGCAGCCCGGAAACGAGGCGCCCCGCATGTGGCGCCTCCTAGACGAGCGCGGCGTGCGCAACAGGATGGGCTTCAACAACCTGGGGGCCCCGGCCGCCGCGGAGGCCCTCAGACGCCTGCGCGCCACCCGGTCGGGGCGCGCGGCCATCGTCGGGGCGAACATCGGGCGGAACAAGTCCACGCCGGAGGATCGCGCCGCCGACGACTACCGGGCCTGCGCCTGTCTGCTGGCCCCCTGGGCGGACTTCATCGTCGTCAACGTCTCCTCGCCGAACACGCCGGGTCTGCGCGGCCTCCAGACGGTCGACCGGCTCCGAGCGGTCCTCGAGGCCGCGCGCCTGGGATGCGAGCAGGGGGATCCGCGTCGGCGCGTGCCCCTCTTCGTCAAGATCGCCCCGGACCTGTCCGACCGGGAGATCCTCGACATCACCGCCCTCACCGGCGAGCTCGGGCTGGAGGGCGTCGTCGCGACGAACACGACGACCGATCACGATCTAGGCGGGGGCGGCGTGTCCGGGCAGCCGCTGTTCCCACGCGCTCTGGAGGTCGTCCGCCTGGTGGGCTCCCGCCTCGAGGACGACCAGACCCTCATCGCCACGGGCGGCATCGGCACGCCCGACCAGGCGCGGCAGATGCTCGACGCGGGCGCCGACCTCCTGGAGGCGTTCACCGCCTTCATCTACGAGGGTCCGAGCTGGCCCGGGCGGATGAACAAGGCGCTCGCCGACTACTGAGGCCCCCTGGAGGCGCGCTCGGCGAGGCCGGCCACGCGGTCGGGCGTCGCCGCTCAGCGCGAGACGGCCGGGAACTCCCCGCGGGCGACCTGGGGCTTGGGAGTGCGCCACCGGCGTGCCATCACCATGCGCGAGTAGCAGTAGAACCACGTTCCCCGCGGGATCGTGTCATCCGGGTAGCGCTGGGCGATGCGCCGCCGCAGGCGCTGCCACACCACGACGCCCTCGACGATGGAGGCGAGGAGCAGGACGTAGAAGGCCGCCGTCAGGACGAAGATGACGCGGGCGACCAGCTCCGTGTCGGTCCGCAGGAACGACGCCGCGAGCATCACCGCCAGGAAGACCAACATGGCGGGGACCACGAACTCCGACAACGACCATCTGGCATCCAGCCAGTCGCGGGTGAAACGGCGGACGCGCCCCTTGTCCCGCACCGGCAGATACCGTTCGTCGCCGGTCTCCAACGCAACCTGCTGACGCCGGTAGGCGGCGTCGCGCAGCTCCTTGGACTTGCGCTTCGCCTCCTTCCGGTCGGCGGGGACGAGCGGCTGGTTGTGGCGGGACTCGGCCTGGCGACGCGAGGGAGTGGGACGCCCCTTCTTCTGAGGGGACCCCCCGGCGTCGGGCTCGACGGCGGAGGCCGGCTCGGACTTCTTGCGGTTGAACACGACTCAAGGGTAGTGGATGCGCCCGGGGGACAGGATCGCGCCCGCTCGGGCGCCGGCCCCGCAGGTGCGTGCGCGGGGCGGTCCGGTGCGATCGGTGCGTGAGGACGCATAGGCTGGACCCATGGCGACACTCACTCCTGACCTGGCTCCTAGCGTCGACGTCCTGCGTGCCCGCGTGCACGAGGCGTTCCCGGACCTCGTCGACGAACTCATCCAGCTGGTCGCGATCCCTTCCATCTCCTCCGATCCGGAGCATGAGGCCGATGTGCGGGCCTCAGCCGAGCACGTCCGGCAGCGCTTCGAGGCGGCCGGACTGACCGGCGAGGTCCTCAGGGGTGCGAACCCCGACGGAACGCCCGGGCGCCCGGGCGTCGTCGCCCGCACGCGGAGGATCGAGGGCGCCCCGACGGTGCTCCTGTACGCCCACCACGATGTCCAGCCGACCGGCGCGCGCAAGCGCTGGTCGTCGGACCCCTTCACGGCCGAGGTCCGAGGCAGTCGCGTCTACGGGCGCGGAGCATCCGATGACGGCGCCGGGATCATCGTCCACCTCGGCGCCCTGCGCGCCCTGGCCGGCGACCTCGGCGTCAACGCCGTCGTCTTCATCGAGGGCGAGGAGGAGATCGGATCCCCCTCGTTCGTCGACTTCCTCCAGACGCACGCGGAGCTGCTGCGCGCCGACGTCATCGTCGTCGCCGACTCGCACAACTGGAGGCCGGGCGAGCCGGCGATCACGACGACGCTGCGCGGCAACTCCATCCTCACCGTCGACGTCACCGTCCTGGAGCACGCCGTCCACTCCGGCGCATTCGGCGGTCCCATCCTCGACGCCGTGACGGTGGCCGCCCGGATGATCGCGAGCCTGCATGACGAGGCGGGAGACGTGGCCGTGGCGGGGCTCGGCGGCCGGGGCGACGCGGACGTCGACTGGCCCGAGGAGGAGTTCCGCGCGGCCGCAGGCGTCGTCGACGGCTACCAGCTGGCCGGCACCGGGGACCTCGCGGCCAGGGTGTGGACGAAACCCGCGATCAACGTGATCGGGCTGGACGCGCGCCCCGTCGCCCAGTCCTCGAACACCATCGCCCCCGACGCCCGCTTCCGCCTGTCGATCCGCACCGTACCCGGCCGGGATCCGCGCGAGGCGATGGAGGCCGTGGCCGATCATCTGCGCGCCCACATCCCCTTCGGCGCGCGGGTGAGGATCACGCCCGACGAGTACGGCCCCGGCTACCGCGCCGACTTGGACTCTCCGGTGACAGCCGACCTGCGCTGGGCGCTCACCGAGTCCTGGGGCGCGCCCAGCGTCGACATCGGAGTGGGAGGGTCGATCCCCTTCATCTCGGACTTCCAACGCCTCTTCCCCCAGGCCCAGGTCGTCGTCACGGGCGTGGAGGATCCTCTGACGAACGCCCACTCCGAGGACGAGTCGCAGTCGCTGCCCGACCTGGAGCACGCGATCCTGGCGGAAGCCCTGCTGCTGGCGCGCCTGGCCATCGGGGGATGAGGGCGCTCATCGCCGGGCACTGGTCGGGGCCGGGGGGCCGCGGCGGCCTCCCCGCCTCGGCGGCGCTGGCGCTCTTCGCCCGCGGATTCCGCGAGGCCGCCCCCGGATGGGAGGCGGAGGCCATTCCCTTCGGCCCCGGCGCCGCCTTCGCCGAGGCCGTCTCCCGGGCGCCCGCCCGAGGACTCGCTCCCATCCCGGTCGGCATCGAGGAGGCCTCGACACGCCGCGCCGGCGAACAGGTGCTCGGTGCCCTGGAGGCAGGCCTGGTCCCCGTCGTCGAGGGCGGGCACTCCATCGACTCCGATGCGGGGCTCGGCATGCTCTCCGCCCTCTCGGGCGCCGAGCTCGCCGGGGACGCCGCCTCGATCGAACGCGACGTCCCCTCGGCCCTGGACGCCGCGCGGCGGCGCCTGTCCGGCAGGGACCTGGTGGCTGCGGCCTCCACCGCGCGCCCGCTGCTGGGCATGGCGTCGGTCATGGCGCTGGGTGTCGACCTGGAGCCCCGGCCCCTGCAGGACCGGGACATCACCTCCGCCCTGTCGCGCGTGTTCCGCTCCGCGGGCCCCGCGCGGACGGCTCTGCCGCTGGCGGGGGACCCCGCTCCCGGCCGCGATCCCTCGCGGCTGCCGGGATCCGGCGCCGCAGGGGGCGCGGCCGCCATGATCCTCGCACTGGGCGGACGGCTGGTCCCCACCGGCGATCTCCTGGCCGATGTCACCGACCTGGGCTCCCGACTGGATCTGGCGGATCTGGTGGTGGTCGCCGAGCCGTTGCTGCACTCGCCGCACCTGGCGGACGCGACGCTGGACACGGTGACACGGGCCGCGGCGAGCCGGGCGCTGCCCGTCGTGGCGCTCGGGTCGGAGTCCTCGCTGTCCGCCCACGAGGCTGCGGAATGGGGGATCCACGGGATCCTCGTCGTCCGGGACAGCAGGGACGCCCTCGTCGAGGGAGGGCGAAGGGTGGCGCGCACGTGGGCCCGGACGTAGGGTGATCGCGCAGAACAGACGAATGAGGAGTGCCATGTCCGAGACCACCACCGAGCTGCCCACCCACGAGGTCCTGCTCACCGATGTCGCTGCCGCCAAGGTCGCGAGCCTGCTGGAGCAGGAGGGTCGTGACGACCTGCGGCTGCGCATCGCCGTGCAGCCGGGAGGATGCTCGGGGCTCATCTACCAGCTTTACTTCGACGACCGCCTGCTGGACGGGGACGCGGTGCGCGACTTCGACGGCGTGGAAGTGGTCGTCGACCGCATGAGCGTGCCCTACCTCAGCGGCGCGACCATCGACTTCGCGGACTCGATCGAGAGGCAGGGGTTCACGATCGACAACCCGAATGCGCAGAGCACGTGCGCCTGCGGGGAATCGTTCCACTGATCCGATGACCCCGTATCGATTCACGCGCCTGGCCACCGCCTGCGCGCTGGGCTCAGCACTGCTGCTCTCGGCCTGTTCCTCGAGCTCCCAGTCGGGTCAGTCCGGCCAGTCTGGCGACGCGTCCGCCTCAGGCTCCCAGTCCGGCACGTCATGCACCTTGTCCGATGACGCCCCCGACGTGGACCGCTCGGGGGAGGGCAACTTCCCGGATGCCACCGGAGGCTTCGGGGAGGATCCCACGATCTCCGCCGGGACGGGCGACGAGCCCGACCAAGTCCTGGTCAAGACCCTGTCCGAGGGGGACGGCGACACGGTCGGCTCGTCCGACTTCATCCTCGCCAACTACACCGGCACCCTGTGGGACGGCACGGTCTTCGACTCCTCCTACTCCAACGGGCAGGCCGTCGCCTTCGGCCTCGACCAGGTCGTGTCCGGCTGGAAGTACGGTCTGGCCGACCAGCACGTCGGCGACCGCGTCGAGATCGTCATCCCCTGCGAATGGGGATACGGCGGAACTGACCAGGGCACGATTCCCGCGGGATCGACCCTGGTGTTCGTCGTCGACATCGAGGACGCCGTCGACGGCACCGACACCTCCGCGCTCACCGCCGCGACGGCCACGGGCGACGCCCTGCCGGCCGGCATCTCCGTCGACGGCGACCTCGGCTCCGAGCCGACGGTGGCCTTCAGCGGGGACACGGCCCCCGGAGAGTCCACGACGACGCTCGCCACGGGGACGGGGGAGGCGATCGCCGACTCCGACTACGTCCTGTACCAGGCGGTCGGCTCCTACTTCGAGGACCCGTCGTCGATGAGCTCGACCTGGTCCTCGGTGGGCGCCCAGCTGTTCCAGCCCGGCATCGGGGAACTGGTCGGCCAGACGGTGGGCTCGCGCCTGCTCTTCGTCTTCCCCCCGACCGCGGACGCCTCCGAATCCGGTGCGACGGAGGCCGAGACCTCCACGACCGTGATGGTGGTCGACGTCCTCGCGACGCTCTCGCCGCAGAGCTGATCGGTCGGCGCGCGACCGGCGGGCGGGCCCCAGTCGGGGACCCGCCCGCCGGCGCATACAATGGGAGACCAGTGGCAATCGGGCCCCGAGGCCCAGACTCCGGAGGTGGGCAAGTGAGCGACCAGACCGTGGACGTCCTGGTGTTCAGCGACGACGTCGACACGCGCAAGGCGGTCATCGGCGGCGTCGGGCTGCGTCCCGGGAAGGGCCTGCCCACGATCAACTGGGTCGAGGCCGCGACGAAGCCGGGCGTCGTCGAGAAAGTGCGCGGGGGGGACTTCGCGCTCCTCATCCTCGACGGCGAGGCCACGAAGGAGGGGGGCATGTCGATCGCGCGTGAGCTCAGCGGCATCCTGGACTCGGTGCCCCCCGTGATCATCCTGACGGCGCGCCAGCAGGACGACTGGCTCGCCACCTGGTCGGGGGCCGCGGCCACCGTTCCGGAACCCCTGGATCCGATCGTCCTGCAGGAGACCGTCGCCTCCGTCCTCGCGGGGGACCGCTGATGGAGTGGGCGGAGGTCGCCGCTCGGCTGCTCGAGGGCGCCGAGCTGTCCTATGAGCAGGCGTACTGGGTGATGGACCAGGTCATGGACGGCGAGCTCGGCGATGTGCGGCTGTCCGCCGTCCTCACGGGATTGGCCGCGAAGGGGGCCTCCGTCACCGAGATCCGCGGACTGGCCGACGCGATGCAGGACCACGCCGAGCCGATCGAGGTGCCCCGGGACGCCCTGGACATCGTCGGCACCGGCGGGGACCGCGCGCGCACGGTCAACATCTCGACGATGTCGGCGATCGTGCTCGCCGGGGCCGGCGTGCCGGTGGTCAAGCACGGGAACCGGGCGTCGACCTCGGCCTCGGGATCGGCCGACGTCATCGAGGCGCTCGGCATCAACCTGGAGCTGGACCCCGAGCGGGTCGCCGAGGTCTTCGAGCGCGTGGGCATCACGTTCCTGTTCGCGAACAGGTTCCACCCCTCGATGCGCTACGCAGCCGGCACGCGCCGGCAGCTGGGGTTCCCCACGGTGTTCAACATCTTGGGCCCCCTGACCAATCCGGCGCGCCCCAGGGCGGCGGCGATCGGATGCGCCCAGGAGCGCAACGCGCCGCTCATGGCGGGGGTCTTCGCCGAGCGTGGCCTGTCGGCCGTGGTCTTCCGCGGCCGCGACCGCGGCCTGGACGAGATCACCACCGTCGAGCCCACCCAGATCTGGTCCGTGGCGGACGGCGGCGTCGAGGAGACGGAGCTGGACGCGGCGGGCCTGTACGGGATGGCGCGCGCGACAGTGGAGGACCTGCGCGGCGGGGAGGCTCGGGAGAACGCGGCGGTCGCCCGCGAGATCCTCGACGGCCGGACCGGGCCGGTCCGCGACGCGGTGCTCCTCAACACGGCCGCGGGGCTCAGCGCCTTCGGGACTGTCGAGGGCGTGCGAGCCGGCGACGGATCCCTGGCCGACCGCATGCGGGTCGGGCTGGATCTCGCGGCCCGCTCCATCGACTCGGGAGCCGCGAAGGACGTCCTGGACCGGTGGATCGAGGAGTCGAACCGCTGACAGGCGGCGGGCCCGGGGCGCCGAAGGGGGCGCCGCCGGACCCCGCTCTCACTCGAGACCGATGTGGAAGGCCTCCTCGAGGTCGATGTGGGAGAAGGAGCGGAACGCAATGTGGGTGCGCATCTGGCGCACCCCCTGCACCTTGCCCAGCCTGTCGGAGACGACCTCCGCCAGATCGTCGTACTCCCGCACGCGCACCAGCGCGACGAGGTCGATGTCGCCGGTGACGGAGTAGACCTCGGAGACGCCGTCCAGATCGGCGATGGCCTCGGCCACCTCCGGGATGCGGTCGACGTCGGCGTTGATGAGGACGATGGCGGTGAGCATGGGCAGTCCTTCCAGAGATCGCAGTGCGCGTGCCCTCCGATCATCCCACGCCCCGGGCCGGACGGGGGACCCGTGGCTCAACGCCGGGGCCCCAGTCCGAGGGCACCGAGCAGACGTGTGCGCGACAGGGGGGAGCCGACGGGATCCGCCAGGGCGACCTCGCCGTCCCAGTGGACCAGCCGGGACCCCTCCCGCAGGAGGTCCTCGGAGAGCAGTCTCGCCTCCTCCCAGGTGGTGCGGGCGAGGAAGACCTCGGGGCGGGGGAGCGGGGGGTCGGCGAGGATCGCCTCCGCCCACGGCGCGGGGGACGTCCCCGGGGGCGTCACGACCGTGCGCGTGAGACGCCCCCAGGAGGAGGCGTGGAGCGCCCATCCGCCGTCGCGCAGACGGCGGGCCCACACCGCCCTGCGGGCGCTCGCGACGGGGAGGACGGACTCTCGGCGCCGGACCCCATCCAGGTAGGAGGCCAGCAGTTCGCGCCACCGCGCCGCGGCTTCGAAGTCCTCGGCGTCGGAGGCCTCCGACATGTGGGCCGAGAGGGCGTCGGCGACGCGGACGCTGCGCGCGCGCAGCGCCTCGTCGGCTTCCCGGAGCGCATCCTCCCCGAGTGCCGAGGCCGGGCCGGAGCCCGGCGGGGCGAGAGCCTCGAGGATGGCCTCGCGCGCGCGGGAGGCGCGGCCCCGTCCGCCGAACGGCCCGAGCGCCGGGCCCGAGCGGTCCTGGGCGAGGACGGGGACGACGTCCACGGCGCCGCCGCTGCACACGACCCAGTGCGTGGTGTCCTGCCGGGTCGAGGCCGAGTTGAACATCGGGCGGAGCGCGCGGATGTCGCGCAGCTCGGCGACCCGGGCCTCCAACGTCGTCGAGGTCGGCTGGACCACGACGTCCGCGGCCAGGTCGAGCATGCGGCGCACGCCCCTCCTGGTCTCGGAGGCGGTGAAGTACGAGCGGACCCGGGAGCGCAGATTCGTGGCCGATCCGACGTAGAGGGGCGCGCCCGAGACGTCGACGAAACGGTAGGCGCCGGGCGTGCGGGGCAGGGAATCGGCCATCGCCACCCGGCGGCGGCGCCGGGCGGGCACGGGCGCGCCCACGGTCCCGATGTCCTCGAGTGTCGTCGCCCCCAGCGGCGCGAGGAGCCTCAGGAGCCCCATCAGGACGCCCACGGTGGCCCGGGCGTCGTCCAGAGCGCGGTGGGACTGCTGGGCGGAGGCGCCGAAATGGGCGGCGAGGGTCCCCAGCCGGTGGTTCGCCACGACCGGTCGGGGGACGGCGACGCGCGCCAGCGCCAGCGTGTCGACGACGCGCGGAGCGGGCCAGTCGCGGCCGCATCGTCGGGCCGCCCGGCGCAGAAAGCCCATGTCGAAGCTCGCGTTGTGGGCGACCAGGACGGCATCCGGCCCGCCGGGTCGGCGGCCGTCCTCGCCCTCCAGACCGGCCCAGCGGGCGAAACGCGGGTAGACCTGCTCGATCCTGGGGGCGTCTGCCACCATCGAGGGGGTGATCCCGGTGAGCGCTGTGATGCGTGGCGGGATGGGCTGCCCGGGGTCGACGAGGCTCTGGAACTCGTCGACGTTGCGGCCGCCGCGCACCCGGACCGCGCCGATCTCGGTGATGGCCGCATCCGCGCCGAGGCCCGTGGTCTCAAGATCGACGACGATCCATTGGATGTCGCCTACGGGGGTGCCCAACGTGTCCAGTCCCACCTGGACGCCGACGGGAACGGCCTCGGCCAGCCGGGCCCTGACCGCCGACGCTGCGCCCGGGGCCCGGCGTGCGCCGAGCGGCGCCGAAGCGGTCCCGGACGTCATAGAGTGGATGCTAGTTCATCGGGGCCGTGGCAACGTCTGGAGGATCTGTTGGGTGTCTATTCGGCGATGAAGACCACGCTGGGACCGTTCGCGAAGGCGGTGTACCACCCGTGGATCCGCGGCAGGGAGAACATCCCGGCCACGGGCCCCGCGATCCTCGCGTCGAACCACCAGGCGGTCTTCGACTCGGTGTTCCTTCCCCTGCTCGTCGACCGCGAGGTCGTCTTCATGGGCAAATCCGACTACTTCACCGACACGGGCTTCAAGGGCTGGGCCACGAAGACCTTCATGCGCTCCGTCGGCGTCATCCCCGTGGACCGCTCGGGTGGGAGGGCCTCGGAGGCGGCGCTCAAGGCGGGACTCGACCGTCTGGCGGAGGGGGAGCTCTTCGGCATCTACCCGGAGGGCACCCGCAGCCCCGACGGCCGGCTGTACCGCGGGAAGACGGGTGTGGCGCGCCTCGCCCTGATCTCGGGCGCTCCGGTCATCCCCATCGCGATGATCGGCACGCATGACGCCCAGCCGATCGGCCAGCTCATGCCCTCCCGCGGCAACATCGGCGTCGTCGTGGGCGAGCCGCTGGACTTCTCCCGGTACCGGGGGCTGTCGAAGGACCGCTACACGCTGCGGGCCATCACCGACGAGATCATGTACAACCTCATGATGCTGTCCGGCCAGGAGTACGTCGACCTCTACGCCGCCGACGTCAAGGCCAAGCTCGCCCAGGAGGGGCAGTTCGAGGGGCCGGTCCCCTCCAACGGGCGTTCCGCCCCTGGAGGGCGGGTCGCGCCCGTCGTCGAGGTGCCGGGCCCTCCGCAGGAGGCCGACGAGGGCGGCGCCGCGGAGCCGGGGCAACAGGGCGCTGAGGCCCCTGGGACCGGATCGGCGCAGGAGGCGGACGGGCCCGGAGCGTGAGGGCGGCACCGACTATGCTGGGATCGGTCAACTCACGGGCACGGACGTGCCCAGCCGGTCTCTCGAAAGGTGCCCTCCCATGTCGGTCCGTCGCGTCGCCCTGCTCACCGCCGGTGGATTCGCTCCGTGCCTCTCCTCCGCTGTCGGCGGCCTGATCCAGCGCTACACGGAGATCGATCCGAGTGTTGACATCATCGCCTACCAGCACGGCTACCACGGACTGCTGACGGGCAGCTTCGTTCGCGTGGACGCCGAGGCCCGCGCCCACGCGCAGGTCCTCCACCGTTTCGGCGGATCGCCGATCGGGAACTCGCGCGTCAAGCTGACGAACGCGCGGGACCTGGTCGACCGCGGGCTGGTCCGCGAGGGGCAGAACCCGCTGGAGGTCGCAGCCGAGCAGCTGCGCGCCGACGGCGTCGACGTCCTGCACACGATCGGCGGCGACGACACGAACACGACGGCCGCGGATCTCGCCGCCTACCTCCACGACAACGGGTACGACCTCACTGTCGTGGGCCTGCCCAAGACGATCGACAACGACATCGTCCCCATCCGCCAGTCGCTGGGCGCCTGGACGGCCGCGGAGGAGGCGTCGCGCTTCGCGCAGAACGTCATCGGAGAGCATCGGTCGAACCCGCGGATGCTCATCGTCCACGAGGTCATGGGCCGCAACTGCGGATGGCTGACGGCCGCGGCCTCGAGGAAGTACACGCAGTGGCTCGACACCCAGGAGTGGGTGCCCTCCATCGGGCTGTCCAAGGAGCGCTGGGCGATCCACGCCGTGTTCCTGCCGGAGATGGCCCTGGACATCGACGGGGAGGCGCAGCGCCTGCGCGGGGTCATGGACCGGGTGGGCAATGTCAACATCTTCCTGTCCGAGGGCGCGGGCGTGCCCGAGATCATCGCGCAGATGGAGGCCGCCGGGCAGGAGGTCCAGCGCGACCCCTTCGGCCATGTCAAGCTCGACACCATCAACCCCGGCCAGTGGTTCGCCAAGCAGTTCGCGGCGCGGATCGGCGCCGAGAAGGTCATGGTGCAGAAGTCCGGGTACTTCTCGCGGTCGGCCCACGCCAACGGCGAGGACCTGCGTCTCATCCAGTCGATGACGGACCTGGCGGTGGAGTGCGCCTTCCGCGGGGAGTCCGGCGTCATCGGCCACGACGAGGAGGATGGGGACCGCCTCAAGGCGATCGCCTTCCCGCGCATCCGCGGCGGCAAGCCGTTCGACATCTCCCAGGCCTGGTTCACCGAGCTGATGGAGGGCATCGGCCAGACGGTGTCCCCAGCGGCGCGATGACGGCCCGGCTGCCCTGGCGGGAGGACCGCGGCCTCGGCGGATCGCGGCTGGCCCGTTCTCCGGAGCTGTGGGCCCCGCCCGGGCAGGGGACGGCGGCATGGGACACGTGGCGGACCCATCCGGCCTCCCAGCAGCCGAACTACCCCTCGGCCCGGGCCGTGGCGGAGACGACGGCGGATCTGCGCCGACAGCCCCCCTTGGTGTTCGCGGGAGAGGTCGACGACCTGCGCGCGGACCTCGGAGCGGCCGGCCGAGGCGAGGCGTTCGTGCTGGTCGGCGGCGACTGCGCGGAGACGTTCGAGGAGTCCACGGCCGATCATCTGCGTCTGAAGATCCAGACGCTCCTGCAGATGGCGGTGGTCCTCACGTACGGCGCCTCGCTGCCGGTCGTCAAGATCGGGCGGATCGCCGGCCAGTACGCGAAGCCGCGGTCGGCCGATCTGGAGACCCGCGACGGGGTGACGCTGCCCTCCTACCGGGGGGACGCCGTGAACTCCTACGAGTTCACCGCCGAGGCGCGCACCCCGGATCCGGCCCGACTGCTGGAGGCCTACCAGCATGCCGCGTCCTCGCTCAACCTCATCCGGGCGTTCACGAAGGGCGGATACGCGGACCTGCGGCTGGTCCACCACTGGAACCGCGGTTTCACGAAGAACCCGGCCTACGCGAAGTACGAGTCCCTGGCGGAGGAGATCCACCGGGCGGTGAAGTTCATGGAGGCGGCGGGCGCCGACTTCGACTCGCTGCGCGAGGTGGACCTCTATAGCGCCCACGAGGCGCTGCTCCTGGAGTACGAGTCGGCCATGACCCGGATCGACTCGCGCTCGGACCTGCCCTATGACACCTCGGGGCATTTCCTGTGGATCGGCGAGCGCACCCGGGACCTCGAGGGGGCCCACGTCGAGCTGCTCAGCCGGGTGCGCAACCCGATCGGCGTCAAGCTGGGCCCCACGGCCGGCCCGGAGGAGGTCCGGGCGCTCATGGAGCGGCTCAATCCCCGGGGCGAGGAGGGTCGCCTCACGTTCATCACGCGGATGGGCGCCGGACGCATCCGCGAGGCCCTGCCGCCCCTGCTGCAGGCGGCCCAGCGGGACGGGCGCCCGGTGACGTGGACGGCCGACCCGATGCACGGGAACACGATCACCTCCTCGACGGGCTACAAGACCCGGGAGTTCGAGACGATCATGGACGAGGTCCGAGGCTTCTTCGAGGCCTGCGACGACACCGGCACGGTGCCCGGCGGCATCCATGTGGAGCTCACCGGCGACGACGTCACGGAGATCATCGGCGGATCCGAGCAGATCGACGAGGGCTCGCTGGCCAGACGCTACGAGACCCTGGTCGATCCGCGGCTCAACCACCAGCAGTCCCTGGAGATGGCGTTCCAGGTGGCGGAGCTCCTCCGCCAGGTGTGAGGGGGCGGGCTCAGACGATCGTGATCGTCACGGTCGTCCCCTTCGGGACGGCCGTGCCGGCCGCGGGGTCCGTCGAGCGCACGGTGTTGAACCATCCCCCTGCGAGACGGCGGACGTCGGTGGACAGTCCGAGGGCCTCGAGGTCCTGCTGGGCCTCCTCCAGCTGCTTGCCGGTGAGGTCGGGGACGGTCACCATCTCCGGGCCCTTGGAGACGACGTAGGAGACCGGGTCCCCCCGGTGCAGGGTCGTCCCCGCGCCGGTGGACTGCGAGATGACGACACCGGCGTCAACGGTGTCGGAATAGGCT
The DNA here is from genome assembly GCF_042665795.1 of Schaalia naturae. Taxonomy (NCBI): domain Bacteria; kingdom Bacillati; phylum Actinomycetota; class Actinomycetes; order Actinomycetales; family Actinomycetaceae; genus Schaalia; species Schaalia naturae. Next base: position 818,912 of record NZ_JBHTEF010000001.1, read on the forward strand.
TCGCTCGGGGAGGCCGTCAGCCCCAGGGCCTCGATCTTCTCACGGGCCTCGTCGCCGCCGAGCCCGGTGAGGTCGGGGACGGCGAGGGGTTCGCGCCCCTTGGAGACCACGAGGTCCACCTCCGTTCCGTGGGGCACGGACGTACCGGCCTTCGTGGCCTGGCTGACGACCTGCCCCTCGGGGACGGTCTCCGACCACTCCCGATCGAGGGCCCCGGCGGCGAGCCCGGCGTCCGTGAGGGCCGTGCGCGCCTCGTCCTCGCCGCGTCCGACGAGGTCGGGGACGGCGCGCATGTCGACGCCCTTCGACACGGTGAGCCGCACCTCGGAGTCCTTGTGGACCGGCATGCCGCCGTCGGGCTCGGAGGAGATCACGGTCCCCTCCTCGACGTCGTCGCTGAAGGCCTGGGTGAGGGCGTAGTCCAGCCCGAGCGCCTTGAGGTCGGATTCGACGGCCGCGGCGGAGCGGCCGGCGGTGGCGGGGAGCTCGACATAGGAGCCGGGCCCGTACTGGGTCCACCACCACCAGCCGCCCGCCCCTCCCGCCAGGAGCAGGACGACGAGGAGCGCGACGAGGGTGCGGACGCGCGAGCTGGGCGACCGGCGGGAGGAAGTTCCGCCCGAGGGCGTCACGCCGGAGGCGTGGACGACGGCCTGCGAGGTCGGAGTGAGGGGCGAGGGCAGGGGAGAGGTGCGCCCCGCGGCGGGGATGCGGGCCGTGTCGCCCTCCGGCGCCTCCAGGCGCGACACGGGGGCGCGTCTGGAGAGGATCTCCGGGGGCAGCGCGGAACGGACACGGGCGACGAGGGCCTGGGCCTGCCCGGCGTCCGCGGGACGCTCATCGGGATCGCGGGCCGCCAGGGAGGCCACCAGGTCGTCGACTTCCCGGGGGATCCAGGGCTGCTCGTCCGAGGGCACGGGCACGTCATCGTTGACATGCGCGTACGCCATCTGCATGGGGGAGTCCCCCTCCCAGGGGATGTGGCCGACCAGCATCTCCTCCAGCATGATGCCGACGGAGTAGATGTCGGTGCGTGGGTCGGTCCGTCCGGTCGTCGCGATCTCCGGCGGCATGTAGGCGACGGTGCCCAGCATCGACCCGGTGGTCGACATCGACACGTCGGAGGCCGCGCGGGCCAGGCCGAAGTCGGTGACGCGGACGGGGCCCTCCGTGGGGACGAGGACGTTCTCCGGCTTGACGTCGCGGTGGATGACGCCGACTCGGTGGGCCGCGCGCAGGGCGTCGAGGATCTCCTCGGCGTAGCGCAGCGCCTGCTCGACGGTGAAGGCGCCCTGGGCCTGGAGGAGGGTGCGCAGGTTCGGCCCGTCGACCAGCTCCATCACCAGGAACCCCTGGCCGTGGACGACGCCCTGGTCGAAGACGGAGACGACGCCGGGATGCACGATCCTCGCCGCGGCCCGTGCCTCCCTGCGGAACCGGGCGACGAACCCGGCGGACTCCGCGAGGTGGGGGTGCATGACCTTGAGCGCCACCGGGCGGTCCAGGCGCTCGTCATGGGCGACGTAAACGGTGGCCATGCCTCCGCGCGCGAGCCGCGAGCGGATGCGATAGCGGTCGTCGACCAGCAGTCCGATCAGGGGATCCGAGGGTCCCGTGGCGGCGCCGGACCGGGGCGAGGCGTGGTCCCCGCCTGCGGTGTTGTCGGATCCGGTCACTGGCACGACTCGGATTCTACGGGAAGGCCCGCGATCCCACGGGAAGGCAAGGCCGCGGCCTCGCCTAGAATCGTCCCATGAGCGAACCGACATCCGTCCTGTCCATCGCCGAGGCCGCGCGCAAGCTCGGGGTCGAGCCGAGGAAGATCAAGCAGATGGTGCGCGATCGTCAGCTGTTCACCGTGCGCGCAGCGGACGGGAAGGCCGGCATCCCCGAGGAGATCCTCACCAAGGGCGAGTCGGGCTGGGAGCCGCTGTGGAACCTCCCGGGCACGCTCACCCTGCTGGCCGACGGTGGCTTCAGTCCGGAGGAGGCCATCGCCTGGCTGTACACGCCCGAGGAGGAGCTGGGCGAGACCCCGCTGGAGGCCCTGCTCAGGGGGCGCCATCACCGCGTGAACGCCGTGGCGGCGATGCTCGCACTCTGAGGCCGCGTCATCCTCGGAGTCCCTCGCCTACAGGCGCCTAAGCGCCAGCAAGTCGCCGAGCCCCTCGAGGAGGGACCGCTGCTCGGGGTCCGGGTCCGCGGCGTCCAGACAGCGTCGGCCCTCCTCGACCAGATCGGCGATGAGCGCTTCATGGGCGCCGCGCCCCCTGACGGCGAGGATCTCCGCCATGCGGGCGATGCCGGCGTCTCCGGTGTCGCGCCGCCCCAGGTCCTCGGCCAGCAACCGGCGCTCAGCCTCGGTCGCTCGCGACCATGCCAGCGCCAGGAGCGCCGTTCGCTTGCCCTCCCGCAGATCGTCCCCGGCGGGCTTGCCCGTCACCCGGGGATCGCCGAAGACGCCGAGATCGTCGTCGCGCAGCTGGAAGGCCAGGCCCCACGGCCCGAGGACGGCCTCCGCCGCCTCGACGAGCCCCGAGCCGCCCTGCCCGGCCAGGATCCCGAGCACTGCGGGGTGGACCACGGAGTAGCGAGCGGACTTCAACCGCGCGACCTCCAACGCCCCCTCGACCGTCGGGGACGCCGGATCCGCGGGATCCAGGGGCTGCTGCTCGGCGCGCAGATCCAGGTACTGGCCGACGGCGACCTCGGCATGCATCGCAGTGAAGCGGCGCAGGACGGCGACGGCCGCCTCCGGGGGGAGCCCGCCGCCGGCCTCGGCCACGGCGTGGTCGGCCGCTGAGAGCAGGAGGTCGCCGGTGAGGATCGCCCCGGAGTCGCCGAAGACCGCGGACGATCCGGCCCAGCCGGAGCGGCGGTGGTGCGCGGTCAAGGCGACCCGCGTGGTCGGGCGCCCCCGACGCATGTCGGCATGGTCGATGATGTCGTCATGGACCAGCGCCGAGGCCTGGTACAGCTCCAACGCTGCGGCCAGGGAGTCGACGGGGGAGTCGGCGGCGTCCTCGTCGCCGGGGGGAAGGGCAGCGATCCCGCGTGCCAGCGTCCAGCCGAGGAACACGAGGTAGCCCCGGACGCGCTTGCCGCCGCGCACGGCCGCGGAGGCGGCGCGGGTGAGCTCGGCCCCGGGCCCGTCCTGTCCCGGAAGAAAGCCGAGTCCCTCAAGGTGACGGGCGGTGGCGGCCGAGATGCGGGGGGCGAGCGCCTCCGGCGTCGGCGCGAGAGCGGTGGAGGGAGCGAGGCTGGCGGAGGGAGTGGCGCGCCGTGTCATGGGCTCAGGCTATCCGACCCCTCGGACCGCTGCGGCGCGCGCCCTCGTATCATGGAGCGCAGTCAGGGCATGGGGAGTCGTCGAGAACCGGAGGAGCGCATGGCGGTCGTGCTGAGCTACCACGGGAACCGCGAGTCGGAGGCGGCGCTTGACCGGGCGTTGCGGATCGCGGAGGCCAGGGGCTCGACCCTGGTCGTGGTGCTCGCCTCGAAATCAGACGAGGAGGACCCCCGCACGACGGAAGACGCCGAGGACCGCCTTTGGCGCCACCTGGGGGAGGCGGATGTGGCTTTCGAGGTGCGCCACGCGAGCGCCCGGGAGGATGTCGCCGGCACCGTGCTGGAGACCGCGAGGCGGACCGCCGCCGATTGCATCGTCCTGGGACTGCGCCCGGGCGGATCGGCGCGGGCTGTCATCGGCCCCACTGCCACGCGCATCCTCCTGGATGCGCCATGCCCGGTGGTGACCACCACACCTCACGCTCAGAGCTGAGCTCTGGCGGGGAATCCGGGCCGTGCCGGATTATAATTGATGTCAGTCCGTTGACGCCAGCCCCCCGAGCTTCCGAGAAAGGGATCAGTGTGACCGCATCCCGTCGCGCATCCGCCTCCACCACGAAGACCACGAAGAAGAAGCCGTCCGCCTCCCGGGGCGCGGGGGCGAAGTCCGCCGCCGGGCGGTCGGGCGCGCACAAGGCCTCTGAGAAGAAGGCATCGGCCTCTGCGAAGAAGAAGAAAGAGGCGCCTCAGACCGCTGCGCCGGCGGAGGACGAGACGCACGAGGACGAGGACCTCGAGGTGTCACTCGAGGATCTCGACGCGGACGACGCCGCCGAGGACGCCCCGGAGGACGACACCACAGAAGACGACGCCCCGGAGGACGATGCCGAGGCCGCAGACGGCTCCGGCGAGGAGGAGGCGAAGGACGCGGAGGGCACGGACTCCGTCGACGTCACCGAGCGCAAGGCCGCCGCCCTGCGCGCGCGCACCTCCGAGGGCATCAAGGTCAGCGGCGGGTTCGTCGTCTCCGACTCCGATGAGACCGATGAGCCGGTCCAGCAGGTGACGGTGGCGGGGGCGACCGCCGATCCGGTCAAGGACTACCTCAAGCAGATCGGCAAGGTCCCCCTCCTGAACGCCGAGCAGGAGGTCGATCTCGCCCGGCGCATCGAGGCGGGCCTGTATGCGGAGTACAAGCTCAAGAACGAGACGGACTCATTGACATCGAAGGAACGGCGCGAGCTGCACTTCATCGCCCAGGACGGCCACAATGCGAAGAACCATCTGCTGGAGGCCAACCTGCGCCTGGTCGTCTCCCTCGCGAAGCGCTACACCGGTCGCGGCATGCAGTTCCTCGATCTCATCCAGGAGGGCAACCTGGGCCTGATCCGTGCGGTCGAGAAATTCGACTACACGAAGGGCTACAAGTTCTCGACGTACGCGACATGGTGGATCCGCCAGGCGATCACGCGGGCCATGGCCGACCAGGCGCGCACCATCCGCATTCCCGTGCACATGGTCGAGGTCATCAACAAGCTGGCGCGCGTCCAGCGCCAGATGCTGCAGGACCTCGGGCGGGAGCCCACGCCGGAGGAGCTGGCGAAGGAACTCGACATGACGCCGGAGAAGGTCGTCGAGGTCCAGAAGTACGGACGCGAGCCGATCTCTCTGGCCACGCCGCTGGGCGAGGACGGGGACTCCGAGTTCGGTGACCTCATCGAGGACTCCGAGGCCATCGTCCCGGCGGACGCGGTGTCGTTCACGCTGCTCCAGGAGCAGCTCCACCGGGTGCTCGACACGCTGTCGGAGCGCGAGGCCGGAGTGGTGTCGATGCGTTTCGGACTGGGGGACGGCCAGCCCAAGACCCTCGACGAGATCGGCAAGGTCTATGGGGTCACGCGCGAGCGCATCCGCCAGATCGAGTCGAAGACCATGTCGAAGCTGCGCCACCCCTCGCGCTCGCAAGTGCTCCGCGACTACCTGGACTGAACGGGGATCTGTCCGTCCGCTGGCGGTTGCGGGATCGCGAGCTTTTCAGAGGGCGACGTGGAAAGTCGCGACATGAGAGAACTGATCTCATGGGGCTGCTTGTCGTGATCGTCGCCGCGACGCTCGCGGCGGGCCTTCTCACGGGCTGGAACGGGCGGGTCCTCTGGGCCTCCTCCGCCTGCCTCTTCGGCCCGGCAGTCGTCAACCTCGTGCTGGGCTCGAGGGAAGAGACATTGCGAAGGCTCGGTGGGGAACCTCTGGCGGGCCTCTCCGGCAGCCTCGGTGCCCGTCCTCCGACCTGGGGTCTCCAGGCTGAATGTCCCGCGGCGCCGGGAGCGGTGTTCGCCGGGTCGTCAGACGACGAGTGCGGGGTTCAGCACAGATTCGGGGACGTCCATCTGCGATTCGGGCGCTGAACCCCGCGCTGGGCGCTGAGAACGCTCGTGATCACCGCAGCCGTCGCCGAAGGGTCCCGACGGCCACGCGGGCCGGCCGCCCCGACAGTCCACAGCACAGAATGCGAGACATACTCGCCGGCCCTGTCATGAACCCGCATCTGTGACCTGCGGCGACACGGGTCGCCAGCGGGTTGCCCGGATCTGGGCCTCAGCATTCTGTGCGATGTCGGCCGCCCGAGTCAGGCGTCCGGGTCCGGGTCCGGGTTCTCAAGCCCGAGGGTCTCGCAGGCCGCGTCGAAGACCTGTCCGGCCGTGCCCAGACCGCACATGATGTGCTGCATGAGCTGGGCGTCGGTCGCCCCCTGCTCGTAGTCGACGGTGACCGAGGCCGCCAGACGCAGGGAGCCCTCGTCGGGGTCCTCCACGAAGTAGCATTTCGGCCAGAAGTGGTCGCGGTGCCAGTCCTCGATGAAGACCCGCAGCGCGTCGCGGTCCTCGGCGGGGACGCGCGGGCGGAGGTAGCCGAGGACCTGCAGCAGCTCATGGTCCTGCCCGATGAGGAGGAAGTAGAAGGAGTTGCCGTTCCACACACCGCCCAGATCGCCCTCGTCGTCGATCTGGTGGTGCCAGCCCTGGAGGTCGAGCAGGCGGATGAGCCGTTCCTGGGTGATGGGACGGATCTCATCGGCGGGCGTCCTGGCGGAACTGAAGAACCCCACGGTGCGTGTCTCCTCGGGTCGTGTCTGGTCGGGGGTCGGGGGTCGGGGATGGGCTGCGAGGCCGGGTGGAGGCGGCGGCGGTCCCGCGTCTCACACGCCCATGGCCGCCGACAATTCGTCGTAGAAGCTGGTGGCCGTCCCCAGCGCGCAGTGGATCTGCTGGAGCAGTTGGGCGTCAGTGGCGCCCAACTCGTGATCGACCGTGTTCTCGCAGAACACGCGGATACGGCCCTCATCCGAGATCCGGTGGTAGCACTTGGGCCACAGGTGCTCCCGATGCCACTGCTCGATGAAGGAACGGACCTCCTCCAGCCGGTCGATGTTCGGCGTCATGTGCCACATCGACTGGATGTGGAGGATCTCGCCGTCCTCGCCGCGCAGCAGGAAGTAGAACTGGTTGTCGTCCCAGTTCCCGCCCAGGTCGCCCTCGTTATCGATGTAGTACTTCCAGCCGTTGTCCTCGAAGATCGACACCAGCCGGTCGCGGGTGATCGGCGGAGGCGCCACGGCTCCGCCGCTGGAACCGGAGAAGAACCCCATGCCCGACCTCTCCTTCCTCATCGTCGCCTGCCCGGCATCCACCGGATCGCGGCGCTCGGCGCAGGCGGGCCGCGCCCACCGGACACGGCCCGCCGGATCGTCTCGGTTCAGCGGGCGGTGCCCGCCTCGTCGGCGACCAGGAGATGGGTGTCATCCTGGATCGAGACCGCGACGGCGCGCAGCGCATCCATGTTCTCACGTGCGTGATGCGCGCAGAAGAGCAGCTGGCCGCTGGCCAAGGTGACACGGACCCACGCGCGGGCCCCGCAGTAGTCGCAGCGATCGGCAGCCGTGAGGGCCGGTGAGTCGATCGACTCAGGACGTTCAAGCGTGGTCGGTGCGTTCATGGCCCCATCAGACCACCGATGGGCGCCAGATGACAGTCCGGGGAGGCGCCTTTCGCCGCGGGCACAATTCCGGGCGCGCCCCTCGGCGCGCGATCAGGCCGATTTCGGGCGGTCCACGGCGGGGTGAGATGACCGGCATTCGGACACTTCCTAGGATGGTCAGGTGACGACAGACGCAGGCTCCGACTACAACGCCCGCCATCTCTCCGTGCTGGAGGGACTCGAGGCGGTGCGCAAGCGCCCGGGCATGTACATCGGGTCGACCGACCACCGCGGGCTCATGCACTGCCTGTGGGAGATCATCGACAACTCGGTGGACGAGGCACTGGAAGGCTACTGCGACACGATCGACGTCGTGCTGCATCCCGATCACTCGGTCTCGGTGCGCGACAACGGGCGCGGCGTGCCCGTGGACGAGGTGCCCGGCGTGGGCCTGTCGGGTGTCGAGGTGGTCTACACGAAGCTGCACGCCGGCGGGAAGTTCGGGGGCGGCTCGTACGCAGCCTCGGGCGGCCTGCACGGCGTCGGGGCCTCCGTGGTCAACGCCCTGTCGGCTCGGATGGACGTCCAGGTGGACCGGTCGGGGAAGACCTGGCAGATGTGCTTCAGGCGCGGGGAGCCTGGCGAGTTCGACGACGACTCGCACGAGCGCACGCCCAACGCGCCGTTCACGCCGTTCACGAGCTCCTCCCGACTCCAGCAGGTGGGGCGCGTGCGCAAGGGGGTGACGGGCACGCGCGTGAGGTTCTGGGCGGACTTCCAGATCTTCCCCTCCACCGAGGGGTTCTCCTGGGAGGATCTGCTGGCCCGCGCCCGCCAGACGGCCTTCCTGGTCCCCGGGCTCACCCTCAATTGCACCGACGAGCGCGGCGAGGAGGTCCGCGCGGAGACGTTCCGCTTCGATGGCGGCGTCGTCGACTTCGCCGACTGGCTCGCCTCGGACGGCGCGGTCACCGACACGTGGCACGTCACGGGGGAGGGCACCTACCAGGAGACCGTGCAGCAGCTCGACCCCGACACCGGGCACCTGCGCCCCACCGACGTCGAACGCACCTGCACGGTCGACTGCGCGCTGCGCTGGGGGGTCGGGTACGACACGCAGGAGCGCTCCTTCGCCAACATCATCGCCACTCCCAACGGGGGCACGCATGTGGCGGGTTTCGAGCAGGCCCTCGTCAAGGTGCTCCGCGCCCAGGTGGAACGCAACGCCCGCAGGCTGAAGGTCGGCCCCAAGGACGGCCGCCTTGAGAAGGACGACATTCTGGCGGGCATGGTCGCGATCGTCACCGTGCGACTGCCCGAACCGCAGTTCGAGGGACAGACGAAGGAAATCCTCGGCACCTCCCAGGTGCGCGGCGTGGTCGCCCGCGTCGTCGGGGAATGGCTCGAGGCGAAGTTCCGCTCCACCCGCCGCGACGACAAGCAGCAGACGCAGGCGCTGCTCGACAAGGTCGTCGGCGAGATGAAGGCCCGCGTCTCGGCGCGTATCCACAAGGAGATCTCGCGGCGCAAGAACGCCCTGGAGACCTCCTCGCTGCCGGCGAAGCTCGCCGACTGCCGCACCTCCGACGTCGGGCGCACCGAGCTGTTCATCGTCGAGGGCGACTCCGCCCTGGGCACCGCGAAGGCTGCGAGGAACTCGGAGTTCCAGGCCCTCTTCCCGATCCGCGGGAAGATCCTCAACGTCCAGAAGGCTTCGACGGCCGACATGTTGGCGAACGCCGAGTGCGCGAACATCATCCAGGTCGTCGGCGCGGGATCGGGGCGCACCTTCGACCTCACGCAGGCCCGCTACGGCAAGGTCATCCTCATGACGGACGCCGATGTGGACGGCGCGCACATCCGCACGCTGCTGCTCACCCTGTTCTTCCGGTACATGCGGCCCATGGTCGAGGCGGGCCGCGTCTACGCCGCTGTCCCCCCGTTGCACCGGATCGAGGTCTCCGCCCAGGGGCGCCGCCCTCGTGAGTACGTCTACACCTATTCGGAGGACGAGCTCCACCGCCGGCTGCGTGCCCTGGAGAAGTCGGGGCGACACTGGAAGGAGCCGATCCAGCGGTACAAGGGCCTGGGGGAGATGGACGCCGACCAGCTCGCGGAGACCACCATGGACCCGGCGCACCGCTCGCTCAGGCGCATCACGCTCGAGGACGAGGCCAGCCTGCGTCGGGCGGAGGACGTCTTCGAGCTTCTCATGGGGTCCGTCGTGGGACCCCGCCGGGAGTTCATCGTCGAGGGCGCCGAGAGGATCGACCGTGAGCGCATCGATGCCTGAGGACCGGCGTGAGCGGGCGCGGCAGGCGGCGTCGAGGCGCTTCTCGGGCGCCGGTAGAATGGGTCCCATGACGGGATTGGCTGAGCGGCTGGAGGCGCCCGACGCGGTTCCCTACCCGGGAGCGCACCTGGGACTCCGATGGAGGCCTCTCATCCCCTCCGACGGGCCGGCCGTCGCGGCGCTGATCCGCGACGCCGAGGACTTCGACCGGGCGATTGACCGCACGAGCTCCCAGGAGATCGCCGACATGATGGAGGGCGGCGGGGCCGACCTCATGGATACCATCGTGGGCCTGGACTCCGAGGACCAGGTGTGCGCGGTGGCGAGTGTGCGCGTGCTGCGCGACGTCGAGGACATGGCCATCGCCGTGGTCAACGCCTTCATCGCGCCGCACTGGCGTGAACGTGGCGTGGGCCGGGCGCTGCTCTTCTGGCAGGACGGACGGGCGCGGCAGCTCCTGCTGCGGGTCTTCGGCGCGGACTCCGAGGTGCCGGCGCTCGTCACGAACATCGTCGACGCCCACGTCACCGAGCGGCGCCGGCTCTACATCGCGGCGGGGTTCTACGCGCGGCGGACGTTCCGCATCATGTACCGGGAGATCGAGGGCGCCGAGGAGGCCGTCCCCGCCCGCGACGGCTACAGGATCGTGCCCTGGGACTCCGTCGACGAGCGCGTCGTGCGCGCGGTCCACATGGACGTCTTCACGACGCACTTCTGGCCGGAGGTCCGGGGCCGCTGGTGGGACGAGGCGATGGTCGAGCTCGACCGGCGCTGGTCCTTCGTCGCGTTGTCCCCCCGGGACGAGGTCGCCGGATACCTGGCGGTGGGGCGTCCGGCGGAGCGATGGGTGGCCGAGGGGCGCACGGAGGCCTACGTCTCGCTGCTGGGAGTGTCCGAGGAACATCGCCGTCACGGCCTGTCCACGGCGCTGATGTCGGCGACGCTGGCCGCGGCGGCGGGGTCCGGGGTCTCGCGCGTCGGCCTGGACGTCGACATGGACAGCTCCAGCAACGCCCACGCGATCTACGAGCATTGGGGATTCGTCGATCAGTCCTCGCAGGTCTATTACACGATCGACCACTGACCGCGCCTGCGGCCGCGGCGAGCGATCCACTCCGGGAGGGAGGCGACGTCATGACCAATGTCCCCATGCCCGAGGGCGACCACGGGATCCTGTGGCGCGCCCTGACCGCCCAGGACGCGGCTCCTCTGGCGCACCTCATCGCGCGGATCGAGGCGGCCGACAACCCGCCGTACCGCACCTCCCCCGACGAGGTCGCGGAGATCCTGTCGGAGGGCGTGCCGTGGCACGGCCTCGCGGGTCTCGCCACGCGCGGCATCCGCAGCGGCCAGATGGTCGCCTTCGGACTGGCGTCCCTCCGGCGGGCCGGACACCTGGAATGCGTGTGCCAAGGGGGCGTGGACCCCCGTTTCCGCCGCCTGGGGCTGGGGCATGCCGTCATCGAGTGGCAGACGGCCACGGCCCGAGAGGTCCTGGCGCGCAGGCCCCCGGGCGAACCCGCCCAGATCGTCATGCACGTCGAGTCCGGCAACGTGGAGCTGGTCGACCATCTGGAGGACCTCGGCTACCACTGGGCCCGCACCTACTACGAGCTGCGGGCGGACCTGTCCTCGCTGCCCAGGACGCCGGATCTCGGCTCCTATCTGTCCGTCGTCCCGTGGTCCGACGATTTGGAGGATCCCGCCCGACAGGCCTCGAACCGCCTGTCCGAGCAGGAGTGGGGACGCCCGCCCCAGACGATGGAGCAGTGGCTGCTCGGGCGCACGGCATTCGTCCCCGGCTGGTCGTTCATCGCCCTGGACCGCACGGGGGACCGGCCCCGGGTCGCGGGCTTCCTCCGGGCCTCCCGGTACGAGCAGGACTGGCCGGCCCTGGGGTGGAAGGAGGGCTACATCGACCAGATGGGCGTCCTGGAGCCGTGGCGCCACACGCGCGTGGCGGACGCCCTCATCGTGGCCTCGATGAACGCCCAGGTCGGCGACGGCATGGATCGGACAGCGGCGGGCCTGGGGTCCGCCAACCACTCCGGCGCGCTCTACGTCTACGACCAGCTCGGCTTCCGCACGGTCGGGCAGTCGCGCCTCTACGCCATCAACATCTGAGCGCGCAGCTCCGCGGCGCGCGGCCCCGAGCGCCGCTCGGGGCCTCAGCCGAAGGAGGCGATCGGGGCCGCGATCGGCTGCCCGGACCCGTCTCGGCGGTCGTCCTCGGCGGGAGGCTCGACGGGCGCGCCGTCGGCGGAGGCGGCGCGCACGGGGCGCGGCCCCACCCACGCGATGTCGAGGCGGTCCTCCCCGCGCAGGAAGCGCTGGACGCGCACGCCCTGGCCGGCGCGGCCCTTGACGGGGTACTCGGCCAGGGGGGTCACCTTGACGGAGGTCTGGCCCGTCCCGGGCAACGCGCCCGCGACGGCGGCGACGGTCGCGACCACCGACTCGCCGGGGTCGGCGACGACCCAGAACCCGATCGCGTCGACCCCGTCCGCCGTCCTGATGCCCGCCATCCCGCCGGCCGTGCGGCCCTGGGGGCGGACCGCGGAGGCAGGCATCCGCAGCAGATGCGCGTCCGAGGTGACGAACACGAGCTCCGCGTCATCGGGGCAGTCGCCCAGTCCGACCAGGCGGTCCCCGTCCTCCAGGGAGATGATCTCCCACGCGTCCCTGCGCAGCGTCTCCGGGCGCAGGCGCTTGACGACGCCGCGGGCGGTGCCCATCGCGATCACCGCATCGCCGGCGGGATCGAGCAGCCCGACAGGTGGCTCGTCGGTGTGGAGCAGGAGGGGCGCGGGGGTCGCTGCCTCCAGCGACAGCCCCGTCTCGAAACGGGGCAGGGCCGGGAGGTCGACGACCTCCAGGCGGTGCGCGAGGCCGTCGGCCGTGACGACCGCCACTTGCGAACGGGCCGTCGTCGCCAGCTGCATCCGCCAACCGTCCGACGCGGCGCGCGGACCCGGCTCCAGGGGCTCCCCGCCCTGGACGCGGGCCAGACCCCCGGAGGCAGAGAGCACGACGACGCAGGGGTCGTCCGCGATCTCGAGGTCCAGGCCCTTCGCCGCCCCGGACGCCGCCGGCAGGGAGAGCAGGGGGTGGGGGCCGGAGTCCAGGGCCGCGCCCTCGGGAGCGGAACCGGTGGCGGCCAGCAGGAGCGTGCGCCGGGGAGTGCCGAGTCGCGCGGCCACGTCGCGCAGCTCGGCCTTGACGAGGTCGCGCAGCCGCGCCTCGTCGGCGAGGATCTGCTCGAGTTCGTCGATCCTGCTGCGCAGATCGTCGCGTTCGGACTCGAGTTCGAGGCGCGAGAGCCGGGTGAGGCGGCGCAGGCGCAGCTCGAGGATGTAGGTGGCCTGCGTCTCGTCGAGGTCGAAGGCCAGCATGAGGCGGCTGCGGGCCTCGTCGGCGTCGTCGGAGGAGCGGATGATGGCGATGACGTCATCGATGTCGAGGATGGCGGTGAGCAGGCCCTCGACGAGGTGGAGCCGGTCGGCGGCCTGGCCCAGGCGAAAGCGGGAGCGCCGGGTGGTCACGTCCAGCCGATGGTCGACGAAGACCCGGAGCATGTCGCGCAGCCCCATCGTCTGGGGCCGCCCGTGGACCAGCGCCACGGCGTTGACGGAGAAGGAGTCCTCCAGCGGAGTGCGGCGGTAGAGCTGCTGGAGGACGGCCTCGGGGTTGAAGCCGTTCTTCACCTCGATGACCAGACGCAGCCCATGATGGCGGTCGGTGAGGTTCTGGACGGCGGAGATGCCTTTGAGGCGCCCGGCCTGCACGTTCTCCTTGATCTTCTCGATGACGCGTTCGGGGCCCACCATGTAGGGCAGCTCGGTGACGACGATGCCCTGCTTGCGGGCGGTCACCCTCTCGATGGAGACCTTGGCCCGCGTGCGGAAGGCGCCGCGCCCGGTCTCGTAGGCCTCGCGGATGCCGTCGAGGCCGATGATCACCCCGCCTTCGGGCAGGTCAGGGCCGGGCACGTAGCGCATGAGGTCGGCGGTCGTCGCTTCGGGATGGTCGAGCAGGTGGATGGCGGCGGCGGCCGTCTCGGCGAGGTTGTGCGGGGGGATGTTCGTGGCCATCCCCACCGCGATCCCGGAGGCGCCGTTGACCAGGAGGTTCGGGAAGCCGGCGGGCAGCACGTCCGGCTGGGTGAACTGGTTGTCGTAATTCGGGACGAAATCGACGACGTCCTGGTCGAGGTCGGCGACCATGTCCATCGCGGCGGGGCCCAGACGCGCCTCGGTGTAGCGGGGGGCCGCCGGGCCGTCATCGAGGGAGCCGAAATTCCCATGCCCGTCGACCAGGGGGACGCGCAGGTTGAAGGGCTGGGCCAGGCGGACGAGAGCATCGTAGATGGCGGAATCCCCATGGGGATGCAGCTTGCCCATGACCTCTCCGACGACGCGCTGGGACTTCACGTGCCCGCGGTCGGGGCGCAGCCCCATCTGGTCCATCTGGTAGAGGATGCGCCGCTGGACCGGCTTGAGGCCGTCCCTGGCGTCGGGAAGCGCACGAGCGTAGATCACCGAGTATGCGTACTCGAGGTATGAGCCGCGCATCTCCTCCGAGACGTCGATCTCCGAGATCGTCTCGTGGACGGGCTCGGGCGGCAGGGTCGACTCCTTCTTGCGCATGGAGGCCATTGTCCCCCGCGGCCGGGCGGCGGATCGACTCACACGCCGCCCCGGGGCACAATCGGGGGATGGACACATGGCAGGAGATCGACTCCCTGGGCTTCTACCCGGCGCTGGTCGCGCGCTCGTTGCGGCGCGCCCTGGGGGGAGGGGAGCCGCTGGCCTCGGTGTGCCAGCTCGACGCCGCCTTCGACTCGACCTCGATGTTCCGCCACCTCACGGTCTCCGCCCTGACCGGGACGCACCTCGTCCAGATCCACGTCGATGAGATGGAGGACGGGGGCGCGATGGTGGCCACGACGCTGGTCCCCGTGGGGCGGATCCAAGGCGTGTCGGTGGTCGAGGTGATCGCCGACCCCACTGTGCCCGGGGGAGGATCCCCCGCCGAGGTCTCCCTCAGCCTCAACGTCGGCGGCCAGCGCCGCGGTGAGGTCGAGCCCCTGCAGTGCGAGGACCCGAACTGCGTGATCGACCACGGGTACTCGATGACCTCCGTCCCCGACGACCTCACCGTCCGCTTCGCCGCCGCGGCCGACGGGACGGGCGCGCTGGGGCGCGCCGAGCGCTTCGTCGACGTCCTCACCTCGCTCCTGGGGGCCGCGCGTGGCTGATCCGGCGAGCGGCGCGGGGAGCGCGCTGGACGGGGCGGAGCTCCCGGCCGCCGGCGACCTCCTCCTCACCGATGTCCTCGGCGCCTGCGTCGCCGCCCTCGACCCGGCGCTGCCCGGAGGGGACTCGGGGGCCGCGTCCCGGGTGGGACTCGAGGCCGGCGGCCATCGGCAGGTCCTCGTCGTCCTCGCCGACGGGCTGGGACGGGTTCCCCTGGAGGCCCGGATCGGGCACGCGCCCGTGCTGCGGGCCCATCGCGGCGACACCGCGGTCGCGCACACGATCGCGCCCTCGACGACGGCCGCGGCGATCACGGCGTTCGCGACGGGGCGCCGCCCCGGGGCGACCCGCATGGTCGGTTACTCCGTGCTGCGCGGGGATGCTCCGCGGGCGGATGGTTCTGCGCCCGAGGTGATGAACCTGCTGGCCTTCGCGGAGGGGGTGGACCCGGTCCAGTGGCAGCCCTGCGACACGATCTTCGAACGTCTGTCGCGCGCCGGCGTCGGCTCCTGCGTGGTCTCGCCCCCGACCTTCGCGAACTCGGGGCTGACGCGCGCAGCCCTGCGCGGAGCGCGTCACGTCGGCGCGGTCTCCTGGTCCCAGCGCATGCGCGCGGCCCTGCGCGAGCTCCAGGCCGGGACCCCGCTCGTCTATCTGTATTGGTCCGACATCGACCATGTGGGCCATCACCACGGGTGCGGGTCCGAGCAGTGGACGGCCGCCCTGGAGGACTTCGACGCCGGGTTGGGCGCCCTGCTGCGCCGCCTGCCCGAGCAGGTCGCCGTGATGCTCACAGCCGATCACGGCATGGTCGACACGGGCCCCGATCTCCTCATCGACCTGGCACGGCGCCCGGACCTGGACGAGGGCGTGGACGCCATCGCCGGGGAGGCCCGCAGCGTCCACGTGCACGCCCGGCCCGGGCGTGGCCCGGAGGTCCTGGCCCGGTGGCGGGAGATCCTGGGCGATGGGGCGTGGATCCTGGGCCCAGAGGAGATGCCGGGCGTCCTGGGCGAGGGGCCGGGGTCGGCGTTGATCGGGGACGCGCTGGTGTTCCCGAGCGGCCGCGCGGGCATCGTCGACTCGCGGTGGCAGACGCCCGCGTCGATCGCGCAGGTCGGCGTCCATGGATCGCTGACGCCGGACGAGATGCTCATCCCCGTCGTCCGACTCGCCTGACGTCGGTTCCCGTAAGGGATCGCCCGTCCGACCCGGCACGTGGCGTCCGATAGTATGGGCATGGCGATGGATCCCGCCTGGGCGCTGCCCGAACTGCCGCGACGGCTGATGGTCCCTGCCCGGTCGACGACCGCGGGCAGGAGCGCGCCCGCAGAGGGGAACCCGCCAATGGCCTCGCGAAGGATGCTCCGCCCCGGCTCCGGTGCTGGCGGACGACGCCAGCGCGTCGTCGCGGGGGCGCCGGAGCAGGCGATCCCTCCTCCCGCCCGGTTCGGCGGATCCCCGAGGCTCTGCCAGAGCCAGGTCTCCGCGACCCTCCCGCCCATCGATCGGTCCATGGCCGAGGACGCCGCGGCGTGGGGGACCCGTTGATCTCGAGGAGTCCCGCGCCGCACATTCCTGGGGAGGAGTGGTGGACGGGGCGGGGCTCCTCGAAGCCAACGGATCGTCGTGACGGGCGGAGGGAGTCCCTCCCTCGGTCAGCCTAGACGCCGGTCCGGCTCGCTGTCGGCGGCCCCCGACTGCGATCCCGCGTGGTCGGCCTCGTCCACGACCACCTCCGGCTGGACGTGCTGGAAGGGCGTCTGCGGCCGGGGGACCAGCTGGCGGTCCCCCGGATCGCGCGGGAGCTCGGGGTCTCGCGAGGCTCCGCTCGGGAAGCCGTGCTCCAGCTCGTCGGGGAGGGGCTCGCGCAGGAGCATCCGCGACGCGGTGTCGTCGTGGCGGCGATCGGTCGGGCCGAAGCGCAGGGGATCCACCAAGCGCGGGAGGCCCTCGAGGGATACGCGGCGCGACTGTGCGCCCAGGTCGGCGACCCCGGCCTGCTTCCGCGGCTGCGCGACGTCCTCGACGAGCAGGAACAGGCGATCACGAGGGACGACGGGGCCGGCTGTTCGCGCACCGACGGCCGCTTCCACTCCCTGATCGCCGAGCATTGCGGCAACGCCGAACTCCGGACGCTCATCGAACGGCTGCGCGACCGGATGCGCATCGCGTTGGTCCGGGTGGCGGACATCCCCGCGCACCGCTCCCGTGGTCACGGTGAGCTCCTCGACGTCGCGGCCGCCATCGAGGTCCAGGATCGCGTCGAGGCGGAGGCGGCGATGCGCCGCCACATCGGGCGGACGAGCTCGCTGCTCGAGGCGCTCGACGATGTCTGAGCGGCATCGACCCGACCGCGGCTCACGGCCGGAGGATTGACCGGCATGCCTCAGACGACGGATGACACGACCTATGAGGCCGTCCTCTTCGACCTCCTCACGGCGGTCCTCGACTCGTGGACGCTGTGGAACGCGGTCGCCGGCGACGAGGAGGCCGGCCTGACCTGGCGGCGGGCGTATCTGGAGCTCACCTACGGACAGGGCGAGTATGCGCCGTATGAGGACCTCGTCGCCCGTGCCGCGGTGGAGGCAGGGCTGAGCGGGAGGCTCGCCTCCGACCTCGTCGATCGGTGGGCGGAGCTGCGCCCATGGCCCGAGGCCCCCGAGGTGCTGGGGAGGATCGCCCGCGATCTGCCGATCGGGGTGGTGACCAACTGCTCGGAGCGCCTGGGACGCCGAGCGGCGGGCGCGGTCCCCGTCGGGTTCGCGACGGTGGTCACCGCGGAGCGCGCCGGGGCCTATAAGCCGCGCCCGGCAGCCTACCGGCTCGCGCTCGAGGAGCTCGGGGTGCCGGCGGACCGAGTGCTGTCGGGATGCGCGTGTGGTGGCACAACCGGATCGGGATGTCGGCGCCTGCGTGCGCGCCCTCGCCGATCGGCGAGGAGACGTCGCTCGTGCCGCTCCTCCGCGTCCTCGGCCCATCGGCCGGTGGGCCGCCGCGACCCTCGGGAACTCAGCGGGCCAGGCCGTAGGGGAGGGTCGGGGCGGACCGCGCGATGCTCAGGAGACGGTCGTACTTGGCGACCCGCTCCCCGCGCGCCGGGGCCCCGGACTTGATCTGGCCGGCACCCGTCGCGACCGCGAGGTCCGCGATGAAGGCGTCCGCGGTCTCGCCGGAGCGATGCGAGATCATCTGCGCGTATCCCGCCTCACGGCAGAGGGCCTGGGCGCGCAGCGTCTCGGTGACGGTGCCGATCTGATTGAGCTTGATGAGCGCGGAGTTCGCGATGCCGCGTTCGATGGCGCGGGAGATGATCGCGGGATTCGTGACGAAGATGTCGTCGCCGACCAACTGGACCCGGTCGCCGAGCCGGTCGGTGAGACGCCTCCACCCGTCCCAGTCATCCTCGGCCAGCCCGTCCTCCAGCGACCACACGGGAAACTCGGCGATGATGTCCTCATAACGATCGATGAGGTCCTCGGAGGAGAGGTCCTCGCCCGCGATCCGGTAGACCCCGCCGCGGTGGAACTCGGAGGAGGCCGGGTCCATCGCGATGGCGACCCCTTCTCGGCCCGGCGTGTAACCGGCGTCCTCGATCGCGGCGACCAGCAGGCGGAGGACCTCCTCCGGGGAGGAGATGTCCGGAGCGAATCCACCCTCGTCCCCCAGCCCCGTGGACTCGCCGCGGGCTGTCAGATCCTTCTTCAGACGGTGGTAGATCGTGGCTCCGGCACGGACGGCCTCGGCGAACGACGGGGCGCCGAGGGGCGCGAGCATGAACTCCTGGAAGTCGAGGTCGTTGGGGGCATGGACGCCGCCATTGAGAACGTTGAAGTGGGGGACGGGCAGACGGACCTCGACCTCGCGGGGCGCGAGGTACTGCCACAGGGGCCTGTCCCCGGCGAAGGCCCGGGCCGCCGCCATCGAGACGCCGAGGATCGCGTTGGCCCCCAGGCGGGACTTGCCGTCCGTGCCGTCAAGCTCGATGAGGGCGTCATCGAGCCACTCGAGGGACTCCCAGGAGCGGGAGCGGAGGAGTTCCGAGATTTCACCGACGACGTTCCCGACCGCGCGGGTGACGCCTTTGCCCTCGTAGCGCTCGGGATCGCCGTCCCGCAGCTCGACGGCCTCGCGTGTGCCGGTGGAGGCGCCGGAGGGCACGCCGGCTGTGAACGGACGGCCGTCCTCGGTGGTCAGAGTCACCTCGACGGTCGGATTGCCGCGGGAGTCCAGGATCTCCAGGGCGGAGACGTCGGTGAAGCGGATGGGTGCGTGTGCCATGTCGTGCTCTCCTCTGCGGGCGCCCCGTTCGGGGCGCCGAACCGTTCGGGCCCGGCAGAGAGGGTCGTGGCATCGTCACGGCACGGTCGGCTGGACCTCAGGGACCGTTGGCGGACCGGCCCGGACAGCGTCCGGGCTCGTCCCGCGGTTGAAGGCGAGCCCCACCGCCGTGACAGGCCCCATGGTACCCGCGGGGCGGTCCGGGGTGGTGGTCAGTTCGACCGGGATCCGAAGACGATCTCGTCCCAGCTGGGCACCGAGCGTCGGCGCGTGCGTCGCTTCTCGCGACGCCCGGGGGCGTCGCCGCGCTCCGTGTCCACGTCCTCGGCGGGGGCCTCCAAGCCGGGGAGTGTCTCGGCGGCCTCATGGGAGGGGTCGGCGGGCTCCTTCGGCGCCGGCCGGGAGGACCGGGTCTCCGCGTCGGCGCGGCGGGGCTCGCCAGACGGGCCGGGGGCGGCGGCAGGCTCGTCCGTCCCGCGTGCGCGCGCATGCGCCAGGGAGTAGATGCGCGCCGAGATGGACTCGCCCTGCCCGTTCCCGCGCCCGAGGGGGGCGGGGGCCGGATGCTCCGTCCCGCGGCGCGCCCCGACGTCCGGGGCGTCCGCCGGGGCGTCGTCCGAGGTCTCGTCGGGCTCCTCCTCGGAGCCGGCCAGATCGGCGTCGATCTCCTGGCGGTGGCCGCGGGCGGCGTTGAGCTGGTCGAGCAGGGCCTCGCGCACGCGGAGATCGGCCTCCTCCGCGCTCAGATCGATCGCGTCCGGCACGTCCCGGGTGGGCAGGGGAGTGAAGATCGATGAGGTCGGGGCCTGGGTGACCGTCTCGGTCAGCCATCGGGCCTCTTGGTCGAGAGCCTCGACAAGCGTGCCAGACGGCGAGAAGGTCCAGTGCGCGGCGTGCTCAGCCGCCCCCTGGACGAAGGTGAGGGCGATCTCCCAGGGGCCGTCCTCGCCGCGGCGGGCGGACCAGGCCAGGGAGCCCGGGTCGACGCCGCGGGCCGCGAGCCGGTCCACGACCAGGTCGCCCATCTCCGGGGCGTCCGGGTCGCCACCGACGTGGGAGCCGCGGGCGCGGGAGAGCACCCACTCGCGCTCGGCGACGATGGGCGCCTCGAAACGGCGCACGTGCTCGACATCGACGTCGTACTGGCCCGCGATGTCGTCGGGGTCGAGGCCGGAGCGCAGCAGCGCCTGGATGTCGCGGGGGCGCAGGGCCCGCTCCGGCGCGTCCTGGGGGCGGGACCGGGGGCGGTCGCGCCGGACCGCGCCACGCAGCTCATCGGTGATGGGCACGACGTAGCGCTCGCCGTCGGCGTCCGTCAGCACGAGGCTCTCACCGTCCGCGCCGATTCCGAGCAGGTCGAGCTCGATCATGGCACCTCCCGTTCCCTCACCACCGGCATGGTGTCAGAGTCCTGGCTCCGGCTCACGTGCTGGTCCCAGCGTGTCCGAGAACGCAATGGAATCTCGGGTGGTCAAGTGTTACCATCCCTGCGCCGACGATGCCGGCGTGTGGACGGCGCCATGCCGGATGGTGACGAGGAGGAGACAGGGTGGCCACAGATTACGACGCTCCGCGAAAGAACGAGGACGATGTCGCGGAGGACTCCATCGAGGAGCTCAAGGCCCGTCGCAACGACGCGGGCTCGAATGACATCGACGAGGACGAGAACGAGGCTGCGGAGGGTTACGAGCTGCCCGGGGCGGATCTGTCGAAGGAGGAGCTGACGGTCCACGTCGTGCCCCGCCAGGACGACGAGTTCACATGCTCGCGGTGCTTCCTGGTGCACCATTCCTCGCAGTTGGCGTACATGGATGAGGACGGGTTGCCCGTGTGCACGGACTGCGCCTCATGAGATCAATCCGCGGCGCCTGGCGCCGCCGGAGGGGATGATCGGATGTTCGGCAGGAAACGGCGCCGGCCCGCAGAACCGGAGACGCCCCTCGGGCCGGGGCTCCAGGAGCCGGAGGCCGTCCCTGAGCGCCCGTCCCGCCCCTCCGACGGGGACCCCGTCTGGTCCGAGCCCGGCCCCCGCGACATCGCGGAAATCGACACGACCTCCGGCTATGTCGACATGGGCTCGCTGCTCATTCCGGCGATCCCCGGGATGCAGCTGCGCACGCAGCTGGCGAAGGACGGCCGCACCGTGCTGCGGGCGCTTCTGGTCCTGGGGGCCTCCGGCATCCAGGTGAGCCTGGCGGCGGCGCCGAAGTCGGGCGGCGTGTGGGACGAGCTGCGCGCCCAGATCCGCTCCGGCATGGAGTCGGACGGCGCGCACGTCGAGGACGTGCATACCCGCTACGGCGACGAGCTGCTGGCCGACCTGCTGGTCACCCTGCCCGACGGTTCGCGGGCCACCTCCCGCATGCGCGTCATCGGCCGCGAGGGGCCGCGCTGGTTCGCCCGGCTCGACATCCTGGGGCCGGCCGCCCAGTCGCTGGAGGCCGGTGGCGCCCTTGAGAAGGTCATCGACCGCCTGGTCGTGGCCCGCGACGACGCTCCCCGCGCGCGCCTCGACCTCCTGCCGCTGCACGTCCCCGAGGGGGCCGTCGAGGTTCCGGATGTCTGACACGGACATGCGGGGCCGCCCTCGTCCCGGGGTGTGGCAGCGCCTCCTGCGACGGTGGATGAACGCGACCCGCGAGGCCCAGGAGGCCGACGAGGAGCAGCGCTCGCGTCGCTCCCGCGGGACGGTGCCGCTGTCCGAGGTGCGCGAACGGCAGCGGGTGGTGGTCTCCGGGCTCATCCAGTCCGTGACCTATTCGCCGGTCGATGGGCCCAGGCGCCTGGTCGTCATGCTCTACGACGGGACGGGGACGATCGAGATCCGCTGGCTCGGGCGGCGCTCGGTCCCCGGCATCAAGGTCGGAGGGCACATCGAGGCCCAGGGCACGGCGGTGCTCGTCCGCGACCATCTGGCGCTCATCGACCCGACCTACCGGATCCTGCCGCCGGGGGCGGCGTGAGCGCGGGACCGGGAACGGGATCCCGGTTTCCGTCCTGGGCGGCCGACCCGTCGGGGGAGGGGTTCTCCTGGGCCCAGGCGGTGGGCGGCTGGCGCGGCGCTGTGGAGTCGGTCCTGCCCGGGGCGGTGTTCGTCGTCCTGTTCGTCCTCACCCGTGACCTGCGCGTGTGCCTGGCGGCGTCGGCTGGCACAGCGGTGGTGTTCTGCCTGGCGCGGCTGGCCCAGCGCCAAAGCCTGACGCAGGCGGCGTCGGGACTGGCCGGCGTCGCGATCGGCGTGGTGTGGGCGGCGTTGTCCGGGCGCGGAGAGAACTACTTCGCGTGGGGGCTCGTGACGGCCTCCGCATTCGCCGCCGGGCTCCTGGCGACCGTGGCGGCGCGGCGCCCCGCCGTGGCGCTGGCGGTCGGCTTCGCGTGGGGGCTGCCGGCCTCGTGGCGCACCGATGTGGCGCTGGCCCCGCTGCGGCGCCGGTGTCTGGCGCTGACATGGGTATGGGCAGGGATGTTCCTGATCCGGCTGGGCGTCCAGTGGCCGCTGTGGCATGCGGGGGCGGTCGCGCAGCTCGGCGTCGCGAAACTCGTCCTGGGGCTGCCGCTGTTCGCGGTCGTGTGTTGGCTCACCTGGGCGGGGCTGCGGCCCTTCGCCTCCCTGGCACATGCGGGGGACCGGACCGATGATCGCGGGGACGAGGCCGGCCCCGGCTCGCGGGGACGGATCCCCGGGACGCGGCCGACCGGGTCCTGAGCGGGCTGCTCGCCCTCATGGACGGTCCGCGGGCTCCTCCTCGGGTTCCGCCTCCGGCTGGGGGTGTCCGAGGGCGCGGGTGAGCCGTCCCAGCGCCTCCGTGTCCCCGTCGGGGACCAAGAGCAGGAGCTCGTCTCCGGCCTCGAGGACGTCGTCGGGCGTCGGCGTGATCGGCCGGCCGTCGCGCAGGATCGAGGACAGCACGGTGCGCCCGGGCAGGGTGACGTCCTCCAGGCGGCGGGAGACGACGCGGGAGTCATCGGGCAAGACGAAGGCGTACATCGACACGTCGGCCTGGTTGAAGGAGAACAGCTGGACGGGCAGACCCACCGAGACGGCCTCCTCGACCAGGGCGGTCATCAGACGCGGGGTGGACACGGGCACGTCGACGCCCCAGGAGCCGTTGAAGAGCCACTCGTTCTTCGGGTTGTTCAGCCGGGCGACGACGCGGGGGACGCCGAACTCGCCCTTGGCCAGCAGCGAGATCACCAGGTTCGCCTTGTCGTCGCCGGTGGCGGCGACCAGGGCGTCGGCCTCGCGCACTCCGGCGTCGGACAGGACGTCGGGGGAGCAGGCGTCGGCCAAGACCCAGTCGGCATCCGCGACGGAGGCGACGCGGAGCTGGTCCGGCTGGTTGTCGATGAGCGTGACCTCATGCCCGTGCGCCAGCAGGCGCAAGGCGACGAAACGCCCGACGGACCCCGCCCCCGCGATGACGATCCTCATGGTCAGTCCTCCTTCCGGGGCGGCTCGGTCATGATGTTGCGCAGCGGGACCGGATCCCGCCCGGACACCGCGAAGACCAGCTCGTCGTGCTCCTGGACGACCAGGTCCGGTCGGGCGGGCTCCAGCCCGCCCAAGCGCGAGACGAAGGCCAGGCGCGCCCCCGTGAGTTCCTCGACGACCGGGAAGGGCACGCCGTACCACGAGGCCACGGGCATGGCCGAGACGAGGGAGACCAGCCCCGTGGGGTGGGCCCACAGAACGGCCGCGTCCGGGGGCATCAGCCAGCGCATGACGGCCTCCGTGGTGCGTCGGACGGTGGCCACCGTGGGGATGCCCAGGCGCTCGTAGACGACGGCCCGGGCGGGATCGTAGATGCGGGCGACGACGCGCTGGACGTTGAAGGTCTCGCGCGCCACGCGCGCCGCGATGATGTTGGAGTTGTCGCCGTTGGACACCGCGGCGAAGGCGTAAGCGTCCTTGATGCCGGCCTGGCGCAGGGCGTCGCGGTCCATGCCCAGCCCGGTCACGCGCCGTCCCGAGAAGTCCGGGGACAAGCGCCGGAACGCCTGCGCGTCGGAGTCGATGACGGCCACCGAATGGCCCTGCGCGTCGAGGGTCGACGCGAGGGTCGACCCGACGCGGCCACATCCCATGATCACGAAATGCACGGGGATCACGGTACCCGCTCGCGCGCGACGCGGCGGATGTGGCGCGCGTCCTTCCTGCGGGGCTCCCGCGACGAGTAGGCTGAGCCACCGTGCAGGATGCCGTCGACCGCGTCAAGCGGCTGTTCATCGGGCGACCCATGAGGTCGGAGACCATGAGCGGCCAGCTGCTGCCCAAGCGCATCGCGCTTCCCGTCTTCGCCTCGGACGCCCTCTCCTCGGTGGCCTACGCCCCGGACGAGGTGCTGCTCACGCTCGCGCTGGCCGGGGGCGTGGCCGTCACCCGGTCGCTGTGGATCGGGGTCGCCGTCGTGGTCGTCCTGGCCACCGTCGTCCTCTCCTATCGCCAGACCGTCCACGCCTACCCGTCGGGCGGCGGGGACTACGAGGTGGTCTCCACGAACCTGGGCCCGACATGGGGCCTGGTCGTGGCCTCGGCTCTGCTGGTCGACTATGTCCTGACGGTGGCCGTGTCGATCTCCTCGGGCGCGCACTACGTCACGACCGCGGTGCCGCAGCTGGCGGGACAGGAGGTGCCGATCGCCGTCCTGCTGGTCCTGCTGCTCTCGGTCCTCAACCTGCGGGGCCTGCGCGACGCGGGCAGCGCCTTCGCGGCCCCGACGTACCTCTACATGGGCTCGATCGGGCTGCTCATCGCCGTGGGACTGGTCAAGATGGCGGCGGGCGACCTGCCGGACGCCCCGACCGCGGCCTACGAGGTGGTCGCCGATCCCTCCCACGCTGACGGCCTGGTCGGCCTGGGCGGAGCCTTCCTGCTCATGCGGGCCTTCTCCTCCGGGTGCGCCGCGCTGACCGGGGTCGAGGCGATCTCCAACGGCGTCCCGAACTTCCGCCGGCCGAAGTCGAAGAACGCGGCCACGACGCTGGCGCTGCTGGGCGGCATCGCGGCCGCGATGATGCTGTCGATCCTGTTCCTGGCTCGGCGCACCGGGGTGCTCATGGTCGAGGACCCGCAGACGCAGCTGCTGCTGAACGGCGCCCCCG
Organism: Schaalia naturae; assembly: GCF_042665795.1. Classification (NCBI taxonomy): domain Bacteria; kingdom Bacillati; phylum Actinomycetota; class Actinomycetes; order Actinomycetales; family Actinomycetaceae; genus Schaalia; species Schaalia naturae. The sequence goes on from NZ_JBHTEF010000001.1 coordinate 844,106, forward strand.
TCGGCGCGGACGTGACCATCGATCCGGTCATCGGCCAGCTCGCCGTCGCCGTCTTCGGGCGCGGGACGCCCCTGTTCCTCCTGGTCACCGTCGTCACTGGCCTGATCCTGGTGCTGGCGGCCAATACCGCGTTCAACGGGTTCCCGACCCTGGCATCCGTGCTGTCGCGCGACTCGTTCCTTCCCCGCCAGCTCTACAAGCGGGGGGACCGGCTGTCCTACTCCAACGGGATCGGGGTGCTCACCGTCGGGGCGGTCCTGCTCATCGTCGTCTTCGACGCCCAGGTGACCCGCCTCATCCAGCTGTACATCGTCGGGGTGTTCGTCTCCTTCACGCTCTCGCAGCTGGGGATGATCCGCCACTGGAACCGCCAGCTGCGCCGCCCCCAGACGGGGCGCGAGCGCCGCTCGGTCCTGCGCTCCCGCGCGGTCAACATGTTCGGCTTCGCGATGACAGGCACGGTGCTGGTCATCGTCCTCATCACGAAGTTCACCCGCGGCGCATGGATCACGCTGCTGCTCATGGGGATCCTCTTCCTCATCCAGCGGGGCATCCGCCACCACTACGACTTCGTCCGCGAGCAGCTGCGGGTCCGGGACTACTCAGCGGGGCGCGCCCTGCCGTCCCGCGTCCACGCCCTGGTCCTCGTCTCGAACCTCGCGCGGCCCGCGATGCGCGCCGTCGCGACGGCGCGCGCCTCCTCGCCCTCGTCGCTGGAGCTGGTCAGCGTCGTCACCGACGACGAGGAGGAGCGGCGCGTTCTGCGAGAATGGGAGGAGTCGGGTCTGCCCGTGCCCCTCACCCTGCTGTCCTCGCCCTACCGAGACATCGAGCACGTGCTGGTCAGCTACATCCGCCATCAGCGGCGGCGCTCGCCCGGCGAGATGATCGTCGTCTACATCCCGCAGTTCCTCGTCTCCCACTGGTGGGAGAACATCATGCACAACCAGACCGCGATCCGGGTGCGTCAGGCCCTGCTCGCCATTCCCGGCGTCGTCATCACGACGGTGCCGTGGAAGCTGGGGGAGGACGCCGCCGTCGAGGGACGCCAACTGGTCAACGACCCCTTCAAGAGGGACGCGAGAGGAACCGGGGAGAACCGATGAGACACCGACCGCCCAGAGGCGTGCGCATGCGCCGAGCCGCCAACCGAGCGGAACCCGGGGAGGAGGAGGTCCTGGAGCTCACGCTGGGCGAGCCGGCCCACGGCGGCGCGTGCGTGGCCCGCGAGGAGTCCGGACGCGTGGTCTTCGTCCGCCACGGTCTGCCGGGGGAGCGGGTGCGCGCACGCGTGACGTCCACGCGCAACACCCTGGCGTGGGCGGAGGTGGCGGAGGTCCTCGACCCCTCCCCGGACCGCGTCCCCTCGGTGTGGCCGGAGGCCGGGCCCGGCGGCGTGGGCGGCGGGGAGCTGGCGCATGTGCGGCCCTCGGCCCAGCGCCGGTGGAAGGAGACGGTGCTCCGCGGGCAGCTGCGGCGGGTGGGGGGCGAGGCGCTCCTCGACGCCGTCACCGCGCTCGGTGGCGTGCGCGTCGACCCGACCCCGGGGGACGGGGACGAGGCCGACCCGCTGCTCGGGCGACGCACGCGGATCGAACTGGTCGTCACGCCGGACGGGCGGGCCGGCATGCACCGCTACCGCACGCGCGAGGTGGTCGGCGTGGAGGAGATGCCGCTGGCCGTCCCCGCCATCCAGGAGCTCGGGCTCTTCGGCTCGGACTCGCCGTGGGGCGGGGTATGGCGGGCGGGGGACCGGGTGCGCGCCGTCGCGCCGAACGGGGGGAAGGCCGTGCTCGTGGCCCCGTCGGGCGCGTGGGCCCTGCGCGAGGGGCGTCCGACCCGCGTGGAGGACGAGCCGCTGACATGGACGGTGCGCCGCCCGGGGGGCGCACCGGACGCGCAGGAGACGTTCTCGGTGCGCGCCCGCGGCTTCTGGCAGTCGCATGTGCGCGGCGCGGAGACGTTGGCCGAGGCCGTCATGCGCGCCTCCCAGGTCGCCGAGGGGGACCGCGTGATGGAGCTCTACTCCGGAGCCGGGTTGTTCACCCGTTTCCTCGCCCAGGCGGCGGGGCCGGCTGGGCGGGTCGCCTCCCTGGAGGGGGACGAGGGCGCCGTGGCCGACGCGACCGCGAACCTCGAGGGCTGGCCACAGGCGGAGACCTTCGTCGGCACGGTCGACGCCGCGGGCGTCCTGGAGCTCGCCGGCGAGCTGGGCGCCGGAGGAGCGTCCGAGGGGCGCGGCTCCGAGGCGGCGGCCGACGTCGTCGTGCTGGATCCGCCGCGTGCGGGCGCCGGACGCGAAGTGTGCCGGGCACTGTGCTCGCTCGGGGCGCCGCGCGTCGTCTTGGTGTCCTGCGACCCGGCTGCCGGCGCGCGCGACCTGCGCGCTCTGGTCGAGGGCGGGTACGCCCTCGAGTCCTTCGAGGCATGGGATCTGTTCCCCCACACGCACCACGTGGAGTTCGTGGCGGGCCTGACCCGGGGCTGAGCACCTCATTCGAGGTCCACCCGCGTGGTGGGGCGACGCGCCGGGCGTGGTCCGTCGTGGTCGCGGCGATCTGCTCGACGAGCGCACCTCTGGCGGCGTCGCGTCGAGCGACCCCGCCGGTGGTCGACGGCCGGGCGGTGCGCCGAGTTGCGCACGTGCCGTCAGGAAGATATCTTGATATCGAGATATCTGGCGCAGCCGCCGGTCACCCGTGCTTGCCGATTGGAGAGCCGATGTCATCCGTCAACACCTTCGATTCCCGCTCCACCCTGACCGTGGGCGGGAGGGCGTTCACCATCCACCGCCTCGACGCGGTGCCGGGACTGGACCGGCTTCCGTACTCCCTCAAGATCCTCGCGGAGAACCTCCTGCGCACCGAGGACGGAGCCAACGTCACCGCCGACCAGATCCGCGCCCTGGCCGGATGGGACCCGCAGGCCGAGCCCTCCACGGAGATCCAGTTCACCCCCGCCCGCGTCGTCATGCAGGACTTCACGGGCGTCCCCTGCATCGTCGATCTGGCCACGATGCGCGAGGCCGTCGCCGACCTGGGAGGGGACCCCGCCCGGATCAACCCCCTGGCGCCGGCCGAGATGGTCATCGACCACTCGGTCCAGATCGACGTCTTCGGCACCCCCGACGCCTTCGAGCGCAACGTCGACCGGGAGTATGAGCGCAACCGCGAGCGCTACCAGTTCCTGCGCTGGGGACAGGGGGCGTTCGAGAACTTCCGCGTGGTGCCCCCGGGGACCGGCATCGTCCACCAGGTCAACATCGAGTACCTGGCGCGCACGGTCTTCACCCGTGAGGAGCCGGACGGCACCGTCGCCGCCTACCCGGACACCTGCGTCGGCACTGACTCCCACACGACCATGGTCAACGGCCTGGGCGTCCTCGGATGGGGCGTGGGGGGCATCGAGGCCGAGGCCGCGATGCTCGGCCAGCCGGTGTCGATGCTGATCCCCCGCGTGGTCGGCTTCAAACTGTCCGGGTCGATCCCGTCCGGGGCGACGGCCACGGACGTCGTCCTCACCATCACCCAGATGCTGCGCCAGCACGGGGTCGTGGGCAAGTTCGTCGAGTTCTACGGCGAGGGCGTGGGGCAGGTGCCCCTAGCCAACCGGGCGACCATCGGGAACATGTCGCCCGAGTTCGGCTCGACCGCCGCGATCTTCCCGATCGACGGCATCACCCTCGACTACCTGCGGCTCACGGGCCGATCGGAGGACCAGGTCGCCCTCGTCGAGGCCTATGCGCGCGCGCAGGGCCTGTGGCACGACCCGGCCCACGAGGCCGTGTACTCGGAGTACCTGGAGCTCGACCTCTCGACGGTGGTCCCCTCGATCGCTGGACCCAAGCGTCCCCAGGACCGCATCGAGCTGTCCCGGGCGAAGGAGTCCTTCCGCGACACGATCGGCAACTACGTCGCCGACACGGAGCTGACGGAGCTGGACGACGCCCTGGAGGGAACCTTCCCCGCCTCCGACCCCTACGACGCGGGGCCCGGGACGGACGACGCCCGCCCCCACCACGAGGTCCCCGTCACGCTGGAGGATGGCACGCTCACCCGGCTGGACCACGGCGACGTGGCCATCGCCTCGATCACCTCGTGCACGAACACCTCGAACCCGTCGGTCATGCTGGCCGCCGGCCTGCTCGCCCGCAACGCGGTGGCACGGGGCCTGCGCTCGAAGCCCTGGGTCAAGACGTCGCTGGCGCCCGGATCGAAGGTCGTCACCGACTACTACGACAAGGCGGGGCTCTGGGACGACCTCAACGCGCTGGGTTTCAACCTGGTGGGCTACGGGTGCACGACATGCATCGGCAACTCCGGGCCCCTGCCTGCGCCCGTCTCCCAGGCGGTCACCGACAACGACCTCGCCGTCGTGTCCGTCCTCTCCGGCAACCGCAACTTCGAGGGACGCATCAACCCCGACGTCAAGATGAACTACCTGGCGTCCCCGCCCCTGGTCATCGCCTATGCCCTGGCGGGCACCATGGACTTCGACTTCAGCCGCCAGCCCCTGGGCCGGGACCCGCAGGGCCGTGACGTCTTCCTGGCCGACATCTGGCCGGATCCCGCCGAGGTCCAGGCGACGATCGACGCCACCGTCGACCGCTCGATGTTCGAGAAGGACTACGCGGACGTCTTCGCCGGCGACCACCGCTGGCAGGGGCTCGAGACGCCTGAGGGGAACACCTTCGCCTGGGATCCCGAGTCCACCTATGTCCGGCGCCCCCCCTATTTTGAGGGGATGCCGCTCAATCCGGAACCCGTCCGCGACATCCGCGGGGCTCGGGTCCTGCTCAAGCTCGGCGACTCGGTCACCACCGACCACATCTCACCGGCGGGGGCCTTCCGGCCGGAGACCCCGGCGGGTCGGTACCTGGTGGAGCGCGGCGTCGGGCGGCGCGATTTCAACTCCTACGGGTCCCGGCGCGGCAACCACGAGGTGATGATCCGAGGCACCTTCGCCAACATCCGCATCCGCAACGAGCTCGTGCCCGGCGTCGAAGGGGGTTTCACCCGCGACTTCACCGCCGGAGACGGCGATGCGGCGCCCATCGAGTCCGTCTACGAGGCGGCACAGCACTATCTCGCGGCCGGGACGCCGCTGGTGGTGCTGGGCGGCAAGGAGTACGGCTCCGGGTCGTCGCGCGACTGGGCGGCCAAGGGCACGTCGCTGCTGGGCGTGCGCGCGGTCATCACGGAGAGCTTCGAGCGGATCCACCGCTCCAACCTCATCGGCATGGGCGTGCTGCCGCTGCAGTTCCCGTCCGGGGAGTCGCGCGACTCGCTGGGGCTGACCGGCGAGGAGGCGTTCGACATCACCGGCATCGAGGCGCTCAACGCGGGGAAGACGCCGCCGACCGTCCACGTGCGCGCCGCGGACCCCCGGGGGCTGCGCAGGACGATCGAGTTCGAGGCCGTCGTGCGCATCGACACCCCCGGCGAGGCCGACTACTACCGCAACGGCGGCATCCTCCAGTACGTCCTGCGCCAGCTGGCCGCCCGTCCCTGACCGCGCGGCGCCGCCACGACCCGGGCGCTGTACGGAATGGGCCTGGCGGCGGTGGGCGAGGCCGTGGAGGGGAGCCCGGAGACGGCCAACGCGGTGTCCAGCCCGGTCGGCCTGTCCGCGATGCTCACCCAGATCGCGCAAGGGGCGGCCGGTCCGGCGGCGGAGGCGTTGGAGGCCGCCCTGGGAGGGGAGGGCGACGAGCTCGTCGATCAGTACCGGCAGGTTTGGGGCCTGTGGGCGCCCTGGACGGGAGACCCGGAGGCCGTTGCCGGGACGGAAGTGCCGGACGCGCCCGTCGTCGCCCTGGACGCCCGCGTGGTCGCCGACGACCAGACGCAGCTGGAGCCGTCATGGAGACGCGAACTGGCTGCGAGATGGGGGACGCCGGTGGACTCCCGGGACCTGCAGGCGCCGAGCGCGAAGGAGGATCTCGACCAGTGGGTGCGGGAGGCCACCGGGGGACTGGTGGAGCGCTCAGGTATCGGCCTGGATGACTCCTCGCGCATCGTCCTCCAGAATGCGCTCGTGTTCGGCGCAGCCTGGCAGTCGCCGTTCGACCCGGCGGACACGGAGTCGCAGCCGTTCACGCGGTCGGACGGCTCGACCGTCCCCGTGGACATGATGCACCAGGGCATGCGGGCGGCGGCCATCCGGGACGCCGGGTGGACGGCGGCCACGCTGCCCTACCAGGATCCGGAGCTGGTCGCCCACCTTCTCATGCCGGACGATCCGGACGCGGTGACGCCGGAGGGCGTGCTCGACCGTCTGGAGGCCCTCGACGAGGCGACCCCTGTCCAGGTGGCGCTCGGCGTGCCCACGGTGGACGCGTCGGGTCGGCAGGACCTCTATTCGACCCTGGACCGGCTGGGGCTGTCCGCGCTCTTCAGCGCGCCGGACCTCTCGGGAATCGGGCAGTCGGAAGGCCGGCCGCTGGCCCTCTCCCAGATGGCGTCCCAGACGGTCCTCATGATGGACGAGGCGGGAACGGTCGCGGCAGCGGTCCACGAGGCGCAGGTGGGAGTCACGTCAGCCGAGACCGGCGCGACGACGATCGCCTTCGACCACCCGTACCTCGTGGTCCTCGCCGATCGGACGACGAACACGCCGCTGATCCTGGCATGGATCGGGGACCCGTCGGCCTCCTGAGCGGCGGGGAGACGACCGTCGCGCCGCTCAGAGGTTCGCGACCTCGACCTCGGCGCCCCCGTCGGGCCCGAATCCCCAGACTTCCCCGTAGAAGCCGAGCTCGACAGCCCATGCCTGCCTGATGGTCTCGGCTCGGCGGAACCCGTGCCCCTCGCCGTCGAAGACGACCAGAGCCGTGCGCCGGCCGGCGGCCACCAGCGCGTCGTGCATCGAGCGGGCCTGGGCCGGCGGGACGACGGCGTCCTCGCTGCCCTGGAGGAGGAGCAGCGGGGCCGCGATCTTGTCGATGTGGAAGAGCGGGGAGCGCTCCCGCCACACGGGATCCGAGGGGTCGGAGGACCCCACCAGGCGGAAGGCGTAGCGCGACTCGAACTTGTGGGTGTCGCGAGCCAGCGCCCCCAGGTCCGACACGCCGTACAAGGACGTGCCCGCCGTGAAGACATCCGTCGACGCCAGGGCGGCCAGCGCCGTGAACCCGCCGGCGGAGGCACCGCGGACAGCGACGCGGGAGGGATCGACGAGGCCCTGCCGGATGAGGTAGCGGGCGCCGTCCGCGCAGTCGGCGACGTCCATGATCCCCCAGTTGCCGGTGAGCCGCTCCCGGTACTCGCGTCCCGCGCCCGTGGAGCCCCGGTAGTTGACGTCGAGGACGGCGAAGCCCCGCGACGTCCAGTACTGCCGCGCGATCGACAGGCCCGGGCGCGCGGAGGAGGTGGGGCCCCCGTGGACGTTGACGATGAGCGGAGGGAGGGTCCCCTCCGGCGCGACGAACCCGGGGTTGACGGGCGGGTAGTAGAAGCCGTGGGCCTGCTCGCCGTCGGAGGTCGGCCAGGAGAGGATCTGCGCGCAGGACACCATGCCCGGATCGATCTCTGCCTCGGTGGAGGGGCGGATCACGTGCGTCACCCCGTCGCGGATCTCGACGATCGCCGGGGCGTGGGTCGCGGAGTCGGCCAGGAGCACCACGCGTCCGTCCTCGGAGGCGACGTTGCCGATGGGCCACCATCCGGCGGACCACTCCTCCTCCAGGCCGTTGTCCAGCTGGACCGTTCCGATGTGCCACGTCATGTCCTCGGCCCACGAGCAGATGAGGCGGTTGTTGTCGAAGACGTCGTAGGAGTGCAGGCCCAGCTGCCAGTGGGGGTGGGAGAAGGCCTGACGCCCCGGATGCAGGGGCCGGGTGCGCAGGCGGGTGGTCCAGGCGTCGGCCTCCTCGCCGTCGCGCCAGACGAAGCCCTCCGTGCGGTAGAGGTTCGCCCATCCCGTCGAGTCGTCGACGTGGATGAGGTCCCCATCGGGCGTCCACCGGGGCTCGTAGACGCACACGTCCGGGCGGTCGACCAGGGTGACGGAGGTGCGGAGCTCCCCGGCGAAACCCAGTGCCGCGACGTGGAGGGCGGAACGCGTCCACGGCATCTCCGGGTGGTTCCACGTCAGCCAGGCGATCTTCGTGCCATCGGGGGACACGGAGGGCGACTCGACGAAGTCCGTGCCGGAGAACACGGTCTGCACCAGGGAGGCGTCGCGTCCGGCCAGCCCGTCCAGCGGGATGGCGACCAGGGTGTTCACGGGCTCGCCGGATCCCGAATGGTCCTCGGCCACGGCGTAGACGAGGCCGCGCGCCTCATCGAACTCGAAGTCGCCGTAGCGGACCTTGGACAACGGGGTGAGGGGGATGAGCCCGCGGGTCGGCGTGCGGACGTCGTAACGGTAGACGCGGCCGTCGAAGCCGTCGGAGAAGACGATGACGCCGTCGCGCACCGCATAGGCGCGCCCCCCGTACTCGTGGACCCGCGTACGCACGTCGGGCAGGCGCACCCCGTCGATCATCGGCAAGACCTCGGAGGTCTGGCCCAGTGAGGTGCGTCGCAGGAGGACGTTGCGCCCAGCCTCCTTAGGGTGGCCCTCCACCCAGTAGGTGTCAGGCCCATCGACCCTGACCTGGGACAGGGAGACACTGCGGGCGGTGAAGGATTCCCCGGTGATGGGGGACTTCCACCCGCCGTAGGGAGCGACAGCAGGAGACATCGAGCACCTCTTCGTTTCCGTGAGCGCGGGCCCGGCGCCGACGGCGCCAGTGGCTCCGATCATATCCACCCGCAGGCCATCCGACCCGGCTCATCTAGAATCGGCCCCATGGTCCTCCCAGACAATGCTGATGAGCTTCCCCTGCTCTCGCGGGTGCATCGTCCCAGCGACCTTCAGCGGTTCACGCCGGCCGAGCTGGTCGACCTGGCCCAGGAGATCCGCAGGTACCTCATCGCCTCCGTGTCGCGCACCGGCGGGCACCTGGGCCCGAACCTGGGGGTCGTGGAGCTGACGATCGCCCTGCACCGCGTCTTCGACTCTCCCCGGGACTCCCTGGTCTTCGACACCGGTCACCAGACCTACGTCCACAAGCTGCTCACCGGACGTCAGGACTTCTCTCGGCTGCGCCAGCGCGGAGGACTGTCGGGATACGCCTCACGGGCCGAGTCCCCGCACGACGTCGTCGAGAATTCCCACGCCTCGGCGTCGCTGGCGTGGGCGGACGGCATCTCGCGGGAGAAGCGCCGCCGCGGCGACCCGTCGTGGACGGTGGCCGTCATCGGCGACGGGGCGCTGACCGGCGGCATGGCCTGGGAGGCGCTGAACTCCATCGCCGCGGAGGAGGACCGCCGCCTCGTGGTCGTCGTCAACGACAACGGGCGTTCCTATGCGCCGACCGTCGGGGGGCTCGCCCACCACCTGGACGCCCTGCGGACCTCTCAGCAGTACGAGCGGACCCTGGCGTGGGGGAAGAGGACGCTGCTGTCCCTGGGGGATCCGGGCCGGGCCGCCTACGACGCCCTGCACGGGCTGAAGACCGGCCTCAAGGACGTCCTCGCCCCTCAGGCGATGTTCGAGGACCTCGGCCTGAAGTACCTCGGGCCGGTGGACGGCCATGACGAGGTCGCCCTGGAGACCGCGCTGGGCCGGGCCCGAGCGGTCAGGGGCCCCGTGCTGGTCCACGCCATCACGGAGAAGGGACGGGGCTACACGCCGGCCGAGGAGGACCTGGCGGACCGGTTCCACGCGGTGGGCCGCATCCACCCGGAGACGGGCCTGCCCGTCGAGCCCCAGCGCTTCGGGTGGACCAGCGTCTTCGCCGACGAGATCGTGAGGATCGCCCGGCGCCGCGACGACGTCGTGGGCCTCACCGCGGCGATGATGCAGCCCGTGGGCCTGGGGCCGATGGCGGCGGAGTTCCCGGACCGGGTCATCGACGTGGGCATCGCCGAGCAGCTGGCGGTCACGTCTGCGGCCGGGATGGCCTTCAAGGGCGCCCACCCGGTGGTCGCCGTCTACGCGACCTTCCTCAACCGCGCCTTCGACCAGGTCCTCATGGACGTCGGCCTGCATCGGGCGGGCGTCACTTTCGCCCTGGATCGGGCCGGGATCACCGGGGACGACGGCCCCTCCCACAACGGTATGTGGGACATCTCGATGCTGCAGGTCGTCCCCGGGCTGCGCCTGGCGGCCCCGCGCGACGAGGCGACGCTGCGCGAGGAGCTCAACGAGGCGGTCGAGGTGCCAGACGCTCCCACAGCGGTGCGCTATCCCAAGGGGCCTCTGCCCCGGCCCCTGCCCGCCCTGCGCCGGGTGGGCGCGGTCGACGTGCTGGCGGAGCCCGGCGGGGAGCCGGACGGGGCGGCCGCCCCGTCCGCCCGGGTGCTCCTCGTCGCCGCCGGATCCCTGGTGCCGGAGGCGCTGGAGGCGGCGGACGCCCTGGCGGCGGAGCGGGTCGCCGTCACGGTGGTCGATCCCCGCTGGATCGTCCCGGTGCCCCGGGACGTCGTCGACCTCGCCCGCAAGGGGGCGGACCTGGTGGTCACCGTCGAGGACGGCGTCCTCGAGGGCGGATTCGGGTGGGCCGTGCGCGACGCCCTGAGCGAGTCGGGCATCCCCGTGCAGACCCTGGGCATCCCCCGCAGGTACCTCGAACAGGGACGGCGCTCCGCACTGCAGGCGGAGCTCGGGCTGGACGCGGTCGGGATCGCGGCCTCGGTGGGCTCGCGCCTGGCGAGGATGGGGCGGGTCGCCCCGGTGCCGTCGGCGGCCGACCTGGCGGAGTGATGCCGTCCCCGCCTCAGTCGGACAGAGCCTCGGCGAGGGGCAGGGACATCAGGGCCGCCTGCCAGGGCCGTGCCCCGCACTCCCCGAGGCGCTCGGCCACGGCTTCTGAGGCGGGGAGCGCGGGATCCAGGGGCGCCCACGCCAGGAAACGCTGGTCGCGCGGTTCGAGCACCACATCGGGGGAGATCCCGAGGGATCCGGCGACCTGCGCCGTGGCGGCGCGCACGGCCTGGAGCCTGTCGTGGGCGTCGGGGTCGAGCCTCGCCCAGTGCCGGGCGTCGGGGATCGACCCGGGCTGGTGGTCGGCGTGGCGCGGGGGGAGGTCCGTGTCGTTGAGCAGCGTCGCCCGGCGGATCGCCCGCAGCCATGCGTCCGTGTAGGGCCGCGTCCGGGGGGATCGGAACTCGGAGATGGACAGGAGCTCGCGTCGGTTGCTGGGCGGCTGCTGGGCGGCGCGCACCAGCGCCGCGTTGCGGACCAGGCGTCCCGGGGACAGGTCGATGTCGCGGGCGATCGCCTCGCGTGCCTCCCACAGCTCGCGCAGGACCGCCAGGCCGCGTCTGGTGCGGATCTTGCCGGCGCCGGGGACGCTGCGCCAGCGATCCGGCCGTGGAGGGGGCGTGGGACGGGAGGCGACGTGGGCGAACTCCTCCAGGGCCCACTCCCAGCGGCCCAAGCCCTCCAGGCGCCGCGACATCCGGTGGTAGAGCTCGGTGAGGAGCTCGACGTCAAGGGCCGCGTACCGCAGCCAGTCGGGGGGCAGCGGACGCACCGACCAGTCCGAGGCCTGATGGTCCTTGGCGAGGTCCAGCCCGAGGATCTGCTGGCTGACGGCGGCCAAGCCGAAGCGCTCGAGGCCCAGCAGACGTGCGGCGACCTCCGTGTCGAAGAGCTCACGGGGGTGCAAGCCCGTCTGGGCCAAGTTAGGGAGGTCCTGTGCGGCGTCATGGAGGATCCACACGGCGTCGCTGATGGGGCGAAGGCAGGAGAGGTCGGGCAGCGCCTGGGTGTCGATGAGGAACGTGCCGACGTCTTCGCGCCGGATCTGGACCAGATAGGGGTCTGCGCCGTAGCGGAATCCCTGGGCCCGCTCGACGTCGAGGGCCACGGGCTGGGAGCTGCGGGCCAGGGCGCCGGCCGCTTCGCGGAGGTCCTCGGGGCGGTCCACCACCCCCGGTACGCCGCCGCGCGGCTCGGCGATGAGGACGGGATCCTCCGTGTCGCCCCGGGGCAGGCCGAGGCGATTGTCGATTCTCACTGTATTCAGGCCTCTTCGAGGTAATGCCGGGGAGTGATGCCGGAGGCCCGGCACATGAGGTCGGACCACGCCCGCAGATGCTCTCCCAGCCACGGGGTCACCGGGGTCCACGACGCGCGCAATTCCGCGTGGAGCACCGCTCCGCGCAGCTCCAGGCCGCCGAAGGACTCCGAGAACTCGCGCGTGACCGTCCCGGTGAGGTCATGGTAGCCCGCCCCGGCCTCATCGAGGGACTCCCCGGCGAACGCCCACAGGGCCTCGCCGAGCAGGGGATCGGAGCCCATCTCGGAGTCGATCTGGGTGCGCAGCTGGGCGACGAGGCGGAACGTGCCGTTCCACCCGATCTGCTCAGCGGGGTCGTGGAGCACCACGAAACGGCCTGACGCCAGGGGTTGGCCATGCTCCTCGCGCACGGTGCGCAAGGCGATCGCGGCCGTCCATGGCGCGAGGCGGCGGGGCGGGGGGACCTCCTCGAGTTCCACCTCCGAGTTCCGCGCCTGCTCGCGCAGACTGAGAAGAGCCGTGAGGAAGTCCTCAGGCACCGGTGGCTGCGTCACCTGCCCAGGGTACGTTCGAGGACGCCGCCGGACCTGGGGCCACGCCGGGAGGCGCGGACTGGAACTGTGAGAATCCTGTGAAATCCGCGGAGCGCGCCTCCTGGCTTGCCTGGCGCTCGGACCGCCCCTACCGTCGGTGGGGCACAGCTCAGGGGCGCCGGGCGCAGCTCGGAGGAGGGACGGGGAATCGTGAGGGGCGCGGCCGATGGCTGGAGCGTGGAAGGCGCGGACTCCGAGACGTTCGTGTCGGAGCTGGCGCGGGCCCACGTCGACCCGCCGATCGAGCAGACCCCGTCCTGGGAGGCCGTCGACGAGGGCGACCCGGATCGCGAGACCGCCGGCCACTACCTGATCCGCCGGGACGGCGAGACCGCCGGCGCCTTCATCCTCACGCGGCTGGTGGCCCACCGGCTCCCCTTCTTCTGGGTCCGCCATGGGCCCGTCTGGTTCGGCGAGCCCGATGCGGAGGCCGAGGCCGCGGTGCTGGCACTCGTGGCCGATGAGGCGCGCACTCTGGACCCCAAGGCGATCGCCGTGCGCCTGGACATGCGCACCCCGGCGGAGGGCACCCTGGCTCCGCAGGGCCTCATCGCCTACGACCGGACCGTCGTCGTGGACACGGGCGCCGGCGTCGGCATCGACGACGCCGGGGCGGCCGGAGAGGCGATCCTGGCGACCTTCAAGCCGCGCGGGCGGCGCGACGTCCGCAAAGCCGTGCGCGAGTCCGGCCTGGAGTGCGCCGATGAGACCGGACAGGCCGCCCGCGATTTCTCGGAGTACCACGCCGTGATGGCCGAGACCGCCGGCCGCGACGGCTTCGTCCCCTGGGATGCCGACATGTATCGGCAGATGATCCGCGGCCTGGGGCCCGATCACTGCCGCGTCTACGCCGGGCGCATCGACGGGAGGCTCGCCTGCTGGTCCATCGTCACGATCTCAGGTTCGCTGGCGGCCCGCTACTACGCCGCCTCCGAGACGTCGATGATGCGCCGCCACGCCACGGACCGGCTGGTCCTCTTCGAGTGCCAGGACCTGGCCCGGCGCGGGGTCCGCCGTTTCGACCTCATGGGGATCGGCTCGGACCTGGCGCCCGAGCTCATGGGCCTCAACGAGTTCAAGACGAAGTTCTCCCGATCCGTGGTGGACGTCGCCGCCGCTCGGGAGCTGCCGCTGCGCCCCGCGGTCTACCAGGCGATGTCGGGTGCGCGCACGGTGGTGCGCCGCCTGAGGTCCGTGCGCGGCGGCGGCGAGGACCGGTGAGGGGCACCGGTCACAGCCAGTCGCGCCTCCTGAAGGACCAGTAGAGCAACAAGGTCGAGGCGATGACGAGCCCCAACGACACCCAGAGGCCCATCCCGGAGCCATACCCCCAGAAGGGGAGGTTCTGTCCGAACCATCCGGTGATGGCCGTGGGGACGGCGATGATCGCGGCCCACCCGGCGAGCTTCTTCATGACGATGTTGAGCCGCCAGTCCATCAGGGACATCTGGGTCTCCACCATGAAGGCGATCATGTCGCGCAGGGAGTCCGTCCATTCCGCAGCGCGCAGCACGTGGTCGTAGAGGTCCCCCCACCAGGGCGCCATGGCCGTGGGCGAGGCATGGACGTGGCGTTCGATGCCGGTGACGACATCGCGCATGGGGACGACGACGCGCCGGATCCCGACGAGCTCCTTGCGCAGCCCGTACAGGCGCAGGATGAAGGCGTCGTCGGCGGTGCCCTCGCTGAGGAGCTGGTCTTCCAGGTCCTCAGCATCGTCGTCGAGGGACTGGATGACGTCGAAATGGCCGTCGACGATGACGTCGAGCAGGCCGTGGAGCAGGGCGCCGACCCCGCGCCCGACGAGATCGGGGTCCTCGTCCCAGCGGCGCACGACCTCCGTCATGTCCCAGCGGGCGTCGAGGCGGATCGTGACCAGCGCCGTGGACGTCGCGATGGCCGACACGCGGGAGCGGATGAGGCGGGAGGGGCCCGCGGTCTGGCGATCCGTCCCGGCCCCGTCCCCATCGGAGGCCGACTGGGGGAGGGCCGCGGTCGCGTCGCGCATGAGGGCCGAGGTCGTCACGTAGAGCCAACCGGCATGCTGGACCGCCTTCGGGCGCTCGAAACGCCCGAGGACGTCCTCGACGGCCGTGGGAGGAAGACCGAGCGAGCCGACGACGGCGTGGAGATCCTCGACGGTCGGCTCGAGCAGGTCGATCCACACCAGCATGTCGGGATCGGCCACGGTCGCCCCGATCTCGCCGGGCGTCACCTCGGCGTCCACCAGCCTGCCGTCGCGCCAGGCGCGGGAGGCCGCGAGCGAGGGGATGCTCTCCGGGCCTGGCCCGCCGACGTCGTCGCCCACGGTCACTCCCCCAGGGGGTTGATGAGGATCAGGGAGGTGCGGTCGGGAACGCGGATCGTCTGACCGGAGGCCAGCTCGGTCTGGTCGGTGTCGTCCCCGGTGTTCACCACCGTCCTCCACACCTGCCCGTACACGGGGGCCGGCAGGTGGAAGTCGACGGGCTCGGGCGCGGCGTTGAGCAGCAGGAGGAAGTCGTCGTCGACGATCCGGCGTCCGAACCGGTCGGGCTCCCCGATGGCGGAGCCGTTGTAGAAGACCATCGTGGCGCGGGCCCAGGGCTGGTTCCATTCCTCCTCCGTCATGTGGTCGCCCCCCGGGGTGAACCACTCGACCTCGCCGAGGTCGGACTCGCCGCCGCGTGAGGCGGCGCCCTTGAAGAAACGCCGGCGGCGCATGACGGGGTGGTCGCGGCGCAGGTGGATGAGATGGCGCGAGAAGGCGAGGAGCCCGCGCCGGTCCTCGTCGAGGTCCCAGTCCATCCACGTGATCTCATTGTCCTGGCAGTAGGCGTTGTTGTTGCCCCGTTGGGTGCGCCCGAGCTCGTCGCCGTGGGCGATCATCGGCACGCCCTGACTGAACATCAGCGTGGTGAGGAAATTGCGGTGCTGGCGAGCGCGCAGGCTGAGGACCGCTGGGTCGTCGGTGGGACCCTCCGCCCCGCAGTTCCACGACCGGTTGTTCGACTCGCCGTCCGCGTTGCCCTCGCCGTTGGCCTCGTTGTGCTTCTCGTTGTAGGACACGAGGTCGCGCATCGTGAACCCGTCGTGGGCGGTGACGAAGTTGATCGAGGCGACCGGGAGGCGGCCCGTGGCCTCGTAGAGGTCGGCCGAGCCCGCCAGCCGGGACGCGAACTGCGGCAGGGAGGAGAACTCGCCGCGCCAGAAGTCGCGCACCGTGTCCCGGTACCGACCGTTCCACTCCGACCACAGAGGGGGGAAGCCTCCCACCTGGTAGCCGCCCTCGCCGAGGTCCCACGGTTCCGCGATGAGCTTGACCCGGCTGATGACCGGGTCCTGGTGGATAAGGTCGAAGAACGCGGAGAGACGGTCGACCTCCGCGAACTGGCGCGCCAGGGTGGAGGCGAGGTCGAAGCGGAAGCCGTCGACGTGCATGTCGGTGACCCAGTAGCGCAGGGAGTCCATGATGAGCTGGAGCACGTGGGGACTGCTCATCAGCAGGGAATTCCCGGTGCCCGTCGTGTCGAAGTAGTGGGCGGCGTCCCCGTCGACCAGCCGGTAGTACGCCGCGTTGTCGATCCCCTTGAAGGAGAGGGTCGGGCCCATATGGTTGCCCTCGGCGGTGTGGTTGTACACGACGTCGAGGATCACCTCGATGCCCGCGGAGTGCAGGGATTTGACCATGGACTTGAACTCAGCGACCTGCTGTCCGCGGGTGCCGCCGGCCGCATAGGCGTTGTGCGGGGCGAAGAAGCCGATCGTGTTGTAGCCCCAGTAGTTGGACAGGCCCCGTTCCTGGAGCACCGCGTCATGGACGAACTGGTGGACGGGCATGAACTCGACGGTCGTGATCCCCAGGTCCCTGAGGTAGCGGACGACCGCCGGATGGCCCATGCCGGCGTAGGTGCCGCGCATCTCCTCGGGGACCTCCGGGTGGAGCATCGTCATGCCCTTGACGTGGGCCTCGTAGATGATCGACTCCGAGTAGTCGTAATGGGGGCGGCGCTCTGCGCCCCAGTCGAAGTACGGGCTGATGACCACCGACACGAGGGTGTCGTGGACGGAGTCCTCGTGGTTGGGGGAGTCCGGGGCGTCGAAATCGTAGGTGTACAGCGAGTTCGAGGTCGTCACCGCCCCGTCGAAGGCCTTGGCGTAGGGATCGAGCAGGAACTTCGACGGATCGCACCGCGCCCCCGCGCCGGGGTCGAAGGGCCCGTGGACGCGGTAGCCGTACCGCTGTCCCGGTCCGACGCCCGGGAGGTAGACGTGCCACACGTGGGCGTCGACCTCGGTCATCTCGACTCGTTGCTCAGCGCGCCCGTCGTCGAGCAGGCACAGCTCGACGCGTTCGGCGACGGAGGAGAACACCGCGAAGTTCGTCCCCGATCCGTCGAAGGTCGAGCCGAGCGGGGAGGGGGATCCAGGCCAGGTCTGCATGCGACCAGCTTCCCACGGCCGGCGCTTGTGAGGGGGATCGCAAGGGTCGATTTCCCCGGTCGGCCCCTGACCTGTTAAAGTCTTCCTCGTTCCCCGACGGGCCACGCGGCTCCGGGGCGACGCGGATGTGGCTCAGTTGGTAGAGCATCACCTTGCCAAGGTGAGGGTCGCGGGTTCGAGTCCCGTCATCCGCTCGGGCGATTGGCGCAGCGGGAGCGCGCTTCCCTGACACGGAAGAGGTCACTGGTTCGATCCCAGTATCGCCCACGGTCGCAGGCATGCGGTCACGCTTGCGGATGTGGCTCAGTTGGTAGAGCATCACCTTGCCAAGGTGAGGGTCGCGGGTTCGAGTCCCGTCATCCGCTCGGTTCTCCCAGCCGGGCCGCTGAGAATATGGTGGGTTGGCCGAGAGGCGAGGCAGCGGCCTGCAAAGCCGTACACACGGGTTCGAATCCCGTACCCACCTCGGGCGATTGGCGCAGGGGTAGCGCGCTTCCTTCACACGGAAGAGGTCACTGGTTCGATCCCAGTATCGCCCACCGCACGGGGAGCAGCGCCGCTCTCGTCCGCGGTCGCCGGAGCCTGTCATCTAGAGTGTGCGGGGCGGACGATCCTCGTCACGCCGCGAACCAGGAGGTGCCAGTGGGAATCCCCGCGATGCAGTCGCTTGTTCCGGTGATCCTCGGAGGCGATATCGGGGTCTACGCGATCGGGCGCTCTTTCCACGAGGCATTCGGCGTGCGCTCGGTCTGCGTGGCCTCCGCCCCCACCGAGGCGATCTCCCGCTCGCGCATCTTCGAGGTCGAGCACCTGCCCTCGCGGGCCGGGGACGCGGAGACGCTGGCCGTGCTGGAAGGCGTCGCCGCCTCCCACCCCGGTCGGGACCTGGTGCTGATGGCGAACCACGACGTGCACTCGGCCTTCGTCGCGCGGCACGCGCAGCAACTGGGGGAGCACTACGCCTTGCCGTTCCCGGACCTCGCCACGATCGACCGCGTGACGGACAAGGCGCACTTCGCCCGCGTGTGCGGGCGGCTCGGAGTGCCGACCCCGCGGACGGTGGTCGTCGACATGTCCGAGGCGGAGGACCCGGCGTGGCGCCCACCCGAGGTGGACCTGCCCTTCCCCCTGGTGGCGAAGGCGGCGCGCGGCGACGCTTATGACGCCGTGACGTTCGAGGGCAAGCGGAAGATCTGGTTCCTCGAGGAGCCGT
Source organism: Schaalia naturae (assembly GCF_042665795.1). Taxonomy (NCBI): domain Bacteria; kingdom Bacillati; phylum Actinomycetota; class Actinomycetes; order Actinomycetales; family Actinomycetaceae; genus Schaalia; species Schaalia naturae. The sequence goes on from NZ_JBHTEF010000001.1 coordinate 862,347, forward strand.
CGGAGCTCGAGGCGCTGTGGGGGGCCTTGCGCCGGGCGGGCTTCCGCGACACGTTCCTCGTCCAGGAGCTCATCCCGGGCGACAACACGCAGATGCGGTCCATCACGGCCTACGTGGACTCCCGGGGGCGCGCCACGCTGATCGGATCGGCGCGCGTGCTGCTCGAGGATCACGCGCCCACGATGATCGGCAATCCGGTCGCGATGATCACCGAGCCCTTCCCGCAGCTGTGGGAGGACGCGCGGCGGATCCTCGCCTCGACCGGCTACCGGGGTTTCGCCAACTTCGACGTCAAGATCGACCCGAGGGACGGACGCGCCGTGTTCTTCGAGGTCAACCCCCGCATCGGACGGAACAACTGGTACATGACGGCTGCGGGGGCGAACCCGATGACGCCCATGGTCGCCGACCTCGTGGAGGGGCCGGACGGGCCCGACGCGCCGGTGCGCGAGGCGGGGGAGGAGATCCTATACTCGCTGGTCCCCGACCGCCTCCTGCTGCGCTACGTCCGCGACGACGCCCTCCGCGCGCGGGTGGCGGGCCTGATCCGGTCGGGCCGCCGCTTCGACCCACTGGTCTACGAGGCCGAGACCGACCGGCGCCGCTCGACGGTGATTGCTCTCCAGAAGATTAATCAGTATCGTAAGTTTCGACGGTACTATCCGAGGGCCACGGACCGGTCGTTCTGACCGCAGATCGAAACTCGGACGTGGACCCGGATGACATAATGGAGGACATGACCCCATGGGCGAATCGCGCTTCGAGCCGCTGACGGACGACCAGATGAGGGTCGCAGCCGCCGGCGTCGTGGCGCTGCCCATCGAGCAGTCGGGCTGCTGGGAGCGTTTCGAATGCTCCCAGGGACGTCGGCTGTGGGGACGGTTCCAGTGGATGGACGAGGGCCGGCCGGTCGCGCTGATCGCCCTGTACGAGTACTCGCTCCACGGCGCCCGCTACCTGTGGGCACGCCACGGCCCCGTCTGGCTCAAGGAGCAGTCGCCGGAGAGAGCGTCCCGTCTGCGCGAGGACTTGCGCGCACTCGTGCGGCAGCGGGACCGCGGGATCGTCTTCGTCCGCCTGCACGCCGCCTACGCGGCGCCCGACCTCGCCGAGCCGCTCCAGACCATCACCTACGACCGCACGGTGGTCGTCGACACCTCGGGGGGGACGGAGGACTCCGTCCTCGGATCCATGACGGCGGAGGGGCGCCGGGCGGTGCGCCGCGCCCGACGGCGGATGGAGGAGCGCGGGGGCCGCGTCGTCGAGGAGACGGGCCTGGGGCGCGAGCGGTTCCACGAGTACTACGCCGTGCTCATCGAGACCGCCGAGCGCGACGGCTTCCGCCCCCACCCCGAATGCGTCTACTGGGATCTGCTGGAGACCCTGGGGCCCGACCACGCGCGTCTGTTCGGCGTGCGCGTGGGGGAGGAAGGGAGGCTGGTGTGCTGGGACCTGGTGCTTGTCAACGACCGCCGCGCCCTGGCCTACTACGGCGCCTCATCCCTCGCCTCGCGGGACGTGCTGGGTCCCGACGCGCTGGACTCGGCGATCGCGGTGACGCTGGCGGGGGAGGGGATCGCGGGCTTCGATCTCATGGGAGCCCATTCCCCTCGCATCCCCGAGCTGTACTCGGTGGGTCGGTACAAGAGGCGCTTCGCGCAGCGCTACACGGACATCGACGGGGCGTGGGACATGACCGTCCACGCGGGCCTCTACCGGGCGCTCCTGGCGGCGATGCGCGCCAAACACGGCCTCACCCGCGCGGGCGGGCGGATCCTCCCGCGCCGGCGGTGAACTGGCCGCCCGGCTTCGGCAGGTAGCATGGGCGGGTCAGCATTCCCGCGGAAGGGCGAGGCCCGGCGCGCACCCAGTACATGCGCGCACGCGGGATCGGGCGGTGCGCAGGCACCGGGATGTGAGGAGCACGACTGTGCCATTGATCGACGTGACCATCGACGGTGAGACCCACCAGCTCGAGGCGGGCACGACGGGCACGACATGGTTCGCCGGCCGGCGTGAGGTCGTCGCCATGTCTGTGGACGGGACAGCGAAGGACCTCAGCGCGCCGATCCCCGACGGAGCCCGGATCGAGGCGATCATCCTGGACTCGCCCGCGGGGCTCGAGATCCTGCGCCACTCGGCCACCCATGTCCTCGCCCAGGCGGTCCAACAGGTGTTCCCCGAGGCCAACCTCGGGGTGGGGCCCTTCATCACGGACGGTTTCTACTACGACTTCGGCAACATCGACGCCGTCACCCCTGAGCTGCTGCGCGACCTGGAGAAGCGCATGAAGCGCATCGTCAAGCAGGGCCAGCGCTTCGTGCGCCGCGTCGTCTCCGAGGAGGAGGCGCGCCGGGAGCTCGCCGACCAGCCCTACAAGCTGGAGCTCATCGCCTCGAAGGGCGGGCACACGGCCGAGGGAGCGGGCGTGGAGGTCGGAGGCGCCGAACTCACGATCTACGACAACGTCGCCCCGGACGGCACGGTCGTCTGGAAGGACCTGTGCCGCGGTCCGCATCTGCCCAGCACCCGGCTCATCGGCAACGGGTTCGCTCTGACGAAGTCCTCCGCGGCCTACTGGAAGGGCGACCAGGCGAACGACCAGCTCCAGCGCATCTACGGCACGGCGTGGGCCAGCAAGGACGACCTCGTCGCCTACCAAGAGCGTCTCAAGGAGGCCGAGCGCCGCGACCACCGCAGGCTCGGCGCGGAGCTCGACCTGTTCAGCTTCCCCGAGGAGATCGGCCCGGGGCTTGCGGTCTTCCACCCGAAGGGCGGGATCCTGCGCCACGCCATCGAGGACTTCATCGTCACCGAGCACCTCAAGCGCGGGTTCGAGATCGTCTACACGCCGGAGATCTCCAAGGGAGGGCTCTTCCACACCTCTGGACATCTCCCGCATTACGCGGACACGATGTTCCCCCCCATGACCGTCGACGAGGAGCACGATGAGGACGGCGCCGTCACTCGGGCCGGCCAGGCGTACTACCTCAAGGCCATGAACTGCCCGATGCACAACCTCATCTACCGCTCACGCGGACGCTCCTACCGTGATCTGCCGTTGCGGCTGTTCGAGATGGGTCACGACTACCGCTATGAGAAGTCGGGCGTCGTCCAGGGCCTCACACGCATGCGGGGCTTCACCCAGGACGATTCGCACATCTACTGCACGCCGGAACAGGCTCCCGAGGTCATCCGCGAACTGCTCGGCTTCTTCGACGAGGTCCTCTCCGCCTTCGGCCTGTCGGACTTCCACCTCGAGTTGTCCACCCGAGACCCGGAGGGGAACAACCAGGACAAGTTCATCGGCTCGGACGAGGACTGGGCGCAGGCGACTCAGGTCCTTCAGGACGTCTGCGTCTCCACCGGTCTGGATCTGGTCGCGGACCCGGGAGGCGCTGCCTTCTACGGGCCCAAGGTCTCGGTGCAGGCCAAGGACGCGCTGGGCCGCACCTGGCAGATGTCGACCGTCCAGTACGATTTCAATCAGCCCGAGCGTTTCGGGCTCGAGTACACGGCGCGCGACGGCTCGCGCAGGCGCCCCGTCATGATCCACTCGGCGAAGCTCGGTTCGGTGGAGCGCTTCATCGGCGTGCTCACCGAGCACTATGCGGGCGCTTTCCCGGCGTGGCTCGCTCCCGTGCAGGTGGAGCTGGTGCCCGTGGCCGAGGCCTTCGACGGGTACGTCGACGAGGTCGCCCGGCGCCTGAGGGCCGAGGGCGTGCGCGTGGAGGTCGACCACTCCGACGACCGCTTCGGCAAGAAGATCCGCAACGCCGCGACCCAGAAGGTCCCGTGGACGCTCATCGCCGGCGGCGAGGATGCGGAGGCCCACGCCGTCTCGTTCCGTTTCCGCGACGGGCACCAGGAGAACGGCGTGCCCGTCGACGAGGCGATCGCCCGGATCGCCGCGCACATCCGCGACCGGGTCAACACGGACGAGTGGTGAGGCGCCCATGCCGCGAGAGGACACGGGGCACGGAGGGGCCGCCCGCCTGGCCGAGGCCGCGGGGGCGCAGACCCGCGACGCCGCCGCCTTCGCCGGCGACGACGACGGGTTCGGCCGCCTGTGGACGCCTTATCGGATGGCCTACATCAACGGCGACCACAAGCCCGCGGACTCCAGCTCGGGCGAGTGCCCGTTCTGCGCCGCACCCGGGCGGAGCGACGAGGACGCCCTCATCGTCCACCGCGGCGCGACCTGCTTCGTCCTGATGAACCTCTTCCCCTACAACGCCGGTCACATGCTGGTGTGCCCCTACCGCCACGTCAGCGACTACACCGACCTGAGCGCCGGGGAGCGCGCCGAGTTCGGGGAGCTCGCGGCCATGGCGATGCGGGTCGAGCGCGCGACCGCCCGACCCCAGGGATTCAACCTGGGCATGAACCAGGGGGCGGTGGCGGGGGCGGGGATCGCCGCCCACCTCCACCAGCACATCGTGCCGCGATGGGCGGGGGACGCGAACTTCTTCCCGATCGTCGCCCGGACCAAGGCGATCCCGGAGCTCCTCGAGGACGCCCGCTCCCGGCTCGCCGCGGCATGGCCCCGCGCCGGCGAGGACGGGGCGGAGCCCCGCACCGGACCGACGACCCCACGCACCCAGGAGGACTGATGCTCGGCAACCACGGGCGCTCGATCACCCGGACGATCTTCACCCCGCTGGCCAGGGCGCTGGCCGCGATGCGGGTCACCCCGAACATGGTCACCGTGGCGGGCACGGTGGCGACGATCGGTATCTCCGCGGGCGTCCTGGCCCGCGGCCACCTCGCCGTGGGCGCCATCGCGCTGGGCGTCGTGCTCTTCTGCGACTCGGTCGACGGCGTCCTGGCGCGGCTGACCGGTCAGGAGTCGGAGTTCGGCGCCTTCCTGGACTCGACTCTGGACCGTCTGGGTGACGGAGCCGTCTTCGGGGCCCTCCTGGCGTGGGCGGCCCTGGGGATGGAGCCGGGCGGGGTGCGCACCGTCAGCGTCATCGCCGGGACCATCGCCATGGTCGGGGTGGGCACGGTCCCCTATGCCCGCGCCCGGGCGGAGTCGGTCGGGGTGGTGGCCAAGGTGGGCCTCGCCGAACGCACGGACCGCCTGGTCGTCGCCCTGGCCGGGGCCGCCGTCACGGAGTGGGGGCTGCCTCAGGCGTTCTACGCGGTCGGCCTGTCCTGGGTGGCCGCCGCCTCCCTGGTCACCGTCATCCAGCGGATCGTCTTCACCAAGCGCGCGCTGGAGGCCGCATGAGCGGGCCCTCTCCGCTGGTCGTCGCCTTCCGGGTCGTCCCGCGCCTGCCGCTGGGCCTCGTCCTGGGACTCACCGACCTCGCGGCGGATGCGACATGGGCCCTTCGGGGCCGCTCCGTGCGCCTCATGGAGCGCAACCACGCGCGGATCCTCGGGCGCCCCCTCACACGCGCCGAGTCCCGCGCGGGCGTGCGCTCCCACTTCCGCGCCTACGCCGAACAGCTCGCCTGCTCGGGGATGAGGCCGGAGCAGATCGACGCCCGCGTCCGTTTCGATCGTCTGGGCGAGTTGCGCGCGCTCGCCCAGGAGGGCCCGGTGGTGCTCGCGCTCACGCACTCGGGGAACTACGACCTGGCCGCCGCCTACGCGGGCCGACGCGACCTGCCGGTCCTCACGGTCGCGGAGAGGCTGGACCCGCCGGAGCTCTTCCAGGCGTTCGTCGACTTCCGCGAGAGCCTGGGCATGGAGATCCTCGCGGCGGAGAAGGGGCAGCACATCTTCGGCGAACTGGTGGAGCGCGCGGCGCGCAGCCACGCCCTGGTCCCCTTGCTGGCCGACCGCGACATCACGGGGTCCGGGATCGAAGTGGATCTGTGCGGCCACCGGGCGCTCGTGGCCGCCGGTCCCGCGGCTCTGGCGGAGCGGCTGGGGCGCCCGCTCGTCGCCGGCGTCATCCATTATGAGCGCCTGCCCCGGGAACGGGGACGCGGCTGGGGCGTGGTCGTGGACATCCTCGGACCCGTCCCCCCGCCCGGCCCGGACGCGGAGCACACGGGCGTCGAGGCGCACACACAGGCCTGGGTGGACGCCATCGCCCCGCTGTTGCGCGTCCACGTGCGCGACTGGCACATGATGCAGCGGCTGTTCGTCGACGACCTGGATCCGGAGCGCCTGGCCCGCGCCAGGGAGCGCCACCGATCGGAGGAGGACGGAGCATGAGGATCGGCATCGTGTGCCCCTACTCCTGGGATGTGCCCGGGGGCGTGCAGTTCCACATCCGGGACCTCGCGGGGGAGCTGCTCCGGCGCGGTCACGAGGTGTCGGTGCTCACACCCTCCGAGCACGCGGATCTGCCCGACTTCGCGACCTCGGTGGGCGCCGCGGTCCCCATCCCCTTCAACGGCTCCGTGGCACGGCTGTCCTTCGGGCCCCTGGTCTCCGCGCGGACTCGGCGCTGGCTCGACGAGGGCGGCTTCGACGTGCTCCATGTCCACGAGCCGACGACGCCCTCGATCTCGATGCTGGCGGTGATGAACGCCGACGTGCCGGTGGTCGCCACGTTCCACTCCTCGATGGACCGCTCCTATGCGCGGGAGATGACAGCCGGCGTGCTGCGCCCCCTCATGGAGCGCGTCTCGGTGCGGATCGCGGTGTCGGCGGAGGCGCGCCGCACCCTGATCGAACACCACGGCGGGGACGCGGTGATCATCCCGAACGGGGTGGAGACGCGGGCGTTCCGCGAGGCCGCGCCCAGGTCCGAATGGGAGCAGACCGCAGAGCGCCCTGTCATCGCCTTCCTCGGGCGCCTCGACGAGCCCCGCAAGGGGCTGTCGGTGTTCGCCGAGGCGCTCCCCGCCGTCCTCGACGCCCATCCGGGTGCCCGCTTCCTGATCGCAGGGCGCGGAGGGGCGGAGGAGATCCGCCAGCGGCTGTCCGTCCACGGTGACTCCGTGCGCTTCCTGGGCGAGGTCACCGACGCCGACAAGCAGTCCCTGCTGCGCGGCGCCACGGTGTACGTGGCGCCCCAGACGGGCGGCGAATCCTTCGGAATCGTGCTGGTGGAGGCGATGTCGGCGGGATGCGCGGTCGTCGCTTCGGAGCTCGCCGCCTTCCGGGCCGTCCTGGCGGACGGCCGGGCGGGGCTGCTCTTTCCCACCGGGGACGCCCGGGCGCTGTCGGACACGCTCATCGGGGCGCTGGACGACCGGGCCCGCCTGGCGGAGATCGCCCGGATCGGCCAGCGGGAAGCGGCCCAATACGACTGGGGCGTCGTCACCGACAGGATCCTCGCGGTCTACCAGGCCGCGGAGGGCACCGCGAGGCCAGGGGATCACGGGGGCTCGGCGCTGGACCTCCTGCGGGGGCGGCTGCGGGGTGAGGGCCAGTGAGCCCGGCGGGGTGGGCGGCCCTGACTGCTGTGGTCCTGGTGGTCCTCGCCGCCGGATGGTACGCGGTCCAGCTGGCCCGCCGGCTGGACCGGCTGCACTGGCGACTCTTGTCGACACGAGACGCCCTGGACCGCCTGACGGTGCGCCGGGCGGCGGACGCGCGCCTTCTGGCGGCGTCGGGGCTGCTCGACGCCGAACCGGCCCGGGCTCTCACGGACGCGGCCACGACGTGCCTGATGGCGGACGAGGCGGTGTTCGTCAACGACGACCTGGACCGGCGCCGCGACGGACTGGGGGGCGTCGCCTACGACGAGCGCTCGGTCGCCGAGCGCAACGAGCGCGAGTCCGCGCTCTCGCGGGCACTGCGCGCCTGCCTGACACCGCAGGCCCGTGACCGCGTCTCGGCCGATCCGGAGGGATCGCGCCTCCTGGAGTCCCTGGACATGGCCTGCTACCGCGTCCAGCTCGCGAGGTCGATGCACAATCTGGACGTCACCCAGGTGAGGCACCTGCGTGAGAACGCCTGGGTGCGGGCGCTGCACCTCTACGGGCGGGCCACCCCGCCCGACACGATCGACTTCGACGACGGCGCCTCGGCGCTGGGCCCGGGGCGGTGAGCCGTGGACGGCCAGGAACCCTGGGGCGGACCGGGCGAGGACTACCGGCTGCGCAGAATCGCGCGTCGGGAGGGCGCCGCGGAGGACGCCTCCGCGTCGGGAGCGGCGCCGGCGGCGGGCCGTCCGCGTCTCGACAGCGTGGCGCCGGTGTGGCAGCCGCCCGCCCGGCGGCGATCCGTCCCGTGGTTCGAGGTCGTCCTCATCACCGCGGGAGTGCTGGGGGTCGCCGTCCTGCTGGCCCAGTACGTCCTCACGGGCGGCGTCGCCACCACGGCGCAGATGACGACGGTGGCGCTGGTTCCCCTGGCCCTGGTCCTGGCGGTTCTCGGCCACATCGACCGGTGGGAGCCGGAGCCGCTGTGGCCGCGGCTGGTGGCGCTGGCCTGGGGGGCGGGGGTCGCGGCCCTGGCGGCGTCGATCGTCAACACGGCGATGCTGATGAATGTCGCGCAGGTGACGGGCGACTACCAGGGGGCGATGGCCTCGGTGTCGGTCCTGGTGGCGCCCGTCGTCGAGGAGACCCTCAAGGGGGCGGGCGTCCTCGCCCTCGTCCTCTGGCGGCGGTCTTCGGTGAACTCCGTGCTGGACGGCGTCATCTACGCCGGGTACGTGGGCGCCGGTTTCGCGTTCGTGGAGAACATCGGCTATTTCCTCCAGGCCTCCGGCTCGGGGTCGGGGGTGCTGGGCGCGACGGTGTTCCTGCGCGGGGTCCTCAGTCCGTTCGTCCACCCGATGGCGACATCGTTCACGGGCATGGCGCTGGCTTGGGCGGTGGTCGGGACCAGGTCGAGGTGGTCGTGGACCTGGATCGGCCCCCTGGGCTGGGCGGCGGCGATGGGCGTCCACGGCCTCTGGAACTTCCTGGGCACCCAGGCGGGGCTGAGCTGGTTCGGCTGGTACCTGGTCGTCGAGGTCCCGTTGTTCGCGGTGTGGGTGACCGCGCTGCTGGTCGCCTCGCGGCGCGAGGCGCGGCGGATCGCCCGGGGCCTGGCCCCCTACGTCCGCACGGGATGGATGCTGCCCGCCGAGGTCCCCATGGTGGTGGATCGCGGGGGACGCCGCGCCGCGCGCCGGTGGGCGTCGACGGGCGGACGAGACAGCGCGCGGGCGATGAGGACGTTCCAGCGCGACGCGGCCTGCCTGGGACTGGACCAGATGATCATGACGGCGGCGGGACCCCAGGCCGACCGCATCGACCACGACCGAGCGCTGCTCGCCGAGCTGGGCGAGGCGCGCGGCGCCTTCCTGCGCGACACGCGCCTGGCGGCCGCCCAGGCGGGGATGGGGCGGCCATGACCGGGCTCGGAGCGGACTGGGTGCCGGATGCCCGGGGGATCCCGCGCCGCCGGGCGGCCCGCGTCGTGCTCTTCGATCCGTCGGGGCGCGTCCTCCTGGCCCTCGGCCATGACCGCCATCGTCCGGGGCGCCACTGGTGGTTCACGATCGGCGGAGGCGTCGAGGCGGGGGAGGCCCCGCGCGAGGCCGCCTGCCGGGAGCTGCGCGAGGAGACCGGCATCCGGATCGCCCTCGACGCGCTGGAGGGGCCGGTCCTCCACCGGCGCGCGGTCTTCGACTTCTCGGAGGTGACCGCCCGTCAGGAGGAGTGGTTCTTCCTGGCGCGCACCCGGTCCACCGTCCTGGACCGCTCCGGGTGGACGGCCGATGAACGCGACGTCGTCGACGGCCAACGCTGGTGGGACCTCGCGGAGCTGGCCTCCGAGGCGGAGCGCACCGAGGTCTTCCCCCGCGAGCTGCCCAGCCTGGCGCGGGGCTGGCGCGCCGGGTGGGACGGCCGCCTGGTGGAGATCTCGGAGTTCTGAGGGAGCCCGCACGCCCTCGTCAGGACGCCCAGTCCACCCCCGGGGATCGGTGCCATGCGAGGCCCCGCGACTCCCACTCGCGAGCGAGGCGGATGACGCGGGGGAGGAACTCCTCCCACCGTCCGGCGCCGGACCCGCGCGCCGCCACGTCGGCGACGGCCGCCAGTCGCGGGAGCAGGAGGGTCGTCAGCTCGTCGCGGGTGCGCACCCCCTCGGTCCACATGGCGGCCTCGACGCCGATCACGGCCGCCGCGGGCAGCCCGGGGACGACGGCGGCAGGATCCCACTCCAGCGCGTCTCGCAGCTCGATGGAGCCGGCCCAGCTGGCCCCGAGGGCGTCGCCCGGGCTGTGGGCCATGTCGAGGTAGACCCGGGTCGCGGGGGAGAGCAGCACGCGGACCCCGCGCCGGGCGGCCTCCCGCACGGGAGCGGCGTCGAGACGCTCGTCCCACACCTGGACGACATCGCCTGCCTCGAGGACGGGGGCGGCCTCCTGCCAGGCGACGGCCCGAGCACCCGCCCGGTGGACGGCGCGGACGGCGGCGCGCGCGAGCTGGAGGTAGGCGTCGTGCGGAGTGGCGGCGGGCTCGTCGCCCCCGATGTGGACCCATCCGGAGGACAGACGGGCCGCGTGGGTGAGGACCTCCTCGAGGAAACGACCGGTGTCGGGGGCGTCGATGGACAGCGTGGAGAACCCGACATCGCGGCCCGTGTAGGCGGCGGGGGCCCGCCCGTCGGGCGAGAGGCGGGGGAGGGCGTGCAGAGCGGCATTGACGTGCCCGGGCACATCGATCTCGGGGACCAGGGCGATGCCGCGGGCCGTGGCGTGGCCGACCAGGCGTTCCCAGTCGGAGCGGGTGTAGAAGCCGCCCGCGTCCCCGTCCACCGCGGTGGGCCCGGACACGGAGGTGAGCCGTGGCCACCCGGGGATCTCCAGGCGCCACCCCTGGTCGTCGGTGAGATGGAGGTGGAGGACGTTGAGCCTCAGGGGCTCCATGAGGTCGAGGACGAACTCGACGTCGGCGACGGCGAAGAAGTGGCGGGCGACGTCGAGGCTGAGCCCGCGCCAGGCGAGGGCGGGGTCGGGGGGAGCGCCCTGACGCGCGGATCGGGGGGCGTCGAGGCTCATGAATGCGGTTCCTCTCCCCGGGGCGGCCTGCGCCGGATCCCGGTCACAGTGTGATCACAGTAACGCGAACGGCGGATGACCTGATTGTAAGTGGTGTTAACTAACAGATGTGACAAGTCAAACACTTCGGAGCTCCGGACCGGCCCAGCCGGCCTCGGCGCGCACCCACAACCGGTCGGTGGTGCTCCAGAGGCTCTTCGCGGCGGGACCGGCATCGCGCGCCCAGCTGACGCGCTCGACGGGACTGACGCGGGTGACCGTCTCCGCGGTCGTCGAGGAGCTGCTGGCCGACCGGGTGGTCGAGGAGCTCGGCCCGGAGGACGCGCCCTCGGGCAAGGTCGGCAAGCGGGCGACGCTGGTGGGCCTGTCGGAGTCGACCTGGAGGATCGCCTCCGTCTCCCTGACCAATGACGGCACGCTCAGCGGGGCCATCCTCACCCTGGGCGGGCGGATCCTCCGTCGCCGCGTCGAACGGGAGCGGCTCCCGCGCGGCGAGGCGGGCGTCCGCGACCTCGTCGACTTCTGCCGGCGCGTCGTGGCGGACGCCGATGGCCGGATCCTGGGCGTCGGCGTGTCCTCGCCCGGCATCATCAGCGCCCGCGGCGTCATCGAGGAGGCGCCGAACCTCGGCTGGCGGGAACTCGACCTCGCCGGGAGGCTCCGGGAGGCGCTCGGGGCGCCGGCGCTCGTGGCCAACGACGCGAACTGCGCGGCCCTGGGCGAGTTCACCTTCGGCGGGGCCGACGGCGGGGGACTGCTGCGCCTGCTCATCGGGCACGGCGTCGGCGCCGGCCTCGTGGTCGGCGGGGCCCTGGTCCACGGGCCCCTGGACGCGGCGGGGGAGATCGGGCACGTCACGGTCGTCGACGAACGCGACGACGAGGTGCTCGGCGCGCCCGCGACCTGCGCCTGCGGCCGCGCCGGCTGCCTGGAGACCCTGGTTTCCGAACCGGCGCTGCGTCGCGCCGCCGAACGGCTGGGCCCCGATGACCTGGAGCGCCACCAGCGGGCCGTCGGCCAGCGTCTGGGCCGGGTCCTGGCCCCCATCGTCGCCGTCCTCAACATCACCGATGTCGTGGCGTCCGGGCCCGATGAACTGCTCGGGGGCACGCTCCTCGACGCGGCCGCCGCCACGATCCGCGAGCGCACGCTCCCGCGCTCCCACCGCACCCTCCGCGTCGGCCTGTCCCGCCTCGGCGAGGACGGGGCGCTGCGCGGAGCCGCCGTGCTGGTCCTCTCCGATCGGCTCGGCATCGCATGACCATCCATTCCCCTCAACATCCCCCATCAGGGCGCTGCGAGCGCCGAACTGCGAAAGGAACATCCATGAGAACCACGACGAAGGCGGCGGCCGCGGTGGCGGCGCTGTCCATGCTCAGCCTGACGGCGTGTACCGGCGGGACCGGCGATTCCCAGTCGGCCGGCGCCTCAGGCGGCGAGTCGGACGCCTCCTCGACCCAGGCGGGCGAGATCACGCTGTGGCTGGCCGGCTCGGACACCCCCGACGAGCTGCGCGACTACCTGAAGACGACCTTCGAGGAGCAGAACCCGGGCTCGACCCTCACCATCGAGGAGCAGGCCTGGTCGGACCTCGTCACCAAGCTGACGACCTCGCTGCCCGACGCCGCCAACACCCCGGACGTCGTCGAGGTCGGCAACACGCAGTCCCCGACCTTCACGACGGTCGGGGCCTTCCTCGACATCTCGGACATGTACGACGAGCTGGGCGGGGACAAGCTCCTCCAGTCCTTCGTCGACGTGGGCGCCGTGGACGGGAAGAACTACACGCTGCCCTACTACTTCGGCTCGCGCTACATGTTCTACCGCAAGGACCTCTGGACGGCGGCGGGTCTCACGGAGCCGCCGAAGACGCTGTCGGAGTTCAGCGAGGACGTCAAGAAGCTCACGACCGACACCCAGTCCGGATTCGCGATCGGCGGACAGGACTGGCGCAACGGGATCTCCTGGGTCTTCGCCAACGGCGGGGAGCTCGCCACGGTGGAGGGGACGACGTGGACGTCGACCCTGTCCGATCCGAACACGATCAAGGGCCTGACGATGTGGCAGGACGTCTACCGCAACGCCTCGAAGCTGCCATCCACCGAGCGCGACGTGTCCTACTGGGACTTCCTCAACGACGGCACGGACGGGGCGGCTCCGGCGGCGGCGACGATCATGGCGCCGGGGTGGGCACGCTGGTCGATCGGCGATATGACGACCAACGACGCCGGCGAGGAGGTTCGCGACGGCATGGCCGACGAGTCGAAGTTCGACATCTTCGCCCTGCCCGGCGTCGACGGCGGCATCGCCCCGGTCTTCGCCGGCGGGTCGAACATCGGGATCTCCGCGACCTCCCAGCACCCGGAGCTCGCGAAGGGCCTCCTGCGGATCATCTTCTCCTCCGAGTACCAGCAGATGCTCGGGGAGAACGGGCTGGGACCGGCCAACTCGGACTTCATGTCCTCGCTGGGCGACGACAAGTTCGCCCAGACCATGATCGAGACGGCCGAGAGCTCCAAGCTCACTCCGGCCGCCCCGGGGTGGGCCGCCATCGAGGGCGCCTTCGTCTACGAGGAGCTCTTCCAGAAGATCGCCGACGGCGGGGACGTCGCCGCCCTCGCGAAGGAGTACGACGAGAAGCTGACGCCCATGCTCAACGGGCAGAGCTGATCGGCCCGTCCACCGCCGGGGAGGCCCGATCCGCCGCGTCGGGCCGGGCCTCCCCGCATCCACAACCCCTCTGCGGAGAACCCATGACCTCCCCCTCAAGCGCACCCGCTCCAACGCGCCGCCGGCGCCCCGAGCCCGCTCCCTACGCGCTGATCCTCGGCGCCTCGGTCGTCCTGCTGGCCGGGCTCGGCTACCCGGTGTTCTGGCAGATCGTCACCTCGTTGCAGACCTACGGCCTGGCACAGCAGTTCGGCCAGCCCCCGGCCTTCGCCGGCCTGGACAACTACGCGCGGATCTTCTCCGACCCCAGCCTGTGGTCAGTGGTCGCTCGTTCGATCGTGTTCTGCCTGGTCAACGCGCTGCTCACGGTGGCGCTGGGGCTGGCGTGCGCGCTGCTGATGCGCGCGGTCTCCGCCGCGGTGCGCATCACCATCCAGATCTGCCTGCTCCTGGCCTGGGCGATGCCGATGGTCGCGGCCGTCACCGTGTTCCGGTGGCTCTTCGACTACCGCAGCGGCGTCGTCAACTGGGCGCTTGCCTCGCTGGGGCTCCACCGGTTCCAGGGCTTCTCCTGGCTGTCCCAGCCCCTGACGTTCTTCCTCGTCGCGACCTGCATCATCGTGTGGATGTCCGTGCCATTCGTCGCGATGTCCCTCTACGCGGGGCTCACTCAGGTCCCCGGCGAGGTCCTGGAGGCCGCCGAGATCGACGGCGCCTCGTCCTCGCAGGTGCTGCGCCACATCCTCCTGCCGATGGTCCGCCCGGTGCTCTCCATCGTCCTGCTCCTCCAGATCATCTGGGATCTGCGCGTCTTCGCGCAGATCCGCCTCCTCCAGGACGCGGGCGCCCCGGTGTCGGAGACGAACCTGCTGGGCAACTTCATCTACGAGCTCGGTGTCGGCCGCCAGGACTTCGGGGCAGCCGCGGCCGTGTCCCTGTTCGTCCTCGTGCTCACCGTCGTCCTCAGCTCCCCCTACGTCCGCTCCCTGCTGAAGGAGGACGACCAGTGACCACCGCTCCCGCATCGTCGAGGACGGCCCGTGCGGCCGGGCTCAGTCGCACCCGCCGCCTCCGGCCCGGCCGGGCCCTCCTCGACGTCCTCGGCCTGGCCGTGGCCCTCGCCTGGGTGTTCCCCGTGTACTGGATGCTGCTGTCGGCTCTCACGCCGAACGCGCTCATCCGCCAGATCCCGCCCTCGTTCCTGCCCTCACACGCCACGTGGGCGAACTTCCGGCGGGTGCTCCTCGACCCGGGGTTCGCCTCCGCGCTGCGGATGAGCCTGGAGGTCACGGCCGCGACCGTCGCGATCGTCCTGTTCCTCGCATTCCTGGCCGCCCTGGCCGTCAGCCGCTACCGCTTCCGTGGGCGCCGGACCTTCATCCTGGCCATCCTGTTCATCCAGATGCTGCCCGCCGAGGGGCTGTTCATCGCCCAGTACAAGATGCTCTCCTCCGTCGGCGCGGCCGTCCCGGTGCTCGGGCTGAACTCCGTCCTGGGCCTGACGGTCCTGTACTCCGCGGCCATCATCCCCTTCACGGTGTGGATGCTGCGCGGCTTCGTGGCGGGCGTCCCCGTCGAGCTCGAGGAGGCCGCCATGGTGGACGGGCTGTCGCGGCCCCGGGCCTTCCTGCGCATCACCTTCCCCCTGCTGGCGCCCGGGCTCGTCGCCTCGGGGGTCTACGCCTTCCTCCAGGCCTGGAACGAGTTCACGGTCGCCCTGGTCGCCCTGCCGGACGCCTCCGCCCAGACGCTGCCACTGTGGTTGCGCGGGTTCCTCAACGCCTCGGTGAACCGCGGCGTCGACTGGGCGCAGGTGATGGCGGCGTCGAGCCTCATCGCGGTGCCGGTCATCATCTTCTTCATGATCGTCCAGAACCGGATGACCTCCGGGTTGGTGGCGGGCGCGGTCAAGGGGTGAATGCGGGGCGCCCCAGGCCGAGGACCTCGACCAAGGGGGCGAGGCTCCGCAGCGAGACCGCGTCGGCGATCCGGGCCCGCACGCTCGGCTTCGCGCAGAACGCGATGCCCAGACCGGCGGCGCGCAGCATCGGGACGTCGTTCGCGCCATCGCCGATCGACACCGCCCGCTCCAGCGGAACGTCATGGAGCGCCGCCCACCGCCGCAGCTCACGGACCTTGACCTCGGCCGTCACCACCTCTCCGGCGACGCGGCCCGTCAGCGCCCCGCCGCTGACCTCGAGGCGGTTGGCGGTCTCGTGGTCGATCCCCAGACGCGCCGCCAGAGGACCCACGACCTCCTCGAAGCCCCCGGAGACCGCTCCGACGACGCCACCCGCGCGGCGGACCGAGGCCACCAGAGCGGTGGCCCCAGGCGTCGGGGCGAGGGAGTCCAGCACCCGGGCGAACACGGCGACGGGCAGCCCCGCCAGGGTCGCCACGCGGCGGCGCAGCGACTCCGCGAAGTCCATCCGCCCGTCCATCGCCTCGGCGGTGATGCGGGCCACCTCCTCCAGCGTGCCGGCCAGGGCCGCGAGCTCCTCGATGACCTCCGAGGTGACGAGGGTCGCGTCGACGTCGGTGACCACCAGGCCCGGAGGCGCCGCGACGAGCTCGGCGGGCACGACGATGACGTCCGCGCCGGGGATCGCCTCCCGCATCCGCGCGCGCAGCGCCTGCGCGTCGCCGACCGCGCCCTCCCCGGACGCGGGGCCCGCGACCCGCAGGACGGACCACGCGGGGCCGTCCTCGTCGGGCGGGGAGGAGACCAGCGAGACGCGGCCGCCCGACAGACCCAGGCGGCCGGGCAGATCGTGGGGCGCGCCGAGTGGCCTGGGACTGATCGCGCACACGACGACCGGGGCGGGAGGCGACAGCGGGGGCGCCGGGCTCACGCGCGCCTCACTTCGTGACGACCATGCCCTTGGGCACCACGGTGATGCCCGAATCTGTGACGGTGAATCCCCGCTCGCGGTCGCGGTCCAGGTCAACGCCCACGACCGCGCCCTCCTCGACGCGCACGTTCTTGTCCAGGATCGCCTTGGAGACGATCGCGTGGCGCCCGACCCGCGTCCCGTCCATGACCACCGAGTCCGTCACCTGGGCCCAGGAGTGCACGTAGACGCCGGGGGAGATGATCGAGTGGTAGACCTCGCCTCCGGAGATGATGGTTCCCGGCGACACGAAGGAGTCGACGGCGTGACCCATGCGCGAGTGCTCGTCGCCGTAGACGAACTTCGCGGGGGGCAGCGACCCGTCGATCATCGTCATGGTCGGCCACTCGCGGTTGTACAGGTTGAAGATCGGGTGGACGCTGATGAGGTCCATGTTGGCCTCGTAGTACGCGTCGAGCGTGCCGACGTCCCTCCAATAGTCCCGGTCGCGCGTCGTGGAGCCCGGCACGTCGTTGTCCTGGAAGTCGTAGACCCCGCACTCCCCGCGGGCCACGAAGGAAGGGATGATCGAGCCGCCCATGTCGTGGCCGGAGGCGGGGTCGGCGGCATCCGTCCGAAGCGCCGCCACCAGGTCCGTCGTCGTGAAAACGTAATTCCCCATCGACGCCAGCACCTTCGAGGGATCGTCCGGCAGAGGCTCGACGTCCGTCGGCTTCTCCAAGAAGTCCCTGATCACCCCGTCCCTCGCGTCGATGACGCCCAGCGCCGGGGCCAGCTCGACGGGCTGGCGGATGCCGGCGACCGTGGCCGGCAGGCCCGAGGCGATGTGGTGGTCCACCATCTGGGAGAAGTCCATCCGGTAGATGTTGTCCGCCCCCACGATGAGGATGTAGTCGGGGCGCTCGTCGTCGACGATGTTGAGCGACTGGTAGATGGCGTCGGCGCTCCCGAGGTACCAGTGGGGCCCGCGACGCTGCTGGGCCGGCATGGGGGCGACGAAGTTGCCCGTCAAGGGGGACATGTACCACGTCCGGGTGACATGCCGGTCCAAAGAGTGCGACTTGTACTGGGTGAGCACGACGACCCGCATGTAGCCCGAGTTCACGATGTTCGACAGCGCGAAGTCGATGAGACGGTAATGGCCTCCGAAGGGGACCGCGGGTTTCGCCCGGTCCGCCGTCAGCGGCATGAGCCGCTTGCCCTCGCCGCCCGCCAGGACGATGGCCAGGACGTGTGTGTGTGCCATGGCTCCAGCGTAGGGGGAGGCGGGCCCGTCGCGGGGACGTTCCGCCGCACGTGGGACACCGGAACAAGGAACGGGAGCGGGCACGGCGGGGCGGCGTCCCCGGCTAGGCTCGAGGGGATCCACCAGTGTCCCGGCCCTCGAGGCCCAGGAGGTTCCCATGCGCGTCGACATCCTCACGCGGGAGTACCCGCCCCACGTCTACGGGGGCGCCGGCGTCCACGTCACCGAGCTCGCGCGGGTCCTCCGCCCCCTCGTCGGCGACCTGCGGGTCCATGCCTTCGATGGGCCGCGCGAGGCGGGCGGGCCGGGGGGAGAGCCGGGCGTGAGCGGCTACCCCGAGGTCGTGGAGCTGTCGGGGGCCAACGCGGCGCTGCGCACGCTCGGCGTCGACCTGGAGATGGTCGGCGGCACCGAGGGCGCGGACCTGGTCCACTCCCACACCTGGTACGCGAACATGGCCGGGCACCTGGCCTCCCTCATGGGGGACGTCCCCCACGTCGTCACCGCCCACTCCCTCGAACCGCTGCGCCCGTGGAAGGCCGAGCAGCTGGGAGGGGGCTACCGGATCTCCTCCTTCGTCGAACGCACCGCCTACGAGGGCGCCACGGCCGTCGTCGCGGTGTCCCGCGGCATGCGCGAGGACGTCCTGCGGGCCTACCCGGCGGTCGACCCGGACCGCGTCCACGTCATCCCCAACGGCATCGACCTCGCACGGTGGCGTCCCCCGCGCACCGGGGAGGACCGCGCCCTCCAGGACCGAGTCCTCGCGGCCCACGGGATCGACCGCACGCGCCCCACGGTCGCCTTCGTCGGACGGATCACCCGGCAGAAGGGACTGCCCTACTTCCTGCGGGCCGCGCGCCGCCTGCCGGCGGACGTCCAGATCGTGCTGTGCGCCGGAGCCCCGGACACCCCGGAGATCGCGGCGGAGGTCGGCACCCTGGTGGCGCGCCTGCGCGAGGAGCGCACGGGCGTCGTCCTCATCCCCGAGATGCTCCCCCAGCCCGAGGTGGCCGCGATCCTCGACGCGGCCGACGTCTTCGTGACGCCCTCTGTCTACGAGCCCCAGGGCATCGTCAACCTCGAGGCGATGGCGCTGGGCCTGCCGGTGGTCGGCACCGACACCGGTGGCATCCCGGACTGCGTCGTCGACGGCGTCACCGGCTACCTGGTGCCCCTCGAGCAGAAGCAGGACGGCACGGGCACGCCGATCCGCCCCCGGGACTTCGAGGCCGCCATGGCGGAGCGGCTCATCGCCGTCCTCGCCGATCCGGAACGCGCCCGGGCCATGGGACGGGCCGGAATGGAACGCGCCCGCGAACGGTTCTCGTGGACGGCCATCGCCGAGGCGACGGTCGGGCTCTATCGGAAACTGCTGGGGGAATGAGTCCCGTCCCCGAGCGGGCGGCGCGGGAGCCCGCGGCGCCGCGGCGTGAACGGATGCGCGCGACCCCGGTCCGTCGCCTCGTCGCGGGCCTCCTCGCCAGATAGGGTGCAGACATGGAGAGCGTCGTCGAACTCAGGGATGTCACCGTGGAGCGCGGGGGGGCCCGCCTGCTGAACGCCGTGTCGCTGAGGACCCACGTCGGCGAGCACTGGGTGGTCGTCGGGCCCAACGGCGCCGGGAAGACGACGCTCGTCCGCGTCGTCGCGGGCCGGGAGGCTCCGACGTCGGGCACGGCCCGCGTCCTGGGAACCGACGTCGCCGCGGCCGACCCCGCCGAGCTCGCGTCCCGCGTCGGATTCTCCTCCCAGAGCGTCGCGTCGCGCATCCCCGGCTCCGAGCGCGTGCGCTCCGTCGTGCTGACGGCCGCCTGGGGCCAGTCGGTGAGCTACCGCGAGGACTACGAGACCCAGGACACCGGGCGGGCCGAGGATCTCATGGCCGTCTTCGGCGTGTCAGCGCTGGCCGCGCGCCGCTTCTCCACCCTGTCCGAGGGCGAGCGCCAGCGGGTGCTCCTGGCCCGCGCGCTCATGGCGGACCCGGAGATCCTCATCCTCGACGAGCCCACCGCCGGACTCGACCTCGGGGCGCGCGAACTGCTGGTCGGGGCCCTCGCGGAGATCGCCGGGCACCCGGGCTCGCCGCAGCTCATCCTCGTTACCCATCAGATCGAGGAGATCGCCCCCGGTTTCACCCATGCCGCCGTCATGAGCGGGGGCCGGATCGTGGCGGCGGGCCCCCTCGAGGAGACGATCACCGGCGTCGCCCTCTCCCGGGCCTTCGACCTGCCGCTCACGGCCGGCGTCACCGACGGGCGCTGGTGGGCCCACGGCGTCGGCGCTCCGGGTTCGGGCTCCGGCTCGCGCCACGGCGCCTGACATGGACCCGACACCTGGAAGGAGACCCTGATGCACGTCATCTGGTGGCTCGTCGCCGCACTGGTCCTCGGCATCATCGAGGTCGCGACCGTCGACCTCATCTTCCTCATGCTGGCGATCGCCGCGCTCCTCGCGGCGCTCGCCTCGGGACTGGGGCTGGGCCTGGTCGGACAGGTCGTCGTCTTCGCGGCCGCCGCCGTGGTCCTCCTGTTCCTCGTCCGCCCCTGGGCCAGGCGGCACCTCGCCCGGTCGACGCCCGACGTGC
This sequence comes from Schaalia naturae, assembly GCF_042665795.1. Taxonomy (NCBI): domain Bacteria; kingdom Bacillati; phylum Actinomycetota; class Actinomycetes; order Actinomycetales; family Actinomycetaceae; genus Schaalia; species Schaalia naturae. The sequence goes on from NZ_JBHTEF010000001.1 coordinate 882,608, forward strand.
GGACCAACGCCCAGGGCCTGGTCGGCCAGGAGGCTGTCGCCCTGTCCCGGCTGACGGGCACGGACGGGCGGGTGAGGCTGGTCGGCGAGACCTGGTCGGCCCGCACGGTCGACCGGGCGGAGGTCCCCGCCGGCACGCATGTCCGGGTCCTCAGCATCGACGGCGCGACCGCGGTCGTCGGACCCCTTTCCAGTGTCGTCGATCCGCCGGCGGACCAGGTCTGACGCCGTTGCGGGCCGCCCCGACCCCCATCCACCCACCGCACCGGAACCTCCTCACGAAAGGACCGCCCCATGCTGGGAGACGTCATCCCCCTCGTCGTCCTCATCCTCCTGATCATCTTCATCGTCGTCACGGTCGCCCGCGCCGTGCAGGTCGTGCCCCAATCCCGGGCTCTCGTGGTGGAGCGCCTCGGCAAGTTCCACTCGGTGATGTTCGCCGGCCTCCATCTGGTGGTCCCCTTCATCGACCGGATCGCCAGCCGCGTCGACCTGCGCGAACAGGTGACCAGCTTCCCGCCCCAGCCCGTGATCACGGCGGACAACGTCGTGGTGTCCATCGACTCGGTGATCTATTACCAGGTCAACGACCCGATGCACGCGACCTACGAGATCGCGAACTACATCCAGGCCATCGAGCAGCTGACCGTCACGACCCTGCGCAACGTCATCGGCTCGCTGGACCTCGAGCAGACGCTCACCAGCCGCGACCAGATCAACCAGCAGCTGCGCGGCGTCCTCGACGAGGCGACCGGGCGGTGGGGCATCCGAGTCAACCGGGTCGAGCTCAAGGCGATCGACCCGCCGCCCTCGATCCAACAGGCGATGGAGCAGCAGCTGCGCGCCGAGCGCGACAAGCGCGCCGCGATCCTCACGGCCGAGGGCGTCCGCCAGTCCCAGATCCTCCAGGCCGAGGGCGAGAAGCAGTCCGCCATCCTCAAGGCGGAGGGCCAGGCGCAGGCGGCGGTCACGCGCGCCGACGGCGACGCGAAGGCCATCCAGACCGTCTTCGACGCCATCCATGAGGGCAATCCCACTCCCGACCTCCTGAGCTACCAGTACCTCAAGACGCTGCCGCAGATCGCCCAGGGCAACGCCTCGAAGGTGTGGGTCGTCCCGACGGAGCTGACGGCCGCGCTCAATGCGATCGCGAAGGGCTTCGGCGGAGAGGCGTCCCCGAGCGCCGCCGGCCTGTCGGAGAAGTGATGGACCACCAGCAGGAGCACGCGCTCCAGGAGATCGCCGACCGCGGCATCCGCTTCGTCCGCCTGTGGTTCACGGACGTCGCGGGCATGCTGAAGTCCGTGGCGGTGGACCCCGGCGAGCTTGAGGACGCCTTCACGGAGGGCATCGGCTTCGACGGCTCGTCGATCGAGGGGCTCACCCGCGTCCAGGAGTCCGACATGCTGCTGCGCCCCGACGCCCGGACCTTCCAGGTGCTGCCGTGGCGCGGCCCCGACGATCCGGTCGCGCGCATGTTCTGCGACGTCCTCACCCCCGACGGGCACCAGGCCCTCTCGGACCCGCGGGGCGTCCTCGAACGCACGGTCGGGCGCGCCGCCGACATGGGGTTCACCGTCGTCGTCCACCCGGAGATCGAGTTCTACCTGTTCGACCGCCCCGTCACCCCCGACCACGTGGCGCCCATCGACAACGCCGGCTACTTCGACCACACGGCTCGTGGGGACTCCAACGACTTCCGGCGCCGCGCCGTGCGGATGCTGGAGGACATGGACATCGCGGTGGAGTTCTCCCACCACGAGGCTGGCCCTGGGCAGAACGAGATCGATCTGCGGGCCGTGGACGTGGTGACGGCGGCGGACAACATCATGACGGCTCGCACCGTCATCGAGGAGGTCGCGCTGCGCGAGGACATCGTCGCCTCCTTCATGCCGAAGCCCTTCATCGACCAGCCGGGGTCGGGCATGCACACCCACCTCTCGCTGTTCGAGGGCGGGGAGAACGCCTTCTACGACGCCTCCGGGCAGTACCAGCTCTCCGCGACGGGACGGCACTTCATCGCGGGCCTGCTGGAGCACGCCCGTGCGATCTGCGCGATCACGAATCAGAACGTGAACTCCTACAAGCGCCTGTGGGGCGGGGGCGAGGCCCCCTCGTTCGTGTGCTGGGGGCACAACAACCGGTCCGCCCTGGTCCGGGTCCCCCTGTACAAGCCGACGAAGCGGCAGTCCGCGCGCATCGAGTACCGGGCCCTGGACCCGGCGGCCAACCCGTATCTGGCGTTCTCCGTGCTGATCGCTGCGGGGCTGGACGGCATCGAACGGCGTCTCGACCTGGAACCGGAGGCGGAGGACAACGTCTGGGACCTCTCGGAGCGCGAGCGCCGGGTGCTGGGGATCGAGCCGCTGCCCGGGTCCCTGGAGGAGGCCGTGGAGGCCATGCGCGAGTCCGACCTCGTCGCGGAGACGCTGGGCGAGGAGGTCTTCGACTTCGTGCTGCGCGACCATGAGAAGGAGTGGCGCGAGTACCAGGAGCAGATCACGCCGCAGGAGATTCGCCGCTTCCTCAAGGTGAACTGAATGGCGGGGGACCAGGGAGCGGGAGAGCCCGGTCCGGGCGCGGCGGAGCTGCGCGCGGCGGGCTTCGTGGAGGTGGACCGCGTCGGGGGGCTGCTCGCCTCCCTGCCGGGATCCGGCGAACGCTGGGTGCGGGCCTGCTCCGTGACGGCGCGCCCGGACGAGGCGCTGCTCCAGGCCGTCCGCCTGGCCGAGGCCGACCCCTCCCTGGTGCGCTCCCTCATCGACGAGGGCGGCCGCCCGCTCGGGCGGGTGCTCGGCGTGCTGGGGGGCTCCCGGGCGCTCGGGGACCTCCTGGTCAGCCACCCGGATCGCGCCCGCGCCCTCTGGGAGACGCCGGTGAGCGCACGCGCGACGATGCTGGGAGCGGTCGGCGCGCCCGCGATCCCGCTGGGCGAGGAGGGGGCGGACGCCCCCGTCGCCGCGCCCGGCGCCACGGCGGACGACCTTCGCCGGGCCTACCGTCGCGTCCTGCTCGACATCGTCGGCGACGATCTCACGGATCCGGAGCCGGTGCGGCGCATGCCTGCGGTCGGACGGGCCCTGGCGGATCTGGCCGACGCGGCGCTCGAGGCGGCCCTGGCCCTGGCGCGCCGCGACGTGGACCCCGGCGTGAGGGTGCGCCTGACGGTCGTCGCGATGGGGAAGACCGGCGCGCGCGAACTCAACTACGTCTCCGACGTCGACGTCATGTACGTCGCGGAGGCCGGGAGCGCCGACGTCGAGGAGCGCGAGGTCATCGAGATCGGCACGCGCCTGGCGGCGCTGTCCGCCCAAGCCTGCTCGGGCCCCGGGGCGGAGCCCCCGCTGTGGGCGGTGGACACGGCGCTGCGGCCCGAGGGACGCGACGGCGCGCTGGTGCGCACCTTGGACTCCTACCAGGCCTACTACGCCCGATGGGCGCAGACATGGGAGTATCAGGCCCTGCTCAAGGCGCGGGCCGCCGCCGGCGACCGGGACCTGGGCGCGCGTTTCGAGGCGGTGGCGGCGTCGTTCGTGTGGAGCGCGGCGGGCCGCCCCGGGTTCGTCGACAACGCGCGGGCCATGCGCACGCGGGTCGAGGAGAACATCCCCCGCTCGGAGGTGGATCGCGAGCTCAAGCTGGGCCCCGGCGGGCTGCGCGACGTGGAGTTCACGGTTCAGCTGCTGCAGCTGGTCCACGGGCGCACAGACCCAGACCTCAGGGTCCGCGACACGGTCGGGGCTCTGGCGGCGCTGAGCACCGGCGGCTATGTGGGGCGTTCCCGCGCCGCCGAGCTGACCCGCGCCTACTGCTTCCTGCGCACCGTCGAGCATCGCGCCCAGCTGTGGCGGATGCGCCGCACCCACCTCGTCCCCAGCGACCATGCGGAGCTGCGGGCGATGGCCCGCTCCATCGACCCCGTCGCCCTGCCGTCCGCGGAGGACCTCGAGGCGGAGCTCACGCGGGTCCGCACGCGCGTGCGCGCCCTGCACGAGGAGGTCTTCTACCGCCCGATCGTGGCGGCCACGGCCAGCCTGAGCCCCGACGAGGCGGCGCTCGACCGCGACGCGGCGATGGCCCGCCTCGCCGCCGTGGGCTACATCGACCCCGCGGGCGCCCTCGCCCACATCACGGCGCTGACGGCGGGGGCGTCGCGGCGGGCGGCGATCCAGCGGCACCTGCTGCCGGTCTTCATCTCGTGGCTGGCGGACGGCGCCGACCCTGACCTGGGCCTCCTCAGCTTCCGGTCTCTGTCGGAGCAGATCGGGGACTCCCACTGGTACCTGTCGCTCCTGCGGGACTCGGGCGTGGCTGCCACGCGGCTGTGCCGTCTGCTGTCGGGTTCCCGGTGGATCGCGGACGCCCTGTCCCACCGCCCCGAGGCCATCGCCTGGCTGGACCACCAATCGGACCTGCAGGCGCTGCCGTCGCAGCGCCTGCGCACCGAGATCCGCGCTCTGGTGGGACGCCACCCCGACGCCGCCACCGCGGCCGAGCGGGTGCGGTCGGTGCGCGCGCGGGAGCTCACGCGCGCCGGCATGGCGGACGGCCTGTCCGGCGTCCGGCCGGTGCGCGCGGAGATCTCGGACGCGGCCGACGTCGCGCTCGAGGGGGCGCTCGCCATCGCCCAGCGCGAGGACGAGGCCGTTCACGGCGGCCGCCAGGCCGACGTGGCCCTGATCGCCATGGGCCGCTACGGCGGGAGGGAGTCGTCCTACGCTTCGGACGCCGATGTGATGGTCGTCCACCGCTGCGCGCCCGGGGTCGACGACGCGCGGGGCGCGGCCGCCGCGGCCCGCATCGCATCCCGCGTGCGAGAGCTGTTGGGGCGCACGACGTCGCAGATGGGCCTCGCGATGGACACGGATCTGCGCCCGGAGGGGCGCTCCGGGCCGGTGTCGCGCACGGTCGAGTCGTATCGGGAGTACTACCAGGACTGGGCCTCGCCCTGGGAGCATCAGGCGCTTCTGCGCGCCCGGGGGGCGGCGGGCCCGGAGGACCTGGTCTCGGCGTTCCTGGAGGTCGTCGACCCGATCCGCTACCAGTGGACGCCCTCGCCGCAGGACCTGCGCGCGATTCGGCTGCTCAAGGCGCGCATGGAGAACGAGCGGCTGCCGCGGGGGGCGGACCCGGCCCGCCATGTCAAGCTCGGCCCCGGCGGGCTGACGGACGTCGAGTGGGTCGTCCAGCTGCTGCAGCTGCGCCACGCCCACGACGTCGAGGCGCTGCGGGCGACCTCGACGATGGGCGCGCTCGACGCCGCGGAGGCGGCCGGGCTGGTCGACGGGGAGGATGCCGCGACGTTGCGCGAGGCGTGGTCGCTGGCCTCGCGTATCAGGGCCGGCAACGTCCTGACGAGCGGGCGGATGTCGGGCGCGAAACTGGATGTGCTGCCGCTGGCCGACCGCGAGCACGCGGCGCTGGCCCGCCTGCTGGGCTACGCCTCGGGCGGGGAGGGGCAGCTGGATGAGGACTGGCGGAGGGCGGCGCGCCGGTCTCGCAAGGTGATGGACCGCCTGTTCTGGGAGTGAGCGACGTGTCCCGGACGGATCCGGGCGCCGTCGGGGATCGGAAGGGGATCGGCAGGGATGAGACTGGTACTGGTGCGGCACGGGCAGACCTCCTCGAACGTCCACGCGACGCTGGACACGTTGCGCCCGGGGGCGCCGCTGACCCGGCGGGGCCGTGCTCAGGCTCGGGAGCTCGCCGAGCGGTGGTCGGACCTGGTCGGGAGCGGCCCCTCGGTCGTCGCCGTGTCGCCTCTGGCGCGAACCCGTGAGACGGCGGCCCCCCTCCTCCGGCGGTTCGGGTTGGCGCCGCTGGTGCGCCCCGGCATCCGGGAGGTGCGTGCCGGCGACCTTGAGATGAACGGGGATCTGGTGTCGGACCTGCGCTACGGGCGGACGGTGCGCGCGTGGGCGGACGGCGACCTCGGCCTGCGCATGCCGGGCGGAGAGGACGGCCGCGATGTGCTCCGGAGGACGCTGCCCGTCGTGGACGAGGTGGCGCGCCGGGCGTGGGAGCGCCACGGGGAGCGGGCCGTCGCCGTCCTCGTCGCCCACGGCTCCGTCCTCCGGGCGACGGCGGCAGCGCTGGCGGGAGACGTGGCGGGCGCGGTGATCGGGGGTCGTCTGCTGGGCAACGCGCACACCGCGATGCTCCGGTGGGAGGGCGGGCCGCGGGAGTGGCCCAGGGACCCGTGGGGCTGGGTCGGAGCATGGCAGGCGCTGACCTGGGACGAGGTCGCGGTGGAGGACCTCGCGGGAGCGCAGGCCGGCGGTGCCTGACCTCCTCACCGAGAGGCTCGCGCTCTCGCCGCTGATCGAGGAGGACGCCCCCGCGGTGTTCCGCCTCCACAACGATGCGCGGACGTGGCGGCACTTCCCGATGGGGCGTTGGACGGATCCCCGTCAGGGCGAGGCCTTCGTGCGCATGTCGCGGGGCTCCTTCGCCCGCACGGGCCTGGGGGAGTACGCGGTGCGCCTGCGCGGCGAGGGGCCCCTCGCCGGTGGGGTCGGCGTGTTCGCGATGGCGGGTCCCGAGGACGGGGCGATGGGCGTGGTGCGAGACCCTCCCGGCGAGGGCGAGCCGGCGATCCCGCCTCACGCGCTGCTCAACATCGGCTGGCGGATGGCTCCGGAGGCGTGGGGCCGGGGACTGGCGAGCGAGGCGGCGGGGGCGGTGGCGGCGCGCGCCCATGAGATATGGCCGTCCCTGGCGCTGACGGCCTGCGTGTTGTCCACCAATCCGGCGTCGGCGGCCGTGTGCGGCCATCTGGGGCTGTCCCTGCGGTGGAGCGGCCTGAGCGGGGAGGCGCTGCGCGTGCGCGCGTGGCGCCCGCGGGTCCCCGGCGGGGAGTCGTGCGTGCGATGGTTCTTCGCCGACCGCGACGTCGCCCCCGCGCTCGTCGCGGCGCGCGTGCGGGGACTCTGACCCCCCCGGCCGAGACGCCGGCCGCGTCCTCGTCCCCGGCGGCCACCAGGACGGCGGGCATCGGTTCAGACCTCGGCGCCGCCGACGTCGGCGATGGGGACGACCCGCGCCGGGAAGCTCCGCGCCCTCATGTAGGACAGCAGGAAGTCCCGGTGGTCTTCGCAGGTCAGCCATGTCTTGTGGCGACCGTGGTGGAGGGCGGGGTTGCGCCAGACGATCGCGAGGGTCGCCGGGTTCTCGCACCCGCGCGCCGAGCACACCCCATCGCGGGGACCGTGCGCCAAAGCCATGACTCCTCCTCGACTGCCCCCTTAGCCTAGAGGACATGACTGCGCGCACCCTCGTCCTGGTCCGCCACGCCCAGGCCGACCCACGGAGCTCCTCGGGGGACGGGGACCGCGCCCTGACGCGGCAGGGAGCCGACCAGGCCCTCCGCCTGGGCCGTCTCCTCCTCCCGGTGGTGCCCGGAGCGGACCTGGCGATGGCCTCGCACGCCCGTCGCGCGCGAGAGACCCTGGAGGGCCTGGCCCGCAGCATCCGCCTGGCCCGGCGCGGGATCCTCGACGAGCTTGACATGTGCGATCCCGACACGATCCTCGACCTGGTGCGCTCCCTCGAGGGTGATCCCCGCACCGTGGTCCTCGTCGGGCATGAGCCGACGATCTCCCAGACGGCGCTCATGCTCGCGCGCCGCGGGGAGGACCGGGCGCCTCTGTCGGGCGGGGCGCCCACGGCGACGGCCGCGGTCCTGCGGTTCGAGGGGGACTGGGCGCAGCTCCCGCCGTGCTCCTGCTCGCTCGACGTCATGAGCGCGCCCCTGCTCCCGCGACGGTAGAATATATCGGTACATGTCCATTGCCTGAGGGAGCACTGATGTCGGGACACTCCAAGTGGGCCACCACGAAGCACAAGAAGGCGGCGATCGACGCCAAGCGCGGCAAGCTGTTCGCACGCCTCATCAAGAACATCGAGGTGGCCGCCCGCACCGGGGGCGGTGATCCCGCCGGCAACCCGACGCTCTACGACGCCATCCAGAAGGCGAAGAAGAACTCGGTCCCCGCCGACAACATCGACCGCGCCGTCAAGCGCGGATCCGGCGCCGAGGGCGGAGGCGCCCAGTACGAGACGATCATGTATGAGGGCTACGGGCCCGGCGGCGTCGCCTTCCTCGTCGAGTGCCTCACCGACAACCGCAACCGCGCGGCCTCCGACGTGCGGCTGGCCTTCACCCGCTCCGGCGGCAACCTCGCCGACCCGGGATCCGTGTCCTACCTCTTCACACGGCGCGGCATCATCGAGGTGCCGGCCTCCTCGGGCGTCGACGAGGACACGATCATGGAGGCCGTGCTGGACGCGGGCGCGGAGGATGTGGAGCCGGCGGGGGACGAGTTCGTCATCTCGTGCGATCCGGGCGACCTGGTCCAGGTGCGCACCGCACTGCAGAAGGCCGGCATCGACTACGACTCGGCGGAGGCGCAGTTCGTGCCCTCCACGGAGGTCGAGCTCGACCTGGAGGGCGTCCAGAAGGCTACGCGCCTCGTCGACGCCCTCGAGGACTCCGATGACGTGCAGAACATCTACCAGAACATGACGATGTCGGACGAGGTCCGCGCCGCGTTCGATTCCGAGGAGTGACACCCGACATGGCTGAGGACGAGTCCGCCCAGCCCGGCCGCGAGGTCGGCACGGCCCGCGTCAAGCGGGGAATGGCGCAGATGCTCAAGGGCGGCGTCATCATGGACGTCGTCACCGCGGAGCAGGCGAGGATCGCCGAGGACGCGGGTGCCGTCGCCGTCATGGCGCTGGAACGGGTCCCCGCCGACATCCGCGCCCAGGGCGGGGTCGCGCGGATGTCCGATCCGGACCTCATCGACGGGATCATCGACGCGGTGTCCATCCCGGTGATGGCGAAGGCGCGCATCGGGCACTTCGTCGAGGCGCAGGTCCTCCAGGCCCTCGGCGTCGACTACATCGACGAATCCGAGGTCCTCACCCCCGCCGACCACGAGCACCACATCGACAAATGGCAGTTCACCGTGCCCTTCGTGTGCGGGGCCACGAATCTCGGGGAGGCTCTGCGCCGCATCGACGAGGGCGCCGCCATGATCCGCTCGAAGGGCGAGGCCGGCACGGGCGACGTGTCGAACGCGACGACCCACATGCGCCGGATCCGCGACGACGTCGCCCGGCTCTCCTCCCTGCCGGAGGAGGAGCTCTACGCGGCGGCGAAGGACCTCCAGGCCCCCTACGGGCTGGTCGCCGAGGTTGCGCGCTCCGGGCGCCTGCCGGTCGTCCTGTTCACGGCCGGCGGCATCGCGACGCCCGCGGACGCGGCGATGATGAGGCAGCTGGGCGCCGAGGGCGTCTTCGTGGGCTCGGGCATCTTCAAGTCCGGCGACCCCGTCAAGCGGGCCGCCGCGATCGTCCAGGCGACGACCTTCTACGACGACCCGGATGTCATCGCGAAGGTGTCGCGCGGGCTGGGCGAGGCCATGGTCGGCATCAACGTCGAGGACCTGCCGGCGGGCCACCACCTGGCGGACCGGGGATGGTGACGGTCGGCGTCCTCGCGCTTCAGGGCGACGTCGCCGAGCACCTGTCGGCCCTCGAGGCGGGCGGCGCCCGCGCCGTCGCGGTGAGGCGCCGCGCCGAGCTCGACGGCGTCGACGCGCTGGTGATCCCGGGAGGGGAGTCGACCGCGATGTCCCGCCTGCTGGAGGCCCTCGACCTGGCCGGGCCCCTCGCGGAGCGGCTCTCCTCAGGCATGCCAGCCTGGGGCACCTGCGCCGGCATGGTCCTTCTGGCCTCGCAGATCCTCGACGGGCGGGCCGACCAGCGCGCCCTGGCCGCCCTGGACATCACCGTGCGCCGCAACGCCTTCGGACGCCAGATCGACTCCTGGGAGGAGGACCTCCGGATCACCGGGGTGGCGGGAGGGGCCTTCCACGCGGTCTTCATCCGCGCCCCCCGGGTCGAACGCGTCGGCGAGGGCGTCGAGGTGCTCGCACGCTCGGGCTCCGCGCCCGACGGGCCGATCGTCGCGGCCCGCTCCTCCCGGGTCCTGGTGACCTCGTTCCATCCTGAGGTCGGGGGCGACCACCGCCTCCACCGCCTGTTCGTCGACATGGTCGACGAGGCGGCCTGAGCTCGGGACGGAGGGGACATGCGTGTGATGGGGATCGATCCGGGGATCACCCGGTGCGGCGTCGGCGTGGTCGACGTCGATGCCTCCCGCCGAGCGACGCTGGTCCACGTGCGGGTCGCCCGGTCCTCGCCGCAGGTGGCCACCCACTTCCGGCTGCGTTCCATCGCCGATGAGATCGACGAGGTGATCGCCGCCCACGCCCCCGAGGTCATCGCCATCGAGCGGGTCTTCGCCCAGGAGAACCTCCAGTCGGTCACCACCACGATGCAAGTGATGGGGGCGGCCATGGTGTGCGCGGGCCGCGCGGGACTGCCGATGGCCGTCTACACGCCCTCGGAGGTCAAGGCCGCGATCTCGGGAAACGGCAACGCCTCCAAGGCGCAGGTCGAGCACATGGTCGCGCGGGTCCTCAGGCTCGCGGAGGCCCCCCGGCCCGCCGACGCCGCGGACGCCCTGGCCATCGCGATCTGTCACGCCTGGAGGGGGACCGGGCTGCTCGGCGCCGGCGACGACTCCCGGGTGTCGGTGTCCCTGTCGGGCAAAGTCCATGCCAGGGGCGCGGTCACCCCGGCTCAACGGACCTGGCTGGCCGCCCAGGCGGCCCAGCGGCGCACCGGCGCGGTGGATCCCCGGCTCCGCCGCGGCGGGCGCTAGGATCGTACACGTGTTCGCCTGAGGGGAGGAAGAGGATGATCGCGCAGCTCACCGGCACGGTCCAGCACGTGGGCCTCGACGCCGTGGTCCTGATGACCGGAGGACTGGGCTGGCGCGTCATGGTGTCCCCGGCGACCGCGCAGGCGCTCGAGGGGGGCGCGGAGGCCACGCTCCACACGTCGTTGGTCGTGAGGGAGGACTCCCTCACGCTCTTCGGATTCCGCACGGGCGACGAGCGCGACGTCTTCGAACGCCTTCAGACCGTCTCAGGAGTGGGGCCCCGCATCGCGCTGGCCGCCCTGTCCGTCCTCGGCCCCGACGACCTGCGCCGTGCCGTGTCCACCGGTGACCTGGCCGCCCTCCAGCGCATCCCGGGGGTGGGACGGAAGTCAGCGCAGCGCCTCGCCCTGGAGATCGGAGACAAGCTCGGGTCCGCCGCAGCCGTCGAGGGCGGGCCGGCCGCCGGGGCTCCCGAGGGGGAGGCCGAGACGGAGGTCCGCGCCGCCCTCGTCCAGCTGGGATGGACCGAGGCCGTCGCGCAACGGGCCGTGGACGATCTGGCGGGCAACGGCCTGGGGGCCTCGGACCTGCTGCGCGCGGCCCTGCTGAAACTGGGGGGACGCCGTGGCTGAGGTCGACGACCAGGGGGCGCGTGTCGTCGCCCCGGACGCGAGCGACCTGGAACGCGCCGCGGAGGCGGCTCTGCGCCCGAAACGGCTGGCGGACTTCGTCGGACAGCCCACGGTGCGCTCCCAGCTCCAGCTGCTCCTCGACGCGGCGCGCGGACGCGGGGTCACCCCCGACCACGTGCTGCTCGCCGGCCCCCCCGGGCTCGGCAAGACGACGCTGGCGATGATCGTCGCCGCGGAGATGGGCACGTCCCTGCGACTGACCTCGGGCCCCGCCATCCAGCACGCCGGCGACCTCGCGGCGATCCTGTCGGGCCTGCAGGAGGGTGACATCCTCTTCATCGACGAGATCCACCGCCTGGCCCGCACCGCCGAGGAGATGCTCTATCTGGCGATGGAGGACTTCCGCGTCGACGTGGTCGTCGGGAAGGGGCCGGGCGCCACCTCGATCCCGCTCACGCTTCCCCCCTTCACCGTCGTGGGGGCGACCACCCGCTCGGGACTGCTCCCCGCCCCGCTGAGGGACCGCTTCGGCTTCACGGCGCACCTCGAGTTCTACGAGGTGGAGGACCTCGAGCGGGTGGTCCATCGCTCCGCGGGCCTGCTGGGCGTCCCCATCGACGCGGCCGCCGCCCACGAGATCGCCTCGCGGTCGCGCGGCACGCCGAGGATCGCGAACCGCCTGCTCCGCAGGGTCGTCGACTTCGCCCAGGTCAACGGCGACGGGACTGTGTCCCTGAGGTCGGCGCGCGGGGCCCTCACGCTCTTCGAGGTCGATGCGCTGGGCCTGGACCGGCTGGACCGGGCCGTGCTGGACGCCCTATGCCGACGTTTCGGCGGCGGACCGGTCGGGCTGACGACGCTGGCCGTCACCGTGGGGGAGGAGGCGGAGACCGTGGAGACCGTGGTCGAGCCCTATCTGGTGCGCGAGGGTTTCATGGTCCGCACCCCGCGGGGCCGGGCGGCGACTCCCGCCGCGTGGGCCCACCTGGGCCTGACGCCGCCGGGTGGCGAGGGCGCGCTGTTCGGCTGAGCGGCGTGGTTCGCCGGGCGCCGCTCGGGGCACTAGACTGCTACGGGCGAGGTCTGCCCACCACGCGCACGCTCCGATGAAAGAGGTTCTTCGTGGGATCAATGGGTTTCCTGCTCATCATGCTGGTGCTGCTGGTCTTCATGATGTGGTCCGGCAACCGCAGCCGGAAGAAGATGCAGAACCAGCAGGAGGAGCACCGCCGCCGCATGGACGAGGGCCTGGTTCCCGGCGCGTGGGTGAAGACGTCCGTCGGCTTCTGGGGACGTTTCGCCGACCGCGACGGCGACGTCGTCATCCTCGAGACCCCCGGGGGGACCGAGACCTACTGGGACGTCGCCGCGGTCCGCGACATCGGCGAGCCGCCCTTCGCGGCGGACGAGCCGGAGGCCCCCGTCGAGGAGGAGCCGGAGAAGCCGGTGCTGGGTCTTGAGCCGGGCGGCCCGTCGTTCGCTCAGACCCCCGAGCCCCCGTCGTCGTCCGACGTCTCCGATGCGCCGGATCCCGGCACGTCGTTCGAGCCGCCCTCGTCCGCGGCCGAGCCCGACGACGATTCCGACACGAAGAACTGACTGAGCGCCTCGCGGCTCCCGCGACCGTCTCCCTTTCTGAAAGACACCCATCGTGGCATCCCAACAGCGCCATCCCGTGCGCTCACTGCTCGCCCTGCTCATCGTGGCCGTCATCGCGGCGGCGGCCCTGGTCGTCGGCCACCAGACGCAGGGCGCGACCTTCCTCCCGAAGCTCGCGCTCGACCTGGAGGGCGGCACTCAGCTGATCCTCACGCCGGTGGCGGCCGACGGGACCGACAAGGACGTCTCCGAGGCCGACATCGCGCAGGCGATCGAGATCATCCGCAACCGCGTGGACGCCTCGGGCGTCTCCGAAGCCGAGATCACGTCGATGGGCTCCGACAACATCTCCGTGTCGCTTCCGGGTCACCCCAGCGAGGAGACGCTGGATCTCATCCGCTCGTCCTCCCAGATGGACTTCCGGCCCGTGCTGCAGGTCGCCGCCGCCCAGACGCAGGCCTCCGCCAGCGCGGGATCCGCCCAGTCCGGGGAGAGCTCGCAGTCGGGTGAGGCCGCCCAGAGCGACGAGGCCTCGCAGTCCGGGGAGGAGGCCCAGTCCGGCCTCGTCTCCACCGCAGTCCCGGAGGAGCAGGCGAAGCAGTACGCGGACACGGACGGGGACGGCACGATCTCGGACGCGCCCGCGAGCACGCCGACGGACAACTCCGACACCGGCTGGATCACCGAGCAGGCGCTCCTCGACTTCTACACGCTGGACTGCACGAATCCGGAATCGCGGGCCCAGGGCTCCGCCTCCGATCCCGACAAGGCCTTCGTGGCATGCGACGCCGACGGCGCGACGAAGTACATCCTCGGCCCGGTCGACGTCACGGGCGCGAACCTGTCCTCGGCGACCGCCTCCCTGGTCTACAACTCGCAGGGCCAGTCCACAGGCGAGTGGGGCGTCAACCTGGAGTTCGACGCGGAGGGGACGAGCGAGTTCGCGGAGGCCTCCCAGCGGCTCTACGACCTGAAGTCGAGCGATACCACGCGCAACCGGTTCGCCGTCGTCCTCGACGGCAACGTCATCACGGCGCCGTCCATGAACGCGCCGATCACCGACGGCAAGGCGCAGATCACCGGCAGCTTCACAGCGGCCTCGGCGAAGGCGCTGGCGAACCAGCTCAGCTTCGGATCGCTGCCGCTGAACTTCACCGTCCAGTCCGAGCAGCAGATCTCGGCGACCCTCGGGTCCGACCATCTGGAGAAGGGACTGTGGGCGGGCGTCATCGGCCTGATCCTGGTGGTCCTGTACATGGTGTGGCAGTACCACGCGCTGGCCGCGCTCTCCGCCGGCTCGCTGCTGGCCTCCGCAGGCATCACCTACCTCGTCATCACCCTGCTGTCGTGGCTGATCGGATACCGGCTGTCCCTGCCTGGCGTCGCGGGCCTGATCGTCGCCGTGGGCATCACGGCGGACTCGTTCATCGTGTACTTCGAGCGGATCCGCGACGAGGTCCGCGAGGGACGCCCGCTGTCGGCGGCGGTCGACGAGGGCTGGGACCGGGCCAAGCGGACGATCGTCATCTCCGACATGGTGAACCTCGTGGCGGCCATCGTGCTGTACCTCCTGGCCGTCGGCGGTGTGCAGGGCTTCGCCTTCACGCTGGGCGTGACGACGGCGGTCGACCTCGTCATCATCTTCTTCTTCACCCATCCGATCATGGAGCTGCTGGTGCGCACGCGGTTCTTCGGGGAGGGCCGCCGGTTCTCCGGGTTCGACCCCGAGCACCTGGGTGCGAAGTCAGGGGCGATCTACGCCGGACGCGGACGCATCGCCCGTCACGATGACGCGCGGACGCCCGCGGGAGCGCCGGCGGCGGCCGGCGGGGGCAAATCCCTGGCGGAGCGCCGTTTCGAGGCGGCGCACGCCGAGCAGGCGACGGCGATCCCGCCCGGCGAGGCGCCGGAGGACGGCGCCGTGGACGAGCGCCCCGACCAGGCCGAGGAGGATCCGCGATGATGAGCTTCGCGCAGTGGGGCAACGCCCTCTACTTCGGGAAGAAGTCCTACGGGGTCATCCCCCGCAAGAGGACGTTCGCCGGGATCGCCTGCGCCCTGATGGCGGTGTCGATCATCCTCATGGCGACGCTGGGATTCAACCAGTCCATCGAGTTCACCGGCGGCTCCCAGTTCACGGTGGCGGGTTCGGCGCAGACCGACCAGCAGGCCGCCTACGACGCGTTGGCCGGTGAGGGGATCACCTCCGACGTGCGCGTCTCGGCGCTGGGCGCGGACTCGATCCGCGTGCAGACGGCCTCCCTCGACACGGCGACGTCGGCCGCGGTGCGCGATGCCCTGGCACAGGCGTACGGGGTGGACTCGGCGGACGTCCAGTCGAACTCGATCGGACCGGCCTGGGGCGCGGACGTCACGAAGAAGGCCCTGCAGTCGCTGGTGATCTTCGTCGCCCTCGTCACGGTCATCATGACGGTCTACTTCCGCTCCTGGACGATGTCGTGCGCGGCGATGATCGCGCTGGCCCACGACATGCTCGTGACGGTCGCCGTGTTCGCCCTCACCCGGGTGGAGGTCTCCCCGGCCACGGTCATCGGCTTCCTCACGATCCTCGCGTACTCGCTCTACGACACGGTCGTGGTCTTCGACAAGGTCCGCGAGCTGACCCGGGGCGTCTGGGACCAGAAGCGCTTCACCTTCGGCGAGCTCGTCAACCTCGCCGTCAACCAGACGATGGTGCGGTCGATCAACACCTCGATCGTCGCGGTGCTGCCGGTGGCCGCGATCCTCTTCATCGGCACGTGGCTGCTGGGCAGCGGCACGCTGACGGACATCTCTCTGGCGCTGTTCGTCGGGATGATCGCCGGGGCCTACTCCTCGATCTTCGTGGCCTCGCCCTTCCTCGTGATCCTGGAGGAGCGGCGGGCGCGCACCCGGGAGCACACGGCGGCCGTGGAGGCCGCGCGGGCACGGGGCACAGAGTCGGCCGAGGGGACGACGCCAGCCGCGGTCCGCGTCGCGCCCGTCGTCCCGGGGCACCATCTGGGACAGGCGGCCCAGCCCGTCCGCAAGAACCGGAGGAACCGATGAGCCACGAACTGGGCTCCCGCATCGCGGAGCTCGTCACGTCCAACCTGCGAGAGATCCCGGACTTCCCGGAGCCCGGCGTGCTGTTCCGCGACATCACGCCGCTGCTGGCGAACGGTCCCGCGTTCAGGGAGCTCATTGATCTCCTCGCCCGGCGCTACGACGGCCGGGTCGACGCGGTCGCAGGCCTGGAGTCGCGGGGGTTCATCCTCGCGGCCCCGCTGGCGACCACGCTCGGCGTAGGCATGTTGACGATCCGCAAGGCCGGCAAGCTGCCCGGCCCGGTCATCGGGGTCGACTACGCCCTGGAGTACGGCACGGCCCGCATGGAGCTGCGTCCCGACTCCGTGGCGGCGGGGGACCGGGTGCTCGTCATCGACGACGTCTTGGCGACGGGCGGCACGGCGGGCGCCTCGGTGAGGCTCCTGCGCGAGTGCGGGGCGGAGGTCGTCGCGGTGTCGGTGCTGCTGGAGCTGGAGGCCCTGGGGGGCCGCGCGCGCCTGGAGGGCCTGACGGTCGAGTCCGCCGTCAGCTTCTGAGAACCGCGTCGGCCCCCGCACGCATATCATGGGCAGATGACCGATCCCACCAGCAACTCCGCCGCCCGCAAGTCCCCGGCCGCGGGGTCGCTGGTGCGCTCCGGATTGGTGTGGTTCGGGGGGCGAGGGCGTTCCACGGCCCCCGAGATCGAGCCGCTGGTCCGGGCGCTGCGCGCCAACCACCCGAGGGCCGACATCTCGGTCATCGAGCGCGCCTATGAGACGGCGGAGCGTCACCACCGCGGGCAGATGCGCCGGTCGGGGGAGCCCTACATCACCCACCCCGTCGCCGTGGCGACAATCCTGGCCGAGATGGGGATGACGACGCCGACGCTGGTGGCGGCCCTGCTCCACGACACGGTCGAGGACACGGACTACACGGCGGAGCAACTCACCGCCGACTTCGGGGAGTCGATCGCCCAACTGGTCGACGGCGTGACCAAGCTGGACAAGGTCCACTACGGGGCGGCGGCGCAGTCGGAGACGCTGCGGAAGATGATCGTGGCGATGAGCAAGGACATCCGGGTCCTCCTCATCAAGCTCGCGGACCGCCTGCACAACGCGCGCACCTGGCGTTTCGTGCCGCGGGAGTCCGCCCAGCGCAAGGCCCAGGAGACCCTGGAGATCTACGCCCCCCTGGCCCATAGGCTGGGGATGAACACGATCAAATGGGAGCTTGAGGAGCTCTCCTTCAAGACGCTGCTGCCCGAGATCTACGACGAGATCGACCATCTGGTGGCGGAGCGGGCGCCGCAGCGCGACACGTACCTGCGCGAGGTCATCGGCCAGATCGAGGAGGACCTGCGCCGCTCGCACATCAAGGGCACCGTGGGCGGGCGGCCGAAGAACCACTACTCGATCTACCAGAAGATGATCGTGCGGGGGAAGGCCTTCGACGAGATCTTCGACCTGGTGGCCGTCCGCGTCCTCGTGGAGTCGGTGAAGGACTGCTATGCCGTGCTGGGCGCGGTGCACGGGCGGTGGAATCCGATCCCCGGGCGGTTCAAGGACTACATCGCGATGCCCAAATTCAACCTCTACCAGTCGCTGCACACGACGGTGGTGGGGCCGGCGGGGCGCCCGGTGGAGATCCAGATCCGCACCTTCGAGATGCATGAGCGCGCCGAGCACGGGGTCGCCGCCCACTGGAAGTACAAGGAGAACCCGAACGCCACCTCGGCCGACGGCGACAGGATGACGGGCGACGAGCAGATGAACTGGCTGCGGGCCCTCGTCGAGATGGAGCGGGAGACCGGGGACCCGGAGGAGTTCCTCGACTCCCTGCGCTACGAGATCGCCGACGACGAGGTCTACGTGTTCACCCCCCGCGGGGAGGTCGTCGTCCTGCCGGCCCACGCCACGCCCGTGGACTTCGCCTACGCGGTGCACACGGAGGTCGGCCACCACACGGTGGGAGCCCGCGTCAACGGCCGGCTCGTGCCCCTGGACACCGAGCTCGAGTCCGGGGAGACGGTCGAGGTGGTGACCTCGAAGTCGGCGAAGGCCGGGCCGTCCCGCGACTGGCTGGCCTTCGTGGCCTCGCCGCGCGCGCGTTCGAAGATCAAGGCGTGGTTCTCCAAGGAACGCCGCGACGAGGCGGTGGAGGAGGGCAAGGAGCACATCGCGCGCGCGATGCGCAAGCAGAACCTCCCGTTGCAGCGCCTGCTCAACCACGAGACGCTCCTCGCCGTGGCGACGTCGCTGGGGTATCCGGACATCTCGACGCTGTACGCCGCGGTGGGGGAGAACCACATCTCCGCGCAGAACGTCGTGACGAAGCTCGTGGAGAACCTGGGCGGGGGCGACGGCACCGAGGAGACGCTCTCCGAGGGCATCACCCCAGGGGTGTCCTCGACGCTGTCCCGGCCGAGACCCGCGGTTCAGGGATCCGGGGTGACGGTGTCCGGGATGGACGCCGGTGACATCTGGGTCAAACTGGCGCGGTGCTGCACGCCGGTGCCCGGCGACGACATCGTCGGCTTCATCACCCGCGGGCAAGGCGTGTCCGTCCACCGGTCAGACTGCCAGAACGCGCTGCGCCTCCAGGAGCTCCACCCTGAGCGCTTCATCGAGGTCTCCTGGGACCAGGACCATCCCGGCGGGCAATTCCTGGTCCAGATCGAGACGCGGGCCCTGGACCGGGCGGGGCTGCTCTCCGACCTCACGAAGGTGCTGTCCGACTACCGGGTCAACATCATCACCGGGTCGATGTCCACCAGCGCCGACCAGATCGCCTCCGCCCGATTCTCCTTCGAGCTGGCCGACATGAGCCATCTCAACGCCGTGCTGGCCGCCCTGCGCAGGGTCGACGGCGTCTTCGAGGCGGTGCGCCTGACCGGGTCGGAACGCAGGCCCTGAACGGCCGGTGGTCGCAGGGGGAGCGGCGGGGCACGTAGGATAAGAGGCGCGCCACACCGCCACACGGTGGCGCACCAGGTCCGCCCGTCCCCGGATGGGCGGCAACGCGCCAGGACGGCAGCGCCGCCCTCGTCCCCAAAGGAACATCGTGAGCACCACGTCCCTCCCGCAGGAAACCCCCGACGCCGCTGGGAGCGCCGGGACCCAGGCCGCTCCCGTCGACGGCGCCGCCCCGAACCCGGCGCCGACGCCCGGCCCCCGCCACCCCGGCGCGCCGGTCGGCCCCGCCGATGTCGAGCCCGCGCCCGCTCCGGGCGGCGAGGCACCGGTCCCGCCGGCGCCCGCTCCGGGCGGTGAGCGTCCGGTTGTCACGGAGCCGTTGTCCACCGAGTTCGGACGCATCGACGCCCAGGGCGACGTCTTCGTCGCGGACGGGGAGGCCGAACGGCTCATCGGCGGGTATCCGGACGGCGTCCCCGAGGACCCCTTCGCGCTGTACACCCGCCGGTTCGCCGATCTTGAGGCGACGGTGAGCCTGTTCGAGGAACGACTGGCGCAACTGTCCCCCAAGGACATCGACCAGACGCTCCAGACGCTGCGCCAGGCGGTGGCGGAACCCGCGGCGATCGGCGACCTCCCGGCGCTTCGGGTCCGGGTCGAGGAACTCGCCGGGCGCGCCGAGCAACGCAAGGCCGAGGCCCGCGCGGAGCGTCGGGCCGCCAAGGAGCACGCGCTGGCCGAGCGCACCGCGTTGGTCGAGCAGGCCGAGGCCGTCGTCGCCCAGGACCCGGATCGGACCCACTGGAAGCAGTCCGGGCAGACGCTGCGCGACCTGCTCGAGGAGTGGAAGACGCTCCAGCGCCGCGGACCCCGCCTCGACAAGTCGACGGAGGACGAGCTGTGGAAGCGCTTCTCCGGTGCCCGTTCCGTGTTCGACCGGCATCGCCGCCAGTACTTCTCCGCCCTCGACCAGAAGCAGGGGGAGGCCAAGCGCCTCAAGGAAGGGCTCATCGCCGAGGCGGAGTCGCTCCAGAACTCCACAGACTGGGGGCGGACCTCTGCGGCCTACCGCGACCTCATGGACCGGTGGAAGGCGGCCCCGCGCGCCTCGCGCAAGGAGGACGACGCCCTGTGGGCGCGTTTCCGCGCCGCCCAGCAGGTGTTCTTCGACGCGCGGCGAGCCAAGGACGAGGCGGTCGACTCCGAGTACCAGGAGAACCTCACGGCCAAAGAGGCGCTCCTCGCGGAGGCCGAGGCGCTCCTGCCGCTGCACGATCTCGAGGACGCCAAGCGGCGGCTGCGGTCCGTCCAGGACCGCTGGGACGAGGCCGGACGGGTTCCGAGCGCGGACGTGTCGCGGATCGAGGGGCGGATGCGCGCCGTCGAGGACGCCGTCAGGGCCGCCGAGGAGCGCGAGTGGAACCGGTCGAACCCCGAGACGAAGGCCCGCGCAGAGGGCATGCTCGGCCAGCTCGAGGAGCAGGTCGCCCAGCTGCGCGCCGAAGTCGAGGCGGCGGAGGCCGCCGGTGACACCGCGCAGGCCGCCGACCTGCGCGACGCTCTGACGACGAAACAGGCCTGGCTCGACCAGATCCGTTCCTCGATGGCGTGACGGGCCCATGCGCCTCTTCGTCCTGCCGACGCCGTTCTTCGGCGCGAACTGCCTGATCATCGCCCCGGACGGGGCCCGCGAGGTCGTGGTGGTCGACCCCTCGCACGGCGTGCTCGACCGCCTGCGGGGGATCCTCGACGGCCTCGCCGCCGCCGTCGGGGCCGTCCTGTGCACCCACGGGCACCCCGACCACGTCTGGGACGCGGCGGAGGCCGCCCGCTGGGGGCTCCGTGCGGACGCCGTCGAGCAGGTCCCCGTGTGGGCGCCGGGCCCGGATCTTCCCCGCTTCGAGGACCCGCTGGCCGGTGTCGGCACGATGGCGCCGCAGGACATGGACCTCGTGTGGGAGGCGCCGGCGGACCTCCGCGAGATGCCGGCGGGCGCCGTCGAGCTCGTGCCCGCGGTGCGCCTGCGCATGGTCCCGGCGCCGGGCCACACCGAGGGCTCGGCCGTGTTCCTCCTCGACTCGGATCTCGTGGTGGTCGACGGCGCCTCCGGCGAGGTGCTGGAAAACCATCCTGAGCCCGGTCCGTGGGCGTTGAGCGGTGACGTGATCTTCCGCGACTCGGTGGGGCGCACCGACCTGCCCGGCGGCGACGAGACCCAGATGCGCCACACCCTGCGCACGCTGGCGAACGCCCTGGACCCCGCCACGGTCCTGGTTCCCGGGCACGGGCCCCTCACCACGATGCGGCGCGAGCTCGCCGTCAACCCCTACCTGCGGCGGGCCCGCCGCCTGGGGTGAGCTGCCTGGCCTGTGCCGCCCCGCGCGTGGGATGATGGCCCACATGGCACGCACCTCCCTCTCTGGATTCCCCGAATGGCTGCCCGACGGACGCATCGTCGAGCAGTTCGTCCTCGACCACCTGCGCCGCACCTTCGAACTCCATGGATTCGCGGGCATCGAGACGCGGGCGGTGGAGACGCTGGAAGAGCTGGAGAAGAAGGGGGAGACCTCCAAGGAGATCTACGTCCTCGACCGCCTCCAGGCTCTCAAGGAGGCCGAAGCGGGGCGCGGACGCCCGTCGGAGCACCGGCTGGGCCTCCACTTCGACCTCACGGTCCCCTTCGCGCGCTACGTGGTGGAGCACGCGAACGACCTCGACTTCCCCTTCAAGCGGTACCAGATCCAGAAGGTCTGGCGCGGGGAACGGCCTCAGGAGGGCAGGTTCCGCGAGTTCACCCAGGCCGACATCGACGTCGTGGGGGCGGGGACGCTGCCGTTCCACTACGAGGTCGACCTGCCCCTCGTCATGGCCGAGGCCCTGAACGCCCTGCCGCTGCCGCCGGTGCGCGTCCTCGTCAACAACCGCAAGGTCGTCCAGGGCGTGTGCGAGTCGATCGGGGTGAGCGACGTGGAGGCCGCCCTGCGGGGACTGGACAAGCTCGACAAGATCGGCGCCGAGGGCGTGCGCGAGGAGCTGGCGGAGGCCTCGATCTCGGCCGCGCAGGCCGGCGTGCTCCTGGCGATGGCGGGGATCCGCACGGGCGACCCCCGGGAGGTCCGCGCGCGCGTGGAGGCGTTGGACCTCGATGGCCCCACGGATCTGCTCGCCACCGGCCTGGACGAGCTGTGCGCGCTGCTCGAGACGGCGGGCGAGCGGATGCCCGGAGCGGTCGTCGCCGACCTCAAGATCGCGCGCGGCCTGGACTATTACACGGGATCGGTCTACGAGTCCGAGATCGAGGGCCACGAGGACCTCGGCTCGATCTGCTCGGGCGGGCGCTACGACTCCCTGGCCCACGAGGGCTCACGGACCTACCCCGGGGTCGGGCTGTCGATCGGCGTGTCGCGTCTCGTGTCCCGGATGCTGTCCGTCCCCCTGGTTCGCGCGACCCGTTCGGTCCCCTCCGCCGTCCTGGTCGCGGTCGTCGACGAGGCCGACCGCGCACGCTCGGAGCGGGCCGCGTCGGCGCTGCGGGCGCGCGGCATCCCGGCGGACGTGGCACCGAGCGCCGTGAAGTTCGGCCGGCAGATCCGCCACGCCGACCGTCGGGGCATCCCCTTCGTCTGGTTCCCCGGGGCCGACGGGCAGGCGGACAGCGTCAAGGACATCCGCAGCGGGGAGCAGGCGGAGGCCGACGCCGCGGCATGGCGTCCGCCGGCCGAGGACCTCTGGCCCCGAGTCGAGGCGGCGAAGTGACCGATGGATCGCCTGGAGCACCTGCGGGCCCTGGAGGAGGCGCTGAACGGCGCCTCCCTGGATCTGCCGACGCCCCGGGCGGGCTTCGCTGAGCAGATCCGGGCGCGCGCGTCACGCCGTCTGGCGGACCACGTCATCCCCCGTCTGGAGTCCGTGGGAGGCCCGTTGCTGGCCGTCGTCGGCGGCTCGACGGGCGCCGGTAAGTCGACGATCGTCAACTCGCTGGTCGGCGCGCAGGTGTCCGCCTCCTCAGCCCTGCGCCCCACCACCCGCCGCCCACTGCTCCTCCACCACGCCGCGGACGGACCGTGGTTCGAGCGGGCGCGGCTCCTGCCGGAGCTGGCGCGGCTGCGCGCGGCGCCGGGTGCGCCCGCGACGACCGGAGCCGCCGCCAGCGCCGAGCTCGAGATGCGTGAGAGCGAGGCGCTGCCGGAGGGCGTGAGCCTCCTCGACGCCCCCGACCTCGACTCCGTCGTCGACTCGAACCGGATGCTGGCGCGCGGGCTCTTCGACGCGGCGGACCTGTGGGTCTTCGTCACCACGGCGGCTCGGTACGCCGACGCCGTCCCCTGGGAGGTGCTCTCCCAGGCCCCCGGGCGCGACCTCACGGTGGGCGTGGTCCTCAACCGGCTCCCCCCGGGGGCGGCGACCGACGTCGCGGCGGACCTCCGACGCCTCATGGCGGGCGCCGGGCTGGGGGAGGCGCCGTTGTTCACCGTGGACGAGCAGCCCCTGGCATCGGGACTGCTCCCGGGCGCGGCCGTCGCGGGGCTGCGCCGGTGGCTGGAGGGGATCGGCGCCGACGCCCGCAGGCGCGCCGAGATCGCGCATCAGTCCCTCACCGGCGCCGTACGCGAGGTCGCCGCCTCGGTGGGGGACGTCGAGGAGGCGCTGGCCGAGCACGATGCCGCGCTGGCCGCGGCTGCCGATGCTCTGGACACGCAGGTCGACCGGGCCGCGGAACGGGTGTCCCAGGCGACCGCAGACGGGACGCTGCTGCGCGGGGAGGTGCTGGCGCGCTGGCAGGAGGTCGTGGGGGCCGCGGACTTCACGCGCAGGCTCGGCTCCGGGGTCTCCTGGCTGAGGGACAGGGTGAGCGCCGCGCTGCGGGGGCGCCCCGCCCCGGTCCGCCCGGTCGAGGACGCGATCGAGGCCGGGCTGGCGTCTCTCGTGCGTGAGGAGCTCTCACGGGTCCGCGAGGACGCGGAGTCCGCCTGGGAGTCCATGCCGGCCGTGGCCGGCCTCGTCGATGCGGCGGAGGAGGACCGGGCCTCCCTGGACGAGCGCGCCCTGGGCCTCACGCGGGAATGGCAGCGGGACCTGCTCGCCCTGGTCCGCGAGCAGGGGGCGTCGCGGCGCGCGGGGGCGCGCCTGATGGCCGTGGGCGTCAACGTCGTCGGCGTGGCGCTGATGATTGTGATCTTCGCCTCGACGGGAGGGATCACGGGCGCGGAGGTCGGGGTCGCGGGCGCCACCGCCGCAGTGGCACAGAGGCTCCTGGAAGCGGTGTTCGGCGACCAGGCGGTCCGCACGATGGCGGGCCGCGCGCGGGCCCTCCTGCTGGACCGGGTCCGGGGCGTCCTGGAGGAGTCGGTGCGGCCCTTGCGGGACCGTCTGCCGGAGCCCTCCGCGGTCGCGGACCTCGCTGGGCGCCGCGGCGAGGTCCAGGACGACTGGGGGTTGCGATGAGAGCGCCGTGGACGGGGCGCGCCTCGCGGTCGGCGGATCCGGCGGAGCGCATCGACGCGCTCGCCCAGGCGATGGACCTGCTGGACGGCGACGTGCCCGCGGAGGTCGTCGACGAGGTCGCCGCGGCCCTGGAGCGCGCCGACGGCCGCTGGGGCCTGGACCCGTCGACGACGGTGGCGGCGCTGGTCGGGGCGACGGGCTCGGGGAAGTCCTCGCTGTTCAACGCCCTGACGGGAGCCGACCTGGCGGAGGTCGGGGTGCTCCGCCCGACGACCACGCAGCCGCTGGCGGCGGTCCGGCCCGGCCACGACGTCGCGGAGCTCGTCGACTGGATCGGGGTCTCGCGTCGCGTCCTGGTGCCCGGCGGAGCCGGACTGCCTGAGGGCCTGGTGCTGATCGACCTGCCGGACATCGATTCGGTGTCGGAGGCGAACAGAGAGGTCGCAGGCCGGCTCTCCCGCCGCGTCGACCTGCTGGTGTGGGTGTTCGACCCGCAGAAGTACGCCGATCACGTCGTCCACTCGGACTGGGTCGCGCCCCTGGCGCGGCATGCCGGGGCGACGGTCGTGGCGCTCGCCCAGGCCGACCTGTTGGACGGGCCGGGCAGGGCCGCCGTCGAGGCCGATCTCGCCCGTCTGCTGGCCGAGGACGGCGTCCCCGCTCCCCGGGTCGTCTCGACATCGGTGTTGACGGGCGAGGGCATCGAGGAGCTGCGCGAGATCCTCACATCCACGGCGGAGCACGTCCGGCGCGATGGGCTCCGGGTGCAGGGCGCCCTGGACGAGGCCGTGGAGCGGGTGGCGGAGGCGCTCGGGCCCGGGCGCGCGGACCTGCCGGACCTCGACCCCGACGGCCTGGCCCGGGCGGTCGCCGACGCGGCCGGGCGGGCGGCCGGCACGCCCCGGGTGGCCCGGGCGGTCGGCGGCGCCTACCGGCATCGGGCCCTGCGCGAGTGCGGGTGGCTGCCCGTGCGCTGGGTCGGGCGGTTCCGCGCGGATCCCCTGGTGCGACTGCACCTGGGACGGGGAAGCGCGGGCGGATCCGTGACGTCGGTGCCCGCGGAGACGGGATCGGCTGGCACGACGGCGGCGGCGGAGCTGTCCACCGGGGTGAGGCGGGTCGCCGACCGGCTGGGGCGGGGACGCCCGCCCGCGTGGGACCGGCGCCTCCACCGCGTCGCCCGCACGGCGGCCGAGGGCCTGGCCCCCGAACTCGACCGCGCGATCTCGGACGCCGATCTGGGCCTGTCCCGCGACCCGAGGTGGTGGGGGTGGATGAACGCCGCGCAGTGGCTGGGCTGGGCGGCGGCGCTCGCCGGCCTCGTGTGGATCCTGGGTGCGGGGGCCGCCGATCGGTTCCTGCTCGTGACCTGGACGCCGCCCGCGTGGCGCGGGCTGCCGGTTCCGACGTGGCTGGTCCTGGGCGGAGTGGCCGTCACCCTGCTGGTCGTGGGGATCGGCGCGGTGGGCGCCGCCATCGGGTGGCGGCGGCGCGCGCGCCGGGCGCGGACCGCGCTGGACGACGCCGTCGAGGAGGTCGTGGGAGCGCGTCTGGTCGTCCCCCTGGTCGAGGAGGACCGCCGTCAGCACGCGGTCCTCGACGCCCTCTCCCGCGCGGCCCGGCTCCGTTAGCCTCGAGCGCGCCCGGCCCCACCGGCGAGTTCGGCGTCGGGTCCCGCCGTGGGGTGGTCAGTGCCGGCGTGGCCTGCGTTCGCCGCGTGAGCCGCCGAAACGCCGGTCCCCCCGATCGAAGCGCTCGCCGCGGTCGAAACGGTCGTGCCGACCGGGCCGGCCTGAGGCATCCGCCCGCGCCGCCCGCTCGTCCTCGTGGTGCCCGCGGTCGTGGCCATGGTCGCGCCCCGCTCCCGGCCCGCGGTCCTCGTGGATGCGCAGGGCGCGTCCGGAGACCCGGGCTTTCGAGATCCGGGCGGTGGCATCCTCGGAGAGCCCGCCGGAGATCTCCACGAGGGAGAAGGTCGGGAAGATATCGATACGCCCCAGGTCCTTGCCGTTGACGCCGCCCTCTCCGGTGATGGCGCCGACGATCGCGCCGGGACGCACCCCGTCCTTGCGGCCGACCTCGACGCGGTAGCGGCGCCCGGTGCCGGAGCCGACGGGGCGGGCCCCTCCACGGCGGACGCGGCCGTCGCGGTCCTCGCGGTCGAAGCGGTCCCGGCCTCCACGGTCGCGTCCGCGCCCGCGCTCAGCGTCGCGGTGGCCCTCGAAGGCGGCGTACAGGAACTCGCCGTTCTCGTCGACCTCCTCCTCGTGACGGATCCTGCCCTCTCCGCGTCGGTCGTTCGCCCGACGGGTCGCGGCGTCCCCGCCCACGTCGCCGACGGCTTGGGCGAGCAGGGCGGCGGCGATGTCCGCGATGCCGAGGTCGGAGGCCTCGTGCAGTTCGGCGAGGAGCGTGTGGTACAGGTCGAGCCCGCCGGCCGATGCCCGGGCGGGCACGCGGTCGAGGACCCGGCGCGCCCGGAACTCGGCGACCTGGGCGGGGGAGGGGATGCGGACCTCCTCCATCGGCGTGCCCGTGAGGCTCTCGATGCGGCGCAGACGGTACTTCTCTCGCGGGGTGAAGAAGGTGAGGGAGCGTCCCTCGCGCCCCGCCCGGCCGGTCCGCCCGATGCGGTGGACGTAGGCCTCGGCCTCGCGCGGCACGTCGTAGTTGACGACCAGGCCGATGCGCTCGACGTCCAGGCCGCGCGCGGCGACATCGGTGGCGACCAGGACGTCCAGGGAGCCGTCGCGCAGGCGCTCGACCATGCGCTCGCGTTCCTTCTGAGCGACGTCGCCGGAGATCCCGGCGGCGCGGAACCCGCGATTGGCCATGTCCAGGGCGATGTCCTCAACGTCGGAGCGGGTGCGCACGAAGACGAGGACGGCGTCGGCGTCGCGGGTGGACAGGACGCGGGCGAGCGCGGAGGACTTGTGCTTGAAGGGGACGACCGCGTAGGTCTGGTGGATCGTGTCGACGGTCGAGGACTCCTCCGACACCGCGATCTTCAGCGGGTCGTGGAGGTGCGTGTTGGCGACCCTCTCGATCTGGGCGGGCATCGTCGCGGAGAACAGCGCGGTCAGCCGTTCCTTCGGCGCGGAGGAGGCGATGGTCTCCACATCCTCCGCGAATCCCATGCGCAGCATCTCGTCCGCCTCGTCGAGGACGAGCATGCGGACCCGGGACAGGTCGAGGGCGCCGCGTTCGATGAGATCGATGATGCGGCCGGGTGTGCCGACGACCACCTGCGCGCCGCGGCGCAGCGCGCCGAGCTGGGGGCCGTAGGGGGCGCCGCCGTAGACGGCCACGATGTCGACGTCGCGCGAGCGCTGGGCGAAGTCCTCCATGGCCTGCGCGGACTGCATGGCGAGCTCTCGGGTCGGGGCGAGCACCAGGGCTTGGACGTCGCGTTCGGCGGTGTCGATGCCGGCCAGGAGCGGCAGTCCGAAGGCCGCGGTCTTGCCGGTTCCGGTCTGCGCGATGCCGACGACGTCTCGTCGGGAGAGGAGGGCGGGGATCGCCTCGGCCTGGATGGGGGTCGGCGTGACGAAACCCATCCGGGTGACGGCGTCGAGCAGCTCGGGCGGCAGGCCGAGGTCCGCGAAGGTGATCGCGTCGTCCTCCGCGTCGTCGGCGCCGCCCTCGTCATCCGGGTCAGCGGCGTCGTCCGCATCGGGCTCGCCGTCCGCATCGGGCTCGTCAACCGGGGACGAGGACGCCTCCTGCTCGGCGGGGCCGGCGGGCTCCTCATGGAGGAGCGCGGCGAGCTCCTCGTCCCCGGTCGCAGCAGCGGCGGCGCCGCCGTCGGCAGGCAGCGCCGAGTCGGCGTCTTCAAGCGTGGGCACAGTGATCCTCAAGGTGTCTCGAATGCGTCTCGAAGCCGGGGTTGAACGCCTGGCCGGGCCTCAGGGGGCCTTCGGCGCGGCCCTCTCGCACACCAACACTCACCGGCCACGGGCCGGTCACCATCAACATGGGGCTGCGCCTCATCGCGGCTCCACCCTAGGCGGGGGAGGCGGCCAGGTACAGCAGGCGGCGCGGGTGAGATCGCTCACCGGACGATCTCGATCCGCATGGGCGGGCCGACGGGGGCGACGCGGCCGCCGCTCAGGGACGCGCGGGGATCCGCGAGGCCGCCCACACGGCAAGCGCCGCCAGGACGAGCGCGATGGCGCCGGCCGGGGCGTAGGGGAGCAGCGTGGTCCGCGCCCACACGGCCAGCGCGAGCGAGACGAGGGCGAGCTCCAGCGCCGATCCCCCGTTGTCGGCGACCTGCAGCCACGAGCTCACGGCCCCGTGCTGCGACCGGGGGGTCATCCCCAGCGTGAGGTCGGACAGCGTCGAATGGACGAAGCCGATCCCCATCTCCGCGAGGAACATTCCGAGGACCCCCGGCCACACCGGCATGCCCGGCCACGCCAGAAGGGCGACGGGGACCAGGCCGATCATCATGAGCGTCGTCCCGAGCAACGGGAGCCGCGCGCGGGCCTCCGGGCGGACGATGCGCGCCTGGAGCGTCGCGCCGAGGGCCCAGGCCAGGGAGCCGACTGTCACCGCCATCGCGGCGTGCTCGACGCTCCAGCCGTGGACCCGTTGGAGGACGAGGGGGAGGAAGGCTGTCGCCCCCGTGAGCGATCCCATGGCGAGAAGGCGGGTGGCGATCGCCGAGGGCGTCCCGCGCCGCAGGCGGAAGGCCCCGGCGGGCACGAGGCGGGGCAGCGTCCACACGGTGAGGGCCGCCCCCGCCAGGCCCAGCGCCCAGGCGGCCCATCCGCCGCCGGCCCCGGCGAGCTGCAGGAGGAGGATGCCCCCGCCGGCTCCCAGGCCGGATAGCGCGAGGACGCCCATCTCGCGCCGGGGCCGGGCCTCGCCCCCGGCGGGGAGGTCGAACCGCCGGAGCAGCGGCACCAACGGGACGAGGGCGACCGCGGCGGCGACGGGCACGCTCCCGAAAACCCAGCGCCACCCCCAGTGCGCGGTCACGAGGCCGGCGATGGCCGGTCCGATCAGCGAGGGCAGCACCCACGCCAGGGAGAACCCGGCGAAGAACGTCGGCCGGTGGGCGTCCGTGGCCACGGCGCCGACCAGCACGTAGAGAGGGACGATCACCATGCCGCCACCCAGCCCCATGACCAGGCGGCCGGCGACGAACACCCCGACGTGGGGGGCAGCCGCGCACAGGGCCAGACCCAGGACGAACAGGACGCTGCCGGCGACGAGCACGCCGGCCGGCCCCCTTCGGTCGGAGAGCATGCCGGCGATGACGGTCGACAGCAGCTGAGCGGCCATCGCCGCTCCGGAGGCCACCGAGAACCAGGACTCCGCCCCGAGCTCGGCGACGACGCTCGGCATGATCGTGGTGGTCGCCAGAGACTCGAAGGCGCTCAGGGTGATGAGCAGGACGGAACCGGCCATCAGGGCGATCTCCGGGGGGGACCATGCCCGACGGGTGCGCCCTGCGGCGCCGCCCTCGTCGAGGGGGGAGGAGGAAGGGGAGGGGGACGCCATGGCGACCATCGTCCCACGCGCGCCATCAGGACGCGCAGGGCGGCTGATTCCGCCTTTTCCGGCACCCGAGGTGGCGAGAGCCGCGGTGATCCACAGGGGACGTGCGACGTTCGAAGTCGAACATGTGTTCGACTAGGATGGAGGCATGATCACGAGGACGAACTGTCGACCCGCCGCCGAGCACACAGGTGCCGTGGCCGGCTCGGGAGCTGTGTCCGCCCTCATGGAGTGCGTGGACGACGTGGTGGCCCGGGGGTCGGATCGGGACCTGGTGGATCTCATGGGGGCACTGGAGGACCTGAAGAACGCATGCTGCGCGGCACAGGCCCGGGCCGCCGTCGCGTTGCGGGAGGCGCGCGAAGGCGCTGCCACGACCGCTGCCGGACGCGAGGCCGCTCATCGCAGCGTCGTCAGCGAGGTTGCGCTGGCGCGCCGCGAGTCCCCGCATCGGGCCCGCACGCTCATCGGACTCGCCCAGGCGTTGATGAGCGAGCTGCCGGAGACCATGTCGGCCCTCAACACGGGGCGCATCAGCGAGTGGAGGGCGATGCTCGTCGCTCGGGAGACGGCGTGTCTCGACAGGGAGGACCGCCTGGCGGTGGACTGCCAGCTCGCTGCGGGGCTTGCGGGATGGTCCGACCGGGAAGTCGTGGCCCGGGCGCGGGACGCGTCCTACGCCGCGGACCCCGGTGGCGTCGTGGAGCACGCCGCCCGGGCGGAGGCCGACCGTAGGGTCACCATCCGGCCTGCTCCGGCGTGCATGACGGTGGTGTCCGCCCTCCTGCCGGTCGCCCAGGGCGTGGCGGTGCACGCGGCGCTCACCCGCGAGGCCGACGCGGCCCGCAGCGCCGGGGACGCGCGAGGGCGCGCCCAGATCATGGCGGACACGCTCGTCATGCGCCTCACCGGGCAGACCGGTGCGGACGCGGTCCCCGTGGAGGTCCAGCTTGTCATCACCGACGACGCGCTGCTCGGCGAGGCAGACACTCCCGCCCACGTCGGCGGATTCGGCCCGGTACCGGCGGGCGTGGCCCGCGCGATCCTCTCCCGTCCGGGCGCAGAGGAGGACACGCGCCGCTGGATCCGTCGCCTGTACGTGCGGCCGGCCGACGGGCGGCTCCTCGCCATGGAGTCAACCCGCCGGCTCTTCCCCCCAGGGCTTCGCCGCTACATCGCGGCGCGTGACGGCGGCATCTGCCGCACCCCCTGGTGCGGGGCGCCTATCTCGCACGCCGACCACGTCATCCCCGCCCAGCACGGCGGCCCTACCACGGCCGCCAACGGCCAGGGCCTGTGCCGCCACTGCAATCAAGCCAAAGAGGCACCCGGATGGCGCGCCAGGCCCGGACCCGACGGCGCCGTCACCCTGAGCGCGCCCACCGGCCACCAGTACACGAGTCTCCCCCCGCCCTTGCCCCACGAATCCCCACCCGGCAGCCCCGCGCTCGTGCCCCGCGGGCGGGCGCCGGCCTGAGGGGCCGGCGGGACGGCCGCGCTAGACTGTGCGCGCCCCCGCTCGTCTCGCGGGACGGCATCGATGAAAGGAATAGCCCGTGCTGCGCACCCATGCGATCGCCAGCCTGTCCACCGACCTCGTCGGCCACACCGTCACCCTGGCGGGATGGGTCGACCGGCGTCGCGACCACGGAGGGGTGGTGTTCGTGGATCTGCGCGATGCCTCGGGCGTCGTCCAGGTCGTGGTCCGCGACGAGTCGGTGGCCCACGAGCTGCGGTCCGAGTACGTCCTCCAGGTGACGGGCGAGGTCTTGGCCCGTCCGGAGGGCAACCAGAACCCGAACCTGGCGACCGGGGCGATCGAGATCCTGGGCGACGACATCACGATCCTCAATCCCAGCGCGCCGCTTCCCTTCCAGGTCTCCTCCAACGCCGAGGACGCCGGCAAGGTCGGCGAGGAGACCCGCCTGCGCTACCGCTACCTGGACCTGCGCCGCGAGCCCGAGCAGAAGGCGATCCGCCTGCGCTCCCAGGTCTCCCGGGTCGCCCGCGACACCCTCTACGACCGCGACTTCATCGAGATCGAGACCCCGACGCTCACCCGCTCGACGCCGGAGGGCGCCCGCGACTTCATCGTGCCGGCCCGCCTGTCCCCGGGATCGTGGTACGCCCTGCCCCAGTCCCCTCAGCTGTTCAAGCAGATGCTCATGGTCGCGGGCATGGAGCGGTACTTCCAGATCGCCCGCTGCTACCGGGACGAGGACTTCCGCGCCGACCGCCAGCCGGAGTTCACCCAGCTGGACATCGAGATGAGCTTCGTCGAGCAGGACGACGTGATCGCCGTCGCCGAGGACGTCCTGCGCAGCGTGTGGGCTCTCATCGGCTACGACCTGCCGACCCCGATCCCGCGCATGACCTTCAAGGAGGCCATGGAGCGCTTCGGCTCCGACAAGCCGGACCTTCGCTTCGGGTACGAGCTGACGGACCTCACGGAGTACTTCGCCGGCACGCCCTTCCGGGTCTTCCAGGCGCCCTACGTCGGCGCCGTCGTCATGCCCGGGGGCGGCTCCCAGCCGCGCCGCACCTTCGACAAGTGGCAGGAGTGGGCGAAGGCGCGCGGCGCGAAGGGCCTCGCCTACGTCACGGTCGGCGAGGACGGGACGCTGGGCGGGCCCGTCGCGAAGAACATCACCGAGGCCGAGCGCGGCGGGCTCGCGGCGGCCACCGGCGCCGAGCCGGGGGACTGCATCTTCTTCGGGGCGGGCGATCCCGATCGCGCGAGGGAGCTGCTGGGCGCGGCCCGTCTGGAGATCGGGCAGCGCTGCGGCCTCATCGACCCAGACGCCTGGGCGTTCACCTGGGTCGTCGACGCCCCGCTGTTCAAGCCCTCCGGAGAGGCCATCGCCGAGGGCGACGTCGCGCTGGGCCACTCCGCGTGGACGGCCGTCCACCACGCCTTCACCTCGCCGAAGCCGGAGTGGCTGGACACCTTCGACCAGGATCCCGGACACGCGCTCGCCTACGCCTACGACATCGTGTGCAACGGCAACGAGATCGGCGGCGGGTCGATCCGTATCCATCGCCGCGACGTCCAGGAGCGCGTCTTCAAGGTGATGGGCATCTCCGAAGAGGAGGCCGAGAAGCAGTTCGGCTTCCTGCTCACCGCCTTCAAGTTCGGGGCGCCGCCGCACGGCGGGATCGCGTTCGGCTGGGACCGGATCGTCGCGCTGCTCACGAAGTCGGAGTCGATCCGCGACGTCATCGCCTTCCCGAAGTCCGGAGGCGGCTACGACCCGCTCACCGACGCGCCGGCCCCCATCACGGCCGCCCAGCGCAAGGAGGCCGGTGTCGACGCCGTCCCCCGCAAGCGCGGCGAGGCCGCATCGGCCGGTGACGAGGGCGGAGCCGCGGACTCGGCGACGGCGACGACCGCCTGAGGACCGGTCTGACCGGGTGCCGGCCCACCTCCGAACGCGGTGCGCGCGGAGGTGGGCTGCGGCACACTGGGGGCATGTCGTACGTCGAGATGCACCCCGTGAACCCGCAGGTCCGCTTCGTCAACAAGACCGTCGAACTCCTCAGGGCGGGGGGCACCATCGCCCTTCCCACCGACTCCGGGTACGCCGTCGCCTGCCGGTTGGGCAACAAAGAGGGCATGGACGTCATCCGTGAGATCCGCCGCCTCGACGAGCACCACAACTTCTCGCTCCTGTGCCACTCCTTCGGCCAGCTCGGCGAACTCGTCATCGTCGACAACCATCAGTTCCGCACGATCAAGGCGCTGACGCCCGGGCCGTACACCTTCATCCTGCGGGGCACCAAGGAGGTGCCGCGCATGACGCTCAACAAGCGCAAGCACACGGTGGGGGTGCGCATCCCGGACCATGTCATCACGCAGGCCGTCGTCGGGGCGCTCGGCGAGCCGCTGTTGTGCTCGACCCTGATCCTCCCGGGGGAGGCCGAGCCGCTCACCGACGGCCATGAGGTGGACGAGCGGATCGGCTCCCGCGTCGACCTCGTCATCGTCGGTCCCGTCGGCGACGCGGAGCCCACGACCGTCATCGACTACACGTCGGGCGCGCCGGTCATCGCCCGCCGGGGCGCGGGTGACACGTCGCTCTTCGAATGACAGCCCGCCTCCAGCGCCTCCCCCCGCGCGCGGGGACCGGACCGGCGGCCGACCGGGACGCCGGGGGCGGGGCTCGATAGGCTGGGGACATGGACCTCTTCGACGCGCAGGCGACGGAGGACTCCGGCGTGCCCGCATTCCAGACCTCAGCCCCGCTGGCGGTGCGCATGCGGCCGACCGGGCTCGACGAGGTGGTCGGACAGGACCACCTGCTGGGCGAGGGCTCCCCGCTGCGCCGGCTGCTGGAGCCCGCAGGGGCGGCCGGGCCGGCCGTGTCCTCCGTCATCCTGTGGGGTCCGCCGGGAACGGGCAAGACGACGTTGGCCTACCTGGTCGCGCGGGCCTCGGGCCGTCACTTCGACGAGCTGTCTGCCGTGTCCTCGGGAGTCAAGGACATCCGCGACGTCGTGGCGGCGGCCCGGCGGAGGCGGGCCGCCTCGGGCGAGGACTCCGTCCTCTTCGTCGACGAGATCCACCGCTTCTCCAAGTCACAGCAGGACGCCCTGCTTCCCGCGGTCGAGAACCGGTGGGTGACCCTCATCGGGGCGACCACGGAGAACCCGTCGTTCTCCGTCATCTCGCCGCTGCTGTCGCGCTCGCTGCTGGTCACCCTGCGTCCGCTGGACGAGGACTCGATCAGGGCCCTCCTCGACCGGGCGCTCGCCGACGAGCGCGGGCTGGCGGGGGCCTTCGCCCTGGCCGAGGACGCCAGGGACGCCCTCGTCCGGCTGGCGGGGTCCGACGCGCGCAAGTCGCTCACCCTGCTGGAGGCCGCGGCGGGCGCGGCCGCCGAGCGGGGGGCGGGCACCATCGGCGTGGACGAGGTCCAGACCGCCGCCAACCAGGCGCTGGTGCGCTGGGACCGCGATCAGCATTACGACGTGGCCTCCGCGTTCATCAAGTCGATGCGCGGCTCGGACGTCGATGCCGCGATCCACTATCTCGCCCGGATGATCGAGGCGGGGGAGGACCCCCGTTTCATCGCCCGGCGGGTGATGATCTGCGCCGCGGAGGACGTCGGGATGGCGGCGCCCGAGGTCCTACCGACCACGGTCGCGGCGGCCCAGGCCGTCGCGATGATCGGCATGCCGGAGGCCCGGATCCTCCTGGCCGAGGCCGTCGTCGCGGTCGCGACGGCCCCGAAGTCGAACGCCTCTTACCTCGCCATCGACCAGGCGTTGTCGGATCTGCGTTCCGGGAAGGGCGGGCCCGTCCCCGCGCATCTGCGGGACGCCCACTACGCGGGGGCCGGCGCCCTGGGCCACGGCGAGGGCTACGTCTACGCCCATGACGCGCCCCATTCGGTGGCGGCCCAGCAGTACCTGCCCGACGACCTCGTGGGCACGCGGTACTACCTGCCCACCGAGAACGGCAATGAGGCGATGCTCACGAAGCGGCTGGCGCGGCTCAGGGAACTCCTGGGGATGCGCTAAGCTGCAAAGGCTGTCCGCCCGCCCAGACGATCTGGGCGCGCGGGCCGACCCACCTGGGGTCTTGGCCGAAGGATCTCGCATCCGGGAGTGGACCCCGTGTCGGCGGCGACCCGCCGTCGGCATGACAGCAGAGACAGGAAAGGGCCATCGCATATGGCACAGAACCGTTCGCGCAAGCAGGTGCGCCAATCGCGCGCACTCGGCATCGCGCTCACCCCCAAGGCAGTCCGCTACTTCGAGAAGCGCCCCTACGGGCCCGGCGAGCACGGGCGCTCACGCCGCCGCCAGGACTCCGACTACGCGGTCCGCCTCAAGGAGAAGCAGCGTCTGCGTGCCCAGTACGGCATCCGCGAGGCGCAGCTGCGCCGGACCTTCGAGGAGGCGCGCCGCAAGGAGGGGCTGACCGGCGAGAACCTGGTCGAGCTGCTCGAGATGCGCCTGGACGCCCTCGTGCTGCGCTCGGGCTTCGCCCGCACGATCCAGCAGGCCCGCCAGTTCGTCGTGCACCGCCACATCATGGTCGACGGCAGGATCGTGGATCGCCCCTCGGCTCGCGTGAGCCCAGGGCAGACGCTCCAGGTCAAGCCGAAGTCGCAGACGACGGTGCCCTTCGAGATCGCCGCCCAGGGCATCCACCGCGACGTCCTGCCGGCCGTCCCCGATTACCTCGACGTCAACCTCGAGCACCTCAAGGCGACACTCGTGCGCCGCCCGAAGCGCGCGGAGGTCCCCGTGACCTGCGACGTCCAGATGGTCGTCGAGCACTACTCGCGCTGATCGCGCGACGACGCGGACCCCGGGAGCCCCTGCTCTCGGGGTCCGCGCGTCATGAACCGCACCCCTGACGAAGACCCACCCTGACGAGGACACATGCGCACCTCTGAGATCCGCACACGCTGGCTCGACTACTTCGCGTCGAAGGGCCACGAGATCCGGCCGTCCGTCCCGCTGATCTCCAACGACCCGTCGATCCTGTTCACGATCGCGGGGATGGTGCCCTTCATCCCCTACATCACCGGAGAGGAGCCCGCGCCGTGGCCGCGCGCGGCCTCGGTCCAGAAGTGCATCCGCACCAACGACATCGACAACGTGGGCCGCACGACGCGCCATGGCACCTTCTTCCAGATGAACGGCAACTTCTCCTTCGGCGACTACTTCAAGGAGGGCGCGATCGAGTTCGCCTGGGATCTCCTGACAGGGCCGCTCGACCAGGGACGCTACGGCCTGGACGGAGACCGGCTGTGGGTCACCCTGTGGGAGCGCGACGACGAGTCCTACGACATGTTGACCCGCGCGATCGGGATGGACCCGCGTCACATCGTGCGCCTCCCGCGTGAGGAGAACTTCTGGGACACGGGCCAGCCGGGGCCTGCGGGCCCGTGCTGCGAATGGCACTACGACCGCGGCCCTGCCTTCGGACCCGAGGCCGAGGGAGGCACGGTCGACCCGGGCGGGGACCGCTACCTGGAACTGTGGAACCTCGTCTTCGACCAGTACATGCGCGGCGAGGGAGAGGGCAAGGACTACCCGCTGCTCGGCGAGCTGGACAAGAAGTGCATCGACACCGGAGCCGGACTCGAGCGGCTCGCCTTCGTCCTGCAGGACAAGGCGAACATGTACGAGATCGACGAGGTCTTCCCGGTCATCGAGGCGGTCCAGGAGATGTCGGGGCGCCGCTACCACGCCGATGCGGAGGACGACGTACGCATGCGGGTCGTCGCCGACCACGTGCGCTCCGCGCTGATGCTCATCGGCGACGGCGTGCGCCCAGGCAATGACGGACGCGGCTACGTGCTGCGCCGGCTCGTGAGGCGCGCCATCCGCTCGATGCGCCTGCTGGGCGTCGAGGACCCGGCGCTGCCCGTGCTCCTGCCGGTCTCGCGCGACGCGATGTCCCCCTCCTACCCGGAGCTGGTGACGGGCTGGGACACCATCTCCGACGTCGCCTACGGCGAGGAAGAGGCGTTCCGGCGCACGCTGAGCGCGGGGACGACCATCCTGGACACGGCGGTGACCCACGCGAAGGAGTCCGACGGGCCGGCCGTCATCACCGGCGAGGACGCCTTCACCCTCCACGACACCTACGGGTTCCCCATCGACCTCACCCTGGAGATGGCTGCCGAGCAGGGCGTGTCCGTCGACGAGACCCGTTTCCGCGCCCTCATGGGCGAGCAGAGGGAGCGCGCCCGGGCGGATGCCCGCGCGAAGAAGACCGGTCACGCCGACGTCCGCATCTTCCACGACTTCGCGACGCGGCTCGGCGGCGGCTCCCGCTTCCTCGGCTACACCGAGGACGCCTCCGACGCCCGCATCGAGGGGATCCTGGTCGACGGCGTCGCCCAGCCGGCCGTCAGCGCCCCGGCCGAGGTCGAGGTCATCCTCAACCAGACGCCGTTCTACGCGGAGATGGGCGGCCAGCTGGCCGACCACGGGACGATCCGCACCGCCGACGGGGCGCTGGTCCGGGTCGGCGACGTCCAGGCCCCCATCAAGGGCCTCTCCGTCCATCGCGGGACCCTGGTGGAGGGCACGCTGGCTCTGGGCGAGGAGGCGGTGGCCCGGATCGACCCTGTGCGTCGCCTCGCGATCGCGCGGGCGCACACCTCCACCCACATGGTCCACAGGGCACTCCACGAGGTGGTCTCCGAGTCGGCCACGCAGGCCGGGTCCGAGAACGCCCCCTCCCGGCTCCGCTTCGACTTCCGGCACGGCTCGGCGTTGTCCCCCGACCAGGTCGACGACATCGAGGAGCTCGTCAACGAGAAGCTCTCCGAGGACCTGGCGGTCACGGACACCGTCATGCCGATCGAGGAGGCCCGCAAGACGGGCGCGATGGCGCTCTTCGGCGAGAAGTACGGCAAGGAGGTCCGCGTCGTCTCCATCGGCGGGGACTGGTCGAAGGAGTTCTGCGCGGGCACGCATGTCCCGAGCACGGGGCGCATCGGCCGAGTCGCCGTGCTGGGCGAATCCTCGATCGGCTCCGGCGTGCGCCGCATCGACGCGCTGGTCGGGGACGCGGCCTTCGGGTTCCAGGCCAAGGAGCACGCGCTGGTCTCCCAGCTGTCCGCTCTCGTGGGCGGGCGCGCGGAGGATCTGCCGGGGCGCGTGGAGTCTCTGATGACGCGGCTGCGCGACGCGGAGCGCTCCCTGGAGCGCCTGAGCCGCGAGCAGGCGCTCGCCCGCGCCGGAGAGCTGGCGGCCTCGGCCGGACGGGTCGGGGACCTGTCGGTCGTCGCGGCCTCGGCGGGCCCCGTGGCGTCGGCCGACGCGCTGCGCGCCCTGACCTTGGATGTCCGCGACCGCCTCGGAACGCAGGGCGGTGCGCGGGGAGTCGTCGTCGTCCTGGTGGGCGTGGCGTCCGGACGGCCCTGCGTCGTCGCGGCGACCGATGAGGCGGCGCGAGGCGCCGGCGCCAACGCCGGGGCGCTCGTGCGCACGGCCGCCAGGCGGCTGGGCGGCGGCGGAGGGGGGCGCGCCGATGTCGCCCAGGGCGGCGGGACGGATGCGTCCGCCGTCGACGACGCCCTGGGGGCGGTGACCCGCGAGATCGAGGCGCTGTGAGCACGGGGTCGCTGAGGCCCGGGGCCCGGCTGGGAGTCGATGTCGGATCCGTGCGCGTCGGCGTGGCGCGCACGGATCCCGAAGCGATCCTCACGATCCCGGTGGAGACGATCCACCGCTCCGACGACGGATCTGACCTGAGGCGCCTGGCGGAGATCGCCCGGCAGTTCGACGTCGTCGAGGTCGTCGTCGGGCTGCCGCGCCATCTCGGCGGCGGCGAGGGGGTCTCGGCGGGCGCCGCACGGCGTTTCGCCCGCCGGATCGCCCGGGCCCTCCCCGATGTGCGGGTGTGCCTGGTCGACGAGCGGCTAAGCTCCAACCAGGCGCACCGCCGCCTGCGCGAGTCCGGCGTCCCGGAACGTGAGCACCGGGCCATGGTGGACCAGGTGGCGGCGCAGATCATCCTCGAGCAGGCGCTCGACGACGAACGCATGGGGACGGGGATCCCCGGCCAGACCGTCGAGCCCAGGGACCGGAAGGGCACCTGATGACAGACCGCGACGCCCCCGAGTGGCCCTTCCCCTCGCGCAGGCAATTGCACGCCCACGACCCGAAGGTCTTCGCGGACGAGGACCGGCTGCCCGAGGAGGCGGAGACGCCCGCGATCCCCCTGTTCCCTGGGACCTCCGGTCCCGTCCCGCCCGCGGAGCCCGGCGAGACGACCTCCGGGCTCCGATCGCGCCGGCTCGAGCATGAGCGCGCCCGCGTGCGCCGCCGGCGGCGCAATCAGCGGATCCGCACCGGCATCATCCTCGTCGTCGTCCTCGCCCTCCTCGGCGGCGGCCTGTGGTTCGCGTGGGGGAAGGTCCGCGGCGGCGGGTCGTCACCGCAGTCCGATGACTATCCGGGTCCCGGATCGGGCTCCGTGCAGGTCACCGTCGAGTCGGGAGACGTCGGCACGGACATCGGGCAGAAGCTCGTCGACCAGGATGTCGTGAAGTCCCTGGCCGCCTTCACGCGGGCCTTCGACGCGAACAGGGCGGCGACCTCGATCAAGCCCGGGACCTACACGCTCAAGCAGCAGATGAGCGCCTCGGAGGCCGTGGCGGCGCTGCTGGACGACGCGAACCGCTCCGACAACACCGTCACCGTCATCGAGGGGCAGACCGCTGCGCAGGTCGCGGAGAAGATGGCGAGCGTCACGGACTTCTCCGCCGACGACATCGACGCCGCCATGAAGGACGCCCAGGCGATCGGCCTGCCGGAGGAGGCCGGCGGCGACGTCGAGGGATGGCTCGAGCCGGGGACCTACGAGGTCTCCTCCTCGGACACCCCGCAAAGCCTCTTCTCCCAGATGGTGTCCGCCAGGGTGGACGAGCTAGACCGGCTGGGCGTCGCCGAGGGAGACCGTCAGACGATCCTCACCAAGGCGTCGATCCTCGAGCGCGAGATGAACATCGACGAGTACCTGCCCCAGGTCGCCCGCGTCATCGACAACCGGCTGGACGACTCCGGCGGGGAGACGAAGGGCCTGCTCCAGATGGACTCCACGGTCCTCTACGGCGTCGGGAAGACGGGCGGGGTGCCCACCGACGCGGACTACCAGGACGACAACCCGTACAACACGTACCTCCATGCGGGGCTTCCGCCCACCCCGATCAGCCAGCCGTCGGAGAAGTCCCTGGAGGCCACGCTCCACCCGGCCGACGGATCCTGGCTGTACTTCGTCACGGTGGACCTCGACACGGGGGAGACCCTCTTCGCGACGACACTGGACGAGCAGGAGCAGAACAAGACGCGTTTCAACGAGTACTGCGCGTCCCACCCGGGGAAGTGCACCTCGTGAGCCGGTGGGCCGCCGTCATCGGATCGCCGGTCGCCCACTCGCTCTCGCCGGCGCTGCACCGGGCGGCGTGGGCGTCGCTGGGCCTGGGAGGCTCTCACGAGTGCGGTCCCTGGCGG
Source organism: Schaalia naturae (assembly GCF_042665795.1). Classification (NCBI taxonomy): domain Bacteria; kingdom Bacillati; phylum Actinomycetota; class Actinomycetes; order Actinomycetales; family Actinomycetaceae; genus Schaalia; species Schaalia naturae. Next base: position 923,445 of record NZ_JBHTEF010000001.1, read on the forward strand.
TTCGACCGCATCGAGCAGACGCCGCAGACCCTTCCGGCGCTCGTCGCGGGGCTCGACGGGGACTGCCTGGGTCTGTCGGTGACGATGCCGTGCAAGCAGGCGGTGATCCCGCTGCTCGACGCCGTGGAGCCCCTGGCCGAGGCCGTGGGCGCCGTCAACACGGTGGTGCCGTCGGGGGGCCTGCTGACGGGTTTCAACACGGATGTCCACGGAATCGTCACCGCCGTGACCGAGGCGCGCGCGGCCATGCCTCCGCCGCGGTCCGCGGTGGTCCTGGGGGCGGGGGCCACGGCGTCGTCGGCGCTGGCGGCCCTCGCCCAGATGCGCGTCGACGACGTGACGATCGTCGCACGGCGGTTCTCCGGCCCGGGGTCCGCATCCGTGGCCGCGGCGAGGCTGGGGATCGCGGTCGAGCCCGTCCTGTGGTCGCACGGGGACCGGACGCGGGCTGCGATCGCCGCGGCGGACATCCTGATCTCCACGGTGCCGGCAGGCGCCGCGGACGACCTGGCCGGATCACTGGTCGGCGCGGCCGCCCCGCGCCCGGACCAGACGCTGCTCGACGTCGTCTACGCCCCCCGGGAGACCGGCCTGGTCCGGGCGTTCCAAGGCGCGGGCGCGGGCGTCGCCTGGGGGACGGAGATGCTGCTCCACCAGGCGGCACAGCAGGTTGTCCTGGAGACCGGACGCCACCCCGACGTCACGGCGATGCGCCGGGCGATGCGGGACGAACTGGCGCGGCGCGGGACCTGAGGATGCTCCTCGGCGGGGGAGGTGCGGCCGGCGCGGGGACCGCGGACGCGGTCGCGGTCTGGGTCGCCCTGGCCTGCTGGGCCGCAGTCGGGGCGTGGACGTGGTGGCGTGGCGCGGAGGTGACGGCCCGCTACCTGGGCGACGGGGGTTCCCGGCCGTTCCCCCGTCCGACGCTGACGTGGCTGGTCCTGCTGGCCGGGGCCGTGGCGATGGCGGTCAGCCATCGTGAACCCGGAGCGCCGGCGGCGACGGTCGTCGCGATGACGGGGACCATGTCGATCCTGGTCGATGCGAGGACCCATCGCCTGCCCGACGTGCTCACCCTCGTGATGGCCGGAGGCGTCCTGGCCGGTCTGGCATGCGCGTCGGCCTCCTCCGCGGGGACCGGCGGACCGGGCGCCGTTCTCCTGTCCGCTGGCGTGGGGGCGGCGATCTGGGCGGCCCCCCTGGTCCTGGGGCGTCTGGCCCGCGCGGGAATCGGCGGGGGCGATCTCAAGCTCGCGCCCGTCCTGGGCGCCTTCCTGGGCCTTGCCGGTTGGGACGCGGCGTTCGGGGGACTGGTCGTCGCCTTCGTGGCGGCGGGCGCCCGGGCGCTGGCCGCCGTCGTCCGCGGCCGGGCGGATCTGCGCACGCGCCTGGCGATGGGCCCGTGGCTGATCGGCGGGGCGCTCGCCGCGTGGACCCTCTGGACGCTTCCCGTCCCCGCCTGAGCGGATTCCGCCGGTCTCCGGCGGCGGTGAACGCGACGCCGCCGCCGCCTCGCCCTGTGGGAGACTGGGGCCATGAGATGGCTGACCGCAGGGGAGTCGCACGGTCCGGCGCTGGTGGCCACGCTGGATGGAGTGCCCTCGGGCGTGCGGATCACCACGGAGACGGTGCGGGACGCCCTCGCGCGGCGCAGGCTGGGATACGGGCGGGGCGCCCGGCAGTCCTTCGAGCGTGACGAGGTCCGCCTTCTGGGCGGGGTGCGCCACGGAGCGACCACCGGTGCGCCGATCGCCGTGGAGATCGCGAACGCCGAGTGGCCGAAGTGGGACGTCGTGATGTCTGCCGACCCCGTGCCCCCGGAGGCCCTCCTGGTCGACGCCGGCACCGGGGACGAACGCGAGGTGGCGCGCAACCGGGCGCTCACGCGCCCCCGCCCGGGGCATGCGGACCTCGCGGGCATGCTGTCCTACGACCTGGCGGAGGCCCGTCCTGTCCTCGAGCGGGCGAGTGCCCGCGAGACGGCCGCGCGTGTCGCACTGGGGGCGGTGGCGGAGGCCTATCTCCAGCAGGTCGCCGGGATCCGCCTGGTGAGCCACGTGGTCTCCGTCGGCGCCGAGCGGGCCGGCGGGGGCCACGCTCCCCGTCCGGAGGATGCCGCCGCGCTGGACGCCTCACCGGTGCGCACGCTGGATCCGCTGGCTGAACGCCGTTTCGTGGAGGCGATCGACGCCGCCCGGCGGGCCGGTGACACGATCGGGGGCGTCGCCGAGGTCATCGCCTGGGGCGTGCCCGTCGGCCTCGGCACCCATGTGCAGGCCGACCGCCGTCTGGACGCCCGGCTGGCCGGCGCCCTCATGTCGATCCAGTCGGTCAAGGGCGTCGAGGTCGGCGACGGCTTCGCCCAGGCAGCCCTTCCCGGCAGCCGCGCCCACGACGAGATCGTCCGCGGACCCGACGGGCGCCTCACCCGCACGTCGAACCACGCGGGCGGCATCGAGGGCGGCACATCCGACGGAGAGCCGATCGTCGTGCGCGCGGCCTTCAAACCGATCTCGACCGTGCCCCGCGCCCTGCGCACCGTCGACCTGGCGACCGGCGGGGACGCGACGGCACTCCACCAGCGTTCCGACACCTGCCAGGTCGTCCCGGGCGCCGTCATCGCCCAGGCGGAGGCGGCGCTCGTCCTCGCGGACGCGCTCGGCGACCACGCGGGCGGCAATTCCGTCGCCGAGGCGCGCCGCAACCTTTCCGCTTACCTCGACCGCGTGCGGGAGCGGGCATGAGCGCGGCGGCCCCCGACCCGCAGGGGGCCCTGGCCCTTCCCGTCGTCCTGGTGGGGCTTCCCGGCTCCGGGAAGTCGAAGGTCGGCCGGACGCTGGCCCGGCGGCTCGGTGTGCCCCATGTCGACACGGACGATCTCGTCGAGGCCGAGGCCGGCGTCCCGATCGGGCAGATCTTCGCCGACGAGGGCGAGGCCTCGTTCCGCGAGCGCGAGGCCCGGGCCGTCCGGCTCGCCCTCGGAGAGAGGGCCGTCATCTCCCTGGGCGGCGGGGCGATCACGACCCGAGCCGTGCGGGAGATGCTCCGCGGGCACTCCGTCGTCTGGCTGGACGCGCCCCACGGGGAACTCCTGCGCCGCGTCTCGGGTCGCACCCACCGCCCCCTCCTCCGGCCGGACCCCGACGCGGCCCTGCGCAGGCTGCGCCAGGAGCGCGAGGCGTGGTACCGGGAGGTGGCGACCGCCCGCGTGCGATCGGACGCGCGTCCCGCCGCGCGCGTCATCGGCCAGGTCCTCTCGTTGATGGAGGCCCCCGCGCGGCCCGAGGCGACGAGGGTCGTCGAGGTCGGGGGCAGCCGGCCCTATCCGGTGGTCATCGGGCGCGGAGTGGGCGCCGGCCCCGTCGTGGAGGGCGTCGGGCCGCAGGCGACCCGGCTCCTCCTCGTCCACCCGGCGTCCGTGGGAGCCGCGGCCGACGCCATCGCCGGGGCCGCCCGAGCCCGGGGCCTGGAGGTGCACACGCTGGTCCATCCCGACGCGGAGGCCGGCAAGACCCTGGAGGTCGCCCGGGCCGGGTGGGAGGCCGCCGGCGCGGCGCGCCTGGGCCGCGCCGATGCCGTCATCGGCCTCGGCGGGGGGGCGACGACGGACGTCGCCGGCTTCATCGCCGCCACGTGGCTGCGCGGCGTGGACGTCATCCAGGTGCCCACGACGCTCCTGGCGATGGTCGACGCCGCGGTGGGGGAAAGACCGGGATCAACACGGCGGCCGGCAAGAACCTGGTCGGGTCCTTCCACACGCCCGTGCGCGTCGTCGAGGACCTCGACCTGCTGTCCACCCTGCCCGCTGCCGACCTGCGGGCCGGGCTCGGCGAGGTGATCAAGTGCGGGCTCATCGCGGATCCGCGGATCCTCTCCCTCGTCGAGGACGACCCGCAGGCCGCTCAGGACCCGGCCTCGCCGCGCCTGGCGGAGCTGGTCGAGCGCTCGGTCGCGGTCAAGGCCCGGATCGTGGGCGAGGATCTCGCCGAGTCGGGGCTGCGGGAGGTCCTCAACTACGGGCACACCCTGGCCCACGCCATCGAGAAGTGCGAGGGCTTCACATGGCGGCACGGGGACGCGGTCGCCGTCGGCTGCGTCTTCGCCGCCGAGCTGGCCCGGGAGCTCGGTCTTCTGGGAGCCGATGAGGTCGGCCTCCACCGCCGGGCATTCGCCTCGGTGGGCCTGCCCACCGCCTACCCGCGGGGCGCGCGTCTGAAGGACCTGACCGAAGCCATGCTCTCCGACAAGAAGGTCCGAGGCGGGCATCTGCGTTTCGTCCTGCTCGACGGCCTCCAGCATCCCGTCGTGCGCGCGGTGGCGCCGGAGCTCCTCCGCGCCCCGGCAGAGAGGACCGGCATCGATGTCCGCTGACCCGACGACCCGGGGACCGGCCGTCGTCCTCATCGGCGTGTCCGGGGCCGGGAAGACCACCGTGGGCAGGCTGCTCGCCGACCGTCTGGGAGTCTCCCTCGTGGAGACGGACGAGCTGCTGGTCGAGCACACGCAGCTGTCGGTCGCCCAGCTGGTGGTCTCCCAGGACCCGCGCCTGCCGGGCCTCTCGCGCCGGGCGGCCCTGGAGGCGCTCGCCCCGGGGGGGCGCGGCAGCGGCGCTGTCGTGACGCTGGGCGCCTCGCTGCCGGTGGATCCGGAGGCCGGTCGCGCCCTGCGGGCGGCGCGCGCCGTCGGGGCCCGTGTCGTGGAGCTCGTGGCGGACACGGGCGAGATCGCCCGGCGCGAGGGGCTCAACGCCCCCCGTTCGGTGGCGCTGGGCGCGCCGCGCGCGATGCTCGCCCGGATGGCGCGCGAACTGCGGGAGGTCTATCGGGAGTTCGCCGATGTGTCGGTGGACACGGGCGGCGTCGCGCCGGAGGAGGTCCGCGACCGGGTTCTCGCCGCGTTGTAGACTGGCGGGCGGTCCGAAATCCCCGAGAAGAAGGCGCGCCCCGTGGCAACCACGAACGATCTCAAGAACGGCCTGGTCATGGTCATCGACGGACAGCTCTGGCAGGTCGTCGAGTTCCAGCACGTGAAGCCCGGCAAGGGCCCGGCCTTTGTGCGCACGAAGATCAAGAACATCCTCTCGGGCAAGACGGTGGACCGCACCTTCAACGCCGGCGTGAAGATCGAGACGGCGACGGTGGACCGCCGCGACATGACGTACCTGTACAACGACGGCAGCGACTACGTCTTCATGGACCAGACGACCTTCGAGCAGCTCAGCGTGCCGTCGGAGGTCGTCGGGGACACGCGGAACTTCCTGGTCGAGAACCAGGACGTCATCGTCTCCCAGAACGACGGCACGGTGCTTTTCGTCGAGCTTCCGGCGACGGTGGTCCTCACCATCGCCCACACGGAGCCCGGCCTGCAGGGCGACCGCTCCTCCGCGGGGACCAAGCCCGCGACGCTGGAGACCGGCTACGAGATCCAGGTGCCGCTGTTCCTCGAGGAGGGCACCCGCGTCAAGGTCGACACCCGCGACGGCTCCTACTCCGGACGGGCCGCGGACTGATCGTGGCGGAGCACCGAGGATTCACCTCGCGGACGAAGGCGCGCAAACGGGCGGCCGATGTCGTCTTCGAGGCTGACCAGCGCGGGATGGGACGCAACCCGCGGGTGCTGGAGGACTTGCTGCGCGAGCGGCGCGTGCTCACCGCCGCGCAGACGCCCCTGCCCGAGTACTCGATCACGCTGATCGAGGGCGTCGCCGCGAACCTTCGGCGCATCGACGGACTCATCGAGGCGCATGCCGAGGTCCCCGGACTCGACCGGATCCCGCCGGTGGACCTGGCGGTCATGCGCGTCGCGGTGTGGGAGATGCTCGACGAGGCCTCCGATGTCGCCGATGTGACGGTGATCGACCAGGCCGTCATGATCGTGAAGTCGATCTCGACCGACACGTCGCCGGGGTTCGTCAACGCTGTCCTCGACGCCGTGCGCCGCGAGATCGGCGCACCCGCCTGGTCACGGCGCCCTGCCGCCGAGAGGGAGTCCGCGCCGTCGGAGGACGCTGACGAGGACGGCCCTGCGGGCGAGTCGGTCGCGTCCGAACCAGCGGCGGACGCCGAGGACCGGACGCCCGAGCCCGCCACGGGGGCGCCCTCGTCGGACGCTCTGGAGCCGGGGGACAGACACCCGACTCTCGAGGAGCTGGGCGAGATGGACCTGACGAGTCTGGATGAGCTGCTTGACGAGTACTGAGCGACCACTGGCCATGGCCGACATCGAGCTCGACCTGGACGTGCCCTCGGGCACGCTGGCCGAGGTCGTCGAGGTTCTGCATGCCGCGTTCTTGCAGTTCGGCGATGCCGGGAAGCCGTCCGGGGCGATGCTTGAGACCGTGGAGTCCCTGGACGGCGAGCGGGCGGAGGGGACACGGATCGGCGTCGCCCGACTCGGCGGGCGGGTCGTCGCCGTGGTCAAGCACCGCCCGACGGAGGACGGCCGGCTGTACTTCTCGCGCCTGGGCGTCGCTCCCGGGCACCGCGGGCGGGGGATCGCCGGGGCGCTGGTCCACGCACTGCGCGAGGACGCGCACGCCCGGACGCTGCGCGGACTGGCCTGCAGTGTCCGCGCCGAGGAGACGGGGAACATCGCCCTGTACGAGCGCCTCGGGATGTCGGTGTGGGGGCACGGGAGGCAACGCAGCCTGACCGGTGCGGAGATCCCCGTCGTGCGGATGCGGGACGCCTGACTGGGAGGCGTTCTCTCGAAAGAGATGCACGGCGTGCATCGTTGCACACCGTGCCATATGCTGGGCGTTATGGATATCGACCGTCGCGCTGCGCTCAAGGCCCGCCACCGCGAGACGATCCTGGCTGCTGCCCATGACCTGGTCATGGAGCAGGGAGGCGACGGTTTCAACGTCGACCAGCTGGCGGAGCGCGCCGACGTGGCGCGGCGGACAGTCTTCAACCATTTCGCCTCACTGGAGGACGTGCTGGTCCAGTCCTGTCTGGAAGAGCTGTCCGGGACGGTCGACCAGGTCCGGGAGGCGGTCGTCTCAGCGACCCGGGGAACCGACCGGCGCGCCGCCTTCGAGGCGCTGGCCGTGGTCCTGACCGGCACGGATGTCCTCACACCGCTGCTGTACATCTGGCGGGCGGTCGGCGGTTTCGACGACGCCAAGGCGCGTCCCGACAGGCTGGCCGTCATCTTCTTCCGAGTCGAGGCGGACCTCACCGGCGCGCTGGCCCAACGCTTCGACCAGGTGGACCCCCTGGAGATCCGCGTGCTGGTCGGCTCCCTGGTTCAGGGGCTGGCCTCCGCCGCGATCCTGTGGGCTCAGTCCTTGTCGGGACAGGACCTGGTCAGCCAGGACCCGGCGGGCCCCGGGGCGCGGGAGCAGTGGGATGCGCTTCTCAGCGCCGTCATCGACCAGATCCGCACCGGGTACGCCTGACCCGGCCACGCGGGTCCGCCCTCGTCGATATCTGCCACTTCTGTGTCCCCCCAGCTGCAAGGAAGATGTGATGGCGAAGCTTCTCGCCCGATTGGGCCGGTTCTCGGCCCGCCGCCCCTGGACGGTGCTGCTCACCTGGCTGGTCGTCCTCGCCGCCGCGATCGGCGGATTCGCCGTGGGCCACGGGGAGCTGACGACCGCCGTGTCCATCCCGGGGACCGCGACCCAGGAGGTCGCCGACTCCCTGGCCGCCGAGTTCCCCGACGCCGCCGGGAAGTCCGGCACCGCGGTGATCCGCACCGACGACGGCTCTGCGTTCACCGACGAGCAGAAGCAGCAGATCGGTGACCTGCTCGCCGGCACCGCGGCGCTGGAGGGCGTGAAGAACGTCGTCAACCCGTTCGACGCGCAGGCCCAGCTGGATCAGCAGGCGGCCCAGGTCGCGGACGGCCAGACCCAGATCGACGCGGCGCGCACGCAGCTCCAGGACGGGCAGACCCAGTTGGACGCCGCCCGCACGCAACTCGACGCGGGGACGGCCCAACTCGACGCCGCCCAGGCGCAGATCGACGCCGGCGTCCAGCAGGCGATGAGCCAGGGCCTGGACCAGGCGAGCGCGACGGCCATGGTCGCCGACCAGCAGGCCCAGCTGGACGCCCAGCGCTCCCAGCTGGAGCAGGGGGCCGCGCAACTGGACCAGCAGCAGAAGGCCCTCGACGCGAGCCTGGATCAGCTGAGCGCCCAGGGCTCCCAACTGGAGGACGGGCAGCAACTGCTCGACCAGCTGAACGGCATGCGGACGGTGTCCGAGGACGGTTCGACCGCACTGGCCCAGATCCAGTTCGCGAGCACCGACACGGCGCTGCCCGCAGAGATCATCGACCCGGTCGTCGATCACCTGACCTCCACGCCGATCCAGGGCGTCACGGTGCTGCCGAGCTACGACGTCGCCCAGGGCATCCCCAGCCTGGGAGGCGGGGAGATGCTGGGCCTGGTCGTCGCCGCGATCGCCCTGTTCGTCATGCTCGGCACCCTGGTAGGCGTCGGATTGCCGCTGCTCAACGCCCTGCTGGGCGTCGCCGTGTCCGTCATCGGGATGCTCGCCCTGTCGGGGACCATCGAGATGCTCTCGATCACCCCGATCCTCGGGGTCATGCTGGGCCTGGCCGTCGGCATCGACTACTCGCTGTTCATCATCAACCGGCACCGCGTCCAGTTGCGCCACGGGATGGACCTGCGCGAATCGATCGCGCGGGCGAACGGGACCTCCGGCAACGCCGTGCTCTTCGCCGGGATCACCGTGTTCATCGCGCTGTTGGCGCTCAACCTCACCGGGATCCCGTTCCTGGGACTGCTGGGCACCGTCGGCGCCGTCTCGATCGCCATGGCCGTCCTGGTCGCGCTGACGGTGACGCCGGCCGCCCTGTCGCTGGTGGGACCGCGGATCCTGCGGCGCGCGGAGCGGGCGTGCCTGGCGTCGGCCGCAGGGGAGGGGACCGCTGCCGCGGGGGCGGGGACCCACCCGAGCACGCTGCCGACGACGCCGATGCCTTGGTGGCAGGCGATCGTCTCCGTCGTGGTCGGGATCGCCGTGCTGGTGGCGATGGCCCTGCCGGCCCTCCAGATGCGCCTGGGCCTGCCCGACGGGTCCTCCGAGCCGGTGGACTCCAGCGCCCATCGGGCCTTCACGGCGATCGCCGAGGAGTTCGGACCCGGCATGAACAGTCCGCTCCTGGTGACGGCCACGTTGCCGGGCGCGCTCGACCAGGAGGCCGCGGTGCATGAGGAGGCCGCGATCGGCGGACAGCTGTCTGCCCTGGCCGACGTCCAGTCCGTGGTCCCGATCGGCTTGTCGCAGGACGCGACGACGCTGGCCTTCCAGGTCGTTCCGACGGAGGGCCCTTCCGCCGAGTCGACCGAGGCCCTGGTCCACAACCTGCGGGCATTGGACGCCACCGACAGCGCCGGCGACGCCGTGACGCTCGGCGTCGCCGGATCGGCCTCCGGCAACATCGACATCTCCGAGAAGCTCTCCGACGTCCTGCCCATCTACCTCGCGGTCGTCGTCGGCCTGTCCTTCCTCATCCTGATCGTCGTGTTCCGGTCGATCCTGGTGCCGCTCACCGCCACCCTCGGATTCGTGCTGTCGATCCTGGCCGCGTTCGGCGGCGTGACGGCCGTGTTCCAGCTGGGTTGGGGGTCGTCCCTGTTCGGCGTGCACGATCCGGCTCCCGTGCTGAGCTTCCTCCCGATCATCCAGACGGGCGTCCTGTTCGGGTTGGCGATGGACTACCAGCTGTTCCTGGTCTCGGGTATGCGCGAGGCCTACGTGCAGGGATCTCCTGCACGGGTGTCGGTGCGCCGGGGCAGACGGATGGGACGGGCCGTGGTCACCTGCTCGGCGGTCATCATGATCTCCGTGTTCGCGGGCTTCATCCTCAACGACTCGCTGATGGTGAAGTCGATCGGCTTCTCCCTGTCGCTGGGCGTCCTGCTGGACGCCTTCCTGGTGCGCATGCTCATCATCCCCGGCGCCATGCACCTCATGGGCGACGCCGCCTGGTGGCTGCCGAGATGGCTGGACCGCATCCTGCCCGACCTCGACATCGAGGGTGCCTCGCTGGACCGCCGGCCGGCACGCGACTGAACCCCGCGGCCGAGCCCCGGCAGGGTGTAGCCTGGCGCGCGGAACACACCCCCTTGAAGCCCGTCCCGTGAGGCGGAGAAGGAGGTCCGCATGGACCCGTCATACCCGAACCCGGCCACGACCCCCACGAGCGACCCGCCGGGCTCAGGCCCCGACCCGCACGGCCGCGAGGTCCTGGGCGCCGATGACATCGCCCGCTCCCTCACCCGCATCGCCTTCGAGATCCTCGAGCGCAACCATGGCGGCGGCGACCTGGTGATCGCCGGGATCCCGACCCGCGGCGCCACGCTCGCCGAACGGATCGTCTCCCGGATCGAACAGGTCGGGGGCCCCCGCTGCGATCTCGCGACGATCGACACCACGATGTTCCGCGACGACCTGGCCTCCCAACCGCTGCGATCCCCGCATCCCACCCGCATTCCCGACCGGGGCATCGAGGGGCGCACCGTCGTCGTGGTCGACGACGTCCTCTACACGGGACGCACGATCAAGGCGGCGCTCGACGCGCTGTCCACGTTGGGTCGGCCCGCCGCCGTCCAGCTGGCCGTCCTGGTCGACCGCGGACACCGCGAGCTGCCGATCCGCCCGGACTATGTCGGCAAGAACCTCCCCACCTCGCATGAGGAGACGGTACGGATCCTGCTGACGGAGGACGATGGGCGCGACGCGGTCCTCATCGGCCGGCGCGCGGGCGGGAGGGCCTGACATGTCGCTCGACCACCTCATCTCGATCCGCGACCTCGACCGGCGCGAGGCGCTCCTGCTCCTCGACACGGCGGAGGCGATGGCCGCCACCCAGTCGCGCCGCGTCAAGAAGCTGCCCACCCTGCACGGGCGGACCGTCATCAACCTGTTCTTCGAGGACTCCACCCGCACGCGCCTGTCCTTCGAGGCGGCGGCGAAACGCCTGTCCGCCGACGTCATCAACTTCACGGCGAAGGGCTCCAGCGTGTCCAAGGGCGAGTCCCTCAAGGACACGGCCCTCACCCTCCAGGCGATGGGGGCGGATGCCGTCGTGATCCGCCACCAGTCCTCAGGCGCCGCCCACCGCCTCGCCCACGCGGGATGGATCCGCCTTCCGGTCCTCAACGCCGGAGACGGCACCCACCAGCACCCCACGCAGGCCCTGCTCGACGCGATGACCCTGCGCCGTCACCTCGCGGCAGAGGACGGCCCCATCGCCCCCGGCACCGACCTGGCGGGCGCGCGGGTGGTCATCGTCGGCGATATCCTCCACAGCAGGGTCGCACGCTCCGACGTCGACCTGCTCACGCTCCTCGGCGCCCAGGTGACGCTGGTCGCCCCGCCCACGCTCCTTCCGGTGGGGGTCGGGAAGTGGCCGTGCGAAGTGGACTACGACCTCGACCATGCGCTCGCCGCGCAGGAGCCGGACGCCGTCATGATGCTGCGCGTCCAGCGCGAGCGCATGAGCGCCGCAGGGGGAGGGTTCTTTCCCTCGCCCGGCGAGTACCACGCGAGCTACGGCCTCGACGTCCAGCGGTTCTCACGGCTGCCCGGCCACACCATCGTCATGCACCCCGGCCCGATGAACCGCGGGCTCGAGATCTGCGCGGAGGCGGCCGACTCGCCCCGCTCCGTCGTCGTCGAACAGGTGGCCAACGGCGTGTCGGTGCGCATGGCCGCCCTTTACCTGCTGCTCGCCCCCGAAGGAGCCTCCCGTGACTGACGCCCCCGATCTGCTCATCCGCGCCGCCGACCTCTCCGCTGCGGGACGGCCCGGGCGAGGCGACCTCCTCGTGCGCGGCGGCCGCCTGGTCGCCGTCGGAGCGGACGCCGCCGAGGAGGCCCGCGCGGGGGCGGAGGTCCTCGACGCCGACGGCCTCGTCGCCCTGCCGGGGCTCGTCGATCTGCACACCCATCTGCGCGAGCCGGGACGCGAGGACGCGGAGACGGTGTTCACCGGCACGCGGGCCGCCGCGGCCGGCGGCTACACCTGCGTCCACGCCATGGCGAACACCACGCCCGTGGTCGACACGGCCTCGGTCGTCGACCAGGTCTGGGAGCTGGGCCGGGAGGCCGGCTGGGTCGACGTCCGCCCGGTGGGCGCCGTCACCGAGGGCCTCGAGGGGCGCCACCTGTCGGCGATGGGGGCGATGGCTCGCTCGCGCGCCCGGGTCCGCGTCTTCTCCGACGACGGGCGGTGCGTGTCCGATCCCGTCGTCATGCGCCGCGCCCTCGAGTACGTCAAGGCCTTCGACGGCGTCGTCGCCCAACACGCCCAGGACCCTCTGCTCACCGACGGCGCGCAGATGAACGAGTCGGCGCTCTCCGGCGAGCTCGGCCTCGCGGGCTGGCCGGCGGTCGCCGAGGAGGCTGTCATCGCGCGCGACATCCTGCTGGCCAAGCACGTCGGCTCGCGTCTGCACATCTGCCACGTCTCGACCGCCGGCTCCGTGGACCTCATCCGCTGGGGCAAGGCGCAGGGGGTCGACGTCACCGCCGAGGTCACTCCCCACCATCTCCTGCTCACCGAGGACCTGGCCTCGACCTACGACCCGATCTACAAGGTCAACCCGCCGTTGCGCACCGCCGAGGACGTCGAGGCGGTGCGGGCGGGGCTCGCCGACGGGACGATCGACGCCGTGGCGACGGACCACGCGCCCCACCCTCTGGAGGACAAGGACTGCGAGTGGCAGGCCGGGGCGTTCGGGATGATCGGGCTCGAGACCGCCCTCTCGGTCGTCATCCGCACGATGGTGGAGCCCGGGCTCCTGGCCTGGGCGGACGTCGCGCGGGTGATGTCCACCACTCCGGCGCGCATCGGAAGGGTCGAGGGCCTGGGGCGCGGACTCACCGCGGGGGCGCCCGCCGACGTCGCGCTGGTCGATCCGGCCGCTCGCACGCCGGCGGGCGAGGCGCCCCGCTGGTCCCGGTCGTCGAACACCCCGTACGAGGGGATGGAGCTGCCGGGTAGGGTCTGGCACACGATCCATCGCGGGGAGCGCACCGTCGTCGAGGGCGCCCCCGTGCCACGGGAGGAGCGCCGGTGAGCGAGGGCCAGATTCCACAGGAGGGACGGGGACTGGCGCTGCTGGTCCTCGAGGACGGATCGGTCTTCCGCGGCAGGCAGTGGGGGGCGGCGGGGCGCACGCTCGGCGAGATCGTGTTCTCGACGGGGATGACGGGCTACCAGGAGACGCTGACGGATCCGTCCTACCACCGACAGATCGTCGTGATGACCGCGCCCCACATCGGCAACACAGGGGTCAATGACGAGGACCCGGAGTCCGCGCGCATCTGGGTGTCGGGGTTCGTCGTCCGCGATCCCGCGCGGCGCGCCTCGAACTGGCGGGCCCGGCGCGAGCTCGAGGACGACCTGCGCGACCAGGGCGTCGTCGGCATCTCCGGCGTCGACACCCGGGCGGTCACCCGGCACATCCGCTCACACGGCGCGATGCGCGCCGGCATCTTCTCCGGCGACGCCCTGCCCGCCGGCGCCGAGCACCTGACCTCCCAGGTCCGAGACACGCTGGTGGCCGTCGTCGCCGCACAGCCCGGTATGGCAGGCGCCGCGCTGGCGGCCGAGGTGAGCACGGACCGCGCCTACGTGGTGGCACCCGCGGAGGACGTCACGGACCCCGTGCGCGTGGTGGCCGTGGACCTCGGGATCAAGGCCCGCACGCCCGAGCAGCTGGCCGCCCGCGGCGCCGAGGTCCACGTCGTGCCCGCCGACGCGACCTTCGCCGAGATCCGGGCCCTGGGACCCGACGGCGTGTTCTTCTCCAACGGGCCCGGGGACCCGGCCACGGCGGAGGAGGAGATCGACCTGCTCCGGGCGGTGCTCGACAGCGGGATCCCCTTCTTCGGGATCTGCTTCGGCCACCAGCTGTTCGGTCGGGCTCTGGGGTTCGGCACCTACAAGCTGGAGTTCGGCCACCGCGGCGTCAACCAGCCGGTGCGCGATCTGCGCACGGGCCGCGTCGAGATCACGGCGCACAACCACGGTTTCGCCGTCGACGCGCCGGTCGGGCGCCCCGTCGAGGCGCCCTTCGAGGAGGGGCGTTACGGGCGCGTCGAGGTCTCCCACGTCGACCTCAACGACGGCGTGGTCGAGGGGCTGCGCGCCCTCGACATCCCGGCCTTCTCCGTCCAATACCACCCTGAGGCCGCAGCCGGCCCGCACGACGGCGAACACCTGTTCGACCGCTTCGTCGAGATGATGAAGGAGAACCGCTGATGCCCCGGCGCGCCGACCTGAAGTCCGTCCTGGTCATCGGCTCCGGCCCCATCGTCATCGGCCAGGCCTGCGAGTTCGACTACTCGGGCACCCAGGCGTGCCGGGTCCTCCGGGAGGAGGGCCTGCGCGTCGTCCTCGTGAACTCGAACCCCGCGACGATCATGACCGACCCGGAGGTCGCCGACGCCACCTACGTCGAGCCGATCACCCCCGAGGTCGTCACCTCGATCATCGAGAAGGAACGCCCCGACGCGCTGCTGCCGACCCTTGGCGGCCAGACGGCGCTCAACACCGCGATCGCCCTGTCCGAGGCGGGCGTCCTCGACCGTTTCGACGTCGAGCTGATCGGCGCCTCGGTCGACGCGATCCGGGCGGGAGAGGACCGCGAGGAGTTCAAGGAGATCGTCGAGGCCTGCGGGGCCGAGGTCGCCCGCTCGCACATCGCCCGCTCATTGGAGGAATGCCACGAGGCGGCGGCGGACCTCGGCTACCCGCTGGTGGTGCGGCCCTCGTTCACCATGGGCGGGCTCGGGTCGGGCATCGCCTACACGCGTGAGGACCTGGACCGCATCGCCGGCCAGGGGCTCGCGGCCTCGATCACCACCGAAGTGCTCCTCGAGGAGTCGATCATCGGCTGGAAGGAGTACGAGCTCGAGCTCATGAGGGACCGCGCGGACAATGTGGTGGTCGTCTGCTCGATCGAGAACCTCGACCCGGTCGGCGTCCACACGGGCGACTCGATCACGGTCGCCCCGGCGCTCACCCTCACCGACCGCGAACTCCAGCGGCTGCGCGACATCGGGATCGCCGTCATCCGCGCCGTCGGCGTGGACACCGGCGGATGCAACATCCAGTTCGCCGTCCATCCGGGCACCGGTCGCGTCATCGTCATCGAGATGAATCCGCGCGTGTCGCGGTCCTCGGCCCTGGCCTCGAAGGCGACCGGGTTCCCCATCGCGAAGATCGCGGCGCGCCTGGCCACTGGGTACACGCTCGACGAGATCCCCAACGACATCACGGGGTCCACGCCGGCGTCCTTCGAGCCGACCCTCGACTACGTCGTGGTGAAGGTCCCGCGATTCACCTTCGAGAAGTTCCCCGAGGCGGACCCGCGGCTGACGACCTCGATGAAGGCCGTCGGGGAGGCCATGGCGATCGGCCGCTGCTTCACCGAGGCGCTCCAGAAGGCCTTGCGGTCCATCGACAAGGAAGGCGTCCAGTTCCACTGGGACGGGGAGCCGCCGGACGCGGCGCGGACCCGGGCGCTGGTCGCCGCCTCGGCCACGCCGACCGAGGGACGCCTGGTCCAGGTCCAGCAGGCGATCCGCGGGGGCGCGACGCTGGAGGAGATCCACGCCGCCACCGCCATCGATCCCTGGTTCCTCGACCAACTGTTCCTCCTGGACGAGGTCGCGACCCGGCTCCGCTGCGCGCCGGCGCTCACCCGGGAGGCGCTGGTGGAGGCCAAACGCCACGGATTCTCCGACCGGCAGATCGCCCGGATGCGCCATCTCTCCGAGGCGACGGTGCGCGAGGTGCGCCGAGCCTTCGGCGTCCATCCCGTCTACAAGACGGTCGACACCTGCGCCGCGGAGTTCGAGGCCCGCACTCCGTACCACTATTCGAGCTACGACCAGGAGACCGAGATCGCCCCGCGCGAGCGGCCCGCCGTCATCATCCTGGGGGCGGGCCCCAACCGCATCGGGCAGGGCATCGAGTTCGACTACTCGTGCGTGCACGCCTCGATGGCCCTTCATGGGCGGGTCGAGACCGTCATGGTCAACTGCAACCCGGAGACGGTGTCCACCGATTACGACATCTCGGACCGCCTCTACTTCGAGCCCCTGACCCTGGAGGACGTCCTCGAGGTCTATGAGGCCGAGTGCGCGGCGGGCCCGGTGTCGGGCGTCCTCGTCCAACTCGGCGGGCAGACGCCGCTGTCGCTGGCCGCTGGGCTGGAGGAGGCGGGCGTGCCGATCCTGGGAACCAGCCCCCATTCCATCGCGCTGGCGGAGGACCGGGAGGCCTTCGGCGAGGTCCTGGCCCGGGCCGGGCTCCCCGCCCCGGCCCACGGTGTCGCCCACGTCCCCGGCCAGGCCGGGGCGGTCGCGGAGGAGGCCGGGTACCCCGTGCTGGTGCGCCCCTCGTTCGTCCTGGGCGGGCGCGGGATGGAGATCGTCAACGATCCCGCGGGCCTGGCGGACTACCTGGACCGTCCCGACATCGACCAGCTCTTCGCCCGCGGGCCGCTGCTCGTCGACCATTTCCTGGACGACGCCGTGGAGATCGACGTCGACGCCCTCTACGACGGACAGGACCTGTTCATGGGCGCGGTGATGGAGCACATCGAGGAGGCGGGCGTCCACTCCGGGGACTCGGCGTGCGTCCTGCCGCCGATGACGCTCTCGGAGCGGGAGGTCCACCGGATCACGGAGTCGACACGCGCGATCGCCTCCGGCGTGGGCGTCAGGGGCCTCCTCAACATCCAGTTCGCCTTGATGTCGGACACGCTCTACGTCATCGAGGCGAATCCGCGGGCCTCCCGCACGGTGCCCTTCGCCTCCAAGGCGACGGGGGTGCCGCTGGCCCGGGCGGCGGCGCTCATCCAGGTGGGGGAGACGGTCTCCTCCCTGCGCGCCCAGGGTGTGCTCCCCCAGACGGACGCCTCCGTGATCCCGGCGGACGGGCCCATCGCGGTGAAGGAGGCCGTGCTGCCGTTCAAGCGGTTCCGTCGCGCCGACGGCTCGGTGGTCGACACGATCCTGGGGCCGGAGATGCGCTCCACCGGGGAGGTCATGGGCATCGACTGGACCTTCCCCGCCGCGTTCGCGAAGTCCCAGACGGCCGCGTTCGCTGATCTGCCCCAGGAGGGGACCGTGTTCGTGTCCATCGCCGACTCCGACAAGCGCGCGATCGTCTTCCCCGTGGTGCGTCTGCGGGAGCTGGGATTCCAGATCATGGCGACGTCGGGGACGGCGTCGGTGCTGCGCCGCAACGGGATCGAGGCGCAGGTGGTGCGCAAGTCCTCGGAGGGTCCGGGCCCCCACGGGGAGCCGACGGTCGTCGACCTCATCAACCAGGGGTTCGTCGACATCATCGTCAACACGCCGCAGCGTTCCTCCCACCGTCATGACGGGTTCCAGATCCGCACGGCCGCCACGTCCAACGACCGGACGATCATCACCACCCTCCAGGCCTTCAACGCGGCGGTCCAGGCCATCGACGTGCGGCTGCACGGCCCGTACCGGGTGCGTTCCCTCCAGGAGTGGGATGCGGACCGGGACGTCTTGGGGGAGGCGGCTCGTGGGTGACGAGGGCGGCGCTGCCATCCGGGCGGGCGGCTTCGGGGACCGGCTCGCCGGTGCGATGTCCGAGTTCGGGCCGTTGTGCGTGGGCGTCGACCCGCACGCCTCCCTGCTGCGGGCCTGGGGGCTGGAGGACGACGTCGAGGGCCTGCGCCGGTTCTCGTTGACGGTGGTCGAGGCGCTGGCCGGCCGGGTGGCGGCGCTCAAACCGCAGGCCGCGTTCTTCGAACGCCACGGCTCCGCGGGCGTGGCCGTCCTCGAGGAGGTCATCGCCGGGTGCCGTGGCACCGGGACGCAGTGCGTCGTCGACGCCAAACGCGGGGATATCGGCTCGACGATGGCCGGCTATGCGGACGCCTACCTGGGGGAGGGATCCCCGCTGGCGGGGGATGCCGTCACGCTCTCGCCGTACCTGGGCCTGGGATCGCTCCTGCCGGCCCTCGACGCGGCGCGGGAGTCGGGGCGCGGTGTGTTCGTCCTGGCGCTGACCTCCAATCCGGAGGGGGCCTCGGTCCAGGGGGCGGCAGGCCCCGACGGGAGCACGGTGGCGGCGGGCGTCGTCGGCGGGGTGGAGCAATGGAACCGTGGATGTGATTTCTCTCACATCGCACCTGGCGGAGTCGTCGTCGGCGCCACCGTGGGAGATGCCGCCCGGCGCTTCGGCGTCCCGCTCGCCGACTTCCACGGCCCCATCCTCGCCCCCGGCTTCGGCGCTCAGGGCGCTGGATCTGAGCAGGTCAGAGCCGTTTTCAAGGGAGCGCTGGACCGTGTGCTCCCATCGTCGTCGCGAGCGGTCCTGGCCCAAGGGCCTGGTGTCGCCGGGCTGCGCCGGGCCGCCGGCCAGGCCTGTGACCAGCTCCAACCCATCCTGACCGGCACAAATCACTGACCGAGACGGACGCGGGGGAGCGGCCGGGATGTCATGCTGTCTGTGTCAGTAGTCACATCAGTCAAGGGGTGATTCACCATGGCTCTTCCCGATCTGACGCCCGAGCAGCGTGCCGCGGCGCTTGAGAAGGCAACGGTGGCGCGCAGGCGGCGCGCCGAGGTGAAGGCCGCGTTGAAGTCGCGGTCCATGTCTCTGTCGGAGGCGCTGGCGCTCGCCGACACGGACGAGGCGATCGCCAAGATGAAGGTCCAGGCGCTCCTGGAGTCCCTGCCGCGCGTGGGGGCCAACACGGCCGCGCACCTCATGGAGGAGGTGCGGATCGCCCCCTCCCGCAGGGTGCGGGGACTGGGGCCGGTCCAGCGCGAGGAGCTCGTCCGCCGTTTCGGATGAGCGTGGCAGAATCGGGGGCATGACTGCCGCCCGCCTCACCGTCCTCGCAGGTCCCAGCGCTGTCGGCAAGGGGACCGTTGTCAGCGTCTTGCGTCGCCGGCATCCCGAGGTCGTGGTCTCCGTCTCGGCCACGACCCGGGATCCGCGTCCGGGAGAGATCCCCGGCACGACGTACTTCTACGTGAGCGAGGGCCGTTTCGACGAGCTCGTGCGCGAGGGACGCATGCTCGAGTGGAACCGGTACGGGGACCACCGCTACGGGACGCCTCGCGAGCCGGTCGAGGAGGCGCTCGCCCAGGGCCGGCCGGTCGTCCTTGAGATCGACGTCAACGGCGCACGGCAGGTGCGCGACGCCATACCCGACGCCCTCCTGGTCTTCCTTGTCCCGCCGTCGTGGGAGGAGCTCAGGCGGCGTCTGGCCGGCCGTGGCACCGAGACCGACGAGGAGCGCGAGGAACGGTTGCGCATCGCGCGTGAGGAGATGGGCGCCCGGGCGGAGTTCGATCGCATTGTGACGAACTCCGATGTCGAGGAGGCCGCCACGGAACTCGCCCGGTGCATGGGCCTGGAGTAGACTGCCCACGCCCTCCGGTTCACGGATGGGCGTCCGAGTCCACGAGAAGAGGCTACATGTCCGGAATGGTCGCCCACCCCGAGGGCATCACCTACCCGCCGATCGACGATCTCCTCGAGCACGTCGACTCGAAGTACGCCCTGGTGATCTTCGCGGCCAAGCGCGCCCGGCAGATCAACTCCTACATGCTCCAGCTCGAGCAGAACATGGTGCAATTCGTCGGTCCCGTCGTCGAGACGGAGCCCGATGAGAAGCCGCTGGCCATCGCACTGCGGGAGATCGACGAGGGGCTGCTGACCCTCGAGTCCACGGACTGAGCATGCCGCCCACCGTCGTCGTCGGCGTCGGCGCCAGTATCGCCGCGTACAAGACGGCCTTGGTCGTCCGCGACCTCATCGGGCGTGGGATCGACGTCATCGTCGCTCCCACGCCCGATTCTCTGCGATTCGTCGGAACGGCGACGTGGGAGGCCCTGACGGGCCGGGCCGTGCGCACCGGGGTCTTCGACGCCGGCGGCGCCGACCACGTGGAGCTCGCGCGCCGGGCGGACCTGGTCCTCATCGCGCCGGCGACGGCCGACCTGTTGGCCCGTCTGCGCCTCGGGCTGGGCGACAGCCTCCTGACCGCCACCGCGCTGGCCGCACGGTGCCCGGTGGTCGCGGCTCCCGCCATGCACTCCGCCATGTGGGAGAATCCGGCGACCCGGGACAACGTCGCGGCGCTGCGCCGGCGCGGGGTCCATGTCGTCGACCCCGCGTCAGGGGCGCTGAGTTCCGGGGACAGCGGCGTCGGCCGTCTGGCGGACCCGGAGGTCATCGTCCGCGCCGCGCTCGACGCCCTCGGCGCGCCGCCGCGTGACCTCGAAGGCCGTCGCGTGCTCATCACAGCAGGAGGGACACGGGAGCCGCTGGATCCGGTGCGGTTCCTCGGAAACAGCTCCTCGGGGCGCCAAGGGTGCGAGCTCGCGGCGGAGGCCCGCGACCGCGGCGCTCAGGTGACCCTGGTCCTCGCCAATGTGGAGCCCCCCCTCGTGCCCGCCGGCGTGGCGGTCGTCCAGGCCCCGACGGCGGCCCTCATGGGGGAGGCCGTCACGGAACGCCTCGCCGGAGCGGATGTCCTCATCATGGCCGCCGCCGTCGCGGACTTCCGGCCGGCGAGAGTCGCCGAGGAGAAGATCCGCAAGGACCCCGACAGCGACGCCGCGCCGGTGTTGGAGCTCGAGCGGACCCCCGACATCCTGGCGGGGGCCGCAGCCGCACCCGACCGGCCGCGCGTGGTCGTCGGCTTCGCCGCGCAGACGGGGGACGCGCCGGCCGTGCTGGCCGCCGGGCGGGAGAAGGCGCGGCGCAAGGGGGCCGATCTCCTCGCCGTCAACGCCGTGGGCGGCGGCCGCGGCTTCGGTGACGTGCCCACCACGGTGCACCTCGTGGACGGCCGGGGAGAGCAGCTCGACGTGATCAGCGGCACGAAGCGCGAGGTCGCCCGCGCTCTGCTCGACCATATCGGGCGCCTGCTCGCTACGATGGCCGGGTGACTTCGGCACTTCGACTCTTCACCTCCGAGTCCGTCACGGAGGGGCACCCCGACAAGATCTGCGACAGGATCTCCGACTCCATCCTCGACGCGATCCTCGAGCAGGACCGCGACGCCCGCGTGGCCGTCGAGACGATGGTCACGACCGGCCTCGTCCACGTGGCCGGCGAGGTGACCACCGAGCACGCCTACGTGGAGATCCCCCAGATCGTCCGGTCGGAGATCACCCGCATCGGGTACACGTCCTCGCGCATCGGCTTCGACGGGGCGTCTTGCGGCGTGTCCGTCTCGATCGGGCAGCAGAGCCCGGACATCGCCCAGGGGGTCGACAAATCCCTGGAGTCGCGCGATGACTCCCGCGCCGTTGACGAGCGCGAACGGCAGGGCGCCGGGGACCAGGGCCTGATGTTCGGCTACGCCTGCACCGACACCCCTGACCTCATGCCCGCCCCGATCTGGCTGGCGCATCGACTGGCCCGCCGCCTGTCAGAGGTCCGCCATCGCGGCATCGTCGAGGGCCTGCGCCCCGACGGCAAGACGCAGGTCACCCTCGGATACGAGGGCGACCGGCCCGTCAGCCTGGAGACCGTGGTCATCTCGACCCAGCACGACGACGACCTCACCCTCGGCCAGCTGGACTCCGCGATGCGCGTCCACGTCATCGGCCCGGTCCTCGAGGAGGCCGGCCTCGACCTCGATCGCTCCCGCATGGACGTGCTGGTCAACCCTTCGGGCCGCTTCGTCATCGGGGGGCCGGCGGGGGACGCCGGGCTCACGGGCCGCAAGATCATCGTCGACACCTACGGCGGCATGGCGCGCCACGGGGGCGGCGCCTTCTCCGGGAAGGACCCCTCGAAGGTGGACCGCTCGGCCGCCTACGCCCTGCGCTGGGTCGCGAAGAACGTCGTCGCCGCGGGCTTGGCGCGCCGGTGCGAGATCCAGGCGGCCTACGCCATCGGACGCGCCCGCCCCGTCGGGCTCTACGTCGACACCTTCGGCACGGGGGAGGCCTCCGACGCGGCGATCGCCGACGCGGTCCGTGAGGTCTTCGACCTCAGGCCGCGCGGCATGATCGAGGACCTCGACCTGCTGCGTCCGATCTACGCCCGGACCTCGTGCTACGGGCACTTCGGCCGGCCGGGTTTCTCTTGGGAGGAGACCTCCCGCGTCGAGGCGCTCCGCAGCGCCGTCGGCGCCTGAGCGGAGCCGGCCGGACGTCGCCACCCGGTACCCCCGTGGGGTATCGTGTCTCCGACACCCTCAGGAGGATGCATGGAGCAGGCGGTAGCAGCAGACGCGGACACCGACCCCGACGGCCTCGACGTCGATCTGGAGTTGCGGCGCCCCGCGCCACAGTCCTGGCGGGCGCGCACCGCGATCGAGATGATCGTCTCCGGCTGCTTGGGCCTCTATGCCTCGTTCACGCTGTCGATCGAGGCCTGGCGGTTGGCCGCGGACTCGCAGACGACGTTCGCCTGCGACATCTCCGAGGTCCTGTCCTGCTCCGCCGTGGCGATGACCCCGCAGGCCCGCGTCCTCGGCTTTCCCAACGCCTTCCTCGGCATCGCCTTCGAGTCGGTCGTTCTGGCGGTCTCGGTCGGGATGCTCGCCGGCGTGCGCTTCCCCCGCTGGTACATGCGCTGCGTGGAGGCGCTCTACACGGTCGCCCTGGCATTCGCCCTGTGGCTGTTCATGCAGTCCTACTTCGTCATCCACGTGCTGTGCCCGTGGTGCCTGCTCGTCACGCTGACGACGACGCTGGTGTGGGCGGGCCTGACGCGGATCAACATCAGGGACAGCGCTCTGCCGGCCCCCGCCTCGTGGCGGCGCTTCATCCAGGCCGGCACCGACTGGACGCTGACCGGACTGGTCCTGGTCGTCCTCCTGGCCATGGTGGCCCTCCGCTACGGGACGGCGCTGCTCGGCTGAGCTCCTCGGCCCCAGACGGGGGCGCGTCGTGGTCCAATGGAGGCATGGAGGACGCACAGGGCACGCTCATCGACCTGGGGGGCCCAGCGGCCCCGCAGGCCGTCGCCCGCGTCCTCGTCGACGTCGACCTCCCCCACCTCGACCACCCGCTCGACTATGCGGTGCCCGCGGAGCTGGCCGACACGGCCGGACCCGGCCGCCTCGTCCGGGTGCGCCTGGGCGGGGCGAAGCATCTCGGATGGATCGTGGCGCGCGCCGACTCGAGCGAGCACCCGGGCCGCCTGCAGCCCCTCCTCTCCGTCGCCTCGGACACGGAGGTGGTCTCGCCCGAGCTGCTGCGCCTGGCCCGCTACATCGCCGACCGCACGGTCTCCACCGCCTCACAAGTGTTGAGCCTGGCCGTCCCCGACCGCCACGCCGCCACCGAACGGAAGGTCCTGGCCGAGCCCGACCCCGCCCTGACGCGGCCCGAAGCCCCGGCGGGCACATCCTGGGACTCCCATCCGGGGGGCGGCGCCCTGCTCAGGCGCCTCGCCGCCGGGGAGTCGCCCCGCGCCGTCTGGACGGCCCTGGCCCCCACGCGCGACGCCCAGCTGGCGGACGCCGTGGCGGCCGCGCTGTCGTCCGGGCGTTCGGTCGTCGTCACCGCCCCGACGTCCGCCCAGGCCGGGGCCGTCGCCGACATGCTCGCCGGCGTGCTGGGCGAGTCCGCCGTGTCCGTCACCGCCGCCGACCTGCCCGCTGCCCAGCGCTATCGCGTCCACCTGGAGGCCCTGTCGGGACGCGCCCGCCTCGTGGTGGGCACCCGGTCGGCCGTCTGGGCCCCCGTGCGCGACCTCGGCCTGGTCGTCGTCTGGGACGACGGCGACGACCGCCTCCAGGAGCAGCGCGCCCCGCGGGTCTCCGCCCTCGACGTGGCCGTCGCCCGCGCGCACCTCGAGGGGGCGGGGCTCATCGCCGGGGCCTTCTCCCGATCCGTGAAGGCCCAGGCCCTGGTCCGCTCGGGCTGGGCGGCCTCTCTGGCGCCCGAGCGCCCCGCCCTGCGCGCCTCGACCCCGCGGGTCGCGGTCCCCGACGAGCTGGACCGCGAGCGCGAGGGGCCCGCCGGCGCCTCCAGGCTGCCTCCGCGCGCCCAGCAGGCGCTGCGCCGCGAACTCGGTCACGGGCCGGTGCTCATCCAGGTGCCCTCGGCGGGGTACGTGCCCGTGGTCTCCTGCGACCGATGCCGGCGGGTCGCCCGGTGCGCCCACTGCGGGGGGACGCTGTCGCTGGGGCCCGACCGGACGGTGCGCTGCGCGTGGTGCGGGCGCGGCACCCAGGAATGGCGGTGCCCCCAGTGCGCGGGCACGCGGCTCCGGGCCGTCAGAGTGGGGTCGGAGCGCACCGGCGAGGAGCTCGGCCGCGCCTTCCCCGGCGTCCCCCTCACAGTCTCCTCCTCGACACGGGAGATCACCCGGTCCATCGGGGCCGAGCCGCGTCTCGTCGTCGCCACGCCCGGGGCCGAGCCGCGGGCCGAGGACGGCTACGCCGCGGCCCTCATCCTCGACGCGCCGGCCATCGCCGGCAGGCCGGAGCTCTGGGCGCCGGAGGAGGCGCTGCGGCGCTGGCTCAACGCGCTCTCGCTGGTGCGCGCCGGCGCGCCCGCCCTGGTCCTGGGGGGCCTCGATCCGGTGCTCTCCCAGGCCCTCGTGCGATGGGACCCCGCCGGCCTGGCCGACCGCCTCCTCGACGAGCGGGAGGCCCTCGGGTTCTTCCCGGCGACCACGATCGTCGCGCTGGACGGCCCCGCCCCCGATGTCGAGGAGATCGCGGCCGGCTCAGGAGGGGAACTCATGGGGATCGTGCCGAGGAGCGGGCCGCAGCCCGGAGGCGCGACGGGGGAGGGGAAGGAGGAGGCGACGCCCGAGGTGCGCGCCCTCGTCCGCGTGGCGCACGGGGACGCGCCCGGGCTCCTCGGCGCCCTCGCCCGGATCCAGCAGCACCGCGCGGCCCACCGCCTTCCCATGGTCCGGATCACCGTCAACCCACCCGAACTCTTCTGAGAGGGCTCCCATGACCATCCATACCCCCGGCATCGTCGTCTTCGACCTCGGCCAGGTCCTCGTGGACTGGCATCCCGAGGCGACCCAGGAGCCGGTGGCCGACGCGGGAGAGTGGAAGGCGTTCGTCGCGCGCACCGACTTCTGGGCCTTCAACCAGCGGCTCGACGCAGGCCTCCCCCTGGGCCGCGCCCGGCAGTGGTTCGCGGAGCGTTACCCCGGGGACGTCGACTTCCTCGACCGGTACGTGGCGAATTATCCGGCCTCCATCCGGGGGACCGTGGCGGGAATGGACCGCTTGGTCGCCGACCTGCTCGATGGCGGCGTGCGGATCGGCGGACTGTCGAACTGGCCCGGGGAGCTCTTCCACCATGCGGTGGACCTGGTCCCGGTGGTCTCGCGACTCGAGGACGTCGTCGTCTCCGGGTTCGAGGGCATGCGCAAGCCGGAGGCCCGGATCTACCGCCTGATGCTCGAGCGTTTCGGGACTCGTCCGGAGGACACGGTCTTCGTCGACGACTCGGCGGACAATATCGAGGGGGCGGCGGCGCTGGGGATCGACGCGATCCTCTTCACCGGATCGGAGGCGCTGCGCCAGGCCCTGCGCCACCGTGGCCTCATGGGAGCCCCTCCCGGAGACCGCGCCCAGTGAGGATGCGGACGGGCCTCGCCTAGACTGGGCCGGTGCGCATCATCTTCGCCGGGACGCCGGATGCGGCCGTCCCCACGCTCCTCGCCCTGCTGGCCTCCGCCCATGAGGTGGCGGCGGTCCTCACGCGCCCCCCGGCGCGCTCCGGACGCGGCAGGGCCCTGCGGCCGTCCCCGGTCGCCGAGGTCGCACACGACCGGGGGATCCCGGTCGTCGAGGCGTCGACGCTCAGAGAGGACGGGGCCGCGGGCAGCGCCGCTCGCGCAGCCGTGCGGGGGGCCCGCGCCGACCTGGGGGTCGTCGTCGCCTACGGAGCCCTGATCCCCCAGGAGGTCCTCGACATCCCGCCCCTGGGCTGGATCAACCTCCACTTCTCTGACCTGCCCCGGTGGCGGGGGGCCGCGCCCGTGCAATGGGCGCTCCTGGCGGGGGACGCCCGCACCGCGTCCTCGGTCTTCCAGCTGGAGGCCGGGCTCGACACGGGAGCCGTCCTGTCCCGCCTCCCCGTCGCCATCGGCCGGGAGACCGCCGGCGAGCTGCTCGCCCGCATGGCCGACCTCGGGTCCCGCCAGGTCGTCGAGGCCGTCGACGCCCTCGAGGCGGGCACGGCGCGCCCCGCCCCCCAGAACATCGGCGATCACGGCGAGCGGATCACGCGCGCGCGCAGGCTCACCCACGGCGACGGCTTCGTCGACTTCTCCTCCCCGGCTGAGGAGGTCGACCGCCGCATCCGCGCCGTCACGCCGAACCCGGGGGCCTGGACCACTCTGCCGGACGGGCGCAGGCTGGCGCTCGGCCCGGTTGAGCCCGTGCCGCACTCGCCGACGCTGGCGCGAGGAGCGGGCCGGCTCGTCCTGTCGCGTCAGCGGGTCGAGGTGGCCTGTGCGCGGGGAGCGGTCCGCCTGGGCCAGGTCGCCCCCGCCGGACGCGGGTGGATGGACGCCGCGGCGTGGTCCCGCGGCGCCCGCCTGGAGGACGGCGCGCGGCTGGGAGCCACGCCGTCTCAGGAACCGAGGCCCGGCTCCCCGGACCGGGCGGGGTCCCGCTGATGGGCGTCCACCGGTACCGCGAGGGATATCGCCCGGCGAAGGGAGCCGACCCCGCCCGCCGCGTCGCCTACGAGGTCCTGCGGGAGGTCGACGCCGGCGCCTACGCGAACCTCGCGCTGCCGCGCGCCCTGCGCCGGGCCCGCACCGACGTGCCGCGCTTCACCTCCCGCGACGCCGCCTTCGCCTCCGAACTCGTCTACGGGACGCTGCGCACACGGGGCCGTCTGGACTGGGTGCTCGCCCGCCATCTCACGCGCCCCCTGGACACCCTCGACCCGGAGGTCGTGGATCTGCTGCGCCTGGGGGCCCATCAGATCCTCGACATGCGGGTGCCAGACCATGCGGCCGTCGCCGCCACCGTCGACCTGACCCGCGAGGTGTCGACGGCCGGACCGGTCGGCATGGTCAACGCGGTCCTGCGGTCGCTCACCCGCGAGGGAGCCGAGGGCATCCGGGCGGACATCGAGGCCATCGCTGACCCGGACCGCCGCCTCGCCGTGCTCCACTCCCACCCCGAGTGGATGGTCAGCGCCTTCCGCGACGCCCTGTCCGCCCACGGTGCACCGGCCAGCGAGCTCGAGGACCTCCTCGCAGCCGACAACGAAGCGCCCGTGGTCGCGCTGGTCGCCCGTCCCGGCCTCATCACCCCGGCGGAGCTCGCCGACGAGGCCGAGGAGATCCTCGACACGCGGGTCGCCCCCGGCGACGTCTGCGACCTCGCCGTCCTGCTGGAGTCCGGGGATCCCGCGGCCCTGCCGTCGGTGCGCAGCAGCCGGGCGGGGGCTCAGGACGAGGGCTCGCAGCTGGCGGCGCTCACAGCCGCCGCGGCGCCCGTCGCTCCCGAGCGGTCCGGAGGGGACGGCCCAGACGGCCTGTGGCTGGACCTGTGCGCCGGACCCGGCGGAAAGGCCGCGCTGCTCGGCGCCCTCGCCGCCCGCCGGGGGGCCCACGTGGTCGCCAACGAGGTCCATCCCCATCGCGCGCGCCTCGTGGAGCGCACGGTGCGCGCCCTGCCGGAGGGGACCGTCGAGGTCGTCTCCAGCGACGGCCGTTCCTTCGGCGGTCCCCGCACTCCCTGGCCGGACGGCTCCTTCGACCGGATCCTCGTCGACGCCCCCTGCACGGGCATGGGGTCGCTGCGGCGGCGCCCGGAATCCCGCTGGCGCCGGAAGGAGTCCGATCTGGCGGACCTCACGGCCCTGCAGTCCGCCCTGCTCGATCGGGCGGTGCGGCTCCTGCGCCCCGGTGGGGTCCTGGCCTACGTCACCTGCTCGCCGCACCGGGCGGAGACCCGCGACCAGGTCGAGCGCCTCCTCGCCGGCGGCGGCGTGGAGCTGCTCGACACGGTCGCGGTCGCCGACGGGCTGGCAGCGGGGCCGCTCGGCGTCCCGGACGGCGCGGGCCTGGTGGCGGACCGCCGCGGCCGCGCCGTCCCCGGGCGCACCCTCCAGCTGTGGGGGCACCGCAGCGGGACCGACCTGATGTTCATCGCGGTCATGCGGCGTACGGCAGCCGATACGCTGGGCGCATGAAACCCACGATCTCGCCGTCGATCCTGAATTCCGACATCGGGGACCTCCGCGGCCAGCTCCGGCTGATCAGCGGCGCGGACGTCGCCCATGTCGACGTCATGGACAACCATTTCGTGCCGAATCTCACGTGGGGCCTGCCCGTCGTCGAGGCCTGCGTGAGGGCCGACGTCCTCCCCGTCGACGCGCATCTGATGATCGAGGATCCCGATCGGTGGGCGCCGGCCTATGCGGAGGCCGGATGCGCCTCGGTGACCTTCCACGCCGAGGCCGCCGCCGCCCCCATCCGCCTGGCCCGCGAGATCCGCCGCCTCGGGGCGCGCGCCGGCCTGGGGCTGCGCCCCGCCACGGACATCGCCCCCTATGCGGGCCTGCTCGGAGAGTTCGACATGATCCTCGTCATGACCGTCGAACCGGGATTCGGCGGCCAGCGTTTCCTGGAGCCGATGCTCGAGAAGGTCCGACGCACCCGCGCGGCGATCAGCGCCTCCGGGCTGCAGATCTCCGTCCAGGTCGACGGCGGTGTGTCGCGGGAGACGATCGAACGCGCCGCCGAGGCCGGGGCCGACAATTTCGTGGCCGGTTCCGCGGTGTTCCGGGCCGAGGACGCCGCCGCGGAGGTCGACGCGCTCCGGGCGCTAGCCGGCAGGCACTGCCACTGAGCGCTGCGACGTGGCACAATGGCCCCATGCTCCGGGGTCGGTGAAAACCCGAACCGGCGGTGACAGTCCGCGACCCGTTCCTGATGGGACGGCTGAGCCGGTGGAATTCCGGCGCCGACGGTGAAAGTCCGGATGGGAGGAGCAACGGCGTGACGCCCGTGGCGTCGCGTTGGCTCATGGTCGCCCCGGTGTGCGGAGAGGGCGGTCGTGAGACGCGGGTCACAGCCTTCCGGAGCGGTCGCGGTGATCGCGCCCGCGGTCCTGCTGGCGGCTCTGCTGCTCCTGTGGTGGGCGGGCACCGCCCTCACGGGCATCGAGGCGTGGCGCCTGCCCGGGCCCGGCGCCGTCGCACGGCGCGGGGCGGAGTTGCTCGCCCAGCCCTCGACCTGGCGGCGCATGGGCGTCACCGCGTTCGAGGCTCTGATGGGGTCCCTCGCCGGGGCCGTCGTGGCGCTGCCGACGAGCTACGCCATCTACCGTTTCCGGCTGTTCCAGGCGGCCGTCGAGCCCTTCCTCGGGGCCACCCAGGCGATTCCCGCGATCGCCCTGGCCCCGTTGCTCGTCCTGTGGGTCGGATACGGGCTGGCGCCCATCGTGGCGTTGTGCGCCCTCATGGTGTTCTTCCCGATCCTCGTCTCCAGCGTTCTGGGCCTGCGCCACCTGGACCGCGACATCCTCGCGGCCGCGGAGCTCGACGGGGCGTCGGGCTGGGTCATGGCCCGTTTCATCGAGCTGCCCCTGGCAGCGCCCTCGATCCTCGCCGGGCTGCGCAACGGGTTCACGCTCTCTGTCACGGGCGCGGTCGTGGGGGAGATGGTGATGGGCGGCAGTGGCCTGGGCGGCGTGCTGGGCCAGCAGCGCCAGAACCTGGACACCGCGGGCATGTTCGTCACCATCGGGATCCTGTGCCTGCTGGCGATGAGCGCCTACGGCGCCATCTACCGCATCGAGAAGGGCCGGCGCCGCGCCGGCGAGCTGTCCTGAAGGAGGACTCATGAGGAGACATCTGATCGCGCTGACGGCCGTGCCGCTCGCGCTCGCGCTGGGGTCGGCCGGATGCGCGGGCCAGGACCAGCAGTCGGCGGAGCAGTCGGGAACACCCTCGTCCGGCGGCGCGCAGTCGGGGGGCGGCGCCGACGACGTGACGATCGGGCTCACCTACATCCCGAACGTCCAGTTCTCGCCCGTCTACGTCGCGCAGGAGGACGGGATCTACGCCTCGGAGGGGATCGACACGACGATCCGCCACCATGGCACCGACGAGGGCCTGTTCACAGCGCTGGCGGCGGGGGAGGAGGATGTCGTCCTGGCTTCGGGCGACGAGGTCCTCCAGGCCCGGGACCAGGGACTGGACCTGGTCTCGATCAGCGCCTACTACCAGTCCTATCCCGTGACCATCATCGTCCCCGAGGACTCGCCGATCACCTCGACGGGAGATCTCGAGGGCCGGCGGATCGGGGTGCCCGGCGAGTACGGGTCGACGTGGCTGGGGCTGCTCGCCGCCCTCGACGCGGCGTCCCTGACCGACCAGGACGTCACCGTCGTCTCGATCGGTTACACCCAGCAGGCGGCCCTGGCAGGGGGAGAGGTGGACGCCGTGGTCGGTTTCACCAACAACGACCTCGTCCAGTTCCAGCAGGCCGGCATGGCGGTCCGCACGATCGACCTGGACCCCGACACGACCCCGCTGGTGGGAGCCTCGCTCATCTCCACGCGCTCCTGGCTCGACGCCCACCCGGACGAGGCGCGGGCCGTCGTGGCCGGCACGGTCGCCGGCATCCAGCGGGTCGTCGACGATCCGGACCACGCCGTGGAGGCCACAGAGGCCTACGACGACACGCTCAGCGGCGCCGAGGCCCTGAATGGGGCGCGCGCCGTCCTGGCGGCGACGACCCCCCTGTTCACGGACGCGGACGGCGCGGTCACCGGGGAGCAGGACCTCGACCGGTGGAAGGCGATGGGCTCCTTCCTCACCGGCATTCCGGGCATGCTGTCCTCTGCTCCCGACATGGACGCCGCCGTCACGAACGACTACGTGCAGGTACCCTGACGGGGTGACGACTTTTGACGCGCTGTTCACCGAGCTCACTGAGAAGTCCCGGACACGCCCGGAGGGCTCGGGGACCGTGGCCGAGCTGGACCGCGGCGTCCATGCCATCGGCAAGAAGATCGTGGAGGAGGCCGCCGAGGTCTGGATGGCCGCCGAGTACGAGAGCCTCGACGACTGCGCGATGGAGATCTCGCAGCTGCTGTACCACGCCCAGGTCATGATGATCGCCAAGGGCCTCACCCTCGACGACGTCTACGCCCACCTGTGAGGACCACCATGCTGCGCATCGCCGTGCCCAACAAGGGATCCCTGTCCGAGCCCGCCGTCTCCCTGCTGGCCGAGGCCGGCTACCGCAGCTCCCGCCGCGGGCGGGAGCTGGTCCTCACGGACGCCGCCAACGAGGTCGAGCTTTTCTTCCTGCGTCCGCGCGACATCGCCGTGTACGTCGGGCGCGGGCAGATCCAGGTCGGCATCACCGGACGCGACCTGCTGCTGGATTCGGGGACCGCCGCCGTGGAGTACCGCGCGCTGGGCTTCGCCCGGTCGACCTTCCGCTTCGCGGCCCCCACCGGCACGATCACGGATCTCGGGGGGGTCCGCGGCAAGCGCGTCGCCACCTCCTACGACCGGCTGGTCAGCGACTACCTGGCCGCGCAGGGGATCGAGGCGGAGGTCGTCCACCTGGAGGGCGCCGTCGAGTCCTCCGTCCGGCTGGGCGTGGCCGATCTCATCGCGGACGTCGTGGAGACCGGCGCGACGCTGGCCAGCGCCGGGCTGAGCGTCTTCGGTCCGCCGCTGCTGGAGTCCGAGGCGGTTCTCATCACCCGCGAGGAGTTCCGCGACGATCCGCGTCTGGGCACGCTCGACCGGCGGCTCGAAGGGGTGAGGGTCGCGCGGTCCTATGTCCTCCTGGACTACAACGTGCGCCAGCGGGACCTCGAGGAAGCGATCCGCATCACGCCGGGATTCGACTCGCCGACGTTGAGCCCCCTGGTCGACTCCGAGTGGGTGGCGGTGCGCGCGATGGTCCACGCCGACGAGGTCAATCCCGTCATGGACCGGCTGCATGACGCCGGCGCGCGAGGCGTGATCGTCACCCAGTTGACCGCCTCCCGGCTGTGAGGAGCGGGAAGGGCCCGCGGGGCCGTACGCTGGGGGCGTGAGTCCCGAGGTCCCGACGAGTCTGCGCGTCCTCAGCCTGTTCTTCGACCTGCTGACGTCCGAGCGTGGACGCACCAAAGACCAGGTGAGGCGCTCTCCGGGGTATGAGGATCTCAGCCCCTCCGCCTTCGAGTCCGCCTTCCAGCGTGACAAGGACGCCCTGCGGGAGGCCGGCATCGTCCTCGAATTGGTCCCCGGTCCGGCCCAGGAGCGCTACAGGGTGGCCGCCGAGTCGTTCCCGGAGGAGGGCGCCCACCTGAGCGCCGTCGATCTGGCCCTGGTCGACCTCGCGGTCTCCGCGTGGTCCTCGGTTCCCGCCGCGGGCGCGCAGATGCTCCGCTCGAAGCTGGCCTCGCGCGCGGAACGCGGTCCCGACGGGGCGCTCGTCCCCGTCGTGCTGGGCCTCGCCGGGTCCCAGCGGCTGGTCGACGTGCTGGACGCGATCCGCGCCCGGCAGCCCATCTCGTTCACCTACGCCGCGTCGTCGGGCACCGGCGAGCGCTCGGTCGAGCCGTGGCGCCTGGTGCTGCGCGGCAGCGGCCTGTATCTCCAGGGATTGGACCTGGACCGTGAGGCGCCGAGGATGTTCCGCCTGTCCCGCATCCGCGGGGAGGTCGAGCGCCTGGGCGAGCCGGGCGACGCCCCGCCCCCCGCGGAGGATCCCGGCGATCCCTTCGAGGCTCTCACCGTCTCCCCCGTGCTGCGGGTGCGCCCGGGGGGAGCCCCACGGGTCCGGCTCCACACGGTCGCCTCCGGGGACGGGGGCACCTCCGACGGGGGCGCCCCTGCGGACCGGAGCGCGGAGGGCGCCGGGTGGGAGACGGTCAGGGGCCTTCCCGACGAGATCGGCAGCTGGGTCTCGCGCATCCTGAGAGAGGCGCCGGACGTCGTCGTCGTCGAGCCTGAGGATCTGCGCCGGAAGATCCTCGACCGGCTGAGGGCCGCGGCCCAATGGGAGCCGCAGACGCGAAGGGGGCGTCATGCCTGAGCGCACGGAGGTCCAGATGGCGCGCCTGCTGTCGCTGGTGAGTTGGATCGGGGAGCATCCGGGCGCCGAGCTGGACCGCGCGGCCCGCCACTTCGGGAGGTCGCGAGACCAGATGGTCCGCGACGTGAATCTGCTGGGCGACGTCCACGACTCGCTACCCGGCAGCTCGTTCGAGGTCGACTGGGAGCTCCTCGCCCGGGAGGAGCGCCTGCGCATCCGCACGACGATGGGCGTCGATCTGCCGCCCCGCCTCACCCCGGCGGAGGCGTCGGCGGTCCTCATCGGCCTGCGCGCGATCGCCCCCGTCCTCGACGACGACCTGAGGGCGCGCCTGCCGCGCACCGCGATGGCGGTCGCCGCCCTCTCGCCCGGTTCCGACGGCGTGTCCGACGAGGTCGTCGTGTCCGGCGCCCCGCGTCACGATGCGCGCCTGGACATCCTCAACGAGGCGATGCGGGTCGGCCGCCAGGTCGGTTTCGAGTACACGAGCCTCGATGGGCGCCGGGGCCGCCGCGAGGTCGACCCCTGGGATCTGCACCGCAGCGCGGAGGGATGGACGCTGCGCGGCTGGTGCCACGCGGCCGACGGCGAGCGGAGCTTCCGGCTGGAGCGGATGGATGCCGTGACGGTCCTCGACAGCCTGGCGGACCATCCCCGGAAAACCGCCGAGGACCGCCCGGACGCCCCCCGCGTCCGCCTCACGCTCACGGACGCGGCCCGGTGGGTCGCTGAGGAGGTCCCGTGCCGCGTGACGGAGCAGGGCTCCGGCCGCTTCGTCGCGGAGATCGAGGTGTGGGACCGGGACTGGGTGGAGGCGCTGCTCATCGACGTGGCCCCGCATCTGCTCGACGTCGATCCGCCGGACGTGGCGCAGACGATGGCGCAGAGGGCACGTCGCGCCCTCGACGTCTGGGAGGAGCGATGACACCCCCTCGCCGTCGCGTCAGACGCCGTCACGGAGGGCCCGCCGGCCAGCCGGAGACGCCCGTCAGCCGGGGCCCGGCGCAGATCCGGGAGTCCATGAGCGCCGCCGAGCGCTTCGAGGTCTTCCGCCGGCACCAGGCCTTCGAAGCCTCGCACCGCCACGACTACGCCGCCACGCTGGGCTTCGAGCTGGATCCCTTCCAGCTCGACGCGATGGAGGGCGTCGAGGACGGGGACTCGGTGCTGGTCGCGGCCCCCACGGGCGCGGGCAAGACGGTGGTCGGCGAGTTCGCCTGCGACCTGGCGGTGTCGCGCGGCCAGCGGGCCTTCTACACGACGCCGATCAAGGCGCTGTCGAATCAGAAGTACGTCGACCTCCAAGCCCGCTTCGGCGAGGCCAACGTCGGCCTGCTCACCGGCGACGTCTCCGTCAACCCGGGCGCCCCGGTGGTCGTGATGACCACCGAGGTCCTGCGCAACATGATCTACGCGGGCACGGACCTCTCCGACCTCTCCCATGTCGTCCTCGACGAGGTCCACTACCTGGCGGACCGCTTCCGCGGTCCCGTCTGGGAGGAAGTCATCATCCACCTGCCCTCCCACGTCCGCGTCGTCGCCCTGTCGGCGACCGTCTCCAATGCGGAGGAGTTCGGGGCGTGGATGCGCGAGGTCCGCGGATCCTGCCGGATCGTCGTCTCCGAACGGCGCCCGGTCCCGCTCTACCAGCACATGATGGTGGGCTCCGTCCTCTTCGACCTCTACGCGCCCTCGTCCAACGGGTCCGGACGGCTCAACCCCGAGCTGGTGGCCGCGACCCAGGCGCCCCGGCGCCCCCGCCCGCGCGGGGGCGGGCGCTGGTCCCCCGACGAGGGCGCCCCCGCCCGCCCCCGCGGGCGGCGGGAGTCGCGGCCCCAGGCGCTCATCACCCTGGATCGGGCGCGGCTGCTGCCTGCCATCGTCTTCATCTTCTCCCGCGCCGGATGCGACGACGCCGTCTCGGCCGTGCTGGCCTCGGGCATCGTCCTGACGTCGCGCGGCGAGGCCGACCGGATCCGCTCCGTCGTCGAGGAGGCCGTCGCGACGATCCCGCCGGAGGACCACGCGGTGCTCGGCGTCTCGCGGTGGGCCGCGGGGCTCGAACGGGGGATCGCCGCACACCACGCGGGCCTGCTCCCCATCATGAAGGAGACCGTCGAGAAGCTGTTCACCCGCGGGCTGGTCAAGGTCGTCTACGCCACGGAGACCCTGGCACTGGGCATCAACATGCCCGCCCGCACCGTGGTCATCGAGTCGCTGACGAAGTGGAACGGCGCCGCCCATGTCCAGCTGAGCGCCGGGGAGTACACCCAGCTCTCGGGCCGGGCCGGACGCAGAGGCATCGACTCGGAGGGGCACGCCGTCGTCCTGCACCGCGGGCGGGTCGCCCCGGAGGAGGTGGCGGCCCTCGCCTCCAGACGCACCTACCCGCTGGTCAGCGCCTTCCACCCCACGTACAACATGGTCGTCAACCTGCTGACGCACTCCTCGCGAGCCGCGACCCGCGATGTCCTGGAGACCTCGTTCGCGCAGTTCCAGGCCGACGGGGCCGTCGTCGGACTCGCCCGCCAGGCCAGGGAGCGCGAACGGGAGATGATCGAGCTCGAGTCCCAGGTGGCATGCGAGCTGGGAGACGCCCGCGAGTACTTCGCCCTGCGCGACGAGCTGGCAGCGGCCCAGAAGACCCGCGCCCGGCGCCGGGTCGGCGAAGGCCGCCGGGCCGCCGCCCTCGCCCTCGCGGAGGTGCGTCCCGGGGACGTCCTGGCGTATCGCCGAGGCCGGCACGGGAACCACGCCGTGGCGCTGACCCCGGCCCAGGGCACGTCCGACGCGCCGCTCGTCCAGGTCCTCGGCACCGACGGCCGCCTGCGCCGGCTGGGGCCCGAGGACGCGGGCGGGGGAGTGGCCGTCGTCGGCCGCCTGGCTCCGGGCACCGACCTGCGTCGGGTCCGCCGCGCGCGGGACCGCTCGGAGCTCGCCGATGAGCTGCGCCGGCTCGTGCGCTCCGGATCGCTCGAGGAGGCGCCCGGTCGGGCCGAGGGAGGGCAGGACCCCCATCTCCTCGAGCTGGAGCGCCGCATCCGCTCCCATCCGGTCCACCAGTGCCCCGAGCGCGAGACCCACGCCGTCGCGGGCCATGCCTGGATGCGGGCGCGGCACGAGTACGAGAGGCTCGCCCGCTCGGTCGAGGGCCGCACGAACTCCGTGGCCAAGGAGTTCGACCGGGTCTGCGAGGTCCTGGACCTCCTGGGGTTCCTCGACGGCGGGGAGGTGACGGAGGCGGGCCAGCAGCTGCGCCGCGTGTTCGGGGAACGGGACCTGGTCGTCGTCGAGGCGATCCGCTCCGGAGCCTGGGATGGCCTCTCGGGCCCGGAGCTGGCGGCCATCGCGTCCACCGTCATCTTCGAGGCGCGCTCCGACCGCGACCGGGACCTGGAGCCGGCGCTGCCCGGAGGCCCCCGGGGGGGCCTGGCCCGGGCATGGGCGGGGACGCTCGCCGCCCAGGGACGGGTCAGCGACGCCGAGGCTCGCGCAGGCGCCTCGCCCACGCCTGAGGTGGAGCCGGGCCTCATGGCGGCCGTGCACGCGTGGGCCTCGGGCGCGTCGCTGTCGACGGCCCTGGATGCCGCCGATCTGCAGGGCGGTGACTTCGTCCGACGGATCCGCCAGATCATGGATCTGCTGGACCAGCTGCGCCACATCGACCGGCCAGGGCTCGCCGCGCGGGCGCGCGCGGCCCGCGACCTCCTCGTGCGCGGGGTCGTCGCATGGTCCGTGGTCTGAGAAGGAGGGGCATGAATCCCGGTGGGGGCGTCGTCTCGGGCGGAAGACCGCCCCTGCGGAGGTCGCGCGACTACTTGTGCGTCGCCGTGGCCGCGGCCGGACTGTGGGCCTCGTTCCCCGGGACCGACTGGTGGTGGCTGGCGGTTCCCTCCCTGGCGGTCCTCGTCGCCCTCGTCGACCGCGTGGGCGCGGGCCGTGCCAGCTGGTACGCGGCTCTGGTCGCATCGGGGTTCTGGCTGGGGCACATCGAATGGGTGCGCGTCGCGACGGGCGGATGGCTGCCCTGGGTCGCCCTGGCCGCCACGCAGGTCCTGCCCGTGGCGGCGTGGTCGTGGACCGTGTCCGTGGCCCGCGTGTGGCGCTGGACACGCCCCGCCTGGGGTCAGGCCGTCCTCTTCGCCCTGACGTGGACGGGGTTCGAGCAGCTGCGCTCCCGTGTCCCCTTCGGGGGTTTCCCCTGGGCGAACATCGCTTACACGCAGGTCGACGCCCCCCTGGGACGCCTGGCCCCGTGGGGCGGAGAAGCGCTCGTGTCCTTCCTGGTCATGGTGTGCGCGGTGCTGCTGAGACGGGCCTTCTCCCTGTCCCCGGCGCATGACGCGCCGCAGTGGTGGGCTCGCCCGGCCGGACTCGCCGTCGCCCTCGCCCTTCTGGCGGCGCCGCTGGCGATCGATCTGCCGACACAGCAGGAGGCGGGATCCCTGCGCGTCGGCGTCGTCCAGGGCGATGTCGAGATCCCCGGCGACCAGACCTACCAGACCGTGGGGAAGGTGACGGGCAACAACGCCCGGGTGACCCGCGAGCTCGCGGAGTCCGGGCGGGCGGTCGACCTGGTCGTGTGGGGGGAGGACTCCGTCGACAAGGATCCCCGCACGAACGCGCTGACGAGCCAACTGGTCGCGGACGCCGTGGAGGCGGTGGGCGTGCCGACGATCGTGGGCTGGCAGGAGATCCACCAGACGACCCGCGAGAATTGGATCGGCGTGTGGGAGCCGGGCAGCGGACTGAGAGAGGGGTTCTACGGCAAACAGCACCCCGTCCCCTTCGGGGAGTACATCCCGTGGCGCTCCTTCGTCTCCCACCTGGCGACCGAGGCCGCCCGGGTCAACGTCGACATGGTGGCGGTGGACAACCCCTCGCTGCTGGAGGTGCCCTCCGCCGACGGGCGGAGCATCCCGATGACCGTCGGCATCTGCTTCGAGGTCGCCTATGAGCCGCTGCTGTCCGAGGGGGTGCGCGCGGGCGGCCAGATCATCGTCATCCCGACGAACAACTACCACTTCCAGTATTCGGCGGAGTCGGATCAACAGGCCCAGATGCTGCGGTTCCGGGCGATGGAATTCTCGCGGTCCGCCATCCAGGCGTCCACGAACGGCACCTCGCTCATCGTGCGGCCCGATGGATCCGTGATCGCCGAGAGCGGCAAGCAGGTCGCCGCGTTCCTCACCGGCGAGGTCCCGTTGCGCACCTCCCTGACCCCCGCCGCCCGGATGGGGGACTTCCCGGACTGGCTGGTCATCGTCCTGACCGTCGCGCTGGCCGTCGGTTCGGGAGGGGCGTCGATCGCCCTGGGCAGGAGGTCCGCGTGAGCGCCGCGATCGAGGACGAGACCCTGGTCGTCGTCCCGACCTTCGACGAGATCGAGTCCCTGCCCGGCGTGCTCCGACGCCTTCTCGAGGCGATGCCGGGCGTCCGTGTCCTCGTCGTCGACGACTCCTCCCCGGACGGAACGGGGGAGTGGGCCGAGGACCTGGGCGCCCACGACCGACGGGTCAATGTGCTCCACCGGCCGCCCAGGTCGGGACTGGGCAGCGCCTACGTCCAAGGGTTCCGGTGGGGCCTGGACCATGGCTTCGGATATCTCGCGGAGATGGACGCCGACGGCTCCCATCGTCCCGAGGAACTGGTCCGCCTCCTCGCGCGGTTCCGGGCGCCCGACGATCCGGACCTCGTCATCGGATCGCGCTGGGTGCCCGGCGGATCCGTGCACGGGTGGCCGCTGCCGCGCCGCGCGCTCTCGCGCGCCGGGAACCTCTACATCCGCGCCATGCTCGGGATGGACGTCGCGGACGCGACCGCGGGGTTCCGGGTCTATCGAGCGGCATGGCTCGAGCGCTCAGGGGCCCTCGACGAGGCCGGCGCGCGGGGCTACGGTTTCCAGGTCGAGATGACCTGGGCGGCAACCCGGCGCGGGGCGGCGGTCGCCGAGGTGCCCATCGCCTTCGACGAACGGCGGTTCGGCGCCTCGAAACTCTCAGGAGATATATTTACTGAAGAACTATTAATGGTGACTCAATGGGGGATTCGGCGACTGCTCGGCTCCGCGGGTCACGGCTTGCGGTAGGAGCCCTCCGGACGCAGGCGCCCCTCACGCAGCAGGGTGAGCTGCTCCTCGAGGACCTTCTCGAGCTCCTCGATGGAACGGCGCTCGCGCAGCATGTCCCAGTGGGTGCGCACGGGCTTCGCCGGCTTCTGGTCCTCGTCCTCGGGGACGTCGCCGACGACCTCCGCGACCGCCCCGCAGGCGCATTCCCAGGTCGCCGGCGGGGTCGCCTCGGCGGCGAAGGTCACCTCGAACTCGTGTCCGTTGGGGCACAGGTACTTCGCGGTGAACCGCTCGGCGAAGACGACTCCCTCCTCGGACTCCATCGACTTCGCGCCGATCTGCATTCCCCGAAGCGCCCGATCCGCCATGTCGTCTCCTCAAATGTTGGCCTGCGCAGTCCCAAACGACGAGATTCTACCGGATATTCCATCCAACGGATCGACGAAGGGAAACGATCAGGCGCATGGGCCAGACTTCTCCCATGGGATGGCATGAGGTCTGGCGCTCTGTGCTGGAGCGCCTCGGTGCGAGTCTCGTGGCGCAGGAGGTCTCCATCGGCGCATGGACGGCCGCCGCGGCGGCGCTGGCCGCGCTGTGCGTGGCGACGCCCCTGTGGGCCGTCGTCCGCCCGCTGGTCACCGTCGTCCACGAGCTCGGCCACGCGGTGGTGGGAGTCTTGTGCGGACGCCGGTTCACGGGTTTCGTCGTCAATCCCGACATGTCGGGCCACACGGTCACGGCGGGCCGGCCGCGCGGGATCGGTCTGGTGCTCACGACGGTGGCCGGATACCCGATGCCGGCGGCCGTCGGCGCCGTCATGATCGCTGCCGCCATGGGCGGGCGGGCCCCGCTCATCCTCGTGACCGCCGGAGGCCTGATGATCGCCGCACTGGTCCGCGCCAGATCGCTCTACACGGCGCTGGCCCTGGCGACGCTTCTTGCGGCCACAGGAGCCGCCTGGTGGCGGGGGAGCATCGAGTTGACGTCGGCCGCGGTCTGCGCGGCGGGCGTCGTGCTGCTGGTCGGGGCGTGGCGGCAGCTCGTGTCCGTGGTCGTCCACGGAGGCCGCGCCGATGACCCCGGGGCGCTGGCCTCTCTGACACGTGCGCCCCGGTGGATCTGGCATCTCGTCATGCTGGTCCTGATCGCGTGGCCCACCTGGTGGTCGGCCTCGGCGCTCGCGCCCGCGATCCGCGCGCTCGCCGACCACGCGGCGGGGTGACACGCGTCCGGGGACGAACGCCGCCTCCTCGTCAAACGGCCGCCTCCAGAAGGGCGCGTCCCAAGCCCTGCCCGCGCTGTTCCGGATCGACGATCACGCGCATCAGGCGCGCCCGTCCGCCCGATCCGCTCAGCTCGAACCGGCCGACGGGGCGGCTCGTCCGTTCGTCGCGCTCGATCACCCACGCGCAATGGCCGAGGGCCTTGGCGTGCGCCCGCAATTGCGCGGCGTCGGTCGGGAACGTGAGCGAGTCGCCGGCCCAACGCCGGACCTCGGTCGGATTCGACACCCAGCCGACGATGACTCCGAGGTCGGACGGACGCCTCTCGCGGACCCTCATCCCGACCTTCCCCAACGATCCGATAATGTACATTATGTCAGATTGACGATCGGACCGCGAGGACCAGATCCTCCCCCTCGTCCACGAAGCCCACCCGCCGGAAGTAGCCGGGATCGGTCGTCGTGCCCGCCGCCACGCGCAGCGACGATACGCCCAGCACGTCCGCCAGCCGGGCCTGCGAGTACACGAAGCGCCCCGGACTGAGGTCGCGGAACCGCGGCGTGACCAAGTCCAGGACGATCTCCGCCCACTGCGCGTGGACCTCGGCGACGATGACGCCGATCGTCTCGTCGCCGTGCAACACCAGGAACGCCCTCCGATCCGGGCCCTCCG
Organism: Schaalia naturae; assembly: GCF_042665795.1. Classification (NCBI taxonomy): domain Bacteria; kingdom Bacillati; phylum Actinomycetota; class Actinomycetes; order Actinomycetales; family Actinomycetaceae; genus Schaalia; species Schaalia naturae. The sequence goes on from NZ_JBHTEF010000001.1 coordinate 964,401, forward strand.
GAATCGCGCGGAACCGGGGGTACCACCGCTCCGCCGCCTCGGCGAGGGAGCCGATCATGTGGGCCAGGTAGGCCTCGCCCGCCCCGATCGGGAGCAGCGTGTAGGAGCGGCCGCGCCGGGCGTCGCGCTCGATCCGCACGATCCACCAGGCGTCGATGAGCATGATCGCCAGGTTCATCGCGGCGAACGGCCAGATCCCGAAGATCACGTTGTAGATCGTCGCCAGCGCGGACCCGGTGAGATTCAGCCACCGGAAGCGGCGCACGCTCGGGAGCATGAGGGAGACGACCACGAGCACGGAGCCCGCCCATCCCATGACCTCGTACACGGACACGATGTCCCCTCTCCCCCGGCCGGCCCTGCTTCCGCGCCGTCGCGCGGGGATCTATCGTAGTCCTGTCCCGCCGGGCCCCTGGCGCACCGACCTAGACTGGGGGCATGAGACTCGGCGTGGACTTCGGCACGACCCGCACGATCGTCGCGGGCGCGGACCGGGGCAACTACCCGGTCGTCTCCTTCGAGGACCCGCGCGGGGACGCCCGCGAGTTCGTCCCCTCCCTCATCGCCCTCGAGGACGGCCGTCCCGTGTTCGGCTTCCGCGCCGAGGAGGCGGCCCGGGCCGGCGCCCCGCATCTGCGTTCCGTCAAGCGCATTCTCTCGGATCCCCGCGTAACGGCCGCCGCGACGGTGCGCCTGGGCGGGCGCGATCTCCGCGTGCTCGACCTCGTCGCAGGGCTCCTCCGCGAGGTGGCCGGCTGCCTGCGCACCTCGTCCTCGGTCGCCGAGGACCTGACGGACGCTCCGCTCGACGTCGTCGTCGGCATTCCCGCCCATGCCCATTCGGCCCAGCGCCTCCTCACGCTCGAGGCCTGCCGGGCGGCCGGGTTCACCGTGAGGGCGATGGTCAACGAACCCTCCGCCGCCGGGTTCGAGTACACGCACCGCCATGCGGGCACGGTGAACTCTCGGCGCGGCCGGGTCCTCGTCTTCGATCTCGGCGGCGGGACCTTCGACGCCTCGCTGGTCGCGGTCCACGGAACCGCCCACGAGGTCCTCGGCTCGTGCGGCGACAACCATCTGGGCGGGGACGACTTCGACGAGGTCCTCGCTCGGTGCGCGCTGCGGGCCGCCGGGATCTCCTCCGCCGAGTTGGGCGAGTCCGGGTGGGCAGGCCTTCTCGATGAGGCCCGCACCGCCAAGGAGTCCCTGTCCTCCCAGTCGCGCCTCATCGCGATCGAGGTCGCGGGGCGCGCCGTTACCGTCCCGGTCGGCGAGTTCTACGAGGACGCCGCTCCCCTCGTCCGCTCGGCGCTGGCGACGATGGAGCCGCTGACCGTCCCCGACCGGGACGGTTCCCCCGCCCTGCCCGACGATGTGGCCGGCCTCTACGTCGTCGGGGGCGGGTCGGAGCTGCCCATCGTCTCGCGCCTGCTGCGCTCCCGGTTCGGACGGCGCGTCCACCGCTCCCCTCACGCCGCCGCCTCCACCGCCATCGGGCTCGCGATCGCCGCCGACCCGGACGCCGGATACACGCTCTCCGAACGGCTCTCACGGGGGCTCGGCGTCTTCCGGGAGTCCGAGTCGGGACGGCGCGTGTCCTTCGATCCGCTGTTGGAACCCGATCTCCGGGTGTCGGCGTCGGACACCGTGGCCGTCACCCGGACCTACCGCGCCGCCCACAACATCGGATGGTTCCGCTTCGTCGAGTACGCCTCCGCCGATGACGAGGGCGTCCCGCGCGGCGACGTCATGCCGCGCGGCCGGATCGCCATGCCCTTCGATCCCCTGCTGCAGGAGGGATCCCGTCGAGGAGAGGTCGATCTTGCGGGCCAGGAGGTCGTGCGCACCGAGTACGGACCACTTGTCGAAGAACGTTACTCGGTGGATCCGAACGGCATTGTCGAGGTCCAGATCCGCGACTGCGACACCGGTTTCACCCTCCGGCAGTCCCTGGCCGCCGACTGAACCTCCCGCGGCGCCTCAGGACGCGGAGCGCTTGCGGCGGCGCCTCTCGGCCAGCTCGTCGACCATCGGCGCGGTCTCGGCCTGCTCGATCGGCAGCTCGGCCAGCGATCCCTCGATCTCGCGCCACACGCGCCCCACCGCGATGCCGAAGACCCCCTGCCCCCCCTGGAGCAGATCGATGACCTCATCGGTGGAGGTGCACTCGTAGACGGAGGCGCCGTCGCTCATCAACGTGATCGACGCCAGGTCGTCGACGCCGCGGTCCTGGAGCTGCCGAACGGCGGTGCGCACCTGCTGCAGGGACACGCCGGCGTCGAGCAGCTTCTTCACGACGCGCAGCACCAGGAGGTCCTTGAACGAGTAGAGCCGTTGCGAACCCGATCCGCGGGCCGCCCGCACCGACGGCTCGAGCAGGCCCGTGCGGGCCCAGTAGTCAAGCTGGCGGTAGGTGATGCCGGTGACGGCGCAGGCGACGGGGCCGCGGTAGCCGGTCTGTTCCTCATCGAGGCCCTCCAAGGGGTCGCCGAAGAGCATCCCCTGCCGGGCGGTGACCCGGGGATCCTGAGGCTGGGCGCTCACGGCGGCTCCTTCGAGGGACAGATCGTTGATGGGGACAACGCTAGGCAGTGGGAGGGGCCGGGTCAACGACCCTCCCGGCGCGCCTCACCCTCGACCTCAACGTGAGGGTCCGCGTTCGCCGCGGCCGGCCTGCGACAGCCCGTTGAGACGGGACAGTGAGACACGCAGCATCTCGCGATGGAGATCGGCCATGAGCTCGCCGAGCTCCATGGACCGCGATCCCGCCCGCTCCAAATCACTGGCCCGGCTCCTCGAGCGCTGGGAGGACACGGCCTGGTCGATGAGGTCCGCGCTCCGCTCGGCGCCGGTGCGCACCGACCTCAGGACGCGCGCGTCGACGCCCTCGCCCTCCAAAGCGAGCAACAGCGTGACGACCTGGATCGACCGGGAGGGGAAGTACCCGGCGAGGTCCGGCGTGATGAGCCCGAGCCCGGTGTAACGCTCCAGGGTCTCGATGCTCGCCCCCGTGAGGTCGGAGAGCTCCCGCGCGGGGAGGGACGGCCGGTTGGAGGGCACGACGACATGCCCCTCCGAGGTCACGACCCGCGCCGTCGGAGCGGGCTCGACATCGTGACCCGCGTCGAGGGCGCGCAGCCGGTCCCCGATGACGCGAAGCGGCGCGTAGGAGTCGCGCTGCTGGGTGAGCACGAACCGCAGACGCTCGACGTCGGCGCGGGAGTACTTGCGGTATCCCGCCCCGGAGCGGACGGGACGCACCAGCCCCTGGTCCTCCAGGAAGCGGATCTTCGAGACCGTGACTGCCGGGAACTCCGCGCGCAGCAGGCCGACCACCTGCCCGATGGACAGCGCAGGGTCCCGCGAGACGCCTCGCGGCCACGGCTCGGGGGCGTCCCGCGCATCGGGGGCGGGAGCAGGGGCTGCCGCGCTCATGCCTGGCGCGGGGACGGGTGGTAGGTCAGCCGGTACTTGCCGATCTGCACCTCGTCACCGGCGTGCAGCTCGGCCTCCTCGACCCGCTCCCGGTTGACATAGGTCCCGTTGAGCGAGCCAGAGTCGCGCACATAGTAGCCGCCGTCGCGGGCGAGGAACTGACAGTGACGACGCGACACGGTGACGTCGTCGAGGAAGATGTCCGACTTCGGGGAGCGCCCCGCGTTCGTCACCTCCGGGTCCAGGAGGAAACGGGCTCCCGAGTTCGGACCGCGCTGGACGATGAGCAGGGCGGATCCCGCCGGCAGCGCGTCGACGGCATCGCGATCGCGCGCCGAGAGCGGGACCGGGCCGCTGAGCGCCTCATCCTCCGAGGGCAGTCCGAACAGCGAGGTGGCCGTGGGATCGAAATCCTTGTTGGTCTCCACTCTTCCCTCCTTGAGTCGATCGGCGACACGTTATCGCCAGTGTAGTGTGCTGGGCGCCCCGAGGACTCACTTCACCGTCGCCCACTGAGGCTTCGGAGCCGGAGCGACGGCCGTGATCTGGAGGTCGTCAGAGGCCGCGATGTCCACACCGGCCCCGCGAGCCCGCATCTGCTGGGCGGATCCGGCCTGGATCTCCAGCGCCGGCTCCAGGGTGGTGGCGTCCCCGAGGATCTGCCACGTGTACGGCGAGGAGATCCGCGTCCCGTCCACCACGACACCCGTGGAATCGCTGGTGAACCAGGACCGCGGGGTGAGCCTGACCCCGTTGAGGGCGACCGCCTCCGCGCCGGCGTTGCGCAGCTCGCCCAGCGCCATGACGAACTGCGAGGAGTCCAGGGCGCCGCCGCCGTCGGTCACCGTCATCACGAGCCCTGGGCCGTGGACGGCGACCGTTCCGGCGTTGACGGCGGCCTGCGTCGCGGCCCGCTCGGCGGCCGAACGGGCCGCCTGCTGCTCTGAGGCCGCGTTCTGAAGCTCGGCGAGCTGCGACTGCAGATCTGACTTCTCCGATCGCAGCGTCTCCTCCCGGGTGGAGAGCTCGTCGAGCAGGGCGACGAGGTCCTGCTGGTTCATCGTCTCCAGCGGGTCCGTCTGCTGGGCGCGGACCTGGGTGACCATCGCCGCTCCCAGGACGAAGCAGATGACGAGGAGGACCACGTGGAGGGGGCGGGGGCGGGCGAAGAGCGCCCGGCGCACCCGGCGCCACATCGCGGGCCGGCGCGGAGCGGGAGAGGCGTCGTCCATGGCGTTCACGCTTTGAAGATCAGCCGACGGATGGAGGCCGTGTTGGAGAAGATCCGGATCCCCAGGACGACGACCACGGCCGTCGTCATCGCGGAGCCAACCCCCAGCTGCGCCCCCAGGAAGACCAGCAGGCAGGCGACGACGACGTTCCAGAAGAACGACAGGATGAAGACCCGGTCGGAGAAGGTCCCCTCCAGCCAGGCCCGCGCCGCACCGAACAGGGCGTCGAGCCCCGCGACGACGGCGACCGGGAGGAAGCTCTGCAGCCACACGGGAACGGTGGGATCCACGAGGAACCCGACGAGGATCCCCAGGGCGAGTCCGAGGACGGCGATCACATCAGTCTCCTGAGCTGTCGGTGTCGGCGCCTGTTCCGGTGCCGGTGGTCGTGGCGGGCGAGTCCAGGGCGTCCATCTCCAGAGAGGACTCCGAGCGCGTGTCCATCGTGATCCCGCGGACGGACTGGGCGGCCGAGAGATGATCGCCGGCGTCGCCCCTGACGAGGGCCACCGCCAAGGCGTTTGCATCGCCGATGGCAGCGACCTCGTAGGGCGCCTGGACGGTCGTGATGTCGACGAGGATGACGGCTCCGGCGCGGCGGACGAAGGTGCCGGGCCCGATGCGCAGGCCGTTGACGGTGATCGCCTCCGCTCCCCCGCTCCACAGCGCGTTGACCACGACGCGCAGGTCCTGGTCGGTGACGGCTCCCTCGACACCCGTGGTGTCCAGCGCCGAGTCGGGCCGGTCGTCCAGGGTGACGACGAGGCCGGGCCCTTCCACGGGGGCGACCGCCGCCGCCACGGCCACCGCGTCGCCGATGTCGGCTCCGGTCCCCGAACTCGCTCCGGCAGCGGCTCCGACCTGGGAGGACAGCGACGCGACATCGGCGTCCAGGGACTGGACGGTGGAGAGCTGGGAGCGAGCCTGGTCGAGCAGGGTCTCCCCGACCTCGCCGGCCGCCGGCGCCCGCAGGTTGCGCACCGCGATAGCGGAGCCGGCGCCCAGGGCGATGGCGAGCAGCAGGATCAGGGCTCTGCGCCACAACGGCTGGCGCCGGGCCCGCTCCTCCGCGGAGTAGGCGTGGTATCCGGCGTCCAAGGGGTTGTTGAGCAGCTGGGTGAGCAGCGACATCGACGCCGCGGGGTCGCGCGGGGGCTCCCCGTCCCGGCGCGCGGGGTCCTCCGACGGGGACGGCGCCGCCTGCCGGTTCATCCCGGATCCCGGCGCGGCGGAGGCGTTGCGGGGCACAGGGGTGGCGACCATACCCCGAGTCTAGGACCTGCCCGCCGGGGAAGGCCGGCGGCGGCCGGCTCATCTAGAGTGGCCGCCATGACCTCCGTGCGCGACATCCGACCCCTTGTGGAACCGCTCCCCCTGCCCCAGGCGCTCGCCGGCGTCGACGTGCTCGAATGGGTGGACGCGCCCGGAGCCCCGGCCCGCGGGGCCAAGGTCAGCGGCGTGACGGTGTCGACCCTCGACGTGGACCCCGGCTGGCTGTTCGTCGCGATCCCCGGCCTCACCCAGCACGGGATCCGTTTCGCGCACCGCGCGGCGCAGGAGGGCGCCGCCGCGATCCTCACGGATCCGGTCGGCGCGCGAGACGCCGCCGAGGAGGGGCTGGGACTGCCGGTGGCCGTCGTTGGGGATCCGCGTGCGGCGTCCGCCGCGGTCGCGGCCACGGTCTACGGGCATCCGGCCCGCAGGCTGCGGACCATGGCGGTCACCGGGACGAACGGCAAGACGACGACCTCGTACCTCATGCGCGCGGCCCTGGGCGCGGCCCACGAGGATGCCGCCCTGTGCGGGACCGTCGAGACCCGAGTCGGCGATCTGCGCATCCTGTCCGACCACACGACCGGCGAGGCGCCCGTCGTCGAGCGCATCCTCGCCCTCGCCGGGCAGAAGGGGCTGGGCGCCGCGGTCGTCGAGACCTCCGCGCACGCCTTGAGCCTCAACCGCGTCGACGGCATCGTCTTCGACGTCGCGGCCTTCACGAATCTCCAGCACGACCATCTCGACTACTACCACGACATGGAGCACTACTTCGCGGCGAAACGCTCCCTGTTCACCCCGGCGCATTCGCGCCAGGGCGTCATCTGCGTGGACGACGAGTGGGGGCGCCGGCTCGCGCGGGAGGCCGAGGTGCCGGTCACCACCGTTTCTGCTCTCACCGACGAGCCCGCCCAATGGACGGTCCGGGACGCGCATGTCGACGCGGACACCTCGCGCACGGTGTTCACCCTCGTCTCCCCCGATGGCGCGGGCCATGCGGTGGCCACCCCCGTCCTTGGCGACGTCAACGTCCAGAACGCCGCCCTCGCCATCGTCAGCGCCGTGCGGCTGGGCCTGGACGTGGACGCGGTGATCGCCGCCGTGGAGCGCGCCGAGCAGGTGCCCGGGCGCATGGAGAAGGTCAACCCTGTCCCCGATCCCCGCCAGCCCCTCGTCGTCGTCGACTACGCGCACACGCCCGAGGGGCTGGAGTGGACGCTGGCGTCGACGCGGGAGTTCACGCGCGGGCGGATCGTCCTCGTCTTCGGCACCGACGGGGACCGCGACCCCACCAAACGCGAACCGCTCGCCGCCATCGCCGCCCGCCGCGCCGACGACCTCTGGGTCACCGACGAGAACCCGCGCACCGAGGACGCTGCGTCCATCCGCGCCCAGCTGCTCCACGGGATCGCGTCCGTCCGGCCGGACCTGGCCCGCGTCACCGAGGTGGCGACATGCCGGCGCGACGCCGTGCGGCGGGCGATCCTGGCGGCCGGCCCCCGGGACACGGTGCTCATCACCGGCAAGGGCGCGGAGTGGTACCAGGACATCGACGGCATCAAGCACGCCTACAACGACGTGCCAGTCTCCCGCGAGGTGCTCGGCCAGGACCCGCGCGCCCGCGTGTGAGCAAGGACTCCGCCCCGTCCCGCCGGGACGCCCTCGTCTAGGATTGCCCCGTGACCGACGACCAGACCGGGGCCTCCCCCGCGGACCAGGACGACCTGCGCGCCCGATCCATGCTCTCCTCCCTCGAGCAGTACGAGCTCGACGAGGAGGACCGCGCGCTGCTCGAGGCCGGCGACGGCTCGCCGGACGAGTCGAGGCCGGCCGCCGGGCTGCCGGTGCTCGCCGTCGTCGGCAGGCCCAATGTCGGCAAGTCGACCCTGGTCAACCGGATCCTCGGCCGACGCGAGGCTGTCGTCCAGGACACCCCCGGCGTCACCCGCGATCGCGTCGCCTATGCGGCCGAGTGGGCGGGCCGGGACTTCACGGTCGTCGACACGGGCGGGTGGGAGGTCGACGTCAAGGGCCTCGACCGTTCCGTCGCCGACCAGGCGGAGGCCGCCATCGGCCTGGCAGACGCCGTCTGCCTCGTCGTCGACGCCACGGTCGGGGTCACGGCCACCGACGAGAGGATCGTGCGCGTCCTGCGCGCCTCCGGCCGGCCCGTCGTGCTGGCGGCCAACAAGGTCGACTCGCCCCTGCAGGAGGCCGACGCCACGGCCCTGTGGTCGCTGGGGCTGGGTGAGCCCCACCCGATCTCCGCCCTCCATGGACGGGGCACCGGGGACCTGCTTGACGCGTTGGTCGACGCACTCCCGGAGGAGTCGGCGGTCGCTCCGGCGGCCCCGGAGGGGGGGCCACGCCGCGTCGCGCTGGTCGGCCGGCCCAACGTCGGCAAGTCGTCCCTGCTCAACGCGCTGGCAGGGTCGGACCGGGTCGTCGTCGATGAGACGGCGGGGACCACGCGCGACCCAGTCGACGAGCTCATCGAGCTGGATGGGCGTCCGTGGTGGTTCGTCGACACGGCGGGCATCCGCCGCAAGATGCACCGGACGACGGGCGCCGACTACTATGCCTCGATCCGCACGCAGGCGGCCTTGGAGAAGGCCGAGGTCGCGATGGTGCTCCTCGACGCCTCCGAGCCGCTCACCGAGCAGGATGTCCGAGTCGTCCAGCAGGCGGTCGACGCCGGGCGCGCCGTGGTCATCGTCAACAACAAGTGGGACCTCGTCGACGAGGACCGCCAGCCTCGTCTGCGCGCCGAGCAGGAGCGCGATCTGGTCCAGGTTCAGTGGGCGCCCCGGATCAACCTGTCGGCTCGGACGGCGTGGCACACGAACCGGATCGCCCGCGCCCTGGACACCGCCATCGCGGGGTGGACGACCCGCATCCCGACGGGACGCCTCAACGCGTTCCTCGGCCAACTGGTCGCCGCCCATCCCCATCCCCTGCGAGGGGGAAGCAGCCGCGCATCCTCTTCGGCACGCAGGTCTCGACGCGCCCTCCGCGCTTCGTGCTGTTCACCACCGGGTTCCTCGACCCCGGCTATCGGCGCTTCATCGAACGGCGCATGCGCGAGGAGTTCGGGTTCGAGGGCTCCCCCATCCAGATCTCGGTGCGCGTGAGGGAGCGCCGTCGGCGCTGAGGAGCGCGCGTCAACCCCTGAGCACGTCCGCGGCCTCCGTCACGGCGTGCGTGCGCAGCAGGATCTTGCCGCGCAGATGGCCCTTCTTCAGGCGGGCGTAGGCGCGCCGCACATCCGTCAGATCGAAGACGGAGTCGATCGGGTAGACCAGCGAACCGCGCGCCAACGCCTCGGCCACCCTGCCCAGATCCCCCGGGAGCGCGCCCGCTCCCCCGACGGTCTGGGCGCCGAGGTCGTGCGCGCCGGGCCCGGCGGCGATCGCATCGATCCTGGCGGCCGGCACGCCGAACTGGACGAGCCCGCGGACCTCGTCGAGGTCGCGCGTCGAGAGGGCGGCGGACACGCCGGTCGGCGCGAGCTCCCGCAGACGGTCCCACATCCCCTCCCCGTAGTCCACGGGGACGATCCCGAGGCCGCGGAGGAACCCGTGGTTCTCACGGCTGGCGCTGCCGATGACGTAGGCTCCGGCCGCCCGGGCCAGTTGGGCCGCCAGCATCCCCACGCCTCCCGCCGCGCCGCTGACGAACACCGTGTCGGTCGGCGCCGGGCGGATCGCCCGGATCCCCGCCACCGCCGTGCGGGCGGTGATCTGCAGGCCTCCGGCCGTGTCCAGCCCCAGCCCCGCAGGCAGGTGGCTCACCTGGCTCGCGTCGACGACGAGGTGGTCCGCTTGGGCGAGGAAGCGGGCGCCGCCCAGCACCAGGTCGCCCGCGCTGAAGCCACGGACCCCCGGCCCGACCTGGTCGACGACGCCGGAGAAGTCGTTGCCGTTGCCGGAGGGCAGGTCGGGCGCCATCGGCCCCGATCCCCCCGATAGGATCTTCCAGTCGACGGGGTTCAGCCCCGCGAACGCCACACGGACCCGGATCTCGCCCTCACTCGCGGCGGGCGGCGCCTCCTCGATCACATGAAGCTGGTCGATGTCCCCGAAATGGTCGAACACCACGCGACGGCCCATGCCATCCCCCTCACTCCAACCGGTCCCGCGGCGCGGGATCCGGGACGCCTCCCATCTTAGTGGCGGAGGTCACGAGGTGGCAGGGAAGGAATCTGCGGGGCGCGGGACGTCCGTTCGTCCCACAGGTACCGACGGGCTCGGCAACAGACGAAGGAACGAGGTCGACGGGCATGCCAGGTCGCTTGGTGAGTGCGCAACCGGTCCGCGTTGCGGCGCAGCTCGATCGGGTCGAGCCGGTCGTGGATCTTGTACGCCTTCGCGCACAGCAGCGGAGGGCCCGGCGACGTAGGCCTCAACGGTCGGCCCGCCTGATCCTGCTCGACGCTCAGCCCGTCGCCAAGCCGCGGCACGGCCATGCTCCACCTGGGCTCGACCGCACCACCGGAAGTGTTCGCCGAACGGATCGGGGTTGGCATCGGCAACGCCCTGACCCGGGTCAGCGGGACGAGCCGACTCCGGTCCGCAACGACTGTGGGTCGAGCACGTTGCTGAGTGTCGCCAGGGTCTCGGGGACGATCGCGTAGTAGGCCCATTTGCCGCGCTGTTCGCGGGTCACCAGCCCGGCTCCGACGAGCTGCTTCATGTGATGCGACACCGTGGGCTGGGACAGACCGACCGGCTCGGTCAGATCACACACGCACGCCTCGGCGCCGGACTGCGCGGCGATCATCGACAACAGCCGCACGCGCGTGGGGTCGCCCAGCGCCTTGAACATCCGCGCCAACCGCTTCGCGTCGTCTGCCTTCATCACGCCCGCGGCCACCGGCGCACAACACCTGGCAGCATCGGTGGTCAGCAGCGGAAGCGAGGTCGTCATGTCCTTCACTCTACTTAACGCATTGACATCTGTCGATGTATTGACCATTATCGATATGACGTGATCCATCCGCGCACGAACGGAGCACACCATGGCCGAGAACACCGAGAACGCCGCTGAGAGCGCCGGGCTGCGCGAGCAGGTCCGCGCCCGTTACGCCGGAGCCGCGACCGCCGTCAAGGCCGGCACCCGCAACGCGATCCCGCTGGTCGAGGACTCCTGCTGCGGTCCGGCCGCGTCCTCGTGTTGCGGCACCACAGTCGAGCGGAGTTTCGGCGCGGGCCTCTACGACGCCACCACCACCGCCGACCTGCCCATCGAGGCAGTCGAGGCCAGCCTGGGCTGCGGAAACCCGACCGCGGTCGCCGACCTGTACGAGGGCGAACGGGTGCTCGACCTGGGTTCGGGCGGCGGCATCGACGTGCTGCTCTCGGCCAAGCGCGTCGGATCCACCGGGTTCGCCTACGGCGTGGACATGACCGACGAGATGCTGGAGCTGGCCCGCGAGAACGCAGCCAAGGTCGAAGCCGCGAACGTGGAGTTCTTGAAGGGCATCATCGAGGACGTGCCGCTGCCCGACGAGTCGGTGGACGTGGTGATCTCTAACTGCGTCATCAACCTCTCTACCGACAAGCCCGCGGTCCTGGCCGAGATGTTTCGCGTCCTGTCACCGGGCGGTCGCATCGGCATCTCCGATGTCGTCGCCGAAGACCACCTCACCCCCGAGCAGCGAGCTGAGCGCGGCTCCTACGTCGGCTGCATCGCCGGAGCCCTCTCCAAGAGCGAATACCTCGACGGGCTCGCCGCCGCCGGATTCACCGACGCCACCGTGGAGTTCATCCACGAAGCCGCCGACGGCATGCACTCCGCGATCATCCGCGCCACCAAGCCCGCCTCCTCACCAAGAGCAACCCATGACCACCGCATCCGCCCCGACCGTGCTGTTCGTCTGCGTCCACAACGCGGGCCGATCCCAGATCGGTCGCCGGACTGCTCACGCATTTCTCGGGCAACCGAATCGAGGACCGCTCCGCAGGTTCCGAGCCCGCCGACCAGCTCAACCCCGCCGTCTCTTTCTTGCGTGCTGCCCGTCCTCCTTCTGGGAGGGCGGGCTGTCTTCATGCATGGGGCGTGGGTGTGCACCTGGCTGGGGACGCGCTCTGCCGTCCGCACTCCCGCAGGCGGCTCCAACGGCCTGCCCGGCGTCGCCCAGTTGCGCACCATCGTGGTACCTGAGCCCACCGCCGTCGCACGGCGCGAACTGGTCATCAGCGAGTTCGACCAGCTCCACGACATCGCCCATAGGGGCCGCCACGCTTACGAACTCACACTTCATTCGTCGCTCCTTTGAACGACGACCATCTGGTCGCCCTTATTGACCTCTGTTCCAGTAAATATCCAACAGGGCTAGAGACCGAGAATCTGCGCCGGATCAGGGGTTCTCACGACAGCGCTCGAACGACAAGTGCGGACACCTTGCCGGACGACGCTCAAACCTCTCGCGCTGTCGCGGTTCCTCGTCGCAAGTGGAAGCGCCTGAACGACGAAGCCCGCGCGCAGGTGGTCGCACGGTACTCGGCGGGTGAGACGACGACAGCCTTGGCGAAAGACTACGACGTCGCCAAGTCCACGATCATCGGCATCCTCCGCGCCAACAACATCGTCATCCGTCGCCAGCCGATGACGGTACAACAGGTGGGCGAGGCCGCCCGCCTGTACGAATCCGGACTCTCCCTGTCACAGGTTGCCACGACGCTCGACGTGAACCAGGAAACCATGCGGGTGGCGATCATGAAAGCAGGGGTCGAGATCCGTCCAGCGACCGGTGCCTGCTAGGCACCTGATGCTCGTCTACCGAACGCGAAGCTTCGTAGGCGTCTTCTTCGTATGGCCGGTGCCGAGTTCGACGGTCATCGAGATCGCGTGCCCGTGCACATCGATCGCCGCCGCCGAGCTGACCAGTGCACGCACCGACTCCATCTCGGCGCACCAGGTCTCGGATCTGCCCGGCTGCAGTTCGTGAGGGAGGGAAGCGCCGATCGCGTCGCCCATCGGCGTAAAGCTGAGGCCGGCCCCTTCGAGCACCACCGAGTAGCGCTCAATGACGACTGGGGCACGGCCGATGTTGATAACCGTCACGGCCAGGACATCCGTTCCGGTGGAACCTTCGCCTCGTACCTGCGATAGATCACGAGGACGCCCGTCGCGCTTGATTTCCCCAAGCGCGACGCCCCCACGGCCCATCGCACCATGCTTGAGGACGAGCTTGACCCGGCGCCCGTCGAGAAGCCAACTCGCGATCTGCCAGCCAAAACTCAGGCACGCGATGAGCAGGCCGAGCGCAGCAATAGCGAGGGTAAGAACCTCCACTACGCACCGGACCCATACTTGCTGACGCGTTCCCGCCAGGCCTTGATCCGATCCAGCTCGGCCTGCATCTCGTCCGCGGTCGGAGGCACGTAATTGGTCTCTTCGCTCTTGTCGTGGCGCCGGGCCCACTTGGAGGTTGCCCCGTAACCAGACTGGAAGTCGGTGTTGTCCGCATCCGTGATCTTCGCGGCGATGCGGAACATTTTCGGCCGAACATTAGTCGTGCCGCGATCGACGAGCTTGAAGGCGACCTCACTGCGCACGATGCGTTCCCAAGTCTCAGAGAGCTTGCCTGCCCATTCCGAGGTGGCGCGCTCGTACTCGTCGGCAGTCATATCAGTCTGGTTCTTCTTGACTCGATCCAGCTCTACCTGAAGATCGCCAATACGCTGCTTGGCGTCCTTCGCCTTCCACGGGTAACCATCAATGACTCGCCCCGGCTTGCGCGCACCGTTGCGCTCAATCGCTCGCTCGGTGAGTGTCACGCCAAGTTCATCGCTGGCTTTCACGATCTCGCCGAGGAACATCAGGTCGTGGGTGAAGACGATGACCTGCCGGTCGTTCGCGATCTCGACGATGCGCCGCGCCGCCTTCTCGCGTCGCTCGTGGTCGAGCGAGGACATCGGGTCATCCAATATCACTGCCGACTTTGTGTCATCGAACTCGACCTCGGTGAAGAAGCCCGCGAGGCCCGCGGCGGTCTGCTCTCCTTCGCTGAGAACTGCCTTCGGGGAACTGCTCGAGGTGCCGAGGAGCGCAGGCTTGTGGCGGAGCTTGCCCTTCGGTGAACCTTGATCGCCGAGCACCACATGCTCGAGCTTGAGCCGCTCCGATTCTCGGACGAAGTGATCCTTCACCCGGTCAGTGACGTAGGCGCGCGCCAGCTTACCGCTCTCCACCGAGATCGGTTGTGTCGTGATAGTGGGCTGGATCTTCTTGAGCGCGGCGTGAGCTATGAGTCGTTCGACCTCCTTCTCAATTCCAGACCGCACCGCTGCAATCGCCATCAGGCTCTCCAACTCAGCAAGTTTCGCTCTGCAGTCCGCGAGGGTGCGGGCAAAGGCGACCTCATCAATGGCGCTGGCCTTGGTCTTGAGATCGGTCGCGCGCAGGCGAAGGTCGTTGAGATCGACAGCAACCAGCTCGATCCACCCCTCCTCAGACTCACCACGCAGGCGCTCGCCAATGCGAGTCTTGGCCCGCTTTGCCGTTTCGAGCGCGGCGGTCAACGAATCGGCGAACACCTTGTCTTCGGTCGCAAGGAAGCCGATTGCCTCTGTGGTCTCCTCGCTGGTGACCTCAAGTGCTTTCAGATCTTCGATCGCGCCTTTGAATGCATCCTCCGCAGCCTTGGCACGCTTCGCTACGTCATTGTGGACGAATTGGTGGAAGCGTCGCAAGCGCTCCGCTGCATCGGTCTGGAGCGGTTGCTGGCAGAGCACGCAGACATGCCCATCCCCCGTCGCCGGGAAGTCATGGTCTGGGTACGCCTCGGCCACAGAGTAGTTCTCCGCGGCCTGCCAAAGCGCACGCCATGTGCCGCTGCCCACACCGGCGAGTGGCTCGTCCGCAAACGAGGTCTTGGACGCCTCGGTCGCAGCGGCACGAAGCGTCGTCGCTGCGGTCTGCATGGCGAGCATCTCATCACCACGGGCCGACGACAGTTTCGTGCCGAGGGTCTCGAGGTGATCGGCCAAGGCTTCGATCCGTGTGGCGGCGGAGAGCAAACGTTGCTTCTCCTTCGCAGGATCAGTCGTCTTGAGGCGAGCTTCCTCCTTCACCAGCTCTGCCTGCACTACCTTGGGGACGGCGGGAAGGACAAGCGCCTGGTCAATCTCCTGCTTGGTCGTGGTCGCCGAAAGAGACTTCAGGAAGGCCTCGGCCCGCGTTCCGGGCTGAACAGTCGGCGGCACGAGCGCCTCGGCCTCGTTCGTCCGAATCATGGCGTCGATCGCAGCACGGACGGCGTCCACGTGGACGATCAGCTCATCGAGCAAGGTCAGGACGGAAGGCCGGTAAGCAAGCTCGGTGTCGCGGTCAAGGTAGTCGTTGCCGCACGCTTCGTCATAGAAGTGCGCTTGGTTGAGTGCGGGTTCCAGGAGGCTCGGCCATGCCTCAGTCGTCGCGGTGCCACCGAGCGAGTAGGTGATCTGCGCCGATTGCGTTCCAGTCGACGATGCGAAGGCATCCGGCAAGATCTCCTCATGATGCCGAGCGCCGACTACGTTCTTGACGAGCCGAGCATAGCCCGACTTTCCACTGCCGTTGTCACCGTAGATGACGGTGACGCCTGTTGCTCCGAACGTTAGCGTTTGATCGTCGAGAAGCGCATTGACGAACTTCAGTTCGCCGATGCTCTCCAGCTGCACGGTGTTACCTCCCGCAGTGCCAGTCGGCAGATCGGCAGCGGCGAGCTCCGGCGCCTCCGGCGTGACCTTCTTATCGACGATCGCCTGCGCGACCGAGGCGATGTAGGCGTCATCGATAGCCTCCCCGCGGGCGATCCGCTTGAGAAGGTTGCGCTGCCAGATAGGCCGCCTCTTCACCCAATCGAGGATGTCTTGCTCAATTGACGCCATCTGACAGCCTCCTATGCAGCTCGGTTCTTGCCGATCGAGACGTAAAGTGAACGAGTCGGGTAGCTAAGACTGCAAAACACAGTGTGCGTATGTTCCCGGCGTTCGCGACTCTCGTCTCCGCTCTCCCGAAGCGCATCTCTTCCTTCACTTGTGCCTCCTGTTCACCTTTATGGCCGACACGCTCATGTCATACGAGCTGACAGTCCCATGCTGTTTCAAGCTCTCAAGGAGCGCTCGGTCTGCAGGGGTGTTCGCGACGTGTAGGGCGGTGCGTCCCACGGTGGTCAGCTTCGAATAGTCGCCACCTAGAGCCTGCAGGATCGCGAAGAGGTCTGCGCGCGGGAGGGTGTCAAGATGAGGTGTGAGGAGAGGCACTACGTACTGCGCAGAAGCACCGCCGCGCGCCATCTTCTGCACGACAGCAGATGGGATGGTGTGGCCATACTGCACAGCGAGGCGCGCCAGCTCATTCAGCCCTCGTTGTCCAGCGACCTCGGCGTATGCAGCCGATTGCTCGACGACCACCCGCTTAATCGCGTCATCGATCTCATTGTCGGCAAGGAGCACCGCCAGATCCGGCTGCACCAGCTCCGGCGTCATGTAGCTTCCGAACTTTTTTGACTCGAGGATGAACGCCCTGCGCGTTGGCCAATCAGTCGCAGCAAGGTGCTCGTATGACTCGGCAGCATCGGAGATGATGTCGTGCTTGAGCAGCAACGCGAACAGGTCGCCCGTCTCGGCAGCAATCTCCTCAACATCGAGGTAGCTACTCAGCTCCAAGCTCGCAACAAGGTCCGCGCGCAGTGTTGCGGCTGGCAGTTGCTCCCGTGCCGCAAGAATCGTGATCGCCAACGTGGTCTTCTCGTCCTCTTCGGCCGCCGCTACCTCGGTGATCGTGCCTGCTTCAGCCAACAGCGGAGCAAGCTGCGCATCGATCCCAAGAGCGGCAACGTATCGGCTCACATTGTTCAGCGTTGCGGGGAATCGCTGATGCAAAGCCAATGCCGGCCACGCTCCCTCGGAGATGGCACCAAGATCGACGACCTGACATCCTGGCGCAGCACGCTCAACCACGTCGCCCAAACGAGGCGCTCCTTGCTCGAGTAGATCCTCAAGCACAGCGACGAACTGCTTACGCGTGTCGACCGTCGCCGAGGAGCCCTCAACCGCATCCAGATACGCGCCCACATGTTCGATCACGTAGTCATAGACTGTCTTGTCCGCGGCTCGAATGACGTCGAGCGCCACGGTCCCCTCATTGCCAATAGCGAGGGTCAAGTTCTCATGCGTGATGTCGTACAAACTGCGCGAGATGAACGACGGACGGGCGCTTGCCGAGAGCGGCGTCAGGCTAGGCAATATGATGCTCGCCTCGGCGAAGAGCGCTCCAACTTGCTCGGCCCGGGCGGACGTCCCGTCGTTCGTGAGGACGGAAAACTCCGCGTAGTGCGTTCGCAGATAGTCGATGACCCGTGCGTCCGTGCGTTGCGCTGGCGACGCCAGACTCCCCAGTGCAACGTCCACTAGTTCTAGCTGCGAAGCTTCGTCCAGCTCCGCTTGGTTCACGAGGTAGATAAGCGTTCTCGGCGACATCGTCACAAACCGCTGGACGAGTTGTGCGCGTTGCTCACCGGCTGTCAGGTACGCCTGCAGGAACTGCGTCTGGCTCTCTCCCAGGACAACCAGCGAGCGAATCATGATGTCGGCTGCATCAACGTCGGTTACAAGGAGACGGTCGAGGATCGCGATGTTGTAGAGCGCGGGCTCTTTCAGCGCGCTCTTGCCACGCTCCCGGACGACGGCATCGACGTCCTTCGGGCCAAGTTCAAAGTGCGTATCCATCAGGTCTCGCTCGACGTGGTGGATGATGAAGTTCGTCGCTGCAGGACTGACCCGGTCACCGTGGAACGTCGAGGTATACAGCGTGAAGTTGCGGTTGATGTGTCCGGCCCGAACGAGCTGGTAGGCCAAGCCGGGCTTGAGCAGTGCCTTGGCGACGTACTCAAGCGACTGCGCCGTCTCCTTGTAGGTCGCGAGCGTACCTTCGCTCGCAGGCGTGTCGAGTTCCTTGAACATGACAAGAAACTCTGGGCGCTTGATCAGATCTCCCATGTCCGCACCGCGCAGGAACTTGATGTCCTCGAACTTCTCGTTGAGTTGTTCATTCAGCGGATCCCGATCTGCATCGCTCCAGCTGTCAGCATCCAATGGATCACCAAGCGCGCCGACAAGGCTGGATCGCGAGAACGTTAGTACGTTGCCAGACGACATCTGCTGACGGAGTTCTGGGTCACCATCCGCCGCAACGAAAGCGGCCCAGAACTCCACACTTCGGAGATCCGCGTCCGACTTCGCGGAGCCATCAACCGAGGACGTTAAACCGTTCCGACGTCGGCTTCCTAGCACTGCTGCCGAGGCTGCCGTCCGTTCAATGTGCGCTGCCAGCAAGCCCCCAAGGTGAGAGCTGCGCGACTCTGCACCGCTCTTACGCGCAAGCCGCTGACGCAGCGCACGCCGCTCGCCCTCGATCCGCTTGATGTTCTCGGTTACCAGCTCGCGACTGAGCTTGTAGAGCGTGTCCAGATTGCTCTTGCCGAGTCGGATCGCCTCGAAGTCCGTGAGGTGCGTGCTTTTGTAGAGCATCATCGCGAACAGGTCAGTCTCGCTCAGGTCGAGTTGCTCACCGTCGCCTGAGAAGATTCGATCGCGAAAGACGATGAACTCGTTGCGGACGTTCTTCAGCAGCCGCATATCAGGGACGTACTGCGCAGCCAGATCGAGCAGTTCCAGCTCTACCTTGTGCTTGATCTCGCCCAGCAAACGAGTCGCCAGGTTCCGTGCACTGCGGTGTGTGATGAACGGCACCACCGGAATCACGAGATCAAAGAACTTGGTGCGGTTCGCGCGGACCGCCTCGGCTTGCGCCGGATCCTCGATTGCCAGTACGCCTGTCTCGAGCTTGCGGCCTTCCGCCTCCAGCCCGATTCGGTCGAAGATGCTGTCCTTGATCGCGTAGATGAAGCGGATCGGTTGCTCGATCTGAGGCGAGGCGTTGAGCAGTGTATTGAGCGCGCGAAGCGTCTCGAAGATGTGTGAGTCGTTAAAGCGGTCGATGTCCTCGAATATCACGACGTCACGATCCGACACGTCGAAGAAGTAGACGATCTCGTCGAGGTACTGGTCGAAGTACGACACAGAGTTGTCATCGAGGGTGACAGTCGCTGCGCCGGCGGACAGCTGCTTGATGCGGATCTTCCCGTAGAACAACCACCGCACCAGCAATACTGCGGCAGCCGCCACGACCCAAACGATCAGGTGCGTCCAGACTCCGAGGTCGTTCAGCGCCGTGAAGGTCGCGGCAATCTGCGCAGTCCAGCCAGTCAGCAAGAAGATGACGGCAACGGCCAGACCGAGCAGTGCAGCCGTGCCGAACTCTCTCAGCCACCGGAAGCGCTCGATTCGACGAAATCTGGACGCAGGCGTCTTGCTCGGATCCTCCCGGTAAAGCAGCTGCTTGACGATCTCCTGCTGGATACGGTTCGTCGGAGTCGTTGCCTGCAGCGGCACCGACTCGTCTAGCTTGGACGCTTCAATCGGGGCGAGAGTCGACAGCGAAAGCTCGACAACACGCCCATCGAGTCGCCTCCCGAGTTCACGCAGAATGCTGCTCTTGCCAACGCCGTAGTTGCCGGACAACGCGATGTTACGGATCTCATCGTCTTCAAGCGCAGCCTCAAGCGCCAAGACGTAGCCACTGTGCTCAGCCTCGAGATACTCAGGGGTGAGTGGGATGAGGCTCCATGGACTTCCAGCGTCCGAAGGTTGGGCGCCGCGGCTCATGCCGTATCCTCCGCACCCCAGTCCTCGTCAGCAAGCGGAGCCCCGTTCAGCTCATCGCGGCGCGCACGCCAGTCCGGCAGGAACTGATCCATCAGATCGGTGAAGCGCCGGTTGTGGCTGCGTTCGTGCAGATGCGTTAGCTCGTGCACGACGATGTACTCCAGGCAGCGGGGGTTCTTCTTGGCTAACTCCGGATTGATCCAGATCGTGCGAGAGTGGGGCACACAGGTGCCCCACTTGGTCTTCATCCGTCTCACAACGATCTTGTCGGCTTCGACTCCCACGACCGGTTGCCACTTGGCGAGCAGAGGAGGCAAGGCGGCCTTGATCTCTCGGCGGTACCAACGGTCTAGGGCGGCTCGCTTCGCGTCACCGTCCGCATCGGCAGGTGTCACAACCCAGAGCGTCTGCCCCTTGGTCTCCACACGGAAGTTGCCGGAAGTGCGCGAAACGTCGAGCCGATATCGCTGACCCCAGACGTAGTGAGTTTCGCCGGATTGCATCTCGCGCTTGGTTTGGCGATCTGCCTTCTGCAGTTGCTCACGCTGCCGCTTAATCCACGGCAATCTCTGCACGATTGCCAGCCTGATAGTGTCCTCGTCAGTCGTGGCGGGTGCCGCCACACGAACTCGTCCGACGGGCGGATAGACTGAGATGTGCAGGTTCTTGATGTCCTTGTAGACGACATCAATCCCGAGGCCGGCGACGGTGAGGTAGGCGCTAGCGGTACTCATCGTGCTCCTTCAGAAGCTTGACGAGTGCCTCCAACCGTTCCGCGTCGAAGCCGTCCGGCAGTTCGCGGCGAAGCGTGCGAGCCAGGGCACGCTCCTTTATCGGGTTACCTGCCCACCCGTGTTCTTTGTTGTTCTGGATGACGTCGCTCAGGTACTCAAGATCGATGACGACGTCGCTCGGCCAGACGAAGTCGACCAGTGCCCGACGAGCTGGAGTTGATGCCCAAGCAGGGTAGGCAGCATCTGCCTCCTTCTTTCCGACTTGAGCGGTCAGGGAGAGGAGGTCGTTGAGGAAGTCGGCGTAGGCCTCGGCTTCCTCACGACGACGCTCGATGATGGTGTCGAGCAGTGAAGACATCCGGTCGTAGTACTTCGGGTTCAGCGCCCGCTCGTCGACGATGGTCTTACGGACGTTGTTGATGATGGTTTCAGCCACCGCCTCGGGATTCTTGCGGATGCCCTCCGGCAGGGTGTCGATGGCACCGGCACCGCGTTCGACGATCAACTGCACCAAGCCCTGATCCAGAGTTGCTACCGTCTCGGATGGCTCGGCCAGGATGTAGGTATCGAGCAGCGAACGCATGCCTGCCTCGAACTGTTTCATGTCGATGTTCTCGCCAGCGCCACGCTCGACCTCATTGCGGACGGCAACGTAGTGGGCGACCTCGCTCTTGATGGAGGCCGCTTCGGTAGCCGTGTATCCAGCCGACTCCATGTCGTTGGCCAGGGTGCCGTAGGCTCGAACCAGCGAAGCGACCGACTTGTACAGCTCGACACGCTTCGGTTCGTTGAGTTTGATCTGCTCCGCATCGCCCGGCTCGGGCGAGACGAAGTAGTGCTGGTACTCCAGCGTTCCCTTCGGTGGGGCCACGGGTTCGCAGAGGGCGCGAACTCGCTCCAGTGCCTCGTCCAGATCCTGCCGATCCTGCTCGGTGCGATCCTTGAGAAGCCCTTCGATGTCTTCCTTGGCGTAGCCGTCGAGGGCACCCGAGGTGTAGTCCGAGATGGCTTGATCCAGCGACTTGAATAAGTCGCGGTAGTCGATGACGTAGCCGTAGGTCTTGTCGTCACCATCGAGACGGTTGACGCGGCAGATGGCCTGGAACAGGCCGTGATCCCTCATCTTCTTGTCGATGTAGAGGTAGGTGGCGCTCGGGGCGTCGAAGCCGGTCAGAAGCTTGTCGACCACGATCAGCAGCCGCATCTGGCCGGGTTCTTCGATGAAGCGACGCTTGACGTCCTTCTCGAACTCCTCGATTCGCTGTACCGCCTGGTCTGCCGACTCGTGGAAGTAGTCCGCCAGCATCTGGCGGTAGATGTCGTACTTGATCAGCTCTTCATTGTCGCCCGCACCCGCATCCTCTTTCGAGATCGAGGTAGCGGTCGGGACGTAGCTCGACACGATGGCGACCTTGTCCTTGAAGCCCGCCTGGACGAACATCTCGTAGAACTTGCAGGCCTGGTAGACGCTCTCGCTCACCAGCATCGCGTTGCCGCGTCCGGACAGCAGGCGAGGCTCACGCTCGAAGTCCATCAGGATGTCTTGCACGATCATGGCGGCGCGTGATCGAGCCGACACGACCTTTTGCATGGTGCCCCACTTTTTCTTGAGGCGTGCCTTGCTGAGGTCAGTCAGTCCCTTTGTCTTGATGTCGAACCACTTGTCAACCTGCTCCGGGCCGATCAAGGCCTGGTCGATGTTGCGAGCCGTGTAGCGCAGGTCGAGCACCACGCCGTCACGCACAGCTTCATCGAACTTGTAAGTGTGGATGAATGAGCCGAAAGTCTCGATGCTCGTCAACTTGTCTGCCTTGAGCAGCGGCGTGCCGGTGAAGCCGATGAACATCGCGTCTGGCAGCAGGGCAGTCATGGCCTTGTGCAGTTTGCCGCTCTGGGTCCGGTGCGCCTCGTCGACGAAGACGAACAGATTTCCCTTGGCCTTGAAGCCGGCCGGGATGCGGGAGCCCAGCTCCTTGATGAACTCGTCGCTGTCGGTGTCGTCCGTGTCGTCGGCGTGGTCGCCGGAGCGGAACTTGTGGACGAGTGAACAGAGCAGCCACGGTTGGCTCTGGTTGAGTATGCCGACCAGATCGGCTCCCGAAGTCGTACGATAGATCGACTCGTTGACACCGCCGAAGACCTTCTCGATCTGCTCATCGAGTTCGGTGCGGTCGGTAACGATCAGCACGCGGGCATCGGTCTGGTGTTCACGAATCCACTTCGCCAGCCAGACCATCGTCAGGCTCTTGCCTGAGCCCTGCGTGTGCCAGATGATGCCGCCCTCGCGGCTGCGGACTCGCTCTTGAGCCGCCTTGACCCCGAAGAACTGGTTGTGTCGGGCCGTCTTCTTGACACCCGAGTCGAAGACGATGAAATCGTGGATGATCTCCAGGAACCGGTCTTTGGAGCACATCTGAAGCAGAGAACGGTCGAGCGGGTTCGGCTCCTCGCCGGACTCCTTCCACTCGAGCCAGTACTTTTCGGGCGTATCGATCACGCCATAGCGCAAGCCCTCGACGTCATTGCCAGCAAACAGCAACTGGACAGTCGTAAAGAACGGCCGCACAAAGTGCTGCTTCTGGTTGCCGATGTTCTGGCGGATGCCCTCGCTGACACTGACCCACGAACGCTTCAGCTCGATCACGCCCAGCGCAATGCCGTTGACGTAGAGCACGATATCCGGGCGCTTGGTGTGTTCGCCCCTGATGGTGACCTC
Source organism: Schaalia naturae (assembly GCF_042665795.1). Taxonomy (NCBI): domain Bacteria; kingdom Bacillati; phylum Actinomycetota; class Actinomycetes; order Actinomycetales; family Actinomycetaceae; genus Schaalia; species Schaalia naturae. The sequence continues at coordinate 987,505 of NZ_JBHTEF010000001.1, forward strand.
CTCGGCCACCACGAAATGATTCGCCTGCGGATTCTGCCAGTTTATCGGCCATACCGTCTCGGTGGTCTCGCCGACGTCGCGCTTCACCTTGACGCCGTAGCGAAGCAACTCATAGAACTTACGGTTCGAGTCGTAAAGCTTCTGTCCGTCCGCCAGAGAGGCGGCGGTCAGGAGCTGCGAAACTGTGCGACGGATCAGCTCGTCGTAGCCGCGAGCCCTCAGGTTCTGGACCAGTAAAGCTTCATCGATATTGCGGTTATCAAGGTCCTCGCGGTTACCGCCGTAGTCGTACCCGAGCCGGTCACGGAAGAGAGCCACGACACGGTTCTGCGTCTTACGTTCAAGCTGACCTACCGTGCTCATGCTGCGACCTCCTCGGTGAGACGCGTGCGCCCAGTCAGCAGCTCCTGCATCATGCCCTGCTTGATAGCCCGAGCAGACTCAAGGCGACGCTCCAGGGCGGTGATCTCTTCGTCGGCGTCGCGAAGCACTCGAGAGATGGCCTTCTGTTCATCAACGGTCGCCGGCATCCTAACTTCAATTGGATAGATGTCTCTCGCGTGGATATGCGGTTGGGCCCCACCGGTCTGAGCTTGGTAAATAACGTCCTGCCGAAGTAGGAGGCTGTAGTAGATAAAGTCGAGATCAAACGCCCTCGAGCCGCTAATGGTAGAGCAATCGGATGCAAAGATAGGGCCATCATGTATAGCTACGTACCCGGCCGAGGCACCTGAAGCGCTGATGGTGATCGTTCGTCCAATGCGATTTGGGCGATCTGTATACCCTGCGGGAGTTTTTCCGCCTGCAATTACCGGAACTCTTCCGACCCCTGCCTCAGCACGCGTGAGCATAGAACCACGCTGGATACGTACCACGTCACCAAACGTCGCGGTTTGCCACTGTCGGGAGAAGCCAGGCAACCGCATGCGGCCAGTCAGCAATTCCTGCATCAAGCCTTGCTTGATCTTCCGCTTTTTGGAAATCAAATTCACGAGACCTGCGACAAGCCGATCCCCCGATGAGAGAGCGTCTGCAATATCACGCTGTTCATCCATAGGCGGCAAACGGAGCTTTAGAGACTTCAGACGCGTAAGGTTAAAACCCGGCACTCCCGTCCCGACCGCGCCTCCGAGAATCTCGCGTTGCATTTCTGGGCCTGAGAACAGGTAGTACAAAAACTCCGGAAGAACGATGTTCCGGTCAGGAGTCAACTTCATCTGCTTGTTGGATATGACGTACTCGCGGTACGCCGAAGTTCCGTCTAGCAGCCCAACTTGGTTAATCGTTCCCCAACAGCTGAAGATTAAATCGCCTTGCTTCGCTATGGACCGGGAAAACTCTATAGCTTTCTCTGCATCCAAGAAGACCAGATCCGCATCTCTAAAGCGAATCTCTGGGTCAGTGCTGAGGTTGCTACCTCTCACGATCGGCACGCCAAAAGGCCGAAAGAAGCGCGAGGCAATCGAGGATCCGAACGGCCCCGTGGCCATTGCGTTTTTTGATCGCGCTGCAATGTCTGCAACAGTGACGATTGGCCAGCTGGTCATACCGAAACCCCCATCGCGGCAAGGTGCCCCTCAACCTTCGCGCTCAACGCCTCGATCTCGGCTTCGAGTTGCCCGACCGTGGTTTCGTATCGTTCGGCGAGCACACGCAAGCGCGCAGTGAACTTCTGCACCGCTGTCACCAGTTCGCTCTCGATGCCCGCCTCGATTGTGGCGCCCCACTTGTCGTCAATGACGAGCTCCTTGATGTCGTCGGTGGTGAGCTTTCCGTATTGAGCCAGCACCTGCTCCTCGAGATGGGTTTTCGCTTCCTTGACCGCTTTCTTCGCAACACTTTCTGCCGCGAACAGACTCATGATGTGATTCAGCGCTTCAGCCTCGTCGGGGTCGACCCCCTCGGCCTTCGCGGCACGGAGCCGCTTCTTGACCGTGGTCGCGGTGATCTTGTCGTCCTCGACAGCCTCCCAGAGCAGCCCCTCCTCGACAGCGTGCTCCTCCGTGTACTCCTCGATCGCCTGCGTCGCTGCTTCGAGTTCGATGGCCAATTGGTCAAGTTGAGCTTGCTCATCGGCGAAGAACCGCCCGATGATGTAGGTCGGCGGAATAAGGTCCATGACCCAGCGCTTGGCCTTGGCTCCGGTGCCGAAGGTGAGATGAGCGTCTTCGTACTTGGTCTTGTTGTTCTTGTCTTTCCAGGTGCGGGCAGCACGAGGCTTGGCCGCGGCATCCCAGCCTTCGCCGACGATCAGGGCGACATCGTCGTGCATTGAGGAGTTCCAGTAACTCATCAGCTGCTCGTAGATGGCGTACTCGTCGAGTAACCGATGCGGGCGGAAGCTCTCCAGGAGCGACTCGCCAAGATCAGATGACAGGTCGTTCGGCCGGGTCGATCCCTCGATCCCTTCAAGTGCCGCGCGATTCGCTTGCCACCACGACTTGACGAGATCCGTTGTTTCAGAACTGATCACTACGTACTGGCTGAAGCCGAGCACTGTCGACTCGATGTCAGCCTTGCTGATCTTCAGCTCCGAGTATCCATCGCGCAGAGGCGAGAACAACTCCTCGCGCAGGCCAGGGAAAGCGTCCCAGTAGAGCTGCAGGTCATCGAGGTCTCGGTTCGTGATGCCGCCCTGCAGGTGGGCTCGTAGATCCTGGATGTCTTCCGGCTCAGACGAATCGATATAGCGGGGAATGTTGAGGTTGTAGTCGTTCTTCGTGTCCTCGATTTCGCTGTTCGGTACGAAGCGAGAGAAGCCGTCGATGTCGGCCTGGTGAGTGAAGGCATCGATGATCTTTCGCATATCGCGCGGGCGGAGGCGATTCTTCGGGCCATCCTTCTCGAACCCTTTGGATGCGTCGATCATGAAGATGCCCGCGCGGTTGGCGGCGTCCTTCTTGTCGAGAACCAGGATGCAGGCCGGGATACCGGTGCCATAGAAGAGGTTCGCCGGCAGCCCGATGATGGCCTTGATGTAGCCGCGCCTGATCAGCTCTTTGCGGATCTGCGCCTCAGAATTTCCACGGAAAAGCACACCGTGCGGCATGATGACCGCGCCACGTCCGGTCGACTTGAGCGACTTGACCATGTGGAGCAGGAACGCATAGTCACCATTCTTGTCCGGTGGTGTCGCGAAGCCGTCGAAGCGACCATAGTCCTTCTCAAAACCATTCTTCCACGTCTTGTGCGAGAACGGCGGGTTAGCGACCAGATAGTCGAAGGTGGCAAGCTTGTCACCTTCGCGGAACTTCGGATCGGCCAGCGTGTTGCCCTGCACAATTTCGTGGGTCTCATTGCCGTGAAGGATCATGTTCATACGGGCCAGAGCCCAAGTGGCGTTATCGTTCTCCTGTCCGTAGATGGTCAGGCCGTTCGGTGCCGCATCGGCTACCTTGATGAGCAGCGAGCCCGAGCCGCAGGTCGGGTCGTAAACGGTCGTCGATTTCGGTGTGCCAGCCGGGATCTGCAGCAGTTGAGCCATCACGCGAGAAACCTCGGCAGGCGTGTAGAACTGCCCCTTGCTCTTGCCTGACTGCGTGGCGAAGTGCCGCATCAGGTACTCGTAGGCGTCCCCGAGCAGGTCATCGCCCTCGGCCCGCGAACCAGTGAAGTCGATGTCTTGGAAGATACCAATCAGGTTCGAGACGCGGTCCTGGAGATCCTTACCAGACCCAAGTTTGGTCGGGTCATCGAAGTCGGCGTTGTTGATGACGCCTTGCAGGCTGTTTGCCTCCGCCAGTTTGCGGATGGCGACGTTAACCTTCTCACCAACGTCCGGCTTGCCCTTGAGCGTGATCAAGTAGTCGAAGGAGCCATCCTCGGGCACCTCGATCAGGGCGTAGGGGTCAGCCTTAGCTTTGTCCGAGACGTACTTCACGAAGAGCAACGTCAGGACGTAGTCCTTGTACTGGCTGGCGTCCATCGAGCCGCGAAGCTCGTCAGCACTGCTCCAGAGGGAGCTGTACAGGTCTGACTTCTTGAGGGCCACTACCACCTCACCGTCCTCGATGGCACGTCGTGTGCCGGGTGCGTTGGCTCTCTGTGTCGCTTCATCGGGTTGTTCTCCTCCGCGCCGAGGGCGCGTCTTAAGTTGTGCTCGTAGTACCGTGTCCTACGGTACCGGCGGCCTCCGACACTGCTAGGGTGCCGCGCCGCTCGGGCGGGTATGGCTGTCGCAGGCGGGAGCCGGACGGCTCGACCGGGACGCTGCGATCTACCTTCCATTCTCTCATAATCCGCAATTTGCAGGAATAGGAATACCAGCGACTCGACGATTAAAAGCCTGGCTAGTGTCCCGCGCCGTAAATTCGCAGGATAAGTACACTGTTGTGTGTGGCGAAGACAGGACGGCCGAAGGCGGAACTGGTGCTGACCGACGACGAGCTGAGGTTGCCCAGGTGTTTCGGACGGTTGGGTTTGTTCAGGCTGCCGCGGCTTGGAGGGCTGCGGCGTCTTGTTGGGCTTCGAACTCGACGGGTGTCTGGTAGCCGATCGAGGAGTTCAACCGCTTCACATTGGGGGTACCTCCCGCGTGCGGGAGAGAATCCGTAGATCCATTCCTCGGCCCCGCGGATCGCCTCCGCCGTCGTGTGCCACTCGTGGCGGTCGTAGAACTCGGCTTTCAGGATCGACCACTGGGACTCGATCATCGCATTATCCCAACACACACCGGCCCTGCCCATTGACTGGTCGAGTTTCAATTCCTCGCAACACTGAATGCTGCTTGTACTGCTGGTTGGTAGGTTATCGCGTATTCGAGTGGGTGAGCTTGCCGAGGGCTCTTTGCCGTCGGCGCCTGTTGTAGGTGCCGTTGATCCAGCGGACGAGCGCGAGGCGCAGTTCCTGCCTGGTGACCCATTTCTTGCGGTCGAGGACGTTGGTGTGAACCAGGTTGAAGAAGGACTCCATGGCGGCGTTGTCCGCGCAGGTGCCGACCGCTCCCATCGACTGCACCAGCCCGTGAGCGGCGAGAACTCGACGGAACTTTCGTGCTCGGAACTGACTGCCCCGGTCGCTATGGACAACCAGACCGGGCTGCGGGGCTCGCCGGTTGATCGCGTCTTCGAGGGCCTGGACGGCCAGTCTGGCTTTCATCCTGGAGTCGATGGAGTAGCCCACGATCCGGTTGGAGACGCCCTCCGCAAGAATCGTTGCGCAGGGGCCCTGTCCTTGACCGCACACAGGTAGATCTTGCCCTCAATTGGTCCAATGCTCAGTAATATCGGTCAACCAGAGCTGGTTCGCCTCGTCAGCGGTGAAATCACGCCGGACTTTGTCGGTGGCGGTCGGTGGCCCCCACGATCCCTTTCGCTTGCCTTTGCCGGCGATGACCGAGCGGATCCCGTTGGCACTGCAGACTCGCCAGATCCGCCGCTCCGAGGCGCGGTAGCCGTCGTGTTCGAGTTCGTCGGCGATCAGCCGGTACCCGAACTCCGGATCATCCGCATGCACATCAAACGCAGCGTTAGCTAAGTGAGCGTCATCCCAGTCCCTCTGGCAGACACCCGCGGACAGCCACTGGTAGTAGCCCTGCTTCGTGATGCCCAGCACCCGGCACTCCACCGCGACCGGCACCCGCAAGCGGGCACCAGCCTCAGCCAGCTCGTGGACGAGCGGGTCCATCATTTTGGGAGACGCAGATTCGCCTGCGATAGATACGCTGCCGCGCGACGCAGTACCTCGTTTTCCATCTCCAACTCACGGATCCGTTTCAACGCCTGCGCAGACGCTTTCATCGTTTCCGCATCCCCTGACGTCGGCAGACCCACAGCGGCAGAACGGGCCTTGCGGATCCAGGCCTGAAGAGCAGACTTCGAGATCCCCAAATCCTCGCACACCTGCTTCTGAGCGATCCCCGACTCCACCAGACCCACCGCATCGGCCTTGAACTCATCACTGAACCTTCCAGGCCAGATCAACACCCTCCCGCACGGCCCGAAAGCCATGCAATCTCAGAGTCAACCAAACCTGCAGCAGACCCCACCGATCTCGCCGCCGATGGCAAGCTCCCCAGCAACAAGCTCCGCGAACGCCTCGAAGCCGTCACCCTGCAGAAGGGCGCCGTAGCCGAGAAACTCGCACGCACCGGCGCCCGCATCCAGCGCGGCGTCGACCGCGTCTACGCCTCAGTCGACCTGCTTGAGAAGCCGCGTAAACTGCCTGCCCGACAGCACCCGACGCAACCTTCTCGGCGCGTTCTTCAAGAAGCTCAACGTCCTCGTTACCGAGGACGGCCTTCGCCTCACGAGCGAGCGCACGGAGATCAACGAAGTCTTCCACGAGTGGCAGACACACCACCGTCTCGCCAGCACCGGCGATGTACCAACAAAAAGAACGGCTCCCCGCGGTGGTGCGGGGAGCTGTTCTCACTCCCAAAATCGTCTTACTCAGTCCAAAGGTTTGAATAAGACGGTATTGGTCGGGCTGGCGGTGTCCAGTCTCAGCACATCCCGGACAGGTGTCTCACGACATCCCGGACACGCTGTCTTGGGTCATCCCGGATAACGGGTGCGGTGGTGGGGTGCGGCCATGCGATCGTCCAAGGCCCGCCTGGTCATCACCGTCGTCGTCGAACATCGTCCTGTGGTTCAGGTCGCCGCCGAGTACGGGATGGCCCGCTCCTGGGTCTACGAGCTCCTCGCCCGCTACAAGACCGAGGGCCAGGCGGCGTTCGAGCCTCGCTCCCGCGCCCCTCACAGGCGCCCGGCCGCGATTCCGGCCGCGGTCGTCGAGCAGGTCCTGACCCTGCGCAAACAGCTGTCCGACGCCGGCCTGGACGCCGGCGCCGAGACCATCGCCTGGCACGTGGAACACCACCACCAGACCCGCCTGTCACGCGCGACGATCCACCGCATCCTGTCTCGCCACGGCGCCGTGGTCCCCGAGCCGAAGAAACGACCCAAGTCCTCCTACACCCGGTTCGAAGCGTCCATGCCGAACGAGTGCTGGCAGTCCGACTTCACCCACTACCGCCTGACCCGCCCCGATGCACGCCCCGGCCCCGACACCGAGATCATCACCTGGCTCGAGACCACTCCCGCTACGCCCTGCGCATCAGCGCTCACCACCGGATCACCGCCACCATCGTCCACAAGACGTTCCTACAGGCCGCCGACCAGCACGGATACCCCGCATCCACGCTCACCGACAACGGCATGGTCTACACCGTCCGCCTGGCCGGCATCGGCCGCCAAGGCGGCAAGACCGCCCTGGAGAAGGAGCTCGCCCGCCGCGGCATCACCCAGAAGAACGGCAAACCCCACCACCCCACCACCCAGGGCAAGGTCGAACGCTTCCAGGCCACGATGAAGAAGTGGCTGACCGCTCAGCCCGTCCAGCCGACCACGATCACCCAGCTGCAAGCGCAGCTCGACGCCTTCGTCGAGGAGTACAACCACCGCCGCCCGCACCGGTCCCTGCCACACCGGGCGACCCCGGCCACGATCTACACCGCCCGCCCGAAAGTCACCCCCGGCTCTAGCCCCACGAGCCACGAACGAGTACGCCAAGACCGCATCGACAAAGCCGGCACCGTCACCCTGCGACACGACGGACGCCTGCACCACATCGGAGTCGGCAGAACCTACGCCGGAACCTACGTCCTGCTGCTCGTCCAGGACCTCGACATCCGCATTATCGACGCTACCACCGGCGAACTCCTGCGCGAACTCGTCCTCGACCCCACCAAGGACTACCAAGGCACCGGACGCCCACCCGGCCCCACACCCGGAAAACAGAAAGCCGGACCTACGAATTCGTAGGTCCGGCTGTCCGGGATGTCCTGAGACATCACAATGGTCGGGCTGGCGGGATTTGAACCCACGACCCCTTGACCCCCAGTCAAGTGCGCTACCAAACTGCGCCACAGCCCGATGCCGCCTCACCGCGACCTGACCATGGTAGACCACGGTCGGCTGCCGACGCGAATCGCCGCTGGTCGCGCCGATCACATCGCGCCGCCGGCCACTCACTCCGCCGGCCGGGAGGACGCCAGGTCGGCCAGCTCCTGCCCCAGCATCTCACGAGCCCACGCGTGATCGCTCTCGGGCGGGGCGTGGAGCAGGTGCAGCGCGATCCCGTCGACGAGGGCGTGAAGGCGCGCCGCCCGCCGACCGGCCTCCTCCTCCCCGAGCTCCGGCGCGAGCAGGGCGACGATCCTCCGGCATCCCTGGGCGATCGAGCGATGGGCCTCGTCGCGGATGGCGGCCAGGCGCGGCAACGCCCGGCTCTCCGCGACGAGGGCCACGTTCACGTCCATCTCCACCCGGCTGTCGGGCGTCAACGGAAGCAGGTGCGCCAGAAGCCGAAGCGCGACCTCGACCGGTTCCCCGTCCAGGCTCTCGTCCGCGATGCGCGCCCGCACGCGTTGGACCATGAGATCGGCCGAGTAGACCAGCAGGTCCTCACGGGTGGGGAACGTGTGCTGGAGGGACCCGACGGAGACGCCCGCCGCGGCGGCGACGCTGCGCATGGACACGGCGCTCAGCCCCCGTTCGGACATCACGGACCACACGGCGCGCGCGAGCCGCGCACGTCGTTGCCCGGCGCCGTCACGGTGTGGCATGATCGTCTCCTCCACAGTCTAATACGATCGTATTAGTCCGTTCCGTCTCATCGGGAGGATACCCATCCATGGTCTACGCCCTCATTGCCGGCTGCGAGGCGGCGTTCTGGATCCTCATCGCGGCAGGCCTGATCGCCCGCTATCCTCTGGGCCGCAGGCGCCTGGGGACCGCGCTCCTGGCGCTCACCCCCGTGGTGGACCTCGTCCTGCTCGTCGCCACGGCCCTCGACCTGCGCTCGGGCGGCCAGGCCGGCACGGCGCACTCCCTGGCCGCCGTCTATCTCGGGTTCTCCGTCGCCTACGGCCGGCGGATGGTCGCCTGGGCCGATGCGCGCTTCGCCCACCGCTTCGCCGGAGGGCCGGCGCCCAGGCGGCTCTATGGACGGGAGTACGCGATCGAGTGTTGGAAGGGGCTCCCTCTGACCTTCCTCGCCGTCGCGATCGCGGCGGGTCTGCTGTGGGCGCTGATCTCGATCGCGCCCGACCCCGACCAGGTCGCCACGCTCACCGGCTCCTTCCGCGTCCTCGCGATCATCCTCGGGGCCGACACCCTGTGGACCCTCAGCTACACCCTCTGGCCGCGGACCCGCCCCGGCGGAGCCTCCTGGGAGCCGCCCGGTCCGGGAGCCTCACAGCCGCGCGCGCAGTTCCGGCCATGACTGCGCGAACCCGGGATGGAGCGGGAGCCCGGCGACGTCCCCCGCCGGGACCCACCTCAGCTCCAGGCTCTCCTCGTCGCTGATCACCGGTTCGAAGGGGACGACGACATCGGCCACGACGGTCGTGTAGGTCCACACGCCCCGGTCCAGGACGCTCACCCATCGGGGACGCACCGCGCCCTCGGGCACCCCCGCCTCCTCGCCCGCCTCGCGCAGCGCGGCGTCCACCGCGGACTCGCCCTCATGGCGCGCGCCCCCGGGCAGGCCCCAGGTCCCCCCGAAGTGGCTCCACACCGCTCGGTGCTGCATGAGCACGCCCCGCGCGGGATCCCATGCGAGCAGCCCGGCGGCGCCGAAACGTCCCCAGTAGCGCTGCCCGTCCGGCCCCTCGACGAAGGCGTCGCCCGGGTCCCGCTCACCGTTCATCGACGAGGGCGCCCCTGCGCGCCAGATCATCGTCGACCAGTGCGAGCACCGCGTCGACGACCTGCTCGACGGACAGGCCGGAGGAGTCCACCACCGACACGCCGGGAGCGGGCGTGAGGAACTCCGAGACCGTCGAGTCCGCGGCGTCACGCCCCTGGACCTGGCGCCGGGTGGCCTCCAGATGCTCGGGAGCCGTGTCCCCGTACAGTTCCAGGGCGCGTCGCGCGAGGCGCGCCTCCGAGTCCGCGACCAGCAGAATCCGCACGTCCGCGTCGGGACACACGACGGTCGTGATGTCCCGGCCCTCGGCCACCATGCCCGAGCCTCGGTCCCGGGCCTCCAGCATTCTCCGGCGCTGCTCCCCCGCCATCCACCGGCGCACGCCGAGGTTCGTGGACACGGCCGCAACCGATTCGGTGATGCGGGGTTCCCGGATGGCGCCCGTGACCTCCGTGTCCCCGACGAAGTAGTGGGGGTCCTGCGGATCGGAGTCCATCGTCAGGGGCATCCGCCCCGCAGCGGCCACGACAGCCGCCTGATCCGCGAGGTCGATCCCCCGATCCAGGGCGTACCAGGTCAGCGCCCGGTACATCGCCCCGGTGTCCAGATAGCCGATGCCGAGCTCCGTGGCGATCCTCCGCGACACCGTCGACTTCCCCGACCCGGCCGGCCCGTCGATGGCGATCGTCACGCCGACCCGGCCGATACGCGTCCGCCGATCCGTCCCGCCCATCACTGCCCCTCCTCCCGGGTGGCGTGGGCGATGATCCGCCATCCGCGCCGTTCCAGCTCGATCTCCGCGTCCCGGGCGCGCAGCGGATCCACCATCACACGGGCGACGCCCACGCGCTGGCCCGCCGAGTGGTCCAGGATGAGGTCCTCGATGTTCACGCCGATCTCGCCGAGCTCTCCGAAGAGCCGGCCGAGCTCGCCCGCCCGGTCGGGCACCAGGACCTCGACCTCGGCGAAGCGCTGCGGTGCGCCACCGTGCTTGCCCGGGATCCGCGCCACCCCGCGGTTGCCCTCCGCCATCACATGGTTGACTGCCCCCGCGGACCCGCCGAGCAGGGGTCCCTGCTCGCGGGCGCGGTCGAGGGCGGCGACCAACCCGTCCAGGTCGGCGCGCAGCGCGTGGAGCACGTCGGACACCGGCCCGGCGTTCCCCCCGATGATCGCGGTCCAGAGGCGCGGATCCGAGGCGGCGATCCGCGTCATGTCGCGCAGCCCCTGCCCGGCCAGCGCCAGCGCCGCCGACGGCGCCTCGGCCAGCCGGGCGGCCAGCAGGCTCGACACCAGCTGGGGCACATGGCTGACCAGCGCGACCGACTGGTCGTGGGCCCGGGCGTCCAGGTCCAGGGGGACGGCGCCGACGTCCGTGGCCAGGGTGCGCACGGCGAGGACGGCGCGCGCGTCCGACCCGCGGTGCGCCACCACGACCCAGGGTCGCCCGAAGAACAGGTCCGCGTCCGCCGAGCCCGCGCCCGACCGCTCGCGGCCCGCCATCGGGTGGGAACCGACGTAGCGGCCCGCCATCGACGGATCGTGCGAGCGCTCTGCCGCATCGAGGACGTCGCGGGCGACCGCCTCCTTGACCGAGGAGACATCGGTGACCACCGCCCCCGGGTGGGCGGCCAGCGCCTCGGCGGCGCAGGTCCCCGCCACATCCGGCGGCGTCGCCACGACGACCAGGCTGGGGCCGGCGCCCTCACGGCCGCCGGGGACGCCCTCGCGCGTCGGGGGGAGGAAGGCGCCGGGCACGCCCGCCCGGCCCCCATGTCGACGGCGAGCTGGAGGCTCGTCGGAGAGATGTCGGACAGCCACACGTCGACGCCCGCGCCGCTCAGGGCCAGCCCCAGGGAGGTCCCGAGGAGTCCCGTGCCGATGATGAGAACGGGACCGGATGTGGCGACGGGACGCCCGCCCCGGGGACCGGGCGGCTGCGCGGGCACGCTCGCGCTCACAGCCCGACGGCGCCGTACAGGGCCGTCAGCGCGTTGCCCTTGACGCGGCGCGTGGTCCCGGGCTGGAGATGGTCGAGGTGGATCGGGCCGAACTGGGTGCGCACGAGCTCCCGGACCGGGAAGCCCACGGCGTCCATCATGCGGCGCACGATCCGGTTGCGGCCCTCGTGGACCGTGATCTCCACCGTCGTGATGTCTCCGAAGGTGTCGACCACCCGGAACGCGTCCGCCGCGATGGGCCCGTCCTCCAGCTCGAGTCCGGAGAGCATCTGGCGGCGGACCCCGCCCTTGACCTCCCCGTGGACGCGAGCGACATAGGTCTTCGGGATCTCATACGACGGATGCGTGAGCCGGTTGGCCAGCTCCCCGTCGTTCGTCAGCAGCAGCAGGCCCGAGGTGTCGATATCCAGGCGGCCGACGTGGTACAGGCGCTCGGGGTAGTCCCCGATGAGGTCCGTCAGGGACTCGCGCCCCTCGGGGTCGCTCATCGTCGACACCACGCCGACGGGCTTGTTGACGGCCAGGACCACGTGCTTCGTCTCGTCGAGGATGACGCGCTCGCCGTCGACGTGGATCGCCTGGCGCTCCGGGTCGACCCTCATCCCCAGAACGGTGACGACCTGCCCGTCGACGGCGACCCGCCCGTCCTGGATCATCTGCTCGGCGGCGCGGCGCGAGGCGATGCCCGCCTGCGACAGCACCTTCTGCAGCCGGATGCCGCCGCTCACGTACGGGTCGTTCCTCACAGTGTCTCCTCCAGGTCGTGGGCCAGGTCGTCAAGCTGATCGCTCGCGGGCAGGTACGGCGCCAGGGGCACGAGGTCGTCCAGGCTGTCGAACCCCATGCGCTCGAGGAACGCCACGGTGGTCCCGTACAGGCGCGCGCCCGATTCGGTCTCCCCGACCTCCTCGATCAGCCCCCTGTTGACTAGGGTACGCACCACCGCGTCGACGTTCACCCCGCGCACATGCGAGATACGCGACCTCGTCACGGGCTGGCGGTAGGCGACGACGGCCAGGGTCTCCAGCGCTGCCTGCGACAGGCGCGAGGAGTCGGACCCGACGACGAAGCGCCCCACGACGTCCGCCCACGCAGGCGCCGAGTACAGGCGCCATCCGCCGGCCACCGAACGCAGCTCGAAGCCGCGGGCCCTGCCGGAGGGCTCCCCCCGGTACTCGCGGGTCAGCGCTCCGAGCGCCTCCTCCACGAGCTCCGTGTCGACGCCCAGCGCCTCGGCCAGCTCCCGGGCGGGCACCGGACGGTCGGTGACCATGAGGACCGCCTCCAGCGGGGCGAACAGGCCCTCCAGTTCCTCCGTGCTCATCCCTGCGACTCCTCACCGGCGGGACCGCCCTCGTACTCGTCGACCTCGATATCCCCCTCCGCGTCGCCTCCCACCCACTGGACGGCCAGCTCGCCCAGCGCCTCCTCTTGGGAGAACTCGACGAGGCCGCGGCGGAACAGCTCGAGAAGGGCCAGAAATCGGGAGACGACCACGGCAGTCGTCCCCGCGTCGGCCGTCAGCTCGTGGAACGTGGCGCTCCCCCGCTGGCGCAGGCGGGCGGCCAGCAGCCGGGCCTGCCCCGCGACCGGCACCGCCGGGTCCAGCAGGTGCGCCGTCTGAACGGTCGGCTGCGCCTGGGACAGGACCTCAGCGGCCAAGCGCGCGAGTTGCTCGGGCGTCGTCGTCCACACGAGCTCGGGCAGGAGCGCCGCGAAATGGGGTTCGAGTTCGACGTCGCGCGGGCAGGTCCCCCGGAAGGCCTCCATGCGGCGCGCGATCTCAGCGGCCGCCTCCTTGAACGCGCGGTACTGCAGCAGCCGGGAGAACAGGAGGTCCCGGGCCTCGAGATCCTCCAGGCCCGCGTCCTCGTCGGTCTCCTCCTGGGGCAGCAGCCGCGCCGCCTTCATGTCCAGGAGGGTCGCCGCCACCACGAGGAACTCCGTGGTCCGCGACAGGTCCGGGAAGGCCGCCATGTGGGCGATGAACTCGTCCGTGACCTCGGCCAGCGCCACCTGGGTGATGTCCAGGCGCTTGCGGGAGATCAGCTGGAGGAGCAGGTCGAACGGCCCCTGGAAGACCTCCAGGCTGACCTGGAACTGGTCGATCCGCCCCTGCCCGGGGTCGAGGTCGACGACCTGGTCACGCGACGTCACCACGTGCGATCACCTCGCGCGCGAGCCGGCGGTAGGCCTGGGCGCCCGGGTGGGTCGGCGCGTACGTCGTGATGGGCTCCGTCGCGACGGAGGCATCGGGGAACTTGACGGTGCGGTGGATGCGCGTGGAGAACACGAGGTCCCCGAAGGCCTCGTCCAGGCGTTCCAGGACCTCGCGCGCGTGCAGCGTGCGGGGGTCGACCATCGTTGCGACGATCCCGTCGACCGTGAGCTGGGGGTTGATGCGGTCGCGCACGGTCTCGATGGTCTCCACCAGCAGGGCCACGCCGCGCAGCGCGAAGAACTCGGCCTCCACCGGCACGATGACCCCGTGAGCCGCCGTGAGGGCGTTGACCGTGAGCAGGCCGAGCGACGGCTGACAGTCGATGAGCACGACGTCGTAGTCGTCCAGCGCGGGGCGCAGGACCCGTTTGAGCACGGACTCGCGGCCCACCTCGCTGACCAGCTGGACCTCGGCGGCCGACAGGTCGATGTTGGCCGGAACGATGTCGAGGTCGGGGACCCGGGTGCGCACGATCGCTCCGAGCACATCGGGATGCCGGCTGGTGATCAGCGAGTAGATCGTCTGGTCCATCTCCAGGGCGTTGACGCCCAGGCCCACGGAGGCCGCGCCCTGCGGGTCGAAGTCGACGATCAGGACGCGCCGTCCGTACTCGGCCAGCGCCGCTCCGAGGTTGATCGTCGTGGTGGTCTTGCCGACTCCGCCTTTCTGGTTGCACATGGCGATGACCCGGGCGGGCCCGTGCCCGGCAAGGGGAGCCGGGACCGGGAAATCGTCGACCGCGCCCAGGTCCGCCACCAGCGCGGGTTGTTCGTCATGGCTCACGGCCCCAGCCTAGTTCATCGGCCCCGCGCCACCCGGGGGCCGTGCGCGGCGGGCCGCGGGTTCCGTGGCCCTCGGATGGGCGCCGCGGTAGACCTCGCGCAGGGTCGTCGCCGACAGCTTCGTGTAGATCTGGGTGGTCTGGACCGAGGCGTGGCCCAGCAGCTCCTGCACGTCGCGGATCGAGGCGCCGCCCTCCAGCAGGTGCGTGGCGAAGGAATGGCGCAGGGTGTGGGGCGAGATGTGGGCCTCCAGGTGGGCGGCCCGAGCCGCCCTCTGCAACGCCTCCCAGGCGGACTGGCGCGACAGCGGGCGCCCCCGCGTGTTGAGGAAGAGCGCCGGCGTGCCCCGCCCCCGCGCCGACAGGGCCGGGCGGGACCGCACCAGGTAGGCGGACAGCGCGTCGCGGGCGAAGGCTCCCAGGGGCACGATCCGCTCCTTCCTCCCCTTTCCGAAGAGGCGCACGACCGGGTACTCCTCATCGAGGTCGATGTCGTCCACGGCGAGACCCACGGCCTCGGAGATCCGGGCGCCCGTGCCGTAGAGGACCTCCAGCAGCGCGGCGTCACGCAGCGATATCGGATCGTCGCCTCCATGCGCGGCGTCGAGCAGGCGCGTGACCTCGTCGACCGAGAGCGCCTTCGGCAGGCGCTCCCCGGTCCTCGGCGCCGACAGGCGGGCCGCTGGATCCCCGCGGGCCGCGCCCTCGCGCACGGCGAAGAGGTGCAGGCCCCTGATCGCGGCGAGAGCCCGCGTCACCGAGCTCGGCGCCAGCGGGCGGCCGGTGCAGGCCCCCGAGCGCAGATCCTCCAGATGGCGTTCGACGTCGGCGGGGGTGACCGCGTCGAGATCGGTGACGCCGCGACCGCGCAGATCGGCGAGGTAGCGCTCGATGTCGCGCCGGTAGCCGGACACCGTGTGGACGGACGCCCCGCGCTCCACCCGCAGCTGGTCCAGCCAGTCGCGGGCGGCCTCGTCCATCCCGTCGCCCTCCCCCACGAACGCATGCTACCGGGCGGCTAGCATGGGATGTGAACGTACGCATCTTGCCCCGCGCGCGGGGCCGAAGCCGTGGGAGGCCGACGTGACACTGAAGTGGGACGAGCTGGACGACCGGGCGGTCACCACCGCGAAGATCCTCGCCGCCGACGCCGTGGAGAAGACGGGCAACGGGCATCCCGGCACCCCGATCTCACTGGCCCCCGCCGCCTATCTGCTCTACCAGCGCCATCTGCGCATGGACCCCTCCGACGACCGCTGGCTGGGGCGCGACCGTTTCGTCCTGTCGGCCGGGCATGCCTCCCTGCTGCAGTACATCCAGCTCTACCTCGCGGGAGCCGGGCTGGAGCTCGGGGACATCGAGCGGCTCCGCACGCTGGGATCCCTCACCCCGGGGCACCCCGAGTTCCGCCACACCAGGGGCATCGAGCTCACCACCGGCCCCCTGGGGACCGGGCTCGCCGCGGCCGTCGGTTTCGCGATGTCCGCCCGGCGCAGCCACGGCCTCTTCGACCCGGAGACCCCGCTGGGCGAGTCCGTGTTCGACCACCGCGTCTACGTCATCGCGGGCGACGGCTGCATGCAGGAAGGCGTGGCCTCCGAGGCCGCGTCGCTGGCCGGGACCCAGCAGCTCGGCAACCTCGTGGTCCTCTACGACGACAACCACATCTCGATCGAGGACGACACGAACATCGCCTTCACCGAGGACGTCCTGGCCCGCTACGAGGCCTACGGGTGGCACGTCCAGCGGGTGGACTGGCTGGCCGACGACGGTTCCTACGTCGAGGACGTCTCCGCCCTCGACGAGGCGATCGGCGCCGCCGAGCGGGAGGCCGCGCGCCCCTCGATCATCGCGCTTCGCACGATCATCGGCTGGCCGACCCCCGGCAAGCAGAACACCGGCGGCATCCATGGGTCGAAGCTCGGCTCCGACGCCCTGCGCGGCCTCAAGGAGGCCCTCGGCGCCGATCCGGACGCCTCCTTCGCCGTCGACCAGGAGGCCGTCGACCACGCCCGCGCGGGCGCCGCCGACCGCGCCCGCGAGGCGCACGCCGACTGGGACGCGCGCTATGCGGCCTGGCGCGACGCCCACCCGAGCCGCGCCGCCACGCTCGACCGCGTGCTGGCGGGCCGCATGCCGCAGGGGTGGGAGGAGTCCCTTCCGGCCTTCGAGGAGGGCAAGCCGCTCGCCACCCGGGCCGCCTCCGGCCAGGTCCTCGGCGCCATCGCCGCCACCGTCCCCGAGCTGTGGGGCGGCTCCGCGGATCTCGCCGGGTCGAACAACACCGCCATGAAGGGCTGGCCGTCGTTCCTGCCCGTGGAGCGCTCCTCCGCCGCTTTCCCCGGCGACCCCTTCGGACGCAACCTCCACTTCGGGGTTCGCGAGTTCGGCATGGGCGCGATCATGAACGGCATCGCCGCGGACGGGCTCAGCCGCGTCTACGGGGGGACCTTCTTCGTCTTCTCCGACTTCATGCGCGGAGCGGTCCGGCTCGCCGCGCTGATGGACCTGCCCGTCGTCTACGTGTGGACCCACGATTCGATCGGCGTGGGCGAGGACGGACCCACCCATCAGCCCGTCGAGCATCTGGCCGCGTGCCGCGCCATCCCGAACCTCGCGGTCGTGCGCCCCGCCGACGCCGCCGAGACCGCTGAGGCCTGGCGCGCGATCCTCGAGCAGCGCCACCCGGCGGCCCTCGTCCTCTCGCGCCAGGGCCTGCCCAACCCGGCCCGCGGCGGCGACACGGGCCTGGCCCCCGCCCGGGGCGTCGCCCGCGGCGCCTATGTCCTGGCCGACGCCGTCGACGTCGACGGGCGCCCCGCCGTTCCCGATGTCATCCTCATGGCCTCCGGATCCGAGATCGCCCTCGCCCTCGACGCCCGCGGGACCCTGGCCGCCGAGGGCGTCCGCGCCCGCGTCGTGTCCGTGCCCTGCATGGAGTGGTTCGACGCCCAGGACGCGGGATACCGCGAGTCCGTCCTGCCCCGCGCGATCCGCGCCCGCGTGTCCGTCGAGGCCGGGATCGCGATGCCGTGGCGCGGATGGGTCGGTGACGCCGGGCGCTCCGTGTCGATCGAGGGCTTCGGCGCCTCGGGACCGGGAGCGGCCCTGTTCACCGAGTACGGCATCGACACGGCCCATGTCGTCGCCGCGGCGCGCGAGACCCTTCGGGACGTGCAAGGCTGATCCCGTGGATTCCCCGCTGTTCGACCTGCGCGATCCCGACGACCGCCGCCTCCCGCGCATCGCGCCGCCGTGCGGACTGGTCATCTTCGGCATCACCGGCGACCTCGCGCGCACCAAGCTGCTGCCGGCCATCTACGATCTCGCCAACCGCGGCCTGCTCAACCCCGCCTTCGCCCTCACCGGCTTCGCGCGGCGCGACTGGAGCGGCGGCGACTTCGAGGACTTCGTGCGGGCGAGCATCGAGCGCCACGCCCGCACGGGCTTCAACGAGCGGACGTGGCGCCAGCTGGCCGACGGCCTGCGCTTCGTCCCCGGCTCCTTCGACGACCAGGACGGCTACCGCAAGCTCGCCGAGACCGTGGCCGACCTGGACCGCACCCGCGGCACCGGCGGCAACCACGCGTTCTACCTCTCGATCCCGCCCGCATGGTTCCCCGTCGTCTGCCAGCACCTCGCCGACACCGGGCTGAACTCCGTGCGCTCGGACCACGAGTGGCGCCGGATCATCATCGAGAAGCCCTTCGGGCACGACCTGGCCTCCGCCCAAGACCTCTCCGAGGCGGTGAGCCGCGTCTTCGACGAGCGCGACGTGTTCCGCATCGACCACTACCTCGGCAAGGAGACCGTGCAGAACATCCTCGCGATGCGCTTCGCGAACACGATGTTCGAGCCCCTGTGGAACGCGAACTACGTCGACCACGTCCAGATCTCGATGTCGGAGGAGATCGGCATCGGCACCCGAGCCGGCTACTACGACGGCATCGGCGCGGCCCGCGACGTCATCCAGAACCACCTGCTCCAGCTCCTCGCGCTCACCGCCATGGAGGAGCCTGTGCGGTTCACCCCGGAGGCTCTGCGCGTGGAGAAGGAGAAGGTGCTCTCCGCCGTCCGCCTCCCCGGGGACCTCGACGCCTCCACGGCGCGCGGCCAGTACGCCGCCGGATGGCAGGGGGGCGCGAAGGTGCGGGGATTCCTCGAGGAGGACTCCATCCCCGCCGAGTCCCACACCGAGACCTTCGCGGCCCTCAAGCTCTTCGTCGACACCCGCAGGTGGGCGGGCGTCCCCTTCTACCTGCGCACCGGGAAGCGGCTGGGCAAGCGGGTCACCGAGATCGCCGTCGTCTTCAGGCGGGCCGCCCACGTGCCCTTCGAGAACTCGGAGATGGGCGAGACCGGTCAGAACGTGCTGGTCGTCCGCGTCCAGCCTGACGAGGGGATGACGATCCGCTTCGGCGCGAAGGTTCCGGGCACCGAGATGCAGGTCCGCGACGTGACGATGGACTTCGGATACGGCCACGCCTTCACCGAGGACTCCCCGGAGGCGTACGAGCGCCTCATCCTCGACGCCCTGGTCGGCTCCGCTCCCCTGTTCCCCCACCAGCGCGAGGTCGAGCTGTCCTGGCGGATCCTGGATCCGGTGCTCGCCCACTGGGCCGCCTCCGGAGCCCCCGAGCAGTACCGGCCCGGGTCCTGGGGCCCCGCCTCGGCCCACGAGATGCTCGCCCTGGACGGACGCAGTTGGAGGATCCCGTGATCATCACCCTCAAGGACACCACGGCCTCGCAGGTGGCCTCCCGCCTCAACGAGCTGCGCGAGTCGCGCGGCTCCGGGGCCCTCGGCCGCGTGCTCACCCTCATCGTCGTGGTCTCCGACATGATCGACGTGGACCGCGCCATCGAGATCTCCGACGCCGCCTCCCGCGAGCACCCGTGCCGCGTCATCGCCGTCGTCGAGTCCGGGCAGGTGCCGGCGCCCGCCCGCCTCAACGCCCAGATCCGCGTGGGCGGGGATGCCGGGGCCTCCGAGGTCATCATCCTCGAGCCCCGCGGGGAGGCCGGCACGGACCTCGACACCCTGGTGATGCCGTTGCTCCTCTCGGACACCCCGGTCGTCACCTACTGGCCCAACCAGCCGCCCGAGAATCCATCCGAGCATCCGCTGGGCCGCATCGCGGTGCGCCGCATCACGGACTCGCGGAACACCGACTGCCCGGTGCGCACCCTCGTCCACCTCTCCCGCGTCTACGCGCCGGGGGACACGGATCTGGCCTGGGCCTCCGTCACTCAGTGGCGCGCCGTGCTGTCCACGATCATCGAGCAGTTCCGCGAGGCCCCCGCAAGCGTCCTCGTCACCGGGAACGCGACCCACCCCTCCTCCTTCCTGGTCGCGGCCTGGCTCGGGCGGGCCCTCCACGTCCCGACCCGGCGGGAGACCGAGCGCGAGGCCATCACGATCACGGGCGTGCATTTCACCTTCGAGGACGGGACCGACGTCGCCCTCTCCAGGCGCGCCGGCTCCTCTGTGGCCCATGTGACGCGCAGCGGGCTGGAACCCGCCGAGGTCAACCTGGCGCGCCGCTCCGTCCAGGACTGCCTGATGGAGGAGCTCCGCCGCCTCGACCCCGACGAGTTCTACGGGCGCCTGCTGCAGGAGGACATCCCCCGCCTGGGCCGGCAGTCCGGTTTCTGCGGCCCGTCAGAGCCCGAGGTGCCCGGGGTGCAGATCGCCGGCGAGGGCGGCGCCGCGTGACGGCCCGCTGCGGCCAGCCCGACGACATCCGCGTCCTGCCGGACGCGGAGGCGCTCTCCCGCGAGGCCGCCGCCGCGCTGACCGACCTGCTCGCCGGTCTCACGCGAGCCCGCCCGGACGGCAGCGGGCCCGTGGACATCGCCGTGGCCGGCGGATTCGTGTCCTCCGGCGTCCTCGCCCTCGTCGACGCCGAGGACGGGCACGCCGCTCCCGACTGGCGACGCGTCCGCGTGTGGTGGGCTGACGAGCGCTATGTGCCGGCCGGCGATCCGGACCGCAACGACGCCGACGCCTGGCGGCGCCTGTTCTCCCGGACCGACGGGGTCGACCTGCGCCGCATGCCCTCCTCGGACGGCGACCGGCCGCTCCACGAGGCCGCCGCCGCCTACCTGGGCCAGTGGCGGGCCCAGATGACGGGCCGCCACCTGGATCTCGCGATCCTGGGCATGGGACCCGACGGCCATTTCGCCAGCCTATTCCCCGGCCATGGGCAGCTCGACGCCGTCGACGAGGTGCTCGCCGAGGAGGACTCGCCGAAGCCGCCGCCGCTTCGGATCACGCTGTCGCGCGGCGTCCTCGTCTCGGCGCGGCGCATCTGGGTCGTCGCGGCAGGAGCCGCCAAGGCGGGGGCGCTCCAGCGCGCCCTCGGCGGGGCGGATCCCCATGAGGTCCCGGCTGCGGCCCTGCGCGGACCGCGCACCACCTGGTGGCTGGACCGCGAGGCCTCGCGACGCCTCAGACGATCGCGAACTTCATGATGAGGCCGTAGCCCACCACGCACACGACCCACACCAGCATGACGCCCAGCGTGATGCGGTTGAGATTGCGTTCGGCCACGCCCGAGGACCCGACCGAGGAGGAGATCCCGCCGCCGAACATGTCGGACAGACCGCCGCCGCGTCCCTTGTGCATGAGGATGGTCAGGGTGAGCAGGAGGCTCGTCACCACGATGAGCACCAACAGCACGATCTTGAGCACGGTCACGTGAGGAGTCCGTTCGGGGTAGTCGGGATGCCGGGCGCGCCGCCCGACGGGGATGTCATGCCGCCCAGTCTAACGGGGAGGCGGCGGCGGGAGCCAACTCACCGGCCCCGCCGCCGCCCCTCACCGTGTCACAGCGCCTGGAACATCGCGATCTTCGCGAACTCCTCGGCCTTGAGCGAGGCGCCGCCGACCAGTCCGCCGTCGACATCGGGCTGCGCCATGATGTCCTTGACGTTCGAGGACTTCACGGAGCCGCCGTAGAGGATCCGCACGCCGCCGGCCAGCTCCGGGGAGTACAGCTCCCCCAGGCGCGTGCGGATCGCCCCGCAGACCTCCTGCGCGTCCGCCGGGGTGGCCACCTCGCCGGTGCCGATGGCCCAGATGGGCTCGTAGGCGATGACGACCTTCGCGGCCTGCTCCGCGGTCATGCCCTCCAGCGCGCCGTCGATCTGCGTGAGCACGTGGCTGACCTGCTTGCCCGCCTTGCGGATGTCGAGGCCCTCGCCGCAGCAGATGATCGGGGTCATTCCCGCCTCGAGCGTCACCCGGGCCTTCTCCCCCACCAGGGCGTCGGACTCGCCGTGGTACTGGCGACGCTCGGAGTGCCCGACGACCACGTAGGAGACGCCGAGCTTCTGCAGCATCGCGGCGGAGACCTCGCCCGTGTAGGCGCCCGACGCGTGGGTCGAGACGTCCTGGGCGCCGTAGGCGATCTTCAGGGCGTCGCCCTCGACGACGGTCTGCACGGAGCGGATGTCCGTGAACGGCGGGATGACGACGACGTCGGCCGACGTGTAGTCGAAGCCGGCGTCGTCCAGGGCCATCGCGAGTCCCTGCACGAGGTGGATCGCCTCGAGGTGGTCGAGGTTCATCTTCCAGTTGCCCGCCATGAGCGGAGTGCGTGTCATGTGATCAGTCCTCCAAGACTGCGATACCGGGCAGTTCCTTGCCCTCGAGGAGCTCGAGGGAGGCGCCGCCTCCGGTGGAGATGTGGGAGAAGGTGGACTCGTCGAAGCCCAGGGTGCGCACGGCGGCGGCCGAGTCGCCGCCTCCGATCACGGAGAACATCGAGCCCTCCGACAGCGCCTCGGCGACGGCCCGGGTGCCGGCGGCGAAGGCCGGGAACTCGAAGACGCCCATCGGGCCGTTCCACGCGACCGTCTTCGCGCGCGAGAGCTTCTCCGCGAAGAGCTTCTGGGAGGCCGCGCCGATGTCGAGCCCCATCTGGTCGGAGGGGATCTGGTCCGCGGCGACGTTCGTCGGCGCGGCGTCAGCCGCAAAGGCCGGAGCCACCACGACGTCCACGGGCAGCACCAGGTCGACGCCCCGGCGGGCGGCCTCCGAGATGTAGCCCTTGACGGTGTCGATCTGGTCCTCCTCGAGCAGCGACGTGCCCACGCCGTAGCCCTTCGCGGCCAGGAACGTGAACGCCATGCCGCCGCCGATCAGCAGGATGTCGGCCTTGGCGAGGAGGTTCGCGATCACCCCGAGCTTGTCGGAGACCTTCGAGCCCCCCAGCACGACCGCGTAGGGCCGCTCCGGGTTCTCCGTCGCCCGGCGCAGGGACTCGATCTCCTTGAGCACCAGCAGGCCGGCCGCCGAGGGCAGCAGCTTCGCGATGTCGTAGACGGAGGCCTGCTTGCGGTGGACCACGCCGAAGCCGTCGGAGACGAACGCGTCCCCCAGCTCCGCGTACTCGCGCGCCAGCGCCTCGCGCTCCGCGTCGGCCTTCGAGGTCTCCCGCGGATCGAAGCGGACGTTCTCCAGGAGCGCGATCTGGCCGTCCTCCAGGCCCCGGACGGTCTCGCGGGCCGAGGGCCCCGTGGTGTCCGCCGCCAGGGCGACGGGGGCGGAGATCAGCTCGCCCAGCCGGGCGGCGACGGGCGCCAGGGAGAACGCCGGGTCGGCGGCCCCCTTCGGGCGCCCCAGGTGCGCCATGATGACGACCTTCGCGCCGGCGTCGACGAGCTTCGCCAGCGTGGGCAGAGCCGCGCGGATCCGGCCGTCATCGGTGATGACGCCGTCCTTGAGCGGCACGTTGAAGTCGGAGCGGACCAGGACGCGCTTGCCGCGCAGGTCGCCCAGGGTATCGATGGTCCTCATTGAGTCTTCCTTCGACGAGGGGTGGAACGGTGGGCGGACGAGAAGCGCCCGCGCACGCAGATCGCGTGCGCGGGCGCCCATCCTCACCAGACCGTGTGGATCAGAGCTTGGAGCCGACCAGGGCCGTCAGCTCGACGAGGCGGTTCGAGTAGCCCCACTCGTTGTCGTACCAGGAGACGACCTTGACCTGGTTCTCAATGACCTTCGTCAGCTTGGAGTCGAAGATCGAGGAGTGGGAGTCGCCGACGATGTCGGTGGAGACGAGGTCGTCCTCCGAGTACTTGAAGACATGGGCGAAATCGCCGGTCGAGGCCGCCTTGCACGCGGCGTTGACCTCCTCGGCGGTGACGCCCGCCTTCTTGGGCTCGAAGGTGAGGTCGACGACGGAGCCCGTCGGGACCGGCACGCGCATGGCGTAACCGTCGAGCTTGCCCTTGAGCTGGGGCAGCACCAGGGCGACCGCCTTCGCCGCGCCGGTGGAGGTCGGGACGATGTTGAGGGCCGCGGCGCGCGCGCGACGCAGGTCCTTGTGCGGCGCGTCGTGCAGGCGCTGGTCGCCGGTGTAGGCGTGCACGGTGACCATGAGGCCCTTCTCGATGCCGAAGGCCTCGTCGAGGACCTTGGCCAGCGGGGCCAGGCAGTTCGTCGTGCACGAGGCGTTCGAGATGATGTTGTCCGTCTCGGGGTTGTACTCCGCGTCGTTCACGCCGATCACGTACGTGCCGTCGACGTTCTTGCCGGGGGCGGAGATGACGACCTTCTTGGCGCCGGCGTCGATGTGGGCCTTCGCCTTGGTGCCATCGGTGAAGAAGCCGGTGGACTCGACCACGACGTCCACCCCGAGCTTGCCCCACGGCAGGTTGGCCGGATCGCGCTGGGCCAGGACGGCGATGCGGTGGCCGTCCACGGTGATGGACTCGTCGTCGTAGGTCACCTCGGCGTTCAGACGCCCCGTGATGGAGTCGAACTTGAGGAGGTGGGCGAGGGTCTTGGTGTCGGTCAGGTCATTGACGGCGATGATCTCCAGGTCGGCGCCCTGGGCGAGGGCGGCGCGGTAGAAGTTGCGGCCGATGCGGCCGAAGCCGTTGATGCCAACGCGGGTGGTCACTATTGTCCTCCTGCTTGTGCCCCGTGCAGGGGGCACGTTCATCAGTGCAACCGGGTCCGAAGGATTACGGTCCCGGCCCGCAGGTTCCTGCGGTTCCAGCTTCTCAAATCTACACCCTGGGACGCCCTCGGGCAGGGCCCAAGGGCTCAGTCGTCCTCGAGCATGTCCAGTGTGAGCACGGCCTCCGTGTCCGGGATGCCGCGCTCGTGGGCAGCCTTGTCGGCCATCGCCAGCAGCCGCCGGATGCGCCCGGCCACGGCGTCCTTCGTCAGGGGCGGGTCCGTGCGCTTGCCGAGCTCCTCCAGGGACGCCTGGCGGAACTGAAGGCGCAGGTCGCCCGCCTCGCGCAGATGCGCCGGGATGTCCTCGCCGAGGATCTCGAAGGCACGTTCGACCCGCGCCCCGGCCGCCACGGCCGCCCGGGCGGAGCGCCTGAGGTTCGCGTCATCGAAGTTCGCCAGGCGGTTCGCACTCCCCCGCGCCTCCCGGCGCTCGCGCCGGGACTGCCACACCTCGTGGGTGCGCGCGGCCCCCATCGAGGCGATGAGCACCCCGATGGCCTCGGAGTCCCGCACCGTCACCCGGTCCGCGCCGCGGACCTCCTTGGACCGCGCCGCCGCGCCGAGGCGCCGGGCGCATCCCACCAGGGCCAGCGCCGCCTCGGGGCCGGGGCAGGTGATCTCCAGGGAGGACGACCGCCCCGGCTCCATCAGCGATCCGCGCGCCAGGAAGGCGCCCCGCCACGCGGCGGCGGCCTCGCCGGGGCCCGACGCGACGATCTGCGCGGGCAGTCCCCGCACGGGCCGCCCCAGCTGGTCGATGAGACCGGTCATCCGCGCCAGGTTGTCCGCGTCCCTGACCACGCGCACGACGTAGCGGTCGCCCCGGCGCAGCGCGCCCCCGGTGACGACCACCACGGAGGACTCCGCCCCGTACAGGTGGGCGATGAAGGCGCGCAGGCGGGCGGCCGTGACCGCGGAGTCCAGCTCCGCCTCGACGATCACGCGCCCGGACACCAGGTGGAGCCCGCCCGCGAACCGCAGCATCGCCGCGACCTCGGAGGCCACCACGCCCGCGGAGCCCGCGCGCTGCCGCGCCAGTTCGTCCTTCATGTCGGTCGTCAGGGACATGGCGTCATCCTCCCACCTCGCACGGGTCAGGCCAGCCAGGGCTCGGGACGGCCGACCTCGCCGAGGAACCCGTCGAAGGCGTCGCGCAGGGCGGCCGCCAGGCGCAGGGGATCGTGGTGAGGCTGGCCGTCCCCCGTCCGGACCTGCCGCAGGAGCACGCGCGCGCCCACCTGCTGGGCGGCGTCGATGAGGTCGTCGATGTCGTCGGTGGCCGTGGGATCCGCCACGACGACATCGAGTTTGAGGTCGGGGGCGTGCTCGCGCAGGACGCGGACGTGGTCCGCCGTCGTCATGGCGTCCGTCTCCCCGCGCTGCCGGGCGAGGTTGAGCACCAGCGCGCGGTGGGCGTCCGTGGTGACCAGCGCGCGGTGCAGATCGGCGACCAGCAGGTGGGGGATGACCGACGTGTACCAGGAGCCCGGCCCGAGCACCACCCAGTCGGCCCGCCCGATCGCCTCCAGCACGGCCGCAGGCACGGGCGGGTTCTCGGGGATGAGCCGCACGTGGCGCACCGTCCCGCGGGCGACCGCCACCTCGGCCTGTCCGCGAACCGTGTAGACGCGCCCCTCGTCCTCCAGCTCCGCCTCGATGTCCAACGGCACGGAGGCCATGGGGAGGACCCGGCCCTGGGCGCGCAGCAGCCTCGCCACCCAGTCCAGCCCTTCGACGGGATCGCCGAGCAGCTGCCATAGGCCGGCGATGAGCAGGTTCCCCAGGGCGTGGCCGTCCAGCGCGCCCGAGGTGCGCAGGCGAGTCTGGAGGACGTCCCGCCAGGTCAACCCCCACTCGGTCTCCTCACACAGGCTCGCCAGAGCCATCCGAAGGTCACCCGGGGGCAGGATGTCCATCTCGGAACGGAGGCGGCCGGAGGACCCGCCGTCATCCGCGACCGTGACGACGGCGGTGAGGACATGGGTGATGTGGCGCAGCGCCCGCAGGGTCGCCGAGAGCCCGTGCCCCCCTCCCAGGGCGACGACCTCCTGGCCCGTCTCGCCGCGCTGAGCCCATCCCTCCGCGTCCAGGTAGGACATCATTCCCTCCCCAGGTCGCGATGGAGGACCCTCACAGGGAACCCGCGTTCGCGCAACCGCTCGGCGATGAGTTCCGCGACCGCCACCGAGCGGTGCTTGCCGCCCGTGCAGCCGACCGCGATCGTGACGAAGGGCTTGAGCTCGGTGAGGTAGCCGTCGAGCATGGGCGCCAGCAGGTCCGCGTAGCCGCAGGCGAAGTCGCGTGCCCCGGGCTGGTCGAGCACGTAGTCCGCGACCGCCTTGTCGCGTCCGGTGAGGTGTCGCAGCTCGTCGATCCAGTAGGGGTTCTTGAGGAAACGCACATCGAGGACGTCGTCGGCGTCCAGCGGCAGGCCGTATTTGAAGCCGAAGGACTCGACGGTGAGCTGGAGGGGGCGCTCCCCCTCTCCCGCGATGACGTCGCGGATGTGGCGGGACAGGTCGTGGACCGACATCCGCGTCGTGTCGATGACCTCGTCGGCGCGGCGGCGGAGGGGCGCCAGCAGGACGTCCTCGGCGTGGATGCCGTCCAGGACCGTGCCGTCGCCCTGGAGAGGATGGGGGCGCCGGTTCGACTCGTACCGGCGCACCAGCGTCGCCTCGTCGGCCTCCAGGTAGATGATCCGATAGAGGACCCCCTGGGCCCGGAGCGCGTCCAGCGTGGCCGAGAGGTCCATGAAGAAGGCGCGGGAGCGCACGTCGACGACCACCGCCAGCCGGTGGACGCCCGCCTCCCCGCCGGGGGACATCATCCCCACCAGCGCCGGCAGCATCGAGGGGGGCAGGTTGTCGACGACGTACCAGTCGAGGTCCTCCAGCGCCCGCGCGGCCTGGGACCGCCCGGCCCCCGATCGGCCGGTGATGATGAGCACCTCATTCGTCGGCGACGTGGCCGCCCCGGGCAGTGAGTCCAGCAGCGGGATCCCGTTCGGCACGGTCTGCGGGTCCTCGTTCGTCATGCCCCCAAGGATGCCATTGATCGGCCCGTCACGTGCGGGCGTCCCCCAGCCGCGCCCGGATCAAG
Source organism: Schaalia naturae (assembly GCF_042665795.1). Taxonomy (NCBI): domain Bacteria; kingdom Bacillati; phylum Actinomycetota; class Actinomycetes; order Actinomycetales; family Actinomycetaceae; genus Schaalia; species Schaalia naturae. The sequence goes on from NZ_JBHTEF010000001.1 coordinate 1,015,193, forward strand.
GCCGCCAGCTGCGGCCCGATCCCGGGCACCTCGGCGATCTGCTCCTCCGTCGCCGCCCGCACCCGCTTGACGGAGCCGAAATGGCGCAGCAGCGCCTTCTGTCGCGCGGGGCCGAGCCCGGGGATGTCGTCGAGCACGGACCGCGTCTGCCGGGCGCCCCGGCGCCTGCGGTGCTTCGTGATCGCGAATCGGTGCGACTCGTCACGCAGATGCTGCAGGAGGTACAGGGCTGCCGAGGACCTCGGGAGGATGAGTGGGAACTCGTCGCCGGGCACCCACACCTCCTCCAGGCGCTTCGCCAGACCGATGACCGCGATGTCCACCCCCATCCCGTCCAGAGTCGCGCGCGCGGCGTTGACCTGCGGCAGGCCGCCGTCGACGACCACGAGGTCGGGGCGGTAGGAGAACCGTCGGGGCCGTCCCGTCCCGGCGTCGACCGGGCCCGACTGGAAAGCCACGCCGTCCTCGTCCTCACCCTCGAGGCCCGACTCCTCGGCGAGCAGACGCGCGAAGCGGCGGTGGAGGACCTCGTCCATCGCCGCCGTGTCGTCGGGGACGCCGTTCCCGTCCGGACCGCGCAGATTGAAGGTGCGGTAGGCGTCCTTGCGGGGGACTCCGTCCTCGAAGACCACCATGGAGCCGACCTGGTCCTGCCCCTGGGTGTGGGAGATGTCGTAGCACTCGATGCGCAGGGGGGCGGCGGGCAGGTCGAGGTCCTCCGCGAGCTCCTCCAGCGCGCGGGAGCGCTGCGTGAGGTCGCCCGCCCTCCTCGTGCGGTGGAGCTGGAGCGCCTGGGCCGCGTTCTCGCGCACCGTGCCCATGAGCTGCGCCTTGGGCCCGCGGCGCGGGACGCGCAGGCGGACGCGGGCGCCGCGCAGGCCGGAGAGCCATTCCTCGATGACCGGGCCGTCCTCCGGCATGACGGAGACGAGGACGTCCCGGGGGATCGCCTGGGTCGGCGTATGGGCCACGTCGTCGACCGAGGTCGCGTCCGCCTGGCCGGTCGGCCGGCCGCGCAGCGGACGCGGCGCCTTCGGCATGTCTCCGTAGACCTGCTGGAGCAGCCGTGCCATCAGAGCGTCGGGCGGCGTGTCGTCGGCGCGGTCCACCACCCATCCGCGTGTGCCCCGGATGCGCCCCCCACGCACGTGGAAGACGTGGACGGCGGCATCCAGCTCGTCGGTGACCAGGGCGAAGACGTCGGCGTCCGTCCCGTCGTCCAGCACCATCGCATTACGTTGGAGGACCTTCTCCAGGGCCGCGAGGTCGTCCCTGCGGCGCGCCGCCCGTTCGAAGTCCAGCGCCGCCGACGCCTCTCTCATCTCCTCCTCGAGCCGGCGCATGACGGGCCGGGTGCGTCCCTCCATGAACTCGCAGAGGTCCTCGGCCAGGCTCCGGTGGTCGGCCTCGGAGATCCGGCCCACGCACGGGGCCGAGCACTTGTCGATGTAGCCGAGGAGGCAGGGCCGGCCCTGTGCCTCCGCCCGGCGGAAGACGCCCGCCGAGCAGGTGCGCACGGGGAAGACGCGCAGAAGCAGGTCGATGGTCTCGCGGATGGCCCACACCTGCGTGTAGGGCCCGAAGTATCGACTGTCCTTGCGGCGGGCCTCCCGGGTGATGTGGACCCGGGGGTGCTGCTCCCCCATCGTCACTGCCAGGTACGGGTACGACTTGTCGTCGCGGTACATGACGTTGAAGCGCGGGTCGAACTCCTTGATCCACGTGAACTCGAGGGTCAGGGCCTCGACCTCCGTCGCCACGACGGTCCACTGGACGCTCGCCGCCGTGAAGACCATCTGCTGGGTGCGCGGATGGAGGTTCGCGGGATCCTGGAAGTAGTTGGTCAGGCGGTTGCGCAGGTTCTTCGCCTTGCCGACGTAGATGACCCGCCCCTCCGCGTCGCGGAAGCGGTACACGCCCGGATCTGTCGGGATGTCGCCCGTCCGGGGCCGGTAGGTGCTGGGGTCTGCCACGCAGGACAGAGTAGCCGCGCACGGCGCGCCTCCGCTGATACCGTGACCGCGCGATCCGCCCCCGATGAAGGAGCTCCCCGTGCCCACCCGTCGCGCCGCCCTCTCCGCCCTGGCCCCAGGGGCGGTGGCGGCACCGGCGGTCGCCGGCGCGCGCGTCGCCGTCCTCACCCGGTCGACCGACGTCGACGCTCTGGCCGCCGCCCAGCAGGAGGTCGTCGGCCTGGCCCGCTGGGCCATCCGGCTGTCGGCCGGGGCGACGGGAGGCCAGGCTCAGGGACGGTAGGGGGCGTCCGCGGGGCGGATCGGAGCGGGAAGCTCCGTGCGCCCGCGCAGGTACTCGTCCACGGCGGCCGCTGCGGAGCGGCCTTCGGCGATCGCCCACACGATGAGGGACTGCCCGCGCCCGGCGTCCCCGGCCGCGAAGACGCCCGGATGCGACGTCGTGAAACGCTCGTCGCGGACGATGCGCCCGCGCCCGTCGACCTCCAGCCCCAGCTGCTCGACCAGTCCCTGCCGCTCCACCCCGGTGAAGCCCATCGCCAGGAGCACAAGCTGCGCGGGGATGAGCCGCTCCGTTCCCTCCACGGGTGTGGGGCGCCCGCCCTCCATCTCCACATCCACCAGCCGGAGCTGGGCGACGTGGCCGTCCCCGTCGCCGAGGAACTCGACGGTGGACACCGCGTAGAGGCGCTCACCGCCCTCCTCGTGGGCGCTCGCCACGCGGAACAGACGCGGATAGGTCGGCCACGGGTCCGCGGAGGAGCGCTCGTTCGGCGGCTGGGGCATGATCTCCAGGCTGGTCACCGACGCCGCGCCCTGCCGGATGGCGGTGCCCAGGCAGTCCGCGCCCGTGTCGCCGCCGCCGATGATGACGACGTCCTTGCCCTCCGCGCTGATCCACTGCGACGGGCCCGCGGCGTCCACGCCGTGCACGTGCTTCGTCGAGCGGGTGAGGTAGTCCACCGCCTGCTCGATCCCCGCCAGATCCCGTCCGGGGATCGGCAGGTCGCGCGGCACCGTCGAGCCCGTCGTCAGGACCACCGCGTCGAAACGCTCGAGCAGGTCTTCCCCCGTGAGCTCGGAGCCCACGTCGACGCCCACATGGAAGCGCGTTCCCTCGGCCCGCATCTGCTCCAGGCGCCGGTCGAGCACCGCCTTCTCCATCTTGAACTCCGGGATGCCGTAGCGCAGGAGCCCTCCGGCGGCGTCCGCGCGCTCGAACACGGCGACCGTGTGGCCCGCTCGGGTGAGCTGCTGGGCGGCGGCCAGGCCCGCCGGCCCCGAGCCGACCACCGCGACGGTGAGCCCCGTGAGGCGCTGCGGGATCTGCGGGGTGATCCAGCCCTGGTCCCAGGCGTGGTCGACGGCCGTGTGCTCGACATTCTTGATCGTCACGGCGGGCTGGCTGATCGCCAGCACGCAGGCTGCCTCACAGGGGGCGGGGCACAGCCTGCCGGTGAAGTCCGGGAAGTTGTTCGTCGCGTGGAGCCGCTCGACGGCGTCGCGCCAGTCGTCGCGCCAGGCCAGCGTGTTCCACTCGGGGATCAGATTGCCCAGAGGGCAGGCTGCGTGGCAGAAGGGGGTCCCGCAGTCCATGCAGCGTCCGGCCTGGCGTTCGACGACGCCGATATCCTGGCCCTCGAACACCTCGTGGAAGTCCCGGATGCGAACCGGGATCGGACGATGTGCCGGCAGCTCGCGCTCCCGGATCTTCAGGAAACCCTGTGGATCAGCCACGGGACACCTCCAGGATCTTGTTCCACACGGACGCGTCGCCCGCGTCGACGCCCTCGGCTTCGGCCTGGGCGAGGACGGTCGTCACCCTCGCGAACTGGAGGGGCTCCAGCCGGGTGAAGCGGGCGAGCGAGGCGGGCAGGTCGTCGAGGAGCCCCTGGGCGACCGCTGAGCCTGTGAGCTCGACGTGGCGTCGCAGCAGCTCGGTGACGTGCTCCCCATCGGCGTCGCCCAGGCCTGAGACGTCGAGTTCCTCCGCCGCCTGCGGATTGAGCAGGTCGCGGTCGAAGTCCAGCAGATAGGCGATCCCGCCCGACATGCCGGCGGCGACGTTGCGTCCGGTGGATCCCAGGATCAGCGCCTCCCCGCCCGTCATGTACTCCAGGGCGTGGTCGCCGGTCCCCTCAGCCACCAGCGTCGCCCCGGAGTTGCGGACCCCGAAACGCTCGCCCACCCGGCCGGAGACGAACAGCTCCCCTGAGGTCGCGCCGTAGCCCAGGACGTTGCCGGCCACCGTGTTCTCCGCCGCGGCGAACTTCGCGGTGCGCGCGGGACGCACCGCCACCGTCCCACCGCACAGGGACTTGCCGACATAGTCGTTGGCGTCGCCCTCGACCGTGATCGAGACGCCCTGCGGCAGGAACGCGCCCAGCGACTGCCCGGCCGACCCCGTCAGGCGGATCGAGATCGTGTCCGCGGCGAGCCCGTGGTCGCCGTAGCGCCGCGCGATCTCGTGGCCGAGCATCGCGCCGATGGTGCGGTCCGTGTTGTGGATCTCCGACTCGATGGCCACGGGCTCGCCCCTCTCTAGCGCCGGAGCCGCCAGCGTGATGAGCCGGCGGTCGAGGACGGAGTCGAGCTGGTGGTCCTGGGGGCGCACCTGGTGCAGGGAGGATCCGGGCCGCGGCTCGATGCGTTGGAAGACCGGGGTGAGGTCCAGGCCCTTCGCCTTCCAGTGCCTGATCGCGTCGGAGACGTCCAACAGGTCGGAACGGCCCACGGCCTCCTCCACGGACCGCAGCCCCAGGGAGGCCAGCAGCTCGCGGACCTGCTCGGCGATGAAGGTGAAGAAGTTGATGACGTACTCGGGTTTGCCGGTGAACCGGGCGCGCAGCTCCGGGTTCTGCGTGGCGACTCCGACCGGGCACGTGTCCTTCTGGCAGACCCTCATCATCACGCATCCGGCCGTCACCAGCGGAGCGGTGGCGAAGCCGAACTCCTCCGCCCCCAGCAACGCGGCGACGACGACGTCGCGCCCCGTCTTCAGCTGCCCGTCGGCCTGGACGACGATGCGGTCTCGCAGGTCGTTGAGGACCAGCGTCTGCTGGGTCTCGGCCAGGCCGATCTCCCAGGGGGCGCCCGCGTGCTTGAGGGAGGTCAGGGGGGCCGCCCCCGTTCCGCCGTCCGCCCCGGAGATGAGGACGACGTCGGCCCGGGCCTTCGACACGCCGGCCGCGACGGTGCCCACCCCGACCTCGGAGACGAGCTTGACGTGGATCCGCGCCTCGGGATTCGCATTCTTGAGATCGGAGATCAGCTGCTTGAGGTCCTCGATCGAATAGATGTCGTGGTGGGGCGGCGGCGAGATCAGCCCGACGCCCGGCGTCGAGTGACGCACCTCCGCCACCCACGGGTAGACCTTCCGGGCCGGCAGCTGGCCGCCCTCGCCCGGCTTGGCGCCCTGGGCCATCTTGATCTGGATGTCCGTGGCATGGGTCAGGTAGTCGGCCGTCACCCCGAAACGACCGGAGGCCACCTGCTTGATCGCGGAATTGCGCAGAGGGTCGCGCAGCCGTTCGGCGGACTCCCCGCCTTCGCCCGTGTTCGAGCGCCCACCCAGGGTGTTCATCGCGATCGCCATCGTCTCGTGCGCCTCCGGCGAGATCGACCCGAAGGACATCGCGCCAGTCGCGAACCTGCGGACGATGGAGGAGACGGGCTCCACCTCCTCCAGCGGCACCGGCTCGACGTCCTCCGTGCGCAGCCGCATGAGCCCCCGCAGCGTCATGAGCTGCCTCGACTGGTCGTCGACCCCGTCCGTGTAGGCGCGGAACACCTGGTGGGACTGGGTGCGCGTCGCCGTCTGGAGGCGGGCGATCGTCTCGGGGTTGAACAGGTGCGCCTCACCCTCCCGACGCCACTTGTACTCGCCGCCCACCCCGAGGGTGCGGTGGGCCGGGGAGATGCCGGAGGGCGGATAGGCGACCTCATGGCGGGAGGCCACCTCCGCGGCGATCACGTCGAGGCCGATCCCGCCCAGCGGGCTCGACGTCCCGGTGAAGTAGCGGTCGACCAGGCCCTGGTCCAAGCCGATCGCCTGGAACACCTGGGCCCCGCAGTAGGACGAGACCGTGGAGATGCCCATCTTCGACATGACCTTCAGGACGCCCTTGCTGAACGCCTTGAGCAGGTGCTGGACGGCCTGGGCGGGCGTCGTGGCGTCGAGCATCCCCTGGCGCGCGAGGGACTCCACGGCCTCCATCGCGAGGTAGGGATTGACGGCGGAGGCGCCGTACCCGATGAGCAGCGCGACGTGGTGGACCTCGCGGACGTCGCCGGCCTCGACGGCGAGGCCGACGCGGGTGCGGGTCTGGCGGCGCAGCAGGTGGTGGTGCAGGGCCGAGGTGGCCAGGAGCGAGGGGATCGGAGCCATCTCGGCGTTCGACTCCCGGTCGGAGAGGACGAGGAATGACACGCCCTCCTCGATCGCCTGGTCGGCCTGGGCGAAAAGGTCCTCGAGGGCGGCCTCGAGCGCCTCTCCCCCGCCGGAGACGCGGTACAGGCAGCGCAGCACGCGGGAGGTGAAGCCCTTGCCGGCGCGGGCGGAGCCGATGTGGACCAGCTGGGCGAGCTGGTCGGAGTCGACGACCGGCGCGTCGATGACGATCTTACGGGCGTGCTCCGGACCGTCCTCCAGGAGATTGGGCTTCGGGCCGGCCGTCGTCCCCAGGGCGGTCACCAGCTCCTCTCGGATCGCATCGAGCGGCGGGTTCGTCACCTGGGCGAAGAGCTCGGTGAAGTAGTCGAAGAGGAGCCGCGGGCGCGAGGACAGCACGGCCGCCGGCGTGTCCGACCCCATCGAGCCCAGCGCCTCCGCGCCGCCCACGGCCATCGGCGTGAGGACGACGTCGAGGTCCTCCTGCGTGTAGCCGAACTCCTGGAGTCTGCGCAGCACCGAGGACCGCGAGTGGTCGGTGTGCTCGCGAACCGGGAGGTCGGTCAGTCGCACCAGGCCCTCGTCCAGCCACTCCTGCCAGGGGCGCAGGGAGGCGAGCCCCTGCTTGATCTCCGCGTTCGGGACGATCCGCCCGGAGCCGAGGTCGACGAGGAACATCGTGCCGGGCTCGAGGCGGCCCTTCGCGCGGACCTGGGACTCGGGGACGTCCAGCACGCCGGTCTCGGAGGCGAGGACGACTAGGCCGTCCTCGGTGACCATCCACCGCCCCGGACGCAGGCCGTTGCGGTCCATGACCGCGCCGATGAGCGTGCCGTCCGTGAAGGTGACGGCCGCCGGCCCGTCCCACGGCTCCATGATCGTGGAGGCGTACTGGTAGAAGGCGCGCAGAGACGGGTCCATGCGCGCGTCGTTCTCCCACGCCTCGGGGACCATCATCGCGATGGCCTCCGGCAGCGAGCGCCCCGCGAGCACCAGGAGCTCGAGGACCTCGTCGAGGGAGGCCGAGTCGGACACCGCGTCGGTGGTCACCGGCAGCAGCGGGGCGATGTCGCCCAGGACGGGGCTGGACAGCTGGCCCTCGCGGGCGCTCATCCAGTTGCGGTTGCCGCGCACGGTGTTGATCTCCCCGTTGTGGGCGACCATGCGGAAGGGCTGCGCCAGCCGCCACGAGGGGAATGTGTTGGTCGAGAAGCGGGAGTGGACCAGCGCCAGGTGGGAGGTGAGCGCCGGATGGCCCAGGTCTTCGAAGAAGGCCGGGAGCTGCATCGTGGTGAGCATGCCCTTGTAGATGAAGGTGCTCGTGCTCAGACCCGTCATGTAGACGCCGGCCTCGTGCTCGGCCCGCCGGCGCACCCGGTAGGCGGCGATGTCGAGCGCGCGCCCGCTCCGTCCACCCTGCTGGTCGGTGACGAGCAGCTGGCGGAACGTCGGCATCGAGCCGCGCGCCGTGGGGCCGACCGGCGCGTCGTTGACCGGGACGTCGCGCCAAGCCAGCACGCGCAGCCCCTCCTCCCGGACGATCCTCTCCACCGCCGCGACCGCGCGGGAGAGCTCGACGCGCCCCTCGTGGGCACCGGGCAGGAACACGAGCCCCGCCGCGTAGGCGCCGGGCCGAGGCAGATCGGGCCGGATGACCTCCCGGAAGAAGCCGTCGGGGATCTGGATGAGGATGCCCGCGCCGTCCCCGGAGTTCTCCTCCGCGCCCACGGCCCCCCGGTGGTCGAGCTTCTCGAGGGCGTGCAGGCCCTGCTCCACGATCGTGTGCGTCGGGGGTCCCGTCAGCGTGGCCACGAAGGCGATGCCGCAGGCGTCGTGCTCGTTGGCCGGGTCGTACAGGCCCAGACGGCCGTCCGGCTGGATGCGACCACCAATTGGATCGTTCATAGGTCCCCCTCAAGGAACGCGCGGACAGGGGATGATGCACGCTGCGGGGCGGACGAACAAGGTCATCCCCCATTCAAAGCGCCGTCAACGGTGTGTCGGCGGATATCAAGGATGCCGCCACGGGTGACACCCCGCGCGAGGGCGACCAGCATGCGGACGAGCCGTCCGGACCCGCCCAGCGCGGCCGGTACACTGGACTTTGTCAGTGGTTTACGTAATCTTGACGGGTCCGCATTCCTGCGGGGTGCGGACGTCATCCTCACTGTCACCGTTCTGCCACACGGGAAGGACCTTTCATGTTCACCAACTCCGACGAGGTCGTGGACTTCATCGACCGCGAAGGCGTTCAGTACGTCGACGTCCGCTTCTGCGACCTTCCGGGCGTCCAGCAGCACTTCACGATCCCCGCGGCCCAGTTCACCGGCTCCGCCCTGGAGGACGGACTGATGTTCGACGGCTCATCGGTGCGCGGATTCACCGCCATCCACGAGTCCGACATGAAGCTCATCCCGGACCCCACCTCAGCCTTCGTCGACCCCTTCCGCTCCGCGAAGACCCTCATCGTCAACTTCTCCATCGTCGACCCCTTCACCGACGAGCCCTTCTCGCGCGACCCCCGCCAGGTGGCCGCCAAGGCCGAGGCCTACCTCGCCTCCACGGGCGTCGCGGACCAGTGCTTCATCGGCGCCGAGGCCGAGTTCTATCTCTTCGACGACGTGCGCTACCAGGTCGGCCCGGGATCCACGTTCTACTCCGTGGACTCCGAGGAGGCCGCCTGGAACACGGGACGCAAGGAGGAGGGCGGCAACCTCGGGTACAAGCTCGCCACGAAGGGCGGCTACTTCCCTGTTTCGCCCAACGACCACTTCGTCGACCTGCGGGACCAGATGGTGACGAACCTCATCGCCGCCGGCCTGGACATCGAGCGCGCCCACCACGAGGTCGGCTCCGCCGGGCAGCACGAGATCAACTACCGCTTCGCCACGCTCAAGCAGGCCGCGGACGACATGATGAAGTTCAAGTACATCGTGAAGAACACGGCCTGGGAGTTCGGCAGGACGGCGACCTTCATGCCCAAGCCGATCTTCGGAGACAACGGATCGGGCATGCACACCCACCAGTCCCTGTGGAAGGGCGGCGAGCCGCTGTTCTACGACGAGCGCGGCTACGGCTCCCTGTCGGACACGGCCCGGTGGTACATCGGCGGCCTCCTGCGCCACGCTCCGGCGCTGCTGGCCTTCACGAACCCCTCGGTCAACTCCTACCGCCGCCTGGTTCCCGGCTTCGAGGCCCCGGTCAACCTGGTCTACTCGGCCCGCAACCGCTCGGCGTGCATCCGCATCCCCGTGTCCGGCACCTCGCCGAAGGCCAAGCGCATCGAGTACCGCGTCCCCGACCCCTCGGCCAACCCGTACCTGTCCTTCTCCGCCTGCCTGATGGCGGGCCTCGACGGCATCCGCAACCGCATCGAGCCGGCCGCGCCCATCGACAAGGACCTCTACGAGCTGCCGCCCGCCGAGTACGAGGACATCGCCAAGCTCCCCAGCTCTCTGGAGGCCGCCCTGGAGGCCCTGCGCGGCGACCACGAGTTCCTCACCGAGGGCGACGTGTTCACCCAGGACCTCATCGACACCTGGCTGGATTACAAGGAGACCAACGAGGTCGCGCCCATGCGCGCCTACCCGCACCCCTACGAGTTCCAGCTGTACTACAACATCTGAGTCCTCTTCCGGGTCCTTCCACGAGGGCGTCCCCGCCGGGCAGCCGTGTCCGCGCGGGGACGCCCTCGTCTGTCCCGTCGGAGGACGGCGCGCGCCCCGCGCTCGGCCCGGGTGCCGCCGCGGCACCGCCCGGACGGTAGAGTGGTACAAATATTGAGAATTCCGCTCCAGCCACGGAGGACAGATGAGGAAGCGCCGCGACGGGTCATACACCGAGAAGGCCCGCTACACCGTCTCCGACGACGCGACGATCCCCGGGATGCTCCGGCGGCGCGCCCAGGCCCGTCCCGGAGACGTCGTCGCCGAACGCCGCAGCGGTGTGGGCGCCAGCCGCCCCGTCACGGCCGCGGAGCTTCGGGCCCAGGTCGACGACGCCGCGCGTGGGCTCATCGCCCTGGGCGTGCGGCCCGGCGACTCGGTCGCCGTCCTGTCCTCGACGTCCTATGAGTGGATGGTCCTGGACCTGGCGATCCTCACCGCCGGCGCTGTGACGGTACCGATCTACGAGTCCGACTCCGCCGCCCAGATCCGCCACATCCTCACCGACGCCGATGTCGTCATGGCGGTCACGGCGACCTCCCAGCAGGCCGACCTCGTCCGCTCGGTGCGCGCCCGGCGCCTGCGCACCATCGTCTCCCTGGACCGCGGGGCGCTGCGGGCCCTCACCGGCGCCGCGCAGGAGGTCTCCGACGCCGATCTGGAGGCCCGCTTCTCCGCTGCGGGCGCGGACGACCTCGCGACGATCATCTACACGTCGGGCACCACCGGGGTGCCCAAGGGCGTGGAGCTCACCCACCGCAACTTCGTCGGCACCACCGAGGCCGTCCGCCAGGTCCTCGGCGAGGTCGTCGACTCCCCCGGCACCCGTCTCCTCCTGTTCCTGCCACTCGCGCATGTCCTCGCCCGCTTCGTCATGCACGCGGTGCTCTCGGGACGGGGGCGGCTCGGCTTCTCCTCGGATGTCTCCACACTCCTCCCGGATCTTCAGGCCTTCCAACCCACCGTCCTCATCGTCGTGCCCCGCGTCCTGGAGAAGGTGCTCAACGCCGCGTCTGCCCGCGCCGGCACCGGGATCCGGCGACGGGTCTTCTCCTGGTCGGCCCGCCAGGCGCGCCGCCAGGCCGCCGCCCGGGACACGCTCCTCGGCCCGTCGCTGGCCCAGCGCGTGCGGCACCGCATCGCGGACCGCCTGGTGCTCCGTAGGGTCCGCGAGGTCCTGGGGCCCCGCCTGCGGGTCGTCGTCTCCGGCGGCGCGCCGCTGGCGGATGACCTGGGCGGATTCTTCTCCGGGATCGGGATCACGCTGCTGCAGGGCTACGGGCTGTCGGAGACCACCGGCCCCATCGCCGTCCAGCGCCTCGGGGCCAATCCGGTGGGCACGGTCGGGCAGATCCTGCCCGGGAACGCCGTGAGGGTCGGGGAGGACGGGGAGATCCTGCTCTCCGGCGTGTCCGTCATGCGCGGCTATCACCGTCTGCCCGAGGCCACCGCCCAGGTCCTGGAGGACGGCTGGTTCCACACGGGCGACCTGGGAGGCGTCGACCGTCGCGGTCATCTGCGGATCACGGGGCGCAAGAAGGAGCTCATCGTCACCGCCGGAGGCAAGAACGTCTCCCCCGAGATCCTCGAGGACGCCCTCCAGACCCACCCCCTCATCAGCCACGTCATCGTCGTCGGCGACGCCCGCCCCTACATCGCCGCCCTCATCACCCTCGACACCGAGATGCTCCCCGTCTGGCTCACCGCCCACCACCTCCCCGTCGTCGACGCCGCACAGGCTGCCGACATGCCCGAGGTCCGCGAGTCCCTCGACCGCGCCATCGCCCGCGCCAACAAACAGGTCTCCCGCGCCGAGTCCATCCGACGCTTCCGCATCGTCGACGCCGTCTTCACCGTCGAGAACGGCTACCTCACCCCCAGCCTCAAACTCAAACGCAACGCCGTCCTACGCGACCTCGCCCCCGAGATCGACACCATGTACGCCCAAGGAGAAGCCGAAAAAGCCGCCGGACGACTCACCGCCAGGCGCCGCTCCCGCACCCCGCGCCGCGAAGGCTCCGGGGACCGGAACCCCTCGTGAGCGCGGGTACAGTGGTCTGGACCAATCATGGGGCCGCGCGTGTGCGGCAGGAAGGCGGAACGCCATGCCCGTGCGCCGGCTGAGCGACGGGAGCTGGGAGAACCCGGCCCTCTACGATGTCGACCCGGCGATGAACATTCCCCGGATGCTGGCGAAGCGGGCCGCGGACCACCCCGGTCAGGTCGCCGTCGAGCGCCGTACCGCCGTCGGCGCCTGGCGGCGCGTCACCATCGATGAGATGGTGCGCACGATCGAGGACACCGCCCGGGGGCTCATCGGCCTGGGGCTCCAGGCCGGGGAGTCCTTCGCGATCCTCGCGCCCACCTCCTACGAGTGGGCGCTGCTCGACGCCGCGGCCCTGTCCTGCGGCGCCGTGACGGTGCCCATCTACGAGACGGACTCCGCCGCCCAGATCCACCACATCCTCGCCGACGCCGGTGTCGTCATGGTGGTCACGGCGACCTCCCAGCAGGCCGACCTGGTCGAGTCCGTGCGCACCGGCTCCGTGCGCCGCATCTTCTCCCTGGACCGCGGCGCCGAGCGCGAGATCCTGCGCGCCTCGCGCTCCGTCGCCCCCGTCGAGGTCGAGACCCGCACGAACGCCGTGGGCATCCGCGATGCGGCCACGATCATCTACACGTCGGGCACCACCGGGGTGCCCAAGGGCGTGGAGCTCACCCACGGCAACTTCATCGAGAGCTTCGTCCAGGCTTACGACTTCCTCCCTCAGCTCATCGACGACCCGTCCTCGCGGTCCCTGCTGTTCCTGCCCGTCGCCCACGTCCTGGCCCGCTTCGTCATGTACGCCTTGCTCACCGGCCAGGGGCGCGTGGCCTTCTCCCCGAACACCCACAACCTGGTCTCCGACATCCGCTCGTTCAAGCCCACGATGCTCCTGGTCGTGCCCCGCGTCCTCGAGACCGTCTACAACCTGGCGTCCTCCAAGGCGTCGGGCCGCATGTCGCGGCTCATGTTCTCCTGGGCGGCCCACCAGGCGCGCGCCCTCTCCCAGGCCACCGCCTCCGGGGACATGGGCGAGGACGAGGACGCCCCCGGTGTGCCTTTCGGGCTGCGCGTGCGCCATGAGGTCGCCGACGCCCTGGTGCTCCACAGGGTCCGCGAGGTCCTGGGGCCCAATCTCACGACGATCATCAGCGGAGGCGCTCCCCTGGCCATCGATCTGGCCAACTTCTACCGCGGGATCGGGATCACGCTGCTGCAGGGCTACGGGCTGTCGGAGACCACCGGCCCCATCGCCGTCGAGCTGCCCTCCGACTTTCCGCCCGACTCCGTCGGTTTCGTCTGGCCTGGGAACCGGATGAGGATCGCCGAGGACGGCGAGCTGCTGCTTCAGGGCGTCTCGGTCACCTCCGGATACCACAACCTGCCCGAGGCCACAGCGGACGCCTTCGCCGACGGCTGGTTCCGCACCGGGGACCTCGCCAGCATCGACGACACCGGTCATCTGCGGATCACGGGGCGCAAGAAGGAGCTCATCGTCACCGCCGGAGGCAAGAACGTCTCCCCCGAGATCCTCGAGGACGCCCTCCAGACCCACCCCCTCATCAGCCACGTCATCGTCGTCGGCGACGCCCGCCCCTACATCGCCGCCCTCATCACCCTCGACACCGAGATGCTCCCCGTCTGGCTCACCGCCCACCACCTCCCCGTCGTCGACGCCGCACAGGCTGCCGACATGCCCGAGGTCCGCGAGTCCCTCGACCGCGCCATCGCCCGCGCCAACAAACAGGTCTCCCGCGCCGAGTCCATCCGACGCTTCCGCATCGTCGACGCCGTCTTCACCGTCGAGAACGGCTACCTCACCCCCAGCCTCAAACTCAAACGCAACGCCGTCCTACGCGACCTCGCCCCCGAGATCGACACCATGTACGCCCAAGGAGAAGCCGAAAAAGCCGCCGGACGACTCACCGCCGACGGTCACGGGGAGCAACGGTGACGTCGACGTCCCGTCCGGTGGCGCTCGTCACCGGGGCGACGCGGGGCCTGGGCCGGGCCATCGCCGACGTCTTGGCGCCCGACCACCGCCTTCTCGTGGGCGGACGCGATGCCGCCTCCGTGGAGGCCGTCGCCGCCAAGCTGCCCGACGCCCGTCCCTTCATCGCCGACCTCGCCGATCCGGCGTCGCTCGAGCGCGCCGTCGCCGAGCAGGTGGCGCCCCAGGGGCGCCTCGACGTCCTGGTCCACAACGCCGGCATCGCCGGGCGCGGCACCGTCGCCTCGACTCCGCGCGAGCAGTGGCGGCGCATGCTCGAGGTCGATGTCGTGGCCGTCGCCGACCTCACCCGGCTGGCGCTGCCCCTCCTGCGTGCGGCGGGCGGGCTCGTCGTCGTCATCAACTCGGGGTCCGGCCTGAGGGGCCATCCGGGGGATGCCGCCTACTGCTCGGCGAAGTTCGCGCTGAGGGGCCTCACCGAGTGTCTGCGGGAGGAGGAACGCGGGCGGGTGCGCGTCACCTCCATCCACCCCGGGCGCATCGACACCGACATGCAGGCCGCGCTCCAGGCGTCGGACGGCCGGGCCTACGATCCCGCCGAGCATATGGACGCCCGAGACGTCGCCGCGGCCGTGCGCCTCGCCGTCGACCTGCCGCCCTCGACCTCCGTGGAGGAGCTCACCGTCCGCCCGGTGCTCGCCCTGCGCTGACCGCGTCTCAGGCGGAGCGCCGCCTCCGGTCGCGTTCGAACACCGTCCGCAGGTATTCGCCGGTGAAGGACTCGGGGGACTCGGCCACCTCCTCGGGAGTGCCCTCCGCGATGACCTGTCCTCCGCCGGATCCCCCTTCGGGACCCATGTCGATCACCCAGTCCGCGGACTTGATGACATCGAGGTTGTGCTCGATGACGATGACGGTGTTGCCCTTGTCGACCAGGGACTGCAGCACGAGGAGGAGCTTGCGGATGTCTTCCGTGTGCAGCCCCGTCGTCGGCTCGTCCAAGACGTAGACGGTGCGCCCGGAAGAGCGGCGTTGCAGCTCGGAAGCCAGCTTCACGCGTTGAGCCTCGCCGCCCGACAGCGTGGTCGCCGCCTGCCCCAGCCGCACGTAACCCAGCCCGACCTCGACGAGGGTGTTGAGGTGGCGCGCGATGCGGGGGATCGAGCCGAAGAACTCCGCGGCCTCCACGATCGGCATGGCCAGGATGTCCGCCACGGTCTTGCCCTTGTAGTGGACCTCGAGGGTCTCACGGTTGTAGCGGGCCCCGTGGCAGACCTCGCAGGGGACGTAGACGTCGGGGAGGAAGTTCATCTCGATGCGGATCGTCCCGTCGCCCTTGCACGCCTCGCAGCGCCCGCCCTTGACGTTGAAGGAGAAGCGCCCCGGACCGTAGCCGCGGACCTTCGCCTCCGTGGTCTCGGCGAAGAGCTTGCGGATGAGGTCCCAGACGCCGGTGTAGGTGGCCGGGTTCGAGCGCGGCGTCCGACCGATCGGCGACTGGTCGACGTGGACGACCTTGTCCAGGCCGTCCGTCCCCGTCACCGACGTGTGGCGCCCGGGAACCAGCCTGGCGCCGTTGAGCCGGGAGGCCAGCGACCGATAGAGGATCTGGTTGACCAGCGTGGACTTGCCGGATCCGGACACGCCCGTCACCGCGACGAGACAGCCCAGCGGGAATCCGACCGTGATGTCGCGGAGATTGTGCTCGCGGGCGCCGTGCACGACGATCCGCCGCCCCGGGTCGATCGGGCGCCGAGCCTCGGGCGTCTCGATGCGGCGGCGCCCGGAGAGGTAGTCCCCCGTCAGCGAGCGCCGGTTGCGCATGAGGTCCTCGACGGTCCCCGAGTGGACGACCCAGCCGCCCTGCTCCCCCGCTCCCGGCCCGATGTCGACGACCCAGTCCGCCGACTCGATGGTCTCCTCGTCGTGCTCGACGATGATGAGGGTGTTGCCCAGGTCGCGCAGACGCTGCAGCGTCTCGATGAGGCGGCGGTTGTCGCGCTGGTGCAGGCCGATCGAGGGCTCGTCGAGGACGTAGAGCACGCCGACCAGGCCGGATCCGATCTGCGTGGCCAGGCGGATGCGCTGCGCCTCGCCACCGGACAGCGTGCCGGCTCCGCGCGAGAGGGTGAGGTAGGACAGCCCGACGTCGACGAGGAAATCCAAGCGGGCCCGGATCTCATGGAGGATCGGCATGGCGATCGTGCGCGCCCGGTCCTCCAGCTCGACCTCGTCCAGGTAGCCGCGCGCCTCGGAGATCGGCAGGTCGGAGAGCTCGGCGATGTTGAGCGCACCCACGCGCACCGCCAGGACCTCCGGACGCAGTCGGGCGCCGTGGCAGGCGGGGCAGGGCACCTCGCGCATGTAGGCGTCCATCCGGTCCAGGGTCCACTGGGACTCGGTCTCCTCGCGCTTGCGCTCGATGAAGTTGACCGCGCCCTCGAACCCGGTGGTGTAGGAGCGCTCCCGCCCCCACCGGTTGCGGAACTTGACCTTGACTTCGTAGTCCTGCCCGAAGAGGATCGCGTCGCGCGCCTCCTGCGGCAGGTCGGACCACGGGGTGTCGACGGTGAAGCCCATCTCCTTGCCCAGCGAGCGCAGCAGCTGCAGGTGGTACTTGAGGTTCGAGTTCCAGGGCGCCACCGCTCCCTTGGCCAGGCTGAGCCCCTGGTCGGGGACCACCAAGTCCGGGTCGACCTCCAGCCGGGAACCCAGGCCCATGCACTCCGGGCAGGCCCCGTAGGGCGCGTTGAAGCTGAAGGTGCGCGGCTCGATCTCCTCCAGCGTCAACGGGTGGTCGTTCGGACAGGATCGTTTCTCCGAGAAGCGCCTGCGGCGGTCCGGGTCCTCCGGATCGCGGTCGACCTGGTCGATGACGAGGAGCCCGTCGGACAGGCCCAGCGCGGTCTCCACCGAGTCCGTCAGCCGCTGGCGCATGCCCTCGCGCACGACCAGGCGGTCGACGACGACCTCGATGTCGTGCTTGAGCTTCTTCTCCAGGGTCGGCGGATTCTCCAGCCGGATCTGCTCCCCGTCGACGATCGCGCGGGCGAAGCCCTGGCCGCGCAGATCGTCCATGAGGTCCTGGTACTCGCCCTTGCGTCCGCGCACCACGGGCGAGAGCACCTGGAAACGTGTGCCCTCGGGGAGGGCGAGGACGCGGTCGACGATCTGCTGGGGGGTCTGGGACTGGATGCGGGCCCCGCACACCGGGCAGTAGGCGATGCCGGCACGCGCGTAGAGCAGGCGCAGGTAGTCGTGGATCTCGGTGATCGTGCCCACCGTCGAGCGGGGGTTTCGGGAGGTCGACTTCTGGTCGATCGACACCGCCGGGGACAGTCCCTCGATGAAGTCGACGTCCGGCTTGTCCATCTGCCCGAGGAACTGGCGCGCGTAGGAGGACAGGGACTCGACATAGCGGCGCTGGCCCTCCGCGAAGATCGTGTCGAAGGCCAGTGAGGACTTGCCCGACCCCGACAGGCCCGTGAAGACGATCATCTTCTCGCGCGGCAGTTCCAGGTCGACGCCCTTGAGATTGTGCTGGCGGGCTCCCCTGATGATCAGCGAGTCATTCACCCGTCGATCCTACGTTGCGCACACCCGGTTCGTACAGGTGTTCCATCCCACGTGCCGTCCGGGCGCCCGGCGCCCTCAGACCGCCGCCTTCTCCCGCCACGCACGGGGAACCTTCCCCTGCGGGGCGTCCACCGACCATAATTGAGGCATGGCCCTCTACGTCATCGAGTACACCTACGACCCGACGCTGATCTCCCTCATCCGCGACCACCGTCCGGCGCACCGCACGTTCCTGCGGGGCCTGCACGAGCAGGGCATCCTGGTGGCCTCCGGGTTCCTGCGCGACGACGCCATGAACGAGGGCGCCCTCCTGGTGCTGCGCGCTCCGAACGCCCGGAGGGCGCTCAGCCTGCTCGACGGCGACCCCTTCAACCAGGCCGGCTTCATCGTCGAGCGCCGCGTGCGCGAATGGACGCCGACCATCGGTGAGCACGCCGACGACTTCGACACGGAGTTCCCGATCTCCTGAGGGCACGCGCCGCCCGGGCGCCAAGCCCCACGCGCTTCAGGAGAGCGGGCCGGCGCCCGTGCGGGCCAGCAGGGCTCGGGCGATACGTTCCGGCTGCTCCACGGCCGACATGTGGCGCGCGCCCGGCACCCGGACCACTTGAACGTCCGGGCAGGCGCCCGCCCGCAACCGCGCCGCCAGCCCGTCCGCCGCCGCCCAGTCGAAGCCGGCGTCGTCCTCGGCCGCCACCAGCAGCGTCGGCATCGCCAGGGCGGCCAGCCCGGGTCGGGCGTCCGCGCCGGCGAGCACCTCGCAGCACTGGGCGTATCCCTCGTCGTCGCACCCGAGGAACTCCTCCCGGATCCGCCGGACCCATGTCCCGCCCGCGCCCCGGGAGAACGCCGGCGAGAACCAGCGGTCCATCGTCGCTTCCGCCAGCGACGCCGTCCCCTCGCGGCGGACCCGCGCCGCCTTGTCCCACCAGGCCTCGGGAGGCAGGTTGACCGGTCCCGAACTCATCACCGAGAGGGTGAGCACCCGTTCAGGTTCGGCCTCCGCCAGGGCGAGCGCCGTCAGGCCGCCCAGGGACAGGCCTCCCAAGTGGAACGCGCCGACGCCCGCCGCGTCCAGGGCCCGCATCAGCGCCCCCGTCAGCAGGCGCATCGTGAGGGGTCCCTCGCCGCGCAGCACCGGGGAGCCGCCGTGCCCGGGCAGGTCGTAGCGGATGACGCGCAGATGCGGCGCCAGCAGTGGGACGACGTCGTCCCACATGATGTGGCTGGATCCCAACGAGTGTCCCAGCACGAGGGCGGGCGCGTCCCCGGGTCCGTCGACCGTCAGCCGGAGGGCCTGTTCCGCGGTCATCGTGATCCTTCTCTCCGGCCCCGGGCGGGTACGGTGGGGCCCATGGCACTCTATGCGATCACCTACACCTATGACACCTCGCGCCTCGACGAGATCGCCCGCCTGCGCCCCGAGCACCGTGCCCATCTCGGTGCCCTCCACCGCGCGGGCGTCGATCTCGCCTCGGGGCCGTGGACGGACGGCGCCCCCGGCGCGTTGCTCCTCATCCGGGCCGAGTCCGCCCAGGACGCGCTCGACGCCGTGGCCGAGGACCCCTTCCACGTGGCCGGCCTGATCACCCGTCGGGAGGCCCGGGGCTGGGATCCCGTCGTGGGCGACCTGGCCTGAGGCGGCCCCCGAGCCGGTGGCAGACCTCGATCGCCAGGCAGGCCGCCGCTCCGAGCGCGCCGACGACGAGCCACTGCCCCGGCTCCGGCCATTCGAGGGCGAAGAAGCCCCGCGTGAGCGGGATCGACACGCCCGCGACGGCCCCGCCCGCCATCGCGGCCAGCAGCGCCGCGCGCCAGGGGACCAGCGGCCGGGCCGTGATCGAGACGAGCCACAGCGCCCCGGTGATGAGCGTCAGCGCAGCCAGGGTCTGCCCGGCCGCGGTTCCCGGTCCAGCCAGGGCGTAGGCTCCCAGCGCCGCCGCGGACAGCGCCAGTCCCGCCGGGACCGCCAACGACAGGGTCCGCCGCAGGAAACCGGGCAGGTACCGGCGTGTGTTGGGGCCCAGGGCGATGACAAACGCGGGGATTCCGATGGTGAACGCGTCGATGTAGGTGAAGTGGCGCGGCAGGAAGGGGTACGTCCATCCGGCGACCGCCGCCAGCACCGCGATCACCGCCGCATAGGTCGTCTTCGCCAGGAACAGGGACGACACGCGTTCCATGTTCGCCAGGATCCGCCGTCCCTCCGCGACGACGCCGGGCAGGACGGAGAACTCGCTGCCCACGAGCACCACCTGGGCGACCGCCTTCGTCGCCGACGCCCCGTTGCCCATCGCGATCCCCAGGTCCGCGTCCTTGAGCGCCAGCGTGTCGTTGACACCGTCGCCCGTCATCGCCACCGTGTGGCCCCGACGCTGCAGGGCGCGCACCATGGCGCGCTTCTGCTCCGGGGTGACCCTCCCGAACACGTCGTGGGACTCCACGGCGACGGCGAAGGCCTCGGACCCGGCGTCCTCGGGAAGCGTCCGCGCATCGCAGATCCGCAGGGCGCCCCCGTCTCCTCGTCTGAGTCCCGCCGCCCGCGCGAGTGTCCCCGCCGTCATTGGATTGTCCCCCGAGATCACGCGCACGCCGACGCCCTGGTCCGCGAAGTAGGAGAGTGCCTGCGGAGCGTCGGCGCGCAGCTCCTCCTCGAGGACCACGAGCGCCTCGGGGACGCGCCCTCCGGGGAGGCGCGCCTCCTGGGGCGCCGAGGCCGCCGGAGCGCGCACGAGCGCGACGACGCGAAGGCCCTCCCCCGCCCAGGATCCGGCGCGCTCCAGCGCCGCGCGGCCCCGCGGGTCGGCCTCGTCGAGCACGATCTCCGGGGCTCCGAGCGCCCACGCCGCGCGCCCGTCCCCCCAGGCGGCCCACTTGTGCGCCGAGGAGAAGGCGACCGACCACTCCCGTCCCGACCCGGGCGCCGGAACGTCCGGCGGCCCCAGGACGTCGGCGATCGCGCGCGACGTCGCGTTGTCCCGCGGCGCGCCCAGATGGGCGAGGGCGTCCCTGGCCCACGGGGACGGAGCGCCTCCCCCCGCGGCGCCGGTGATCGAGCGGACCCGCACGCCGCCCGTCGTCAGGGTCCCCGTCTTGTCGACGCACAGGGCGTCGACCCGGGCGAGGACCTCGATCGCGGGGAGTTCCTGGACGAGGACGCCCCGGCGCGCCAGCGTCGCCGAGCCCAGGGCGAAGTTCATGGACGTGAGCAGCACGAGCCCCTGCGGGATCATGCCGACGACACCGGCCACCGCCAGGACCAGCGCGTGGCGCCAGTCCGTTCCCCCCGCGACCCGCGTCTGGGACCACACCATGAGGACGACGACGGGGAGGATCGCCCATGAGATGACGCGCAGCACCGCATCCGTGCCCTGCTGGATCTCGGATGCGGCCAGGGAGAACCGCCGGGCCTGGCGGGTCAGCGACTGCGCGTAGGTGCCCTCGCCGACCTCCGTCGCGCGGAGCAGCGCCCGCCCGGCCACCACCGCGGTCCCGGCGAGGACCCGGTCCCCCTCCGCATGCGGGACGGGGGCGGACTCGCCGGTGAGCAGGGACTCGTCGACCTCCAGGCCGTGCGCCTCCAAGAGCGTCCCGTCCACCGGGATCTGGTCTCCGAGTCCCAGGTGGACGACGTCGTCGAGGACGATGTCGGCGACCGGGACCGTGACGTCCGATCCGTCTCGGACGACGGCCGCCCGGGGCTGGTCGAGGATCGCCAGCGAGTCCAAGGTGCGGGCCGCCCGGTACTCGGAGACGATCCCGATGACCGCGTTGAGCGCCATGACGAAGCCGAACACGGCGTCCTGGGGCTCGCCGACGGCCAACACCACGGCGACCGCGATCAGCAGGATCGCGTTGAACAGCGTCACCAGGTTCGCCCTCGCGATGGAGGCCAGCGACCGCGACGTCTGGGACCGCACGGCATTCGTGCGTCCCAGGCGCCGGCGTCCCTCGACCTGCGCCGCGGTGAGCCCGGTCTCCACTCAGCGCTCCGTGAGGACGTCCTCGGTCGCCGCCGCCTCCGACTGCCGCAGGGACCGCGATCTCAGCACCGAGGCGAGGACCGTGATGACGAGGGTCCCCGCGATGACGCCGAGCGACACGGGGATGCCGATGTCGGGGACCCCTTCCAGCCCCTGCCCGCCGTTGATGAAGGGCAGCGTGTTCTCGTGCAGCGCATGGAGGATCAGCTTCGCGCCGATGAAGGCGAGGATCACGGCCAGCCCGTAGTGGAGGTAGACCAGGCGCTCCATGAGCCCGTCGATGAGGAAGTAGAGCTGGCGCAGCCCCAGCAGCGCGAAGGCGTTGCAGGCGAAGACCAGGTAGGCCTCCTTGGTCAGCCCGAAGATGGCGGGGATCGAGTCGAAGGCGAACATGAGGTCGGCGGAGCCCAGCGCCAGCACGACGAGCAGCAGCGGCGTGAGGTAGGTCTTGCCGCCGTGGCGGTGGAGGAAGCGGTCGCCGACGAAGCCGTCCGTGACGGGGAAGACGCGGCGGATCGTGCGGACGAACTTGTTCTCGCGGTACTCCTCTCCCTCCGGCTCCTCCACCCCGGTTCCCTGGCGCACCTGGGAGTAGGCGGTCCACAGCAGCCAGGCGCCGAAGAGGAAGAAGATCCAGGAGAAGCGCTCGATGAGGGCGGCGCCGATGAGGATGAAGATGAGACGCAGAACGAGGGCGATGATGATGCCGCACATCAGCGCCTTCTGCTGGTACTCGCGGGGTACCCGGAAGGAGTTCATGATGATGATGAACACGAACAGGTTGTCCAGCGAGAGCGACCATTCGGTCATCCACCCCGCGTAGTACTCACCGGCGTAGGCGCCGCCGTAAACCCCCCAGATGACGAGCCCGAAGGCCAGGGCCAGTGCGACGTAGCCGAGCGTCCACGTCGCCGCCTCCTTCATCGTGGGGGCGTGGGCCTTCCGGACATGGCCGACCATGTCGACGGTGATGAGAGCGATGACGACGATGGCAAGGCCGATCCAGCCCAGCACGTGTACTTGCAACGGAGAACCTCTCGGATTGTGGGAGCCTGATCGAGGTCTGTTCCCACCCGCCAGGTGCCGGGTGGCGACGCCGAGCAGTCCGTGTCCGGCGGAGCCGGGACCGATCAGCCGAGATGACGGCGTCGCGCTTGTCGGGATTACTCCCCTCGGGGCACCAGTCTACCCCGGCCAGGCCGCCCCCTCCCTCCCGGGCACGCCCGGCCGTTCAATTCGCCCGGCGCATCTGGCGCAGCTCCTTCTTCAGGTCGGCGACCTCGTCGCGCAGGCGCGCCGCGACCTCGAATTGCAGGTCCTCCGCGGCGGCTCGCATCTGGGCGGACAGATCCTCGATGAGGGCGACGAGATCCTCCTCGGCTGCGCGGCCCAGACGCTCCCGGGCGCTCCGGGCGTCGGCCAGCGTCTCCTCCGACGCCCGAGCATGACCGATCGGACGGCCGGAGCGCTCCCGCCGGTAGCCGCCGGCGAGGAGCGCCTCGGTGTCGATCTGCTCCCGGGCGAGCATGTCCGTGACGTCGGAGATCTTCTTGCGCAGCGGCTGGGGATCCAGGCCGTGCTCGGTGTTGTAGGCGATCTGCCGGGCGCGGCGTCGTTCGGTCTCGTCGATGGCCGCCCGCATCGAGTCGGTGATCTCATCGGCGTACATGTGGACCTCGCCCGACACGTTGCGCGCCGCGCGCCCGATGGTCTGGATGAGTGAACGGGTCGAGCGGAGGAACCCCTCCTTGTCGGCGTCCAGGATCGACACAAGGGAAACCTCCGGCAGGTCCAGGCCCTCCCGCAGCAGGTTGATGCCGACGAGGACGTCGAACTTGCCCTGGCGCAGCTCGCGCAGCAGCTCCACGCGCCGGAGGGTGTCCACATCGGAGTGCAGATACTCCACGCGCACGCCGCGCTCGGCGAGATAGGTGGTGAGGTCCTCTGCCATCTTCTTCGTCAGCGTCGTCACCAGGACCCGCTCGTCGCGTTCGGCGCGCGCGCGCACCTGCTCGAGCAGGTCGTCGATCTGCCCCTCGGTGGGTTTGACGACGATCTTCGGATCCACCAGCCCGGTCGGCCGGATGATCTGCTCGACGACCCCGTCGGAGCGTTCGAGCTCATAGGGCCCGGGGGTGGCGGACAGGTAGATGGTCTGCCCGATGCGCTCCTGGAACTCATCCCATTTCAGGGGCCGGTTGTCCATGGCGGAGGGGAGGCGGAACCCGTGGTCGACCAGCGTCCGCTTGCGCGACATGTCGCCCTCGAACATGCCCCCGATCTGCGGGACGGTGACGTGGGACTCGTCGATGATGAGCAGGAAGTCGTCGGGGAAGTAGTCGAGCAGCGTGTGGGGCGGGGTGCCGGGCCCACGCCCGTCGATGTGGCGGGAGTAATTCTCGATGCCCGAGCAGGTTCCGATCTCCCGCATCATCTCCAGGTCGTAGGTGGTGCGCATGCGCAGCCGCTGGGCCTCGAGCAGCTTCCCCTGGGACTCGAACCAGGCGACGCGGTCCGTCAGCTCCTCCTCGATGCCGCTGATGGCTCGGGCCATGCGCTCCTCGCCTGCCACGTAGTGGGAGGCGGGGAAGATGTCGACCTGGTCGACCTCGCGGATGACGTCGCCCGTCAGCGGATGCAGGACGGCGAGCCCGTCGACCTCGTCGCCGAACATCTCGATGCGGATCGCGAGCTCCTCGTAGACGGGGATGATCTCGATCGTGTCCCCGCGCACCCGGAACGTGCCCCGGGTGAACGCCAGGTCGTTGCGGGCGTACTGCATGTCGACGAAGGACCTCAGCAGGTGGTCGCGGTCGATGCGCATCCCCCGGGAGAGCTCGACCATGCGCGCGACGTATTCCTCGGGCGTGCCCAGGCCGTAGATGCAGGACACCGAGGACACGACCACCGTGTCCCGCCGGGTGAGCAGGGAGTTCGTCGCGGAGTGGCGCAGCCTCTCGACCTCGTCGTTGATCGAGGAGTCCTTCTCGATGTAGGTGTCGGTCTGGGGGACGTAGGCCTCCGGCTGGTAGTAGTCGTAGTAGGAGACGAAGTACTCGACCGCGTTGCGGGGCAGGAGGTCGCGGAATTCGGCGGCGAGCTGGGCCGCCAGCGTCTTGTTCGGCTCCATGACCAGGGTCGGACGCTGGACGCGTTCGATGAGCCAGGCCGCCGTGGCCGTCTTCCCGGTCCCCGTCGCGCCCATGAGGACGACGTCCTGCTCCCCCGCCTGGAGGCGCTCGGCCAGCTCGTCGATCGCGGTGGGCTGGTCGCCTGCGGGCGAGTAGTCCGAGACGACCTGGAACGGGTTCTCCTGGCGCAGGACACGCGTGTTCGTGCTCATGCGTCCCACCGTAGGCCACGCCATGGGCATCTTCGAGGGCGGCCCCGCCGCCGGGAAGCCGGGCCCCTCACGTGAGCCAACGGTCGATGACGTCCTCCGTCACCGCGGCCAGGTCCTCGGCGGTGCCGGCGTTGTCGATCCAGATCGAGGCGAGCGCCCGGCGCCGATCGGTGCCCGCCTGCGCGGCGATGCGGCGCCGGGCGTCACCGGGCTCCACCCCCCGCGCGCGCAGCCGGTCCAGCCTCGCCTCCAGCGGAGCGTCGACCATGAGGACCGCGTCGAAGACGCCCTGCATCCCCGTCTCCGCCAGCAGCGGGACGTCGTAGACGGCCATCCCCCCCGCGGGCGCCCCGGCGAGCTCCGCCCGCGCGGCGCGTCCCACCAGGGGGTGGACGATGCCCTCGAGGCGGGCCCGCGCCCGTGGGTCGGAGAACACGAGGCGCGCCAGGGCCCCCCGATCGAGCGTCCCATCCGGTCGCAGGACCCTGCCGCCGAAGGCCCGGACCACCTGGGCGAGACCCGGTGCCCCCGGTTCGACGACCCGTCGCGACAGCTCGTCGGCGTCGGCCACGACGGCGCCGCGACGCCGGAACACCTCGGCGACCGTCGACTTCCCGGCCCCCACGCCGCCGGAGATCCCGAGGCGCAGGGCCCGGCCCTCGGCGCGCGAGAGGGACCGCAGCCGCGTGGCGGCAGCGCCGCCGCGCGCGAGCACCGCGCTCGCTCCTCCGGACCCCGTCGACGCGCCCGCCCGCAGACCGCGGGCCGTCTCCTCCACCACCGCCCGAAGCGCTCGAGCGCACCGGCCGGGCGGCAGCGTCTCCTCGCCGGGCACATGGACGAAGACGACGCCCGGGACACGGACACCGCCCTCGGCCGCCCGGACGCCCGCCTGGGCGAGCGCGCGGTAGTAGGTCGCGTTGCAGACGAAGAGGCCTGCATCCTCGCTGGGATCGGCCGAGACGCCTACGGCGCGGACGGCGCCGACCAGGTCGTCCACCGGCAGCGTCGCGCTCAGCCGGTCCGCCTCCCCGCGGAGCACCGGCTCCCCGTCGGGGCGGAACCCGTCGTTGTCGGGGATCCGGCCCGTCATCGTGTTGACCGCGCGCCGCTCGACGGTCACCGTCCGCCGCCCCCGGGCGACGCCCGCGCAGACCACCGCATCCGGGCGCAGGTCGTCCATGAGCTCGACGATCCTCGTCCCGGCGCGGGCGAAGGAGACCGGGAGCCGGGCACGGCTGACATGGACCTGGCCGCCCGACCCGTCGGGCACCGCATCCGGGAGACGCGACGCCGCCTCCCACGAGGCGTTCGCCGCGAGCCCCCCGAAGGGCTCGAACGCCGTCACCAGCACCAGCACTGCGTCCGCCCTCCCATCGTCCGTCCACCCGGCGCCCATGATGCCATGACGAGACGGTCGCGGGCACCGCCCCGAGGGGAGGTGCCCGCGACCGCGTCCGTCAGGCGCCGCCTCCCGGCTGGCCCGACACCGGATCAGCTGTTGCTGGTGAGCTTCTCACGCAGCGCAGCCAGGGCCTCGTCGGAGGCCAGAGTCCCGGTGTTGTCGACCGGCGTGGAGTAGGAGGCCTGATCCTCGACGGAGCCCACCGACTCGCGATCGCGGTCCAGTGCGCGCGCGACCTGGGCCTTGTGGGCCTCCCAGCGGGCCTGGGCCTCCGCGTACTCGGCCTCCCACGCCTCGCGCTGGGCCTCGTAGCCCTCCATCCACTCCTGGGTCTCCGGGTCGAAGCCCTCGGGGTACTTGTAGTTGCCGTTCTCGTCGTACTCCGTGGCCATGCCGTACAGCGACGGGTCGAACTCGTCGGAGTTCGGATCGACGCCCTCGTTGGCCTGCTTGAGCGACAGCGAGATGCGGCGGCGCTCCAGGTCGATGTCGATGACCTTGACGAAGACCTCCTCGCCGACCTTGACGATCTGCTCGGGAAGGTCGACGTGGCGCTGCGCCAGCTCGGAGATGTGGACCAGGCCCTCGATGCCGTCCTCGACGCGGACGAACGCGCCGAAGGGGACCAGCTTCGTGACCTTGCCCGGCACGACCTGCCCGATCGCGTGGGTGCGGGCGAAGGCCTGCCACGGATCCTCCTGGGTGGCCTTGAGCGACAGCGACACGCGCTCCCGGTCCAGGTCGACGTCGAGGACCTCGACCGTGACCTCCTGGCCGACCTCGACGACCTCGGAGGGATGGTCGATGTGCTTCCAGGAGAGCTCGGAGACGTGCACCAGGCCGTCCACGCCGCCGAGGTCGACGAAGGCGCCGAAGTTGACGATCGAGGAGACCGTGCCCTTGCGGACCTGCCCCTTCTGCAGGGTGTGGAGGAAGTTCGTGCGGACCTCCGACTGGGTCTGCTCGAGCCACGCGCGGCGTGAGAGCACCACGTTGTTGCGGTTCTTGTCCAGCTCGATGATCTTCGCCTCGAGCTCGCGCCCGATGTAGGGCTGGAGGTCGCGCACGCGGCGCATCTCCACGAGGGAGGCGGGGAGGAACCCGCGCAGTCCGATGTCCAGGATCAGGCCGCCCTTGACGACCTCGATGACGGTGCCGGTGACGACGCCGTCCTCCTCCTTGATCTTCTCGATCTTGCCCCAGGCGCGCTCGTACTGGGCGCGCTTCTTGGACAGGAGCAGACGCCCTTCCTTGTCCTCCTTCTGGAGGACGAGCGCCTCGATCTCATCGCCCACGGAGACGACGTCGTCGGGGTCGACATCGTGCTTGATGGACAACTCGCGGGAGAGGATGACGCCTTCGGTCTTGTACCCGATGTCGAGGAGGACCTCATCGTGGTCGACCTTGACGACTGTGCCCTCGACGATGTCGCCATCATTGAAGTACTTGATGGTCTTGTCGATGGCGGCAAGCAGGTCCTCCTCGGACCCGATGTCGTTCACTGCAACCTGAGGAGTGCCGGTGCTCGGTTGCGCGGTGGAGGTGGTCATGTAGTTGTGTTCTCCGGACGGACGATGTAGTAGGTGGACAGAACCAGCGGGCGCGCGCCGCGCGGGCGGACCGGGCGGATGCGCGCACACCGGGTTGAGTCTAGCAGGTGGCGTGTCCCCGAAGAACCCGTTCAGTGGGCGGCTTCCATCCATGAGCGCCCGACCCCGATCGCGACCTCGAGCGGCACGTCCATATGGACCGGGGAGGCCATCCCCTCCGAGACGATGCGGGTGACGTCCCCGACCTCCCCGGGGGCGACCTCGACGATGAGCTCGTCGTGGATCTGCAGGAGCAGCCGCGAGGAGAGCCCCGCCTCACGCAGCGCCGCATCCACGCGCACCATCGCGATCTTGATGATGTCGGCGGCGGAACCCTGGATGGGGGCGTTGAGCGCGGCCCGCTCCGCCATCTCGCGGCGCTGCCGGTTCTCCGAGCTCAGGTCCGGCAGATAGCGCCGGCGATGGAACATCGTCTGCGTGTACCCGTCGCGCCTGGCCTGGGCGACGAGGCCGGCGAGGTAGTCGCGCACGCCGCCGAACCGCTCGAAGTACCGCTCCCGGAGCTCGGCGGCCTCCGGCACCGGGATCCCCAGCTGTTGGGACAGGCCGTAGGAGGACAGGCCGTACGCCAGGCCGTAGGACGTCGCCTTGATGCGCGTGCGCTGGTCGGGCGAGACCTCCTCGACCGGGGTCCCGAAGACCATCGAGGCCATCGTGCGGTGGAGGTCCTCCCCGGAGTTGAAGGCCTCGATGAGGCCGGCGTCGCGGGACAGGTGGGCCATGATCCGCATCTCGATCTGGGAGTAGTCCGCCGACAGCAGCGACTCGAAACCCCTCCCCGCCACGAAGGCGTGACGGATGCGCCGCCCGTCGGCGGTGCGCGCAGGGATGTTCTGCAGATTCGGGTCCGAGGAGGCGAGCCGCCCCGTAGCGGCCACCACCTGCGAGAACGTCGTGTGGATCCGGCCGTCCGGCGAGATCGCGGCCTGCAGGCTCTCGACCATCTGAAGCAGCTTGATCCGGTCCCGGTGGGTGAGGAGGTGCTCGAGGAAGGGCTCCTGCGTGCGCACCCAGAGCTCCTGGAGCGCCTCGGCGTTCGTCGTGTAGCCGGTCTTCGTCTTCTTCGTGTACGGCAGCTTCAGTTGATCGAAGAGGACCTCCTGCAGTTGCTTGGGGCTGGAGAGATTGACCTGCCTCCCGATCGCTTTGTACGCCTCGGAGGCGGCGCGCTCGACCCCGGAGGACAACTCGCCGCGGAGCGTGTCGAGGACCCCGGGGTCCATCGCGATGCCGGTGTCCTCCATGCGCGCCAGGACGCCTTGCAACGGGAGCTCCACCTCGCCCATGAGATGCGACTCCTCGTGCTCCTCGAGGAGCGCGGCCAGAGCGGTCGACAGCTCGACGCACGCCCACGCCGCCCGCGCGGCCGCGGTCTGGGCCGAGGTCGGGGCCTCGGGCTCGTCGGGGGCGGGGCCCCCCAGCTCGAAGAGCGCGTCGGATGCGGCCGCCGGGTCGGGCGCGCGGCCGAGATAGCGCTGGACCAGGGTCTCCATGGCGTAGCCGCGCTGCTCGGGGCGGATGAGGTAGGCGGCCAGCTCGACGTCGAAGGCCGGGGCGTGCATGGTCCAGCCCCGCCCGCGCAACGCGTGCCACGTGCCCTTGCCGTCGTGGACCACGAGACCGGGACAATCCGCGAGGAACTCGCCCACCACGGCCTCCTGGCCGGGTTCCAGGTCGGAGGTCTCGGCGACGAGGACCCGCGTGCCGTCGGCCAGCGCCAGGCGTTCGGCGTCCCCGCTGCCCGGGCGGCGCGATCCGTCGATCCACAGGCCCGCGGGACCCACGACTCGCGCCGTCCATTCCGAGACGTCGGTGCCGGGGCCCACGACCGTGAGGGAGAGGTCCTCGCGCGCCTCCGCGTCGCCGTCGCCCTCCTGGGGCCCCGCGGCATCGGAAGACCCGTTCCCGGCGGCCTCCTCGGCGACGAGCCCGATGTCGGCGGCCGACAGGACCCTGCGGCGGAGCCCCGTGAACTCGAGGACGTCGAAGAGGTCCTCGACGGCGCGCCGGTCCGTGGGGCCCCGACGCAGGTCCTCGACATCCACGCCGAGGTCCAGATCGGTCAGGAGGTGGTTGAGCCTCCGGTTGCGCCGCACCTCCTCGAGGTTGTCGCGCAGCGCCTGGCCGCGCTTGCCCCCGACCTCGTCGGCGCGGGCCAGCAGGTTCTCCAGGCCGCCGAACTTGGCCAGCCACTGCGCCGCGGTCTTCGGCCCGACCCCGGGAACGCCCGGCAGGTTGTCGGAGGTCTCCCCCACCAGCGCCGCGAGCTCCGGGTACTGGGCCGGCGGCAGACCGTACTTCTCCTGGACCGCCTCGGGCGTCATCTCGCGGAGGTCGCCGGGCCCTTGGCCCGGATAGAGGACGGTGACGCGATCGGAGATCAGCTGGAAAGAGTCGCGGTCGCCGGAGGCCACCAGCACGTCCCACCCGCGCGCGGCCGCCTCGGTGGCCAGCGTGGCCAGGATGTCGTCCGCCTCGTAGCCGTCCCTGGTGAGCCGGCGGATCCCCATCGCGTCCAGGACCTCGCCGATGAGCTCCACCTGGCCGATGAACTCCGGCGGGGTCTCACCTCGCGTGCCCTTGTACTCCGGGTACTCCTCCGTGCGGAAGGAGTGGCGCGAGACGTCGAAGGCGACCGCCACGCGCGTGGGCCTCTCCATCTCCAGCAGCTTGAGGAGCATCGTGACGAAGCCGTACACCGCGTTCGTGTGCTGGCCCGTGGTCGTCGTGAACGTGTCGGCCGGCAGGGCGTAGAAGGCGCGGAAGGCCATCGAATGGCCGTCGATGATCAGCAGTGTGTCCGGGTGGTCCGTGTCGGTGTGCTCCACATGTGCCACCCTAAGGTCCATGGCAAGCTCTCATCCCCGCGACACCCCCCTGGCGGGCCCTCAGACGCCGCGCCCCGGACCCGCGCCCCTGGCCGGGGCATGGCGGGGCACCCTCATGGAACGCATGGGCGTCGAGGTCGTCGCCGTGTCCCCGGAGCGCGCCGTGCTCATCATGCCGCTGGAGGGCAACCTCCAGACCGCCGGCGTCCTCCACGGCGGGGCCTCGGCCGCCCTTGCCGAGACGGCCGCGTCGCTGGCCGCCGCCGAGCACGCCCGGCGCGTCTCCGGCGCCTCCGCGCGGGCCGTCGGCGTGGAGCTCTCGATCTCGCACGTGCGTCCCGGGACCGGCGGGCGTGTCACCGCCACCGCGCGCGCCCTCCACCTCGGGCGCACCTCCACCGTCCACCTCGTCGACATCACCGACGAGGAGGGGCGTCTCATCTCCAGCGCCCGCGTGTCGAACCGCGTGGTCGCCGCTCCTCCCTCATGACGAGGGGGCTCCCCGGCCGGATCGGCCGGGGAGCCCCCTCAGCTGCGCCCGACCGGACGCGGAAGGTGTCGGCGTCAGTCGTTGACCTGGTCGATGACGGCGTCGGCCACCTCGCGCATCGACAGCCTGCGGTCCATCGAGGTCTTCTGGATCCAGCGGAAGGCCTCCGGCTCGCTCATCCCCATGTTCTTCATGAGGAGGCCCTTCGCGCGGTCGACGCGCTTGCGGGTCTCGAAGCGCTCCTGCAGGTCGGCGATCTGGTCCTCCAGGGACTCGATCTCCTGGTGGCGCGACACCGCGATCTCGACCGCGGGAATCAGGTCGGCCGGGCTGAACGGCTTGACGACGTAGGCCATCGCGCCCGCGTCGCGAGCGCGCTCCACCAGCTCCGTCTGGCTGAAGGCCGTCAGCATGACCACGGCGCACGAGATCTCCTTGAGGATCTTCTCGGCAGCCGTGATGCCGTCCATCTTCGGCATCTTGACGTCCATGACGCACAGGTCGGGCTCGAACTCGAGGGCGAGCTTGACGGCTTCCTCGCCGTCCCCGGCCTCGGCGACGACCTCATAGCCCGCGCCCGTCAGCGTCTCGACAATATCCAGGCGGATGAGGGTCTCGTCCTCAGCCACCAGCACCCTGCGGGGTGCGCTCTCATCTGCAGTCATCTGTGATCCTCAAGTTGTTCGCTCAACGGACGCTATCCTATCCTTGGGTCCGCGCTCACGTGCAGCCCCGGTAGCCCAACTGGCAGAGGCGGTCGGCTCAAACCCGGCTTGTTGTGGGTTCGAATCCCACCCGGGGTACCCCCCAAGAGTATCAGAACAGCTCATGACCTGCGAAGACGTGGGCCCAAGGCACGGACCCATCGGTCTCGCGCAGGACGTGCGGCACGCGGCGTGGCACGCTCGCGATCTCGCGCTGCGCGGGCCGGCCAGCGAAAACGCGCGTCCCTCCGCCCCCGATGGGCGCGGATCGTGCGGTTTCTCACTCGCCCGCCGCCCCCTCCGCCTCGGCGTCAGGCCGCAGGTCGAGGCGGCGCAGGACCTGGGCGTTGAGGGCGACGATGACCGTGGACAGCGACATGAGGATCGCGCCCACCGACATCGGCAGGACGAACCCGATCGGCGCGAGCACCCCGGCCGCGAGGGGCACCGCGACCAGGTTGTACCCGGCCGCCCACCACAGGTTCTGCCGCATCTTCCGGTAGGCGGCGCGCGACAGCTCGATGACTGAGAGGACCGATCGCGGGTCGTCGCCGGCCAGGATCACCCCGGCCGAGGCGATCGCGACATCCGTGCCCGCCCCGATCGCGATGCCGACATCGGCTGTCGCCAGCGCGGGCGCGTCGTTCACGCCGTCCCCGACCATCGCGACCGTACGGCCCTCCTCCTGAAGGGCGGACACGACGGAGGCCTTGTCCTGCGGCCGCACACCCGCGGCGTAGCGGTCGATCCCGAGTTCCCCGGCGACCGAGGCCGCCACCGCCTCCGCATCTCCGGTGACCATCACGACGCGGAGATGCCGGGCGCGCAATGACCCGACCGCACGACGGGACTCGGGACGCACCCCGTCGGCCAGCGCGATCGCCCCCGCCACACGCCCGTCGAGGACCACGTGCAGCACCGTCGCGCCTCTGGCGTCCCACCCGGCCGCCGCCCCGAGCGGCGCGAGACCGTCGCGCGCCAGCAGGGCGGGGCCCCCGACCTCGACGACCCGCCCGTCCACCGTGGCCCTGACGCCGAGCGCCGGAGACGACTGGAAGTCCGAGGCCGGGTGCGGGCGCGCTCGGCGCCGGTCGGCCTCGACGAGGATCGCCCGGGCGAGCGGATGCTCGGAGTCGGACTCGGCGGCCGCGGCGAGCGCGATGAGGGCCCCGGCGTCGAGGTCGGCGCCCGGGGACGCCAGGACATCCGTGACCACCGGCGTGCCCAGGGTGAGCGTGCCCGTCTTATCGAAGAGCACGGTGTCGACGGTGCGCATCCGCTCCAGCGCCAGCCGGTCCTTGACGAGGATGCCGACGCGGGCCGCCCGCTCCGTGGCGATCGAGACGACCAGGGGGATGGCGAGCCCGAGGGCGTGCGGGCAGGCGATGACCAGGACCGTGATGGCTCGGATCACCGCGTCGTCCGGCCGCCCGGCGAGCGCCCAGACCGCCGCCGTGATCGCCGCCGCGGCCAGGGCGAACCAGAACAACAGCGCCGCAGCGCGGTCGGCGATCCGCTGCGCGCGCGACGTCGAGTTCTGAGCGTCGGCCACGAGGCGCCGGATGCCGGCCAGCGCCGTGTCGTCGCCGACCGCGCCGACCCTCACCCGGAGCCCCGAGTCGGTCGCCACCGTGCCGGCCACCACCGGATCGCCCTGCGTCCTCCGGACCGGGCGCGACTCGCCGGTGATCGTCGACTCGTCGAGGGCGGCGGTTCCCGCGACGACCACGCCATCGGCTGGTACCCGGCCGCCTGGGCGGACCACCACGACATCCCCGACAGCCAGCTCGTCCGGGGGGACCGTGACGGTGGCCGACCCCTCGATCCGTTCCGCCTGGTCCGGGAGCAACGCCGCCAGGGAGTCCAGCGCCAACGTCGTCTGGGCCAGGGAGCGCATCTCGATCCAGTGGCCCAGGAGCATGATGACGATGAGGAGGGCGAGCTCCCACCAGAAGTCGAGCGCGTCGTCGAGGATGCCGAGGTCCGCGCCCCAGGAGGCGAGGAAGGCGACCGTGATCGCCAATGCGATCAGCGTCATCATCCCCGGCCGGCGGGAGCGGAGTTCCGAGACCGCGCCCGTCAGGAACGGCCGGCCGCCCCACAGGTACATCGCCGTGCCGACGACCGGCGGGATCCAGAGGATCGGTCCCGTGGCGGGCACTGTGTAGCCCGCGATCATCGCGAATGCCGGGGAGAACCCGACGACCGGCAGCGCGAGGGCGAGCATGATCCAGAAGAGCCGCCGGAACCCGGCGACGTGCCCGCCGTGACCGACGCGCCCCATGCTCCCGTGTTCGCCTCCCCCATGGCTCATGTGGGCGTGGTCCATGTGGGCGTGGTCCGCCATCCCGGCGTGGCCGGCGGTTCCATCGTGAGCGTCCTCGTCGTGCACGTCGTTCTCCTCCTCGGGCCGATCGGTCGCCGCACCCGACGCCACTATACCCCCAGGGGGTATCTGATGGCGAGAGGATGCGCTCAGACGTCAGCCATGAGGACTCCCTCGACGCACGGGGAGAGGCCCGGCGCCCTTCGGCGCCGGGCCTCTCCCCGTGCGATCACACCACGAGCGTGGCGATCGCAGTTCCTCAGGCCGCTGGAATCAGCTCCAGGCCGAGATAGTCGGCGGCCGCCTCGCGTCGTCCCGGCTCGCGCAGGGCCTCGATCGCATTGCGGATATCAGCGTCCGACCAGTCCTCGAACCAGGGACGCACCGCGTCCGCCAAATGGTCGGCCAACACGTTGTTGGCCTGACGCCCGCTGTGGCGGTCGTGGACGGATACCGTCTGCGGCATGTCCATCGTATTCATCATCATCTCTTCTCCTTCCTCTTCCTCGGACGCCGTCGCTGGTATGTGCAGATGGAGCACAGGCAACCAGCGGCAGCTCACGCATTATTCGCGTCCTGCCTCCAGGCTCTCGCCGTCGGGCCTCGAAGTGGGACACCATTCGGTTGAACGCAACCGAAGAGTTCATTATTCCATGCCCGCCGCCATCGGGCAAGCGCGCCGTCCGCCGCACTGCGGATCACGTCTGCCGACCACGGCCTGGCACATCGGCGTGACGGCCGGGGACGCCCTCGTCGACGAGAGCCGGGAGGGGGCGGCGCCCCTCGGACGCCACCCCGGCTCCCGCGGATCACTCCGCCTGCGAGCCCCCGATCACATAGTCGACCTGATCGCCGACGGTGTGCACGCGGACCAGGTTCGACGATCCGGAGATCCCCGGCGGCATCCCCGCGACGATCACCAGGTTGTCCCCCCGGTCCGCCAGATGCGCCGACTGAGCGACCTGGTCGACCTGCCACACCATGTCATCGGTGTGGCGGACCGCCGGGACCCGGTAGGTCTGCACCCCCCAGGACAGGGCGAGCTGGCGCCGGGTCTCCTCCAGCGGAGTGAACGCGAGCATCGGGATCGGGCTGCGCAGACGCGACAGGCGCCGGGCCGAGGAGCCGGACTGCGTGAAGGTCACGAGGAACTTCGTGTCCAGGCGCTCCCCCACGTGGGCCGCGGCCTCGCAGATCACCGAGGCCCGGTCGACGACGTAGGCGCCCAGGGGGGCGATGCGCTCCCCGCCGTTCTCCTCGGTGTTCTCCACGATGCGGGCCATGGTGCGCACTGCCTCGATCGGGTAGGCGCCCACCGAGGTCTCCCCCGACAGCATCACCGCGTCCGCCCCGTCCAGGATCGCGTTCGCGCAGTCGGAGGCCTCCGCGCGGGTGGGCCGCGGGTTCTTGATCATCGACTCCAGCACCTGCGTGGCGACGATCACCGGTTTCGCTGCCCGGCGGGCGAGCTCGATGGCGCGCTTCTGCACCAGGGGGACCGCCTCGAGGGGCATCTCCACGCCCAGGTCGCCGCGGGCGACCATGATGCCGTCGAAGGCCTCGACGATCTCCTCGATGGCGTCGACGGCTTGCGGCTTCTCGATCTTCGCGATGACCGGGCGGTGGACGCCCTCCTCGTCCATGATCTGGTGGACGTCATTGATGTCGGTGGCCGAGCGCACGAAGGACAAGGCGATGAAGTCCGCGCCGATGCGCAGCCCCCAGCGCAGGTCATCGCGGTCCTTCTCCGACAGGGCGGGTACCGACACGGCGACGCCGGGAAGGTTGAGGCCCTTGTGGTCCGAGACCACTCCGGGCACCTCCACGCGGGTGACCACATCCGTGCCAGTGACCTCGACGACGCGCACCGCGACGTTGCCGTCGTCGATGAGCAGGAGATCGCCGGGGCTGCAGTCCCCGGGGAGGCCCTTGAAGGTCGTTCCCACGCGCTCCTTCGTGCCCTCGACGTCCTCGATGGTGATCGTGAAGACATCGCCCACATTGAGCTGCTGGGGACCGTCCGTGAAGGTCTCCAGGCGGATCTTCGGTCCCTGGAGGTCCACGAGAATGGCCACCGCCCGGCCCGAGGTCGAGGCCGCGCGCCGGATGCGCTCGATGACGACCTCCTGCTCCTCGGTCGTGCCGTGGGAGCGGTTGATCCGCGCCACGTCCATCCCCGCGTCGACCAGTGCCTGGACCTGTTCCGGTGATTCCGTGGCCGGACCCAGTGTGCATACGATTTTCGCTCGGCGCATGGCATTCAGTCTACCGGTACCGGGGGCCCTCTGGGAGAAAGGTCCCGTCCCCGCTCAGGCCCCCACCGGTCCCGAGTCGGCGCGGATCCTCACCGATCCCCCGACGCCTCTCCCGCCGTGTCCGGTTCGTCACGGAGTCGCGGGAGAGGCGTCTGGGGCGGGGCGGCGTCCGGCCCGGAGGACTGGACGGCGCGACTGGCCCGGCGCTCCATCGCGGCCTCATGCTCGGCGGGGGTGAGCCGGGTCGGCGCCCCGACGCGCCCGGCGACCAGGAACAGGACGAGGCCGA
The DNA here is from genome assembly GCF_042665795.1 of Schaalia naturae. NCBI lineage: Bacteria > Bacillati > Actinomycetota > Actinomycetes > Actinomycetales > Actinomycetaceae > Schaalia > Schaalia naturae. Next base: position 1,052,025 of record NZ_JBHTEF010000001.1, read on the forward strand.
GGAGGAAGACCGCGATGGAGGTCCACACGTTGAGCCTCAGGCCCAGGACATGCTGGGCGGTGTCGATACGGAGCATCTCGATCCACACGCGCCCGGCCGTGTATGCCATGAGGTAGAGGGCGAAGACCTGGCCGGCCCGGAAGGTGCGGCGCCGGTCGACCCAGACGATGAGCGCCGCCATGAGGAGGTTCCACAGGCACTCGTAGAGGAAGGTCGGATGGAACAGGGTTCCCGACGGGTAGCCGGCGGGCAGATGGGCGTCGTCGATGCGCAGACCCCACGGCAGCGTCGTGGGCGCCCCGAAGAGCTCCTGGTTGAAGTAGTTGCCCCACCGCCCGATCGCCTGCGCGACGAGCAGGGCCGGCGCGATCGAGTCCGCGAGCGGGCCGAAACGCTGGTGCGCGCGCCGCATGGCGATCCACGCGCCGACCGCCCCCACGGCCACGCCGCCCCAGATCCCGAGGCCCCCCTTCCAGATCTCGAGGATCTCCACCGGATTCCCGCCCTCGCCGAAGTACTGGTCGGGGGAGGTGACGACGTGATACAGGCGCGCCCCGACGATCCCCAGGGGGATCGCCCACAGAGCCACGTCGTACAGGATCTCGCCGTCGCCCCCGCGCTCGGCGTAGCGCCGCGCCGTCCACCACACCGCGACGATCATCCCGATGACGATGAGGATCCCGTAGGCGCGCAACGGGATCGGGCCGAGGTGCCACACGCCCCGGGGAGGAGAGGGGATGGCGGCCGCCACCACCGCGGCGATCGGCCCCGTCATGGGCGCGCTCCCCGCACGCCCTGCGCCAGGTCGCGGGCGAGGCGGCCCAACTCGGCCAGCCCTCGGTCCGTGTCCACGTCGAAGAGCGTGCGCACCAGCGCCGATCCGACGATCACGCCGTCCGCATAGGCCCCGATGTCGTGGGCCTGGGATCCCGTCGACACGCCGAGGCCCACGCACACGCGCGGCGCGCCGGCCGCCCGCGTGCGTTCCACGAGCGTCCGGGCGTGGTCGTCGACGACCGTCCGCGCCCCCGTGACCCCCATCGTCGAGGCCGCGTAGACCCATCCGCGGGAATGGGAGGCGATGAGGCGCAGGCGGTGCTCCGGCGAGGACGGCGCGACCAGGTACACCCGCTCCAGCCCGTGGGCCTGCGCGGCCGTCTCCCACTCCTGGCCCTCCTCGGGAGGCAGGTCCGGCGTGATGAGCCCCGCGCCGCCCACGTCCGCGAAGTCGCGGGCGAAACGCTCCACGCCGTACCACTCGATCGGGTTCCAGTAGGTCATCGACAGCGTCGCGATGCCGTAGGAGGTCAGCTCGTCGACCGCGTGCAGCAGGTCCTCCAGGTGCGTGCCGTGCTCCAGCGCCGCGACCGTCGCCCGCTGGATCGTGGGCCCGTCCATCCCGGGATCGGAATAGGGGAAGCCCAGCTCCAGGACGTCCGCGCCGTTGTCAGCGAGGACCTTGCCGGCTCGGATGGAGTCCTGGACGCTCGGGAAGCCGACGGGGAGGTAGCCGATGAGGGCGGCGTCCCCGCGCCCCGCCGCCGCGTCGATCGCGGCCGCGCTGGATCTCGCCCGTGTCATGCCCGCTCCTGTCCGTCTGCGCTGCGCTGCGACCCCCGTGACGCGCCCGACACGGCGCTCGGGTCGATGACCTGGAGCGTCGCGTCCCCCAGGCGGAACCATGCCGCCGCCGTGTCGACGTCCTTGTCCCCGCGCCCCGACAGGCATGCCAGGACGATCGGCGCCTCGTCGTCCTCGAAAGGCCCGCCATGGGACGCCACCCGCTCGAGAGCCCATTGTCGGGCGCCCGCCAGGGCGTGCGAGGACTCGATCGCGGGGATGATGCCCTCCGTTCGCGACAGACGCAGGAAGGCGTCCATCGCCGGCGCGTCGTCGACGGGCCGATAATGGGCGCGTCCCGTTCTGGATAGCCACGCGTGCTCGGGCCCCACGCCGGGGTAGTCCAGGCCCGCCGAGATCGAGTGGGACGGCTTGGTCTGGCCGTCGCGGTCCTGGAGGACGAAGGTGCGCGCCCCGTGCAGCACGCCCGTCTGGTCCGCCGTGATCGAGGCCGCGTGACGGCCCGTCGCCACGCCCTCGCCCCCGGCCTCGCATCCGACGAGCTCCACGTCGGCATCGTCGAGGAACGCCGTGAACGTGCCGATCGCGTTCGACCCTCCTCCGACGCAGGCGCAGACCATGTCGGGCAGCCGCCCGATCCGTCCGAGGATCTGGGAGCGCGCCTCATCGCCGATGACCCGCTGCAGGTCGCGGACCATGGTCGGGAACGGGTGAGGGCCCGCCGCGGTGCCGAAGATGTAGTTCGTCGTCTCCGCGTTGGTCACCCAGTCCCGGAACGCCTCGTTGATGGCGTCCTTGAGCGTCTGCGACCCCTGGGTGACGGCCACGACCTCTGCGCCCAGCATCTGCATCCGCGCGACGTTGAGGTGCTGGCGCTCGGTGTCCTCGCGACCCATGTAGATCGTGCAGTCCAGTCCCAGCAGGGCGGCCGCCGTCGCGGTGGCCACGCCGTGCTGGCCCGCCCCGGTCTCCGCGATGACGCGCGTCTTGCCCAGCTCCTGGGTGAGCAGCGCCTGGCCGAGCACGTTGTTGATCTTGTGGGAGCCCGTGTGGTTGAGGTCCTCGCGCTTGAGGAACACGCGAACCCCGCCCAGGTCCGCCGCGAAACGGGGGACCTCCGTGAGCAGGGACGGCCGTCCCGCGTAGTTCACCAGCAGGTCGTCCAGGCGGGCGCGGAAGCCGGCGTCATGCCATAGCCGCTGCCACGCCTCGTCGAGCTCCTCCAGCGTTCCCATCAGCGGCTCGGCGACGAACCGCCCCCCGAACTCGCCGAAGTACGGACCTCCCTTGTCGGCCAGACCCACGTCACTCCCCCTGCCTGGCGGCGCGCATGCGCGCCCTCCTGTTCGCGCGCAGGGCCGGATGCTGCCCCGCGCTCACCATGTCGCACACAGCCTCCTCGGGGTCTCCCGAGGTGACCAGCGCCTCGCCCACCAGCACGGCATCCGCGCCCCAGCGGGCATATTCGAAGACATCGTGGGGGCCGCGCACGCCGGACTCGGCCACCGCGACGATCCCCTCCGGGATCACGTCGATGACCTCCTCGATGACCGTCGGGTCGACGTCGAGGGTCGTGAGGTCGCGCGCGTTGACGCCGATGACCCTCGCGCCCGCGTCCAGCGCCCTCAGCGCCTCCAGGCGGGAGTGGACCTCCACCAGCGCCGTCATGCCCAGGGACTCGACCCGCTCAATGAGCGAGACCAGCGCCTGCGACTCCAGCGCCGCGACGATGAGCAGGACGATGTCCGCCCCGTGGGCGCGCGCCTCGTGGACCTGGTAGGGCGTGACCACGAAGTCCTTGCGCAGGACCGGGATGTCCACCGCCGCGCGCACCGCGTCCAGGTCCGCCAGGGATCCGTGGAATCGGCGGGCCTCGGTGAGCACCGAGATCGCGGTGGCCCCGCCCTTCTCATAGAGGGCCGCCAGCTGCGCCGGCTCCGGGATCTCCGCCAGGAAGCCCTTCGAGGGCGAGGAGCGTTTGACCTCGGAGATGATCGACACGGCCCCGTCGTGCTCGCGCAGCGCGGCCAGGGCGTCGCGCGCATCGGGGGCGCGCCGGGCCCGGGCCTTCACCTCGTCCAGGGAGAGTGCCGACTGCCGCTCGCGGAGGTCCTCGAGGACCCCGGCGATGATGTCGTCGAGGACGGTCATCCGTCAGTCCTTCCGCTCGGGAGCTGTTCCCTGATGCTAGCCGCGGTCCCGCCCCCCGCCCGAATCGGGGCCATCATCCGGATCTGCGCAAACCGTGGCGAGCATCGAGGCGCGTAGGACCGAGGACAGGGCCGCAGCCGCCTTGTTGCGCGTCTCCTCGTACTCCGTGGCGGGCACGGAGTCGGCCACCAGCCCCGCCCCCGCCTGGACGGAGGCCACGCCCCCGCGCAGGCACGCCGTGCGGATCGCGATGGCCAGGTCCGCGTCGCCGGACAGGTCGAAATAGCCGACGACGCCCCCGTAGACGCCGCGCGCCGCGGGTTCCATCTGGTCGATGAGCCGGATCGCGCGCGGTTTCGGCGCTCCGGACAGGGTCCCGGCTGGGAAGGTCGCGACCAGGCAGTCCAGGGCGTCCACTCCCGGGCGCAGCAGGCCGGTCACCGTCGAGGAGATGTGCTGGATGTGCGAGTACCGTTTGATCTCCATGAGGGTGGACACCTCGATGGTCGCGGGGACGCACACCTTCGACAGGTCGTTGCGGGCGAGGTCCACGAGCATGACGTGCTCGGAGAGCTCCTTCGGATCGGCCAGGAGCTCCTCGGCGAGCGCCTGGTCCTCGGCCCGGGTGGCGCCGCGCGGGCGCGACCCCGCGATCGGGTACGTCCACACCCGCTCGCCCTCGGTGCGCATGAGCGTCTCGGGGGAGCTGCCCACCACCTCGTAGTCCCCGCCCCTCCCGTCGGGCAGGCGGAGGTAGTACATGTAGGGCGAGGGGTTGACGGTGCGCAGGACCCGGTAGACATCGAGGCCCGAGGCGTCCGTGGCGACATCCGCCCGCTGGGACACCACGACCTGGAAGACCTCTCCGTCCCGGATCGCCCGCTTCGCGGCGCGGACGCTGGCCTCATACGCCTCGCGCGTCGAACGGTGGTGGACCACCGGAGGTTCGGCGGGGACGCCTTCGCCCCCGGCGGGCCCGGTGAGCCCGCGCACGCCGAGCACCGCGGGGCGCAGCGGGGAGGACAGCCGCTCCGACATCGCGTCCAGCCGCGCGAGGGCCCCCTCGTAGGCGGCATCCACCCGGGCGGCGCTGCCGTCCATGTTCCACGCGATGGCGATGAGCCACATCGACCCGTCCGAATGGTCGATCGCCGCGACCTCGGTCGCCAGGCACAGCACGGCGTCCGGAACGTCGGTCTCATGGGGCGCGTCCGCGGCGAGCGTCGGCTCCCACTCGGGGATGATTCCCCATCCCAGCGACCCCACCAGGGCGCCGGTGAGCGGGGGCAGACCCGGCAGCGGGTCGGCGCGGAGAGTGGCCAGCGCCGAGTGGAGGACCTCCAGCAGCGTGCCCTCGCGCAGCGCGCCCGCGGGATGCGCGCCCTGCCAGGAGGCCCGGCCGTCCCGTGCGACGATCGCTCCGGCCGACCCGGCGCCGATGAACGACCACCGGCCCCAGGCGCCGTCATGCTCGGCGGACTCCAGGATGTACGTGCCGGGCCGGTCCTGGGCGAGCTGGCGGTACACGCCGACGGCCGAGAGCTCGTCGGCGAGGACCCGCCGAGCCACCGGGATGACGCGCCGCGTGCGGGCCAGGGCGCGGAATCCCTCACGCGTGGGCCATGTCGCCCCCCATTCGAGCCCGGTCACGTCGGGGGCGGGGGCGCCCGTCATGGCCGTCCCCCCACGACTGCGCCCAGATCGCCTCCGGCCTGGAAACAGGTCCGTGTCCCCGTGTGGCAGGCGGCGCCCACCTGGTCGACCTGGACCAGCAGCGTGTCGCCGTCGCAGTCCAGGGACACCGCCTTCACCCACTGGACGTGGCCGGAGGTGTCCCCCTTCCGCCAGTACTCCCGGCGTGAGCGGGACCAGAAGACGGTCCGTCCGGTGGTGAGCGTGCGGTGCAGGGCCTCGTCGTCCATCCAGCCGACCATGAGCACCTCTCCGGTGTCGTACTGCTGGACGACGGCGGGGACGAGACCCGCGGGGTCTCGTCTCAGGCGCGTCGCGATGTCGGGATCTAGGCTCACGCCCCCATCCTCCCACCCGGAGCGCCCCGACGGCACCGGGCGTCCGCGCGCCCGAAAGCCCGCGGGCGGCGCTCACAGCCTGACGGGGAACCCCGCGTCGGCCAGCGCCCGCTTGACCTCGGGGATCGTCACGGTCCCGAAGTGGAAGACGGAGGCCGCCAGGATCGCGTCGGCACCCGCCCGCGCCGCCTCGACGAAATGCTCGGGCGCGCCGGCCCCGCCGGAGGCGATGACGGGGATGTGGACCCGTTCGCGCACCCGGCTCAGCATCTCCAGGTCGAAGCCGTTCCTCACCCCGTCGGCGTCCATGGAATTCAGGAGGATCTCGCCGGCCCCCAACGACTGCGCCTGCTCCGCCCACCCGAGGGCGTCGATCCCGGTGGAGCGCCGTCCGCCGTGGGTGGTCACCTCGAACCCCGACTCCGTGAAGACCCCGGGGGGCAGCGCCGGGCGTCCACCGACAGCACGAGCACCTGGTCGCCGAAGCGGTCGGTGATGCGCGCGATCAGCGACGGGTCGTCGATGGCCGCGGTGTTGACCCCGACCTTGTCGGCGCCGCGGGCCAGCAGGGTCGCGACGTCCTCGACGCTGCGGACCCCGCCTCCCACGGTGAGCGGCACAAAGACCTGCTCGGCCGTCGCGGAGACGACGTCCAGCATCGTGGAGCGGCCCTGCGCCGAGGCGGACACGTCGAGGAAGGTGATCTCATCGGCCCCCTCCGCGCTGTAGCGGGCGGCGAGCTCCACCGGATCCCCGGCGTCCCGCAGATGCTCGAAGTTCACGCCCTTGACCACGCGGCCGGCATCGACGTCCAGGCAGGGGATGAGGCGCAGTGCGACAGGCATGGCCCGATCCTATTCTCCCCTTCGGGGCTCGGTCCCCAGGATGTCCACCACCGCGCACAGGGTGTCGTCGCCCGCCGCCTGGTCCGGCGGGATCGTCACCGCGATCCGGGAGCCGACGCGCTGGTCGACCAGGGCGTCGCGCAGACCGGGCATGGCGGTGGAGAGGTCGATGAGCTGCGGGACCCCCGTCGACCACGTGGACGAGCGCACGGAGCCGTCGGACCAGCCGGTGACGATGAACTGGGCGACCACCGCGTCGTCGTCGCCCACCTGCGCCCCGTCGCCCCTCAGGAGGACCTGGGTGGTCAGGCCCGTGGGCGGGGTCGTCCCATGGCTGATGATCGGCCCGTCGTCGCCGAGCGTCACGGTCAGCGGCCGCGACCCCTCCGACTGCTCCCCCGCCTCCTCGACGCCGGTGGCCACCGAGGAGAGGATGTCGACGACGTCGATCTCGATCCCGCCGCCTCCCGGATCGGACTGCGACGACTCGACGCGCCGGACGAAGAGCAGACGGGAGCCCTCGGTGCGGCCGACGACCCGGTCGGACAGCTCCGCCCCGAGCTCTTCCTCGTCGGCCCGCCCGGCCTGGATGCGGGGGACGCCCCCCGGGGAGAGGATGGCGCCGTCCGAGCCGTCGAAGGCGGTGATGGCCAGGACCACCGGGGATCCCGGTGTGATCTCCCGGCCGCTGCCCGTGGTCACCTCCCGGATCTTCGCGTCGACGACGTCCAGCGGCCCGTCCACGGTGACGACCGGGGTGGCTCCCTGCCGTCCGGAGACCTCGACGCGGTCGAGGACGCCGCCGGACTGGGCGGAGGACTGCCCCGCCGAGGGCGTCCGGCCGCCACGCGCGATTCCCACCGCGATCGCACCGGCCACCGCCAGGACCACGACGACGAGGAGGGCCAGCAGCGGGATCCAGCGCCGCCGCCCCCGGCCGGCTCCCCGACGCCCGCTGCGGGGACGCCGGCGCCGAGGGGGGACGGACCCGGACCTGCGGTGCGAGGGCGGATCCAGGCCGGCCGTCATGCCGGCAGCACCGGATGCCTGCCGCGGATGAGCCGGACCAGGCCGTCCACGGCCGGGTCCTCGCTCGCCAGCGGGTCCTGCAACGACACCGGAGCGCTCGCCTGGTCGTCGAGCCGCAGGTGGACCCAGTCGACCGTGAGGTCGCGCCGGGCGTCCTCGGCGGCGGCGATCACACGGCCGCGCAGAGCGGCGCGCGTCGTCGCCGGAGGGGTGTGGACGGCCTCGGCGGCCTGCTCCGGCGCGGTCAGCCGGCGCATGAGTCCGGCGCGCTCCATCCGGGGGCGCAGCCCCTGCGCGGTGATGTCGTGGTAGCTGAGCTCCAGGCGCGCCACGCGGGCGTCGGACAGCGCCGCGCCGGATCGCGCGACGTAGGAGTCGATGAGCCGCTTCTTGACGGCGACGTCGAGCTCCGTGTCGATGCCGCTCCAGTCCCCCGACTCGATCGCCGCGATCCCGCGTTCCCACAGGTCCACGACGTAGCGGTGGAGGGGATCCAGGCCCGCGGCGTCCGTGCGGTCGAGGACCCGGCGGAGGATCTCGCTCTGGACCTGCACGGCGCTCATCGTCCGCCCGTCCCTCAGCTCCACCTTCTCTCGTCCTGTGAGATCGGCGTTGATCTCACGGATCGCGCGCATCGGGTCGGCCAGCGACAGGTCCTGGATGCGCAGTCCGTCCTCGACGGCGCTCAGCAGCAGTTCCGTCGCGCCGGTCTTGAGCGCGGTCGTCGGCTCTGCCATGTTCGTGTCGCCGACGATGACGTGCATGCGCCGGTAGGACCCGGAGTCGGCCAGCGGCTCGTCACGGGTGTTGATGATCGGGCGCGCCCTCGTGGTCGCCGAGGACACCGCGTCCCACACTTGGTCGGCCCGCTGGGAGAACACGTAGGCGGCCCGCCCCGACTCGACGCGCACATGCCCCGATCCCACCAGCACCTGACGGGTGATGAAGAAGGCGACCAGCGCGTCGGCGACCTCCCGGAAGTCGCGCCGCCGGTGGAGCAGGTAGTTCTCGTGGCAGCCGAAGGAGTTGCCCGCGGAGTCCAGGTTGTTGCGGAAGAGGTGGAGCCGGGCCGGGACGCCCTCGCGCTCCAGCGCGCGGTCCCCTTGTTCCGCGAGATCGGCCAGCATGAGGGATCCGGCGCGGTCCTGCGCCAGCAGGTCCTCCAGCCGGTCGCACTCCGCCGTCGCGTACTCGGGATGCGAGCCCACGTCCAGGTAGAGCCGCCCCCCGTTGCGCAGGAACACGTTCGAGGAGCGGCCGCGGGCCAGCAGCGGCTCGAACAGGTAGCGGGCGGCCCGCTCGGCGTCCACCGGGGAAGGGCCGGGTCCGCTCCACGCCGCCGTCAGCCCGTGCTCGGTCTCGATCCCGACGACGCGGCGCCTCACCTCACTGGCCGCCCTTCTGGACGAAGCCCTGGACGAAGGACTCGGCGTTCGTCTCCAGGACCGAGTCGATCTGATCGAGCAGATCGTCGATGGACTCCGCCGACGAGGTCGCCTGGACCTGCCCACCCTGCTCCTCGGGGTCCTCCCCCGCTCCGCCTCCGGCGAAGACCTGTGTGCTCGGCATCGTCTGCCCCCTTCGTGTGTGTTCGGATTGAGTCCCAGGCCGTGGCCGCCCTCGCCTCCTCACGTCGCGAGGACGTCGCCCCCCTCGACCCGTCGCGCGAGGTCCTCCTCCACCCCGGTGGCCTCCGGGATCGGCCGGCGCACCAGCTTCCCCCGGCCGGGTCGTCGACCACCAGAGAGGTCCACGAGGCCTTCACGAGGGCGGGGACCTGCGCCACCGCGCGTCCGCGCACCCAGGCTCGGGTGTCGCGCGGCGGCGTGTCGGCGGCGCGCTCGACCTCGTCGGGGGCGAACAGGCGTCTCACGCGGCCCGCGGCGTCCAGCCTGGCCACCAGCGACCGGGCGGGGCGCAGGTCGGACCACTGGAGGTCCATCGCGGCCAGGCGCGGATCCCCCCAGTCGGCCCCCAGGCGCTCGCGCTGGCGGGACAGCAGCTGGTACTTCGACACCCATTCGACCTCGGGGGCGACGTCGAACAGGTCCCGGCGCATGCGGTCGAGGACCGACTGCCACAGGTCCAGGACCTCGCGCGTCGCGGCGTCCGGCGCCTCCCCCGCCCGGTCGTAGGCCGCCAGGACCAGGTCCAGGTAGACCTGCTGGAGCTCCGGCGCGGTCAGGGAGCGGCCCGAGGCGACCGGGATGCGGTGGTCCAGGTCCGGGTGATGGCTGACGGCCCAGGTCTCCTGGACCGGGTCCGAGATCGCCAGCCCCTCCCACTCGAGCCCGATGCCCTGTTCGATCGCCCACAGCACCAGCGAGGTCGTGCCCAGGCGCAGGAAGGTCGAGACGTCGAAGAGGTTGGCGTCCCCGCCGATGACGTGGAGGCGGCGGAAGCGCGCGGGGTCGGCGTGGGGCTCGTCGCGCGTGTTGATGATCGGCCGGTTGAAGGTGGTCTCCAGGCCGACCTCGTTCTCCACGAAGTCCGCGCGCTGGGAGATCTGGAATCCCGGCGCCTCCGACTTCTGCCCGAGCCCCACGCGGCCCGACCCGCACAGGACGGGGCGGGTCACGAAGAAGGGGGTCAGCCCGCGGATGAGGTCGTCCAAGTCGACGGCGCGGGCCACCTGGTAGTTCTCGTGGGCGCCGTAGGAGGCCCCCTTGCCGTCGGTGTTGTTCTTGACCAGGACCACCGGCTCCTCGCCGGCGCGGGCCACCTCGTCCATGAGGCGCCGCGCGACGACCTCCCCCGCGCGGTCCCACAGCACGGCGTCGCGCGGGTTCGTGCACTCCGGCGCCGAGTACTCGGGATGGGCGTGGTCGACGTACAGGCGCGCGCCGTTGGTCAGCACGGCGGTGGTCGCCGCCGGCAGGGCGAGCTCCTCGGGCGTGGGCCTGGCCATCTCCTCCACGCCGTGGGGCGGCGCCAGATGGTAGGGGTCGTCCGTGAGCAGCGAGGGGTCCGCCGCGGCGCGGTCCATCCGGGTTCCGCGCAGATCGTTGAGGGGGTCCTCTCCGCGGAAGTCCCAGCGCACGGGGGGCGCGGCCGACGAGGGCGTCCCGGCTCGGGAGACGCGCGCATAGGCGCGGACCGCCTGCGCGGACATGGCCATCGGGTTCGCCCAGGGGTCTCCGGGACGGTAGACGCCGTACTCCGTCTCCGTGCCGACGATGCGCCGCACGCTCATCGCTCACCCCCCTGGAGGGCCCGCACGGCCACCACTTCCTCGCGCAGCCCGATGGTGCGCGCCCAGTCCTGCGGGGTGGAGGTGGCGGCGAGCTCGACGGACTCCCGCGTCTCCTCCGCGACGCCGGCCAGGACGTGCGCTGTGGTCAGGCCCGGTCCGCGCCCGGCCAGCGAGTCGGTGATCGCGTGTTTCTTCGCCCGCTCCACCACGCCCGCGATGAGCGCGCCGGAGACGATGTCGCAGATGCGGATGCGGCGGGTGCTCCCCGAGGCCAGCGTCGCGTCGAAGAGGGCCGTGGACTCGTCCTGGGCGTAGAGCCGTTCGACGGCGGACTCGGCCATCGAGGCCAGCGCACCCTCGAGGGAGCCGTGGAGAGCCACCTCGGTCTGGGCCACGGGCAGGGTGGGGACGAGGTACTTCGAGAAGATGTCGCGCGCCCCCTCCCGGTCGGGGCGGTCGACCCGGATGCGGACGTCGAGGCGCCCGGGCCGCAGGACGGCGGGGTCGATCATGTCGGCGCGGTTCGACGCCCCGATGATGACGACGTTGTCGAGGGCCTCCACCCCGTCCATCTCGGCCAGCAGCTGGGGGACGATCATCGTCTCGACGTCGGAGGAGATGCCCGAGCCGCGCGTGCGGAACAGGGCCTCCATCTCGTCGAAGAAGATGACGACGGGCACGTCGGTGCCGGCCAGCGCCCGCGCGCGCGCGAAGATCGCGCGGATCTGCCGCTCGGTCTCTCCCACGAATTTGTTGAGCAGCTCCGGTCCCTTGATGGACAGGAAGTAGGTGCGCGCCCCCGTCTCCGCGCGCGAGAGGGAATTCGCGACGGCCTTGGCGATGAGGGTCTTTCCGGATCCGGGGGGGCCGTACAGGAGGATGCCCTTGGGCGGGCGCAGACCGTAGGACCGGTAGAGCTCTGGATGGCGGAACGGCATCTCGATGGAGTCCCTGACCTGCTGGATCTGGGAGTCGAGCCCGCCGATGTCGTCGTAGGAGACGTCGGGGACCTCCGGCGTGAGCAGCTGCTCGACGTCGGAGCGCACGACGCGTTCGAAGGCGTAGCCCGCCCGCAGGTCGACCAGGACGGAGTCGCCGGGACGCAGGTTCCCGTGGAGCAGGGGCCCAGCCAGGGCGAGAAGGTGCTCCGCCCCTCCCTCCGTGCCGACGAGCACCCGGTCGATGCCGACGAGTTCGAGGACCGAGGCGAGCATGCCCGACCGGGTGAACCCGTCGGGCTCGACCGCCACCATCTTCTCGTCGACGCGGATCAGCTGGCCGCGGGCCACCGATGACAGGTCCAGTGAGGGAGCCGCGGCCAGGCGCATCCGCCGCCCGCCCACCACGGCCTCGAGCTCCCGCTTCGTGATGTCCGCGGAGACGAAGGTCGCCAATGTCAGGGGCGGCTGGTTGACCTGGCGCAGCTGCTCCTGCATCTGCAGGAGCTGGCCGCGCGCCGTGGTGAGCGCGCGTGTGAGGCGCTCGTTCTTCTCCTCGAGGGACACGACGGTGCGCCGCAGGTCCTCCGCGCGGCTGTCCTGGTACGACATGTGCGGCTCGCCCATCCCGGCTCCTTCCCTCGGTCCCCCCACGGTAGAACGATCGCCGCGGGTCACGCCCGTCCGTCCGTGTGGTCCTCCACCCATGCCGCGGCCCGGGCGGTGACGTCGCGGCGCACGCGACGGACCTTCTTCGGGCTGGACGCGCGCACGCCCACGGCGTCCTCGCTCCACCCCTCCTCCTCGTCCCACAGCCCGGGCTGCCCGTCGGAGGCCTTCGCGGCCCGGTGGGCCCGCTCCTGCGGGGAGGCCCCGGGAGCGAGCCTGCGCGCCGTCACGAGGAAGCCGGTGTGGGCGACCATCCGGTGCTCGGGGCGCACGGCCAGGCCGTCGAGGTGCCACTCGCGCTCGAGGGTCTCCCAGGCGGTCGGCTCCGTGAAGCACCCGGCGGCGCGCAGGTCCTCGACGAGGCGCGACATCTGGGTGACGGTCGCGATGTAGCAGGTGAGGACCCCTCCGGGGACGAGGGCGCGCGCGACGGCGGAAAGGTTCTCCCACGGCGCCAGCATGTCGAGGACCACCCGGTCCGCCCATGCCCGGGGGCCCGCGTCCAGGACCTCGGCGAGGTCTCCGACCCGCAGGTCCCACGCCGGGTGACGTCGCCCGAACCACAGGTCGACGTTGGCGCGCGCGATGTCGGCGAATTCCCCGCGTCTCTCGACGGAGACCAGGCGGCCGGACTCCCCCACCGCGTCAAGCAGCGACATCGACAGCGCGCCCGATCCCGCTCCCGCCTCCACCACGGTCGCGCCGGGGAAGATGTCCCCCCGCGCGATGATGGTGCCCGCGTCCTTGGGGTAGACGATCGTCGCCCCGCGCGGCATCGACATCACGTAGTCGGACAGGAGGGGGCGCAGGACCTGGAACTCCCGGCCCTCCGGGGTGCGGACCACCTGACCGTCGGGCCGCCCGATGACCCGGTCGTGGTCCAGGGTGCCCCGGTTCGTCTGGAAGCGTCCGCCGGCGACCAGGGTGATCGTGTGGAGGCGCCCCTTCGGATCGCGGACCTGGACGCGGTCGCCCTCACGCAGCGGGCCGCGGCGCCGGTCCTGGCCGAGGCCGGTCGGGCCGGGCAGGGGGCGGTCGGCGGGCAGGGACGCGTCGTGCGGGGTGGCTTCTCTCATCGCGCGGATTCTATCCCGCCACCGGCGCCCTCCGGTCGGCGAGGGCGCCCCCGACCCGCGGGTCCGGCGTGTCCACAGGTCCCGGGAGCGCCGACGAGGATGAGGGCGGCCCCGGCTACGGTGGGGGCATGGATGCCACGACAGACCATGTGTCCCCCGACGCCGCTGGCGCCGCTCCGCCTGCGCACCGGGGCGGCGGCTCCTGGGCCCCGGCGCTGTCCGCGTCGCGCGCCAAGGAGTTCCTCCGGTGCCCGCTCCAGTACCGGCTCCACGTCGTCGACGGGATCCGGGATCCGGCGACGCCGGCGACCGCCATGGGGACGCTCATCCACTCCGTCCTCGAGCATCTCTTCGACGTCCCCGCCCCTGAGCGCACGCCCGAGCGCGCCGAGTCGATGGTCGATCCCGCCTTCGAGCGGCAGGCGCGCCGCGATCCGACCGTCCTCGGCCTCTTCGAGGACGACGCCCGGCGCGACGACTGGATGGGCCAGGTCCGCCAGATCCTGCGCCAGTACTTCCAGGTCGAGGATCCCCGGTGGCTGGAGCCCGCCGGCCGGGAGCGCCGGGTCGACGTGGTGATCGCGGGCGGCATCCGACTGCGCGGGTTCATCGACCGCATCGACCGCTCGCCCGCCGGGGACCTCCGCGTCGTCGACTACAAGACCGGCCGGGCGCCCCAGCCCCGCTTCGTGGACGAGGCCCTCTACCAGATGCGCTTCTACGCCCTCCTGCTGCGGGATTCCGCGCGTCTGCCCGCCCGGACGCAGCTGCTCTACCTCCGTTCCGGCCAGGTGCTCACGCTCGATCCGGATCCTGCTGACATCGACCGCTTCGCCCAGGAGGTGGCGCGCCTGTGGGAGCAGATCGAGGCCGCCGCGCGCGGCGGGCGTTTCGAGCCCCGGAAGAACCCGTTGTGCAACTGGTGCCACGTGCAGTCGATGTGCCCGCTCTTCGGCGGGACGACGCCCGATCTGCCGGAGGATCGCGTCGAGTGGCTGCTGGGGACGCGGGTCGAGTCCGTGGCGTGACCGCGGCGCCCTCTCGGGGACCGGTCCCGGTCGGCGGGGCCGCCCTCGTCGGCCGGGAGCGGTCAGGGACCGACCGTGTCCACGGCCTCCCCGGACATCACGCGGAAGACCACCTCGTCGGTGAGCTCCTCCGCGGAGCGCAGGCGGGACAGGCCCGGACGCGCCTCCACCGGCACCACGCAGGGGATCGCGATGACGTGCGCCCCGGAGGCTAGTCCCGCCGCGACTCCCGAGGGCGAGTCCTCGAGGACCAGGCAGTCCCCGATGTCCGCCCCGAGCCGGGCGGCCGCCATGAGGTAGGCGTCGGGGGCGGGTTTGGGATGCGCGACGTCCTCGCCGGCGACCAGCAGGTCGAACCCGCCTCCGGGCAGCGACCGGGAGGCCTCGACGACCTCGCGGGCGACCCGCGAGTACGTGGAGGTCACCAGCGCGCAGGGCACCCCGCGGACGTGCATCCGGGCGAGGAGCTCGCGGATTCCGGGCAGCCACGGCACGCCGTCCCGTCGGATGGCGCCGCCCACGAAGTCGAGCAGCGCCTCCACCGTCTGCTCCGGCGCCATCGGCAGGCCCGCGTGGTCGATGAGGAGTCGCGCGGATCCCAGAAGGGATCGCCCGACCATTTCGCGCGCCATCTCCGGCGTCCACGTGGCGCCATGGCGCCCGGCCAGGTCCGTCTCCGCCGCCATCCAGATCGGCTCCGTATCCGCCGTGGTCCCGTCCTGGTCCACCAGCAGGGCGCCGGGCGGCGCGGCCCGCCCTCCTCCGCGGGAGGGATTCACGCCGCGGCCCCCGGGCCCGCGGCGGCGGCCGAGACGGGGTCCAGGACGCCGGTGAGCAGGAACACGGTCACCAGCGCCGCCAGGGCGATGCGGTACCACACGAACGGGGCGAAGGAGCCGGTGGAGACCACCTTGAGGAACCACACGATGACGAGGTACCCGACGCCGAACGCGATGAGGGTCGCCACCGCGGTGGGGCCGACGTCGACGTGGTCCCCGCCCGTGAGGACCTTCGCGGCCTTGTACAGGCCTGAGGCGAACACGGCGGGCATGGCCAGGAGGAACGAGTAGCGCGCTGCGGCCTCGCGCGTGTAGCCCAGCGCCCGGCCCATCGTGATCGTGCCGCCCGAGCGCGACACGCCGGGGACGAGGGCGAGCGCTTGGGCGAGGCCGTAGAGGACCGCATCGCGCCAGCTCATGCGGTCCAGGGTGCGTTCCCTGCGCCCCCATCGGTCAGCCGCTCCCAGCAGCAGGCCGAAGACCACCAGCATGGTCACCGTGATCCACAGGTTGCGGAAGGACGTGTCGATCCAGTCCTCCAAGCGCAGCCCGAGCAGGCCGATCGGCAGCGATCCGACGATGATCATCCACCCCAGCCGCGCATCCGGGTCCGAGGACGGGACGCGCTTGGCCGGTCCCACGACCGGCAGGGACCGCGCCCAGTGGCCGACGATGCGGACGATGTCCTTCCAGAAGTAGATGAGGACCGCCGTCTCCGTGCCGATCTGCGTGATCGCCGTGAACGCGGCTCCGGGGTCCGCCGCCCCGGTGAGCTCGCCCACGATCCGCAGGTGGGCCGAGGAGGAGATCGGAAGGAACTCGGTGAGCCCCTGGACCAGACCCAGGATCACCGCTTCGAGCCATGTCATGGGCCCCACTCTACGGGGACGGTCCCGGCCGTCCTCCCGACCCGCGCGGACGACGCCCAGCAGCGACGGATCCCACTACGGTGGGACCATGCGGATTCGTCAGTGCGGGGCCAGCGGCCTGCGGGTGTCGGACATCGGACTGGGGACCCTCACCTGGGGTCGCGACACGGACGCCCAGGAGGCCCAGGACATGCTGAGCGCCTTCGTCTCCGCCGGAGGCACTCTGGTGGAGATCGCCCCGACCCACGGGGAGGGCCTGGCCGTCGATGTTCTGGGGGACCTGTTGCCCGTGGTGGGCCGCCACCGCCTGGTCCTGGCGTGGCGCGGCGGGGCGCGCCTGGGCGCGGACGGGCGGTGGATCCCCTCCGCCGCGCGCGGGGACATGCTCGACGTGCTCGACGATGCTCTGGAGCGTCTGGGCACCGACCACGTCGACGTGTGGATCGCGGGCCCGGACTCGGGCATCCCTCTGGAGGAGACGCTCGACGCGCTTGACGTCGCCCGGCGGACGGGACGCGCCCGTTACGTCGGGCTCTCCCATCGCGGGACGTGGGAGACGTCGGCGGCCGTCGCCCGCGGAGCCCTGCCCGGGGGCGGCACGCCGCCGATCAGCGTCATCGAGGAGGAGTACTCGCTCCTGTCCCGGCGCGCGGAGGACGATCTGTTGCGCGCCGCCGCCCGCTGCGGCCTGGGGGTGCTGGCGCACTCGCCGCTGGCGGGTGGCGTCCTCACCGGCAAGTACCGGCATGTCACTCCCCCGGACTCGCGCGCCGCGTCCCCGCACCTGCGTCATCTGGTCGAGCCCCACCTGGGGGCTCCGGCCTCCGGCGTCGTCGAGGCCGTGGCCCGGGCGGCCGAGGGACTTGAGCGCACGCCGCTGGACATCGCCCTGGCGTGGGCGCGCGACGCCCCCGGCGTCTCCTCAGCGGTGGTCGGCCCGAGGACGGCGCGCCAGATGGACCAGGTCCTCGCCTGCGGCGAGGCGCCGCTTCCCCCTCAGATCCGCCAGGTCCTCGACGAGGTCTCGCGGCCTTGACCCGGCCCGCCCGCCCGGGGCCTCAGTCCGCCTCGATGTCGTCGATCTCCGTGTCGTCGATGTCGGGGTCGTCCAGGTCCTCCTCGTCCACGTCCTGGACGTCGTCGGCGTCCTCGTCAAGCTCCTCGTCCTCCAGGTCGTCGTCCTCGACCAGGTCGAAGGGGAGCTCGACCCCGTAGCGCGTGAACAGCTGGTCGTCATAGGTGAAGAACGCGTCGCGGAGCAGGTCCTCCGCGGCCTCCATCGTGCGCGCGTCGACGCGGTCCCCCGCCTGCGCGATGTCGAAGTGATGTTCGAACGCGGCGATCAGGCGGTTCAGCGCGTCACGCGGATCAGTGGCCATACCCACAGACTACCCGCCCGCCGGGGCCCGCCGCACCCCCGTGGCGGGCGTCCGCCGGGGGCTCGTCCCGCCCGGGCTCAGGGCAGGTTGAGCTGGGAGCGGATGACCGAGACCATCAGGTCCGTGCCCTTGATCTCCGCGGTCTGTTCGGGGCCGACGATCCGGGTCTGGCCCTCGGCGTCGACCAGCTGCGAGGCGCCGAGCGTCGGCCCCAACGGCAGGACCACCCATTCCTTCGTCGGCTGGTAGGTCGTGTCGGGGGCCTCTCCCTCCAGCTGCCGGGAGATGTTGGAGATGACGACCCTGGCCTGCTGGCGCGCCGCGTCCGCCCGCTTGGACTCCCTGACGTCGGTGATGTCGCCGATGGCGTAGACCGTCGGGTGGCCCTGCACCTGCAGGGTCGGCTCGACGCGCACTGTGCCGTCCGGGTGGAGCAGCTCCTGGTACTCCGTGCCGTCCAGATATCCGGTGTTCGCCCGCGAGCCGTGGCACTGGAACCAGATGTCCGCCTCGATGTGCTCGCCGGCCTTCGTCGCGACCGTGAAGTGCCCGAGCTCGCCGACGTTGTGGGGCGGCAGGTACGACAGTTCCGCCCCCGTCACCACGCGAACGCCCAGATCGTCGAGCTGGCGGCGCAGCTCGGCGCGCAGCGCGTCGGAGTACCCCGGGGTCGACAGGACGTCGGGGCCCTTCTCCACGATCGTGATCTGGATCCCGGGGAAGGCGTTGGACAGCTCGCCGGCCATCTCGATGCCCACGGTCCCCCCGCCCACCAGCATGACCGACTGGGCGGAGGCGAGGTCCTGGTGGAGCTGCTCGATGCGCGCCTTGGCCACCGTGGCCCGCGACGAGGAGTATTTCGCGGGGAAGGGGTAGGTCGAGCCCGTGGCCAGGATGATGTAGTCCGCCTCGATCGGGTCGTGCCCGAAGACCTCGACGGTGGTGCCGCTCACCCGTGCGGCCGTGCCCTGGAGCACCGTCCCCCGATCGAGCAGGTTCGAGTAGGGCATGAAGATCGCGTGCTCCCAGACCTCGTCCACGGCGGCGCGCAGGGCGGCCGCATGGTGGACGAACTGGTCCTTCTGCTCGACCAGCACGACATCGGCCAGGGGATCGAGCCCCTTCGCCACCGTCACGCCGCCGTACCCTCCGCCGACAACGACGATTCTCGCCACAGTCATGTCTCCTTCGATCCGGTGTCCGCCCATCATCTCACGGAGGGTCCCCTCAGACCCCGGCGAATGAGGATCGAGGCGGGGTCGGCGTCGTGGCCGCACACAGCGCGGAACGACGCCAACGGGTCACGCGAATTCCCGCGCGAGAGCAGTTCGCGGCGCAGCGTCTCCCCCGCCTGGCGGTTGAGGCCGCCGTCCTCCCCGCGGGCGGCGGGCCCCCGGAACCACTGCTCGAGCTCCGCCACCAGGACCTCCGCCCACATGTAGCTGTAGTAGCCCGCGTCGTATCCTCCGGCGAAGGCGTGCGCGAAGTACGTCGACCGGTAGCGGGGCGGCACCAGAGGGTGGGCGAGGCCCGCCTCCGCGAGCACGCGGTCCTCGAAGGCGCGCACCCCACGCGGTCCGGTGGGGATCTCCTGGGGGGCGAGCCGGTGCCAGGCGTGGTCGATGAGCGCGGCCTGGACGAACTCCAGCGTCTGGAAGCCCTGGCCGAAGGACGCGGAGTCCTCCAGCGCCGCCCGCCACTGCTCGGGCAGCGCCTCGCCCGTGTCGACGTGGCGGGCGAAGCGGCCGAGCACCTCCGGGTGGTACGCCCACATCTCGTTGAGCTGGCTCGGCATCTCGACGAAGTCACGCGGCACGTTGGTGCCCGCGTCCTCGCGGTAGCGCGTCGCTGAGAAGAAGCCGTGCAGCGCGTGCCCGAACTCGTGGAAGCAGGTGATGACCTCATCCCATGTGAGCAGCGTCGGCTGCCCGGGGGCGGGACGCGCGAAGTTCGCGTTGTTCGCGATGACCGGCAGGGTCCGCCCTCCCTCGGGGCCCGTCCCCTCGCCCGCCGGGGCGACGACCTCGTTCATCCACGCCCCGCCCTGCTTGCCGGGGCGCGCGAACCAGTCCCCCACGAACAGCCCCAGCGCTGATCCGTCGGCGTCTCGGACCTCCCAGACCCGGGCATCGGGCGACCATCCGCGCAGCTCGGGGCGTCGGGTCATCGTGATCCCATAGAGCCGGCCCGCCGCCCAGAAGACGCCGTCCTCGATGACGCGGTCCAGCTGGAGGTAGGGGCGCAGCGCCTCGGCGTCGACCCCGAGGCGCTCGCGGCGCAGGAGGTTCTCGTAGTAGGGCCAGTCCGCGGCCTGCAGCCCGTCCCCGTCGGCGTCGTCCGCCGCCAGCCGGGCGAGGTCGGCGGCGTCCTCGTCCACCGTGGACGCGGCGGCCCGACCGACCCGCAGGAGGAGCTCGCGCGCCGCCTCGGGGCCCGGGACCGTCTCCCCGTCCATGACGACGCTCGCGTGGTCGGCGAAACCGAGCAGGCGCGCGCGTTCGGCCCGCAGCCCGACGAGGCGCAGCACGGTGGCACGGGTGTCGGTGCCGGGGTCCTCCCCGTTCCCGCGCTCCTCCGAACGGGCCAGCAGGGCGCGGCGCGTCTCCGGGTGGGTGAGGACCGCCTGGTCCAGCTGGGTCGTGAAGTTGCGGCACGGGATGAACCACGCGTGTCCGCGGGCGGCTCCTGCCTGCCGGGCGCGCTCGGCTCCAGCCGCGTCCAGTCCGTCCAGCCCGTCGGGGTCGTCCCCCTCGAGCCCGGTGGCGCGCAGCTGGCGGGTGATGCGCGTGTCCATGTCGGCCTGGGCGGAGGCCAGCTGGGCGTCGATCCGGCGCAGAGCGGCCTGGTCGGCGTCGTCGAGGCCGACTCCCAGCCGCTCGAATGCGCGGACCTGGCGCTCGACGGCCCATGCGGTCTCGGCATCGAGATCCTCGCGGGCCGCGAGGGCCAGGTAGCGGCGGTACAGCCGGGCATCCAGGGTGAAGGCGCCGGCATGCTCGGCGAGAAGGGGCGCGAAGGTCTCCTGGAGCCTCTCCAGCTCAGGCCCGCCCACCGAGGCCAGCATCGTCCACGCCACGGACTGCGCGCGTTCGAGGAGGCGCCCCGACTCGTCGACGGCGACGACCGTGTTCTCCACGGTCGGCTCGTGCGGGTCCGTGGCGATCGCCTCCCACTCGGCGCGTTGGGCGGCCATCCCCTCGCGCAGGGCCTCCTCCAGGTGGGCGGGGGTGATGCGTGCGAAGTCGGGCAGGCCGAAAGGCAGGTCCGAGGGAAGCGACAGGGGGTTGGAGGGGTCGGGCACGGGTGGTTCTCCTCGTGGGGGCGGGGGCGGGGGCGGATGTCGGGACGTCGACGAGGGCGACGCCGCCGGTCAGGGCGTCTGCGGAGGCAGGCCCAAGGCGCGGCGGATGTCGGGCCTGAAGAAGTTCGGGCCTTTGAGGACCTTCCCATCCTCGCGCAGCTTGACCGATCCGTCGGGCATGAGCTTGGACAGGTTGGAGGCCTGGACCTCGGCGAGCACGGCGTCCAGGTCGATGCCCGACTCCAGCGCCATCCCGTAGATGACGTAGACCATGTCGGCCAGCGCGTCGGCCGTCTCGACGACGTCCCGCGTGGAGTCGTCGGCGTCGGCGCCCCGACGATATCCGTCCTCGACCAGCGCCCGGGCGGCGGGCCCGTACACCGCGCCCACGAGCTCGGAGAACTCCTCGGCGATGAGACGCATGCGCATGTCCAGGCGGGGGTAGCCCAGGGTCGGGGCCTCCCTCTCGGAGAGCCGGTCGGGCATGGAGTAGGTGCGGTGGAACTGGGCGACCAGCTGCTGGGGGCGCGAGGGGTCGAGGGCGGGAGCGGCCTCCGCGCCCGGGGCGCCCGGCCCGTCCCAAGGGGCCGCAGGCTGCATGAGGTCGCCGCGCACGATCGCGGCGCTCCAATGGTCGAAGACGGCGCCGGAGCGGTCGGTGAGGCCGCGGAGCACGCCCTCGCGGCGGTAACCGGCGCGCCACACCGGTTTCCAGGAGGCCCAGTTCCCCGCGATCGCCTTCCACTGGACGCGATGGGCTCCGAGCTCGTCGAATGCCGTGCGGGTCGCCAGACGGACGGCCTCCGTCATGTACCCGCGCCCGCGGTCCGCCGAGCCCATCCAGTAGCCGACCTCCCACGTGCTCGGACCGGAGGCGAAGAGCGTGAGGGCGCCGACGAGGCGGTCGCCGTCGGCCGTGCGGATCGACCAGTGCGGGGAACCGTCCCTCCACTGCCCCGCCGCCGCGACCGTCCACTGGCGCGCGTCGTCGATCGAGTACGGCAGGCGGATGGTCGTCCACCGCGGAATCTCCGGATCCTGGACCGCGACCGCCACGTCCTCCGCGTCGGATGGGGCCAGGGGGACCAGCCGGACGCGGTCACCGGGGACGGCAAAGGGCTCGACCGACATCAGTTCCCGCCCCCTTCCCCTGTCTGCTCCCAGGCCGAGGCCAGGGCGTTGGACATGGCGGCGACGGGCTGGGCGCCCTGGACGACGAAACGGCGGTCGATGAGGAAGGTCGGGACGGAGTCCACCCCCATCTGGACGGCGATCTGGTAGTCCGAGAAGACCTCGGAGGCCCGCCCCTCGTCGGCCAGGGCGGTCACCGCCTCATGGGCCTCCATCCCGACGTCCTGCGCGCAGCCGATGAGGACGTTGGCGTCCGAGACGTCGAGGCCCTCCTCGAAATGGGCCCGATCGATGGCCTCGACGAGCCGGAGCTGGGTGGTGTCGGGCCCTGAGACCGTGTCCTGGGCGAGGTCGTGCTCGTGGGCGGCGGCGATCACCCGGTGGGCGTTCGAGGTCGGCGCGACGATGAGTCGCGCGAAGTCGTAGACGATGCCCTCCGCGCGTCCGAGGTCGATGAGCCGCTGGTGCATGCGGTCGACCTGTTCGCGTTCGATGCCCTTGTGCTCCATGAGGTACTCCGCCTCCGAGATCAGCGGACGCTCGGAGAGCTCGGGGTCCAGGAAGTAGGCGTGGAGGACGACGTCGACCTCGTCGGCGTGGTCGAAGCGCTCCAGCGCGGCGCGCAAGTGGCGGATGCCCAGATAGCACCATGGGCACGCCACGTCGGCCCAGACGTCGATGTGCATGACTCTCCCTTGCTCGGCTCGCCCTCGGTCTCGACTGCCCTCACTGTAGCGGGGTCGCCCCGGGGCGCCAGCGGCCCGCGCGGGCGGACCGGCCGGTCGCACCGATTTGGCGGCCCTCACCTCCCCCGTGTTAGAGTTTCCCCGCTCACGGCGATGTCGTGGACGACCTGCGCGGGTGGCGGAATAGGCAGACGCGCTAGCTTGAGGTGCTAGTCCCCATTTAACGGGGGTGGGGGTTCAAGTCCCCCTCCGCGCACAGGTGGCAGGTCACCAGTCGGATGGCTGGTGGCCTGCTTTTTCGCTGGCCCCGAAAGTCCCGGCGCGCACGCCGCCCGGATACCGGCCCGCGGAGGTCATTCCCCGCCGAGCCTGAGGCGGCGGTCCAGGGCGCCGAAGATCCGGACGATCTGGTCGATGTCGGCGTCCGTCATGTCGTCCAGGAGATAGTCGCGCACCGTCTGCTGGTGCAGCTCGGTCGCGTTGAGGACCGTGTCGATGCCGGCGTCCGTGAGAACCGCGTCGAATCCCCGCCCGTCGGAGGCCGAGGGCACCTTCTCGACCCATCCGTCCCGCGAGAGGTTCGTCACGAGGTAGGTGAGGCGGGACGGGGAATACACCACGCGTTCGGCCAACTCCCCCATCCGCAGGCTGTGCGAGGGCGCCTCCCACAGGGCGAGCAGGACGTTGTAGTCGGGCAGGGACAGCCCGAACCTCCTCTTCAGCCGCGTCTCGAGGATCCCCTGCAGCCGCCCGGATGCCTCGAAGAACACGCGCCAGGCGACCGACCGCTGGTTGCCGGACTCGCTGATGGGATTCATGCCCGGACCGTCGACCACCGTTCCTCCACTTCCGTGCCCCGTGCGGAAATTTCGATCTTTCAACGATCATAGGGCAGGCGTCCCCCGCGAGGGACGCCTTCGACCTCCGCGCGCCCATCCCGTAGAGTGACCGCGTGACTGCTGCGCGAATCCCCTGGACGACCGTGCTCCTCGACGTCGACGGGACAATCGTGGACTCCGCCGGCGTCGTCATCCGCTCGTTCCAGCGTACCGCCGAGGACCTCGGTCTGCCGCCGCTGCCCGACGACGACTACCGGCCCTTCGTCGGTCCGCCGCTCTTCACGAGTTTCGAGCGGCTCGGCCTGCGCGGCGATGAGCTCGGACGCGCGGTCGAACACTACCGCAGCGTCTACAGCGGCCTCTACCTCGAGCCCGATCCCTATCCGGGCATCGCGGAGCTCCTGGCCGACCTCGACGCCGCGGGACTGGCGCTGGCCACCGCCACCTCCAAGCAGCTGCACATGGCACGCGGCCAGCTCGAGCATCTCGACCTGGCCCGCCACTTCGACGCCATCGCGGGCGCCACCCCCGACCCCGCCTGCACCAAGGCGACCGTCATTCGCGATGCCCTCTCCCAGCTGACCGCCCTCGGACGCGACGTGTCGCGTCCCGTCCTCGTCGGCGACCGTTTCTGGGATGTCGAGGGCGGTGCGGAGGCTGGGGTTCCCGTCATCGGCGCCGGATGGGGATACGGGGAGCCCGGTGAGCTCGACGGCGCCTGGGCCCTCGCTCCCGATGTCGCCTCCCTGCGGGCGCTCCTCCTCGGCGCAGAAACGGCGTAGCTGCCCGCGGCCTGTCCGCTGGGGCACGCGAGGGCGACTCCTCTACCCTGAGGGCTGCGGGCATCTGTTCCCTGCGGGCGCCCGCTGGATGAGGAACGGAGGGACGCCGCATGTCCGACACCCCATCGTGCAGGCCCTCGCTGGGCGCCGCTCGCGGGCGGCTCTCGCAGTCCGTGCGCGCGACCGCCCGGTGGATGAGCACGCGCATGGCCGCGCCCTCGCCCTTGGTGAGGGGCCTCGCCCAGACCGAGCCGGTCGCGCGCCGCACACGGCGTATGGGCTCCGCCTTCCAGCCTTCCCCCTCCCGTTTCCCGCGCGCCGCGGCGAACCGCCGCCCGCCGGCGGTCCTCCCCGAGTGGCTGCAGCGATGGGGATGGGGGTCGTGGGCGGTCATCGGCATCGCGATCGTCGTCTCGGGCGTCATCTACCTGGTGGTCCACGTCTCCGCGGTCTTCGTCGGCGTCTTCATCGCGCTGCTCGTCACCGCCATGCTCAACCCCGTCGTCAACCTCCTCGACCGGTGGATGAACCGGTGGCTGGCGGTGGCGTTGGCGCTCCTGGCGTTCCTCGCGATCTTCGGCGGGCTGATGACCATGGTCGTCACCTCCGTCGCCGGGCAGTGGACGAACGTCGCCTCGCAGTTCGGCAATGGCATCGACATGATCATCGAGTTCCTCCAGTCGTTGCCCTTCCACATCACGCTCACCCACGAGGAGGTCACCGCCTGGGTGAGCCAGACGATCGACAAGGGGGCCGCCTATCTCCAGGAGAACTGGGGGACCCTGGTCGGGGACGTGCTCTCGAACGTGTCCGGCGTGGCCGAGGTCTTCACGATCCTCGCGCTGGTGATCTTCACGACGATCTTCTTCCTGCACTCGGGCGCACGGATGTGGCGCTGGTTCCTCAACCTCCTCCCATCGCGCAACCGCGAGGTCACCCATCGGGCGGCGAGCGCCGGATGGGTCACCTTCTCCGGCTATGCCCGCGGGACTGTGATCGTCGCCGCCACCGACGGGCTGCTCGCCGGGATCTTCCTCCAGATCATCCAGGTTCCGCTGGCCCCCGCCCTGGGCGTCCTGGTGTTCATCGGCGCGTTCATCCCCCTCATCGGCGCGCCGACCGCCATGGTCATCGCCATGATCGTCGCGCTGGCCAGCGGCGGCGCCCTGCAGGCCGCGCTGGTCGGCGTCGGCATCGCGGCCATCGGCCAGCTGGAGGGCCATGTCCTCCAACCCCTCATCATGGGACACCAGGTGTCCCTCCATCCTCTGGTGGTCGCGCTGGGCGTGGCCGTGGGCACCCTGACGGCCGGCATCCTGGGCGCCGTCATTGCGACCCCGATCATCGGCGTCATCTGGGCGGTGTTCACCGAGCTCCACGACTTCGACCCCCCGATCGAGGGCCCGCTGCCCGACTTCTCACGGGACCGGTGAGGCCCCGCCCCCCTCATCGGAAATCGCGCGAGCGCACCGCCACCGGCAACGCCACCTCCTCCAGACGGAGGGCGATGACGTTGACGACGCCGTCACCGCGCTCCAAGCGTCCCCGGACCTCCAGGGCCTGGGCGGTCATGGCGACCCGCCGGTACCGGGTCCACAGACCCTTCGAGCAGGTGATGTTCGCCAGACCGGTCTCGTCCTCCAGGGACAGGAACGTCGTGCCGCGGGCGGTGGGGGGGTGCTGGCGGTGGGTGACGATGCCCGCCACCGACACGATCTCCCCGTCCCCACGGGTCCCCAGCTCCCGGACGGCGAGGACCCCGCGGCCGCGCAGCGCCGGGCGGGCCATCTCGAAGGGGTGGGCCCCGGTGGTGAGCCCCATCGACCGGTAGTCCTCCCGCAGCGTCTCCAGCTCCGTCATCGGCTCCAACTCCGGGGCGCCGGCCCCGACCTCGGTCCCCGGCAGGAAGGGCTGGATCCACGATCCCTGGGCCACGGCCTCCGCCGCCCACAGGGCCTCCCTCCGGGAGACGCCGAGCGACTCGACGGCGCCGGATCGCGCCAGGGCCTCCATGTCCCCGGCTGACAGGCGGGCCCGCGACGCCAGGTCCGCCAGACTCTGGAACGGGCCTCCCGCGCGTCGGGCGTCGACGATGCGCCGGGCCGCCTCCCCCAGCCCGCGCACGGCTTCCAGCCCCAGGCGCACCACCGTCCCCGGGTGCGCATCCAGCCGCGTCGCACCCGCCGGCAGGCCGCTCTCGGCATCCCCGCAGGACCATCCCGCGGACGCGCCCTCGCTCCCCTGCCAGGGCCCGGAACGCGGGAGGGACGCGGAACGAGGGCGAGGACAGGCCTCCACCTCGGAATCAGAGACATCGGGGCCGGCCACGGCGATCCCGTGGCGGATCGCGTCCTGGACCACGGTGGCCGGCGAGTAGAAGCCCATGGGCTGGGAGGCCAGGATGCCGGCGTAGAAGTGCTCGGGATGGTGGACCTTGAGCCAGGCCGAGGCGTAGACGATGTGGGCGAAGGAGAAGGCGTGGGATTCCGGGAACCCGAAGTCGGCGAAACCGAGCAGTTGCCGGTAGACGTCCTCCGCGACGTCCTCCGCGATGTCATGCGCGGCCATGCCCGCGAGCAGGAGGGGGCGCAGGGCCGCCATGCGCTCGGGGCTGCGCTTGGAGCCGATCGCCCGGCGCAGCCGATCGGCTTGGGCGGGCGTGAAGCCCGCGGCGTCGACGGCGATCTGCATGAGCTGCTCCTGGAACAGGGGGACGCCCAGCGTCTTCCCCAGAGCCCTCCTCAGCGGGGGGTCGAGAAGGGGGACCGCTTCGCGCCCGCGGCGCCGGCGCAGATAGGGGTTGACGGCGTGGCCCTGGATGGGACCGGGCCGGATGAGCGCGACCTCGATGACGATGTCGTAGAACTCGCACGGGCGCAGGCGGGGCAGCGTGTTCATCTGTGCGCGCGACTCCACCTGGAAGACGCCCACCGTGTCGGCGGCGCACAGCAGCTCGTACACGCGTGTGTCTGCGGCGTCGCGGTCCAGGTTGTGCAGGCCCGGGGTCTCCCCGTCCGTTCCGCGCACCCCGTCGGCCTCCAGCCAGTCGAAGGCGCGGCGCAGCGCGGTGAGCGTCCCGAGCCCCAGCAGGTCGAACTTGACCAGTCCGGCGTCCGCGCAGTCGTCCTTGTCCCACTGGAGGACCGAGCGTCCCTCCGTCGCCGCCCACATGACGGGGCAGATCTCGGAGACGGGCTCCTCGGTGAGCACCATGCCCCCGGAGTGGATGCTCATGTGCCGGGGCAGCCTCTGCAGGGCCTCGGCGATCGCGCGGACGCGCTCGGGGGAGGCGCCTTCCTCCTGCGGCGAGGACGCTTCCCCGTCCCGGCTCCCCGGATGCCGCGGCGTCCCCTTCGCCCACGCTTGCGCGACGCCCGGCGCGTATCCGAGGGCGCGGGCCGCGTCGCGGACCGCGGAGCGCGGACGGTAACTGATGACGGTGGCCACCTGGGCGGCCCGGTCCCGGCCGTAGCGCTGATAGACGTGCTGGATGACTTCCTCGCGGCGCACCGCCTCGATGTCGAGGTCGATGTCGGGCGGCCCCGAGCGTCCGGGCGACAGGAAGCGCTCGAACATCAAGTGGTGGCGCACGGCGTCGACGGCCGTGATGCCCAGCGAGTAGCAGACCGCGGAGTTGGCGGCCGAGCCCCGCCCCTGGCACAGGATGTGCCGGGAGGCGCAGAAGTCGACGATCTCCTTGACGATGAGGAAGTAGCCGGGGAAGCCACGCTGTTCGATGACGTCGAGCTCATGGTCGATCACCCTCCACGCCTCGGGGTCCTCCTCCCGCGTCCCGTAGCGCGCGAGCGCCCCGCGCCGGGTCAGCTCGCGCAGCCAGGTGGCCTCCGTGAATCCCGCCGGCACGTCGGTGCCCGGCAGGTGCGGGGCGACCAGGCGCAGGTCGAAGGCGGCCTGGGCTCCGATGGCGGCCGCGGCGTCCACCCCTTCGGGGTGGGCGTGGTGGAGGGTCAGCATCTCCTCCGCGCCGCGCAGGAAGGACCGCAGGGCCGGCAGGTGGGGCTCGGCCTGGAGAAGCGAGGCGTTCATCCGCGTGGCGGCCAGGACGTCGGACATCGGTCCCGAGGCGGGCGTCGCGCACCGCGCCGCCGTGGTGGCGACCAGGGGGATGCGGGCCTCGTGCGCCAGGTCCGCGAGCGCATCGGCCAGGGCCGGGGGATCTGTGGGTCTCAGGGCGCTCTCGAGGGCGACGCGGTCCCGGCCCAGGCTGTCCGTCAGGTGCGCGAGGGCGCGGCGCGCGGCGTCGAGACCCTGGGATCCTCCCGCCCGCAGGGCCCGGCGGACCGGCCCCCGGGCCGTGCCCGTCAGCGCCAGCCAGTCGGCGTGGCGGCCCCGGCCCGAGGCCAACTCGTCGAGGAGGTGGGCGGCCCGGCGCTCACCCGGCCGGTCGAGCGCGTGGCGGCTCATCGCAGCGCACAGATCGCGATAGCCGGAGGGGGAGGTCGCCAGGATGGGCAGGCGGATGCCGGGGTCCTCGGCGCCCCGGGCCAGCCCCCAGCCGGGGTTCTGCGAGCCCGCGCCGAATTGCCCGCGGGCCAGGGTGAGTTCGGCGCCCGAGACGATGGGCAGGCCGGTCTCCCGTCCGGCCATGGCGACCTGCACCGTGGAGTACATCCCGTCGACGTCGAGGACCGCGAGCGCGCCGAGCCCCAGCTCCCCCGCCTGCCCGACGAGGACGGAGGGCTGGTCGGCCCCGTCCAGGAAGGTGAAGGCCGAGTGGGCGTGGAGTTCGGCGTAGCCGAGTCGTGCAGGCACCCCGCCAGTGTATCGAACAGGTGTTCGACTCGCTGGTGCGCGAGCTCGCGCCCCGAGATGTTCCCGGGGCGGCATGCCCCATGTTTGA
Organism: Schaalia naturae; assembly: GCF_042665795.1. Classification (NCBI taxonomy): domain Bacteria; kingdom Bacillati; phylum Actinomycetota; class Actinomycetes; order Actinomycetales; family Actinomycetaceae; genus Schaalia; species Schaalia naturae. The sequence goes on from NZ_JBHTEF010000001.1 coordinate 1,081,192, forward strand.
CACGCTCCCTCCGAAAGGAATACCCTCACCAACGTCATATGAGAATCATTCTCATATAACGAGTGTGCGGATCACCGGAAGGAGCCGGCATGCGACGCAGCGACCAGCATCGGATGGCCCGATCCGCTCACCCAGTCTCCGCGCATCCCAATGCCGGCGCCTGTCGGCTCCACGTCCACGGGCGCGGGCACTTGGCTCCAGGCGGCCGCCCGCGCTGCGGGTGCGGCCCCGAGGTCCTCCCTGCTCCCCCGGTGACCGTCCGGGAGCACTCCCTTCCTGCGCCGGCTCTCTCCCGGCGCCGCCACATCGCCTTCATCCGGACCCACTTCATCTTCTCCGATCGATGCCCCGACGTACGTCCCGCCCGAAACGGGTACCGACCGTCTGCCAGGTGCCTGCAGTCGGCGCGGTTGCCGCTGTGAACATCGGCGGCCGCGGATGACGACGGGGCGTGCGACAGTCCTGTCTTGTTCTCTCATCTGACGTCACTCTCAAGGAGAAGCCTCATGAAGACACGCACCCTCGCCCGCACGGGCGCAAGCCTGTTGACCGCCGGGGTCCTCGCACTCGGCGGCGCCGTGGCCGCCACCGCCGCCCCGGACTCCACCGCCGCAGCGGACGCCGCGACCACGACTTTCACCGCCGGGCACACCGATATCGTCAGCGTCGCCTGCGATGCGAACAACCGGATCACGGTCGACACCTTCCGCGAGGACGGCGGCCACATCAGCCCGGCCAACATCGGGAACTACAGGTTCCTCTTCGACGACTCGAATTCGCCTGCCGACGCCATCACATACAGCAACGGGACGTGGCAGATCTCGGGTATCGAGCAGTACGAAGACAACCTCCCGTTCATCGGCTTCCAGTACACGGAGGCTCTCAATCCGGCTTGCCCCGCATCCGTCTCCTTCGACGTGGCGAAGGTCTCCGGCGCCGCCAACGCCGGGGACGCCGTCTTCACCGCGAACGACGCGGTCGCGGGCTCCACGAGCAGCGCGACCGGTGACACCAGCCGCGTGACCCTGTGGAAGCCGGGCAGCGGAGCGAACAGGCCCAGCCATGAGCACGGTCCGTGGACCCTCAGCGCTCCCGCTGCGGGCGGCGACTTCACCCTGAGCTTCACCGCCTACCGGGGAGGCACCAACGCGCAGATCGGGTCGACCATTGCGCCCGTGAATCTTCGCGTCCAGCCCTGACGGGCTCTGAACCCGGGTGGGGTGGGACGGGGCTCTCCATCTCCCTCCCGCCCCACCCCTTTTTCTTCTCTCTTCCCATCAACTCAGCACAGACAACCGACCGAGGAACACATGCGAATGAGAACACGACACCAACCACCGATTGCGATCGCCGCCCTGGCGCTCACAGCATTGCTCGTCGGCCCGCTGGTGACCTCCGGCTCCGCCCGCGCCGAGGACGCCGAGGAGCAGGAGAGCAGCACGGTCACACTCAGTGGCACCCTCTTCACCGACGCCAATGGCAATGGCGTGCAGGATGCGGGAGAAGAGGGCATCCCGAGCATCACCGTCGGCGCGGGAGCTGACGACTGGGGAGCACTCAACGATCCTACTGCGGATCCCGATGTCTACAGCCCTGCTCAGGATGTCACGGACGCTGACGGACACTACTCGATCGAAGTGTCCACGACGGTCGATTTCCTGGCTGAGAGCGGCCTCGACGGAGACCCTGCCACCGTGCATTATTTCGTCAATCCCTCCTACGACGACCCCTATGAATGGGAGGCTCCCAGCCTGACGCGCGACAGTCAGGGCTGGTACGTCATCTACACCACCACCGATTTGTCCCGACCGGGGGCGAGCGAGGGAGACCTGAGCTTCGGGTTGCGCCGCCCGGAGACGGACCAACACCCGGACAATGACAACGTGGAGTACGGCCAGCCCGGGAAGTGGCTGGTTGCCCCGTACGGGCATGGTGACGTGATCTATCCAGAGATCGACACGAGTGAGGACGGCACCCAGTCCCTGGCACTGCGGTCCCACTTCGACGGGTATGACCCGTTGGATCTGAACAATCTGGTGATCTACCACAATGACAACGCGAAGGAGACGCTGCCGGAGACGTACACCCCGGACGCGGACTACTCCTTCATCGCCCCAGAGGGGTCGACCGTGTACCGCTCGCGGGAGGCGGGCTCGATCGACGGCTCGCCATGGATCGGATTCTCGACCCAGTCCCCGACGCTGCGGGATCTGGACTTTAATCACCCCTTCAGCTTCCGTTTGGATGCGGTGACCGGCTATGACGGTGGGGCGGCCCCGGGCGACGTGGTGCTGTGGCAGGACGGTGGCCTAGCAAGCGCGAAGACGGAGTTCAGCACGAAGAAGGCTCAGCCCTCGGTGTGGTCCTTTGCGAACCAGCGGCACACGCATGAGAACTGGAGCTTCACGAGCTCGGGCATCTACTGCATGGCCTTCAGCGTGCAGACGGAGATGCCCGATGGCACCCGGGCGGAGACCCACGGTATCCTCACCCAGATCGTGGGCTCGCAATACGACCCGAGCACCATCGAGCCCTGCGGGCGCCACCTGGACTATCCGGGTGTGGTGAAGGAGCCCATCACGAATGTGGACGACACTTCCCCGTATGTCTCGAACGGCGGGACGGCCGCATTCACCGCGCGGCTGGATGACAGCGATGACCTCCAGGTCACCTACAACCAGGAACGCGATTATGGGGATGGCCCGAATATCGCCCATAATGTTGACGACGTCATCCTCTATGGGCAGGCCGGCATCAACTATCCGTACCGCTTCCAGCTCGGGACGCGAGCCGGAAAGGCCATCGGGCGCTCCATCACGTGGGACACCTCGCAGATCGAGAGTTCTGATCTGGACGGTGACCTCACCTGGACGTTCGACAGCGTGCAGGGGCCGGGAGACCTCTATGTGGGGCAGGGGTCCGCGGGCCAGGCCGGGAGTATTGGTGAGTGGGCGGCGGACCAGCGATGGGATACCGCCACGGGGCAGTTGTCCCAGCAGATCTGGACGGGCTCCCGCCGCGAGGATCTCAATTGGTCGGTCACGCGGCCGGGCGTGTACTGCGTGGCCATGACGTGGTCCGGGACGACTGCCGGGGGGCAGGCGGTCAGCGACCACCATACCTTCACTCTGGTGGCCGACGGCCCCCTCGATCCGGACGACTATGAGCGGTATGCGAACGACCACGAGGGGGATGCGCACTCCACCGGCCCGATGTGGCTCGCCTCCGAGCACAACGCGCTGGATCGCACCTGCGCCGATGGGGCCGAACCGACGAAGGCGGAGGACGTGCCCGTGCCGGACAACGGCGGAGACACTCCCGCCGCGAAGCCCTGGGACGTGGCCAACTGGTCCAAGACGGACTCCGGAGCGACCATCCTGAACAACGGCCACATCGACATCGCCTCCACCCTGGAGGACGGGGTGTTCGCCACCCAGGTGAAGGACACGACGGCCGAGGGCTTCCAGAATGCCACCCACGACGGAGCCTCCTGGCACGACCCTGAGGATGTCGTGCTGCAATTGCTGCCCGGCTCAGAGACGAGCGTGCCTGACGATCCCCGCTTTGCCTTCCTGGGCGATCCGCACACTCCACTCTGGCAGGTCACCGAATCCCAGCAGGAGGGGCTGCTGTGGCCGGGCTGGTCCACCGAGACGATCCCCGAGGACGCCACTCAGACCGGGGTGCAGTGGGCACTGGATCGGATGTCCGCTCCGAAGAACGGTCAGTTCGCCCTGTACCACAGCGGGACGCAGCTCGGCTCGGTCGAGGAGCTGTTCACCACGCGTGACGGCATCACCGAGGCCGATTCCTTCGAGATCGCCAAGCATGCGCATGTCCATGCCTCCTGGGCATTCAGCGCGGAGGGCACCTATTGTCTGGCCTTCACCCGCTCAACCACGCTGGCCGATGGGACTCCGGCCTCCGACGACTTCACGCTGGCCTTCTCCGTGGGGCAGAACGACGTGACGAAGGTCAACCCCGCGGACTGCTTCACTGACCGCGACCCGAACGCCGCGCCCGTCCCGGACCCCGGGGACCACAACCAGTCCGGGGACCACAACCAGTCCGGGGACCACAACCAGCCTGGCGACCAGAACCCCTCGGGTGGTCAGCCGCAGTCGGATCAGCAGCATCCGGATGGCGATCTCGCCCACACCGGCCTGTCTGACGCCCTGTTCACCTTGATCGGCGTGTTCGCAGGCGTGGGACTCCTCATCCTCGCCGCACGCGGACGCTCCGGCCGCACCCGGCAGTGACCCTTCACCTCCTGAGCAGGTTCCGCCCCATGGGTGTCCTCCCCATGGGGCGGAACCATGTTCTCAGTCCGTCAACAGCCCCCGGAGATCCTCAGCCGAGATCCGCCCGTCCCCGGCGCCGCCGCCGTCGACCACCGCCGAGACGAGCGCGCGCTTGCGCTCCTGGAGCTCGAGGACCTTCTCCTCGATGGTGCCGGTGGCGGCCAGGCGATAGACATTGACCTTTTTCGTCTGGCCGATGCGGTGCGCCCGATCGACGGCCTGCGCCTCCGCGGCGGGGTTCCACCACGGATCCATGACGTAGACGTAGTCGGCCTCAGTGAGGGTGAGTCCCGTTCCCCCCGCCTTCAAAGAGATGAGGAAGACGGGCCGTTCCCCCGAACGGAACGACTCGATGACTGAGCCCCGGTCGCGCGTGGCCCCGTCGAGATAGGCCACCGCCATCCCGCGGCGCTCCAAGACCGCCCGGATGCGCTGGAGGAAGGACGTGAACGAGCTGAAGACCAGCACCTGATGGCCGGCGGGGACGATCTGGTCCAGCTGGTCGGCCAGCAGCTCGACCTTCGCCGAACCCACCGACGCGTAACGCTCGTCGACGAGGGCGGGGTCGAGGGCGAGCTGGCGCAGCCGCATGATCGAGGTGAGGACCTGCATGCGGTTGGCCGAGAAGTCGTCGAGGAGACCCAGCAGCTTCGTCCGCTCCCGGGTGAGGTACTGATCGTAGATCCGCCGGTGCTCCTCCCCCAGCTCCACCGCGACCACCGTCTCCGTCTTGTCGGGCAGATCGGGAGCGACCTGCTCCTTCGTTCGGCGCAGGATGAAGGGGGCGGTCAGACGGTGAAGCCGGCCGAGTGCCTGTTCGTCGCCCTCGGACTCGATCGGCCTGCGGAAGCGCTCGTTGAACACGCGCCACGCCGGGAGCAGTCCCGGGTCCGTGACCTGGAGGATCGACCACAGGTCGCCCACGGAATTCTCGACCGGCGTGCCCGTGACGGCCACGCGCCACCCCGCGTCCACGCCCATCAGGGCCGCATGGATCGCGGTCTGCGGGTTCTTCGCCGCCTGGGCCTCGTCGACGACCAGCCCCGACAGCCGGGTCCCCGCCCATTCCTCGGGCTCCATGCGCACGATCGTGTAAGACGTCACCACCACGTCCGCGCCGCGGGTCAGGCCCGTGAGCGCCAGGTCGCGGCGCCGCGAGGTCGCCGGAACCACCCGCACCGCGAGATCGGGGAAGAAACGGCCGGCTTCCTGGGCCCACGTGCCCAGGACGCTCGTGGGGGCGACCACGAGGACCGGATCCGGGGCGCGCCCCGTGCGCGCGACCGCGTCGTCCTTGAGCGCCTGGACGGCGGAGAGAATCTGCAGCGTCTTGCCCAGCCCCATGTCGTCCGCCAAGATCCCGCCCAGCCCCAGACCCGCCAGCGCCGTCAGCCACTGGTGTCCGCGCACCTGATAGGGGCGCAGTCGGGCGAGGGACGACGCGGGCACGGGAAGGCCCGCGAGCTCTCCGCGCCCCGAGATCGCGCCGATCCGCCGCGTCCACTCCTGGGCGGCGTCCGCGTGGTCGGCGACCTCTGCCACCTCCTCCCACAACCCGGCCTGGAGGACGCTGAGACGGGGCTCGTCGCTGTCCTCCGCATCGCCCAGGAGCCGCGCCTCCTCCAGGAGCTCCCGCAACCGGGTCAGGCGGTCGCCGTCGAGGGCGACCCACGTGCCGTCGACGAGCAGGTGGTCCTCGCCGCCTGCGAGCGCCTCCAGCAGATCCGCCATCTCGATCTCGCGGCCCCCCACGACCACGCGCACCCGCAGGCCGAACCAGTCGCTGTCGCCCGCCTGGCCCAGGGTGGCTGCGATCCTCATGCCGTGCTCGTCGACGCGGGCCTCGCGCACCTCTGCGGCGATGTCCCAGACCAGTCCGTCCACGTCCATGGCGCCGACGACCTCGCGGAGGAACTCCGGCGCCCGCCACGCCGGGAATCGCAGGGTGCGCAGCTCTCCGCGCCACAGCTCGGGGGCCGCATGCAGCGCGCCGCCCGCCTCCTCGATCCGCCGTCGCACGGACTGGACGTCGGGATCCTCACGGGACTGCTCGATCGGCGCGCGCGAGACAGAGTCCCCGACCGCGTACTCGGTCCACCATCGCACCGTGACGGCGGAGAGCCCCTCAGGGCGGACGGTGGCGACGATGACGGGGTCCAGAGCCTCCGCCGTGTCGAAGGAGCCGTCGGTGGACATGAGCCCGACGGCGTGGTCCAGGCGTCGGGCCCACCGCGTCTGGAACTCGGCCAGGTCGGTCCCCGGAACCACCAGTCCGCGGGACGGGATGTGGTCGAGCAGGTCCTCCGCCCCGCCCACCTGCGCGACGCGGGTGCCGCCGTCGAGGAGGAGCAGCCCCGTGGCGGGCTCGACGCGGGGGTGCCGGTGGACCGTGTGCCCGTCCGTTGCCGCTGGGACGAGGGCCAGCCCCTCCCCATCGGCGCTGGCGTCGAGCCGGAGCTGCCAGGACCGCGTGTCCAGCACCAAAGGGGTTTCAGGATCCGTGCCGGCCAGCAGGTGCACGCCTGCGCGGTCCAGACGGCGCAGCCAGGCGGCGGCCTGGTCCCCGAGCGCGTCGAGGCTCACCTCGTGGGGGGAGCGCCAGGCGGCGCCGAGGCGGGAGATCCGGTACCCCTCACGTAGCAGCGCGACATGGGTCGGGTTGAGGTCGGCCGTCACCGACGTCCACTGGGTGTTCGTGATGTCGGGCCACGAGGCGCGTCTGGTGGCCCAGCGGGTGTGCGTCCCGGGGCGCAGCGGCGTGAGCCAGATCGGCTGGGAGGGATCGTGCGTGTCGACCAGGAGCGCCATGCCCTCGCCCTGCGCGCCCGACTTGCCGACGACCGCTTGGAGCGCCGTGCGCCACGTCGACTCCTCGGGGACCGCGCGGCGCAGGCGGTCGCGCAGCTCCAGGACGGTGGCGACGCAGTGCCGGCAGTCGCGTCCCACCGTGCAGGCGCAGGTGAGGTCCAGCCGCCCCTCGACGACCTCGATCCACGTCCGGTAGACGACTCCCGACCCGCGCACGCGACCCTCGGCCCGCTCGGCATCATGCTCCTCGGCTTCGAGCACCCGCCCGGTACGGAAGTAGGTGAGGCCCTTGGCCCAGGTCGCAGGCCCGACCGCGGCCATGAGATCCTCATCGGTGAGGCGGGAGATCACATCGTCGAGGGTGCGGGAGGTGGCCATCCGCCCAGTCTATCCGCGTGCGCCGGAGGCGGACCGGCACGTGTCAGTCGTCACCGAGCCGCCCGCCCGACTCCTCCAGGTAGCAGGCCGCGCACAGGGCCTCGTACTCCGCGTCGATGCCGTCGATGGACACCTGGTCGCCGTCGAAGACGAAATGCCCGTCGATGCGCCTGCCGTTGAGGATCGCCTTGCGCCCGCACCGGCAGATCGTCTTGAGCTCCTCCAGGGAGTGGGCGATCTCCAGGAGCCGCTGGGCGCCGGGGAACGCCCGGGTGCGGAAGTCCGTGCGGATCCCATAGGCGAGGACCGGGACCCCGTCGAGCACGGCGACGCGCATGAGGTCGTCGACCTGGCGGGGGGTGAGGAACTGCGCCTCGTCGACGAGCACGGCCGCGACCGGACGCGCCACTGTGGCCGCGCCGGAGGCTGGATCGTGGACGGCTGCACGGTGGAGGAGGTCCCGGATGTCGTCGTCGGCGTCGACCAGGAGGTCCGCCCGCCGCGTGACGCCCAGGCGCGAGACGATGTCCGCCTCCCCCTTGCGGTCGATGAGCGGCTTGACCAGCAGCACCCGTTGCCCGCGTTCCTCGTAGTTGAAGGCGACCTGCAGCAGAGCCGTCGACTTGCCGGAGTTCATCGCGCCGTAACGGAAGTACAGCTTCGCCATCCTCGTCGTCCTTCCCGAAGGTCCCCGCGCGATCCTACCCGGGGCGCAGAAGCGCTTCCGCGTAGGGGACGCCAGCGGTTCCTCAGTCGTAGACGCCCTCCACCGCCCAACTCCCCTGACGCTGGACGAGCAGCAGATCCGGCCCTTCCCCGTTCTCGCGTCCCACGCGGAGGTAGGCCCGCGGAGCGCGGGGCGAGTCCGGTCCCTCCCACCAACGCCCCAGAACCGCCCACGGCCCGCCCGTGACGCGGATCGTCACCGCGCGGCCCGCCTCGAGGCCGGCGGGCAGACGCGCTCCCGGGGCGGGATCCGGCACGAGGACCGTGGGCCTGGCGTCCAGGTCCCCGCGCGGGCCGACGTGGAGGGGACGCAGCCCCTCCCTTCCGCGCCGCTCGTCCCCCGTCACCGTCTGGCCCTCGGAGGCCACCACGGCGAGCAGAGGGGCGCCGCGCTCCGGCCCCTTCTCTGTCATGCCGTACAGGCGAGCGGGACACGGCGCGTCCAGGACCGTGGCCGGTTCCCCGTCGACCCCGCCCTCCCATTCCCCGTCCAGTGGCGCCAGATCGGGGACCGGTGCGCCCCATACCCCTCCGCTCACACGGGACCGGGGGTCCTGGCCGCCTTGGGCGTGCGGCGCGATGACCGCCTCCTCCCCCAGGAGGGATTGCAGGCGCAGCACGGCGCGCTCCGCCCGGACCCGCCCGTCCTCGCGTCCCCACAGGGGCGGACCAGGGGGCGCGGCGACGAGGCCGCGGGCCACCATGCCGACGCGCGCCAGCGCCGAGTCCGGTGCCTGCGCCCCGGGTTCCGCGCTGCCGCACGCCTGCGACCACCCCCGCAGCTGCCACCGCGCCCGGTCGACCACGTCGGCCGGTGACGCGCAGTCGACCGCCGTCCACGTCCGCTCGCGTCGGACGCCTGTCTCCGTCTCCATCCACACCGTCAGCGTCTGCGAGGAGGCGCCGGCACGCCACAGGCTTCCGGCCAGCTCCTCCGCGAGCCGCCGCAGCCCCACGACCACCTGGTCGAGGTCGACGACGGGCGGGTCGTGGTCGAGGGACACCGACACGTCCCGGGGCGCACGCGCCATGCCGCGCGTCGGCAGGTCCCCACCGGTGCACAGCGACCACAGGACCTCCCCCGCCCGCCCGAAACGCGTGGCCAGCGGGCCCCGCCCCAGCCCGACCGCGTCGGCGCAGGTGCGCACCCCGAGCTGGGAGAGCACGTCCACGGCGTGGAGGACGCCCTCCGCCTGCTCCGGGGGGAGCACCCGACCGGCTCCGGCCAGGGGCAGGTCGGCCAGGAATTCCCCGGTGTCCGCGGGGGGCACGACGACGCCCTGCCGGGCGGCCTCCAGGGAGGCGAGCATCCCGGTGGCGATGCCGACCTGGCACTCGGCACCCGTCTGCGCCGCCACGGACTCCACCAGGCATTCCGCCAGGGCCTCCTCCGTCCCAAGCCATCTGGCGGGCCCGGCCGCCGGGGCCCAGGCGAGGCCGGGACGCAGACACACGACCCCCGCCGCGACAGCGTCGAAGACGCGGGCCACCGGTTCGAAGGCCGAGGCCTGGCGCACCGGGTCGTCTGCGAGCACGATGAGCCCGGGGCACAGGGACTGCGCCGTCGAGACGGGCATGCGGGCGCGGACTCCCGCCCGCCGCGCGGCCATGGTGGGGACGACCACGCGCGCCTCGCGCACGGTCGCCGCCGGGGCGCCGGGCGGCACATCGACCACCAGGGAGGTCGTCGGCCAGTCGGGCACCCACAGCACGACGCGCCGCACCCCCGCGGGGGCGTGGGGGCCCGGTCCGCCTCTTTCCGCGTCCATCCTCATCCCGCCTCCCGCCGCGTCCCCCGCCGCTCTCCGCGCCCGGGCGGAGCCCACGGACGGGAGATCCCCGGCCATGGCGCCGCGGTCAGCAGGATCTGTCCCCCGCGCCGCACACGGGCGGCCAGACGGCGCCGCTGCCCGCCCGTGAGCTCCACGGGGCCGAGGCACAGCACATCCGTCCCCTCCGCGAGGGCCGCCACAACGTCGGCGACCAGCGGACCGGGATCAGGCACGCAGACCACTCGGTCCAGGTCGATCCCCTCGCGCCGGGCCGCCGCCCAGCCGATGTCCGGCACTGCGACGACGCCCAGCCAGCCGGCCGGGGGCAGCGCAGAAGCCGCCGCGCGGAGCAGCGCGCCCGTTCCCGCCCCGACCTCGAGGACGCGCCCCGCGACGGCAGCGCCGCCCTCGTCGATGGCGGGGCCGCCACGGGAGGAGATCGCGTGCTCGACGGCCAGGCGGGCGCCGGAGCGCACTCCTGCGCGCGCCTCGGCCCGCGCCAGCACGGCCCGGGCGCGCCTGAGCCGTTCGTCGGCGTCGGCCCGCATCATCCTCACCCCCATCGAACACCTGTTCGACAGTCTAGATGAAGCCGGGCCGGATCCCGGTCAGAGCGCCCGGCCCAGCGCCCGCAGCAGCAACTCGACCACCGCGGCCTCGTCCTCGTCCCCGAGCGCGGTGATCGCGAAGGAGGTCGGCCACATGCTCCCCCGGTCCAGGCGCGCACCGTCCTGGAAGCCGAGCGTGGAATAGCGGGCCTTGAACTTCGAGGCCGGCTGGAAGAAGCAGATGACCTTCCCGTCCCTCGACCAGGCGGGCATGCCGTACCACGTGCGGGTGGCAAGTTCGGGGGCGTGCTCGGCGACGAGGCCGGCCAGGCGCCGCGCGATGGCGCGCTCGCCCTCGGGCATGGCGGCGACGGCCGCGTCGAAGTCGGCGCCCGGGTCCTTCGGCCCCCCGGAGCGTCCGCGGCGCATCTCGCGGGCGCGCTCCCTCATGGCCGCGCGCTCCTCGGGGGTGAATGTCTCGTCGTCGGGGGCCATGGCTGCTCCTGGGGTCTTGTTACCGGATCGGCCGGATGGAGACGAGCCCGCGACCGGGGCGGCGGCCGTTGACGCGTCCTCTCGGTGAGAGCGTATTGGAATCACGGGTCGGACGCGCCCGGGACGCTCGGCCGAGGCGTCCGCTCGACGGAACGACACCCCGCTCCGGCTGTGCGCGCCCCGAGGCGGGATGCCCCACACTGGCGGTGGGCGCCGCCACACCGGCGACGTCGCCGCCGTCCGACGAGCGGCAATGTGGAAGGAGACACGATGGACCTCCAGAACCGCCCCCAGGCTCCCGATCCCTACGACTCGCTCCCGCCGGTCCCCGCCTTCGCGCTGGCCTCCGACGACCTGGGCGACGGAGCGACGATGCCCCCTCCATTCACCGCGGCCGGCGGCAGCACCTCGCCCCATCTGAGGTGGAGCGGCTTCCCGCCTCCGACTCGCGGCTTCGTCCTCACCTGTTTCGATCCCGACGCCCCCACGCCCTCGGGGTACTGGCACTGGGCCGTCGTCGACCTCGCCGCCGACCAGACCGAGATCGCGCAGGGGGCGGGCGCCTCCGACCTCACGCTGGAGGGCGCCGCGTTCCACTTGCGCGGCGACAACGGCGAGCACTCGTACATGGGCGCGGCTCCCCCAGCCGGAGATCGCCCGCACCGCTACGTCTTCGCCGTCCACGCCCTCGATGTCGAGACGCTGGGGCTCACCGACGAGACGACCCCGGCCGCCGCCTCCTTCCAGGCCCTCTTCCACACGATCGCCCGGGCGCGTCTGACCGTGACATATCAGGAACCCGCCCGCTGAGCCCATCGGGACCACCCACCTTTCGTCAAGTCTCAACAAAGACCAGGGCATCAAAACTTCAGAGCCCCTTCCCCACCTCCCCAATTCATGTCACAATACGGTGACGATTCGATATCGGAACGATATATTGTCGGAGACGTCCACGGATATCCACACTGCCCCGGGGAGGCATCATGACGATCGTCGACACGCACCCGGCCGAGACGGCGCGGACGGCGCCCGCTCCGGCGCGCCGGGACACGGCACTCGGCCGCGCTGCCGTCCCACGCCCGGGCGGGGCCTCGGTACCCGACCCGACGGGGAACGCGGTGCCGGCGCGCGTCCTCCACGCGCTGACGGCCCTCTCCGCCCTCGCCGGCGTCGCCCTGGACCTGTGGGCCGCCTACTCCACCCGCTCGTGGCTGCCGGCGGGCGCCGGATTCTCCACGACCTTCGGGCCCGGGTGGGACGGCTCGCTCAACCGGCTGGCCTACTTCACCACCCAGTCCAACCTCCTGGTGGCAGCCGTCTCCCTGGCGCTCCTCGTGCGCCCCGATCCCCGCACAGCCCTCCTGCGGGCCCTGCGGGTGAGCGCGCTGACGTCGATCCTCCTCACCGGGCTCGTCTACGCCATGGTCCTGGCCGGACCGAGCCTGGGTGGAGACTTCCCCGTCCACGTCATCGTCCAGACCACCCTCGAGCACGTCCTCACGCCGCTGTTCGCCGTCGCCGCGTGGATGGTGTCGGTCCGCAGGCCCCCCTCCTGGCGCGAGCTCGCCCTCACGCCCGTCCTCCCCGCGCTCTACCTCATGGCCACTCTTGCGCGCGGCGCGCTGATCGACTGGTACCCCTACACCTTCGTCGACGTCCCCGCGCTCGGCTACGCCCAGGTCACGCGCAACGCCGCCCTGGTCGCCGTGCTGCTGCCGGTCATCGCTGCGACCCTGGGCCTGCTGGGCCGCGCTCTGGCTCCCGGTCGCCGGGATCCCGTCGCCCCGGCGCCTCCCCAGATCCCGGATGAGGAACGCTAGGCCGACGATCGCCTCGACCGCGCCGGGCGCCGCCGCGGGGTGGGAGGATGGGCCGCGTGCTTCACGTGATCTTCTTCGAACCCCGCATCCCGGGCAACACCGGCGCCGCCATCCGACTGTCGGCCTGCACCGGGTCCATGCTCCACCTCGTGGAGCCCCTCGCCTTCGATATGGAGGACTCGAAGCTGCGCCGGGCGGGCCTCGACTATCACGACCTCGCCCACGTCCGGGTCCACCCTGACCTTGAGGACGCCCTGGCCGCCGTGCCGGGTCGGATCTGGGCGTTCACGGGCCACACCGATCGCCTCTACACCGACATCGCCTACCGCGACGGCGACGGCCTGATGTTCGGCCCCGAGCCCACCGGGCTGCCCGAGGAGGTCATGGCGCACCCGCGCGTCGCCTCGAAGGTCCGCATCCAGATGATGCCGGGCGTGCGCTCCCTCAACCTGGCCAACTCCGCCTCCATCGGCCTGTACGAGGCTTGGCGCCAGATCGGCTTCCCTGGCGGGGTCTGAGGGCCCGCCTCTCACCGGTGTCGGCGCCGGGACCCCGGACGGTCGATCTGCTCGGCGCGCTCGACGATGCGGCGCGGGTTGGATGCCCACAGCCACACCAGGCCCACGACGGCGATGACGAGAGGCAGGTACCAGTAGTCCGCGCCGAATCCACCCCACGCCGACCGCGTCCGCGTGAGATCGGGGATCCCCACCCCCAGCAGACCCACGATCACCGGCCCCACGGTCTCGATGATGACGGCGGTCCACCCCACCACTCGCATCCGCTTGCCGTTGTGCGTGAGGGCGACGGCGGCGACCAGGTACACGAGCCCCGCGACGAGGGCCACCAAGGCGGGCCCCAGCGGGCCGGAGCCCACATGGAGGAGGTCGAGGACGGCGCACACCGTCGTCCATGCTCCGAAAAGCCAGTAGACGACCAGGACGATGCGTCCGAGCCCCAGCGAGGGACCGCGCGTGTCGGCGATCTGGTCCTCCAGCTCCGGAGCACGGTCCGGCATGTCGCGGGACATCGTTCCCCCCTGTTCCTTCTTCTTTCCATGGGTTGACTGGAGCCGATCCTAGTCGCGGCCGGCGTCGCCGACCGCCGCCCCGCTGTGGGCGGTCCCACCTCGTCGGCCTCGCCGCGAAGCGGGAAAAAACACACTCCGGGTGGGACAATAGGCCCAGACTGGACCACGACGGTCCCGATCCGAGGCGAGGAGTGAAGAACGTGAGCGAGCCCAGCTACGACATCGTCATCCTGGGAGCGGGATCAGGCGGCTACGCCACCGCGCTGCGGGGCGCCCAGCTCGGCCTGAAAGTGGCCCTCGTCGAGGGCGACAAGGTGGGCGGCACGTGCCTGCACCGCGGGTGCATCCCGACCAAGGCATACCTGCACGCCGCGGAGACCGCCGACGCGGTCCGCGAGTCCGCGAGGGTCGGCGTCCAATCCGCGTTCCAGGGGATCGACATGGGCGCGCTGGGCGCCTACCGCGATGCGACGGTCACGAAGCTGTACAAGGGGGTCCAGGGTCTGCTGGCCTCCCGCAAGGTCGACATCATCGACGGATGGGGCCGCCTGGTCGCACCCGACGCCGTCGAGGTCGACGGCCGGCGCATCACCGGCCGCCATGTGGTCCTCGCCACCGGCTCCTACTCGAAGACGCTGCCGACGCTGCCCATCGAGGGGCGCGTCATCACCTCCGAGCAGGCCCTGCAGATGGACTGGGTGCCCAGCCGCGCCGCGATCCTGGGAGGCGGCGTGATCGGCCTGGAGTTCGCCTCGGCCTGGCGTTCCTTCGGAGCCGAGGTCACGATCATCGAGGCGCTCCCCCACCTCGCCGCCAACGAGGACGAGGCCGTCTCCAAGCAGCTCGAGCGCCAGTTCCGCAAGCGCGGCATCGCCTTCCACACGAACACGCGGTTCTCCGGCGCCACGCAGGACGAGGGCGGTGTGCATGTGTCCACCGAGGGCGGTCCCACCGTCGACGCCGACGTGCTGCTGGTGGCCGTCGGCCGTGGGCCCGTCACCCAGGGGCTCGGCTACGAGGAGCAGGGGATCACCCTGGAACGCGGCTTCGTCATCACCGACGAGCGCCTGCACACGGGTGTGGCGAACATCCACGCCGTCGGCGACATCGTGCCGGGCCTCCAGCTGGCGCACCGCGGGTTCCTCCAGGGCATCTTCGTCGCCGAGGAGATCGCCGGACTGAACCCCGCGCCGATCGTCGAGTCCGGGATCCCGCGCGTGACCTTCTGCGAGCCGGAGATCGCCTCGGTGGGCCTCACGGAGAAGCAGGCCCGCGAGAGCTACGGTGACTCCGTGCGGACCGTCGAGTACAACCTCGCCGGCAACGGCAAGTCGAACATCCTGGGCGCCACGGGCTTCGTCAAGCTGGTCTCCGTCGAGGACGGCCCCATCGTCGGGTTCCACGCGATCGGCGCCCGCATGGGCGAGCAGATCGGAGAGGGCGAGCTCCTCGTCAATTGGGAGGCCTATCCGGATGATGTCGCCGCGCTCATCCACGCCCACCCGACTCAGAACGAGGCCCTCGGCGAGGCCGCGATGGCCCTGGCCGGCAAGCCCCTGCACGCCCACAACTGACCCGCGCCGACAAGGAGAGAACACCCATGGCAACTGCAGTGACGATGCCGGCACTCGGCGAATCCGTGACCGAGGGCACGGTCACCACCTGGCTGAAGAAGGTCGGCGACCCCGTCGCCGTCGACGAGCCGATCGTCGAGATCTCCACCGACAAGGTCGACTCCGAGGTTCCCTCGCCAGTCGCAGGCGTGCTGTTGGAGATCTCCGTTCCCGAGGACGAGACCGTCGAGGTGGGCACCCAGATCGCGCTCATCGGCGAGCCCTCCGAGGCCGGGGGCTCGCCGGCTCCCGAGACGCCGGCCCCCGCCTCCGAACCGGCTCCTGAGCCCGCGCCCGCCCCGGCGCCCGCCGGCCCCGCCTCCGGTACCGAGGTGACCATGCCCGCCCTCGGCGAGTCGGTCACGGAGGGGACGGTCACCACCTGGCTGAAGAAGGTCGGCGATGCGGTCGCCATCGACGAGCCGCTGCTCGAGGTGTCCACCGACAAGGTCGACTCCGAGGTCCCCGCCCCGGCCTCCGGCTACCTCGCTGAGATCCGGGTGCCCGAGGACGAGACGGTCGAGGTCGGCACGGTCGTGGCCGTCATCACGGAGTCCGCTCCCACCGGCGCGTCCTCGCCCGCGCCGGCCGCGCCGGCCGCGCCGGCCCCGGAGCCCGCCGTTCACGCCCCGGCCCATGCCGCCCCGCCGGCTCCCGTCCATGCGGCGCCGGCGCCCCCGGCTCCGGTCCACGCCGCGCCCGCTCCCCCTGCGCCTGCGGCTCCCGCCCAGCCCCCGGCGGCGCCCCGCCCGGCGCACCCGGCCCTCACCGGCGTGGCCGCCGGCGGTGCTCCCGTCGCCGGTCCCACCCAGGTCTTCGGCACGGGGACCGGCTATGTCACGCCGATCGTGCGCAAGCTCGCCCGCGAGCTCGGCGTCGACCTCGCAGGTGTCACGGGGACCGGCATCGGCGGCCGCATCCGCCGTGAGGACGTCGAAGCCGCCGCCGCGGCCGCGAAGGCCGCCCGGGAGGCGGGCTCCGCCGGAGCGGCGCCGTCCGCTCCCGCCCTGGAGCCCTCGCCGTTGCGGGGGACCACGGAGAAGATGACGCGGCTGCGCCAGACGATCGCCACCCGCATGGTCGAGTCCCTCCAGACGGCCGCCCAGTTGACCACCGTCGTCGAGGTGGACGTCACCCGCATCGCCGCGCTGCGCGCCCGGGCGAAGACGTCCTTCCAGGAGCGGGAGGGAACGAAGCTCACGTTCCTTCCCTTCTTCGTCAGGGCCGCGACCGAGGCGCTCCTCTACCACCCGAAGATCAACGCGACGATCTCGGGCAAGGAGGTCACCTACTTCGACCACGAGAACGTCGGGATCGCCGTCGACACGCCGCGCGGCCTGCTGGTTCCCGTGATCAGGAACGCGGGCGGCCTCTCGATCGCGGACATCGCGCGCTCGATCAACGATCTGGCGGCCCGGACGCGCGATTCCAAGGTCTCCCCCGACGAGCTGTCCGGATCGACCTTCACGATCACGAACACCGGTTCAGGGGGCGCCCTGTTCGACACCCCGGTGCTCAATATGCCCGAGACCGCGATCCTCGGGATCGGGACCATCGTCAAGCGCCCGGTCGTGGTCAAGGACGCCGACGGGGCCGACGCCGTGGCCATTCGCTCCATGGTGTACCTGGCGCTGTCCTACGACCACCGCCTGGTCGATGGCGGCGACGCCGCCCGATACCTCATGACGGTGAAGAAGCGCCTCGAAGAGGGCGACTTCGCCGGAGAGCTCGGTCTCTGATCCCACTGGGCCGGGCTCCTTCCCCGGCCTCGTTCGCGGTCCGGGCCCCGAGGGGCCCGGACCGCGTCGTCGTCCTCGTCCTTCACCGCCCGTCCACCACCTGGACCGACAGGATCCGCCAGGGGCCGGTCGCCAGGTCGACGCGCACGCGGTGCGCCCGCTGGGCGGGGACCTCGGCGCAGGTCCGGAGGGCATCGCAGCGGCGGTGGGCCAGCTGCTGGATCGTCGCCACCGCCGAGACGCGGCCTCCCTCGCAGGTCACGTCGGCGACCTGTCCGACTCTGGTCCCCAGATTCTCCACCCGCGTGCCCGAGGCCGCCAGGGCCTCCACCAGACCGCGGTCGGACCGGGCGACTGTCGCGGCCGACACCGCGGCGACGGCATCGGCGTCCCGCCTCTCCAGGGCGTCATCGCGCGCACGCGCCAACCCGTCCAGAGCGGCGCGGACCTCGGCGGCCGCCGGGCACGGCGCCTCCGTCTCGCCCGTCCCGGCACCGGCCGTGACCGCGGCCGTCATCAAGGGGACCGTGAGCGTCGCCAGCGCGGCGGCGCCAGCCAGCGCGGCTCCCAGCGCGGCCATCTCCGCGGTCCGAGGCAGCCGGCGCCTCCCGCCGCGGTGACGCGCGGGCGCGTCCTGCCGTTCCGTTCGCGGCGCGGCCGCGACGCGACGCAGAGCCTCGGACGGGGCCGATGCGGCAGGGATCCCCGCCTCCCTCCTCCCGCCGGCTCCCAGCTCCTCGGCGAGGAGCGCCACCGACCGCCAGTCCCCCTCCTCTCCCGCCCCTCCTCCCTGAGACCATCCGCGGGTGCCCGTATGCGTCAGAGGATCGTCGATGAGGTCCACGACGACGGCGCGCCCGTCCGGACGCAGGATGATGTTGGCGGGAGAGAGGTCGCCATGGACGATCCCCGCGCGGTGAAGGGCGCGCACACCCTCCCGGACGTCCTCGACGATGCGCTCGCGCTCCCGCCGCGTGCGCAGGGACCCGCGGGCCATGGCCGACTCCAGCGTCTCCCCGGGGACCCTCTCGCACACCACGGCCCACCGCCCGTCATCATGGCGGACGACGTCGATGAGGCGCGCCACGCGCGCGCTGTCGACGGTCGACCAGGCCCGCCACCTCGCGACGAGGCCGTCGCCCTCGTCCCGGGAACGCAGGCAGGCCAAGGCGGCGGCGCCGTGGGCCGTCGTGGTCTCCCACAGGGGACCGCCCGCAGACATGAACGCAATCGATCCCAGTTCATATCCATTGATATCCATGGAGATATCCCACACCGGACCGGCCGCGGGTGGCAAGGGCCTCTCGGCGGCCTGTGGACGGCGCGCCCGGCATCCACGTCCCGTATTGTCCGAGTAGACTGCCCGAGTCGGCCGCGTCCATGCGCGGCAGGCCGCTCGCCTGCTCCTGCGCCGGATCGCGCCGGACCCTTGCGAGCCCGCCGTTCCCGGAGCACATCCGTGCACACCCCTGCCTTGCGCGCCCTCGGGCGCTACCGCGCGCTGCCCGAAATGGTCGGCTGGCCCGCCCTCCTCATCGCCCTCGGAGCACGCGCCCCCTTCGCCATGGTCCCCCTGGGAGCCATGACCGCCCTCACGGCCTCCAGCGGGTCCGTCGCCACCGGAGGTCTGGCGACCGGAATCATCTCGGTGTCCGCAGCCCTCGTCTCCCCCCTCATCGGGCGTTG
Source organism: Schaalia naturae (assembly GCF_042665795.1). Lineage (NCBI taxonomy): Bacteria > Bacillati > Actinomycetota > Actinomycetes > Actinomycetales > Actinomycetaceae > Schaalia > Schaalia naturae. Next base: position 1,100,108 of record NZ_JBHTEF010000001.1, read on the forward strand.
GGCCGATCGGCGGGGGCAGCGCCTCGTCCTCCTGCTCCTCACGCCCGCCTCGGCGTTCGCCCTGGCAGCCCTCTACGCGGTCGCCCATCTGCGAGGACCGCTGCCCGCCCTCGTCCCCGCCTGCGTCGCCGTCGGCGCGACGACGCTGCCCATCGGATCCTTCACGCGCGCCCGGTGGGTGGGGATCACCCGCACGCCCCATGAGCTGGCCACGGCCTTCTCCTATGAGTCGATGGCCGACGAGCTCACCTTCGTCCTCGGCCCCGCCCTGGTCGGCGTCGCCGCCTCTGCGGCGACGCCCGACGCTCCGCTCCTCATCGCCATCGCGCTGGTCCTCCTCGCGACGCTCCCCTTCGCGACGTCCGCGCCCGGGACGCCCCCGCCGGACGCCGACGCCCCGGATCGGTCGCGGACCCCGCGGCCTGCGATCGCGCAGGTCCTGGCGGCTGCGGCCCCCGCCCTCATCGTGATGATCGGCATCGGGTGCCTGTTCGGCTCGACGCAGGCCGCCACCACCGCGCGCGCCGAGGCCCTGGGAGCGCCCGGAAGCGCCGGACTCGTCTATGCCCTCATGGGCATCGGGTCGGCGGTCATGTCGCTGTTCGTCGTCGTCCTGCCCGAGGCGTTCCGTCTGCCGGCCCGGATCCTCACCGGCGGCCTCGGGATCTCCCTCCTCATCTCGCTGGTCGCCCGCCAGGAGGGGCTGTGGGCCACCGGACTCGGACTGACGGCCGTGGGGGCATTCGTCGGACCCACCATGGTCACCGCCTTCTCCCTCGCCGAGCGCCTCACGCCCCGGGGAGGGGTCTCCGTCGCGATGACATCCATGTCCGCCTCGGTCACCGTCGGCGTGTCACTGGGCTCCGCCGTGGGCGGGGCGCTCGCCGCCGCCCACGGGCCCGCCGCCGCCTACGGGATGGGCGCCGTCACCGGTGCGGTCATCGCGATCGCCCCCCTGGTCGCATGGGCCCTGCACCGCCCCTCCGGGGGAGTCCCGGGACGGCACCGGACCCAGGTAGGATAGGAGCCCTATGGCTGAGAAGAAGGAAACCTCGGAGAAGAAGAGGCGCTGGTACCAGAACATCGCCGACGCCTACCGGATCACGGCGCGCACCTATCCCTGGGTCGGATGGGTGCTCGCTGGCCTCGGGGCCGCGATCGTCCTCGTCTGCGTCCTCGTCGGCGTCCTGGGCTCGGCAGGCGCCGGAGCCATCGCCATGTGGGCGATCACCGGCCTCCTGCTCGCCTCCCTCGCGGACATGTCGATCCTGTCACTGCTCGTACGGCGGGCGATGTACACGCAGATCGACGGCACCGTCGGCTCCGTCTACGCCGTCATCAGCCAGATCAAGCGCGGGTGGATCGTCGCCGAGCAGCCGATCGCCGCCAACAAGGACAAGGACCTCGTCTGGCGCCTCATCGGCCGCCCGGGCGTCGTCCTCATCTCCGAGGGCCCGACCTCGCGGGTGCGCCCCCTGCTCGACCAGGAGCGCCGCCGCATCCGCCGCGTCGCCCAGAACGTGCCCGTCACCGTCCTCGAGGTCGGCCACGGCGAGGACCAGGTGCCCCTGGCGAAGGTCGAGTCCCACCTCAAGCGCCTCAAGAAGGTCCTCACGAAGGAGGAGGTGCCCGCGGTCAGCCAGCGCCTCAACGCGGTCCAGTCCACGGCGGCCCCGATCCCGAAGGGCATCGATCCGATGAAGGTGCGCCCGAACCGGCGCGCGATGCGGGGGCGCTGAGCCCGCGGCGACATCGGGCGCCCGCGGTCCGGCCCCACGGATCGGACACATGGTGAGACAACAGGACGCATAATATTCGTCCCGACGCATAATTGGCCTATTCCTTCCCGTCGAAGTTGAGAGGCCCGCCATGCGCACCCGTTCCGCCGTTCTCGTCCCCGCCGCCATCGCGGCCCTCGCCCTGGCCGGGTGCTCCGACCCCGGCGACGCGGCATCGGGGTCCTCCTCCGTCGCCGCATCCGGGGAGTCCGATGCGGCGACGCCCGCCGCCAGCGTCACGCCCTTCGACGTCACCGCCCTCTCCGAGGTCCCCGAGGTCTCCTCCCTGGTCCCCGACTCCCTCAAGGAGTCGGGCGTCCTGCGCAACGGGGCCTCCGCCGACTACGCGCCCGGGGAGTTCATGGACACCGACGGCCAGACCCCCATCGGCTACGACGTCGACCTGATCAAGGCCCTCGCCGTCGTCATGGGCCTCAACGAGGGCACGACGACCCACGCGGAGTTCCCGACCATCATCCCGGCCCTGGGCTCCAAGTTCGACGTCGGCGCCTCCTCCTTCACCATCACGGCGGAACGTGAGGAGCAGGCGAACATGGTCTCCTACGTCGAGGTCGGCTCCGCCTACGCGGTCGCCGCCGGCAACCCGAAGGGCTTCGATCCCACAGATCCCTGCGGAACGACGCTCGGCGTCCAGAACGGCACCTACCAGCAGGAGTACGCCCAGACCCTGTCCGACCAGTGCACTGCCGACGGGAAGGAGGCCATCAGCATCATGCCGCTGGACCTCCAGACCGACGTGGCCACGAAGGTCATCGGCGGCCAGTACGACGCCACGCTGGCCGACTCCACCGTCATCGGGTACACCGTCGAGCTCTCGGGCGGCAAGCTCGAGCAGGTCGGCGACGTCATCGAATCCGCCCCGCAGGGCATCGCGGTGGCCAAGGACGACGAGCAGCTGGCGAAGGCCGTCCAGGCCGGCGTCCAGTACCTCATGGACAACGGCTACCTCACCCAGATCTTGGGCGCCTACGGCGCCGAGGACGCGGCCCTGACCACCGCCGACCTCAACCCGGCCGTCGACTGACGGCCCCAGACCCCCAACGCCCGGGGCGCGGTCCCCACTGCGCCCCGGGCGCTCCTGACCTCGGAGCGAGCAGACATGCCAGAGATCCGCGACGGTGTGGAGATCCTCCACGCCAAACCCGTTCCACGCCCCGGACGCTGGGCGTCCGCGGCGGCGGTGGCGCTCATCGCCGCGATGGTGGTGCACGGGCTGGTGACGAACAAGAACTTCCAGTGGCCTGTCGTCTGGCAGTGGCTGTTCTCCCGGACCATCGTCACCGGCGTCGTGTTCACCCTGCTCCTCACCGTCGTCGCCATGATCATCGGGACGATCCTGGCCGTCACGATGGCCGTCATGCGCCAGTCGCCCAACCCGATCCTGCGATGGGTGGCCACGTTCTACATCTGGTTCTTCCGAGGGACCCCGATCTACACGCAGCTGATCTTCTGGTCGCTGCTGCCCTCGCTGTACCCCTCGCTGGCGCTCGGCATCCCCTTCGGGCCCGAGTTCGTCTCCTTCGACACCAACACCTATTTCACGCCGCTGCTCATGGCCTTCGTCGGCCTGGGCCTCAATGAGGGCGCCTACTTGGCCGAGATCATCCGCGCCGGCCTTCTCTCCGTCGACAGGGGACAGTGGGAGGCCGCGACGGCGCTGGGGATGCACCGCGGCCAGATCTTCCGCCGCATCGTCTTCCCCCAGGCCATGCGCGTCATCGTGCCCCCGATCGGCAACGAGACGATCTCCATGCTCAAGACCACCTCCCTCGTCTCGGCGATCCCCGTGACGACGGAGCTGACCTTCGTCTCCCAGACCAAGGGTCAGCAGCTCTTCGCCCCCGTGCCCCTCCTCATCGCCGCCGCCATCTGGTACCTGGTCATCACCTCGATCCTCATGGTCGTCCAGGCCCGCATCGAGCGGCGCTACGGCCGCGGGTTCGACCAGCGCGAGCAGGCCGGCCGTCCCGGCGACCCGGACCGCCAGGACGCCATCAACTCCGCCGGCACCATCCATGACGATCCCTTCCTCGAGGTCACCCCATGAACGCCGCCCAAGCACCCCTCCCCTCCTCGACGTCGATGGTCCAGGTCGTCGGCGTCCACAAGTTCTTCGGCGACCTCCATGTGCTGCGCGGCATCGACCTCACCGTCGACCCGGGCGAGGTCTGCGTCGTCCTCGGCCCCTCGGGATCCGGGAAGTCCACGCTCCTGCGCTGCCTCAACGAGCTCGAGACCATCAGCGCGGGGCGCATCCTGGTGCGCGGCGAGCTGCTGGGCTACCGCGAGGAGACCCGTCCCGACGGCTCCGCCGTCCTCCACGAGCTGCCCGACAAGATCGTCTCCCGCCAGCGCAGCCGCATCGGCATGGTCTTCCAACGCTTCAACCTGTTCCCCCACATGACCGCCCTGGAGAACGTCATGGAGGCTCCGATCCAGGTGGCCCGCCGGTCGAAGGCCCAGGCACGTTCCCGCGCCCAGGAGCTCTTGAGCCGCGTGGGCCTGGCGGACCGGGCCGACCACTACCCCTCGGAGCTCTCCGGCGGGCAGCAGCAGCGCGTCGCCATCGCCCGGGCGCTCGCCATGGATCCTGAGATCATGCTCTTCGACGAGCCCACCTCCGCCCTGGACCCGGAGCTGGTCGGGGAGGTCCTCGGCGTCATGAAGGACCTGGCCGCCTCCGGCATGACGATGATCGTGGTCACCCATGAGATCGGGTTCGCCCGTGAGGTCGCCGACAGGGTCGTCTTCATGGATCAGGGCGTCATCGTCGAGCAGGGCTCCCCCGTCGAGGTCATCGCCCACCCGCGCGAGGCGCGCACCCGGGAGTTCTTCTCCAAGGTGCTGTGAGCCGGACGCTGCGTCCCGATGGCCCGGCCGCGTGTCAGGTCAGGCTGACGAGGTCCATGTAGCCGGGATCCCACAGGTCCTCGTCGGCGTCGGGCAGGAGCAGGACGCGGTCCGGCTCCAGGGCTTCGACGGCTCCCGGATCGTGGGTGACCAGGACGACTGCCCCCTCGTAGGTGCGCAGCGCGTTGAGGATCTCCTCTCGCGAGGCCGGGTCCAGGTTGTTCGTCGGCTCGTCCAGCAGCAGGACGTTGGCGGCGGAGACCACGAGCGTCGCCAGCGCCAACCGGGTCTTCTCCCCGCCGGAGAGCACCGAGGTCGGTTTGTCCACGTCCTCCCCGCTGAAGAGGAACTGGCCCAGGACGTTCTGCACATGCGTCCGGTCCAGGTCCGGAGCGGCGTGGGCCATGTTCTCGTAGACCGACAGCGAGGTGTCCAGGGTCTCGTGCTCCTGCGCGTAGTAGCCGAGCCTGAGACCGTGCCCCTCCACGACGCGCCCCGTGTCCGGCTGCTCAATACCGGCCAGGAGGCGCAGCAGCGTCGTCTTCCCCGCGCCGTTCAGGCCGAGGACGACCACCCGGGCCCCCCGGTCGATGGCCAGATCGACCCCCGTGAAGACCTCGAGGGATCCGTAGGACTTGGACAGCCCCTCCGCAGCCAGCGGCACACGCCCGCAGGGGGCGGGTTCGGGGAAGCGCAGGCGCGCGACCTTCTCGTCGCGGTGCTCCTCGCCGGCCTGGGCGAGGAGCTCGTCGGCGCGGCGCAGCATCTGCTGGGCGGCCACCGCCTTCGTCGCCTTGTAGCGCATCTTCTCGCCCTGGGCACGCAGCTGCTCGGCCTTCCGCAGCGCATTCGCCCGCTCCTTGCGGCGCCTCCTCTCGTCCTCCTCGCGCTGGGAAAGATAGGCCCGCCACCCCAGGTGGTAGATGTCGACCTGGGCGCGCGTCGCGTCGAGGTAGAAGACCTGGTTGACCGTGTCGTCGAGCAGATGCACATCGTGGCTGATCACCATGAACCCGCCCGGGAAGGCGCGCAGCCAGTCGCGCAGCCAGATCACCGAGTCGTGGTCGAGGTGGTTGGTCGGCTCGTCCAGCAGCAGCACGTCCGCGTTGGAGAAGAGCACGCGCGCCAGCTCCACACGTCGACGCTGGCCGCCCGAGAGCGTATGGAGGGGCTGCTCGAGGACGCGGTCGTCCAGTCCGAGCGAATGGGCGATCTGGGCGGCCTCGGCGCTGGCCGACCAGCCCCCCGCGTTCGTGAACTGCTGGTCGAGCCTGACGTAGCGCTCCATCGCCTTCTGCTGGCGCGCGCCCTGCGCCGACGCCATCTCCTGCTCGGCCGATCGGATCCTCGCCAGGAGCTGGTCGATGCCGCGCACCGAGAGGATGCGCTCGCGCGCCGGCTGGTCCTGATCGCCGATGTGGGTGTCCTGGGCCAGGTAGCCGACGGTCCCCGTGCGGGAGATCGCCCCGGTGTGCTCGGCCGCGCCCCCGCGGTCGGGTTCGCCGGCCAGCAGGCGCATCGTCGTGGTCTTCCCCGCCCCGTTGCGCCCCACCAGCCCGATGCGCATCCCCTTGTCCACGCGGAAGGAGACGTCGCGCACGAGCTCGCGCGCGCCGATTCGCAGGGAGAAGCCAGACACCGAGATCACCCGAGAAGTCTAGTCGGCGCCAGGGGCGCCTCCGCGGGCCCGGCGGCGTGGCACGCCCCACGAACGCCGTCGACGCCCGGGGCGTCGCCCTCGCAGGTGAGGGCGGTGCGACAATGGACGCCGTGATCGACCAACCCGCTCCCGCGCGCGCGCCGAGGCTCTACGACGTCGTCGCCGTGCTATTCGTCGCGTTCCTGCTCGTCTCGAACATCACCGCCACGAAGCTCATCGGCGTCCACGTGGGGCCTGCGTTCCTCGTCTTCGACGGCGGAGCGATCCTGTTCCCTCTCACCTACATCCTGGGCGACGTCCTCTCGGAGATCTACGGCTTCGCCCGGGCCCGGCGCGCGATCGTCCTGGGGTTCGCCGTGTCGATCCTCGCCTCCCTCGTCTTCTGGCTGGTCCAGCTCGCCCCGCCCGGCCCCGGCTACGAGAACCAGCAGGCCTTCGAGGCGGTGCTCGGCTTCGTCCCCCGGATCGTCGCGGCGTCCCTGTGCGGCTACCTCGCGGGCCAGCTGCTCAACTCCCGCGTCCTCGTGGGGATCAAGGAGCGCTGGGGCGAGCGCCACCTGTGGGCCCGCCTCATCGGCTCGACGCTGGTCGGCGAGGCCGCCGACACCCTGATCTTCTGCACGATCGCGTTCTACGGGGTCATCACCGGGGCGGACTTCCTCAACTACCTGCTGACGGGCTACGTCTACAAGGTCGGAGTCGAGGTCGTCATGCTCCCCGTCACTTACCCGGTCATCGGCTGGGTGAGGCGCCGCGAGTCCGCCCCCCGCGCCGCGGTGGCCGCATGAGCGTCCCGGGAGGCGAGGACGGGCCCCGGCGCGATCGGGGCTTCGAGGTCCGCGCGAGGCTCGGGAACGGCCACCGGCTGGGCCGCACCGGCATCCTTCACACCGCCCACGGCGACATCGCCACGCCGGCCTTCATCCCGGTGGGGACCAAGGCGACCGTCAAGGCGGTCCTGCCCGAGGCGGTGTCCGATCTCGGCGCCCAGGCCGTGCTGGCCAACGCCTACCACCTGTATCTCCAGCCCGGTCCCGACATCGTCGACGAGGCCGGCGGCTTGGGGCGTTTCATGAACTGGCCGGGTCCCACCTTCACCGACTCCGGCGGTTTCCAGGTGCTCTCTCTGGGCGCAGGATTCAAGAAGGTCCTCTCAGCGGAGTTCTCGGGCGCCGTCGACACGGCGGACCCGGCGCTGCGGGCGCAGGCCGTGAAGGCCTCGCGCGCCGTCGTCGACGAGGACGGCGTCGTCTTCCGCAGCCACATCGACGGCACGCGCCACCGCTTCACGCCCGAGGTCTCCATGGGCATCCAGCACCAGCTGGGCTCCGACATCATGTTCGCCTTCGACGAGCTCACCTCGCTCGTCCATCCCCGCGAGTACCAGGAGGAGTCGCTCGCGCGCACCGGGGCGTGGGCCAGGCGCTGCCTGGGCGAGCACAACCGCCTCACCGCCGAGCGCGCGGATCGCCCTTACCAGCAGCTGTTCGGTGTCGTCCAGGGCGCGAATCACGAGGACCTGCGCCGCCGCGCGGCGCGGGACCTCGCGGAGATGGAGCAGGACGGCCGGCGTTTCGACGGGTTCGGCGTGGGAGGCGCCCTGGAGAAGGAGAACCTGGGCGCGATCGTCTCCTGGGTGTGCGAGGAGCTCCCCGAGGACCGGCCCCGCCACCTGCTCGGGATCTCCGAGCCCGGAGACGTCTTCCAGGCCGTGGAGGCGGGCGTCGACACCTTCGACTGCGTCAATCCCTCGCGCGTGGCCCGCAACGCGGCGATCTACACCGCCGACGGGCGGTACAACGTGACGAACGCGCGTTTCGCCCGTGACTTCACGCCATTGGAGCCGGGCTGCGGGTGCTACACGTGCACGCACTTCACACGCGCCTACGTCCATCACCTCTTCCGCGCGAAGGAGATCCTCTCCTCCACCCTCGCCACGATCCACAACGAGTGGTTCACCGTGCACCTGGTCGACGGCATCCGGCACGCGATCGAGGACGGCCGCTACGGGTCCTACCGGGAGGACCGGCTCGGTCGCTTCCACGCGCGCCGCCTGCGGTGAGCCGGGACTGGGTGGCCCAGCTCACCGGTGCCGCCCTCGTTCCCGGCCCTTAACCTACGGTGCCGTAGGAGTAGCCTGGATGGAGGGACGACCAGACGAAGGAGAGGTCCTGTGACCAGCATCATCGAACAGGCTCATCGGCTCTATGACGCGGTGCCCACCGAGATCCCGGTGCCCGACGGGTCCCTGTTCGATGTCCTGTCCGATGCCGCGGCCCACTACCCCGATCGTGTCGCGATCGACTACTTCGGCGCCGCGACCACTTATGCCGAGATCCTCGAGCAGGCTGAACGCGGCGCCCAAGTGCTCCTCGACGCCGGAGTGCGGCGGGGCGACGTCGTGGCCGTCGCCCTGCCGAACTGCCCTCAGGCCTTCACCGTGTTCTACGCCTGCCAGCGCATCGGGGCGGTGGCCGCCGAGCACAACCCCCTGGCGCCGGCCGCCGAGATCCGGGGCCAACTGGAACGCCACCACGCGAGGATCGCCGTCGTATGGGAGAAATGCGCCGGAGCCTTCCCCCTGGACGGATCCACCGAGCTCGCCCAGGTCCTGACCGTCGACATCTCCGCCGGCATGCCGCGCTCCCAGCGCGCCCTGCTGCGCCTGCCCGTCGAACGGGCCCGCCGCACCCGCGAGCAGTTGCGCGCGCCGAGCCCGGCGGGCACGGCCTCGTGGGACCGGGCCGTCCTCCGCGCTCGCGCCGTCGCCCCCTCGACGCCGCAGGCCAGCGGGGACGACGTCGCCGTCATCCTCCACACCGGAGGCACGAACGGCGTGCCGAAATCGGTCCCGCTCACCCACCGCAACATCGGGGCGAACGTCAATCAGTGCGTCTTCTGGGTATGGAAGCTCCACGAGGGCGCAGAGGTGTTCTACAGCCTCCTCCCCTACTTCCACGCCTTCGGCCTCACTTTCTGCCTGTGCTCCGCCGTCAGGAAGGCGGCCACGCAGATCGTCCTGCCCAAGTTCGACGCCGATATGGCGCTGGACGCCCACCGCCGCCGTCCGGTCACCTTCTTCGTCGGGGTTCCCCCGATGTTCGAACGCATCCTCCGGCGCGCCCGCCAGACGCACACGGACCTCACATCGATCCGCGTCGGGGTCGCCGGGGCGATGCCCCTGTCCACCGAGCTCGCCGATCAGTGGGAGCAGGCCACGGACGGGATGATCGTCGAAGGGTACGGCATGTCGGAGACCTCTCCCGTGCTGTGCGGCGCCCCCTTGTCCGCCCGGAGACGCCACGGGGTGCTCGGCGTACCCTTCCCCTCCACGCAGCTCAGACTGGCCGCTCTGGACGACCCCTCACGCGACGTCGAGGACGGCGAACCCGGCGAGATCCTGGTCAAGGGACCGCAGGTGTTCGACGGCTACCTCGATATGCCGGAGGAGACGGCGCGGGTCTTCACCGACGACGGATGGTTCCGCACCGGCGACATCGGTGTCAACCGCGACGGCTACATCACGATGGCCGACCGCGCCAAGGAGCTCATCCTCTCCGGCGGCTTCAACGTCTACCCCAGCCAGGTCGAGAACGCGATCCGCTCGATGCCAGGCATCAAGGACGTCGCCGTAGTGGGGCTCCCCGTCGGCGACGAACGCGAAGAGGTCGCGGCGGCCGTGGTCCTGGAGGACGCCGCCCGGCCCGTCACCCTGTCTGAAGTGCGCGAATGGGCGGAGAAGTCCATCGCCCACTATGCCCTGCCCCGCCAGCTCGCCGTCATCGCCGAGCTCCCCCACAACCAGATCGGCAAGGTCATGCGGCGCACCGTCAAGGAGCAGCTCGCCAACCGTACGTCCCAGCTGTTCGAGCAGGCCTCTCGCAGCGTCGCCGGAGCCGTCGACCAGGCCTCGGACGTCGTGCGCCGCATCCTCCCCGGCGACGGGGACGCCGACCGCGACGATCACCCGGACGCCTCCCAGCAGTGACGAGGCCGCGTGGGCCTCAGACGTTGAAGCCGATGGCGCGCAATTGGTCGCGGCCGTCGTCCGTGATCCGCTCCGGCCCCCAGGCCGGCATCCACACCCAGTTCACCGATACGGAGGACGCCAGGCCGGACAGGACCATGTCCGTCTGGCGCTCGATGATGTCCGTGAGCGGGCACGCCGCCGTGGTCAGCGTCATGTCCAGCTCGACATTGTCCTGTCCGTCGACGCGGATGCCGTAGACCAGGCCCAGGTCGACGATGTTGATCCCGAGCTCCGGGTCGATGACGTCCTTGAGGGCCTCGAGGACGTCGGCGCCCGCGACGGATCCCCCGTCCTCCACGTCCGTCCCGGTGAAGCGCTGCGCGGGGGGCGCCGCGCCGAAGCGCTGCGCTCCCGGGTCCGTCTGAGCCATCGGGTTCCCCATGCTCATGATCGTGCTCCTCCCGCGATGTCGGTTCCGAGTTTGGCCAGTGCGTCGCGCAGGGCGTACCACCCCAGCAGCGCGCACTTGATGCGGTTGGGGAACTGGGAGGTCCCCTCCAGGGCAGCGGCGTCGCCGAGCCCGTCAAGGGTCTCCTCCGGGACGCCCCGCCCGCGGGAGTGCATCATCTGGTCCATGTCGGCGTACAGCCTCGCGACCTCGTCCGTGGACCGCCCGTCGACCAAGTCGGACAGCATCGACAGGGAGGCTTGGGAGATCGAGCAGCCGTCCCCGTCCCACACGAGGTCAGCGATCCGCCCGTCGGCCACCGACACCCCCAGCGTCACCTGATCGCCGCAGGTCGGATTCACCTGGTGGGAGGCGGCGCCGATCCCCGAGGGAACCGCCCCCGCGCCGTGGCGTTCGCGCGAGTGGTCGAGGATGACCTGCTGGTAGAGCTGCTCGAGACTCGACATCACATTCCCCCGAAATAGGACCTCACGTGGGAGAGGGCCGTCACCAGGCGCTCGACCTCGTCGAGTGTGGTCGTCGGCGCCGCCGACGCCCGGGCTGACGCCCTGACTCCGAAGAACGAGTGTAGCGGGAGGGCGCAGTGGTGGCCGACCCGCACGGCGACGTCCTCGGCGTCCATCACCTGGCCGACGTCGTGGGGATGGACGCCGTCGACGGTGAAGGAGACGACGCCGACGCGGTCGACGGCCTGCGCGGGGCCGAGCACCCGCACACCCGGGACGGAGGAGATGCCCTCGAGCAGCGCCCGCGTGATGATCTCCTCATGGGCGGCGACCCGGTCCATTCCGAGGTCCCCGAGATATCCGAGGGCGGTCGCCCAGGCCGCGATCTGCGCCACGGGCTGGGATCCCGCCTCGAAACGCTCGGGGGGCGCCATGTACTCCGTGCGCTCCATCGTGACGTCGGCGATCATCGACCCGCCCGTGAGGACCGGCGGCAGCGACTCGAGCAGCTCGCGGCGGCCCCACAGGGCGCCGGCCCCGGTGGGGCCCAGCATCTTGTGGGAGGAGAACACCGCGAAGTCCACGCCGAGGGCGTCCACGTCCACGGGCAGGTGGGCGCTGGACTGGCAGGTGTCCAGGAGCACCATCGCACCGACGTCGCGCGCAGCGTTCACGATCGGCTCGACGGGCGTGATCGCGCCGGTGACGTTCGACACGTGGGTGACGGCGACGAGCCGCGTGGACGGCGTGATGACGGACAGCGTGTCCAGGTCGATACGGCCGTCCGGGGTGAGGTCCAGCCATGCCAGCTCCGCCCCGGTGCGTGCGCAGAGCTCCTGCCAGGGCACGAGGTTCGCATGGTGCTCGGCGCGCGAGACGACGATGCGGTCCCCCGGCCCGATGCGCAGCCGACGGGCCTCAGCGCCCCCCCGCCCCTCCGAGGCGTTGCCGATCGCATAGGCGACGACGTTGATGCCCTCCGTCGCGTTCTTCGTCCAGACGATCTCCTCCGGGGAGCCGCCGATGAAGTCCGCGAGCGTGACGCGAGCGTCCTCGTACGCGGCGGTCGCCTCGTCCCCCAGCAGATGGGTCCCCCGGTGGACGGCGCCGTTGTGGAGACGGTAGAACTCCGCCTCCGCGTCGATGACGCACTCCGGCTTCTGCGAGGTCGCCGAGGAGTCGAAGTAGACGATGGGCCTGCCCCCCGCCCGATCCGGGCCAGGATCGGGAAGTCCCGCCGGATCGCGTCCAGTTCCCGCCTCGTGAAGTCCCTCTCCGGGGCGCTCGCCGTCTCCCCCATCACGGCCTCACAGCCCCAGGTACTTGTCGTAGCCCTCGTCCTCGAGCTGATCCGCCAGCTCGGGGCCGCCCGAGGCCGCGACGTGCCCGTTGACGAACACATGGACGTGGCTGGGGTGGATGTAGCGCAGGATCCTCGTGTAGTGGGTGATCAGCATGACGCCGCAGCCCGTCTGGCCGTGGACCCTGTTGACGCCCTCCGACACGATCCGCAGCGCGTCGACGTCCAGTCCGGAATCCGTCTCGTCGAGGATCGCGAAGGACGGCTTGAGGAGTTCCATCTGGAGGATCTCGAGCCGCTTCTTCTCGCCGCCTGAGAAGCCGACGTTGACGTCGCGGTCGGCGAAGTCGGCGTCCATGCGCAGGTTGTCCATGGACGCCTTGACGTCCTTGACCCATGTGCGGATCTGCGGCGCCTTCCCGTCGATCGCGGTCTTCGCCGTGCGCAGGAAGTTCGACACGGACACGCCCGCCACCGCCACCGGGTACTGCATCGCGAGGAACAGACCTGCCTTCGCCCGCTGGTCGACGGTCATCTCCGAGATCGACTGGCCGTCGAGGTAGGCGTCCCCCCCGATGATGTGGTAGCTCGGATGGCCCGCCAGCGCGTAGGCCATGGTGGACTTGCCCGATCCGTTGGGGCCCATGATCGCGTGGATCTCACCCGACTGGATCGTCAGGTTGACGCCCTTGAGGATCTCCTTGTTCCCCTCCTGGGTCTCGACGGAGACGTGCAGGTCCTTGATGCTCAGGGTCGACATGTTCTTCTCTCTCCTGGTCGGCGTCCGTCGCCGAGATTCATGTGGTGGGTCGCGGGGGGCATGCGAGCAGGCCCCTGCCGCGGGGCGTTGTCAACTCGCATCGCCCGCACCGGCGTCTGGCTCCGCCTCCGCCTCGCCCCGTGTGCGCTGAAGCTCCGCCTCGATGGCCGCCGTGAGATGGGCGCTGATGCTGGGCACGTCGATCTGGTTGATGACCTCGGCGAAGAAGCCCCGCACGACGAGGCCGCGGGCGTCCTCCTCCGAGACGCCGCGGGACATCAGGTAGAAGAGCTGTTCGTCGTCGAAGCGCCCCGTCGCTGAGGCGTGGCCGGCCCCCTTGATCTCGCCGTTCTCGATCTCGAGATTGGGGACGGAGTCCGCCTTCGCCCCTTCGGTGAGCACCAGGTTGCGGTTCAGCTCGTAGGTGTCGGTGTTGTCCGCGTTCTTCCCGATCAGGCAGTCCCCGATCCACACGGAGTGCGCGCCTTTGCCCTGCAGCGCGCCTTTGTAGGTCACCCGCGAGTAGCAGTTCGGCCGGTCGTGGTCGACGAAGACGCGGTGCTCGAGGTGCTGGCCCGCGTCGACGAAGTAGAGCCCGAGCATCGTCAGCTCGCCGCCGCTGCCCGCGAAGTCGGTGTCGGCGCACACGCGGACCAGGTCCCCTCCCAGGGAGACGACCACGTGGCGCAGGACCGTGTCCTTGCCCAGCCGCAGCCGCTGGTTCGAGGTGTGCCGCGCCGTGGCGTCCCACTCTTGGAGTGACACCACGGTCAGGTTCGCGCCGTCGCCGGCGTCGACCTCGACGGTCTGGTTGACCGCGCCCTTCCCCGTGTGGTCGAGCAGGACGGTCGCCCGCGAGAGCTCCTCCGCGCGGATGAGGATGTGCTGGGACTGGATCTCCCCGGACCCGGTGACGTCGATGACGACGGGCTCCTCGATGTCGGCGCCCTTCGGGATCGTCACCACCGTGGAGTGGTGGAAGGCCGCCCACGAGACGACGGCCGTACGGTCCCCGGGCTCCAGCACCTGGCCCAGACGCGGATCGTCGCGCCCCACCGTCTCGACGCGGACGGGACCGGATGCGCGCACCGACGCGCTCGCGTCGACGCCCGAGTAGCCGGCAGGGTCGAAGAAATCCCTCGCCCGCCTGATCGGCGTGAACCTCCAGTCCTCCTCCCGGCCCGTCGGCGTCGGGATGTCGTCGATGTCGAAGGACGTCGGCCGGTCGGCACGGGACGAGTAGTAGGAGCGAGGCCCCAGCCCCTCTCCCTCGTGGGAGTGCGGACGGGACATCGTGTCGAGGGTGCTCATATCAGCCGACGGATCCTTCCATCTGGAGTTCGATGAGACGGTTGAGTTCGAGGGCGTACTCCATCGGCAGCTTCTTCGCGATCGGCTCGACGAAGCCGCGCACGATCGTGGACCGCGCCTCCGTCTCCGTGAGTCCGCGCGACATCAGGTAGAAGAGCTGGTCCTCGGAGACCTTCGAGATCGTGGCCTCGTGGGTCATCTCCACGTCGTCGGTGCGGATGTCGTTGTACGGGTAGGTGTCCGTGCGCGACATCCGGTCGACCAGCAGCGCGTCGCAAGTCACGCTGGACTTCGAGTGGTGGGCCCGCGGGTGGATCTCCACCAGGCCGCGGTACGCCGTCCGCCCTCCGCCGCGCGACACGGACTTCGACACGATCGAGGACGACGTGTGGGGAGCCATGTGGATCATCTTCGCGCCGGTGTCCTGGTGCTGTTCCGGGCCCGCGAACCCGATGGACAGCGTCTCGCCGCGGGCGTGGTCGCCCATGAGGTAGCAGGCCGGGTACTTCATGGTGATCGCGGACCCCATGTTGCCGTCGATCCACTCCATGGTCCCGCCCTCCTCGACGATCGAGCGCTGGGTGACCAGGTTCAGGACGTTCGTCGACCAGTTCTGGACGGTCGTGTAGCGCACGCGCGCGTCCTTGCGGACGAAGATCTCCACGACCGCCGCGTGCAGCGAGTTCGTGTCGTAGATGGGCGCCGTGCACCCCTCGACGTAATGGACGTAGGACCCCTCGTCGGCGACGATCAGAGTGCGCTCGAACTGGCCCATGGCCTCCGTGTTGATCCGGAAGTAGGCCTGCAGTGGGATCGTGACGTGGACGCCCTTGGGGACGTACACGAAGGATCCGCCCGACCAGGCCGCCGTGTTGAGGGCGGCGAACTTGTTGTCGCCGGCCGGGATGGACTTGCCGAAGTACTCCTCGAAGATCTCGGGGTACTCGCGCAGCCCCGTGTCCGTGTCGAGGAAGACGACCCCCTGGCGCGCCAGGTCCTCCTGGATCTGCTGGTAGACGACCTCGGACTCGTACTGCGCCGCGACACCGGCGACCAGCCGGTTCTTCTCGGCCTCCGGGATGCCCAGGCGGTCGTAGGTCTCCCGGATGTCGGGGGGAAGATCGTCCCAGTCGTTGACCTGGCGGTCGGTGGGGCGCACGTAGTACTTGAAGGCGTCGAAGTCGATGCCCGACAGGTCCGCGCCCCAGGTCGGCATCGGCTTGCGTTCGAACAGTTCAAGGGCCTTCAGGCGACGTTGGAGCATCCACTCGGGCTCGCCCTTCTCCGCGGAGATGTGACGCACGACGCCCTCGTTGATGCCCGTGGGGACGCCCCGCGAGTAGTCGTCGTTGTCGCGCCAGCCGAACTCGTAGGCGCCGATGGACTCGATGATGCGGTCATCGGCCCGCCGGCGATCCTCCGAGGTCATCACGGGAGGTGACTGGGTCATGGGATTCCTTTCCTCCATCACGGGAGCGGATCGTGGGGCGGGGACGCCTCATCTGCGCATCGCCGCGCGGGCGGCGGGCCGGATGACCGGAAGCCCCACGGGGATGTTGGTCGTGCAGACGTGCTCGCCGCCCGCCAGCGTCGCGAGGCGCTGGATGTGCACGTCGAGCAGGCGGGCGAAGGCCTGCGTCTCGGCGTCGCACAGCTGCGGGAAGTCGTCGGCCACCTGCTGGATCGGGCAGTGGCCCTGGCACAGTTGGACCGCGAAGGTGCCGGAGCCGATGTCGCGCACCGTGGCCGAGTACCCGTCCTGGGTGAGGGCGTCGGCCAGGGCCTGGGCGCGCATCCGCGTGTCCCCCCCGGCCTCCCGGACGGCAGGCGCGTAGCGCCTCTCGATCTCGCGGGAGCGCGCGGCGGCGAAGGAGGCGATCGCCGTTCCCCCGCCGACCTGCCCCAGATAGCCCAGAGCCTTGATGGCCAGCTCGGAGTAGCCTTCCGGGAGCTTCTCGTGCCCGCGTTCGGTGACCACGTAGTGCCGGGCGGGGCGCCCCCGACCCCGTTTGCCGATGAGCCCGGGCTCGTGCTCGACGATCTCGTGGTCTTCCTCCAGCGCGGTGATGTGCCGGCGGACGGCTGCGGCGGTCAGGCCCAGCATGCGCGCGATCGCCGAGGCTGTGATCGGCCCCTTCTCGACGATGAGGTCGAGGACATGCTCGCGGGTCCGGACGTCGTTCGGCTCGACCATGGTTCCCCTCCCCGACGCGGCTCATACGGATGGAACCAGTGTACGTCTTTATGACAACATGCGTCTTACCGAAATCAGCGCAGCGCCCAAGGTCACACCCGAGGCCGGCCACTCACCGGAACCAGGGGGCGTCCAGCGGGCGCAGGGGCTCCCATCGGCGTTCCCGGGCGGCGTGGGCGGCCAGGATGCCGGTGACGGCCGAGGGGTTGTGGAACCGTCCGGCCAGCACGCCCGACACGGCTTCGTCCAGGTCCGCCCAGACCAGGGTCATGTCCCGCTCCTCGTCCTCGCGGGGGAAGGCCGAGGCCGCCGGACGCAGGTCGCGGGCGAGAAAGACCCGGATCGACTCCTCCGACCCGCCCGGGGACGTGAAGTAGTCGACGAGGACGTCCCAGCGGGCCGCCTCGAGGTCGGCCTCCTCGCGCAGCTCGCGGCGCGCCGCCTCCTCGGGCCGCTCGCCGGCCACGTCGAGCAGCCCCGCGGGGATCTCCCACAACTCGGCCCGCACGGGATGGCGGTACTGGCGCTCCAGGAGAATCTCCTCCTCGCCGGGGGCGCCTCGCAGGGCGACGATCCCCACGGCACCCGGGTGGTGGACGTACTGGCGGACGACCGGCTCCCCCTGCGCGGCGACCCGCACGCGGTCCTCATCCAGCCCGAAGACCCGCCCGGTCCACACCCGGACGTGGGACTCGACGGCGCGCTGCGACCTCGCGTCCGACAGGGAGGCCGCCTCCGCGGACTCGAAGACTCCTGTGCTCACCGTCCGTCTGCCTCCTCGGCGACCTCGACCTCGTCGATCGAGGGGATGTGGGCGGCCGCGTAGCGCTCGGCCTGCTGGTCCAGCGCGGCGCCGATGAGCCCGGCGAACAACGGGTGCGGGCGGGTCGGACGCGACTTGAACTCGGGATGGGCCTGGGTCGCCACGTAGTAGGGGTGCAGGGAGCGGTCCAGCTCGACGTACTCGACGAGCCCCCCGTCGGGCGAGCGTCCCGAGACGTGCATGCCGACGGCCTCCAGCTGGTCGACGTAGGCGCCATTGACCTCGAAGCGATGACGATGCCGTTCGGTGACCTCCGCCGTCCCGTAGGCCGCCGCCACGATCGAGCCGTCCGCGAGGACCGCCGGATAGGAGCCCAGGCGCATCGTCCCCCCCAGGTCCCCCTTGCCGGCGATGATCTGCCGCTGGGAGTCCATCGTCGCGATGACCGGATCCGAGGTGGTGGGGTTGAACTCGGTCGAGGAGGCGTTCGCGAGCCCGGCCAGGTCGCGGGCGGCCTCGATCACCATGCACTGCAGGCCCAGGCAGATGCCCAGCGTCGGCACGCGGTTCTCGCGGGACCAGCGCAGCGCCCCGACCTTCCCCTCGATGCCGCGCACCCCGAACCCGCCGGGCACGAGCACGGCGTCCACGCCTCCCAGCGCCTTCCCCGCCCCGTCCGGGGTCTCGCACAGGTCGGCCGGCACCCACCGGATGTTGACGCGCGCGCGGTGGGCGAATCCCCCGGCCTTCAGCGCCTCCGACACGGACAGGTAGGCGTCGTGCAGGTCGATGTACTTGCCCACCAGCGCCACCTCCACCGCGGACCGCGGCTCGTGGACGCGTTCGAGCAGCTCGTCCCAGCGCGTCCAGTCCACGTCGTGGAACGGGACCGACAGGCGCCGCACCAGGAAGGCGTCCAGCCCCTCGGCGTGGAGGACCCGGGGGATCTCGTAGATCGACGGCGCGTCCTTGCACACGACCACCGCGTCGCGTTCGACGTCGCACATCAGCGCGACCTTGTTCTTCACGGACTCGGGGACGTCGTGCTCGGTGCGCAGCACCAACGCATCGGGCTGGATGCCGATTGAGCGCAGGGATGCCACCGAGTGCTGGGTGGGCTTGGTCTTGAGCTCGCCGGCGGCCGCGAGGAACGGCAGGAGCGAGACGTGGACGAAGCAGCAGTTCTCCCGCCCCAGCTGTTGGCGCACCTGGCGGGCGGCCTCCAGGAACGGCGTGGACTCGATGTCCCCGACGGTGCCGCCGATCTCGGTGATGATGACGTCGGGAGGGGCCGACCCGTCGGAGGGGGCGGCTTGGGCGCGCATCCGCCGCATGATCTCGTTGGTGATGTGGGGGATCACCTGGACCGTGTCCCCCAGGTACTCCCCTCGCCGCTCCTTGGCCAGGACGGTCGAGTAGACCTGCCCGGTCGTCGCATTGGCCGCCCCGGACAGGGACACGTCGAGGAAACGCTCGTAGTGGCCGATGTCCAGATCCGTCTCCGTGCCGTCCTCCGTGACGAAGACCTCACCATGCTGGAACGGATTCATGGTGCCGGGATCGACGTTGATGTAGGGATCCAGCTTCTGCATCACTACGCGCAGGCCGCGCGCGCGCAGCAGCATTCCCAGGGAGGAGGCGGTGAGTCCCTTGCCCAGGGAGGAGACCACGCCTCCCGTGACGAAGATGTGCTTGGGGATCGACTGGTCAGCACCCGTGGTGCCCGCGGAGAAGTTCACCATGGAACTTCATCCTATCAGCGTCGGAGGCCGGCCCGGAGCGGGCGCCCGGCGCGCCGGGCTCAGTCGAGCCCCGGGATCGGGGGCAGGACCTGGGAGGCGTCGTCCCCCACGCCGAAGGCGCGCGCCTCTCCGGCCCCGGCGGCCCCCGGCAGCGCGAGGGCCGTGCCGAGCGCCCCCAGGTCGGTCCCCACGGAGTCCACCGTGGTCACCACCACGCCCTGCGTGCGGATCTGCGCGACCAACGCGTCCGGCGTGCTGGCGTCGCCCACGACCACGGCGCCGGAGGGAGCGCTGGCGACCGCACGGGCCAGGCCCACCCAGGCCGACGTCGCCGCCGAGGTGGTCCCTCCGCTCTGGGCGGGCGTCCCGGACGTTCCGTCGGTCTCCGACGCGCGGGGGCCCACCACCACGACGGCCTGCGCGGCGCCCTTCGGGTCCTCGTCGAGGGACATGATCGGGGTGGACGGATCGGTGAGGATGTCAGAGAGGAGGCCCTGCTCGCTGCCCGTCGAGGTGAGGACCTCGACCAGCGCGTAGCCGATGACCGCGTCGGCGGTGGCGTCGGCCGGCGCGGCGGAGGCGAGGTGGGTCGACACGGGACCCGCCAGCGTGTCGCGGTACTGCGACATCGACTGGGACTGCCAGTTGTCGGTCAGCGACACCTTCCCGGCCACCGTCGCCCCGGCGGTGCGCAGGTCGGCGGACACCGCGTCGGCGTCGTCGGTCGCCGCCCCCGGAAGCGTCACCAGCGCGACGGACACGCCGTCCAGGGTCCCCGGCAGCGCCCGCTGGCCGAGCTCGTCGAGCGCCGCGGACTGGGCCTGCGCATCGGCTTGGGCCTGCTCGAGCTGTGCCGACACGTCCGCGGAGCCCGCGTCCCCCTGTGAGGCCCAGGCGTCGCCGAGTCTCGTCTGCAGAGGGCCTGCCCCCAGGACGACGCCGATGGCGAGCGCCAGGAACACGCCGATCAGGGAGACGAGGTGGTAGCGGAAGTTGATCATGGTTTCCTCTCAGCCGGCCGATCCCGTGCCGGTCCCGGAGTTGACGAGGTCGGAGACGCGCAGGGCGATCGACTCCCAGACATCGCGTCCCCAGGGGGTCGACCACAGTGCCGCGCCGACGGCCGCCAGGGCGATGATCGCCAACAGCACGAGCCACCAGGCGGAGATCCTCGGCCGGTAGGTCGCCCGCACCGTCTGGGAGGACACGAGCCGGTCGCCGGCCCGAAGCCTCGTGAAGAAGGCCGCCGCCATCCCCGCGCGCCCGCGGTCCAGGAAGTCGTCCAGGGAGAAGTGGGCACCCACCGTCACCACGGCGGAGGCGCCGGCCGCCTCGGCTAGGAGGATCGACGCGTCCTCGGCGCCTCCGGTGACGGTGAACACCTCGTAGGGCACGCCGAGCTTGTCCAGCCGGGTGCGTCCGGGCGCCACCCCGTCGTGCCCGGCGCGGACCACGAGATCCGCACCCGAGCGGAGCGCGGCCTCCGGGACCATGTCCATGTCCCCGACGATCACGTCGGGACGCAGCCTGAGGGACCGGGCCGTCTCGACGGCTCCCTCGACGGCGACGATCACGGGGTCCGTATCCCGGATCCATCGCCTCAGGCGGCGCAGCTCAGCTGCCGTCCCCGGATCGGGCAGGATCAGCAGCGCAGGCCGGCCGGCGATCCCGGCTCGCAGCTCGGGGACGCCCGCGCCCTCCATCAGGAGGTCGGACTCGCGTTCCAGGTACTCGCCCGTCGAGGCCGCGAAGGCCTCGACCTGCGCGGATACGCCGCGCCTGGCCTCCGCGACCTCGCGTTCGCTGTCCTCGCGCGTCAGGCGCCGGCCCGTGGCGACGACGTGCCCTCCGCGGGTGACCGTCCCGCCGGCGACGATGATGCGGTCGCCCTCGCGCAGGGCCATGATGTCGGGGCCCAGGTCGTCGACGAGGACGACCCCGGCGGCGAGCAGCAGGCCGGGCCCCCTGTTGGGATGGCGGCCCGTCGTCGAGCGCGCCGCGTTGAGGACGGCGGCGGGGCGGGAGGCGACGAGCGCCTGGGCGGTGGCCCGGTCGAGGTCGGGCCGGTCGATGACCGCGATGTCGCCGGGCTCCATCCGGGCCGCCACCCTCATCGGGCGTTCGTCGATGCGCACGCGTCCGGTGGGCGCGTCCCGCGGTTCGGGTGGGGTCGGCGGCGGGTCGAGAGAGGTCACGCCTCCCATGGTGGCACGACCGCCCCCTCGATCAGCTCCAGGGCATGACGGCGCGCCGCATCCGAGTCCGAGCCGCCGCCCATCATCCGCGCCAGCTCCGTGATCCTCTCCTCGCCGCTCACACGCCGCACCGAGGTCGTCGCCCCCTGCTTGTCCACGACGAAATGATGGTCCGCGAAGGCGGCGACCTGAGCCAGATGCGTGACGACCAGGACCTGTCGTCCGCGGGCCAGTCGGGCGAGGCGCGCCCCGACCTCCGTCGCCGTGCGTCCCCCGATGCCGGCGTCGACCTCGTCGAAGACGAAGGTGCCCCCCTCCGTGCCGCGGCCGAGGACGACCTCCAACGCGAGCATGATCCGCGAGAGCTCGCCCCCGGAGGCTCCCTGGCTGAGAGGGCGCATCGGCATGTCGGGGTGGGCCTGCATGAGGAACTCGATGTCCTCGAGGCCGTGCGGGCCGGGCTTGCGCGAGGCGAGCCTGACCTCCAGGTGCGCGCCGCGCATGGCGAGGGCGTGCAGCTCGGTGTCGACGTCCGCCGAGAGGCTCCCCGCCAGGCCGGCGCGGGACCTCGTCAGGTCGGCGCCCGCCGTCAGCACCTTCTGCTGGGCCAGGCGCAGACGCTCGTCCAGCTCCCGGGGATCCAGCGAGGGCGACGTCAGCTCCTCCAGCCGCTCCGAGGCGCGCCGGGCCCATTCGATGAGTCCGGCGGCGTCCGACGCCCGGCCGACCATGAGCTCGCGCAGAGCGGCGCGGCGTTCATGGACCTCGGCGAGCCGCTGGGGATCGGGCCGCAGCCCGTCCAGGCGGCCTTGGGTCTCGTCGAGGGCCGCGTCCAGGTCCAGCGCCGTCGAGGCGAGCCGGTCCGCGAGGCCGCCGAGATCGGGGTCGAAGACCAGGCCGTCACGCAGAGAGGCGACGGCCTGGCGCACCAGTTCCACCGCGCCCGGCGCGTCCTCGGCGCCGCCCAGCGCCAGGCCGGCGCGTTCGAGCGCCTGGCGGAGATCCTCGATGTTCGTCAGCCGACGGGTCTCGGCGAGCAGCTCCTCATCCTCGCCCTCGCGGGGGGCGAGCGCCGTGATCGCGTCGAGCGCCTCCGTGAGCGAGGCCGTCTCGGCCTCCCGTTCCGCGGCCGAGGCATGACCGGCATCGCGTTCCTTGCGTGCCTCGACGGCCTCGTCCCAGGCTCGGCGATAGGTCCCGAGCGCCGTGGCGTGGACTTCGCCGCCGTAGGCGTCTAGCGTCTCGCGCTGGACCGCGGGGCGGCGCAGCCTCATCTGGTCGGCCTGGCCGTGGATCGTCACGAGTCCGTCGCCGACCTCGGCGAGGAGGGACACCGGCACCGGGCGACCGCCGAGGTGGGCGCGGGATCGGCCCTGCGAGGCGACCGTCCGGGAGATGATGAGCTCCCCCTCCTCCGCGACGAGCCCGAGCGCCTCCACGCGCCGCGCCGTCGGGGCGTCGAGGTCGAACACGCCGTCCACCTCGGCGCGCGCCGAACCGACCCGGACGGCTCCCGTGTCGGCCCGCTGCCCGATGAGGAGCTGGAGGGAGGTCAGCACCATCGTCTTGCCCGCGCCGGTCTCACCGGTGAGCACCGTGAGGCCGGGATCGAACTCGAGGTCGGCGGACTCGATGACGCCGAGGTTGCGGATGTGCAGGTCGGTGATCATCAGGGCTGTCCCGGCAGGGGATGCTGCCGGGAGCGCCATCCTCTCACCGGCAGGTCGAACTTCGTGACGAGGCGTGTGGCGAAGGGCGTCCCGTCCAGTCGGACCAGCTGGACGGGGCGCTGCCCGACGGTGGCCACGACGCTCGTGCCGCGCGGGGCCGTGGCGCGCCGCAGGCTGTCGCACCACACCTCGGGGGCTGACCAATGGTCCTCTAGGACCACCACTTCCAGGACCGAGGACGGGCCGACGACGAGCGGGCGGGTGAACAGCCCGTGGGCGGCCAGCGGAGCCATGACGACCGCTTCCGTGTCGGGCCACACCACCGGCCCGCCCGCCGCGAAGGAGTAGGCCGTGGATCCGGTGGGGGTGGCGAGGACGATGCCGTCGGCGCCGTAGGTGGAGACGTCCTGCCCGTCGACGACGAGCGCCAGGTGAACGGGGTGGGCGACATCGGTGTGCATGACGACCGCCTCGTTGAGCGCCCAGTCCGATACCGAGGACCCGTCCGGGAACCGGAGGGTCACGTCGAGCGTCATCCGCGAGTCGACGACGAAGTCGTGGCGGGCCAGCCGGTCGACCACGCTGGGGATCCCGCGGGCTGAGACCTCGGCGAGGAAACCCATATGGCCCATGTTGACGCCCAGCAGCGGGACGTCGTGGCGCCGGGCGTGGTCCGCCGCGGCGAGGATCGTCCCGTCCCCGCCCATCGCGAGGACCATGTCGATGCGTCCGCGGTCCTCGTCCTCGGGGACCACCTCGATGCCGCGCATCTCGAGCTCCCGCTCGGCGACCTCCGCGGCGGCGATCGCATCAGGACGGTTCACGTGGCGCACCAGCATCACGCGTTCCGTCATGGGGCGGCCCTCCTCCCGGATCCCGCCGGCCCGTGCTCCACGGCCTCGACGATGGCGTCGTGCAATTGACCTCCGGCGAGCGCCCGGGGGTGGTCCGCGCGCATCGCCAAGAAGTACTCTACGTTGCCTGCGGGTCCGGGAAGAGGCGAGGCCGCCACCCCGTGGACGCCCAGCCCAAGTCCCAGCGCGCACCGCGCGACGGCCTCGACCGTCTCCACGTGCTGGCCGGGATCCCGGACGACGCCGCCGTGGCCCAGCCGCTCGCGTCCGATCTCGAACTGCGGTTTGACCATGAGGAGGAAGTCGGCGTCGGGGCGGGCGACGGCGGACAGCGCCCCCAGCACCAGCGTCAGGGAGATGAACGACAGGTCCCCGACCACCAGTTCCGGCGCCGGCACGATGTCCCCCGCGGCGAGCGCGCGCACATTCGTCCGGTCCCGGACCTCCACGCGGGGATCGGTGCGCAGGTTCCACGCGAGCTGCCCATAGCCCACGTCGACGGCCACGACCGACGCCGCTCCCCGGTGCAGCAGGACGTCGGTGAAGCCGCCGGTGGACGCCCCCGCGTCCAGGCAGCGCCTCCCCTCGATGCGGGGCGCGTCCTCCCCCAGGATCTCCAGGGCGCCCAGAAGCTTGCGGGCGCCCCGAGAGACGTACTCCTGGCTCTCCGGGCGGTCGATCTCGATCGCCTGGGCCGGATCCATCTGCCGGGCCGGTTTGGTGACGACCACGCCGTCCAGACGGACCCGCCCCGTCTCGACCAGCTCGCGCGCCTGGACCCGCGACCGGACCAGGCCGCGTCGGACCAGTTCGGAATCGATGCGCCGGAGGTGCACGTCAGCCTCTGGTCGCGTCCAGTGCCGAACGCAGGTCCGCCTCCACGCCGGCGAGCGTGCGGATCTGAAGATCGACCGGAAGACCCTCCATCCCCTTCAGACGCCCCACGACATCCGGGACGTCGGGGAGGGCGTCAGGCTCGGGAGTCGTCATCGGACTCCTCCGGATCCTCCGCCTCGTCGTCCGTGGCGGCGAGCAGTCGCTCGAGCTCCTCCTCGCCCGGCAGGAACGCCGGCGTGTTCTCCGCCTCGTCCAGGGCATCGGCCCCCCGCCCCAGCGCGAGGTCGTCGTCCGTGAAGGCCTGCGCGTCCTCGCCGGTGCCGGGTGCGTCGTCGGCCTCCGACGCCTCCGCGGGCTCGGGCGCCTCGACGATTCCCGCGGGGTCGTCGTTGTCGACCACGGTGATCTCCGGGCACGCCACCTCGGCGCCCGCGAAGTCCCATGCCGCCGCGGCGAGCGCCCGATATGAGTCCAGGGTGACGGTGGCGCCGTCCGCCAGCTCGATGCCGTCCAGCGAGAGCACGCCGCGGTTGCTCACCTTCGCGGCCTGCGAGAAGCCGCAGGTCCATGTTCCGTCGGTGTGGTGCTTCGGCCGCGGATGGACCTCGATCAGTCCGCGGAGATCCCGTGCCAGGTAGGAGGGGCGCTGACCCTTCTGAGCCAGGATCACGTCACGCGCAGAACTCACGCCCGTCAGCACGTGCAACGAGGGCACGCCCGCCCCGATCGCGCCCGCCACGTCGGTCGCCAGGCTGTCCCCGACCCCCAGGGGGCGCTCCGCGCCGATGAGCTCCGCGCCATGGGCGAAGATGCCCGGCCTCGGCTTGCCGGCCGCCTGGGCGCGGACTCCGGCTGCGGCCTCGACCGCCCTCACCAGCGAACCGTTTCCGAGCGCGAATCCTCGTTCGGTCGGCAGCGTGATGTCCAGATTCGTGGCGAAGTAGAGCGCTCCCTTGGCGATGGCGTAGGCCGCCTCGGACAGCTCGGCCCATCCGATCGACGGGGTGAACCCCTGGACGACGGCGACCGGATCGTCGTCGGCCGAGGCCACAATCCGGAACCCGCCGTCCTCGACGGCTCTAGTGAGCCCCTCGCCACCGATGACCAGCACCGGGGAGCCGGGCTCCACCTGGCCGGACATCACGGAGACGACCTCGAGCGCCGACGTCATGATCATCTCCGCCGTCGCGTCGAAGCCCAGTGACACGAGTTGGTCGGCCATCGCCTCTCGGGCACGCGAGGCGTTGTTCGTCACGAAGGCGATCTTCATCCCAGCCGCCTGGGCCGCCGCAGCCGACTCGGCGGCGTGTTCGACCGGCGATGATCCGTGGTAGGCGACGCCGTCGAGATCGAGGAGCGCCGCATCGAAGGCCTCGCACAGCGGCGAGTCGCTCCCGCGCAAGTCCGATCCCCGTCGATCCACGTCGGCGTCCTGGAACAGCTCGATGTCGATGATGTCAGGGGCGTCGTCCTCGGGCGGCATCCCGGCCTCCGTCTGGTCGGCCTCCTCGTCGCGCCCGAGCTCGCGCAGACGGTCCGCCTTGACGCTCATCAGGCGGCGCACGAGCTCTGGATCCGTGTCCGGGGGAAGCGCGGCCAGCGCGTCGTCGACCAGCACGAGGCCGACCTCGTTCTGGCCCAGGTCCGCCCGCGCGCCGGATGAGACGAGCACGAGTTCCACCTGCTCGGCCAGTTCCATCCCATGGGTGTCCGTGGCGTCGATGATCTCGACGGCCTTTTCCGGCCGGCCGAGCCCGCGTTCGCTGTCCGCCTCGATCGCTCTCAGAGAGTTGTCGCCGCGCATCCGCCGAACGGCTCGGACCTCGCGAAGAGCCTCCTCGTAGCGCCCGGAGGCGTATGCCGTCAACGCCGCGGCCTCGCGGACGAGGTCGACCCGCCCGGCACGCCTTGCCGCTGCCTGCGCATGCTGGTACGCCTGCTCCGGATCGAGATCGATGAGCTGGCCCGCCATCACGAGGTGCCGGGCCACGATGTCCCGGTTCGGACCAGACAGAGTGTTCAGTCCTCGCAGAACAGCCGCATCGAGCTCCTCCGCCGACACGCCCGCCGGAATCGTCGGCTCGTCGCCGTTGGGCGAGACGTATTCCTCGGTACTGGAGAAGAACGCCGGGGCTTCCTTGCCCTGGTCCCTGCCTGCTCCCGCGCCGCGGCGGGCGTCCCGATCAGCCGAGTGCCGACGAGCGCCGCCACGCTGGTCATCGCGGTCCCGACGCTGGTATCCGCCGCGTCGGTCGTCGCGCTCGCCGAAGGAGCGCCGCTCACCCCCGCGCCGGTCATCCCGACCACCGGAGAACCGCTGGTCATCGCGGTCCCGACGCTGGTATCCGCCGCGTCGGTCATCGCGCTCGCCGAAGGAACGCCGCTCACCCCCACGCCGGTCATCCCGACCACCGGAGAACCGCTGGTCATCACGGTCCCGACCCCGGTACCCGCCACGCCGGTCATCGCGGTCGCCGAAGGAGCGCCGCTCACCCCCGCGCCGGTCATCCCGACCACCGGAGAACCGCTGGTCATCACGGTCCCGACCCCGGTACCCGCCGCGTCGGTCGTCGCGCTCGCCGAAGGAGCGCCGCTCACCCCCGCGCCGGTCATCCCGACCACCGGAGAACCGCTGGTCATCACGGTCCCGACGCTGGTATCCGCCGCGTCGGTCATCCCGACCGGCGAAAGCGCTCCGGCCCTCGCCGCCGCGATCTGCATGATCATGCGATGAGTACGATCCTCCACCGCGGCGATCTCCGCCGTCGCCGGACTCGCGTCCACGCCAGGACCGGTCCCCGTGTTCGCGCCACCGGCGATCACCCTTGCCACCCTGCCGGTAGGATCCCGAACCCTCGTGGCCGCTGTCCGCCATCGCCTGTGCTCCCTATGTCATCGTCGGGCCGGGGTCGGTCCGTCACTGTGCAGTTCTTCGGCTGGCGTCTTCGACTTCTCACGGTACGCCGCATGCGTTGTTTGTTTTTGGTGTGGTTTTGGGGGGTCCTGCCAGTTGGCGGGGCCCCCCAAAACTGTTGCCGGCCCCCAAGGGGGGGGCAGGCCAGTAATGCGCGGGGGCGTCCTACTCTCCCACACCCCACCGGGTGCAGTACCATCGGCGCTGCGGGGCTTAGCTTCCGGGTTCGGAAAGGAGACCGGGCGTCTCCCCCGCGCCATGACCCCCGCACGACTATCTCGACCCCCACACCCCCAACCCTCCAAGAGGAAGGTCGGGCGAGCGTGGGCGGGTTGGTCGTGAACCGCACAGTGATTGTGAGCACCAAAACCGCCGCCACCCCCACGAAAGGGGGCGGGCGCGAATTGTTGAGTATCAGCCCATTAGTACCAGTCAGCTCACAACCCCTTACAGGGCTTCCACTCCTGGCCTATCAACCCGGTCATCCACCGGGGGCCTCACACCCCCCACAAGGAGGGGCCCGGAAACCTCATCTCGGAGCAGGCTTCCCGCTTAGATGCCTTCAGCGGTTATCCCTCCCGAACATAGCCACCCAGCCATGCACCTGGCGGTACAACTGGCACACCAGAGGTTCGTCCATCCCGGTCCTCTCGTACTAGGGACGGCCCTCCACAAGTTTCCTACGCGCGCAGCGGATAGGGACCGAACTGTCTCACGACGTTCTAAACCCAGCTCGCGTACCGCTTTAATGGGCGAACAGCCCAACCCTTGGGACCGACTCCAGCCCCAGGATGCGACGAGCCGACATCGAGGTGCCAAACCATGCCGTCGATATGGACTCTTGGGCAAGATCAGCCTGTTATCCCCGGGGTACCTTTTATCCGTTGAGCGACCACGCACCCACATGCCATGGCCGGATCACTAGTTCCTGCTTTCGCACCTGCTCGACCCGTCGGTCTCACAGTCAAGCCCCCTTGTGCACTTGCACTCGCCACCTGATGACCAACCAGGCTGAGGGAACCATTGAGCGCCTCCGTTACTCTTTAGGAGGCAACCGCCCCAGTTAAACTACCCACCAGGCACTGTCCCCAACCCGGATCACGGGCCGAGGTTAGATGACCGCTTGAACCAGAATGGTATTTCAACGACGACTCCACCACGACTAGCGCCGCGGCCTCACAGTCTCCCACCTATCCTACACAAGCACAAGCGAACACCAATACCAAGCTGCAGTAAAGGTCCCGGGGTCTTTCCGTCCTGCTGCGCGAAACGAGCATCTTTACTCGTACTGCAATTTCACCGAGCTCACGGTCGAGACAGCGGAGAAGTCGTTACGCCATTCGTGCAGGTCGGAACTTACCCGACAAGGAATTTCGCTACCTTAGGATGGTTATAGTTACCACCGCCGTTTACTGGGGCTTCAATTCAAGCCTGCACCCCACACGTGGGGATGAGCCCTCCTCTTAACCTTCCAGCACCGGGCAGGCGTCAGTGCGTATACATCGTCTTACGACTTCGCACGCACCTGTGTTTTTAGTAAACAGTCGCTTCTCCCTATTCTCTGCGACCCCCCACCGCAGCCACACCGCACGGGCGCGCCACCGCAAGAGGTCCCCCTTATCCCGAAGTTACGGGGGAATTTTGCCGAGTTCCTTAACCATGATTCACTCGAACGCCTCGGTATCCTCTACCAGACCACCTGAGTCGGTTTAGGGTACGGGCGCCCACCACCCTCGCGTCGAGGCTTTTCTCGACAGTACAGGCACACCACCAGCCACCCAAACGGGCAGCCCCATCAGTCCTCACCCACAACACCCACCGGATTTACCTGGCGGACGGGCCACAACCTTAGACGCACACAACCACCGGTGCGCGGCAGCCACCTCCCTGCGTCACCCCTGTCAACACGCTCACCACCACCCAGGACACACCCAGCGACCCCAACACCCCCACCCCCCGAAGGAGACAAGAGCACCAGGACAGCCCAGCTACCCCAAAGCAGCAGCCCTTGCCGGTTGGTAGGCGGTACCAGAATATCAACTGGTCATCCATCGACTACGCCTGTCGGCCTCGCCTTAGGACCCGACTAACCCAGGGCGGATCAACCTGCCCCTGGAACCCTTGGTCTATCGGCGCTGGGGATTCCCACCCCAGATCTCGCTACTCATGCCTGCATTCTCACTCCCACCCGCTCCACCCCGGGTCACCCCCAGGCTTCACCGCAAGCAGGACGCTCCCCTACCCACCCCAACACACCACCCAAAAAGGACAGCACATCAAGGCATCACGGCTTCGGCGGTGCACTTCAGCCCCGCTACATTGTCGGCGCACGGCCACTTGACCAGTGAGCTATTACGCACTCTTTCAAGGATGGCTGCTTCTAAGCCAACCTCCTGGTTGTCAACGCGACCCCACATCCTTTCCCACTCAGCACACGCTTAGGGGCCTTAGCCGATGATCTGGGCTGTTTCCCTCTCGACCACGAAGCTTATCCCCCGCAGTCTCACTGCCACGCTAACCTGACGGCATTCGGAGTTTGGCTGGCGCCAGTAACCCAACGGGCCCATCAACCATCCAGTCGCTCTACCTCCACCAGGCACCACGCAACGCTGCACCTAAATGCATTTCGGGGAGAACCAGCTATCACGGAGTTTGATTGGCCTTTCACCCCTACCCACAGCTCATCCCCCGAGTTTTCAACCCCGGTGGGTCCGGTCCTCCACGGCGTCTTACCACCGCTTCAACCTGGCCATGGGTAGATCACCCCGCTTCGGGTCCAGGACACGCGACACACGCCCTCTTCAGACTCGCTTTCGCTACGCCTCCCCCACACGGGTTAAGCACGCCACATGCCACTGACTCGCAGGCTCATTCTTCAAAAGGCACGCCGTCACCCCACAAGGCTCCGACGGCTTACAGGCACCCGGTTTCAGGCACTATTTCACTCCCCTCCCGGGGTACTTTTCACCATTCCCTCACGGTACTATGCACTATCGGTCACTGGGTAGTATTCAGGCTTACCAGGTGGTCCTGGCAGATTCACACGAGATTCCACGAGCCCCGCACTACTCGGGCACCCACCCCACACACCCACACGCACGTCCACCTACCCGGCTCTCACGGTCTACGGCCCGCCATCCCAGACGATTCAACTCCACACGCGCAAGCATGCCCACCCCCGGCAGAGGACAGACAAATGAGCCCCACAACCCCCCACACGCAACGCCCGCCGACTTATCCACGCACAAGGTTTAGCCATCATCCGCTATCGCTCGCCACTACACACGGAATATCTTCTCCTACGGGTACTAAGATGTTTCACTTCCCCGCGTTCCCCCCACCACCCTATCAATTCAAGTGATGGTGACCAGGCACAACCCCAGCCAGGTTCCCCCATTCGGACACCCCCGGATCAACGCTCGCTCGCCAACTCCCCGAGGCCTATCGCAGGCCGCCACGTCCTTCATCAGCTCCCAATGCCAAGGCATCCACCGAATGCCCAACAAAACTCAACAAAACACACAATCACAGCAAATAAGATGCTCACAACCACTATGCAGTACACAAACAACCCACCACACCCACAACCCCACACCACGCAGGACCACAAGCAGGCCACCACCCCCAACAGGCGTTGGAAGTGAACCCGACAGCGTGCAAGCCCCCGACACCCAGCCCCACCACAACCAAGACCCCGGACCACCCGGAACCCCAAACAAACCGTGGCAGCACTCCCTAGAAAGGAGGTGATCCAGCCGCACCTTCCGGTACGGCTACCTTGTTACGACTTCGTCCCAATCGCCAATCCCGCCTTCGACCACTCCCCCCACACAGTGGTTGGGCCATGGGCTTCGGGCGTTACCAACTTTCATGACGTGACGGGCGGTGTGTACAAGGCCCGAGAACGTATTCACCGCAGCGTTGCTGATCTGCGATTACTAGCGACTCCACCTTCATGGGGTCGAGTTGCAGACCCCAATCCGAACTGAGACCAGCTTTAAGGGATTCGCCCCGCCTCACGGCATCGCAACCCTCTGTACCAGCCATTGTAGCATGCGTGAAGCCCAAGACATAAGGGGCATGATGATTTGACGTCATCCCCACCTTCCTCCGAGTTCACCCCGGCAGTCCCCCACGAGTCCCCACCACAACGTGCTGGCAACATAGGGCAAGGGTTGCGCTCGTTGCGGGACTTAACCCAACATCTCACGACACGAGCTGACGACAACCATGCACCACCTGCACACCCCCAACCAAATGCGCGACCCTCTCAGGCCACCCAGGGTGCATGTCAAGCCTTGGTAAGGTTCTTCGCGTTGCATCGAATTAATCCGCATGCTCCGCCGCTTGTGCGGGCCCCCGTCAATTCCTTTGAGTTTTAGCCTTGCGGCCGTACTCCCCAGGCGGGGCACTTAAAGCGTTAGCTACGGCGCGGAAACCAAGGGCGGCCCCCACACCTAGTGCCCAACGTTTACAGCATGGACTACCAGGGTATCTAATCCTGTTCGCTCCCCACGCTTTCGCTCCTCAGCGTCAGTAACGGCCCAGAGACCCGCCTTCGCCACCGGTGTTCCTCCTGATATCTGCGCATTCCACCGCTACACCAGGAATTCCAGTCTCCCCTACCGCACTCAAGCCTGCCCGTACCCACCGCACTCCCCCAGTTAAGCCAAGGAATTTCACGGCAGACGCGACAAACCGCCTACAAGCCCTTTACGCCCAATAATTCCGGACAACGCTCGCTCCCTACGTATTACCGCGGCTGCTGGCACGTAGTTAGCCGGAGCTTCTTTACCCACTACCCTCACCACGAGCAAACCCGCGGCTTGACCATGAGCGAAAGAGGTTCACAACCCGAAGGCCTCCATCCCTCACGCGGCGTCGCTGCATCAGGCTTTCGCCCATTGTGCAAAATTCCCCACTGCTGCCTCCCGTAGGAGTCTGGGCCGTATCTCAGTCCCAATGTGACCGGTCACCCTCTCAGGCCGGCTACCCGTCAAAGCCTTGGTAAGCCATCACCCCACCAACAAGCTGATAAGCCGCGAGCCCATCCCCCACCAAACCACCAAACGATGGCCCTATCACCCCACACCCATGCAGGCACGAGGCCACACCCGGTATTAGCAGCCATTTCCAGCCGTTATCCCAAAGAAGAGGGCAGGTTACTCACGTGTTACTCACCCGTTCGCCACTCACCACCCAGAAGAAAAACCCCCAAGCAGCCCGTACGACTTGCATGTGTTAAGCACGCCGCCAGCGTTCGTCCTGAGCCAGGATCAAACTCTCCGAACAAAACCAAACATCCAGAGAAACCCCCAACCAACCCACCACCACAACAACAGCAGCAAGCCAGCCAAAGACAACCCCAACCAAAAAACAAAAAACAGGCATCAAAAACAAACACGCTATCGAGTTCACAAACAACACCCACACACCAACAACCACAAAAAGGCGCTGGAGGCGTCTGCACGTCCGGCCCGGAGCCTGCGCTCCTCACCGGCGGCGAAGAAGAACTTTACGGGGTCCGGGCCGCCCTGTCAAACCAAGGGGGTCTGGGCAGTCCCGCGGGTCTTCGCCGCGGCGATCCGGACCCCCCCCCACAGGACAGCGGGATTACCCCGAAACAGCTTTTGACCTGCGCCTATTCGATGTCCTGCTCGGCCGCCTCGGCTGGAGGAGGGAGGAGGCGCGACCCTGGGAAGGGCCGGCGTCCCGTGCGCACGGGCCCAGGGGACGCCGGCTCCGGATGCGGGGGATCTCACTGAGCGCGCACGACCGCGAGGTTCCTCCGCCCCTTGCGCACCAGGGCGACCCCGCCCGCCAGCATGTCCGTCGCCAGGATCGGAGCGTCCTCGTCGGTGACGCGGGCGTTGTTGAGAGACGCGCCGCCCGCGGCAACCGTGCGCCGCGCCGCCGAGCGCCCCTTCTCCAGCCCGGTGGACACCAGCGCGTCGACGATCGTGGACCGGCCCACGCGGATGTCACCCGCGGGAAGGTCCTTCACGGCCGCGAGCAGCGTCTGCCCGTCCACCGCCCGCAGGTCCCCGGCCCCCCACAGGGCGTCGGTGGCGGCGCGCACCCGGGCCAGCTGGTCCGCCCCGTGCACCATCTCCGTCACCCGCGCCGCGAGCTCCTTCTGGGCCTCGCGGTGCTGAGGCCGTTCCGCGACCGCGGTCTCCAACTCCGCGATCCGCTCGCGGGACAGGAAGGTGAAGATCTTGAGGAGCTTGGCCACATCCGCGTCGGCCGTCTGGAGCCAGAACTGGTAGAACGCGTAAGGGCTCATCAGCGATGGGTCGAGCCAGATCGCCCCGCCCTCGGACTTCCCGAACTTCGTCCCGTCCGCCTTCGTGATGATCGGGGTCGTCATCACGTGCGTCTCGGCGCCCTCGACCTTGCGGATGAGGTCCACACCGCCCACCATGTTGCCCCACTGGTCGTTGCCCCCGGTCTCCAGGGTGCATCCGAAGCGCCGGTGCAACTCGAGGAAGTCATTGGCCTGGAGGACCTGGTAGCTGAACTCCGTGTAGGACAGTCCCTCGTCGGACTCCAGCCGGCGCGCGACGATGTCCTTCGAGAGCATGGTGCCCACCCGGAAGTACTTGCCGACGTCGCGCAGCAGCGCGACCGCCGACATCTGTCCCGTCCAGTCGAGGTTGTTGACGATGCGCGCCGCGTTGGGGCCCTCGAAGTCGAGGAGCGCCTCGATCTGGCGGCGCAGGTTCCCCGCCCACCCGGCAACGGTCTCGGCGTCCTGAAGCTGGCGCTCGCCCGAGGGTCTCGGATCGCCGATCAGGCCCGTCGCCCCTCCCACCAGAGCAAGGGGACGGTGGCCAGCGCGCTGCAGGTGGCGCATGAGGATCAGTTGGACCAGATGGCCGTGGTGCAGGGACGCCGCCGTGGGGTCGAACCCGCAGTAATACGTGACCGGTCCCCGAGCCAGGTGCGCGCGCAGCGCATCGATGTCCGTGTGCTGGGCGATGAGGCCCCTCCACTGGAGCTCGTCGAGGAGGTCGGTCACGGTGCTGTCCTTTATGTCGTCGGTGTCATGGCGCCCCGGCGGCCCCGGGGACGCCGCCCAGCTTACCGACCGTCTGCCGAAGCGGCGTCCGCCGCCCACCGTCTGAGGTCCGCGGCCAGGGCCCCGGCCTCGTCGAGCTGTTCGGCCACCCTCTCAGGCGCGGTCCCGCCCCGTCCGCGCCGCGCGCCCACCGACCCCTGGGCGCTGAGCACCTCCCGCACCTCGGGGGTGAGCAGGGGCGAGGCCGCCACCAGCTCCTCGTCGTCAAGATCCCACAGCTCGACGCCCCGCTCTTCGGCGGCGCGCACGCAGGCGCCCGAGATCTCGTGGGCCTGCCTGAACGGCACCCCGCGCCTCACCAGCCATTCCGCGATGTCGGTGGCCAGCGAGAACCCCTGGGGGGCCCACTCCGCCATCCGATCGAGGTGCAGAGACATGGTGGCGACCATCCCCGCCACCGCGGGGAGGAGCACGCCAAGGGTGTCGACCTGGTCGAAGACCGGCTCCTTGTCCTCCTGGAGGTCGCGGTCGTAGGCCAGGGGGATGCCCTTGAGCACGGTGAGCAGAGCGGTGAGGTCCCCGATGAGGCGTCCCGCCTTGCCCCGCCCCAGCTCAGCCACGTCCGGGTTCTTCTTCTGGGGCATGATCGAGGACCCGGTGGAGAAGGCGTCGTCGAGGGTGACGTAGCCGAACTCCTTCGTGTTCCAGATGACGATCTCCTCGCACAGGCGCGAGACATCCACTCCGGTCATCGCCATGACGAAGGAGAACTCGGCCACCACGTCGCGCGACGCCGTCGCGTCGATGGAGTTGGCCGCCGAGTCCCGGAAGCCGAGCTCACGTGCGACGGACCGGGGATCCATGCCGAGCGTGTTGCCGGCCAGCGCCCCGGACCCGTAGGGCGAGATCGCCGCCCGGCGGTCCCAATCGCGCAGGCGGTCGACGTCGCGCAGCAGGGGCCAGACGTGGGCCGCGAGATGGTGGGCGACGAGCACCGGCTGCGCATGCTGCATGTGAGTGCGCCCGGCCATCACCGACTCCCCCGCTCCCCGCGCCTGGGCGAGCAGGGCGTCCGCGGTGTCCAGGGTCAGGCCCGCGAGATGCCGGGCCTCTTCGCGCAGGTACATGCGGATCAGGGTCGCGATCTGGTCGTTGCGGGAGCGCCCGGCGCGGAGTTTGCCCCCCAGGTGCTCGCCGGCGCGCTCCAGCAGCCCGCGTTCCAGGGCGGTGTGGACGTCCTCGTCCCCGGGTCCGGGGAGGAAGGCGCCCGAGGCGACGTCCGCGTCGAGCCGGTCCAGCGCGGCGTGCATCGCGGCGAGCTCCTCATCGGTGAGCAGGCCGGCGGCGTGGAGCGCATTCGCATGCGCATGGGACCCGCGGATGTCGACGTGGGCGAGCCGCCAGTCGAACTGCGTCGACACCGACAGCGCGGCCAGCGCCCGCGAGGGACCGCCGGTGAACCGGCCTCCCCACAGGCTGATCGGAGTGTCGGCGCGGGCGGTCTCCTCTGGCTCAGACATGCCCCGATGATGCCCCGATCGGGACCCGGCACGCCAGCGTGCCCACGGATCGGCGCTAGTCTGTCCCTGATCCGAGGAAAGGCAGCGCCATGACCGATCCGCACGTCGACTCCGAGATCGGGCGCCTCCGCCAGGTCATCGTCCACCGTCCCGGACGCGAGATCGAACGGCTGACCCCCTCGAACCATCAGGAGCTGCTCTTCGACGACCTCCTGGATCCGGGGCGGGCCCGCGCGGAGCACGATGAGTTCACCGCCGTCATGGAGGAGCACGGCATCGAAGTCCTCCCCCTGCGCGCCCTCCTCGCGCAGACGCTCGCGGTCCCCGACGCCCGGGCGGCCGTCCTGGACCGCACCCTCAACGAGAGGCGCCTGGGGCCCGTGCTCACACCGGCGCTGCGTGAGTGGACGGCGGGTCTGGACGTCGACCGGCTGGCGAGCCTGTGCCTGGAGGGGCTCACCGTCGAGGAGTGGAAGGCGCAGTCCCCGGTCCGCTCCCTGGTCACTCGCACGCTGGAGGATGAGGACTTCCTCATCCGCCCGCTGCCGAATCATCTCTTCGCCCGCGACGCCTCCGCGTGGATCTACGGCGGGGCGGCCGTCAACTCGATGAGCAGCCTGGCGCGCCAGCGGGAGTCCCTGCACTATTCGGCGATCTACCAGTGGCACCCGCGTTTCGCCAGGGCCCGCTTCCACACGTGGTCGACCGGGACCTCCGGGGCGATCCGTTCCGCGGAGGGCGGTGACGCCCTGGTGCTGGGCGACGGCGTCGTGGCCTTCGGCGTCTCGGAGCGCACGACGCCGCAGGGCGTCGAAAGGCTCTCCCTCAAGCTGTTCCGCGCCGGTCAGGCGCACACCGTCCTCGCCGTCGTCCTTCCCCAGACGCGGGCCTTCATGCACCTGGACACCGTGCTCACCCAGGTGGACCGCGATGCCTTCCTCCTCTACCCCCGGCTCGGCGCCGTGCGCACGATGGTCCTCACGCAGCGCGACGACCATCTGGTCATCGACGACTCCGGAACGGACCTGGTGGCGGCCCTGAGGCGCGTCCTCGACCGCCCCATCCGCGTGATCTCACCCCGCGGAGCTTTCTCCGACATCGATCGCGAGCAGTGGAACGACGGCTGCAACGCGCTTGCCCTGGCTCCCGGCCGAGTCGTCGTCTACGACCGGTCCCCCCTCTCCAACGAGGCGTTGCGCCACGCGGGCATCGAGGTCATCGAGGTGCACGGGGCGGAGCTCGGACGCGGGCGCGGCGGCCCCCGGTGCATGACATGCCCGGTCTTGCGCGATCCCATCGCCTCGTGAGGATCCGGGTCCGGCGAGGGCGATGGCGCCGGCCCAGCGGGCACGCCGGGGCATCGGGACGCCGCCCTCGCCGCAGACGGGGTCAGACGCTCACAGCGCTCCCTCCCCCACCTCCAGGCCCTTGCCGAAACGGACGTCGCGCGCGGTGGCCAGCTTCGACGTCATGCCGTAGATCTCGATGAATCCGCGGGAGTGGGACTGGTCGAAGGAGTCGCCCGTCTCGTAGGTCGCGAGGTTGAAGTCATAGAGCGAGGCGTCGGAGCGGCGCCCCGTCACCGTCGCGCGGCCCCCGTGCAGACTCATGCGGATCTCGCCGGAGACGTACTCCTGCGTCGACTCGATGAAGGTGTCGAGGGACTTCTTCAACGGGGAGAACCACTGCGCGTCGTAGACCAGTTCGCCCCAGCGTTCGTCGACCCGGCGTTTGAACCGGGCGAGCTCGCGCTCGATGGTGACGCGCTCGAGCTCCTGGTGGGCCGCGATGAGGGCGACAGCGCCCGGGGCCTCGTAGACCTCGCGGGACTTGATGCCGACCAGGCGATCCTCGACGATGTCGATGCGGCCGATGCCCTGGGCCCCGGCGCGCCTGTTCATCTCCTGGATCGCCTGCAACGGTGTGACCGGGCGGCCGTCGATGGCCACGGGCACGCCCTTCTCGAAGGTGAGGACGACCTCGTCGGGCAGCGGCGGATAGGTGGGATCGTCCGTGTAGTTGTAGACGTCCTTGGTGGGGGCGTTCCACAGGTCCTCGAGGAAGCCGGTCTCGATGGCGCGGCCCCAGACGTTCTGGTCGATGGAGAAGGGGTTGTTCTTCGTCGTCTCGATGGGCAGGTGGTGCCTGTTCGCGTAGTCGATGGCGACGTCGCGGGTGAGCGCGAGGTCGCGCACGGGGGCGATCGTCTTGAGGTCGGGGGCCATCGAGGTGATCGACACCTCGAAACGCACCTGGTCGTTGCCCTTGCCCGTGCACCCGTGGGCGACAGTCGTCGCCCCGAACTGGCGGGCCGCGCGCACAAGATGCTTCGAGATCAGCGGGCGCGAGATCGCGGAGACCAGCGGGTAGGCGCCCTGGTAGAGCGCGTTCGCCTTGAGGGCGGGCATGCAGAAGTCCGCGGCGAACTCCTCCTTGGCGTCGGCGACGTAGGCCTCGACGGCGCCGCAGTCCAGAGCGCGCTGCCGGATGACCTGGAGGTCTTCCCCGCCCTGGCCGACGTCGACGGCCACCGCGATGACCTCCATCCCGGTCTGCTCCCCGATCCAGCCGATCGCGACCGAGGTGTCGAGCCCCCCTGAGTACGCGAGAACCACACGGTCCTTGCCCTGCGTCATCTGTGTCCTCTTCTCCGTGAGTGGATGGATGCCTGTGTCAGTCATGGTCCGGATCGCCGTCCCCGGGGGATCCGGCGGTCCCCGCGTCCGCCAGGCGGAGGAGCCGGTCCCGGACCCCTTCGGCCTCCTGCGCGGTGCGGCACACGAGGAGGATCGTGTCGTCCCCCGCGATCGTGCCGACGATGCCGTCCATCCGCACCGCGTCGATGGCCGATCCGAGCAGGTTCGCCGCTCCCACCGGTGTGCGCAGCACCAGGAGATTGCCCGCCACGTCGGTGGCGACGAGGAGCTCCTGGCACCAGTGCACCAGCCGCGCGCCGGCGGCCTCCGCCTCGTGGGTGTGCCCGCCGTCCGCATCGGGCACGGAGTACACCTGGACGCCCGACTGGTTGCGGACCTTGGTGGCCCTCAGCTCCATGAGGTCGCGGGAGAGCGTCGCCTGCGTGGTCTCGATGCCCCGCCGTGCGAGCGCCCTGCGCAGCTCCTCCTGGGAGGCGACTGCCTGCTCCGCGAGGATGTCGACAATGGCGCCGTGCCGCGCGGTGCGGGTCGCCGGGATCGACGGTGTCGTGGTGGTCATCGATGTCCTTCCTGTCGCTGGGCGCTGGCGACGAGCCCTGGCAGCGCCTCGGTGAAGCTGCGCGCCTGAGTGGCCGTGAGCACGAGGGGGGGCGCCAGGCGCAGCGTGGTGGGGGTGGCGGCGTTGAGGATGAAGCCCGCCTCCCTGCCGGCCGAGACCAGGAGGGGGGCGATGGGGGCGGAGAATTCCACGCCAATGAGCAGCCCGCGGCCGCGGACCTCGGTGAGGCCCGGCAGATCCAGGTCCCTCAGCTCGGCCCGCCACTGCCGTCCGAGGCGCTCCGCGTGATCGAGGAGGCCCTCCGACTCGACGGTGTCGAGCACGGCGTTCGCGGCGGCCGCGCACACGGGGTTCCCGCCGAAGGTCGTGCCGTGCATGCCAGGGCCCAGGATGGATCCGGCCGCGCCGATCCCGATGCAGGCGCCGATCGGCATGCCGCCGCCCAGGCCCTTCGCGAGGGTCACGGCATCGGGCACGATGCCGCTGCGGTGGTGGGCCATCCAGTCGCCCGTGCGCCCGAGCCCGCACTGGACCTCGTCGCACACCAGCAGAGCGCCCGCCTGGCGGGTGAGCCGGCGCGCCGCGAGGAGGAAGTCGTCGTCGACCTCGTGGACGCCGGCCTCCCCCTGCACGGGTTCGACGAAGACGCCGGCGACGTCCTCGCCCATCGCCTGCTCCAGGGCTGCGATGTCCCCGACGGGGATGAACTCCACCCCGGGCATGAGCGGTTCGAAGGGGGCCCGGTAGGCCTGCTTCCAGGTGAGGGCAAGCGCCCCGGTGGACCGTCCGTGGAAGGCGTGCTCGAGGGCGAGGATGCGCGGACGCGGGCGGCCGTCCCCGGCCGTCAGGGCGTTGGCGTGGGCCCGGACCATCTTGAGGGCGCACTCGTTGGACTCGGTGCCCGAGTTCGTCAGGAACACGCGCGATCCCCCGGGCGCTCCGCCGGGCTCGACGATGCGCAGGAGGTGCTCGCCCAACGCCACCTGAGGGGGCGTGGCGAAGAAATTCGAGACGTGTCCGAGCCGTCCCGCCTGGTCCGACACGGCGCGCACGACCGCCGGGTGCGCCTGGCCGAGGAGGTTGACCGCGATCCCGCCCAGCAGGTCGAGGTACTCCCGTCCGTCCGCATCCGTCACGCGGGCGCCCGATCCCTCCACGAGCACCAGTTGGGGCGCCCCGAACGTGTTCATCAGGGCGTCCGCGTAGCGGCTGCCCCATTCCCGTCCATTCATCGGAGCACCTCCGGGAACGCCTCCGCGTGCGCCGCCGTGATCATCGTGCCGACCCCGTCGTCCGTGAAGATCTCCAGCAGCATCGAATGCGGGCGGCGGCCGTCGATGATGTGGACCATCGGGACCCCGCCGTCGAGGGCCGCCAGGGCCGCTCGCATCTTCGGGGCCATCCCCGACTCCATGGAGGGGAGCATCTCGCGCAGCTCCTCGTCGGTGAGACGGGAGATCAGGGTGGAGCGGTCGGGCCAGTTCGCGTAGAGGCCCTCGACGTCGGTGAGCATGAGGAGCTTCTCCGCGCCGAGCGCGCCAGCCAGGGCGCTGGCGGCGAGGTCCGCGTTGACGTTGAGGACGCCGCCGGGCTGGTCCTCGTCGGGGGCGACCGAGGAGATCACAGGGATCCGGCCCGCGTCCAGCAGAGAGAGGACGGGCGCGGCGTTGACATGGGTGATCTCGCCCACCAGCCCGACGTCGACGGGCTCGCCGTCCACCCAGGCGGGCGTGCGGCGGGCGCGGAAGAGGCCGGCGTCCTCTCCCGCGAGTCCCATCGCCTGGTAGTCCTCCTGGTTGAGCAGGGAGACGAGCTCGCGCTGGACCTTGCCGAGCAGCACCATCCGGACGATCTCCATGACCTCCTGCGTGGTCACGCGCAGCCCGTGCTCGAAGGGGGCCTCCAGGCCGAGCCGCGCGAGCATCGCGTTGATCTGCGGGCCACCGCCGTGGACGACCACCGGGCGGACGCCCCATTGGTGGAGGAAGAGGACGTCCTGGGCGAAGGCCCTCTTCAGCGACTCGTCGACCATCGCGTTGCCGCCGTACTTGATGACGACGATCTGGCCGGAGTAGCGGCGCAGCCATGGCATCGTCTCCAGGAGGATGCCCGCCTTGTCCTGGGGGCTGATCCGGTCGCTCATGACGAGTACGCGCTGTTCTCGTGGATGTATCCGTGGGTGAGGTCGTTCGTCCACACCGTGGCCCGGGCCTCCCCGGCGTGGAGGTCGACGAGGACGCGGACCTCGCGCGCGGTCATGTCGACGCGCTCGCGGGGTTCGCCCACGCCCTCCTGACGGCACACCATGACGCCGTTGATCGAGACGTCGAGCTGCGAGGGGTCGAAGGGGGCGACCTCGGCCGGGACGGTGCCGACCTCCGCCACGACGCGGCCCCAGTTCGGGTCGTTGCCGAAGACGGCGGCCTTGAACAGGTTCGACCGGGCGACGGCCCGCGCCACAGCCTCGGCGGCGGCCTCGTCGCTGGCCCCGGCCACCGTGACGGCGATGTCGTGGGTGGCGCCCTCCGCGTCGGCGATGAGCTGGCGGGCGAGCCGGGCGCAGATCTCGCGCAGAGCCTCCGTGAAGGCGGCCGGATCCGGCGCCGTCCCGGACGCGCCGGAGGAGAGCAGGATGACCGAGTCGTTCGTCGACATGCAGCCGTCGGAGTCGGTGCGGTTGAAAGTCGTCCGCACGGCCTCCTCCAGAGCGGAAGCGGCCCCGGCATCGTCGAGGACGGCGTCGGTGGTGAGCACGCAGAGCATGGTGGCGAGACCGGGGGCCAGCATCCCGGCGCCCTTCGCCATTCCGCCGATGCTCCACCCGTCGCCGGTCGCCACCGCGGTCTTCGGCACGGTGTCGGTGGTCCGGATCGCGTCGGCGGCCGCCAGGGCGGCCTCGTCGTCCTCCTCCAGAGCGGCGGCCGCCTGGTCGATGCCCGGCAGGAGGAGGTCCAGGGGCAGCCTCTGGCCGATGAGCCCCGTCGAGCACACGCCGACCTGCCCGGGCTCCAGGCCGAGCGCAGCGGCGGCGCGCGCGGCGGTCGCCTGGGCGTCCCGCGCGCCGGGGCGGCCGGTGCAGGCGTTGGCGCCGCCCGAGTTCAGGACGACGGCTCGCAGAGTCCCCGCGGCCAGGTGGGAGCGGGTGAGGGTGACGGGCGCCGCGACGACCCGGTTCGAGGTGAAGACGCCGGCCGACGCCGCGCGCGGCCCACGGTTCACGACGAGGGCGAGGTCGCGCCCCCCATGCTGCTTGAGGCCCGCTTCCACACCGGAGGCGGCGAACCCCCGGGGCGCGGTGACTCC
This sequence comes from Schaalia naturae, assembly GCF_042665795.1. NCBI lineage: Bacteria > Bacillati > Actinomycetota > Actinomycetes > Actinomycetales > Actinomycetaceae > Schaalia > Schaalia naturae. The sequence continues at coordinate 1,142,902 of NZ_JBHTEF010000001.1, forward strand.
GACGGCGAGGGCGGTCATGGGGCGACTCCGATCGTGGGGACGGCCGTGCACTCCGGCAGGCCCAGGGCGAGGTTGGCGGACTGGATCGCGGCGCCGGCCGTGCCCTTGCCGAGGTTGTCGAGGGCGCACAGGGCGATGAGCGTCCCGCTGCGCCGGTCGACGGCGGCGCAGACCAGCGCGCGGCCGGTGCCGATGACGGGCGCGGTGGCGGGCCACACCCCCGTCGGGAGGACCTCGAGGAGCGGCTCGTCGTCGTAGACGCGGTAGGCGTCGGCGATCGCGTCGGCGTCCGCGCCTGCGGCCAGGGGCGCGACGACGGTCGCGAGGATCCCCCGTGAGACCGGGACCAGGACCGGGGTGAAGGCGACCTGCGGGTCCGCCGCCCCCGCGGTCCGGAGGTTCTGCAGGATCTCCGGGATATGGCGGTGCGATCCTCCCACTCCGTAGGGGGCGAGGTTCCCGAGCGCCTCGGAGGCCAGCAGGTGGGGCTTCGCCGCGCGTCCGGCGCCCGAGTAGCCCACGGCCAGCGTGGCGCACGTCGAGGAGGCGTCGACGAGCCCGGCGAGGACTGCGGGCTGGAGCGCCAGGGTGACGGCCGTGACGTTGCACCCGGGGACCGCGACGCGCCTCGTGCGCGCGAGGCCGGCGCGCTGGGCGCGGGCCGTGTCCTCGCCGGCGTGCAGCAGCTCGGGCATGCCGTAGGTCCAGGGGTCGGCGGGCTCTCCGCCGTAGTAGCGTCGCCACTCCTCGGGGTCGGCGAGCCGGTGGTCGGCCGCGAGGTCGATGATCAGGGCGTCGTCGCCCGCGCGCTCGAGCGCCTCGGCGACCTGTGCGGAGTGCCCGTGCGGAAGGGCGAGGAACACGAGGTCGTGCCCGCCCAGGGTCTGCGGGGAGGTCTCTTCGATGACCAGCTCGGCCAGGGGCGCCAGATGGGGATGCACGTCGCCGAGGCGACGGCCCGCGGAGGAGGCCGCCGTGACCGTCGTGACCCGGATGTCCGGATGCGTCGCGAGCAGCCGCAGGACCTCACCGCCCGCGTAGCCTGACGCGCCGGCCACAGCCGCTGTGAATGACATGTGCATAATCATACGGGCACATGCATAGAATGGCGGCGATGTCCTCCATGTGGACGGATGCGCCCCGGTCAGGCGGCGGGGAGGGTCCTGCGCAGCTCCGCGATGATCGAGTCGGTCCACTCGCCGACGGCCTGCCAGTCACGGAAGTCGCCCTCGACGCCGCCCGCGAGCCGGACGATCGAACGCTCACGCAGAGACAACAGCTCCGGGTCGTAGCGGCCCGGGAACACCTGGTGGTGCACGACGTGGACCTTGAGGAGGACCGGGCCGATCCGCGAGGGATCCTGGGGGGAGTGCTTCGGGACGCCCGACAGGCCCACCGAGAAGGCCCACACCGGCATCTGCGCCAGCTGGGTCTCGAAGCGCTGGAGGAACGCCGTGGCCCCGGGCATCCACTGGGTCATGTAGACGGCGGACCCGCACACGACCGCGTCGATCCCGTCCAGGGAGACGACGTCCTCCGGGTTCTGGCGGACGGCCTCCCACCCGGTCCCGCGCAGCCGCTCGGCGATGGCGTCGGCGATCTCGGCAGTGGCCCCGTGTTTGGAGGATGCGGTGACGAGGATTCTCATGTCTCCCAGTGTGGCAGATCCGGGCCCGCGCCGAGGGCATCGAAGGTCCCCATGAGTCGAGCGACACAGGGCGCGCTCGGCGCGGGACCTGGTTCCTCAGGAGCGGAGCTCGGCCCCGAGCAGCTTGTGCGCGCGCTTGACGACGGCGTGGCGCACCTGGGCGGACTCCTCCGCCGTCAACGTGTGGTCGGGGGCGCGCAGCCGCAGGGCGAAAGCCAGAGACCGATGCCCCTCCGGCACCTGGTCGCCCTCGTAGATGTCGAAGAGGGTGACGTCCTCCGCCAGTGGCCCCGCCGCCTGGCGGACCACCTGCTCGACGCGGGCCGCCGGGACCCCCCGGTCGACGACCAGGGCGATGTCCTCCTTCGCCAGGGGATACGTGGACACGGGCCTGACCTGCACCGGCTGCTGAGGCATCTGGGCGATGAGGGCGTCGAGATCCAGCTCGAACGCGCAGGAGCGGGCGGGCAGGCCGAAGGCGCGGCACACCTCGGGATGGAGCTCGCCGGCCATGGCGAGGCCGACCAGATCGCGTCCGCGCCGCGCGAACACCCGGGCGGCACGCCCGGGATGCCACGGCGCCACCTCCGACGGATCGGTCGCGGCGACCGGCATCGGCGGCGCGCCCCGGCCGGTGCGGGCCTCGGCATCGGGCTCCCAGGCGCGGGTGACCTCCACGCGCACGCCCAGGACCGTGGCCGCGCGCCGCACGGCCTCCACCGCATCCGACCAGTCGAACGGCCTCGGGGCGGCGAGGACGCCGGGAGCGGTGGCCGCCCCCGCGAGCACCGCGCCGATATGCCAGGGTTGGGCGGGCACGCCGGCGCGCAGCCCATCCAGCACCTCCTCGCTGGGCCGTCTCTCCGCGGAGGGAAGGCCCGAGGGCCGGGTGCCGTCGGGGTGCGCCACCATACCGGTCTCGAACACCGCGATCGACGGCGCGCCGCGGGAAGCGTTGCGGCCCGCCGTGTCGAGGAGCGTGTCCAGGATGGAGGTGCGCAGCAGGGGCGCGTCCTCGGCCAGGGGGTTGCGCAGGCGCAGAGTCCGGCGGCGGACGTCGCCCTCGGGCAGGCGCTGCCGATCATGCGAGTCGGAGACGAACGGGTAGGACTCGACCTCGACCAGCCCCCCCTGGGCGAGCGTGTCGGAGACCTGGCGCCTGGCCCGCTGCGCGCCGGTGAGGCCCCGTCCCGCAGGCGCCGCCGGGAGGAGCGAGGGGATGTTGCCGTAGCCGTCGAGGCGTGCGACCTCCTCCACGAGGTCGGCGGGGCCGACGAGGTCGGGCCGCCAGCTGGGCGCCGTGACCAGCCACTCGGCGTCGGCTTCCTCCCCGGCGACCGTGCAGCCGACCATCTGGAGCAGCTCGCGCACGCGCGCCGGCCCGTAGTCCACTCCGGTCAGGCGCCGGGGCTCGCCCACGCGCATCCGCACTGGGGGGTGCGCGCGGACCGTGTCCCAGTCCGAGACGGCGGGGGCGGCCTGGCCGCCCCCGTACTCGACCAACAGGTCGACCGCGCGCTGGCAGGCGACGGGAGGCAGCAGCGGATCCGTGCCGCGCTCGAACCGCTTCGAGGCCTCCGACGGCAGCCGGTGGCGCCGGGCGGTGCGCGCGACGGAGACGGCGTCGAAATGCGCCGCCTCCAGCAGGATGTCCGTGGTGGACGGCGACACCTCGGTGTCTGCGCCGCCCATGACGCCCGCCATGCCGATGATCCGCGAGCCGCGGCCGTCCGGGGAGTCCGTGATGAGGAGGTCCTCCGGGTCCAGGGCCCGGTCCACGCCGTCGAGGGTCTCCAGACGCTCGCCGTCCGCCGCCCGGCGCACCATGATCGGCGCGGAGAGCGTCGCCAGGTCGTAGGCGTGCATCGGCTGGCCCAGGTCGAGCATGACGTAATTCGTCACGTCCACCGGCAGGGAGATCGACCGCATCCCGGCCATCTCCAGCCGGTCGCGCATCCACTCGGGAGTCGGGGCCGAGGGATCGACCCCGCGCACGATCCGTGTCACGAAGCGGTCGCAGCCCGCGTGCGCGCGGATCGGCGCGGCGTCGGCGACCTCCACCGGGAACCCGTCGGCCGTGGTCGCGGGGACCGGCTCCGGCAGCGCCGAGGCCAGCCCCGGATCCGTGAACGCCGCGCCCGTGGAATGGGAGTACTCGCGCGCGACGCCGCGCATCGAGAAGCAGTAGCCCCGGTCGGGGGTGACGTTGATCTCCAGGACCTCCTCGCCCAGGCCGAGGAAGGACACGAGGTCGGCGCCCGGGGCGGGGATCTCGCGGCCGGGGTAGGCGCGGGTGAGCACGACGATGCCCGAGTGGTCGTCGCCGAGCCCCAGCTCGCGCGCCGAGCACATCATGCCGTCCGAGACGTGTCCGTAGGTCTTGCGGGCGGCGATGGGGAACGGGCCCGGCAGTACCGCGCCGGGCAGGGAGACGACGACGAGGTCGCCGACCTCGAAGTTGTGGGCGCCGCAGATGATGCCGCGGCTGGGGAGGTCGCTGGGCTCCTTGCCGGTGCCCGGCGCGTCGTTGTGCGCGCCGACGTCGACCCGGCAGTAATTGATGACCTTGCCGTTGTGCTGGGACTCCTCGTGGCGTGTGAGGACGCGGCCGACGACGAGCGGGCCCGTCACGCGGGCCGGGTGGATCGTCTCCTCCTCCAGCCCGACGCGCACCAGCGCGGCGGCGAGATCCCTCGCCGTGGTGCCGGGCGCGACCTCGACGTGGTCGGACAGCCAGGACAGCGGGACCATCGGCATGTCAGTTCCCCCTTCCGGTGAGGCCGAATTGCTCCGAGAAGCGGATGTCGCCCTCGACGATGTCGTGCATGTCGGCGATCCCGTGGCGCAGCATGAGCGTGCGCTCGATCCCCATGCCGAAGGCGAACCCCGAGTAGACGTCCGGGTCGATGCCGCTGGCCCGCAGGACATTCGGGTTGACCATGCCGCATCCACCCCATTCGATCCATCCGGCGCCCCCCTTCTTCTGGGGGAACCACAGGTCCATCTCCGCGCTGGGCTCGGTGAAGGGGAAGAACGAGGGCCGCAGGCGCGTGCGGGCCTCGGGCCCGAACATCGCGCGGGCGAAGTGGTCGAGTGTGCCCTTGAGGTGCGCCATCGTCAGGCCGCGGTCCACGGCGAGCCCCTCGCACTGGTGGAACACGGGCGTGTGCGTGGCGTCCAGGGCGTCGGAGCGGAACACCTTGCCCGGGCAGGCCACGTACAGCGGCGCGCCCCGGGAGAGCATCGCGCGCGACTGGACGGGCGAGGTATGGGTGCGCATCACGAGGTGACCGTCCTCCTCGTGCTCACCGCCCGCGCTGCGCCCGTCGACGTAGAGCGTGTCCTGCATCTGGCGCGCCGGGTGGTCGATGTCGAAGTTGAGGGAGTCGAAGTTGAACCACTCGTGCTCGATCTCGGGACCCTCCGCGATCTCCCAGCCCATGGCGATGAAGAAGTCCGCGACCTCCTCCATCAGGGTCTCCAGCGGATGCCGCGCCCCCACCGGCCGGCGCCGCGTGGGGACGGTGACGTCGACGGCCTCCTCCACGAGGGCGCGCGCCTCCCGCTCGGCCTCGAGCACCGCGTGGCGGTCCTCGAGCGCCTCGGCGAGCCGGTGGCGCGCCCCGCCGACCGCGCGCCCCGCCGCCCCGCGATCCTTCGGGTCGAGCGATCCGATCGCCCGGTTCGCCCGGACCAGGGGCGCGTTGTCCCCCAGCACGCGGGCACGCACCTGCGAGAGGCCGGCCAGGGTCGGGGCGGCGGCAATCGCCGCGAGAGCCTCGTCGACGAGGGCGGTCACGGCGTCCGTGTCCAGCGGGTTGAGCTCGGGGACAGTGTCAGCCATGTCCTGCTTCCTCGGTCGGGAATCGTGTGCGGCGCGCCGGGCGCGCCAGCACCCCATGATAGTGCGTGGCCCGAATGGCACCGATGCGCCATCCACCTGGCAGCCCCATCCGTCGGGACCGCGCCGCCCGCGTGGGACTCCGGCCGATCATCTAGGCTATGGGCGCAACCGCGATCTCTCGCACAGGAGCACCGATGCCCTCCACACCCTCACCCCAGCCCGCCCGGCTGGCGGCACCCTCGTCGCCCGCCGACGCCCCCGCCCGCCGCGTCCGCGTCCAGCACCTCGCCCGCGCGAAGCGGGAGGGGCGCCGCCTGACGATGCTCACGGCCTACGACGCGCTGACCGCTCCGATCCTGGAATCGGCGGGAGTGGACATGCTCCTCGTGGGCGACTCGTTGGGCAACGTCGTCCTCGGGCACGGCTCCACCCTGCCTGTCACCCTGGAGGACATGGAACGCGCGACCGGCGCGGTGGCCCGATCGACCTCCCGAGTCCTGGTCGTGGCCGATATGCCCTTCGGGACCTACGAGGCCTCCCCCGAGCAGGCCTTCGCCTCGGCGGTCCGGCTCATGCGGGCGGGGGCCCACGCCGTCAAGCTCGAGGGTGGCGCACCCCGGGCGGCCGCGGTCCGGCTCCTCACCGACGGCGGCATCCCGGTGGTCGGGCACCTGGGCTACACCCCCCAGTCGGAGAACGCGATCGGCGGGCCGCGCCTGCGCGGACGCGGCGACCAGGCCCAGCCGATGCTGGACGACGCCCGGGCGCTGGAGGAGGCGGGCGCGGTGGCCGTCGTCCTGGAGATGGTCCCGGCCGACGTCGCCGCACAGGTCACACGCGCCCTGAGCGTCCCCACGATCGGGATCGGCGCGGGACCGGACACCGACGGCCAGGTCCTGGTGTGGGCCGACATGGCGGGGATGACGGCCTGGACCCCGTCCTTCGTCCGCCGTTTCGGAGAGCTCGGCGAGGATCTGAGGCGCGCCGCCTCCAGCTACGTCCGGGCGGTGTCCGAGGGAGCCTTCCCCGCCGAGGAGAACTTCCACCGCCACTGAGGCGACGCCGCCGGCCCCCGGGCCGCCGGGGCGATCGCGCCCGCCCGGTCGGTCTAGGGTGGGATCCATGATCGCTGCATCCCCCTTGGCCACCCGCGCCCCCCTGGGCACGGCCGTTCCGGGCCGCGTGTCCCCGCGCCGCTCAGTCCCCGAGCACATCGAGCGCCCCGAGTACATGTTCCACGACGGCCCAGGTCGTCACCGCCTCCGACGTCAAGGACGCCGACACGGTGGAGCGGATCCGGCGGGCAGGGCGCATCGCCGCTGGGGCCATGGAGGCCGCAGCCGCCGCGATCCGGCCGGGCGTGACCACCGACGAGCTCGACCGCATCGCCCACGAGTACATGATCAGCCATGACGCCTACCCCTCGACCCTGGGCTACATGGGCTACCCGAAATCGCTGTGCACCTCGGTCAACGAGGTGATCTGCCACGGGATCCCCGACGACCGCCCCCTGGAGGAGGGGGACATCGTCAACCTGGATGTCACCGCGTACAAGGACGGCGTGCACGGCGACACCAACGCCACCTACGAGGTCGGGGCCGTCGATCCCGAGTCGCATCTGCTCATCGAGCGCACCCGGGAGTCGATGATGCGCGGCATCCGGGCCTGCCGTCCCGGCCGACAGATCAACGTCATCGGCCGCGTCATCGAGTCCTACGCCAAGCGCTTCGAGTACGGCGTCATCCGCGACTACACCGGGCACGGCGTGGGGGAGGCCTTCCACTCCGGGCTCATCGTCCCCCACTACGACGCGGCTCCGCTGTACTCGACCGTCATGGAGCCGGGCATGGTGTTCACCGTGGAACCCATGCTCACCCTGGGAACGGTCGAGTGGGAGCAGTGGGACAACGGCTGGACCGTCGTCACCGCGGACCGCTCGCGCACCGCCCAGTTCGAGCACACGATCGTCGTCACCGAGGACGGGCCGGAGATCCTCACCCTGCCCTGACGCGGCCCGGACGGCCGGGCCGCAGGCCCGCCCGCTGGGCTACGCTGGGCGCGCACACGCAACGAGCTGCGATTCAGGGAGGAACCATGGCGGCGCACGCCTGCGGGATCGACATCGGCGGATCGGGCGTCAAGGGCGCCCTCGTCGACCTCGGCACCGGTGAGTTCGTCGGCGACCGGGTCCGTCTGGACACCCCGACGCCCTCGACCCCCGACGCGGTCGCCGAGGCCTGCCGGGAGATCCTCGACCGCCTGGGGGCGGGATCGGACGTCCCGGTGGGCGTCACCTTCCCGGCCCCGATCATCCACGGCGTCGTGGCCTTCATCGCGAACCTCGACAAGTCCTGGACCGGGGTCGACGTCAACGCGCTCATGCTCCGCCACCTCGGGCGTCCCGTCACCGCGCTCAACGACGCCGACGCCGCGGGCCTGGCCGAGGTCGCCTTCGGCGCCGCGAAGGGCGTCTCCGGCGAGGTGGTCGTCACCACACAGGGCACCGGCATCGGCTCGGCCATCATCGTCGACGGCGTCCTGGTGCCCAACACGGAACTCGGGCACCTCGAGCTGGACGGCCATGACGCGGAGTCCCAGGCCTCGGCCGGGCAGAAGACGCTCCAGGGCCTGTCCTGGGAGGAATGGGCCGGCCGCCTCCAGCGCTACTACTCCCACCTCGAGATGCTGTTCTCCCCCGACCTGTTCGTCGTCGGCGGCGGTGTGTCCGCCAACCACGAGAAGTGGATGCCTCTCCTGCGCCTGAGGACCCCGATGGTGCCCGCCCGGCTTCTCAACACAGCCGGCATCGTCGGGGCCGCCTACGAGGCGGCGCGCCGGACCCGATGACCGACCGGTTCGCCCCCGGCTCGTCCGAGGACCCCTCCGAGGACTGGACGGGGGAGCCGGACACGCCCGGCGCGCCTCGCCTCCCCGCGGCACCGGACCTCTCCGACGCCGCCCGGGCCTACCCGCAATTCGCTCCCGGCGCGGACGGCCGCACGCCCACGCCCGCCTCCCCGCGGCCCCCCAGGAGACGCCGGACCCGCCGGACGCGAACGCCGAGCCGGGGATCCACCCCGCGGTCCCCGACCGGCCGCGCGAAACGGAGCTCCCCCCGGGTCACAGCCGTGTCCATCGCCCTGTTCGCCGTCATCGTGGCGGCCGCCCTCCTCCTGTCCTGGTGCTCGCGCTCCGGCACCGGAGCCGACGAGGACGCCTCGCCCTCGTCCCCGGCCTCTCCTGCCCGCGGAGCGGCGCGGTCCATCGATCCCTCGGCCGCCCCCTCGCCGTCCGCCCTGAGGGGCAGCGTGTCCGCGGGGCAGAGCGCCCCGGAGCTCCTCGGCTCCGGCCAGCCCAAGCCCGGAGCGGGGTTCTCGCCCGGCGCCCCCGCGAGCGCCCGCCAGTGGACCGTGCGGCTCCCCGACTACTACCAGGGCCAGTACTCCGATCTTGTGCTCTCCCCGCTCACGAGCGGCGGCGACGCGGTGGACCCGTGGATGGAGGACGAGCTGTACGCGGACGAGGCCTGGATGCTCGTCCGCGTCCACGTCATCCCCCACGGGTACGGCGCCGACGACTATGCCCAGCGCGCCGACCTGCGTCTGCAGGGCCAGTCCGGGCGCTGGTACCTCGGCCAGACGCTCGACTTCGCGGAATCCACCGCGGAGCGCGACGACGAGTACGTGTTCGCGATCCCCCGGTGGGACATCCCCGTGGATCCCGTCGTCGAGGTCTCGCCCTCCGGGAGCTACGGGGGGTCCTCCCCTGTCTACATGGACGTCGGGTGAGGTCGCGCTGCGAGGCGGGACGCGGATGAGCCGGTCTGTACGCCGGGTTCTGTACCGCGTCCCGTTGCCGGGCTCGCGGCGGCGACCATCCATCTAGGACCTGCGTTGCCGCAGGCCTCCAGCAACCTACCCGCAGGCATTGGACGGGCCGCCCGTATTCGCCTGCTGCTTGGTCTTGCTCCGGGTGGGGTTTGCCGAGCCGGCACGGTCGCCCGCGCCGCTGGTGGGCTCTTGCCCCACCGTTTCACCCTTACCGGCGCCAGACGGCCCCGGCGGTCTGTTCTCTGTGGCACTGTCCCGCGGGTCACCCCGGGTGGCTGTTGGCCACCACCCTGCCCGATGGAGCCCGGACGTTCCTCACGGGGCCCTCAGGCCCCCCGCGGCCGCCCGACCGACTCATCCGCAGGGGTGAGTCTACCCGCTCAGCGGGATGCCCCGGTGCGCACGACCAGCTGACCGGTCTCCTCCGCCCAGTAGACCTCGTCGTCGGGGATGCGCGCGATGACGCCCAGCTCGGCGGGCGCCAGATCGGTCGCGGCGCCCATGGCGACGCCCTCGCGCACCTCGATGACCGCGAGGGCGCCGTTGCGTGACCGCGACCTCTCGTACTCGGCCAGCAGGTCCTCCGGCACGCGCTCGGCGAGCTCCCGGCGCTCGGCCATGATCCGGCGGAGCTCTGCCTCGACGCCGCTCATGTCCTCGCTGAACTGCGCGCGAGTCGCCTCGACGTCGGCGGCGATGGCCACGGCCTCGTCCCGCATGGCGCGCTCGGCCCCCTCCGCGGCCTCCAGCCGCTCCTCGGCGTCCAGCTGCGCGTCCTCGAGGTCCGAGATGCGCTGGTCCATCCGCGCGATCTCGTGCTCCATGGCGCTCATGTCGCGCAGCGGCACCTCTCCCCCGTCCAACCTGCCCTGCTGGGTCGTCCGGCGCGTGCGGACCTTGTCCACCTCCGTCTCCAGCTTCTCCGACTCGCGTCGGATGTCGGAGATCACAGCCGTCTGGGTGACGGCCGCCCGCCGGAGGTCGTCGGCCCTCCCGGCGAGCTCCTTGAGGGTGGCATGGGCGGGATGGGAGTCCCTCTGGTGGCGGAGCCGCGACTCCTGCTGGTCGAGCTTCTGGAGGTCGAGCAGGAGCAATTGGTCCTCGTGCGCAGCTTTCACCGATGTCCTCCCCTGGATCCTGTGATGGTGCCGTGCGTGCTGCCCCTATCGTAGGGACTCCTCCGGCGGCGCCGTGCACCGACCGGGGCGGCGGGCCGCGCCGCCCTCGCAGGTCCGCCCCGGCTACGGTGGGCCCATGGCCACCGATCCCCCTGTCTTCCGCCGGTTGTGGATCGGCACGTTCCCGGTCGCCGGCATCGGGACGCCGGCCGGGAGGGGCGAGGGGATCTGGCACACCAGGATCGATCTGGCCTCCGGGCGCCTCTCCCCCGCGGTCCAGGCGTGCCGGACGCCGGCCCCTTCCTTCCTCGCCCGCGTGCCCGGCCGCGACGTGCTCCACGCGACGGGTGAGGCCTCGCCCGAGGGGGTGGTGACCACCTGGGCCGTCGAGGGCGACGCGCTGCGGCCCCTGTCCTCGATCCCCTCCCTGGGGGACTCCCCCACCCACGTCGCCGTCGCCCGCGGGCTGCTCCTCGCCTGCAACTACGGGGACGGGACGGTCCTCGCGGTGGGGCTGGACGAGGACGGCCTGCCCCGGCGGCCCTCCCATGCCCTGCGCCACGACGGGGGCGGCCCCGTGCTGGGCCGTCAGGAGCGCTCGCACGCCCATTCGGCGACGTTCACGCCCGATGGCGCCACGGCTCTCGTCTGCGACCTGGGAACTGACGAGCTGCGGAGGCTCCGTTTGAGGCCCCCGGCGAGGCCGGGCGCGCGCGAGGACGGTGTGGCCTTCCGCTTCCGCCCGGGCTCCGGGCCCCGCCACGCCGCGTTCCGGCGGGGCGGGCGCGTCCTGGACGTCGTCACGGAGCTCTCGGCGGAGCTCGTCACGTTGACCTGGGACGGCGAGTCAGCCGCCGAGACGGCCCGGCGCCCCGCCCAGGTGACGACCCTGGGCCAGGAGGACCTGCCCTCCCATGTCACGCCCTCCGCGGACGGGAGGCTGCTCTACGTCGGCAACAGGGGACCGGGAACGATCTCCGTGTTCGCGCTGCCGGATCCGGCCGGCGGCACCGCCCTCGCCGGCCCCGCGCCCCTGGGCGAGGTCCCGGCCGGGTCGGCGTGGCCGCGGCACCTGGCGGTCGTCCCCGGTCGCGGCGGGCGCGAGTTCATCGTCGTCGCCGGGGAGCAAGCGGGGCGACTCCACGTCCTGGTGCGCGACGCCGCGGAGGCGCTGCCGCGCCTGCTTCCCGAGGAGTTCGGGACGCCGGTGCCCTCCCCCGCCTTCGTGCTGCCTGGGTGAGGGAGCCGGCCTCGCCGCCGGAACTCGAATTAGATAACATGGCGATGCCGAAATCCAGGAGGAGCCATGTCCACCCACCGCGTCGTCATCATCGGATCCGGGTTCGGCGGGCTGTTCGCCGCCCGCGCCCTCGCCCGGGCCGATGTCGAGGTCACGCTCATCGCGCGCACCGGCCACCACCTGTTCCAGCCCCTGCTCTACCAGGTGGCCACGGGCATCCTCTCCGAGGGCGAGATCGCCCCGACCACCCGCGAGATCCTGCGCTCCCAGTCCAACGCCCGCGTGCTGCTCGGACTGGTCGAGGACATCGATCCGCAGCGCCGTCTCGTGCGCTGGCGCACCCACAACCGCCTCGAGACCACCCCCTACGACTCGCTCATCGTGGCGGCCGGCGCCGGCCAGTCCTACTTCGGCAACGACCGCTTCGCCACCTTCGCGCCGGGCATGAAGACCATCGACGACGCCCTGGAGCTGAGGGCCCGCATCTTCGGCGCCTTCGAGCTCGCCGAGCTCGAGACCGATCCCGCGCGCATCGCCCAGCTGCTCACCTTCATCGTGGTCGGAGCGGGACCCACCGGCGTGGAGATGGCGGGCCAGATCCGCGAGCTCGCCTCGAAGACGCTGCGCCACGAGTTCCGCTCCATCGACCCCTCGACGGCCCGCGTCATCCTGGTCGACGGGGCGGACCATCCCCTGCCCGTCTTCGGGGAGAAGCTCGGGGAGCGCACCCAGCGCACCCTGGAGGGGCTCGGCGTGGAGGTGCGTGCGAACACGATCGTCACGGACGTCGACGAGGCGTCGGTGACCGTACGCGGGGCCGGCGGCGTCGAGGAGACGATCCCCTCGGCGTGCAAGGTCTGGGCGGCGGGCGTCCAGGGATCGCCCCTGGGGCGGGTCCTGGCGGAGCGCGCGGGCGCGCCGCTGGACCGCTCCGGCCGTGTCGTCGTCGACGAGGGCCTCACGGTCCCCGGCCATCCGGAGATCTTCGTCATCGGGGATCTCATGTCCGTGCCGGGGGTGCCCGGGGTCGCCCAGGGCGCCATCCAGTCCGCTCGTTTCGCGGCCGACGTCATCGCGGCCCGGGTCCAGGGCCGTCCGCCGCGCCGCACGCGGTTCTCCTACCATGACAAGGGCTCGATGGCGACCATCGCCCGCTTCAACGCGGTCGTCTCCATGGGGCGGGTGAGCTTCGGCGGGTTCCCCGCCTGGTTCGCGTGGTGCTTCCTGCACCTGCTCTACATCGTCGGCTTCAAGGCCCGCATCAACACGCTCCTCCACTGGCTCATCAGCTTCGCCTCCACGAGGCGCTCCGAGCGCACGACGACGAACCAGCAGATGGTCGGCCGCCTGGCGCTGGAGCGCCTCGGAGCGGGCTCCTCGGGCCGCCTGATCGCCGGGGAGGAGTGAGCCCGGCGCGCGGTCTCAGTTGTCCGAGCGGGAGAACCGGTTGCGCATGCCGTTGCTGGCCGTGACGAGCACGGACCCGAGCAGCGCGTCGGTCTGGGCGCGCACCGCGTCTGTGATCTCCTGGTTCGCGGCGGCCAGACGGGCGCGGAGGTCGCCCTCGTCGGACCCCGCCCCCTCCCGGGCGAGACGAGCGTCCGTCGTCCGGAGCAGGGCGTGCCCCGCGGCGAGGGTGCGTTCCCGGTAGCGCTCGATCTCGGGGAGGGTCTCCGCGAAGTGCGCGTCGGCCAGTGCGGCGACGATGCGGCTGGCCCAGTAGAGGTTCTCCGTCGTCACCCGCCCCGTGGTGCCGGCCAGGTAGGCGGGGACCTCGTCGACGTTGGTGTAGAGCGGAATCAGCGTGTTGAACGGGTTGGAGGCGAAGGCCACCCACTGCACGGCCCGGGAGCCCTCGGGGCGGTAGGGGCGGATCTGCAGGATGGACAGCTCGGAGTGCCGGTTGATGCCGATGGGGCGCAGCGCGGGGCGCCCGGCGTCGGCGCCCTCGCGCGCGTAGGGGTCATAGGGCGTGCCCTGGTAGTGCGAGCTGAGGACGTCCTTCACGTCCTCGATGGTGAGACGGCGCTCGGGGACGCGCGCCCACGGCAGGTCGTCGGAGAAGGGCGTGTGGCGCGGGCTCGGCCCGTCCCAGTCCTCGCTGACGGGGTTGAGGGCGCGCTGCATGTACCAGGCCCTCGGCGTGTTGTAGACGTGGTCGGCGTCGGAATGGGAGCCAAAGGCGTCGCGCGGGTTGAGGCGGCCATCCAGGGAGAGGTCGAGGAAGTTGTCCCCGATGAACTCGCGCAGGTCGGAGCTGGCCAGATGCTCCCGGCCCTCCCCCAGCGCGTCGTCCAGGTCGAAGCTGTCGATGCCCAACTGGTTCGGCATCGTGACGTAGCAGTCGTCGGGGACGCGCCGGGCGATCCAGTGGTGGCCGCCGACCGTCTCCAGCCACCAGATCTCGTCGGCGTCGCTGAAGGCGACGCCGTTCATCTCATATGTGCCGTGGCGTTCCAGCAGGGCGCCCAGACGCAGGACGCCCTCGCGCGCGGAGCGGATGTAGGGCAGGACCAGGGTGAGGAAGTCCTCCTCGCCGATGCCGCCGGGCCGCTCGGGAGCGAAGTCCGGATCCTCCGGCGCGCCCTGCGCGGGCCGGCGCTCGACGAGGGGGTCGGCGCCCAGCACGCGCTCGTTCGTGGTGAGGGTCTCGGTGGCGCTCATCGCGACGTTGGCGGCGTTGATGCCGGCCTCGCCCCACACGCCCTCGTCCGGGATCGCGTTGGGCACAGCCGTGTAGCGCAGGGGCTCCTCTGGCAGTTCGACGGTGAGGCGGGAGATGACGGAGGTGTAGGTGCGCGGCTGGTCCCCGGGGTGGACGACGACGACCTTCTTCGGGTTCCACTCGCCGTTGGCCGAGTCCTCATTGCGAGCGACCAGAGGCGATCCGTCCCAGCTCGCCTTCCTGCCCACCAGAATCGTCGTGCAGCCCACAGGTGCCCCCTCGGAGTCGTCGGTCGTCGGTACCGCGCCCCATCGTAGGCACGCTGTGGACAAGGGCGGACATCGCGTCCCTTCCCCGTGTGTCCTCACCCGCCGGGCTTCCACGGTCCGACCCTCACGGTGGAGAGCATCCCGATATCCGGGTTCTCCAGCTGCTCGCGGGCCTCAGCGAACGACGGGTCGCCGCCGGCGCGGGCGCCTGCGAACGGGTCGTCGCCAGGCGGGACGAGGAGCGCCGGGTCCTGATCGCGAGCGAGCTGGACGGCGAATGCCCGCAGGGCCTCGGACTGCGCGCCGGCGAGCCCTCCGGTCCATTCCAGGCCGGCCGCCGCCGAGGCCCCGGGCTGCAAGGTGAGGAGCGGCTGGCCGTCCCCGCCGGGCGCCTGCGATCCGGCCGGCGCTCTCTGCTCGGCCTCCCACAGGAACGTCGATCCCCATTCTCCATAACCTCCGATCCCGGGATACCCCTGGACCGTGCAGGGCTCATCGGAGGTGTTGGCGACCACGAGATGAGAGAAGCGGTGCCCCAGCGCCACGTCGAACCCCTGGAGGAAGAGCACGACATCCCCGGCGGTGCAGGATTCGGCCGTCCCTGCGGCCGTCGCGTCGAGGCGGAGGAGCGCGCGGCGCTGGTCGGCCGACAGGCTCGCGGGATCCGGCACCGGAGCGTCCGGGGCCCGGTCCCAGTCCCGGCCGAGCTCCGGCTCCGAGGGCTCGCCGACGGACTGGGGGGCGTCGGGGAGGAGCCTCACGGAGGGCGAGGACGATCCGGGGCGCGGCTGGGATCCCGCTCCGCGTTCACCGCCGATCGCTCCCCTCCAGACGAGGAGAGCCGCCAGCGCGACGACCAGCGCCAGAGCCGCCAGGAGCGCCCGGGACACGCCCGCGGTCCGGCGCGGCGCGGCGGGGCCGGGAGGGACGGGGGCCGCGGAGCCACCGGACGGAGCGCCCATCAGCCTCGCAGGGTCCTCTCCATCGCACGTCCCCGGGCGAGTTCGTCGACGAGCTTATCCAGGAGGAGCGCCTCGAGGTCGACGCCCGCCTCGAGGACGTCGTGGAGCCGGTCGGAGGTGCCACCGGCGCGCCACGTGATGATCTGGTCGACCTCGCCGCGGGTGCGGCCCCCGCGCCCGGCCTTCGCGGCGTGGAGCGGAGACACGCGGGCCATCGGCGTGATGAGGATCCGCGGTTTCGCCATGCCCCCATTGTGGCGCGTGCGCCGGGCGCCGGGTAAGGCGCGCCTAGTCGGGACCGAAGGTCGAACCCGACGGTTCGGCCAGCCCCCACGCTCATCCGCATGTTCCCCTCGCTGTACTCCCCCGGCCGCATCGGCGCGCACACGATCCCCAACCGCGTCGTCTTCACGGCGATGGGCAACCACCTCGCGGTCTCCGCGGCGACGGTGCTGTTGCTCGGCGTTCCGCCGGCCGCGGGCGCCTCGGTCGTGACGGCGCTCGGCGGCGTGGTCCTCGACGGGCGGCAGCCGGACTGGGCCCGGAGCGGGATCGCTTCCCCGGCGCACAAGCCTGCGCGCATCGGCGGTGGGCTTTTCCCGGCACGTGTCCAATCCGAGAGCTCGCCTCAAGACGCTCATCTCACGTATCCTCACGGGTTCCCGGAGGTCCGAGAGGGCCGCCGAGGTCAACCCGTCGGTCGATCAACGCGGTCCCGTACGGGGAAGTCCGATTCAGTATCGAACCCGTTTGAGAGACTCGGATCGAACGGAACTGCTCGCTGAGTACCGGTCAAGTCTCGTGGTCTCCACCTGCCGTCTTCAACGTTCGTGACGTGGGCTACTGAGCCAGCGACGCCTAGCAGCACCGCGGGGCTTAGTTATGCTCACCAGAGAATCTCCAGCTCCGACTCTCTCCTGATCCATGATCGAGAGCACAAACACAGGCTCTAGTGCCTCCAGGACGTTTGCTCTGCTTGGCCTCGTAGGAACACAACTATCGGGATAGTATCCGCACGAGTGCTGGAAGCGTTGCAACAAGCCGTCAGCCCCCCGACTTCATATATCCACCAGTTTTGGCTGTTCGAAATGCGAGGGCTGCGATCTGAAGAACGGGGCGTACGAACGAAGCAGGATCACTGCGCAACTCGCTCCCCCAGCGCCCACTCCAGAAACTCCTCCGCCGCGAGCACCGGCTTGCCCCACTGCACCGCCTTCTTCGCCTTGCCCGACTGCGTGCCGCGCTGGGCGACCACTAGCACATTCGTCCTAGTCCTCGTCATATTCTCCGAGATGGCAAGCCCGCGATCAAGCGCCAGCTGCTGCATCGCACCACGGTCGAACGCCCCGTACCGGCGCGAGACCACCTCGCCGGTGAAGCAAACCCGGGCACCGGGCACCAGCACGGCCTGCGCATCCAATGGATCCTTCGCCTCGAACCCCTCCGGCAGAATCCGCACACCGAAATACTGCTCGGCATCGCGCAGCCGTGAGACAACTTCGGCGTCCCGGTCAACCACGCGCGTCCACGCGCCGGCCAGCGCATCCGCGAGCACCTGAGCCGGATCGTCCTCCGCCGAGAGGTTGCCGCCCACAGTGAAGCCCGACGCGTCCCGGCAGCCGCTGACGCCGGTCGTGCGGGCGAGCAGATAGCCGTGCCCCCAGGCACGAGCCGGGAATGTCGATGCACCAGTCGCTGCGAGCGCATCCGGATGTTCCTGCAACAGCCGCTCCCCCGCCTCCCGCATCGCGCGGGCCCGCGTGAGCGCGGTCGCCCCGCCAGAACCACTACCAGAGCCACCCGGAGCAGCGGCTGCGAGACCCGCAAGCGCATCTTCAGGCAGCTCCGCACCAAGCGGCACCCGCCGCACGACTCCGTTGCGCTTGAGCTCCGAGTCGATCAGCCCGAGCGTTCGGTCGATGCCAACCCCCACCGGCGTGCGCCCGGCGAGCAGCGGCGACAGCGCCGCCCAAGCCTCGGTCAGTAACGGGGCCAGCTGCACGTCCCGCGTAGTGATGCCGTACTCGGTCTGGGCGGAGTAAAGATCCATCGTCGGATTTACCACGGTCGTCGCCTCGTCGCCGTCGCCTTTACCATCTGCAGTGGCCACGGCGATCTCCACCGGGCGGGGTCGATAGCGGTCGCCCTCGGTGCCGATGAGCAGGGCCGAGACATAGGCCCGGCCTTGGCCATCTCCTTTATCTTCATTGGATGCGGCGTTCAAAAATCGGCGCACCCGCACGTCTGTCTTCAGGTCTTTTGGCAGCACTGGGCGTTTAAGTACGAGCCCGTCGAGGCTAGTGCAGCGGCTGAGTGCGACATACAGCTGGCCATTGGCGAACGTTCCTCCGGTGAGGTCGACAACCACGTGATCGAGCGTCTGTCCCTGGCTCTTGTGGATGGTGATCGCCCAGGCCAGCTTCATCGGCAGCTGCGCGAACGTGCCGACCGTCTCGTGCACCAGGCTGCTGCCGCGCACCACCGGGCGGGTGATCTCCCAGACGTGCCGCCGTACCTCCACTAGCGCGCCATCGCGTAGCCGCACGTCGACGACAGGGTCAGTCGTATTCTCCCGGATGTGCTCGATACGGCCGATGCTGCCGTTCACCCACCGGCCGGCAGGTTCGTTGTTCAGCAGCATGACCTGTGCTCCGACGGCCAGCTGCAGTGCGTCTTCGGCAGGATGCTCGAAACCGTCGGTCTCTCCTTTCACCGTCGCGGCGAACGTGATTGTCTCGCTGCCCAGCCGCTCCAGCATTCTGCGGTTGCGCGCGCCGACGATGCGGTTCGTGGTCGCGAGCGTCAGCCAGAACTCGCCCGGATCGGGTTCGAAGTCTAAGTCGACCCGGGCGTTCAGCTGGGCACGGGCGTCATCGAGCAGCGCACCCTCGCGCACCCCGTTCAGCAGCCTGACCAACTGATCGTCGCCGACCTGACGGAACACCGTGGTCAGCTCGACCGTGGGAAAAGCCTCACGGGTAAAGGAATGCCCGGAGAAAAAGTAGGGTGTGCCGAATTGCTCTTCAATGAAGGCGCTCTCGGCGTCGGTCACCACCGGCGGAAGCTGATAGAGATCGCCGACCAGCACCAACTGCACACCGCCGAACGGCTCGCCCGGGTGTGGGCCGAAGCGTTCCAGCGCCGCGACCATCGCGTCGAACAGGTCGGCGCGCACCATCGACGCCTCATCGACGATGAGGGTGTCGAGCCCGCCCAGCGCCTTCGCGAACCGCCCCGGGTAGTAGGCAGTGCTACGCACGTATTGTTCGCACACATCCTTCGAAAATGAAAATAGCCGGTGGATCGTGTACCCATCGACGTTCAGTGCCGCGATGCCCGTGGGGGCGACGGTGATCGTGCGCCGGTCGGTGTGCTCCAGATAGAGTCGGATCAGCGTCGACTTGCCAGTGCCGGCCCTGCCGGTGAGGAACATGTTGCTGCCGCTGTCGAGCAGTTCCAGCCCGGCGACGAACTCGGGGGTGAGGGTGAGTCCGGGATGGATGCCACTGTCCCAGCCGGGCGCTGCCTCTGCTGCCGGTACTACATGTCTACCCATCGTATGCTCCCCTTGCGGCCCGAGGCATAAGCTGTACACCTCTTTTTCACACTTGAAACTTTATCCACATTAGCAATCGGCTATCAGGCGCCCGTCGAGATCGAAGCACGACAAGACGCCGCAACCAGCCAGGCCGCAGCCTAAGTTCCAACCATCCGAAGACCTTGGACAACCTCACCCCGGGCCGGCCCTTGTCATTCGTCGTGATGGGCCTGGCACACCTCATGGTCGCACGACCACCCCACCGGTCTGCGAGGGGTAGTTCCTCGACGGAGGGAGGCCCCGGCAATGGCGACAAGACAAGACCAACGAGCCGCGCGTGAAGCCAAGCTCGACAAGTTCTATGAAGCGCTTTCCAGCGCGGACTTGACAACGAGCTCGGTCAATTGGGCGAGCAGACCGTCCTCGCCGTCCACGCTCGCGCCCTGTTCTCGGGCACCGCCCACCAATCGGGCAATCGGGTCCCTGTCCACCACAGGCGGCGGCGTACTCGTCGTCGTCACAACATCCTCAGTCTTCTTCTCAGCGACCTCAACGGCCGCACCAATCAGCGTGCTCATCAGCGTAAACTCCTCAATCAGGAGTTATCACCCGATACCGCGACTACTTTACCGACCACGGCACCCCCAAACCGCCGCCCGAAAACTATAAGAGCACCCGTTAAACGTACAGACTCGAACCAGGAATTTTTCGACAAGCTCTACGTCAAAGCCGACAGCGACACCATCGACAGCCAGCCCGAAGAACCCTTCGACCTGTTCTTCAACCCGGACATTCAAGTCCTAGCCAATAGGCAAATGACCACTGACCAACACAAATGGCTCTCAAACCGGGAAAGTCACCGGTTTGAGCCACGACGAACTGGTGGGCCCGGCCGGGTTCGAACCGACGACATCTGCGGTGTAAGCGCAGCGCTCTGACCAACTGAGCTACAGGCCCCGTGCCTGGCGGCACAACCCCCACAGCATAGTCAACGCGCCCCACGGGCCGGCACGCCCCGCGGCGGGGATCAGCGCGTGCGGGGACGCGCGGTGAGGCGGATGCCCGCCCAGTCCGGCCCGACCGAGGCGGCGGAGGTCGAGTGCAGGCCCGCCACCTTCGCGGCGTCCTCGACATCGGCCACGGGCACCGAGCCCGGACGCGACGGCTTGGGGATGAAAACCCAGATCAGACCCCCGTCATCGAGGTTCGTCAGGGCATCGACCAGCAGATCGGCCAGATCGCCGTCCTCCGCGTCCTCGGCGCGCCACCACACGATCGCGCCGTCGACGACGTCTCCGTACTCGGGATCGACCAGCTCGTGGCCCGTCTGCGCCTCGACGCCCGCCCTCAGCGCCTCATCGCTGTCCTCGTCTGCGTAGAACTCCTGGACCACCTGTCCCTGAGCGAACCCCAGGCCCTGCGCCACGATCAGCGACCACCTTCCATGACGTGCGCCCTCGGCGCGTCCTCGATTGACACCTCCCCATCGTAAGGCACCGAGTCCCTCATCCGGGGCCCCGCGCCATACCGGAGGCCCGTGTGACATGCGGCGTCCTCCGGGACGTCCGCAGCCCCCGAGAACGTCGCCAATCTCGCACAATTGAGGCGCGTCTCATGGGTCGGAAGTCCCTGACGCGCTCGCCAAGGCGACCCTCACGCGCCAGAATGGAACCCATCCGGCGCCCGCGGGCGGCCGACACGTATCGCCACGAGGAAGAGGGACATCCGTGACACAGTCAAGCGAGAACCACCCCGTCGTCAACGGGCTGCTCAGCCAGGTCCCGGACAACGACCCGGAGGAGACCGCGGAATGGGTGGACTCTCTGTCCGGTCTCATCGAGGAGAAGGGCGGGCCCCGGGCGCGTTACATCCTGCTCCACATGCTGGAGGAGGCCCGCCGCCGCGACGTCCAGATCCCATCCGAGTACACGACGCCCTACGTCAACACGATCCCCGTGGACCAGGAGCCCTACTTCCCCGGCGACGAGGCCACGGAGCGCCAGTACCGCAAGTGGATCCGGTGGAACGCCGCCGTCCAGGTCACGCGCGCCCAGCGCGCCGGCGTCAAGGTGGGCGGGCACATCTCCTCCTACGCCTCCGTCGCCACCCTCTACGAGGTCGGCCTCAACCACTTCTTCCGCGGCAAGGACCACCCCGGCGGCGGCGATCACGTCTTCTTCCAGGGACACGCCTCACCCGGCCCCTACGCCCGCGCTTTCCTTGAGGGCCGCCTCACCGAGGAGCAGATGGACGGCTTCCGTCAGCAGGTCTCCGTCGAGGGCGGCCTGCCCTCCTACCCGCATCCGCGCCAGATGCGGGACTTCTGGGAGTACCCGACGGTGTCGCTGGGGCTCGGGCCCGCCGAGGCCATCTACCAGGCCTGGTTCGACCGCTATCTGCAGCTGCGCGGCCTCAAGGACACCTCCCAGCAGCACACCTGGGCGTTCCTCGGCGATGGGGAGATGGACGAGCCGGAGTCGCGCGGCATGCTCCAGCTGGCCGCCCAGCAGGGGCTCGACAACCTCACCTTCGTCGTCAACTGCAACCTCCAGCGCCTGGACGGCCCGGTGCGCGGCAACGGCAAGATCATCCAGGAGCTCGAGGCCTTCTTCAAGGGCGCCGGCTGGAACGTCATCAAGGTGATCTGGGGCCGCGGCTGGGACCAGCTGCTGACGGCCGACAAGGACCACGCCCTGGTCAACGTCATGAACGAGACGCTCGACGGCGACTACCAGACGTTCAAGGCCAACGATGGCGCCTACGTGCGCGAGCACTTCTTCGGGCGCGACCCCCGCACGAAGGCCATGGTCCAGAACTGGACCGACGACCAGATCTGGTCGCTCCAGCGCGGCGGGCACGACTACCGCAAGGTCTACGCCGCCTACAAGGCCGCGATGGAGCACACGGGCCAGCCCACCGTCATCCTCGCGCACACGATCAAGGGGTACGCGTTGGGAAGCCACTTCGCCGGGCGCAACTCGACGCACCAGATGAAGAAGCTGACCCTGGAGGACGCCAAGGCCCTGCGCACGCGGCTGGGCATCCCGATCGCGGATGAGGAGCTCGAGCGGGATCCCTCGATGCCCCCCTACTACATGCCGCCGGCGGACGATCCGGCGCTCATCTACATGAGGGAGCGACGCGAGAGGCTCGGCGGGTGGGTGCCGGAGCGCCGCGACGACCGCGACCCGAGGCTGCCCGTCCCCTCCCCCAAGTCCTTCGAGTCGTTGCGCAAGGGATCGGGCCCCCTCGAGGTCGCCACGACCATGGCGCTGGTGCGCCTGATGAAGGACCTCATCAAGGACAAGGCGATCGGCCGCTACATCGTGCCGATCATCCCCGACGAGGCCCGCACCTTCGGCCTGGACGCGATCTTCCCGACGGCGAAGATCTTCAACACCCACGGCCAGAACTACACGGCCGTCGACGCGGACATGATGCTGTCCTACAAGGAGTCGGCGCAGGGGCAGGTCCTGCACACCGGCATCACCGAGGCTGGCTCGGCCGCCGCCCTGCAGGTCGCGGGCACCGCCTATGCCACGCACAACTTGCCGATGATCCCGTTCTACATCTTCTACTCGATGTTCGGGTTCCAGCGCACCGGTGACCAGTTCTGGGCGGCCGCCGACCAGATGACACGTGGCTTCGTCATCGGCGCCACGGCGGGGCGCACGACGCTGACGGGGGAGGGCCTCCAGCACCTGGATGGGCAGTCCCCGATCCTGGCGGCGGCGAACCACGGCTTCGTCACCTACGATCCGGCCTACGCCTACGAGATCTCCCACATCCTGTGGGACGGCATCCAGCGGATGTACGGGGAGGGAGACACGCGCGACCCGAACGTCCTCTACTACCTCACCGTGTACAACGAGCCGATCCACCAGCCCGCCGAGCCGGATGGCCTGGACGTCGAGGGCCTGCTCAGGGGCATCTACAAGCTCGACGAGCACACGGGGACCGGCGGCCCTCGCGCCCAGCTGCTGGCCTCCGGCGTCGCGGTGCCGTGGGCGCGCGAGGCCCGCCGCCTGCTGGCCGAGGACTGGGGCGTGGATGCGGCCGTGTGGTCGGTGACCTCATGGAACGAGCTGCGCCGAGACGGGGTGGAGGCCGACGAGCACAACTTCCTCCACCCGGGGGAGCAGGCGCGCACCGCCTACCTCACCGACAAGCTGTCCGGGGCGGAGGGGCCGTTCGTCGCGACGAGCGACTACGACGCGCTGATCCCCGACCAGATCCGCGCCTGGGTGCCCGGCGCCTACCACACGCTGGGAGCCGACGGCTTCGGCATCTCCGACACCCGGCGCGCTGCCCGCCGCTTCTTCCACATCGACGCCGAGTCGATGGTCGTGCGCACCCTGCAGGCGCTCGCCGACCAGGGGCGCCTGGACCGCTCGGTCGTCAGGGAGGCGGCCGACCGCTACGGGATGTTCGACTACACGATCTCCGCGGAGGACCACGCCGGCGAGGAGTGATCCTCCCCCGGCGCCGACGAGGGCGTACCTGCCTGCGCGCATGGTCGGCGGCTACCCTCTGACCATGCGCACCGATGACTCCCGGGCCTCCGCCGCTGGGACCGCCGCCCGCCCCCTGTCCGGCCGCACGGCTCTGGTCACCGGCGCCTCGCGGCGCCGCGGCATCGGGTATGCGATCGCCTGCGAGCTCGCGCGCCTGGGAGCCGGCGTCGTCATCCACCACTTCGCCCCGCACGACGCCGACCAGCCGTGGGGCGCCGACGATCTGCCGGCCGTCGAGGCCGGTGTCCGCGAAGCGCTCGAGCCCGGCGCCGGCTTCGACTCCATCGGCGCGGATCTGCGCGACCCGTCCGCCTGCGGCGCCCTCGTCGATCGTGCCTGTGCGCTGACGGGACGGCTGGACATCCTCGTGTGCAACCACGCGCGCAGCGGCGGGGACGGCTCGATCCTGGACATGACCCCCGAGGCGCTCGACGCTTTCTGGGAGACGGACACGCGATCGACGCTGCTGCTCACCCGGCGCTTCGCTGAGCGCTTCCACGGCGCGGGGGACCGGGAGCCGGCCCGCCCCGGCGCCCGACGCATCCGAGTCGGGAGGCCTCTCCCCGACCCCGCCCGCGCCGGGAAGGTCGTCTGGATGACCTCGGGCCAGCAGGACGGTCCCATGCGCGGCGAGGTCGCCTACGCGACCTCGAAGGCCGCGCTGGCCGGGGTCACGGCGACGGTGGCCGCGGAGCTCGGGGACCTCGGCATCACGCTCAACACGATCAACCCCGGACCCGTCGACACCGGATATCTCGACCCCGGGAGCGCCGACCGCGACCTCGCGCCCCTGGACGATCTGATGTCCCGCACCCCTTTCGGCCGGTGGGGCGCGCCCGCCGACGTCGCGCGTCTCGTCGGATGGCTGGCCTCCCCGGCCGGCTCATGGATCACGGGGCAGGTCCTCACGAGCGACGGCGGGTTCGGCCTGGCCTGACCGGGAGCCGTCGGCTGCCAGGCAGGGGGGCCGCCCGAGGTCTCACCGCTGCGTGCGCCCCCGCCGCCCGTCCGAGTGCCCGGCCAGCGCCCGGGCTGTCTCCAGCAGGTCGCCGAGGGTCCCCATGGCCTCCACGTCCACGTCCGGGACGCGCACTCCGAGACCGTGTTCGATCGCGGTGACGACGCTGTAGCGCCCCAGGCGGTCCAGGTCCAACTCCGGCCCGTCCAGGGCGAGGTCGGCGCGGGCGTCGGCGGGATCCAGTGCCGCCTCCGCCAGCACCGCGGCCATCACCGCCTCGCCGACGGGGTCCGACGACGCAGCCGCAGCCGCCGCCTCCGGGGCTTCCCCTTCCCCGGAGGCGGCGCCGTCCTCGTCACCGGATGCCCCCGCCGGCTCCGACGGCTCCTCACCGGAGAGGTCGATACCCAGCAGTTCCGCGATGGTTCCCATGGGGCCAGCCTATCGGGCGGGCTCAGCCGACCCGGTGCAGCCAGCGCACCGGCGCCCCGGCTCCGGCGTAGCGGAAGGGCTCCAGCTCGTCGTCCCACGCCTGGCCCAGCGCGAGGTCGAGGAGCTCGCGCAGGGAGGCCTCGCCGGCGGCCCCCTCCAGCGCGGCCCGGATGCGGTCCTCCGGGACGACGGTATTGCCGGCGGAGTCCATCTGGGCATGAAAGATCCCCAGCTCGGGGGTGTGCGACCAACGGCCGCCGTCAGTCTGCCCGGTGGGCTCCTCGGTCACCTCGTAGCGGAGATGCTCCCAGCCTCGCAGCGCAGAGGCGAGACGAGCGCCCGACCCCGTCTCCCCCACCCACGAGAACTCCGAGCGCACCATGCCGGGCGCCGCAGGCTGGTCGGTCCACTGGAGGTGGACCTCCTGGCCGAGCGACGTGCCCACCGCCCACTCGATGTGCGGGCACAGCGCGGGGGGCGTCGAGTGCACGAAAAGCACACCACGGGTGTATGTCCCTCTCATCGTGACCTCCGGTTCGGTTGAGGAGCGTCTTCCCCTACGTCCTCACAACCCGGTCACCATGATTCGCGGCGTCGTCCCCAGTATGCCCGGGCACGGGCGCGAGCGCCAGTCCGCGTCGCCCGGAGCCCCGCGTCAGATGCCCCGTCGGCGGATCTCGCGCAGAGCCTTCTTGCGGGTCGCCCGGTCCAGCCGGTCGATGTAGATCATGCCCTGGAGGTGGTCGTACTCGTGCTGGAGACAGCGCCCCATGAGCTCCTCCCCCTCCGCGACGACCGGCCTCCCATCGAGGTCGATACCCTCGACCCGGGCGTACCAGCCGCGCTTCGTCGGATACCACAGCTGGGGCACGGACAGGCAGCCCTCCTCGCCGTCCTGGTACTCGTCCTCGGAGACCTCCACGAGCCGCGGGTTGAGGACGTAGCCGAGCTCGCCGTCGATGTTCCACGAGAACGCCTGCAGTCCCACGCCGATCTGGTTCGCGGCGAGCCCCGCCCGCCCGTCCATGTCGACCGTCTCCAGCAGGTCCTCCACCAGCGCCTTGACGTGGTCGTCGATCGTGGTGACCGGCTCGCAGGGGGTGCGCAGAACCGGGTCTCCGATGATGCGGATGTCACGGATCGCCATGGGGTTACGCCTCCTTCGTGGTCCCGGCCGCGAGCGCGCCGGACGCCCGGAGCAGGTCGGCGTGGAGCGCCCGGATGCGGTCCGCCGCCTCAGAGACGGGGACCTCCTCGCGTTCCCCGGTCGCGCGGGTGCGGACCTCCACCACGCCGGAGGCGAGGCCGCGCCCGACGACGACGGTGATCGGGATGCCGATCAGCTCCGCGTCGGCGAACTTCACTCCGGCCGACACCTTCGGCCGGTCGTCGGACAGGACGTCGAGACCCGCGGCGTCCAGTCGGCGGGCCAGGCCGGCAGCCGCCTCGAAGACATCGCCCGACTTGCCGGTGGCGACGACATGCACGTCGAAGGGCGCGATGCCGGCGGGCCAGGCGAGCCCCCTGTCGTCGCTCGTGGACTCCGCCAGAGCCGAGAGCACGCGCGAGATGCCGATGCCGTAAGAGCCCATCGTGACGACGCGGGACTTGCCGTCCTGGTCGAGCACCGTGAGCCCGAGGGCCTTCGCGTACTTGCGGCCGAGCTGGAAGATATGGCCGATCTCGATGCCGCGCTCCAGGTGGAGCGGGCCCGACCCGTCGGGGGCGGGATCCCCCTCTCGGACCTCCGCGGCCTCGACGGTGCCGTCAGCCTCGAAGTCCCGGCCCTTGACCAGCCAGAAGACATGCCGGTCGACGGCGTTGGCACCCGTGATCCAGGCGGTGCCGTCGACGACGCGCGGATCGAGGAGGTAGCGGATCGAACCGGTCGGGCTCCCGTCCTCGTCCGTCGTGCGCTCCGGCGAGTTCGGGCCGACGGCCTGCGGGCCGATGTAGCCCGGGACGAGCTCGGGGTGGGCGGACAGGTCCTCGGGCGTGGCCATCTCGACCTCGGCCGGGGAGACGGCCGCCTCCAGGCGCCGCATGTCGACCTCGCGGTCGCCGGGCACGCCGACGACCAGCAGCTCGCGTTCCCCGTGGGGATGGGTCAACGCGACGACGACGTTCTTCAACGTGTCCGAGGCCCTCCACGGCCGGTCGGCCCGGGGGTGCCACTCGTTGGCGCGGTCGACCAGCGTGGCGATCGTCGTCGAGTCCGGGGTGTCGAGGACCACCGCCTCGGGCAGCCCCTCGATCGGCAGCGGCTCGGGGGCGGGCGTCGTCACGGCCTCCGCATTCGCCGCGTACCCGCCGGGCGAGCGCACGAAGGTGTCCTCCCCGATGGGGCTGGGGTGGAGGAACTCCTCCGAACGCGACCCCCCCATCGGACCCGACATCGCGGTGACGATGACGTACTCGAGGCCCAAGCGCGTGAAGATCGCCTGGTACGCGGCGCGCTCGGCGTCGTAGGACGCGGCCAGCCCCTCCTCGTCCAGGTCGAAGCTGTAGGCGTCCTTCATCACGAACTCGCGCCCGCGGATCAGCCCGGCGCGCGGACGCGCCTCGTCGCGGTACTTCGTCTGGATCTGGAAGAGGGTGAGCGGGAGGTCTTTGTAGGAGGAGTACAGGTCCTTGACGAGGAGCGTGAACATCTCCTCATGGGTCGGCGCGAGGAGGTAGTCCGCTTTCTTGCGGTCCTGGAGCTTGAACAGCGTGGGCCCGTACTCGTCCCAGCGGTCCGTCGCCTTGTACGGGTCGGCCGGCAGCAGGGCCGGGAAGAGGACCTCCTGGCCGCCCATGCGTTCCATCTCCTCGCGCACGACGGCCTCCACCTTGCGCAGGACACGCAGCCCCAGCGGCAGCCACGTGTAGATGCCGGGGGCCGTCCGGCGGATGTAGCCCGCCCGGACCAGGAGCCTGTGGGATCGGACCTCGGCATCGGCGGGGTCCTCGCGCAGCGTGCGCACGAAGTAGGAGGAGAGTGTTTTCAGCACCCCTCGAGGATAGTCGGTCCCGGGGGCCCGGCGCCCGCAGCCGCTCAACGCCCCTCGGCGAGCCTCCTGATCGTGCGCAGCATCCGGGCGGTCATCACGGCGGACGCGGACAGGACCGCGCGGATCATCAGGTCGGCCGACCGGTTGTCCGGAAGATAGCGCTCACGGACATGCAGCACGCAGGCGCTGCCCTCGTCGATGAGGACGAATGCCCAGGTGAACGCGAAACGCATCGAGGCCGAGCCCGCCGACTCCTCAGGGACCCGCCCGCCCTCGGAGGTGAGGACCAGGGCGCGTCCGGGAGACGACACGGCCACGCGCAGCGTCATCCCGGGCGCCAGCGAGACCTCGTCGCCGACCTCACGCTCGGACCACTCGGGACGCAGATCGCGGGCGTCCTCGATCTCGCAGCCGAGCGCGTTCTCGACCGGCGTCCACGAGTAGAACCCGCCCCGGTCCTGGCCGATCTGGGTGAGCCACGGCCACACCGCGCCGGCGCCCGCCCCGATCCGGACGGCGCGGTCCGCGACGATCGTGGCAGTAGGCACCAGGAGATCGCCTGGCAGGGACACCGCGGCCTCGGAGCGCGTGAGGCCGGTGCGCACCGGGAAGCCCGCGGACAGCAGCCCGGCGGCCGCGGCCCCGGCCAGGACGAAGGGGGTGGAGCGTCGCATGTGGTTCCTTCCAGGGGACGGGGCGGCACCGCCCGGCGGCGCCGGCGGCGGGAGGGGATCAGCCGACGGCGGGGACGACCTCGACCTGGCCGTCTCCGGCCTCCAGGCCCATCTCCTCGGCCAGCAGGTTGGCGCGGCGGATGAGGGTCTCCACGATCTGGTCCTCCGGGACCGTGTCGACGACCTCGCCCCGGATGAAGATCTGCCCCTTGCCGTTGCCGGAGGCCACGCCGAGGTCGGCCTCGCGCGCCTCTCCGGGCCCGTTGACGACGCAGCCCATGACGGCCACGCGCAGGGGAACCGTGAGGTCCTTGAGACCCTCGGTGACGTTCTCGGCGAGCGTGTAGACGTCGACCTGGGCGCGCCCGCACGAGGGGCAGGACACGATTTCCAGGCTCCGCTCGCGCAGGCCCAGCGACCGCAGGATCTGGATGCCGACCTTGACCTCCTCCACGGGCGGGGCCGACAGGGACACGCGGATCGTGTCCCCGATACCGCTCCGCAGCAGCGCCCCGAAGGCGGTCGCGGACTTGATGGTCCCCTGGAAGGCCGGACCGGCCTCGGTGACCCCGAGGTGGAGGGGCCAGTCCCCCCTCTCGGAGAGGAGCTCGTAGGCCTTGATCATCGTCGGAACGTCGTGGTGCTTGACGGAGATCTTGAAGTCGTGGAAGTCGTACTGCTCGAACAGGGAGGCCTCCCAGACAGCGGACTCGACCAGGGCCTCGGCGGTGGGCCCGCCGAACTTCTGGTACATGCGCCTGTCCAGGGATCCGGCGTTGACGCCGATGCGCAGGGACGTGCCGTGGTCGCGGGCGGCCTTGGTGATGGCCTCGATCTGGTCGTCGAACCTGCGGATGTTGCCCGGGTTGACGCGCACCGCGCCGCACCCGGCCTCGATCGCCTGGAAGACGTACCGGGGCTGGAAGTGGATGTCCGCGATGACGGGGATCGTCGACTGCCGGGCGATGACCGGCAGCGCCTCCGCGTCCTTGTCGGTGGGGCAGGCCACGCGCACGATGTCGCAGCCGGCGGCGGTCAGCTCCGCGATCTGCTGGAGGGTCGCGCCGATGTCATGGGTCTTCGTCGTGGTCATCGACTGGACGGACACGGGGGCGCCGCCCCCCACGGGCACGTCGCCCACCATGATGCGGCGGGTCCTCTTCCGCGGGAACGGCGGTTCCTTGACGGTCGGCATTCCAAGCGACACAGGTGCACTCACGCACCCATTATCCCCCGAGGCCCGTCCCCCGCCCGGGCAGGGGCGGTGGCGTGCGCCTCGTCGCCGACGGCCCGGGGGGCGCCCCGACGGCGGCGGTCGGCGCGGCCGGGCCGCGGCGGCACGTTCGCGCTCAGCGCGCGGTGTCGAAGAGGACCCCGCCCGCGTCGAGCACGCGGGCCCGGGGCTCCGGCCCGCCGAGGTCGACCTCGAGGAGAAGACGCTGCCCCTCCCCGGACCCTGAGACCTCCCATACGGCGTGCTCGTTGGCGAGCTCACGGGAGACCGTCGCGGCGCGGACGAGCCACGGGTGGCGTCGTCGCAGGCCGACCATGTCCTGGTAGCGGCGCATCATGCGGGCTCCTTGCGCGTCGGGGGGCATCGCCGCCGGGCGGTCGGGGAACTCGGGCCGCACGGCGTCGTCGCCCCCGGGGCGGTCCTCCTTGACGCCGGTCATCGCCAGCTCGTCGCCCGCGTAGATCACCGGCATCCCGCCCGACGCCAGGAGGATCGCCGCGGCGACGGCCGCGCCCTCGCCGCCCACCCGAGAGGCGATGCGCGTGACATCGTGATTGCCCACGAAGGTCGTGGGGACGAAAGAGCCCAGGAAGGCGTTGTGCCGTTGGAACGCCCAGTCCAGCTCGAACAGGTTCCGCGACTCGATGGAGCTCCAGATGGCCTTCCACAGCTCGTACTGGGTGACGGAGTCGAGGGTGGACTCCTCCACGATGGCCGCGTAGTCGCCATGGATGACCTCGCCGATCGCCAGGACCCGCGGGAACCGGCCGCGCACCCGTTGGAGGACCCGCGCCCAGAACGAGGGGGGCACCGCGTAGGCGGCATCCATCCGCCAGGCGTCGACACCGAGGGAGCACCAGTGCTCCATGACCCGCGCGACCAGGTCGACGACCGCCGGGCTCGAGTGGTCGAGTTCGACGAGGATGTCATGGCCCTCGAACACCCGGGGCCGCGGCCCCCCGGACGCCCCGGCGTCCCACGCGATCATGCGTCCGGCGTCGGAGTCGGGTCCCTCGCAGCGGGCGCGGCGCGCCAGCGGATGGTCCCGCGAGATGTGGTTGAACACCCCGTCGCACATCACGCGCATTCCGCGCCGGTGGCACTGGTCGACCAGATGCGAGAAGTCCGCCTGGTCCCCCAGGCGGGGATCCACGCGGAAGTGGTCGAGCGTGTCGTATCCGTGGGTGGCCGATCGGAAGACGGGGCCCAGCTGGATGCCGTTGGCCCCCAGCGATCGCGCGTGGTCCAGCCAGGCCTCGACCCGGCCCAGGCGGTGGGCGGAAGGGGCCCCCGGGTCCATCGTCGGCGGGGCGCCCGTGAACCCCAGTGGATACAGGTGCCACCAGATCGCATGGCGCATCGCCCCGGGGATCCTGTCAGCCTCCACGATCCGTCCTCTCCTCAGACGCTCCGCATGTCCGGGCCCCGACCCCGGAATCCGGCCGGGCGCCCGCTGATACGATGGCGGCATGGAGATCATCGTGCCGGACCACCCGCTCATCGCCCACAAATTGTCCGTCCTCAGGGACCGGCGCACCAACTCGGCGACCTTCCGCGCGATCGTCAGCGAGTTGATGACTCTCCTGGCCTATGAGGCGACCCGAACCGTCACCGTGGAGCCTGTCACGATCGAGACCCCGATCGCCACCGCGCAGGGACGCACGCTGGCGGGGCCCCGTCCGGTCGTGGTCCCGATCCTGCGCGCCGGCCTGGGGATGCTCGACGGCATGACGGAGCTCCTGCCCACCGCCGAGGTCGGCTTCCTCGGGATGCAGCGCGACGACGACACGCTCAAGATCACGACCTACGCCAACCGGCTGCCCGAGAACCTCGCCGACCGCCAGTGCTTCATCCTGGACCCGATGCTCGCCACGGGGAGCACGATCATCACCGCCGTGGAGTTCCTGCTGGGCATGGGGGCACGCGACGTGACCGTCGTGTCCCTGGTGGCGGCCGCGCCCGGGCTCACCGCGGTCGAGGAGGCCGTCGGCCATCGCGCCAACGTCACCATCGTCGTCGCGGCGGTGGACCCCGAGCTCAACGAGCGCAACTACATCGTCCCCGGCCTGGGCGACGCCGGCGACCGCCTGTACGGCATCGTCAAGTAGCCGGACACCCTCGGCGGGCGGCCGGCGTCCGCCGAGGACCCGGCCCTCTCTCAGCCGGCGAGGTGCACGAGGCAGCCCGCGGCCCGCAGCTGGTTGATCGCCGCCCGCGTCGCCGCGCGATGCGGGACCTCCGTCACGACGCCGGCGGGGGGGATGACCGGCACCCAGTTCGCGAAGGCCTGCTCCGCACGGAACTTCGACTCGTCGACGACGATCCAGCTGCGACGCGAGCGCTGGAGGATCCGGCTCTTGAACATCGCCTGCTCGAGTTCGGGGTAGTTCGCCCCCCTGACCCCGTCGAGGAACTCCGTTCCCAGGAACGAGACGTCCGGGGTGAGGTGGTCGAGCACGGAGTCGGCCTGCGCGCCCAGGAAGCTCGCGCTCCGGCGACGCAGGACGCCGCCGAGGACGATCACCTTGGGCTCCCCCTCGGCGAGCTCGAGCAGTGCGGCCAGCCCACCGACCACCACCGTGAGGTCTCGCCGCCCGCTCAGCGCCCGGGCGACCGCCGCGGGCGTCGTGCCGGCGTCGATGTAGACCGTGTCGCCGTCGCTCACCAGGTTCTCGGCCGCGAAGTCCCCGATGCGTTGCTTCGCCGCCGCATGGGTCTCGCCCTTCTCCCTCCACCCGAACTCGACCGGCCGCGACGCGGCGGCCCCGCCGAAGACCCTGAGGAGCTCCCCCGACCCCTCCAGGGTGCGCAGGTCGCGCCTGATCGTCGCCTCCGAGACGCCGAACTCCTCGGTGAGGTCCGCGACCGAGGCGCTTCCCTCACGTTCGCGCAGCCACGCCGCCATCGACGCGCGGCGTTCCTTCGTCTTCCTGCTCGTGCGTCGGGAGGAGGCGCGCGGAGCGTTCTCGACTGGCATTCTCGACCTCATCCTGGGACAGACATGTCTGGGGGCATCGCCCCAAATCTAGATCATCGAGGTCGGGCCCGGCGCTCACAGGGCCGGGGCGAAGCGCTCGTAGACCCCTCCCCGGTCCAGCGCCGTATAGAGGACGCGCCTCCTGTCGAGGATCTCCCGATAGGTCTGGTGGGCGTGGGCTTCCGGGACGAACCGGGCGCCCTCTCCCGGGCAGACGGTGCGGAACGCCTCCTCGTAGGTGCCGGCGGCCCCCAGGGACACCAGGGACGACATCACCGCGCCCAGGGAGGTCGCCTCGGGGTTCTCGTACCGGATGACCGCGTGCCCCGTCGCGTCGGCCTGGATCTGGTTGAACACCGGCGACGTCGACATGCCGCCGGCGACGGTCAGCTCGTCGACGGGGCCTGCGGCCCCCTCGATGATCTCGAGGTTCTCGGCGATCTCCAGGCTGATTCCCTCGAGGACGGCCCGGCAGATGTCGCCGCGGGACGTGCCGATCGAGAGGTTGAAGAGCACGCCCTTGGCCAGGTCGTTCCAGTTCGGAGCCGCCGAGCCCTCGAAGTGCGGGAGCAGGACGACCCCGTTGGCGCCGATCGGGGACTCCGCGGCCAGGGCGTCCATCTGCGGGTAGCCGATCGCGGCCGGCCCGCCGTAGTGGCCCCGAAGCCACCGGTAGATCGCGCCGGTGTTGAAGACGCCGGCCTCGAGGATCCACTTGCCGGGCACGGCGGACGCGCTGCACAGGATCTTCGCCTCCGCGTGGTGGGCGGGGCGCTCCGAGTGGGCGATCGTGAACGTGCCCGTCCCGGTGTTCGCCTCGGCGTGGCCGGCCGAGAAGACGTTGAGCGCGAGGGCGGCGCACTGCTGGTCGCCGCCGCAGACGATGACGGGGAGGCCCTCGGGGAGGTTGACGGGGCGGGCCATGCTGCGGCGGAGCCCCCCCTCCACGCTGGATCCCGGCGCGACGAGGTCGGGCAGCTTCGAGGAGTCGATGCCCGAGGCCTCGAGGATCGACTGCTCCCACTCGAAGGTCTCGATGTCGAGGAGCATCGTGCGGGCCGCCTGCGTCCAGTCGGTGACGAACTGCCCGGTGAGCAGATAGACGACGTAGTCCTGGACGCCCAGGAGCTTCTCCGCGCTCCGGTAGACGTCGGGACGCTCCTCGCGGAACCACATCATCTTCGGCAGCGAGAAGTACGGGTTCGGGCGGAGGCCGGTGAGCCGGTAGAGCTCGCCGAACCCCATCGCCTCGACCAGGGTCCCGACCTGAGGCGCGCTCCGCTTGTCCTGCCACGTGACGGCGTGGTGCAACGGGAACCCCGTGGCGTCCACGGGGATGACCGAGGCCCGCTGGGAGGTGATCGCGAGGCAGGCGATCGCCAGGGTGTGCTCCCTGGCGTAGGCGCCCGCCTCCGCGAGGACGTTGAGGAGCCCCAGGCGCCAGTCGGCGGGGTCCTGCTCGACGAGGCCGGGGGGCGTGAACTTCGCCTCGTACTCGTAGGACGACTCGAACAGGGCCCTGCCGTCCGTGGTGTAGATGATCGCCCTGATGCTCATCGTGCCGACGTCCAGCGCGATGACATGATCTTCGCCGCTCATCGGTGTGTGTCCTCTCTCCGGGATCGCGCGCACGCCGCCGTCATCGGACGACCAGGCCGACGAGGAGCGTTCCCAGCAGGGCCATGACGGAGGCGATCGTCGTCGCCGCCGTCCACGTCTTGAAGGTGTCCTTCAGCGGCATGCCGAAGTACTCCTTGACGATCCAGAACCCCGAATCGTTGACGTGGGACAGCCCGATGCCGCCGGCCCCCACGGCCAGGCACATCACGGCGGGGCTCACGCCGCTGCTGGCGATCAGCGGCGCGACGATGCCCGCCGACGTCACCATCGCGACCGTGGTGGAGCCCACGGCGAAGCGCATGACCAGGGCGACGAGCCATGCCATGACGATCGGGCTGAGGTGGATGTCCGTGAGGACCTCCGCCAGCGCATCGCCCACGCCGGAGTCCTGGAGGACCTGGTTGAATGCGCCGCCGGCGCCGATGATCAGCAGGATCGAGGCGACCGGCTTGAAGCACTCCTCCGTGAGCTTCCCGATGCGCTCCATGTTCATCCCGCGCGCGAGTCCCAGAGACCAGTAGGCGAACAGCGCCGAGAGCAGCAGGGCCGTGATCGGGTTGCCGACGAAGTCGACGAAGCCGAGGTAGGCGGCGCCCTCGGGCGCCAGCAGGTCGACGATGGTCTTGACCACCATGATGATCATCGGCAGGAGGATCGTGAACAGCGTGATCCCGAAGCCGGGGAGCTTCTCCTCGGGGATGACCTCGTCGATGACGAGGTCCGCGGGCGGATCGGTCACCGTCCTCCGGGAGACCCAGTTCCCATAGACCGGACCGGCTATGATGACGGCCGGAATGCCCACGAGCAGGCTGAGGACGATGACGGTCCCGACGTCGGCGCCGAGCTGGTTGACGACCGCCAGCGCCGCGGGGTGCGGGGGCACCATCGCGTGGACGGTGATCAGGGAGGCCACGACCGGGATGCCGATCTTCACCAGCGACATGTTCGCCTGCTTGGCGATGCTGAAGATCACGGGGATCAGCAGGACGAACCCGACTTGGAAGAACACGGGGATGCCGCAGAGGAAGCCGACGACCATCATGGCCCAGGGCGCCCGCTTCTCTCCGAAGACCCGCACGAGCGTCTGGGCGAGCCGCTGGGCTCCGCCGGAGACCTCGAGCATCTTGCCGAGGATCGTGCCCAGGCCCAGGACCGTGGCGAGGAAGCCCAGTGTGCTCCCCATGCCGTTCTGGAAGGAGACCGCCACGTCTGACAGCGGCATCCCCGCCGCGATGCCCAGCGCCAGGCCCGCGATCGTCAGCGCGACGAAGGCGTTGAGCCTCAGTTTCATGATGAGGAAGACGATGAGGACGATCGACAGGAGGAGGATCGCCATCAGGTAGGTGACATTCATTGGCTCATACCTTTCACAAGCTCCATTGCTCTTCTGGTCTTGCAGGTGCGGCGCCCATCGGGGCGCCGCACCCCGTCCCCGCTCGCGGCGGCGCGAGGGGGCTCGGGCGGGTCGTCGTCGGCCCGGCCGGCCGGTCAGCGGGTGAACAGGCCGATCTGCTCCTCGACGGTTCCCCGGACCGAATCGACGACGACCCCGGACAGCGTCGAGAGATGCGGGGCCCGCTGCCCGGCCAGGCTGTCCCGGAGGCGCTGGACGGCCGAGGCGGAGATCTCCGTGTTGACGTTGATCTTCGTGATGCCCTCGGCGATGCACTCGCGCAGGACGTCCGGCGGCGTGCCCGACCCCCCGTGGAGGACGAGGGGGACCGGCGTGCTCCGGCGGATCTCTTTCAGGACGTCGACCCGGATCTTGGGCGTGCCCTTGTAGGAGCCGTGGACCGTCCCGATGGAGACCGCCAGCGCGTCGACGCCCGTCTCCCCGGCGAACAGCGCCGCCTGTCCGGGATCCGTGTAGATCTGGCGGGAGTCCCGATCGCCCTCCTGCGAGTCGGCCGCCGCCGAGAGCGAGCCGAGCTCGGCCTCGACGCTGACCCCCAGCGCATGCGCGACCTCGACGACCCGCCTCGTGCGGGAGAGGTTCTCCTCGAAGGGCAGGGCGGACCCGTCGAACATCACGGAGGTGAAGCCCGCCCGCATCGCGCGGTAGACGTTGTCCTCCGACTTGCAGTGGTCGAGGTGGATGACGTGGTCGGCGGGCACGACGCGGGCGACCGCGCGGCACATGGCGACGACGGTCTCAAGATCCAGCTGCGCGAGGTAGCGTTCGCCGAAGGCGACGATGACGGGCGCTCCCGTGGAGGCCCCGGCCTCGAGGACGCCGCGGACCGTCTCATAGGAGTAGACGTTGAAGCTGCCGATCGCCCGCCCTTCCGTGCGGGCCTCGTCGAGCAGGGGCGTCAGGTTGCGGACCATGGCTCAGCCCTC
Source organism: Schaalia naturae (assembly GCF_042665795.1). Lineage (NCBI taxonomy): Bacteria > Bacillati > Actinomycetota > Actinomycetes > Actinomycetales > Actinomycetaceae > Schaalia > Schaalia naturae. The sequence goes on from NZ_JBHTEF010000001.1 coordinate 1,179,758, forward strand.
CCTGACGGCGCTGAGCCACTCGGCGAAGCGCGGATCGTCCAGGACCCCCGGGTTCACCAGGCCCTGGGGGGCGTCCCCGGCGAGCAGGCGCGCGATGTCCTGCATGAGCAGGTAGGGCGAGTTCGTCAGCGCATCGGCGGTGGTGCCCGCGAGGTGAGTGGTGAGGGTGACGTTGTCGAGGCCCAGCAGCGGGCTGTCCTCCGGGATCGGCTCGGTCTCGAAGACGTCCAGGGCGGCTCCGGCGATCCTCCCGTCCGAAAGGGCGGCCGCCAGGGCGCCCTCGTCGATGAGACCCGCGCGCGCCGTGTTGACGAGGATGGCGGTCGGCTTCATCCGCGCGATCTGAGCGGCGCCGATCATCCCCTTGTTCTGGTCGCTCAGGCGCGCATGCAGGGAGATGATGTCCGAGCGCTCCAGGAGTTCGTCCAGCCCGACGGGCTCCACGCCGGCCGACCTCAGCGCCGTCTCGTCGGCGAAGGGGTCGTGGACGATGATGTCGACGTCGAACCCGGACAGCTTCCGCGCGACCAGGGCGCCGATGTGCCCGAAGCCGACCAGCCCGATCGTGCGGCCGTGGAGCTCGGGGACGATGTCGGAGTTGGAGAAGGTCTTCCTCCACGTCCCCGACTTCACCGCCTGGTGGGCTCGGGCGATGTTGCGCGCCTCGGCCAGCATCATCCCGATGGCGTAGTCGGAGACGGCGTGGGCGTTGCGCCCCATGACGTGGAAGACGGCAATCCCCCGTCGCGTCGCCGCCTCCACGTTGACGTTCTCCACTCCGGCGCGGCACACGCCGACGAGCCGCAGCTGCGCCATCGCGTCGAGGAGCGTCGAGGAGACGGGGACGAACAGCCCGGCGAGGATCTCCGCATCCGATCCGGCGCCGAGGGCGGCCTCGGGCACGGATTCGATCTCCGGCCCCCGTTTCTCGACCTCGAGGCGGCGGTGCTGGAGCTCGCCCCAGTCCGACTCCCAGTCATCGGCGACGATCTGGTCGCCCAACCCGGACAGATGCTTCGCCCACGCGGCCTCGAAGCCTCCGACGGGGATCATGGCATCGCCCAGCAGCAGCGCCTTGACGGTCTTCATTGACGTTCCTCCACACACTCAGCAACATAAACTGACGAACGTGGTCATCTTATGTTGCCAAGACTGACTATGTCAATCATTCTTTGGGGAGGCGGTCGGTCCTCCTCAGGTGAGAGTGAGCGGGTCGATCACATCGGCGACGATCAGGAGGACGGTCATCGCCATGAGCGCCGCCGCGACCGCATAGGACAGCGGCATGAGCCGCGCCGTGTCGGACGGCCCCGGATCCGGCGTGCCGCGCAAGCGCGCCCATGTCCGGCGGACGCCCTCGTGGACGGCGCCCGCGACGTGTCCTCCGTCCAGGGGCGGCAAAGGGATCAGGTTGAAGACGAACAGGGCCATGTTGAGCGAGGCCAGGAGCGAGGCCAGCGCGCTGGCGGTCTGCCGCCAGCCGCCCGCCGCGGCGCCCGTGCCCGCCGCACCCGTCGCCGTGATCTCGCCGGCCAGCCGACCGACCCCGACCACGGACATCACGCCCGCGGGGTCGCGCTGGGCGCCGGTCGCCGTCGACACCGCGACGTCCCACATCGCCTGCGGGAGCCGCGCGATGACGCCGAGGGTACCGGTGAACAGCTCCCACACGGCCTCGCCGGCCTGCGCGAGCGTCGCTGGCGCATAGTCCTCGCCCGCGACGATGCCCGCCACCCATCCGCCGTCCGCGCCCCGCACCGCAGTGACCGTGAGCTCCACGGGATCCCCGTCCCGGGAGACGTCCACCGGGCAGGGCGCTCCCTCCGAGGCGGCGATCGCCCCGCGGACGTCGTCCCAGGTCGGGGTGTCCGTCTGGCACCACGAAAGGACCGTGTCCCCCGCGCGCATCCCGGCCTGGCGGGCAGGAGCCGGGATAGTCTCCCCCGATGCCGTGGCGACCGCGTCCTCCACGCCCTGCAGGGTGGTCGAGGGCGTCGCCCGGCCGATGCCCAGCAGGACCGCCGCGACCAGCGCGACGCAGATCAAGAGGTTGACCGCCGGCCCGCCCAGCATGACGACCGCCTTGCGGGAGGCGGGCAGCTCGTGGAAGGCGCGGGCGCCCTCGGGGATCTCCTCGCTGCTGGCCCGGCGGGCCTGCTCGGCCAGGGTCGGTCGGCTCCTGCGGTTCGTCACGCGGGTGCCGGGGCGCGCGGGGGCGAACATGCCGGAGATGCGGACGTATCCGCCCAGCGGGATCGCCCGGAGCACGACGGTTGTTCCGCGCCACGGTCGCCGGGCCAGCGCCGGCCCGAAGCCGACCGAGTACTCGGGGACATGGACGCCGAAGCGCCGGGCCGGGATCAGGTGCCCGAGCTCGTGCAGGGCGATCGAGGCCAGGACCCCGGCCACGACGACGAGGATCCCGACCAGCGAGTTCACGCGCCCCGTCCCTCCCGGCGGCGGCCCGCGGCCTCCCTGGCGTGCGCCCGCGCCCAGTCCTCGACCGCGAGGATCTCCTCCAGGGTCGGATCCGCCACGCCCTCATGGGCCTCGACGACCTCCGTCAGCGCGTCGACGATCCCCAGCCACGGGAGCCGTCCGCCCAGGAAGGCGTCGACCAGGACCTCGTTGGCGGCGTTCAGCACCGCGGGGTGGGTGGCCGAGGCGGAGACGGCGTGCCGCGCCAGCCCGATCGCGGGGAAGGTCTCGGCGTCGACCGGCTCGAAGGTCCACGCCTGCGCGGCGTCCCAGCGCAGCGGGTCCTCGACGTGGGCGAGGCGTTCCGGCCAGGCGAGGCCCAGGGCGATCGGCAGACGCATGTCGGGGGGGAGGCCTGGGCGATGGTCGCCCCGTCGCGCCACGTCACCATCGAGTGGACCACCGACTGGGGGTGGACGACCGTGAGGATGCGCTCGGGATCCAGGTCGAAGAGCAGGTGGGCCTCGATGAGCTCCAGACCCTTGTTCACCAGGGTCGAGGAGTTGATCGTCACCACCGGGCCCATCGACCATGTCGGGTGCGCGAGCGCCTCCCCCGGCGTCACTTCGGCCAGGGACGCCCTCGTCCGTCCGCGGAACGGGCCCCCGGAGGCGGTGAGGACCAGGGACGCCACCTCGCTGCGCCCGCTGACGACGGGCGAGGTCAGACCCCGCTCGTGGACGCCCGCGGCCAGGGACTGGGCGATCGCGGAATGCTCCGAGTCGACGGGCACGATCTGGCCTGGGCGCACCATCGCGCGCCGGACCAGCGCCCCGCCCACCACCAGCGACTCCTTGTTGGCCAGCGCGAGCGTGGCCCCCGCGCGCAGCGCGGCCAGCGTCGGCTCCAGGCCCACTCCCCCGGTGATCCCGTTGAGCACCGTCGCACGGGGGAAGGAGCCCGCCAGTTGGGTCGCCGCCTGCGGCCCCACCAGGATCTCGGGATGATAGCCCTCGACGGCGAGCCCCGGGTGGCGCGCGCCCAGCAGCTGGCGCAGCGACGAGGGCGTCCCCGCCGCCAGCGCCACGACCTCGGGGCGCCACCTGGCCGTCTGGTCCGCGAGACGCTCAAGGTGCCCACCCCCGGCGGCGAGCCCGCGCACCCGGAAACGTCCGGGATGGAAGGCGATGACGTCGAGCGCCTGCGTGCCGATCGAGCCCGTCGACCCGAGCAGGACCACGTCGCGGGGGGTCCCGCCGGGCAGGTCCCCCTGCCGGGGCGCGGTCCGGGGCATCGTCAGCTGACCGCCAGGAGGATCTCGACGGCGCGACCCAGGTAGGCGTCCACCGCGCCCTCCGCATAGGCGCGCGATCCCTTGCGCGCGGGGAACACCGCGTGGCGGATCTCGTCGGCGGTGATCTCGGCGCGGTCGTCGAAGTAGTCCGCGAGGCGGTCCAGCAGATCGTCCACCGGCTCCGCGTCGTAGCCGCGACCGCGCTCCGGATGCGCGAAGCGCTCCCCCCGGGGCCGCAGGAGGCGCGGGTAGAGCGTCGTCGCGCGGTCGGCGACCCGCTCGTACCAGGCGGACTCCCCGTTGACCGCGATGTGGTCCGCGCGGTCGCGCTGGACGAAGGCCGCTTCGAGCCGGTTCATCGCCGCATCGACGGCGTCGATGCGGTATCCGTGCCGCTTGAGCGGGAACGTCGCCTGGCGCACTTGCTCCGCGCTGAAGCGCTCGGCCGGCACGCCTCCCTCGTAGGCGCGGCGCGCCTCCTCGAAAAACTGGTCGACCAGGTCCGGGTCGTACCCTTTCCGGAAGAAGCTGACGCCCGGGAACGCGTCGTTCATCGTGCCTCCTGTGTGTCCGCCGGTGTGCCTGCGGGGGTCGGGGCCCGGCCCGCGCGCCTGCGCTCTCGGTCCTGCACCGCCGTGGCCAGCTGGCCGCAGGCGCCGTCGATGTCGGATCCGCGGGTGTCGCGGATCGTCGTGGGGATGCCGCTGGCACGCAGCGTCTCCACGAACACATTCTGTGCGTGGCGCGTCGACGCCGTCCAGATGGATCCAGGCGTGGGATTCAACGGGATCGGGTTCACGTGGACCCAGCCGTGGCCGCGGGCGTTGAGCTCGTCCGCCAGGAGCTGTGCCCGCCATTGTTGGTCGTTCATGTCCTTGATGAGCGCGTACTCGATGGAGACCCGGCGTCCGGTGGCGACGAAGTAGTGCCGCGCCGCGTCGAGCAGCTCGCCGACCTTCCAACGGGAGTTGATCGGGATCAGCTCGTCACGCAGGTCGTCGTCCGGCGCGTGCAGGGACACGGCGAGCGTGACGGGCAGACCCTCCCGCGCGAGCCTGCCGATGGCGGGCACGAGGCCCACGGTCGACACCGTGATGCCGCGGGCTGACATCCCGAAGCCCTCGGGGGCGGGGTCGACCAGGCGGTGGAGGGCCTGGATGAGATTGCGGTAGTTGGCCAGAGGCTCCCCCATGCCCATGAACACGACATTGGACAAATGGGTCGGCCCGCCGGCGAGCCGACCCGCCGCGCAGGCTCGATGGGCCAAGCGGACCTGGTCGATGATCTCCGCGGTCGACAGGTTGCGCGCGAGCCCCATCTGCCCGGTGGCGCAGAAGGGGCAGGCCATGCCGCAGCCCGCCTGGGAGGAGACGCACAGCGTCGTCCGTTCGGGGTAGCGCATCAGCACGGACTCGACCCGGGCGCCGTCGAAGAGCTGCCACAGGTGCTTGACCGTCCGTCCCTCATCCGCCTGCAGCGCCGTCACCTCGGTGACCAGCGGCGGGAGGAACTGCGCGACCGCGGTCCTCATCGACGCCGGGATGTCGCTCATCTCCCCGGGTTCGGCGACGTAGCGGTCGAAGTAGTGGCGGGAGAGCTGATCGGCGCGGAACGCCGGCAGGCCCGCCCGGCGCAGCGCACCCTTGCGCCCCGCCAGATCCAGGTCAGCCAGATGGGCGGGCGCCTTGCCGCGTCGTGCCGCCGTGAAGGAGAGGACCGGGCGCGCCCCGGGGGCGCTCGCCCCCTCGGGTGGCTGGTCGCTCGGGCGCACCTCGGGCCGCGCCGGGCCGCGGGGGGCCTCGAGGGCCCGCCCACGGGCGGTCTGCGGCCGCACCGGTGAATTCGTCAGCGCCATGGCCCCATCATCCCCCCATCGCCGCGCGCAGCACGAGGTAGGACACGGGCGCCGTCATCAGCAGCGAGTCCAGACGGTCCAGGATCCCGCCATGCCCGGGCAGGATGTTCGACATGTCCTTGAGACCGACCTCACGCTTGATCGTCGACTCCGTGAGATCGCCGACCGTGCCGACGAGCGCCGAGGCCACCCCCAGGACCGGGCCCCACCACCAGTCGGCGCCCAGCAGCGCCATCGCGCCCGTCCCCACCGCGCAGCAGGCCAGCACGGAGCCCGCGAAGCCCTCCCACGACTTCTTCGGGGAGATCCCCGGCGACATCGGGTGCCGCCCGAACAGCACGCCCGCCGCCCATCCGCCGATGTCGTTCGAGATCGTCACCGCGATGAAGGCCGCCACCATCCACGCCGAGCGCGAGGCGGCGAGCAGGAGCACGACGAAGGAAGCGAGGAAGGGCACGTAGACGACGGTGAACACCGAGGTGACGACGTCGCGCACGCGTCCGTCGGCCGAGCCGTCCAGCAGGCGCCAGGCGATGACGACGAACACCGTCAGGTACATCGCGATCAGCGTCGCCTCCAGTCCCAGCGTCCACGCCGACACGAGGATCCCGATGGTCCCGACGTAGATCGGGGGCATCGTCACGGACACGCCGATGCGGGCGAAGGCGCCGCCCAGCTCCCAGGCGGCCCCCAGCGCCAGGACCACGACGAGCGCGATGAACCCCGGCTGGAACAGCCACAGGGTGAGCACCACGGCGGCCACGAGCACCACCGCGGTCGTCACGGCGGCGGGGAGGTTCCGCCCGGCGCGTCCCGTCGCGGCTAGCGGCGTATGGTCCCGGCTGGGACCCGGCCGCAGAACGCGGTCGAGGAGGGACCTGGCGGAGTCGTCGGCCATCAGATCGTCAGCAGCTCGCTCTCCTTGCCGGCAAGGAGCCCGTCGATGGTGTCGATGTGCTCCCTGGTGATCGACTCGAGATGCTTCTCGGCGCGGTCGACCTCGTCCTCTCCGGCGTCGCCGTCCTTCTTGAGCCGGTCGAGCTGCTCTTTGGCCTTGCGGCGCACGCCGCGCACGGAGACGCGAGCGTCCTCGGCCTTGGCCTTGGCCTGCTTGACGTATTCGCGGCGGCGCTCCTCGGTGAGAGCCGGGAGGACCACGCGCACGACGCTGCCGTCATCGGTGGGGTTGACGCCCAGATCCGACTCCCGCAGCGCCCGGAGGATCTCCTGGGTCGCGGTGCGGTCGAAGGGGGAGATCAGCACGGTGCGAGCCTCGGGGATCTGGAAGGAGGCCAGCTGCTGCATCGGCGTGGGGACCCCGTAGTACTCCACGGGAATCTGCTGGAACATCGCCGCGTTCGCGCGCCCCGTGCGAATCGCGCCGAAGTCGGACCGCGCGACCTCGACCGCCTTGTCCATCTTGTCCTCTGCCTCGAGCAGGATGTCGTCGATCACCGTTACTCCTTCGCCTGTGCCGAATCGCCGTGCGCGGACCCGCGCGGTGCGGGTGCGGCGGACACCAGCGTACCGATTCTGTCGCCCATGAGGGCGCGGGTCACGTTGCCGGGCTCCGCCATGCCGAACACGCGCATCGTCAGGCCGTTGTCCTGGCTGAGCGCGAAGGCGGCGGCGTCGACCACCCTGAGCCCCTGGGCCAGGGCGTCGGCATAGGTGACGAAGTCGAGCCTGCGGGCCTGGGGGTTCGCGTTCGGGTCGTCGTCGTAGACGCCGTCGACGCCGTTCTTCGCGACCAGGAGCTCATCGCAGTGGGTCTCCAGCGCGCGCTGGGCGGATACGGTGTCCGTCGAGAAGTACGGCATGCCGGCACCGGCGCCGAAGACGACGACCCGCCCCTTCTCCATGTGGCGGATCGCGCGCAGGGGGATGTAGGGCTCAGCGACCTGCTGCATCGCGATCGCGCTCTGCACGCGGCAGGGCACGCCCGCCTGTTCGACGAAGTCCTGGAGGGCGAGCGCGTTCATCACCGTGCCCAGCATGCCCATGTAGTCGGCGCGGGCGCGGTCCATGCCGGCTCGCGAGAGCTCCGCCCCGCGGAAGAAGTTCCCGCCGCCCACGACCACGGCGACCTGGACGCCGCCGCGCACCGCGGTGGCGATCTGCTCGGCGATGCCCCGCACGACGACGGGGTCCAGGCCGACGTGCCCGCCCCCGAACGCCTCGCCGGACAGTTTCAGCAGGACCCGTCGGTCCGTCCTGGGGGTCATCGATTGCTCCTTCGCCCGCATTGTGGTCGGTGTCGTGATGAGTGGTCGGTGTCGTGATGGCCCCGCCCCTTGAGGGGCGGGGCCATCACCGGCGCCTCAGGCTCCGACGTGGACGCGGACGAAGTCCGTGACCGTCGCGCCGGCCTCCTTGAGGACCTGGCCCACCGTCTTCGACGGATCGCGGGCGAAGTCCTGGTCCACCAGGCAGTTGTCCTTGAAGTAGGCGTTGAGGCGACCCTCGACGATCTTCGGGACGATCTTCTCCGGCTTGCCCTCCTGGAGGGTCAGCTTCTCCAGCGTCGCGCGCTCCTTGTTCAGAACCTCGGCCGGGACGTGGTCGCGATCGAGGTAGGCGGGCTGGAAGGCGGCGATATGCATCGCGACGTCGTGGGCGATGGAGGCGCCGGCGGCGTCCGTGACCACGAAGACGCCCACCTGCGCGGGCAGGTCCGGGCTCGTCTGGTGCAGGTAGAGGTCGACGTGGCCGCCCTCGACGCGCACGACGCGGCGCACCTCGATCTTCTCGCCGATGACCGCGCCCATGCCGTTGACGAGGTCCTGCACGGTTCCCTCGCCCGAGGGCGCGGACAGCAGGGACGTGAGGTCCGCGGCCCCGGACGCCACAGCGGCGTCGAGGACCTTCTGCGCGAAGTCGATGAACTTCTGGTTCTTCGCCACGAAGTCGGTCTCGGAGTTGACCTCGACCATGACGCCCACCGTGCCGTCGACGACGGTGGCGGCGACCAGCCCGGCGGAGGCCACGCGGTCCTCACGCTTGGACAGCGAGCGCAGCCCCTTGAGCCGGATGAGCTCGAGCGCCTTGTCCTTGTCCCCGTCGGCCTCGGTGAGGGCCTTCTTGACGTCCATCATGCCGGCGCCGGTCTGCTCGCGCAGCGCCTTGACGTCGGCGGCGGTGAAGTTCGCCATCGATCTGTCTCCTTTCGGGAGGGAAGTCATTCAGTCCTGAGCAGTCTCGGGGGCGGCGTCCTCGGCGGGCTCTTCAGCCGTGGCCGTGCCCGGCTCGGGGACCGGCTCCGTCTCGGAGGCGGCGTCCCCGGCCGGCGAGGATCCCTCGGCGGCCTCGGCACCCTCGAGCAGCTGGCGCTCCCACTCGGGAAGCGGCTCGGCGGCGCCCTCCTGGGCGCCCTCGTCCTCGACGCCCTCAGCAGCGGGCTTGCGGGCCTCGGAGCGGGCGAGCAGCCCCTCTGCGACGGCGTCGGCCACGACGCGGGTGAGCAGCGAGACGGCGCGGATCGCGTCGTCATTGCCCGGGATGCGGTAGTCGACCTCGTCCGGGTCCGCGTTGGTGTCCAGGATCGCGACGATCGGGATCGAGAGCTTGCGGGCCTCGGAGACCGCGAGGTGCTCCTTCTTCGGATCGACGATCCACACGGCGGAGGGGACCTTCGCCATGTCACGGATGCCTCCCAGGGTGCGCTGCAGCTTGTCCTTCTCGCGGCGCATCATGAGCAGCTCCTTCTTCGTGCGCCCGGAGGCCGCCACGTCGTCGAAGTCGATCTGCTCGAGCTCCTTGAGGCGCTGGAGGCGCTTGGAGACCGTGTTGAAGTTCGTCAGCATGCCGCCGAGCCAGCGGTGGTTGACGTAGGGCATGCCCACGCGACGGGCCTGCTCCTCGACGGCCTCCTGCGCCTGCTTCTTCGTGCCGACGAACAGGACGGTGCCGCCGTGGGCCACCGTCTCCTTGACGAAGTCGTACGCGATGTCGATATCGGCCAGCGTCTGCTGGAGGTCGATGATGTAGATGCCGTTGCGCTCGGTGAGGATGAACCGCTTCATCTTCGGGTTCCACCGGCGGGTCTGGTGCCCGAAGTGGACACCCGCCTCCAACAGCTGACGCATGGTGACGACTGCCATGATCGTCCTCTCCCTGCGCGGATGCGCAGGCCATGGGCACATCGTGCCCGCTTTCGGTTGTCACCCGGGCGGAGGTCCCGCGCCGGATCCTGGCGCCATGGCCGACCGCCACCCCGAGGGGACCCAGGCGGCCGCGCCCCGTCCCGTGGGACCGGATCGCACCGGGTCGGGAACGGAAATGACGCGCGAAGTCATCCGCCGCGAGGGCGGACGCCGCGTCAAGTGTAGTCCACGCGGAGGCCTTCCCCCTCCGCCACCGCATGTGACCCGGGTCCCCACGGCGGCCCGCCTCCGCGCCCCGTACTGTGTGCGGGGACATCGAGGAAGGGGGATCCGTGCTCACAGCGCTGATCGGCATCGCGCTCGGGATGGGCCTGCCCGTCCAGACGAGCATCAACGCGCGCCTGCGCAGATCGACGGGGTCTCCCTTCGTCGCCTCGCTGGCGTCCTTCACGGTCGGCGCCGCCTGCCTGGGCGTCGTCACCCTGGCCTCGCGTTTTTCCCCGGACCCGCCGTCGGCGTCCTCTCCGACCAGCCCGCGTGGATCTGGGCCGGAGGCATCCTCGGCGTCGTCTTCCTCACCGGGAACCTCCTGCTCCTCCCCGTCCTCGGCGCCGTCCAGACCGTTGTCATCCCCGTGTTCGGGCAGATCGCGATGGGGCTGCTCATCGACGCCAACGGGTGGTTCGACGGTCGGGTGGTGCCCCTCGGCGTCCCGCGGTCGGTCGGAGCGCTCCTGGTGGCCGCGGGCGTCGTGGGGGCCGTCGTCCTCACGCCGAGGGCGTCCCCTCTCCCCGCACGGGGCGGCGACGACGGGCGGGGCCCGCGCGGCGGTCCGGCCGCCACATGGTCGGCCCGCGGGCTGGGCCTGGTCTCCGGCATGCTCTCGGCCTGCCAGACGGCGATCAACGCCCACCTGGGTCAGGTCCTCGGCTCGCCCGTCGCCGCGGCGTTCACCTCCTTCGCCGTCGGCTCGCTGGTCCTGGCCGTCATCGTGGCGGTCCTGCGCACGCCGCTGAGGCTCTCCCGACCCGAGGGGGCGGCGAACCCGTGGTGGATGTGGATGGGCGGCCTCCTGGGAGGGGCCTTCGTGCTCGGGAACGTCTATCTCGCCGGGCGGGTCGGCACCGGACTGACCGTGCTCCTCACGCTGACCGGGTCCATCATCGGCGGTCTCCTGGTCGACCGCTTCGGGTGGTTCGGGACCGCTCCCACGCGGACCCGTCCCATCCAGGTGGCCGCCGTGCTCGTCATGCTGGCGGGGGCGGCGCTCACGCGGCTCGGCTGACCTTCTCCCGTCCACAGGACCTGGGGGCCCGCCGGGCTCTCCACAGTCCGCACCGCGGCGCTGGCGCCGGGAGGCGCGTTCCGCGACCATGTCCGCATGCGCACACCGGTACGGTTGATCAGCCTGACGATGGCCGCGTGCGTGCTCGCGCTGGCGGCCGCCGCCGAGCCCGCGGGCGCCGGAGGACCTGATGACGCCCACCAGCCGTGGAGTTGGCCCACCGACGGCCCGGTCCCCGTGGTCCGCTCCTTCGACCCGCCGGAGCAGCCGTGGCTGTCCGGCCACCGCGGCGTCGATCTCGATGTCGCGGTGGGCGCCACCGTGCGGGCCCCGGCAGAGGGCACCGTCGTCCAGGCGGGCACGGTCGTCGACCGCGGTGTCGTCTCCCTGCAGCACGGCCAGGTGCGCTCGACCTTCGAGCCCGTGGACCCCCTGGTCTCCGCGGGCGAGCACGTGTCGCGAGGGCAGGCGATCGCCACGGTCGCAGCCGGCCACTCCCCCGGGGCCCTGCACTGGGGCGCCAGGATCGGCCGCGAGCGCTACGTCGATCCCCTGCGGATGCTGGTCTCCCGCGTGGTCCTCAAACCCTGGGAGGGGTGAGCGGAGCGCGGGGGAGCCGCTCAGGCGCGCGGATGGGCCCGCCGGTAGACCTCCGACAGCCTCCGGGCGTCCACATGCGTGTAGCGCTGCGTGGTCTGCAACGAGGCGTGCCCCAGCAGCTCCTGGACCGCGCGCAGGTCGGCGCCCCCCTCGAGCAGGTGGGTGGCCGCGGTGTGCCGGAGGCCATGGGGGGCCAGGTCGCGGACGCCGGCACGGGCCGCCAGCCGGTGCAGCGCGCCGCGCACGACGCGCTGGTCGACACGGCCTCCGCGGGCGCCAAGGTACAGGGCCGCGCCGCTGCCGGAGGTCACCAGCGCGGGCCGGGCCCGCTCCAGCCAGATCTCCAGGGCGCGCGCCGCCGGATCCCCATAGGGGACGACGCGCTCCTTGTCGCCCTTCCCGATGACCCGAAGGGTCTGCGTCTGCGGCATGAGAGAGCCGACATCCAGGGCGCACAGCTCTGCCACCCGGATCCCGGTGGCGTAGAGCAGTTCGACGATCGACCAGTCGCGCACCTTCACCGGGTCCGCCCGGCCGGGCTGCTCGAGGGCCTCCGCCCGGGCGCGGTCCAGGAGCCCGTCGACGGAGGTGCGATCCAGGACCTCCGGCAGGCGCTGGTCCGGCCGGGGCGCCGACAGGAGCAGCGCCGGATCCCGGGACAGCACACCGTGCTCATGCGCCCAGGAGGTGAACGCGCGCAGCGACGCCATGTGCCGGGCCACCGTGGAGCGGGCGGCTCCCCCCTCCGACAGCGCAGCGAGCCACGACCGCAGGGACCTGGTCGTCACGCGGGCGCGGAGGTCCTCCGCCGTCGGCGACGGGTCCAGGCCGAGGTGCCGGAAGAGGGACTCGACATCTGCGGAGTAGGCCGCCACCGTGTGCGGGGACAGGCCCCGCCCGTCGCGGAGATGGCGGATCCATCGGGACAGGACCGCGGCCCCGTCGTCCCCGGTGCGCTCCGCGCGCTCAGGTGACGTCGTCATGGCGCCCATGGTAGGCGCCGTGTCCCGGGAGACGCGCCCACCCCGAGGGACCGGACTCCACCCACCCCTCGACCTCGAGGCGGCCCAGGGCGGAGAGGACGTCCCGCTGGGACATTCCCGAGGCACGGATCAGGCGGTCCACCGAGGTTGCGCGGCGCGCCGGCAGCGCCTCCCAGACCCGGCGCTGACCGGTGGGAAGGGCGTCCGACCCGCGGTCCCCCGCCACCGGGGCCCCGGGGACCGGCTCCTGTCCGATCAGGGCGAAGGAGCTGATGAGCTCCATGACGTCGCGGGCATCCCGCACCAGTGCCGCCCCCTGCCGAAGGAGCAGGTGGCATCCGCGCGAGGACCCGGAGGTCACCGGCCCGGGTACCGCGCCCACGTGGCGGCCCAGCTCCATCGCGCGGCGCGCCGTGGACAGCGCCCCGGAGCGTTCGGAGGCCTCGACGACGACCGTCGCCGAGCCCATCGCGGCGATCACGCGGTTGCGCCCGATGAAACGCCATTTCGCGGGCCGCCATGACGGCGGGACCTCGGAGAGGATCGTTCCCCCGGCCGCGACCATGCGGTCGTACAGGTCGGCGTGCGCCGCCGGGTAGAGGCGGCCCAGACCGCCCGCCATGACCGCACGGGTGCGCCCTCCCCGCGCCGCGAGCGCCCCGCGGTGGGCGGCGCTGTCGATGCCGAAGGCTCCGCCCGAGACCACATCGATCCCCTGCTCCGCCAGTTCCAGGCCCATGTCGGCGGCGACGTGCTCGCCGTAGTCGGTGGCCGCCCTGGACCCGACGACGGCGACCGCGTCCCCGCCGCCGACGGGCGCCCCGAGGGCCCACAGGGCATGGGGGCGCAGCCCTCCCAGGTCGTCCAGCGACGCGGGCCATTCCGCGTCCTGGGGGATGACGATCCTGCCGCCCAGGCGCTCGAGGGCCTCCAGGTCGCCCAGGGGGTCCGCGACGAGGGCGCGCGGATTCCAGCGCGCCCAGGCCTCCTCGAATCTGCGGGAGCCTCCCCGCCCGTCGCGCGCCAGGCCGTCGGGCAGAGGCCCCGGCTCCGGGCGCAGCGCCCACTCGATGGCCGCGGGATCTCCCAGCGCGGCGCGCAGGGCACTCGCATGGGCGTCTCCCGGCTCGGCGACCGCGCACCACCACGCGCAGGCCAGCCTCGGATCCTCAGGCGGCGCGCTCATCGCGGTCCCCTGTTCGCAGCGTCATGGCCTCTCCCAGGTCGCGGTCGTCGGGTCGGTCCCGTCCGTCGAGGTCGGCGAGGGTCCACATGAGCCGCAGAACCCGGTCCGCTCCGCGCAGGCTGATCCTGCCCCGGTCGACCCACCGGTCCAGGTCGGCCGCCAGCGACGGTTCCAAGGGCGCGTGCTCCCGGATCCAGGTGCCGGGCAGACGGCTGTTGAGGGCCCACGGGGTGCCCGCCCACCGCCGGGCGGCCCGCCGACGCGCCCGCGTGACCCGCTCGCGCACGCGCGCCGAGGTGTCCGCCCGGTCCAGGGCCAGGTCGGCGCGCGTGGGCGCGCGCATGGCGACTTGGATGTCGATGCGGTCCAGCAACGGACCCGACAGGCGCGAGAGATAGCGTCGGCGCTGCAGGGCGGTGCACGTGCACGACCCCCTCCGGGAGTCCCGGTATCCGCATGGGCACGGGTTCGTGGCCAGGACCAGTTGGAAGGCGGCCGGATAACGGGCTGTGGCCAGCGCCCGGTGGATCGTCACGGTTCCCTGCTCCAGGGGTTGGCGCAGCGCGTCGAGCGCCTTCGCCGGGAATTCGGCCGCCTCGTCGAGGATCAGGACGCCGCCGTGGGCGAGGGACACGGCGCCCGGCCGGGGCACGCCGCCTCCGCCTCCGATGAGGGCCTGCATCGTGGCCGAATGGTGGGGGCGCTCCACCGGGGGCGTGCGGATGAGCCCCCCGGAGGGGTCGAAAGCCCCGGCCACGGAGTGCAGCGCCGTGACCTCGACGGCCGTCTGGTCGTCCAGTTCCGGCAGGACGGTGGCGAGCCGGGAGGCCAGCATCGTCTTGCCGGCCCCGGGCTCCCCGATGAGGAAGAGATGGTGCCCGCCAGCCGCCGCCACCTCCAGCGCCCGCCGTCCGAGAGCCTGTCCGCGCACGTCCACGAGGTCCAGGGACGGCCCGACCTGCGCGGGGGCGATGTCCCTGGGCTCCGCGGGCCCGCCGGGCGGTCCGAGCAGGCGCGGGCGTTCGGCCCGCCCTCCCGCCCAGGTGACGACCTCCGCCAGGTGGTCGAACCCGAGGACCTCGATCCCGGGCACCAGGCGCGCCTCGGCGACGCAGGCCGCAGGGACGACGGCACGCCTCACGCCCTCGCGGGCGGCCTCGATGAGTGACGGGAGGATGCCGGGCACCGGTCTGAGCGCCCCGTCCAGACCCAGTTCGCCCAGCATGACGGCGTCCGCCGCGGCCGCCGCGCAGATGCCGCCGTTCGCGGCCAGCACGCTCATCGCGATCGCGAGGTCGAAGCCTGATCCGTGTTTGGGGAGTCCCGCCGGGGAGAGATTGACGGTCATGTGCCGGTCGCGCACCTCCGTCCCGCATGACTGCAGCGCCGCACGGACGCGTTCGCGCGCCTCCCTGACCGAGGCGTCGGGCAGCCCGACCAGGGTGAAGGCGACCAGCCCGCGCCCGACATGGGTCTGCACCTCGACGAGATGGCCCTCGAGCCCGACGAGGCTGACCGCGAGGGTCGCCGCCACCGATGCGGCGCTCACGGGGCCACGCCCCTCACCCAGTCGATCGTGGCCTGCGCCAGCGCGTCCCCGGACGCCGGAGCGGCCCCTCCCCGCCAGGGCACGGTCACGGCGACCACGTCGAAGCGGACGTTCCCATGGACGTCGTGGGCCGCCAGCCAGGCGGCGGCGAGACGCCGCACGCGGGCGAGCTTCGCCGGGCCGACGGATTCCAGCGCCGAGCCGTACCGGTCGCCCGTCCTGGTGCGCACCTCGACGACGACGACCTGCCCGACGGCGACGTCGAAGGCGACGATGTCCAGCTCGCCGCGCCGTCCGTCGCGCCAGTTCCGATCGAGGATGCGCAGGCCGCGGGCCGTCAGCAGATTCGCTGCCAGCGCCTCGCCCGCCTGTCCCAGTTCTCGTCTGCGCTCTGTGCGCATGGCGTCACCTCCGCGCACACCCTCGCAGTCCCGCCGGGCCGCGGGCCACCGACCGGCGTCTCGGATGTGGACGGATCGGGGCCTTCCGGGCCGCTTGTGGACGGGGCGTCAGGGGATATCGAGCTCCGGCTTGGACAGCTCCTCCACATTGACGTCCTTGTAGGTGATGACGTGGACGGACTTCACGAAGCGCGAGGAACGGTAGATGTCCCAGACCCAGGCATCGGTGAGCGTCAGCTCGAAGAAGACGTCCTGCCCGACGGGGCGGGCCTGCACATCGACCTTGTTGC
Source organism: Schaalia naturae (assembly GCF_042665795.1). Lineage (NCBI taxonomy): Bacteria > Bacillati > Actinomycetota > Actinomycetes > Actinomycetales > Actinomycetaceae > Schaalia > Schaalia naturae. The sequence goes on from NZ_JBHTEF010000001.1 coordinate 1,195,722, forward strand.
ACAGGTAGAACCGGCGCTCCGTCTCCACGACATAGCTGAACAGGCCCACCACGTCGCGGTACTCGCGGAAGAGTTCCAGTTCCAGCGCATTCTCGTAGCCCTCGATGTCCTCACTGCTCACGGGACCATCATGCCCGATCCGGAGGCCCCGGGGGTCATCGACGGGGAGGGAGCCGCGCCCGGCAGGTGCCAGGACACGCGGTGGAGCGGGCTGGGGCCGAGCTCGGAGAGCGCCTGAACGTGCGCGGGAGAGGCGTATCCCTTGTTGCGCGCCCAGTCGTACCCGGGATCGTCGACGTCGCGCATCCACGCGTCGCGGGCCACCTTGGCGAGCACGGAGGCCGCCGCCACGACGGCGCAGGTGGCGTCCGCGCGGACCCGGGTGACCACGGGGACGCCCAGCTTCTCCCATCCGGGGGCGCTCAGCCAGTCGGCGGAGCCGTCCAGCAGGACGACGCCGGGAGAGAGCCCCGCCTCGCGCACGCTGGCCAGGGCCCGCCTGCCCGCCAGCCGCAGCGCGACGACGATGCCGTGGGCGTCGACCTCCCGGGAGTCCGCCCAGCCCACCGCGGACCCCAGCAGCCACCGCGTGAGGGGCTCGCACAGCCTTTCACGGCGTCTGGGCGTGAGCATCTTCGAGTCGGCGAGGCCCTCCGGCGGCGCACAGCATCCGGCGTCGACCACGGCCACGCCGACGGCGACCGGCCCGGCCAGCGCGCCCCGGCCGACCTCGTCCATGCCGGCGACCGCGCCGAAGCGGGCGGCCAGGGAGAGCTCGACCTCGCGTCCGGCGGTGCTCCTCACCTCGCCGCGCCCGATTCGGCGTCCGGCACCTCGTCGAAGGCCTCGCGTCCGCCCAGGCCCGTCCAGTGCCCGATCGGCCAGATCACCCAGCGAGCCCGACCGACGACATCGCCGACCGGGACGAAGGGCGTCTCGCCCTCGCCCATGTGGTAGCGCGAGTCCGCGGAGTGCCCGCGGTTGTCCCCCATCACCCACAGGGTGCCCTCGGGGACGGTGACGTCGAAGGGGATCGTCGAGGGCGCCTGGCCGTCCGCCAGGTACGGCTCGTCCACGGCGACGCCGTTGACCGTGAGGCGCCCGGCGGCCGTGCAGCAGGCCACGCGATCGCCGCCCACTCCGATGACGCGTTTGACCAGGGTCTGCTCCCCGTTGGCGGGCACGAAGCCGATGAACTCCCCCGCTGAGCGCAGCGCGCCCGCGATCCCCCCGGAGTCGACGGCCGGCAGCCAGCCGAGGGAGTCGTTGAACACCACCACGTCGCCGCGCTGGATGTCGCCGGTCCAGTGCGGCAGGCGCAGGACGGCGATGCGGTCGTCCTCGACCAGCGTGTCGTGCATGGACTCCGAGGGGATCCAGAAGACCTGCACGACGAAGGCCCGCAGCAGGGAGGAGATGACGACGGCGATGAGGACGACGAGCCCGAGCTCGCGCAGCCAAGACAGGGCGCCCCCGCCCTCCCCGGCCGGTTCCCTGCGCGGACCGGCGGCGTGCCGCGCCCCGTCCACCATGTGCGCCCGCCCTTCCCCCGGTGCCTCCCGGATGCTGGGACCGGGTCCGGCGCCTGAGGCGCCGGACCCGGCTGAGATCACTCCTCGGTCGCGTAGTCGCGGTACTCCTTGACCTTCGCGGCCTTGCCGTGGCGATCGCGCAGGTAGTACAGCTTCGCGCGACGGACGTCGCCGCGGGAGACGATCTCGATGTGGTCGATCGAGGGCGAGTGCACCGGGAAGGTGCGCTCGACGCCCACGCCGAAGGAGATCTTGCGGACGGAGAAGGTGGCCGACACCCCGTGCCCCCGGCGGCCGATGACGACGCCCTGGAAGATCTGGATACGGGACCGGTTGCCCTCGACGACCTTGACGTGCACTTTGACGGTGTCGCCGGCACGGAAGTTCGGGATGTTGTCGCGCAGCGAGGCCGCGTCGACCGCGTCGAGCTTCTGCATGTTCACTCCTCAACGCGTCTGCCGCAGGCCAGCCACGTCGATCCGGCAGGCTCGGGGCCTGCTCCTCATGTGCGGGTCCGACGCCTCGGCGTCCCCCTGCGGCAGGCTGCGCCGCGCCGGGCCCGACGGCCAAGTCTGCCACACCTCGGGCCCTCGTCCCAAGGGAGGGGCCCCGCGCTCAGGCGACGGAGGGCGTGACGTTGCGCACGAGGACGTCGTCGATGTTCGGCGTGTCCCCGACCATGAAGGTGCGCCGTCCCGCGACCGAGAACCCGTGGCGCCGGTAGAAGCGCCGCGCCCTCCGGTTCGCGATGTTCGTGCCCAGGACGACCTGCGAGTTGCGCCCCCGCGCCTCGACGTCGGCCACGGCCCGTTCCAGGAGCGCGCCCGCCACGCCCGAGCCGTGCCATTCCGCCCGCACGTAGCACTTCGACAGGTAGGCGGCGCCGAGCTCGATGCGCCCGGGCCGCACCAGGTCGGCGGGCATGCCGTCGGTCCCTCCCAGGATCGTGCACGTGTACCCGATGAGCTGGGGGTCCTCTTCGCGCAGCTGGGCGACGAGGATCCGGTGATCGCCGGGATCTGCGAGATAGCGGTCGAACACCTCCTCGGAGAGGTGCCGGCCGAGGAACGCCTCGATGTCCGCCTCCCCCAGGTGCGGCGGGCAGGCCAGGGGGAAGGTGTCGCGCGCCAGACGGGCCAGCTCCGACGCCTCGTCGCGGCGGGCCGGGCGCAGCGACACGTCCGCCCGTCGGGGGACGAGGACGCGTCCGGCGCCGGCGAGGACCTCCCGGTCGCGCCCGTCGAGGTCCTTCGCGTCGAGGGCGTCGATGAGGTCGGGGCGTCGGCGCGCGGTGCGCACCAGCGAGCGGTCGCGTCGCCATCGGGCGATGCGCGCGTGGTCCCCCGACAGAAGGACCTCTGGCGTCTCGATCCCCCGCCAGGAGCGCGGACGGGTGTAGACGGGATATTCGAGGAGCCCCGCCGCCGAGTAGGACTCCTCGACGAGGGACTCCGGGTTGCCCAGCACGCCGTCAAGCAGGCGGGCGACCGCCTCGACGAGGACCAGGGCGGCGGCCTCGCCGCCATTGAGCACGTAGTCCCCGATCGAGTACTCGAGGACCTCGACCTCCTGGTCGCGGTAGTGGTCGGCGACCCGCTGGTCGATGCCCTCATAGCGCCCGCAGGCGATGACAAGCTGGTCCGCTCCGGCCAGGTCCTGGGCGATCGCCTGGGTGAGGGGCACGCCGCTGGGCGTGGGGAAGGCCAGGATGCGACGCCGGGGCGGGGCGTGGGGGTCGAGGACGGGCTCGGGGGCGTCCCCGCCCTCCTCATCCGCCTCCGGCGGCGTGGGAGGGGCGGCGAGCACCTCGTCGAGGGCGCGCCCCCAGACGTCGGCGCGCATCACCATGCCGGCTCCCCCGCCGTAGGGCGCGTCGTCGACGGTGCGGTGCCGGTCCGCGGTCCATCCCCGGAGGTCGTGGACCACGACGTCGAGCAGTCCCGCCTCCCGGGCTCTGCCCATCAGGGAGAAGTCCAGGACATGGAAGTAGGCGGGGAAGATCGTCACCAGATCGACGCGCATCAGCGGGCGTCTCCCGGGCCCCGGGACGTCCCGAGGTCGGCGGGACCCTCCTCGTCCTCGAAGAGCCCGGGGGGCGCGTCGATGACGACGCGCCCGCCCTCGACATCGACGACGGGGACGAGCTGGCGGACGAAGGGCACCATGATGGTGCGTCCGTCGCGGCGCACGAGCAGCAGGTCCTGGGCGGCCCCCGCCTGCAGCCCGGCCACCTCTCCGAGCTCCTCGCCCCGCGGGGTGACGGCCCGCAGCCCCTGGAGCTCATGGGGGTACCACGCGTCCTCCTCCGTGACGGCCTCCACTAGGAGTTCCGCTCCGCGCAGCGACTCGGCGTCCTCGCGGGTGAGCACCTGCTCGAAGCCGGCGTAGACGCGGCTCTTCTGGGTGCGCAGGGATGCCACCGTCAGGGTCGGCCACCGGGGATCCGACGTGCGCAGCTCCGATCCGGGGCTGAGGCGCCCCGGGGAGTCGGTGCGCACATCCAGGACAACCTCGCCGTGCAGCCCGTGCGCCGGCCCGACCACAGCCGCCCTCAGTTCCATGGCACCCCCACGTTCGATTCCGTCCATCCGGTCCATCCTACCGGCGCGCGCGGAAGGGGCCCGGGATCGCTCCCGGGCCCCTTCTCTTGGTTCGTGTTCCGCCGGTCACTCGCGGTCCGTGTCGACGACGTCGACACGGACCGGCCCGTGCGTGGAGAGCGCGCCCATGACGGTGCGCAGCGCGCGGGCCGTGCGCCCGCCGCGCCCGATCACCCGCCCGAGGTCCTCCGGATTCACGCGGACCTCGAGGAGCTCGCCGCGCCGCTGGTTGCGCGACGAGACGCGGACGTCCTCCGGGTGGTCGACGATGCCGCCGACGAGATGCTCCAGCGCGTCGACCAGCATGGTCAGGCGTCCTCGGACGGGGACTCGGCCTCGGCGGGCTCGGCGGAAGCCTGCTCCTCGGCTTTTTTGGCGGACTCGGCGGCCTTGCGCTTCTCCGCCGCGTCCTCAGCGGCCTTCACCGCGTCGGCGGCCTGCGCGGCCTTGTCGGCCTCGGAGACCTTGACGCGGGAGACCGCGTCCTTCTTGCCGTGGAACTTGGCGATGTCGCCGGTGAGGACCAGCAGGTTGCGGACCTGGTCGGAGGGCTGGGCGCCCACCGACAGCCAGTACTGGGCGCGGTCGGAGTCGATCCGGATGACCGAGGGGTCACGGGTGGGATCGTAGACGCCCACCTCCTCGATCACGCGGCCATCGCGCTTCTTGCGCGAGTCCACGACAACGACACGGTAGAAAGGCGCGTGGATCTTGCCCATGCGCTTGAGACGGATGCGAACTGCCACTGGTGTGGTCACTCCTGTTTCGTGTTCGGGTGGACCGCGCACGTCACCGGTGGGTCACGGATCGGTGAGCGCTCCTGGACACGACGTCGGGCGGAGAGAGGGTCCGCACGCGCCGGGTACAAGAGTTCATTGTGCCACGGAAACCGCGGGGCCCCAAGCATCGGCGCCGCCCCGCGCGCCGACGCCCCCGTGCGATCCGTCACCCGCCGACGACGACCCGCCCGCCCAGGACGACGGCGCGCGGCCGGGCGAGCGCTCCCGGATCCGCCGTCGGGTCCGAGTCCAGGACCAGCAGGTCGGCGCGAGCCCCCTCCTGGAGCGAGTCCACCCGCAGGGCGTCGCGGGCCCGCCATGTCGCATGCGCGAGGATGCGGTCCGGAGACATGCCGGCACGCGACCACAGCGCGAGCTCGCGCGCCAGCTCGCCGTGCGGCTGGTAGCCGCCGGCGTCCATGCCGGGCAGGATCCACACGCCGGAGCCAAAGAGCCGCTCGGCGTGGGCGCGCCGCTCCCGGTGCATCGCGCGCATCGTCGCCGCATAGCGCGGGTAGCGCCGGCCGGCCTGGTCGGCGAAGGAGCCGAAGAGCTCGACCTGGACGAGCGTGGGGGTCACCATGACGCCGCGCGCAGCGGCCTCGGCCATCTGGTCGTCGTCCATGCCGGTGCCGTGCTCGATGTCGTCGACGCCGGCCTCCAGGAGATCGTCGACCACCCGGTGAGAGAAGCAGTGCACGGCCACGCGGGCGCCCTCCTCGTGGGCGGCGGCCACCGCGTCCCGGAGGATCTCCCGGGGCCACAGGGGATCGAGGTCGGACTCGGCGCCGCCCGCTCGGTCGATCCAGTCGCCCACGAGCTTGACCCAGCCGTCGCCCGCCCGGGCCTGCCGGAGGACCTCCCCGGGTAGGTCGCCCGGGTCCTCCAACTCGACGGCGAGACCCCGCGTGTAGCGTTTCGGCCGCGCGATATGGCGCCCGGAGCGCACGAGAACCGGCAGGTCGGGGCGGCCCTGGACCCAGGAGTCGTCCACGGGCACCCCGCAGTCTCGCACGGCCAGGACGCCGGAGTCGCGGTCGGCCAGGGCCTGGCGCTCCTGCTCCTCGCGGCCCACCGGGCCCGAGGGCCCGATGCCGATGTGGCAGTGGACGTCGACCATGCCGGGCACGATCCAACAGGCGGGGACGGCCTCGTCGCGATCCCGTCCCTCTCCCGGGCCGGTCACGCGGTGGAGGCGTCCGTCCTCCCACGTCCACGTCCCGTCCACCCATACCGGGGTCTCCCCCGGCGCCTCGCGCCACAGAGCACGTCCCTCCAGCGCCACCTCAGCGGCCCTGGAGCATGCGCTTGATGTCGTCGGGCAGGTCCTCCAGGCCCGGGCGGGCGGCGGGAGGCACCGCCGGGGCGCTCGTCAGGCCGAAGGCGGATCCGGCGGGCGCCTGCGCCTCCTCGCCCCCGCGCTGGTCCTTGGGCAGCAGCGCCTCGAGCTCCTGCTGGCGACGCCTCGCGGGATTCCCGGAACGGGCCTTCTTCTTCACCCGGGCAGCGCGCGCGGCCGCCTGACGCTGTTGGGCCCGCTGTTTCGCCTTGCCGCCCTGACCGGGCATCGACCCCATGCCAGGCATGCCCGACATCTGGCCCATCTGCCCCATCATCGCCTTGGCGGCCTCGAAACGCTTGACGAGGCCGTTGACGTCGGTCACCGTGGTGCCGGAGCCGCGGGCGATGCGCGCGCGCCGCGACCCGTTGAGGATCGAGACATCGGTGCGCTCGGCGGGCGTCATCGAGCGCACGATCGCCTCGACGCGGTCGACCTCGCGCTCGTCGAAGTTCTCCAGCTGGTCGCGCATCTGCCCCATCCCGGGGATCATCCCGAGGACCTTCTTCATGGAGCCGAGCCTGCGGACCTGCTGGAGCTGGGAGAGGAAGTCGTCGAGGGTGAGCTCCCCCGACATCGCCTTGGCCGCGACCTTCTGGGCCTCGGCCTGGTCCATCCGCTTCTCGGCCTGCTCGATGAGCGTCATGACGTCGCCCATGTCGAGGATGCGCCCCGCCATGCGGTCGGCGTGGAACCGCTCGAAATCATCGAGGCCCTCGCCGGTGGAGGCGAAGAGCACGGGCGCTCCCGTCACGCCCCGCACCGAGAGGGCCGCGCCGCCGCGGGCGTCGCCGTCGAGCTTCGAGAGGACGACGCCGGTGAAGCCGACGCCGTCGCGGAACGCGGTCGAGGTCCTCACGGCGTCCTGGCCGACCATCGCGTCGAGGACGAAGAGGATCTCGTGGGGGTGGACGGCTTCGCGGATGGCGATGGCCTGGTCCATCATCTCCTGGTCGACGCCCAGCCGGCCGGCGGTGTCGACGACGACCACGTCGATGCCCGACTCGAGGGCATGGGCGAGACCGGAGCGGGCGACCTCGACCGGGTCGCCGACCCCGTCGCCTGGCTCGGGGGCCCAGACCCCCACGCCGGCGCGGCCGCCGACGACCTGGAGCTGGTGGACGGCGCCCGGCCTCTGGAGGTCGGAGGCGACCAGGAGGACCGAGCGCCCCTCCTCGCGCAGCCATTTGCCGAGCTTCCCCGCCAGCGTCGTCTTGCCGGCGCCCTGGAGGCCGGCGAGCATGAAGACCGTCGGCCCGCGGCTGGCGAAGTGGAGCTCTCGGGTCTCCCCGCCCAGGATCTCGACCAGTTCGTCGTGGACGATGCGCACGACCTGCTGGCCCGGGTTCAGCGCCTTCGAACGGGCCGCGCCGTAGGCCTTCTCGCGGACGTCGGTCGTGAACTGTCGGACCACGGGCAGCGCGACGTCGGCGTCCAGCAGCGCGCGGCGGATCTGGCCGATGGTGTTGTCCACGTCGGCCTCGGTGAGCACGCCGCGTCCGCGCAACTGCTTGAAGGACTGGCTGAGACGGTCCGAGAGATTGCCGAACACTCTTCCCCACTTCCGATTCGAGGGCGGCGGACTGACGGCCTGGACGGGCCGGAATTGCTGCCGCCCAGACTACCGCACGGGCGCAGGCCGCCCCCAGCCGGGGCCCGGCGCACCACTGAGGCCCTACTCGCGGGCCAGGGTCTCCCAGCATGTCCGCGCCAGCGTGTTGACGAGGCTGGCGCGCCACGGGTTCCACGCCTTCTCCCCCGCGGCCACCGAGTCCGCCCGGGTGAGCGCGACCAGAGCGGCCAGCAGCGCCGGATCGCGGTCCACGGCGTCGAGCACCTCGGCCACGGTCGCCGGGTCGTCCGGGTCGCGCGTGGTCGCGGCCTGGGCGAGAACCAGATGGCGGGCGACCAGCGAGACCACCGCCGGCGCCCACTCGCCCATGCCCATGCGCTCCAGGATCCCCCCGACCAGCGAGGCCCCGATCCGCGGGTGGTCGACGCCCCCGTCGGGCGGGCGCTTCCCGACGTCATGGAGCAGCGCGGCCAGCAGGGCCGTCGGCCGGTCGATGATCGAGCGGTCGAAGGGGGGGAGCCAGTCGGCCCGCCCGTCCAGCATCACGCCCATCTCGGCGACGGTCCCCACGCAGTGGCGGTCGACCGTCCACCGGTGGAACTCCGCCCTCTGGGGTCGCGATCGAAGGGCCTCCCACTCCGGGATCCACGCGGCGGGCACACCCGCGCGGTCCAGGGCGAACCATGTCGGGATGACCCCCTTCCCGGCGCCCAGGAAGTCGAGGAACAGGTGGGCGCGATGGGAGCTCCAGGCCCCGGTCCCGGACAGCGCCCCCGCGCGCACCCCGGAGGCGATGTCGTCGAGCGTCGCGGAGGAGGGCGGGAGCCCTGTGCGCGCCGAGGTCCCGGCGAGCTCGAGGACGGCCGAGGGGTCGCGAGCCAGCGCGGCGTCGGTGAAGACCAGCGCGTCGTCGGAGACGGCCACCCCGAAGCCCAGCTGATCGAGGTGGGCGACGGGATGGGGCAGGCGCGGGGACCTGGGGCGGGAGATCCGGCGGCGCAGCCCGCCCGGACCCCATGCCTCGCGCGCGCCCAGGGCCCGGTGGACGGCCGCCTCGGTGGCGGCCGCGATCTCCCCGCCCGCCCGGGCCACCATGCGCATGAGGTCGGCCTCCGCGTCGATGCCGGCGAACCCGAGGTCCGCGGCGACCGCGCCCTGGTGGACGCGCAGCAACTTCGCCGTATGGCGGCGCGTCACCCGCTGGAGGCTGTCGCGCACGTCGAGGAGGAACGAGGCCGCGTCCTCGACGCGGTCGTGGGGATAGTCAGTCAGCCAGGTCGCGGCGAGCGCCCTCATGAGGTCGAGATCGCGCAGCCCGCCGCGGCAGGCCTTGAGGTCCGGCTCGTTGACACGGTCGAGATCGCCCTCGTCCGCCCACCGCTCGCGCGCGCCGGTGAGCAGCTCGTCGACGCGCGTGGGCGCGGCGCGGCGCAGGTCCGAGCCGACCGAGGCGCGCACTGCGTCCGTGAGTTCCCGAGAGCCGGCGACGACGTGGAGGTCGAGGAGCCCGGTGAGGGCGGGAAGGTCGTCGGCGGCGACCTGCCGGCACTGCGCCGGGGTGCGCACCGAGTGGTCGACGGACACTCCCGCGTCCCACAGCGGGTGGAGGACGTCGCGGGCGAGGTCCAGGACACGGCCCTCCAGGCGGTGGGGCATCTCGTGGAGGAGGACCAGGTCGATGTCGGAGACGGGGCCGCCCTCGGCGCGCGCGAAGGATCCGACGAGGCAGAGGGAGAGGGGGCCGATCGTCGTGTCGCGGGTGGCCCCCGCCCAGACCTCGGCGAGCGCGCTCGTCACCAAGCCCCGGATGACACGACGGAACGCCCTGCCCGGCCCCGGGTCCCATTCCCCTCCCGCGAGGGGGTGGGGCGGATCGAGGTCGAGCAGGGCCTCACCGAGTCGCGTCACGACGGCAGCGCTCCCCTCTCACAGGGCCTGCGGTCCGGACTCGCCCGTGCGCACGCGGACGACGTCGTCGACGGGGGTGACCCAGATCTTGCCGTCGCCGATGTTGCCGGTGCGGGCCGCCGTGGAGATCGCGTTGACCGCGGCGGGCACCTCCTCGTCGCGCACCAGGGTCTCGAGGCGGATCTTGGGCACCACGGTGACGGCGTACTCGGCGCCCCGGTAGACCTCGGTGTGCCCCTTCTGCCGGCCGGTGCCCGAGGCCTCGGAGATCGTGGCGCCCGTGAGCCCGAGGGCCTCCAGGGCCTCGCGGACCGGATCGAGGCGGTAGGGCTGGATGATGGCGGTGATGAGCTTCATGGGAGTTCCTCTCAGGCCAGCCGCGCCGACGCGGTGGGGTTGTCGTAGGCCGTCTCGGAGTGCTCGGCCAGATCGATGCCGCGGACCTCGTCCTCGGGCGAGATCCTCCAGCCCATCGTCGCACGCAGGGCGAGGCCGAGCACCGCCGTGATGACGCCGGAGAAGACCAGCGCGCACAGGGCGATGAGGATCTGCGTGAGCAGCTGGCCCGCGCCCCCGCCGTAGAACAGTCCGGTCTCCGTGGAGAGGAACCCGATGAGCACCGTGCCCGTGAGGCCGCCGACCAGGTGGACGCCGACGACGTCCAGCGAGTCGTCGTATCCGAAGCGGAACTTCAGGCTCACCGCCGCGGCGCACAGGGCGCCCGCGATCAGGCCGAGGACGACGGCCCCGATCGGGTCGATGGACCCGGCTGCGGGGGTGACGGCCACCAGGCCGGCGACGACGCCGGAGGCGGCGCCCAGGGAGGTGGCGTGTCCGTCGCGCAGGCGCTCGACCAGCATCCAGCCGAGCACGGCGGCGCCGGTGGCGACCGTGGTGTTGACCCAGGCCAGGCCCGCCAGGTCGTCGGCGGTGAAGGCCGAGCCCGCGTTGAATCCGAACCAGCCGAAGAAGAGCAGGGCGGCGCCCATCATGACGAAGGGCAGGTTGTGGGGCCGCATCGGCTCCTTGCCGAAGCCGGGGCGCTTGCCGATGATGAGGGCCAGCACGAGCCCGGCGATGCCGGCGTTGATGTGGACCACCGTGCCGCCGGCGAAGTCGATGGGCGCGACCCCGGTGAGGGAGGCGATGGGCCCGTCGGCCGACAGGAAGCCGCCGCCCCACACCATGTGGGCCATCGGGAAGTAGGAGAAGGTCACCCACAGCAGGACGAAGACCAGCCACGTCGAGAACCGGACACGTTCGGCCAGGGAACCGGAGATCAGGGCGACGGTGATGATGGCGAAGGTCATCTGGAATGCGACGCCCACCCATCCGGGCACGCCGTAGCCGTCGACCGCGGCGCCGTCGAAGCTGCCGCGCAGCCCGAACCACTCGAAGGGGTTCGCGAAGATCCCCCCGATGTCGGTCGGGCCGTAGCTCATCGAGTAGCCCCACAGCGGGTAGACGACCGCCACGACGGCGATGACCCCGAAGGACATCATCATCATGTTGAGGACGGACTTCGTGCGGCTCATGCCCCCGTAGAAGAGGGCGAGCCCGGGTGTCATCAGGAGGACCAGAGACGCTGAGGTGAGCATCCAGGCTGTGGCGCCTGTGTCGAGTGTGTCCACGGGATTGCCTTCCGAGTCGGAAAACTGACTCTCGAACAGTACAAGCCAGCTTTTGACCCTGACTTTACCTATCCACGATGTGGACGGGGAAGCGCTTTACTCTCCGATGATCGCGTTGACGAAGTCATGAGGATCGAAGGGAGAGAGATCGTCCGGCCCCTCCCCCAGTCCGACGAGCTTCACCGGGACGCCGAGCTCGCGCTGGACGGAGACGACGATGCCTCCCTTCGCCGACCCGTCGAGCTTGGTCAGCACGATGCCCGTGACGTCGGCGGCCTGGGCGAAGACCTCCGCCTGGCGCAGGCCGTTCTGCCCGGTGGTGGCGTCGAGGACCAGTAGCACCTCGGAGACGGGGACCTGCTTCTCGATGACGCGTTTGACCTTGCCCAGTTCGTCCATGAGGGCCGTCTTGGTCTGGAGGCGCCCGGCCGTGTCGACGATGACGACGTCGATGCCCCGCTCGGCGCCCTCCCGCACGGCGTCGAAGGCCACGGAGGCGGGATCGGCGCCCTCCCGGTCCGCGCGCACCACGTCGACGCCGACCCTGGCGCCCCATGTGGCCAGCTGGTCGGCCGCCGCCGCCCGGAACGTGTCCGCCGCACCCAGGAGCACGGACTTCCCCTCGGCGACGAGGACGCGGGCGAGCTTCCCCGCCGTCGTCGTCTTCCCGGTTCCGTTGACGCCGACCATGAGGACGGTCGCCGGCCGGACGCGCGCGTCCCCGCCCGGCGCGGGATCGAGGTGCAGGGCACGGTCCATCGCCGGGTCGACGAGGGCCAGCAGCTCCTCGGCGAGGATCTGGCGGACCGCCTGCGGGTCGCGCGTGCCCTCGACCTTGACGCGGGTCCTCAGGGCGCCCATGAGCCGCTCGGTGGCGGGGACCCCGAGGTCCGCCATCAGCAGGGTGTCCTCGATCTCCTCCCAGTCGGCGGCCTGGAGGTCCGCCCGGGAGAGCACGCCAAGCAGGGTGGCGCCGATCGTGCCGGCCCCGGCCAGGCGGGCCCGAAGCCGCTGCATGCGCGACGGCACGGACTCCGGCGCCTCGACGGCCCCGGCGCCGGCCTGCGCGACCGTCGGGGAGGCCGGGACGCCCTCGTCGACGGCGGGGGCGGGCTCCGCGGGGATGGACTCCTCGGGGGCGCGGGGGGGACGCTCCGGGGCTTCCTCCTCGCGGCGGGGAAGAGGGGCCTCGTCCCGCCCGGCGCGCCCGCGCCGCACCCCCCACACGACGAGGGCGAGGACGGCGACCGCGACGAGCACCGCGAGCGCGATGCCCACGGGCGACTGGAGGAGACTCAGCACTGCATCCATGCCCCCATCATCCCCCACGGGGCGCGGGGCTCTCCACACCGGCCCGCGACCGCCGAGCCGGGGCGCCCCTGCTGCGGTCAGCCGCGCCGGGAGGACTGGCGCTCCCCCGCCCTCACCGTCTGGGCGACGGACTCCAGGCGATCGAACCCGGGGATCGCCCTCGGATCCACGTAGGCGTTGCCCCCGTGCTCATCGGTGGCCAGCAGGTCGCTCAGCGTCGTCTCGGAGGGGGTCACCCGCGCCGGAGGCTCCGCGTCAGGCTCGGGGTCCCTCAGGAGGGCGGTCTGCTCGCGCAGGCGCTCCTGCCACGAGGAGGCCGGGCGCCGGGAGACGGCCACGGCGACGACCACGGCGATCGCCAGGGCGACGAGGACGATGGTGGTGAGCGCGATGACGGCGATTCCCTCGGACATGCCTCCACGGTCGCACGTCCTCCGGGAGACGCCAACAGGAGACGCCCATCGCGATCGAATCGTGACAATGGGACGCCTCACGCGCCGTCAGGACGCCAGCCTCTGGGAGACGACCGAGGTGACGCCGTCGCGCATCGTCACCCCGTACAGCGCGTCGGCGAGCTCCATCGTGCGCTTCTGGTGGGTGATGACGATGAGCTGGCTGGTGCGCCGCAGCTCCTCGAAGATGCGCAGCAGGCGCGAGAGGTTGACGTCGTCCAGCGCCGCCTCGACCTCGTCCATCACGTAGAAGGGGGAGGGGCGCGCGCGGAAGATCGCGACGAGGAACGCCAGCGCCGCCAGCGACCGCTCGCCGCCGGAGAGCAGGGACAGCCTCCGCACCTTCTTGCCCGCCGGTCGGGCCTCGATCTCGATGCCCGTGGCGAGCATGTCCTCCGGGTCGGTGAGCACCAGGCGGCCCTCCCCTCCTGGGAAGAGGACCTCGAAGGTGTGGACGAACTGCTCCTGGATGTCGGAGAAGGCTCGGGAGAATGCCTCGCGCACGAGGGCGTCGACGTCGTCGATGATGCGCAGCAGGTCCGCCTTCGATTTCTTGAGGTCCTGGACCTGGGAGACGAGGAACTCGTGGCGCTGGGACAGAGCGGCATGCTCCTCCAGGGCCAGGGGGTTGACCCGGCCCAGCCGTTCGAGCTCCCGGGTCGCCCGCTGGAGCTCCTGCTCCTGCTCGGAGCGGACGTAGGGCGCGGCGCCGCCGTCGGGGTCCGGCACGAGGTTGTGCGGCCCGTACTCCTCGACCAGCTGGTCGGCCTCCAGGCCGAGGTCCCCGACCGACGACCGCTCGAGGTTCTCCATCCGCGCCGTCATCTCGGCGCGGGCGACCTCGTCGCGGTGCGAGGCCCCGGTGACCTCGCCGAGCTCCCGCGTGAGTTCGTCGATGCGCCGGCGCCGCTCACTGAGGGCCTGCGACGAGTCCGCGCGGGCCTCCTCCGCGTGCCGGTGGGCCTCCTCGGCGCGGGCGAGCGCGCGGGCCGCCGCCTCCACGGCGATCTCGGCTCCCTGCGCGATCCGCCCCACCGAGTCCAGGCGCGCGAGCCGGAGGCGTTCGGCGCGCGCGTGGCGCTCCCGCTCCTCGCGGGAGCGGGCCGCGGCCTGGCGCAGGGAGCGGGCCCGGCCCTGCGCCTGACGGGAGCGCTCCTCGTCGGTGCGCAGGGACAGGCGCTGCGCGGTCTCCTCCTCGCGGGCGCGCCGGGCGGCCGACGACGCCTCCTCCGCCGCCCGCTGCGAGGCGGCCAGGTCCTCGGCGGGTTCGAGGCCCTCGGCCTGCTCGAGCCGCTGCCGGGCGGCCTCGACCTGTTCCTGGGCCCACGCCACCTGCTCCTCGACGCGCGCGAGCGCCGCCCGAGACCGGTCGGCCTCGGCGGCGGCGGCCGCGGACGCCGACGACGCCCGCGCCGCCTCCTCCGCCAGACGGGCGCGGCCCGCGTCCTCCTCGCGCAGCGCCCGCAGCGCCTCGTTGGCCGCCTTCACGGCGGCGTCGTACTCCCCGTTCGCGGTGACGAGGGCGGCAGCGGCCTGCGACTCCCGCTGCTCAGCGTCGGCGGCCCGGCCGACCGCGTGCTCGTACTGCGCGTGCAGCGTGAGCACGGAGGACCCCCCGCGCCCCGACCCGACCACCGAGGTCGCCGTGACGACATCGCCCCCGAGGGTTGCGACCGCGCGGACGCCGGGGAGCGCCACCAGCCCGGCGACCTGATCGAGGTCCTCGCACACGACGCATCCGTCCAGGGCCGCGGCCATGGCGGGGCCGACCCGCTCGTCGACGCGCACCACGTCCAGGGCCCACCGGCCCGCCTCTGGGAGCCCGGCGCGCCCGCCGTCGCCGGAGCCCGATCCCGGCTGCGCGCGCGAGAGGATCATCCGCACCCGTCCGCCGCCCTCCGAACGGGTCGAGCGGACCTGGTCGACGGCGGAGCCGAGGTCCTCGGCCACCGCGGCGTCCGCGAGCGGGGAGAGCAGCGCGGCAAGCGCGTCCTCCCATCCCTCCTCGACGCTCAGGAGAGAGGGCAGGTCGGCGACGATCCCCGGCCTGCCGGCGAGGTCCGCCGTGGCGTCGTCGGGCGTGAGGCTCTCGGCCAACGTGTCCCGGCGGGACTCCCAGCGGGCGCGCTCGGCCCGGGCCTCGCGCTCCTCGGTGAGCAGGGCGTCGACCCGGGCCCGCGCCCGGTCGCGCAGCCGGACCGCCCGCTCGTGGGCGGACGCGCCCGTGTCCCCCTCGGCCGGGGGAGGCGAGGGGGCCTGTGCGGCGCGTTCTTCCGCTTCGCGCCGACGTTTCTCAGCCGCCTCCACCAGGCCCCGCGCGCGCTCGGCCTCGCTGCGCGACGCCTCGAGGCGGGAGCGGCTCGCCGCCACGTCCCCCGTCAGGCGCGCGACCTTCTCGCGGCGGTCCGCGAGGAGCCTGTTGACGCGGGCCAGCTCGCGGGAGGCCCGCTCGTCGCGTTCCTCCGCGTCGGCGCGTGCGCGGGAGGCGCGCTCCAACTCGGTGCGGCCCTGCTCGACGCGGCGGAGCAGGTCCGCGTCCTCCGTCCCCGCCTCTTCGGCGCGGCGCTCGAGCTCCTCGGGGTCCTCGCCCTGGGGGG
The DNA here is from genome assembly GCF_042665795.1 of Schaalia naturae. Lineage (NCBI taxonomy): Bacteria > Bacillati > Actinomycetota > Actinomycetes > Actinomycetales > Actinomycetaceae > Schaalia > Schaalia naturae. The sequence continues at coordinate 1,211,444 of NZ_JBHTEF010000001.1, forward strand.
CGCCCGCGGGGCGGGACAGCGCCTCGACGCGTTCGGCGGCCAGCATCGCCGTGCCGCGCAGGCGCTCGTGGAGGGTCGTGAGCTCCCGCCAGACGGCGGCGGCCCGCTCGACCTCGGGGCCCGCGGCGCGCTCCTGGTCCTCCAGGCGCTCCAGCGCCGCGCGCTCCTCGCGCAGACGGCCCTCGAGACGCTCGCGCCGCGCCTGGGCCGCCCGGTCGCTGGCCTGCTGCTCGTCCAGGCGGGTCCTCAGGGAGACCACGTCGTCGGCGAGCAGGCGCGCCCGGGCGTCACGCACGCGGGTCTGGATCGCCGACGCCTTGCGGGCGGCCTCCGCCTGGCGGGCCAGGGGGCGCAGCTGGCGGTGGATCTCGTTGGTGAGGTCGAGGACCCGCACGAGGTTCTGGTCCATGTCCGCCAGCTTGTGCAGCGCCCGGTCCTTGCGCCTGCGGTGCTTGAGCACCCCGGCGGCCTCCTCGATGAAGCCGCGCCGTTCCTCGGGTGTGGCGGACAGGATCGTGTCGAGCTGGTTCTGGCCCACGATGACGTGCATCTGGCGGCCCATGCCCGTGTCGGACAGAAGCTCCTGGACGTCCAGCAGACGGGCGGAGGCCCCGTTGATCGAATACTCGGATCCGCCCCCGCGGAACAGGGTCCGGCTGATCGTGACCTCGGAGTACTCGATGGGCAGCGTGCCGTCCGCGTTGTCGATCGTCAGTTCGACCTGGGCGCGGCCCAGCGGCGCACGGGCACTCGTGCCCGCGAAGATGACATCCGCCATCTGCCCGCCGCGCAGGGTCTTCGCGCCCTGCTCCCCCATCACCCAGGCCAGCGCGTCCACCACGTTCGACTTGCCCGATCCGTTGGGGCCGACGACGCACGTGATGCCCGGCTCCAGGCGCAGCGTGGTGGAGGAGGCAAAGGACTTGAATCCGCGGAGCGTCAGGGTCTTGAGATGCACGGCCCCACAATACGGGTCGGGCGGTCCCCGGCGGGGCCCTCGGGACGGCCGGTCCCCGAAGCGGTCAGTCCTTGAAGACGAGCTCCGGGAACCACAGCGCGATCTCGCGGTCCGCCGAGGTCGGCGAGTCCGATCCGTGCACGACGTTCTGGACGGCCGGCGTCTTCCAGTCGCGGCCGAGGTCGCCTCGGATCGTGCCGGGAGCCGCCAGCGTCGGATTGGTCTGGCCCATCATCGTGCGGAAGCCCTCGATGACCCGGTCGCCCTCCACGACGACGGCGACGAGCGGGCCGGAGGACATGTAGTCGAGGAGCGCGGGGAAGAACGGCTGGTCCTTGTGCTCGACATAGTGCGCGGTGAGCAGCTCCCGGGAGGCCTTCTTCACCTTGAGGCCCTTGAGCCGGTATCCCTTGACCTCGATGCGGCGCAGGATCTCACCGGTGAGCCCCCGCTCGTAGGCGTCAGGCTTGATGAGGACCAGAGTGTGCTCCTTGTCGGGATCGAGCAGCTCGGGGGTGGGCATGGGCAATCACCTTTCACAGAGGCCATCGTGTCATCTCGTCGGCAGACGTCATCGGCTGACGCCGCTCCAGCATAGGCCCCCGCGGACGGTCGCCGCCGTGGGGAGGCCGTGGCTCACAGTTGCGCGGAGCCCACGGTTCCCGCCGGCTCGCCGCCCTGCTCGAGCATACGGGTCAGGGCCTCGACGGCCTCAGCCGCCTGGGGGCCCGTCGCCGAGATCCGGACGACGTCGCCGCGCCGCACGCCCAGGGCCATGAGCTCCAGCACCGAGTCCGCGCTGGCCCCGTCGACCGTCACCTCCGCGTCGAAGGTCCCCGCCAGGCGGGCCAGCTGGGCCGCCGGGCGCGCGTGGAGGCCGACCGGGTCGGCGACCGTGGCCTCGCCCTCGACCGCGTCGGCCGCGTCGAGCGCGGGGGCCGCGCGGATCACGGCGACGGGGTCGCGGAGGACCGGGCCCGCGGGCTCCGGGGAGGAGGAGGGCGCTGCGGCGGCGAAGGCGCCGGCGGCACCGCGCGCCGCGCGGGCGACCGCGGCGACGTCGTCGCCCAGCTGCGCCCTCACCGCCGCCGCCACCGCGCCCTCGACGAGTGGCGCGTCCGCGAAGACGAGCCGGCCCGCGTCGTCCGCCATGTCCAGGACCGACTCCACCGTCATCGTGGCCGAGCCGAGGTCCGTCAGGACGACGACGCCGGCCCCCGCGGGCGCGTCATCTCCGCCCACGGACTCCAGCGCCGCGTCGACCGCGTGCTCGACGCGGTCGTAGGAGGTGCCCAATGAGAGGTCGTCGGTGCCGCCGGCGGCCTCCACGAGCACGTCGGGAGCCATCTGACCCGCGACCTCGGCGACGCCGCGGGCAAGCAGGTCGGAGTGGGAGACGACGACCAGGGCGACGCGCGCGCTCATGAGGGATCCGCTTCCCTCGCCCGAGCCGCCTCGGCGGCCTGGGCGAGGATGAGGGAGGTGGACACCGCCCCGGGGTCGAGGTGGCCGATCGAGCGCTCTCCCAGATAGGAGGCCCGGCCCTTGCGCGCCTGGAGGGGCTCCGTGGCCGCGGCCCCCTCCTCGGCGGCGCGGGCGGCGGCGTTCAGGGCCTCCTCGGGGGACGATCCCGCCTCCGCCTGGATCCCGGCCGCCTCGACGGCCGGGATCCAGGCGTCGACCATGGTCTTGTCGCCGCGCTCCGCCTTGCCGCGCGCCTGGATGCCGCCCAAGGCGGCGGCGAGCACGTCGTGGACGTCGTGCGCGGAGAACGCGCCCGCGGGCGCCGCCTTGGAGGCGCGTAGGAAGGCCGTGCCGTACAGCGGGCCCGCCGCGCCCCCGACCGTGGACATCAGCGTGCGCGCCACCGTCTTGAGGATCCCGGCCGCCGTGTCGGGCGCGTCATCGGCGGACAGCGCCTTCTCGACGGCCGCGAAGCCGCGGTCCATGTTCTCCCCGTGGTCCCCGTCCCCGATCTGGCGGTCCAGGTCGATGAGCCGCTCGCGGTTGTCGGCCATCGACCTGCCGACGCCCGCCATCCAGGCGCGCGCCCACGCGGCGTCCAGTGCCATCGGTCCCCCCACTCACTTCCAGGCCGGCGTGCTCGCCGGCGCATCGAACAGGCTGAGCAGCTCGTCGTCCACACGCAGCAGCGTGAGGGAGGCGCCGGGCATCTCCAGGCTCGTCACGTAGTTTCCCACCAGGGAGCGCTCGATGGTGACGCCGTCGGCGTCCAGCAGCGCCGCCAGGGCGCGGTGCACGATGTAGAGCTCGGACAGGGGCGTGCCGCCCATGCCGTTGACCAGCGTGACCACGCGCTCCCCCGTGGCCAGGCCCAGGTCGTCGCGCACGCGCTCATAGAGCTCTTTCGTCAGGACGTCCGCGCTCTCCATGCGGCCGCGACGGTAGCCGGGCTCCCCGTGGATCCCGATGCCCAGCTCGATCTCGTCGTCGCCGAGCTCGAAGGACGGCGTGCCGGCGTGCGGCACCGTGCACGGGCCCAGCGCCAGCCCCATCGAGCGCACCTCGTCGTTGACGCGCGTGGCGATCGCGGTGACGCCGGCCAGGTCGTCCCCGCGCTCCGCCGCGGCCCCCGCGATCTTCTCCACGAGCACCGTGCCCGCCACGCCGCGGCGGCCCGCTGTGTAGAGGGAGTCCTCGACGGCGACGTCATCGTTGACGACGACCGAGGTCACCTCGATGTCGTCCATCTCGGCCATCTCGGCGGCCGTCTCGAAGTTGAGGACGTCGCCGGTGTAGTTCTTCACGATGTGGAGCACGCCGGCGCCGTGGTCCGAGGCCCGGGTGGCCTCGAGGATCGGATCGGGCGTCGGGGAGGTGAACACGGGACCCGGGACGGCGGCGTCGAGCATGCCCTCGCCGACGAATCCGGCGTGCAGCGGCTCGTGCCCCGAGCCTCCGCCCGAGACGATGCCGACCAGCCCATCGGCCTTGGGGTGGTGGCGCGTGACGAAATCGGGGTCGAGGTGCACGTCGACCAGGTCGGCATGGGCCAGCGCGAATCCCTCCAGGGACTCCCGGACGACCTGGTGGACGTCGTTGATCAGCTTCTTCATGGGGTGCCTCCTCGCATCCGGCGGGACAGGTGGGTGACTACGACTGCCATCGTGCCACCCTGCGGGCCCCGCTGTCGCGCGATCCGGTCCGGACTCACCTCGCGCCGCGCACCAGCGTCGAGACCGCGCCGGCCAGGACGATCGATCCGAAGGCCACGACGCCGGTGCTCTCCCCCGGCACGGTGCGCGCCTCGGCCAGCTCCACCGCCCGGTCCACCGCCTGGACGAGGTCCTCGCGCAGCTCCACGCGGTCCTCCCCGAAGACCTCGGTCGCGATCGCCATCAGCCGCTCCCCCGGCATCGCGCGCTCTCCCGGCATGGTGGTGACCACCAGGTCGTCGATGACCGGCTCGAGCTCGCCGAGCATCCCCTCGACGTCCTTGTCGCCCATCGCCGAGAACAGGCCGACGACGTGTGCGAAGTCGAAGACCCCCTGGTCCAGGGCGGCGCGCAGGGTGCGGGCGCCCGCCGGGTTGTGGGCGGCGTCGACGACGATGGCGGGCGACGTCCGCACCACTTCGAGCCGCCCGGGGGACGTCGCGGTCATGAAGCCCTGTTCGACGATGCGCCCGTCCAGCTCGCGCCCGCCCAGGAACGCCTCGGCCGCCACGAGCGCCGCGGCGGCGTTGTGGGCCTGATGCTCCCCCAGCAGGGGCACGAAGACGTCCTCGTACACGGCGGCGGGCGTGCGGATGGTCACCAGCTGCCCGCCGACCCCCATCTGGCGGGCGAGCACCTCGAAGTCGCGGTCCTCCAGGCGGACGACCGCGTCGACCTCGCGGGCGCGGGCGAGCAGGATGTCGCGGGCCGCCTCGGGCTGCCGCGCGACGACGACGGTCTGACGGGGTTTGATGATCCCCGCCTTCTCGGTGGCGATCTCCTCCACCGTCGAGCCCAGCCACCTCTGGTGGTCGAGGTCGATCGGCATGATGACCGCGACGTCCCCGTCCATCGCATTCGTCGCGTCCCACAGGCCGCCCATCCCGACCTCGACCACCGCCGCGTCCACCGGGTGGTCCGCGAAGGCGGCGAAGGCCATGACGGTGAAGACCTCGAAGAACGACATGCGGGGCCCGCCGCGCTCCTGGGAGCGCCGGTCGACCATGTCGATGTAGGGGGCGACGTCCTCCCATGCGGCGACGAAGTCCTCCCGGGAGATCGGGCGTCCCGCCAGCGAGATCCTCTCGCGCACGTTGACGAGGTGCGGGGAGGTGAAACGCCCCACGCGCATTCCCATCGCCGACAGCACGGAGTCGATCATCCGCGCCGTCGAGGTCTTGCCGTTCGTGCCGGTGATGTGGATGCTCGGGTAGTCGTCCTCGGGGTCTCCGAGGATGTCCAGGGCCTCCTCCACGCGATCCAGGGAGGGCTGGACCCGGTGCTCCGGCGCGCGCGCGATGATGGAGCGGTAGATGGCGTCGACCCGTCGGTCCAGGGCGAGCCCGCGTTCGGCCTCGTCCAGCGCCTCGGCGTGGGTCGAGGGCGTCCCCGCCCCCGCGCCGTCCCGCTGCGAGACCCCGTCGGTGGCATCGTCGTCGTCCCAGTCCGTGTCCTCGCCCTCGACCTCGCGCAGGATCGCGGGATCGGGCCCCACGAGCAGCGAGTTCGCGACCAGCTGCCGCAGGGCCTCGGTGCGCTCGGCCTCGGCGGCCTCCGCCGCGTCCTGTTCCTCGCGCTCCTTCGCCCGGGCCTCCTCCTGCTCCTGGGAGGGCCGGTCGGCCTCCTCCAGATAGGGGATCAGGTCAGCGGGGACTCCCCGCCCCATGCCCGTCCCCTCCGACCGCCGGGCGTCGGCGAGGACCCGGTCGAACGACGTGGGCCGGGTGGGACCGGAGGACTCGCCGTTGCCGAAGAACGCGGGGTGATCGCTGGCCATGTGGCCTCCAGTCGGGACGGGACGGCCGGCGGCGCCGGCCCTGTTGCGAGGCCTCAGTGTAGATGAGCCCGCCGTCCGCTGGTCTGGCGCGCCCTGCGCCCAGCGTGAACACGGCGCCGGTCGGACGACCGTCCCGCCACGGTGTGAGGACCCCGTGAGGCTCCGCCCGATCCTCGTATGGATTCCGTGAGGATCCCCTCCCGGCGCCTCCGCGGCGCGCAGCATCGTCGGATGGCGGACGCCGGTCCCCGAGTCCGCCGGCCACCCGCGGGGACGGGAGAGGAAGAGATGGACGGCCCGATCTGCCTGGCCCTCGACGCTCTGCCACACTGGCACCCATGACGCGAGGACGGCTTCATGTGCTTCTCGGGGCCGCGCCCGGGGCCGGCAAGACCTACGCCATGCTCGAGGAGGGGCACCGGCTGGCGGACGCCGGCCGCCGCGTCCTCATCGGCGTCGTGGAGGCCCACGGACGGTCGGAGACCGCGGCCCTGGCCGACGGGCTCGCGGTGGCGCCGAGGCGGCGCGTCTCCCACCGGGGCGTCGAGCTGTGGGAGATGGACACGGACGCGATCCTGGCCGCCGCGCCCGACCTCGTCCTCGTCGACGAGTTCGCCCACGCGAACGCCCCGCGCTCGCGCCATGAGAAACGATGGCAGGACGTCGAGGACCTCCTGGAGGGCGGGCTCTGCGTCGTCACGACGGTCGACGTCCAGCACATCGAGTCGCTGAACGACGTCGTCGAGCAGATCACCGGCGTCCCCCAGCGCGAGACGGTGCCCGACGAGGTCCTGCGCCGCGCGGACGAGATCGAGCTCGTGGACCTCGCGCCCGAGGCCCTGCGCGCGCGGCTGGCTGAGGGCAAGGTCTGCCCCCCGGAGCGGATCGACGCGGCCCTGTCGAACTACTTCCGGCTCGGCAACCTGACGGCGATGCGGGAGCTCGCCCTGCTCTGGCTGGCCGATGACGTCGAGGGGGCTCTGCGCGACTACCGCAGCGCCCACCACATCGAGGCCCTTTGGGAGACGCGCGAACGCGTCGTCGTCGCCCTCGCCGGGGACTCCCGGGGGGAGGCGTTGGCCCGGCGTGGCGCGCGGATCGCGGCGAGGTCGGGCGGGGGCGACCTCCTGGCGGTGCACGTGACGTCCCAGGACGGCCTGCGCTCGGCCATCCCGGGAGCGCTCGCCCGCCAGCGCGAACTCGTCGAGAAGCTCGGGGGCACCTATCACCAGCTCGTCGGGGAGTCCGTGCCCGAGGCGCTCCTCGGCTTCGCCCGATCCCACGACGCCACGCAGCTCGTCCTCGGGGCGAGCCGGCGGACACGGCTCGGCCAGGTCCTCGGCGGGGCGGGGGTCGGCGCCGAGGTCATCCGCGCCGCCGGCCCGATCGACGTCCACATCGTCTCGCGCCCCAAACGCGCCTCCGGGCCGCGTCTTCCCGCCCCGCGCGGCGCCCTGTCCCCGCGACGCCGCGCGCTCGGGTTCCTTCTGGCGTTCATCCTGGTCCCCGCCATGGCGTGGATCGCGGGCACCACCGTCGACGCGGACACGCTGACCGTGTGCGCGCTGGCGTTCCAGCTCATCGTGGTCGTCGTCGCCCTCGTCGGCGGCCTGTGGCCCGCCCTCCTCGCGGCGCTCTCCTCCGGTCTCGCCCTCGACTTCTTCCTCATCGCCCCGTATCGCACGATCGCCGTGTCCGCGCCCCGCCACCTGGTCATCCTCATGCTCGACGTGCTCATCGCGGTCCTCGTCAGCCTGGTCGTCGACCGGTCGGCGCGGCGGGGACGCCAGGCCCGACGGGCGGCGGCCGAGTCGGAGATCCTCATCAGCCTGGCTGACTCCGTCCTGCGCGCCGACGACGCCCTCGGCGCGATCCTGTCGACGACCCGCGAGGCCTTCGGAGTCGAGGCCGTGTGCCTGCGCGGACCGGGCGGAGGATCCTCCGGCCGCGCCTCCGTCCTCGGCCGGGACGGAGATCCCGGGGCCCTGGGTCCCCGCACGACGGTCCCCGTCGGCGAGGGGGCCGATCTGACGGTGGTCGGCCGGGACCTCGACGCCTCCGACCAGCGCCTGTTGGGCGTCGTCGCCACCCAGCTGCGCACGGTCCTCGACCATCGCGACCTCGAGACGAAGGCCCGCGAGATCGGGCCGTTGGAGGCGGCGAACAAGGTCCGCTCCGCGCTGCTGTCCGCCGTCTCCCACGACGTCCGGCGCCCGCTGGCCGCCGCGACGGCCGCCGTCACGGGGCTGTCGAGTATGGGCGCCGAGCTCGGAGAGGACGATCGCGCGGAACTGCTCGGTCTGGCGCGCGACAGCCTGGACGACCTCACCTCCCTGGTCACGGACCTGCTCGACGTCTCCCGCGTCCAGGCCGGCGCGATCCCCGTCGGCCTCGGGCCCGTCGACGCCGCCGATGCGATCCTCCCCGCCCTCGACGAGCTGCATGCGGGGCCCGACGGGGTCGAGCTCGCCCTCGACCCCGCTCTTCCGCGGCTGTGGGCCGACGCCGCGCTGCTGCGCCGCGTCCTCGTCAACCTGCTGGCGAACGCCCGGCGCTTCTCACCGCCGGGCGTCCCGGTGCTGCTGACGACCAGCTCCTTCGGCGGCACGGGCCAGATCCGCGTCGTCGACCATGGCCCGGGGATCCCGCAGGGCCGACGCGAGGACGTCTTCCGGCCGTTCCAGCGCCTGGGCGACACGGACAACACGTCCGGCCTGGGGCTCGGCCTCGCGCTGTCCAAGGGCTTCGTCGACGGGATGGGCGGCGGCCTCGAGGCGGAGGACACGCCCGGCGGCGGCCTCACCATGGTCGTCAGCCTCCCCTGCGTCCAGGAGGACGGCCCATGAGGATCCTCATCGCCGACGACGACCCGCAGATCCTGCGCGCCCTGCGCATCACCCTGGCCGCGCGCGGCTACGAGCTGCTCACCGCCGGCGACGGAGTGCGTGCGCTCGCCCTCGCCGCGGATCGGAGCCCGGACCTCTACATCATCGACCTGGGGATGCCCGCCCCGGACGGCATCCAGCTGATCGAGGCGATCCGCGGGTGGTCCGACGCCCCGATCCTCGTCGTCTCGGGACGCACGGGCTCCCACGACAAGGTCGAGGCGCTGGACGCGGGCGCCGACGACTACATGACGAAGCCGTTCGCGATCGACGAGATGCTCGCCCGGATCCGGGCGCTGTCCCGCCGACTCGCCCCACGCTCCGAGGCGGATCCCGTCCTCACCCTCGGGGAGGTCGTCGTCGATCTGTCGACGCACACGATCACCCGCTCGTCGGAGGGCCGGTCCCGCCCCATCGCGCTGACTCCCACGGAGTGGCGCGTCCTGGAGGTCCTGGCCCGCCATCCCGAGCGCCTGGTCACCCGCGAGATGATCCTCAAGGAGGTCTGGGGATCCGAGCACGTGGCCGACACAGGCTATCTGCGGCTGTACGTCTCCCAGCTGCGCAAGAAGCTCGAACCCGACCCGGCCCGCCCGCGGTTCATCCTCACCGAGCAGGGCATGGGGTACCGCTTCGTCCCCACGGGGACGGCCTGAACCCGCCGTTCCCGTCCCGCGCCCCTCACCCGGCATCGAGGTCGCGGCGGGCGAGGCGTCCGACCCCCAGCGCCGCCAACGCCACGGCGAGGACGGTCATCGCGGCCAGGGGCGTCCACGCCATGGGCTCCGAGGGCAGGGGCGGCGTGGCATGGAAGGGGGTGGCGTCGAGGACCCACCTGGGCAGTCCGGTGGTCACCCCGGCCATCTCCACCACCCAGACGGCGGCCAGCAGCGTCCACGTGGTCGCCGTCGCCGCCCGGGGGAACCACCCGAACACGGCGACCGCCGCCCCGACGAGCGTCATCGTCGCCGGCCAGTAGGCCAACGCCGCGCCCGCCAGCAGCCGGATCTGCCCCGCGTCGCCGACGACGGCCCCGTAGGCCGCGCCCATACAGGCCCCGGCCAGCGCCAGGAGGGCACCGGCGCCCAGGACGGGCACCGCAAGCCGGCCGAGCGCCCACCGGGTCCGGGAGAGGCCCCGGGAGAGCTGGGCCTCCAGGAGGCCCGAGGCCTCGTCCCCGCGCAGGGGCAGAGTGGCCTGGAGGGCGAAGGCGAGGACGACCAGGGCCACGATCCGCACGAGCATGGCGACGAGGGCGTCCATCCCCTCGCCGCCCAGCCGCGCCGCCACCTCGGGGGACGCGTCGGCGACCAGGTTTTCCATGGGCTGCGTGACCGAGCCGAGAATCACGGCCGTCGCCGCGATGGCGGCGGTCCACCCGAGGATCGCCCCGCGTTCGAGGCGCAGGGCCAGGCCCGGCGGCGAGGCCCACCGGGCGGGCGCGCCGCTCGGGCCCGGGCGATCGGGCAGCAGGCCCGCGCCGTGGTCGCGGTGCTCCTCGAGGACGGCCGCCGCCCCGAGCAGGATGAGGGCAAGCCCGCATTGGAGGAGCAGCGGCCACCACCGCTCCTGGCCCCAGGGCCGGGCCTCCTGCCCCCAGCCGATGGGAGAGGCCCATGTCAGCGCCCCGTTGCCGAGGTCGCCGGCCATGCGCAGGGCGTAGAAGACGCCGATGACGGCGCTGGCCAGCCCGTTGGCGCCCCGCGACGTGGAGGCGACCTGCCCGGCGAGCGCCGAGACGCCGATGGCGACCAGGCCGACGCCGGCCACCGAGAGGCCGAACAGCCAGGACCCCGAGTGCCCGGCCCCCTGCGGGTCGAGCCCCTGCTGGAGGCAGACGAGGGCGGCTCCCGCTCCCGCCAGCGCGCACAGCGCGGCCATGACGGTCCACGTCGCGGCCGAGCCGGCGTGGATGCCGAGCACCCGGGACCGCAGGAGCTCGCAGCGTCCCTCCTCCTCGTCGGCGCGCCCGTTGCGCGTGACCAGGAAGACCATCCCGAAGGCGAGCCCGAGGGCCAGGGTCATCCAGATCTTCGTCCACACCGCCCCTCCCAGGGTGGCGGGCTCGGCCGCCACTCCGGTCAGCGCCCGCATCCCCGGGGTGGCCGACACGGCTGCGAAGTCGTCGAGGGCCCGCTGGGTGGGGAGGCTCTCGCGGTAGTAGGCCGCGACATAGGCGAGCATCACGACGACGTAGGCCCACCACGCCGCCAGGCGCACCCGGTTGCGCCGCACGACGAGCCGGACCATCGTTCCCGTGCCCGCGAGCGGGCGGAGGGGCCGGCGGGCGCCTGGGCGGGCGGGGCGGGTCCGCGCGGCAGCCGCCGGCATCTCAGCGCCCCTCCTGGGTGGAGGGGGCGGGTCGCGCGCCGTAGTGGCGCAGGAAGATGTCCTCCAGAGAGGGCGGGTTCGCCCTCAGTGCCTGGGGGCGGAGCTCCGCGAGCCGGGCGAGGACCGGAGGGAGGTCGGCGTCGTCGACGAAGAAGCGCACGGCGCGGCCCTCCGCGGAGACGTCGTGGACGCCGGGGAGGCCGGACAGGCCGGCGGCCCCGCCGTCGACGACGGCGTTGACCTCCGTGCGGGTGAGATGCCGCAGTTCGGCGAGCGTGCCCGACTCGACGGCGGCGCCGTCCTTGATGATCGTCACGCGATCGGCGAGTCTCTCGACCTCGGCGAAGATGTGGCTCGAGAGCAGGACGGAGCACCCGCGGCCCGTGGCCTCGCGGATCGACTCGGTGAAGGCCTCCTCCATGAGGGGGTCGAGCCCGGAGGTGGGCTCGTCGAGCAGCAGCAGCTCGGCGTCCGCGCACAGGGCGGCCACCAGAGCCACCTTCTGGCGGTTCCCCTTGGAGTAGGAGCGGGCCTTCTTGGAGGGGTCGAGCTGGAAGCGCTCGAGGAGGCGCGTCTTCCGGGCCCGGTCGAGGGGACCCGACAGCCGGCAGAGGACGTCGATCGCCTGCCCGCCCGTCAGGTCGGGCCAGAGGGTGACGTCGCCGGGGACGTAGGCCAGGCGCCGGTGCAGGTCGACGGCGTCGCGCCAGGGGTCCCCGCCCAGAAGCGCGGCGGTCCCCCCGTCGGCGCGCAGCAGTCCGAGCAGGATCCGGATGGTGGTGGACTTGCCGGCTCCGTTGGGGCCGAGGAACCCGGTCACCTGCCCTCGGGGGACCTCGAGGTCGAGGCCCTTCAGGGCGCGGACGCGGCCGAAGGATTTCGTCAGCCCTTCGACGCGGACGGCGGCATCGGTGGTGGTCATGGGGCTCCCTTGGAAGGGGAGGAAGCGCGGGGCGGGTCCCCCGCCTCCTCCAGATACTGGTCGAGGAACGCCGTCGAGGTGAGCAGGCCCTCGGAGTAGAGCTCGAGCATGGGCAGGAGGAAGCCGCCGTCGCGGTCGAGCAGGACCGAGACGAACTCCTCGGGGGTGGTCCAGGCGGTCGTGAGGAACTGGACGAGGACGGAGCCGAGCATCTGGCGTCCGTAGAAGCGGGCGCGGGCCGCCCCGTCGCGCGAGGGACGCACGAGGCCGGCCCGCTCGTACTCGGCGAGGACACCGGCGACCTGTTCGGTAAGGCGGTCCATGAAGACGTCCGCGGCCCGGCCTCCGGCCGCCACGACCCGCAGGATGTAGACGACCATGACGGCCTCGTCATGGGGGACGGTACGGGTGAGCTCGGTGAAGCCAGCGGGCAGCAGGGCGAGCGCCCCTGTCTCGGTCGCCCGGTAGCGGTCCAGCACCTCGGAGTCGCATTCCCCGCGCAGGGCGGCCTTGGAGCCGAAGTGGTGGGTGATGAGCGCGGGGGAGACGCCGGCCCGGGCGGCGATCTCCCGGAACGAGGCGCGGAAACCGGATCGGGCGAAGCACTCGATGGCGGCATCGCGGATCTGCGCGCGGGCGGTCAGGTCGTCGGCGCGGCGTCTGCCCCGCAAGCCCGTTGTACCCATGTACAGCATGCTATACGCGCGACCAGTCCACTGTCCTCCCCGCCGCCCTCCCGCGCGTGTCGCCCCAGACCGGGGCCGGCCCGTGTCAGGACGGGTGCCTGGACACCGAGACGGTGAGCTCGGGCGACTCGGACACCGTCAGCGACAGGGCCAGGGTCTCGGCGGAGATCATGTCGGCGAAGTTCCGGACGTCCTCGACGTGACCGGCCGGCACGCCCAACGCGAGATCGATGCGATCGGCGATGTGCAGGTCCTCGGCCTTACGCCGGTCCTGGACCGCCCGGATGACGTCGCGGGCATAGCCCTCGGCCAGCAGCCCGGGCGTCAGCTCGGTGTCGAGCACCACGAAGGTGCCGCCCGCGAGCACGGCGGCCACCTGGCCGTCGGAGGCGTCCACCTTCGTGGAGACGCGGAACTGGTCGCCGGCGAGCACCACGGGCGCGCCGTCGACGGCCACGCCGGGGAAGACGACCGAGCGGCCGTCCGGGGCCAGGCTCCACGCGCCTGCCTTCTGGGCGGCGAACAGGGCCGACGTCGAGCGGCGCACGGCGGGCCCGAAGGCGCGGGGGTTGAGGGAGAGCTCCTGATGGACCGCCAGTCCCGACTCGGCCGGGGTCTGCAGGCGCACCTCCTTGACGTTGACCTCGGAGGCGATGAGCCCCGTGAAGGGGGCCAGGGCGCCTGCCTGCTCGGAGACGACCGCCAGGGCCGTCAGCGGCTGGCGCACCCGCAGCGCGTGCGTCTTGCGCAGGCTGTGGGCGGCCGAGACGACGTCGCGGACCTCGTCCATGGCCCGCACCAGGGCGTCGTCGGCGACCGTGTCGGGAAGCGACGGCCAGTCGGTGAGATGGACCGACTCCCCGCCGGTCAGCCCGCGCCAGATCTCCTCGGCCAGCAGCGGGAGCAGTGGGGCTGCGACCTCGGTGAGGGTGACGAGTGCGGTCCGCAGGGTGTCGAAGGCGAGGGCGTCCTCGTCCCAGAACCGCTGGCGCTGGGTGCGCACGTACCAGTTCGTCAGGATGTCGAGAAAGCTCCCGACCCGCTCGCAGGCACCGACGATGTCGTAGGCGTCCAGGTCGGCGCGGGCGCCGTCGGCCAGGGACCTCGTGTGGGCCAGCAGGTAGCGGTCCATGACGTCCAGGCGCCCGACCGCCTCCCGGTCGGACAGGTCCAGGGGACTCGCCTCGTAGCCCGCGCCCCCGTTGCAGGCCCCCGCGTACAGCGTGAAGAAGTAGTACGTGTTCCAGATCGGCAGGAGGACCTGCCGCACGGTGTCGCGGATGCCGTCCTCGGTGACGATGAGGTTGCCTCCGCGCACGACGGGCGAGCTCATGAGGAACCAGCGCATGGCGTCGGAGCCGTACTCGTCGAAGACGCGCGTGACGTCCGGGTAGTTGCGCAGGGACTTGCTCATCTTGCGCCCGTCGTCGCCCAGCACGATGCCGTGGGAGACGCAGTGCGTGAAAGAGGGGCGGTCGAACAGGGCCGTCGCCATGACGTGGAGGGTGTAGAACCACCCGCGCGTCTGCCCGATGTACTCGACGATGAAATCGCCCGGGTAGTGGTTCTCGAACCACTCGCGGTTCTCGAAGGGGTAGTGCACCTGGGCGAAGGGCATGGACCCGGAGTCGAACCACGTGTCGAGGACCTCCGGGACGCGCCGCATCATCGAGCGCCCGGTCGGGTCGTCGGGGTTGGGCCGCACCAGCTCGTCGATGGCGGGGCGGTGGAGGTCCTGGATGTCGACGCCGAAGTCGCGGCGCAGCTCCTCGAAGGAGCCGTAGACGTCGACGCGCGGATGGGCAGGGTCGTCCGACTTCCACACGGGGATCGGGGAGCCCCAGAAGCGGTTGCGCGAGATCGACCAGTCGCGCGCCCCCGCGAGCCATTTGCCGAAGATCCCGTCTTTGATGTGCTCGGGCACCCAGGTGATCTGCTGGTTGAGCTCGACCATGCGATCCCGGAACTGCGTGACGCGCACGAACCAGGAGCCGACCGCCTTGTAGATGAGGGGCTGCCGGCAGCGCCAGCAGTGCGGGTAGGAGTGGGTGTAGGAGGCGACGCGCACCAGCACCGGTCGATCGGCGGGATCGCGATGGGCGAGGTTGCCCGTGCCCTCCCTCAGGTCCGCGATGACCAGGCGGTTCGCGTCGAAGACCTGGACGCCCCTGTAGTCGGGGACCTCGGAGGTGAACCGCCCGGCGTCATCCACGGGGATGACCGGGCGGATGCCGGCGGCGTCGCACACGTCCATGTCGTCCTCGCCGAAGGCGGGAGCCGTGTGGACCAGGCCGGTGCCGTCCTCGGTCGTCACGAAGTCGCCGGCGATGATCGTCCACCCGGCCGGGCCGGGGGCTGCGCCCGGCTCGCGGCGCTGGGGCGTGTCGAAGTAGTCGAACATCGGCGTGTAGCGCCGGCCCACCAGGTCGGCGCCCGTGAGGCGCCCGACGATCTCGGGGTCCTCGCCGAGCTCCTTCGCGTAGGAGCCGACCAGGGCCTCGGCCAGGAGGACCCTCTCCCCCGCGAGCCCGCCCTCGCGGGGCCGGACGGTGACGTAGTCGATGTCCGGCCCCACCGTGATGGCAAGGTTGGAGGGGAGCGTCCACGGCGTCGTCGTCCAGATGAGCGCGAGCTCCCCGGTCTCCAGGCGCACGCCGACCGTCACGGTCTGGTCGGTGCGGTCCTGGTAGACGTCGTCGTCCATCTTGAGCTCGTGGTTGGCCAGCGGCGTCTGGTCGTGCCAGCAGTAGGGCAGCACGCGGAAGCCCTCGTAGATGAGCCCCTTGTCGTACATCGTCTTGAACGCCCAGATCACGGACTCCATGTAGGTGGGGTCCAGCGTCTTGTAGTCGTGGTCGAAGTCCACCCACCTCGCCTGCCGGGTGACGTACTCCTGCCATTCCCGGGTGTATCGGAGGACGCCCGCGCGGGCGGCCTCGTTAAAGGCGCGGATGCCGATCCCGCCCTCGCCCTCGATCTGGGACTTGTCGGTGATCCCCAGTGCCCGCTCGGCCTCGAGCTCGGCGGGCAGGCCATGGGTGTCCCACCCGAAGCGGCGCTCGACGTGGCGTCCGCGCATCGTCTGGTAGCGCCCGACGACGTCCTTGACGTACCCGGTGAGGAGGTGCCCGTAGTGGGGCAGCCCGTTGGCGAAGGGCGGCCCGTCGTAGAAGACGAACTCGTTGTCGCCGTGGCGCCCCGCGGGCCGCTCCTCGACGGACTTCGCGAAGGTGTCGTCGGCGTCCCAGTAGGCCAGGGTCTCGCGCTCCATGTCCGGGAAGGAGGCTGCGGCCCGGACCTCGCCGTCACGGTGGCGGGGGTAGAACCCGTGTGTGCTCATGATGTCCTCGGTGTCGTCGACCTGTCACAGGGACGACTCCCGGCCTGCGCCGAGACCCGCGGTACCACCCCGCTTGCCGCGCCGCTGCCCGGCCCCGGGGACCGGGCCGCCGTGCGGCCTCTCGTCATGGGCTGTGTCGGGCCCGCCCGTCCGGGTCTAGTGGGGGCGCCCGAGGGCGGCCTGTTCTTCCGGAGACTCCCCGGCGATGCCCCGTCCCCTTCTGGAGGGGGACGGGCCGGATCTGCGTCGGGGCCCATGATAGCCGACGGAGCGCCCGCCCTGTCCCCGCGTGGCCCGAGTCTCAGGCGAGGGCGGCGATCTCGCGGCGCACCCGCGCCAGGTGCTTCCCGCGGCGCTGCGCTCCCCCGCCGGAGATCCGCCCGAGGTTGAGCCAGCGCCTGCGCCGCACGCCGAGCTGGCGGAACGTCGAGCCCAGCAGGACGCTGCCGATCGGGTTGCCGCAGGCGGCCCGCAGGTACCAGGTGGGCGAGGTCGAGGTCGTCAGCACCGTCACGGAGCGGATCCACGTGCCCAGCACGCCCCGGGTGCCGGTCGCGGTGGGCTCATAGGCCCATTTCTGCTTCATCACCTTGTCGATGAAGCCCTTGAGGATCGCCGGGATGTCGTTCCACCACACGGGAGCGATGAGCACGAGGGCGTCCGCGCGCTCGAGGAGGCGCTGGTAGCGCTCCACCAGGGGATCCCGCGTCCCGCCCTCGTGGAAGAGCGCGAGCTCCGACTCGTCGTAGGCCGGGGCGAAGCCGTCCGCGCACAGGTCGATGACCGCCGTCTCTCGGCCGGCGTCTGCGGCGCCCGCCGTGGCGGCCTCGAGCACGGCGCGGGAGAAGCTGCCCGGGTAGGGATGGGCGTAGACGATGACGGTGAGCGGCGTCGGGGGCGCGGATGTCTGACCGGTCATGGCCGGGGGTCCTTCCTGGCGGGGGTCGTGGAGAAGTGCTCGATATAGGCGTCGAGGCCGTCGGAGAGCAGTCCGGGGTCCGCCCCGTCGACCCCGCGTGCGGCGAGTGCGCCGGCCCCCTCCACGGTGGCCCACACGAGGGCGAGGAACCGCTTGGGCTCGACGTCGAGCCCGAGGCGCCCGCGCAGCTCCTCGATCGAGTGGCGCACCACGCCGAGGAGCGGGAACTCCCAGCCATCGCCGGGCTCCGCGCTGGCGCGCAGGGCGAGGGGGCTGTGGAGAAGGAAGTCGTGGAGGCGCGGGTGGTCCCGCGCCCACCGCATCATCCAGGCGCCCACCGACAGCAAGGTCCCGTGGGGGTCCTCCCGGCCCGCTTTCGGCGGGGCCTCCCCCGCCCACCCCGCGTCGGCCGCGGCCCGCGTCGACAGCTCCCGCAGCGCCGCGAGCAGCAGGGCGTCGCGGTCCGGGAAGTGCTTGTACATCGCGGGCGCGGAGACCCCGCAGGCGCGCGCCACATCGGCGGCGGACAGGGAGGCGTAGCCCGCCCGGTCGATCCGGTCGATCGTCGCGTCGATCAGTCGCGCGCGCGTGTCCGTGCGCCGGGCATCGACGTCTTTCCCGCTGCTCACAACACATAGGTTAACATGATTAACCTATGTGGTCCACGGGCCTCTCCGGCTCCTCGGAGGTCCCGCCCGTGCCGCCCGCCACGCCCGCGCTCCCTCGGCGGCGGCGAACGGCCAGCGTCACCGGCACGGCGACGACGGCCGCCAGCAGCGCCCACGGCAGGACCCACACGACGGCCTCCCCGATCCCGCGCATCCCCGCGACGAACGCATCCCAGGAACGCTGCCAGACCGAGCGGTCCGGCTCCGCGGCCTCGGCCCGCCGGTCGAGGGAGACCTCCAGCGTCGAGAAGGCGACCTGGTCTGCCAGGTACGCCCGCTGGCTGGTCAGGGAGTCCAGCTCAGACTGGCGCGCGGTGAGCTCCTGCTCGGCCTCGAGCAGGTCCTTCGTGGTCTCCGCCTGCTCGACGAGCTGCGTCAGCCGGTCGATCGACGCGCTCAGGGCGTCGGCCCGGGCGTCCAGGTCCGCGACCTGCTGGCCGACGTCCTCGGTGCTGGTGGACAGGTCGACCACCTGGCCCAGGTCCGACAGCGAGTCGGTGAGCCGATCATAGGCGTCGGTGGGCACGCGCACCTGCGCCCGCGCCGAGGGCACGGATCCCCCTCCCGTCACGGTGGAGGAGGCGACGCGCCCGCCCAGACCCGCCACCGTCGCGGTGAGGGCCGCCAGCGCCGCCTGCGGATCCTCCACACGCACCGAGGCCGATCCCGTGACCACGACCTTGCCCTGGTCGGGATCGACCTCGCTGCCGGCGGCCGAGGCTCCGGCGTCGGCGGAGTCGGCCGCGACCCCGCCGGCCTCCTCGGGCGCGACCTCGACGGAGGAGAGCCCCGACAGATCCGTCCCGGTCGATCCGGTCCTCGCGGACCCGTCCTCGGAGGAGGAGCAGCCGGCCAGCGCGAGCAGCGCGACCAGGGCGAGCGACGCCGCTCGCGCCGTGATGTGTCTCATGTCCCACATCCTGGCGGATCCCGCATCCCCCGTCACCACCCGGGGAGAGATCGTCACGGTTTCGTGACATGCCCGGCCCCGCCCGAGCGCGGACGCGCACAATGGGGCAATGACCGCCCGCCCCGACCGACCCCGTTCCCCCGTCGCACAGCTGGCGCTGCCGGTGTACGTCCCCTCGCTGATCTGGTCCACGGGATCGGGGGCCCTCGCTCCCGTCATGGTGCTGGCCGCTCTGTCCCTGGGGCTCACCGAGTCCGGAGCCTCCCTGGTCGCCGCCGTGTCCGGCCTGGCAGGGGTCCTGACGGGGCCCTGGGTCGGCCGTTGGATCACGCGGGTCGGCGACCGCGCGGCGTTCGTCATCGGCACCGCGCTGGCCGTCGTCTCCCTGGCCGGTGCCCTGGTCACGCTGGCGCACCCGGGCGTCGCCTGGTCGCAGGTCCTCTACGTCGCGGCGATCGCCGCCCTGTCCGTCTCCGCAAACATCTGGTCCCTGGCCCGCCAGTCCTATGTCGCGGAGTCCGTGCCCGTCTCCTGGCGGGCCCGGGGCCTGTCCATGTTGGGCGGGATGCTGCGGATGGGGCAGGTGTTCGGACCCGGGATCGGATCGCTGGCGCTCGCCCTGTGGAGCTATCCCGGCGCCTTCTGGCTCCAGATCGCCACGACCGTCGTCGCCCTGGGGTTCGTCCTCGCCTTCGTCCTGCCCTCGCCCGAGCTCCTCGAGTCGGCCGCGGAGGCGCCCTCGTCGGAGGCCCCTTCCGAGGCCCCCGCGCCCCCCTGGCGCGAGCGCGCGGACGCCCGGGCGACGGTTCTGCTCGCCGTCGGCGTGATCCTCCTGACCATCGTGCGGGCGAACCGCGCGGTCATCGTCCCCCTGTGGGGCCACCAGCTGGGGATCTCCGAGCACATGATCTCCCTGACCTTCAGCGCCTCGGCCGTGCTGGACGCGGCCGTGTTCTATCCGGTCGGGAAGGTCACGGACGTGCGCGGACGTCGGTGGGCGCTCGTGCCGACGATGGTGATCATGGGCGCGGGGTTCATCGGGCTGGCGATGTGGCAGACGACAGTGGGCTTCGTCGTGTGCGCATGCCTGATCGGGCTGGGCAACGGATTCGGCGCCGGCATCGTCATGACGATGGGAGCCGACCTCTCCCCCGACGTCGGGCGCTCGCGGTTCCTCGGACTGTGGCAGTCCGTCCAGCAGGCTGGGATGACGGCGGGACCGTTCCTGGTCTCGGCCTTGGTCCAGGCGTTCGGGGTCGGGGTCTCGGCGTGGGCGACGGGCGCGCTGTCCCTCTTCGGCGTCGTATGGTTCCTCGCCACCGTGCCGCACGCCTATGCGAGGCTCGGCATCGATGACAGGGGGCGTCCCCTGGCCCGCTGACGCGCCGGCGGCCTCGTCGCCTCTACCTCCGGATCAGACGCACCCGCCACTCGTCGGGCCCCTCAACGACGTACTCCATATCGACGCCGCCCGGGAAGCGGCCGCGGATCTGGTCGAGCAGCGGCGTCGGGTCGTGGGGCTCGACGACGATCATGGACAGTCCGGGCGCCAGTGACTCGAAGGCGCCGATCACGGCGCCGTGGCGAATCGCCTTCGGGATCGATTTCGCGACCAGGACCGGCGCGCCGGCGTCGACCGCGGCCTGCGCCTCAGCGCGGTCGCGGTGGAGGCTGAGGGTTTCGGGAGCATGCTCGTCTGGCGTCATGCGGCCACGCTACTCCGAGAGCGGTCGGAGGGGAACAGCGGCGATCGGCCGCAACCGCAGGCCCGGTCCGCGCGGGCCGGGTCCCTCACTCGGCGGCGCGGGCCACCAGGGTGTTCGTCGCCTGGGCGAGGGGGCGGATGACCATCGAGTCGATGTTGACGTGGGCCGGGCGCGTGAGCGTCCACACGATCGCGTCGGCGACGTCCTCGGCCGTCAACGGCTCGGCGACACCCTCGTAGACCTTGTCGGCGGCGTCCTTGGACCCCAGCCGGTTCAGGGAGAACTCCGGGGTCCTCACCATCCCCGGCGCGATCTCGATGACCCGGACCGGCTCGCCGACCAGCTCCTGGCGCATCGTGTTCGCGATGATGCGCTCCGCGTGCTTGGCCGCCACGTAGCCGCCACCGCCGGGATAGGTGTCATGCGCCGCGGTCGAGGTCAGGAACACGACGTCGCCCCCGCGCTCGCGCAGGCCCGGCAGGAAGGCGCGGGTGACCTGGAGGGCTGTGATGACGTTCCGGTCGAACATCTGGGTCCAGTGCTCCGTGTCGGCCCCGGCGATCGAGTCCACGCCCAGCGCCCCGCCAGCCACGTTGACGACGGCGTCGACCGGGCCGAGCCCCAGGACGTAGTCGGCCATCGCCTGGACCTGCTCGTCGTCCGTGAGGTCCGCGGCGAAGGACGTGCAGCCCGTCTCCTCGGCGAGCTTCTTCAGCCTGAGGACCCGCCGCGCCACGGCGGTGACCGCCCACCCCTGGTCCCGCAGCCGCCTCACCGTGGCCTCGCCGATGCCCGTCGAGGCTCCCGTCACCACTGCCCGCCGCACGCTCCTGGTCTGCATGCCCCCATTATGGCCGTATCACCGCCCCGCCGGGCTACGCGGCGTCGCGGAGGAGCGAGCGCGTCCCCACCCGTCCCAGGGAGCGGGAGCGGGAGCGCCACCAGATCATGCCGGCGGCGGCCAGCGAGGCGGCCAGCGCGATGCCGGCGGGCAGCCACCACGGCAGGGAGAAGTCCGCCTTCATGATCCCGATGCCGCGCAGGACGGCCACGAGCGCCGGGTTCTGCAGGAGTGTGACCGCCGCCGCCCCGAGCTGCGTGATGTGTCTTCGCGCGTCTTCGACATCTGCGAGTTCCTGCTCGCGCTGCACGACCGCGGGGAGCTGGACGAGGACTTCCAGCTCATGGAGCTCGTGCCCGGGGTCCACGTCGTCGAGTCCGGTCAGCCGTGCTGCGGCATCGCCGGCACCTACGGCCTGAAGAAGGAGAAGTACGAGGTCGCCCAGGCGGTGGGCAAGCCCGTCTTCGACTTCATCAAGGAGACGAACCCGGAGTGGGTCCGCCGGAACCGCGCGAGGCCGTCCTCGGTGAACCCGGAGAGGTCGGAGCCGGCGAAGAGGACCCTTCTCAGGGGCGGGCGCGCGATCTGCAGCGCCTTGGTGCGGATCACCCGCAGCCGCGCCACTCGGCGCGGGTCGTCCTCGTCCACCTCCAGGAGCTCGGCCGCCGCCGAGATGCTCGCCGCCGGAGTGCCGAGGTCGTGGCCGAGCTGGGCGATGACGGTGCGGTGCTCGCGCGTGAGCCGGTCCTCTCGCTCGCGGAAGGCGGCGAGTTCGGTGCGCATGAGGTCGAAGCTCTCGGTGAAAGCGCCGAAGGCGTTGCCGGGGTCCATCGCGAGCGGGCCCTCCAGGTCCCCGGCGGCGCCGCGGCCAGCGGAGGCGAACCGGTCGAGGAGCCTGCGCACCTTCGCCAGCAGCAGGGCCAGGGAGAACGGCTTCGTGAGGTAGTCGTCTCCGCCGATGCCTAGGGCGAGGATCTCGTCGTCCTCGCCGCCGCGCGCGCTGATGAAGACGATCGGGCAGTCCGAGGTGGCCCGCAGCTCCCGACACAGGTCGAAACCGGAAGAGCCGGGCAGGTTGACGTCGAGGAGCACGAGCGAGACGGGGCCGGCCCCCAGGCGGAGGCGCGCCTCCCCCGCGGAGCCCACTGCCGTCGCCCGGATGCCCGCCGCGCGCAGATACTCCGCGCAGGCGTCGGCGAACGCCTCCTCGTCGTCCACGATGAGCGCCTGTCCGCCCACCGGCCCCGTGCCTGTCCTCCGATCCCCCCATCCTTCCCTAGACCCCGTCCCGTCCCCGATGTCACAGACGAGCGTGGAGGAGGTGGTCGGGCCGCGTGCTAGCGTTGACTCCGGCGGTGGTGCACACCGCCCGCGTCGTTGAACGCTTGACGGGTCCCGCGCCCTGCGCGCGGGCCGCCCCTCCCGCTCCCCCGCCGGTTCCCGGTTCGCGAGGGCGGCCACTGCTTTCGGACGGCGAACGGATGCGCCTGTCGGCGCCTTCGCCCCCTTCGTGCCCCGGGACTCTCCGTTCCGTGCGGCACCGACACGCGGGCCGTGCACGCCCGCAGGAGTTGACATGTCCTCGATCCATGACCGCCAGCCGGTCTCGCCCGCCTCCGCTCTGCTGGGGGGCGGCGTGCCCGCCTCCCCCGACCGGAGGCCCCGCAGGCGGGCGTCTTCGGCGCCCGCGCGGCGCCCGACACCTGACACGCCTCGTGAGGCGAATCCCGCCTTCCAGGAGCTGGGCGTCCCCGCGGAGCTCGCCGGCGTCCTCGCCTCCGACGGGAAGGCCCGGGCGTTCCCGATCCAGGCGGCGACTCTGCCCGATTCCCTCGCCGGCCGCGACGTGCTCGGACGCGGACGCACCGGATCGGGCAAAACGCTGGCCTTCGCGCTGCCGTTGGTGGCCGGCCTTGCGGCCGCCTCCCAGGCCGGGGCCCGTGCCAATGTGCCGGGCCGCCCGCGCGGGCTGGTGCTGGCGCCCACCCGCGAGCTCGCCACCCAGATCGCCGAGGTCATCGAGCCGTTGGCCCGCGTCGAAGGGCTGCGCGTGACGACGATCTTCGGCGGCGTCAAACAAGCCCGCCAGGAGGCCGCGCTCGGACGCGGCGCCGACATCGTCGTCGCCTGCCCGGGCCGTCTGGAGGACCTGATGGGCCAGGGGATCGTCCATCTATCCTCCATCTCGATCACCGTCATCGATGAGGCCGACCTCATGGCCGACATGGGCTTCCTGCCCGCCGTCACGCGGATCCTGCGCGCCACCCCCGAGCGCGGGCAGCGTCTGCTGTTCTCCGCCACGTTGGACAACGGTGTGGACGTGCTGGTCAAGCGCTTCCTCCACGATCCCGTCCATCACTCGGTGGATCCTGCGGAATCGCCGGTGGAGCGCATGACGCACCACGTCTTCGAGGTCGCCGACGCGGACGCCAAGAAGGCCCTCATCGACCGGCTCGCCTCCGGGGAGGGCCGGCGCATCGTGTTCTTCCGCACGAAGCACCGCGCCAAGCGCACCGCCAAACAGCTGACCGCCTCCGGGATCCCCGCTGTGGATCTGCAGGGCAACCTGTCCCAGAACGCGCGGGACCGCAACCTGGCCCTGTTCCAGTCCGGCGAGGTGCGGGTGCTCGCCGCCACGGACGTCGCCGCTCGCGGCGTGGACGTCGATGACGTCGCACTGGTCATCCACGCGGATCCCCCGCGGGAGCACAAGGAGTACCTCCACCGCTCCGGGCGCACGGCGCGCGCCGGGGCCGCGGGCGACGTGGTGACGATCTGCCTGCCCGAGGAGCGTAAGGACCTGGCTGATGTGCTGAGGAAGGCGAAGATCCGGGTGACCCCCGAGCGCGTGACGGCCGCCTCGCCGTCGGTCGCCGAGCTGGTCGGCACGATGGCCCCCTTCGTGGCGCCAGCCCCGGTGGCCGCGCCCGCCCCTGCCCGGTCGCGGCGAGGCGGGCGAGGCCCGCAGGGAGGCGCCCAGACCTCGCAACGCGGCGGCCGGCGCGGCGGCCAGGCGTCGCAGCGGAATGCTCACTCCGCGCAGAGCACCCGCGGGTCGGGAGCCGGTGCAAAAGAACTCACCGCCGGCGGATGGACCACCCGCGCGAGCCAGGGCCGCGCCACGCATTCGGCGGCCGCGGTCTCGGCTGCCCGCCAGCCTCGCCGCGGCGGGACCAGCTCCTCGCGCGGACGGCGCGGGACCGGCCGCTGACGCGGCGGAACCGGGCACGGGACGGGGAGACGCGCCCACCTGGCCTACGGGAACGCCCACCAGGCGGGCCGCTCAGCCGCCGATCTCGGGAGCGATCGCGAGCCGGGTGCGCCAGGGGTCCTCGACGCGCAGCGTGCGGCCGTCGTCGACGGCTGCGATGCCATGGCCGCGCAGCCGCTCCTCAATCGACTCGACGTCGTCCCTGGTGGGGACCAGTATCCGCACGTCACCCAGCCCCAGGGAGGCCGCGCGGGGCCCCGCGCCCCGGCTCTGCCACGTGTTCATGCCGATGTGATGGTGGTAGCCGCCGGCCGAGACGAACAACGCGGTCCCACCGAGCTCAGCGGTGACGTCGAAGCCCAGGACACCGACGTAGAACCGCTTCGCCTGCTCGATGTCGCCGACCTGGAGGTGGACGTGCCCGACCACCGCCGACACTCCCGCATCCCCCGGCTCCGGGTCGAGCCACTGGCGCAGGAACCGGTTCGGATCCAGCGGCAGCGTCGTCATGTCCACCCGGCCGTCGGCCCCGACGTTCCACTGGCCGCTCGGCCGGTCGTGGTACAGCTCCAGGCCGTTGCCCTCGGGATCGGTGAAGTAGAACGCCTCGGAGACCAGATGGTCCGCCGATCCGATGAAGGTCTGCGGCGCCCGCTGGGCCATCGACAGCACCGCCGAGGCGAGGCGGCGCTCGTCCTCGAAGAGGATGGCCGTGTGGTAGAGCCCCGCGCCGCCGTGGTCGAAGGAGGGGAGATCCCTCGCCTGCCGCAGCTCCACGATCGGCGTCCCGCCGCGTCCCAGCGTCACCGCGGGACCGGACTGGTCGAGCACGTCGAGGGTCACCGCCCGCCGATAGTAGGCGGTCATTGCATCCAGATCGCGCACGAGCAGCTGGACCGCGTCCATCCGAGTGCCGTCCGGCGCAGCCCCCGACGTCGCCGTCGGGAGACGGCTCCACCGCGGGATCACCGAGGCGCGGCCCGCCCTCTCGGAAACCTTCGTATCCGCCATCGCCGATCGACCTCCAGGTCTTGAACCTTCGACCGCCGACAAGAAGTGTGCCAATATTTAGTTGACTCGTCAATCACAACTTGCGCGGACGGCGGTGCGCTGGACGCCCGGGCTCACTGCTCGGGGACGATCACCTGCCCGTCGTCGACCCACGCGCGCCACAGGTGCGCAGTGCTGAACGCCACCACCGCCTCGCCGTCCGGGCGCACCGCGATGATCCCGCCGCCGTCGCCCAGTGGCGGCACGAGGTTCTCCGAGATCGACGCCGTCACCGCCTCTTCGAGACCGGCGCCGCCGTAACGCAGCCGCGCCCAGATGTCGTGGGCGACGACGCCGCGGATGAACCCCTCGCCATAGCCCGTGCAGGACACGGCCACGACGCCGTCGCGCGCGAACGACCCCGCCCCCACCAGGGAGGTGTCCGAGACGCGGCCGGGCAGCTTCCCGTGGCTCAGGCCCCCGGTGGACGTCGCCGCCGCCACCGCCCCTCCCGCATCCACGGCCACTGCGCCCACGGTGCCGTGCCCGCCGCCGGGTCCGCCGAACCGCGCGCGGTCGCGCCGGGCGTCCTCCAGGCGCCTCGGCGTGAGGAAATAGCCCGCGTCGGCGCGCTCGACCCCCCACTGCGCGAGCAGTTCGTCGGACGGATCCACCATCAGCGCGTGCGGCGTGCGCTCCATGACAGCGCGTGCCCCCAAGATCGGGTTGCGAATGGACCGCGCACAGGTCACCGCCCCGGCGCGTCCGTCCCCGGCGATCAGGCACGCATCCATCTCCGCCGTGAGATCGGTGGTCAGGGCCGCGCCGCGCCCGGCGTTGAACAGCGGGAAATCCTCGAAGACGACCACGGCCGCGCACACCGCATCCAGCGCCGCTCCCCCGCCGTCCAGGACCTCCTGCCCGGCGCGCGCCGCCCGCTCCAGCGCGTCGAGACAAGCCCGGTGCTCCTCCGGGCCGTACGAGGCGGGAACCCCGCCCGCACCCGCATGGACGACGATCCTGACCGGGTTCCCCTCACCGCCGAGCCGCGTGACCTGCACCGCCGACCATCTCCTGTCCGCATCTCCGAGACAGGGCGAGCCTAGTCCGGTGTCCCGCGCGCCCATCCCCGCGATCCGCCCATCGACCGCACCGGGGCCTCCTCCCCCGACTCCAGGACCGCGATCGCCAACTGGACCCGGTTCGCGGTCCCGGTCTCGGCGAAGCTCCGCCACCTCCCGCATGGGTCGCGGTCGCGGCCCAGGTCCCGGTCTTCGCCGCCGAGCATGACTACGGGTGGAAGGGGCTGCCGGACGTCAGCGTGTTCGCGCTGGTGACGGCCTGGCCGACGGTGCGCAGCGGCGGACCGGAGTCCGGCATCGTCCTGCACACGGTCGACAACCTGATCCTCCGGCGCCGCCCTCGTCGGTGGCGCGCCCTCGCCCCTGGGAGGCGCGTGTCTCCCCGCAGAGTCAGCTGCGCAGGCCGTAGGCCTCGTGGATGACCTCGATGGGGTGGATGACGTGGGCGCCGCTGCCCTTGCGCAGCTGCCAACGGCAGGTCTCCGTGTCGCACACGGCGATCTCCGGGTTCGTCTCCTTGATGAAGTCGAAGACGGGCTTGCCCACCGCCTGGGCGACCTCGTATTTCTCCTTCTTCAGGCCGTAGGTGCCGGCGATGCCGCAGCACGGCTGACCGGACTCGACGACGTGGACCCCGGGCACGAGCTCCATGAGCTGGACGGCGGGCAGCCCCATCCCCGCGCTCTTGAGCTGGCAGGGCGCGTGGTAGGGCAGGGTGACGTCCATGCGCTGGAAGTCCTCGTCCAGCTCCCCGCGGTCGTGCAGCGCGAGCAGGAACTCGCAGATGTCGAAGACGCGCGAAGACACATCGCGCAGCTCGGGGGTGTCCATCTCGAGGATCTCGCGCGCCTCGTGCTTGAGCATGCCGCCGCACGAGCCCGAGGACGTGACGATCGGGGCGTCCCGGTTCACGGAACGCAGCTGCTCGGTGAGCCGCGACACGTACTTGCGGGAGTCGTCGTACAGGCCGTTGGACTGCAGCGCCAGTCCGCAGCACCCGTGGTGGGGCACGAGCACCTCGTACCCCAGGTGCTCGAGGACCTCCACCGACCGGATCGAGGTCTGCACCTCGAAGTATTCCCCCGCGCACCCGTGGAAGAAGATCACCTGGCCGCGCGTGCCGGACTCCGGCTGGGGCGTGTGCCTGCGGAACCATGCCTCGAAGGAGCGGCCCTCCGCCACCGGCATCGGGGCGTCCGCGTGCACCCCGACGACGCCCTCGACGATCTTCCGGATCGGCTTGTTCGCGAGCGCCCAGTTCGCCAGCGGCGCCACCGGCGTCATCACGGCTCCCATGAGAGTGGTCCGCGAGATCAGCTTGTCGCGCAGGGGGATGCCCTGCTGCTCCTTCATGGCGGTGCGGGCGTGGTGGTTGATCTCGGCGACCTTGACGCCCTCGGGGCACACGAGCGTGCAGGTGCCGCACGAGGAGCAGTAGTCGATCGAGTGGTCGACCGAGATGGCGCCCCCGCGGTAGCGCTCGCCCTGCGGGCCGACGAACTTCGGCCCGGGGAAGAGGTCCGTGACGCGCGCGACCGGGCACTGGGTCTCGCAGATCGTGCACTTCACGCATGCGTCCAGGCTGGCGCGCAGCCCGAACTCGTCCAGGTCCAGGATCGTCTCGCTGCTCATTCCTCACCCTCCAGGATCGAGTCGGCCGCGCGCAGGGCGCTGGCCAGGGCGATGCCGTCGCCCGACTTCTCATGCCACCGAGTCGCCCCGGCCAGGATGCCCCCCGCCGCGCGCACATGTGCATCGACGAGGGCGCCGCCGCCGTCGAGGACGCGCATCTGGTCGTCGACGTCCAGGCCGGTGCGGTAGAGCGGCTGGTCAGCGCCCCAATAGTCGCCGGCCGTCAGGCCCTCACCGTCCTCCGCGACGCCCTCGGGCAGGCGCACCGGCAGGCCCAGAGCGGTCTCGGTGACGTGCCCGTAGGAGTCCAGCCACAGGGCGCCCGACTCCAGCCCGCCGCTCGCCAGGATGACGTCCCGGGCCTCGATCAGCGTGTCGTGCCCGGCGGTCGCCACCCGGACGGACAGGCCGAGGCCGCCCTCGTCGCCCAGTCCCTCGATGCCGGTGACCCGCGATCCCAGCACGTAGCGCGCACGGCGCCGGGCCAGCTCGGTGAGGCGCTCGTTCAGGCGCATTCCCGGCACGGAGGGCGGCGGCAGCGGCACCTCGAAGACGTCGTGGCCCAGCCGCGCCGCGATGTCGCGCCAGGCACCGGTGTCGGCGAGCCCCAGGACCGCGGGGAGGCCCACGACCTCCCCGTCGCGCAGCTGCGGGGCGATGGCCCGGCACAGCCGCTCGCGCGCCTCGGGGCGATCGAGCGCGCGCGCCCAATTCACCCCGGAGGTGTCGACCTCGCCGGGGCGCGCCTCGACGTCCACCCACACGGCCCGCGCGCGGATCGGGGCCCCGTCGGCGCCCGCGTCCGGAGCGCTCTGGCGCTGGAGGTTCCCGGCGACCAAGTCGGGGTAGAAGTCCTTGAGGCGGCGCAGCCCGACGAAGACGTACTCGCGGTCGGACCGGATGACGCCCGCGCGCATCGAGGGCGGGATCAGCGCCGTCGGGCGCAGGGCGCCGACGGCCGTGGGCAGGCAGACGTTGGCCACCGTGAGGCCCTCGGGGGCCTCGAGCAGGTCGGGGCCCGCCACGCCCGCCAGCCAGGCGAGCGCCTCGCGGACCTGCTCCCCGGAGAAGCGGGCGTAGGGGTGGTCCGCGTGGTCCGGGTCGTCCCCGGTCCAGGAGTCGACCGCGGTGAGCGGGTCCTCGACGCGGCGATCCCCGTCGTAGCCAAGGACGTCGATCGTCCCCTGGCCCAGCTGCAGCCCGCCCAGGCCGCCGGTGACCAGGGTGACGGCCCGCCCGCGCTCGGCCAGGCGCAGCGTCGCGGCCAGGCCCGCCAGCCCCGCTCCGATAACGACGGCGTCCCTCATCGCACGACCTCCTGCGTCGGGGCCGGCAGGTGCTCGAGGTCCAGCGTGCCCCAGTAGATCCAGTAGTCCAGCGCGGTCTCGCGCGCCTGTCCGCCGAAGAGGATCGGCCACAGTCCGATCCAGCGGTTCTTGAGGAACATGCGCAGCAGCTCGGTGGCGCGCTCGGCTCCGACGTCCCCCCGCTGCTGGGCGATGCCGGCGGCGCGCGAGGCGCAGAAGCCACCCTGGCACGGCCCCATCCCCAGGCGCATCTGGCGGCGGACGTCGTCGAGGGTGTAGTCCTTGAGGCCTTCCATGGCCCCTTCGAGCTTCTCCCGGGTGAGCAGCTCGCACTCGCAGACGACCTGGCGCCCTCCCGGGGCGTCGACGGTGCCCGGATCCGCGGTGGGCTGCTCGACCTCGTGGAGGCGGCGTCCCAGGGTGTAGAGCGTCCCGGACTCGGAGCCGACGACCGGTTCCTCCGCGGTGCGGCAGGGGCGCTCCTCGCCCATCTGCTCGCACATCTCGTCAACGATGCGCTCGGCCATGAGCCGGTAGGTCGTGAGCTTCCCGCCGCCGATGGTGAGCAGGCCGGCCACGCCGTCGCGCTCGAGGTGGTCGACGACGCTCATCCCGCGGCGCATGTGCCGGGTGTCGTTGGCGGCCACCGACGTGTCCCGGATGAGCGGGCGCGCGCCCGCCCAGGCGTGGACCGCCCGCATCCGCCGGAAGCCCGGGATCATCTCCTCGCCGGCGTCCAGCATCTGCTGGACCTGGTCGTGGGGGATGGACAGGCGGTCCGGGTCGTCGGTCTTCTTGTCCGTGGTCCCGATGATGGACACGGTGTGGGCGGGCACGACGATGTCCCCGTCGGCCGGATGGATGCAGCGGTTGAGGACCTCGTGGTTGAGGCGGTGGTTCATCGCGATCATGATGCCGGCGCCGGGCACGACGTCGACGCCGTGGCACTCCGCCATCGCCGCGATCCTCCCGGCCCACGGCCCCGCGCAGTTGAGGGCGAAGCGGCATTCGATGCGCACCTCCTCGTCCGCCCGCAGATCGCGGCAGATGACGGCGCGGACCTGGCCGTCGGCGTGCTCGATGCGGGTGACCTGGTGGTAGGTGAGGATCCTCGCCCCGTAGGCCTCGGCCGACCGGGCCGCGCCCCAGACCAGCTTCCAGCCGTCCACGGATCCGTCCTGCACCTCGAAGGCGCGCTTCGTGCCGGGGTTGAGCCGGGGTTCGCGGCGCAGCGCCTCCGAGACGGGGATCTCCTGGCAGGGCACGCGCGCCGCCCGGCATGCGGCCTCGAAGCCGTCGGCGAAGGCCTCGTCGTCCACTGGCGCCGTGACGAAGAGCCCGCCCGTGTCCTCGCAGGCGTCGGCCTGGATCCTCTTGAGGATGGCGTTCTCCTGGGCGCATTCCGTGGCCGACTCCGGATCGGAGACCACGTAGCGCCCGCCGGAGTGCAGCAGGCCGTGGAAGCGCCCCGTGGTGCCCTGACCGAGATCCGCGCGATCCACCAGCACCGTGGGGAACCCCCGCATGGCGGCGTCGCGCGCGACGCCCGCACCCGTGGAGCCGCCGCCGACGACGACCACCTCGCTGCGTATGGTTCTCATCCGTGTCCCTCCCTGCCCCGGCATCCACGCCGGCCGGTCACCTGGCGTCTGCGCCCAGCGCTTGTCTCGATGCCATCCTCACACCCGCCGACCCCTGTGCGCGCCACGTTCAGCCTCCGTGCACAAACGTGCACACATTGGAGGTGACATCGTGACGTTTCCCGGCCCCTGACTGTGGCCCAGGCCACTCCGACCGGTAGGATCGGCCCCGGACGCGCGCAGGCAGCCTCGAACGCGCACGGAGAGCAGCGGAGGAGGACCGGATGGCCGACATCGACGCGGTTCCCGTCGCCCTCATCGCGGTCCTCGGCGTCCTGGCCATCGTCCTGGGCGAGAAGCTGGCCCCGCGGCTGCGCGTCGCCACGCCCCTCGTCCTCGTGGCCCTGGGAGTGGCCGTCTCCTTCATCCCCGCCGTTCCCGCGATCACCGTGGACCCCGACCTCATCCTGGCCGGCGTCCTGCCGCCCCTGCTGTACGCCTCGGCCGTCAGGCTCCCCGCCATGGAGTTCCGCCGCGACCTCACCGCCATCGGCGGCCTGTCCGTGGTCCTGGTCATCCTCAGCTCGCTGGCGCTGGGCGGCGTGCTCACCGCCGTGGTCCCCGGCATCCCCCTGTCCGTCGGCATCGCGCTCGGCGCGATCCTCAGCCCCACCGACGCGGTGGCGACCACCATCATCCGCCGCCTCGGGGTGTCCCCTCGCATCGTGACGGTCCTGGAGGGGGAGAGCCTGTTCAACGACGCCACGTCGCTCGTCATCATGGGCGTCGCCATCTCGGCGGCCGGGTCACCGGACACGGTGTCGGCCGGCGGGATCGTGTGGAAGCTCGTCTACTCCATCGCCGCCGCCCTCGTCATCGGGGCCCTGGTGGGCACCGGCGGCCTCCGGTTCCGCCGATGGCTGCACAACGCGCCGCTGTCCACCCTCGTGTCCTTCACCGCGCCCTTCGTCGCCTACCTCGCCGCCGAGGAGCTCGGGACGTCCGGGCTGGTCGCCGTCGCGACCGCGGGTCTCGTCGCCGGAAACGGAGCCGCCCGGCAGCTGGACCCCACCGACCGCATGGCGGAGGCGCCGACCTGGCGCTCCGTCTCCCTGCTCCTCGAGGGCGGGGTGTTCCTGGCCATGGGCCTGGAGCTGTTCGGGCTGGTCGAGGAGGTCCGCCGCGTCCACGAGAGCCTGTGGTCGGCGGCGGGCCTCGCAGCCCTCGCCGTCCTCGTCGTGCTCGCCGTGCGCGGAGCCTTCATCGGCGTGCTGCTCAGGCTGCTCGGGCGCCGCGCCCGACGCCGCGCCGCGCGCCGCGAGCGCGCCCGGGCCGCCGTCGACCGGCTGCGCGACCCGGACGGGAGCCTGTGGGAGCTCGGGCGCGGCGCGGCGCCGCTTCCCCAGGCGCGGCTCGACCGGCTCCGGCTGTTCCTCGCGCGCACCGCGGCCGACATCGACTACCTGACGGAGCAGCGCCTGGGGCCGCGGGAGGGCGTGCTGCTGGTGTGGGCCGGGATGCGCGGGGTCGTCACCCTGGCGGCCGCCCAGTCGCTGCCCACCGGCACCCCGCAGCGCGCCCTCCTGGTCCTCGTCGCCTTCCTCGTCGCCGCCGGCACGCTGGTCCTCCAGGGAGCCACCCTGCCCTGGCTGACCCGGCGGCTCGCGCTCACGCGCGGCACGGACGAGTTGGACGCCGAGCGCGCCGCGCTGCGCACCGAGCTGGACACCGCCGCCCTGGGATGCCTCGACGAACCCGGGCTCGCACGCTCCGACGGCTCCGCCTACGACCCCGTGGCCGTCGCCCGGGCTCGGCGCGACCTCTCCAACGCCCAGGCGATGCACGCCCAGGCCGTCTCCACCACGCCCGAGCGCTTCGCCCAGTACCGCGAGCTGCGCCTGCGGGCCATCCAGGCCGAGCGTGAGGCCCTGACCCGCGCCCGCGACGCCGGGAGGGTCTCCTCGCGGACCCTGCGCGAGGCGCTCGCCCAGCTCGACGCGGAGCAGATCGAGATCCGCGCCCGACGTGGTCCCGTCATCACGACCGAGGACGAGGAGGACGACGCCGACGCCTGACCCGTCCGCCCGTCTCCGGAGCGTCTGTAGGGTTGAGCCATGACTGAGCAGACACTCGAGGCCCGCGTCCTGGATCCCTCCCTGATGGATCGCGACGTGCGCCCCCAGGACGACTTCTTCCGGCACGTCAACGGCACCTGGCTGCGTGAGCACCCGATTCCCGCGGACCGCCCCACCGACGGGGCGTTCTACCTGCTGCGCGACCTGTCGGAGGATCGTGGGCGCGCCATCGTCGAGGACGCGGCCGCCGGGCGCCTCGAGGATCCCGACGCTGAGCGCATCGCCGTCATCTACCGGCAGTTCATGGACGAGGGAGCCGTGGAGGAGGCCGGCGGTGCACCCCTGGCCCCGGAGCTCGACGCCATCGCCCGGGCCGGCGACCACGGGGCGCTCGCCCGCGTCGGCGGCTCGCTCTCCCGCGGGACCGTCTCGCTGTTCTTCTCCCCTTACGTCAACAACGACGTGCGCGACGCCTCGCGCTACATCGCCTACCTCCACCAGGCCGGGCTCGGCCTGCCCGACGAGTCCTTCTACCGCGAGGACCACCACGCCGCGACCCGAAGCGCCTACACGGGCCACGTCGCGCGCGCCCTCGTGCTGGGCGGTGTCGTGGACGAGGGCGCCGCCGCCGAGGCGGCGGAGCGCGTCATGGCCTTCGAGACGACGCTCGCCGGCCACCACTGGGACTCCGTGAAGAACCGCGACCCGCAGCTGGCGGACAACCCGCGCGCCTGGGCGCAGATCGTCGAGCAGAACCCCGGGTTCGACTGGGACGGGTGGGCGCTCGCCGCCCGCTTCGACACGACGGCCGTCGACACCGTCAACATCGACCAGCCCGACTTCCTGGCCGCCGCCTGCGCGCTGTGGGAGCGCACGGACCTCGACGTCCTCAAACTGTGGCTCGCGCGCAAGGTCATCGACGCGCGCTCGCCGCTGCTGGCGCGCGCCTTCGTCGAGGAGAACTTCGACTTCTACTCCCGCACGCTGGCCGGGACGCAGGAGCTGCGCCCGCGGTGGAAGCGCGGCCTCGCCCTCGTCGAGGGCACGCTCGGCGAGGCGCTCGGGCGCCTCTACGTGGCCCGGCACTTCCCCCCGGAGTCCAAGGCCCGCATGGAGGACCTGGTCGCCCGCCTTCTCGGCGCCTACCGCGACTCGATCACCCGCCTCGACTGGATGGGCGAGGAGACGAAGGCGCGCGCCCTGGAGAAGCTCGCGAGCTTCACCCCGAAGATCGGCTACCCGCCGAAGTGGCGCGACTACTCGGCCCTGGCGGTCTCCGCTCAGGCGACACTGGTGGACAACGTGCGCGCCGCGGAGACCCACGAGTCGGACTACGAGTGGTCGAAGCTCGGCCGGCCCGTGGACCGCGACGAGTGGTTCATGACCCCTCAGACGGTCAACGCCTACTACAACCCGACGATGAACGAGATCGTCTTCCCCGCCGCCATCCTCCAGCCCCCGTTCTTCGACCCCGAGGCCGACGACGCCGTCAACTTCGGCGGCATCGGCGCGGTCATCGGCCATGAGATCGGACACGGCTTCGACGACCAGGGCAGCCGCTTCGACGCCGCCGGGAACCTGCGGAACTGGTGGAGCGACCAGGACCGAGCGGAGTTCGAGGCCCGCACGAGAGCCCTCATCGCCCAGTACGACGCCTGCACGCCCGCCCAGCTGGAGGGCCGCGGCGGCGGCCTCCACGTCAACGGCGCCCTGACGATCGGCGAGAACATCGGCGATCTGGGCGGCCTGGCCATCGCATGGAAGGCGTGGGCGGCGACCCTGCGGGACCGCGGCATCGCCTCCCCGGCGGACGCGCCCGTCATCGACGGCCTGACCGGACCGCAGCGCTTCTTCCTCTCGTGGGCGCGCATCTGGCGGGGGAAGTCGCGTGACGAGTACGCCGTCCAGATGCTCTCCGTCGACCCGCACTCGCCCGTCGAGTTCCGGTGCAACGGGGTGCTGCGCAACCTGGACGCCTTCGCCGACACCTACGGCCTGCGTCCCGGGGACGCCCTGTGGCTGGAGCCCGAGGAGCGCGTGCGCATCTGGTGACCGCCGGGCCCGGCGCCCCGCGGCCCCGCCCCGGATCGGGAGCGGTCACGAGGGCGGGGCCGGCGAGGCGGGCAGGGTCGACGCCCCGGGATCGGGCACCGGGGTGGTCTGGACGGCCGGGCGCTGGTCGGAGGGCCTCTCGGCGATCTCGCATGCCGACATCCCGATCGCGCAGGCTCCCGCCGCGAGGGCGGCGAGGAGGCGGCCGGGCAGCCCCGGGGCGCGTCGGGTGCGTGCGGTCATGGGCGTGCTCCCTGCTGGTGCGGCTGTTCCCCCGCGGGTTTCGGCGGGGCGATCGCCACCGATTTTCGCACGCCGCGTCACGATCCGTTGGCGCGCACGTGTGTTTCGCGCGCTGACGTGGGAAACTGGAGGCCGGTGCGCCCTCGGGCGCGCGGTCCCATCATCCCGTTAGCCCAGGAAGGCCTGTCGATGCCCGGTCTGAACCTCACCCGTGACGAAGCCGAACAACGAGCTGCCGCCGTCACCGCCACCCGCTACGACGTGGACCTGGACCTGACGACCGGGGACCGGGACTTCCGCTCCGTCACGACCCTCTCCTTCGATGCGCAGGAGGGGGCCTCCGCCTTCGCGGACCTCGTCTCGGCCAATGTCCGCTCGATCACGCTCAACGGCGCGGACCTGGGGGTCGGTGCTCACCGGGACAACCGCATCGCCCTGGAGGGCCTGGCCGCGCACAACACGCTGGTCGTCGACGCGGACTGCCAGTACATGCACACCGGGGAGGGCCTGCACCGCTTCGTCGACCCCGCCGACGGCCAGGCGTACTGCTACTCGCAGTTCGAGGTCCCCGACGCCAGGCGCGTGTACGCCACCTTCGAGCAGCCCGACCTCAAGGCCGTCTTCGCCTTCACGGTGACGGTGCCCGCGGGGTGGAGGGTGTTCTCGAACGCGCCGACCCCGCAGCCGGAGGAGGGGCCCGAGTCCTGGACGTACCGCTTCGACGCGACGGACCCGATCTCGACCTACATCACGGCGATCGTGGCGGGGCCGTACGAGGGGACCACCTCGGCGCTGACCTCCACGGACGGTCGGGAGATCCCCCTGGGCGTGTGGTGCCGCGCCTCCTTGGCGGAGCACCTGGACGCCGGGGCGATCCTGGACGTCACCCGCTCCGGCTTCGCCTTCTTCGAGTCGCAGTACGGCATCCCCTACCCCTTCGCGAAGTACGACCAGGTCTTCGTGCCCGAGTACAACGCCGGCGCCATGGAGAACGCGGGATGCGTCACCTTCCGCGACGAGTACATCTACCGCACGCGCCCCACCGCGGCCCAGCTCGAGACTCGCGCGAACACGGTCCTCCACGAGCTCGCCCACATGTGGTTCGGCGACCTCGTGACGATGAAGTGGTGGAACGACCTGTGGCTCAATGAGTCCTTCGCCGAGTTCATGTCCCACCTGGCGCTGGCCGAGGGCACCGAGTGGACGCAGGCCTGGACCGGTTTCCTGCTGCGCAAGGACTGGGGGCTCACGCAGGACCAGCTGCCCACGACCCACCCCATCAAGGCGGAGATCCGGGACCTGGCCGACGTCGAGGTGAACTTCGACGGCATCACCTACGCCAAGGGCGCCTCTGTGCTGCGCCAGCTGGTCAGCTATGTCGGGCGCGAGCCCTTCTTCACCGGGCTCCACGCCTATCTCTCGGCGCATGCGCACGGCAACGCCACGCTGGACGATCTGCTCGGCGAGCTGGAGAAGGCCTCCGGCCGCGACCTCGCGGCCTGGTCGAGGGTCTGGCTGGAGGAGGCCGGGGTCACGCTGCTGCGCCCCGTCGTGGAGACGGGTGGGGACGGCGCCGTCACGCGCCTGTCCGTCGTCCAGGAGCCCTTCAGCGAGGGGTCGTCCCTGCGCCCCCACCGCCTCGCCGTGGCCGGGTACGCCCTCGACGAGGACGGCGCCGCCGTCACCCGGACCTTCCGCGAGGAGCTCGACGTCGACGGCGCCTCGACCGATGTCCCCTCCGCGCGGGGCCTGGCCCGCCCCGACCTGGTGCTCGTCAACGACGGGGACCTGGCCTACGCGAAGATCCGCCTGGACCCGGAGTCCCTGGCCTTCGCCGTCGACCACATCACGGCCTTCGCGGACTCGCTGACCCGCAACGTGATCCTGGCCTCGGCCTGGGACATGACGCGCGACGCCGAGATGGACGCGCGGTCCTACCTGGATCTCGCCATCTCCGCCCTGCCCGTCGAGACGAACATGGCGATGCTCAACCTGGCGCTGCGCCACATCACGCAGGCGTCGCAGACCTTCGTCGCGCCCTCGGCGCGCGAGGCCGAGCTCGCCGCCATCGGCGACCGGCTGCTCCTGCTGGCCCGCGCCGCCGTACCCGGCTCCGACCAGCAGCAGATTCTGGTGCGCGCCGCGGCGCGCGCGGCGGTCTCCCCGGCGCAGTTCCAGGCCATCGAGGCGCTCCACACCGGCACCGACACCCTTCTCGGGCTGGACCTGGACGTCGACCTCAGGTGGGACCTGCTCACGGCGCTGGTCCGCGGCGGGGTCGCCGACGAGGAGCGGATCGCCGCCCTGGAGGCGGAGGACCCGACGATGACGGGACGCCAGAACGCGGCCCGCGCGCGGGCCGCCCGCGGCGACTCCTACGTCAAGGCCGAGGCGTGGGAGCAGGTCCTGCGCGACCCGTCCCTGCCCAATGACACGCGGTGGGCCATCGCCTCGGGGTTCTGGGCGCAGGCCCCCACCCGTCCCGAGCTGTACGTGCCCTTCGTCGCGGACTACTTCGAATCGCTGGAGGCGATGTGGGCGGACAACACGTTCCACACCGCGGAGGATCTGGTCACCCTGATGTTCCCCTCCGCTCTGGCCGGCTACGCCGCCGATCTGGACGTCGCGGCCCAGGGCCGCGCCTGGATCGGCTCCCACCCCGAGGCGTCCGCGGCGCTCGTGCGCATCCTCCGCGAGCGCATCGCCGTGGTCGAACGCCAGCTGGCCGCCCAGCGCGCGGACGGGGCGACGGAGACGCTGCTGCTGGACCTCTGATCCGGGCTCTCCCCGGGGCGCGTCACCCCAGGCGCAGCAGAGGCTCCCCGGCCCTCACCCGCCGTCCGGGTTCCGCGAGCGCTGTGAGGGCCAGGCCGGCCGACTCCAGGACGATCACGGGGACGACGGGGTCCAGGCCCCGCCCTCGGATGTCCGAGGGAGACCAGGCGACCACGGCATCGCCGGCGCGCACCTCCTGCCCCTCCTCGCACAGCAGGGAGAAGCCGTTCCCCGCGAGAGAGACGGTGTCGAGTCCGAGGTGGACGAGCACCGCCGGCGAGGACGGCGTCGCGATGACGAAGGCATGCGGGTGGAGCTTGACGATCGTCCCGTCGATGGGGGCGAGTGCCGGGAGCCGCCCCTTCCGGGTGGGGATGATTGCGAGCCCCGGCCCGACGATCTCCTGGGCGAACACGGGGTCGGCGACGTCTGGCAGAGCGATGACGCGACCGGCGACCGGCGCTCCGACCTCCAATGTCAGCGCAGGTCCTCGATGTCCGAGACGATCGCGTCGGCCTGGGGGCCCATGACGACCTGGATGGAGGTGCCGACCTTGACGACGCCGAAGGCGCCGGCCTGCTTGAGGGCGGCCTCGTCGACCAGGCTGTCGTCGTCGACCTCGACGCGGATCCTGGTGATGCAGGCCTCGATGTCCTCGATGTTGTCCCATCCGCCCAGCGCGTCGAGGACGGATTCAGCTTGACTCATGGTGTGCTCCCTCACGCTCGTCGTGGTCTGGCCGGCTTGCCATGTGATCGAGAGTAACACGGGG
This sequence comes from Schaalia naturae, assembly GCF_042665795.1. Lineage (NCBI taxonomy): Bacteria > Bacillati > Actinomycetota > Actinomycetes > Actinomycetales > Actinomycetaceae > Schaalia > Schaalia naturae. The sequence goes on from NZ_JBHTEF010000001.1 coordinate 1,250,282, forward strand.
CACATCACCGCCAGAGGGCGATGGCGCAGGCTGACGGGCCTATGCGCGGACCTGCCCCATGATGTCGAACAACGCGGTGAGACGCGGGTCGGAGGGCAGGTCCTCCAAGGCGACCTCCCTCCCCTGGGCGTCGCACAGCGGCATGCACCAGTTCGGGTACTCGCGGTTGGTGCCTGGCAGGTTCTGCGGCCGGGTGTCCCCCACGGCGTCCACGAGAGAGGCGGCGACCAGCCGGGAGGGCGTGCGCACGATATAGCGGTGGAGAGCCTCGACGACCTGGCGCGTCGAGGGCTCGGCCTGGTCGGCGCCGATCAGGCCGTACTCGCGCAGCCGCTGGAGCATCCGCTCCCGCTCGACGCGGTCGGCGGCGCGCACGGTCTCCACGTCGTCGACCAGCAGCCCCAGCCGGTCCCGCAGCGTCGTCTGGACGCCGTCGAGGTATCCGGCGGTGGGGGGCAGGTCGTGGGTGGTGACGGTGGCCAGGACATCGCGCCGGTACCGGTCGGCGTGCAGCGGCCAGCCCGAGCCCTCCTTCTCGAACCACAGGACGGAGGTGCCCAGGACGCCCCGGTCCGCCAGGTAGCCGCGGACCCAGGGCTCGACGGTGCCCAGGTCCTCCCCGATGACGGCGGCGCCGGCGCGCTGGGCCTCGAGCAGCACGACCCCGACCATGGCCTCGTGGTCGTAGGAGACGTACGTCCCCTGTGCGGCCGGCGTCCCCCTGGGGATCCACCACAGGCGGAACAGCCCGAGGATGTGGTCGAGGCGCACGGCACCCGCATGGGCGAGGGCCGCGCGGACCATGTCGCGCAGAGGGCGGTATCCGGAGCGTGCCAGCGCCCGCGGCGACCACGGCGGCTGGGACCAGTCCTGTCCCTGCTGGGAGTACATATCGGGAGGGGCGCCCACGGACATCGACCGGGCGAACATGCCGGGCTCCGCCCAAGTCTCGGAGCCGTTGCGGTGGACGCCCACAGCCAGGTCCCCCATGATGCCGATGCCCATGCCCAGGCCCGTGCACACCCGTTGGGCGTCCCCCATCTGGAGGCCGACGATCCACTGGCACCACATCCAGAACTCGATGCGGTCCGACGCCTCGACGCGGGCCGGGCCGACGCCGGGGGCGTCGGCGCGCGCGCAATCCGGGGACAGGCCGTCTTCCCCGGCCCGTTCGACCAGCGCGCACCACAGGGCGAATCCCTCCAGGTCCGGGCCGCCGCGGGCGGCGAAGGCGCGGAACTCGGATTCGCGGTGGTAGGAGCGCGGCACCCGGTACAGGAGCTCCAGGGCCTCGCGCTTCGCCCCCCACACGCGATCGCGGTCGATCAGGGGGGATTCCTCGGGGCCCCGGGCGGCCTGCCGGAGCTCCTCGACGCGCCGTCGCTGGTCGTCGGGAAGCGCGGCGTACTCCTCGACCGCCTCGGGGCGGATATAGAGGGGGTTGACCCATCGCCGCGTGACGGGAAGGTAGGGGGAGCGCTCCATGGGGAGGGCGGGCGACGAGGCGTGGACGGGGTTGATCAGCAGGAAGTCCGCTCCGTGATCGGCGCACAGGGCTGCCAGGTCGGCCAGGTCCACGGCATCGCCGATGCCCCACGAGCCCCGGGACCGCACGGAGTACATCTGGGCGCTCACGCCCCAGTGGCGGAGGCCGTCGGAGAGGGCGGCCGGCTCCAGGCGCTCGGGCACGACGATGAGGGGCGCGCAGTGCTCGCTCCCGCCCTCGACGGTGGCCACCAGCCGGTGCCACCCCAGGGGGAGCCAGTCGGGCACCAGCATCGTGGCGCGCCCGACCAGGTGACCGTCGATCTCCCGGGGCGGCACCCATCGGCCCAACTGGACCAGGTCCCCCCGGGATCCGTCCTCCAGGACGTAGGACACGCGCACCCAGTCCCCGTGCGGGACGTGGACGGGGATCTCGCGGGCACTGCCCTGCCTCACGACGATGCAGTCGGGCAGGGTCGAGCGCCATTCCCCGTCCTCGGCGCGAGCGAGCGCGGCGCGGACCTCGTCGACGGTCGAGCCGCGGCCGACGGGCACGTCGAGAGCCTCCAGGACGGCCAGCAGGGAGTCCGCGGACACATCGCGGCGCCTCCCGTACCAGTCCCAGAACCCCGTCGCGACGCCGTTTGACTCCGCCAACCGCCGCAACGACTCCATGTCACCCGCAGCGGGGGCAGATCCGCCCATCCATCGCTCCCCTCGCCGCGCCGACCTTGACCCGACCCATCCTAGGAGGTGGCGGCGTCCATCGGCGCGGACCCGCCGGCGCCCCGCGCCGCGGACAGCGACCGCGCGAGGGCCGCGGCGGCCTCGTCCGCCCCGCGCCCGACGACGAGCTGGACGACATCGCCCGAGCGCACCACGGCGAGCACGCCAGGCCGGCGCAGGCCGGGTTCGTCGACGAGGAACGGGTCGCGCACCTCGATGCGGATGCGCGGGGAGCAGGGCTCGACCTCGGTGACGTTGCCGACACCGCCCAGGGCGTCGACCAGCACCGCCGCGTCCTCCACCCTGGCCTCCCTCCGCCCGTCCGCAGCCGAGTGCGGACCACACCACATGGTAGGGACCCTGCCGGTGGTCGGCAAAGAGCGGACCCGGGTCGCGCCACCCGGCGGCCGACGGACACAATGGGTCCATGACCCTCCCCGTCGACGTCCCCGTGATCTCCGATGAGCCCGTCGCCTCCGTCCTGCGCATCCTCCGGCTCCGCGAGAGCGGCGACGACCTGTTCGAGGCCCTCTCCCTGCCCCAGGTGCGCCGGGTCTACGGCGGGCAGGTGATCGCCCAGGCGCTGCTCGCCGCGCAGGCGACTCTCGAGGACCCCTCCCGGCTCCCCCACTCGCTCCACGCCTACTTCCTGCGCGGCGGCGATCCGGGCGCGCCCTTCCAGCTGCGCGCCGAGCGCCTTCGGGACGGCCGGTCCTTCTCCGACCGGCGGGTGACGTGCCGTCAGGACGACCGGGAGATCCTCTCGATGCTGTGCTCCTTCCAGGGAACCGAGCACGGCCTGAGCTTCGAGCCCGCCGCGCCCGAGGTCCCGGATCCCCGGGACCTCCCCTCCGCGCTGGAGCTGTTCCGCTCGATGGACCACCCGGTCGGCCGGTTCCTGGGGAAGACCGCAGCCTTCGACGTACGCCACATCCAGCATGAGCTCTACACGCGCGCCGACAAGGCGCCCTCGGCCCGCCAGCAGCTGTGGATGCGCCCCCGCGCGGAGATCCCCCCGGCCGCCGCCCAGGTCGTCCATCGCGCTCTGCTGGCCTACGCCATCGACCAGGTGATGATGGAGCCCGCGATGCGCGCCACCGGCGTGTCCTGGATGACGCCGGGCATGTCGGCGGCCTCCCTGGACCATGCGATGTGGTTCCACCGCGACATCGACATCAACCAGTGGCTGCTCTTCGACGGCGTCTGCTCCCAGGTGGGCAACGGCCGCGTCCTCACCCACACCCGCGTGTTCGCCCCGCAGGGGCGCCTCGTCGCCGAGGCCACCCAGCAGGCCATGCTGCGCATCCCCCTGGAAGGGCACGGGGGATCCGGGCGGTGGGGATTCGGCGAGGAGGCCGGTCCGGCCGCGGCGCAGTAGCGGCCCGGGCGTCCGCCGGGCCGCCGCCCCTCGGCTCGGCCTGCGCTCAGCCGCGTGTCAGCTTGCGGTGGGTCACCCGGTGCGGACGCGCAGCGTCCACTCCCAGCCGCTCGACCTTGTTCTTCTCGTAGGCCTCGAAGTTGCCCTCGAACCAGTACCAGCGGGACGGGTCGTCCTCCGTGCCCTCCCAGGCCAGGATGTGGGTCGCGACCCGGTCGAGGAACCAGCGGTCGTGGGAGGTGACCACGGCGCACCCGGGGAACTCCAGGAGGGCGTTCTCCAGGGAGCCCAGGGTCTCGACGTCGAGGTCGTTCGTCGGCTCGTCCAGGAGCAGCAGGTTCCCGCCTTGTTTGAGCGTAAGCGCGAGGTTGAGCCGGTTGCGCTCGCCCCCGGAGAGGACCCCCGCGGGTTTCTGCTGGTCGGGACCCTTGAACCCGAAGGCCGAGACGTAGGCGCGCGAGGGCATCTCCACGGATCCGACCTCGATGAAGTCGAGCCCGTCGGAGACGACCTCCCACAGCGTCTTGTCCGGGTCGATGCCGGCGCGGTTCTGGTCGACGTAGGAGATCTTCACCGTCTCGCCGATGACCAGTTCCCCAGCGTCGAGCGGCTCCAGGCCCACGATCGCCTTGAACAGCGTCGTCTTGCCGACCCCGTTGGGGCCGATGACGCCGACGATGCCGTTGCGCGGCAGGGTGAACGACAGGTCGTCGATGAGGCGGCGGTCCCCGAATCCCTTGCGCAGGTGGCGCGCCTCGATGACGACGGATCCCAGGCGCGGCCCTGGCGGGATCTGGATCTCGTCGAAGTCGAGCTTGCGGGTGCGCTCCGCCTCGGCGGCCATCTCCTCGTAGCGCTCCAGGCGGGCCTTCGACTTCGCCTGGCGCCCCTTCGCGTTCGAGCGGACCCACTCGAGCTCCTCCTTGAGGCGCTTCTGGAGCTTCGCGTCCTTCTTGCCCTGGACCTGCAGGCGTTTCTGCTTGGTCTCCAGGTAGGTCGTGTAGTTCCCCTCATAGGGGTAGAGGTGCCCGCGGTCGACCTCGGCGATCCACCCCGCGACGTGGTCGAGGAAGTAGCGGTCGTGGGTGACGGCGATGACCGCACCGGGATAGGCGCTCAGGTGCTTCTCCAGCCACTCGACGGACTCGGCGTCGAGATGGTTCGTCGGCTCGTCGAGGAGGAGCAGGTCGGGGGCCTCGATGAGCAGGCGGCACAGGGCGACGCGCCGGCGTTCCCCTCCGGAGAGCTCGGCGACCGGCTGGTCGGCCGGCGGGCAGCGCAGCGCGTCCATCGCCTGGTCCAGCTGGGAGTCGATGTCCCAGGCGCCCAGGGCGTCGATCTCCGTCTGGAGGCGGCCCATCTCCTCCATGAGGGCGTCGAAGTCCGCGTCGGGGTTCGCCATCTCCTCCGAGATCCGGTTGAATCGGGCGAGTTTGCCGAAGGTCGCCTGGGCTCCCAGCCTCACGTTCTCGATGACGGTGAGCGAGTCGTCGAGGCGGGGCTCCTGCTCGAGGATGCCCACCGTGTATCCCGGGCTCAGCCGTGCCTCCCCGTTGCTGGGCTGGTCCAGCCCCGCCATGATCCTGAGGATCGAGGACTTCCCCGCCCCATTGGGGCCGACCATGCCGATCTTCGCGCCCGGCAGGAACGACATGCTGACGTCGTCCAGGATGACCTTGTCCCCGTGGGCCTTGCGGGCCCTGATCATTTGGTAGATGTACTCCGCCACGTCTCCCCAATCCAATTCCGGATCGCGCCCATGTTGGGGGCGGCGTGCCCACCCCCGATGTCGCGTCCATGGTAGTGGAGGGCGGGCCGGGGGGCAGGGACGCCCTCGCGCGGACGAACGGCGCCAGCCACGTCCTCGCGCCCGCGACACGCCAGCGATCCCGATCCATGACGAAGATCACACTGACCGCCGGGAAACCCCCGCCCCTCGGAGAGGTCCGCGCGATGGGCGGCCCTCCCGGCGCTTCGCCCCGACCACCCTCCGGGACGGGACCCGGGCCCCGAGACGCCGCACGCCGGTATACTCCTGACGTTGTTTCAGAATACGAAGAGTCGGCACGGCGCGAGAGGTTCCTGACCCTCCCGGTCGACCATCGGCCACACCCGGCATGCGCCCGGGCCCCACACGCATCACACAGGACGGGAAGGGGGAGCGGCACATATGTTCAGTTATACAAACTTTGTAGAAAACGGGACGTCGCGGCCAGCGCGCGCCCCAGTCCTCCGCGTCGACCGCACGACCTCGACCAACGACCTGGCGGCGGCCCTGCTCCGCGACCCCGACGTCGCCACCCCGCCCTTCACCACCGTCATCGCCGACGCCCAGGTCGCCGGACGCGGACGGCTGGGACGGACCTGGACGGCGCTGCCCGGCCGCTCGCTCACCGCCTCGACCCTCGTGCGCCTGCCGGGCACCCCCGCGATGCGCGGCGCCATGGCCTGGGCCCTCCTGGCCGCCGCCCTGTCCGTGCGCGAGTCCGTCGACACGCGCCTGGCGGGCACCGGGCGCAGCGTCGGCGTCAAGTGGCCGAACGACGTCGTCGTCGACGGCTCCCGCAAGATCGCGGGCCTGCTCGGCGAGGCGGCCGGCGATGTCGACGGCGACGGGCTGTGGGCCGTCATCGGCGTCGGCCTCAACATCGCGATGGAGCCCGCCGAACGCCCGACGCCCCAGGCCACCGCCCTGTCCCTGGAGGGCGACGAGACGGCGGGCCCCGACCCGCGCGAGGCGGCCCAGGAGATCCTGGAGGCTCACCTGGCGGGCCTGGAACGCCGGGTCCGTGCCCTCATCGCCTGCAACGGGGACGCCCGCCGCGCCGGCGTGCTCGACGAGCTGCGCGGCCACTGCGTGACCCTGGGACGCCCCGTCACGGTGCGCGCCCCCGACGGCCGCGGGGACCTCCCCTCCGACGGGGCGGTCGCGCGCGACATCCTGCCCGACGGCTCGCTGGCCGTCGGCCTGCCCGACGGCTCGACCAGGACCGTCACCGCCGGCGACGTCGAGATGGTGTCCCCGCCCTGACGACCGCCCGCCCCGCTCCCCAGCCCCGACCCCCATGAACCGAGGCCACTTCGTTGCGAACCCTCCACAAGATCCTCATCGCCAATCGCGCCGAGATCGCGCTGCGCGTCATCCGCACCGCCACCGATCTCGGGATCGACACGGTCGCCGTCTACGCCGACCAGGACATCGACGCCCCGTTCGTGCGCGCCGCCACCGAGGCCTGGGCCCTGGGGGGGACCACGACGGGGCAGACCTACGCCAGCGCCTCTCGGATCCTCGACCTCGCCCGGCGCTCCGGCGCCGACGCGGTCCACCCCGGATACGGATTCCTCTCGGAGGACCCGGACTTCGCCCGCGCCGTCGCGGACGCGGGGCTCGTGTGGCTCGGCCCCGACGCGAAGGTCATCCGGGCCCTCGGAGACAAGATCAGCGCCCGGCGGATCGCTGAGGCCGCGGACGTGCCTCCCGTGCCGGGGTTGTCCGATCCGCTCTCCTCGCGCACCGACGTCGAGGGCTTCATCGCCGCCCACGGCTTCCCCGTGGTCCTCAAGCGGGCCGACGGCGGCGGCGGGCGGGGCATCTCCGTGCTCGCCGGCCCCGCCGACGTCGATCTCTTCTTCGCCCGCCACGCGGACGACGACATGCTGGGCGCCTGTTTCATCGAGCGCTTCATCGAGGTCGCGCGCCACGTCGAGACCCAGTGCGCGCGCGACGCGCTGGGCAGCTTCCGCGTGGTGTCCACCCGAGACTGCTCGATCCAGCGGCGCAACCAGAAGCTCATCGAGGAGGCCCCCGCGCCCTTTCTGCCCCCCGGCGTCGACGGACGGCTCGACGAGTGGTCGCGCCGCCTCTTCGAGCGCGTCGGCTACGTCGGCGTGGGCACCTGCGAGTTCCTCCTCGAGCCCGACGGCCGTGTCTGGTTCCTCGAGGTGAACCCCCGCCTGCAGGTCGAGCACCCGGTGTCGGAGGAGGTCGCGGGCGTGGACCTGGTCGAGGAGCAGATCCGCATCGCCCGTGGACTGCCCCTGACCGTGCCTCCGCCCCCGCGCGGGCACTCCTTCGAGTTCCGCATCACCAGCGAGGACCCGGCCCACGGGCTGGTCCCCTCCGCGGGACGCGCCACCGGCGTGAGCTGGCCCTCCGGCCCGGGCGTCCGCCTCGAGCTGGGACTCGCCGAGGGCGACGAGGTCCAGACCGCCTTCGACTCGATGCTCGCGAAGATCGTCGTCACCGGCGCGACCCGCGAGCAGGCGCTCGCCCGGTCCCGACGCGCGCTCGACGAGTTCTCGATCACGGGGGTGCCCACTCCCGTCTCCGTCTACCGCGACATCCTCGACGATCCCGCCTTCACAGGCGAGGACGCCGGGTTCTCGGTGTCGACCCGCTGGCTCGAGACCCGCTTCCTGCCGGCCCACGACTACTCCGGGGACACCGAGGCCGCCGCCCTCCCCTCCGGCGCCTCCCACGCCGATCCCGCGGCCCAGCGCCGCGCCTACACGATCGAGCTGGACGGGCGCCGACGGACCCTCACCCTTCCCCAGGGCCTCCTCGCCGCGGTCGGCGCCGGAGGGCACGCCCGGCCCGCCCAGCCGCTGCGCGCCGCCCGCCAGGCCCCCCGCGCGGCCGGGGCCGCGGCCGGCCCGGACGCCGCCCTGCGCGCCGACGGCACACTCGTCGCCCCCATGCAGGCGATCGTCGTCCACGCCGTGCCGGCGGGCACCCACGTCGAGGCGGGCGACCTGGTCGTCGTGCTGGAGGCCATGAAGATGGAGAAGCACATCCAGGCCCCCTGCCCCGGAACCGTCACCGAGATCATCGCCGACCCGGGCGCGAGCGTCGCGCCCGGGGACCCGCTGGCCCGCATCGCGGCCGATGGGCCGGGAGGGAAGGAGGAGTCATGAGGTCTCTCTCGAGGCTGTTGAGGGGCCACGCAGGCCGGTCGCCCGGCGCGGACCCGAGTCCCACCCGCGAGGAGGACCTCGCCCTGTACGAGCGGACGGCGGCGGACGCGGAGGCGCGCGCTGCCCAGCGCCAGCATGAGAAGGGCAAGAAGACGGCGCGCGAGCGCATGGACGCCTTCTTCGACGACGGGCAGTGGACCGAGACCGGACAGTTCCGCGGCGGAGACATCCACCAGGGCGTTCCCGGCGCCGCCGTCGTCACCGGGTACGGAAAGGTCCAGGGACGCCTCGTCGCCGCCTACGCCCAGGACTTCTCCGTGCACGGCGGCACGCTGGGACGCGTCGAGGGCGACAAGATCGCCGGCCTCATCGAGGACGCCATCCGGCTGCGCATCCCCGTGGTCGGCATGCAGGACTCCGGCGGCGCCCGCATCCAAGAGGGGGTCGTCGCGCTGTCCCAGTACGGCCGCATCTTCCGGGCCTCATGCCGCGCCTCGGGGCTGATCCCCCAGATCTCCCTGATCCTCGGGCCGTGCGCGGGAGGGGCCGTGTACTCCCCCGCCCTCACCGACTTCATCATCATGACGCGGGAGAACTCGCACATGTTCGTCACGGGGCCCGACGTGGTCAAGGCGACCACCGGGGAGACCGTGACCTTCGAGGAACTCGGCGGCGCGGCCGTCCACAACTTCCACTCCGGCGTCGCCCACTACATGGCCGACTCCGAGCAGGAGGCCGTCGACTACGTCCGCTCGCTGCTGGCGTACCTGCCCTCCTCGTGCCTGTCCCCCGCCCCCCGCTACGACTACGAGACGGAGGAATCCGACCTCGTCTCCGCGCGCCAGGTCGGCGACCTGGTCCCCGCCTCCCCGCGCCTGCCCTACGACGTCGTCGACGTCATCGAGCGCCTCGTCGACCACGGCGAGTTCGTCCAGATCCAGTCGCTTTTCGCCCCGCGCATCGTCATCGGACTGGCCTGCATCGACGGTCGCTCGGTGGGCATCGTCGCGAACCAGCCGATGGTGGACGCCGGCACGCTCGACGTCGACGCCTCGGAGAAGGCCGCCCGCTTCGTCCGCTTCTGCGACGCCTTCGGGCTGCCGATCGTCACCCTCGTCGACGTCCCCGGGTACCGTCCGGGCACCGAGCAGGAGCAGGCCGGCATCATCCGGCGCGGCGCGAAGCTCATCGTCGCCTATGCGAACGCGACGGTGCCGATGGTGACCGTCATCCTGCGCAAGGCCTACGGCGGCGCCTACATCGTCATGGGCTCGAAGTCCATCGGCGCGGACATGGCGTTCGCATGGCCGAGGGCGGAGATCGCCGTCATGGGCGCGGAGGGAGCCGTCTCCATCCTCCACCGCCGGGAGTTTAAGGCCATGGCCCGGGCGGGGAAGTCCGCCAAGGACGTGGCCGCCGAGAGGGAGCGCCTCACCGAGGTCTACCGCCGGGAGTCCATCGGCCCCGACCTGCCGGTGAGCACCGGCGACCTCGACGGGATCATCGCGCCCGAAGACACCCGTCGGGTCCTCATCGACTCCCTGGAGCTGCTCGCCTCCAAGGACCGCCCAGCCGATCACGCCAAGCATCACGACAACGGGCCGATGTGATGCCGTCCATGGCCACCGAGACCACCCGCGCGCCCCTCCAGAATCGAGATCTCCACATGACTGCTTCCCCCGCGTTCCTCACCCGTCTGTCCGAGGAGCCCTACGCCCTGCTCTTCGCCGGGCAGGCGACGCCGTGGCGCGACGCGCTGGCCGAGGCCGGCGCCGACGCCTCCCTCGCGGCTCCGCTCGCCCGCGCCGTGGCCGCCTCCGACGCCCTGCTCTCCCCCGTCCGCCTCGACCTGGCGGGCCTGTCAGCCGCCGCCCTGCCCTTCTCCTTCGCCGCGCCGGGCGCGGAGCCCCCCCAGGGGGGCGGGAACGAGGGCGGCGCCGCCCCGCGCGCCCGCGTGTCCTCCGCGCGCGAGAACGCCCCCGAACTGTCCGTTCCGGGCATCGTGCTGGCCCAGTACGCGAGCGTCCTGGCGCTGGCGCTGGACGGCCTGGACACCCGCACCGTGGAGCCCGTCGCCGTCGAGGGGCACTCCCAGGGCGTGCTCGGCGCCGAGATGTGGCGGGCCTGGGCCGGCGGGGAGCCCGGCGCCGTCGACCGGGTCGTCGCGCTGGCGCGCCTCATCGGGGCGGCCGCCGCGCGCACGACGCGGCGCAGCGGCCTCCATCCCAGCGGGGAGGCCACGGCCATGCTCTCCGTGCGCCGGTTCCCCGAGTCGCTGCTCGCGCGCATCCTCGAGGGGGACCTGGGCCTCGCCCACCCGGTGAGCGTCGGCGTGCGCAACGACCGGCGCACCCATGTGCTGTCCGGAGACCCCGCCGACCTGGCCCTCGTGGTCTCCGCCATCGGGCGGGCCGCCGACCGCGACCGCGCCGAGCACACCGCCCGCCGCCGCGGCGGCGCCCCCTGGGCCCCGTGTGCGAGTTCCTTCCCGTCCTCGCCCCCTTCCACTCCGGGCTGCTCGAGGACGCCGTCGCCCAGGCCCTCTCCTGGGCCGCCGCCTGCGGGCTGGACCGTGAGTGGGCCGAGCCGCTCGCCCGGCGCGTCCTCACCGACCGCGTCGACTGGCCCTCCCAGATCTCCGACGCCGTCGTCGCCTCCGGCGCCAGGTGGCTCCTCGAATGCGGTCCGGGCACGACCCTCACCCGTCTCACACGTCCCCTCGTCGAGGGCGCCGGCGTGGGCATCGTGCCCGCCGGCACCGCGGAGGACCGCGATCATCTGTCCACCCCCGGCTGGGAGCCGCCGGCCCCCTCCGACTGGAGTGGATTCCAGCCTCGCCTGGCCACCCTGCCCGACGGAACGACCGTCGTCGACACCGCGTTCTCGCGCCTCACCGGCTGCTCGCCCGTCCTGCTGGCCGGCATGACGCCGACCACCGTCGACCCGGAGATCGTGGCGGCCGCCGCGAACACCGGGTACTGGACGGAGCTGGCGGGCGGCGGCCAGGTCACCGAGGAGGTCTACTCGCACAATCTCACGCGGCTGCGCGAGCTGCTGGAGCCGGGGCGCACCGCGAAGTTCAACGCGATGTTCCTCGACCGCTACCTGTGGAACCTCCAGTTCGGCGCCCAGCGCATCGTCTCGCGCTCCCGCGCCCAGGGAGCCCCCCTGGATGGCGTGGTCGTCTCGGCCGGCATCCCGGAGCTGGACGAGGCCCTGGGCCTCATCGCCCAGCTGCGCTCCGACGGCTTCCCCTATGTCGCCTTCAAGCCGGGCACCGTCGACCAGATCCTCAGCACCGTCCAGATCGCCCGGGCCGTGCCCGACGTCCCGGTGATCATCCACATCGAGGACGGCCATGCCGGCGGCCACCACTCCTGGGAGGACCTGGACGACCTGCTCCTCCAGACCTACGCGACGCTGCGGGCGACCCCTAACATGGTCGTGTGCGTCGGCGGAGGCATCGGCACGCCCGAGCGCGCCGCCGACTACCTGTCGGGCCAGTGGTCGCTGCGCCACGCCCGCCCCCTCATGCCCGTCGACGGGGTCCTCGTGGGCACCGCCGCGATGACGGTGAAGGAGGCCCGGACGACGCCCGAGGTCAAGGCCCTGCTGGTCGCCACTCCCGGCGTCAGCGTCCTGGACGAGCAGGGGGGCTGGGTCGCGGTGGGCGAGTCCCGCGGCGGCATGACCTCGGGGCTGTCCCACCTGCGGGCCGACATGCACGAGGTCGACAACTCCGCGGCCGCCGCCGCCCGGCTCATCGCCGAGATCGGCGGGGACGGCGCCGCGGTGCGGGCCCGCCGCGAGGAGGTCGTCGCGGCGCTCGACCGGACCGCCAAGCCCTACTTCGGCGACCTCGCCACGATGACGTACGCCCAGTGGGTGCGCCGCTTCGCGGACCTGTCCTTCCCCTGGGCGGACCCCACTTTCGCCGACCGCTTCCACCAGCTGCTCCAGCGGGTGGAGGCTCGCCTGTCCCCCCTGGACCACGGCGACGTCCCCACACTGTTCCCCGCCGTCGAGGACGCCCGGGACGCCCCCCGCGCCGTCGAGCGGCTGCTGGCCGCCTACCCTCTGGCCGAGACCACCGAGGTCACCGCCATCGACACGGCGTGGTTCCCCACGCTGTGCCGCTCCTTCCCCAAGCCCATGCCCTTTGTGCCCGTCCTCGACGACGACCTGCTGCGCTGGTGGGGCCAGGACGGTCTGTGGCAGTCCCAGGACCCCCGGTACCCGGCCGACTCCGTGCGCATCATCCCGGGCCCGGTGTCCGTCGCCGGCATCGACCGCGTCGACGAGCCGGTCGCCGGCCTCCTCGGCCGTTTCGAACAGGCCGGGGTCCGGCGCCTCGAGGAGGCGGACGCGCCGGTCCTCGCGGCCTGGTCACGCCTGGGAGCGGGGACGCCCTCGTCGACCAGGGAGGCGTATCTGCGGGCGGTGCCCCACATCATGTGGACGGGGCACCTCATCGCCAACCCCGCGCACATCCTGCCCGGAGAGAGGGTGGACATCCTCGACCATCCCGGCGAGGACGGGACGCCGGGAGCGGACCTGGTCCTGCACCTGGACACCGCCTGGGACGACGACCCGGAGGGCGCCTCGAAGCACGCCGTGCGGGAACTCGTCGTGCCCCTGTCCCTGCCGGACGCGACGGCGAGGGGCGGGGTCCCCGTGGTCGACGAGTCCCGCCTGCCCGCCCACATGGACGCCCTGCTGGCCGGCATCGCGGGCGTCGGCTCGACGTCCACGGCGGGCGACCTCATCGGGGCGCTGCCGCAGATGGCCCCCTCCGGCGACTCCCCCTTCGGAGAGGCGCGGACGCGCTTCACGCTGGCCCCGACCCTGGGGCCCGACCACGCCGCCGTCACCGCCGACGCCCTGCCCGACGGCCTCGCCCCGGCCGGCTGGGCGCCCGACGCCCTGCTCGGGCCCTGCTGGCCGGCCATCTACGCGGCGCTGGGCTCCGCGGTCCATGACGGCTACCCCGTCATCGAGGGCTTGCTCAACGCGGTGCACCTCGACCACATGATCGAGCTCCCAGAGACGCCCGAGCAGCTGCTGGCCCGGGGCGTCACCTCGATCGACGTCGTCTCCCACGTCGCCGCCGTGGAGGAGTCCTCCTCCGGGCGCATCGTCACGGTCGCCCTCCGGCTGACGGCCGGGGGGCAGGCGATCGGATCCACACGGGAGCGCTTCGCGATCCGCGGGCGGGCCTCCGGCGACACGCCTCCCCTCGAGGCGCCCGTCGCCGGGGGGGCGCCCCGCGCGGTCCGCGACACCCCCCGTTCCGTGCTGCGCCGCGTCACGGTGCGCGCCCCGCATGACATGACGCCCTTCGCCGTCGTCTCCGGCGACTTCAACCCGATCCACACCTCCGCCACCGCGGCCCACGTCGCCGGCATGGACGCCCCCCTTGTCCACGGCATGTGGCTGTCCGCCGTGGCCCAGCACGCCGTCTGCGCGAGCGTGTCCGGCTCCCGCCGCGAGGTCCTGCGCGGGTGGACGTATGAGATGTACGGCCCCGTCGACCTCGACGCCACCGTGGAGATCGCCGTCGAGCGGACCGGCCGCGTGGTCGGCGGCGGGCTGGCGCTGGAGGTGACGTGCCGCATCGGCCGCGAGATCGTCTCCCGCGCCACGGCCACCACCCTGGCGCCGGCGACCGCCTACCTCTATCCCGGCCAGGGCATCCAGGCGCGCGGCATGGGACTCGACGAGCGCGCGAAGTCCCCCGCCGTCGACGAGATCTGGACGCGCGCCGACCGCCACACGCGCGAGGCGCTGGGCTTCTCGATCCTGGCCATCGTGCGCGACAACCCGACCCAGATCACGGCCCGCGGCGTGGCCTACCGCCACCCCGACGGCGTCCTCAACCTCACCCAGTTCACGCAGGTGGCGCTCGCGACCCTGGCCTTCGCCCAGACGGCCCGCCTGCGCGACGAGGGCGCTCTGGTGGAGGGCGCGTGCTTCGCGGGGCATTCCCTGGGCGAGTACGACGCGTTGTCCGCCTACGCGCAGGTCTTCCCCCTGGAGACCGTCCTGGAGCTTGTGTTCCACCGCGGGTCGACGATGCACCACCTCGTGGAGCGCGACGCCGAGGGCCGGTCGAACTACCGCATGGGCGTCCTGCGCCCCAACCAGTTCGGCGTCGACGACGCCCACGTCGTCGACTACGTCGCCGGAGTCGCCCGCCGGTGCGGGGAGTTCCTGGAGATCGTCAACTTCAACCTGGCCGGCCAGCAGTACGCGATCGCCGGGACCCTGGCGGGCCTGGACGCCCTGGCGGAGGACTCCCGCCGCCGGTCGGGCGACGCGGGGGGCCGGAACCCCTTCATGTTCGTCCCCGGCATCGACGTCCCCTTCCACTCCTCGGTCCTGCGCCGCGGGGTCCCGGAGTTCCGCCGGAAGCTGGAGGAGCGCATCCCGCGCGACATCGACGCGGACACCCTCATCGGGCGTTACATCCCGAACCTGGTGGCCCGCCCCTTCGAGCTCACCCGCGAGTTCGCCGCCTCGATCCTGGAGGTCGTGCCGTCCGAGGCCCTGGCGCCCTTGGTCGCCTCCGAGCAGGCCTGGGCGGCGGCCGCCGAGGACCGTCCCGGGCTCGCCCGGCTGCTGCTCGTCGAGCTGTTGAGCTGGCAATTCGCCTCCCCGGTGCGATGGATCGAGACGCAGGACGCGCTCCTGCGCTCGCCCCGCGACGGGGGGCTGGGCGTCGAGGAGGTCGTCGAGATCGGGCTGGGCGCCTCGCCGACGCTCGCCAACCTGGCCGACCGCACGCTCCGTCAGCCCGTCTACGCGGGACGCTCCGTCGCCGTGCGCAACGTCCAGCGCGACGCGGCCGCCGTCCTGCGCACCGATGTCGCCGTGGCCGAGGTGCCCGAGGCGGACGAGGGCGATGCCCCGGCCCGGGCCGAGGCGGCGCCGACGCCCCCCGTGGAGCCGTCCGCCCCGACGTCACCGGCCCCCGAGCCCGTCCCGGAGGGCGGTCCCAGCGGCGCCGACGTGCCTGACCTCCGCTTCGGCGCCTCGGACGCGATCCGCGCCCTGCTGGCCCTGGCGGCCCGCGTGCGCCCCGAGGAGGTCGGCGATCACGACACGACGGAGTCCCTGACGAACGGTGTGTCCTCTCGGCGCAACCAGCTCCTCATGGACCTCTCCGCCGAGCTGGGGCTGTCCAGCATCGACGGCGCAGCAGAGGCCGACGTCACCGCGCTGTGCGCGACCGTCGACCGGCTCGCCCACAACTACCAGCCCTTCGGCCCTGTCCTCACCGATGCGATCCGCGAGCGAATCCGCCGCCTCTTCGGCTCCGCCGGCGTGAGGACGTCGCACATCGCCGAACGAGTGGCGGGCGTCTGGCAGCTGGGCGGCGGCTGGGCGGCGCATGCGACGATCGCCCTGCTGCTGGGCACTCGCGAGGGCGCCTCCACTCGCGAGGGCGATCTCGCGACGCTGGGGGCCGAGGCCCCCGCCGACGCCTCGGGCGTCGACGCCCTCATCGACGCCGCCGTGCGGGAGGCGGCCGCGCGCCACGGCGTGTCCGTGTCCCTGCCCTCGGCCCCGGGCGCGGGCGGAGGCGGTGTCGTCGACTCCGCCGCCCTGGACGCCCTCGCGGACAGCGTGACCGGGCCCGACGGGATCCTCGCCTCCACGGCCCGCCACGTGCTGGCCCAGCTGGGCCTGGACCTCCCCGCCGAGCCCGCGGACGGGGAGGGCTCCTCCGCCGCGGTCCTCGACGCCGTGTCCGCCGAGCTCGGCCAGGGATGGCCGGACCTGGTGGCCCCGCGCTTCGACACACGACGCGCCGTGCTGCTGGACGACCGCTGGGCCTCGGCCCGCGAGGACCTCTCGCGGCTCGCCGCCGGAGAGGGGCTGCCGGGCACCGCCGTCTTCGCGGGCGCCGGGCGAGCCGTCGCCGACCAGGCCTCCTGGCATGCGCGCCGCGCCGAGGCCGCCGGCGACCCGGAGCTGGCCGCCCGGTTCCAGTCGCTGGCGGCGGAGGCCGCGCGCACCCCCGATGCCGCCGACCCGGCGGCCCGCTTCGCGCGGGATGTGGCGGTCGTGACAGGGATGACGCCGTCCTCCATCGCCGGCGCCGTCGTCGCGGGGCTCCTGGCAGGCGGGGCCACGGTCGTCGCGACGGCCTCCGCCGTCGACGCCGCGCGCCTCCAGTTCGCCAAGGACCTCTACCGCTCCCACGCGGCTCCGGGCGCCAAGCTGTGGCTCGTCCCCGCGAACCTGGCCAGCTACCGCGACGTGGACGCCCTGGTCGACTGGGTGGGCCACTCGCAGTCGAAGTCCGTGGGCGGCACGGCCCAGGAGGTCAAGCCCGCGCTGCTGCCGACCCTCTTCTTCCCCTTCGCCGCGCCGCGCGTGTCGGGGACGCTGGGCGACGCCGGCCCTCGCAGCGAGAACCAGATGCGCCTGCTCCTGTGGAGCGTGGAACGCACGCTCACCGGGCTGGCCGCGATCGGAGCGGACACCGTGGTTGATCACCGCCTGCACGTGGTGCTCCCGGGATCGCCCAACCGCGGGATGTTCGGCGGGGACGGCGCCTACTCGGAGGCCAAGTCCTCCTTCGACGCGATCGCCTCGCGTTGGCGCTCCGAACACGATTGGTCCGATCGCGTGTCGATCGCCCACCCGAGGATCGGCTGGGTGCGCGGCACCGGGCTGATGGGCGCCAACGACCCCCTGGTCGACGCCGTCGAGCGGGCGGGGGTCCGCACGTGGTCCACGGAGGAGATGGCGGACCGACTGCTGGACCTCTGCGCGCCCGAGGTGCGCGGGCGCGCCGCCCTGTCTCCCGTCGACGCCGACCTCACCGGCGGCCTGGGCGCCGACATCGATCTGGGCGCCCTGCGGGCGGAGGCTGCCGCGCACGCCGCGGAGACCTCCCCGGCGGGCACGGCGTCGCCCTCGTCCCCCGCAGTGGTCTCCGCCCTGCCCTCCCCCACGCAGGTGCGTGTGCCCCACGTCGATCCCGACTCCTGGGGCCCGGTCCGGGCCACCCTGGAGGACACGGTCGTCGTGGTCGGCATCGGCGAGGTCGGGCCGTGGGGCTCGGCGCGCACGCGGCTCGAGGCGGAACTCGGCATCCGCTCCGATGGCACCGTCGATCTCACGCCCGCCGGCGTCCTCGAGCTCGCGTGGATGACCGGGCTGCTCACCTGGCGGGACTCGCCGGTGGGCGGCTGGTACGACGCCGACGACCAGCTGGTGCCCGAGTCCGAGATCTTCGAGCGCTACCGCGACGAGGTCGTGGCCCGCTCCGGGGTGCGCACCTTCACCGACGATGGGCCGCTGCACGCCGGCCACACGCCGGAGGACGCCGCGGTGTTCCTCAACCGCGACATCAGCTTCGCCGTGGCCGACGAGGCCGAGGCGCGCAGCTACCTGGAGGCGGATCCGCGCTTCACCCGGATCTCGCACGAGGAGGTCGGCGGGGAGTGGACCGTCACCCGCCTGGCCGGCGGGCGGGCGCGGGTGCCACGGCGCGCCACGCTCTCCCGGCGCATCGGCGGCCAATTCCCCACGGGCTTCGACCCGGCGAAGTGGGGCATCCCGGCGTCGATGATCGACTCCATCGACAGGATCGCCGTGTGGAACCTCGTCACCGCTGTCGATGCCTTCATCTCGTCGGGTTTCAGCCCGGCCGAGCTGCTGAGCATCGTCCACCCGGCCGACGTGGCCGACACGCAGGGCACCGGGTTCGGCGGGATGACGAGCATGCGCAAGCTCTTCGTCGACCGTTTCCTCGGCGAGGGGTACCCGCAGGACATCCTCCAGGAGACCCTGCCGAACGTCGTCGCCGCCCACGTCATGCAGTCCTACATCGGGGGCTACGGCGCGATGGTCAACCCCGTCGGGGCATGCGCCACCGCCGCCGTGTCGATCGAGGAGGGGCTGGACAAGATCGCCTGCCGCAAGGCGGATGTCGTGGTCGCCGGCGCCATCGACGACATCCAGGTGGAGTCCATCGAGGGCTTCGGATCGATGAATGCGACGGCCGACTCCCAGGCGATGCTCGACCAGGGCATCCCCGAGCGGTTCGTCTCGCGGGCCAACGACCGCCGGCGCGGCGGGTTCGTCGAGTCCCAGGGCGGCGGCACCGTGCTCCTGGCCCGGGCCTCGGTCGCGGCCAGAATGGGCCTGCCGGTCCTGGGGGTCCTCGCCTACGCCCGAAGCTTCGCCGACGGGGCGCACACGTCGATCCCCGCGCCGGGTCTCGGCGCCCTGGCCGCGGGCCGGGGCGGGGCCGGTTCTCCGCTGGCGCGCAGCCTGCGCGACCTGGGGCTGGGCCCCGACGACGTCGCCGTGGTCTCCAAGCACGACACGTCGACCAACGCGAACGACCCGAACGAGTCGGACCTGCACACGCGCTTGGCGCGGGCGCTCGGACGGACCCCGGGCAACCCTCTGCTCGTCATCTCGCAGAAGTCCCTGACGGGCCATGCGAAGGGCGGCGCCTGCGTGTTCCAGGTCAGCGGACTGGCCCAGCTGTTCCGGACGGGAACCGTCCCGGCCAACGTGTCCCTGGACTGCGTCGACGAGGAGATGGCGCGCTATCCCGATCTGGTGTGGCTGCGCCGGCCCCTGGACGTGTCGGCGGCCGGGCCCGTGCGCGCCGCGTTCGCGACATCCCTCGGGTTCGGGCATGTGTCCTCCCTGGTGGCGCTCGTCCACCCGGCGGCTTTCGAGGCCGTGCTGGCGGCCTCCGCGGACACCCCCGAGGAGGGGCTGCGCCTGCTGGCGGAGTGGCGCGAGCGTTCCGACGCCCGCCTGCGCGCCGGCACCCGCCGCCGCGAGTCCGGCATGCTGGGGCACGAGGCCCTGTTCGAGCCCATCGAGTCCCGGCGCCTGCCCGAACCGGGCGCCGACACCGGGACGGGGGGCGCGTCCGACGCGGATCCCCATGAGATCGAGGCCGCGATGCTCCTGGATCCCCAGGCCCGTCTGGGGTCCGATGGGGTGTACCACCGGCCCGGGGGTTCGCAACGGTGATCCTGGGGATCGGCACGGACCTCGTGGCCCTGCCTGCCCTCGCGGAGCAGATGAGGCGGCCGGGTTCGCGCTTCCTCGCCGGTGTGCTCACCGCCCGCGAGCGGCGGGCCGTCCGTTCGCGCGTCCTCGCCCGCGGGGCGTCGCCCGAGGATCCGGCGGAGCTGGCTCCCCATGTGGGGGCGCGGTGGGCCGCGAAGGAGGCCGTCGTCAAGGCATGGTCTGCGGCGCTGACCGGCATCGCGCCGCCGATCGCCCCGGAGTCCGTGGACTGGCATGACATCGAGGTCGTCCAGGACCACTGGGGGCGTCCCTCGGTGGCCCTGCGCGGGCATGTCGCGGCCGAGGTCGAGCGCACGCTCGGCGGCGGCCTGGCCTGGCACCTGTCGGTGAGCCACGACGGGTCGCTCGCCCAGGCCGTCGCCATCCTGGAGCGGCCGGGAGCGGGAGCGGAGGCCGCGGGGCGCTGAGCGCCAGGCGCGGCGACCGCGCGGACCCGGAGCCGGGCGCCCCGGGCCTCAGAACATCCGTCCCCTCACGGAGGCCGCCACGGCTCCCCCGCCCAGGACGAGGACCATCAGGCCCGCCACGGCGATCCGCGCCGCTCCACCCGCTCCGGTGACCGCCAGACGCGGCCCCGGGGGAACGGACCCGGGAGCCGACGCCGTCGGCCCCTCGGGCGTGGGGGACGGCGGCGCCGGCGGGGGCGACGGTGTGTTGGCGAAGGGCCCGAGGGTCACGGTCACCCCGCGTTCGGCCACCTCGAACCCGTGCGCGAGCCCGTCCAGGACGAAGCCCTCGGGGGCGGCGGTCTCCCGCAACCGGTACTCCCCCGCCGCCAGGCCCTCCACTCGGAACGCTCCGGGCGCGGGATCGGCGTCGGTCCCCGCGTCGCCGCCCTCTCCCGTGTTGTCGGAGACGGACATCGACCATCCTCCCGGCCCGGAGATCTCCCACTGCGAACCGGCCAGCGCCGATCCGTCCGGGTCCGTCTTCGTCCACGCCACGTCGCCGATCACCGGCGCCGCCACCCAGGACACGGCCGCCACGGAGTCCGCGCGCACCGGCGTCGCGTCCACCAGGATGAGCGTCTGCCCGTGCCCGCCCGAACGATCACGTGTGACCAGCAGCGACCCCTGGTTCTCCAAGCCCTTCACGGTGGCGGTGAAGGTCGCGGATCCCGCCGGCGCGTCGATCGGTACCCGGACCCATAGCTCCTCCCCGTCCCCGACGGCCTCCAGGTCCACCGCCTCCCCGTCGGCGCCGACCACGAGGGGCTCCTCCGGCGTCCCCGGCCCCGGCTGCTGGTCGAGGGACGGGGAGGTCTCGACGCGGACCGCGACGGACTCCTGGTTCGTCGACACGACGACGGGACCCGCCGGGGTTCCGGCCGTCGCGTCGCCGCCCGGCGCCGTCAGCTCCACGGTGGGGCGCACCTGGTCCTCGGGCAGGCCCGTGTTGCCGGGCCCTGTGAGATAGGCGTAAAGGGCGGACACGTTCGCCGAGTTCGCCGCCCCGATCTGCCGGTCGTCCGTGAAGTGCCAGATCGCGCCCTGGGTCGCGGCGATCGCCTGTTCCTCCGTCAGTCCCGCGGCACCGGCGGCCGCCCCCAGCCGATCGAGATCGACGCGCGGATGGCTATGGGTGAGGATCCAGCCGACCTTGGCGCGCACCTCCGGCTGCGTGAATCGGTTCGAGCCAGGGAACTCGTCCCATCCCACTCGCTCCGCCTCCGTCATGAAACGCGCGTCGACGCGGGACTCGACGCAGTAGGCGTAGACGTCGGGGATCTCCCGGTCCGCCCGCGTGCGCACCGGGAACAGCTTGGTCGCAAGGCTCCCCCGGTCGAAAGAGAAGCTCTCCCCGGGCCGGGCCTCCCCGGCCGCGCCGATCCTCGGCGCATCCGCCGCGGCGGGCGGAGCCGGTGCCGTCTCCGCCGGGGCCGCCGCGCCCGCAGGAGCCGCCGGAGCCGCGAGGACGGCCAGGACCGCGACCGCCCGGGCCCACCGCTCACAGCGCCTGCCCCGCATCGGGCACCCCCGCATCGGCCAGCGCGCGCTCATCGGAGTCGAGGCTCCCGAGTTCCTCGGCCGCCTGTTCCTCGGCCGCCACCGCCGGGTCCTCGTCGCCAGACCGCGCGCGTGTGTCCCAGCGGTCGTGGACGCCGCCCGGTGCGGACGCCGCGGCGTCCCCCGGCGCCGCGGCGGCGTCCTGGCCCTCCGCCCGTCCCGTTTCCCCGCCCGGTTCCGGGGCGCTCCTCCTTTCGGGCCGGATCAGGGTCCCCCGCCCGTAGGCCAGGTCGAAGCCGATGCCCTGCGCGGTGACGACCAGCTCGCCGCGCGCCTCCCCGCCCGAGTCGATCCAGGCGTTGACCCCCGCACGGCCGGTCACGATCAGGGGATCCCCTTTTTGGACCGAGATGAGGACATTGCGCGCCAGCTGATCCCAGCACCGCACGGTGTACCAATGGGCCTCGCCCTGGACGAACTGGTTGCCGTCCGTCATGCGCCACGTGGACACCGCGAACCGGAACCGGACCGTGACCGTCCCGGCGCGGGTGTCGTAGGCCTTCGGGATGCTGCCGACCCTGCCGCGCAGGGTGATCGTCGTCTCGCTCATCGCGCGCTTCTCCATCCGTCCCCATCCGGCCTCGTGCCGGATGTGGGGACCAGGATGGAGCGGACGCCGCGTGTCAGGACGTCGAGGGAAGGTGTACCTGTGGACGACTCAACCGCGCTTGGTCGGTCTGTGGATGGATGGCCTGCAAGCCGCACGTCTCTCGCCTGCGGAGACTCCGGCGGGCGCAGCGCCGCCCTCGTCCGCCGCGAGAGAGGAGGAAGCGGGCGGGCGCGGTGGTCAGGCGCCAGGCGTCACGATGCCCAGGTCCTTGACCTCCTGGGCGATGCGGCGGGCGTCCGAGCGGGACGGGCCCTTCCCCGCCGGCGGGAACAACGCGCGGCGGTAGTACTCGAGCTCCTGGATGGACTCCAGGATGTCGGCGAGCGCGCGGTGCCCGCCATGCTTGTCGGGGGACTCGTAGTAGGCCGCGGGGTACCAGCGCTTCGCGAGCTCCTTGACGGAGGAGACGTCGATGAGGCGGTAGTGGAGATGGTTGATGACCTCGGGCATACCCACCTCGAGGAACATCTTGTCGGTTCCCACGGAGTTCCCGGCGAGCAGCGCCTTCCCCGGCTCGGGGACGAGGCGCCGGATGTAGGCGAGCACCTGGCGCTGGGCCTCCTCCAGGGTGAGGCCGTCGGCGAGCTCGTCGAGGAGGCCCGACGTGGTGTGCATCGTGCGCACGAAGTCGTCCATGTGGTCCAGGGCCTCCCGGGGAGGGGCGATGAGGACGTCCAGGCCCGGATCAACGATCCGCAGGTCGGCGTCCGTGACGACGACGGCCACCTCGATCAGCGCGTCCCTCTGGATGTCCAGGCCCGTCATCTCGCAGTCGATCCACACCAGCGGTTCGCGCAGGGGGCGCGGCGCGGGGGCATGGGGCGTGGCAACGGATTCACTTGTCTCACTCACACCCTCCAGTCTAGGCGCAGGCGTGGACCGCCCTCCGGCACGGGTGCGCCAGCGACCTAGACTGCCCGCATGCCTGACACCTCCCCGGCTTCCCCGTCCTCCCCGCCCGTCACGCCCGCCGACGTGCGGACGGCCGCCTCTGCTCTTGACGGCGTCGTGCGCCGAACCCACCTGGGCCGCTCCACCCGCCTGTCGGAGGATCTGGGGGTCGACGTCCTCCTCAAACGAGAGGACCAGCAGAAATGCCGGTCCTTCAAGGTCCGCGGCGCCTTCGCGCGCATCTGCGCCCTCGCCCCGGAGGAGCGGCGGCTCGGCGTCGTCGCCGCCTCGGCCGGCAACCACGCGCAGGGCGTCGCCTACGCCTGCTCCCACTTGGGCATCAACGGCACCATCTATCTGCCGTCGAACACGCCGCGGCAGAAGCGCGAGGCCATCGCCGCCATCGGGCGCGGCCGGGTCGAGCAGGTCATCGTCGACGGTCCCTTCGACCGGGCGAACGCTCTCGCCCAGGAGACGGCGCGGGCGACCGGCCGCGTCTACATCCACCCCTACGACGACCCGGTGACGATCGCGGGCCAGGGGACGATCGGGGTCGAGCTGGCCGAGCAGATGCCGGAGGACGCCTCCTGCGTCCTCGTCCCGTGCGGTGGGGGCGGTCTGCTCGCCGGCGTCGCGACATGGCTCGCCCACGCGCGCCCAGGCCTGCGCATCCTGGGGGTCGAGCCGGAGGGGGCGGCGTCGATGCGCGCCGCCCTGGACGCAGGAGCCCCCGTGGCCCTGGAATCGGTCGACCCCTTCGTCGACGGCACTGCGGTGGGAACGGCCGGCCGTCTCCCGTTCGAGGTCGTCCGGCGTCTGGTCGACGACGTGCTCACCGTGCCGGAGGGCGCCGTGTGCACCGAAATGGTGAGCCTCTACCAGTCCGACGGCATCATCGCGGAGCCGGCCGGGGCGCTGGCGAGCGCCGCCGCCCGCCTCCACCTGTCGAGTCAGGGGGATCGCGCGCGGATCCTCGGTCCGGACCTGGCCGATGGTCCGATCGTCTGTCTGGTGTCCGGGGGGAACAACGACCTCACGCGCTACGCGGAGGTCATGGAGCGCTCGCTGCGCCATGAGGGACTGCGGCACTACTTCATGGTGACGTTCCCCCAGCAGCCCGGGGCCCTGCGGATGTTCCTCGACGACGTCCTGGGCCCGGGCGACGACATCGTCCATTTCGAGTACACGAAGAAGAACAATCGCGAGTCCGGCCCGGCGCTGGTGGGCATCGACCTCGGCGCCCGGGAGGACATCGACGGCCTGCGCCGACGCATGGAGGCCTCGCCCATGCACGTCGAGGAGATCCCGCCCGGCTCGGCCGCCTACCGGCTGCTGATCTGAAGCGCCGCCGGCCCCGCTCCTCCCCCGGTGTCAGTGACGGAGGAGGAGCACGGGGTCGCCGGCGGAGACCGTCGCGGCCCCGGTGGGCGTCACCGCGGTGAGGTCCGTCCCGCCCAGGACGACCACGATCGTGACGGGGTCGTACCCGGCGTCGCGCACGGTCGCGAGGTCCACCGTGGCCAGGAGGTCCCCGGCCTCCACCCGGGCGCCCTTCTCGACCCGGGGGGTGAAGCCCCTGCCCTGCAGCCTGACCGTGTCCAGGCCGATGTGGACCATGACCTGCGTCCCGTCCTCCGCGACGATGCCGAAGGCGTGGCCGGTGGGGAACGCCGTGGTCAGCGTGCCTCCGACAGGGGCCCGCACCTCCCCGGAGGTCGGTGCGATCCCCACGCCCGGGCCGAGCATCCCGGAGGAGAAGACTTCGTCGTCGACCTCGGCGAGGGGCACGACGGTGCCGTCGACGGGGGCGAGGACCGTGTCGCCGGGCGCGGGCGCGGGCGCGATGTCCGCGGGGCCGGTGCCGGGGCGGTGACGCCGCACGATGCTCATGGGGTTCTCCTGTCTGTCTGCTCATGGGAAGGGCACTCTGTCGCGCCGGTCGGCGAGGCCGATCGAGGCGACAACGCCAGACGCTGGTCCCCACCGGCCAGGTCGACCAGGCGACGGCTGGCGGCGGGGACGCGGCCGAGGACGGCGACCCAGGGGTCGCCCGGCAGGTCGGCGCGGGTCAGGGCGATCTCCCCGCGGTAACGGCCCGCGGCGTCAAGCTCGACGGTGAGAGATCCCCGCGGCCGCGGCTCCCCTCCGCGCAGGCCCGTGAGGTCCATGTCCCTCAGCCGGGCGCGCGAGCCCCGGAGGCGGACGAGGTACTGGGCGTCATCGGGGCGCGTGTCGTCCGGGGCGGCCAGCGCCGTCGCGAGGGCCGGGCCGATGGGTTGCCCGGTGTCGAGGACGACGGGCACCTCGAGCACGCGCTGGCGGATCCACCTGGCGATGCGCCGCCAGGTGCCGGCAGCCAGCGCCGGGTCGCCGACGAGCACCTGGTCGCAGCCGCAGTCCTCCAGGACGAGCAGCTGGACCAGGGGGTCCGCGTCGCGAAGGTCCTCGATGGTCGGCAGTCCGGCGCGCAGGGGTCCACGGCGTCGCGCGTCGCCGGAGAGGAACGCGCCGACGAGCTGGCCGGCCTCATGCCAGTCGCGCGCCGAGTCCCTCACCGCCTCCTCGGACAGCCCGGTCCAGGTGCGCGGGTAGTAGTTGTGGAGCGCCAGCGCGGCGGAGGGGTCGTCCGGGTCCGAGGGACGCGGCTCGGCGCTTCCCCCGGTCCCCGAGGCGGGGCATGACCCGGGGACGACCGCCTGCGCGGCCTGCGCGGGGACGACGGTCGAGGCGTTGAACGCCACCGGGAGGACGCGGGCGATGCGCGCCGACTCCTCCAAGGTGTAGCCGTCGTCCAGGCGCACGCGGGTGACGCCGAGGTCGCGCAGGACGGTCCAGGGGTCGTCCCCGAAGGCGGCGGTGACGCGGGGCTCCACGTCGGCGATGAGGTTCATGCCCCGATCGTGGGCCAATCCCGCGATCGCGGCCGCACGCTCGCGGACCATCGCGGGGTCGTCCTCGGGGATGTGGAGCGAGGTGAAGACGGTGCCGGCGCCGGCCTCGGACGCCGCCGCGAGGGTGCCGCGGGCGACGTCGAGCTCGGCGGGGAAGACGCTGACTCCCAGTGTCATCGCGCGGCGGGAACGGGCTCGGCGTCGGGAGCCACGGGATCCGCGTCCGCCGGGAACGAGGACGCGACCTCGGCGGCGACGGTGTCGGAGACACCGAAGAGGCGCGTGGCCAGGTAGCCCGCCAGGTAGGCGGCCAGCAGCCCGGCCCCGTAGCCGGCGGCGGCGCCCGGCCACCCGTGCGAACCGGTCAGCAGCGGGAACAGCGACAGGTCCGACACGCCGATGGCGACCGCTCCCACGGTGACGCCCAGCTGGTTGAACAGGCCGACCGTGAGGCCGCCGAAGGCCCCGCCGACGCACGCGGTGATGAATGGGCGCCCCAGGGGCAGGGTGACGCCGTAGATCAGCGGCTCGCCGATGCCGAGGAACCCGGCCGGCAGGGCGCCCTTGATCGCGCGGGTGAAGGTGCGGTTCGCCCGGAAACGCTGCCACAGGGCCAGGGTGGCGCCGATCTGGCCGGCTCCGGCCATGGCGAGCACGGGAAGAAGGATCGTCATGCCCTGCTGTTCGATGAGCGCGGTGTGGATCGGGGTGAGCGCCTGGTGCATGCCGGTCATGACGACCGGCAGGAACAACCCGCCCAGGACGAAGCCGGAGATCGCGCCGCCGTGTGTGAGCAGCCAGGACACGCCGGTGCCGATGACGGAGGCGAGCCAGCCGGTGACCGTCATGATGACGAGGACCTGCAGCAGGCCCGCGATGACGACGCTGACCAGCGGGACGACGATGATCGCGATGACGTCGGGGCACCACGAGCGCGCCCACCTCTCGACGTGGGCGATGAGGATGCCGCCGACGAGGGCGCCGAGCACGCCTCCCTGGCCGGTCGCCAGTGTGACGCCGAAGACCGTCACATTGGCGACGGCGGCGGAGATGATGATCGCGCCGATGACGCCGCCGAGGATCGGCGTGCCCCCGAACTCCTTCGCCGCGTTCATGGCGACGAAGAGGGGCAGGGCGCCCATGAATCCGGCGGAGAGGACGCCGATCAGCGGCGTCCAGGCGGCCAGGCCGGGCGCGGCGCCGCTGGTCACCAGGTTGCCCAGGATGCCGTTGATGCCGGCGATGAGGCCGCAGGCGATGAGGGCGGGGATCAGGGGCACGAAGATCGCGCTGATGCGGCGCAGCAGGCGCGTGGCGGCGTTGTCGTTCTTCGCGCGGGTCTGCGCGTGGACCTCCTCGGACCGTGCCTTGAGGTCGACGCCGCCGGAGAGCGCGGCCGGAGCGCCCATCTCCTTGGCGACGCGGTCGACCAGGCCCGGTCCCAGGACGATCTGGAGGGAGTCCGCCTGGACGACGACGCCGATGACGCCGTCGCGGGCCTTCAGCGCGGGGACGTCGACGGAGCCGGGGTCTCTGACCGTCACGCGCAGGCGAGTCATGCAGTTCTCGAGGTCTTCGATGTTGGTGTCGCCACCGAGCAGCCGCTCGATGTCGTGGGCCAGCTCCCTGGCGTCGGTTGCCATGGTGTGTCCTTTCCTGGGTGTGGGTGGGGAAACGGGTCAGTGGGCCGGGGAGGGATCGGGGCCGAGGGCGGCCCGCAGGCTTCCCTCCGCCGATCTCAGCCGTTCCCGGGCGGCGAGGGCGTCCACGCCGGCCATCAGCATGAGGGCGGCGGTCTTCGCCTCTCCCCCGGCCTCTGCCAGCGCGCGCCGGGCGGCGCCCAGGTCGACGTCGGCGATGTCGGAGACGATCGTGACGGCGCGGGCCTCGAGCTTCGCGTTCGTGGCCCGGACGTCGACCATGCGGTTGCCGAAGGTCTTGCCCATCCGCACCATCGTGGCCGTCGAGATCATGTTGAGGACGAGCTTCTGAGCCGTCCCGGCGCTCAGCCGTGTGGAGCCCGCGACGACCTCGGGACCGGTGACGACCTCGAGGGGGATGTCGGCCGCGTGCGCCAGCGGCGATCCCGCGGTGCACACGAGGGCCGCTGTGGCGGCTCCGAGCTGGCGGGCGCGGCGCACGGCCGCCACCGTGTAGGGCGTGCGGCCCGACGCCGCGATCCCCACCACGGTGTCGGATGGCCCGACCCCCAGGGCGGCGATGTCAGCGGCCCCCGCCGGCTCGTCGTCCTCGGAGCCCTCGACGGCGGTGCGCAGCGCGGCGTCGCCGCCTGCGATGAGGCCGATGACCGTGGACGGGTCCGTGCCGAAGGTCGGCGGGCACTCCGAGGCGTCGAGCACGCCGAGGCGTCCCGCCGTCCCGCAGCCCGCGTAGACCAGCCGTCCGCCCACCCGCAGGGAGGCGGTCGCGGCGTCGACGACCTGAGCGATCTCGGGCAGCGCGCGGGCGATCACCGGAGGGATGGTCGCGTCCTTCCTGTTCATCGTCGTGACGATCTCCAGGGCGGACATGCGGTCCAAGGCCGCGAACTCGGCCGAGACCTTCTCCGTCTCCAGACGGGCGATGTCCTCGGGCGTGGGGCCTGTCATCGGGGTCCTCTCCTCTCGTCTCTTCTCTGCGGATGTCGGATCTGGGTCCCGCCCTCGTCAGTGGAGCGGGTCGACCACGGCCCGTGTGGCGGCCAGCAGGGCGCGCGAGCGGGCCGGATCGACGCGCATGACGGCCAGGCACAGGGCGTCCGAGGCGAACATCTGGCCGATGCGCGAGGAGGTCGCGCCGGGCCGGACGCCCGCCTCCTGCCCCTGGGAGGTGCGCAGGACGAAGTCGCACAGTCCGGCGAGCGCGGTGTGCGACCGGGAGACGAGGCCGATGACCGGCACTCCCCTGTCGCGCATCGCCCGCGCGACCTCGAGCACGTCCTCCGTGGTGCCCGAGTGGGACACGAGGACCGCGGCGTCGTCGCCGGACAGAGCCCCGGAGATCGCGAGCGCGTCATGCCGGTCGGCGCTGACGTGGGACAGCACGCCGATCCGGTCGAGCTTGGCGGCGAGGTCCCGGGTGACCAGCTGGGAGGCTCCGACGCCGAACATCACCAGGCGGCGGGCCGCGTGGATGCGGGCGGCCACCGCCTCCAGCAGGTCGGGGTCCAGCAGCCGGGAGGCCTCCGCGAGGGTGCGGCGCTCCTCCGCGGCGAGCTTGCGCAGGAGGTCGGTGGTCGTGTCGGACCAGGAGATCCCGGGCAGGACCACGCCGTCATCCGCTCCCGGCCCGCGCCCCATGCCCGTCGGCAACGTCGCGAGGGCGACGCGCAGCTCCTTGAAACCGGACAGGCCCAGGCGCCGGGCGAGGCGCGTCACCGAGGCCGTGGACGTCCCGGTCGCCTCGGCGATGGAGCCGATCGTCTCGGTGGCGTGGGAGTCGGGTGCGCCGAGGAGGTACGTCGCGACCCTGGCCAGGGAGGAGGGGCCGCTGGTGGCGACCTCGCGCAGGACGGCGGCCAGCGCGTCGGGTGCCGGTCGGGTGTCCATGGTCGCTCCTCGTGCCGTCCAGAGGCGCCCGCGCCGGCCCGGTCGGACCGGTCGCTGCCCGGAACGGACGGGCGATCGGGTCGATCGGCCGATCCTCGCGGGCGGGTGCCGTGGTGGTCTCGGGCACAGTATGACCCAGAAATTCATCTGATGGAAGTCAGACTGAAATTCTTCTTCACATCTGGTGTCCGGATCGTGACGTCAGGACGCGGCCCGCCACCGAGACTTGTGCCCGTCGGACATCCCTTGCCATCGCAGGATCTCCGTCACGCCTTCTCGCCAACTCCTGGCGGTCGGATCCCGACCGCGTCAGCGCGGCTCCTGGCCTTCCTCGGGAGTCAGGCGGCGAGGGCGTGGCGACGGGTGCGCACGACGCGCACCCCGGGGGCGGAGTTGAAGCGGTAGCCCTCCCCGCGCACCGTGGTCAGCAGATCGGCGACGTCGAGCTTGCGGCGCAGGCGGCGGATGTGGGCGTCGACGGTGCGGGACTCCGCGTCCAGCCCGCGGTCGCGCCACACCGTGGAGAACAGCTCCTCACGGGACACCGTGCGGTCGGCGTTGCGGGCCAGGTGCGCCAGGAGCGCGAACTCCTGCCGGGTCAGGTCCACGAGGCGGCGGTCGATCCGCACCGTGTCCTCGTCCAGGTTCACGGTCACCGCATTGGAGAGACGGAGGTTGTCCAGGACGGTGAGGAAGTCGTCCAGGGAGCCTGCGGCCTCCGACGTGGGGGCCGCCGGAGGGCGGGACGTGCCGGAGACGGGACGGGCAGGGGTGTCAACGAGAGGCATGTGAGTATCCGATGTGTCGGGCCGCGCACCCACTCGTCATGGTGGGCTCACTCAGGCGGCAGTCTGATTGGGGTCTGGGCTTCCAATCAGCGGCACATTCGCGCACACACGCCACCCATGGGGCGGCATGCCATCAGCGCGAAATCACTCACAGGTCAATGCTCCCCGCCGGTCGGACCCCGGTCAACGCCTGGTCCGCATCGTGGGACTGCGTGAACGCGGGCCTGCGGGCAGCGGCGGCGCCGATCCGCTCCCGCACCGTGCGGGCCGCCTGCACCAGGTTGCGCAGGGTCGCCTCCGTCTCCGGGTAGGCGCGGGTCTTCAGACCGCAGTCCGGGTTCACCCACAGCTGGTGGACGGGCACGGTGCGCGCAGCCGCCCCGATGAGGCCTGCGAGCTCCTCGACGGACGGCACGCGCGGGGAATGGATGTCCCACACGCCCGGCCCGATCCCTCGGGCGAACCCGTGTGCGGCCAGCTCGGGGAGGACCTCCATCCGCGAGCGCGCCGCCTCGATCGACGTGACGTCGGCGTCCAGGCCCGCGATCGCGTCGAGGATCTGCCCGAACTCGGAGTAGCACAGGTGCGTGTGGATCTGCGTCTCGGGCCGCACGCCCGCCGTGGCCGCACGGAAGGCGCCGACCGCCCAGGCGAGGTAGTCGGCGTGACGCGACGCCTCCAGGGGGAGGAGCTCGCGCAGAGCCGGCTCGTCCACCTGGATGACGGGTGTGCCCGCGTCCTCCAAGTCGGCGACCTCGTCGCGCAGCGCCAGCGCGATCTGGTCGCCGACCTCGGACAACGGGATGTCCTCTCGGGGGAAGGACCAGGCGATGATCGTGACCGGGCCGGTCAGCATCCCCTTGACGGGGCGGGAGGTGAGCGACTGGGCGTAGGCGGTCCATGGCACCGTGATCGGCTCCGGCCGCCAGACGTCGCCCCACAGGATCGAGGGGCGGGTGCACCGCGAGCCGTAGGACTGCACCCAGCCCTCCCGGGTGACGGCGAATCCGGCGAACTGCTCGGCGAAGTACTGGACCATGTCGTTGCGCTCCGGCTCGCCGTGGACGAGGACGTCGAGGCCGATCTCCTCCTGGAGGGCGATGACGCGGGCCACCTCCGCCTTGATGCGCGACTCATAGGCGGCGTCGTCGAGCTCGCCGCGGGCGTGGGCGGCGCGCGCCCGGCGGATGTCGGCGGTCTGCGGGAAGGATCCGATGGTGGTGGTGGGCAGGTTCGGCAGTCCCAGCCGCCGCGCCTGGGCCGCCTCGCGCACCGGGTAGCCGACGCGAGCGCGATCCGCCTCCGTGAGCGAGGCGACGCGGGCGCGGACGGCAGGCACGCACACCCCGGGGGCCTCGGCCCGCTCGGCCAGGACCTTCTGCGAGCGGGCGATCTCGGAGGCGATCGCGCTGCGTCCGGCTCGCAGTCCGCGCGCCAGCGTGGTGACCTCCCCCACCTTCTGGTCGGCGAAGGCCAGCCAGTCGTGCAGCGCCGTGTCGAGGACGGGGTCATCCCAGTGCTCCAGCGCGGTGTCGTGGGGGACGTGCTGCAGCGAGGTCGAGGTCGCCACGGCCGTGCCCGACGCCCCTGAGGACTCCGCCACCCGCCGGAGCGCCTCCAGGCGGTCCGCCGCCTCCGCGAGATCCGCGGCCCAGATGTTGCGCCCGTCGACGACGCCGCCGACCAAGGTGGTGCCCGCGAGCGCGCGCGGTCCGGGC
The DNA here is from genome assembly GCF_042665795.1 of Schaalia naturae. Classification (NCBI taxonomy): domain Bacteria; kingdom Bacillati; phylum Actinomycetota; class Actinomycetes; order Actinomycetales; family Actinomycetaceae; genus Schaalia; species Schaalia naturae. The sequence goes on from NZ_JBHTEF010000001.1 coordinate 1,282,307, forward strand.
GCCTCGGGCACCCCCGCTCGCACGAGGTCCAGGTGGATCGCCTCCACCCCCGCCGCCGCCAGGGCGGGCAGGGCCGCTGCGCCGTCCCCGTAGGGCGTGGTGACCAGCAGCGCGGGCCGGGGCCCGGCGTCGGGGGCGGCGAGCCGCCGGTAGGCGCGACCCGCGGCCTCGATCAGGAGGCCGCGCGGCGTCGGCAGGTTGTCCGAGACCAGCGCCGGTTCGTCGAGTTGCGCCCAGGGCGCGCCGGCCTCGGCCAGGAGGGCGAGCGCCGCCCGGTAGGCGGCGACGACCTCGTCGAGGCGCTCCAGCGGCGACCATCCCGCCGGGGCCCCGTCGGCGGCCTTGGCCAGGGCGAGGAGCGTGACGGGCCCGACCAGCACGGGGCGCGTGGTGACTCCCCATCCGAGCGCCTGCGCGAAACGGTCGACCACCGTGCGGTCCGTGAGGCGGATCGGAGTGTCCGGACCGATCTCGGGGACGAGATAGTGGTAGTTCGTGTCGAACCACTTCGTCATCTCCAGCGGCGCCACCGTCGCGTCGCCACGGGCCAGCGCGAAGTGGAGGTCGAGGCCCTCTCGGCCGGCGAAACGCTGGGGAACGGCGCCGATGAGGGAGATCGCGTCGAGCACCTGGTCATAGAGGGCGAAGGTCTCCGGGATGGAGGCGTCGTCGCGCCCCAGGCCCAACTCGATGAGCCGTTCGTGGGTGGCGTGGCGCAGTTCGGCCTCCGCGGTGCGGAGCCCGTCCGCGTCCAGCCGCCCGGCCCAATGGGCCTCCACCGCCCGTTTGAGCTCGCGTCCGCGTCCGATGCGCGGGTAGCCCAGGATCGTCGCGGTGGGGAAGGGTGTGGTCGTGGTCATCGTGGTTGTCCTTGCGTGGTCGGTGATGCAGGCGGGGGGACGAGGGCGCAGCGGCGGCACGCTCATGGAACCGGGTCGAGCAGCCGCAGCCGTTCGAGGAGGAGCAGCGAGGGCTCGGCCTTGTTGAAGGTGTAGAGATGGAGGCCCGGCGCTCCGCCGTCCAGGATGCCGCCCGCCAGGCGGGCGCCCTCGTCGACGCCGAGGCGCAGGGCGTCGGTCCCCTCGGCGGCGGAGAGGGCGTCGAGGAGGGCGCGCGGGGCCTCGATGCCGGTGAGGTCCTGGGTGCGGCGCAGGCGGGAGGGATCGGTGGGCGGGAGCAGACCCGCCACGATCGGGATGGTGACGCCGCTGGCGCGGGCCCGTTCGACGAAGGAGAGGTAGGTGTCGGCCTCCCAGAAGAGCTGGGTGATGGCGAAGCTGGCACCGGCCGCCTGCTTGACGAGGAGCCGCTCGACCTCCTGGTCGGCGGTGGTGCCGGCTGCCGGATTCCCGGCGGGGAACGCGGCGACGGCGATGGTGAGCGGGCGGACGGCGGCGCGCAGGGCCGCACCGGGGTGCTCCTCGCAGCGGCGACACTCGAGACGGCGGATGAGGGTGACGAGTTCCGTGGCGCTCGCGACCTCGCCGGAGGCGGGCCTCCAGCGGGGGTCCCCTGCCGGCGGGTCGCCGCGCAGCGCGAGGAATGCGCGCACTCCGGCGTCCAAGTAGTCGGAGACCACCCGGGCGACCTCGCCTGGCGACGTCCCCACGCAGGTCAGGTGCGCGATGGGCGGGACGGGCGTGGAGGTGACGAGTTCGGAGACGACGCTGCGCGCGCTCGCGCGGTCACGGCCGGCCGCGCCGTACGTGACGGACATGAAGTCGGGGCGCGCGGCCACGAGGCGGCCGACGGTCGCCCAGAACCTCGGGGCGGCGTCGGGGTGGCGCGGGGGCATGACCTCGAAGGAGACGGTGGTGGGCTCGTGCCCGCGGGTACAGTGCGCGTTGGTCATGGGGTGTCCGATGTGCGGGGCCGGGCGCGTGAACACCGCGCAGACCGGCCGGAGGACGAGGGAAGAGGATCCTCAGGCGCACATTCGCATTCGCACGCGCACGTCGCCGCGCGGAGCGGCGGTGGCGGCGGTGCGAGCAGTCATGGAGGCAATCATGGGCGACGGACGCTGCGCCCGGCACAGGATGTCCACCAGATGGGACCATGTGACGTCGTGAAAGCGGACCCGCCCGGTTGGGGCGTGCCGGGCAGCCGGGATATCCTTGTTCCCGGTCCGGACGCATGTCCGTTCCGCGCCTCCGTAGCTCAATGGATAGAGCACCGGCCTTCTAATCCGTAGGTTGCGAGTTCGAGTCTCGCCGGGGGCACCTCTCACGACCTGTCGGCTCATAAGAACGACGCAGGCGAGGAGAACGGGCGGTGCCTGCTCGTGCTCGTCCGAGTGGAGCGAGGGCAGGGAGGAGATCCCCGCGAGGAGGCCCTCCGGGCTCGGCGGGCGGGCAGTCGTCTGCCCCCACGGCTTCTCGTGGGCGCCGGTCAGGATCTCCCGTCCCTTCGACCGAAGCTCTTCGGCCGCCTCGGCGACAGCGTCCGGCGATGTCGCCTCCACCTCGTGTCCCGCGCCTGCGGAGCCCTTCGATCCGCAGGCTGTTCATCGGTCCCGAACGTCGCCTGCGCCGCCTGGTCGAGCGGCCGCAGCGCGAACCCCTTGGCGCCGTCCAGATCCGACGCACGGCAGTAGCCCGGGCTTGCCTCCTCGAAGGCGATGCCGCTCGTTTTGGATCGGAAGGCAGACGTGGCGGCCGGCTCGGCCCCGATCGGCCCGAGGCTTGCGATGAACGCGATCTCCGTCGCTTCACGCTCACACGAGCACCGCTCGCTCCAGTCGCCACGGCCGATCGGGGCCGTCCTGTGCGCACCCGAAGTCAGGCACCGTGCGCGGATGCGCACCAGGGGCGCCGCGCTCCCCTCACCCTCAGCCCTTCTGGGCGACGAGGGAGCAGGCGGCGTCGACGAAGCGGGCCGCCTGCCGGGGATCGACGCGGACCACCGCGAATGCGGCCACGACGAGGCCGGCGCAGACGTCGGCGAGGGTCTCGCACGCCGCGGCCTCGCCCTCGGGCAGGCGCGCCCGGACGCCGTTGCCGAGGGCAGCGCGCAACTCCTGGCAATAGGCCGCGACCGCGTCCGCGATCGCCTCGTCGCCGCCGATCGGCGCGCCGGCGGAGTTGATGAGCAGGCATCCCGCCCGCGCCGGAAGGGCATCCGGACTCGTCAGCGCCGCTCGCAGGCCCGTGAGATAGCCGACGAGGGCACCGGGTTCCACATGGGCGCCGGTCAGCGGGCGCAGGCGGGGCCGGGCGATCTCGTCGAGGTAGCTGGCCACGGCCGCATCGAACAACCCGCGTTTGCTTCCGAAGGCGTTGTAGATGCTGGAGGCGCTCAACCCGGTCGCTCCCTCGAGCGCGGGCAAGGAGGCCGTCTCGAACCCCTGCGACCAGAACACCCCTCGGGCGGCGCGGATGGCCTCCTCCGTGTCGAAAGCCCGTCGGCGGCCCATCGATCGACTCCTCTCGCAGCTCATTTTTCGTATCAACCATTCCAATATATACTGGATCAGTCGCTACAGTAAAGGCGCCCAACGCCGAAAAGGACACCCCATGATCGTCGCAGGCCTGGTGTTCGCCGCCCTCGCCGCCGCGGTGCACATCGTCATCTTCTACCTGGAGTCCTGCGCGTGGGCGGGTGAACGAGCGCGGACTCTGTTCCGCACCGGCAGCGCCGAGGAGGCCGAGGCGACCAGATTCCTGGCCTTCAACCAGGGCTTCTACAACCTGTTCCTCGCCCTCCTGGCGTCCATCGGCGTCGTCGCCACCGCTGCCGGCGCCTCCACGGCGGGCGTCACGCTCACCCTGGCCGGCACCGGCTCGATGCTCGCCGCCGCCACCGTGCTCTTCGTCTCCTCCCCGCCGCACCGCTCGGCGGCGCTCAAGCAGGGCCTTCTGCCCCTGCTGGCCGTCGTCGCCCTCGTCCTGGGCGTGACGTCGTGACACTTGTGTCAGGCCTCAGGTGAGCTGCGCGACGAGGTTCCGGACACGGGCCTCGATGCCGTCCCGAATGGCGCGCACGGCCTCGAGGGACTGTCCGGCGGGGTCCTCGAACTGCCAGTCCTCATATCGCTTGCCGGGGAAGACGGGGCAGGTGTCGCCGCAGCCCATCGTGATGACGACATCGGCCGTCCCCACGGCGTCGGGGGTCAGCAGCGCGGGACGCTCGTGGGCGAGGTCGATGCCGATCTCGTTCATCGCGGCGACCACGGCCGGGTGGAGCCGGTCGGCTGGTTCGGTCCCCGCCGACTTCACGTCGATCCGGCCGTGGGCGAGGCGGCCGAGCAGGGCGGCGGCCATCTGCGAGCGCCCGGCGTTGTGGACGCAGACGAACAGGACACTCGGAATGGTGACGGCCATGGCCCCTCACTCGTTGCGGGAACGGATGGGCGGAGAGCTGATGCCGCCCATCTTCGCGCCGGCGTCCCAGAACAGCAAGGCCCCGGCCGGAGGGAGGTGCGGCGGCTGCCCAGTCCGGGGCCGCTCCCGACCGCGCCTTGGTGACGGCCAGTGCGCCGGTGTCGTCGCCCGAGGCGAGGGCTCCCGTCACGCCGGTGTCGAGCACGATGATGGACGCTCTCAGTCGTTGTCTCACCTGGCACCTCCGTCAGCGCTTCCGCGCCCATTCGCCGTAGGTGCCGCCCTCCCAGGTCCAGGCCGTCGGCCCGTTGCACGAGTGCCCGATGGCGATCGCGCCGGCGCCGGAGGGCGTGGTGAAGGCGATGTCCCGGGTGAGGCGCCCACGCTCGCGCTCGACCAGGATCGAACCGTCCGCGACGAAACCGTCGTACTGGGCCTTGTAGGCGGCATAGGACCGTTTCGTCGCGGCGGTGCGCCCGGTGTTCTCCCATTCGGGGACCACTCGGGATCCTGCGAGCAGCACGAAGTCCTCCCCCTCCACCCGGGCGCGGGCGTCGACGCCGCGGCGGGGATCGACCAGGGAGAAGACCGGCGACGAAGGCGTCCCTCCTACGCGGGGCGGCGGAGCATCGACGGGCGCCGGCCCGCTCTGCGCGGCGACGGCGGTGATCCCCAGGACGGGCAGGATGATGCGGAGCTGGTCCAGGAAGGCCTCGACGTCGGAGACCTGCGCCTCGGGGATGGGAGGCGCTCCGGGGACCAGCGTGCCGGCCATCAGCGTCTCGTCCGCGGCGGCGGCCCGTTCCGCGAGGCGCGCCTGCAGGGAGGCCCAGTGAAGATCGGTGAGGGCGTCGTCCGCCGCGGTGACGAGGGCAATCCGGTTCCATGGCCCGCCGCCCGGCAGGCCCGGCCCCGCGCCCCCGGAACCGCCCGTCAGCTCCGAGATCGGGCCGATCCCCCAGCACGACTGCGATGGAACCCCTGGCAGGCCTTGGCGGTCGCCGACCAACAGGTACAGACCGGCGCCACGCGCCTCCGGGCGGCGCAGCGCCTCGTCGAGGCGCTCGCGCGGGGCCACCAGCACGCAGCCCGTCCACCCCGCGACGCGCGCGGTGGTCATGCCGCCGGGCACGCCGTCGACGAGGAACAGCTCGATGCGCCTTCCCGTCATGACGGCGGCCCCGTCGGGCGCGTCGGGCGCGCCGTTCCCCTGCCCTGTGATGACACGCCTCGAAGTATCGCACGGGTGACGTGCGGCTTCGCCGCCCCCTCTCAGGCGCCGGGCGTCCCCATCCAGGCGGTGAGCCCCTCCCCGACCTGGAGGCCCGCCCGGCGGTGCAGGCGGATCGACGCCCCGTTGCCCGCCTCGATCTGTGAGCATGCGACGGGCGCCCCGGCCAGCACGCGGGCTGTCATGCGGGTGAGGAGCATCGCCCCGAGACCCCGACGGCGCCAGTCGGGCAGCACGTGGAGCAGACCCATCGAACCGTCGTCGTGCAGCCCCACGAACCCCGCGGTCGCTCCCTCCAGCTGCGCGGCCCACAGTGCGCCGTCCCGGGCGCGGGCGCGGGCGTAGGCGCGCCCCGACTCCGGATAGAGGTCGAGATCGGGCGAGGACGGACCCACCGGGGAGATCTCCGCCCCCGCCACGGCGGGGACCTGCGCCCGCCAGCCCGTGCGGGCCACGGCCATGACACAGTGGGCATCGGCCTCCAGCCCGAACCGGCGTGCGATGGCGGGCTCCCCCTCCGCGGGGAACACCTCGCATTGGCTGACGCCGTGCAGCCCCACGACCAGGGGATCCACCGCTTCCGCGTTCCGAGCCATGACGAACCATGTGTCGCTGGGCAGGTCATGGACAACGACGCCCCGCGGTCCCGCGGCCTCGATCCGGCCGTTCCCCCGGCGCAGCGATTCGATCGCCTTCGCGTGGTCGAGGGGGTTGCGGGCAAGGAACGCCTGCGCCTCCTCCCGGCTGCCCGCCGGCGTCGACCGCCCCATGACGGTCAGTGTGGCACGTCCCGGCACCGCTGCCCTCGTCCGGGAGTCCCGCTGGGGAGCGTCGGCTCGTGTCACGCGGCGTCGGATGTCGGGCACGGGCGCGCTCCCCGGCGCCCAGTGGCCTACCGTGGTCCCCGACGAGCGGCCGTCTCCCGGCCCCGTCCTGTCCGCGTCCGTCTCTGTCCCATTTCCCGAAGGAGTCCGCCATGACCCAGCCACCTGTGACCTATGTGATCGCCGGATCCGAGGCGACCGGGGGCGCCGGCGTGCAGGCGGACCTGCGCACGCTCCAGGAGTACGGCGTCTATGGGGCGGCGACGCTGACCTGCCTGGTGTCCTTCGATCCCGAGGACGGCTGGAACCACCGCTTCGTCCCGGTCGACGTCCAGACGATCCGAGACCAGGCCCAGGCGACGCTGGCGGACTGGACGCCGGCCAGCGTGAAGATCGGGATGCTCGGCACCGTGGAGACCATCCGGACCGTCCGCGACATCCTCTCCGCCGCGAAGCTGCCGAACATCGTGTGCGACCCCGTGCTCATCTGCAAGGGGCAGGAGCCCGGTGCCGCGCTGGACATCGACACCGCGCTGCGCGCCGAGGTCCTGCCGCTGGCGGATCTCATCACGCCGAACTACTTCGAGACCTGCACGCTGGCGGGTGTGGCGTCCATCGACTCCCTCGAGGCTCTGGGGGACGCCGCCAAGCGCATCGCCGACGAGTCCGGCACGGCGGTCCTGGCGAAGGGCGGACTCTCGATCCCGGGCGACGATGCCGTCGACGTCCTGTGGGACGGGGCCGAACTGGTGCGCTATTCGCGTCCGAAGGTCGCGGGCGCCTCCGTGTCGGGCGCCGGGGACTCTCTGGCCACCGCCGTCGCGGCGGGGCTGGCCTCCGGGGCCTCTCTGCGCGAGGCCATCGAGTCCGCCAAGCAGTTCGTCACCGACGGCATCCGGCGCAGGATCTCGGCTAAGACGCCTTTCGACGTCGTGTGGCAGTCCGCCCGTTGACTCGGGGTGGCGAGGACGGTGGCGACGGCCCCATCCCCGGATGCCGGCCCGCCTCGAACGGGGTGCCCGGCGGACCGGCGCTCCAGGCGGTCGGCCCTCAGCCGCGCCGGTCGCGGCCGACGCGCCAGTATCCGCAGAAGCCGATGTCGTCCTTGTCCACGCCGCGCTCGGCCACCAGATGGCGGCGCGCGCCCGTGGGGAGCTGCTGTTCGCCCGCGATGAACGCGTAGAACGGCCCGTCCCCCTCCGGCAGCTCGGTCGACGCGAGCGCCTCGGCCGCCGCCCGTCCGGGGACCTCATGCGGGTCGTTCCGCACGATCCACCGCACCTCCAGCCCCTCGGGCCGGGCGAGGTCCTGGGCATCCTCCTGGGCGGGCACCTCGACGAGGGCGGAGCCGCGGGTCCCGCCGGGCAGTGAGGCGCAGATGCCGGCGATGGCCGGAAGGGCCGTCTCGTCCCCCACCAGCAGGACGCGCTCCGGGGGTCGGCGGGGGTTGAAGCCCGTCCCCTCGTCGATGAGGGCGACGTCCTCGCCGGGCTCGGCCGCGAGCGCCCATGCGGGTGCGGGCCCCAGGCCGCCGTCCGGAGCGCGGTGGATGACGAAGTCGACATCGATCTCCGCGCCCCCGGATTCCCCCAGCTCGCGGAACGCGCGCACCGTGTAGCTGCGCATGACGGGGCGTTGCCCCTCCGGGATGCGGAGGAGCTTGAGATAGCCGAGCATCTTGTTCGCCTTGGCGGGAACCCGTTCCAGTCCGTCCCCGCCGTGGACGGGCAGGAAGAGCCGGAACCACTGGTCGAATCCCATCGGGGTGAAGCGGGCGATGTCCCCGCCGCCCAGGGTGACGCGCATCCAGTGCTCGGACAGGCGGTGCGTCGCGAGCACCGTGAGCCGGAGCAGGTCCTGTGTCTCGGGCAGAGCCCGTCGACTGTGGTGGGGCATCGGTGGTCCTTGTCGTTCGGCGCATGACGGCGGCGCCGCCCTCGTCCCAGGCCGGCACCATGGGAAAGCTTAGCCTTACCTCATTCCCAGCACCAGGGCGGCCCTCTCCGCCGATCCCCGGCACGGATCGGCGGGCACGGAAAAGGCCCGGTGCCTGACAGGCACCGGGCCGCGACCGCGATCGGGACGCTCAGTCCTCGACCGTCAGCAGCCCGTTCTTGTATGCCTTCGCCAGGCGGCGCGGCACGCGGATCTCCCGGCCGGCGACCTTGACGGTGTTCAGCTCGGTGAGATCGGCCTTCCATGCGGACCGGCGAGTGCGGGTGTTGGCTCGGGACATCTTGCGCTTGGGAACTGCCATGGCCCTACCGCTCCTCTACTCTCGTGGTGGACGTGACGACTTGCCGATGTCCAACTCTGCCACGCGGGAATGTCCGCGGGCCAGCTCCCGGGCCCCTGGGGCCTGTGAGATCGCTCGCGCACCGGCAACCGGAGGAGTCTATCACTGGCAGGATGGACGCCGATGGCCTCCTTGACGACCCTGCGCGCCGGCACGCAACTCACCCACGAGATCGAGGTGCGCCGATCCCGTTTCGCCGCCACGCTGGCGCGGACCGACACCGTTGACCAGGCGCGCGCCCTGGCCGACTCGGTGCGCGCTGCCTCCCCCGGCGCGCGCCACCACTGCACGGCCTGGATCGTCGCGCAGGAGGACGCCCAGCCGGCCGCTCACTCCAGCGACGACGGCGAACCCGCCGGCACCGCCGGCACGCCGATGCTCGATGTCCTGCGCTCCTCCGGCCTGTGCAATGTCACTGCCGTGGTGACGCGGTGGTTCGGGGGAATCCTCCTGGGCACGGGAGGCCTGGTGCGCGCCTACTCCTCCAGCGTGTCGGAGGCGCTCGCCCGAGCCCCGAAAGTGCTGCTGCTGGATCTGCCCGTCGTCGTCGCCCGTCTCTCCCCCGCCCAGGCGGGCCGCGTCGAGGCCGAGCTGCGCTCATCGGGAGCGCGCATCCTCGACGTCGCGTGGGGCCAGGACGTCGTCCTGCGCGCCGCCCCCGGCGGCGGTGCACCGGGATCCTCCGGCCGCCCGGTCGACGAGGACGGCGCCGCCCTGCGCGCCCGCATCCTCGAGCTCACCGGCGGCGAGGCCCGGTGCGCCCTCGGAGAGCGGGCCGTCTGCGAAGTGGACGCCGCCGCGCCCCGGCCGTAGGGTGGATTCGTGACCACGACCATCTCCGCGCCGCGTCCACGTCGGACGCGGTCCTGCGCGCCCGTGGTCCACCTGTGTGTCGTCTGTCTCTAGGGCGGATGGCCTTCGCGACTCCTTCTCCGTCGTCCGCCCTTCGCGCCCGCATGCCGAGTCGATCCGTTGTTCCCCTCTTCCCGTTCCCGACAGGAGACCCTCATGACTTCCATCGCCGCCGACGTCACCCAGCTCATCGGCCGCACGCCCCTCGTGCGCATCAACCGCCTCACCGACCCCGCCGCCACGGTCGTCGGCAAGGTCGAGGCCACCAACCCGGCGGCCTCCGTCAAGGACCGCATCGCGGCCGCCATCATCGACGCCGCCGAGGCCTCCGGACGGCTGGCCCCCGGCGGCACCGTCATCGAGGCGACGTCCGGCAACACGGGAGTGGCCCTGGCCATGGTCGGCGCCGCGCGCGGATACAAGATCGTCATCGCGATGCCCTCCTCGATGAGCGTCGAGCGGCGCATGCTCATGCGGATCTTCGGGGCGGAGCTGGTCCTCACCGATCCGAAGGACGGCATCAAGGGCGCTGTCGCCGCGGCGGAGCGGATCCGCGACGAGCGACCCGGGTCGATCATCGCCTCCCAGTTCACGAACCCCGCGAATCCCGCGATCCACCGCGCGACCACGGCCGAGGAGATCTGGGCCGACACCGACGGCGGCGTCGACATCGTCGTCGCCGGCGTGGGCACCGGCGGCACGATCTCCGGGATCGGCTCGGTCCTCAAGGAGCGCAAGCCCGGCGTCCAGATCATCGCCGTCCAGCCCGCCGAGTCCCCGATGCTCACCGGCGGCGCGGGCGCCCCCCACGGGATCCAGGGCATCGGCCCGAATTTCGTCGCCGAGACCTATGACCCCTCCGTCGTCGACGAGGTCGTCGATATCGACACGCCCTCGGCGCTGGCCTTCGCCCGCCGGGCCGCGGCCGAGGAGGGGCTGCTGGTCGGCATCTCCTCCGGCGCGGCGCTGGCCGCCGCCGCCCGGGTGTCCGCCCGTCCCGAGAACGCCGGTAAGACGATCGTCGTCATCCTCCCCGACACCGGGGAGCGCTACCTGTCGACGAAGCTCTTCGACGACCTGCGCGACTGATGCTGCCCAACCCGCTCCGGGCCTGGAACGTCCTCCGGGAGGATCTGGAGACGGCCAGGCGGCGCGACCCCGCCGCCCGCTCGAAGGTCGAGGTCGCACTCACCTATCCGGGGGTCCATGCCCTGTGGAGCCACCGCGTGGCCCATTCGTTGTGGATCCGTGGCGCGAGGCTGCCGGCGCGGGTCCTCTCGGCGGGCGCCCGGGTGTTGACGGGAGTCGACATCCACCCGGGCGCCCAGCTGGGCCGCCGCCTGTTCATCGACCACGCCACGGGCGTCGTCATCGGCGAGACGGCCGAGGTCGGCGAGGACGTCGTGATCTTCCACGGCGTCACGCTGGGAGGCGTGTCGATGAGCCCAGGCAAACGCCATCCCACCGTGGGCAGCCACGTCCTGCTGGGGGCCGGCGCGAAGGTCCTGGGACCGGTCATCGTCGGCGATGACGCGAAGATCGGCGCGAACGCCGTCGTCACGAAGGATGTCCCCGCCGGCTCGGTCGCGCTGGGCGTGCCTGCGCGCGTGCGTCCGACCTCGCGCCCCCAGGAGTCCGACGCCGACCTCATCGTCGACCCGAACCTCTACGCCGAGGATCCCTCGCTGTACATCTGAATCCCGCGAAGCCCGCCCTGATGTGTCCCACATCACCTAGTCTGGGATCATGACTCAGCGAACGTTACGAGCGCGGTTGGAGGCGCTGGCCGAGGCCGAGCGGCCCCCGGGCCTCGAGCTGGCGACGCTGACGCGCTACGACATCCCGGCCCTGGCCGCCCTGCACCTGGTCGCCTACGACTCCCCCGAGATCGCCGAGAACCTGTGGGAGGCCACCGACGAGTTGCGCATGGCGTTCGACGGAGCCTTCGGCGCCCCCCGCGACGACTCCTTCATCGGGGCCTGGCAGGACGGGGAGCTGGTGGGCGCGGTCCTCTGCGTGACGGATGCCGACCTGGAGGACGCCCCGCCCGGCCCCTACATCATCGACACCATGGTCGCACCGGACCACCGACGCCGCGGCATCGCGACCGCGCTGGTCCTCGAGCTGGCCAGGCGCTGCCGGGCGTGGGGCTACGAGGAGGTCGCGCTCAACGTCGACATGCGCACCGCCCCCGGCGCGGCCAGACTCTATGAGCTCGTGGGCTTCGACGACGACGCGCCGGCGGACCAGGGCGCGACGGGCTCCGGGACACCCGGCTAACGCTGGCAGGACGGGCACCAGAAGAGGCGCCGCCCCTGCATGGCCTGCTCCCGCACGGGCGTCCCGCAGCGCAGGCACGGCCGGCCGGTGCGGTGGTAGACGTACCAGCGCGACGCCTCGGGATCGCCCGACAGAGGCGGCTCGGGCGCGTCCCCGGGGTCCACGGTCTCGATGCGCCCGGCCTCCAGGCCGTGCGCCATCAGCCGGCAGACGATGTCCCAGAGCGCGCCCAGCCTGGTCCGGGACACCCGGTCGCCGCGCCTCAGAGGGGAGACGCCCGCCAGGAACAGCGACTCCGCCCGGTAGATGTTGCCCACGCCCGCCACGATCGACTGGTCCATGACCAGCTCGCCCACCGCGCGGCGACGGGCGCGGACACCGTCGACGAAGCGCCGCCGGGCCGCCCCGTCGGTGGAGGCGCCCGGGGCCAGGGGATCCGGGCCGAGCGCCGCCTCGACGGACCGCCGCTCGGCGTCCGAGAGCAGCTCGCACCGCGTGGGCCCGGAGAGGTCGGCGACCCCGTGGTCCGTGGACAGCCTCACGCGGACCTGGCCGACGGGCTCGGGCGGGCGCCAGGCGCCCTCCCTCGGGGAGGCGGCCTCCACCGGCACGCGGGGCGCCCCGATGGAGGGCGGCGCCGCGAAGTCCTCATCGCCCGCGAAGCGCCACGATCCGTACAAGCCCAGATGGACGTGCAGCCAGAGCGGCTCCGCCGGGGGCGCCCCCACGAAGCCGACGAAGAGGTGCTTGCCCACGGCGTGCGCCCCCGCCACCGTCCGCCCGTCGATCCGGGCGGCCGAGGCCGCGAACCGTCCCTGCGGGGAGGACACGCGGCACGCGCGGCCCGCGAACTCCTGGTCGAAAGTGGCGGCGAGTCGGTGGAGGACGTCTCCCTCAGGCATGCGGCGGCGCGGCTCTCACGCCCGCGGGGGGGACGACGTTGACGAGCCTCGGCGCTCTCACGACCACCTTGAGGGGATCACGCCCGTCCAGGATGCGGCGCACCGGATCCGTCGCCAGGGCGAGCCCGCGCAGCTCCTCCTCGCCGATGGAGGGCGCGACCTCGAGGCGGGCGCGGACCTTGCCGTCCACCTGCACGATCGCCGTCACCGTCTCCTCGACCAGCAGGGACTCATCGGCCACCGGGAACGGCTCGCGCGCAAGCGAGTCCCCATGGCCCAGGCGCGACCACAGCTCCTCGGAGATGTGCGGGGCCACGGGGGAGACCATGAGCACCAGCGGCTCGATCGCCTCCCTCGGCACCGCGGACAGCCCGGTGAGGTGGTTGTTGAGCACGATGAGCTTCGCGATCGCTGTGTTGATGCGCATGTGCTCGTACTCGACCGTGACATCGGCGATCGTGCGGGCCAGCAGCCGGCTCGTGGCCAGGTCGGCGGGCTCGTCGGTGACGGTGACCCGGCCCGTCTGCTCGTCGAGGACGTTGCGCCACAGACGCTGGAGGAAACGCTGGGAGCCCACGGCCGCGCGCGTGTCCCAGGGGCGCGAGATGTCCAGCGGCCCCATCGACATCTCGTAGACGCGCAGGGTGTCCGCCCCGTACTGGTCGGCGAAGTCATCGGGGGTGACGATGTTCTTCAGGGACTTCCCCATCTTCCCGTACTCCTGGGTGACGGGTTCGCCGTGCCAGGTGAAGCCGGTCTGGGCGTCGCCCTCGACCTCGTCGGCGGGCACATAGGCGCCGCGCGCGTCGCGGTAGGCGTAGGCCTGGATGTAGCCCTGGTTGAACAGCTTGTGGAACGGCTCCGACGCGGAGACGTGTCCGAGGTCGAAGAGGACCTTCTGCCAGAAGCGCGAGTAGAGCAGGTGGAGCACCGCGTGCTCGACGCCGCCGACGTAGAGGTCGGTGCCACCGGAGGCGCCGGGGGTGCGCGGCCCCATCCAGTAGGACTCGTTCGCCGGGTCCGCGAGCCGCTCGACGTTGTCGGGGTCCGTGTAGCGGATCTCGTAGGAGCACGACCCCGCCCAGTTCGGCATCGTGTTCGTGTCGCGGCGGTAGGTCTGCAGGCCTTCCCCGAGGTCGAGGTCGACGGTCAGCCACTCCGTGGCCCGGGACAACGGCGTCTCGGGCGTCGAGCCTGAGTCCTCCGGGTCGAAGGTGCGCGGCGAGAAGTCGTCGACCTCGGGCAGCGTGATGGGAAGCATGTCCTCGGGCAGGGCGTGGACGCGCCCGTCGTCGCCGTAGACCACGGGGAAGGGCTCCCCCCAGTAGCGCTGGCGGCTGAACAGCCAGTCGCGCAGGCGGTAGGTCGTCGTCGCGCGGCCGAGCCCCCGCTCCTCGAGCCACCGCGTCATCGCCGCGATGGCGGCCCCCCTGCCGAGGCCGTTGAGGTCCAGGGCCCCGTCGGGGCGCGCGGAGTTGACCAGCACGCCGTCGCCCGTCCAGGCGGCCGCATCGGAGTCGAAGCCCGCTGGAGGGGTGATGGTCGTGATGATGTCCAGGTCGAACGTCCTCGCGAAGGCGAAGTCGCGGTCGTCGTGGGCGGGCACCGCCATGATCGCGCCCGTGCCGTAGCCCATGAGGACGTAGTCGGCGACGAAGACCGGCACCCGGCCCCCCGTGACCGGGTTCACGCCGAAGAGGCCGGTGAAGACGCCGGTCTTCTCCCCGGCCTCGGCGGTGCGCTCCTCCTCGGACTTCGCCGCGGCCGCCGCGCGGTAGCCGGCGACCGCCTCGGCCGGGGTGGCGAACCCGCCCGTCCAGGCCGCGCGCGTGCCCTCGGGCCACGCGTCGGGGACGGACAGCGCGCCTGCGGCCCCGAGAATCGGGTGCTCGGGCGCCACCACCATGAAGGTCGCGCCGAAGAGGGTGTCCGGCCGGGTGGTGAAGACCTCGAGCGCGGCGGAGGCCTGCGGATCCGCCACGCCGGGGGCGTCCTCGTCGATGCCGGCGAAGGACACGCCGGGGACGGCGAAACGCACGGTCGCCCCGTGGGAGCGCCCGATCCAGTGACGCTGCATGGAGCGGACCTTCTCCGGCCAGTCCACGCCGTCCAGGCCGTCGACCAACCGGTCGGCGTAGGCGGTGATGCGCATCATCCATTGGCGCATCGTCGTGTGGAAGACGGGGAAGTCGCCGCGCTCGGAGCGCCCGTCGGCGGTGACTTCCTCGTTGGCCAGGACCGTGCCCAGCCCGGGTGCCCAGTTGACGGGGGCCTCGGAGATGTAGGCCAGGCGGTGGCCGTCGATGAGGGAGGCCCGCTCCGTGGGGGACAGGTCGGCCCATGCCCGCCCATCCGGGGTCGGGCGCTCGCCGGAGGCGAACTCGGCCTCGAGTTCGGCGATGGGCCGGGCGCGTCCCAGGGTGCCCTCGCGGTTCGGCGCGGTCTCGTCGTACCAGGAGTTGAAGATCTGGAGGAAGATCCACTGAGTCCAGCGCATGTAGGCCGGATCCGTGGTGGCGAAGGACCGCCGCGTGTCGTGGGAGAGCCCCAGGCGCGCGAGCTGGCGCCGCATGTTCGCGATGTTCTGCTCCGTCGTGATGGCCGGATGCTGGCCGGTGGCGATGGCATACTGCTCGGCGGGCAGACCGAAGGCGTCGAAGCCCATCGTGTAGAGCACGTTCTGACGGCGCATTCGGTGGTAGCGCGCCACCGTGTCGGTGGCGATGTAGCCCAGCGGGTGCCCGACGTGCAGGCCCTTACCCGAGGGGTAGGGGAACATGTCCATGACGAAGAACGGCGGACGCTCGGCCAACGGGCCCGACAGGTCACCGACCGGGTTGTCGGCGCGGAACGTCTCCCGTTCCTCCCACAGCCCCTGCCATCTCGACTCGATCTCGCCCGCGACGCGGGCCGAGTAGCGGTGAGCCGGTTCGGCGTCGTCCGCAATCGTCATCGGCGTGTCCCCCTCCTGAAGTTCCGGTCCGGACCAGGCTAGCCCATCGTCCTGGCGCCCAGCCGGGCCCGACCGGTGCCCGGACCCGGGACCCGCCGCCGGGCGGAGCCCTGTCCTCACCCGAAGCGGTGGACCACAATGGGACCATGTCCACAGCATTCGAGAACATCATCGCCGGGGTCTGGCCGGGACGTTTCGTGTGGGCGGACGGCACCTGCGTCGCCTTCGCCACCATCGAGCCCATCGCGCCGGGCCATGTGCTGGTGGTCCCCCGCCACCCGTACGCGAAATGGACGGACGCGCCCGAGGAGGTCCTCACCCGCCTCATGGCCGTCGCCCGCATCATCGGCATCGCTCAGGAGCGCGCTTTCGGCGTGGCCCGGTCCGGGCTCATCGTCGCCGGGTTCGAGGTGCCCCACACCCACGTCCACGTGGTGCCGATGCGCTCCGAGGCCGACGTCCTGCTTTCCCACGCCCGCCCGGCCTCCGACGGGGACCTCGATCGCGCGATGGAGTCGCTGCGCGCCGCGCTGGCCGAGGACGGGCACGGCCGCCATGTCCCGCCCAGGCTGGGCTCCCCCGAGCTCGCCTGATCAGGAGCCCGCGCCCGCCGCCTCCGGGGCACCGTCACCGGGGGCGTCCCGGTCGCGCACGAAGATCGAGGACGTGGCGATCTCCCCGAGGTCGACCGGCGTCGCCGCCTGCGACGAGGGCGCCGTCACCCGGACGCGCGTCGTCCCGATCGAGGGCGAACGGCGGACCACCTCGACGACGGCGTCGAGGACGACGCCGATCTCCTCCAGGTGGCGCAGCATCTCGGAGTCGGAGTCCGAGATGCGCACGACGGGGGCGGGCACGCCCTCTGGCAGACGGTCCAACGGCATCATCGGGGGGGCGTACCACGTGCCGTCGGCGGCCGGGATGGGGTCGCCGTGCGGATCGCGCAGCGGGAAGCCGAGCGCCCGGTCGAGATGTTCGAGAAGCGTGTCGGAGACCGCGTGCTCGAGCAGTTCGGCCTCCCGGTGGACCTCGTCCCAGGAGAAGCCGAGCTGCTCGAGCAGGTAGGTCTCCAGCAACCGGTGGCGCCGGACCATGCCGATCGCCACCTTGCGCCCCTCGTCGGTGAGCCGAGCCTTCTGGTAGGGCTCGTGAGAGACCAGTCCCATGTCGGTGAGGCGGCGGACGTTCTCCGAGGCGGTCGAGGCCACGACGCCCATCCGGGCAGCGAGATCCGTCACGCTGATGCCGGAGCCGCCCCATTCCTCGGCGGAGTAGATGACCTTGAGGTAATCCTGCGTGACCTGGGACTTCGGAGGTGGCGCCGAAGGAAGGACCTGCAGGTTCGCCATTGCCGTCCCTCTCTGTGCGCGTCACGGTCGGTGACCACTCTAGCGGCGTGGAGGATTTTGCATCCGGCCGCCGGCCGAGTATCATCTTCTCTTGTCGAGAGACGTCGCGCCATTAGCTCAATTGGCAGAGCAGCTGACTCTTAATCAGCGGGTTGGGGGTTCAATTCCCTCATGGCGCACCCATTGTCGAGGCGGCGGTGATGGCGCCGCCCCTTGTGGGCGGCTCATGTTCCTGGTTCGCTCTGCCACCCCAGGGGGTTCGATGCGCCGCCTCACCTCATCCGAACGTGATCTCCTCGATGCGATTGAGCATGCCCTGTTGTCGCGCAGGGCCTCCGCCATCACGCCCGAGACCATCGCCCAGGCCGCCCATCTGGTGCGCTCGATGACGGATCCCCGTCCCCAGATGGAGGATCTGGTGGGGCCCGTGTGCACGACGGCCGATGTCGGCGAGTGGCTGGGCATCACCCGTCAGGGCATCAACAAGGCCGTGCGCGAGAACCGCATCCTCGCGATCCAGTCGCCCTCGACGACGTGGTACTACCCCACCTGGCAGCTGCTCGACGACCACTCGGTCGTCCCCCAGATGTCTCAGGTGCTGGGGCGGCTGGTCGACCGGGTCGACCAGCTCACGGCCGCCCGATGGTTCTGGACCGCGAGCGCGGCGCTGGAGGGCGCCACGCCCGCCCGATGGCTGACGGACCAGCGCGACATCCACGCGGTCGTGCGCGCCGCCGAGTCCTATGCCAAGCGGCAGGCGAACCGTCAGTCAGATCGTCCGCTCTACGATCCGGAGATCGCGACGGCGTCGCGCGCCTGAGGGCGGGCTCTATCCGTCCTCAGGCGTCGAGCCCCAGGTCGCGGCGCAAACGCTGGACGTGCCCGGTTGCCTTGACGTTGTACTGGGCCAGGGCGACGCGCCCGTCAGGGGCGACGACCACCGTCGAGCGGATGATGCCCAGCGTCGTGCGCCCGTAGCTCGTCTTCTCGCCCCACGCGCCCCAGGGTTCGAGGACCATGCGATCCGGGTCCGAGGCGAGGGGGAAGTTGAGGCCCTGCTTCTCGGCGAAGCGCTCCAGGGCCGGCATCTGGTCGGCGCTGATGCCGACGACCGTGTAGCCCGCCCCCTTGAGCGTGTTGAGGTTGTCCCGGAAATCGCAGGCCTCGGTGGTGCAGCCCGGGGTCGAGGCCTTCGGATAGAAGTAGACGATGACCCCGCGGTCGGCCTGCGCGAGGAGCCGCGACAGCGTCACGGTCCCCTGGGTCGACTCCAGTGTGAAGTCCGGGGCCTGCTGGCCCGCCTCAAGCTCGCTCATGCGCTCATCTCCAGGTCCAGTTGATCGTCGGCGTCGGGTTGGCGTCCGTCCACTCCATCCTGCGCGCGGCCAGGTTGGTCGGCAAGGCGAGCAACACGATCAGGGCGATCCACCCGAGGAAGGGGAGCAGCAGGAGAAGGAGCAGCAGGGCCGAGAATCCGGCATCGTGCAGCCTGCGCGAGGCGACGGCCAGCCCCGGCACGACGAGGAGCAGGGAGGCCACGGAGAAGACGCCGGCGATCAGCGTCTCGAGAGCCCCGTCCCCGAGCAGTCGCAGGACGGCCGAGAACGCGGTGTTCAGGAGGAATCCGGCCAGGACCGCCCACCAGTATTCCGCACGCGAGGCGTAGCCCTGGAAATGCGCAGCCTTCTGGACGAAGCGGGAGATGGACTGCTTGAAGTCCGCGTCGTACCAGGCCTCGGTGAGAGGGGGCTCCCCTGCGCCCGCCGCGAACTGCGGGCCCCCCGTGTAGGGCTGGGGACCTGCTGCGTAGGGCTGGGGGCCCGGACCACCGGGCTGTCCGGCCGGGCCGGGATCCTGCGGAGGCTGCCCTTGCCAGGGTTCCTGCGGGTACTGCGGCGGCGTGTACGACATGGGTCAGTCCTTCCTGGGGACCTTCGGGGACCGCTCCGCGCCCCGATGGACGAGAGCGGTTGTGCGCGAGGTGGGATTCGAACCCACACGCCCGAGGGCACTGGGACCTAAACCCAGCGCGTCTGCCGATTCCGCCACTCGCGCGCATATCCATCCTACTGGCGGGCGGCCCGCGCCGGCAGTCCCGCCTACGATGGCCGCGTGTCCATCCATTCCTTCGCCCTGGTCCCCGCCGCCTACGTCATCCTGTTGCGCGGAGCCTCCCCCACGGGCCCCACCACCGAGGCCCTCCTCCAGCTGCGGCGCAACACCGGCTACATGGACGGCCACTGGGCCTGCGGTGCCGCCGGCCATGTCGAGCCGGGCGAGTCCGTTGTGGGCACGGCTGTGCGCGAAGCCCGGGAGGAGCTCGGCATCGGCCTGTCCCCCGCCGACCTCGCCCCGTTGACCGGCATGCATCGCACGAACGGAGGGAGCGAGCCCATCGAGCAGCGCGTCGACTGGTTCTTCGCCTGCCGGCGCTGGAGCGGCGAGCCCCGGGTCATGGAGCCGGGCAAGGACGCCGGACTGCGATGGTTCCCGCTCGGCGACCTGCCCGAGGCCGTGCCGCCCCATGAGCGCGAAGTGCTCGAGGCTGTGGCGTCCGGCCAGGTCCCCCCGGTGATGACCTTCGGTTTCGCCCCGGGCGAGGTGATCGACCGCTACGGCGTCGCCCGGCCCCACTGACCTGGCGAGGGCGTCGCCGCCGCTCAGCCCAGCAGGTCGGGACGGTCGAAGACCCGTCCCTGCAGGTGGGTGTCGAGAAAGGCGAGGAACGTCTCGTACCAGACCTGGGCGTTGCCGGGCTTGAGGATCCAGTGGCCCTCGTCCGGGAAGGAGAGGAAGCGGTGCCCGAGCTGCGGCGAGAGCCGCTGCAGGTCCGCCCACAGCTCGAGCGCCTGGGCGAAGGGCACGCGGTAGTCCCGGTCGCCGTGGATGACGAGCATCGGGACCCGGATGTCGGCCGCCGCCCGATGCGGCGACCACTGCCGGGCCTGCGGCGCCCCGCCGTCCACAGGAGCCGTCATCCACCGGTACCACGAGCCGTTGTCCGTGGTCGTGGCCATCGCTCCGACGTCCCATAGGCCCGCGTGGGTGACGACGCAGCGGAAGCGGGTGCCGGCGTGCCCGGCCGTCCAGTTCGCCAGGTACCCGCCGTACGAGCCGCCCGCGAAGCCCTGCCGGCTGGCGTCGATGTCCGGGCGGGCGACGGCGGCGTCCGCCAGCGCCATGATGTCGCTGACGGGCGCGTCGCCGATCGCGTCGTGGCCCCGCGCCGTCATCGCGCGCCCGTAGCCCAGCGAGATGCCGGGGTCGGGCAGCAGCACCGCGTAGCCGCGGGCGACGAAGGGCCATGGACTCCATCGCCACGTCCAGTCGTTCCAGGTCCCCCACGGGCCGCCGTGGGCGAACACGACGAGCGGGTGCGGGCCCTCCGCGTCGGGCAGGGCCAGCCAGGCGCGCAGCGGCGTGCCGTCCTGCGCCTGAGCGGCGACTTCGGTGAGCTCGCCGGGCAGTTCCAGGTCGGGCGCAAGTCCCGGGACGCCGGTGACGGCCGCCTGCCGGCGATCGGCCGGACCGGGGTCGAGGAACACGACCTGCGGGGCTTGCGCGATGGAGGATCGAAGCGCCACCAGACGGCCGCCCGACCAGGTCAGGGACGAGTAGGCGCACTCGTCGTCGGGGGTGACCAGGGTGGCGGTGCCGTCCGCCTCAGCCCGGTACACGCCTCCGCGGCCGCGCCGGGGCGCGCAGAACCACACGCTCTGGTCGTCGCCGATCGCCACCTCGGAGACCGCATCGTCGAAGGTGCTCGCCACGCGCGTGCGCTCCCCCGTCGCCAGGTCGACGCGCCACAGCGTGTCCTCGGCCGCCTGCCCCGGCAGGGGTGGCAGCTCGCGGTCCACCAGCGCCCACGTGCCGTCGGGCGACACGGCCAGCGGGGTCATGTCCGCCGCAGGATCGGCGGCCAGCAGCCGCGGCCCACCGGACCCGTTCAACGTCACGGCCCAGGTCTGGGACGTGGTGTCGATCCGCGTGCGGGCCTTCATGGCGATCACGGCGAGCGATCCGTCCGGGGCGGGCAGGACGTCGCCGAGGTCCCACTGGTCGACGCCGGCGGGCGCCTCGGGCAGGTCCACGGGGGTGAGCGGGAGCGGCGCGTCGTCGACGCCCGTGAGATCGGGCAGGGGCGCGGTGAAGAGGCGGCGCCGGGCCGGGCCCAGGTCGTGGTCCCAATAACGGATCGGGTAGTCGTCGTGCAGGACGGCGCTCACCTTCGCGTCGGAGCGCGCTTTGAGGCGCGCGTCGGAGTCCTCGGCGGTGTCCGCCCCTGGAGCCAGCCCGAGGACCAGCACCAGACGCCCACCGGCGGCGGCCAGGGACTCCGCGCCTCCGCGGTGGCGCAGGATCTCGCGGGCCTCGCCCCGCGGCGGCAGCATCCACACGGCGTCGCCCTTCTCCTCCGCCGACGGATCCTTCCGGGTGAAATAGACCTCGCCGCGCTCCCCCACTGCCAGGAGGGTCGCGGAGGCGCCGCCGGTGAGGGACGAGGACGCGGCCGGCTCGCCCGACCGGCCGGGCGCCTCGACGGAGACCAGCCGGTCGATGAAGGCGGCGCCGGCCTCGTCGACGTGGCGGAGGGTGGCGATCACCGTGCCGGACCGAGAGCCCGAGACCCCGGTGATGCGCGTGGCACGGGTGAAGGACGGCAGATCGGAGAAGGAGGGGTCATCGGGGGTCGCCATGGTCATGGGCCCAGCCTACGGCCCTTCGCGCCGGTCGCCCGCGCGATTCCTGCGGATCCTCAGGTGAGCGGCTTCGTCATCCGCTCGTTCGTCGTCGTGTAGCCCATCGACAGGTACAGCCCGCGGGCCACAGTGTTCGTGCTGAAGACGTCCAGGCTGATCGCCGCGGCGCCGTGGTCGCGCGCCCATTGCTCGGTGAGCTCCATGATGGCACGACCGTACCCGCGGCTGCGCAGGTCCTCCTCGACGTGGAGGTCCAGGACGTGGACCCGGGGTGGGTCGCCGCGCACCGCCAGCCAGATGGCCCCGACCTGTCGGCTCCCCTCCTGCGCGACGAGCACGCGGTGGCCCGGGGTGTCCAGCTTCCGGGGCATCAGGTCGTGGAGGATCCGTCGGGCGTGCTCGGGGGCGGAGGGGGCCGAGGCCTCCCCCGCCGCGATCAGCTCCTCGGCGAGCCCCGCGAGGCAGCGGCCGCGCCAGTGGGGGAACTCCGCGGCGCCGAGCGGCCGGAAGACGATGTCGGGCATGGGGACGAGGATAGTCGCGGAGCGCTCACTCGCTGCGCAGCGCCTCCACCGGGTCGGCGCGGGCGGCCGCCGAGGAGGGGAAGAGCCCGGCGAGGAAGGTGAGGCCCACCGAGATCGCCACCAGGATGGCGCCCGCCGTCACCGGGAGCTGGGCGACCTGGGGGATGCCGAACCGCGCGTCGACGATCGCGTTCGCCGGGAGGGTGAGCAGTAGCGTCACCCCG
Source organism: Schaalia naturae (assembly GCF_042665795.1). Classification (NCBI taxonomy): domain Bacteria; kingdom Bacillati; phylum Actinomycetota; class Actinomycetes; order Actinomycetales; family Actinomycetaceae; genus Schaalia; species Schaalia naturae. Next base: position 1,304,761 of record NZ_JBHTEF010000001.1, read on the forward strand.
ATGCCGATGATCCCGGCGACCAGGCCGATGATGATCGTCTCGGCGTTGAAAACGCGCCGGATGTCGCGTTTCGAGGCGCCGATGGACCGCAGGATCCCGATCTCCTTCTTGCGTTCGAGCACCGAGATGTAGGTGATGACGCCGATCATGATCGAGGACACGACCAGCGAGATCGCGACGAAGGCGGTGAGGACGTAGCTGACGACGTCGACGATGGTCGTCACCGAGGACATCAGCGTGCCCACGAGGTCCGTGTAGGTGATGACCTTGTCCTCCTCCCCCGCCTGCTCCCTGTCCGCGTTGTAGGCGTCGAGGATGTCGAGGATCCGCCCCTTGGACTCGAAGTCCTTCGGGTAGATGTCGATCTGGAACGGCTTGTCGAGATCCGCGTAGCCCAGCTTCGCGTAGTTGCCCTCGAGGGAGGCCTGTTGAGTGGTCATCATCGACATGAGGAGCTGGGAGAGCTGCTCCTCGTCCATGGTGAAGCGGAAAGCGCCGAGGAACGCGTCCTGGTCGATCCCCATGGCGCCCGACATGTTCTGGGCGAGTTGGGACATCGCCTGCGTCATCGCCGCGCCCACCGCGGAGGTGAGCTGGGTCTGCAGCGCGTCCCCGATCTGCGTCGACATCTGCGTCATCTGCGTCTGCAGCTGGGAGGCGATCTGCTGGGAAAGCTGGGCCGACACCTGGGCGAGGTAGGCCTGGGTGGCCTGCTGCATGTCGTCCGCCATCGCGGACTGGATCTGCGCCTGGAGCTCATCGGCGTGGGCCGCGACCTGCTCCTGGACGGCCTGGGAGAGGCGCGCCATGACCTGTGCGGAGAGGTCGGCGGTCGCGCCGTCCACGGCGGAGGTGAGCTCGTCGAGGATCGCCTGGCTGTCCGCCATGACGGCTTTCCCGGCATCCGTCTGCTGGAACGCGGCGAAGGCCGCCCCGATGTCCTCTCCGCAGGCCGCCTCCGGGTCGTTCGCGCAGTACTCGCCGAAGGCCACGGTGATCCTGGTGGCCACCTCCGCGAGCGCCTCCTGGTCGACCTCTCCGGCGGCCTCCTCGAGGATCGCGCCGTAGTCGATCCCGCTGAGCACCTCCGACAGGTCCACGCCTTCGATGAGCTGGCCGAGGTCGACGTCGCGGGCGACCTGCTCGAGGTCGAGCTCGGGCAGCTGGGCGGGGTCGATGCGGATATCGGAGAGGTCCAGGCCCGACAGGTCGAGCCCGGCGAGGCCGCCCGCGCCCACGAGCCCGGACAGATCCATGCCGGATAGGTCCAGGGAGGAGGCGTCGAGGGAGAGCGTGGAGCCGTCGAAGGTGAAGGCCTTCGCGATCGCGTCCTCGTCGACGCTGATCAGCTTGCTCATGTCGAAGTCCTCGCCGCCGTCGGCGCCCGCGGCCTCGTCGGTGAAAGATCGGCCTGTGAAGACGTCGATGCCGGGGTGGGCGATCTGGTCCCGCAGGATCGCCGTGCGGGAGGCGCGGTCGATGAGACGGGATGTGAGCGCCGGCGTGTAGTAGATCCCCGGGGACAGGGCCGTCGCCGTGGCCCCGTCCTTGGGCGCGACGACGCCCGAGATGCGCAGTTCGTCGCCGTCGTCGACCAGGTCCTTGAGGAAGGCCGCGTCCCCGCTCCGGTCCGTCCACACGTCGTAGGTGTCGTCATGGGCGTAGTAGCCCGTGGCGTCCACGACCTTGAAGGTGACGCCCATGAGCTCCTCGGGGGTGAACGAGGCGGTCTCGGTCGTCGCGCCCACGTCCTTGCCCTCGGCCAGCTGCTCGACCATCGCGTCGAGCTCGGAGGCGTCGCGCAGCCCCATCGCGTAGAGCATGTAGTCGGAGACCGTTCCGCCGGGCATGAGGACGACGACGGCCTCGTCGTAGTCCCGGGGCCAGGATCCCGCCACGACGTCGTACTGCTGCTCGACCAGGCTCGGGTCGCTCATCATCTGGCTGAAGACGCTGGTGCTCATGTAGGAGGACATCAACGAGCTCGTGGAGACGTCCGCGCCGAAACCGAGGGGCGCGAAGGTGCTGTCCGGGTTGACCTGGCGCACGCCGTCGGAGGTGTCGGACTGGAAGATCTGGGGCGTCACGTCGTAGGTGTACTCGATCGAGTTCGCCTGGGAGCGGATCCCGCCGCCGTCCTGATCGAGGTAGCCCTTGAGCGCCTCGAGGTCGTTGGAACCCACGCTGGAGAACATCGAGCCGACCACCGAGGCCTCGGGGATCTCCCCCGACGCGGCCGCGTCGCCCTCGTCGCCCTCTCCGCTCCCGGTCCCGCCCATGTCGGCGGACGCCACCATCATCGAGGTCATGTCCATGCCCTGGCTCTGGATCGTGAGCGGGTAGACGGACAGCGTGTCCTCCTCGACGCTCGCGATGTAGTTGTTCACGCCGTTGGCCAGCGCCAAGATCGTCGCGATCCCGATGATGCCGATGCTGCCCGCGAAGGACGTCATCAGCGTTCGGCCCTTCTTCGTCATGAGATTGCGGAAGGACAGGGACATCGCGGTGAGGAAGGACATCGCGGTGCGCCGGGCGGCCCGGGCTGGGCGCGTTCCCGCCGCGGCCGCGTCGAAGGGGTCGGTGTCGTCGCGCACCACCCCGTCGCGCAGGGTCACGGTGCGCGTCGCGTAGCGCTGGGCGAGCTCCGGGTTGTGCGTCACCATGACGACCAGCCGGTCGTGGGCGATCTCGGTGAGCAGGTCCATGATCTGCAGGCTGGTCGTCGAGTCCAGGGCGCCCGTGGGCTCGTCGGCGAGGACGATCTCCGGGTCGTTGATGAGGGCGCGGGCGATGGCGACCCGCTGCATCTGCCCGCCGGAGAGCTGGCTCGGCAACTTGCCGATGTGGTCGGCCAGCCCGACCCGGTCCAGAGCGGCCACCGCGCGCTGGCGGCGCTGCGCAGCCGGCACGCCGGACAGCGTCAGCGCCAGTTCGACGTTGGACAGGACCGTCTGGTGCGGGATCAGGTTGTAGCTCTGGAAGACGAAGCCGATGCGGTTGTTGCGGTAGGCGTCCCAGTCGCGGTCCCGGAAGCGCTTCGTCGAGATGCCGTCGATGACCAGGTCGCCCGCGTCGTAGTGGTCCAGCCCGCCGACGATGTTCAGCAGCGTCGTCTTGCCCGACCCCGAGGGGCCCAGGACGGCGACGAACTCGCTGTCGCGGAAGGCGATCGACACGTCGTCCAAGGCGACCTGGGTGAAGTCCGCGACGGTGTACGTCTTGCGGACATTGCGGAGCTCGAGCATGGGGCCTCCCGGGGCGTCTGGCCCATCAAGGCTATCGGGGACGCACCGGGTGCGCCGTCTCAGGCCGTCCTCGGCAGGATCGGGAGCCTCGAAGCACGCGACCCCTCCTCCGCGCGGCCCGCGGGCGAGGGATCGGGAGCGGGGTCCGGGAGCAGACCGAGGCGGTTGGCGACGAGCAGGGCGGACTGACGGTCATGGACGCCGAGCTTCGCATACACCGCATGCGCCTGCTTCTTGATCGTGTTGAGGGAGAGCACCAGCTCCTCGGCGATGTCGGCCAGGGTCTCGTGCTCCACCATGGCCCCCAGGACGACCTTCTCCCGGGGCGTCAGCGTGATGAGCCTCCCGCGTGCGGGGTAGGGCTGGCGGTGCTCGTGGATGCGCTCGACGACGCTGGGGGCGAGCGGGTTGCCGATGAGGTCCAGGAGCCGGTCGCACGCCTCGCGGGGCAGCGCGGTGTAGGGGATGAGCGTCCCGGTCTCCGCCGCGAGCCTGTGCGCGCGGGAGAACTGGAGCCTCGCTCCCTCTGCGTCCTTGCGCGCCAGCGCCGCAGCGGCGCGGAGCATGACGAGCTCGATCCGGTCGCGCAGGGTCGTGGCGGGCTCCCACGCGTGGGCGGCCGCGATCCCGCCCGCCTTCGCGTGATCCCCGCAGATGTAGGCGAGCCGCGCCCTGGGCACGGCGAAGAGGCTCTCCAGCGATCCGCATTCCCCCAGATGGCGCTGAGCGCGGTCGAGCTCCCCCAGCGCGAGGCCGAGGTCGGCGACGGCCCTGTCGACGAGGTAGCGGTTCGCGCTCCCCTGGCGGCTGGTGTGGAGGTGGCGGACCGCCATGCGGTTGACCTCGGCGAGGGCCACGATCGGATCGCCGAAGAGCATCGCGTATTGTGTCCGCGCCCAGGCGACGACCGCCCACTCCTCGATGTCGTCCGCCCCGGGGATGGAGAAACAGTCCGATGCGCGGGGATCCAGGCGGTCGAGGAGGAGGATCCCCTCGATGAGGCGAGCCACTGCGCTGCCGCGCGGCCGGGACCCCGCGGCCCCGAGGTGCTCGACCGCGGTCTGGGTATAGCCCGCGACGGCGTACATGAGGGCGATCTGCTCCCTCGCGGCCACGGCGACGGGGCCGGCGCCCGCGGCCCGGGCGTGGCGGGCCGACTGCTCGAGAAGAGCGATGGCCTCGACCGTGCGGCAGGACCCGTGGGAGGCGAGCGCCCACTGCAGCTCGAACCAGGATCGGTTGGCCAGCGAGGCCCTGCTCGGCCCCCAATCGGGAGCCGCTTGGCGAAGGACGAGGCGAAGCGGCGGGCCTCCTCCACGTCGCCCCCGCGCCGGACGGTGATGACGTGCGCCGCCGCCTCCAATGTGGAGTGTCTCCACCGTTGGGGAGAGGGCGGGCACAGCGCCCACCCGGACTCGAAGTCCCCGTCGACCGAGCTGGGGAACGTGGCGTCGTCCGGGTCCGATCCGAGGGCCGCTGTCACCGAGGCCGCGAGCGCGAGCTCCGGATGCGCGGCGGCCGCCTCATCCGGGAGGGCGCCGTATGCCGCGTGGCATCGTCGCGGCTGGTGGATCGCCAGGTACAGGCCCCATTCGTTCCAGGTCCTGGCGAGAAGGCCCCAGTCCCCGGCGGCGCGGGCGTGGACGGCCGCCGGCCCGCAGTCGTCGACGGAATCGTCCGGGTCGCGGCCGGCGTGCCACGAGGCGAGGGCCGAGTGGACAGCGCGGGCGAGCTCCGGGCGGGATCCCTCCAGCGTCTGGGCGAGGTTCCCGCCGACGAGCGGCGGGAACCAGAGCGCCCGCGCGTCCCCGCCGTCCCCGACGAGCAGGCCGGCCGAGCGCAGGTCGGCGCGCAGCCGGCGCACGCCCGCCGGGCCGGGCAGCTCCGGCGCGATCGGAGGGTCGAAGAGCGCGTGGAGGAGGTCGTCGTCGACCCGACCGGCCAGTGCCAGCGCGCCCATCGCCGCCAGCCGGTCCCCGGGGATGCCGGCGAGGACCCTACAGCGCAGATAGTCCCCGGCGGCCCGGAGCCCGTGGGGGTCTCCGTCCGTTCCCGCGTGGTCGAGAGCGCAGCGCAACACCCCGAGGTGCCCGCCGCACTGGGCGTGGAGCGCGTCGCCGAGCCCCTGGGACAGGCGGTGGCCCCAGCTCCTGGCGAAGGCACCGAGCTGGGGAGGTGTGGCCGCGAGATCCCGTCCGGTGATCACCGTCGGATGCGCCTCCCTCAGGGCGGCGGCCGCCTCCGGGGTGGTACTGCACACGAGGAGTCTCAGACCGGGGAGGCGCGCCGCCGCCGACAGGAGAGCCGGATCCGTCAGTTCCTGCGCGTCGTCGATGACGATGGCCCGTTCTGGCCCCGGGATGTCCGGTCGCCCGGCCGGGAGACGGCGGGCCAGATCGGGACCGGTGGCCTCGGAGGCATCGATCCACGTGACCAGGACCCCTTGTTCGCGGCGCCGGCGCGCCCAGTGGGAGGCGAGGGTCGTCTTCCCGCTTCCGGAGGGGCCGTGGATGAGCGCGACGGGGGCGCCCTCGTCGAGCCGGCGCAGGAGCTCATCGCGGGGCACGGCGTCGGCTGGGGGCGCGGACGCGTCCTGGCCGTCGGTTGTCAGGGGGATTGACTTCACGGATGTGGCCTCCACTGGGCGCGGCGACGGGCGGACGAGGGCGGACGCGGCTGATCCCCGGGATCCGGATCCCTGCCGGGAGGCGGATCGCCGGGGACCGGCCGCTCACCCTACTTCAGCGGGCTCGTCGCCTCCTCCCGGTCCGAGGGGTCGCGGCGCCGGCGCACGGCGGTGGCCGCCATCCCGCCGGCCATCAGGACGAACACCGACCCGAGCAGCAGGGCCGTCCCCTCCGCGCCCGTGGACGCGAGCGGGTTCCCGGGCTTTGGTTCGGGCACGTCGTGGCGGGTGCACAGGGATGAGCCGGTGGCGCACACCGGGTCCTCCCCCGTCGCGGCCACGACATTGCCCAGTGAGTGGTCGCCCTGTTTGTCGTAGCTCCTCACCTTCACCGTGTAGGTCACCGTGGCGGTCTGCCCCGAGGCGACGGATCCCGTGATGCGGATCGTCCCCCCGTCAGCGGCCGCCGCGAGTCCGCCCTCGGAGGCGTCCGGACCGGCGACGAGGTCGGCGTCGTCGAGGACGTCGTCCATGTGATCGGTGTAGTCGACTTCGGCTGGGGCCGAATCGGGGTTCGCCGAGGTGTTGACGAAGGTCAGCGTGTAGGTGACCTTCTGCCCCGGATCGACCTCCTCGCCGGAGGCGGGGTCGCTCGACTTCGTCACGCGCATGTCCGAGACGTGGTTGACGGTGCAGTCGGAGTGGTCCGCGTCCTCGAGCCGGCACTCGACGTCAGGCGTCTCGCCGGGCCCGATGAGGAAGTTGCCGAGCCTGTCGTCCCCGCGCTGCCCTTCGGCCCTCACCGTCGCCTGGTAGGTGACAGTGGCAGACTCGCCGGCCTGCAGGGTGCCGTTGACCGTGAATCGGCCATCGGCGATCCCGGAGACCGAGAGGGCGTCGGAGGAGGAGGACGGCTGGGATGTCACGTCGGCATCGTCCACCATGTCGGTGAGCACGTCGTCGCGGCTGAACGCCTTGGGAGCGGTGCCTGTGTTCTCGAAGTGGAGCGTGTACGTCAGGACGTCACCGGGGCGCACGGTCGTGCCGATCGCGGGATCCACGGTCTTCCAGTCGTCGAGCTCGCCGATGGGGTTCTCCGTGCAGGACACCCCGTCGTCGCCGCACTTCGGATGCGGATTGTCGGTGCGGGCGACGACGTTGCCCAGGCGGTTGTCGCCGCGATCGCCGTCGGCCCTCACTGTCACCGTGTACTTCACGGTCACCGTCTGGCCGACGTCGAGCGTGCCGGTCACCCGGACCTTCCCATCCTCGCCGGAGGTCGCCACCAGGGCGGGATCGCTGCTGGATGCCGCCGTGGTGAGCGTGGCGTCGTCCAGGACTCCTGCCAGATCGTCCGTGTGGTCGATGGTGCCCGCGGCCGCGCCCGTGTTGGCGAAGGTCAGTGTGTAGGTGACCTCCTGTCCTTCCTGCACGGCCGATCCGTCGTCGGGGGTGACCGACTTGGTGACGTCGATCTTCGGCAGCGGCGTCGACGTGCACGTCGTGTCGCCCGAGGGGCAGGTGCTTGGAGGTTCCTCTCCCGGAGGGACGATGAAGTTGTCCGCGCGGTTGTCGCCGCGATCGGACTCGTCCCTGACCGTCACCTGGTAGGTGATGGTCGCGGTCCTTCCGGCAACGAGCTCGCCGCCGATCCGGATGCGGCCGTCGGTGCCGTCGGAGACCGTGACGGTCTCCGTGTCGGAACGGGGAGCCCCGGTGAGCGTCGCGTCGTCGAGCACGCCGGCGAGGACGTCCTCGCGCGAGACCGCGGTGGTGTCCGCCCCGGTGCTCTTCGCGGTCACCGTGTAGGTGAGGACGGTGCCGGCCTCCACGGGGTCGCTGGACGCGGAGACCGACTTCGCGTACTCGACCTGGGCGATCGGAGTCTCGGTGCAGTCCGGCAGCTGCGCGTCGGTCGGCTTGCAGGTGGGCACTCGAGGGGGCTCAGGCGGATCGTCCGGACGGTTCTTCATGAGGAAGTTCGAGGAGATGTTGTCCCCGCGCTGCCCGTCAGCCTTGATCGTCGCCGTGTAGGTCACCTGGTAGGTCTCGCCGGAGGGCACCTGGCCGGTCACGGAGATCCGCGACCCGTCCCGCGTGACGGCGAGGCCGTCGGGCGAGATGGGCTCGGTGGTGATGTCGGCGTCGTCCAGCACGTGGGTGAGATCGTCGATGGCGTCCACGTCGGCCGCCGCCCCGCCCGTGTTCTTGAAGAACAACGTGTAGGTGAGGACCGACCCGGCCACGGCTGGCGAATCCGAGGAGGAGACCTTCTTCCACTGGGTGAGGGCGGCTCCGGGGATCTGGACGAAGTCGCACCGTTCCTGGCCGGGCGCCACCTCGTCTTCCGGGATGCAGGCGACATTGCGCAGATTCTGGTCGCCGCCGCCGGTGTACGTCGCCGTGTAGGTGATCGTCGCGGACTCACCCGCGGCCAGCGCCCCGCTCCACGAGAGCTTCGGCTCCGCGTAGGACACGGCGCCTGTCGACGCTGCGGCGTCCTTGTTGTAGGTCGCAGCGTCCAGGACGTCGGCGAGGTCGTCCTCGAATGTGGCGGGGGCGTCGTCCGAATAGTCTCCGGGTCCGACGTTCTTCACGGTGACGGTGTAGGTCACCGTCCCGCCGACCACTGGGAGCTCCGTGCGGTCCGCGGTCTTCTGGACGGACAGCCGCGGCAGCTTGGTCTCGGTGAACGCGCAGGGCTGCCCTGTGTCGGGGTCGAGCCCGTTTTCATCGGGCGGGTCGCAGACCGGCGGCGTCGGGTCGCCCGGGTCCGGTTCCCAGGCGACGTTGCGCGCGACGCCGTCTCCACCCGCCTTGAGCGTCACGGTGTAGGTGAGTGTGACCGTCTCCCCTGCCGGCAGAGCACCCGTCCAGGACAGGACCCGTGAGTCGAACGCGACGGTACCCGTCTGGTCCGCCGCCGCGTCGCCGTTGTAGGTCGCGTCGTCGAGGACGCCGGAGAGATCATCGAGGAGAACCGCAGGGTTTTCGCTCGTGTAGTCCCGGTCACCCACATTTGTCGCGATCACCGTGTACTCAACTGTATCCCCTGGCCCAGCTGACTCCGTGCTCGAAGATTTCTTGACGTTCAACTGCGTCGCAGGAATCGAAAGCGACCATTCCCACCCGTCGCCCATCCATCCACCCTCGTTCTCAAACACGAGGTCAACCACGTCACCGGAATCCGCCCATACGACGAAAGAGCCGCATCCTCCGGAGGGATTCTCACCCCCGTCGAGCTGACAACCGATGTTCTTCGCGAGTCTCGTATCAGAATTGATCCACTCATCTGAGTTCCCAAGAGCGTTGTTTTGACTCAACGCACGAAACTTGAGAGGATCTCCAGTTGTGCTCGTACCGAGAATTCGTAGCCTTGAAGCGTCAAGATTCTGGACATGCACCACCACGTACGGCATCGGCTCACTAAACTCTGTACTAACGACCGTGCGTCCCTCTGCAGGGTTTCCACTCGAATAAGCACCCGAGCAACCCGCGATTGAAACCGAATCATTTGGAACGCTGGGTGTGAGGAACTGGCTTGCATTAGGACCCTGAAGCGCACCACCTTGTCGCCCCAAGACATCGCAGTAACCGCCCGAGGCCTCAACCAGAGTGTTGGTAGCGGTGACTCCGGTATCACCAAAGGTGAGCTCTGAACTTTGCCCAACCTCAGCCGTCATCCCCTCGACCGCCGTCAACCATTGTAGAGGCCCAAGCGCTGCGGAAGGCTCCTCAGCATGGGCCGGTTGCGGCGCAACTATCTGGGCAACGCCCGACAAGGCACTCAGCGCCAATACAGGCACCACAGCCAAGGCAGACGCCTTCCTCATTGCACTTCCGCGATGGCGGTCGCGTCCGACCCGTCCGTCCGGCGTCTCTGGCTGGACACCGAAGGTGGCTCCCGGGCTCTCAGATGTCCTGCCTTGGGGATATGAAGCGGCGTCTCCACGCCGCAGCTGCAATCTCAACTGCTTCTCCTTCTCGAGTCGGAGCGCTGTGCGGAACAGGGTTCATGAGAATGCGGGCAGTCATCGTCCGTCGGCGGCCTCGGGCCCCTGGCGGGAGGCTCGAGGTTCCATCGGTTCAGGGACAACCCGCAACTCGTTTCTATCAGCGCCTTCAAGCCGCTGACCACGGTTTTTACCCTTTTGGTCCGCCGTTTGGTCCGCCGGCTCGGCCCTACCACGCAGGTTCGGCGCAGGAAGGCGGCACGCCCCTCGACGGACTGGTCCCGTCGCGCCCAACCCGTCCGTCGGCCAGAAGACGATCGACCCCGGGGCGGGCTCCGGCGCCCGCCGGTCCGTCTGCCGCCTCCGTCCTCGTCCGGGCTCGCGGGCTTGCCGACTGGTTCCTTCCCCTGATAGCTTGGCCTCATGGAAAGCGAACGTTCGTTAGCCTCTCGGACAGGAGACGACCTCTTCCCCCCAGGGCATCGTGAACAGCGCACGTCGGCGAGCACGCGGGACTCCCTGCTGGACGCCGCGCTCGACCAGTTTTCGCGCACGGGCTATCGCGGGACCTCGATCCGCGACCTGGCGCGGGCGGTCGGCATCCGCGAGAGCTCGGTCTACAAGCACTTCGCCTCCAAGCAGGCGATCTTCGATGCGCTTATCAAGCGCGCCGACGAGCGTCTGGCCGCCGCCACCGCGCCGCTCGGGATCGCGGTCTCCACGGGCGGCGAGGCCGCTGGCGCCTATCGGGGCATCAGCGAGGAGCGGCTGCTGCAGATCGCCCGCAGCATGTTCGGCTTCGTCCTCCACGACCAGGAGTTCGCGCGATTACGGCGCCTCCTGGCGATCGAGCGGTATCACGACGCAGGCGCGTCCGCCCGCTTCCGCGACTACTTCATCGGACGCCCGCTGGCCTTCCAGACCGACCTCTTCCGGCGTCTGCTCGCATCGGGCGAGTTCCGCGACGACCTCGACCCCGAGCAGACCGCCCTGGCGTTCTTCGGCCCGATCCACCTGCTCGTCGACCTGGCCGACGGCGGCGATGAGCAGGAGGCCCTCCGGCTCCTCACCGGACACGTCCGGCACTTCCGGCAGACCCATCTCGCGGAGGACCGATGAGCCGGTACCGGGTCGTCATCCGAGCGTTGTTCGCCGTGGTCTTCATCGGCGGCGGCGCCGTCCACCTCGTCGCCGGAAGGCTCTGGCCGCAAAGCTACGGCGCATTCGGATCGACCGCCGCCCTCCCCTGGCTGCACGGGCTGTGGGGGTCGTTCGTCATGTCGAACATCGCCTGGCTCACGATCGCGCTCGCGGTCTTCGAAATCGCATGCGGCATCGGCATCTTGATTCGTCGCGCCTCCATTCCAGCGGCGTGGGGAATGGCCGGGTTCCTCGTGTTCGTCACGGTGCTGGGCTACGGATTCCCCACAGACGCCCTCGGGGAGGACCTGGTGAAGAACCGGCTGGCCACGATCGTCCTGGCGAGCCTGCTGGTCCCGGTGCTCGCCGGCGGGCCTGGCCCGGGTCACCAGGTGGACGAGGCAGCCTGAAGGGCCGCGCACACGCGCATCACATCGGGATTCGCCTCGGCCCCAGGACGCCGCACGAGGTAGAGCGTGTTCATCAGGGGCTCCTCGGGCATCTCGATGAGGCGGACCCGTCCATCGCGGATGTGCTCCTGGCAGATCGAGCGGGGGACCACGCTGTAGCCGGAGCCTGCCGCCACGGCTGCGACCACGGCGTGCAGGTTCGGCACCGTCAGGGCCGGAGCGGCCGGCGGATGCGGCTTCCCGTGCACCGCGCGCCAATACCGCCGCACGATCGGCATGTCCTCCGCGTAGCTGATCAGCGGCACGGACCGCAGTGCCGAGCACGGGGGCGATCCGCCGGGCCGCTCCTCGAGGCGCGCCACCCAGGCCGGAGCGGCGATCGCCACGTACTCCTCCTCGGCCAGCGCCACGGCGCCGAGCGCGCGCCCGCGTGGCCGGCGCGTCGCGATGATGACATCCTGCTGGCCGGAGCGCAGTTCGTCGATCAGCGGATCCGTCAGACCCTGCGTGACGCGCAGTCGCACGCCGCCGGCGACCAGACCGGCGAGGGCCGGCAGCACCCGCGTGCACAGCAGTTCAGAGGGACCTCCGAGATGCACCGGCGCGGACCTCGGGGAGAGGCGCCCGGCGCTCGTCTCCACAGCGGAGAGGGCGTCGAGCGGACCCGACACCTGCGCGGCGAGTTCGTGGGCGAACGACGTCGGCTCCACGCCACGGGGCAGGCGACGGAAGAGCCGACGGTCGGCCTGCCGCTCCAGGGACCGCATCTGCGTCGTCACCGTCGGCTGCGAGAGTCCCAGTTGGGCCGCCGCGGCGGTGAAGGAGCCCGCGCGATACACCGCCAGGAAGGTGCGCAGCAGATTGAGGTCCAGGTCGGATCGGGTTGCGGACAGCTCGGGATCGGGGGTCTCGTCGTCGCTCACGACAGTCCACACTAGCGCGTCTTGCCATAGGTTTCCCTATCACAGAGATCGTCTTTTCAATTGGCGAATGCGCAGCTCCTGCCGTTACGCTGCTCGTGGCCCGACGATGTCGGGCCCGACCCCGGACGGGTCGCGGTCGCGTGAAGGAAGGCCCCATGTCCCGCGTCCTCATCGTTCTCACCGCTGCGGATTCCCTGACTCTGGCCGATGGCACCGGACATCCCACCGGCTTCTGGGCCGAGGAGTTCGTCGTCGCCCACCGAGGGCTCGCCGCAGCCGGTCATGACGTCGCCATCGCCACGCCGGGCGGACGCCCCGCGCCCGTCGACCCGGCATCCATCGACCCGTCCGCGGTCGGCGGGCGGCTGGCCGAGGAGCTCCGCGACTACCTCGGCTCCATCAGCGGCCAGCTGGAGCATCCCGCCATCCTCGAGGACATGAGGGTCGAAGACTACGCGACCGTCGTGCTCCCCGGTGGCCATGGGCCGATGGAGGATCTCGCCGTCGACCCGGCACTGGGGGCGATCCTCGGTGAGGCCGACGAGAAGGGCGCTGTCATCGCCCCGTTCTGCCACGGTCCGGCGGGGCTGCTCAGCGCGACCCGCCAGGACGGTTCCTTCCGTTTCGCCGGACGCCGGATGACCGCGTTCACCGACGCGGAGGAGAGGGCCGGAGGCGTGCCGGGCGTCCCGTGGCTCCTCGCGCAGCGTCTCGCCGAACGCGGGGCCATCGTCGAGGGCGGCGCCCCCTGGACGAGCCACGTCGTCATCGACCGGAACCTCATCACGGGGCAGAACCCGCAATCCTCCCGGGCTGTCACCCGCGCCGTCCTCGAAGCCATCAGCGCCTGACACCGCGCCGCCAGCCGGCGCGCGGCCACACCAGCGGAAACCGTATTTGCACGAAGATGAGAAGCGAGCATGACCACCACACTGTTTGAGCCCATCACCGTCCGGGGCATGGAGGTGCGCAACCGTCTCTGGGTGCCGCCCATGTGCCAGTACACCGTCGAGAAGCGGGACGGGATCCCGACGCCGTGGCATCTGGTCCACTACGCGGGCATGGCCCGCGGCGGTGCCGGCGCCATCATCGTCGAGTCCACCGGCGTCGTCCCGGAGGGCCGGATCAGCCCCAACGACCTGGGTCTGTGGAACCGCGAGCAGCAGGAGGCCTTCCGCCCGGTCGTCGAGGCCGTGCACGCCGCCGGCGCGAGGCTCGGCATCCAGTTGCAGCACGCCGGGCGCAAGGCCTCCACCTATCGGGAGTGGGGCGTCGCCCGCCCCGGCGGCAGCGTGCCGGAGGGTGATGGCGGATGGCAGACCTTCGGACCGTCGGCAACGTCCTTCCCCGGCCTCGCCGAGCCGGAGGCGCTGGACGAGGCCGGCATTCGCGGCATCGTGTCCGCGTTCGCGGGCGCCGCCCGCCGCGCCGTCGACGCCGGCTTCGACTTCGTGCAGGTGCACGGCGCGCACGGCTATCTCGTGCATCAGTTCCTCTCACCGCTCAGCAACGCACGCGACGACCGCTACGGCGGCTCCCTCGAGAACCGCGCCCGGCTGCTGCTCGAGATCGTGGACGCGATCCGCGCCGAGCTCGGCGACGCGGTCCCGGTCATGGTGCGCCTGTCCGCCTCGGAATGGGTCGATGGCGGCTTCGATGTCGAGGAGGCCTGCACGGTCGTGAAGTGGCTCGGCGAGCATGGCGCGGACATGGTGGATATCTCCTCCGGCGGGAACGTCGCCAGGGCTCCGATCCCGGTCGGCCCCGGATACCAGGTGCCGCTCGCGACCGCCGTCAAGCACTCGACCGGGATGCCGACCTCCGCGGTGGGCATGATCGAGCACCCGTGGCAGGCCGAGCAGATCGTCGCCACTGGGCTCGCCGATGCCGTCATGGTCGGCCGGGCCTTCCTGCGCGACCCCAGCTTCGCCCTGCGGGCCGCACGCGCGCTCGGCGCCGAGGTCGACTACATCCCGGAGCCGTACGCGCGGGCCTACCGCCAGCACCAGCAGCTCCTCTAGGAGGCATCGTCATGGCGAATGCGACGACGGGGACCACGACGATGAGGGCGCTGCTCCTCGACCGCCCGGGCGCTCCGTCGACGCTGCGCGTCGGCGAGGCGCCGATCCCGCAACCGGGTCCCGGGGAGCTTCGTATCCGAGTGCGCGCCTGCGGTCTGAACCCGGTCGACGTCGGAACGGCCTCCGCCGGGAACTCCGCCTGGCGGTGGCCCCATATCCCCGGACTCGACGCCGCCGGCGAGGTGGACGTCGTCGGCGCGGGCGTCCGAGGTTTCTCCCCCGGGCAGCGTGTCGTCTTCCACGGCGATCTCCGCCGCGAGGGCGGGTTCGCCGAGTACGTCGTGACCGCTGCGGACGTGGTGGCGACGATCCCCGATGGCGTTGACGCCGCGACGGCCGCGGCGCTGCCGTGCGCTGGGATGACGGCCTACCAGGCGATCCACCGGCGCCTGCGCCTCGGCGCCGGCCAGACCGTGTTCATCACGGCCGGCAGCGGCGGCGTCGGCGGTTTCGCCGTCCAGCTCGCCCACCGGATCGGCGCGCGCGTGCTGACGAGCACCTCGGCCGGCAACCGTGGCGCGGTGCGGAACCTGGGCGCCGACGAGGTCATCGACTACCGAGCCGAGGACGTCCCCGCCCGGATCCGGGAGCTCACCGGCGGACGCGGCGTGGACGCGATCGTCGACACCCTCGGCTCGGACTCGGCGACCGCCGGGCTGTTATTGCTCGTGCACGGCGGCGGCCTCGCGGCGATCGCCGGCAGACCGGATTGGAACGCCGTCCCGGAGTTCACCACGGCCCCGTCCGTCCACGAGATCGCACTCGGCGCCGCCCACAGCCACGGAGACGCGGTCGCGCGGTCCCATCTGGCCGGCGACCTGGCCGTACTGCTCTCCCTCGTCGCGGAGGGGTCGCTCGACCCGATGCTCTCCGAACGGGTCCCGCTGGCCGGGGTCCCCGCCGCGCTCGCGCGGCTCGCCACCCGCCACGGGCGCGGCAAGACCGTGTATGCGGAAGACGCCGCCTCCGGCCGCTGAGCCCCGGACCCCGGAGCGTCTGTTCTCCGCCGCTTGACACATATACCCCTGGGGGTATTGTTGGCGGCATGGAGACACAGAAGACCATCGCGGGCCGTCCCGAGGGGACGACCGCCGGACGGCGCGGCGCGAACGGGGCCATGCGATGAGGCTCGTGATCGTCGGCGGCGTCGCAGGCGGCATGAGCTGCGCAGCCAGGGCGCGGCGCCTGGACGAGAGCGCGGAGATCATCGTGCTCGATCGGGGCGAGCACGTCTCCTTCGCGAACTGCGGGCTGCCGTACTACGTGGGCGGCGAGATCGCGGAGCAGGACACGCTGCTGGTGCAGACCCCGAAGACCCTGCGCGCCGCCCTGAACCTGGACGTGCGCACCGGCCACGACGTCATCGGCCTCGACGCGGCGGAGCGGGAGATCGTCGTCCGCACCGCGGCCGGCGTGGAACGGATCGGCTACGACGCCCTCGTGCTCGCCCCGGGCGCTACGGCGGCTCGTCCGCCCGTACCCGGCCTGGGCTCTCCTCGTGTGCGGACGCTGCGCTCGGTCGAGGACGCGGTCGCGCTGAGGACGAGGGCCGATGCCGGCCTCACGCGCGTCGTCGTCCTCGGCGCCGGGTTCATCGGCGTGGAGACGGCGGAGGTGCTGGCCAGACGGGGTGTGGAGACGATACTCGTCGAGTACGCGGACCAGGTGCTCCCTCCGCTGGATGCCGAGCACGCCTGGCTGGTGTCGGAGGAGCTGCGCCGCCTCGGGGTGGACGTGCGCACCTCGGTCGCAGCCGAACGCATCGTCGGCGGCTCCGACAGAGACACCGTCATCTTCTCGGACGGCGCCCGGGTGGAGACGGACCTGATCCTCCTCGCCACTGGGGTGCGCCCGGACACAGCGGTGTTCGAGCAGGCAGGCGTGGAGTGCGAACGAGGGGCGATCCGCATCGATGAGCACGGGCGGACATCCCTCCCGGGTGTGTGGGCGGTGGGCGACGCGACGGTCAGCGCCGATCCGATCACAGGCGCCCGGCGCCCCGTCGCGCTGGCGGGACCGGCGAACCGGGCGGGGCGGCTCGTCGCGGACGCCATCCTTCGTCCCGGCTCCGCCAGGCCTCTCCCCCAGCCGCTGGGCACGGCCATCGTGCGCGTCGGAGAGTTGACGGCCGCAATGACCGGCGCGAACCGCGCCTCGCTCCTCGCCGCCCATCTGCCGTTCCGTACGTTGCACCTGCACCCGAACCAGCACGCCGGGTACTTCCCCGGCGCCTCCCAGATCCACCTGAGTCTCCATATCGATCCGGCCGACGGGCGTATCCTCGGCGCGCAAGCGGTCGGCGCGGACGGGGTCGACACGCGCGTCGACGTGCTCGCCGCCGCGATCCGCTCCGGGATGCGCGTGGGCGAGCTGATCGACCTGGACCTCGCCTACGCCCCGCCCTACGGGCAGGCGAAGGACGCGATCAACCTGGCGGGGATGGTCGGCGAGAACGTGCTCGACGGCACCCTGCGCCTCTGGGACGCGCGCGAGCTCGACGCCGTTCGGGCATCCTCGCTGATCCTGGACGTGCGAACCGCGGACGAGGTCGCGACCGGCATGCTGCCCGGCGCCCTGCACATCCCCCACACCGAGCTGCGCGGGCGCCTGGAGGAGGTGCGCGCGGCCGCGGCGGGGCGTCCCGTGCGCGTCGTGTGCGCCTCGGGGGTGCGTTCGGCGATCGCCCACCGCGTGCTCATCCAGTCCGGTTTCGACTCGGCGTCCCTCTCCGGCGGAATGCTCACGCTCCGCGCGACCCTCGGAGCGCGCGCCGACGGCGTCCTCGCCGACGCCGCGCCCGTCGAGGGCGCGCAGAACAAGAACAAGGACAAGGAGAACGAGCAGCGATGACGACCGATGACGAAGCCCAGCGCAAGATCCTCAACCGGCTCCGAAGGGCCCGAGGCCAGCTCGACGCCGTCATCGCGGCCGTCGAGTCCGACGCGCCCTGCCGTGAGGTGATGACCCAGCTCTCGGCCGTCACCCATGCGCTCAACCGGGCCGGATTCGTCGTCGTCGCCACCGCCATGGAGAACTGTCTAAGCGACCCCGAGGCGGCCAGGGACCGCGACGGGATCACCACCGAGGAGCTTGAGAGGCTCTTCCTCGCCCTGGCCTGATGCGCAGGCCGCCATTCCCGGGGCGCACGCGCCCCTTCCCCCCAAGGAGGACCCACCATGTGCCAAGCCGTCACCTGCCCGATCTGCGGCAAGACCACCTGGGCCGGCTGCGGCCGGCATGTCGACCAGGTCATGCGCGATGTCCCGGCCTCACAGCGCTGCCCGGGCCATGACGACGAACCCCGGCCCGGCTTCCTCGCCAAGCTCTTCGGGCACTGAGGCCCGGGCGCCGCCCGCACGGTCCCGGCGCCCCCCGTGGAGCGAGATCTCACAGCACGGTTGAGGGCGCGGCGTCGTAGGCGCTGCTCTTGATGACCCTCATGGTGGGGTAGGACTCGATGCGGCGCACGGCCGGCAGCGGGTACATCTTCTCGGTCTGGAACCGCTCATAGGCGCTGCCGTCGGCGACTTCGACCCGGATGAGGTAGTCGACGGGGCCATAGAGGCGGCGCACCTCGGTGGCCTCGTCATAGGCGGCGACGGCGGCCTCGAACTGCTCGACGATCTCCTGGCTGGTGCCGACGATCTCGACCTGCATGTAGACGCAGAACGCCCGCCCTGCTGCGACGGGGTCGATGCGGGCACGGTACCCGGTGATGACGCCCTCGGCCTCCAGCCGCTTGACCCGGCGCAGGCAGGGAGCGGGCGTCAGGCCGACGCGCGCGGCGAGATCCACGTTGCTCATCCGACCATCCTCGACCAAGGCAACGATGATTGCCTGATCTACGCGATCTATCACCACTTGATTGCTCATATATTCACTATAACGCCATAAATAGCAATAATGATGCCCTTCATGAGCGATATAATCGACAGCGTGTTGCCCGTCTCGTGAAAGGTCCGCCCCGGTGCCCCGTCCCCGCCCCTATGCCCAGGTCGACGTCTTCTCGCCCGTCCCCTACGGGGGCAACCCGGTCGCCGTGGTCCTGGACGCCGAGGGCATGCCGGCTGCCGACATGCAGCGGATCGCGCGCTGGACGAACCTGTCGGAGACCACGTTCGTGCTGCCGGCGACCGACGTGCGGGCGGACTACCGGCTGCGGATCTTCACGCCCGCCGGCGAGCTGCCGTTCGCCGGGCACCCCACCCTGGGGTCCGCGCGCGCCTGGCTGGAGAACGTCGGCAGGGCGCACGACCCGGAACGGACCGTCCAGGAGCGCCGGGCGGGTCTGATCCCGGTCCGCCGCGATGGGGGCATCCTCTCCTTCACCGAGCCGCCGACGACGCATACCGGCGCTCTTGAGCAGGGCTTCCTGGACCGAGTGGTGGCCGCGTTCGGCGTCGATCCCTCCCGGGTGGTGTTCCACCAGTGGGTCGACAACGGCCCCGGCTGGGCCGTCCTGCGCCCGAGCACCGCGCGGGAGGTGCTGGACGGACCTGGCGGCCATCCCCGACGCGATGGTCGGCGCCATCGGCGCGTGTCCAATGGTGTCGGAAACGACGTTCGAGATGCGCATCTTCGCGCCCGGGGCCGGCGTGGCCGAGGGCCCGGTGTGCGGGTCGATGAACGCCTCGGTCGGCCGGTGGCTGGTGCGCACCGGGGAGGTCGCCGGCGCCACCGCCGTGACGCCCGCGCCGACGGCCCACCGACCGACTGCACACAGTAAAGGAGCCGTCAAGACCCATGAGCGAGCAATCATCGGAAGCGCAGACGCCGGAGCGGACCGAGAGCCTGGAACGGGTGCAGGCGTTCCTCGATGTCCGCGGCACCGGCCTGCGCGTCTTCCCGCTGGGCGGCAAGGGGGCGACCGTCCAGGAGGCCGCCGGCGCGCTGGGCATCGAACCGGGCCAGATCGCCAAGACCCTCGCGCTGCGCGCCGGGGATCACCGGTTCATCCTGGTCACCCGCGGCGACTCCCGCCTGGACAACCACAAGTTCCGCGACCGCTTCGCCGCCAAGGCCCATATGCTGCCCGCCGAGGAGGCCGAGGAGCTCACCGGCCAGCCCGTCGGCGGTATGGGGCCGTTCGGCCATCCCGGCCATGTCGACGTCTACTGCGACGAGTCCCTGCGCGACTACGACGTGGTCTTCCCGGCGGCCGGGAGCCCCTACTACGGGGTCCGCGTCGCCCCCGGCCAGATCGCCGAGCTCACCGGCGCGACCTGGGTCGATGTGACGAGACGGCTGTCCACCGAGTAGGCCCGGACCTCGAGTCCGCGCCCCCAACCCCGAAGGAGGAGGCCATCATGACGCAACCGGAGGCCCGAGGGCTTGCGGCCGTGGTCGGCGCCGGAGCGATCGGCCTGGCGGTGGCGTCGGCCCTGCTGCGAGCCGGCCGACAGGTGATCGTGTGCGGCGGGCGCGCCCCGGTCCACCGCATCGAGATCGCCGAGGACGGCGCCGCGAGCACGTGGCCGGTCGCCTACACCGACGACCCGTCGGACATCGCCGGCGTCGACACGGTGGTCCTGGCGGTCAAGGCCCACCAGACCGACTCCGCGGCCGAGTGGCTGCGCGCCTCGTCCGGGCCGTCCACGACGGTGCTGGTCGCCCAGAACGGGATCGAGCACCGCCAGCGGGTCGCGCCCCACGCGGGTGAGAGCCGGATCGTCCCCGCCGTGATCTATCTCAATGTGGAGCGCGTTGAGCCGGGCCGGGCGATCCTGCGCCGCGTCGGGACCCGGGACCTCGCCATCCCCGATGACGCGGCAG
Source organism: Schaalia naturae (assembly GCF_042665795.1). Taxonomy (NCBI): domain Bacteria; kingdom Bacillati; phylum Actinomycetota; class Actinomycetes; order Actinomycetales; family Actinomycetaceae; genus Schaalia; species Schaalia naturae. Next base: position 1,324,911 of record NZ_JBHTEF010000001.1, read on the forward strand.
GCCGGACGATCGCCGCCGAACTCGAGGCCGGCGGAATGCGCGTCGCCCTGGAGGGAGACTTCGCGACGGCCGCGTGGCGCAAGCTGCTCGTCAACATCACGGCGAACCCGCTGACCGCGCTGACCGGCCGGCGCGCGGAGGTCATCCGCGACCCGGCGGTGGGCGGACTCGCCCGCCGGATCATGGACGAGGCCCTCGCCGTGGCCCGGGCGGAGGGAGCGGCCCTGACCCCGGACGACGTGGGCGCGGCCATGGACTGGCTGCTCCACGTGCCGGACGGGGCGACGACCTCCATGCGGCAGGACCGTCTCGCCGGACGCCCGCTCGAGTACGACGCGTTGACCGGGGCGGTGGTCCGCGCCGCCGGACGCCACGGCCTGGACGTGCCCGTCAACCGCATGATCCTGGCCCTGATCGCCGCCATCCGCCCCGAGCGGGAGGCCGGACGATGACGAGACCCGCCCAGCGCGCCCGCGACGCCGAGCCCTTCCACGCCATGGCGGTCGCCCAGCGCGCCGCCGAATTGGAGGCCACCGGCCATCACGTCGTCCAGCTGTGCCTCGGCGAACCCGACTTCGGCGCGCCTCCGGCCGTGCGCCGGGCGATGCGAGAGGCCATGGACGGCCGGCCCCTGCCCTACACGCCCGCGCTCGGCCTGCCCGCGCTGCGGCAGGCGATCGCCGGCTTCTACCGCGACCGGCACGGCGTGGAGATCGACCCGGCGCGCATCGCCATCACCTCGGGCGCCTCCAGCGCGCTGCTGCTGGCCACCGCCGCCACCATCGATCCCGGCGACGAGGTGATCCTCGCCGACCCCTCTTACCCCTGCAACCGGGAACTCGTGACGTCCTTCGGCGGGCGGGTCGTGGCCGTCCCCACCACAGCGGCCACCCGCTACCAGCTCGACGCCGCCATCGTCGGCCGGGCGTGGACCGCGCGCACGAAGGCCGTCATGGTCGCCACCCCCTCCAACCCCACCGGCACCTCCATCCCGTTCGCCCAGCTCGCGGCTATCTGCCGGCTCGCCCGCGCCCGCGACGCGTGGCGCATCGTCGACGAGATCTACCTGGAGCTCTCCGACCCGGCCTCCGACGGCGCCCACGCCCATACGGTCCTCGAGATCGATCCCGAGGCGATCGTCGTCTCCAGCTTCTCGAAGTACTTCGGGATGACCGGATGGCGCCTCGGCTGGGCCGTCCTCCCCGAGACTCTGGTCCCCGCCCTCGAACGCCTCGCCATGAACTACTTCCTCTCCGCCTCCAACCCCGCCCAGCAGGCGGCGCTCGCCTGCTTCGCCCCCGAGACCCTGGCATTGTGCGAGCGGCGGCGAGCCGAGTTGGCCGTCCGCCGGCAACTGGTCCTCGACGGGCTCGCCCGGATCGGCCTGCCCGTGCCTGTCGGGCCCGACGGCGCCTTCTACGTCTACCTCGACGTCAGCGGCACCGGCCTGGACGCCTGGGACTTCTGTGAGCAAGCCCTCGACCGCGCCCACGTCGCTCTCACCCCCGGGCGCGACTTCGGGCCCGCCACCGCCCACACCCACGTCCGCCTCTCCTACGCCGCCTCCCGCGACGAGCTCCGCGAAGGCATCGCCCGGCTCGGCGCCCTCCTCGCAGACGCCCGCCCGGGCGGGAGGAACGCATGAGCGGTCAGAGGTCGTCCGGCCGCGTCCGTGCGCCCTTCCTCCGGGAGCGGCGGCGCAGACTGGCCGGCCCTTCTGGCAGTCGTGAGGCACAACACCGCCGGCCTCCTGCTTGTGCTACGCGGCTGGAGGCGCGCGCCGTCTGGACACCGCATCCAGGCGCGCGCTGGCCTTCGGACCCGCCCCCCTCGTCCCGGCCGCAGACCGCGTGGGCGCCTTCAGCCCGGGAACTCCGCGGTCAGACGGTCAAGCATCCGCCTGTTGATCTCGTCCGCGTGCTCGTGCCAGCCGAACACGCACACGGAGAGCACGCCGGAGAACCCGATGTCGCGCAGCGCCTGGAACACCTCGTCCCACGGCACCTCGCCCTGTCCGATCTCGTTGTGCTGATGGACACGGGCGTCGACGCCGGGTGGGTTGAGGATGTAGCGGTTCCCGTCATTGGCCTTGTGGTTGTACGCATCGGCGATGTGGACCTCGCGCAGTTTCGGCGCCGCCGACCGGATCATCCGCCCCGCATCGCCCAAGCCGTCGGAGAGGTGGAACGTGTGGGGGCAGCAGTACTCGTAGCCGAGCCACGGCAGGTTGGCCCCGCGCACGATCTGGTAGGCGTCGTCGTGGCGTTCAACGAAGTCGTAGGGGTGGGCCTCCATGTTGAGGCGGATCCCATACCTCTCGAAGACCGGAGCGAGTTCATCGATCGAGCGATACCACTGGTGCTCGCACGCTCGGGGGGTGTTCGGGTCTCCCGAGAACTCCGACGTGATCTCCCGTACGTCCAGTTGGTCGGCGACCTCCAGCAAGCGGCGCCAGTTGCGCACCTGCGCGCAGCGCTCCTGCTCGTCCACGGACGACCAGTTGAACACGGGGTTCAGCGTGCGGATGCGGACGCCGGTCTCCGATTGCGCTCGGTTGAGCTCCGCCACGAACTCGTCGTCGGCCTTGGGGTAGCGGTGCCAGAAATGGAACTCCGTGTTCGGCGAGAGCTCGACGAAACGGAACCCGAGGTCGGCTGCTCTGTGCAGGGTGCCGACCGTCGACATCGATGAGTAGTACATGTTCGGGTCGAGTGCGATATCCACCATGTCTTTGTCCTTCGGATGCTGTCGGTTCGAGCAAGACCGGTCCACCGCTCGGGACGGGCCCGCACACGCGGGGAACCCTGGCCGGCGGAGGACCGAAGGGACTCAGGAGTACTTCTTCTGGAACTCCAGCTCGAGCTTCTCCAATGACAGGTACTTGGTTTCGGGCACGAATCTGGCGTAGAAGAAGATGGCGACGAGGTTGATCACGCCGAAGATCAGATAGGTCGTGCCTCCGCCGAGCGCCCCGATCATCGTGGGGAAGACGAAGGTGATGATCGCGTTCATGATCCACAGGCAAGCGACGGCGAGTCCCTGGCACGCCCCTCTGGCCCGGGCTGGGAACAGCTCCCCCATGTAGACCCACACGATCGTTCCAGACTGCTTGCACAAGAGGAACAACGCGACCAGTGCGAGGACCAGCCACGGGGCGAACGGCGGGATCGCCGACGTGAGCGTGCCGTCGGCCATGTGAGGTTCGATGAACAGGAAGAAGATGATCGACAGGGCGAACAACGACACCGTCACCGCAGTTGTCTGGTAGATTCCCATGGCTCTGCGCGGCAGGCGCGGGATGAGCACGAACGCGCCCACGGTGATGCCGATGAGGGAGGCCAGGCCCGTGATCACGTTGAGCTCGATGGCGGTCGCCGAGGTGAATCCGGCCGCAGTCAGAATCGTGGGCAGATAGTACATGGCCGTGTTGATGCCCGTGAGTTGATCGAACACGCATAGGAAGATCCCGATGACGAGAAGATGACGGACCCATCTCATGTTCCAGCATTCGCTGAGCGTCCATTTGCGTTGCGTGGACTCCGCCTCCCGCAGCACGACCATCTCTCGGATCTCGGCCGCGACGTCATCCCTGTCCTCGTCGCGCACCCGCTTGAGAGCGCCGATGGCCTCGACCCACTGCGAGTTCGCCGCGTACCAGCGGGAGGACTCGGGCATGAGCCTCATACCGATCCACAGAGCCACGGCGGGCAGACTCGCCAGGACCAGCATGTAGCGCCACACATCGCCGTTTCCATCGGAGACGATCAGGCCGACCGCGTGCTGGAGGTCGTCCCAGGGATGCGTGGTGCCCGCGGCGAACTCACCGGTGGCATCGGACTCGACGGTGGCGGCGGGACCGCCGCCGATCTGCGCGATGACCGCGTTCATGAAGTAAGCGAGGAACTGGCCGAAGACGATCATCACCTGATCGACGGAGATCAGCGATCCGCGCACCCTGCTCGGCGCGTTCTCCGCGAGATAGACCGGCACGGTGGCGGAGGCGCCGCCCACGCCGAAGCCGACCACGAGACGGAAGGCGTACAGCGCCCACACGTTCGGCGAGAACGTGCACCCCAGGGCGCCGAAGAAGAAGACGAAGGCGAGGAGCAGGATGTTGTGCCGACGCCCGTACCGGTCCGACAAGCGCCCGCCGAAGAAGGCGCCCAGGGCGGCACCGATGGCCACCAGGCCTCCGACGAGACCCTCCTCGACGGGGTTGAGCGCGAGGCCGCCGGCCGAGTGGGGAAGTCCCATGTAGGGAAGGGCGCCGGCGATCACGCCGGTGTCGTAGCCGAAGAGCAGCGATCCGAACGTCGCCACCAGGGCCAGGGCCGCCAGCGAGCGTTTCTTTCCTGAGGGAGGAGTCTCCTCCACGACGGCGTTGATCTCCTGCGGGGTCAGCTTCGTGATATCCGTCTGTTGTCGTGCGTATGGCATGACGCTCCTTTGCGTTGTGCGTGAGGCCCGTCGAAGTCGTGGGATCGACGAGCGGGAATGCGAATCGGAAACGCGTGTGCGCGGGAGACCGGCGCTTCCCGGACCGGTTGCGCCGCCTCAGGCGGTCCGGGAAGCGCGTGGGGTCTCAACCGACCTTGGCGGCGGCGGCCAGCAGGTTCCCCGCCGAGAGCTCCAGGCCCTCGACGTTGCCGTACTCGGCGTCCTCGTGCTCGATGTTGACGATCAGGTCGGGATTGATCGCCTGGAGCGTGCGGAGGAACTCGGCCCAGTAGTCGGTGTCGTGCCCCAGGCCGAAGGCCACGAAACGCCACGCCGGGTCCTGGGGCCAGGCCGTCACGTAGTAGCCGGCCGCGACGGGGGTCTGGCCGGGCACGTCGGCGGGGACGTGGCCGAAATCGGTATCCAACACTCCCCGGTAGGCGACGCCCGGGAACAGCCTCGTGTCCTTGGCGTGGACGTGCCCGACGTAGGCGCCCAGCCTCTTGGCCGCCTCGATCGGCTCGGCCTGCTGCCAGAACAGGTGGGACGGATCGAGGTTCACCTTGATGTTGGTCGCGCCCGTCTCCTCGATCAGGCGCTCGAAAGACGGCACGTTGAAGACGAGGTTGCGCGGGTGCAACTCGAGGTTGACGTTCACGTCGTTGTCGCGGGCGAGGGCGTCGATCTCCTTGAAGAAGGGCACGACGACCGTCCACTGGTAGTCGAGGATCTCCTGATCGATCCCGTTCCACGGATTGACGATCCAGGTCGGGTACTTCGCCGAGGGATCGGTTCCCGGCGTCCCCGACATCGCCACGACATCGCGGACGCCCAGCGCGCCCGCGGCCTTGATGGCCTTGCGCAGATCCTGGGCATGCAGGATCGACTCGTTGGGCAGCGGGGAGACCGGGTTGCCCGACGTGTTGAGGCCCGTCAGCTTGATCCCGTGCTCGTCGAAGACACCCAGGTACTCCTCGCGGGCCGCCTTCGAGCCGATGACGGCGTCGACAGGGATGTGGGGGGACGGAATGAACCCCCCGGCATTGACCTCGGCGCCGGACAGGCCGATCCTCTTGAGGACATCGAGCGCCTCGCCCAGTGAACGGTCCTGAAGGCAGGCGGTGTAAGCGCCGTATGTGAAAGACATGGTGTGGACTCCTGTGTTCTTGTTCTGTCGAAGAATCGGATCGGTGGATCAGGCGATGGTGATCTCAGCGCCGCCGGCGGCGGCCGAACGCGCGACCGCGTCAGCGATGCGCAGTTCGCGGTAGCCGTCCGCGAAGGTCGCACAGGGCGGCAGCGCGCCCTCCGCGATCCCGGCGACCTGCTGGAGGAAGGCGTGGGCCTGGTAGGTGAACTGCTCGATCTGGGTCAGGCCGACGCCGCCAAAGGCCATCGACGAGCCCCGGGCAAAGTAAGGGAACTCGGGATTCACCAGGACCTGCCGGGGACCGGCGACGCCCGCCGGGGCGGAGTCGTCGTCGAGCAGGATCTCACCGGTGCGGTGCAAGTCCCATCCGGCACGGCCCCTCGTCCCCAGGACTTGGATCTGCAGCGAGTTCGGCAGGTTCCACGCGATCCGTGACGCGGAGAAGGTCCCGACGGCGCCGCTCTCGAAGTGCGCCGTGAACGTGGCGATGTCGTCGTTCTCTACTTTCTCCTTCTCGGCGGCTGCCATGTCGGTGGTCGTCCCGCGGGTGACGTGTCCGGAGGCCTTCGGGCGCTCTGTGATGACGGTCGACAACACGGCGCCGGAGACCGACTTCAGGGGGCCGCCGACCAGTTCGGCGGCGTCGATGAGGTGGGAGCCCACGTCTCCGAGGGCGCCCGAGCCCATCGGCCCCTTGTAACGCCATGCGATCGGCGTGTTCGGGTCCGCCCCGTAGTCGCACCAGTAGCGGGCGTCGATATGGGCGATCCGCCCGAGATGCCCCTCCTGGACCAAGCGGGCGATCTCGGCGAGGGCGGCGTTGCGCCGGAAGGTGAATCCGACAGCGGTGACGACCTTCGCCTCGGCTTCGGCCTCGGCCATGGCTTTGGCGTTCTCCAATGTGTCGGCCAGGGGCTTCTCGCACAGCACGTGCTTGCCCGCCCGGATCATGGCCTCCGCGATCTCGCGGTGCAGGGCGTTGCTCACCACGATCGAGACGATGTCGATGCTGGGATCGTCCGCCACCTCGCGCCAGTCGGTGACCGCCCTGTCGTACCCGTAGCGGGCGGCCGCGTCCTCGGCGAAGGGCTTGTAGGCGTCCGCGATGGCGGACAGGTGGACCTGGGGAAGACCGAGGTCGTAGACGGTCCCGACCTGACGCCAGGCATTGGCATGTGTCGTGCCCGCCATCCCGGCCCCTATGACCGCAACATTGAGAGTTTGTCTGCTCATTTCGAACCTCCATTGGTCGGAATTGGATCAGCCAACGCGCGTCGGCACGTTGGTGACGAGTATGCGACGCGCGTCGGTAACGTGTCAAGCAATCCGCTTGATTCAATTTGTCTGATCAAATGATCACGGTTGTTTCTGCTTCGACTCCCCCGTCGGCCGCTTGGCGGTCCAGCCTCCGCCGCGGGCGCGAGGCGTACCGTCTGGAGCCCGGTCTCCGGAGCCCGGGCTCGTCGGCAGCGGACGCCCTCGTCGCCGCCTGCCAGACACGATCTACTCTTGGCGCAGGTGGTTTCGGCCGCCGGGGACCGAGAGGAGCATGGTGGACCGTCGCCCAACACAGTCCGATGTCGCTCGGATGGCGGGTGTCTCCCGCGGCGTGGTCTCTGTCGCCCTGTCGGGGTCCCCCGGCGTCAGCGAACGCACGCGGCAACGCATCCGCGACGTGGCCGAGCAGATCGGATACGTCCGCAACCTCGGCGCCGCGGCGCTGGCCGGACACTTTCCCACGGCCCTGGGCGTGGTCCTCCCCGACCTGCGCAACCCCTTCTTCGAGGGCTTGGTCGCCCAGGTCCAGACCCACGCCAGCCGGCACGACCTCCTCCCGCTCATGGTCACCACCCTGGACGACCCGGCGCGCGAGTCGATGGTCATGCACCGTCTCCACGAACAGCGCGTCGCCGGGATCATCGCGGTCTCACCGGTGCAGACAGCCGGCGACCTCGTCCAGATCGCACGGTCCCTGCCCTTGACCATCATCGGGACAGAACCCCTCGGCGGGAGCATCGACGTGGCCCACATGGACGAGGACGCCGCCGCGCGCCTGGTCTCCGCGCACGTGCGCGAGCGCGGATGGGCCCGTGTGCTCCACCTGTCGGGCTCGCCCGGACCCGGTGAGATCTGGGTCGAACGCCGGCGGCGGGCCCTCGCGGAAGCCTTTTCGGGGATGCCGTTCTCGCATGTCGGCGTCCCGAACGGCGCCCCTATCTCGCCGATCCTCGCCCGGTTCGACCCCGACGACGCCGAGCGGCCGCTCGCCATCATCACGCACAACGATCTCCTCGCCATGGACGTCGTCCCCGCGGTCCACAGCCTGGGGCTTATCCCCGGGCGCGACGTCGCCGTCGTCAGCTTCGACGACACCCATATGGCGGCGAGGCCCGAATGGAGCCTCACTTCGGTTCGTCAAGACGTTGATGAACTGGCCACGACCGCGGTGGAGGCGCTGCTGACACGTCAGGGATCGCCGGCCGCCGATGGGCGCGAGACGGTCATCGCGCCCACGTTGACAGTGCGCTCCACCTCCTGACCGCCCGGAATCGGCTTCGGGCGGACTCCCCGGCACCTTCCCGATCTCGGGGAACGCGCCTCGCCCCGGGCATCGTCCCGGTCGGCGATCGCGCTCCTCACCGAGGAGCCTCGAGACCCTCATCGCCCCTCGCGGCGATCGCGGGCGCGAGACGCGCGAGTCTGACCGCCGTCGCGGTCACACCACGTGACAGTGGGACGACGACGATCATGAGCGGCGAAAACACCGTGGACACGCCGCTGTGGGGCGTACATCGATGGCCTTGGGTCGGCCCTGCCGCTCGACGAGGCGCTCGCCGGGGATGACAACTCGCATGCCTTCGACCCGGGCGGAGCGCGAGTGGCGAGAGCCGGTGTGCTGCCCCGGGGAGGCGACACCGACGAGGGCGGCGCCGTGGGGGACCGACGACACAGAATGCCGGGGCCGAGAATCCGGATGCCTGCACGTTCTCCCCTGCGGCCTGCGCGAACGCCGAGGCGCGCGGCGTCTGCACGCTCGGACCGTCGAGTATTCTGTGCTGTTGCTCATCTTCATCCGGCTGGCGACGCCTCCGGTCTCGACGGCACCCGGAACTCGGACTCGGCCAGGTCGCCGCGATGGATCTCGGAGCGCATCCTCACGTGCGATCAGAGGACCATCCGCCAGACCCGAACGGTCACGAATGTCGCCAATGACGCAACCACGACGAAGACGCCCTCGGGCACGGCGGCGTTCAAGATCGCGCCGACGCCCAGGGCCCCGCACATGGCCGCCGCTGCCGCCCACGGCACGCCGCGCTTTGAGACCTTCGCGAACGCCGCCGGGGCGTGCCCACCCTCGGCGAGCCCGAACAAACTGGACCCTGTCCACCCTCGCGGCGGAACTCCAGGCCCAAGGACTCACGAGCAAGCCGACACCGAGGCGCCCCGCCAAACCCGTCTCCACGAAGACCCTGCACAAGATCCTCACCAACCCCTACTACCAGGGCACCGTCACGTTCCGCGGCATCACCTACAACGGCACCCACACCCCACTCGTCGATGCGGAAACCTGGCTGAAGGTCCAGACCGAGCTCGACGCGAAAAACGCCCGCGGAGACAAGCCCCGAAAATAGGGTCTGCTGTGGGTTTGGTGGGTGTGTCAGATTAACGGTGGATCTGGCCTGGCGCATTTCAGTTGATTCGGCCTTCGAAGGTGATCGCGAAGGCGTTGAGTGCGGGCTTCCACCTCGTCACCCAGCGTGCCCGACCCCGGCCGGTGGGGTCAAGCGACCTCGTCACGAGATACAGACACTTCACCGCGGCGGCGTCGTTCGGGAAGTGTCCGCGTGCCCTGACCGCGCGGCGGTAGCGGGCGTTGAGGGACTCGATCGCGTTGGTGCTGCAGATGATGCGGCGGATCTCGACGTCGTAGTCCAGGAACGGGATGAACTCGCTCCAGGCGTTCTCCCAGAGCTTGCGGATCGCGGGATACATCGTGCACCACTTCTCCGCGAACTCCTCGAACCGAGCTCTCGCGGCAGCCTCGGTCGGCGCGGTGTAGACCGGGCGCAGGTCGCGGGCGATCTGGTCCCAGTACTTGCGCGACGCGAAGCGGAACGTGTTGCGGATCAGGTGGATATTATGCCGATGTCGGCATAACGTGCATTATGCCGATGTCCGGGTTATGCCGATGGTGCGGGTGGTTCCCTTGGGGCGCGTGGGTTCCGCGCTGGCGAGGTCGGCATAATCCGGTGATCTGATCGACGCTCTTCTCATCCGTTCTTGGAGAGGAGAAGAGTCATGGTCAAGGTGTTGCGTTCGATCGTGTGCGGCCCGTTGGAGCCGTATGCGGCCGGGTTCGTGGGTGAGTTGCTTCGTCGCGGCTATTCGAGTGGTGGTGCCGATCAGCAGGTGTGTTTCGTTGCCCATCTGGATCGCTGGATGCTCGCCGAGGGCGTCGGCCTGGGCGGGTTGAGCACGCCGACGCTGCAGCGGTATCTGGGACAGCGGCGCGCGGCGGGGTATCGGGAGTACTTGTCGATGAAGGCGCTCGCGCCTCTGCTGGAGTATCTGTCGCCGTTGGGTGTGTTGCCGGTAGAGGAGCCTGCCGCGCTCGGTCCGGTCGAGGAGCTGCTGGAGTCCTACCGCAGCTACCTGCTCGTCGAGCGCGGAGTGACCGCAGGGACGGCTCGCGGCTACGTGGACAACGTCCGCCCGTTCGTGACCACCCGGCTGCGCGGCAGCGCGCTGGATCTTGCTGGGATCAGCGCGGCCGACGTCACCGGCTTCATTGGGACGGTCTGCCCGGGTAGGGCGATCGGTTCGGCGAAGCTGATCGTCTGCGCGCTGCGGTCGCTGCTGGGATGGCTGTACCTGACCGGGCAGCTGCCGGTGTCGCTGGCTGGGGCGGTGCCGTCGGTGGCGGGGTGGAAGCTCTCCAGTCTGGCGAAGGGACTGGAGCCGGGTCAGCTCGCGCGGCTGCTGGGCAGCTGCGACCGGCGCACGCCGACGGGTCGAAGGGACTATGCGGTGATGCTGCTGTTGTCCCGGCTGGGACTGCGTGCCGGGGAGGTCGCGCGGCTCGGGCTGGATGACATCGACTGGCGGCGCGGCGAGCTCACCGTTGTCGGGAAGGGCAACCGGAGCGAGAAGCTGCCGCTGCCACCCGACGTGGGGAGGGCGATCGCGGCGTATCTGCGTCACTGCCGCCCGGCCAGCGCGGAAGGGCGCAGCGTGTTCGTCAGGGTCCACGCGCCGCTACGCGGGTTGACCGCCGGCGGGATCACGATGATCGTGTTCGACGCTGCGCAGCGCGCGGGGCTCCCGAAGATGCACGCGCATCGGCTGCGGCATACCGCTGCGACTGCGATGCTCCGCGCCGGCAGCCCACTGCCGGAGGTCGGGCAGGTGCTGCGTCACAGGTCCGTGCTGAGCACCGCGATCTACGCCAAGGTCGACCGCGACGCGCTCCGCGCGCTGGCCAGACCCTGGCCGCGCATCGTCGAGGACGGTGTGTCATGACCGGGCCGTTGAGGGATCAGCTCGCCGACTACCTGACGCTGCGTCGCGCGCTGGGCTACCGGCTGGAGCGACCGGAGAAGCTGCTCAACCAGTTCCTGGAGCACCTCGAACACCATGGCGAGGAGGCGATCACCGTCGCCGGCGCGCTGGACTGGGCGCGGCAGCCGGCAAGTGGAGCGTCGAACTGGTGGGCCTACCGGCTGGGTGTGGTCCGCGGTTTCGCGACCTATCTGCATGCGATCAACCCGGTCCACGAGGTTCCCGCGCGAGGGCTGCTGCCGCAACGGCCGCTGCGCGCCAGTCCGTATCTGTACTCCGATGTCGAGATCGCGGCGCTGATCGCCGCCACCCAGGCGCTGCGCACCCCGCTGCGGCAGGCCACGTTCGCGACGCTGATCGGGCTGCTCGCGACCACCGGGATCCGGATCGGGGAGGCGATCGGGCTGGACCGTGGCGACGTCGACCTTGCAGACGGGCGGCTCACGGTGCGGTCCGGGAAGTTCGCCAAGACCCGGGAACTCGCACTGCATCCCAGCACGATAGACGCGCTGCGCGCCTACCGTCGGCTGCGTGACAGGTCCGCGCCGCGGACGGGAACACCGGCGTTCTTCGTCTCCACCGCCGGGACTCGGCTGATCTACTGCAACGTCCACAACACATTCCACCGGCTCGTCCAGGGCGTCGCCCTGACGCCGCGGTCGCCATCATGCCGGCCACGCATCCATGACCTGCGACATACTTTCACCGTCAACACGATGCTCGACGCCTACGTCGCAGGTGAAGACGGGCAGGCCCGGCTCACGCTGCTGTCGACATGGCTTGGTCATGTCCACCCCCGCCACACCTACTGGTATCTGTCCGCGGCGCCGGAGCTGATGGCCCTGGCCGGGCAACGCCTCGAAGCCCACCTGACCGGCGAATCGAGGGCACGATCATGAGCGCCCTCGCACCCACCCTGCAGGCGTTCTTCACCGACCGGCTGATCCGGCAACGAAACGCCAGCGATCACACCATCGCCGCCTACCGGGACACCATGCGGCTGCTGCTCGGCTACGTCACCGCGCAGACGGGCACCGCACCGTCACGGCTGGACATCGACCAGCTGGACGCACCGATGATCGGCAGCTTCCTGGATCACCTCGAGCACGAGCGCGCAAACAGCGTCCGCACCCGAAACGCCAGACTCTCCGCGATCCACTCCCTGTTCCGCTACGCGGCGCTGACCCATCCCGAGCACGCCGACAGCATCGCCCGGGTCCTCGCAATCCCGCCCAAACGGTTCGACCGGGCCGTGATCGCCTACCTCACCGAGGACGAGGTCGACGCGCTGTTGGCCGCCTGCGACGCGGGCACCTGGACGGGGAGGCGCGACCACGCCCTGCTGCTGCTTGCCACCCAGACCGGGCTGCGGATCTCCGAACTGCTCGCCCTCACACCACACGACGTGCACCTCGGCGCAGGGCCGCACGTCGCCTGCCACGGCAAAGGCCGCAAGGACCGGATCACCCCGCTCACCCAGGCCACCGTCACCGTGCTGCGCGCCTGGATCGCCGAACTCGGCGCGGACCCGGACGCCCCGCTGTTCCCATCGCGGCGCGGCACCCGGCTCAGCCGGGACGCGATCGAGCGCCGCCTCGCGCACTACACCACCCAGGCCAGCAGCGCCTCCCCGTCGCTGCGCGGCAAGACCGTCACCGCGCACGTGCTCCGGCACACCACCGCGATGCGACTCCTGCACGCCGGCGTCGACACCAGCGTGATCGCACTCTGGCTCGGACACGTCAGCGTCGAAACCACACAGATCTACCTGCACGCAGACATGACCCTGAAAGAGAAGGCCCTCGCCCGCACCAGCCCACCCGGCCGGCCGCGAGACAGCCGATACCGACCCCCAGACACCCTCCTGGCCTGGCTCGAAGCCCTCTGATTATGCCGACCTCGCCAGCGCGGAACCCACGCGCCCCAAGGGAACCACCCGCACCATCGGCATAACCCGGACATCGGCATAATGCACGACGCAGGTCTGCACGATCGTGTCGGCCCAGACCGTGTTCACGCTGTCGGGCAGGCCGCGCAGTCCGTCGCACACGACCATGAGGACGTCTTCGACGCCGCGGTTCTTGATCTCGGTGAGCACGCCCAGCCAGAACTTCGCGCCCTCGCCGCCGTCCCCGGCCCACAACCCGAGGATGTCCCGGTTGCCCTCGACCGTGACGGCCAGGGCGATGTAGATGGGCCGGTTGGCGACCTGCCCGTCACGGACCTTCACGTGGATGCAGTCGATGAACACCACCGGGTAGACCCGGTCCAGCGGCCGGTTCTGCCACTCGGTCATCTCCTCGATCACCTTGTCGGTGATCTTCGAGATCGTGTCCTTGCTGACGCTCGCGCCGTAGACGTCGTCGAAGTGCGCCGCGACCTCACCAGTCGTCAGCCCGCGCGCGGTCAGCGACAGGACAATCTCGTCGATCCCGTCCAACCGCCGCTGCCGCTTGCGCACGATCTTCGGCTCGAAGCTGCCCGCACGATCCCGCGGCACGTCAATCTGGACCGGCCCCGCCTTGGTGAGCACCGTCTTGGACCGGGTACCGTTGCGGGCGTTCCCGTCCGCCGACCCGCCACGCTCGTGCTTGTCATAGCCGAGGTGATCGGTGATCTCGCCCTCCAACGCAGACTCCAAAACCAGCCTCGTCAGCTCGGCCAGCAGACCACCCTCCCCATCGACCGGGAGCCCCTGACGCTGCGCGTCGCCCACGAGCTGCGCGACCAGCCCTCTGTCAACCGCCGGCATCACCGGCTCCGTCACTGTCGTCGCCACGCTCGGCTCGACCCCTTCCATCACGGCCACCGGGACCGCCGTCACTTGCTTGCTCATCGTGTTCCTCCTTGATCGGAGTTACACCGTTGAAAGTACAGTCCCGTGAGTAGTCTGCGTTCTCGCCAGGAGCGGGCTGAATTGGAGCGAGCTAAGCTCAGCCGTCGAGTGCATGCGCAGCTCACGGCAGACCCGAATGAGCATCAAGCACTTTGCGCCGAGGTGACCAGTTCGGGCCAGGGCGACGAGTTGATCCGGTCAGAGACACTCTGGATCGAGCCAGCTTCAGGTGCACGGCTGTGGCGAGCCATCCAAGGGGCGCCCGTTCTGACCGTGCAGCACCAGGTAGTTCGGTGACTCGACGCGCCCCTGCGCGCTTAGGTGCGAGTAGGAACTGTGTTCGGCGGCCGGCGTGAACGTTGTCGTGGAGTCCTGATCGCGCTTCATACCGACCTGCGATGCTGTGTGCGGTGCGTAGCGCCGAGAGCGTTCGGTCCGCCGAGGCTCCAGCAGTCACCGCGATGGATACTGCCTTTCCGGGCTTAGCCCGTGAGCTCGGCCCTGATCCGGACCGATGCTTTCTGGGTGGTGGGGGCCCGTCGGCGTAGGAGGCGCATGGCGTTGATGATGACGATGAGGACGGATGCTTCGTGGACGAGCATGCCGATAGCCATTGTGACGCCGCCGAAGAGGACGCCGACGAGCAACAGGGTGACGGTGATCATGGCGATGGTGATGTTCTGGCGCATGTTGTTGACGGTGCGTTTGGCCAGCGATATCGCTTCGGGGAGTTTGAGCAGGTCGTCGCCCATGAGGGCGATGTCGGCGGTCTCGACGGCGACGGCTGATCCGGCGGCGCCCATGGCTACACCGATGTTGGCGGTGGCCAGGGCGGGGGCATCGTTGACGCCGTCTCCGACCATAGCCACGGTGTGTCCGCGGCGTTGCAGCGCGGCGACGGCGTCGAGTTTGTCCTCGGGCAGCAGACCGGCGTGGACCTCGTCGATGCCGGTCGCGGTGGCCACGGCGTGGGCGACCTGGGGGGCGTCGCCGGTGAGCATGACGACGGTGCGCACGCCAGAGTGGTGCAGGCGGTCGACCATCGCTGCGGCATCGGTCCGCAGAGCGTCGGCGACCGCAATGACGCCTGCGACGGTGTCGTCGATGGCGACGATCATCGGTGTCTGCCCGGCGGCGGCGAGTTCTTCGGCGACGCGGGTTGCTTGGAGGGTGTCAGGCAGGTCGTAGTGCTCCAGCAGCGCGGCGTTGCCGATCAGGACCCGGTGCTGGCCGGTGGTGGCGGCGATGCCCTTGCCGGGCACGGGCTCGGTGTGGTCGGCGAGCCCGACCGGGGCGACGCCGGCGTCGGCCGCGGCGTCCAGGATCGGGCGGGCGAGGGGGTGTTCGGAGCCGGCCTCGGCGAGCGCGGCCCATCGCAGGACGCCGGTGCGGTCGAGGGCTGGATTGAGCACGATGACGTCGGTGAGCTGGGGTCGGCCTTCGGTGAGGGTCCCGGTCTTATCGACCGCGACGGTGTCGATCTTGGCTGAGGTCTCCAGGAACTCCCCGCCCTTGATGAGGATGCCGTCCCGGGCGGCGCGGCCGATCCCGGCGACGATCGAGACCGGGATGGAGATCACCAGGGCGCCGGGGCAGCCGATGACCAGCAGGGTCAGCGCCAGCACGACGTCGGAGGTGATCAGGCCGACGGCGAGTGCGCCGACCATGATGGCGGGGGTGTACCAGGCTGAGAAGCGGTCCATGAATTGGGCGGTGCGGGCCTTGGCGTCCTGGGCCTCCTCGACCCGGTGGATGATCCTGGCCAGGGTGGTGTCGGCCCCGACGCCGGTGGCAAGCACCTGCAAGAAGCCGCTACGGGAGACGGTGCCGGCGAAGACGTGATCGGCCTCGGACTTCTCCACCGGGATCGATTCGCCGGTGATCGAGGCCTCGTCGATGCTCCCGGTGCCGGCCACGACCTCGCCGTCGACGGGGACCTTGGCGCCGTTCTTGACCAGCACGATCTCGCCCATCGCGACCTCATTGGCAGGGACTTCGACCTGATGGCCGTCCCGCAGCACGACCGCCGCATCGGGAGCAACGGCCACCAGCTCGGCCAATGCTGAACGTGTCTTGTTCAGCGTGGCCGCTTCTAGTGCGTGGCCGACGGCGAACAGGAAGGTGACGGCCGCAGCCTCCCAGTACTCGCCGATGATGATCGCTCCGATCGCGGCTACGCTGACCAGCAGGTCGATCCCGATCGCGCGAGTGAGCAGGGCGCGGGTGGCCTTGATGACGATGGGGGTGCCTGCAACGGCTGCCGCAGCCACCATCAGCGCATTCACGATGAGCTGCTGGTCGAACAGCCGCTCGGCCAGGATGGAGACGACGATCAGCAGACCCGAGACGCCGGGGATCGCCCAGCGGCGGTGCAGGAGTGCGGTCAGTGTTCTCATGGTGGTTTCCTTCGCGTTCTTGGGTGGCGGTTCACTTCGGATCGATGGGTGTCGGCGCCCAGGGGTATCCGTAGGCGCCGACTTCGGGATCAGGGCTGGGCTAGAAGGTGGCCGGTCGTGCCACGTAGCCGGCCTTGGCCACCGCAGCCACCAAGTCCTCGACGCTCGCCAGCGCCGGATCGTGGTCGACCTCAATGCGAGCCGAGGCGAAGTGCACCTTCACCGCCGACACGCCGTCCAAGCGCCCCACCTGCTTCTCGATCTTGGCCACGCACGAGGGGCAGGAGAAGCCCTCGGCCCGCAGGACGGTGCGTGTGGAAGAAGCGTTCGTCGTCATGATCATCATCCCTTTCGATGACGGTTCCGCCCGGAGTTGGGCTGGTACTCATGACGCTACGAACGGTCCGGCAGGGTCACCATGACGCAGATCAAGTAACCGCAGATTCCTCCCAGGATCGGGTTCATCGTGCTCCGGGTGAACTCGGCGAGTCGTCTGAGACCGCTCGGTTGGCGGAGGGTTCTGCACCCACGCGTGCAGCCGCACTGACCTCAGTTGTGCATGAGAAGGGTCGGGTGTCCGACCGGAGATGGTCAGGCGTCGCGCAGCGAGTGGAGGGCCTTGGGGTCGCGCACGGCGATCCATCGTCGGCCCGAGTCGATGAGGCCCTCTCGTCGCCACCCGCTCAACAGCCGGCTGACCGACTCAGGCGCAGCGCCGGTCATCGAGGCCAAATCCTCACGTGTCAGCGGCACATCGAGCAGGGTGCCGCCGTCCCAGGGGCGGCCCATCTTGTCCGCGATCAGCAGCAGCATGGCCGCTAGGCGCTGCTCCAACGGTGCGCCCGCCAACAGATGGACCGCCTGTTGTGCCTGGCTCAACCTGCGGGAGACACCCCTGAGGGTGGCCCTGGCCACGGCGGGGAACCTCTCCATGATCGCGTCGAAGTCATGAGCCTCTAGGCCCAACAGGCACGAGGCGGAGACCGCCCAGGCGGTGTCTGAGTAGACGTCCTCGCCCAACGCGGGAACAGCACCGAGGAAGTCGCCCGGAGCGCACAGGTCGAGGATCGTCTCGCGGCCATCGAGGGCTGGGCGTACCGCCTTGACGGCCCCCGTGGCCACGACATACATCCTTGTCGCCGATGCTCCGGCGTGATACACGACCGCTCCAGCCTCAAAGGCATGAGCCTGACAGCGCCGATCGACCTGGGCGATATCGTGAACGTCCAGGTCCGCGAACAACGGCACACGTGCCAGCATCCGCAACCGCACGCCCGGTGTGCAGACATGAGGGTCGGCGGTGGGGACCACCAAGGGTGTGCTTCGTCTCTGTGCCACCTCGGCCCCCTTTCGTCTGTCTCAAGGCTAGAGCAGGCCCCGGATCAGCCGGACGCCACGCGGCGCGGGTCCCCGCAAGCACGTGCAGGCAGTCGTCACGGGAAGGTCGACCCTCACCTCGTCCAAGCACTAGTATATCCAAACGTTCTGATAGTCCTCAGGACGTCGGTTCGAAGGCGGGTGTGAGGGTGCGTCAGAGGCGTTCGGAGCCGGGTCGGCGTGACCGGTTGCTGCAGGTGGCGTTGGAGGTGATCATCGCGCGTGGTGTGGCCGGTGCGACCTACCGGCTGATCGCCGAGGCCGCAGATGTGCCGCTGGGGTCGATGACGTATCACTTCACGAGCCGGGACGAGCTGGTGCTGGCGGCGTTCGAGAGGTTCGCCGAGGAGTCCTTTTCCCATCTGGACTCGGCCACCTCTGCCGGGGTGGGCGATCCGGTGGAGCGATTGACGCAGATGGTGGTCTCAGAGTTCAACGATCAGCCGCGGGAACGCATTCTGCTGGCCGAGATGTATGTGCTGGCATTCCGCGATGAGCGGTATGCGGCGCTGATGCGCCGATGGACGGAGCGATCCCAAGCGGCTATCGAGCGTCAGCTCCCCGGCCTCAACGGCCGGGCCCTGAATGCGGTGCGAGAAGGACTGACCCTGCAGCGCTACTTCTTTCCCGGCGAGGTCGACGCCGATCTGGTGCACGCCACGCTCAGCGCCGTTGCATATGGGACAGCGAGCAGCGACTCGGAGAGTCAGGAGTGATCCCCGGCCGTCGTCCATGCGTGAACTCCACGTCGGGCTAGTCAGGGCTAAATGGGGAACTCCCGCATTGCGATCTGTGGCTTGTGTCGGTCGATGGCTCCTGCCACTAGGCGCTCACTTAGCGGATACTTGCGGGCTCAGGTGGGCGACGCGCCTGGCGATCTCATCGAATGCAGCATCGTAGGCGGCGTCCGTGCCGATGCGACCGGGGTTCGGCACCGACCAGTGCAGCGCGTCGGCATGGTGGAGTTCTTCGTGAGCGCGGTCACAGACGGTGACGACGAGGTCGCTTTCGCCGATGACTCCGTCGAGGTCGCGCGGCGTGTGCGGGTCGAACGGGAGACCTCGCCTCTCCGCCGCCGTGATCGCCTTCACGGATGTCGCCGCGGCGGGGTGCGTGCCTGCCGAGGTGGCGGGGATCGGGCTGACCAGCGCCCAGAGCGCCGCAGCCAATGGGGAACGGGCTGAGTTACCGGTGCAGACGAACACGACGCGTTGGGCGGTGAGCGCCGGTGCAGTAAGGAGTCCGTCGAGTGCCGAGGGCCGGAGGCGGATATAGCTGCGGCGTCGGTCACCTTCCGAGCGAGATCGGGCGATCAAGTCCGTCCGGTCAAGGACGCCGAGGTGGTGGGCGAGGAGGTTCGAGGTCAGCCCAAGCTGGGCTTGTAGCTCACCCGGGGAACGATCGCCGAGTGTGAGGAGATCGATGATCTGTAACCGCACCGGGTCGGCGAGGGCGGCGTGTCTCGCCACTCTGCTCTCCAGGGACATTTGCTCAGTGTTCATTGCCTCAAGTTTGACTGAGGTACTGGTTGTCGTCAAGACTGGTCGTGATGAACACGTTACCCGCGCCCCGTTCTGCTGCTGCCCGTCGTTGGGGTGCAGTGATGGAGGTGTTCCTTGTGTTCCTGCGTCTCGGAGTGACGTCGTTCGGTGGGCCGGTGGCGCATCTGGGGTACTTCCGGGAGGCGTTCGTGGAGCGCCGCCGGTGGTTGACGGAACGGGCATATGCGGATCTGGTCGCGCTGTGCCAGTTCCTGCCCGGCCCAGCCTCGAGCCAGGTCGGCATGGCGATCGGCCTGCAGCGGGCGGGGATGCTCGGACTGCTCGCGGCATGGGCGCGGTTCACGTTGCCGTCGGCGATTCTGTTGGTCGGCTTCGCCTATGGTGCAGCGTCCCTTGGCGACGCGATCGGGTCCGGGTGGCTGGTCGGGTTGAAGGCGGCTGCGGTCGCGGTGGTCGCCCACGCGGTCCTTGGGATGGCGAAGACCCTCACCCCGGACGCGCGGCGGGCGACGATCGCGGTCGGCGCGCTGACCCTGGTGCTGCTGATCCCGGGGGTTCTGGCACAGGTCGCTGCGATCATCGCCGCCGCGATCGCCGGATGGGCATGGCTGCGTCCTTCCATCGCGCCGGCGCAGGGGGCAGATGCGTTTTCGGCCAGAGTGCCGCGAACGGTGGCGATCGGGAGTCTGATCGTGTTCGCACTGCTGCTGGCGATCCTGCCGATCCTGGCCACGGTGACCGGGAATGGTGCGGTCGGGCTGGTGGATGTGTTCTATCGGGCTGGGTCTCTCGTGTTCGGCGGCGGGCATGTCGTCCTGC
Source organism: Schaalia naturae (assembly GCF_042665795.1). Classification (NCBI taxonomy): domain Bacteria; kingdom Bacillati; phylum Actinomycetota; class Actinomycetes; order Actinomycetales; family Actinomycetaceae; genus Schaalia; species Schaalia naturae. The sequence goes on from NZ_JBHTEF010000001.1 coordinate 1,344,987, forward strand.
CGCTGCTGGAAGCGGAGACGGTGCAGACCGGCCTCGTCGGACACGATGCATTCCTCGCCGGATACGGTGCCGCGCAGGCCGTACCAGGGCCATTGTTCACCTTCGCGGCGTATCTGGGCGCGGTCACGACCACGGGCCCGACTGGGATCGCCGGGGCCACGATCGCGCTCGTGGCGATCTTCCTCCCCTCGGCGCTGCTGATCAGCGGTGCATTGCCGTTCTGGGAGCGTCTGCGCCATGCCCGCCACGCGCAACGTGCCCTGGCCGGGGTGAATGCGGGCGTGGTCGGCATCCTCGCCGCCGCCCTCTACACGCCCGTCTTTACCCAGGGCATCACGGGAGCCGGGACCCTCTCCTTGGCTGCGGCTGCATTCGTCGCGCTGACGATGTGGAAGACCCCGGCATGGGCCGTAGTCATCGCCGCCGCTCTCATCGGATGGATTGCACTGTGACCTCTGTACCTCTCTGGCGCCGCGCGACCGCCGAGTTATTGGGCACCGGGCTGCTCGTGGCGGTCGTGGTCGGCTCCGGCATCGCCGCCCAGCGCCTCTCACCAGGCGACGTTGGCCTGCAACTACTGGAGAACTCAAGCGCCACGGCGCTCGGGCTCGCGGTGCTCATACTGATCTTCCAGCCGGTCTCCGGTGCACACTTCAACCCCGTCGTTACCCTCGCCGACCGCACGCTCGGCGCCTCCTGCTCGGTCGGGACGATCGTCGCCTACGTCGCGGCGCAAGTGATCGGCGGGATAGGTGGCGGGGTGCTCGCGAACGCCATGTTCGGCGCCGCGACCGCGCTTTCCACCACCGAGCGGGCGACGGCGGGGCATCTGCTCGGGGAGGTCGTCGCCACCGCCGGCCTCATCCTGCTGATCTTCGCCCTGGTCCGCACCGGCCGGGCAGCCCTGGTAGGTCCTGCGGTGGGGGCCTTTGTCGGGGCGGCGTACTGGTTCACGTCCTCGACCTCCTTCGCCAACCCGGCCGTCACGATCGGGCGGATCTTCACCGACACCTTCGCCGGCATCGCCCCTGCCTCCGCCTGGCCGTTCCTGGCTGCACAGCTCGTCGGCGCCGCGCTCGGCGTCGGTCTCGTCCTGCTTCTGTTCCCGCTTCCTCGAAAGGCCCGTTCATGACTCATCTCGCCATCATCGGCGGCTCCGACGCCGGCATCTCCGCCGCCCTGCGCGCCCGCGAACTCGACCCCACCACCGACGTGACCGTGGTCGTGGCGGACGAGTACCCGAACTTCTCCATCTGCGGCATCCCGTACTACTTCACCGGCGAGGTCGCCCCCTGGCGGTCCCTCGCACACCGCACGAGCGCAGATCTCGAAGCCACTGGCATGACGCTGCGGCTGAACACCTACGCGACCGGCATCGACGTGACCGGGCAGCGCTTGGAGGTCCGCACCCCGGCCGGGGCGACGGAGCAGATCGCCTACGACGAGTTGATCGTCGGCACCGGCGCCCTGCCCTCCCGCGTCGGCATCACCGGTCTCGACCGGCTCACTCCGGCAGATGGGGTGCATGTCATCCACTCGATGGGCGACACCTTCGCTCTCCACCGCGACCTTACACCCGGCAGCCTGAGCCCTGATCCACCGTTTTGGGGTGGGTGGGTCGAGTGATCCCGTGGGAGGTCTCGTGGAGGGGTGTGGGTGTGACTGGTTCTCCGACCGCTGGTGTCGGCTTGTCCTGGGGTTCCTCGGGGTTGGGCCCGGTGGGGCTGTGTGGGTGGTGGTCAGGCCGCGATGGGCGGGTCGCTGCCGGTGGCGTGGTCCCACAGGTCCATGAACTCCTGCTGCCAGGGCCAGTGGGTGGGGTAGTGCAGGAATCGGCGCCTGGAGCGGTGGGCGATGCGGGCTGGCACCATGACCAGGCGCTGGCGGATGGTGGGCATGCGGGCGGTGTTCATGCCCGCCTTGTGGGCTGCGGCGCGAGAGATGTTGAAGGCGAGGATGGCCAGCTGCAGCCAGGCGGCGTTGGCGGTGAAGCGGCCTGAGGGCAGGTGGGCCAAGGCGTTGCCCTTCAGTTCGGCCATGACTTGTTCGATGATGGCATGGCCTCGGTGGCGCTCATCGGCTTCCAGCATGGCCAGGGTGGAGTTGGTGATGAAGGGGTGGTACCTGTACGTGTCGAAGAGTTCCCCCTGACCCGTATGAGCCTTCGTGTTCAACCGCTTGACGCGTCGCACGATCAGGCGGCACGTCACCTGGTCCTTCTTGGGGTGGGAGGTGAAGGCGGTGAAAGGGACTTCAGCGACCTCAGCGTCACTGATCCACTCTCCGGTGTCTTCTTCGAAGATGGCGTCCGGGTAGTGGATCCCCACCCAGGCATCTTCCTCGATCATGGTGATGGCTCGGATCACGCTCGACCATTGGGGCACCGTGACGGAGAACCAGCACCCGGCGTCTTGGAAGGCGTGGACGAAGGTGCAGGTGCAAAACGCGCTGTCAGCCCGACCCATGATCTGGGCTGCGGGGCGGACCTTCTTCGCCAGGGTGAGGGCTCTCGTGGCATGCCAGGCAGCATGATCCCCCGACTTCACGTTGCCGCGACGCAGTTGGGCCCCAGCGATGACGGGCGCAGAGTGCTCGGTGCTGATGGTGGCAACCAGGGCATTGAGACGCTTGACATGGTTGTACCCATACGCCACCGCTTGCTTCGCGTACCCGTGCACCTCGCGAATGGTGTCATCGAGGTCGACCATCACCAGCTCATCACTGCCGAAGAGGGTGGGGACCAGGTGTGCGAGGTTGGCTTGGAGATCCCGGTTGATGGCCCCCAACTGGAGAGTGTGACCATGGGTGAAGGACCTGAGGTGCGTCCCCAACGTGGAAGGAGCACGCACCGCCCCCAGCACTTTCGCTGTTCCTCCTGACCGCAAGACATCCATGCCGTCAATGTCATCAGCCCCGGCCAGCATGCCCGACACCAGCGCGCGGACCTTCACGGGCGCGTTGGGGGATGCCACCGTGAGGCGCGCCTTCAGCAGACCTGTGAAGCCTGCCCGCTCGGCCAGGCCCATCACCGCAGGCAGGCCCCCAGCCGACACCAAGTGATCCTCATCGAAGACGGGCGTGAAACGGCGGGTGTGAGTGTGAGACGATTGCACCTCGAAGATGCCCCCTCGACCTGGTCAAATGGATTGTCTACCAACACCCATTGTCCCAGATCAGAAGGGGCATCTTCTCTGTTCCGACACCCCAAAACCACCCCCACAACGGTGGATCAGGGCTGAGACAGCGGCCTACATCTGCCGAACGTCGCGAGCGCTGGAGACTGTGCGTTCAGGCATCAACAGAGATGCAGAACTCCCGCGCTCGACGTCGCGGGTCTCCAACGCGAGGTAGAGGTCAGTGGCATCGGTGATGACGGCGCAGTCCTTGTCGCGCAGCAGGCGGTGCGGCCCTGCGCTTGTCGCGCTGGTCACCGGACCGGGTACCGCGCCAACCATCCGTCCCAACTCTTGGGCGCTTTCCGCCACCTTCATTGATCCTGAGCGAGCTCCGGCCTCGACAACGACAGTCGCTGTGGAGAGCGCGGCCATCAACCGCGCCCGAGCAATGAAGCGATGGCGCGTCGGCACGGCGCCTGGCGGAACCTCGCTGATAAGGAGGCCGAGGTCAGCCACCCGCTCAAGCAGTTCACGGTGACCCATCGGGTACATGCGGTCAACGCCGTTCGCCATGACCGCGATCGTGTCGCCACCGGAGGCCAACGCCGCTTGATGGGCAGCCCCTTCGATGCCGTACGCACCGCCGGCCACGACAAGCCGTTCCGCGTTGGCGAGGTCGGAGGCAAGCTGCCCGGCCACATGCTCGCCGTAGGAAGTCGAAGCCCTTGCTCCGGTGATCGTGACGAGATCACTGAGCGGTCGCGCGAGGAACGATGTCGTGCCGCGAGTCCACAGGACGTATGGCCGTCGGTCGCCAAGATCGTCGAGCGCAGTTGGCCACTCGTTGTCGCCGGGAATCAGCGTGCCGATACCGGCGCGCTCAGCTGCGACAAGGTTCTGCTCAAGTGTCCGAGCATCTGAGCGCTGGAACTGGGCACGCCACACCTGAGCATCGACGACGCTGAGGCCCGGCATCGACTCATCACCCTCGGCGAGCCGAAACAGCTCAAGCGTCCCCAGTTCGCGGAGGAGACGGCCAGTCACGGCGTCGTCTGGTTCGACGATCATCGACAGCGCCATCCGCGCCGTGCGCTCGTCCTGGACTACCTGGCTCAAGATCGTCATCGCCGCCTCCTCTCACTCCTACAGAGAGGTGCGCGCGGCGACGCGGGAGCCGGAGGGTTCCGTGAACGCCGACCCCGGCGTACAGTGGATGGTGAGGCAGGTTCTCCTCATATTGCGGGTCCTCTGGGACGGCCTTCGGGCACTCACACACGTTCTGCCTCCTCGACGGAGTAACACGTGTGACGAGAGGCCCGCCATGTTCCGCCTTATCTGGACGCTCAGCGTTCGCACCCGCGACTACCTACACCGCTACATGCCGAGCAACCGCCTGCTCGCTGCCATCCGCACCCGTCGCGGACTCAAGTGGGGGATACCCGCGATGCTGGTCGCGCTTCCGTACATGCTGATCGCCAGCATCTGCTCTACCTCGGCAGCCGACGGCGGCCCCGGCTGGCTCCACCTCATCGTGCTGTGGGCATGCTGGAATGCGCTCAAGTTCATCATCATGGGGCCCGTGAGCGTCGTTCTGCTCATCCGCGCGCGCCTGCGCGAGGCCGCGATCCGTCGTCACCAGCGCCGCGACTCGCTTGTCGAGGCAGGCCCCCGTGAGCCAGCTCTTCGTGTCTAGGCTCAACCGCTCACGGCAGCGGTTGCCGTGATGCGAGAACCACGGCGTCCGCCAGGCCGGATCACGACACCGTGCGAAGCGAGCGCTTGCCGGACAGCCTGAGGCCCCGTCCCAACCTTCAAGCCGACCTCTACCAGCGTCAACCCGCTGAGGTAGAGGTCGGCTGCTTCGTGGATGCGGGAGGGATCGAACCGTCCGCGGCGGATCGTCACCTCCCGCCGGGTGAGGTGGGTGGCGACCGTGCGGCGGTTCACGCCGAACACGGATGCCAGTTCCACGAGCGTTGCGCCCTCGCGGTACTGCGCCACCAGATCGTCGACCTGCTCCGGGCGAAGGAGGGTTTGAGCCATCCCAAGTGATCGCACCACTCGCCCCCTGGAGTCGGACACAGTAGGCTCAGAGGAGCGCTGGTCCTCATCGTAGTAGCGCCGTGACCTGCGCAAAGACAAGGTTTTCAGGTGTGGGCAGGGGTTCTCAAACTCTCTACGGAGGTCCACCAAAGATGCCGTATTCGAAACTTGCCCCGCTTCCTGGCGGGGCAGTTTTGTTTCTGGGGTGATCTGGTCGGGCAGGATGGCGTCGAGGTGGGCGTGGATGCCTGCGACGGCGAGGACGGGTTCGTAGGTGAGGTTCTCGTCATCATCGACGATGATCTTGGTGAACAGTGCCCGGTTGAGGAGGCGCCGTTCGGCGGGGTCGCATTTGGCGTAGAGGGCTCCGAGGTTGGTGAGGATGTCGGTGATCTGGTCGAGGCCCTTGCGGGCGGATGTGTAGGTGGTGGCCAGTGAGTCGAGCCGGTTGGTGATGGTGATGAGGCTGGTCTGGATGCGGTCTTGTTCGATCTTGAGGAGGTCGAGGGGGATCGCTTCGGCGTAGCGGGCTTGGATGAGTTTGAGTCGTTCGTCTTCGAGGCGGTTCTTCTGGGCTTCCAGGAGGGCGCGTTCGTCGCTGGAGGAGGCTTCGAGCTGGTCGAAGACCTCGTGGAGAACGCCTTTGACCTGCTCGGCCTGGGCGGGGGTGAGCCCGTTCGTGCCATAAGTGTTCTCGACGCGTTCCTCGATGCGCTCGGCGAGGACGGCACTGCGTGTGCAGCCTTTCTTCTTGCGGCGTCCGGAGCAGGTGAAGTACTCGTAGCGGTCCCCGGCCTTGTCGCGGGGGCGTTCGATCATGAGTTTGGCGCCGCAGGAGCAGTACAGGGTGCCTTTGAGGTAGTGGTCGTATGGGTCTGCTGAAGGTTTGGTTGACTGTTTTCCTTATGCTGCGGTTGCAGCTGGCTGGTAGGTGATCTCGTATTCGAGTGGGGTGAGCTTTCCGAGGGCTCTTTGTCGTCGGCGCCTGTTGTAGGTGGCGTTGATCCAGCGGACGAGCGCGAGGCGCAGCTCCTGGCGGGTGGCCCATTTCTTGCGATCCAAAACGTTGGTCTGGACCAAGTTGAAGAACGATTCCATGGCGGCGTTGTCCGCGCAAGTCCCGACCGCGCCCATCGACTGGGTGAGGCTGTGAGCGGCCAGGACCCGGCGGTATTTCCGTGAACGGAATTGACTGCCCCGGTCGCTATGAACCACCAGGCCTGGTGCTGGCTGGCGGCGTGTGATGGCGTCAGTCAGAGCATTGACGGCCAGTCGGGCTTTCATTCTGGAGTCGATGGAGTAGCCCACGATCCGGTTGGAGAACACGTCCTTGACCGCGCACAGGTAGATCTTGCCTTCGCTCGCTTGGATTCCAGCAGTCGTTGCAACGGTGTGAACTATCCCGAGCCCAGTAAAGCACTCATCCGCTCCATCGGAGTGTCCCAGTTCAGCGCCTTGCGCGGCCGGTCGTTCAGTTCGTCGGCGATCGCGGCGAGGGCCCCGGCGTCGTGGGTGCGGAGGTTTGTGCCTTTGGGAAGATACTGCCGGAGCAGCCCGTTGGTGTTCTCGTTCGTGCCGCGCTGCCAAGGTGAAGCCCGATCGCAGAAGTAGACCGCCATGTCCGTGGCGAGGGAGAAGGCCCGGTGCTCACTCATCTCCGCGCCCTGATCCCAGGTGAGGGTCTTCTTCAGCGCGGGCGGCATCCCCTGCAAAGCGGAGACGAGGCTGTCGCGAACAGCATCGGCAGTACGCTCGATCGGAAGATGACCTAGGACCACGTAGCGCGTGGTCCTTTCAACGAGTGTCGCGACGGCTGAACCACTGCCGGCGCCAACGATCAGGTCGCCTTCCCAGTGCCCTGGGACCGTGCGACCTTCGACGTCGGCGGGGCGCTGGGAGATCGGTGTCATCTCGTCGATAAACCTGCTCGTGCGCATCTGCGGGTCACGGTGGGGTTTGCGGCGCGAACGACCGCGACGCAGCGAGCCTGCCAACTCGCGTCTCAGCTCTCCATGCGCGTGGACATAGATGGCCTGGTAGATCGTCTCGCAGCTCACGCGCATCCCCGGGTCATGGGGAAAGTCTCGCTGAAGCCGATGGCAGATCTGCTCCGGCGACCATCGCTTCTTGAGCTTGGCGGCGACGTAATCCCGCAGAGGGCCATCGACCGCGAGCTTTGCTGCCCTCGGGCGTTCACGCCGCTTCACGGAGACACGATGCGCCGTGTGAGGCAGATAGCCGATCCTGCTGACGGTGTTGCGTCTCACTTCACGGCTAATCGTCGAAGGCGCCCGCCCCATCATCGCCGCGATCTTGACAGGCCCATCATCATCAGGTCCTTCAGCCGTTCTCGCTCGAGGAGGCTGAGGTAGCGGGCATCGATGACCTGCTCGACACGGGCAACGGGGACGCGTTCGCCTTGGACCCATGCAGTTCTCGGATTCTTCACGTTCGCCAGGACCTCCTCAGGCCGGTAGAGCACCACTCTGCCGTCAGGGTAGATCCGGCCTTTCGAGAACACACGGATGCCCTTGTCCCAGTCCAGCGCCTGGTGGGATTCGACGCCCAGCCGTTGAGCGGCCTCGCGGCGTGATACGCCCTCACGTCGAAGCTTAAGGAACTCCTGCCGTTTCGCGTCCGCGTAAGCGCCCGTGAAGATCCCCGCCTTATGCGCCCAGGCGTAGCAGGTGACCCGGTTGAAGCCGAGTTCGCGTGCGACCGCCGAGACGTTGCCGCTCACAGCGAGCCGTCTGAAGAACTCCGCCTTGTCCTCCGGGGCGTGCTTGCGCTGCGTGCTCCGCGGCGTCGACAGCCCCGCTTGCTTCATCCATCGGTAGCCGCGATCCGGACTCACGCCGACGGCCAGCGCAGCTGCCCGCACCGATCCGCCCCGATCGATCAACCCCAAGAACGCCAACCTCTGCTGCTCCGTGTACTTCCTCGCCGGCATCTCCGCTCCTCGCCGCTGGTGTTGCAACGACTGCTGGAATCCAAGCGGTCCTATGCTCGGTGATGTCAGTGAGCCAGAGCTGATTCGGGCCGTCCGCGGTGAAGTCACGGCGGACCTTGTCGGTGGCGGTCGGCGGGCCCCACGATCCCTTTCGCTTGCTCTTACCGGTGATGACCGAGCGGATCCCGTTGATACTGCAGACCCGCCAGACCCGCCTCTCGGAGGCACGGTAGCCATCGTGTTCGAGTTCGTCGGCGATGAGCCGGTATCCGAACTCCGGGTCGTCCGCATGCACGTCCAGGGCCGCGTTAGCCAAGTGAGCGTCATCCCAGTCCCGCTGCGAAACCGGCGAGGCCAGCCACTGGTAGTAGCCCTGCTTGGAAAAGCCCAGCACCCTGCACGTCACCGCGACCGTCACCCGCAGGCGGGCACCAACCGCGGCCAGCTCGCGGAGGAGCGGGTACATCATTTTGGGAGCCTCAGGTTCGCTTGAGACAAGTAGGCCGCAGCCCGGCGCAGTACCTCGTTTTCCATCTCCAGCTCGCGGATCCGTTTCAACGCCTGAGCAGACGCCTTCATCGTTTCCGCGTCACCGCTCGTCGGCAGGCCCACAGCAGCAGAACGAGCCTTGCGGATCCAGGCTTGCAGAGCAGACTTCGAGACCCCCAAATCCGCGCACACCTGCTTCTGAGCGATCCCCGACTCCACCAGCCCGACAGCGTCGGCCTTGAACTCATCACTGAACTTCCTTGGCATGATCAACATCCTCCCGCACGGCCCGAAAACCATGCACTCTCAGAGTCAACCAAACCGGGACTGTCAGGAGAACGGTGGATCTGGGACTGGCCTGACCGAAAGGAAGGGCTATGAGCCAGACCATCGAGATGATCGATCCTGTGACAGGAGAGATCATCGATCAGCAACAGATCGCCGAGCAGCTGCTCGCGCAGGCCAAGGAGCAGGGAGTCAGCCTCGTCGGGCCGGGAGGCCTGCTCGGCGGGCTCACGAAGACGGTGCTGGAGACCGCGCTGGAAGCTGAGATGACCGAGCACCTCGGTTACGACAAGCACGCGTCCTCGATCGGTGAGAACGCGCGCAACGGGACCCGGTCCAAGACGGTGCTCACCAAGGCGGGGCCGGTCCAGATTGACGTGCCGCGGGATCGTGCGGGCAGCTTCGAGCCGAAGATCGTGCGCAAGCGGCAGCGGCGGTTGGACGGGATCGACGAGATTGTCCTGTCGCTGACCGCGCGCGGGCTGACGACTGGTGAGGTCGCGGCGCACTTCGACGACGTCTACGGCGCGAGCGTCAGCAAGGACACGATCTCGAAGATCACCGACAAGGTGATCGAGGAGATGACCGAGTGGCAGAACCGGCCGCTGGACCGGGTCTACCCGGTGGTGTTCATCGACTGCATCCACGTGAAGGTCCGTGACGGGCAGGTCGCCAACCGGCCCATCTACATCGCCCTGGCCGTCACGGTCGAGGGCAACCGGGACATCCTCGGGTTGTGGGCCGGGGACGGCGGCGAGGGCGCGAAGTTCTGGCTGGGCGTGCTCACCGAGATCAAGAACCGCGGCGTCGAAGACGTCCTCATGGTCGTGTGCGACGGACTGCGCGGCCTGCCCGACAGCGTGAACACGGTCTGGGCCGACACGATCGTGCAGACCTGCGTCGTGCATTATGCCGATGTCCGGGTTATGCCGATGGTGCGGGTGGTTCCCTTGGGGCGCGTGGGTTCCGCGCTGGCGAGGTCGGCATAATCAGAGGGCTTCGAGCCAGGCCAGGAGGGTGTCTGGGGGTCGGTATCGGCTGTCTCGCGGCCGGCCGGGTGGGCTGGTGCGGGCGAGGGCCTTCTCTTTCAGGGTCATGTCTGCGTGCAGGTAGATCTGTGTGGTTTCGACGCTGACGTGTCCGAGCCAGAGTGCGATCACGCTGGTGTCGACGCCGGCGTGCAGGAGTCGCATCGCGGTGGTGTGCCGGAGCACGTGCGCGGTGACGGTCTTGCCGCGCAGCGACGGGGAGGCGCTGCTGGCCTGGGTGGTGTAGTGCGCGAGGCGGCGCTCGATCGCGTCCCGGCTGAGCCGGGTGCCGCGCCGCGATGGGAACAGCGGGGCGTCCGGGTCCGCGCCGAGTTCGGCGATCCAGGCGCGCAGCACGGTGACGGTGGCCTGGGTGAGCGGGGTGATCCGGTCCTTGCGGCCTTTGCCGTGGCAGGCGACGTGCGGCCCTGCGCCGAGGTGCACGTCGTGTGGTGTGAGGGCGAGCAGTTCGGAGATCCGCAGCCCGGTCTGGGTGGCAAGCAGCAGCAGGGCGTGGTCGCGCCTCCCCGTCCAGGTGCCCGCGTCGCAGGCGGCCAACAGCGCGTCGACCTCGTCCTCGGTGAGGTAGGCGATCACGGCCCGGTCGAACCGTTTGGGCGGGATTGCGAGGACCCGGGCGATGCTGTCGGCGTGCTCGGGATGGGTCAGCGCCGCGTAGCGGAACAGGGAGTGGATCGCGGAGAGTCTGGCGTTTCGGGTGCGGACGCTGTTTGCGCGCTCGTGCTCGAGGTGATCCAGGAAGCTGCCGATCATCGGTGCGTCCAGCTGGTCGATGTCCAGCCGTGACGGTGCGGTGCCCGTCTGCGCGGTGACGTAGCCGAGCAGCAGCCGCATGGTGTCCCGGTAGGCGGCGATGGTGTGATCGCTGGCGTTTCGTTGCCGGATCAGCCGGTCGGTGAAGAACGCCTGCAGGGTGGGTGCGAGGGCGCTCATGATCGTGCCCTCGATTCGCCGGTCAGGTGGGCTTCGAGGCGTTGCCCGGCCAGGGCCATCAGCTCCGGCGCCGCGGACAGATACCAGTAGGTGTGGCGGGGGTGGACATGACCAAGCCATGTCGACAGCAGCGTGAGCCGGGCCTGCCCGTCTTCACCTGCGACGTAGGCGTCGAGCATCGTGTTGACGGTGAAAGTATGTCGCAGGTCATGGATGCGTGGCCGGCATGATGGCGACCGCGGCGTCAGGGCGACGCCCTGGACGAGCCGGTGGAATGTGTTGTGGACGTTGCAGTAGATCAGCCGAGTCCCGGCGGTGGAGACGAAGAACGCCGGTGTTCCCGTCCGCGGCGCGGACCTGTCACGCAGCCGACGGTAGGCGCGCAGCGCGTCTATCGTGCTGGGATGCAGTGCGAGTTCCCGGGTCTTGGCGAACTTCCCGGACCGCACCGTGAGCCGCCCGTCTGCAAGGTCGACGTCGCCACGGTCCAGCCCGATCGCCTCCCCGATCCGGATCCCGGTGGTCGCGAGCAGCCCGATCAGCGTCGCGAACGTGGCCTGCCGCAGCGGGGTGCGCAGCGCCTGGGTGGCGGCGATCAGCGCCGCGATCTCGACATCGGAGTACAGATACGGACTGGCGCGCAGCGGCCGTTGCGGCAGCAGCCCTCGCGCGGGAACCTCGTGGACCGGGTTGATCGCATGCAGATAGGTCGCGAAACCGCGGACCACACCCAGCCGGTAGGCCCACCAGTTCGACGCTCCACTTGCCGGCTGCCGCGCCCAGTCCAGCGCGCCGGCGACGGTGATCGCCTCCTCGCCATGGTGTTCGAGGTGCTCCAGGAACTGGTTGAGCAGCTTCTCCGGTCGCTCCAGCCGGTAGCCCAGCGCGCGACGCAGCGTCAGGTAGTCGGCGAGCTGATCCCTCAACGGCCCGGTCATGACACACCGTCCTCGACGATGCGCGGCCAGGGTCTGGCCAGCGCGCGGAGCGCGTCGCGGTCGACCTTGGCGTAGATCGCGGTGCTCAGCACGGACCTGTGACGCAGCACCTGCCCGACCTCCGGCAGTGGGCTGCCGGCGCGGAGCATCGCAGTCGCAGCGGTATGCCGCAGCCGATGCGCGTGCATCTTCGGGAGCCCCGCGCGCTGCGCAGCGTCGAACACGATCATCGTGATCCCGCCGGCGGTCAACCCGCGTAGCGGCGCGTGGACCCTGACGAACACGCTGCGCCCTTCCGCGCTGGCCGGGCGGCAGTGACGCAGATACGCCGCGATCGCCCTCCCCACGTCGGGTGGCAGCGGCAGCTTCTCGCTCCGGTTGCCCTTCCCGACAACGGTGAGCTCGCCGCGCCGCCAGTCGATGTCATCCAGCCCGAGCCGCGCGACCTCCCCGGCACGCAGTCCCAGCCGGGACAACAGCAGCATCACCGCATAGTCCCTTCGACCCGTCGGCGTGCGCCGGTCGCAGCTGCCCAGCAGCCGCGCGAGCTGACCCGGCTCCAGTCCCTTCGCCAGACTGGAGAGCTTCCACCCCGCCACCGACGGCACCGCCCCAGCCAGCGACACCGGCAGCTGCCCGGTCAGGTACAGCCATCCCAGCAGCGACCGCAGCGCGCAGACGATCAGCTTCGCCGAACCGATCGCCCTACCCGGGCAGACCGTCCCAATGAAGCCGGTGACGTCGGCCGCGCTGATCCCAGCAAGATCCAGCGCGCTGCCGCGCAGCCGGGTGGTCACGAACGGGCGGACGTTGTCCACGTAGCCGCGAGCCGTCCCTGCGGTCACTCCGCGCTCGACGAGCAGGTAGCTGCGGTAGGACTCCAGCAGCTCCTCGACCGGACCGAGCGCGGCAGGCTCCTCTACCGGCAACACACCCAACGGCGACAGATACTCCAGCAGAGGCGCGAGCGCCTTCATCGACAAGTACTCCCGATACCCCGCCGCGCGCCGCTGTCCCAGATACCGCTGCAGCGTCGGCGTGCTCAACCCGCCCAGGCCGACGCCCTCGGCGAGCATCCAGCGATCCAGATGGGCAACGAAACACACCTGCTGATCGGCACCACCACTCGAATAGCCGCGACGAAGCAACTCACCCACGAACCCGGCCGCATACGGCTCCAACGGGCCGCACACGATCGAACGCAACACCTTGACCATGACTCTTCTCCTCTCCAAGAACGGATGAGAAGAGCGTCGATCAGATCACCGGATTATGCCGACCTCGCCAGCGCGGAACCCACGCGCCCCAAGGGAACCACCCGCACCATCGGCATAACCCGGACATCGGCATAATGCACGTTATGCCGACATCGGCATAACATCCACCTGATCCGCAACAGCTTCAAGTACTCCGCTCGGCAGGACTGGGACGCGATCTCCCGGGCCCTCAAGCCGGTCTACCAGGCCGCGACTGTCGCCGAGGCCGAAGAACGGTTCCTCGAGTTCGCCGAAGCATGGGGCGGCAAGTATCCCGCGATCATGCGGCTCTGGGAGAACGCGTGGGCTGAGTTCGTACCGTTCCTCGGCTTCGACCGCGAGATCCGCCGGATCGTCTGCACCACGAACGCGATCGAGTCCGTAAACGCGAGGATCCGGAAGGCCGTGCGAGCTCGGGGACACTTCCCGAACGAGCAGGCCGCGCTCAAGTGCGTCTACCTCGCCGTGATGGCCCTGGACCCCACCGGCAAGGGCAGAGCCCGATGGACCCAACGCTGGAAGCAAGCACTCAATGCGTTCGACATCCGATTCGACGGCCGCCTCAGCGCCGTCCGAGCCTAACACCCCAACCCAGTTACACCGTTCGCTTGACAGACCCCTACTCACTCGACGATCGACCCGGTCGCCTATGACTGTGTGAAAGTCGTCGTCGTGAGAGCCGGTGGCGCACTGTTGTTCAGCGAGTTCGGCACGCGACACGTCAACGTTGGCGATCTCATCGTGCTCGCGGCGAACACGCTCTGCGGGGCGGAGCCCGAAGGCTGGGTCACGACAACGACGCTGTACCTGGACCGCGACTACGGGATCGACCAGGTGTTCTGGCAATACGCAGAACAGTTCACCGACCGTCTCGACGCCAAGGCTTTCCTAGGTGTGTGGGTCAGAACTTGGTGATTGGCGTTGTGGAGAGTGTTCGGGGTTGAGCATCTGGCCGGTTCGAGCGTTGGGTGGGTGAGGTCTTGGTGGTGGCGCCTCACGGGATGGGAGTGCCGTGAGTGCGCTCATGGGAGTCTTGGGCTGGCCAGAAGGCGCCCCCCGGGGGGTGTCACGCGGGAGCGATCCCTGCCATCTTCGCGTTTCGGAGCTTGCGGAGGTTGTGGACCAGCGCGTGGAGGAGCCATTCGCCTTGCGCGCCGACCAAGCCACGCAGCCGGAGCCGTCCAGCGTTCTGGCGGGTCTTCATCTGCCCGAACACCGGCTCCACGATCGCTTTGCGGCGCGCGTAATCCGCGTGCCCCTCGCGGGTGCGCAGCAGGTGGGCCATCTGCTCCCGGCGGCTGGCCTCTTGCGGGGGCGGACCATCGGCGACGCCCGTGGGGAAGGTCTCGTTGTGTCTTTGCCTGCCCGTCGCGATCAGCACCGTTGACGGCATTCCCTCAGCTGCGGCCAGATTGCTCTCCGAGCAGTACCCCGCATCCACGAGCACAACACTGGGAGCTTGCTCGATACCCGCGGCGGCGAGACTGCCCGCGGTCTGGGTCATCATCGCCTCGAACTGCTGCACGTCGGTGGCCTGCTGGGTGACCTGCGCGGCCAGCACCACCTGGTGGTCCTCATCGACGCTGGCCTGCGCGTTGAACGCGTAATCGAACCCATGGTTGGTCTTCATGATCCGTGCCTGCGGGTCGGTGAAGTTGCGTTGCGCCTCGGGCTTGGGCTGCGCCTTCGCGCCCGCCTGGGCCGCGGCCTGCTCAGTGTCCTGATGGCTGTTGCCCTTGCTGCGGGCCTTCTCCCGCTCCGCCGCGGCCGCCCTCTCGGCGGCGTCGGCCTCGATCTGTTCTTTCGCGGCCCGCAACTTCGCCAACCTGCCCCGGCGGCGCGCCAGCTCTTGGGGGATCTCATCCCCACGCCGATCCGGGCCATGCTCCGCGTCCTCAGCCCGGTCGACCTGCTCCGCCTCGGCAAGCAGAGCATCCACCTCGGCTTGAAGCTCGCTGATCTTGGGCACGATCCGGTCATAGCTCATCGCCTTGTGCTTGGACGCGGCAGCGTGAAGCTTCGTCCCATCCAACGCCACCCGCCCCAAGCTGACCAGCCCCGCCTGCGCGCACACCCCCAGCACCTGGGCGAACAACCCAGGCAACACCTCCAGGTGACGACGCCGGAACCGGGCGAGGGACCGGTAGTCCGGTGTCTGATTGCCCGACAGCCACCGAAACGCGACATCCCGCCGACACCGCCGCTCCACCTCCCGCGACGACGTCACCCCCGTCGAGTACGCGAACAACAACACCTTCAGCATCATCCGCGGGTCATACGGCGGGGCACCCGACGCCGACCCATACGAGGCATACACCGCGGACAGGTCCAGGACATCATCAACGATCTCGGACACGAACCGAGCCTCGTCATCCTCCCCCAGCCACTCATCCAGACTCGGGGGCAACAAGAAGGACTGATGCTGGTCATAGGCACGAAACGTCTTCCCCGCCCCTACCGGGGCCGCCCCACCACCAGGAACCGACCCCACAGACTCAACCCCGAACAAGCCCCCGCCACCACTGAGCGTCATAAACGAAATTCACCCAGAACCCCACCCACCACCCCCAACCCACCCCCGGCGCGCCAACAAACAGATTCTGACCCACACACCTAGGCCGGCCTGCCCGGCGCCGATCACCAAGGTGTCTGTCGTCGTCATGTCCACGATCGCATCGTATCGTCATTTCCCGAAGTGACGATACGAGACTAGAATGAAGTCATGAGTGGTTCGTTGTTCCTGGCGGAGACGCAGGCGTTCCTGAAGGCGCTGGCCAGCGAGACGCGACAGCAGATCATGCAGGAGTTCGCCACCGGCGCGGCACTGACGGTCGGTGAGATCGCTGAGAGGTGTGGGATCGGGCAGTCCACCGCCTCGGAGCAGTTGACGATCCTGAGACAGGGGGGTCTGGTGACCTTAACGCGGGCGGGCAAGCAGGTGCGGTATCGGGCGGACCCGAGCCGGATCAGTGACCAGCTGGAGGTGCTGGGCGACTTCCTTGCACGCTGCTGCCCGCCAACGGGAGCGGGCGATTCCTAGCTGGCGAGAGAGGCGATCAGCCCCTCAATACGGGCACGGATGTCGTCGCGGATCGGCCGCACAGCATCGATGCCTTGCCCGGCGGGGTCGTCGAGCTTCCAGTCCTCGTAGCGCTTGCCCGGGTAGTAGGGGCAGGCGTCGCCGCACCCCATCGTGATCACCACATCCGAGGCCTGGACGGCCTCAGGCGTGAGCACCTTGGGCTGCTCCGCGGCGATGTCGATGCCCTCTTCGCGCATGGCTTCGACGGCGATGGGGTTGATCTGGTCGGCGGGCATGGAGCCGGCGGAGCGGACCTCGATCCGGTCGCCGGCGAGGTGGCGGAGGTAGCCGGCTGCCATCTGGGAGCGGCCGGCGTTGTGGATGCAGACGAACAGCACGGACGGCTTGGGGTCGGTCATGGTCGGGTCTCTTTCGTTAGTGGGTGGTGAGGGAGTCGAGCAGGGTGCGGACGCGGGCGGCGATGTCGTCGCGGATGGCTTCGACGCCCTCGGCAGAGGCGAGGGCCGGGTCTCCGACCGCCCAGTCCTCGTAGCGGACGCCGGGGATGATCGGGCAGACGTCGCCGCAGCCCATGGTGATGACGACATCGGCGGCGCGGACCGCGTCGTCGGTAAGCGGCTTGGGGAATCGCTCGGTAGCGGCGTCCTCGCCCTCGATCTGGGTGAGCAGCGAGCGCACGTGCGGGTGGACGTCTGGCGCCGGTCGCGATCCGGCGGAGCGGGCGACGACCTTGCCATCGGCCATCTGGTTGACCAGCGCGGCCGCGAGCTGTGATCGGCCGGCGTTCTGTACGCACACGAACAACACCTGCGGCACACCCGTCCCGCGGTCGCGGGTGAGGTCGGTGAGGCGCTGGCGGGCGAAGCGCTCGGTGAGCGGCACCAGGTGTCGGGCGATCTTCGCGGATCGGAGGAGACCGGCGTAGGACTCCCGCACCATCGTGACCACCAGGTCGCGACTCAGCGTGTCGTATTCGTCGGCCAGTTCTTCGGCGAGGCGATCGATGACGTGCGAGTCGACCTCACGCGGCGACTCGGGCCGATCCTCTGCAGGATCGGCGGCGACCGTGGATGCGAAGCCGTCCAGGAGGGCGGTGACGGCCGCCTGTCGGGTGGGGACGAGGCGGTAGTACACCCAGGTGCCGCGCCGTTGGGAGCTGAGCAGGCCGGTGTCCTTCAGGACCTTCAGGTGGTGGGAGATGGTGGGTTGGGAGACGTCGGCGAGTTCGGCGAGGTCGCAGACGCAGGACTCGCCGCGCGGGTCGGTGGCGATGGCCGACAGCATCCGGAGCCGGAGCGGGTCGGCCAGCGCCTTCAACGTGTTGGCCACGGTGGTAGCGACGTCGAGGCCGATTGCGCGCGCCTCGGCAGGTGCGCACGTCTCGACCGTTGTGGGTGTTTCGGTCATGGTGTCCTCCTCAGGTCGGTCGTAGCGGTGTCCGGAGCGTAGGGGTCGGTGTGGAACCAGGCGCGTGCGGCCCACAGCGAGACGTAGACGAGGCCGACGAGCACGGGAACTTCGATAAGCGGGCCGACGACCCCTGCGAGGGCCTGTCCGGATGCCGCGCCGAAGGTGCCGATCGCGACCGCGATGGCGAGTTCGAAGTTGTTGCCCGCCGCCGTGAACGCCAGTGTGGTGGAGCGGGCATAGCCCAGTCCGAGACCCTTGCCGAGCAAGAGCCCGACGAACCACATCAGCGCGAAGTAGACCAGTAGCGGCAGGGCGATCCGGGCGACATCGAACGGACTGGATGTGATCGCTTCGCCTTGGAGTGCGAAGAGCAGCACGATGGTGAACAGCAACCCATAGAGCGCCCACGGCCCCACTCTGGGGAGGAATCGGTTCTCGTACCAGTCGCGTCCCCGGCGCTTCTCGCCGATCCACCGCGAGGCGAACCCTGCGATGAGCGGGACGCCGAGGAAGACCAGGACGTTCAGCGCGATCTGCCCCACTGACACTTCCAGACCTTGGGTATCGAGGCCGAGCCAGCCGGGCAGTACGGTGAGGTAGAACCAGCCGAGCAGCGAGAATGCGACGACCTGGAAGATGGAGTTGATCGCAACCAGCACGGCGGTGGCCTCTCGGTCGCCGCAGGCCAGGTCGTTCCAGATCACGACCATCGCGATGCAGCGGGCCAGTCCCACGATGATGAGCCCCGTTCGGTACTCCGGCAGATCAGGCAGGAACAGCCAGGCGAGGGCGAACATGACTGCCGGGCCGATGATCCAGTTCAGCACCAGGGATGAGACGAGGAGACGCTTGTCGCCCGTGACGGCCGCGATCTTGTCGTAGCGGACCTTTGCGAGCACGGGGTACATCATCACGAGCAGCCCCAGCCCGATCGGTACCGAGATGCCTCCCACCTCCAGGTGAGCGAGCACATCGGAGACGGCGGGGACGAGACGACCGAGTAGGAGGCCCGCGACCATCGCCAGTCCGATCCACAGCGGCAGCCAACGGTCGAGGGCGGACAGGCGCTTCGGAGTGGCGCGTGTGGGCGCCGTTGCGGTCACGGTCATGCCAGGAGTCCGTCGATCTTCGCGGCGATGGACGGCTTTGGGTGCGCGCCGATCAGCATGTCGACCCGCTCGCCGTCGCGGTAGAAGGAAAGAGTGGGGATCGAGGTGACACCAACTGTGGTCACGGTCTCGGGATTGGCGTCCGCGTCGATCTTGACGATCTTGACCCGGCCCGCATACTCGGCGGCCAAGTGCTCCAGGATCGGAGCGATGGCCTTGCATGGGCCGCACCACGCAGCCCAGATATCAACTACGACCGGAAGCTCTGATTCGAGCACTTCGCTGACAAACGTGGCGTCGGTGACGGGGGTGATGCTCATGCGGAAACCTCCAGAGTGGGACTCTCGATCTGGGTGGGCAGATCGAGAGTCGACAGATAGTGCTGCGCGTCCAAGGCAGAGGCGCAGCCGGTGCCAGCGGCCGTGATCGCCTGCCGGTAGTTGTGATCCACCAGGTCACCGGCGGCGAACACGCCGGCCACGTTGGTGCGTGTCGTTGGATGGGCCACGATGACGTACCCCTCGGCGTCGGTGGACACCTGCTCGGCGACAAGCTCGGAGCGCGGGTCGTGCCCGATTGCGACGAAAGTGCCCGACACATCCAGCACGCGTTCGGTGCCTGTGATCGTGTCGCGCAGGCGCAGACCGGTGACGTTCGCCTCGCCGAGGATCGCGGCCACCTCGCTGTTCCATGCGACCTCGATCTTGGGGTCGGCCAATGCCCGCTCGGCCATGATCCGGGACGCCCGGAACTCGCCGCGCCGGTGGACGAGCGTGACCTTGGCAGCGAAGCGCGTCAAGAACAGTGCTTCTTCCATCGCGGAATCGCCACCGCCGATGACCGCGATCTCCCGGTCACGGAAGAAGAAGCCGTCGCAGGTCGCGCACCATGACAGGCCATGTCCCGAGAGTCGCGCTTCCTCAGGGAGACCGAGCTTGCGATATGCGGACCCCATCGCCAGAATCACGGCGCGCGCCTGGAAGGTTCCGCTGCTGCTGGTCTCGATGACCTTCGTGGATTCGGTGAGTGCAAGACAGGTCGCGTCGTCATAGATGATGCGGGCGCCGAAGCGCTTTGCCTGGGCGCGCATCGCTTCCATCAGCTCGGGGCCTTGGATGCCGTCGGTGAAGCCGGGGAAGTTTTCGACCTCCGTGGTCGTCATCAGCGCTCCGCCGGCCGTCACCGATCCAGCCAGGACGACCGGCGCGAGGCCTGCTCGCGCGGCGTAGACAGCTGCGGTGTATCCGGCTGGGCCGGACCCTACGATCACTAGTTCCACATCTTGCATCGACATGTATCTATATTGAAGGAGATCGAAGCAAGATGCAACCCGGGAGCGGCGGCGGGTGCTGTTCGGACGCCATGGGCAGGCTGGTCGCCCCGCCCCGGCGTCGCGGCTTTCGAGGCGGAGTCGGTTGGGAGGGATGTCGTGGGCCTGGTGGGTCAGTAGGTGATCGACGGGTCCGCCGAGCAGTTGTCCGGGTCCGGCAGTCCGGCGAGGAACGCTCGCACGGTCGCCAGGCCCTGCGGCGTGGCGTGGTAGTGCGCCCACTTGTGGCGCATCTCCCGGCTGATGAGCCCGGCCTTGACCAGCCGGGCCAGATGGTAGGAGAGGGTTGGCTGGCTGATGCCAAGACTGTCGGGCATGTGACAGGCGCACACGCTGGAGCAGCAGTTCGCCGAGATGTGATGCAGCAGCTTGACCCGGACCGGATCGGAGAGTGCCTTGAAGGTGGCGGCGACCCGCTCGGCCTCCTCGTCGGCGAGCGCCGACGCGCCCCGTGGGGCGCAGTCGATGATCGGGAGGTGCTGAACCATGCGCGCCAGCCTACCACCTCAAATTGACAGACGTCGATATGAGCCCTAGCCTTCATATTGACGAACATCAATCCGAGAGAGGCGTCCTCATGATCCAGGTCTTCGAAGGCCCGCTGTGCTGCAACACCGGGGTGTGTGGCCCCGACCCCGACCAGGCGCTGGTCGACTTCACCGCCGACCTCGACTGGCTTACCCGGCAAGGCGTGTCGGTGCGCCGGGCGAACCTGGCCCAGGACCCCGCCGCGTTCGCTGACAGCGCCGTCGCGCGGGCGTTCGTGCAGAAGGTCGGCGCGTCCGGGCTGCCGCTGATCGTGGCCGACGACGTGACGGTTGCCACCGGACGCTACCCCTCCCGCGCCGAGCTGGCCCGGATCGCCGGCGTCGAGGCGCCCGCCGAGAACACGGCGACCGGGTGCTGCGGTAGCGCACCGTCCACCCCGGCAGCGTCGGTGTGCTGTGGCGACGAGGCCCCGGTGTCGTCGGGATGCTGCGGTTCGGACCAGTCGGTGACCATCCAGTCCGGTTCTCAGGCGTAGGGCTGATCGGAGATGATCGAACTGCTGCACAACCCGCCGAGGTTCCTGTTCCTGACCGGGAAGGGCGGTGTCGGGAAGACGAGCATCGCCTGCGCCGCCGCGGTCGACCTCGCCCGCCGGGGCAACCGGGTCCTGCTGGTCTCCACCGACCCGGCCTCGAATGTCGGCCAGGTCTTCGACCAGCGGGTCGGGTACGCGATCACCCCGATTGTCGGCGTTGCCGGGCTCGACGCGCTGGAGATCGACCCCGAGGCCGCCGCCGAGGAGTACCGCCAACGCGCACTCGCCCCGATCCGGGACTTCCTCTCGGTCAAGGACCTCGCCGACGTCACCGAGCAGCTCTCCGGGTCCTGTACCACCGAGATCGCCTCGTTCAACGAGTTCACCGCCTTCCTGGCCGGCAACGACATCGCGCGAGGCTACGACCACATCGTCTTCGACACCGCCCCGACCGGCCACACCGTCCGGCTGCTCAAGCTCCCCGGCGAATGGACCTCCTTCCTCGAAGACGGGCTCGGCGATGCGTCCTGCCTCGGTCCGATGGCCGGCCTTGACAAGACCCGCACCACCTACGCCGACGCGCTCACCGCCCTGGCCGACTCGTCCGTGACGAGACTGGGCCTGGTTGCCCGCCCACAAACCTCGTCGCTGGCCGAGGCGTCCCGCACCGCCGACGAACTTGCCGAAGCAGGCGTCCACGCCACCCACCTGGTCATCAACGGCATCCTCCCCAGCGAACCCATCTCCGATGTCCTGGCCGACGCGATCCGCGCCGAGGAGACCGCCGCCATCGCCGCCATGCCCGTCAACCTCGCCGGGCTGGCGATCGACCGGCTCCCGCTGCGCTCCCGCGACGTGATGGGCCTCGACGCCCTCACCACGCTGCTCTCCGAGGCCCCGGACCACACCCCGGCGTTAGCCGCACCGCGCGCCAACGCCCCCGCCGGCTCGTCGGATTCTCTGGCCGCGACGATCGAGCAGCTGGCGGCCAAGGACCACGGATTGATCATGGTCGTGGGGAAAGGCGGCGTCGGGAAGACGACGATGGCTGCGGCGATCGCCGTCGGTTTGTCCGACCGCGGCAAGGACGTGCTGCTGACCACCACCGACCCGGCCGCGCATCTCGCCTGGACGGTCGGCGAAGCGGCGCCCTTCGAGGTCTCCAGTATCGATCCCGTCCAGGCGGTGGCCGACTACAGGCGCCACGTCATGGACACCAAGGGCGCGGGCCTGGACGCCGACGGTCGGGCCAACCTCGCCGAGGACCTTCGCTCGCCCTGCACCGAAGAGGTGGCCGTCTTCCAGGCCTTCGCCGCAGCCGTCGAGCAATCCGCCCACCGGTTCGTGGTCATGGACACCGCCCCCACCGGACACACCCTGCTCCTCATGGACGCCACCGGCTCCTACCACCGCGAGGTCGTCCGCAACCTGCCCGAGCAGGCCGGGCTCACGCCGCTGGCCCGACTCCAGGACCCCGACAACACCAGCGTCATCGTCGTCACACTGCCCGAGACCACCCCCGTCCTCGAGGCCACCGGCCTGGCCGCCGACCTCACCCGAGCCAACATCACCACCTGGGGATGGATCGTCAACCGCTCCCTCACCCCGACCGACACCACCAGCCCCCTGCTGGCCGAACGGATCAACGCCGAACAAACACCTCTGCGAGAGGCCCAGGCGCAGACCGGCCGGGTCGCCGTCGTGCCCTACAGCGACACCCCTCCCGTGGGTGTGAACCAACTTCGCCAGCTCTCCACCGCCTCGGACCGGGACGCCGGTCACGCTGTCCGTGAGCAGGTACGCCTCCGCTACGCGCAAGCCGCAACGGCAGTCCGCGCCGGCGCTCACAACACCGACCTGCTGGCGGACAGTACCTGCTGCTCACACGCTTCCTGCTGCGGCAATCCCAACGCTGACATCGGTGGCTTCGGGGCCGGGCTCTACGACGCGACGGAGGCTGCCGAGTTGCCGCTGGAGGCGATCGAGGCGAGTCTGGGATGTGGCAACCCAACCACGGTCGCAGAGCTGTGCGAGGGCGAGCGCGTCCTAGACCTCGGTTCCGGGGGCGGAATCGATGTCCTGCTCTCCGCACGCCGTGTCGGCCAGTCCGGATTCGCCTACGGCGTTGACATGACCGACGAGATGCTCGACCTGGCACGCACCAACGCCGCGAACGCGGGAGCGACCAACGTCGAGTTCCTCAAAGGCACTATTGAGGATGTACCCCTACCCGACGGCGCAGTCGACGTCGTGATCTCCAACTGCGTCATCAACCTGTCCACAGACAAGCCGGCCGCCCTGGCGGAGATGTTCCGTGTGCTCGCTCCCGGCGGAAGAATCGGCATCTCCGATGTCGTCGCCGAAGACCATCTCACCCCGGCCGAACGAGCCGAGCGCGGTTCATACGTGGGGTGCATCGCCGGCGCGCTCTCCAAGAGTGAATACCTTCAGGGCCTCGCCGCAGCCGGATTCACCGACCCTACCGTCGAGTTCACCCACCAAGTCGCCGATGACATGCACTCAGCGATCATCCGCGCGACGAAGTTGGTGCGTTAGCTTCCGGAACCTTCGAAGAGTGAGCTCGCTGGGGATGAGCCATGGAGGCAAGCAGCGGTGAGATCGACAGCGCAGCGAGCGGCGTGGTTCGGTGGCCGGTGCGCGTCGAGACCGGCCACTACGCGCACCCTGTAGCGCCGGAGGTATATGACTGTGTGAAGTTCCTGCTAGCCCGCGAGGGCTCAGGGACTATCACCGGTGACTGGGGCGAGCGTCGGTTCCGCATGGGCGATCTGATGCTGGTGGGCTCAGGCTTGGCTATCGGTGGCGCGCCGGACGGGACGGCAACGACCTCGACAATCTTTGCCGACAAAGACTACGTAATGGATCAGGTGTACTGGCGCTACGCCGATGTGTTGCAGGACCGGACGGCAGCCGAGACCGTGATGCAACGCGCGTTCGGGACGGGCGCAATCATGATCCGTCTGAACGGCCCGCTGGCAGCCACCTTCGCCGCGAGAATCGATGAGATCGAGCGGGCGCAGACAATGAGAGAGTTCCATCGGATGCAGGCCGCCTTTGCCGAGGTCTTGCACCTGCTCGGGCAGTTGTTGCCGTGGAGCCCGGCGCCGTCGCTACGAATCCTGACACACGGGATCGCGGCGATGGTGGCCCGTCGCACCGCCACGCGGCCCGTGCGCAGCGAGGTGCTACAGGTCCGCAACGCCATCCAGTGTGATCTAGCCCACCGTTGGCTCGTCGCGGAGATGGCCACGACGGCACATCTATCGGTGCGGCAACTACAGCGAGTGTTCGCTGAGTCGCTGGGCGTGTCCCCGATCACCTTCCTGGGCCTGTTGCGCACCAAGGAGATGGCCCGAATGCTTCGTGACACCGAGATGACAGTCGGCGAAATGAGCAGAGCCGTAGGTTGGCGGAGCCGGAGCCACGCTCGGTCAGTGTTCGCGATGTCAACGGGAATGACACCCGAAGGGTACCGGCAGATGGTGCGTGGTCGGGATCACGACGCGTAGCGTCGGTATCGCGCCAACGTGACGCCCGCCGTCTCGCCGCCTGGTCCACGCGTCGGATAGGCAGGGATGACGCCAGGTTCCCTGCCGCCACGACTCTCGGCACCCCTTCTCTGTGTTGCTGACCGTCCCCTCCAGGTTGCCTTGGCGCACCTTCCGGACACCGCCTCCATCCCGGAGTGTCATGTCGCTGGACTTCGGTGACAGTTCTGTGTCAGGACATCGGTGACACTTCTGGGGGTGTTGGTGGTGACACTTGTGAGGACGTCGTCGCGGGCTGAATGCTGAGTGGGTGGGCTCGGGTCGACTTGGCGGGTGAAGAAGAACAATGAGCCCGTTGACCCTCGTATCCGCCTGGCGATCTCGCAGTGGAGGGATGACGCGCCTCGCGGCACGGTGTCCTCCTTCTGCCTGGAGGTGGGCATCTCGCGCAAGACGTTCTACGCCCTGCGCAAGCGAGCCGAAGTTGAAGGCCCAGCAGCGGTGCTGGAACCGAAGTCCAGGCGCCCCCATTCCAGTCCGAGCCGCATCAGTGATGACGTCAAGACCCAGGCCCTGGATGTGAGAGCCACCTTGGAGGCCTCCGGGTTGGATCACGGCCCGATCAGTGTGTTCGAGCGGATGCGTTCCATGGGCCTGGATGCCCCATCCGTGGCGTCCTTGGCGCGCTTGTTCAGACAACGAGGGGTGGCGAGGTCAGAACCGAAGAAGCGTCCCCGTTCCTCCTACCGTCGCTTCGTCTACCCCGCGCCCAACTGCTGCTGGCAACTTGACGCCACCGAGTACGTCCTCGTCGCGGGACGCAAGTGCGTGATCTTCCAACTTGAAGACGACCATTCCAGGGTGGCGGTCGCCTCCCACGTCGCAGACGCTGAGACCAGTGAGGGGGCCCTGGCAGTCTTCGACAAGGGCGTGGCAGCGCGAGGAGTACCCCAGCGTCTCCTCACCGACAATGGGATGGCTTTGAACCCCCATCGCCGCAGTTGGGTCGGCCAGCTCGCCGCACACGCCGCTTCCTTGGGAGTGGAGGCGATCACGGGCAAGCCCTACCACCCCCAGACTCAAGGCAAGAACGAACGATTCCACCAGACACTCCTCCGGTGGCTGGACAAGCAGCCCTTGGCCCACACCCTCCAGGAACTTCAAGCCCAAGTCGACGACTTCGATCGTGTCTACAACACCCAGCGCCCCCACCAAGGACTCCCCGGACGCCTCACCCCCCAGCAGGCCTGGGATGCCACACCCCCAGCCCCGGCCCCACGACCCCAGCCTGCCCCCACCGATCCCCCGGTACCTCGACCGATGCCCACCTCACCCCAGGAGCCCCGCCGGGCGAGGAACCCGCACCCGCGGCGCTTCCCCGAGAAGGGGACTCGCGAGATCACTGTCGGCGCCAACGGGACTGTCAGTCTCAGGGGAGTCAACTTCCTGATCGCCCATCCCCTAGCCGGACACGTCATCCACGCCGCATGGGACACTCACGGGGTCACCTTCTGCGACAGTGACGCCATCGTCCTCGTCGAACACGACTGGCCCCCCACAGGCGTCACCTACGTCTCCACCCACCCGCCCGGGGAGACCACCAACCGCGGAGGACGACCCCGCAAGAACCCCCACCCCACGCAAGTGACACCGAAGTCCTGAGACATCGAATGTCACCGATGTCCTGACACAGAACTGTCACCGAAGTCCCGAGACATCACAGTCTCGCTCAGCCATCTCCGCTAGTTTGCCCCGTCAGTCCGACGCTTGGAGCGGGGACGTTCTTCCAAAGCGATGACAACATCATCGGTACGCACTTGGGTGCGTCCACCAAGGACGGTTCGCTTAGCGGCATTCTCGGCTGCTGTCGCGATCTCAGCGTGGCTCAGACCACGAGCTGCCGGGATGATTCGTGTCCAGCTCAGGTTGTAGATGTGGAATGACGCGAGCCGGTTCTTGATAACTGACTCCACTGCCGCGTCGTCCGGCAGA
Organism: Schaalia naturae; assembly: GCF_042665795.1. Classification (NCBI taxonomy): domain Bacteria; kingdom Bacillati; phylum Actinomycetota; class Actinomycetes; order Actinomycetales; family Actinomycetaceae; genus Schaalia; species Schaalia naturae. Next base: position 1,371,463 of record NZ_JBHTEF010000001.1, read on the forward strand.
GCGAAGTCCATCACGGTGTCGAACCTGCGGAACAGCGCGTTGTCCAACAGGCTGGGGTGGTTCGTTGCAGCAATGATGACGCTGTCTGACGTGTCCTCTTCGAGGAACTGTAGGAACGAGTTGAGTACTCGACGAATCTCCCCTACGTCATTCTGTGCGGCGCGGTCGCCACCGAGCGCGTCAACCTCATCGAAGAGGTAGACACCACGAGTCTCGGCGAGCGCATCGAATACAAGACGCAGTTTCGCGGCAGTCTCTCCCATGAACTTCGTCAGCACTGTATCCAGTCTGATCGAGAACAGCGGAAGTCCTAGTTCGCCCGCGATCACGCGCGCAGTAGATGTCTTCCCGGTGCCTGGCGGCCCCGTGAGCAAAAGACGCCGGGCAGGGGTCAGGCCATGTCGTGCCAGCGCGTCACGCTGTCGCTGTTCCAGCAGTACGTGCGTCAGTCGTTCGTGAAGCTTGTCCGTGAGCACAAGATCGCTCAGTCTGGCCTCGGGGTACGAGACGTTCAGCAGCGCCCCGAGCTCACCCTTCGGCTGAGCGAACGGAACCACGGCGGCGATGCGGGCGCGTTGACCAGATCGCTCACGGAGGTCGTTGACGAGGTCGCGAAGCTCCTGGGCGAACTTCGACTGCCCGGCGCGTGCGGCTTTGGCTGCGACCTGCATGGCCACCGCGTAAAACTGCGGGTCGTCCCCGTCGGCGTGGCTCTTTACGAGTGCCTTGAGCTGATCGTTGGTCGCCATCAGGGGACCTCCTCTCATTGGCACGCCTCCAAAGCCGGGTGGTGATCTTCTAAGCGTACCGGTAGCGACCTCTCGCTGCGGGGAGTACCTGCCGAGAGAGACAAGGTCGTGCCAGATGCTCCCTCCACCCACGACACGGGTCAGTTCCAGGCAGGTGGACGACGCTATCCTCCGCAGGTCGCCCGCCTGCCACAGGACTTACAGCGAGCGGCCGGGCGATCTGTGCTCGACCGGCTGGGGCATGCTACGTCCTGTGCGCGTACCTGCGACTTCGGTCGCCTGCGTCAGCGCGGATCGCGCCCTCGCAGCGTCGATCCTCTGCGCGGCAGACTCTGGCGCGGTGCCGAAGGGTGTGTCGTCGGTGAGGCGGTAGCGGTCTCGGTAGGCCGCGACCACCCGGGCAGCCTTGCGCCAGGTCGCGGCTCGTCGTCGCTCGGCGTGCGGCGCCCCAAGAGCATTCGTCCACGGCGCGCTCACGGTCAGCGCGCCATCGAGTACGGCGTCGGCGCGCGCCTCGATCAGTGCTTCTCGCTCGTCGAGAGCGGCTCGCATCTCGGCGTCGATGACTCCATGCGCCTGCGGGATGAGGCCGGCGATGAGCCGCGATGGCTTGCGTGTCCTGCCTGAGCCTGCGGGACGCGCGGTCGCCCGCTCAACCCGGTAGTGGAGGACAGCGGCGATGTCGTCGGCGTCGCCGAACCCACGCGCGGCGACGAGGCGCGGCAGCAGCGCTTCGACGTTGTGGTGGTTGGCTTCGGCGCGTCGGAGTTCTGCCGCGAGCGGGCCGAACGCTTCGGACTCGATGGCGCTCTCGGCCTGTTCGTCGGTGAGCCCGGAGGCGCGGATGAGGGTGGCCCAGCGGTCGTGTTGGGCTGCGGCTGCGATGGTCTCGTACTCGGCGGCGAGTTGGGCGATCGAGCCCCAAAGTTCCTGTTCGGCCACGATGGTCTCGTGCGCCGAGAGTTCGGCCCCGCTGTGCTGCAGGACGCCGTAGAGCACGCTTCGTGCGGTGGCGTGCGGGTCGTCGCCGGGGTGTGGCTGCGCGTGGTCGTCGGCGCGGTCGAGGGTCACGTAGGCGTGGTTCGCGTGCCGTCCTCGGGTCATCGCGACGTAGAAGGTCTCTCTCGTCGAGGTCGGTTCGACCAGGACGTGCGCGGTGTCGGTCGTGATGCCTTGGGCGCGGTAGGCGGTGACTGCATAGCCGAGATCGACATGCTCATCCACATACGCCGCTGGGAGGACGATGCTGCCGCCGAACCTGCGCCCACGCCTGCGAGCCCTGATGGTTCCGTCGTCGCGGACGGTGGTGCCGGTCCCGTAGTCGCGTGCGATGGTGATGGTCCCGTCGTCGCCGACGGCGGTGATGGTCCAGATGTCGCCGTTGCGTACCCAGTCCCGTCCGGCCAGGGTGCGGAGGTTCCGGTTGTTGAGGCGCGTGATGATGGTGTCCCCGACGCCGGCGGCGGTGCCGTCGCGCAGCTCGACTTCGCGGTCGGGTTTCAGGGTCTTGTTGAGGATCAGGTCGGCTCGGGCGCGTCGGTTCAGCATGGTCACGTCTTCGTGGGTTTCGGCGATCAGTACCGAGACCAGTCCCGCGTCGCGGTCGGCGCGCCAGGCGTTGTAGGCGGCATCGGTCATGGCCTCGACGCCGCCGTCGGTGATGCGCTCGTGGGCGAGGTAGGTGTCGATAGCCGCCGTACGCCCGTGACGAAGCTCGAGTGAAGCGGTCTTCTCCCAGGCGTGGGTCAAGCGGTGAACATCGACCAGTTCGGGGGTATCGGCCCGGTCTCTGGCGATCATCGCGAACGCACCGCCGGCGTCCACGGATTGCAGTTGGGCGTAGTCGCCGACCAGCAGCACCTTCGCGCCAGCGTCTTGGGCGAGGTGGGTGATGCGGTCCAGTGACAGGGTGCCGGCGAGGGATGCTTCGTCGATGATGACGAGCTGTCCCGCCTCGAACGTGGTGCCGTGGACGAGGTGGTTCTGCCACCACTTCGCCGTGTTCTCAGTCGCGATTCCAAGGTCGTCGGCGAGAACCTGGGCAGCGACCGCTGACGGCGCGAGCCCGACGACGGCCCCGGAGCCGTGCTCGGCTTCCCACGCGCGGCGGAGCGCGTTCATAGCGGTTGTCTTGCCCGCCCCCGCGGGACCGACGAGGACATCGAGCATCCGACCCGACACCGCGATCCGGGTCAAGGCATCGGCTTGGTCATCGCCGAGCATCCGACCGTCCGCGTCGGGTCTGTACGTGATCTTCTCGACCGTGGCAAGCGTCACCGTCGGTCCGCCGAGGTTGGCGGCTCGTTCGAGGAGTCTGTCCTCGGCCGCGAGCTGGGACTCGGAGGTGAACACGGTCGAGCTCTTCGGACGGAACACCGAGGTGCCGTCGGGGCGACGGAACACGACCGGCGAGGTGGCGAGCTCAGGTGGCGTCAGCCGCAGCGAGCCGAGCTCGGCGGCGTCGGCGATCATCGCGACGATCGCTTCCCGGTCCTGCATGGTGGCGAACCGCCACCCCATCGTCTGCCGGGACGCCTCGGCCATGAGATTCCATCGCCGCCAGGTCGACCGCTTCTCACCGACCACCTCGACGACCGTACGCCCCAGCTCGCCGATCACGTCGAGCGGCACGTCGTCGGCACGCAGGAGCATCGGCTTGTCGTTGTCGGTGACCTCGCGCGCCCACGACGTCGCGTCCTGGCCCAGGGTCTTGCTCGCTCGCGTTCGCCACTCGGCGGTCAGGTCAGCAAGGGATCGGACCTGCTTCTCGGGGCGGGTCGCGAGTGTGGCTTGGGCTCGCAGTTTGAGGATCGTCGCGTTCGATGGTTGGCGTCCGTGCTGGGCAACGTACTCGTCGATGAGCCGGTTCTTCTCTGCGTCGATGTGGCGGGCGCGGGTGGAGAACTCCGCGACCAGCTTCTCCGGCACGCCGGTGATCGCCCACGCTGGGTTCCGGTCGCGGCCCATCTCGCGCGCCTCCCAGGAGACGCCGAAGGTGCGGGTCATGTGGTCAGCGAACACAGCTTCGTGTAGTTCGGAGAGCGCGACGACGGCGGCGTGCATCGGTCTGCCGTCAAGCGAGCGCCACTTCCCGTCGAGGACGGTCTTGGCCTTGTTGCTGATGACGACGTGCGTGTGGAGGTGAGGGTCGCCGGCGCGGGAGTCGAAGTGATCGAACGCGGTCGCGATGAGCCCGGTGACATCGACCTGTGCAACCGCGCCGTCCCCGGCGGTTGCGCCCGTGCGGGTGGCTGCAACCTCACGTTCCATGAACGCAACCACCTCCGCAACCGCGCGATGATGCGCCTCGGCGATCAGTGCCTGCACTCCGGCATCGGCGACTGCCCACAGCACTGATGCGGACTTCGGGATGGAGAAGGTGAAGTCGAAGCCCGCCACCGCACGTCGCGTGCTCCGGGCAGTCTCCTCGGCCACGATCTGCGCGACAGCCTCACCCTTGGCCCCAGGCGTCATCGTCGGGTCGAGGTCGGCGATCCGCGCTTCGATTCGCTGCTCCTGGCTCTTGTAGGTCGGGAAGGCACGACCGAGCGGCTCGTCGGTGATCGGATCATGGCCAGTCCCCATCAGGAGCTGGAGCTGGTGCTCCGATACTCGGTCGCCCAGCTGAATCTCGCCCTTGCCGAGGGCCGCTACGCCCGCGCCGAGCCAACGACCAGGCGGGGTGCCTTCCTCCATGTAGTAGCGCGTGAGCGGCGTGGAGAGTGGTCTGTTCCCGTCGGCTGCCGCAACCGTCTTGAGCAGGTACTTGTAGCCATCACCCGCCGACATCACACGCATCGAAACCGTCATGCTCACCTCCGCTCCTGCCGGGCAGGTGAGCACCCGCACCCGGTGATCTCGGCCGCGGGAATGCTCGGTCAACCTCGATCTGCAAGACGCGTGGTGGCTCCGAGACGCGGCTCCACGGACGATGTGACGTCGAGATGGGCGAGGGCAGGGACTGGTCGAGTGGAGACAGATCATGCACCCGACGGGTGATTAGCCCGCTCCGGAGTCTCGGCGAGTGTTTCGGCCAGGGTGCACCGATCTGCCAGAGTCGTCGTGCCCCCAGCCGAGCTGTTGGCTATGGATGCACGGCGTGAGTTCTCTGAGTTCAGTCGGGCAGTTGCTCGCGTGCTCGCCTTTCACTGGCTGGTTCGTGCTGAACCTGGTCGAAATCAGGTCTGTCGAGTGGCATTGGTTGAGCCCGTCGAGGTGCTCTTCGGCGGGTTAGTCGGGGTTAGTCGCTCTCCGTCAGCACATCATCGCGGTTGTCTGCTTGGAGGCCCCACGGCTCCTCGGGCAGCACGTCACCGGTTTCCAGCAGGGTTTTGAGGTTCGCAAGTACGGCAGCCCAGCCATCGGCGATGTTTTCACGGTCGCCCATCGTGGCCAACGAGGCGTGGGTCACTGTGAGTCTGACGATGTCGCGGCCCGGCTCGATGTCGAACGTGACTACGCTAGGCTCGAACAACGGGTCGTCCAGGCGATCTGGAGCGTCGAATCCGAACACGAGGCGGCGTGGCCGATCGACTTCGATCACCGTGCCGGAGGCGTCGGCGACGCCGGATCCGTCCACTCGTACATGGTCGACTCTGCTACCTACATGCCAATCAGAAACCTGCGAATGGCCCCAGAATCGGGCGCTGAGTTCTGCGCTGGTGAGCGCTTCCCAAACCTGATCAGCTGTAGCCCGGATGTAAGTCGTGTAGACGAAATCGGGAATCGTCTCGGGGCCTGATTCATTCATCGCGTACTCCTCAGCTCGTTGTTTGATGGCGTCGATGGTGGCCAGGCGTGGCGCCTCGAACTTCCAGATCCAGCGCCGCTGGATGTCGTGAATAGGAACAGGGTTCAGGTAGTGCAGCTTTCGCCGACCGTCTCGCACCGAAGTTACGAGTCCCGCGACCTCCAGGACGTCCAGATGCTGACTCACCGACTGGCGGCGCATGTCCATGTCCTCGCACAGCTCACCGAGCGTCTGCCCTGACCGCTCGTGCAGCATGTCAAGGAGTCGACGCCTTCCGGCATCTGCCAGCGCCCTGAACACGTCCTCGGAACTCACGAAGACCATTATGCAGGCGCGCGCCTGCCTATGCAACCGGGCCCCCAGGTGCCATATCTCAGGTTGCTCGACCAGAAGCCATCGTGCAGAACCGACGAGTGTCTGCGTCTCGGGCCGGTCGTGGTGGACACGGGTCGGTGAGCAGGTCACGGTAGGGCACGTTGCCCAGCTGCCAAGGACGTGTGGTCAGTCGCCTGTTCCCGGCCTCTGGGGGCCCCGCTGTGCAGCGAAGCGCATGTCGAGCCGGCGGGGGCCCCGGTGATCAGCCGCTGGGCTGGTGTGGGAGGTGAACGATGGCGAGACCTTTGCCCTGCGCGACCTATTTGTTCCTCCCGCCAGCCACGCCAGGGCGAGCAGCTGGCCTGCTAGACGTCTCGGTGTCGGAACAGCGTGAACGCTGCGGCAAGGGCGGCGGCCACTTCTGCGGCCATGACCCCGAGTCCGGCCCACGGTGCAAGACCGCCGGTGCTACCGACCAGAATGTTGGTGCCGGCGACCGTTGGCCAGGACATCCTGACGACAGCGGGCAGGAAGGGTCCGAGGAAGTACGGGACGATGAGCGTCGTCGCGATCAGAAGGATGACGGCGGCCGTAGTGGATCGGACGAGGAAGCCGAGGGCGAGTCCGAGCAATCCCACCAACGCGAAGTACAACCCGGCGCCCAGCAGCGCCCGAAGCACGTGAGGATGCTCGAGGGTCGCGTGTGGCACGCGCAGCTTGGTGAGGACGAACTGGCCAAGCAGGAATGCTGGCAAGGCGATGACGAGTCCGAGCGCCAGAGCGACCGTCCCGGTAAGGACTGCCTTGGCGGTGAATAGTCGGGTGCGGCGCGGCATGACGGTTAGACTGGTGGAGATCATCCCGGTGGCGTATTCGCCCGCAGCCACGAGCGCCCCGATCACTCCGATCACGAGATGGGCGAACATCGTTGCGCCGAGGAGGGCAACCTGTGTGGGATCGAACTCGGCTTGCTCGTGCGCTGTCAGCTCTTTGTATCCCTCACCGACGCTAGCCGTGTACAAGACGGCCATGCCCAATCCAAGGACGACTGTCGACAGCAGGGCATAGCGCGACCACGGGAGGGTTCGAAACTTCACCCACTCGGCACGGAACGCGTCAGCGAGCGTGACCTGATCCGTGAGGGGGACAGGCGTGGTGTGGGTGGTCATCGTGCCGCTCCCTGTGTTCCGCCGAATTGGACACTGTTGCGGGTCAGCTGCATGAACACGTCCTCAAGGGTTGCCCGCCGGGGGGCGAGCTCGGAGAGCGCAACGCTGTGACCAGCGGCGATCTGTCCGATCGTTGCGCAGTCCATGCCAGTGACCCGCAAGGAACGATCCGGGGCGGCTTGGACCGAGGCGCCGGCCTCCGTGAGCAGGGACGCAAGATGCGCGGTCTGTGCGGAGCGGACAAGCACGCTGGAGACTGGACGCGATGCCAGGAGGGCCTCGGTGCTGGTGTCTTCGAGCAGTCGCCCCTTGCCGATGATCACCAGTCGGTCTGCGGTCAATGCCATCTCGTTCATCTGGTGACTGGACACCAGGACCGCGCGTCCCTCATCGGCCAAGCACCTGATGAGTGTGCGGACCCAGAGGATTCCCTCGGGGTCCAGCCCGTTGTTCGGCTCGTCGAAGATGATCGTGGCCGGATCGCCCAGCAGCGCTGCCGCGATGCCGAGCCGCTGGTACATGCCCAGGGAGAAGGTCCGTATCCGACGGTCCGCGACATCACCCAGTCCGACCAGATCCAGCACCTCGTTGACCCTGTGAGGCGGGATCGCGTTGCTCGTGGCGAGGCAGCGCAAGTGGTCCTGGACGCGTCGACCTCCGTGGAGGGCATGCGCGTCCAGCAATGCGCCGACCTCCCGCATCGGGGACGGAAGGTCGGTGAAGTGGCGGCCACCAATGGTGGCCGTGCCGTGAGTGGGGGCGACCAGGCCGAGGATCACGCGCAGCGTCGTGGTTTTGCCGGCGCCGTTGGGGCCAAGGAAGCCAGTCACCCTGCCCGGCTTCGCCGAAAAGGTCAGGTCATCGAGTGCTTTGGTCTCCGTGAACTGTTTCGTCACTCCCCTCACCTCAATCATGGGATCTGCCTCCTTTGCCTGTGGGTGCCGCTGCTGCGGCTGTCGTCGAGGTGATGACCTGTGCGGCTGTCGTCGGGGTGATGACCTGTGCCTGACCCATGGCGGTGACCGGGATCTGGCCGAGACGACGGCGGCATCGAGTGCAGCATGGCCTCTTGGCCGGATATGGCTTCGGACGGGCCGTGTTGTGACGCCTGGGCGAGCCACGGCTCATTCCCCAGGATCACGCCGACGCGGTTCGGTTTGGGCTCGAAGCCGACACCCACCGCGGTGAACACGCGTGACGCTCCCGGCGCCATATCGCTTCTTAAGTCGGATGCTGCTACAAACACTCGATACTGCTCCTGTCCTGCCTGCGTGGGCACGATGCACTCTTAGTCTGCGGGACCTCACCCTCAAGCAGGCAGGAGCCCGATCACAGTGTGCGAGCTTGACCCTGGGTCAGGGTCAAGCGTCTTGCGCAAGGAATCGGGTTGCTAACAAACTCGCTCTCCTGCCCCGGCCGTCAGACCCGGCTGTCCCCTCGACTGTGCCGGGTGCAGCCGGAAACCGCCATGATGGCTCCGGGTGTCTGCCCCCGCCTCGAACGCGAATAGTCCTGGCCGAGTGCGGTTGTTCGCGTCTCGATATCGTGCGCGGCGAGTCCCTGGAGGTTGTTTCCGTGGGTGCCCCTAGTCGCGGGAGAGAAGTCCGATGCGGCATTGGAAACTAGGCCTGCGAGCGACCCTCCGGTCCCTCCACGCCCTCAGCTCAGCCCGCACCGCACTGCCATCCGAGGATCAATTTCTGCCGGCTAGGCGGAGCAGAGTCGTCCGCGGCACGCGTCGAATACCTCTCGCGCGCTGGTCAACGCCCGGACTCCCCCAGCGGAGGGCCAGACCGTCCGGGTCTCGTTGCGGAACCGCCTGCCTTGACATTGCCCTAGGGTCAACCTTGCATCCTGGTGGTGGAGTCTCTCTCACGCGGTGTGTAAGGGCCCCATCAAGGAAGCGACTGACGATGACAACAGGTGACGAGACGAGCCGAGGATGGTCTATCGGTTTCAGAGATGCTGCGAGCTGGGTGCTGGCAGCGCCCGGGTGCGTTGAGGACGGGAGGTCACGAGCATGATGGCTCCTGCGGTGGATGCTGCGATCCGTATGCGGGCCGTGAAGAAGTCGTACGGCACGCTGGAGGTGTTGCGTGGCGTCGACTTGGACGTCGAGCCGGGCACCGTGTTTGCTCTGCTCGGCTCGAACGGTGCCGGCAAGACCACGGCGGTGAAGATCCTTGCGACACTGCTGAAGGCGGATGCGGGGACGGCGATGGTGAACGGGTTGGACGTCGTGGCGCAGGCAGCGCGGGTGAGGGAGTCGATCAGTTTGACCGGGCAGTTCGCCGCAGTGGACGACGTCCTCACCGGACGAGAGAACCTGATCCTCATCGCCCGGCTTCGCCACATGAAAGACCCGGGGAAGATCGCCGATGATCTGCTCGCTCGTTTCCAGCTCACCGCTGCGGAAGGGCGGCGGGTGGCCGCATATTCGGGTGGCATGCGGCGCCGTTTGGATATCGCGATGAGTTTGATCGGGAGTCCGCCGGTCATCTTTCTTGACGAGCCGACTACGGGGCTCGACCCCGAGGCGCGTATCGAGGTGTGGCAGACGGTGAAGGTTCTTGCTTCTCGCGGCACGACGGTACTGCTGACAACGCAGTACCTGGAGGAAGCGGAAGAATTGGCCGACCGGATCGCGATCCTGCATCAGGGACGCATCATCGCGGACGGCACCCTCGCCGAACTGAAGAAGCTTCTGCCACCAGCAAAAGTGGAGTATGTCAAGAAGCAGCCCAGCCTGGAAGAGGTCTTCCTCGCCGTCGTCGGCGCGCGAGGGGGCGACCGTGACGCCGACGTTGCGGGCAGGGTCGGATCGGAGGTGGGGGGACCGTGACCACCACGCACTTCTTCTCAGACACGGCGGTTCTTACGGGACGGTCCATGCGACGCATCACTCGCAGCCTCGACACCATCATCACGACCGCCCTCATCCCGATCGCGCTCATGCTGATGTTCGTCTATGTCCTCGGCGGCGCCGTTGATACGGGCGCCGGTGCGGGAGCATCTTCATATGTGAACTACATGCTGCCCGGTGTGCTGCTGTTCACAGTCGGCTCGGGGATCACTTACACCGCGGTCCGGCTCTTCGCAGACATGAAAGGCGGGATCTTCGAGCGATTCCAGTCCATGCCGATCGCGCGATCGAGCGCGCTATGGGCGCACGCGTTAACCTCGCTGGCAGGGAACGTGCTATCTCTGGCGATCGTCGTGGCGATCGCGCTTCTCATTGGCTTCAAGACAGGAGCGGGCGTTCTTGCGTGGCTGGCCGTAGTAGGCATCCTGCTGCTATTCACACTCGCACTGACGTGGATCGCGATCATCGCGGGCCTGGCGGCGAAAACGTCGGACGGAGCAACTGCTTTCTCCTATCCGATCCTGTTCTTGCCGTTCATCAGTTCCGCGTTCGTCCCGACCGACACAATGCCCGGGCCGGTGCGGTGGTTCGCCGAGCACCAACCGGTCACCTCCATTGTCAACACGATCCGAAACCTCTTTGAGCAGCAGCCAATCGGAGATGAAATCTGGGTTGCCCTCGCGTGGTGCCTCGGCATCCTCCTTGCCGCATACCTCATCGCGATGGCCGTCTACCGACGCAAAATCATGTGAGTGGATCCAACCAATGCTAACGATCAGTCAACTCGCCAACTACGCCGGAGTAACGGTGAAAGCAGTCCGTCACTACCACAAGCTCGGACTGTTACCCGAACCCCGTCGCAACCACTCGGGCTATCGCACCTATGACGCTGCAGCGGTGGTGCGGCTTATCCGCATCAACGTGCTGGCCAGCTCGGGCGTGCCACTGGCGCAAGTTAAGGAGGTCCTCGACGCGAGTGCCGAGAAGCTCACGGAGACGGTTCAGGAAATCGACAAGAATCTCCGCGCAGAGATCGGGCGGATGCAACGCAGCAGGAAACGCCTGGCGAAGCTTGCCGCCGGGGACCAGATGGCCCTCCCTGCGAGTGTGGTGGGCTACCTTGACCGGCTCCGAGGTCTGGGGGTTGAAGAGCGCTACCTCGCGATGGAACGTGACGCTTGGATCATGATCGCAGCCCAGGTGCCCGATCGAATCGACACCATCATTGCCCGCAAACATCAGGATCTGGACGACCCCGACGTGCGACGGCTCTACGCGCTCGTGAACGACGCCCCAGATGTCTCACCCGACGATCCCCGCGTCGTCGAAGCGGCTGACATCCTGAGCCGGCTGTACACGAAGGCGACGCAGTCCAACACGCTCAACGTTGATGGTCTCGACGACCAATTCGTCGACCTCCTCGACGACACCATGCGTGCCTCTGCACCTGCGGCAGGGCGGCTAATGGCGCTTCTTGAACAGCGGGGCTGGCAGGGCTGGAATCGCGTCGAGCGCGTACCAACCCCCTCCGCACGCCCCCCTGATTAGCCCCACCAAATGTAGCGGTGTCCGCATATGGCGCGGCCACGAAAGCTCAGGATACAGAGCCAGATTCGCGAGAGAGCAGAACCAGCACCCAGGGCGCGTCCTTGCGATGCTCGGTAAGCGCCGGGCGCCGGATGGGAATGCGGAACATTACGGCGTTGATCCGCTGAATCCCCGAGTGACCTGAAGGCGTTCGAGGTCCTAGACGCCTCGTGGCGAGGGCAGGACTGAGCACTCGTGACGATCGCGCGCAGCCCTCACCACCACAAGGATCGATCCATCGTAGCGAGGGAGGCCAGATGCCGTCCCGATCGAGCCGTCATCAGCCGATCCTGGCGCGGACGTGGACGATCCGTTCCCCGGTCGGCCCGGTGGCGTACGACTGTGTCAAGGTGATCGTCGTCAGGTCGGGATCGGCGATTCTGTTCAGCGAGTTCGGGCAGAAGCCCGTCAACGTCGGCGACGCGGTGATCCTCGGCGCGAACGTGCTGTGCGGCTCGGAGCCCGAGGGACACATCACCGTCACCACGATCTACCTGGACACCGACTACGTCATCGATCAGGTGTTCTGGCAGCACGCCGGGCAGCTGCAGGACCGGCTCGAAGCCCAGGGACTCGCCGAAATGGTCTACTCCGAGCCGGCCCAGATACTGCACCTGGGTGAGGACCGCGCCGGGATGCTGATGCCGTGGCTGGATGAGCTGGTCGAGCGCAGCATCAAGGGCGGCTTCACCCGGAACTTCTACCGGATGCAGGCGCTCTGGTTCAGCATCGCCCACGTGGTCGCCCCGTTCGTCAAGGTCTCCCCGGTACGGATTACGGCGTCGCAGCGTGCCCACATCCGGCCCACACTCCCGCGGCATCGCCAGTTCGCGCCGTTGCGTGCCGAGGCCCGCCGGGCCGCCGAATTGCTGCACCAGGCACCGGAGGAACACTGGACCCTCGACGGTCTGGCCACACGAGTGCATCTGTCGCCCTCGCAACTCAGCCGGGTGTTCACCGACGCCTACGGCAAGACGCCCTTGGCGTACCTGACGATGCTGCGCGCTGAGCACCTTGCCAAGTCGTTGCGGGAGACCGACCTGCCAATCGAGAACGCGATGCGGCAAGTCGGCTGGCGCAGTCGCGGGCACGCCGCACAGCAGTTCCGCAAGTACGTCGGGCTCACCCCCGCGCGGTACCGGCAACTGACCTTTCGACCGAGCTGAACCCCGCTCCCGATCTGAGCATCACGAGTGGGATATCGGGAGCATCCCGGCACCGGACCCCACTGATCACGAGCTTCCTGGTAGGCCGGTATGTCCTACGTCAGGCGCACCACGAGTTCTCCTGACGGCCAACCTACCGACCTCGTAGTCCACTGACCGTCTCGACACACCTGCTGGTTCTCCTGGCGCACCTCGTTGGTGCACCGCCCCCGCTCCTGGGCGCGGTCCACGCCGGGAGGAGGCCAGACCAGATGGCAACGAGGCAGGAAGCCCGCGAAGCACGCGAGGCGAAGCTCGATGAACTGCACCAGCGCCTGACCGGCGCGGTCGAACGGCTCGTGTCCGGTCCGGATTGGGCACGTGCGCTCGCATTCGCGGCACGGTTCAGGGCCAGATCGTTCTCCAACACGCTGCTGATCTGGGAGCAGCACCAGGGCGCCTTCGAGCAGGGCCGGGTACCGGAGCCCTTCCCGTCGTACGTAGCCGGCTACAAGCAGTGGCAGGCCCTCGGCCGGCAGGTGGAGAAGGGCCAGCCCGGCTACCAGATTCTCGCGCCGGTGACCGGCCGGTTTGCCTCGGCCAACCCCGCGGACGCGGAGTCGTGGCGCCGTCTCGGGAAGGGTGAGAAGCCGCGTGCCGGTGAGGTGGTGCGCTCGAAGATGGTAGGCGTCCGACCGGCGTATGTGTGGGACGCGAGCCAGACCACCGGCGACCCGATCCCCGAACCCCCGGCACCACGTCTACTGGAAGGCGAATCGCCCGCGGGGTTGTGGGACGGCCTGGCCGCGCAGATTGAGGAGCGCGGGTTTGCGGTGCTGCGTGTGCCGCACGAGGGCCTGATCCACGGCGCGAACGGGATGACCGACTACACCGCGAACACCGTGGCGGTGCGAGAGAACATGGACCGCGCCGCGCAGGTCAAGACCCTCGCCCACGAACTCGGTCACGTCCTGCTTCACGGGCACGATCAGGACGAGGCGCGGCAACATCGCGGCATCGGGGAGGTCGAAGCCGAGTCTGTCGCGCTGATGGTCGGCGCCGCACACGGGATGGACACCAGAAGCTACACGATCCCGTACGTCTCGACCTGGGCGGCCCGCGTCGACGGCAAGGACCCGGTCGAGGTGGTCAAGGCGACCGGTGAGCAGGTCCGCAAGACCGCCCTCGCGATCCTGGACCAGCTCGACACCGCGCAGATCGGCGATGGCACCCCGCCGGGTCTGGAGCGGGACACGACCCGCCGTGCTGCGCCCGCGCACGTTCGACCGGTACCGGCAGCGGAGCCAGCGCCGTCGCGGCGGGTGGCGTCGTTGCCTGAACCAGGTGCGCGACCCGTCCCGGTGCCGGCGTTCGAGGGACGGGGGCTTTGATGGCCGAGCACGGCACGGTCTCCTCAGTCCTGCTGCGGATGACCGGGACGCGGTCGCTGTCGGCGGCCGCGCGGGAGTTCGCGTCGGCGGGAGTGCCGGTCTTCCCCTGTGCGGCGTATGGGAAGCGGCCGGCCACCGGACACGGCTTCCACGACGCCACCACGAACCTGGATCAGATCGAGGCCTGGTGGCGGCAGTCACCGGGCGCGAACATCGGTGTCCCGACCGGGGCAGCCTCGGGCGCGATCGTGGTCGATGTTGACCTGCACGGCCCCGTTGATGGCCGGACCGGTTTTGACCGCGCCGCCCGCGCCGGATTGGTGAACAGGTGGGAGTTGCTGGTGCGCACGCCCACCGGCGGGCTGCACGCCTACTACCCGGCGACCCCCGGCACGGAGCAGCGGTCGTGGCAGGCCGGTCGGGCCGGGATCGACTTCCGCGGCGACGGCGGCTACATCATCGTCCCACCCTCGCTGCGCTCCATCGAGGGCACCACGGTCGGCTACGAGGTTGAGACGATCAACACCCGCCCCGCCGGCCTGCTCGACTCCGACACGCTGCGGGATTTCCTCGACCCCCGCCCCGCACCTCGACCCCTGCCCGAGACCTGGCAGCCGGTAGGACGGGAGGATGCGCAGCGGTTGGCGGAGTGGCTGGACCGGCAGGAGACCGACCGCAACTTGAAGCTGTTCTGGGCGTCCTGCCGTCTCGCCGAGGGCGGCGTCCCGCTCACCGATGCCCTCGACGCCGTGCTGACGGCCGCGAAGTCGGACTTCGGGCCACGGGAGATCACCGCCACAGTCCGGTCCGCCTACCGCACGGTCCGCGGCGAACCAGCCCGACGCGGCCCATCGTCGTCCCCGGCACGCGGTGACTCGCCGCTGTCCGCGGACGGCTGGTTCCGCCGGGACGCCAGCAGGACACGGGGGACATCGAAGGTGCGGGGGCTGTGATGACCACCCCGATCACGAGCAGCACGGTCGCGAACAGGGCGACGGGGGGTCGGTGGGCGGTGGTGACGGCGGTATCCGGGACGGTGTTCATCGCCGCCGGCGCGTTCTGGCTGTCCTTCACGGCGCTCGCGGACCTCGCCGCGCGAAGCGGTGTCGGTGCGGGGCAAGCGTGGGCGTGGCCGCTGATCGTGGACGGCATCATCGTCGTGGCCACCGTCGCGGTCGTCGCGCTGGCCGGTCAGAAGGCCGCGTGGTATCCGTGGGTGCTGCTGATCGGCGGTGCCGCGGTGTCGGTGACCGCCAACGCCATCCACGCTGTGGTCGCTGCCGATGCCGATGTGCCCGGGGTACTGGCCGCGTCGGTGGCGGCGGTGCCGCCGGTGGTGCTGCTCGCGATCACCCACCTGACCGTCATCCTTACCCGCCCGGCGCCCGGCACCGCCGGTCCCAATGAGGCGTCACCCGGCCTCGCGGCACCACGTCGTGCGGTCCTCGACGCACCGGCGCCGTCACAGCCGCGAGAGCTGACGGAGCGACGTGGTGGCCACGACCTCGCGCAGGTGGTGGGCGCGAACGCGCCCGACAGCCCCACAGCAATAGGGGCTCTGGGGCGCACAGCAGTTCTGAAGCGCAGGAACCGGGCGGCTGAGCTGCGCCGGCACGGTTGGTCGAACAAGCGCATCGCCCGCGAACTCGGCGTGCATCCGTCCACGGTCGGGCGCTGGTTCGCCGATGCGCACCTTCCTGACAGCAACGATGGTGAGGAGGCGACCCGATGAACGGGAACTTACACAAACAGCACGAGCAGCGACGGCCGGTCCCCGAGCCCGAACGTGAGCGCGGACCGGTCGACGCGACCAGTACGCCGGATGCGGTGGAAGTCGCCACTGTTCGCCGCGACGACCATGAGCACACTCCCACTGGGATGCGGGCGAGGGGTGCGGAGTGGGTGCGCCCCACCGATCTGATCGCGCGGCATGGGGCGACGCTGTCGGGGCGGGGTATCGACTTCGAGGCCGAGCTGGCCCGCGGCGCCCGCGCCCCGATCACGAACCGTGTCCACGACCTCGCCGACCGGGCGCGCCGGTTGCCGCCGCTGTCCGCCTTCGGCCGCAGCACCACCAGCCCCACGCGGCCGGTGCGCTCTGGTCTCGGGATGAACAGGTGACCGGCCATGAGCACCACAACAAACCAAGACCACGATGGCGCAGATTTCACGACCGGAGAGGGCCTGCGTGCCCTGCTGAACCGGCTGTACGAGGCGGGCAAGGGAGCGTGGGCCTCCGACCCGGCCGCACGAGAGTTGATGGCCTTCGCGGCGGAGAAGTACACCCCGTTGGCGCGCAAGCACGGTCTCGATCCGTGGGAGGCGGCATCGGCGGCGTTTGACGCGATGCAGTACGCCTCCACCCGGAGGGCGGATGATCCGTGGGCGATGGTCACCCACGGAGTGCGGATCACCTGCATCTTCGAGGAACGCGCCCAGGGACTGCTCTGCTCGGTCCACCAAGCACGGCGACCGCATGTGTCGGCGTTCCACGACCCGGAGCGGTTCGGCGACCGGGACAACCCGCTGACGGACTATCACCCTGCCTTCCACGTCACCGACCCCAGCTCGGCAGACGCCGAGACGGGCACCAGCGCCGATGCGGGCGACGGTGGCGGTTCCGGCGGTTCGGATCGGGCGTGCATGTCGGCTGAGTCGGCGAGCGAGGACGCGATCGGGCTGTTGTGCCTGCTGGGCTGGGCGCCGGAGACCGCGCGCGCGTCGGTGGAGCATGTCTGCGGGGCGCTGATGCGGGCCGGTACCCGGCAGTCCGCCTATGAGGGCCTGAGGCGGGACCGGCACGCGCGCGCCCTGCTCGACCTGCCCCGCGCCTCGTGGACGGTGCTGCTGCGGGCGCTGCTCGGCAACCCGCATCCCGCCTACGCCGCCACGAGTGCGGGCAAGGGGGTGCTGCTGCGGCTGTTGATCGGCGAGACGCTGCCGGTGCTGCTGCGCGATGACGACCTCGTGCTCTCCCTGTCGCTGGCCGCACCGCGGCGCCGTCCCGCGGGGGGGTGAGCGGCGGTGAGTTTCGATCCAGGACATATCGAGCTGGAGTGGACGGTCAATTCCATCCGGGTCGGCCGCCGGCACCGTACCGAGCTGGGCGACATCGACGAACTCGCCGCTTCCATCGAACGCGACGGACTGTTGCAGCCCATCACCGTCACCCCGGACGGCGTGCTCGTCTGCGGCGCGAGGAGGCTCGCAGCGATCAAGAGGCTTGGGGAGAAGAAGGTGAACGTGTGGGTCCGCTCCGGCCTCTCCGACCGGCTCGGGCAGTTGTTGGCCGAGCAGGACGACAACATGCTCCACAAGCCGCTCACCCAACGCGAAACCGCCGCCCTGTATCGGGAGCTGAAGCAGGTGATGGCCGAAGACGCCACCCGGCGCAAAGCCTCCACGCAGTTCAGCAGCGACTACCAGCCGGGGAGTGACGGTCCCGGAAATTTTCCGGGACCGTCAACCGCGCACGGTGATGCCCGCGAGCAGGCGGCCGCGATGATCCCCGGCGGCGCGTCCTACAAGACGGTGGAGAAGGTCGGCTACCTCGAACAGATCGTCGCCGACCCCGCACAGCCCGAGAGCCTGCGCACTGAGGCACAGGCAGGGCTGGAGCGGATCGAGAACGGCGCCCCGGTGCACCCGATCTATCAGACGGTTCGCGACGCGGCGATCGCTGCGCAGGACGTGCGGGAGGCCGACCTGCACCAGATGGCGGATGAGGCTGTCGCCCGCGCCACTGCCGCGAAGAAGCAGAAGGGCAAGACGTCGGCGCGCCGACCGGTGCCGTTGACCGGTACCGATGGGGAGCCGGTGCGGTATCCGGTGCGGGCGTTCATCCACACCTGGGGCGAGCTGACCGAGTGGTGGACCCACTACGACGCCGCTCAGCTCGCCGCCGAGCTGAGCGAGGAGCAGATCGCTGGCTTCTTGGACACGGCCGAGGGTACAAGCGGGTTCGCCGAGGAACTGCGCGCCGCCTGTGATCGCCGGGCAGCCGACGACGCCCCCTCGGCGCGCGGTCATCTGCGCGCCCTCTGACTGTCGCACTGAGGGTGAGGGAAAGGTGCGCGCACCTCTCGGGTATGAAGACTCCCCTCGCCGTCTCTGATCCTCGTTCCCGTCACCGGCTCATCGCCCTGGTCGCCGCTCTCGTCGCGATCGTGGTGCTCGCCGGGGTCGGGGTCTACGGGCTCCTGACCGGACCGCCCACGAGCGATCACAGCCCCGACCGTAGCGGCGACACGCGGCCGGGGCCGGTCGTCACCACTCCTGGCGAGCCGACGCCGACCGGAACCCCGTCCCTCCCAGCTCTGCCGGAGGTCGAGGCGTCGGAGGACCCGGAGACCTTCGCCCGCAACGTCGCCGAGACCTTGTTCGCCTGGGACACCGCCTCCGGGTTGATGCCCTTGGACTACAGCGCGGTGGTCCTCGGCATGGGCGACCCTTCGGGTGCGGAGCAGGCCGGACTCGCCTCCGATGTCGCCGCCTACCTCCCGACCAGAGATGCGTGGTTGGAGCTGAGGCAGTACGCCACCACCCAGCGCCTCACGATCGAGAACGCCTTCGTCCCCGAGGCGTGGGACACCGCGGTGGAACAGGCCCAACCTGGCCAGCTCGCCGAAGGCACCATCGCCTACACGATCGATGGCACCCGCCACCGCACCGGCGTCTGGAACGACGAGCAAGTGACCTCCGAGCATGCGGTGTCGTTCACCGTGTTCATCGTCTGCGGCCCCACATATGACACCTGCCATCTGCTGCGGCTGTCCCAGCTCGACAACCCCCTCCGATAGCCGCCTGGGGGTGAGTGCTCATGTTGAAGAAGGTCGCCGTCGCCGCACTGATCCTGGTGTTCTTCGGACCCGCCTTGGCGTTGCTCTCAGTCGGAGTGCTGATGAACCCCGCCGCAACCGCCACCGCCACCTGCACCGTCAACGGGGGCGGAGTCACGGTCAGAGACGTCCCCGACGAGCTGGAGGTCACCACCGCCAACGGTGAGACCTTCACCCTGAACCAGACCCAGCTCACCCACGCCGCCACGATCATCGAGACCGGCTCCGGCATCGACGGCGTGAGTCGCGACGGGTTGGTGATCGCGTTGATGGCCGCGCTCACCGAGTCCACCCTGCGGATGCTGTCCAACACCAGCGCCTATCCCGAGAGCGCGGACTATCCGAACGACGGCGACGGCTCGGACAACGACAGCTTGGGCCTGTTCCAGATGCGGCCACAGTCCGGGTGGGGAACCGTCGCCGAGCTGATGGACCCCGTCTACCAGACGCAGGCGTTCTTCGGCGGACCCACCGGACCCAACCACCCGAGCCCCAGGGGGCTGCTGGACATCCCCGGTTCGGAGGAGATGGATAAGGGCGAGGCCGCCCAAGCCGTCGAAGTCAGCGCGTACCCGGACCGGTATCGCAACTACGAGCCGGTCGCTGAGACCATCCTCAGCACCCTCACCACCACGACGGCCAGTACGGGTGACGCTGGGGTCGTTCCGGTCGCGCAGACCGGCGGGCCGGAGTCGTCACGGGTGGTGTTCCCGGTCCCGGAGGGCACCTGGGTCCTCACCTCCGAGTACGGGCCGCGAGTGCATCCGATCACCGGAGAGAACTCCTTCCACACCGGCACCGACTTCGCCGCCCCGGACGGCACTCCGCTGCTCGCGGCAGCCGATGGCACCGTCACGGTGGCGGAGTTCTCCGGCGGCTACGGCGGGCTCATCGTCATCGAGCACACCATCGGCGGCCAGACCGTCGCGACGGCCTATGCGCACATGTGGGAGCACGGCATCCACGTCCAAGCCGGCGACACCGTGACCGCCGGGCAGCACATCGGCGACATCGGCTCCTCCGGCAACTCGACCGGTCCGCACCTGCATTTCGAGGTCCGCCTCGGCGGCACCGATGGCTCGCACACCGATCCCGCCGCCTGGCTCAACTCCCATGACGCGGCCGACCTGCCCGAACCCGAGACCGGCACCCCGGGCCAGGACTGTGAGCCCGAGAACGGAGGTGCGCCTGGTGGGGCGCCGGAGCCGTTCGAGGGTGACCCGAACCAGATGGTCGACGACCCCACCACAGGCGGGCAGATCACCGCCCGGATGCTGCACCTGTACACCCAGACCATCGCCGCGTTCCCCAACACGAGCTGGGTCTGCTACTCACCGCGCCCCGGCACCCTCTCCGAGCACCCCCTCGGCCGGGCCTGCGACGGCACGTTCGGCAACGCCATCGGTTCCCACCCCACCCCGGCACAGCGCGAGCTCGGCTGGGACGTCACCAACTGGATGAAGACCCACGCCGAAGCCCTGGGCGTCGAGTACCTGATCTGGGACGGCCGCATCTGGTCCCTCGCCCGCGACGCCGAGGGCTGGCGTCCCTACGACGGCGGCGGCATGCACGACCCCGGCGACGTGACCGGCGGACACTACGACCACCTGCACGTCACCGTGTCTCAGAATCCGTGATTATTCGCTTACATCTGATGCACGAATCATGCATCGGATGTAGGCGGCGGATCGGTCACCGTCCCGGTCACAGCGGCCGCTGAGGTGGCGCCGGTAATCCGAGCGAAGACCGTGGCGTTCCGCCGGAGCAGGTGGGCGGTCCCGGCGTGGCTGGGTCAGCGGGTCGCACCTCCCGGTATGAGGGCTATTGCGTCACTTCGATCATCGGACACCACCAGCATCGCGTTCACTCGCTGCACCCGCGAAGAACGCGCCCGTGGTGATGCGGCATGAACGTGTTCCCGGACTTCGACGGGCTCGGCGGCATCGGCGACCTCCGGGCCGTGATCGGCGCGCTGCTCACGTTCGTACTGATCGTCGCGGTGCTGATGCTGATCGTCTCCGCGATCGTGTGGGCCATCACCGCCGCGAACGGCAACCACGCGATGGCCGGTAAGGCCCGCACCGGCGTGCTCGTCGCCGTGTGCACCGCCGCACTGGCCGGTTGCGGGGTGGCCTGGATGAACTGGCTCATCGCCCTCGGGGACCAGTTCTGACCCCCGCCCGTCGTTCGTCGTCATCGTCATTGCTACCGGTGCCATCTTGCCCTGCTCCGGGGCAGGGCGGCATCGGCGTGTTGCGGGTCTCTGAGCGGTGGGACTCGGCGAGTGGATGTGTGGGCGCACCTGACACGTGAACCCGTCCGTGTTCCCCCGCCCTCGCCGGCGGGTCCGCATCTGTCAGGAGCCCATCGTGTTCGACCTCGCCACCACCCTTCTCACCGCACCGCTCGTGCTGCCGATGGACATCGACATCGACCCCAACAGCGACGGCCTGCCCGGCATTGCGCAGCTTCGCACCATCGTCGGCGCCGTCATGACGGTCGGCCTCATCCTCTCCGTCCTCGCGCTCATCATCAGCGCGATCGTGTGGGGCTTCGGCGCCAACTCCAGCAATCCCCATCTCGCGGGCAGGGGCAAGGTCGGCGTCCTCGTCTCCTGCGGCGCCGCGGTGATCTGCGGCGCATCGGTGACGCTCATCAACTTCTTCTGGAACGTCGGCCAGCAGGTCTAGCACCCATCCATACGTCAGGAAGTAGGTCTTGTGATGGGCGTCTGCGACGTCCCTGTCATCTCTTCCGTCTGCGACGCGGTCGGTGAAGGCGCCGCCAGTCTGGTGGCGGCACCGTTCGACTGGCTCGCCCAAGCGATGGGCGCGGCCGCCGGCTGGCTGTTCGAGGCCGTCTGGGCGGTGTTCGACACCACCACCCTCGTGGATGTCACCAGCGAGGAGTACGTCAGCGTCTACAACATCCTGTTCGGCATCGCCGTGTTCGTGATGCTGATCTTCTTCTGCCTCCAGCTCATCACCGGCCTCATCCGCCGAGACCCCACCGCACTCTCCCGAGCGGCGTTGGGGTTGGCGAAATCGGTGCTCGGGTCGTTCGTGGTCATCACCCTGACCGCCCTGCTGCTGGAGATCGTGGACCAGCTCTGCATCGGGATCATCCAAGCCGCCGGAGAGACCACCGAGAGCATGGGCGACAAGATCGCCCTGCTCGCCGCCGGCCTGGTCGGGATCAACATCGCCGCCCCGGGCGTCGGGGCGATCATCACCATCTTCCTCGCCGGCCTCGCCATCGCCGCCGCCGCAATCGTCTGGCTCTCCCTGCTGGTCCGTAAGGCGCTGCTGCTCGTGGCGATCGTGTTCGCCCCGCTGGCGTTCTCCGGCGCCTCCTGGGACGCCAGTCGGGGGTGGATCAGCAAGTGGGCGATGTTCGTCATCGCCCTGATCTGCTCCAAGCTCGTCCTGGTCGTGATGTTCCTCGTCGCCGTCACCCAGGTGTCCGCGGCGATCGATGGGGACCTGGCCTCAGTCAGTGATCCGATTGCGGGGATCGTACTGATGGCGATGGCCGCGTTCGCGCCGTATCTGACGTACAAGTTCATCGCGTTCGTCGGGTTCGACATGTACCACGCGATCGGCTCCGAGCAGGACGCGAAGAACGCTCTCAACCGTCCCGTCCCGGTGCCGTCCAAGCCCGGCGGCAACGGCGGCGGTGAGCCGAAGAAGGTCCTCGACGGAACCAGCAGCGGCGGCGGGAACACGGGCGGAAGCTCCGGTGGAGGAAGCAGCGCCCCGCCACCGCCGAAGACCCCGGCACCGGCACTCGCCGCGAGCGGCGGAGGGGCGGCAGCAAGCGGAGGCAGTGCAGCCGCAGCTGGACCCGTGGCCGCCGGGGTCGTGATCGGCGCGGGTGTCGCCAAGGGCGCCGCGACCGCCGGGCCGAAGGCCGGAACCGCGCTGGGAGCCCAGGGCGAGCACGCCGCCGACGCAGCCGCGCAGACACCGCCACCGCCCGCCGCTTCACCTGCGGCACCGCCGTCGAGCCCGGCACCACGACCGCCGAGCACCGACCCGTCACAGCCGCCGAAGCAGCCCCCGCCGCCCGCGCCACGCCCACCGAAGGAGTAGACGATGAGCAGCACGAACCACGACCGTCCCACCGCGGGCGAACTCGTGCCGGTGAAGTTCTCCCGCCTCACCCGCCGGGGTGTCCTCCTCGGCCTGTCGCTGACCCAGCTCATCATGCTCGCCATCGGCGGAGCCACACTCATCGGCGCGTTCTACGCCGGCGGCGGGATGCTGCTCGCCTACACCGCCCCCATCTGGGTACTCGCCGCCGCGCTGACCTGGATACCCATCGCGGGCCGGCCCAGCGTGGAGTGGCTGCCCGTCGCCTGCTGGTGGCTGTGGCGCACCACCGGAGGGCAACTGCTGTACCGGCGCAGGATCGTCGTCCCGCGCCCCGTCGGCACCCTCGCGCTGCCCGGCGACATGGCGCGCCTGCGCGAGTACACCGACCCCGACACCGGAGCTGGGATGATCCACGACCCCCAGGCCGCCACCTTGACCGTGGTGTGCGAGGTCACCCATCCCGCGTTCGTGCTCCTCGATCCCGGCGAGCAGGAACGCCGGGTCAGCTCCTGGGGCCGCGTTCTGGCCACCGTCTGCCGCTCGGGGCGGATCGCGACGCTGCAAGTCCTCGAACGCACCCTCCCTGACTCCGGCACCGGACTGGCCGAATGGTGGGCCACCCACGGCACCCCGGACGGCTCGTGGGCCGCCAACACATACGCCGAACTCATCGACCGCGCCGGACCCGCCGGCGAACGCCACGCCACCACACTCTCGCTGTCACTGGACATGAAGACCAGCGCTCGGCAGACCAGAACCGCCGGAGGAGGGATACGCGGGGCCGCCGCCGTGCTGCGCCAGGAAATGAACACCCTCGTCGCCGCGCTCCGCTCCGCCGACCTCTCGCCGTCGGGCTGGCTAACACCAGGGCAGATCGCGGTGATGCTGCGTTCCGCCTACGACCCCGCTATCGCCGCCACCCTGGAGCGCCACGGAAGGCTCGGCCAGTCACTCGCGACTGCGGGGCCGGTCGCCGTCACCGAGACCTGGGGCAGGCTACGCACCGACTCCGCCCATCACGCGGTGCTCTGGGTCAGCGAGTGGCCCAGGTCGCTGGTCTATCCGGGGTTCCTGTCACCGGTACTGCTGTCCACCGGCATCCAGCGGTCGTTCTCGCTGATCTGCACCCCGATGCGCTCCGACCAGGCCGCACGTGACATCCGCAAGAAGAAGGTCGAGCACATCTCCGACCACGCCCAGCGCGCGAAGATCGGCCAGATCGAAGACGCCTCACAGACCGCCGAGTACCACGACGTGCTCCAGCAAGAAGCCGACCTAACCGCCGGACACGGCATCCTCCGCTACACGGGCCTCATCGCCGTCTCCGCACCCACCATCGAGGAACTCGACGCCGCCGTCGCCGCCATCGAGCAAGCCGCGATCCAAGCCTCGTGCGAGACCCGGCTGCTCGTCGGCCAGCAAGCAGCCGCGTTCACCGCCGCCGCGCTCCCGCTGTGCCGGAGGGTGTGACTTCAGTCATTCAGGCGTCTCCGCCAGATGATCCCTTCGAGTCGCCGTTCTTGAGGACCGCCCCGACGACGAGGGTCCCGATGCCCAGGACACCCACAGCAACCTTCGGCCCAGCCTCTGCTGCGGCGTTTCGCAACTGCTGCGGATCGCGCACTGCGTCTCTCCAACGAGTGCTGGTCAGCGCTTCCCGGTCAGACTCGATCGCGAATGGCATATGGAAGTCATCAATGGAGTCGCTGACGGTGTTGATCGAGTTGATTACCTTGCGTGCGGCGCGGGCATGCAGCACGACATTCTCGCGCGCGACACCACCAGCCTGATCGAGGCGAGTCATGAGGTGCCCTGTCTTCAGGACGATCTTGCTGCGCCGTTGCTGGAGTGCAGCATCGAGACCGATCCGATGTCCATCCAGCGAAGCCGGCGCTGTGTCGAAGACATGATCCAACTCCAGCACCGCATACTCGTTCTGCAACTGGAAGCATCGCGCAAGCACAGCGAGCCAGACGCCGACCTCTGCCTCAATATCCTGGGTCGCCCTTGCGAGTGCGCCCACGCCTGACTGGTCGTTGGCCTTGTCGGCGAGTGCTTCCATAGCACGTAGTGCGTCTGCTTGAACCTCGGCGATTGTGCCCACCTCGGTCTTGACTTTGTCCCAAGCGGTTTCGCGATCCCCTCCGTGTTCCCGTATCGCCATCGCTTCGTCGATGACGAAGCTGACTCGATCCATCTTGGCGAGGACTTCGTCTCTTTGCCTACGGCGTACGTCGTCGAGCTTCCCGTCGATGGCGACGAGGAGCTGTTTCAGCTCCTGTGCCTCTTGCTTCCGAGCAAGCTGAGCCATTACTCCGGCAGCACCGGAGAGGATCGCGGGGTTCATGAGAAGAGACGCCGGACCATCCTCGATCTGAATCCACTTGCTGATGGAGCCGGGGTCGCCCAGCATCGCGTGACTGATGCCTTTGGTCTTTGTAGGCATCAGGCCGAACTCCTTGACCTGCTCGGCCGACTCCTTGGTGAATCTCACGTACCGGCCAGCGTTCTCCGCGATGTTGGACGCCGCTTCCGCGATCTTCGACCCCGTGTCGAGCGCTGATCCGAGCCTGTCGAGACGAAGCTCACGGGAGAAGGGCAACAGCCCCACTGAATCAAGGAAGCGCTCGACGGCCGACGGGTTGCCGATGACAGCCAGCCCTTCGCCGTCATGGATCAACTCGATCTCGTCAGCCACCTGCCGCTCCTCCTCTGTCTGCTTCCTACCTCAAGAGTATTCGTGACCGCCGACAGCCGGGTGGGAGTCCTGCGCACCTCCAAGACACACGACGCGCCAGGAGGTCCATGATGCCCACGTTCTTCGATTCGACTGCCGATGCCGCTGAGGCGTCCGAGGCGCTGCGCGCGTTGGCCCACGCGAGCCGTGGATTCGATCAGCCCGCCGAGATGTACGGGGTGATCGGTGATCTGTCCTCGGGGATGCGCTCGCTGCGACAGGCGCTCGACCAGATCGCCGATGTTCACGAGCGCAAGGCCGCGCATGCCTTCAACGATGACGGGAGCCACGAGGCAGGAATGCGCGACGCGCTCGCCGCTGCGGAGGAGCTGCGTCAAGCGGCGACTCTCGTCGACCGGGCGTACGACCGACTCTCGGATGGGTTCATCGCGGCTGGGCGGATCGCCTGGCATCCTGAGCCCGCCGTCGAGGAGGCCGCGCCGTCGCGGTGGGTCAGCGTGGTGTTCCTCCAGGGCGAGGAGGCCGACCGGCCGTTGCGCATCCTCGGCGAGCTGGGGCATGTCGATGCGGTGGACTTCCTCGTCCAGTGGGACTACGGCGACGAGACCACACAGGCTGCGCTGGAGAACGGGTACGTCTACGACGAGCCCAGCCAGGGCACGAACGACCGGGTGGCGCTCTCGGGCGACTACGCGTTGGTCGTCAACCCGCACGTCGGCTACGTCTCGCTGCTGCGCCGCTACACCGAACCGGAGGCAGAGACCCAGGCCGCCAAACCAGTCGGAATCTCTCCGGTGCAGGCTGGGCCGGAGCTGCTGGTGTCGTACTCGTCGCCGGGTGTCCCGGAGCGGGCCGAGCTACCTGCGGCGAAGCGGGATGGGTCGTGGTTCGAGCCGGCGAAGATCACGGCGGCCAAGCAGTCGCGGGGGCTGGTGCTGTGACCGAGGATCGCGCGCGGCTGCACACTGCCGTTCTGGTGGCACCGTGGAAGGAGCGGCGGAGGCTCCGCAAGCAGCGCCGCAAAGCCGAGGCCCGACTCCACGCCGAGCAGCGAAGAACCGCGCTCGCCACCGCGAAGGCGAAGGCCGAGGAGGAGCGTGCCGAGCGGCGCGCCACGATCTACCTGCCGAAGTCGGGAGAACCGGGTGCCGCGCAGTTGCGCACTCCGGGCCGGTTCCATCTGACGCGGCATCAGGACACATCGGCGACGCTGGCGGGCGCGTACCCGTTCGTCGCCGAGGGCGGGCTCGGTGCCGATGGCGTGTTCGTCGGCCAAGACCTCTACTCGGGCGGCAGTTTCGTCTACGACCCGTGGGTGCTCTACGCGCGCGGGATCATCACCGCCCCCAACGTGGTGCTGGCCGGGATCGTCGGCTCCGGCAAGTCGAGTCTGGCCAAGTCGCTCTACACGCGGTCGCTGCCGTTCGGGCGGCGCGTGTACGTGCCCGGCGACCCGAAGGGCGAACACACCGCCGTCGCTAACGCCGTCGGCGGACGCGCCATCGTCCTCGGCCACGGCCTCAACACGCGCCTGAATCCACTCGACGAAGGCCACCGGCCCAGCGGTCTCTCGGACGGGCAATGGGCGTCCACTGTCGCAGCCCGGCGGCGTGACCTAATCGGCGCTCTCGCGGAGACCGTGCTCGCGCGCGGCTTGTCGCCGTTGGAGCACACCGCGATCGACATCGCCCTGACGCAGACGGTGCGGGAGAACGATGTGCCGATCCTGCCGATGGTCGTTGACCGCATCCTCGCCCCGAGCGCGGATGCCGACGGCCGGCTGGCCGAGGACGGCAGGCTCGTCGGCCACGCGCTTCGCCGTCTCGTCGCCGGCGACCTGGCCGGGCTGTTCGACGGGCCTTCGACGGTCGCGTTCGATCCGTCGTTACCGATGATCTCGCTCGACCTCTCGCGGGTCACCGAGAACTCGACCCTGATCTCGGTGCTGATGACGTGCTCGTCGGCGTGGATGGAGTCCGCACTGCTCGACCCGAACGGTGGGCAGAGGTGGGTGATCTACGACGAGGCATGGCGGCTCATGTCCCACCCGGCGCTGTTACGGCGGATGGATGCGCACTGGCGGCTCGCGCGGCATTACGGGATCGCGAACATGCTGATCTTCCACAAGCTCACCGACCTCGACAACGTGGGAGACCAGGGCTCCGCCATGCGTTCCCTAGCGAACTCGCTGCTGGCGAATGCGGAGACGCGGATCGTGTATCGGCAGGAGTCCGACCAGCTCGGCCCGACCGCGACCGCGCTCGGTCTGACCGGGACGGAGCAGCAGCTCTTGCCGAACCTTGGCGTTGGCCAGGGCCTGTGGCGGATCAAGGCCAGGAGTTTCGTCTGCCAGCACCAGCTCCACCCCGACGAACTCGCCCTGTTCGACACCAGCAGCCGCGCAGCGGGAGGTCACCGATGAACCTCACTGGCCTGCGCCGATCCGGTCCGAACGATGACGAGGCGATGACTCCCGTCGAGCTGCCGCACGTCCTTGTCACTGTCGCCGCAGACGGCACCCTCACCGCGACAGTCGATGGAACACCGTTCCCGTCGCCGGACGCGGGCGCGTGGACGCGGGCGACGTTCGGGCCGCTCATGGATGCCATCACCCGGGACCGCACCATCGCGGTCCGGGTCGAGGTGCGCGAGAGCGACGGGAGCGTCTTCACCGACATCCTCCGCACCCGCAAGCCCCGACGCTCAGCGGCCCCGTCCGAGACCCCGGTGCCGGAGACTCGTCGGAGTCGTCACGCCCGCCGGGTGCCGCGCTTGGCGGAGGTCACCGCGGGCGGGTTCGTGCCGGGCGAGGATGTCGCTGTCGCGACGATCGTCTCCCATACCGACGCCACCGGGACCGGGGAGGCCCGTGCGCTCATCGACCTCGACGACCTACCCGACGGAAGCACGCCCGAGGTGATCCTGCTCGGGCGCATCTCGGGCACGCTCGCGGTGCGGCGGCTGACATGAACCAGCGGCAAGCCGGAGGCATGGGCGACGAACCCACCAACGCCGCCCTCATCGGCCTGATCGGCATGTTCGGGATCGCTCTCGTCCTCCGCGCCGCTGGCAGCGTCGCCGCGTACCTCACCGGCACAACGCAGCCGGACGCCGGCGCAGCGGCAGGGCTCGCCGCGCTGTTCAACCCCGGCGACCCTGCGACCGCGCTCGGTGCCGACGGGCTCGACCCGCTCGTGTACTGGCTCGTCAGCACGGCACTGCTCGGCGGACTCGCCGCCGGGATCGTCTGGGTCTGGATCGTGCTGCGCCGCCACACGCGGAAGACCGAGACCGACCCACACCGATTGGCCGGGATCGCGACCAGCCATGAGGTCAAGACCGCAGCATCCGCGAAGGCGCTACTTCACCGCGCGACCACGCTACGGCCCTCCTTGGAGTCGCCAGCACCGCAGGATGTCGGCTACCTGCTCGGTGCCAGTCGTGGCACGAAGGTCTGGGCGTCGGTGGAGGACTCGATCCTGCTGATCGGCCCGCCCCGCTCCGGCAAGGGCCTGCATGTCGTCATCAACGCGATCCTCGACGCACCCGGCGCAGTCGTCACGACCAGCACGAGGCCCGACAACCTCACCGCGACCCTTCGCGCCCGACGCCGCAAGGGCGGACCGGTCGCCGTGTTCGACCCCCAACACCTCGCCGAAGGCATCCCCGCCGGGCTCCGGTGGTCACCGATACGCGGGTGCGATGATCCGCTGACCGCGATGATCCGCGCCAACGGACTCGCCGCCGCCACGGGACTGTCCACCGGAGGGGTCGAGTCCGGCGGGTTCTGGGAGGGCAAGACCCGCACCGCACTCCAGAGCCTGCTGCACGCTGCCGCGCTCGACGGCCGCCAGCCGGCCGAGCTGTTCAGGTGGACCCTCGACCCCAGCGCGGCGTCGGAGGCCGTCGCGATCCTCAACTCCCACCCGAACGCGGCGATGGGCTGGGACGACTCCCTGGCCGCGATGATCGACGCCGACCCCAAGACCCGCGACAGCATCTGGCAAGGCGTCTCCCTCGCGCTCGCCGCACTTGCCGACCCCCGCGTGCTCGATGCCGTCACACCAGACCCGCACGAACACTTCGACCCCGAAACCTTCCTCACCGAACAAGGCACCCTCTACCTGCTCGCCACCGGTGCCGGAGCAGGAGCCTCCGCATCGCTGGTCGCGGCGTTCGTCGAAGACCTCATCGAAACCGCCCGGCGACTCGCCGCACGCTCACCCGGAGCCCGGCTTGACCCGCCACTGTTGCTCGCGCTCGACGAGATCGGGAACCTGGCCCCGCTGCCGTCACTGCCGACACTCATGGCCGAAGGCGGAGGCACCGGGATCACAACAATGCCCGTCCTGCAATCCCTCGCCCAAGCCCGTGACCGGTGGAGTGAGCACCAGGCCAGCGCGATCTGGGACGCCAGCATCGTCAAGATCATCCTCGGCGGCGCATCCAACAGCCGCGACCTCCAAGACCTCTCCACCCTCATCGGAGAACGCGACGAGTACACCGACAGCGTGACCCTCGGCGACCACGGCACCCGCTCCAACCAGCGCTCGATCCGCCGCGTCCCGATCCTGCCGCCAGACCGCATCCGCACCCTGCCATTCGGCACCGGCATCACGATGCTGCGCTCCGCGCCACCCATCGTCACCGACCTGCGCGCCTGGCCGACCCGGCCCGACGCCGCGCAGCTCCGCAGCGATCGCGACGAACTCGAAGCGCTGCTGCGCCACCGTCCCTCAGCCTGACGGCGCTTGGGAATCGGGGTGCACCTGCCTGACAGAGCGACCCACACGCAGTTGGTCGCCCGAGTCAGGAGGAGGCCATCATGGCCATTCACACGCAGGAATCGCTGTCAGGCTTCATCGCGTCGGAGCCGTTGCTCACCGAGACGGCCAAGGGAGACGCCAGGTTCTTCGCCCGTATCGGCAAGGAGCATTTCCGCCGCGAGGACGACGGCTCTTTCACGCAGACCGAGACGACCTACCACCACTTGGTAATGTTCGGGCGTTCCGCTGAGCATGCGCACGCGAACTTCGCGCAGGGCGACAACTTCGTCGCCGAGGGCTACACGCGGCCAGTCAACTACGAGCGCAACGGTCAGGCGATCGAAGGCGAAGAGTTCGTCGCCAAGAAGATCGGCCATGACGCCGCGCGAACCCGCTACGAAGTGGATCGCACGCCGCGTAGCGGAGTCGGCCGGGGCGCAGCGGCGTACGAGCCGACGCAACGAGCAGCGACCGCGGCGCACGCCCCGGTCAGCATGTGAGTTCGGGAGCCGAAGCACCATGAGCGATCAGCATGAGATGGATGAGCCGGACGTCTTCGACGGACCGCCCCGCGTCACGAACGCGGACATGCCCGAGCCGCCTCACCCCGTGAACTGGAACCTGCTGACGGCGCACGAACTGGAGCAGGAATGGCTCGCGCTGAACCGGTGGGTTGACTGGCTGCGGCGCACCTACGGCCTCACCGTCGCGGTGGTGCCGCCGTTCTGGCACCACCACCCGGAGATGGTCTGGGAGCTGTCGGCGCTGCACCTGCATTGGCTGGGGGCCTACGACCCCGAGCAGAACGCATCCGCGCCGCTCGGCTGGCACCGCGACTTCGCCGACGCACGAGAGCGCCTTCGCTACTGGGTCACCGCCTGCGGCACGCGTGGCGATCGTGACCGCCCGACCCGGCAAGCTGCTTGGCCCGGTGAGGACCCGGCACCCGCGATCCAGGACTTCACCTTCACCGACCGGGACACCGAGTTCGCCGAGTTCGTCATCGCCCAAGTCCGCAAGCGCCAGGAGGCCGAAGACGAGTTCTACGCCAGCCTGGCCGACGACGAAGCGCCGTAGACCGATGAGCCGCTACGCCAAGAAGACCGATCGACGCCCGTATGAGGAGCGGTCGTTCTCCGTACGTGCCATCCACCGCGAACGCGCCGACCTGCACAAGCTCGCCGAGGTTCTCATCCGGCTGACGTTGCAGGAGACCGGCGAGAGCCGCGCGGCCCGCGCGGCCGATCGGGTCCCCGACACCTACCGGGCGCCGACGGATGTCCTGGCCGCCCCAGAAGCCGCCCGGTAGAATCAACCGTGCAAGCCTCGCGATGCGGGGTGTTGTGGCCTAAACCTCGCCGCTCGGCGGGCAACACGCACCGAGATCATCGGGTCTCGCCCTACAGCCTTCATCGGCTGCTCTCACGATCAACACCCCTCCCACGAACAGTTGGGAGCGCGAGGGTCGAACCGCGTGAGAGTGAGCCCCCGATGACCACCATTGCCGATGATCCGGCTGCCAGCCTCATCGACCCGCCCAGGACAATGGCCGCCGCCGTGTCGTACCTGCGGGTCTCGACCCGCGAGCAGGCCGAGAAGGGCGGGACCGACGAGGGCTTCTCGATCCCGGCCCAGCGCGAAGCGACCCGGCGCAAGGCCGAACAGCTCGGTGCCGGCATCGTTGAGGAGTTCGTCGACGCGGGAGCCTCAGCCAAGTCGTCCGACCGGCCCGAGCTGATGCGGATGATCCAGTACGTCAAGGCCAACAAGGTCGCGTACTGCATCGTTCACAAGGTCGACCGGCTCGCCAGGAACCGCGCCGACGACGTGAGCATCCACCTCGCACTCCAACAGTGCGGGGTCATGCTTGTGTCCGCGTCGGAGAACATCGACGAGACCCCTTCCGGGATGCTGCTGCACGGCATCATGTCCACCATCGCCGAGTTCTACTCTCGGAACCTCGCCACCGAGGTCGCCAAGGGCATGACCCAGAAGGCCATCGGTGGCGGCACGAACGGGCGCGCGCCCATCGGCTATCTGAACGTCCGCAAGCGCGACGAGCTCGGGCGTGAAGTCCGCACCATCGAGCTCGATCCTGAGCGGGCGCCGATGATCGAGTGGGCGTTCAAGGCGTACGCCTCAGGTAACTGGAGCGTGAGCCAGCTCCACGACGAACTCACCTCGCGGGGGCTGCGCAGCCTGCCGACGCCGAAGCGGCCGGCGAAGCCGTTGGCGGTGTCTACCATCCATCGGCTCCTGACCAACCCGTACTACAAGGGCGATGTCATCTACCGAGGCACCCGCTACAAGGGCAACCACCCGGCGCTCGTGCCTGCCGAGGTCTGGTACCAGGTCCAGTCCGTGCTCACCGCGCACCAGTGCGCCGTCGAGGCGACCCAAGTCCACGGCCACTACCTCAAAGGCACCGTCCACTGCGGCCAGTGCGGGTCCCGGCTCATCGTCTCGAACGCGAAGAACCGGCACGGCAACGTCTACTGCTACTTCGTGTGCTCGGGTCGGCACTCCAAGCGCACCGACTGCACGCGCCAGGCGATGCTCATCGAAGACGTCGAGAAGCTCGTCGAGGACTACTACACCCGCGTCCAGATCACGCCCGCCCAGCAAGACGCCCTCGCAGCGATGCTCCACCACGAGTTCGACCGACTCATGGCCGCCGAAACCGAAGAACTGGAACGACTCACCACCAACCGCGACCGGCTCGAAGGCGAGCAGGACCGTCTCATGCAGGCGCACTACGCCGACGCGATCCCGCTCTCAGTGCTCAAGCGCGAACAGGATCGGATCGTCGCCGAACTCGACCAAGTGACCCGCCGCATCGACGCCCACCACGGCGACTACGCCGACGCCCGCGCCCACCTCGACGACGCCCTCGGCCTGCTCGCCAACTGCGCCGATATCTACACCCGCTGCGACGACACCAACCGGCGGCTGTGCAACCAGGCGTTCTTCACCAAGGTCTTCATCGACGAGGACAACGAGCTGCGCGTCGAGCACAACCGGCCCTTCGAGATGCTCCTCGATCCGCAGGTCAACGCCAACGCCCTGACCTGGGCCGCAGACGCCGACAAGGTCCGAACCTCAACCAACGTTTCCGTTGGCAAGGGTTCGAGCCTTGTGCGTGGGGTGGAGCTAGGGGGATTCGAACCCCCGACCTCTTCCATGCCATGGAAGCGCGCTACCAACTGCGCCATAGCCCCAAGCCGAGCGTCCCCGCGTTGCCGCGGCGACCCGTCAACTATACCGACACCCGACCCGAGCGGCAAAACCGCTGTGATGTGCGGGTGCTCACGCGCGCAGAACCTCTTCGATCGGCCCCAGGTTGTGGGCGGCCAGCCGCCAGCCGTCGCCCGCCTGGCCGGGGACCAGTTCCGACCAGTGGCAGTTGTCCAGGCCGCGCAGGCCGGTGAACGTCAAGGGGTCCAGCCCGATCATCATCTCGACCCCCCGCACGATCGCGGACCCGTGGGACACGATGACCAGGGTGCCGCCCGCCCAGCCGCGAGCGTGGGCCTCGACGGCCGCGCGCATCCTCTCCCCCGCCGACTGGGAGGACTCGATGTCCGCCTCCGCGCACTCCCCCGTCCGTCTCCACGTCGCGAAGGCGTCCGGCATCTCCCGTTCGATCTCGGCCCGGGTCAATCCCTCAAACAGCCCATAGGAACGCTCGATGAGGCGGTCGTCGACAGCCGGCCCCGGCATCACGGCGCCGCCCTCGTCCACGGGCCGGATCCCCGCGGCCTCCAGTTCCCCCGCGACGATCCGCGCGGTCTCCCGCGCTCGCGCGAGCGGTGAGCACGCTATGCGCGCGCGTGTGCCCCCGCTCCCCAGCCGGTGCGCCAGCAGTCGGCCCGCGCAGCGCGCCTGGGCCCGGCCGGTGTCATTGAGGGGGATGTCGGAGGCGCCCTGGAACCGTCCCTGGGCGTTGAAGTCTGTCTGGCCGTGCCGCAGCAGGACGACACGCGCCGCTGTCGCTGTCCTCACACGGCCGCCCGCGACCAGGCCAGATCCGCCGACGCCAGTTCCTCCGCGGCCACCTGCGGGCAGTCCCCCCACAGCTTCTCCAGGGCGTAGTACTCGCGGTCCTCCTCGGTGAGGACATGGACGACGCCCATCCCGTAGTCCAGGAGGACCCACCGGGCGTCGACGCGGCCCTCGATGCGAAGGGGAAGAACGCCGCGGTCGCGGCTCACGCGGTCCATGACCTCCTCCGCGATGGCCCTCACCTGGCGATCTGTGGGGGCCGAGGCGATGAGGAAGGCGTCGGAGATGCCCAGACGCCCTGACACATCGACGACTACCGGCTTGGTGGCGAGCTTGTCGGCCGCGGCCTCCGCGGCGATTGAGAGGATGTCCAGGGTGTCGCGGCCCACTGTCACGGTGTCTCCCGTCCGTCGGTGATCCCTCACCCCCAGTTTGCCACGCCCCGCTCGTGCACGCCGGAATGACACGGCACGGCGCCCGGTCTCCCGACCCGCCGACCTCACGGGCGCCGCCGCTACATCTGGTAGAGCCGGTACTTCGCGATGTACTGGACGACCCCGTCGGGGACCAGGTACCACACGGGCTTGCCCCGGCGGACCCTGTCGCGGCAGTCCGTGGAGGAGATCGCCATGGCCGGCACCTCCAGCAGCGACACCGACCGGCTGGGCAGGCCGGTGGCGCGCAGGACGTGGCCGGGGCGCGTCACGCCGATGAAGTGGGCCATCTCGAAGAGCCGGTCCGAGTCCTTCCACTCCGCGATCTGGGCCAGGGCGTCGGCGCCCGTGATGAAGAACAGGTCCGCATCGGGGTACTGCCGCCCGATGTCCGTGAGCGTGTCGATCGTGTAGGTCCAGCCGCCGCGGTCGATGTCCACCCGGGAGACGTCGAAACGCGGGTTCGAGGCCGTCGCGATGACCGTCATGAGATACCGGTGCTCCGCGGGGGTGACGCGCCGCCCCGCCTTGAAGGGCTGCATGGCGGCGGGCACGAAGATCACCTGGTCCAGGTTGAAGACGTTCATCGCCTCCGAGGCCGCGACCAGGTGCCCGTGGTGGATCGGGTCGAAGGTGCCGCCCATGATGCCGATGGACGGGCGGCGGGTGATGGCGTCCATGAGGGCCTCCTCACACGGGTGGGTCGAACGGACGGCGTCGGCCGCCCACTCACGGGTTGACAGGGTACCGCTGTACTGGCCGGTCAGGCCAGGATCGCCAGGTCGTCGCGGTGGACGACGGGCCTGGGGTTCTCCCATCCCTGGGCGAGGAGGTCGCGGGCCGACATCCCCGCCATCGCCGCCACGGAGTCGGAGTCGTAGGCGACGATCCCACGCCCCACCAGCCCCGACGGACCCGCGATGTCGACGACGTCCCCGGACTCGAAGGAACTGATGACCTGGCGGACGCCGGCGGCCAGCAACGACTTCTTGCCCCCTGTGAGGGCGTCGGCCGCCCCCTGGTCCACCAGCAGCTCCCCCGCGAGGGCGCGGCGTAGGCGATCCACAGGGTCCGCGAGGCCGGGCGCGACTCCGTCGGGGGGAACCACGTGCCCACCTGCTCGCCGGCCAGCGCCGCCTCCAGGGCGTCGGCCCGGGTGAGCAGCACGCCCGCGCCCGAGGCCGCCGCCATCGTGGCCGCCTGGACCTTCGTCACCATGCCGCCCGACCCCACCCGCGATCCCGCGCCCGTGACGAGGACGGGGCGCAGCGCCTCGGCGTCCTCGACGACCGGGATCAGCCGGGCGCCGGGGCGGTCGGGCGGCAGGGTGTACAGCCCGTCGACGTCGGTGAGGAGGATCAGCGCGTCCGCCGCGATGATCTGCGCGACGTAGGAGGCCAGGCGGTCGTTGTCGCCGAAGCGGACCTCGCGCGTGGCCACCGTGTCGTTCTCGTTGACGATGGGCACCACGCCGAATCCCAGCAGCCTCTCCAGCGCCTGACGCGCGTTCGTGTAGTGCTCGCGCCGCATGACGTCATCCGTCGTGAGCAGCACCTGGGCGACGTGACGGTGATGGGACTGGAAGGCCGACGACCAGCGCGCGACCAGAAGCCCCTGCCCCATCGCGGCGGCCGCCTGGATCGTGGCCAGGTCCCTCGGGCGGGCGGCGAGGCCCAGAGGCTCCAGTCCCGCGGCCACGGCTCCCGAGGACACGATGACGATCTCACGGCCTCCGCGGCACCACTGGGCCGCCGTCCGCGCGACGACGTCGATCCGGTTGAGGTCCAGGCCTCCGTCCTCGCGTGTCAGCGACGAGGACCCGATCTTGACGACGACGCGCCGGGCCTGGGCCAGACCGGCGCTCATCGCGTCCCTCTCCCCGGCTCATCCTGCCCGGCGTCCGTCCACAGCCCGGCCTCGCGCTCGTTCCACAGCTCCTCGCGGGCCGCGGTCTTCGCATCCATCGTCTCGTGGTGCTGGTGTTTGCGCTCCTTGCGCGAGGGCCGATCGGACTGGTCCAGGCGCAGGTCGGTCCCACGCGACCCCAGCAGCTCTGGCCCCGTGGTCAGCGTCGGCTCCCAGTCGAAGACGACGCCGCCCTCCAGGGGCCCGATGACCACGGTGTCGCCGGCCGCCGCGCCCGCCTCCATCAGCCGTTCCTCGACGCCGGCGGCCGCCAGGCGGTCCGCCAGGTAGCCGACCGCCTCGTCGTTGGAGAAGTCCGTCTGGCGCACCCAGCGCTCCGGCTTCTCGCCGCGGACCTGGTAGACGGCCTCGCCTCCGAGGCTGCGGCGCTCCACGGTGATCGCGTCGAGCGCCCCCACCGCGCGGGGCGTGATGACCGGGCGCCGCTGGGGAAGGGAGGGCAGGAGCTCGCGCTGGCGGCGCACGAGCCCGGCGAGCTCGAAGGAGAACTCCCTGAGCCCCTCGTGTGTGACGGCGGAGACCTCGAGGACCGGCCATCCGAACTCGTCGAGCGCCGGGCGCATGAGCTCCGCCAGTTCGCGCCCGTCGGGGATGTCCACCTTGTTGAGGACGACCACGCGGGGCCGGTCCATGATCGGGACGTATCCCTCGACCTCGCCGAGGTCCCCTTGGTAGGCGCCGAGCTCCGTCTCGATCGCCCGGATGTCGGAGACGGGGTCGCGCTCGTACTCCACGGCCACCGTGTCGACGACGTGGACGATGACGGCGCAGCGCTCGATGTGGCGGAGGAACTCCAGTCCCAGTCCCTTGCCCCGGGAGGCCCCGGGGATGAGCCCCGGCACATCCGCCACGGTGTAGCGGGTCTCCCCCGCCTCGACGACGCCGAGGTTGGGCACCAGGGTCGTGAACGGGTAGTCGGCGATCTTCGGACGCGCCGCGGACATGGCGGCGATGAGGGAGGACTTTCCCGAGGATGGGAAGCCGACCAGGGCGACATCGGCCACCGACTTCAGCTCCAGGACGATGTCGCGCTCCTCGCCGGGCTCCCCCAGCAGCGCGAATCCGGGCGCTTTGCGCCTCCTCGACGCGAGCGCCGCATTCCCCAGGCCGCCGCGCCCGCCCTGCGCCGCGACGAAGGAGGCGCCCTCGCCCGTGAGGTCGGCCAGCAGCTCGCCGTCGACCGACTTCACCACGGTGCCCTCGGGGACAGGGAGCACCGCGT
The DNA here is from genome assembly GCF_042665795.1 of Schaalia naturae. Classification (NCBI taxonomy): domain Bacteria; kingdom Bacillati; phylum Actinomycetota; class Actinomycetes; order Actinomycetales; family Actinomycetaceae; genus Schaalia; species Schaalia naturae. Next base: position 1,409,412 of record NZ_JBHTEF010000001.1, read on the forward strand.
CGCCGCCCGTGCGTCCCTGGCGGAAGTCGCCCATGCCGGGCGTGCCGTTGCCGGCACGGCGGTGGGGACGGTGATGGTAGCCGAGCAGGGTCGTGACCTGCGGGTCGACAACCAGCACGACGGATCCGCCATTCCCGCCGTCCCCGCCGTCGGGCCCGCCCAGCGGCTTGAACTTCTCACGGTGCACCGACGCCACTCCATTGCCTCCGTCGCCGCCTGCGACGTGGACGATCGCCCGATCGACGAAACTGGCCATTGTCAACTCCTGTGGGACGGTGTGCGAACGGGGCGCCCGGCACAAGCCGGACGCCCCGTTGCCCGAGTGCGCGGACCGGGTCAGGCCTCGACGGGCTCGACCACGTCGACGACGCGGCGGTCGCGGCGGGTGGCGAAACGGACCGCGCCGGGGCGCAGCGCGAACAGCGTGTCGTCCTTGCCGATGCCCACGCCGTCGCCGGGGTGGAAGTGCGTGCCGTGCTGGCGGACGATGATCTCGCCGGCGTTGACCACCTGGCCACCGAAGCGCTTGACGCCGAGGCGCTGTGCGTTCGAGTCACGGCCGTTGCGGGAGGACCCGAGGCCCTTCTTGTGTGCCATTTCAGTGGATGCTTTCTGCTCGGGGGGAGGTGGATCAGGCGATCTCGGTGACCTTGACGACCGACATCTTCTGACGATGCCCCATGCGCTTGCGGTAACCGGTCTTGTTCTTGAACTTGATGATGGAGATCTTCGGCCCCTTGGCGGAGTCGACGACCTCCGCGCGGACGGTGACCTTCTCCAGAGCGGACCTGTCGGTGGTGACCGTGCCACCGTCGACCAGCATCAGCGGCTGGAGTTCGATGCTGGAGCCGATCTCGTCGGCCAGCTTGTCGACGACGACGACGTCACCGACGGACACCTTTTCCTGCCGGCCGCCGGCCTTGACGATCGCGTAGACCACGTTGGAGCTCATCTCTGTCTTGTTCGGAACGGGAGCTCCCCGGACATCGGCCGAGGGTGGACCCGGAGGAGGGGCGGTTCCCGTTGGCGCCTGTGTGCGCCGACGATCCAATCTAGTCGATGGCCCCGAGCCCGGGCAAGCCGCGAGGAGTCCGCGCCGGCCCTGGGACCTGTGCGATTCCACACGCGCCCGCGCCCGGGGAGGGGCGGGGAGGAGAGGCCTCAGCCCTGGTCGGTGTCCACGACCCCGGAGGAGACCGCGCGGCGGTGGCGCCTGCGGGTCTGGGGCGCGCGGGGCTCCTCGGCGTGGGAATCCGGCAGCGCGATCTCCTCGAGGGAGGTCACCCGGTGCGCCTGGGCCGACCCGGAGGTCGTCTCCTGGACCCCGGCGGGCGCCGCCTCCGCGGGCGGCTCGACGACGCTGGCCGTGGCCGCGCGGCGCCGGCGCGGACGCCGGGAGGACGAGGACGAGGCCGGCTTCTCCGGTTCCGGCCCCGCGGCCTGGGCGGTCCCCTTCTGGATCTGCCCCGGCTCGGCGGCCCCGTCAGCTGCGGCGCCCTCCCCCGCGGCGTCGCCCTCGTCCCTGTGCCCGTGACCGGACGCGGCGGCGATGGCGGACATGGCCTCGCGGGCCTTCTCGCGCTCCGGGCCCTCGTCGATGCGGCGAGGCTCCTCGGCCGCCTTCTTGCGGGAGTGGCGGTTCGGGCGCGACTCCCCCGCGGGCTCCTCCGACCCGGCGTGCTCGACGGGGTGGTCGTGGACGATGAACCCGCGGCCCTCGCACACCTCGCACGGGGTGGAGAAGGCCTCGACGAGGCCCTCGCCGACGCGCTTGCGGGTCATCTGGACCAGGCCCAGCGACGTGATCTCCGTGACCTGGTGGCGCGTGCGGTCCCGTCCCAGGCACTCGACGAGGCGGCGCAGCACGAGGTCGCGGTTGGACTCCAGCACCATGTCGACGAAGTCGACGATGACGATGCCGCCGATGTCGCGCAGGCGCAGCTGGCGGACGATCTCCTCCGCGGCCTCCAGGTTGTTGCGGGTGACGGTCTCCTCCAGGGTGCCGCCCTTGCCGATGTACTTGCCGGTGTTGACGTCGATGACCGTCATCGCCTCGGTGCGGTCGATGATCAGCGTGCCGCCGCTGGGCAGCCACACCTTGCGGTCCATGCCCTTGGCCAGCTGCTCGTCGACGCGGTGGGCGTGGAAGACGTCGTCCGTTCCGGTCCACAGCTGGACGCGGTCGGAGAGCTCCGGGGACAGCTCGGCGACGTAGTCGGCGACCGTCTGGTAGGTCTCCTTGCCCTGGATGACGAGCTCCGTGAAGTCCTCGTTGAAGATGTCGCGCACGACGCGCACGGCGAGCTCCGGCTCGCCGCGCAGCAGTTTCGGCGCGCCCTTCGTGCTCTGCTGCTTCTTCTCGATGTCCTCCCACTGCCGCGTGAGCCGCGCGACATCGTCGGACAGCTGCTGCTCCGACGCGCCCTCGGCGGCGGTGCGCACGATGACGCCCGCGTGGCCGGGCACAACCTTCTTGAGGATCTTCTTCAGACGCTGGCGCTCGTTCTCCGGGAGCTTGCGGGAGATCCCCATCATCGAGCCGTGTGGGATCAGGACGAGGTAGCGTCCGGCCAGCGTGATCTGGCTGGTCAGGCGCGCGCCCTTATGGCCGATCGGGTCCTTCGTCACCTGGACCAGCACCGCGTCGCCGGACCTCAGCGCGCTCTCGATGCGGCGGGGGCGACCCTCCAGTCCGACGGCGTCCCAGTTCACCTCGCCGGCGTAGAGCACGGCGTTGCGCCCGCGCCCGATGTCGATGAAGGCGGCCTCCATCGAGGGCAGGACGTTCTGGACGCGGCCGAGGTAGATGTTGCCGACCGCCGACTGCTGGGTGTGGCGGGCGACATAGTGCTCGACGAGGAGCCCGTCCTCCAACACCGCGATCTGGTCCAGGCCATCGCGGCGGCGGATGACCATCTCGCGCGTCACGGACTCACGCCTGGCGAGGAACTCCGACTCCGTGATGACGTGGTGGCGCCGCCCCTCCTTGCGCCCCTCCTTGCGTCGCTGCTTCTTCGCCTCCAGGCGGGTCGAGCCCTTGAGGGCCTTGACCTGGTCGGATAGGTCCTCCGGCTCCGCGTCCGGGGAGGAGGAGCGGGAACGGCGGCGGCGCCTCCTGCGCGTCGCCGAGCCCTGGCCCTCCTCTTCCTCAGCCGGGGCGGACGAGGACGAGCCCGCGGGCTCCTCCTCCGGCTGTCCCGCCTCCGGTTCCGCCCCGCTGTCCCCCTCGGAGGAGGATTCCTCCGCCGGGGACTCCTGGGAGGCGGGCTCCTGCTCGGCGGAGCGGGCGCGGCGCGAGCGGCGCGACCGGCGCTTGGGCGCGGCCTCCTGCTCCTCCGGCTCGCCCTGCTCGGGGTCGGATGCGTCTGAGGCCGGGGCGGGGGCCGGCGCGTCCTCTTGGGCGGATCCTGCCCCGCGCCTGCGCCGCCGCCCGCGCGGAGCGGGTTCCTCGCGGTCCCCATCGTCCTCCGTGCGGGTGCGGCCCGGGCCGCGCGAGGAGGAGGACTCGCCGTCGAAGGACGGCTCGGCGAAGGCAGGGGCCTGAAAAGCCGGCGCCTGGAACAGCAACGAGGACGCCGGGGTCTCAGGTGCCGATGTCATGTCGGAAGTACTCACAGTTCTCCAATTGTGTGGGCGCCGGGCCCGCACCGGCCTGCGCCGCGGCTCGCCCGCTCGGGGCGGAAATCCTCCAGGACCGCGGGGTTCGCGGCGACACACGGGGCCAGGGCCGTCTCCGGCCCACAGGCTCACCCGGTTCCCGCCGCGGGGGTGCGCCCGCGACGTCCGTTGTCCTCTCATTGTGGCACAGACATCGCGCGCGGTCCCGGAGCGCCGCTGAGCGTCTGCCCACACCTCATCGCGAGGACACGCCCCAAACAGTTCCTGACCGTTCGGTCGGTGCGATAGGTTGGTGACATCGCGCCACGATCCTGGTCCCCGGTCCGGGACGGTGCGCTCGTCCATCCCCTCCGACACGAAAGGCCGTCACCATGACGTTGGTTCCTGCGGCACTCGATGCGGTGGCCGTGGGGCGGTGGCAGTTCGGGATCACGACCGTCTACCACTTCCTCCTGGTGCCGCTCACCATCGGGCTGTCCCTGCTGGTGGCCATCATGCAGACGATCTGGCACCGCACAGGCAAGGACGCCTGGCTCCAAGCCACGCGCTTCTTCGGCAAGCTGCTGCTCATCAACTTCGCGCTGGGCGTGGCCACCGGCATTGTCCAGGAGTTCCAGTTCGGCATGAACTGGTCGGAGTACTCCCGCTATGTCGGCGACATCTTCGGCGCCCCCCTGGCCGTCGAGGCTCTCCTCGCCTTCTTCCTGGAGTCGACGTTCCTGGGACTGTGGATCTTCGGCTGGGGCCGGCTGTCCAAAGGCTGGCACCTGGCGTGCATCTGGTTCGTGGCCATCGGCACGATGCTCTCCGCCCTGTGGATCCTGGCGGCGAACTCCTGGATGCAGCACCCGGTCGGCACCGTGTACAACGCGGAGACCGGCCGCGCCGAGCTCGACGGCGTCGGCGGATTCCTCGAGGTCATCACCAACTCGGTCCTGGTCTGGGAGTTCACGCACGTCATCGTCAGCGCGTGGCTCATCGCCGCGACCTTCGTCGCCGGCATCTCAATCTGGTGGATGACCCGCGCCGCCCGCGAGGGCGGGAAGGCGGGCCACGCGGAGGCGCAGGAGACGTGGCGTCCCGTCGCCGTGTTCGGACTGGTCATCATGCTGGTCTCCGGGGTGCTCACCATCGGGACGGGCCACATCCAGGGCCAGGAGGTGGCCCGGGTCCAGCCCATGAAGATGGCCGCCGCCGACGGCGTGTGCGTCTCCGACACCGAGGTCGCGATGACGGTCGCCCAATTCGGGTCCTGCCCGACCGACGACTCGGGGGAGCCGACCAAGTTCATCGAGATCCCCTACGTGTCCTCGATCCTGTTCACCAACGACCCACACGGCGAGATCCAGGGCGTGGCCGACATCCAGCGGGACCTCGTCGACACGCTCAACGCGAACCCCGACTTCGTCGCGAAGTACGGCGACGCCGCCGACTACGACTTCCGCCCGCCCCAGACCGTCACCTTCTGGTCGTTCCGACTCATGATCGGCCTCGGCGCCTTCGCCGCGGTCCTGGCCGCGTGGGGGCTGTGGGCCGTGCGACGGGGCCGCGTGCCCACGGACCGCAAGCTCGGCACGTTCGCGCTCATCACCGTGCCCACGCCCTTCATCGCGGCCTCGATGGGCTGGATCCTCACCGAGATGGGACGCCAGCCGTGGGTCGTCGTGCCGAACCTGGAGGACCTGGCCAGCGGGGGGTCGGTCTTCATGCTCACCCAGGCCGGCATCTCGACCGCGGTGCCCGCCGGGCAGGTGCTCGCGACGCTCATCGTGTTCACGCTGCTCTACCTGGCGCTCGCCGTCGTCTGGATCGGCCTGATGCGGCGCTACGCCCGTGAGGGCATCCACTCCTCCACCGCCGACACGACGCCGGACGACGAGTCCGTGGGCGCCCTGTCCTTCGGCTACTGAGCAGGGAGACTCCCATGACACTGAGCATCCTCTGGTTCATCCTCATCGCCGTCCTGTGGACCGGGTACCTGGTCCTCGAGGGCTTCGACTTCGGCGTCGGCATGCTGCTGCACGTCGTGGCGAAGAACGACCGCGAGCGCACCTCCGTCGTGCGTACCATCGGCCCGCACTGGGACGGCAACGAGGTGTGGCTGCTGACGGCCGGCGGGGCGACCTTCGCCGCGTTCCCCGAGTGGTACGCGACGATGTTCTCGGGCATGTACCTGGCCCTCTTCCTCATCCTCGTCCTGCTCATCCTGCGCATCTCCGCCCTCGAGTGGCGCTCGAAGATCGCCACGGAGAAGTGGCGCGCGGTGTGGGACGGGTTCCACACGGCCGCCGCGGTGGGCGTGCCCCTCCTGCTGGGGGTCGCCTTCGGCAACCTCGCCCAGGGCATGAGGATCGAGGTCGTGGACCGGGCGACCCAGCAGGTCGTGCCCACGGCGGACGTCGAGGCTGCGACCGCCACCTCCGCCCACCAGCTCACCGGCGGGTTCTTCAGCCTGCTCACCCCCTTCACGCTGCTCACCGGCGTGGCCGTCGTCGCCCTGTGCGTCTCTTTGGGCGCCCAGTTCCTGGCGCTCAAGACGCAGGGGCCGGTGCGCGAGCGGGCGAACACGCTGGCCGCTCCCGTCTCCGTCGTGGCCGTCGCCCTGGTGGCGGTCGTCGCCCTGTGGGGGCAGTTCGCCTACGCGAGCAACGTCTACGCGTGGATCCCGCTGGTCATCGCGGCCCTCTCGCTCATCGCCTCCGCGGCTCTCGCGCAGCGGGCGACGCGACGCGAAGGCCCGTCCTTCGCGCTGTCCGCCGTGGGCATCGCCGGCGTGGTCTCCTGGATCTTCTGCGCGATGGCTCCCGCCGTCATGAAGTCCAGCATCGATCCGGCCTACTCGCTGACCATCGACCAGGCCTCGGCCACCGGTCCCACGCTGCGGATCATGTCGGTCGTGGCGCTGGTCCTCGTCCCCGTCGTCCTCGTCTACACGGCCTGGTCCTACTGGACGTTCCGCCGCCGCGTGTCCGCCCAGGACGTCGAGGAGAACGCGGGGCTGCCGCCCCGTTCCATCCGGCTCGGCCGCAACTTCCTGGTCGGCTGAGACCGCCGCCCTCCCACCTGCCGGGGGCGGGGCCGGACGCCCGGCCCCGCCCCCGCCCCGCACCCCGGCAGGCAGACCCTGACAGAATGGTCACGTGAAGCCCTTCGACCCGCGGTTGATGACGTACGCGCGCTCCGCGCGCCGCTACATCCTCACCATCGCCGTCCTGGGGCTCCTCACCGCCGTCCTGGTCATCGTCCAGGCCTTCCTCATCTCCCGGGCGGCCAGCCCCGTCATCGAGGGCACCGCCACGCTGGGCGACGTGCGCCGCCCCATCGCGGCGCTGGCCGCGATCGTCCTCGCCCGCGGCCTCACGGTCGGCCTGCGGGAGGCCTGGGGCCGCCGCGCCGCGGAGGGGACGATCCGCGAGCTGAGATCCGCCCTCGTCGAGAAGGCCGAGCGCCTGGGGCCGCGGTGGCGGGCCCGCCACGGCGCCGACACAGCCACCCTGGTCACCCGCGGGCTCGACGACCTGGAGCCCTACTTCGTCAAGTTCCTCCCCCAGCTGGTGCTGGTCGTCACCGTCACCCCGCTGGCCCTCGTCACGATCCTCCTCCAGGACTTCTGGTCCGCCCTGATCTCGGCGCTCACCGTCCCGCTGATCCCCGTGTTCATGATCCTCATCGGGCGTTTCACACAGGAATCCTCGGAGAAGAAGCTGCTGGCGATGGAGCGCCTGGGCTCCCAGCTGCTGGACCTCATGTCGGGGCTGCCCACGCTCCGGGCGCTGGGGCGCGAAGGAGCCCCCCGCGATCACATCCGCCGTCTGGGCCGAGACAACACCCGGACCACGATGGCGACCCTGCGCGTCGCGTTCCTCTCGGGCGGCGTCCTGGAGTTCCTGGCGACGCTGTCCGTCGCGCTCGTGGCCGTCGAGGTCGGTATGCGCCTGGTCTACGGCCACGTCGGCCTCGCCACCGGGCTGGTCATCATCATGCTCGCCCCGGAGGTCTTCGAGCCGCTGCGCCAGGTGGGCGCCCAGTTCCACGCCTCCGCCAACGGCGTGGCGGCCGCGGCCGCCGCCTTCGACGTGCTGGAGGCTGAGGAGCCGCCGCGCGGCTCGTCGGCCGCGCCCCGTCTCGCCGACGCCGACATCGTCCTCGACGACCTCTGGGTGGCCGCGCGGGGCGCGTGGGCGCCCGCGGGACTGTCGGCCGTGCTCTCCCCCGGCACCGTCACCGCCCTGCGCGGCCCGTCCGGCTCGGGGAAGTCCACGACGGCGATGGTCCTGCTGGGGCTGGAGCCCGCCACGCGCGGACGGGTCCTCGTGCGCCCGCGCGCCGAGGGCACGCCCACCGGCCTGGCCGACATCGACCCGGCCTCGTGGTGGGCGGGCGTCACCTGGGTGCCCCAGACGCCGCAGCTGGTGCCCGGGACGGCGCGGTCGAACCTCCCCGGGGACGCCGATCCGGCGACTCTCGCCGAGGCGGCCCAGGCCACGGGGTTCGACACGGTCGTGGACGGCCTCGGGCAGGGATGGGACACGCCCGTCGGCCAGGGAGGCGTCGGCCTGTCCGTCGGACAGCGCCAGCGCCTGGCCCTCACCCGCGCCCTCCTGGACGACTCGCGCCTGGTGGTCCTCGACGAGCCCACCGCCCACCTGGACGCCATGAGCGAGGCCACCGTGGTGCGCACGCTCGCGCGACTGCGGGACCAGGGGCGGATCGTCATCGTCATCGCCCACCGCGCCGCCGTCGTCGCCGCCGCCGACCAGATCATCGACGTGCCTTGGCGGGCGGCGACCCCCCAGGAGGAGAGCCGGTGGCCGCAGCTGTCCCGCGTGGAGCGCCTCGGCGACGTCTCCGTCAGCCTCCCCGGCTTCCTGGATCCCGACCAGGCCGCTGCGGACAAGGCGCACGAGCAGGGGAGCGCCCGGCGATGACCCTGTTCCTCACCGGCGCCGAACGCCGGGCCCTGCGCCGCGTCCTCCGGCTCCTCGAGATCGACGCCCGCGGTGTCGCCGTGTCCGTCCTGCTCGGCGTCCTGTGGCTGGGCTCCGCGATCGGGCTGGCCGCGACCTCCGCCTGGCTCATCGCCCGCGCCTCCCAGCAGCCCCCCGTGCTCTCGCTGACCGTGGCCGCCGTCGCCGTGCGGATGTTCGGCATCTCGCGCGCCCTCATGCGCTACCTCCAGCGCCTCGCCAGCCACCGCGTGGCGCTCACCGGCATGGACGCGCTGCGCCAGAACCTCTACGACGCCCTGGCCTCCGCCCGCGTCGACCGCGTCGCCGCTCTGCGCCGCGGGGATCTCCTGGCCCGCACCGGGGCCGACGTCGACGACGTCGGCGACCTCGTGGTCAAGGCTCTCCTGCCCGCCGCGGTCACCGCCATCGTGGGAGCGGGCACCGTCGCCGGGATCGCGCTCCTGTCCCCGGCGAGCGCCCTGATCCTGGCCGGATGCCTCGTCGTGTCCGGTGTCCTCACCCCCCTCCTCCTCATGCGAGCGGCCCGCGTCGCCGAGGAGGAGTCCCGTTCGGCGCGCACGGACCTGGCGGCCACGGCGATGTCGGTCATGGACGGGGCGGCGGAACTGCAGATCTCGGGGGCCCTCCCCCGCCTCCACCGCCACCTGCGCGACGTCGAGGACGCCCTCAGCCGATCCGCCTCCCGCGCGGCGCGCCTGTCCGGCGCGGCCTCGGGCATCGACCGCATCGCGATGGGCGCGGCCGTGGTCGGCGCCCTGCTGGTCGGCGTCCCCCAGACCGCCTCCGGCCAGGTCGCCGCCGTCGCCCTGGCCGTCCTGGTCCTCACCCCGTTGTCCTCCTTCGAGGGCACGGCCGAGCTGTCCGGGGCGGCCACGCAGCTCGTGCGCTCGGCCTCGGCCGCCGTGCGCATCGACGAGCTGCTGGGCCACGACACGCCGGTGGCCGCCCACCCCGTCCCCGCGAGCCCGGACGGCCCCCGCCTGGTGGCGCGCGGGCTCGCGGTCGGATGGCCCGGCGGTCCCGTCGTCGCCCGCGGGATCGACCTCGAGGTGGGCCCCGGATCCCGCCTGGCGCTCGTCGGCCCCTCCGGGATCGGGAAGTCGACGCTGCTCGCCACGCTGGCCGGCCTGCTCGCGCCCGTCGAGGGCACGGTGACCCTGGACGGGTGCGACGTGTGGGGCGGGGACCGCGCCGACGTCACAGCCCGGGTCACGATGACCGCCGAGGACGCCCACGTCTTCGACACGACGGTCCTGGAGAACCTCCGCGTCGCCGACCCCGGGCTCACCGCCGAACAGGCGACGCGGCTGCTGGCGACCGCGGGCCTCGGCGAGTGGCTGGACCGACTGCCCGGCGGCCTCGACACGCTGCTGGGCCCGGGCGGCACCGCCGTGTCGGGGGGCGAGCGTCGGCGTCTCCTGCTGGCGCGGGCCGTTGCCGCCCCGGCGCCGCTCATGCTGCTGGACGAACCCGCGGAGCACCTGGATCCCCCCACCGCCGACGCGCTGATGCGCGTCCTGCTGGCGACCGGATCCCGCGGGCGCGGCGTCGTCGTCGCCACCCACCGGCTGTCCGCCCTGGGCGGCGCCGACCTCGTCCTCGTCCTCGACCGCCCCGCGCCGGGCGCCCCCGCCCGGGTCGTCGCCCGCGGGACCCACGAGGAGCTCACGCGGCGCAGCGACCGCTACCGTTGGGCTGTCGAACAGGAGGCATGATGACCACGGACCGCCAGGACTTCCGGCTGCTGGAAGCCGCCCTGGACCTCACCTCGAACCTGCACCTGCGACCCGCCCTGCAGAACTTCGTCGACCAGGCCTGCCGCCAGACGGGCGCCCGCTACGGCGCGCTGTCCGTCCTGGACAACTGGGGCGAGACCTCGATGTTCATCCAGCACGGCTTCTCGACCGGCCGGGCCGCCCAGATGGGGCACCCGCCCGTCGGGCTGGGGCTCATCGGGGAGATCCCCACCGAGGGCTCGCTCATCGTCAACGACGTCGCCCATTCGGACCACTCGCCCGTGCCCCTCCCCCCGGGCCACCCCCGCATCGAGAACTTCCTGGGCGTGCCCGTCCTGGTCCACGAGCAGGTCTACGGCCGCCTCTACCTCACCGACAAATTCGGCGGCTTCGACCAGACCGATGTCGAGATCGTCACGGCCCTCGCCTCGGCAGCGGGCGTCGCCGTGGAGAACGCCGAGCTCTACGCGGAGGCCCGCAACCGCGAACGGTGGATCGCGGCCTCCCAGAACCTCACGACGACGATGCTCGAGGGCGCCGACGAGGAGGAGGCCCTCGCCCTCATCGCGCACTCGGTGCGCGAGGTCTCCGAGGCGGACACGGCGCTCATCGTGCTCCCCTCCGTCGGCGACGCCTGGGCGGGGGAGATCGCGGACGGCTACCACTCCGAGCGCCTCGTCGGCGTCGTCTTCCCGCCGGAGGGCCGCGCGATGTCCGTCCTCCATGAGGGCACTGGCATGATCGTCGACTCCCTGGCCCGCGCCCAGACGATGCGGGTGCCCGAGCTCTCCGAGTTCGGGCCCGCCCTCTACGCGCCGCTGCGCACCCGGGGCAAGTCGATCGGCGTCCTCATCCTGCTGCGCCGCCAAGGCCGCTCCGAGTTCGGCTCCTCCGACCTGCCGCTCGCCGAGTCCCTGGCCTCCCAGGCGACCCTGGCGCTGGAGCTGGCGTCCGCCCGCCACGCCGAGGACGTCGCGAACCTTCTGGACGAGCGCGACAGGATCGGGCGGGACCTCCACGACTTCGCGATCCAGCAGCTCTTCGCCGCCGGCATGCAGCTGGACGCCACGAAGCAGAAGGTCGCCGGCGGGGAACTCACCCGCGAGGAGATCATCTCCTCCCTGGACGACTCCCTGGCCTCCGTCGACGAGGCCGTGCGCCAGATCCGGGCGATCGTCCACAATCTGCGCGAACGCGACCAGAACGTCGGGGTGGTCGAGCGCATCCGGCGCGAGGCGTCGCTGGCCCGCAACTTCCTGGGCTTCGCCCCCTCCCTGGTCATCTCCCTGGACGGCCAGGCCATCAACGCCGTGGAGGACCGCGAGGAGACGATGACCGAGCAGGCGGAGGGCCGGGTGGACGACGACCTGTCCGACGACGTCGTCGCCGTCGTCCGCGAGGGGCTGTCCAACATCGCCCGCCACGCCCACGCGACCGCCGCGCGGGTGACGGTCGAGATCGAGGGCCACGAGGAGACGGGGACCCTCACCGTGGCCATCGCCGACGACGGCACCGGCATCGACCCGGACCGCACGCGCAACTCGGGGCTGGGCAACCTGGCGGCCCGCGCGCGCCGCCATGGCGGCACCTTCGAGTTCCACCCCGGGATCAACGGGCTCGGCACGGAGATCGCGTGGAGGGCGCCTCTGGCGAAACCGTGACCCGCGGGCCCCGCCTGCGGGGGCGAGCGGCTCCGGGGATCCGGTCAGTTGCGCCAGGCGGCGGCGCGCTGGCCGGCCACCCATGCGGCGACCTGCGTGCGGCGCTGGAGGCCCATCTTGGACAGCAGCGAGGTGATGTGGTTCTTGACGGTCTTCTCCGCGACGCCGAGCTTCTCCCCGATCTCGCGGTTGCTCAGGCCGTCCCCGATGAGCTCGAGGACCTTGCGCTCCGAAGGGGTGAGATCCGCCGTCGGGTCGTCGTGATCGGCGCGCCGGCGCGTCACCGTCCGTTCGTCCAGCAGGACGCGTCCGGCCGCCACCGCCTTGATGACGTCGGTGATCTCCGCCCCACGCACGGTCTTGAGAACGTAGGCGCGGGCCCCCTTCTGCAGGGACTCCGCCAGCGCCTCGTCGTCGTCGAAGGACGTGAGGACGATCGGCTTGATCTCCGGATGGCTGTGGCTGAGCTCGTCCATGATGTCGATGCCCGTGCCGTCGGGCAGCTGAAGGTCGATGAGAATGACGTCCGGCAGGACCAGGTCGGCGCGGCGCAGGGCGTCGGCGACGGTGCCGGCCTCGGCGACGACCTCGAGATTGTCCGAGCGGTCGACGATCTCGGCGATGCCCCGGCGCACGATCTCGTGGTCGTCGACGATCATGACGCGCACGGGGCTGCCAGGCTGGTTCACGTTCTCGATCACTCCCCCATCGTACCGGGGCGAAGGTCCCAGTGCTGACGCCGGACCGCTCATGAGGGCAGCCATTGCGGGTCGAGGCGTTTCATGGCGTCGCGCGCGGCCATGTTCTCCGCGTGCTTCTTCGAGGTCTCGGTGGCACGGCCAGCGGGTTCGCCCTCGCCGAAGGACACGCGCGCCGTGAAGACGCGCTCGTGGTCGGGCCCTTCCCCCTCGACCGCGTAGACCGGTTCCTCCAGCCCCTGGGCGTGCGCGTACTCGACGAGGATCGTCTTCCAGTCCTGGGTCTGGCCCCTCTCGACCGCGTGGTCGAGCAGGCGGGCGAGGCGGCGGAGGACGACGGAGCGCGCCGCCTCCAGGCCGTGGGACAGGTAGGTGGCGCCGATGAGGGCCTCGACGGTGTCGGAGAGGATCGAGTCCTTGTCGCGGCCTCCCGTCAGCCCCTCGCCGCGCCCCAGCCGGATGAAGTCGCCCAGCCCGATGGAGCGCGCGACCATCGCCAGGGGCTCCTGGGAGACGGTCGCCGCGCGCATCCGCGACAGATCGGACTCGGGGAGGTCCGGGTGGTCGCGGAAGAGCCTGTCCGCGACCACGATCGACAGGACGGCGTCGCCGAGGAACTCGAGGCGCTCGTTGTGCGGGATGCCGCCCGCCTCGTAGGCGTAGCTGCGGTGCGTGAGGGCGAGCTCCAGCAGTTCGGGATCGATGTCGGCTCCCCACCGCGCGAGAAGCTGCGCGGGGTCGTCGTTGGGGGGGACGGGCAGTCGCGGCGTGCGTGGCATCAGCGCGCGTCCCCCTCCGAGCCGGGGGCGTCCTCCAGGAGGGCGGCGAGGCCCGCCAGGCGCGGGTCGACGTCCTCGTGGCGGTGGCCGGCGGGCAGGTCCGCGAGCCTCTCGCCGCACACGGGGCACAGGCCGGGGCAGTCCGGGCGGCACAGGGGCAGCGGATCGACGAGCGTGACCACGGAATCGCGGACCAACGGCTCCACGTCGATCGTGTCGTGCGGCCCGATCCGGGCGACGTCGTCCTCCTCCGGCTCGTCCTCCGCCTGCTGGCGTGCGCGGCGGTGGCGGGGGTCGCCGGGCTCGAAGTAGACCTCGGCCGCCTCGACGTCGTGGTGGGCGCGCACCGGGTCCAGGCAGCGCACGCACTCCCCGATCAGGTCGACGGCCATGGTCAGGCGCACCAGAACCCCGTCGTCGACGGAGGTGAGGTCGACCTCGGGAGCCAGCTCGGTCCCGGGTTCGACGCGCATCGAGGAGGTGCCGAGGTCATCGGGCGCGGTCCAGGCGAGCGACCGGTGGACCGTGGAGCCGATCGCCCGCGGCAGATCGGTCAGGGTGAGGAGCAAGGGGGTGTCAGTCGTGGTCAATGCTGATGTCCGTCTGGTCGATTCCGTTGCGCTCGGCGATGGCGTGCCGGCCCGCGTCCGTGCGCCGCTGGAGGTCGGAGAGCAGCCGGGAGAGCTCGCCCAACGAGGTCGCGGCATACTCGTCGGCGCCACTGCGCATCCTCTGCTCGCGATCCTTCGCCTCCGAGACGATCTGGCGGGCGCGATCCTCCGCCATCTGCGTGATCGTCGCCGAGGACACGAGGCGCTCGGCCTGCGCGCTCGCGTCGGCCAGGGCGGACTCCGCGTCGGCCCGCGCCTGGGCGCGCGTGTTCTCCGCGTCCTCGGCGGCGCGAGCCGCCAGGTGGTCGGCCTGTTCACGGGCCTCGGCGAGCATCTGCTCGGCCTTCTCCCGCGCCGCGTCGATCGTGGCGCGCGCCCGGGCGTTCGCCTCCGCGATCGTGACCTCGGCGGCGGAGTCCGCTCGGCCGAGCACGGCGTCGGCGTCGGCCACGACGGCGTCGGCCGCCACGAGGTCCTCCGGGAGGGCCTCCCGGGCCTGCTCGATGAGGTCGACGAACTCCGCGCGGTTCACCATCACCGTGGCGGACAGGGGCACCGCCCGCGCCTGGCTGATGAGATCCTCCATCTGGTCGAGCGCGGCGATGACCGTCGAGGGGCCGTAGACCGTCTGGTCGCCCGACCAGTCCTGGTCCCCTCCTGCGGCGGCGCCGTCGGGCCCCGCGTCCTGCTGCTGCTCAGCCATCTCAGTCATCGTCCACTCCCTGCGACCCGTGTCCGTCCCGTCCGTCCCATGGCCCATTGTCCGCCAGGGCGCGCGCCACGGCGGCGGGGACATACCGGGAGACGTCCATTCCGAAGGAGGCCAGCTCCCGCACGATCGAGGACGAGACGTGGGCGAGCTCTCCCCGGGTGGGCAGGAACACCGTCTCGACGCCGCCGATCTCGCGGTTGACGCTCGCCTGCGTCGTCTCCCAGGCGACGTCCGCGCTGTCGCGGATTCCCTTGACGACGAGGTCGGCCCCGAGCTCGTGGCACAGGTCGACGAGCAGCCCGTCGAAACCGCGCACGCTCACGCCCTCGATGCCGGCGACCGCCTGGGCCGCCAGGTCGACGCGCAGATCCACGGGCAGCAGCGCGCGCTTGCCCGCGTTCACGCCGACGGCCACGACGACGTGGTCGGCCAGGCGCGTGGCGCGTCGCGCCAGGTCGACATGCCCCAGGGTGATCGGGTCGAAGGAGCCCGGCAGCACGGCGGTCGTCATGGGCCCAGTCTAGGCAGGGCCCGCGCCCGGCGCGGGTGAGGCGGACCAGACGGCCGTCTCCCCCCAGGTGCGGCGGTCCTCGAGGACCAGGTGGCCGGGCCACTGGGGCTCGGGGCTGCGCGTCGAGCGCTCGACGACGACTAGGGCCTCCGGCCCGATCCAGGCGGCCAGGAGGTCCAGGACCTCTGCCAGCTCCTGATCCCCGATGTCGTAGGGCGGGTCCGCCAGGACGAGGTCCACGTCGCCGCCCAGCATCGTCTCCCCGGACCGGGAGAGCAGGTACGTCCGGACGTCGGTGGTGTGGACGCGGGCGCGGTCGCCGAATCCCGTCGTCCGGATGTTGGCGGCCACCACCTGGGCGGCCGCGCGCGAACGCTCGACGAGGTCCGCCCGCTCGGCGCCCCGGGAGAGGGCCTCGAGGCCCAGCGCGCCGGATCCCGCGTAGAGGTCCAGCACGCGGGCCCCATCCACGGCGCCCTGGTGCTCGAGCCGGGAGAACAGGGCCTCGCGCACGCGCTCGGAGGTGGGACGCGTCCCGCGCGGGGGGACCTTGAGGGTGCGCCCGCCGACCTCACCCGCCACGATCCGCGTCATGGCTCCACTGTACGGGGTCCTCCACAGACATCGACGAGGGCGTCCCCGCCCGTCATGACCGCTCCATCCACACGAGGTCGCTTCCGGAGCGAGCCCGGACGGATGCGGCGAGGTCCGGGTGGCCCGCCAGGCGCGGGTCCCGGGCCACCACGTCCGCGGCCTCCTCCCGGGCGACGCGGATGAGGGCCTCGTCGCGCTGCACGGACAGGAAGCGCAGGCCAGAGGTGTGCCCCGACTGGTCGGCGCCCAGCACGTCGCCCTCCCGGCGCAGGCGCAGATCCTCGTTGGCCAGCTCGAAGCCGTCCGTGGTGCCCTCGAAGGCGCGCAGCCGTTCCATGGTCGCGGCTCCGGCCTCGTGGCGGTGCACGGCCAGGCAGACCGACTCGCGCTCGGAGCGTCCGACGCGCCCTCGCAGCTGATGGAGCTGGGAGAGCCCGAATTGTTGGGCGTCGAGGATGACCATCAGCGACGCCTCGGGGATGTCGACGCCGATCTCGACGACGGTGGTGGCCACGACCACCGGGGCGCGACCCGACGTGAAGTCCTCCATGACCTGAGTCTTGCGCGCCTGCGGCATCTTCCCGTGCAGCTCCTGGATCCCCAGCCCCGCCAACGGCGTCGAGGCCCGCAGGCTCTGGGCGACGGCCGCGACGCTCGCCAGCGGGGGGCGCGAGCCCCCCGGCGCCTCCGCGTCGGCGTCGGCGACGGCGTCGTCCTCGTCGATGCGGGGGCACACGACGTACACGCGCCCGCCGGAGGCGACCTCCTCCCGTGCGCGGGCCCACACGCGGTCCATCCAGGCGGCGTTCGCGGCATCGACCAGATAGGTGCGCACAGGGGTCCGGCCGGGGGGCAGCCCCGTCATGCGGGTCTCATCGAGGTCGCCGAAGACCGTCATCGCCACGGTCCGGGGGATCGGGGTGGCGGTCATGACGAGCTGGTGGGCGACCCGTCGGGAGTCCCCGTCCGCCCCCGAGGGGCGGCGCAGGCGGTCGCGCTGGGCCACGCCGAAGCGGTGCTGCTCGTCGACGACGACCAGGCCCAGGTCCGCGAAGCGGACGGTGTCTTGGAGCAGCGCGTGCGTGCCCACGACGATGGCGGGATCCGTCCCGCGCACCACCTCGTCGACCTCGCGCCGGGCCCGGGCACCCGACGCGCCCGTCAGGACGCGCAGGGGGACCTCCCGGCCCGCCTGCCGCACCGGTTCGAGGAGGCGTCTCAGGGACTCCGCGTGCTGCTGGGCGAGGATGCCGGTGGGGGCCAGCAGGGCCGCCTGGTGGCCGGCGCCCACGACCTGGCACATCGCCGCCAGCGCCACGACCGTCTTCCCGGAGCCGACGTCCCCCTGGAGCAGGCGCTGCATCGGGCGCGTGAGGGAGAGATCCTCCTGGATCTCAGCGAGAGCCGAGCGCTGGGCCTCGGTGAGAGTGAAGGGCAGGTGGCCGAGCAGCGCCTCCAGGACGGCGTTGTCCGAGACCGGGCAGGCGGGGGCCTGCTCGCCGCTGACGCCGGCCCGGGCGGCCAGCAGACCCGCCTCCAGGACGAAGGCCTCCTCGAAGGCCAGCGACTGGCGGGCTCGCCGATGGTCCAGGTCGCTGCTCGGGGCGTGGAGCAGCCGCAGGGCCTCGGCGTGCGCCAGGACGTCCCGACGGGTGCGGACCTCCTCCGGCACCGGGTCGGGGACGTCGGCGTCGTCCAGCTGGTCGAGCACCATGGCGACGGCGCGCGCGATCACCCAGGAGGTCAGTCCCGACCCTCCCGGGTAGATCGGGATCGGGCGCTCCTGCCGGCGGCGGATGTCGTCCTCGGACTCGTCCTCGGCGCCCTCGAACTGCGGGTGGGTGAGCTGGAGGTTTCCGCGGAAGGACCCGACCCTGCCGGCGAAGAGGAACGTGGATCCGGGGATCAGGAGGCGGCGGTGCGGGGCCAGGCGGTACTCGGAGTGGGCGAAGAAGGTGGCGGCCATCTGGTCGGCGCCGTCCGTCAGCGTGACCTCCAGACGCACGCCGGCGCGCGACCGGTTGGGGATGAGGCGCTGCGAGACGACCTCGGCGAGGAGGGTGACGTCCTCGCCCTCGCGCAGGCCGGACATCCGGGTGAGCGCCCCCCAGTGGTCGTAACGCCGGGGAGGCAGGGACAGGAGGTCGCCGACGGTCCGCATCCCGACGGCGTCGAGCTTCCGGGCGGTCGCCCGGGGCAGACGCAGGGACAGGGGGATGTCCAGCGCGCTCATCGGATCCCCTGCAGGAGGCTGGGCCCCTCCTGGCCTCCGTCCATGACCTCGAGGTCGGGCGCCGGCGGCTCGGGCCCGGCGCCGGCGAGGACCTGCCGGAGCACGGCCACGAGCATCGGCCCGTCGCCCGCGGCCACCAGCACGCGGCAGGCGCGTGGCTGGACGGCGAGCACCTCCCGGACGGCCGCCTGGACCCGGGGGCCGTCGGCGTCTCCGGGCAGAGGGACCACCGTGGACCGGGCCAGGGCCTGGTCGGCGGTGCCGCGCAGCATCTGGGCGACGAGGGCGGCGGCCTCCGGCCCGCCGGGCTGGGGGAGGAACAGGGGGCCGCAGGCCTGGGCGACCGCCAGCGCCGAGAGGTCGTCCCGGCTGCCGGCCACGACGATGCGCGCCGGGTCGCTCTCGTCGATCCCGGGGAGGACGCCCGACCCGGGCACGACCAGGCACACGCCTGCGGAGGACCTGCGGGCCAGCGCGTCCACGACCCCGAGGTCGGCGGGATCGGGATCCAGCAGGACCACGGCCCCGGCCTGAGCGAGGTCCTCGACCAGACCGGGCGCGCGGGTGAGGGCGACGACGGCGGCGCGTTCGACCCGGCGCAGCGTGCGCCGCTCCAGCAGGCGCACCCCACGGTGGGTGACCCCATCGGAGAGGGCGTCCTGGCCGATCATCTCGTCCGGCCGCGCGTCACGGACCTGGAAGCGCCGCACCGCGCCCGCGCGCGGCCTCACCGCCAGCGGCGCGGAGGTGTCGACATGGAGACGCCAGGTGCCGACTCCGAAGAGGTCGATGTGCCCGGCGCAGGAGTAGCGCACGCCGAGGGCGTCCAGGGCGGCGCGGGCGGAGCCGGCGTCGGAGCGGGATCCCTGGAGGAGGATGTCGACGGTGAACGCGCGCCCGGGGGCCGGCGCCTGCGGGCGCGGTGAGGGCGGCGCGTTCGACCCGGCGAGTTCCGCGAGCATCCTGGCCAGGGAGTCGAGCATCGCGTGGTCCTCCCTCACGGCGGCGTCCAGGCAGGCGACGAGCACGGCGAGCACCGCGGCGCCCGCATCCACCCGCCCCGTCCGCTCCGAGGTGGCGTTGACGAGGCCGTACTGGGACTGGGCGGAGAACCGGGAGACGATGCCCGCCTCATCGGGGAGGGTCTCCCCCAACGTGTCGAGCTCGGACGTGGCCTCGTCGAACATGGCCTCCACGGCGACCGTCCACTCCAGGTGCGCGTCCGGGACCTCCCAGGGCAGCGCCCGCAGCATCCGGCGCAGCGAGACGGGGGTGACGGGCTGGGAGGCGCCGACGGCGCGCGCCCAGGCCGACACGACGATCGCGAGCAGCACGCCGACGTGCCCGACGCCCCCGCGCAGGCCCTCGACGGCCGACGCCTCCAGCGCGGCGTCCAGCGGGGCCGACGGATCCAGGGACGCCACCGCGTGCTCCATCGCCGCGACCGTGAGGTGGGCGTTCGACCCGGTGTCGCCGTCCTCACCATCCCACCCGTCCAGGTCGTCGATGAAGACGCGCATCCGGCCCAGCTCCTCCGCGGCGAGGCGCAGCGTCGCCGCCCACGTGGCTGCGGTCAGTGGCACGGTCCCCTCCGGGAGTCGTCGGACGGCGGACCGTGCGGCCCGCGACCCGCCAATTGTCGGCGGGGGCCGCGCTGTGTGCCACCTGACACGCGGGAAGGCGCCCAGCTGCTTGGACCGGCGCCCTCCTGTCCGTTATCCTGTTGTGGTTGCCCGTGCTGGATCCTCCACGCGGGCCGACCATCTCGCCCCGGCGGGATCACCGACACTGTCATCGAGGAGAACATCGTGGCTTCCGTTTGCGACGTCTGCGGCAAGGGGCCGGGCTTCGGCAAGAGCGTCTCGCACTCTCATGTGCGCACGAACCGCCGGTGGAACCCGAACATCCAGCGCGTGCGCGCCCTGGTCAACGGGACCCCCAGGCGCCTCAACGTGTGCACCACCTGCCTGAAATCCGACAAGGTCATCCGCGCGATCTGATCGCCGGGCCGGCCCGGGACCGGCGGGGCCCGTGGGGAGAGATCCTCGCGGGCCCTCTTTCTCGCGTCCCCCGCTCCGGGCCTCCGTCACGATCGGCGGAAGTGGTCCCACCCGCCGGAGACCTCCCGGCCATCCAGCCGCACGCGCGGCGCGGCCGCCGGCTCGACCGCCCCGATGACGCCGATGGGGCGGAAGGGCTGGGGCAGGACGACGGCGGGCGGGAAGGCCGCCAGCATCGCGTGGTCCTCCCCCCCGAACAGGGCCCAGTCCAGTGCGGGGTGCCCGCACAGGCGCGCGGCGGGTTCGAGGGCCCAGACATCGGGCCCCAGCAACGAGGAGTCCAGCTCCACCACCACGGCGGAGGCCCTGGCCATCCGTCCGGCGTCGATGACGAGCCCGTCGGAGACGTCGAGCATGGCGTGGGCCCCATGGGCCGCGGCCGCGGGGCCCGCCTCCAGCGGAGGGACGGGCGCGCGGTAGACCTGGATCGCCTCGGAGAGACCCCCGAGCACCGTCGGGTCGTGCTCGCTCCCGGCGACCAGGCCCCGGCCCAGCAGCTCGAGTCCCGCGCCCGATCGCCCGAGCGTCCCGGCCACCGCCAGCGTGTCGCCGGGACGGGCGCCCGTCCGCAGCACCGGCGCCGCGGACGCCCACCCGTGGGCCGTCACCGCGATGGTCAGCTGCTCCCCCGCCGCCAGGTCGCCTCCGACCACGCCTGCGCCCGCGGCGCGCGCCCGCTCCCCGAAGCCCGCGACCAGGGCGAGCAGCCAGTCGACGTCGAGGTCGCGCGGCAGCACCAGGGAGACGACCAGCGAGGACGTCCGCCCGCCCATCGCGGCGATGTCCGCCAGGTTCTGGGCGGCCGCCCGGGCTCCGATCTCATCCGGGGCGGACCAGTCCAGGCGGAAATGCTCCCCGCTCACGAGCACGTCGGTGGTGACCAGGAAGGCCCCCTCGGGTGCGGCGACCATCGCGCAGTCGTCGCCGGGGCCCACCACCGTGCGTCCGCCCGACGGCAGCAGGCGCTGGAAGCTCTCGATCAGCTGAGTCTCGTCGAGCTCACGGATGCGCATGCCCACCAGCGTATCGGGCTCGCGAACCCGCCGTCTGGGACGCGAACAGGCAGATGGCCGCCGCCGAGGCCACATTGAGGGACTCCGCCTGCCCGGTCATGGGGATGCGCACGAGGAGGTCGCACAGGGCCTCTTGGTCGGCGGACAGGCCCCGGGCCTCGTTGCCCATCATCCAGGCGACCGGGCCCGCCAGGACGGAGGGGGCACGGACCAGGCCGTCCTCCAGAAGCTCCGCCAGATCGAGGGAGCCGTCCGAGCCGGAGGTGCCGACGAGGACGCACTCCTGCTCGTGGAGCGCTCGAACCGCCTCGTCCAGGGGCCACCCGGTGACGATGGGCAGGTGGAAGACGGATCCCGCTGAGGAGCGGATGACCTTCGGCGCGCGCACGTCGACGGATCCGGCGGCGACCACGACGCCCGCCGCCCCCATCGCATCCGCCGTGCGGATGATCGTCCCGGCGTTGCCGGGGTCCTGGGCCTCCGCCAGGACGGCGAGAACCCCTGGGGCGCCCCGGTCCGGGACGGCTCCGGCCACGGGCGCCGCCCCCGCGACCCGCGCGGCCAGGGCTCCGCGGCCTGGCACCGCCCCCCCGATCGCCCCGGCGTCCGCCACGGCGACCACGCCCTGCGCCTCGCCAGACATCACGTGGGCGACGTCCTCTGAGATCTCATGGACCCAGCGGGTCGCGGAGAGCGCGGCCTCGTCGATCTCTGGATGGCGCTCCCGGGCCTGAGCCGTCAGGTAGACGTCGAGGACCCACGGGGCGCGGTGGCGGACCAGTTCGCGCACGGCCTGCGGGCCCTCGACCAGGATCCGCCCGCTCCGCTCGCGCGCCGAGCGCCCGGCCAGTCCGCGGACCCGCCGCACGCGTTCGGCGCGCGGGTTGTCCAGGAGAGGCGGGCGCTCGGAGGAGTTCCCTGCAGACACGGGTGCCCGGAAGGGTCAGGCCGGCTTCGGGGCGTTGACGTCGTCGGGCAGAGCCGTCTTCGCCGCCTCGACCAGGGCCGTGAAGGCGCCAGGATCGCTGACCGCGAGCTCGGCGAGGATGCGGCGGTCGACCTCGATGCCCGCCAGATTCAGCCCCTGGATGAAGCGGTTGTAGGTGAGGCCGTTGGCGCGGGCCGCGGCGTTGATGCGCTGGATCCACAGCCGGCGGAAGTCGCCCTTGCGGGCCTTGCGGTCACGGTAGTTGTACGTGAAGGAGTGAGTGACCTGTTCCTTCGCCTTGCGGTACATGCGCGAACGCTGACCGCGGTAGCCCGACGCCTGCTCGAGGACGACCCGGCGCTTCTTCTTCGCGTTGACGGAACGCTTGACACGTGCCATTTCCAGTGCTCCTTATGTCTCAGAACGTGCCGGTCACTTGCCCAGCAGGGTGCGGACCCGCTTGGCGTCGGCGCGGGCGACCACCTGGTCGGAGGCGATCCGGCGGGTCTTACGGCTGGACTTGTGCTCCAGCAGGTGCCGTCCGCCCGCCTGCTCGCGCATGATCTTGCCGGACCCGGTCAGGCGGAAGCGCTTCTTGGTCCCGGAGTGCGTCTTGTTCTTCGGCATGTCTCTTCGTTCCTCATCTCTCGGCGCCGGCCAGCGGCCGGTGCCTCAGTCCTTCTGTTGCTCAGCGGAGCCCGCGCCACGCGCCTGGTCCCTGCTGGAGCGCTCGGCCTGCTTGCCGCGTCGCGCCGCGCGCTCGGCCTCGCGGCGCTTGCGCTGCTCGTTGACCGCATCGGCCTTGCGCCGAGTCGGGGCCAGCACCATGGTCATGTTGCGGCCGTCCTGGCGGGGCATCGACTCGACGGTCCCCAGTTCCGAGACCTCCTCGGCCAGGCGCTGCAGCAGGCGCACGCCCGCCTCCGGACGCGACTGCTCGCGGCCGCGGAACATGATCATGACCTTCACCTTGTCGCCCTGGCCGAGGAACCTCTCGACGTGGCCCTTCTTCACGGCGAAGTCATGGTCATCGATCTTGAGCCGGAAGCGGATCTCCTTCAGCTGCGTGTTCGCCTGATTGCGGCGGGCGTCGCGGGCCTTCTGGGCGGCCTCATAGCGGTACTTGCCGTAGTCCATGAGCCGGGCGACCGGGGGCTTGGCGTCGGGCGCGACTTCGACCAGGTCCAGTCCGGCCTCCTCGGCCAGACGCAGGGCATTCTCCACACGGACAATGCCCACCTGCTCCCCGCCGGGGCCCACGAGGCGCACCTCGGGGACCCGGATGCGATCGTTGATGCGAGGCTCGCTGATGGGTGACTCCTTCCACTTCCACAATGTGATCGGTGTGCCGGAACGGGAGAAGGCCCCCGTGCGGCGACGCGCGCGAAGGCCTGTCCGATCCGGCACCCCGCCACCTGTGGTGGAGGGACCGTCTGACCCGATTCCCTGCGCCGGCATGTCGCCTGCGCGCATCCGCGTGCGGCGAAGTGGTCGCACACCGACGGGCATCCAGGTGGGAGGATCTCCGCTTGCGTCCCGGGCATGTGCCCGGACGGTCGGCGTCCAGGATACCATCCCCGCCGCGCCGCCCTCCAGCTCCGCCTCCGATCTGCGGGGTGCGCTCGCTCACGCGGGCCGGCTCAAGGCGACGGCGAGCGCCCAGCGCAAGGTTCGACGTCCCCCGGAGGAGTCTGCAGGCCGATTGGACCGCCGAACCGCGCACTCGGCGCTACTCACTCCTCAACGGCCGGGATTCAGACCGGGGACGCCGGGACGGGGACCAGCTCGACGCGGTCCGCCGCCGCCCGAAGCCGCGGCGAGGCTCCCACGCGCCGCAGCGCCAGCGCGAGCCGCGCCCGGACCTCGCCCGGGTCGCCCCCGACGGGCACCGCGAGCTCGACGCGGGTGAGGACCCCTCCTCCGAAGACGACGCGGACGTCGGCGACGGGGCCTGCCTGCGCGGCCCGGTCCAGCAGGTCCTCACGCAGTTCGGCGTCGCGCCACGCGGGCAGCCATCTGTCCCCCTGGGCGAGCGCCGCCGTGGCGGGCCGAGGGAGGACCACCGCCGCGCCGCCGGGGTCGACGACCAGGTGCCCCCCGGTGTCGACGAGGGCGGCCAGCGCCGCCCGGCTGACGGGCGCCGGCATCGGTCGGGCGTCCGGCCGGTCCGCCAGGAGGCGGCGCGCCGAGGAGTACACGGCGAGCGCCGGTCCGACGGGGGTCTCCGAGCGCGTGAAGGAGGCCTCCGAGCGGCCTCCCGCATGCACCGCGCCCGCCGCGCCGGGGTCGGGGAGGACCTCCACCTCGACGGGAAGGATCACGCGTTCGGCGGACAGCGCCTCGACGAGGCCCTCCAGGCGGGCGCGCTCGGCCTCGGGGGTCCCCTCGCCCAGCGCCAACGCCTGCCGAGTCAACGGGAGCGCATCGCCCCGGTCCGTCGTGTCCACGCGGCGCGACAGCCGCTGCGCCAGCCGCGCCCGCTGCTCCTCGGAGATCATCCGAGCGCCACCTCCAGCGCCTCCTCCAGCGTGAAGGCCCCGGCATAGAGCGCCTTGCCCACGATCGCGCCCTCGACGCCGATGCCGGTGAGCCCGCGCAGGGCGGCGATGTCGGCCAGCGAGGACACTCCCCCGGAGGCGACGACCGCCGCCGGGGTCCTCCGGCACACGCGTTCGAGGAGCCCCAGGTTGGGACCGGCCAGCATCCCGTCGCGCGTGACGTCGGTGACGACGTAGCGCCGGCACCCCGCCGCGTCCAGGCGCTCCATCACCTCCCACAGGTTGCCGCCCTCGTGGGTCCACCCGCGCGCCGCCAGCGTCTCGCCGCGCACGTCCAGGCCGACGGCCACGCGGTCCCCGAACTCGGCGATAACCCGCTCGGTCCAATCGGGGTCCTCGAGGGCGGCCGTCCCCAGGTTGACGCGCCGGGCGCCGGCGTCCAGGGCGCGGCGCAGCGAGGCGTCGTCGCGGATCCCGCCCGAGAGCTCCACGTCCAGGGGCACGCGGGCGACGATCCCGGCCAGCAGGTCCGCGTTGGAACCGCGCCCGAAGGCCGCGTCCAGATCCACCAGGTGCAGCCAGGAGGCGCCGGCCCGGGCGAAGGCGCTGGCGGCCTCCAGGGGCGACCCGTAGGAGGTCTCGGTCCCCGCCTCCCCCTGGGTGAGGCGCACAGCCTGCCCCCTGACGACGTCGACGGCGGGCAACAGGGTCAGGGGCGTGGTCATCGGGTGTCCTTCCAGGGGGCGGGCGTGGACGAGGGCGGAGCGGGCGTCAGGCCAGCATGCCCAGCCAGTTCGTGAGCAGCCGGGCGCCGGCCTCCCCGGACTTCTCCGGGTGGAACTGGGTCGCGCACAGGGGCCCGTCCTCGACGGCGGCGACGAAACGCGACCCGTGCTCGGCCCAGGTCGTCAGCGGGGGCGCGGAGGGCCCGTCCGCGGCCCCGGCCGCGGGATCCGTCAGGACGCCGAAGGAGTGGACGAAGTAGAAGCGCTGGTCCTCCACGCCGCGGAACAACCGGGTCCCGGCGGGCGGAGCGACCTCGGACCACCCCATGTGGGGCACGACGGGGGCGTCGAGCCGCTCGACGGTGCCGGGCCACTCGCCCAGGCCCGCGTGCTCCCCCTTCTCGGTGGAGCGTTCGAACATCACCTGCAGGCCAACGCACACGCCCAGCACCGCGCGTCCGCCCGCGAGCCTGCGCTCGATGAGCCGTGGGGCGCCGACGGCGCGCAGCTGGTCCATGACCGCTGCGAAGGCGCCGACCCCCGGGACGACGAGCCCGTCGGCGGCGAGGACCTCGCCGGGGCTGGCGCTCAGGGACACCTCCGCGCCGACGCGCTCGAGCGCGCGGCACGCGGAACGCACATTGCCCGACCCGTAGTCGAGGACGACGACGCGAGGCGGTGTCATCGCGTGATCACTTCCTCCGGAACCAGTCGAGAGGCCCGCGCCGGCGCCGGGTCGCCCCGTCGGACGTCACGGAGTCCGGGTAGTCGCGGGGCTCGGTGCGCCCGAGCAGCAGGTCCTCCGTGGCGGGCGGCATGGCGCCCAGGAGCACACCGGCCGGGATGTCGTCCTCGGGCTCGCCCCGGACGTAGCGTCGCGCGCTGATCTGCCCGGAGACCCCGGGCTCCACCCCTTCGCCCTCCACGAGCCACGACATCATGGCGACGGCGCCGAACCTCGACAGCCGCGAGACGACGCGGGCCACGCGGTCGACCGCCGGGGGCATCGTCCGGCCGCCGCCCAACAGCTCCTCCAACTCGTCCTCCGGTGCGGGAACCGTCTCGACGCGCAGCCACACCGCCGTCCAGGGGCGCAGGCGGACCACCGTCTCGCGGAATCCCGCCAGCCCCAGCAGCGCGTGCAGGGCCTCCGGCGAGGACACCGGGGCCAGGACGAGACCCACGGAGAGGCGACCGCCCTCCAGGTGCAGGGACTCGTCGACGGGGGTGTCCAGATCCTCCCCGTTCCCCGGCAGGCGCCCGAGATCCGAGAGGTCCTCTCCGGGGGGGACCAGCGCCGGCTCGTCGAACTGGGCGATGAGGTCCTGGAATTCCCGGTCGATGTCGTCGTCGCGCTCGCTCATGACCGCTCCTTCCCGGCGAACCGGACCATGTTACAGCGAGCCCTTGGTCGAGGGGATGCCGCTGACGCGGGGGTCGGGCTCCACCGCGGCCCGCAGGGCGCGGGCCAGCGCCTTGAACTGGGCCTCCACGATGTGGTGGGGGTCGCGTCCGGCGAGGACCGTCATGTGCAGGCAGATCCCCGAGTTGAAGACCAGCGACTCCAGGACGTGGCGGGTGAGCGATCCGGTGAATTGGCCGCCGATCAGGTGGTACTCCTGACCGGCCGGTTCGCCCTCGTGGACGATGTAGGGCCGGCCTGCCACGTCGACGACGGCCCGGGCCAGCGCCTCGTCCAGCGGGACGGTGGCGTCGCCGAAACGGCGGATCCCGCGTTTGTCCCCCAGGGCCTCCTTGAGGCCCAGGCCCAAGCAGATCGCCGTGTCCTCCACCGTGTGGTGGACGTCGACGTCCGTGTCCCCGTGGGCGCGCACCGTCAGGTCGATGAGGGAGTGCTTGCCGAGGGCGTTGAGCATGTGGTCGTAGAAGGGCACCGTGGTCTGGATGTCGGTGACCCCGCTCCCGTCGAGGTCCATCTCGATGTGCACCGTCGACTCCGACGTCGCCCGGTCGATGACTGCCACCCGGTTCCCGCTCACAGCGCCCCTCCTGACTGTCGTGCCGCCACGTCGTCCAGGGCGACGCGGAAGGCCTCCATCTCCTCCGGCGTGCCCACCGACACCCGCAGCCAGCCCTCGGGCCCGACGACGCGGATGAGCACACCCCGGTCCAGCAAAGCATGGAAGACCGCCCGGCGATCCGCGAACGTCCCGAAGAGGACGAAGTTCGCGTCCGAGTCCGCCACCTCGAGACCACGGCCGCGCAGCCACGCGGCCAGCCGGTCGCGCTCCCCGCGCAGGCCGGCGATCTGGGCCATGAGCTCCTCCCGGTGTCGCAGAGCGGCCAGGGCCGTCGCCTGTGTGGTCGCCGACAGGTGGTAGGGCAGGCGCACCAGCATGAGGGCGTCGACGATCTCCCTGGCGGTCGCCAAGTACCCCAGGCGCAGGCCCGCCATCCCGAAGGCCTTCGACATGGTGCGCGAGACCACCAGGTGGGGGTTCCCGGCCAGGAGCTCCAAAGCCGAGGGGACACCCTCGCGCCGGAACTCCCCGTAGGCCTCGTCGACGACGACCACGGCGGCCCGGCGCGTCCCGGCGACCTGCGGGCCCAGGTCGCGCGCGAGGTCGAGGACGCGCCGCAGGTCCGGCGCCTCCAGGGAGGTGCCCGTCGGGTTGTTGGGACTGGCCAGCAGGACCACCGAGGGCCGCTCGGCCCTGAGCACCCGCTCCACCTCGTCGAGGTCGAGCGCGAAGCGGTCCCCGCGCTGCCCCTGCACCCATCGGGTGTTCGTGTCGCGGGCGTACTCGTGGTACATGGAGTAGGTGGGGGCGAAGCCGACAACCGTGCGCCCGGGGCCTCCGAAGGCCTGGAGCAGCTGGACCATCACCTCATTCGACCCGTTCGCGGCCCACACGAGCGAGGGGTCCACCCGCACTCCGGACTCCACTGCCAGGTAGTCCGCGAGCGCGGCCCGCAGCTCCGGCGCGTCCCGGTCCGGGTAGCGGTTGAGGCCGCGGGCCGCCTCCTCCACCGCCCGCGCGATGTCCGCCACCACGGCGTCGGAGGGGGGGTACGGGTTCTCATTGACGTTGAGCCGCACGGGGACATCCAGTTGGGGGGCGCCGTAGGGCTCCAGCCCCTCGAGGTCCTCGCGCAGGGGAAGGGGCGGGGTGGCCGGCGAGCTCATGACTCCCTCCCCGTCCGGATGCGCACCGCCGCCGCGTGCGCCGGCAGATCCTCCGCCTCGGCCAGGGCCTCCAGGGGCGCTGCCACGGAGGCCAGGGCGTCGGGCGAGTACTCGACGACCTGCTGGGAGCGCAGGAACTGCATGACGTTGAGCCCGCTTGAGAAGCGGGCGGTTCCCCCCGTGGGCAGGACGTGGTTGGACCCGGCGATGTAGTCGCCCAGCGGGACCGGCGAGGATGGGCCGACGAAGACCGCCCCGGCGTTGCGGACCCGGCTCGCGTCGTCTGCGGCGGCGCGGGTGTGGACCTCCAGGTGCTCCGGCGCGTAGGCGTCGACGACCCGAAGGCCCGCGTCGATGTCGTCGACCAGGACGATCCCCGACTGCGGGCCCGACAGCGCCTGGAGGATCCGTTCGGTGTGGCGCGTCGCGGCCGCCTGGCCCGGGATCCGGGCCTCGACGGCGTCGGCCAGGGCGCTGGAGTCGGTGATGAGGACCGAGGCGGCCGCAGGGTCGTGCTCGGCCTGGCTGATGAGGTCCGCCGCGACCAGCGCCGGGTCGGCTGAGCCGTCGGCGAGCACGGCGATCTCGGTGGTGCCCGCCTCCGCGTCGATCCCAACAATGCCTCTGACCAGCCGTTTGGCGGCCGCGACGTAGATGTTGCCCGGGCCGGTGATGACGTCCGCCGGCTCGCAGACGTCGCCGCCGTCCTCGAAGCCCAGGGCCAGCGCCGCGATGGCCTGGGCGCCTCCCACGGCCCACACCTCGGTGACGCCCAGCAGCGCGCAGGCGGCGAGGATCGTCGGATGGGGCAGACCGCCGAATGCGGCCTGGGGCGGGGAGGCCAGCGCGATCGAGCCGACGCCCGCGACCTGGGCTGCCACGGCGTTCATGACGACGGAGGAGGGGTACACCGCCAACCCGCCCGGCACGTACAGGCCCACGCGCGACACGGGGACCCACCGCTGGGAGACGACGCCGCCGGGGACCACCTCGACCGAGCCCGGGCGGGGCATCTGCTGGAGGTGCCCGACGCGGTTGTGGGCGATGGACAGCTCCAGGGCCGCGCGGACCCGCGGGTCCAGCTCGGCCAGCGCCCGCTCGATCTCCTCGGCGGGCACGCGCAGCCGGCGAGGACGCACATGGTCGAAATGCTCAGCCAGGTCGTAGAGGGCGGGGGCGCCCTCGTCCCTCACCCGGTCGATGAGCGGGCGGACCACCTGCGCGGCCGCGGCGGTGTCGACGGCGGCTCGCGGCAGGACGGTGCGCAACTCCGAGGTCTGGGGGGTGCTCCCCCGCAGGTCGATGCGTCTCATGCGCCCAGCCTAGGGGCTCGGCGCCATCGGGAGCGGGCAGGGCCGGGAACCGGACGCCGATGCCCTCTCCGCGCGGAGGCGCCGCCCCTACACTGGAAGGGCGATGACGCATCCGGCGCCACCGCTTGGGAGGGAGTGACTCGTGAACGACGAACAACTCACCCGGATGGGCCACGGAGCTGGGTTCATCGCGGCCCTCGACCAGTCCGGCGGTTCGACGCCGCGCGCGCTGGCGAACTACGGGATCACGGAGGGGGCGTGGCAGACCGAGGACGAGATGTTCGATCTCGTCCACCGGATGCGCACCCGCGTCATCACGGATCCCGCCTTCACCGCCGACCACATCCTCGCCGCGATCCTGTTCCAGCGGACCATGGACTCCGAGGTCGAGGGCCTGCCCACGGCCGCCTACCTGTGGCAGCGCAAGCGCATCGTCCCGATCCTCAAGATCGACAAGGGGCTCCAGGACGCCCAGGGCGGCGTGCGGCTGATGAAGCCGATCCCCGACGTCGACGCGGTCCTCGGCCACGCCGCGGAGGGCGGGATCTTCGGGACGAAGGAGCGCTCGGTCATCCTCGAACCGCAGACCCTCGGGATCCGCTCGATCGTCGAGCAGCAGTTCGACCTCGCCCGCACGGTGCTGGCCCACGATCTCGTCCCGATCCTGGAGCCCGAGGTCGACATCCACGCCCCAGACCGCGAGGTCGCCGAGACGGTCCTGCTCACCGAGATCCGCGCGGGCCTGGACACGCTCGAGGACGGCCAGCGGGTGATCTTCAAGCTGACCATCCCCGCGCGCCCGGACTTCTACGCCCCGCTCATCGCCGACCCGCGCGTCGTGCGCGTCGTGGCGCTGTCGGGCGGCTACAGCCGCGACGAGGCCTGCGAGCGTCTCGCCCTCAACCACGGCCTCATCGCCTCCTTCTCCCGGGCCCTGCTTGAGGGCCTGCGGGCGGACCAGTCGGATGAGGAGTTCTCCCAGACGCTGGGCGCCTCCATCGAGACGATCGCCCGGGCGTCGGCCAGCTGATTCGCGCCCGCCTCCCCCATGGCCCACACTGGGTCCATGGGGGATGAGCGCGGGAGCGGGACCAGCGGCGGAGAGGCCGTGCCGGGCGTCGGCGTGACCGGGGTGATCCGGCTCGGGCAGTTCCTCAAGCTCGCCGGCCTGGCCGAGGACGGGGCGCAGGCCCGCGAGATCGTGCGCGGAGGCGACGTGTCGGTCAACGGCGCCCCCGAGGCGCGGCGCGGCCGCCAGCTGAGCGCAGGAGACCTCATCGAGGTCGCGACCCCGGCAGGGGTCCTCCGCGCCCGGGTCACCTCTGCGTGAGGACGCCCCCCACCCCGACGATCGCCTTGACCTGGCTGAAGAACGCGCTGGTCTGGGACACGCGCAGCCGGGGATCCACCTCCACGACGGTCGTGCGTCCGGGCTGGCGCAGGTGCAGCCGCACCGGCGACGCCCCGGGAAAGGCCTCCAGGCAGCCGCGCAGCTCCGTCAGCAGGTCGGTCGTGCACCGGCTCGCCGCCAGCTCCAGGTCCAGGGGCACGTCCTGGTCGTCGCGCAGGTTGAGGACGGTCAGCGACTGCCCGTACACGGACACCTGGTCGTCGCGGATGTTCACCTTGCCCTCGACCTGGACGATGATGTCGGGGGCCAGGACCGACTGGATGGTCTCGTAGGAGCGCGGGAAGAAGAGCACCTCGATGGACCCGGACAGGTCCTCCACGGTCGCGATCGCCCACGGATTGCCCTGTTTCGTCACCTTCGTCTGGACGCCCGACACCAGGCCGGCGATCCGCACGACCCGGTCGCCCATCGACTCCTCGCCGCCCACGATCGCGGCGATCTCGACGTCCTGGAAGCGCGCCAGGGCGCTCTCGACACCGCGCAGCGGGTGGTCGGAGACGTACAGGCCGAGCATCTCGCGCTCGTCGGCGAGCTTGTGGCGACGGTCGAACTCCGGGAGGTCCGGGATCTCGATGGCGAAGCCGGCTGCGACCTCGCCCGCGTCCCCGCCGAGCCCTCCGAAGAGGTCGAACTGGCCCACGGCCTCATTGCGCTTGACGTCCGTGACGGCGTCGACGGCCTCGTCGCTGCGGGCCAGCAGCGCGCGGCGCGTGTGGCCCAGGGAGTCGAAGGCGCCCGCCTTGATGAGGGACTGGATGGTCCGCTTGTTGCACACGACGGCGGGGACCTTGTCCAGGAAGTCCTGGAAGGAGGTCGCTGGCCCCTTCTCCTTGCGCGCCCGGACGATCGCGTCGACGACGTTCTGCCCGACGTTCTGGATGGCGGACAGCCCGAACCGGATGTCCCTGCCGACAGGCGCGAAGGTGCCCATCGACGTGTTGACGTCCGGGGGCAGGACCGTGATGCCCATGTGGCGGCACTCGGCCAGGTACAGGGCTCGCCGGTCCTTGTTGTCCTTCGTGGAGGTGAGCAGCGCCGCCATGTACTCCGTCGGGTAGTTCGCCTTGAGGTAGGCCGTCCAGTAGGACACGAGGCCGTACCCGGCGGCGTGGGACTTGTTGAACGCGTAGCCGGAGAAGGGGACCAGGACGTCCCACAGGGTCTGGACGCACTCGGCGGAGTACCCGTGCTCCATCATGCCGGCCTTGAAGGGCTCGAATTCCTGGTCCAGGATGTACTTCTTCTTCTTGCCCATCGCGCGGCGCAGGATGTCTGCGCGTCCGAGCGAGTACCCGGCGACCCGCTGGGCGATCTGCATCACCTGCTCCTGATAGATGATGAGGCCGTAGGTCGTCTCCAGGATGTCCTTGATCGAGTCCTTGAGCTCGGGGTGGATCGGGGTGATCTCCTGGCGCCCGTTCTTGCGCAGCGCGTAGTTCGTGTGCGAGTTCGCGCCCATGGGCCCGGGGCGGTACAGCGCGTTGGTCGCGGTGATGTCCTCGAAGTTGTCGGGCCGCATGAGCTTGAGGAGCTCGCGCATGCCGGAGCCGTCCAGCTGGAAGACGCCCAGCGTGTCCCCGCGGGCGAGCATCTCGTAGGTGCGCGCGTCGTCGAGGGCGACGTGGTCGATGTCCAGGGGCTCCTTGCCGTTGAGCGTGATGTTCTCCAGCGCGTCGGAGATCACCGTGAGGTTGCGCAGCCCCAGGAAGTCCATCTTGAGCAGCCCCAGCCCCTCGCAGGTGGGGTAGTCGAACTGGGTGATGATCGCGCCGTCCTGCGGGCGCTTCATGATGGGGATGATGTCCGTGAGCGTGTGGGAGCTCATGATGACGGCGCAGGCGTGGACGCCCCATTGGCGGGTCAGGCCCTCCAGCCCGCGGGCCATGTCGACGACCTCATGGGTGTCGGGGTTCTCCTCGTAGAGCTTGCGGAACTCCGCGGCCTCGGCGTAGCGGGGGTCGGACTCGTCGAAGATGCCCTTGACGGAGATGTCCTTGCCCATGACGGAGGGCGGGAGCGCCTTCGTGAGCTGCTCGCCCATCTTGAAGTCCTTGCCCATGATGCGCGCGGAGTCTTTGAGGGCCTGCTTCGTCTTGATCCGGCCGTAGGTGACGACCTGGCTGATGCGGTCCTCGCCGTAGCGGCGCTTGACGTACTCGATGACCTCCTCGCGCCGACGCTCGTCGAAGTCGACGTCGATGTCGGGCATCGAGATGCGCTCGGGGTTGAGGAAGCGCTCGAAGATCAGGCCGTGCTCCATCGGGTTGAGCTCGGTGATGTTCATCGCGTAGGCGACCATCGAGCCGACGCCGGAGCCTCGTCCAGGTCCCACGCGGATGCCCTGGGACTTCGCCCAGTTGATGTAGTCGGCCACCGTGAGGAAGTAGCCGGGGAAGCCCATCTGGACGATGACGTTCTCCTCGTACTCCGCCTGCTTGCGCACGGCGTCGGGGACCCCCTCCGGGAACCGCCCGCGCAGCCCGAGGTCGACCTCCTTGATGAACCACGAGGTCTTGTCCTCGCCCTCGGGCACGGGGAAGTCGGGCATGTAGTTCGCGCCCTCGTCGGTCGTGGTGAAGTGGACGTCGCAGCGTTCGGCGATCTCCAGGGTCGAGTCGCACGCCTGGGGCAGTTCCGACCACACCGCGCGCATCTCCTGGGAGGGGCGGATGTAGTAGCCGTCGCCGTCGAAGTGGAAACGGTCGGGGTCCGCCAGGCGGGAGCCGGAGTTGATGCACAGGAGCGCGTCCTGGATGTCGCGATCCTCTTTCTTCACGTAGTGGGCGTCGTTGGTGGCCACCAGGGGGGCGTCGAGCTCACGGGCCAGGCGCAGCAGGTCCTTGGCCGTGCGCCTCTCGAAGTCGATGCCGTGGTCCATCACCTCGACATAGAAGTTCTCGGGCCCGAAGATGTCGCGCAGCTCGGAGGCCTCGCGCACGGCCTCGTCCCACTGGCCGAGCCTCAGGCGCGTCTGGACGGCGCCCGAAGGGCAGCCCGTGAACACGATGAGACCCTTGTGGTACTCCTCCAGGAGCTCCTTGTCCGCGCGCGGCCACTTGCCGAACTGTCCCTCCGTGGAGGCGCGGGATCCCAGCCGGAAGAGGTTGAGCATGCCCTCCGTGGAGTACGCGAGGAGCGTGAGGTGGTTGTAGGCGCCGCCGCCCGAGACGTCGTCGCCACGCTGCCACGCCTCTCCCCATTGGACCTTGTGGCGGTCGAATCGGGAGGTGCCGGGCGTGACGTAGGCCTCCAGGCCGATGATCGGCTTGATTCCGGCCTTCTGGCAGGCCGTGTAGAACTCGTAGGCCCCGAAGAGGTACCCGTGGTCCGTCAGCCCGAGGGCCGGCTGCCCCAGCCGGGCCGCCTCCTGCACCATCGGCGTGATCTTCGCGGCGCCGTCCAGCATCGAGTACTCGGAGTGATTGTGCAGGTGCACGAAGGAGTCACTGGAGCCCATGCCCCGATCCTAGAGGAGCGCCACCCCGGGGGCACGGGCGGACGAGGGCGACGCCTGCCCTTGGACGATGCGCGACATGGTTCGGTGCCAGATCCCGGCGTCGAGGAACGGCTCGCCTCCCGCCTCCGCGTATCCCAGGCGCCGATAGAAGCCCATGGCCTGGATCTGGGCGTCCAGGGTGATGAGGCCCTCCCGCCCCGCCGGTGTGCGACGCGCCACCAGGTCGTGGATGGCGCGGACCAGCGCGGCCCCCGCCCCGCTCCTCCGCGCCTCGATGCGCACCGCGAGGCGCCCGAGGTGGTAGTGGTCGTCTCCGTCGGGGATCAGGCGGACGACGCCGAGCGGGCGCTCGGTGCCGTCCTCCAGGGCGACGAGGTGGACGACGTCGTCGCGGAAGTCCCGGGCGTCGATCTCCAGGACCGGCTCCACTCCCTGCTCGACGACGAACACGTCCCAGCGGATGGCGATCTCCGCCATCCGC
The DNA here is from genome assembly GCF_042665795.1 of Schaalia naturae. Lineage (NCBI taxonomy): Bacteria > Bacillati > Actinomycetota > Actinomycetes > Actinomycetales > Actinomycetaceae > Schaalia > Schaalia naturae. The sequence goes on from NZ_JBHTEF010000001.1 coordinate 1,444,569, forward strand.
AACTCCCGGGAGGTCGCCTCCACGACATGCACGGCGCTCACGCCGGTCCTCTCCTCAGCAGGTCCAACGCATGCTGGAGGTCCTCAGGGTACGGCGAGCGCACCGTGAGCGGGAGCCCGGTGCGCGGATGGGCGAAGGAGAGCTCGACGGCGTGCAGCCACTGGCGGCCGAGTCCGAGGCGGCGGGCCTGGACCGGGTCCGCCCCGTAGAACACGTCACCGACGCAGGGGTGGCGGATCGCGGCCATATGGACGCGGATCTGGTGGGTCCGCCCGGTCTCCAGGTGGACGCGCAGCAGCGCGGCGCCGGGCACGAGCTCCAGGGTGTCGTAGTGCGTCACCGCCCTCTTCCCGCCGTCGATGACCGCCATGCGCCACTCGCGCGAGGGATGGCGCCCGATCGGCGCGTCGATGGTGCCCGAGTCCGGGTCGGGATGGCCCGCGACCACCGCGTGGTAGATCTTCGTGACCGTGCGCTCCCTGAAGGCGCGCTTCATCACCGAGTAGGCGAGCTCAGACTTCGCGACCATCATCGCCCCGGACGTGCCGACATCCAGCCGGTGGACGATCCCCTGGCGCTCGGGCGGCCCCGAGGCCGAGACCCTGAAGCCCGCCGCCTCGAGGTTGCCCAGGACCGTGGGGCCGGACCATCCGGGACCCGTGTGGGCGGCCACGCCGACCGGCTTGTCCACGACGACGATGTCCTCGTCGTCGTAGAGGATCGCCATGCCGGTCACGGGCGGGGGCGTGCGGTCGGGCGGGGGGATCACGACCTCGACCAGGGAGCCAGCCTCCAGGCGGTCGGACTTGCGCACGACCCGGCCGCCGACGCGCACGTGCCCGGAGGCGACCAGGTCCTCCACCCTGCTGCGCGACAGCCCGAGGAGGCGCGCGAGGGCGGCGTCGACGCGCTCGCCCGCGAGTCCCTCGGGCACGGGCAGCAGGCGGGCGTCACTCATCGTCGGCGCCCTCGCGCCCCCCACGCGGGCCGGCGGTCGCGTACATCACGGCCAGCCACAGGGCGGCGACGACGATCCAGACGTCGGCGATGTTGCCCACGAACCACCCGTTGTAGTTGATGAAGTCGACGACGTGCCCGCGTCCGAAGGCCGGGGGACGGATCAGGCGGTCGATGAGGTTCCCCACGGCTCCGCCCCCCAACAGGCCGAGCGCCGCGGCTGTGGGCAGGTGGGCGATGCGCGGGGCGCACACGGCGATGCCTGCCACGATCGCGGCGGAGAGGATCGTGAAGATCCAGGTCGCGTTCGCTCCCAGCGAGAAGGCCGCGCCGGAGTTGCGGACGAGCTGGAGGGTGAGGGCGTCCCCGACGAGCGGGCGGGTCTCCCCCTCCGCGAGCGCACCCACGGCCCAGTGCTTCGTCGCCTGGTCGGCGGCGGCCGCAGCCACCGCGACGACCAGCATCACCGGCCATCCGCGCCGACGCGCGGGAACCTCAGTCACGGGCACCTCCGGGTGACGGGCGCAGGCCCGTGGGACACTGTGCTGCTGGGCGCGGCTCGGCCGGCCGCCTCGTCAGTTCTCCGGGCCCTGGTTGACCTGGGCGAGGAGGCTCTGGAGATGCTCGCGGATCGAGGTGCGGTAGTCGCTCTCGAAGTTGCGCAGCTCGTTGATCTTCGTCTCGAGCAGGCCGCGCTCCTGGTCGAGCTGGGCCAGGATGCGCTCGTGCTGGCGCTGGGCGTCGGCGACGATCTCGTCCCCCTTGGAGCGGGCCTCGGCGATGATGCGCTCGGACTCCTCGCGGCCGTCGCGCACGTACTCGTCGTGGACGCGCTGGGCCAGGGCCAGCATCGAGGTCGCCGACTCCGACTCGGAGGCCGGTACCTCCTGCGGGGCGGGAGCCTGGACGACGGCGGGCGCCGGCTCGGCCTCCGGGGCCGGGACCGGGACCGGGGCTTCCTGGGGAGCCGGAGCGCCCGAGGAGAGCTCCGCGATGCGGCGCTCGGCCGCCTCGAGCTTCTCCTTCAGATCCTGGTTCTCGACCTGAAGGGCGTAGATCGTGCCGACGACCTGGTCGAGGAACTCGTCGACCTCGACCTGGTCATACCCCTCGCGGAACTTGACGTACGTGAACTTCTTGTTCAGGACGTCCTCTGTCGTGAGAAGATCCATTGCCTCACCCTTCGCTGCTCACTGGGCCCGAGCCCTGCTCGGGACAGGGACCCAGGCGTCCGGCTCACCGGTTGGGACCGATGACTTTCAGTCAGACTATTCGAATGATAGTCGACACGTGTGCACCTTCGGCAACTGCTTTCACACGCGTCACACCGACACGGCCCGTGCCGGGGGAGATCCGCCCCCGGATCAGCCGGTCTGCCCCATGACCTGCAGCAGCCCGCCGAGCCACTGGACGACGATCACCGCGAGGAAGAGGACCATGAACCCCACGTCGAGGGCGATCCCTCCCCCCAGGCGCAGCGGAGGGATGCGGCGGCGCAACGCCCGCAGGGGCGGGTCGGTCAGGGCGTAGACGACGTTCGCGACGACCAGGATCACTCCGGAGGGACGCCACTGCGGGGACAGGATGCGGACCCAGTCGATGACCATCCGCACGAGCATGACCAGCAGGTACAGGCCGGCGGCCGCGCGGATCAGACCGCCGAGGATGACCAGGGCCATGGCTCAGCCCTGGTTGAACAGCGCGCCGCGCCGCGCGCCCGTGATGTCGCCGCTCACCTCGACGGTGTGCGGCGAGAGCAGGAACACGCGGTTCGTCACGCGCTCGATGACGCCGTGGAGGCCGAAGGTCAGGCCGGCGGCGAAGTCGATGACACGGCGGGCCTCGGCCTCGGACATGTCCGTGAGGTTGATGATGACGGGCACGCCCTTGCGGAATGACTCCCCGATGGGCAGCGCGTCGTTGTAGGAGCCGGGATGCACCGTGACGATGCGGCTGAGGTCCGCCGCCGGAGCGGCCGCCGCGCGCGGGCGATCGGCCTCGCGCCTGAGGGGGCTGACGACGCCGGAGTCCGCCGGGTCCTCCTCAGCGACCTCGTCGAAGGCCCCGAAGCCCTCCTCCTCGGACTCGACGTCCTCGGGGGAGTACCAGCCCATGAACCTCCGCGCCCTGTTGCCGAACGAGTCACCCATCTGCGTCTCCTCACCTGCCTGAGATCCCGTGGTGTCACGCTAACGCACCGGCGGGCGCCGCTCGGGGCGGCGCGCTCGGCATGTCGCTGGTCGGGCGCGCCGCCCGGCGAACGCCCGTCATCCGCTCCGCTGTCACCGCGCGGGCGCGATCACCCCGGCCTGGCGGCCGCAGGCGGGGTCGCGCCGGTAGGAGTGCAGGACCGGGGTCTCGCGCGTACAGGCCCCCACGGCCCGGACGGCCCGGACGTCCACGCCGAGCCCGGCGAGCTCCTCGCGCGCCGCGGCGGGCAGGTCCAAGGAGGCCGTGCCCCATGAGGTCGTCGCCCACGCGGCCGGATGGGTGCGGGCGACCTCGGCGCGCAACGAGTCGGGGACCTCATAGCAGCGCCCGCAGATCGCGGGCCCGATCACCGCGTGCACCTCGGCGCTCTCCCCGCGCAGGGAGCGCAGACGGGCGACCGCCTCGGTGAGGATGCCCCCGGCGAGCCCCCGGCGCCCGGCGTGCACGGCGGCGACGGTCATCCCGTCGGCGGTGGCCAGCAGCACCGGTAGACAGTCCGCGACCACCACGGCCACAGCGGGCGCGCCGGGCCAGTCGCGCGCGTCGACCACCACCCCGTCGCACTCCAAGGGGCCCCACTCCGGGCCCTCCCACCGTCCGGCGTCAGAGCCGGACACCACGTCGACGCGCGTCGAGTGGGTCTGCGCCATCCACACGACCGCCCGGCCGAGGCGCCGCGAGAGGCCGGCCCGCCGGCCGTGCACCAGGGCCGGATCGTCGCCGACGTTCAGAGCCAGGTTCGCGCGCAGGGAGCCGCCGCCCGGTCCGGCCGCGGTGAGAAGGGCCGGAGCGGCGCCGAGAAGAAGACGCGTGTCCATGTCCGCCGGTCAGCGGAGGAACTCCGGGATGTCGAGATCGTCGCCGCCGGCCTCGTCCTCGTCGAAGATGCGCGGCACCTCAAGGGATTTGTCCTCCTCGCGGGCCTCCCGGCGCGGCGGGGCGGGCGGGGGGACATGACCCAGGGGCAGGGACCCGGTGCGGGTGGGCACCTCGGGCACCGCGCGGTGGATCCCGTGTCCGCTGCCCGTCTGGGGCAGCGTGCCCAGTGGGCGCGACTCCTGCGGGACGGCAGCCGGGCGCGCCGGCTCCATCGCGGAGGGGGCCGGGGCGGGGACCGCGGCCGGGGCCGGCGCGGCCGAGGACTGGGCGGCGGGTGCGGGCGGCTCGCCCGAGTCGTCGAAACCGGCGGCGATGATCGTCACGCGGATCTCGTCGCCCAGGGAGTCGTCGATGACGTTGCCGAAGATGATGTTCGCCTCGGGGTGGGCGGCCTCGCGCACGAGCAGGGAGGATTGGAAGATCTCCTGGAGCCCCAGGTCCGAGCCGCCCTGGAAGAACAGCAGCACGCCATGCGCCCCGTCGATCGAGGCCTCCAGCAGCGGGGAGGAGATCGCGGTCTCCACGGCGCGCAGGGCGCGGTCTTCGCCGGTCGCGGAGCCGATGCCCATGAGCGCCGATCCCGCGTCCTTCATGACGGACTTCACGTCGTTGAAGTCGACGTTGATCAGGCCGGGGGTCGTGATGAGCTCGGTGATGCCCTGGACGCCGGAGAGCAGCACCTGGTCGGCGGCGCGGAAGGCGTCCAGCACCGAGATGTTCTGGTCCGAGATCTCCAGGAGCCGGTCGTTGGGGATGACGATGAGGGTGTCGACCTCGGAGCGCAGGGCCTCCACCCCGGCGTCGGCCTGGGCGGCGCGGCGGTTGCCCTCGAAGGAGAAGGGCCGCGTGACGACGCCGACGGTCAGTGCCCCCGCGGTGCGGGCGATCTTCGCGACGATCGGGGCGCCGCCCGTGCCCGTGCCGCCGCCCTCCCCGGCGGTGACGAAGACCATGTCGGCCCCCTCCAGGGAGTCGGCGATCTCATCGGAGTGGTCGTCCGCGGCCTGGCGGCCCACGGCCGGGTCCGCGCCGGCCCCCAGGCCGTGGGTGAGGTCCCGCCCGATGTCGAGCTTCGTCTCGGCGTCGGACATGAGCAGCGCCTGGGCGTCCGTGTTCACGGCGATGAACTCGACCCCCTTGAGGCCGACCTCGATCATCCGGTTGACGGCATTGACGCCGCCGCCGCCGACGCCCACGACCTTGATCACTGCCAGATGGTTCTGCGGTGTCGCCACGTCATCCCCCAACGCCTCGTCAACCTTCAAGCTCTGCTTCACGGTTCAGGTTGAGCCTGCCCTCTGCCGGGAAGAAGGTAGGGAAGCCCGGCCCGTCCTTCAAGGCCAGCCCCGGGCGTGTCGGGACACCGCGCCTCATGAGGTCACCGGGCGCGTCGGGACGGAGACGTCATAGGTCGTCGCCGGCCGCTGGGCGAGCAGCACCGCCAGCACGCGGGCCTTGAGGTCGGAGTCCTCCTCGGTCCCCCACCGCACCGTCTGCCCGCCCGCCAACGAGAGCGTGACCTGCGCGCCGTCGGAGGAGATCGTGCCCACCTGGGCGCGCAGGTCCTCGGGCAGGGCCGCCCACACGGTCCCGATCTGACCGGCCGCCTGGGTCCGCGCCTGCGCCTGCCCGTCGTCGGGCAGGACCGCCAGCGGCAGCCCGTCGGGCCTCTCCGCCTGCTCGCCCACCACGACCCCCTGGTCGTCGACCAGCTGGACGCCGCCGTCCGCAGACACGGCCATGGCAGCGGTCCGCACGGTCACGCCGACCCTCACCCCGTCCGGCCAGTCACGCGCCACCGTGACGTCGCGCGCCAGGGGCAGGGCCGAGACGGCGCGGGCGACCTCGTCGGTGTCCAGGAGGACCAGCGGGGTGCCCTCGAAGGGCTCGACCGCGGCGCGCACCTCGTCGGCGGACAGGGCGCCCGTCGCACCCTGGACCTCGACGGCGTCCCCGCTCAGGCGGAGGAGGGGGGAGGCGAACACCGCCCACACCACGACCGCGACGGTGCCGAGCATGGCGACGAGGACCGCCGCGCGGACGGCCCTCAGGTGCCGGCGGGCCCGGCGGCGCTCCTCCAGGCGGGCGGGCAGACCCTCCGAGACGCCCTCCTCGTGGGATCCCAGGATCTCCGCGGCGTCCGCGGCGCCGACCGGCCCCTCCATCCGGACAGGGTGGCGGACGCGGGCGACCTCAACGCGCCGGCGCCCCGCCGCCTTCTTCTCCTCCGTCCGCGTGCGCGGCTGCGGGGCTCCGTCCCCGACTCCGGGGGCCCGCCCGCGCTCGGCCTGCTCCCCCGCGGACCGTCCGGTCCCCTCGGGGGAGGCCGTGCTCCTCGGACGGGGCGGTTGCCTCACGCCTGGTCCTCCCTGCGCCACTCGTCGAGGACGTCGTCGCCGACCGTCGTGATGTCGCCGGCGCCCATGGTCACCAGGATCCCTCCGTCGCCGGTCAGGCGCGCGCCCGCCCGGGCGGCTTCGTGAAGGTCGGGCACGAGCCGCGCGCCGGGCAGCCGGTCCGTGATCAGGGAGGAGTCGACGCCCTCGATCGGGTCCTCGCGCGACCCGTAGATGCCGGTGACGACCACGGCGTCCGCGGCGCCCAGGGCGCGAGCGAAGCGGTCCGCGAAGGCGCGGGTCCGCGAGTACAGGTGCGGCTGGAACACGACGGTCACCGGCCCGTCCCCGGCGACCAGCCGGGCCTCCGCCAGGGCGGCGGCGACCTCGGTGGGGTGGTGCGCGTAGTCGTCGAAGAGGCGCCGCGAGCCCACGCGCCCACGCGCCTCGAAGCGCCGGGCCGTCCCGCGGAAGGCGGCCAGCGAGCGGGCCATGAGTTCCGGGGCCACGCCCAGCGCCACGCCGGCCGTCCACGCCCCCGCCGCGTTGAGCACGTTCTGCGCGCCCGGGACCGACACGGTGAGCCCGACGCGCTCGGCGCCGTCGACCAGCGCCGCCCGGGACCCCGAGGAGGATTCCCGGACCTCCTCCACGCGCACGTCGGGAGCGGGATCGCAGCGCTCGGGCCGGCCGTAGGTGCGCACCGCGCGTCCGCTCGCGGCGGCCGCGAGCGCCAGGCGCCGGGCGCCCGCATCCTCTGCGCAGCACACGAGGACGCCGCCGGGGCCCAGACGGTCGGCGAAGTCCGCGAAGGCCTGCTCGAAGGCCTCCCGCGTGCCGTAGTGGTCGAGGTGGTCGGGCTCGACGTTCGTCACGACCTCCACCGCGGGGCTGTAGTTGAGGAAGGACCCGTCCGACTCGTCGGCCTCGGCGACGAACACGTCGCCGCGCCCCAGGAGGGCCCCGGCCCCCAGTTGGGGGACCACGCCGCCGATGGCGGCCGAGGGGTCCATGCCGGCCTCGCGCAGCGCGATGACCAGCATCCCCGAGGTCGTCGTCTTCCCGTGGGCGCCGGCCACGGCGACGAAGCGCATCCCGGAGGCCGCCAGCGCGAGGGCCTGGGAACGGTGGAGGACCCGCTGCCCCCGTCCCCGCGCGCAGGCCAGTTCCACGTTCGAGTCGCGCACGGCGCTCGAGACGACGACCACGGCCCCGGGCGGCACGTTCGCCGCGTCATGGCCGACGTGGACGTCGACGCCCAGGGATCTCAGGTGGTCGAGGGCGGGGCCGTCGGCCTGGTCGGAGCCGCTCACCCTCATCCCGCGGTCCGCCAGCAGTTCGGCGACCACCGACATCCCCGCCCCCCCGACGCCGATGAAATGGAACGCCCGGTCCGTCATCTGTCCTCTTCCCTCCGTCGTCATGCCCCGATCAGGCCCAGCACCAGGTCCGCGAGGGCGCCCGCGGCGTCGGTGCATCCCAGCGCCGCCGACGCCCGCGCCATGCGGCCCAGCTTGTCGGACGCCAGCAGCGCGAACACGCGTTCCACGACGACCTGCGGCGTGAGGTCGGCGTCCGCCACCAGCTCGGCTCCGCCGGCCGCCACGTGGTCCGCGGCGTTGAGGCGCTGTTCCCCGTTCCCGATGGGCAGGGGCACATAGACGGCCGGCAGCCCCAGGGCCTGCAGCTCGGCGACGGTCCCCGCCCCCGAGCGGCACACCACCAGGTCGGCGACGGCCAGCGCGTCCTCCATGGTCACGAGGTAGTCGAGGACCCTCCAACGCTCGCCCGCGCCCGCCCGGGCGACGGCCTCGCGGACCTCCCGATCCTTGCCGCGCCCGGTGAGGTGGAGGACCTGCGCGCCGGGCGGCAGCGCCGGGGCGGCCCGCGTCACCGCCTCGTTGAGGTGCTGGGCTCCCAGGGACCCGCCCGTCACGAGCAGCGTCCGGGCCCCGGCGTCCAGGCCGAGCCGGGCGGCCGCCTCCCGGCGCGCCCGCGCGCTCCCCTGGGGGGTCGCCCGGGCGCGGGCCAGGGAGGCGATCGCGGGGCGCAGCGGCAGGCCGACGGTGACGGTCCGTCCGCCGCGGGCCCGCAGCGGCGTCGAGGCGAAGGTGAGGGCCACCACCGCGGCCGTCCGGGCCCCCAACCGGTTGGCCAGGCCGGGGCGGGCGTTCTGCTCGTGGATGACGACGGGGACGCCCTCGGCCCGCGCCGCACGGTAGGCGGGTGTGGACACGTAGCCGCCGAAGCCCACCACGGCGTCTGCGCCGCGGATCGCCTGGCGGGCCTGCCTCTCGGCGCCGCGGAAGCGCGCGGGCAGCGTGAGCAGGGCCGGCGTCGGGCGGCGCGGCAGGGGCACGCGGGGGATGGCGACCAGAGGGTACCCGGCACCGGGGACCAGCTCGGACTCCAGCCCCTGCGCGGTGCCCAGCACGACGATGTCGCACCCGCGCGAGCGCAGCTCGCCGGCGGTGGCCAGCAGCGGGTTGACGTGGCCTGCGGTTCCCCCGCCCGCCAGGACGACTCTCGGGCTCATGGGCGTGCCTCCTTCGGTGTCGCGGGCGCGGCCCGGTGCGCGCCGGGGCGTCCCGGGCTCCTGCGTCGGGGCGGGCGGCGCGGGTCGCGGCCGGCAGGTCCCTCAGCGGGCGAGCCGATCATCCGCATCCCGGCGTCGGCGCGGGCGAAGGACGCGACGATCCCGACTGCGCACGCCGTGAACAGGAAGGAGGATCCGCCGTAGGACACCAGCGGCAGCGGGACCCCGATGACGGGGCCGATCCCCGTCACGGACATGATATTGAGCAGGGCCTGCGCGCCGATCCATGCGGCTACTCCGCCGCTGGTCACGCGCGCGAACCCGGAGGTGCTCTCCCGGCACACGCGGATCATCCCCCACACGAGCAGCCCCAGGCACACGAGAACCGTCAACGTCCCCAGCAGGCCGAACTCCTCGCCGATGATCGCGAGGACGAAGTCGGTGTGGGCGGCCTGGAGGTACTCCCACTTCTCCCGGGAGGCCCCGGGGCCCAGGCCCAGGAGACCTCCCGATCCCAGGGCCCACAGGGCGTGGTCGATCTGCTCCGGAGCCGTGGTCGACCGGGAGGCGCCGTGTCCGGGCAGGACGTCGATGACGCGCTGCAGGCGCGTCGGGTTCTGCACGATGAAGAAGGCCAGGGCGGGCACGGACGCGCCCCCCAGCACGGCGAACCACCCGCCGGGCAGCCCAGCCACCCACAACGCGCCAAGCGCGCAGGCGAAGACGACCAGCGCGGTCCCCAGGTCGTGCCCCAGCATCACGGCGCCCAGCGCCGCCAGGACCGGGAGCCCCGCGGTGGCCGCCATCTGGCGCCAGTCGCGCAGGCGGGCGCCGGGCCGGGCCAGCGAGGCGGCGAGGAACAAGGCGAGCGCCAGCTTGAGGAACTCTGAGGGCTGGAGGAGCGTCGGCACGCCGGGGATGTGGATCCAGTTGCGGTTGCCCCCCTCCGTGGCGCCCAGCGGCGTGACGACCAGGCACTGGATGATCAGCGCCGCGAGGAAGACCCAGGGGGCTCCGCGCGACCAGATCCGCTCGGGCACCAGCTGGACGACGGCGGCGCAGGCCAGCGACACCACGATGATGAGGAGCGGGCGCAGGAAGGCCTCATAGGGGCTCGCCCCCGCCGCGATGTTCGTGACGGCCGAGGCGGAGAACGCCATGAGCAGCCCGAAGCCGCACAGGATGAGGGCGGGGATGACGATCAGGTAGAACGTCGCCACCGGAGACGCGGCAGCGGGATGCGCTGTCCCGAACTCGACGCGCGGAAGCCGCGGACGCCGGCGCAAGCCGCTCACGTCCGCTCCCCCCACTGCTCGGCCAGGCGGCGGACCGCTCCCGTGAAGGCGTCCCCGCGCTGGCCGTAGTCGTCGAACTGGTCCCAGGAGGCGCAGGCGGGCGCGAGGACCACCGTGTCCCCCGGGCGTGAGAGGCCCACGGCCTCGTTGACGACGGAGAACATCCAGTCGGGATGGGCCCCGACCTCGACGACCGGCGCGGACGGGGCGAAACGCGCCAGGGATGAGCGCAGGGGCTCCCGGTCGACGCCGATCAGGACGACGCCGCGCAGCAGCGGCGCGACGCGCTCGACGAGCCGGTCGAAGTCCTGGCCCTTCGCGTCCCCTCCCGCCACCCAGATGGCCGTGCCCGGCCGGATGCCCGCCAGGGAGGCGGCGGCGGCGTGGGCGTTCGTCGCCTTCGAGTCGTCGATCCACAGCAGGTCCGCGGCCCGGCCGATGACGGCGCGGCGATGGGCCGCCGGGTGGAAGTCCCTCAGGCCCTGGGAGACGGCGTCCGGGGCCGCGCCGTGGGCCCTCGCCAGGGCAGCGGCGGACAGGGCGTCGGCCAGGAGGGCCGGTGAGGGATCGGCGCCCGCGATGTGGGCGAGGTCGGCGAACGAGGCGAGGTGGAGGGCCTCGTGACGCCGGTTGTCCAGGAACGCGCGGTCGACGAGGGCGTCCTCGACGATCCCGACCTGCGAGACATCCGGCGCGCCCAACGTCGTCCCGATCGCTCGAGCGCCCTCGACGACGTCGGCCTCCTCGACCATGCGCTCGATGCGGGGGTCGGACGCCGGGTAGACGCACGCGAGGCGGGTGCGCTCGTAGACGCGGGCCTTCGCCTGCGCGTAGGCCTCCTCGCTGCCGTGCCAGTCCAGGTGGTCGGCGTCGACGTTGAGGCACACGGACGCCTGCGGGGACACCGTCAGGGCCGTCGCCAGCTGGAAGCTCGACAGCTCGACGGCGAAGACGGCCGCCTCGGAGTCGACGGCGCGGGTGATCGGCGTCCCGATGTTGCCGACCTCCAGGGCGTCCTCCCCAGCCGCGCGCAGCATGGAGCCCAGCATCCCCACGGTGGTGGTCTTGCCGTTCGTGCCCGTCACGGTCAGCCAGGGGCGCCCCGCGTGGGGGCCCGACTCCTGGAGCCGCCAGGCCAGCTCGACCTCGCCCCACAGGGGGAGGCCGGCGGCGAGGGACGCCCGCCACACGGGCGTGTGCGGGGCGACGCCCGGGGAGACCACGACGAGCGCCGGGCCCATCGCCACCACGGCGTCCGCGATCTCCCGGTCCCCGGGGACCACGCGCACCTCGACGTCCGTGATCTCCTCCCCGTCCGAGTCGGAGCGCTCGCGCTGGTCGAAGGCGACGACCTCGTACCCGCGCGACGCCAGCGCGTGGGCCGCCCCCCGGCCGGAGCGCCCCCACCCGACGACGGCGACGGGTCCCGCGATGCCCTCCATCGTCGCGCTCACAGCTGTGACGCCCATTCCGCGTAGAACAGCCCGATGCCGATGACGGCGAACAAGGCGGCGATCAGCCAGAACCGGATGACGATGGTGATCTCCTTCCACCCCTTGAGCTCGAAGTGGTGGTGGAGCGGGGCCATTCGGAAGACGCGCTTGTGCGTGAGCTTGAAGACGCCGATCTGGATGACGTCGGACATCGTCGTGACGACGAAGAGCCCGCCGATGACGACCGCGAGGAACTCGGTGTTGGTCAGCACGGACAGACCCGCCACGGCCCCTCCCAGGGCCAGTGATCCCGTGTCGCCCATGAAGATCTGGGCGGGCGAGGCGTTCCACCACAGGAACCCGGCGAGCGCCCCGACCAGGCCCGCGCAGAAGACGGCGAGCCCCAGGGGGTCGCGCGTCGCGTAGCAGTTCGCCTGGTTGATCGTGGGCCCCCAGCACGACTGCGTGTTCTGGAACAGGGCGATGAGCATGTAGGCGACGAACACGAAGATCGAGGACCCGGTGGCCAGCCCGTCCAGACCGTCGGTGAGGTTGACAGCATTCGACCAGGCCGCGACCAGGAAGTTCACCCAGATCACGAAGAGCACGGCGCCCACGGCCGCGCCGGCCCAGGCGAGATCCACCGATGTCGGCCGCGCCACGGAGACGGACGTGGATCCAGGGGTGATCCCGTGGGCGTTCGGCCGGGTGAGCGCCAGCACCGCGAACACGGTGCCGACGGCGATCTGGAGGATGACCTTCGCCCCGGCGTGCAGGCCCAGGGAGCGCTCCTGGCGGATCTTGATGCCGTCGTCGAGCAGGCCGATGACGCCGAGGCCGACGAAGAGGAGGACCAGGAGCGTGGACGACCAGTCCGGCCAGTGCCCGTTGAGCAGCGAGCCCGCCAGCCAAGCCAACACGGTCGCCAGGATGAAGACCACGCCGCCCATCGTGGGCGTGCCGCGTTTGGCCAGGTGCTCCGTGGGGCCGTCCTGGCGGATGAACTGTCCGAAGTGGTGGGCGACCAGGAAACGGATGTAGAGCGGGGTGAGCCCCAGAGAGAGCACGAGGCCCACGGCGAAGGCGACGATGACGCCGATCATCGCGCACCCCCCGCCTGCACGAGGGCGTCGGCGACCCGCCAGGCGCCCGATCCGTTCGATCCTTTGACCAGGACCACGTCCCCATCCTCCAGTATTCCGCCGACGAGATCGATCGCCGCCTCCGGGGTGTCGACATGCGCGGTGCGCCTGCCTCCGAGCTCCGGGCCGGCGAGCGCTCCGGCGCCCGGGCCGAGGGCGACCACCACGCCGATGCCGAGCTCCGCGGCGCGCAGCCCCGCCTCGCGGTGCAGCCGATCGGCGTCGGGGCCCAGCTCCAACATCTCGCCGAGCACGGCGACCATCCGCCGTCCTCGCGACAGGGAACGCAGCGCCTCCAGGCCGGCCCTCATCGAGTCCGGGTTCGCGTTGTAGGAGTCGTCGACCAGGGTGACGCGGCGCCCGTCGAGGACCAGGTCGGAGACGGCCATGCGGTGGGGGGAGAGTGGGCCTGCGGCGGACAGGCCCGCGGCCGCCTCCTCCACACCGATCCCCAGGACGTGGCAGGCGCCCGCCGCGGCCAGCGCGTTGCGGACGTGGTGGCGGCCGACGAGACGCAGCCGCACCCGGGCCGTCCCGTCGGGGGCCTCCAGCGTGAAGGAGGCCCGGTCGTCCTCGTCCACGTCGATGGCGCGCGCCCGGATCTCGGCGGCGACCCCCTGGCAGGCGGAGAAGCGGACGACGGGGCCGGGGGCGAGGGGGACCATGCGCATGACCATGTCGTCGTCGGCGTTGAGGACGGCCGTGCCCTCGGGCCGGAGCCCCTCGACCAGCTCCGCCTTCGCGGCCATGATGCCCTCGCGGGACCCGAACCCGCCCAGGTGGGCGGTGCCGACCATGAGCTCCACGGCCACGTCGGGAGCGGCGATGCGGGTGAGGGAGGCGAGGTCGCCCGCAGCTGAGGCGCCCATCTCGAGGACGAGGTGGCGGGTGGCGGCGTCCGCCCCGAGCACGGTGAGGGGGACGCCGACCTCGTTGTTGAAGGACATCCGGGGCCACACGGTGGCGGCCCGGCGCGTGAGGACCTGGGCCAGGAGGTCCTTCGTCGTCGTCTTCCCGGCGGAGCCGGTGATCGCGATGACGTCGAGGGGGCCCTCGCGGCGCAGGTCCTCCAGATGGGCATGGGCGAGGGCGCCCAGCGCGGCCGTGGACCCGGGGACCACGATCTGGGCGAGGCCGGCTCCGGGCACCTCGTGCTCGACCAGCGCGCAGACCGCGCCGCGTCCGGCCGCGGAGGCGACGAAGGAATGGCCGTCGGCCCGCTCGCCGCGGCGCGCGACATAGAGGCTGCCGGGGGACGCCTCGCGGGAGTCGGTGACGACGGGGCCGCCCACCGTCACGTCGTCTCCGAGCAACCGGCCGCCCACTGCCGTGGCGATCCAGCTCGCGCGCCTGTCCATCGTCCTCCCTCCGGGGGCCAAAGGGTCCCCTGGTGCGGATCTCCGCTCATTCATCGGGGCTGGTCGGATACAGATCCGCAGGCGTCGTCGAGGCCGGGATGGCCAGGCTGCGCACCGCCTGGGTCACCGCCTCGCTGAACAGCGGCGCGGCCGAGTCCGAGGACAGCGTTCCGACCTTGGGATTGTAGAGCACCACGGCGACCGCCAGTTTCGGCGACTCCGCGGGCACGATCCCCGCCACCGTGGAGACCACGATGGACTGCCCGTCGACGACGATGTCGGCTGTGCCGGTCTTCACAGCGAGCCGGTAGCCGTCCACCCGGGCGGCCTGTCCGGTGCCCGTGTCGGTGTCCACGGTCGACTCCATCATGCGGATCAACTCGGAGGCGGTCGTCGCCGACATCGCCTGGACGGGCGTGACCGGGTCGGGGGTGCCGACCGTGCCGTCGGGCAGGGTCCACGACGTCACCAGCCTGGGAGGGACGCGCACTCCGCCGTTGGCGATCGTCGCCATCAGCGTCGCCTCCTGGAGGGCCGTCATCATGTAGGACTGCCCGAACATCGAGACATAGCGGTCCCGCCCCGCCCACTTGTCGGGAGTCTGGAGGACCCCGGCGGACTCGCCCGCCAGCTCGACGCCGGTGGACTGCCCCAGGCCCAGGGCCTGCATCATCTCGTAGCGGTCCTGGTCGGTGACGGTCTGGCCGACCAGCACGGACCCTGTGTTCGAGGACTCGGCGAGGATTCCCGTCGCGGTGAGCTGCTCGGTCTCGTGCTCGTGGAAGTCCGTGATGGGCTCCCCCTGGTCGGGCAGGTCCGTGAGGGCGTACGGGACCGTGAAGACGGTCGTGGGGGTCACGGTGCCCTTCTCCAGCGCCGTCGCCATGGTGATCACTTTGCCGACCGAGCCGGGCTCGAAGGCGTACTGGACGGCGCGCGCCGTCTGGGGCGCGGCGTTGTCGGGCTCGACGGAGTCGGAGTCCGCCATCACGAGGATGTGCCCCGTCGAGGGGTCCGTGATGACCACGGCGCCCCAGTCCGCGTCGTGCTCGGCGACCCGGTTGTCGAGGATCTCCTGGACGGAGTGCTGGAGATCTCCGCGCAGCGTCGTCGCCACGGTGGCCCCGTCCGTGGGCTCGACCGTGGTCTGCTTGCCGCCGGGCATGATCGCCCCATTGGGCGCGATCTCGAACGCCTCCTCGCCCGGGGTCCCGGTGAGGAGGTCCTCCATCGACGCTTCGAGGCCGGAGGAGCCGCTCCCCTCCGCGTCGACGGTCCCGATGAGCGGCGCTGCCGTGTTGCCGTTGGGATAGGTGCGCTGGTAGACGGCCTCCCACTCGATCCCGTAGATGTCGAGGGCGCGGATCTTCCGGTAGGTGACGGCGTCCACGTTCTTCTTGAGGTAGGCGTAGGTCTGGTCGCCCACCATCATCCCCCCGAGCTCGACGGCGTCGATCCCGAGCAGGGAGGACAGCTGGCGGGCCGCCTCCGCCGGCCCGCGCCCCACCGTGACCGTCGCCGTCGTGCCGTCGGCCTGTTCCTGGGTCTCGGTGTGGACGTACTGACGGATGTTCCGCTGGTTGACGGCGATATGGTAGGTCTGGATCGAGTCGGCCAGCACCATTCCCGTCGCGTCGACGATGGAGCCTCTGCGGGGATTGACCTGGGTGGCCGAGGTGCGCACGGCCTGCCCCTCTGCGGCGAGCGTCGGCCCCTCGACGATCTGGAGCTGGAAGAGCCGTGCCGCGCACACCAGCAGCGCCACGGTGACGACCACCAGGATCCACCGGGCGCGCCTGGCCTGTGTCATGACGGTCGGCCCCCGCTCATTGCGCGGCCTCGCCGCCCTCGACGGTCCCGGCCTCCAGCGAGATGAAGCCGGTGGGTCCGGCGGGCACCATCCCGTGGGCGCGGGCCGCCTCCTCCAGGGCCACGGGGGAGCTCACCTGCTGGAGCTGGGACTGGAGGGACCAGGCCTCCGCGTCCAGCTCATTGAGCTGGAGCTGCTGATCGCGGATCTCGAAGGAGGTCTCCGCCATCTGGGTGTTGATGACCATCGGCGCGATGATGGAGATGAGAAGCACCAGGAGCGCGACGACGGCGAGCGGGACCGCCGACCTGACGGGAAGCGTGCCCTCGACGACCCGGAGCTCGGGGACGGCCGGGGCGCGCAGATGGTCGGGGCGCGATGTGGGGCGCGTCCGCGCCGCGGAGCTGGCGCTCATGGGCGACTCCTCCAGGGTGAGACCACTTCGACGGCGCGCAGCCGGACCGACGCGGAACGGGGGTTGCGGGCGAGTTCGCGCTCATCGGCGCGCGCGGCGCCCCGGGTGAGCAGCCGCAGGGGCGGTTCGAGTCCCTCGGGCACGATCGGGAGGCCGGCCGGCGCGCGGTCCTCGGAACCCTGTCGGAACACCGTCTTGACGATGCGGTCCTCCAGGGACTGGTAGGACTCGACGACGACCCGCCCGCCGACGCGCACATGGGCGAGCGCGCGTGGGAGGGCGTCCTCGAGGAGGCGCAGCTCGTCGTTGACGGCCACGCGCAGCGCCTGGAACGTCCGTTTCGAGGGGTTGCCGCCGGTGCGCCGGGCCGGGGCGGGGATCGAGCCGCGCACCAGGTCCGCCAACTGCGAGGTCCGCGTCAGCGGGCGCTCACGGCGTTCGGAGACGATGGCCCGGGCGATCCGCTGCGCGAAGCGCTCCTCGCCGTAGTCGCGCAGGATGCGCGTCAGCTCGCGTTCGTCCGCCGAGGCGAGGAGGTCGGCGGCCGACGGGCCGCCGGTCGGGTCCATGCGCATGTCCAGCGGGGCGTCATGGCTGTAGGAGAACCCCCTCTCGGCCTCGTCGAGCTGGAGGCTGGAGACGCCGAGGTCCATGAGCACGCCGTCCACCACACCCTCGCGTCCGTGGGCCGCGGCGACCTCGTCGACATGGTCGTAGGTGGTCCTCACGGCGGCGAAGCGCTCCCCGAACGGGGCGAGACGGCGTGAGGCGAGCGAGATGGCCTCGGGATCGCGGTCGATGCCGACGACCCTGAGGCCCGGGAAGCGCCGGAGCGCCCCCTCGGCGTGTCCGCCCATCCCCAGCGTCGCGTCCACCAGCACGGCGTCCGACGAGGCCAGAGCCGGAGCCAGGAGATCCAGGCACTCCTCGAGGAGGACGGGGACGTGGAGGTCCCGCGCGGTGCGCTCTGCGCCCATCCCTCACCTCCTGGGTGTCCGTCGGGCCGGCCGGGACGCGGACCGGGGTCCCCCACCGCGACCTGCCGTCGGGGAAGTGACGTCAGGGCAGCGGGCGGAGACCCCGGTCGGCGCTCAGAACATGCCGGGAATGATCTCTTCTGCGGTGTTGGAGAACACGTCCTCCTGGACGGCGAGGTACTCGCGCCAGGACTCGGCGTTCCAGATCTCGGCTCGGGAGCCTGCGCCGATGACGGCGAGGTCGCGGTCGAGCCCTGCGTAGGCACGGAGATCGGCGGGGACGACGATGCGCCCCTGCTTGTCCGGAACCTCCTTGTAGGCGCCCGAGAGCATCACGCGGATCCAGTCGCGCGCCTGTTTCGAGGACAGCGGCGCGCGGCGCAGGTCCGCGGTCATGGACTCGAACTCCTGGGCCGGGAACGCGTAGACGCAGCGTTCCTGACCGCGGGTGAGGACGATCCCTCCCTCCATGTCGTCACGGAACCGGGCAGGCAGGATCACACGCCCCTTGTCATCGAGCCGGGGCTCGTACGTGCCGAGGAACATGCGCCACACCTCCCCCACTCCGTGGCCGGTTGCCCCACTTTAACCCACTTCCCCCCACCAGATCGCGCAAAGAGCGGAATTCGGCGTGGCTCGTCCGGAGAATTCCCTGGAATTCCCACAGATCTACCCGGTGGAGCGTGGTGGAGGGAATTCGGCGGGGACGGTGCCGGCGCGTCGCCGCGCCCGCCTCATCGGGGCGATGCGCCCGCCGTCAGGCGGTAGCGGCCGCCACGCGAGGATCCCGCGTCTTCGCAGGTCGGATCCCATTCCGATCGTGACGGGCGTCCGTGGCCGACCGGAGCGGCCGATGAGATGGAGCCACGGGTGGGGCGAAGTGGGGAAGGCTCGCCGCCCGGCGCGAGCCGCTCTCGGCCCTGACCGCGGTCAGCGCGAGGGAAGGCCGTCAGCGCGGCCTCAGACGCGGCACGCCGGCGGAGGAAGGCGTCAGGAATCCTGGCGCTTGTCCCAGCGGTCCTCCTGGCGGGCGACGAAACGCGACCATCCGCCGCCCCGGCGCGATCGGCGGCCGCCGTCCGTGTGGAGGGCGAGCATGACCCCGCCGACCATCATCGCGAAGCCCAGGATCCCCAGGAGGATCGACCAGATCGAGTATCCGATGGCGACCCCTGCCAGGACGACGCCCAGACCGGCGACGGCCAGCACCGCGCCCGCCGCGACGCGACGCGGATCCAGCCGTCCGCCGGAGGCGGGCGCCCGGGTGCCGTCGGACGGATGGGAGGACATCGTCGAGGCCAGATCCGGGTCCGCGCGGCGGAGGTCGTCCTCCATCTGTTGGAGGACCTCCCTCTCATGCTCCGAGAGTGCCACGTCACACCTCCTGCGCCGGGACCGGTCAACGAGTCGGTTCCATTCTAGTGCCCCGGGAAGACCCAGGACCATTCGTCGCGGTCTCCCCCGCCCCATCCGACTCGCCCAGCAGCGACGCCGGACGGATCGCTCCCCCTCCGAAGCGGCTCACTACCGCGTCCATCGCCCGTTCGGCCGCCAAGGGGCGCCGATCATCGTCCAGGGTCACGGCGATGCCACCGGCGCGGGCCTGGAGGTTCTCCGCGCGCACGCCGAACAGGCGGACGCCGCCGGTGGGCATCGGCTCGCGGGCGAACAGCGCGGCGGCGGCGCGCGCGATCTCGCGGCCGACATCCGTGGGCGCGGCCAGAGTGGTCGAGCGCGTCACCGTGTGGAAGTCGGCGTCGCGCATCTTGATCCCGACCGTCCACGCGACCAGCCCCGAGGCGCGCAGGCGCCTCGCGCACTGGTGTGCGGCGCCGAGGATGAACTGCTCGATCTGGGCGCGATCGGAGACGTTGACGTCGAACGTGGACTCCGTTCCCACCGACTTCTCGGCGCGGCCCGGCGTCACCCGGCGCGGGTCGATCCCCCAGGCCTGGTCGTGGAGATGATGCGCCAGTGCCGGTCCGAACAGCCGGGTGAGGCGCCCGACATCGGCGCGCGCCAGATCGCCGACCGTGTCGATCCCCTCACGTTCGAGCACCTGCCCGGTGCGTCCCCCGACGCCCCACAGCGCGCCGACGGGCAGACCGTGCAGGAAGTCGACGGTCGCCCCGGCCGGGACCAGCAGCAGTCCGTCCGGCTTGGCATGGGAGGAGGCGATCTTCGCGACCCCCTTCGTCGCGGCGATGCCCACGGAGGCCGGCAGGCCCACCTCGGCGCGGATGCGGCGACGCAGTTCCCGGCCGATCCGGACGGGCGGCCCGAGCCGAAGGCGCGACCCGGAGACGTCGAGGAACGCCTCGTCGATGCTGACCTGCTCGACCAGGGGCGTGACCTGGCCCAGGATCGCCATCACGCGGCGCGAGTACTCGCCGTACACGCCGTGACGCACCGGGACGAATCGGGCCGCCGGGCACAGCGCCCGCGCCCGGCCCGTCGGCATGCCGGCGTGGACGCCTGCGGCGCGGGCCTCATAGGTGGCCGAGGTGACGACGCCCCGCGTGCCCATTCCGCCCACGACCAGCGGGCGGCCGGCAAGAGACGGATCCTCCGCCAGCTCGACGGAGGCGAAGAAGGAGTCCATGTCGACGTGGAGCACGGGCGTCGCGGAGTCATCCGCCCCCCAATCGCGACGGGCGCGCCCATCCCGTGGCGCCTTCGACATGCGCCCCACCTCCGCTCGTTTCCATCGTACGGGCCGCGGCGGGAGTCGTCCTCGCCCCCGCGGCCGGGCCCGTCCTCTAGGGTTCCCCTGTGACGACGCGACAGGGACGAGGGCGAGGCCGGGACGCCCACCGGGACGATGCCGCGGAGGCGCAGCGAACCGTCGACTCGGGCACGGCCTCCCTGTGGTGGGACGGGCCGCGCGCGACCCTGTTCCTCGACGGCGTCGAGTCCTCCTGCGTGGATGTCGACCATCCCGGCCAGCTCGAGTTCGAGTACATGCAGCAGATGACGCAGGCCCTGAGCGCCTGGTTGCCCGAACCCGCCCCGGTGCGCGCCCTGCACCTGGGGGCGGCCGCCTGCGCCCTGCCCTGGGCCTGGGACGTTCGACGGCCCGGTTCCCGTCAGGTCGCCGTCGAGGTCGACGCCGCGCTGGCCGTCGCCGTCCGCGAATGGTTCCCCCTGCCGCGAAGCCCTCGCCTGCGCATCCGGGTGGGGGACGGTCGCGGCGTGCTGGAGGCCGCCCGCGAGGGCTCCTGCGACGTCGTCGTGCGCGACGCTTTCGACCACGGCAGGGTGCCCGGCTCCCTCCTCACCGCCGGAGCGGTGCGCGCGGCGGCGCGGGCGCTGCGTCCCGGCGGCCTTTACCTGGCCAATGCCGTCCATGGCGGCCCGCGCGACGCGCGCCCCGACGTGGCAGCCGTCTGCTCGGTCCTTCCGGGCGCCTGCGCCGTGTGGGATCCGAAGGTCGGGCGGGCCGCCCGTCAGGGCAATGTCGTCATCGTCGCCCAGAAGCCGGATCCCTCGTGGGAACCCGGCGCCGGGGCGCACCCGGATCCGGGTCGGGCGGGTCCTCCCCGGATGGACCCCGAGGAGCTGGACCGGCTCCTGCGCCGACTGCCCCTGCCCGCGCGCGCCGTCCGGGGTCCCGCCCTGGAGCGCTGGCTGGCTGGTGCCCGACCGCGCGAGGACGCGCCGACGGGCCCAGGCCCGGGGCTCACACCACCCGGCCTGCCCGGCGCCGGATGAGGGTGGCGGAGACGGCGACGCCGACGACGCCGACCGCCCAGGCCAACGCCTGGACGGCCATCGCGAGCCGGAAGTCGGGCCAGGCGTAGGCGCGGTCCGCCGACCCGCGGTCCAGAAGCCATCCGATCAGCTGGACGCTCAGCAGCGCGGCCGCGAAGCCTCCCATGTTCGTCGCGCCCGTCGCGGTGCCCAGCCGATGCGGCTCGACGCCCTGGCGCACGAAGTCGAACCCGATGGAGGACGCGCAGCCCGACGCGGCCAGCACGACGACCAGGACCGGCGCCGCCCATGCGGGAGCGGGAGCGGCCGGCGCCAGGACCGCGCTCCAGGCCACGGCGACCGCGCCGGCGACGCCGAGCACGCCGGGAACACGCCCGCGGGGGTGGCGCGCGGTGAGCTGGCCGACCAGCGGCCCCAGGACGATGCCCGCCGCCGTGTTGGCCACGAGTACGGCGGAGGCCTGCGCCTTCGTCATCCCCATGCCCAGCGTCATGAACGGCACGCCCCACAGCAGCGTGAACACCGTCGAGGGGCCGGCCCCGCTCCAGTGCGTGAAGAACCCCAGCCATGTCCAGGGGGAGGACAGCACCCGGCGCACGGTGAGGAGCACCGGCTCCCTCGTCCTCGCGCGGGCGGCGCCGTCCCCGGCCGCCTCCGGGGCGGGCGCGTCACGGACCAGCGCCCCGACGGCCATCGCCGCGGCGAGGCCCAGTCCCGCCATGATCGCGAAGGCCGCGGACCAGCCCGCCCGGTGGAGCACCCAGACGAAGGGGACCGCCGAGATCACCTGCCCGAGCAGGCCGATGATGGAGGTGAGCTGCGTGAACAGGGGAATGCGGAAGGGGGAGAACCAGGAGGGCAGCAGGCGCAGCACGGAGACGAAGGCCGTCGCGTCCCCGATCCCCAGCAGGACGCGGGCGGACAGGGCGGCGGGCAGGCCGGTGGCCAGGGCCATCCCGGTCTGGGCCACGGCCACGAGCACGGCGCCGGTGGCCAGCAGCCGGCGCGCACCCCACCGGTCCAGGGCGATGCCGACCGGGATCTGGGCCGCGGCATAGACCCCGATCTGCAGGGTGGAGAAGGAGGCGAGGACGCCGGCCGACATCGAGAAACGGTCCATCGCCTCGACGCCGGCCACGCCCAGGGAGGTGCGGGCCGCCACGGCGCAGACGTAGGCCGTCATCGCGCCCAGCCAGACCGCCAGCGCCCGCGACGCCGGCGCGGGGCGCGCAGGTGCGGCGCTCACCGGGCGCGCCGCCCGCGCGCCGCCTGCTCAGGGCTGCTCGGACCCCGTCTGGTCCCATGGGTTCTCGGCGCGGTGCCGGGCACGACGCAACCCGTCGGAGCCTGCGCCGCCGAGGCGCCGCAGCACGTCCTCGATCGTCTCGGGGCGGCGAGGCTCCGTCCCGGCGGGCTCGCGGCGGGGCTCCTCCATCGCCGTCCCGCCGCCCGTGCGGGCGCCGTCCTCCGTCTGCCCCTGGCTCGCCTCGCTCGTCTGATCACCGTCAGACTCTCGCTCACGTCGGTCCCGGTTCGCAAGGTAGGCCTCGATGACGTCGCCGATGTCCTCCGGTGAGGACCCGTCCCAGGCGTCCTCGGGCAGCGTCGGGGCCGACCCCGCGTCGTCGCCGCCCTCGAGGGCGTCGAAGTGGTGCTCCAGGGCCTCCACGGTGCGCGTGACCTCCGCGTTGCCCTCGATGAGGGAGGCGACCTGCTCCATCTCCTCGGCGGCCCCGCGTTCCAGGTCGCCGACCGGCAGCGACAGGTCCGCGTAGTCGGACAGGCGGGTGAGCAGGGCGGACGCGGCGCGCGGATACGAGTTCTCCGCCATGTAGTAGGGGACGGCCGCGATGAGGGTCGCGCCCTCGATCCCCTCGCCCGCGAGCCGGTCCTGGAGGTAGCCCGACACGGGCGCGGGGAACTGCATGGTGCCCGGCATCTGCGGCTGATCCGGGATCAGCGAGTCGTCCGTGGCCTGGACGTGGACCGGGGTCGGGCGCGTGTGCGGCACGCCGGCCGGGATGCCGTACAGGGAGAAGCTGATCTCGACGCCGGCCGCCCGCGCCAGGGCCGTCACCGCGTCGCCGAAGGACTCCCACCGCGCATCGGGCTCGGGGCCGTGCAGCAGCAGGATGGGATGCCCCATGTCGTCGTGGATGAGGTCCAGCGCGATCTCGGGCATCTCGATGTCCGTCGTCACCCATTTCTCCACGGACATGACCGGCCGGTGGGAGCGGTAGTCGATCAGCAGGTCGGAGTCGAAGGTCGCGACGCGCTGGGAGCCTAGCGAGCGCATCATCTGCTCGATCGCCAGGCCGCCCGCCGCGCCCGCGTCCATCGCGCCGTCGAAGTGCGTGACCAGGATCGGGGCGTGGGCGCCCGAGGCGGGCCCCTCGCGGTACAACCCGACTCCCCGTCCTGTCCGTGCCGTGTTGCCCATCACGCGCCTCCTCCCTGTCGCCCCGCATGTCGCTGTCTGCGGGGACTGCCGTCCCCGATGCCCACGGTACCCGGCGGGCGCACCCGCGGCGAGGCCTGGCCCGCGGATTGCGCCACGGGTGGAATCGGGCGGTCCCCCGTCCGACCGGAACGTCCGTCCTGGAACGCGCGGCGCGCGGCACGGCCGCGATGGGGCAGAATAGTGGACCGGTTTTCCGGTGAGGAAGGGTGCGATCGCGTGGACGAGGAGCGGAGCGCAGGCTTCGGGGACCAGGTGCGGATCGAGCAGGAGATCGTCGACCGGGTGTACGCCCGGCTCGACGGCATCCGCGAGGGGTACCGATCGAGCCTGCGCGAGGTCAACGCCTCCCATGGCGTGGGCACCGGGCAGGGCGACCGCGAGCGTGACGTCATCGCCTCCCACTTCGGGGAGCTGATCGAGCGCTTGGGGCTGGTGGAGGAGCGCCTGGTCTTCGGGCGCCTCGACCCGCGCGAGGGCGGATCCCGCTACATCGGCCGCATCGGGATCTCGGACGAGGACGGGGCGCCGTTGCTCATCGACTGGAGGGCGCCGGCCGGACGCGCCTTCTACCAGGCGACCGCCGCACATCCGGAGGGCATCGCCAGGCGCCGCCACATCGCCACGCGACGCCGGGTGGTCACCGGGCTGGAGGACGAGTTGCTCGACACCGACTCGGCCCGCGAGCAGGGGCTGGAACTGCAGGGCGAGGGCGCGCTCATGTCGGCGCTGTCCCAGGCCCGCGAGGGGCGCATGACGGACATCGTCTCCACGATCCAGGCGGAGCAGGACCGCGTCATCCGCGCCCCCGGGCGCGGGCTCCTGGTCGTCGAGGGCGGGCCCGGGACCGGCAAGACGGCGGTGGCCCTCCATCGCGCGGCGTTCCTGCTCTACGCGGAGCGCGAACGCCTGGAGCGCTCCGGTGTCCTCATCGTCGGCCCCTCGCGCGTCTTCCTCCGCTACATCGAGCAGGTCCTCCCCTCCCTGGGCGAGTCCGGCGTGGTGGCGACGACGCTCGGCGACCTCGTCCCGGGGGTCCACGCGGGCGCGGTCGACCCCGAGGACGTCGACCGGGCGAAGGGGGATCCCGCCTGGGCGGGGGTCCTCGCCGCCGCCGTGCGCGACCTCGAGCGCCTCCCGGACCGCGACCAGGTGCTCGACATCGGGGGGCACCCGGTCACCCTGGCGGTCTCCGACGTCGCTGCGGCCCGCACGCGGGCGCGCCGCAGCGGGAAGCCGCACAACGTCGCCCGGGAGTCCTTCGCCCTGGGCCTCGTGGACCTCCTCGCCCAGCGGGTGCTCACGGAGGCCGCAGACGAGGACGACGCCGCCCAGGTCCAGCGCGATCCCGAGGAGCTCCAACTGTGGCGCCAGGAGGTCCGCGAGTCCGTGGATGCGCGCCGCGCGATCAACCTCGCGTGGATGCCGACCTCGGGAACGGCCCTGCTCGAGCGCCTCTACGCGCGCCCGGACCGTCTGGCCCGGCTCAATGCCTCGGCGTCCCCGCGGCTGTCCGCGGAGCAGCTCGCCCTGGTCGCGCGCCCGAAGGGGGCGCCGCTCACGGTCTCCGACATCCCTCTGGTCGACGAGCTGGAGGAGCTGCTCGGCCCCTCGGCGGCGGTGGGCGCCCGCGAGGCTGCCGAGCGCGCCCGGCGTCGGGACCTCGAGCTCGGGCGCGCGCAGGCGACGCTGGAGGACATGGGGCTCGAGGACAGCCCCGTCACCGCCGACGCGCTGGCCGCCACCGTCGAGGAGGCGGGGACGGTGGCGCCCCTGGCCGAACGCGCCGCGGCCGACCGGTCGTGGACCTATGGCCACATCATCGTCGACGAGGCCCAGGAGCTCTCCCCCATGGCCTGGCGCGCGCTGCTGCGCCGGTGCCCCTCTCTCAGCCTCACGGTCGTCGGGGACCTCGATCAGCGTCGCGGACATCGCCGTCCGCGCACGTGGCGTGCGGCGCTGGGCCCCGCCGCGCGGGCGCTCGCCGATGAGAAGGTGCTCTCGATCTCCTACCGCACCCCGGCCACCCTCATCAAGCTGGCGGAGCGCACGATGGCGGACGTCGGGGATCCCGTGCGCCACCCCGTCCGGGCCGTGCGCGACGTCCCCGACGCCTACGCGCTCACCCGGGTGCCCGGGGGCGTTCGCGAGGCGGCGCCCCGCGAGAAGGACCCGATGTGGGGGCACGTCCAGCGCGTCCTCTCCGAGGAGACCCGACGCCTCGACGCCACGGCGGGCACGGGACGGGGGCGCCTGGCGGTCGTCGTCGCCACGCGGCGCGCCGGCGCCTGGGGGGCCGACTCGGTCGGCTACTCGGGTCTGGACCAGCGGGTGTCGCTGCTGTCCGCGGTGAGCGTCAAGGGCCTCGAGTTCGACGACGTGATCCTCATCGAGCCCTCCGAGATCCTCGAGGACGGCACCGGCGACCTCTTCGTGGCGATGACCCGGTCCACCCGGCGCCTCCACGTGGTGGCCGCCGGGGCACTCCCCTCGGCGATGGACACGGCCGATCCTCAGATCCGGGCTCTGGCACGATGAGACCATGACGCGCGCACTGCTCCTGGAGAACCCGCATCCGGATGCCGATCGCATCCTGGCCTCCCGGGGGATCGAGGTGACGCGGGTCCGCGGCGCCCTCGACGAGGATGAGCTGATCGGCGCCCTGGACGGCGTCGATGTCCTGGGGATCCGCTCGAAGACGCGTGTCACGGCCCGCGTCCTCGACGCCCGCCCTCATCTCGCCGCCATCGGCGCCTTCTGCATCGGGACGAACCAGATCGACCTGGCGGCGGCGACCCGGCACGGCATCGCCGCGTTCAACGCCCCCTACTCGAACACCCGCTCCGTCGTGGAGCTGGCCGTCGGGGAGATCATCGACCTCACCCGGCGCGTGACGGTGAAGAACTCGCGGATGCACCGCGGAGTGTGGGACAAGTCCGCGGAGGGATCCCACGAGGTCCGCGGGCACACCCTGGGGATCATCGGCTACGGGAACATCGGCACCCAGCTGTCGGTGCTGGCCGAGGCCCTGGGCCTCAACGTCATCTACTTCGACACCGTGGAGCGGCTCTCGCTGGGCAACGCGACCCAGATGCCGACCATGGAGTCCGTGCTGCGCGAGGCGGACATCGTCTCCATCCATGTCGACGGGTCGTCCCGCAACACGAACCTTTTCGGGGATCGCGAGTTCTCGCAGATGAAGAAGGGAGCGCTGTTCATCAACCTGTCCCGCGGGTTCGTCGTGGACATTACGGCCCTGTACGACCACCTGGTCTCCGGGCATCTGGGCGGAGCCGCGATCGACGTGTTCCCCGAGGAGCCGCGGGCCAACGGGGAAGCCTTCGAGTCCCCTCTCACCGGGCTGGACAATGTGATCCTCACCCCCCACATCGGGGGTTCCACGGAGGAGGCCCAGCTCGACATCGGCCGGTTCGTGTCCACGAAGCTCGCCGACTACCTTGACACGGGATCCACGGAGATGAGCGTGAACCTGCCGGACCTGCAGCTGCGGCCCTCTGCCTCCAGCCGCTACCGCATCCGCCTCATCCATCGCAACACCCCCGGCGTGCTCGCCCTGGTCAACCAGACCTTCGCCGAGTCCGGCGCGAACATCGACGGTCAGATCCTCTCCACGGCTGGCGGCATCGGCTATGCGATCACGGACATCTCCTCCGAGCTCCCGATGGAGGCCCTCGAGGCGATCTCGACGATGCCCGACACCGTCCGCCTGACCGTCACCCCGCTGTGAGCCGCCGCCGCGGCCCGGCGGGGGACGTCCTCGCGCCCCGGGCGAACGCAGGAGAGCGACCTACGCTACCGTAGGATTCCGTCACCACGCGTCACGAGGCTGGAGGTCAGATGTCCCTCACGGATGAGCTGCGCGCCGGGTACGCGCCCGGTGTTCCCTTCACCGTCAACGTCACGGACCAGCGGGTCCCGGATCTTCTTGAGGACTCGGCCCGTCGCCACCCCGATCGCGCTGCCCTGGACTTCTTCTCCCGCACGACCTCCTACCGGCAGCTGGCGGACCAGGTCCGGCGCGGTGCCGCGCTGCTGGCCCAGGCGGGGGTGCGTCCCGGCGATCGCGTGGCGCTGGTCATGCCGAACTGCCCGCAGCACGTCACCGCCGTCTTCTCCGCCATGATGCTGGGCGCCATCGCTGTCGAGCACAACCCCCTGGCCCCCGCGCGGGAGCTCGAAGCCGAGTTCCGCCGTCACGGCGCGCGCGTGGTCGTGGCCTGGGAGAACTCGGTGGAGAAGCTCGGCTTCCTGGACCCCGGGGTGGTGGTCTTCGGGGTGTCCCTGGCCGACGCCCTCCCCCTGGCCTCCCGCGCCCTGCTCCGCCTGCCCCTGCCCGCCGCCCGGCGCCGTCGCGCCGACCTGTCGGCGCCGACGCCTCCGGAAGTGCGCTCCTGGGACCACGGCGTCGCCCGAGCGTCCCGGTGGGAGGGCAGCTGCCCGGCCGGACCCGACGACCCTGCCCTGCTCATCCACACGGGCGGCACAACGGGCGTGCCCAAAGCGGCGACCCTCACCCACCGCAACCTGTGCGCCAATGTCGCCCAGGACATCGCGTGGGTGCCCGAGCTCCACGAGGCCGCAGAGGTCTTCGACTGCGCCCTCCCCCTGTTCCACGCCTTCGGCTTCGGGATCTCGATGCTCGCCGGGATCCGCCTGGCCGCCACCATCGCCCTCTTCCCGAAGTTCGACGTCGCCATGGTCCTCACCTCCCAGAAGCGTCTGCCGTGCACGTTCTTCGTCGGGGTCCCCCCGATGCTGGAGCGCCTCCTGGCCGGCGCCGATGAACTGGGCGCCGACCTCACCTCCATGCGCTACACGCTCTCGGGGGCCATGGCCCTGGACCGCGACCTGGCTCGCCGCTGGGAGAAGGCCTCGGAGGGGCTCATCATCGAGGGATACGGGATGACGGAGGCCTCGCCCGTCATCGTCGGCAATCCCGTGTCGCCCGAGCGCCGCCCCGGAGCCCTGGGAGTGCCCTTCCCCTCCACCGAGGTCCGCCTCGTCGACCCCGAGGATCCGTCCCGCGACGTCGCTCCCGGCGAGGTCGGCGAGTTGATCGCCCGCGGGCCCCAGGTCTTCTCCGGCTACTGGGACAGCCCCGAGGAGACGGCCGAGGCCCTGCGCGACGGCTGGCTGCGCACCGGTGACCTGGCCCGCGTCGACGACGGGTTCCTCGTCATGGCCGACCGCCGCAAGGAGATGATCAACGCCCAGGGCTTCAACGTCTATCCCAGCCAGGTCGAGGACGCTGTCCGTTCGATGCCGGGGGTGCGCGACATCGCCGTGGTCGGCGTCCCCGCCGGCGCCTCCGGCGAGAGCGTCGTGGCCGCCATCGTCCTGGAAGCCGGCGCGTCGGTCACCCTGGAGGACGTGCGCACCTGGGCGGAGAAGTCCCTCGCCCACTATGCGCTCCCCCGTCAGATCGTGGTGATGAAGGAACTGCCGCGCAGCCAGATCGGCAAGGTCATGCGCCGCCGCGTGCGCGAGGAGATCCTGGGCGTCCAGGAGCGGGTCGCCGGCCTCGCCGACCAGGCCCAGATCGCCGTCAACGCGGTGGCCGCCGAGGCCGCCGAACGCCTCAAGGGGCTGCGGGACCTCCGCGAGCAGTCAGAGCGCGGCCCCTCCCCCTCCGGCACGACGGGATCGGACGCCGCCGGCTCCGAGAGCGACCGGGGCGACGGGACCGCGGACTGAAGATGGGGCCGATGTCATCCGTCAAGCAGCGTGGGCTCCTCGGGGGCCGCGGCCGTCCGCCGCGGGCGGCGGCGCGCCTGGCGCGCCCCCGGAGCCTTCGAGTCCCCGTCGGGAGCCGGGTCCGGCGCGTCCCGGCGCCCTCGGAGCTCCGCGATGGCGGCCTCGAAGTCGTCGAGGGTCTTGAAGCCGCGGTACACCGAGGCGAAACGCAGATAGGCGATCTGATCGAGGTCTGAGAGGTAGGGCAGGATCGCCTTGCCGACCTCCTCCGAGGACACGATGGACACGCCGCTGGCGCGCAGCGTCTCCTCGACCTGCTGGGCGAGGAGGGCGAGATCCTGTTCCGACACCGGCCTCCCCTGACAGGCCCGGCGCACCCCGTTGACGACCTTGTCCCGGGAGAAGGGCTCGATGACCCCGGAGCGCTTGACCACCTGGAACAACGAGGTCTCCAGCGTGGTGAACCGTCTCTTGCAGGCCGTGCACTCACGGCGACGGCGGATGGAGGCGCCGTCGTCCGCGATCCGGGTGTCGACGACGCGGGAATCCGCGTTGTGGCAGTAGGGGCAGTGCACGTGGGCCTCCAGGGGTTGACCGCCCCAACGGTACGTTTCGACCTGCCCACGTGCAACACTGGCCACAGGGGCCACGGGCTCATTCCACCGGCAGCGTGACCTCCTGACCGGCGGAGAGTCCCCTGTCGAGGTCGTTGAGCCGCTCGATGTCGTGGACGACCTCGTCGAGGGGACGGTCGGAGCCCAGCTGCGCGGCCAGGCCCCACACGGACTCCCCCGCGCTCACCGAGTGCGTGAACGTCGGTCCGGCATACGGGTCCGGCTGGGCCGCAATGCCGGCGGCCACGGCGACGCCTGTCGCGGCGACCACCGCCGCCATCCCCGTCACGATGCGCAGAACGGGGGAGCGACGGCCCGCCGCCTCCCGCGCGCCCGCCCCCACGCGGACGGACGCCCCGCCCGCCGGACGGCGCTGGGCGGCGGGATCCTCGGCGAGGACCGCCTCGCGCCGACGCGCGGCCGAGGGCGCCGTGGAGATGTCGCGCACGTCGGCCAACGGGGCGTCGGGAACCGCCCGGAGACGACGCGGACGCGGGGCGCGCGCCGGCGCGCCTCCGGATGCCATGATCAGAGCGCTCATTGCTGTCTCCTTGCCACTCAGTCGCACACACGTTCGTCGAACACCTGTACGATATCGCCATCTGGGGCCCGTTGTCGAGACCCGCTCGAACATGTGTTTCACATCGGCGGGTTCGTCGCCTAGCCTGAGACCAGTGGAACAGCACCCATGTGCATCTGCGGACGCGGCCCCTCGCGCCGGCGGCGTTCCCCGGGCGACAGGAGGAGACCACGATGAGCGACCGTCCGCCGCTCTCGGCACGCCAGCAGCAGATCCTCGAGCTGGTCCGCGCCAGCGTCGGGGAGCACGGCTACCCGCCCTCGGTGCGCGAGATCGCCGACGCCGTCGGCCTGGCGTCGCCCTCGACCGTCAAGCACCACCTCGACTCCCTCGAGAAAGCGGGCTACCTCCAGCGCGTCCCGGGCCGGCCCCGCGCCCTGGAGGTCACTCCCGCGGCGCCCGCCGCCCCCGAGGCGCGTCCCGCCTCGACCGTGACCACCATCGAGCTGCCGGTCGCCCTCGCCGAGGGCGAGGGCGCGGCCGCCGTGCCCCTCGTCGGACGCATCGCCGCGGGAGCCCCCATCACGGCCGAGCAGTACGTCGAGGACGTCTTCGAACTCCCCACGCGCCTGACGGGACGCGGAACGCTGTTCATGCTCGAGGTCCACGGCGACTCCATGGTGGAGGCCGGCATCCTCGACGGTGACTACGTGGTCGTGCGGTCCCAGCCCACGGCCGAGGACTCCGAGATCGTCGCCGCCATGATCGACGGCGAGGCCACCGTCAAGGTCCTCTCCCGTGCCGACGGGCACGTCTGGCTCCTGCCGCGCAACGCGGGCTACTCCCCCATCCCCGGCGATGAGGCCGTCATCCTCGGCCGGGTGGTCACCGTCCTGCGATCCCTGTGACGGTGGAGCCTGTTCCTCCCCGCGATCCGGCGCCGCCCTCGTCGATCCCGTCGGGATGGACGAGGGCGGCGCCGTCGGTGCGGGCGCGGCTCCTCAGAAGCCCAGGTCGCGCGCGACCTGGCGGAGGCGCTGGGCGGAGGCGGTGAGCCCGTCGCGCTCGGCCAGCGTCAGCGGCGGGTTGAGAACGCGACCGGCCCCCGGGCGGCCGACGATCGTCGGCGCCGCCATGCAGACGTCGGAGATGCCCTCCCAGTCCTCCAGCAGGGTGGAGATCGTCAGCACGCGGGACTCGTCGCGCAACACGGCGCCGGCGATGTTCGACGCCGCCAAGCCGATCGCGTAGTTCGTCGCGCCCTTGCCCTCGATGATCTTGTAGGCGGACTGGATGACCTCCTGGGCGATCTCCGACCGCAGCTCGGCGTCGAAGAGCCGCCCGGACAGGGTCGGGCCCCAGTGGCGGACGGGGACGTTGCCGATCTCGGCCGAGGACCACAGGGCGACCTCGGAGTCGCCGTGCTCGCCGGCGACATAGGCGTGGATGTTCTGGGTGGCGACCCCCGTCTGCAGTGAGACCAGGTAGCGCAGGCGCGAGGTGTCCAGGACCGTCCCCGACCCGAACACCTGGTTGCGCGGCAGGCCGGTCAGCTTGAGGGCGACGTAGGTGACGACGTCAACCGGGTTCGTGATGAACATGAAGCGCGCATCGGGCGCGACCCTCTGCAGGCTCGGGACGATGTTCCTCATGAGGGCGACGGTCGACTCGGCGAGTTCCAGACGGCTCTGGCCCGGCTTCTGCTTGGCGCCCGCCGTGACGATGACCAGGTCGGCCCCGGAGACGATCTCGACGTCGTCCGATCCCTCGACGGAGCCGGTGGGGGTGAACTGGATGCCGTGGGCGATGTCGAGGGCCTCGGCCTCGACCTTCGCCTTGTTGATGTCCTGCAGGACGATGCTGCGGGCGTCCCCCCTCATCGCACAGGCGTAGGCCACCGCCGTTCCCACGGCGCCCGCCCCGATGATCGCG
Organism: Schaalia naturae; assembly: GCF_042665795.1. Classification (NCBI taxonomy): domain Bacteria; kingdom Bacillati; phylum Actinomycetota; class Actinomycetes; order Actinomycetales; family Actinomycetaceae; genus Schaalia; species Schaalia naturae. The sequence goes on from NZ_JBHTEF010000001.1 coordinate 1,476,868, forward strand.
ATCTTCGATGGGTGGCCCGCCGATGTGGCGGGGTAGAGACTCTTCGCATGTGACTCCGGCACGATGTCCTCCTAGATGTGGGCTTGTGCTCTGGCCGATGCCCCCATCTTTCCAGACGGGCGGCCGACGGACGAGGTGCTTCGGTCCCTGCCTGCCCGCCCCCGGGCCGGATTCCGCGCCTCCCGCGGCCCCCTGTGGATCCCCTCACCCGTCGAGGGCGTCCGCGAGCCGCTCCAGGGACGCCCGCGCGACGGCGGGGTCGGTGGTCGGCCACATCGCGGGCATCGAGTGGCGGATGAAGGATCCGTACCCCTTCGTGACGAGGCGCGGGTCCAGGACCGCCACCATGCCGCGATCCTCCCGCGAGCGCAGCAGCCTCCCAGCCCCCTGGGCCATGAGCAGGGCGGCGTGGGAGAGGGACACGGCGCGGAATCCTGACAGCCCGTGCCGCTCGGCGTCGATCGCCCGGGCCCTCGCGACAGGGTCGTCCGGGCGGGGGAAGGGAATCCGGTCGATGGCGACCAGCCGGCACGAGGGGCCCTGCACGTCCACCCCCTGCCATAGGGACAGCGTTCCCACCAGGCACGAGTCACGCCGGTCCCGGAAACGCGCGACCAGCGCGGAGGTCGTCTCCTCGCCCTGGAGGAGGACCTCCAGGTCCGTCTCCCCGCGCAGGGCCTCGGCCCCCGCCTGCGCCCCGCGCCAGGAGGAGAACAGGGCGAGCACGCCGCCCCGGGAGGCCTCCGCGAGCGCGACCAGTTCCTCCAGGGCCTGGGGCTCCGGGCCGTTGCGCCCGGGGACGGGCAGGTGGGCCGCGGTGTAGAGGATGCCCTGGCTGGCGGCGTCGAAGGGCGAGCCGACGTCCACCCCGTGCCAGGGGACGCCCGAGACCATGAGACCGGTCTCGCGCGCCAGCGCGTCGAAGGACCCGCCAAGCGCCAGGGTGGCCGAGGTGAGCACGGCGGGCCGGGCGCCCAGCGCGACCGTCCCGATGCCGGCCGCGACGTCGAGGGGCGCGATGATCAGCCGCTCCGTGGCGTCCCGGGCGGAGGGCGCCGGACGCGAGGCCCAAGTGATCGACTGCTCGGGCGGGCGGGACCAGGCGTCCATCGCGCCCGAGAGCTCGTCAAGGGCCCCCTTGGCTAGGAGCTTCGACGCCTGGTCGGCGGACGAGCCCTCGACCTGGGTGAGCGCGTCGCGCACGGCCGCGTCCAATGCCGCCATCGCGGCGCCCAGCCGATGCGGCCGGTCGAGGAGCAGGCCGTCGTCCAGGCCCGCGATCGCGGCTCCCAGTGCGGCGCCGGCCGTGTCCAGCGCGGCGGTGTCGACCTTCGCGTGGGCCCGAGCAGAGCGCGCGACACGTTGGACGAGGGGCTGGGAGACCTCGCAGCTGGCCTGGTCGCGTACCCTGGAGGCGAGCTCATGAGCCTCGTCGACGACGACCGCGTCGATGTCGGGGAAGAGGTCGAGGGCACCCATCGACTGGATGCCGAGCATCGAGTGGTTGGAGACGACGAGGTCGGCCTCCGAGGCCCGGTCGCGCGCGCGCTGGGCGAAGCACTCGTCGGCGACCGGGCACGCCCGCCCCAGGCACTCACGCTTGGTCACCGACACCTGCCGCCACGCGCGGTCGGAGACGCCGGGAACCAGGTCGTCGCGATCGCCGGTGTCGGTGGAGGCAGCCCATTCGCGCACCCGCATCACCTCCCGCCCCAGGTCCGTGGCGGGGGCTTCCGCTCCGCTCCCGCCGCCTGGGGCCTCCGCGGCGTCGAAGAGCGTGCCGGTCTCCGGATACCCGCCGCTGACGCGGTGGAGGCACACGTAGTTGTTCCAGCCCTTGAGCAGCGCGACTTCGGGTCGGACGCCGCACTCAGCCTCGACGGCGTCGACGACGGCCGGAGCGTCCTTGACGAGGATCTGGCGCTGGAGCGCGAGCGTGGCGGTGGTGACCAGCGCCCGCCTGCCCTGCGTCGCGCAGGCGGTGAGCACCGGGACGAGGTATCCGATCGACTTGCCGGTGCCCGTGCCCGCCTGCACCATGACATGCGCGCCGGAGCCGAGGGCTGCGGCGGCCTCGTCCACCATGCGCTGCTGCCCCTCGCGGTCTCCCCCGCCCATCGCCACGACGACGCGGGCGAGCACGCGGCGGGGCAGGTCCGGGGCGGACTGCTCGGACGGGGGCGCGGCAGCCTCCTCACTCACCGTCGAGGTCCGGTGCCGGGGCGGCGTTGACCTCGCCCAGGCGCGCCGCCAGGGCGTCGTCGACGCGGGCGACCAGGTGCGTTCCGGCGTCGGCATAGTCCTCGGAGGCCACCTCGCCGTCCTCGTGGACCTGGTGGACCAGATCGCCGCGGGAATAGGGCACAACGACATCGACGAGGACGCGCGGGCGCGGCAGGACCTCCTGGAGGCGCGAGCGCAGCGCGTCGATGCCCTCGCCCGTCCACGCCGACACGGGGACCGCCTCGGGATAGGCGGTGCGCAGAACCGCGAGCTGCTCGGGCGCGGCCAGGTCCGCCTTGTTGAGGACGATGATCTCGGGGATGCCGCCGGCATCTGGGATCGTGTCAAGCACGGAGCGCACGGCCTGGACCTGCCCGGTGGGATCCGGGTGCGCGGCGTCGACGACGTGGAGGATGACGTCGGCCTCGCCGACCTCCTCCAGTGTCGAGCGGAACGCCTCGACCAGCTGCGTCGGCAGGTTGCGGACGAATCCGACGGTGTCGGTGAGCGTGTACACCCGTCCGTCCGGGGTCGTCGTGCGCCGCACCGTGGGATCCAGCGTCGCGAAGAGCGCGTCCTCGACCAGGGCGTCGGAACCGGTCAGGCGGTTGAGAAGCGTCGACTTCCCGGCGTTCGTGTATCCGGCGATCGCCACGGAGGGCACGCCCCCGCGCCGCCGCGAGGCGCGCTGGGTCCGCCGCGAGGGCTCCATGTCCCGGATCTGGGCGCGCAGCCTCGCCATACGCGTGCGGATGCGGCGCCGGTCCAGCTCGATCTTCGTCTCGCCCGGGCCGCGGGAGCCGATGCCCTCGCCCCCGGCGACGCGGCCGCCGGCCTGACGCGACATCGACTCGCCCCATCCGCGCAGCCGCGGCAGCAGGTACTCCAGCTGGGCGAGCTCCACTTGGGCCTTGCCCTCCCTGGACTTCGCGTGCTGGGCGAAGATGTCGAGGATCAGGGCCGTGCGGTCCACGACCTTGACCTTGACGACGTCCTCGAGCCCGCGCCGCTGCGAGGGGGCCAGCTCTCCGTCGACGATGACAGTGTCCGCCCCGTTCGCCGCCACGGTCTCGGCGAGCTCCCGCGCCTTGCCGGACCCCAGGTAGGTGGCCGGGTCGGGAGCGGGGCGACGCTGGATGAGGCCGTCGAGAACCTGCGATCCCGCGGTCTCGGCCAACGCGGCGAGCTCGCGCAGGGAGACCTCGGCGTCCTCCTCGCTCCCCGACGTCCTCAGGCCCACCAGCACCACGCGCTCCAGGCGGATCTGCCGGTATTCGACCTCTGAGACGTCCTCGAGCTCCGTGGACAGCCCCTGGACGCGCCGGGTCCCCTCGCGCGCCTCGCGTTCCAGCTCCCCGGCGTCGTGGGCGTGGTCCTGCCCCTCCGTCGAGGCGAGGGCCGTCCCCCGTCGGGCGAGGATCCGCGCGACCACGTCCTCCGCGCGACGCAGTCCGTCCTCGCCGCCGCCCGTGGTCGTGCGCGGTGCCGTCGTGTCGTCGTCCATCGGTCCTCCCGGATGCCCCGCCCCGCCGTTGTCGCGAGGGTGCCCCCAGTCTGTCACGGCGAGCCCCCGTCCCCCGCTCCAGTACGCTCAGGGCTGTGGACGACCAGTACTTCACCGATTCGGCGCCGGCGGACGAGGACGAGCTGCGCACGTTGACCGTGCGCACGCGGGGCCGCGAGCTCCGCATGCAGACCTCCGGACGGGTCTTCTCGAGCCACCGGCTGGACCTGGGCACGGCGCAGCTCCTGGACAAGGCGCCGGCTCCTCCCCCGTCGGGCCGGTTCCTGGACCTCGGATGCGGGTGGGGCCCGCTCGCCGTCGTCCTCGCCCTCGAGGCGCCCCAGGCCGAGATCTGGGCCGTCGACGTCAACTCTCGGGCCGTCGACCTCACCGCGCGCAACGCCGCGGCAAACGGCGCGTCGGGGGTGCGGGCCCTCCCCGCCGCGGAGGCGTTCGAGCGGGCCCGCCGGGACGGCCTGCGCTTCGACCTCATCTGGTCGAACCCGCCGGTGCGGATCGGGAAGGCCGCCCTGCACCGGATGCTCGCCGACTGGCTGGCGCTCCTGGCCGAGGGCGGCGCGGCCTACCTCGTCGTCCAGCGCAACCTCGGCGCGGACTCGCTGAGAGCCTGGTTGGACGGGAGCGGGCTGCCCACGCGGACCGTCGCCTCGAAGAAGGGCTATCGCATCCTCGAGGTCCGCCCGGGCGGACCTGTCCGGCAGATGTGACGGACGACGCTTCACGCCATGCAGAGCTCACGCGTGGAGGCGTTCACCGACGGCGTGCTCGCCATCGTGCTCACGATCATGGTGCTGGAGCTCCGCCCGCCGGAGGGCTCGTCGCGGCCGGACCTCGCGGGGTCGGGGACCTCTGGCGGATCCTCGAGCACGCCCTCGCCCTCGCCGATCCCACGGACCGCATCCGCCAGGTGCTGGGCCCCGATCGGAAGTCCTGGATCTCGATCGCGCTCGATGCGCTGGGAGTGGCCCTCTCTTGGACGGCACCGGTGGCATCGGTCGTCGTCGACGCCGCGATGGGGGCCGTGCGGCTGGTGCCCGGCCGGCGTTTCGCGCGTGCCGCCGCGACCGGCGGGGAGCACGGCGGATCAGAGCCGGATCTCGGCGATCTCGACCGCGGGACCCGAGAGGATCACGGATCCGTCCGGCTCCGCGGGGAGCCGGACGCCCACGGTGCCGCCCGGGACGTCGACCCGCCAGTCGGCCGGCGCGCCCCTTTCCACGCCCCCGCGCCGGATCGCGGCCGCCACGGCCGCCGCGCAGCACCCGGTGCCGCAGGACTGCGTCTCCCCCACGCCACGCTCGAGGACGCGCATCACCAGATGGCCCTGCTCCGCATGGCCCCCCGCCCGGGAGCCGGCGCCCCGGCCGGCCCGGCCTTCCGTGACGTCCACCGTCAGCTCCAGGTTCACGCCCTCCGCCGGCCACGGGTCGTAGGACGGCCGCAGGCCCGCGGGGGCCGCGAGGACGTCGGCGCCCGGCAGCACCGCCGCCTCGAGCGCCTCGCGCGTGCGCACGTCGATGACGGCGTGGGGATTCGGCAGGGCGACGCGGATCGCGTCGAACGCGCCGCGGAGCCCGACCACGCCGACCCGCATGTCAGCGACCCCCGAGGTCGCCGCGGGCCCCATGTCGACGCTGTACCAGTCGCCGCGTGCGCCCCCGGCCCCGCGGATCCCCCCGGGCCCCAGAACCCTCACCCGGCGCATCCCCCCGCGCGTGCGGACGGGCAGCGCCTCTCCCGTCTCCAACGGCGCGAGGCCCGTACGGCGCAGGTGGTCGACGAAGACGCGGATGCCGTTCCCGCACATCTCGGCGATCGATCCGTCGGCGTTGCGGTAGTCCATGAACCAGGTGCCGCCCTCGCGCACGCAGCGGATGAGGCCGTCCGCCCCGATGCCGGTCGACACCGCGCACAGCGCCGCCACCGAGGAGGCCGGGATGTCCAGCCTGCCGTCAGGATCGTCCAGGAGGAGGAAGCAGTTCCCCGTGCCGTGGGCCTTCGTCAGACGGGTGCCCGCGGGCAGCCCGAAGTGCGCGGTCATGCCCCCACGCTACCGAGCCCCTCGGCGGCGGAGCGCACGACGTCCACCGCGCGGTCGGCCAGCGCGCGTCCCCGGGCGTCGGCGCCTCCCGCGCCCTCGCCGGCCTCGAGCCACACGATGCGGGGATCCGGCCGGAACCACTTGGCCTGGCGGCGGGCCAGCTGCCGGGTGGACAGCGCCACGGAGCCCACCGCGTCGTCCTCGCCCATCTCGCCGTCGATGACCGCGAGCGCCTGGGCGTACCCGGTGGCCCGGCGCGCTGTGCGCCCCTCCCGCAGGCCAGCGGCGATCAGCCCTCGCGTCTCCTCGACCAGCCCGTCCCGGAACATCGCGGCGGCTCGGGCGCCGATGCGCCGGTCCAGCTCCTCCCAGGGGCGCCGCACCCCGATCATGACGGCGGGGGCCTGGAACTCCCGACGCGGCATGTGCGAGGAGTAGGGCCGCCCGGTGAGCTCGATGACCTCCAGCGCCCGGACCAGTCGGCGCGCGTTGCGGGGGTCGATGCGCGCGGCCGAATCCGGGTCCAGGACCTCCAGGCGCGCGTGCAGGCCCCGGGGCCCTTCCGGTCCCTCGGCCTCGGCCTCCAGGCGCGCACGGACCCCGGGGTCGGTGCCGGGGAAGTCGATGACGTCGAGGAGGGCGCGCAGGTACAGTCCCGATCCCCCGGCGACGAGGGCGACGCCGCCGCGCCCGTGGATGGCCCCGACGTCGTGCCGGGCCTCGCGCTGGTAGGCGGCCACCGAGGCCTCGTCGGTGACGTCGAGGACGTCGACCTGGTGGTGGGGGATGCCGCGGCGCTCGTCGGGAGGGGTCTTCGCGGTGCCGATGTCCATGCCGCGGTAGAGCTGCATCGCATCGGCGCCGACGAGTTCCGCCGGGGCGGATGCGCCCAGCGTCCCCGGCAGCATGCCGGCGAGGTCGAGCGCCAGGCCCGACTTCCCCGAGGCCGTCGGCCCGACCACCGCGACGATGAGGTCGCGCGGTTCCGTCATCCCCCGGCCTCCCCGGCGGCGGTCCTCTCCCAGCACACGCTCACGGCGACCGGCCGGAAACCGATCCGCGTGTTCATGGCGATGACCGGCGTGTTCTCGCCCTCGGTCCACGTGTAGACCCGGCGGACGCCGGGATGACGGGCGAGCAGCTCCCGGAGGTTCACGCGCTTCATCCATCCGGCCAGCCCGTGCCCGCGGTGGTCGACCCGCACCAGGGTGCCCTGCTGGAACACGACCTCGGGCAGGCCCGGCGGGACCATGAGCGTCGTCCAGCCCACGAGTTCGCCGCCCACGGGGCGCACCGCCGTGGTCACCCACTCGCGGCCGCATCGCTCGGCCAGGGCCTCCCTGCGCATGACACGCCCGTCATCCCAGGCTCCCGGCTCCACCGTCATCTCGCCCGAGGGCATGTCCGTGGCTGCGAGCGCGTAGATGCGGGCCAGCTGGTCCAGGAGATGCTCGGGGCTGCGCGGCCCGGACCAGGACACGGCCTCGTAGCCGCTCGCCTCGCCCAAGGGCGCTCCGTCCCCCTCAGGCTCCTCCGTCCCGGCGACGTCGAGGCAGGTGACCCACTCGGCGTGCACCGGGCGGTAGGCCCGCGCGCGCAGCAGGTCGGTGAACCCCGTGCGCATCGGAGAGGCCACGTCCCCGTCGCCGGGAACCGGTGTCGCCACCCCGGAGACGGCCTGGGGCGAGCCGGTCTGCGCCCAGCCGGGGCAGTCCGTCCACACCTGCAGCACCGGGCGCCCCCATGCCGCCGCGATCGTCTCGCCGAGGGCCGTCAGCAGGTCGGGGAGCCGGGAACCGCCCCAGCCCGGGGCCACCATGACGTCGATCTCGGCCCTGCGGGGATCGCTGATCAACGACGCGCTGACCTCCACGCCGCCGACGACCGCGGCCGGCGTTTCCGGCGCCGCCGATCCGGGATCCCAAGCGGGGACGGCCTCGTCCGGGGACGGGGCACCGGCGCCACCCACCCGGGCGAGCCACTCGTCCACGCCCCGTCCTCCCCCGTCGAGGACCGCCACCACGCGGAGGCGCCTGGTGTCCGCATCGGAAGCGAGCGCTCGGTACTCCTGAGCCGAGGTCGTGAGGTCCTCTCGGCCCACCAGGCGCAGGGAATGCGCCCGGCTCAGCCCCTCCAGGCCCTCCGAGAAGACCCTCGGAGCCTCCGCCTCGCCGGCATCGGGCAGGCGCGCCAAGCGGATCGTCGCGGTCATGGCCACAGTGTAGGGGCCTCCCTCCGGCCGCCACGCCCACCCGCGCCGAACCGCCTGGAGGGGATCATCTAGGGTGGAGGCATGACTGCCAGCATCCCCGCCCCCATGACCCGCGACCGGGTGGCGACGGCAGTGCGCGGGGCTGGGCTCATCCCCTTCCTCGGAGACTCCGACCAGGTGGCGGCCATCGTGCCGCGGCATGTCGTGCGCATCGTGGTGCCCGAGGGACGCCCTCCGCAGGGTGTCGCCGAGTGGCCGCGTTCGCTCGCCATCCGCCACGCGCCCGCCATCGCCGAGGTCGTTCGCCAGTTCAACGCGACGACCTACCTGCCCAAGATGACGACGACCGTCACTGACCGCGGCCAGATCCGCGTCCTGCTCCAGCACACCTTCAACTGGGGCGGCGGCGCCACCGACGCGCAGGCCTCCGCCGAGGTCCGGCAGTTCATCCTCGCCAGCTTGGCCGCGTTCAACACGCTCGACGCGAAGTTCCCGGACCCCTGGGCGAAGGAGGACAGCGATGGCTGAGTGGAAGACCTGGTCGCTGGGGGGAGCATCCGGGAAGGAGCCGCACGGGGACGGGGGCGGCGACGAACCAGGGAGGCCCCTGCCTCCTGATGCGGCCGAGAGATGGGGGACGGAGGTCACGCCCTTCACCCTGGAGCGCGCGGCCCGGGTCGTGCAGGGCGACGGATTCCCCGTGACCCGTGACGAGGCGGCGATCGGAGTGCTCATCAACTCCCTGCCGATGCGCCTCCACCGGGAGCCAGCCGACGCCCCCTGGGCCCAGTTCGAGGCGCGCGTGCCCTTGCCCGACGGCATGGAGGAGGGCGCCCCGGATCCCTTCGACCTCCAGCAGACCGCGAACACCTGGAACTCCCAGCATCTGCAGCCCACGGTCATCCCGGCGCGCAGCGACGAGCGGTTCTTCTTCCATCTCTCGACGCGGTTCTTCGTCGGCGAGGGGCTCTCGGACCGCCAGATCCACCTCATGATCGCGCGGGGGATCGTCGTCACGCTCCAGGCCGCGCGTCAGCTGCCAGGTCTGGTCACGCCGCCCGAGGACGCCTGACCCGCCTGTCCGGCGCCGGCGGGCCGAGTCAGGCCTCCGCGCGCAGCCGCGGCATGCCCAGGGCGACCCGCGGATCCTCCTCGCGGGACTGGCGGGCCTGCCAGGCGTCGCCCGAGCGGGTGCGGCGCACGGCGAACAGGCCCCCCGGCGTCAGCGCCGAGTCGGCGATGAGGTGGTGCGGGGCGCCGTGGGTGACGACCGCCCGCACGACGTCGCCGGGCCGGGGCCGGGCCTCTTGATCGAGTCCGGCCGGCAGGGCGACGTGGACCAGCCGGTTGTCGCGCGCGCGACCGGAGATCCGGTGGGTGCCGGCGTCCTTGCGCCCCTCGCCCTCGGCGACGAGCACCTCGACCTCGCGGCCCGCGAGGGCGGCGTTGTCCTCGGCGCAGATGCGCTCCTGGAGGGCGACGAGGCGCTGGTAGCGCTCGGAGGCGACCTCGGGGGGCACCTGATCCGCTCTGTCGGCGGCGGGCGTGCCCGGCCGGGGGCTGTAGAGGAAGGTGAAGGCGCCGGAGAAACGCGCCTGCTCGACGACCTCGAGGGTCTGGCGGAAGTCGTCCTCGGTCTCGCCGGGGAAGCCGACGATGATGTCCGTGGTGATCGCGGCGTCGGGGATCGCGGCGCGCACGCGCTCCAGGATGCCGAGGAACCGGGCGCGGCGGTACGAGCGGCGCATCTGGCGCAGCACGGCGTCCGACCCCGACTGCAGCGGCATGTGCAGGCTCGGCATGACGGCGGGAGTCTCGGCCATCGCGGAGATGACGTCGTCGGTGAAGGCAGCCGGATGGGGACTGGTGAAGCGCACGCGCTCCAGTCCGGGTGTCGCCCCGACCTCGCGCAAGAGCCGCGCGAAAGCGCCGCGCTCGCCGAAGCCCACCCCGTAGGAGTTGACGTTCTGCCCGAGCAGCGTCACCTCGAGGGCTCCCTCGGCCACGACGGCGCGCACCTCGTCGAGGATCTCGCCGGGACGGCGGTCGCGCTCCCGTCCGCGCAGGTGCGGCACGATGCAGAAGGTGCAGGTGTTGTTGCACCCCACGGAGATCGACACCCAGGCCGAGGAGGCGCTCTCCCGGTGCGTCGGCAGCGTCGAGGGGAAGGTCTTGAGCGACTCCTCGATCTCGACGGCGGCCTCGCGGTTGTGCGCGGCCCGGCGCAGCAGGGCGGGCAGGACGTCGATGTTGTGCGTGCCGAACACGGCGTCCACCCACGGCGCCCTCTCCAGGATCCCGTCGCGCATCTGCTGGGCGAGGCATCCCCCGACCGCGATCTGCATGCCCGGCCGCGCGCGCTTGACGGCGGCGAGCTGGCCGAGGTTGCCGAAGAGCCGGGTGGCGGCGTTCTCGCGCACCGAGCAGGTGTTGATGACGACCACGTCGGCGCCCATGTCTCCGGCCTCGGTCGCGCGGGCGGCCGCGTCCGGGACCTCCTCGACGGGGAGCAGGCCCTCGGCCTCAAGCAGGCCCGCCATGCGCTCGGAATCGTGCTCGTTCATCTGGCAGCCGAGCGTGCGCACCGCGTAGGTGCGAACGGGGGAGCCGGACGAGGCGCGGAGGCGAGGGGTCGTCGGGATAGCGGTGTCGCTCACCCGCGAGATTCTACCCGGGGGATGGACGAGGGCGTCCCGCCCTCCTCAGGCCCGCCCCTCGACGCCGAGCGCGTCCGCGAGCAGGCTGAGGGCGGCCTCCACGCTGCCTGCGCGGACCGAGGAGCGGTCGCCCGGCAGACGCAGCTCGCGGTGGACCTCGCGCTCGGGGGTCACGCAGGCGATGTGCACCGTGCCTGCGGGACGGCCGTCGGAGGGACCGGGCCCCGCGACGCCGGTGGTCGACAGCGCGACGTCCGCGCCCATCAGGCGGCGCGCCCCGCGCGCCATCTGTAGGGCGACCTCCCGGTCGACAGGGCCGGTGCGCGCCAGTTGCCGGGGGTCCACGCCCAGCACCTGCGCCTTGAGCTCGGTCGCGTAGACGCACACCCCTCCGCGCACCGTCTCCGAGGCGCCGGGCACGTCGACCATCCGGGCGCACAGCGCGCCGCCCGTCAGGGACTCCGCGGTCGCGATGGTGAGGCGGCGGCGGATCAGCAGACGGACCAGCGCGGTGGCATCGACGGACATGACCTCAGGCTAGATCCTCCGCATCGCGGCCGTTGAGCGCCTCGGTGACGACTGAGACGCACACGTCGCCCGGGTATCCCTTCCGTGCGAGCATGGCGGTGAGGCGCCGGAAGGCGGCGTCGCGGCCGATCCCGCGCATCGAGCGCAGCCGGGCCGCCACGAGGGCCTCGGCACGGGCATACTGGTCGTCGCGGCCCACCTGGGCCATGGCTCGGGCGATGTCGCCGTCGCCGACGTCTCTGCGACGCAGCTCCTCGGCGACGGCCTGCCCCACCTTGCCCGAACGGAACCGGTCGCGCACCAGGGCCGCGGCATAGGCGGTGTCGTCGATCAGGCCGACGCGCTCCAGCCTGTCCAGGACGTCCTCGGCGACGGACGGCGCGAAGCCCCGCCGGAGGATCAACTGGCGTAGCTCCCCGCGCGAGCAGGACCGGGCGTCGAGCCGGCGCAGTGCCACCTCTCGGGCCGCTTCCACCGCCGCGGCGCCCGTCAGCGCCGCATTGCGCTCACGCGCCCGGGCGAGTCTCTCCCCGGGCGTCGTGCGCCTCCGGTCGGCCTCCTCCTGCCCCTCGGGATGGGTCTCCGGATCGACGTAGCGGACCACCGGCTCCTCCCTCTCAGAAACCGGCATCCTCGGACGGATCGGCCTCCGCGCCCGGGCCGCCCGCGGTCCCCGCCGCCGATGACGGCTCGTCCCCGCCCTTCTGCTCGGGGTCTGCGGCGATGCCGACGGCCACCAGGATCCTGTGCTCGATCTCATCGGCGAGCGCGGGGTTGTCGACGAGGAACTGACGGACGTTCTCCTTGCCCTGCCCCAGCTGGTCGTCCCCGTAGGTGAACCAGGAACCGGACTTGCGGATGATGCCGTTGTCGACTCCCATGTCGATGATGGAGCCCTCGCGGGAGATTCCCTTGCCGTAGAGCATGTCGAATTCGGCCTGCTTGAAGGGCGGGGCCATCTTGTTCTTCACGACCTTCGCCCGCGTGCGGTTGCCGACGGCCTGGTCGCCCTCTTTGAGGGTCTGGATCCGGCGCACGTCGATGCGCACCGACGCGTAGAACTTGAGGGCCTTGCCCCCTGTGGTCGTCTCCGGCGAGCCGAAGAAGACGCCGATCTTCTCGCGCAGCTGGTTGATGAAGATCGCCGTCGTCCTGGTCGAGGAGAGCACGCCCGCGAGCTTGCGCAGGGCCTGGCTCATCAGGCGCGCCTGGAGGCCGACGTGGGAGTCGCCCATCTCGCCCTCGATCTCCGCCTTGGGGACCAGGGCCGCCACCGAGTCGATGACGATGATGTCGATGCCGCCGGACCGGATGAGCATGTCCGCGATCTCCAGGGCCTGTTCGCCGGTGTCGGGTTGGGAGACCAGGAGGTCGTCCGTGTTCACCCCCAGCGCCTTCGCATAGGTGGGGTCCAGGGCGTGCTCTGCGTCGATGAAGGCGGCGTTGCCCCCGGCCTTCTGCGCGTTGGCCACCGCGTGGAGGGCCAGCGTGGTCTTGCCGGAGGACTCGGGACCGTAGATCTCGACGATGCGGCCCCGCGGCAGCCCGCCGATGCCCAGCGCCACGTCGAGGGCCAGGGAGCCCGTGGGGATCACCTCGATGCCGGCATGGACCTCGTCCCCCAGGCGCATGACGGAGCCCTTGCCGAACTGCTTGTCGATCTGGGACAGGGCCAGTTCCAGGGCCTTGTTCCGATCCGTGGTCCCGTTCGCGCCCGCGCGCGCCATCGCCTTGGCCATTGTGGTCTCCTCGCGTCCTGGGGCCTCTCCGGCCCACCCGATTTGGCTGGTCTGGTGTCATGCGGTCCCCTCTCCGGGGCGCATGGATGACGGTATGCCCGACCATCGGCACCTGGGTCGCGCGCCTCATCCGGTTGTGGACGGGACGCGCCCCAGTCGCATCTGGTGGACAGCGTAGATGGAACGCTTGTTCGATGCGCCCCGACACGCCGCAGACACGGCGCGACGTCAAGGACGTTTGACATCACATGGGCGCGTACGTAAAGCTCGCTTGACAGATTCGGCCGGACGCATACCCGCACGAGAGGCGGACGATGTCCCCCACGCAGACGGCACGACGCGAACCGGTTCGGGCGCGCGAAGGCGGGCGGCGTTCCAGCGCTGCGCGTGGCCGTGCCCGTCGGCCTGCTCCTCGCCCTCGGCCTCGCAGCTCCGAAGGTCGTGCTCGGCAACCCCGAGGGGCCCGCCACGTGGATGGCCGTCGCGATCCTGGCGGCGTCCCTGGCCCCCTGCGCGATCCCGCTGGTCTGGGCGCTCATCGTCGACAGGTCGACGCTGCCCGGCGCTCTCCCCCACCCGGAGGCGAGCGTGGAGAGCCCCTGGTACTCGCGGGCCGCGGAGGACGCGTTCCACGCTGCCCTCGTCCTCTGCGGACTCGGAGCGGCCACGGCGGGCCTGTGGGCCCCGGAACCGGTGTCGTGGACGTTCGTCGCCGTGTTCGCGATCGCGGCGCTCTTCTTCGCCGTCAGCTACCTCATCCGCACGCACCGGTGAGACGATGAGGAACCGGCTGCGCCGACTGCGCCAGGACGAGGGGCTCTCCCAGGAGCGGCTCGCCGAGATCCTCGGCGTGAGCCGGCAGACGATCATCTCCATCGAGAAGGGGCGCTTCGATCCCTCCCTTCCCCTGGCCTTCCAGATCGCCGCCGCCTTCGGCCTGCGCGTCGAGGACGTCTTCACCCCGGATCCGCCCGGACCGTGAGGGTCCGGCCGCCCCACTGCGGTCCGCCGGTGCCGGAAACGCGGCCGGGAACCGTCAGCGCCCCCCCTTCCTCAGGGGGCGGCGATGGGCCCAGCGCGCCTCCTCGCCCCGGCCGGACTCGCGCACCAGCGCTTCCCAGACCTCGTCCGGGGCGCGCCCGGCATCCAGAGCCTCCTGCGCCGTGGCGCGCAGGCCCGGCAGGTACAGGTCGGCGACGAGAGAACGCCCCAGAACGGATCCGAAGACCCGTTCCAGGGCGTCCCAGAACTCGGAGAGCGTCACCGACCCGGCCCGGCCGTTCAGCCGATGAGGGCGACGGGCATGAGGTCGTCCGGAACGGTGTCCGGGACCAGTGCGCGATCGGCGGCGGCCATGCGGTCCGACACCTCCCGCAGCACGAACCACAGCGGCACGCCGAGCGCGCCGGTGATGGCCTCGAGCAGCTCCGAAGACGCCTCCTTCTGCCCGCGCTCGACCTCGGAGAGGTATCCCAGCGACACCTGGGCCTGCGAGGACACCTCGCGCAGAGTCCTCCGCTGCTGCTGGCGCACGGTGCGTAGGACGTCGCCGATCTCCCGGCGCAGGAGAGGCTGCGCAGTCGGATCGGTCGCGGCCATCGTCCGGGCGTCCTCCTTCTTCGTGTTGAGGGCCCGGATGCGCAGATCCCCGACGGGCCGGTTCGGCGCGGGCCGGGTGGCCCGGACCGACATGTTCCTGGAGGGAGTCCTGTTCGTCATGACCATCTCAACGTCCCCTCCATCGGCGCTATTCCACCGTCCGACATCCGGACCCGTGTAAGTTGCGTCTCCATGGCTCAAGTCTAACCCGCCGCGAGCAGGATCCGCCCGGCGAACGGTCACGCCCGCGCCCCGCCGCCCGCCCGGGACAGGCGGACGCCCTCGGCGCAGTACACGGCGCCCGACCACAACGTGAGAGCCAGCGCCGCCGCCCCGACGGCCCAGGCGATCCAGAAGACGGGTTCCGGCAGGCCGCCGCGCACCCCCAGGCCCGCGTGCGCGAGCCACGCGGCCCAGGGCACGAGCATGAGGGTGATGAACAGGATCTGCAGGACCGTCTTCAGCTTGCCGCCCTTGTTCGCCGAGACCACGATCCCCCGGCGCAGCAGGACGGCACGCAGCGCCGTGATCCCCAGCTCGCGCACGGCGACCAGGACGGTGAACCACCAGGGCACCAGACCGTCGACGCTGAGCATGACGAAGGCGCCCAACGTCAGCGCCTTGTCCGCGATCGGGTCCGCAATGCGCCCGAAATCGGTGATGAGACCCCGCGCCCGTGCGATGTGCCCGTCGAGTTGGTCCGTCGCCGCTGCGACGCAGAAGACCCCCAGGGCCCACCACCGGGCGCCCTCGCCGTCGCGGACCATGAGCCACACGAAGACGGGCACAAGCACCAGGCGCAGCACCGTCAGGGCGTTCGGCACGTTCACCACCGGAACGCCGGGCTCCTGGCGCCTGGACACATTCGACTCATTCATCCCGTCGATCCTACCCGCCGCGCAGGCCCGACCCGCCGGCCCGGCGCCGGCGTCATCGGCCGGTCAGCTGCCAGGCGTCCTCGCCGTCCTCGGACTCCTCGTCCTCGAACCGCGGCCCCTGCCCTCCGAAGTCGTGCCCCGCGTACGGGTCGCCCGCCGAAGGGACGCCGCCCGCCTCGTCCTGCGCGTCCCGGGGAGCGCCGGCCTCGTTTCCCGCAGGCGCCTCGGGCGGCGGGGTCTCCCCGCGCAGCATCGCCAGCACCTCGGGCAACGACTCGGGGGGAACCAGCACCTCACGGGCCTTCGACCCCTCGGAGGGGCCGACGATGTCGCGCGACTCCAACAGGTCCATGAGACGGCCCGCGCGGGCGAAGCCGACCCGCAGCTTGCGCTGGAGCATCGAGGTCGAGCCCAGCTGCGTGGAGATGACGAGCTCCGCGGCCTGGAGCAGGTCGTCGAGATCGTCCCCGATGTCCTCCGCCACCTTCGCCTGCTTGGCCGGGGCCACGACATCGGACCGATAATGAGCCTCCATCTGCAACTTCACGTGGGCGACGACGGCGTGGATCTCCGACTCCGTGACCCAGGCCCCCTGCACGCGCAGCGGCTTGGCGGCGCCCGCCGGCAGGTACAGCGCGTCGCCCTGTCCGACGAGCTTCTCGGCGCCCGGCTGGTCGAGGATGACGCGCGAATCCGCCAGCGACGAGGTCGCGAAGGCCAGGCGCGAGGGGATGTTGGCCTTGATCAGCCCCGTCACCACGTCCACCAACGGCCGCTGGGTGGCGAGCACGAGATGGATGCCGGCGGCGCGCGCCAGCTGCGTGATCCGCTGGACGGAGGCCTCGACATCGCGCGGGGCGACCATCATGAGGTCCGCGAGCTCGTCGACGACCACCAGCAGGTACGGGTAGGGGTGGAGCTCCCGGTTGAGGCCCGGCAGCGCCTTCACCTGTCCGGAGGACACCGCCTTGTTGAAATCATCGACATGCTTGAACCCGTAGGTCGCGAGATCGTCGTAGCGGGCGTCCATCTCCCGCACGACCCACTCCAGCGCCTCCGCGGCCTTCTTCGGATCGGTGATGATCGGGCTGACGAGATGCGGGATGCCCTCGTAGACGGTGAGCTCGACGCGCTTGGGGTCGACCAGGATCATGCGGACCTGCGCCGGGGTGGCCCGCATCATGATCGAGGTGATCATCGAGTTGACGAAGCTCGACTTGCCGGAGCCGGTCTGGCCGGCGACCAGGAGGTGCGGGGTCTTCGCGAGGTTCGTCACCACGTAGCCGCCCTCGACATCCTTGCCGACGCCGACCATGAGCGGATGGTGGTTCCGCCTGGCCGCCCCGGAGCGCAGGACGTCGCCCAGGGCGACCGTCTCCCGGTCGGTGTTGGGGATCTCGATGCCGATGGCCGACTTCCCGGGGATGGGGCTGAGGATGCGGACATCGGCGCTGGCCACGGCGTACGCGATGTTCTTCGACAGCGCCGTGATGCGCTCGACCTTGACGCCCGGTCCCAGCGTGACCTCGTAGCGCGTGACCGTCGGCCCGCGGGAGAAGCCCGTGACCCGGGCGTCGACGTTGAACTCGGAGAGCACCTGCTGGAGGGCCTCGACCACGTGGTCGTTGGCCGCCGAGCGCGTCTTGTGCGGGGCGCCGCGGACGAGGAGATCCTCGTCGGGCAGCTGGTAGGCGATCGACTCGTCCAGCTCCGGCTGGGTCGGCAGACCAGGATCTGCGCTGGTCGGAGGGATGGGAAGCACCTCCCCCACCGCCTCGATCGCCTCCGTGGGCGCCTCGTCTGCCGACGAGGGCGGCGCCGGCTCCTCGGGCGCGGCAGGATGCGCGTCTCCCTCCCACACGGCGGTCGTGTCGTGGGCCCGGCGGAAGGCCTCGTCCGCGTCATAGGCGTCCAGGACAGGATCGTCCCCGGTCGCCAGCTGCTCGCGGTTGCGGCGCCGCCTGCGGGCCCCGGCGCCCCCCTCGCCCGCATCCGCCTTCCCGGCTGGCCGCCGGCGGAACCAGGCGAGGGCCTCACGGCACCGGTCCGGGATGTCGGCGACGCGCGTGCGGGTCGCCAGCAGCACCGAGTAGACGAGCAGCAGCACAAGGACCGCGGCCGCGCCCCAGGGGGACAGAAGATTGGCCAGCGGGCGGCCGACGAACCACCCCGCCACCCCCCCGGCGCGCTCGATCGCCCCGATGGGGCGCAGCGACGGGTTCCCGGCCGAGACGTGGACCAATCCGGTCAGGGCGAGCGCCGCTCCCGTCCCCCCCGCGACGTGATGGGGCACCGCGTAGGACTCGCCCCCGCCGCGGGCGCGGAACAGGTCCGCGGACAGGATGACGAGCGCCAGCGGCACGACGACCGAGAAGAGGCCCACCGCCCCGGCCACCGCGTGGTGGATGAGGGCGCCCGCCTGCCCGGAGATCCCGAACCACTCGCGCAGGGCGACGACGACGGCGAGGGCGAGGCATAGGAAGGCGCAGGAGTCGCGTTTCGCCTGCGGATCGACGCTCCGCCAGCGCGCCCAGGCGCTCCGCGCTCCCGCGGCCGAGGCGGCGAACAGACGGGCGAGCGCTCCCGGGCGCACCGGGGCTCCGGACGAGGCTGCGCCGCCCGTCCGTGACTTCTTCGCTGATGGTGTGTGGGCCATGGTGATTCGACGCTACCGCGGCCGCGGGAGGAGCGGGCGTCTGGCGCGCCGCCGGGCCCGCGACTCGGGTCCGGTCAGTAGGAGTAGGTGACTCCGCCCTCGGCCAGCACCTGGTCGATCTGATCGCGGGTGGGCACCGGGAGCGCGGACTCGTGCGAGATCGTCAGCGCCGACGCGGCGTTGGCCATCCGGCAGGCGCCGACCAAATCCATGCCGGCGAGGATCCCCGCGCACATCACGGCGATATGCGTGTCCCCCACACCCGCCGTGTCCACGACGACGGAGTCGAAGGCCGGGATCTGGACGCGAGCCTGGGCGGCGTCCGCCTGGACCTCGCACCCCATGACCCCCAGGCGGCGCACCAGAGCCGCCTCGGGGCGCAGCACATGGCGCACGCCCGTTCCCGGCTCCGAGGACGCGAGGATCCGTCCCAGCGTCGAGGCCTCGCGGATGTTCATCGTCACGACGTCGGCGCGGCGCAGCAGCTTCTTCCACGCCCACACCGGCACCTGGTCGACAGCCGGGGACACGGACAGCACGAGCGTGACCTCGCCGGGGAGCCCGGCGGCCCAGCTGGACAGCACCTCGGCGCTGGTCTCGCGGGTGAGGTCGGCCCCCGCGACGTGCACCAGGTCGCCCGGGCGCAGCTCGACGCGGTCCAGCACCCGGCGGGAGGGCTCCGACTCCACCCCCGAGGTGACGACGGACGTCGTCGAGCCGTCCGCCTCGACCAGGGTCATCGCCACGCCGATGTCGCCGACCAGCTCCTCGGTGAGGATCTCGACGCCGGCCTCGACCAGCTGGCGCCGCACGGCGAAGGAGTTGGGCCCCGTCCCCAGGGGGGACACCATCGCGGCCGGCACGCCGAGCGCCGCGACGGCCGCCAGGGCGGTGAAGCCCCCGCCAGGCTGCGAGGTCGCCGTGTCCGCGTGCTCGGAGGCGCCCCTCTCGGGTAGATGGTCGATGTGCAGGGGGATGGTGAGGACGACGGAGTGGGTCGAGATGAAACGCCCGGTCATGCCCCCACCGTACCGTCCGCGATCCGGGTCACTGCTCGACGACCACGGGCACGATCATCGGGCGGCGACGCAGCCTGCGGGCCACCCACCGGCCGATGACGCGGCGCATCGCCTGCTGGAGGACGTAGGGATCCACCCCGCCGGGCGCGGCCGCCTCCCGGAGGGCCGCATCGACGTCGGGCAGCACCTCGTCGAAGACGGAGTCGTCCTCGGCCATGCCGATGGCGCGGATCGTCGGGGAGGCGAGGACGGTCCCCGTGTCGTGCTCGACCACCGCGTAGACGCTGACGAACCCCTCTGTGCCCAGCGTGCGCCGGGTCTCCAGCTCGTCCTCGGAGATCTCCCCGATGGAGCGGCCGTCGACGTAGACGTACTCGCAGGGCACGGCGCCCGCCACACGCGCCTGCCCGTCGGCCAGATCCACCACGACGCCATCCTCGGCCAGCACGACGTTCTGCGGCGGCACGCCGGTCTTGACGGCCAGCTGCCCGTTGGCCACCAAGTGGCGGACCTCGCCGTGGATCGGCATGACGTTCTTCGGCTGCACGATGTTGTAGCAGTAGATGAGCTCGCCCGCCGCGGCGTGGCCGGAGACGTGGACCTTCGCGTTGGCCTTGTGGACGACGCGCGCCCCCAGGCGGGTGAGGTCGTTGATGACGCGGTACACCGAGTTCTCGTTGCCGGGGATCAGCGAGGACGCCAGCACCACCATGTCGCCGGGCTCGATGTGGACGAAGCGGTGGTCGCCCCGCGCGATGCGGGACAAGGCCGCCATGGGCTCCCCCTGGGAGCCGGTCGCCATATAGACCCGTTTCTCGGGAGGCAGGTCGCCGATCTTCGAGGACTCGATGAGGACGCCCTCAGGGACCGTGAGGTACCCCTTCTCCTCCGCGATGCGCATGTTGCGCTCCATCGATCGCCCGATGAGGGCGACGCGCCGCCCGTGGTGGGAGGCCGCGTTGATGACCTGCTGGACCCGGTGGACGTGGGAGCTGAAGGAGGCGACGATGATCTGCCCCGGAGCCTCTCCGAAGGTCCGGTCCAGGACCGGTCCGATCTCCCGTTCGGGGGCGATGAAACCGGGGACCTCCGCGTTGGTCGAGTCGACCATGAACAGGTCGACGCCCTCCTCCCCGAAACGGGCGAAGGACCGCAGGTCAGTGAGGCGGTGGTCGAGCGGCAGCTGGTCCATCTTGAAGTCGCCGGTGATCAGCACCTTGCCGGCCGAGGTGCGCACGAACACGGCCAGGGCGTCGGGGATCGAGTGGGTGACGGCGACGAATTCCAGGTCGAAGGGCCCCACGCGGACGCGGTCGTGCTCGGCGACGACGTGGAGCTCGGGCGCGGGAAGGCGGTGCTCGCGGATCTTGGGGGCGACGAAGCCCAGGGTGAGGTCCGACCCGTAGATCGGGATGTCGTCGCGCAGCTTCAGCAGGTAGGGGACGGCGCCGATGTGGTCCTCATGCCCGTGGGTGAGGACCAGCCCGACCACATCGTCCATGCGGTCCTCGATCCACGAGAAGTCCGGGAGGATCAGGTCGACCCCGGGCTGGGTCTCCTCGGGGAAGAGGACGCCGCAGTCGACGATGAGCAGATGGCCGTCGAGCTCGAGCACGTTCATGTTGCGCCCGACCTCTCCGAGGCCTCCCAGCGGGATCACGCGCAGCGCGCCGTCAGCCAGCGGGGCAGGCTCGGCCAGATTGTCGTAAAGGGGACTCATGGGACGATTCTGCCACGACGCGCGCCGCGCGCCGGTCCCGGATCGCAGGGACGCCCTCGTCGGGCGGAACGTCACAGCAGGTCCAGGGCCTCCATCGCTTCCCTCAAAGCGGCGGTCTCCTCCTGGGCGGGGGCCACCAGCGGGAGCCGGACGGCGGGATCGGGCAGGACCCCCTGGAGATGCAGGGCGCACTTGGCCATCACCGTGCCCTGGCCGCCTCCCATGACCGCGCGGACCAGGGGGGCCAGGGTGCGGGCGAGCTCGCGGGCCTCGAGCCATTCCCCGGCGTCGACCAGGTCGATGAGGCGCCGGTAGTGGGCGGCCGCCACGTGCGCGACGACCGAGAGGCAGCCCGACGCCCCCTCGACGAGCCAGGCGAGGTTGAGCCCGTCGTCCCCCGAGTAGTAGGCGAGCCCCGTTCGGCGCATCCGTTCCCCGCCCCGGCTCACCTGGCCGGTGGCGTCCTTCACGGCGCGGATGCGCGGGTGGGTGGCCAGCTCGTCGAGCGCCGCGTCGGAGAAGGCGAGGCCCGTGCGCCCCGGGATGTCGTAGAGCATGATCGGCAGGTCCGTGGCCTCCGCGATCGCGCGGACGTGGGCCACCAGGCCGGCCTGGGACGGCCGGTTGTAGTACGGGGAGACGACCAGCAGGCCGTCTGCGCCGCAGGCCTGCGCGTTCTGCGCGATGCGCACGGCGTGCGCCGTGTCGTTGGAGCCCGCTCCGCACAGGATGAACGCCCGATCGCCCACGGCCTCCACGACGGAGCGCGTGAGCTCGTCCTTCTCCGGCTGGTGCGTGGTCGGCGACTCCCCGGTGGTGCCCGACAGCAGGATCGCGTCGCACCCCTGGTCGACCATCCGGCGGGCCAGGACCTGCGCCGTGTCCGCGTCCAGCGACCCGTCGGCGTGGAACGGGGTGATCATCGCGGGCGCGAGCGTGCCGAAAGTGCGGTCCGGGGTCCCGGTGGGTGCGACGGTGCTCATGACCGTCAGCGTAGAGGACGCGCCCGAACCCGGGGAGCGGTGTTCATCATGGGGTCGCCCGATCGCCCGGGACCCGGTGCGGCGGGCCCTCACCCGGACAGCCTCGACCACCACAGGTGCTCGGTGACGGCCCGCCCTCCGACTGCCAGGCGGCGGCGCAGGCCCGCCGGGGCGAACCCGGCGCCCTGGTAGAAGCGCGTGTGCGCGTCGTCCCCAGCGGTGACCCACACGCGCAGGACGTGCGGACGGGCGATGTCGACCAGGGCGGACAGCAGGCGCGAGGCATGGCCGGACCGGGCGAAGTCGGGGAGGACCTCGAGGGCGAGGATGTCCGTGCCCGCCGGGACGTCCCCCTGGTCCCCGGGCGCAGGGCCGAGGGCGGGACCGGGCGCGCAGGAGAGGAAGCCTGCGACCGCGCCGCCGTGGAGCGCGACAAGCGTGTGGCAGCCCGACGGGGCCGCGGCCTCCAGCGTCGTCCTCCACCGCTCGCGCACGGCCCCGGTGGAGAGGACGGGCGCCTCGCCCTGCGGGCCCAGGCCCGCCTGGATGGCCGCCCGGATGCCGCGAACCTGGATGCGCGCCACCGCATCGGCGTCCTCGGCCACGGCCGGACGCACCGACCGGTCGGGACGGGCCGCGACGCGGCGCCGGTCCGTCATGCCAGCCCCATCGCGGCGTCGAGCCCCACCGTCAGCCCGGGGCGCTCGCCGACATGGCGCACGGCGAAGAGGACGCCCGGCATGAAGGAGACGCGGTCGAAGGAGTCCGTGCGGATGACCAACTGCTCGCCCGGGTTGCCCAGGAGGATCTCCTCATGCGCGGTGAGACCGCGCAGGCGCACGGCGTGGACCGGCACGCCGTCGATGCGGGCGCCGCGGGCTCCCAGGGGATCGGAGAGCGTGGCGTCGGGCATCGCGCCCATCCCGGCCTCCGCTCGAGCCGCCGCGATCCCCCGGGCGGTGGCGGCCGCCGTGCCGGAGGGGGCGTCGACCTTGTCGGGATGGTGCATCTCGAGGACCTCGGCGCTCTCGAAGTAGGGCGCCGCCATCGCGGCGAAGCGCATGGCCAGCACCGCTGACATCGCGAAGTTGGGGGCGATCAGCACCGACCGCCCAGCCGTCCGCGCGTGGGCGCCCACCCGCTCCAGGGCGTCGGGCCCCCAGCCCGTGGTGCCCACGACCGCATGGATGCGAGCGTCCAGGCAGGCGTGGACGTTGGCCTCCGTGACCTCGGGACGTGTGAAGTCCACCGCCACGTCCGCCCCCGCCAGCGTTCCTGGGTCCAGGGCGTCGCCCGCTTCGATGCGCGCGACCAGGTCCAAGTCGGGCGCGGCCTCCACGGCCTCGCACACCGTCGAGCCCATCCGCCCGGCTGCGCCGATGACCGCCACCTTCACCATATGTCCTCCTCCGTCTGCCGACGCCGATCCCGGCTCACGGCTCCGCCGGCAGCACGAGCGCGCGGCTGCGCGGTCCGGCTGCCAGCTCGCCGGCCAGCCCCCTGACATCCTCGGCCTCCACGGCGTCGAGCCCCGCGAGCGTCGCCTCCACCGTGTAGTAGCGGCCGAGCATCTCGGCGCGTCCCAGCCGCGCCATCCGGGACCAGTTGTCCTCCAGCCCGAGCGCGAGCCCGCCGCGGAGCTGCCCGCGCACGCGCGCCATCTCCTCCTCCGTGGGGCCGTCCGACGCCAGGGACTCCAGCTGGGCGCTCATGATGTCCTCGACCTGCCCGACCTTCTCGGGCGCGGTGCCCGCGTACATGCCGAAGAAACCGGTGTCGGCGAAAGGCGAGTCGAAGGCGTACGTCGAGTAGGCGAGCCCCCGCCTCTCGCGGACCTCCTGGAACAGCCGCGAGGACATCGATCCTCCCAGGACGCCGAGCAGCACCGACATCACGCGACGGCGGGGGTCCCCCGCGCGCATGGACGGGCAGCCGACGACGACATGAGCCTGCTCGACCTCGCGGCGTCGCACGATCTCGCGCGCCTGGGACGCGCCGGCGACCGGCTCGGCGGGGTCCTCCGGCCGGCGCGGCCGCGGCCCGCCCGCGCCACCGGCCCATCCGGCGCGTTCCAGCGCAGCCGCGACCTCGTCGAGCAGCCGGTCGTGGTCGACGTGCCCCGCCACGGCGACGACCAGGGTGCCCGGACCGTAGGCCGAGCGGTAGTGCTCCCACACGTCGTCGCGTCCGATGGCGCGGATCGCCTCGGGCGTCCCTCCGACGGGCCGGCCCAGGGGCGTGTCCCCCATCGCTGCGGCGGCGAAGGCGTCGTGGACGACCTCGGTGGGGCTGTCCTCAGCCATCGCCAGCTCGTCGAGGATGACGCCGCGCTCCAGGTCGAAGTCCGCGGGGTCGATCCGGGAGGCGGCCACCATGTCCGTGAGGACGTCGACCGCCATCCCGAGGTCCTGGTCCCGCACCCTCGCCCAGTAGTTCGTCGACTCCTTGCCGGTCTCCGCATTGGATTCGCCCCCCACCGCGTCGAAGGCGACCGCGATGTCCAGGGCGGAGCGCCGAGCGGTCCCCTTGAACAGGAGGTGCTCGAGGAAGTGGGTGGATCCGGCGTGCGCCGGGGTCTCGTCGCGGGAGCCCACCGGCACCCACAGGCTCACGCCGACCGAGTGCGTGGCGGGCACGTCCTGGCTGAGGACGCGCACGCCTCCCGGCAGGACGGTGCGGCGCACACACGTGTCCCCGTCGTCGAACTCCAGGGAGGCGGTGAGGTCCGGTCCCTCCACCGGCAGGTCGAGGGGATCGGCCTGGGGAGGTGCGATGCGGGTCACGCCTGCCGGTCCTCCGTCCATGTCGGCGCCGCCTGGCGCGCCGCGTCACCGGGCGCGTCCGAGCCTGGCGCCCCATCCGGCATCCCCGGCTCCGGCCCCTCGTGCGGGGCGGGCGTGGCCTCGTCCTCCCCGACCGGTTCGGTCTCGGAGACGGCCGCCGGCGACGAGGGCGCCTCAGCCGTCTTCTCCGGTTCGGAGGCGCTGCCGGCAGCTTTCTTAGCCGGACGCTCGATGCCGCCGGTCAGGGCGACGAGGAGGCCGACGACGCAGGCCACCGCCTGGATGCCGAAGAACCAGGCCATCCAGCTGAGGCCGACCTCGATCCCCTGGGCGGTGGCCGTCACGCCCGCGGCCCAGGCGACGACCGACCCCAGCACCGACGCTCCGAGGGCCCAGACGTAGAACCTGCGCGGGGCCGCGCCCGTCAGCGCCCGCGCCAGGGCGAGGACGCCGGTGACGAGCAGAGCCGGGCACGCGATGACGATGACGGCGCCCAAGGTCATCGGCGCGATCCGACCCGGGTCGGCGGCCTCGATGCCGCCGGTGAGGTCGAGGATCAGCCAGGCGAGGGCGTCCAGGGCGAACAACGCCAGGAACAGGACGGAATCCGTGAAGCGGCGCATGTGCGCACCTCCTGGTATCTGGGATCGGGCACTCATCGGGCAACTCCTCCGAGTGTAGGGCCCCGGCCGCCCGAACGACGGGCCCGCAGCCAGATGGCTGCGGGCCCGTCGGCAGAGCACAGAGGCTCAATCGGTCGCGCGCTCAGTCCTCGGAGGCGTTCTCCTCCGACGCCGGCGCCTCGCCCTCATCGTCATGGTGACGACGCGAGCGGGTACGCGGGCGGCGCTCGCGGCGTTCGGCCCGCTCGCCCCGCGGGGCGCGCTCACGGCCGCCCTCGTGGGACTCCTCGGCCTCGCCCGCCTCCCCGTCGACGACGGCGTGCAGCGACAGCTTGCCGCGATCGCCGATCTCGGCGATCTCGACCTCGACCTGCTGGCCGACCTGGAGGACGTCGTCCACCGAGTCGATGCGCTTGCCGCCGACCAGGCGACGCACCTGCGAGATGTGCAGGAGGCCGTCCTTGCCGGGGGTCAGCGAGACGAACGCGCCGAAGGACGTGGTCTTGACGACCGTGCCGACGAAGCGCTCGCCGACCTCGGGCATCTGCGGGTTCGCGATCTGGTTGACGAGCGCCCGGGCCGCCTCGGCGGCCTCGCCGGTCGAGGCCCCGATGTAGACGGTGCCGTCGTCCTCGATCGTGAGGTCCGCGCCCGTGTCCTCCTGGATCTGGTTGATCATCTTGCCCTTCGGACCGATGACCTCGCCGATCTTGTCGACCGGCACCTGCACCGTGATGATGCGCGGCGCGGTGGGCGACATCTCGTCGGGGCCGTCGATCGCCTGGTTGATGAGGTTGAGGATCACCAGCCGCGCGTCGCGGGCCTGGGCCAGAGCGCCGCGCAGGACGTCGGAGTCGATGCCGTCGAGCTTCGTGTCCAGCTGGAGCGCGGTGACGAAGTCCGTCGTGCCCGCGACCTTGAAGTCCATGTCGCCGAAACCGTCCTCGGCGCCCAGGATGTCGGTGAGGGTGACAGACTTCCTCTCCCCGTCGACCTCGCCGGTCATCAGGCCCATCGCGATGCCCGCGACCGGGGCGCGCAGCGGCACGCCGGCCTGGAGCAGGGACAGGGTGGAGGCGCACACCGACCCCATGGACGAGGAGCCGTTCGACCCCAGCGTCTCCGAGACCTGGCGGATGGCGTAGGGGAAGTCCTCGCGGCTGGGCAGCACCGGCTTGAGCGCGCGCTCGGCCAGGTCCCCGTGCCCGATCTCGCGGCGCTTCGGGGAGCCGACGCGCCCCGTCTCGCCGGTGGAGAAGGGCGGGAAGTTGTACTGGTGCATGTAGCGCTTCGCCGAGACCGGGGAGAGGTTGTCGAGCTGCTGCTCCATGCGGAGCATGGCCAGCGTCGTGATGCCGAGGATCTGGGTCTCGCCGCGCTGGAAGAGCGCGGAGCCGTGCACGCGGGGCACGACCTCGACCTCGGCGGACAGCGACCGGATCTGGGTGGGCGTGCGCCCGTCCATGCGGACGCCCTCGCGCAGCGTGCGCATGCGGATCGTCTGCTTCTCCAGGGAGCGGAAGGCGGCCTTGAGCTCCTTCTCCTCCTCCGGGCGGTCGGCCAGCAGCGCCTCGAGCATCTCGGCGCGCACCGCGTCGACGGCCTCGTCGCGGGCCAGCTTGCCCTCCGTGAGAAGAGCCTTCGCCACCTTGTCGCCGACCCAGGACTCGACCGCCGCGTACTGCTCGTCGGTGTAGTCGAGGAACAGCGGGAAGTCCACGGTCTCCTTGGAGGCCTTGGACGCGATCTCCATCTGGGCGAGGCACAGGGCGCGGATGAAGGGCTTCGCGGCCTCCAGGCCGTCGGCCACCACGTCCTCCGTCGGCGCCACGGCGCCGGCCTGGATGAGATCCCACTCGTTCTCGCCGCCGCCGGCCTCGACCATCATGATCGCGACGTCGTCGGTTCCGTCCTCGTGGGCGACGATGCGCCCCGCGACGGTGATGTTGAAGACCGAGCGCTCCATCTCGGACCAGCGCGGGAACGCGACCCACTGGCCGTCGATGAGAGCCAGCCGGGTGCCGCCGATCGGCCCGGTGAAGGGCAGGCCCGCGATCTGGGTGGACATCGAGGCCGCGTTGATGGCCAGGACGTCGTAGGCGTCATCGGGATGGACCGACAGGACGGTCTCCACGACCTGGACCTCGTTGCGCAGCCCCTTGACGAATCCGGGGCGCAGGGGGCGGTCGATGAGGCGGGCGGCCAGAATGGCCTCCGTGCCGGGGCGTCCCTCGCGGCGGAAGAACGATCCGGGGATCCGTCCCGCGGCGTAGGCGCGCTCCTCGACGTCGACCGTCAGGGGGAAGAAGTCGAACTGGTCCTTGGGGTGCTTCCCGACCGTCGTGGCCGAGAGCACCATGGTCTCGTCGTCCAGGTAGGCGACCGCGGATCCCGCGGCCTGCTGGGCCAGGCGCCCCGTCTCGAAACGCACCGTGCGCTTCCCGAAGCGACCGTTGTCGATCGTCGCCTCTGCGGCGACGATGTCAGGGCCTTCCATCATGTGGCGTGATTCTCCTTGGATGAGGTGGTATCGCGCCTGGTGCCGGCCTTCGATCGAAGCCCACGGCATGCGGTCGGGGAGATCCGCCCGGGTCCGTGAGCCACTGTCGAAAACCGCCCACTGCAGCGCGGTGTCCGGATGGGGCCGGGGCCGGTCGGCCCCGCGCCCGCTGTGGAACCGGCCCGGAACCATGGGGAACCGGGCCGGGGTGGGTCAGCGACGCAGGCCGAGGCGCTCGATCAGCGAGCGATAGCGCTCGATATCGATGCCGGCCAGGTAGCCGAGGAGGCGCTTGCGGCGTCCGACCAGCAGCATCAGACCACGACGCGAGTGGTGGTCGTGCGGGTGGGACTTGAAGTGCTCGGTGAGATCCTTGATGCGCTGGGTGAGCAGCGCGATCTGGACCTCCGGGGAGCCCGTATCGCCCTCATGGGTGGCGTACTCGGCGACGATCTGGTCCTTGACGTCCTTGGTCAGCGGCACGTGAGCTCCTTGATGTCTCGTTGCGCGGAGCACCGGGGCTGTCCCCGGGCATGACTGTCCGCGGCCGATCGAACGGCGTGCCCAGGCTAGCACGGCGCTCTGGCGCATCCGGGCGCCGTGAGCCGCCCCACGGCGCCCGGCGGGGTGAGATCCCGCACGCCCCATGCCGCGCGCCTACTGGGCGCTCACCTGTGCGGGGTCGACGCGGCCCGACACCGCGACGCCCAGGACCGCCGCCGTGCGCCGCAGGTCGTCGTCCATCTGGTCCTGCAGCTGCTCCACGGAGTCGAAGGCCGTCATCGCCCGGATCCGGTCGACGAAGTGGACGGCGATGCGCTCGCCGTACAGATTGAGATCCGTGCGCCCCAGCACATGGGCCTCCACGGTGCGCCTCACCCCGTCGAACTGCGGGTTCGAGCCCACCGAGATCGAGGCCGGGAGGAACTCACGCGCCGTCGTGCCCGGCACCTCGCGCACGACCCATCCGGCGTACACCCCATCGGCGGGCACCACGCCCTCGATCCCCGAGCCGAGGTTCGCGGTGGGGAACCCCAGCGCCCGCCCCCGCTTGAACCCGTGCTCGACGACGCCGCGGATGCGGTGGAAGCGCCCGAGCACGCGCGCTGCCCCGGCGACGTCGCCCTGGGACAGCAGCTCGCGCACCCATGACGAGGACCACCTGCGGCCGTCCTGGTCGCGGATGTCCGCGACGACCACGACGTCGAAGTCGTGCCGGCGCCCGATCGCCCGCAGGGTGTCGACGTCGCCGGCGTTGTGGCGCCCGAAGCGGAAGTCCTCCCCCACCACGACCTCGAGGGCGCCCAAGCGCTCGACGAGGTACTGGACCGCGAACTCCTCGGGCTCCAGCGTGTACACCGAGGCGTCGTAGTGGACGACGAGCGTCGCGTCCAGTCCCGCCCCGGCCATCGCGTCGAGCCGGTCGCTGAGGGGGGTGATCAGCTGGATCCCCGCCTCGGGATGATGCACCTGGGAGGGGTGGGGGTCGAAGGTGCAGGCCACCGCATCCACCCCCTTGCGACGCGCGTGCCCGACGCATGTCCCGATGATGCTGCGGTGCCCTCGGTGCATCCCGTCGAAGTTGCCGATCGTCACCACCGAGCGCTCGTCGCCGGGCACCTGTTCCAGTTCGGTCCAGATCTTCACGCGCAGTCCCCTTCTCTGTGTGGCGCCGCCCCGGTCAGAAGACCAGGACCGTCCTCAGCGCGCCCGCCCCGCCCTCCGGGCCCTCGATCCGGGCCAGTCCCAGCACAGTGGCCCCGTCCGGGGCGAGGACGCCCACCGGCCCCTCCCCCGCCGATCCGCGCAGCGCCTCCAGGGCCGCCGGGTCGCGACGCGGCGCCTGGCCGTGGGAGAAACGGATGGCCTCGTCCTCGTCGAGCACGAGGTCCGGGAACATCGCCCGGACCGCGGTGTCCAGCCCGATGAGGGGCAGCGCCTCCCCGCGCTCGACGCGGGCCGTGAGCTCCGCCAGCGTCTCCGCATCGCTGAGCGTGAAAGACCCGACCTCGGTGCGGCGCAGGCGCGTGAGGTGGGCGCCCGTGCCGAGCGCCGACCCGATGTCGCGGGCGAGCGCACGCACGTACGTCCCCGAGGAGCACTCGACATGCAGGTCGACATCCGTGACCGGAACGGGCCGCGCCTCCGGGGCGATCGTCTGCTCCCGCGGCACGCCGACGACATCGAGCCTGCCGACGCGGACGGGACGGGCGGGGATGTCGACCTCGACTCCCTCGCGCGCGAGCGCGTAGGCGCGCCGCCCCCCGATCTTGATGGCGGAGACCGCGGATGGGATCTGCCAGATGTCGCCCCGCAGCGGGGCGATCGCCGCTTCGAGCGCCTCGTCGGAGAGTCCGGAGCAGCCCCGGAGCCCGACGGTCTCACCGTCGGCGTCGTCCGTGGAGGTGGTCTGGCCCAGCCGCATCGTGGCCTCGTAGGTCTTCGAGTCCGCTGTCAGCCACCTCAGCAGCCGCGTCGCCCGGTCGATCCCGACGACCAGCACGCCGGTGGCCATCGGGTCGAGCGTGCCGGCGTGGCCCACCCGGCGGGTCCGCGCCAGGCGCCGCACTCGGGCGACCACGTCGTGGCTGGTGAGCCCCGCGTCCTTGTCGACGACCAGCAGCCCCGAGGGCGTGCGCGGCGCTTCGCTCCCGGTCATCTCAGCGGATGCCCCCGCTCTCCCCGGATTCGTCGGGAGCGGGGCCGTCCTCGTCGCGACGGTACGGGTCCGGGTCCCCTGCGAAGGCAGCGCCCTGCGAGCGCCGCGCGATCTCCTCGTCGCGGGCCCGCGCGGCCTCCAGCGCCTCCTCCAGGGAGGCGGCGGCCTGCGGGAGCGCATCGGGGATGAACTCGAGCGTCGGGGTGAGCCGGATGCCCAGGGCGCGGCCCACCTCGGAGCGCAGGATGCCGGCCGCCGAGGAGAAGGCCCGCGCCGCGGCCTCGCGCTCCGGCCCGTCGCCCAGGACCGTGTAGAACACGGAGGCATGCTGGAGGTCGCCGGTCACCCGGACGTCCGTGATCGTCACCGGCGCGAGCCGCGGATCCTTGACGCGGCGTCCCAACAGGCGCGCGACGGTCTGCTGGATCCGGTCCTCGACCTTGTGAACGCGTGTCTGGTCCGCCATGCGGCCTCCTCCTGATATCGGCGCTGTCCCGGCCCGGACGCTCCCGAGCTCACGGCCCTCCATGGTACGTGGTCACCGCGCGGCACCGCGCCCTCGGGGACGTCATCGACATCCCCGAGGGCGCGGTGCGTGCGCAGCGATCCGGCGGCTCAGTCGCGCGCCTTCTCGCGCATCTCCCAGGTCTCGACGACGTCGCCCTCGGCGATGTCCTTGTACCCGAGTGTGATGCCGCACTCGTAGCCCTCGCGCACCTCGGTGACATCGTCCTTCTCGCGGCGCAGCGACTGGATCTCCAGGTTGTCCGCGACCACGACGCCATCTCGCACCAGGCGCGCCTTGGCCCCGCGGCGGATGACGCCCGAGCGGACCAGGGAGCCCGCGATGTTGCCGAACTTGCCGGAGTGGAAGACCTGGCGGATCTCCGCCGAGCCCAGGGCCACCTCCTCGTAGATCGGCTTGAGCATGCCCTTCAGAGCCGCCTCGACATCGTCGATGGCCGCATAGATCACGTTGTAGTACTTGATCTCCACGCCCTCGGACTCCGCCAACTCCGCCACGCGCTCCGCCGGGCGGACGTTGAACGCGATGATGACCGCGTTGTCGACCGTGGCCAGGTTGACGTCGTTCTGCGTGATGGCGCCCACGCCTCGGTGGATGATCCGGAGCTGGACCTCGTCGCCCACGTCGATGCGCAGCAGCGAGTCCTCCAGGGCCTCGACCGCGCCGGAGACGTCGCCCTTGATGATGAGGTTGAGGGTGTCGACCTCGCCCTCCTTGAGGACCTTGTCGAAGTCCTCCAGGGAGACGCGCTTGCGGCGCTTGGCCAGCAGGGCGGCCCGCTCGGCGGCCTCGCGCTTGTCCGCGATCTGGCGGGCCGTGCGGTCATCGGAGGCCACCAGGAACGAGTCGCCGGCGCGCGGCACGGACGTCAGGCCGATGACCTGCACCGGGCGCGACGGAAGGGCCGCGGGCACCTCCTTGCCGTACTCGTCGAACATGGCGCGGACCCGGCCGTGGGCGGAGCCCACGACCACCGCGTCCCCCACGTGCAGCGTGCCGCGCTGGACGAGCATCGTCGCCACCGCGCCGCGTCCCCTGTCCAGGTTGGCCTCGATCGCGACGCCGCGGGCGTCCGTGTCGGGGTTCGCCCGCAGGTCCAGGGCCGCGTCGGCCGTCAACAGGACCGCCTCCAGCAGCTCCTTGATCCCGATGCGCTGCTTGGCGGAGACGTCGACGAACATGACGTCGCCGCCGTACTCCTCTGCCACCAGGCCGTACTCGGTGAGCTGGGAACGGATCTTCTGAGGGTTCGCACCCTCCTTGTCGATCTTGTTCACCGCCACGACGATCGGCACGTCGGCCGCCTGGGCGTGGTTGATCGCCTCGACCGTCTGCGGCATGACGCCGTCGTCGGCGGCGACCACCAGGACCGCGATGTCGGTGACCTGGGCGCCGCGGGCGCGCATGGCCGTGAAGGCCTCGTGCCCGGGAGTGTCGATGAACGTGATCGCGCGGTCCTGCCCGTCGACGTCGACCCGCACCTGGTAGGCGCCGATGTGCTGGGTGATGCCGCCGTGCTCGGTGTCGACGACATCCGTGTGGCGGATCGCGTCCAGCAGCTTCGTCTTGCCGTGATCGACATGGCCCATGACGGTGACCACCGGCGGACGCGCCTTGAGATGCTCCTCGTCGTCCGCCTCCTCGGCCTCCAGGTCGATGTCGAAGGACTCCAGAAGCTCGCGGTCCTCGTCCTCGGGGGAGACGACCTTGAGGTCGTACCCGAGCTCGGCCCCCAGCGCCTCGAAGGTGTCCTGGTCCAGGGACTGGGTGGCCGTGGCCATCTCGCCCAGGTGGAAGAGCACCGTGACCAGTGCCGCGGGGTTGACGTTGATCTTGTCCGCGAGATCGGCCAGCGAGGCCCCCTGGCGGATGTGGATCTCCTGCCCGTTGCCGCGCGGGATCGACACGCCGCCGATCGTCGGCGCGCTCTGCTGCTCGAACTCCTGGCGCTTCGCGCGCTTCGACTTCCGTCCCCGCTGGGACCGGCCGCCGCCGCGTCCGAAGGCTCCCGGTGTGGAGCCCCGCCCGCCGCGACCGCCGCGCGGGCCGCCGCCGAAGCCTCCAGCGGGCGCGCCGGTGCCGACGCCGGTCCCGGGCCCGCCGCCCGTGCGGGGACCGCCGCCCCTCCCGCCGCGACCGCCGCCGGGGCGCGCGGGGCGATCACCGGGCCGCGCGAAGTTCGCGTGCCCCGGCATCATGCCGGGGTTCGGGCGGTTCCCACCCGGCCCGGGACGCCCGGGACGGGCGCCGGGGCGCGGACCGCCGCTGCCTGCGGCGCCCGGGCGTCCGGAGCGCTCCGATCCGGGCTGGCCCTGATGCCGGGCTCCGGGACGAGGTCCCGGACGCGGGCCGCCGCTGCCGCCCGGCCGGGGCATGCCCTGGCTCGAGGCATACGGGTTGTTGCCTGGGCGCGGACCGGCCGGCCGGGGGCCGGGACGAGGGGCCCCCTGACGGGGCGCGCCCGAGTGCTCCTGGCGTCCTTGTCCCGCGCCGTGGCCCGACCTCGCGCTGGGCGCCGGACGGGACCCCTGGTGCTCGGACTGGGAGGGCCCGGGATGGGGGGCGGCATGGGTCGTGCTCGAATGCTCCGGACGGTGCGGCGCCTCGTGCCCGCCGTGCGAGCGGGCCGGCTCCTGGGCCGAGCCGGAGCGAGGTGCCCGAGGCCCGGGCGTGGGGTGCGGACCCGTATGGTCCCCGCCCGACCGCTGGCCCGAGGAACGGGCGCCGCCGGGCCGGGCCGGACCCGACCCCTGCTTCCTCGCGTCGGCCGTCCCCTCGGCCTTGCGGGGGGACACCGACTGGTAGTGCTCACGCGCGGACCGCACGACTGGCGGCTCCAACGCGGAACTGGACGCCTTGACGAACTCCCCGCTGCTGCGCAGGTACGTCAAGAGGTCCTTGCTGGTGATTCCGAGCTCCTTCGCGAGCTCGTGGACACGCAACTTTGCCACATCTCTCCTGTTCGGACGCGCCCCCGGACAGGAGGCGCCTCTACTGGTCTTGCTGGCAGCTCATCGCTGGGTACTCATCGGGTGCCCATCGGCTTCCAACCCGCTTCCATCACTCGAGGTCCGGCGCGCCAGGCGCGCCGCTGAATGGCCGGCGATCTCCAGCAGATCCGCCCACACCTGGTCCCCCGCCCCGCGGGTGAGCCTGAGGGAGCGCGTCAGCGCCCGCCGGGAGCGGGCACGGCCGATACAGCCCGGATCCGGATGGACCCAGGCGCCCCGGCCGGGACGATCGCCATACGGATCCACCGAGGCGGATCCGTCGGGGGCCGCTCGCACGCGGATGAGATCCGCCCGCGGGGCCCGTTCGCCGCACCCCACGCAGGTGCGGACCGGGCCCGGGGCTCCCCCCGGTGTCCGACCAGCGTCCATGTGCAGCAACAGCCTCCCCAGTCTAGCCGAGCGTGTCCGAGTCCACGCCGGGCGCCTGTGAGCGACTGGTCACGTCGGGCGGGGCCGACGTCTCCGCGACGGGGGCGGCCCCGGCTTCGACGACCGTGTCGGACATCGACGATCGCGACGCCCGGGCGGTGTCCCCGGTCTCCGCGTCGGAGTGGATGTCGATGTGGTAGCCGGTCAGGCGCGCGGCGAGTCGGGCGTTCTGCCCCTCCTTGCCGATGGCCAGGGACAATTGGAAGTCCGGCACAATGGCCGTGGCCGTGCGCTGCTCCACGGAGTGCACGATGACACGCGAGACGCGGGCGGGTGACAGCGCGTTTGCCACGAAGCGCCCCGGGTCTCCCGACCAGTCGACGATGTCGATCTTCTCCCCGCCCAGTTCCGTCATGACCGTGCGCACGCGGGCCCCCATCGGGCCGATGCAGGCGCCCTTGGCGTTGATGCCGTCGCGCGTGGCGGCCACCGCGATCTTCGTTCGGTGCCCGGCTTCGCGGGCGACCGCCTTGATCTGGACGAGGCCCTGCTGCACCTCGGGGACCTCGCGCTCGAACAGGCCGAGCACCAGCCCCGGGTGGGTGCGCGACAGCGTGATGCGCGCCCCCTTGTCCGTGCGCTCCACCGCGACGATGTAGGCGCGGATGCGGTCGCCGTGCCGGTAGCGTTCCCCGGGGACCTTCTCGGCGTCGGGCAGGACGGCCTCGAAGTCGTCGGCGAGCTTGACCAGCGTCACCCGCCCCTCACGGGCCTGCTGGACGATGCCGGTGACGATCTGGCCCGTCTTCGAGGCGAAATCGCCCAGGACCCGGGCGTCGTCCGCGTCGCGCAGGCGCTGCATGATCACCGACCGCGCGGTCGACTGGGCGATCCGCCCGAAGTTGGAGGGCGTGTCATCGAACTCGCCGATGGGGTTCCCGTCCTCGTCCTCCTCCGTGGCCATCACGGTGACGCGGCCGGTGCGCCTGTCGATCTCGATGCGCGCGCGGGAGATGGCGCCCGGCATGTTGTGGTACGCCTTGAGCAGGGCCTCCTCGATCGCGTCGACGAGCGTCTCCAGGTCGACGCCCTTCTCCTGCTCCACCATGCGCAGTGCCGTCATGTCGATTTCCACGGTCGCCTCACTCCTCAGAGCCGAACTCGACGCGCGGACGCGCCTTCTTCACCTGTGCGTAGGAGATCGTAACCGCCTCGCCGTCCACGTCGAGCGTCGCCGACTCCTCGCCCGCGGCGACGAGGCGGCCCGTGACCTCCGAACGGTCGCGCAGGCACACGCGGATCACGCGGCCGATCTCACGCCTCCAATGGCGCGTCTCGGTGAGTTCGCGCTCCGCGCCCGGTGTCGAGACCTCCAGCACGTACTCGCCGTCGATGGGATCGGCGCGGTCCATCTCCTTCGAGACGGCGCGCGAGACCTCCGCCAACGTGTCCGAGTCCACGCCCCGCACGCCGTCCGCCGCGTCGACGACGACCATGACGACGGGCGTCCCGCCGCGCTGGAGCTCGCGCACGGACTCCAGGACCAGCCCCGTCTCGGCGACCACGCCCTCGAGCAGCCCCCGCAGGTCTGCGGATTCGTGTGCGGCCACGGTCCCTCCCAGGTGTTCTTCGCCATCAGCCCCACGACATGGGCCAGAGGTCCATCCTACCCGTGGGGACATGGGATGATCGGGGGGTGATCCAGTCGCCGTCGCACCCGCCCTCCCCGCGTCCCCACCGCGCTCTCCCGTCCGGGACCCGGGCGGCGAGGGCGTCGCTGGCCGTCGCGGCCGCGCTGGCCGTCGCGGGGACGGCGACGGGATGCGGCATCCATCTGGAGGCTTCCCCGGGGGCGCTGCCCGCGCTGACCGGCATCGCCCTCGTCCGCGACACGAGCGTGCGCGCGGACGCCGCGGCCGCGGATCAGGCCCGGGCGCTCTCCGCGAAGGCCACGGCCTGCTCCTCGTGCCGGGAGTCGCTCGACGCCCTGGCCGCCGCCTCAGACGCCCGCGTGCAGACGCTGGGAGGCGTGTGGGATCCGTGGAACGGGGCCACGCCCGAGGGCGCCACCTCGCCCGAGCCCGTCGCCGACGCCCCGATGGACCCGCAGGCCCTGGCCACCTGGCTGGCCGCCACCGCCCGCCGCGACCTGGAGGAGGTCTCGGGGGACACGGAGGTCTCCGGTGAGGACGCCCGCACTCTGGGCGCGGTGGCCGTGGGACGGCTGGCCTCCGCGCAGCGCCTCGCCGACGCCTACGGGGTCGCCCTGAGCGAGGGGACGGCGGAGGTGGACTCCCTCCAGGCCCGACTCGAGGTCGCGATGACGGCCGGCGGCCAGGGCTGGCGCGGATGGTCCTTCGCCGACGAGGGAGTCCCGGATCCTCAGCCCAGCGCCTCGCCGCTGCCCTCCGACAGCGCGGACGCCCAGAGCTCTGAGGATCTGGCCCAGGCCGTGCGCGTGTGGGATTGCGCGGCTCAGGCCCTCCCTCGTCTGCAGGTGGTGGAGGGGGCGCTCGATGACGCCTCCGCTCGCGCCGACGCGCTGCTCGCCCGCGCCGCCGCGGTGCTGGCGATGGGCGTGTCCGATGCGCGCGAGCAGCGCTGCGCGCTCGCCGACGACGTGGATCTGGCGGGCGTGGACGCCCTGGTCCTGGGCGCGGATCTGGACCTTCTCGCCTCCGATTCTCCCACCGTGCGCGGTATCGGCGCCCAGATGGCCTCCCAGGATGTGCTCGAGTGGGAGGCCACGGGCGACGCCGGTCTGGAGGCCGTGCCCGGGGTCCAGGTTCCCTGAGAGGGTCCGGCCGGGGACGGAGCGGCTGGTCTAGCGTTCTGCTATGGTCGCTTCCCCTCCCCGCCGGATCGCCGGACAGGTCCTCGCCCACGACCTCCTCCGGCTGGAACCGCTCGACCCCGGTCATCTGCCCGGCCTGCGGGAGGCGGCGGTGGGCGCCCGGGACCGGCCCTCGATGGCCGACGTCCCGACGCCGGGGACGATCGAGGCGTTCGTCGCCCGCAGCCTCGCCCGCGCTGAGGACGGACAGTACGTGCCCTTCGCCCAGATCGATCTCGCCAGCGGGCGGATCGTCGGGCACACCGCCTACCTGTCGCCCCGGTTCTTCGCCGACGGGCGGCTCCTGGCCGTCGAGGTCGGCAGCTCCTGGCTGGCGCCGGCGGCGCGCGGCACGGCGCTGAACTCGGCCTCAAAGCTGGTGCTGTTCGCCCACGCCTTCGAGGACTGGGATGTCGCGCGCCTCGACATCAAGACGGACGCCCGCAACGAGCGGGCACGGGCCGGCATCGCCGCGGTCGGGGGGCGGTTCGAGGGTGTCCTGCGCGCCTGGCAGCCCTCGCAGGCCGATGGCGAGGACGGCGTCCCGCGAGACACGGCGATGTTCTCGATCACGGCTGGGGAATGGCCCGGGGTCCGCGCCCGTCTGAGCGACCGGGTCGAGAGGAAGAGGCGGCGGGCCGGCGTGTGAGCCCTGTTCGGGCCGGCGCCCCGCCGGCTGCGCTGAGAGCGTGGTTCGCGTGCGCGCTGGGCGCCGGACCCGAGGTTCGACGCCGAAACAGACTCGTAAAGACCCTCAGATCGCGCCGAACCTCGCGCTCGGCGCCGGAGGCCGTCGCGCGGTGCCCCGAGTCGGGCTTGAACCGACGACCGACGGATTATGAGTCCGCTGCTCTGACCGACTGAGCTATCGGGGCCCTCTCAGGGTACCGGCTCGCGGGCGGGCTCCCGGCAACTCCGCAGGGGCGGCCTCGTCCCACGACACGACGACAAAGCCCCCGGTCTGGAAGACCGGGGGCAGCCGTTCGCTCCGGCGACTGGATTCGAACCAGTAACCGTCCGATTAACAGTCGGATGCTCTGCCGTTGAGCTACGCCGGATCGCGTGGTGCACGGACGATACTAGCGAGGTCCGGCTGACCGCGGCAAATCACGGCGACGTGGCGCACGACTCAGCCGGCGCGCCGGCCCGGGGCTCTCCTCAGTCCAGCCCGACGCCCTCGCGGACCTCGCGTTCCAGGGCATCGGCCGCTGACTGCCCGGGCTTGTCCAGCGGGCCGTCGGCGACCAGCGCCGAGAACAGCCGGCCGTCCTCGCGGCGCCGCACGGAGGCCGTGATCCGCGTCCCGCTGCCGGTGACCGCGGTCTTCTGGACGACCAGCGCATGAGTGACATTCGCAGAGACCTCCGCCATGAAGCCGCCCGGATCCTCGGAGACCGTCGTGGCGGTCAGAGGCGGGCGCGCCGGATCCACCCACACGATCGTGAGTCCGCGCGTCGCCGCGTCCCACCGCGCGTACTGCACCTGGTACCACATCGCGGAATCTGTCACGCCGCCGGGGCCGACCACCACCAGAGCGTCACGCCCCGCGACCGCCCAGCTCCCGTCGGAGAGCTCCTCGGCGGGGCCCAGCGACTGCGGACCGGACACGAACCGGGAGAGCTTCGGGGGCAGGGACGGTCGTTTCGCCATACGCCCAGCGTAACGGGGACGGCGGCGGCGGGCCGGACGGGCCTCCGCGGTCCCGGCGCCGATGCCGGTTGCTACCGTGGTCGCGTGGATCCGCAATCCGAGAGACCCCTGGCGGCGCGTCCCGCGCCCGGACCGGCCGCGATCAGGTCCGATGCGCTGGCCGCCGTGGCCCTCTTCCTGACGTCGGTCCTCACCATGGCGCTGACGAGGATGACCGGGCTGTACCCGCAAGTCCCCGGGCCGGCGGCATCGCTGGCCCTGCTGGCCCTGGCGGTCCTGCCCCTGGCGCTGCGGCGCTCACGCCCGTGGCTGTGCGTCGCGCTGGTGGCGCTCGGGTTCGGCCTGGCGGGCGGCGTCGGGGTCCCGGAGTACCTCATCACCCAGATCTCCCTGTTCACTGGGCTGTACTCCGAGGGGGCGTGGGACCCCGACCGACGGCGGGCGGTGTGGGTGCGCGGCCTCGTCGTCGCGGCGATGTCCGTGTGGCTGCTCGTGTCCCTGTTCCGCGCGACCACGGATCCCGACGTCCTCGACGCCCTGCCGCTGGACGCCTCCGGCTGGTCGTTGTCCCCCTTGGTCGCCTACATGCTCATCCAGCTCCTGACGAACGTCCTGTACTTCGGCGGCGCCTGGTGGTTCGGGGAGAGGGCGTGGGCCTCCGCGTGCGACCGCGCGCGGCTGGAGGACCTGGCGCGCGAGCTGTCCGCCCAGCGCCGCCACGCCGAGCAGCAGGCGGTCGCCCTGGAGCGGGTACGCATCGCCCGCGAGCTCCACGACGCCGTCGCCCACCATGTGTCGCTGATCGGCGTCCAGGCCGGAGCCGCCCGGCTCGCCCTGGAGGCCCGGCCCGACGGCGCCCGCGTGGCCCGCGAGGCGCTGGTCCGTATCGAGGACGCCTCACGCTCCGCCGTCGACGACATGCACTCCATCCTCCACGCCCTGCGCCGGGGCGGCGGGGACGGGCCCGCCGGGGTGCTCGAGGCCGGCGCCGACGACGCCGCGCACCCCACTGCCTCTCTCGGCGTCGACCGTCTGCCCGAGCTCGCCGTCGAGTCCGCCGCCACCGGCGTCCCCACGACGTTCACCGAGATCGGAGCCCCTCTCCCCGTCCCGCCACTCGTCTCTCTCAACCTCTACCGCGTCGCTCAGGAGGCTCTGACGAACGTCCGCCGCCACGACGGCCCCGGGACGACGGCCGATGTCCGCCTGCGCCACGGGGAGGGCTGGGTGGAACTGGAGATCGCGAACACCCGCCCTGCGCGCCGCCTCGCCCGCCCGATGTCCGGGCCCTCGGGTCTGGGGCTCGTCGGGATGCGCGAGCGCGTCGAGTCCGACGGCGGGCGGTTCGAGGCCGGCCCCCTGTCCTCCGGCGGCTGGGTCGTCCGCGCCCGCGTCCCCCTCTCACGCGGGACCGAGTCATGAGGGACGAGGGCGTCGCTGCCGGCCAGGACGGAACGGCGCCCCGGAGGCCTGTGCGCGTGGTCCTGGTCGACGACCAGCCGTTGATGACCGCCGGCATCCGGATGATCCTGGAGACCGACCCCGGCATCCGGGTCGTGGCCACGGCCGCCGACGGAGCCTCCGGCGTCGCGGAGGCCCGACGCACGCACCCGGACCTGGTGTGCATGGACGTCGAGATGCCCGGCGTCGACGGGCTGGAGGCCACGCGCCGGCTCACCTCCGACCCTGGTCTCCGCTGCGCCGTCCTGATGCTCACCACGTTCCAGCGCGAGGAGTACCTGGTCGCCTCCCTGAGGGCCGGCGCCTGCGGCTACCTGCTGAAGAACACCCCGCCCGAGCGTCTCATCGCGGCCGTCCACTCGGCGGCCGCCGGCGACGCCCTCGTCGCCCCCGAGCTGACCGGGGCCCTCATCAGACGGGCACTGAGCGGTCAGGCCCCGTCCGGAGACGCGGCGGAGCCGAGCCTCGCCGCTGGCCCGGACGACCCGGTGGAGGTCTCCCCGGGCGTCGAGCTCACCCCGCGCGAGACGGACGTCCTCCGCCTCATGGCGGAGGGATTGTCCAATGGGGAGATCGCTGCGCGCATGGTCGTGGGGCGCGCCACCGTCAAGACCCACGTCTCCAACGTCCTCATGAAGCTCGGCGTGCGCGACCGCGTGCAGGCGGTCGTGTGGGCGCACCGTCACGGCCTCGCCCGCTGAGGAGCCGCCCCCGTCCCCCGCGGGGAGGATCCGGGGAATTCCCCCGCCAGGGGGAGGCCCCCTCTCCCGGTCACCGCCTACCGTGATCCCGTCACCCCACGAGAGGACGGAACTCATGGCCCTGGCCGTCGAGCACATCACCCGCACCTTCGGCGGGCGCACCGCCGTCGACGACGCCTCCTTCACCATCGTCCCCGGCCGGCTCACCGGGTTCGTCGGCGGAAACGGCGCCGGCAAGACCACGACGATGCGCATCATCCTGGGGGTGTTGGCCGCCGACGGCGGCCAGATCACCTGGCAGGGCCGTCCTCTCGACCCCGCCGCCCGGCGAGGGTTCGGCTACATGCCCGAAGAGCGCGGGCTCTACCCGAAGATGCCCCTGCTGGAGCAGCTCGTCTACTTCGCCCGTCTCCACGGCCTGTCCCGGACCCGGGCCGCGCGCAACGCGGAGGAGTTGGTCGAGGCGCTCGGCCTCACCGAACGCGCGAAGGACCCTATCGAGAAACTGTCGCTGGGCAACCAGCAGCGCGCCCAGATCGCCGTGGCCCTCGTGCACGAGCCGACGGCACTGGTCCTGGATGAGCCCTTCTCCGGGCTGGATCCCCTGGCGGTGGACACGATCGTCACCGTCCTCTCCGAGAGGGCGGCCCGAGGGATCCCCATCCTGCTCTCCTCCCACCAGCTGGACGTCGTCGAGCGCCTGTGCGATGACCTCGTCATCATCTCCCGAGGCAGGATCCGCGCCCGCGGCGGCATCGACGAGTTGCGCGCCCGGCACTCCGGACGCCGCTACCACATCGATGCGGGCACGGACATGGGGTGGCTGCGAGGCGTGCCCGGCGTGGTCGTCACCGAGCTGTCCGGGGACCGGGCGATCTTCGAGACCGACGCCGAGGCGACAGCGCAGCGGGTGCTCCGGGAGTCCCTGGACCGCGGGCCCGTCCACGCCTTCACCCCCGAGGTCCCCCGACTCGCCGAGATCTTCCGCGACGTCGTCGCCGACACCGCCGCCCCGGACACCGACCCGGCCCGCACCGAGGAGCACGCCGCATGACCACCACGACACCGGGGGCGCACGCCCCCCTGAGCTTCTGGGGCGCGACCGGGCTGGTCGCCGCCCGCGAGATCACCTCCCAGGTGCGCACGAAGTCCTTCGTCGTCTCGACCGCGATCCTGCTGGTGGCGGTCCTCGCCTCCGTCGTCGTCGGCGGCCTCCTCGCCGGACGCGATCCCGATCCCGTCCCCGTCGCCGCGACCCCCGAGGTCGCCGGCGCGCTCGCCGCCGTGGCGGAGGGCTCGCCCCTGGAGCCCGTCGAGGTCGCCGACGAGGACGCCGCGCGCGCCGCGGTCCGCGACGGCTCCGTCGACGCGGCGATCGTCCCCGATGCCACCGGCGCCTCGCCCTTGGGGATCCGCATCCTGTCCCTGGACTCCCAGCCCTCCGACGTGGTCGCCGCCTTCACGGTCGCGCCGCCTGTGGACCTCCTGGAGCCCCAGACCTCCGGCGACGGCATGCGTTACTTGGTATCCGCGCTGTTCGGAGCCGTTTTCATGATGTCCGCCATCGGGTTCGGGGCGACCATCGCGAACAACACGATCGTCGAGAAGCAGACGCGCACCGTCGAGATCCTCCTCGCCGCCGTGCCCGCCAGGGCGCTGCTGGCGGGCAAGATCCTGGGCAACAGCGCCCTGGCACTGGGCCAGACGGCCGCGGTGGCCGCCGTGTCCGTCATCGGCCTGATGGCCACCGGCCAGGATGATCTCCTGTCCTTGCTCGGGGCGCCGCTGCTGTGGTTCATCCTGTTCTTCATCGTGGGCTTCGTGCTGCTGGCCGCCATCTTCGCCGCGAGCGCCTCTCTGGTCTCGCGTATCGAGGACTCGGGCAGCGTCCTCATGCCGGCGATGATGCTGACGATGCTCCCCTACTTCATCGTCATCCTGTTCCCGGAGAACCGCCTGGTGATGGTCGTCGCGTCGTACTTCCCCTTCTCCGCGCCCGTCGCCATGCCGGTGCGGCTGTTCACAGGGGATGCCGCATGGTGGGAGCCGCTGGTGTCCCTCGCGGTGCTGGCGGTATCGGCGACCGCGGCCATCGCGGTGGCCGCTCGGATCTACCGGCGATCCCTGCTCAACGTCGGCCCGCGGGTCCGCCTGAGGGAGGCCCTGGCGGCGGGCCGGGTGTGAGGGAGCTGGCTCCTCCGCGCCTCACCGCGCCTCACCGCGCCACGCCGCTCCCGAGGCCGTAGCGTGAGGGATGTCATCGCCCGCACCGCCTCGAGGAGGACCCATGGCACGGATCGCGCTCATCGGAGGACACGGCAAGGTCGCGCTCCTCGCGGAGCCTCTGCTCGTCTCCGCCGGGCATGAGGTCGACGCCCTCATCCGCAACCCCGACCACGCCGGGGATGTCGCCCGCACCGGCTCCGTCCCCGTCGTGGCGGATGTCGAGCACCTCGACCGGGACGGCCTCGCCGAGAAGCTGGCGGGCCACGATGCGGTGATCTGGTCGGCCGGAGCCGGCGGCGGGGACCCGGCGCGGACCCGCGCCGTGGACCGCGACGCCGCGATCCGCGCGATCGACGCCGCAGCGGCCGCGGGCATCGGCCGGTTCGTCATGGTCTCCTACTTCGGGGCCGGGCCCGACCACGGTGTGCCGCCCGCCGACCCCTTCCACGCCTACGCGGAGGCGAAGGCCGCCGCCGACGCCCACCTGCGCGCCAGCGGCCTGGACTGGACGATCCTCGCGCCCAGCGGGCTGACGCTCGGCGCGTCGACCGGACTCATCGACGTCACCGCGACGGAGCCGGCGACCGTCGCCCGCGGCGACGTCGCCGCCGTGATCGTCGCCTCGCTCGATGAGCCTGCCACCGTGCGCCGCGCGATCGCATTCAACACCGGCTCGGTGCCGATCGCGCAGGCTCTGGCCGGCCTGGCGGGCTGACGCCCGGCGGGGAGGCCGGCCCGCCCGGCTCATTGGGCGGGAAGGTCCAGGGCGTCGAGCGCCTCCCAGGGCATCCATCCGGTCTCCTCCGCCGGCCGGCCGAGGTGCCCGCGCTCGCGCATCCACCCATCGGAGAAGATCTTGTCGAGGTAACCGCGCCCGGAGTCCGGCAGGATGACGACGATCACCGCGTCCTCCTCCGCCTGCCTGGCCACCCGCAGGGCCGCGGCGACCGCCATCCCCGAGGACCCGCCGACCAGCAGGCCCTCCTCCCGGGCCAGCCGGCGCGTCATCGCGAAGGACTCCGCGTCGTCGACCCGTTCGACCGAATCGGGGACTCCCGGGTCGTATGTGCCTGGCCAGAAGTCCTCTCCCACGCCCTCGACGTCGTAGACGTGGACCGGCCCACCCGAGTAGATCGAGCCCTCCGGGTCCGCGCCGACGACGCGCACCGAGCCGCGGGAGACGTCCTTGAGGTAGCGTCCCGCCCCCGTGATGGTCCCGCCGGTGCCGATCCCGGCGACGAGATGGGTGACCTGCCCCGCCGTGTCACGCCAGATCTCCGGGCCGGTCGTCGCGTAATGGGCCGCCGGGCCGTTCGGGTTGTCGTACTGGTTGGGCACGTAGGCCCCCGGGATCGCGGCCTCGAGCATGCGGGCGACGGAGTAATAGGAGCGCGGATCGTCGGGAGCGACCGCCGTGGGGGTGACGACGACCTGGGCGCCGTAGGCCCGCAGGACGTTGCGCTTCTCCACGCCGACCTTGTCGGGGACGACGAAGACGGTGCGGTATCCGCGCCGTCCCGCGAACAGCGCCAGACCGACGCCGGTGTTGCCCGAGGTCGGTTCCACGATCGTGCCGCCCGGGCGCAGACGTCCCTCCCGCTCGGCCGCCTCGATGATGCGTCCCGCGATGCGGTCCTTCGCGGAGCCGCCGGGGTTGAGGTATTCGACCTTCGCGAGGACGGTCGCCGCCAGCCCTTCGCTCACGCGGGCGAGGCGGACCAGGGGGGTGTTCCCGATGAGCTCGGTGACGTGATCGGCGTAGGC
The DNA here is from genome assembly GCF_042665795.1 of Schaalia naturae. NCBI lineage: Bacteria > Bacillati > Actinomycetota > Actinomycetes > Actinomycetales > Actinomycetaceae > Schaalia > Schaalia naturae. The sequence goes on from NZ_JBHTEF010000001.1 coordinate 1,521,754, forward strand.
CATCGGACGGGGTCGCGCGGACGTCTCAGGCATGGAGGCGGACGAAGCCAAAGGTGCAGACGTGGACATGGGGAATCTCCTGCGGGGTGTTGTCGGAGGGATCGAGCGCCCCCGCAGACCGTGCGCCGGGGGCGGCTCCCCGGTCCTGCCGCGCGGCCCGCGACATAGCGGGCCACCTGACCGGGGAGGTCAGCGACAGCGACAACACAGGAGATGATGCACGCGGCCACTCTACCAGCAGCTCGGTCCCGGCCCCATACGACGCCTGGGCTCGGGCGACCCCCCAACGGGGCGACACGCCATCGGCCCCGGGCCAGGTCACCCGGTGGGGTTCCGGTCCCACCCGTCCGGGAGTCGCAGGGGACCCCATCCGCTGTCCGGGACAAAGGCGCGCCAGTCCCCGATCGAGGCGAGGAATCCGCGGGGATCCTGTGCGATCCGCTCGCCGACCTGCCGCGCCGACTCCAGGTCCCGGCTGCGCAGGTACTCCGTCCCGCAGGCGGCCAGGGCCTCGTCCTCGTCCTTCCACGTCACGTCGAACGAGGGCGAGATCAGGAGGTCGAGATGCCAGTCGACGGCATCGATGACGTTCCCGTGGCGCAGCTTCGCCGATTCCAGATTGACGTACCATCCCGAGAACCGGCTGCTCTGCGGATCCCAGAAGCGCAGGACCTGCCAGTGCTCACCCAGGGAGATGACCCGCAGGACGCCGCTTCCCTCCCAACGTCGGGGAGCATGGCCCAGGGCCTGGCGGAAACGCTGCGGCAGCGGCACGGTACGGGGATCCGCCAAGCCGCCGGCAGTCGCCCAGTACTCGATCTGGGTGCCCGCGGCCAGCCACGCCACGACTGTGCCACCCGAGTCCTCGACCACGCGCATGGGCAGGGCCGCCTGCAGCCGGCCGTCCGGATACAGATACCGCAACAGCATTGTCCGGCCGGCCACACCCTCATCTCCCGATCTCGGCGTAGGTGCGCCGACGCTGTTCGAGGCGCATGAGGTCCTGGAAGGCCTCCGCGTACCCCGGGTCGTCGGGCTCCATGCGCTGCAGGGAGGCCCGCGCCTCGGCCGTCCGGCGTGTGAGGTCCATGCGCACGAGCGCCGCCATGACGCCGCGCGCGTAGGCGCGCAGCCCTTCGGGACGGTCCTGGGGCAGAGGCGCCACCGCGAGTTCGGTGACCACGGCCCCGACGACATCGCCGGCCATCTCGCGAACCGCCTCGTCGAAGGCGCGCGTCGCCGCGCGCCCGGCGTCCTCGCCGACCCCGAGTCGCGCCTCGGCCTCCTGGAGCATCTGGACGAATCCGTCCAGGCCTCCGACCGCCCGCACGGCGTCATGGACGGCACGGTAGGAGGGAACCGAGAAGGATGCGCCTTCCAACTCCTCGAACCCGGACCCGATGAGATCGGCCGGCCGTTGGAGCAGTGCCTCCAGGGCCTCGCGTTCGACGCGTGACACCGGGTCCTCGGGACCGCGGCGCGGAGCCGGTCCCGGCCGCCCCGCCCCGGCCATCGGCACCGCCGTCTGCGCGTCGCGGCGTCCCGGCGACGCGCGCCCGCCCTCGTCCGCGGCGCCCCGACGCGCGGCCGACTCCGCGGAGCGGACGGCGCGCGAGACCTCTGAGACCTCCATGCCGAGCCACCCGGCGAGCTCGCGCGTGTACTCGTGGCGCAGCGCGCGGTCCTTGATGCCGGCGACCACGGGGGCAGCCCCCCGCAGCGCCGCGACCCTGCCCTCGACGGTCCCGAGGTCGCACTGGCGCAGGATCGAGCGGATGACGAACTCGAACAGGGGCGTGCGCGAGCTGACCAGAGTGAGCACCGCCTGGTCGCCGCGCGCTAGGCGCAGATCGCAGGGATCCATGCCGGACCTCTCGACGGCGACGAAGGTCTGGGAAGCGAAGTTCTGGTCCTCGTGGAAGGCCCGGATCGCGGCCTTCTGCCCCGCGGCGTCGCCGTCGAAGGTGAAGATCACCTCGCCCCCGTGCGCGCGCCCGGAGGACAGGACGACACCGGCGGCCGGGTCCGCGGCATCGCCCAGGAGGCGCCGCACGACGCGCACATGGTCGGATCCGAAGGCGGTGCCGCACGTGGCGACGGCGCAGGTCTCCCCGGCGACGTGGGCGGCCATGACATCCGTGTACCCCTCGACGATGACGATGCGGCGACGGCGCGCGATGTCGCGTTTGGCCAGGTCCAGTCCATAGAGGACCTGAGACTTCTTGTAGATCGCGGTCTCGGGGGTGTTGAGGTACTTCGGGGACTCCGGGTCGTCGTCGAGCCTGCGCGCGCCGAACCCGATGGTCGCGCCCGTGATGTCGCGGATCGGCCACATCAGCCGTCCCCGGAAGCGGTCGTAGGTCCCGCGGCTGCCCTGCGTGCCCAGCCCCGCGGCCTGGATCTCCGCATCCGTGAACCCGCGCCCGCGCAGGTGGCGGGTGAGGTGGTCCCACCCCTGGGGCGAGTAGCCGACCCCGAAGTGGTCGCTCATCGCCTGGGTGAACCCTCTCCCCGAGAGGAAGGCGCGCCCGGCGTGCGCCTCGGGTGCGAGCAGCTGCTCGCGGTAGTACTCCTCGGCGACCCGGTGGGCGTCGAGGAGCCTCTGGCGCCTGCCCGGCTCCTCCTGGCGGACCTGGCGTCCGCCCTCCTCGTAGTGCAGGGTGATGCCGGAGCGCTGGGCGAGCATCTCCACGGCCTCGGAGAAACCCAGATGGTCGATCTTCTGGACGAAGCTGATGACGTCGCCGCCCTCGCCGCACCCGAAGCAGTGCCACAGGCCGACCTGGGGGCGCACGTGGAAGGAGGGCGTGCGCTCGTCGTGGAAGGGGCACAGGCCCTTGAGCGACCCCACGCCCGCGGGCTTGAGCGCCACGTGCTCGCCGACGATGTCCTCGATGCGGGAGGCGTCGCGCACGGCGGCGATGTCCTCGCGTCGAATCAGGCCGGCCATGCCGTCCAGTGTAGGCTGGCGCGCCCTGAACTCCCCGGGGAGGGGCCGGCCTGGGGACGAGGGCGTCCCGGGTCCGCCACGGGCCTCAGATCGCGAAGCCGTCCCCGAGCGGACCGTAGAGCGCGGGGTGCCCGGTGATGAGGCCCCAGTACGGGTCGCCGTAGGACCAGTGCCACCACTCCGCCGGGTGATTGACGAAACCGGCGCCCTCCATCGCCCGCGCCGTCGCGCACGAGGACCGCGTCGACGGCCCCGCCCGTGGGGTGGCCGGCGACCTCCGGCGGCGCGACGTACTGGCAGGCCAGTTCGCGCACCGCCTCGCCGTCGAGCCCCGGATTCGCCTGCCGGTAGGACTCGATCCCCTCCTCGAACGAGCGGACCTGGCGCGAGTAGGGCCGGTAGACCTCCTTGATCAGCAGGCGCGTGCCCCGCGGCAGCAGATCCGCGGCCCGCACGAGCATCCGCGCCACACCTTCGCGTGCGAGGCAGAACCTGTCGGACGTGCTCGCGATCTCGCTGCGGGACCAGTCGACGGCGATCCGGGGGTCCAGTCCGTCGACGGAGACCATCGGCTCGCCCGTCTCCCGCAGCGGCACCTCGCGCACGCGCGGGTCGTTGAGGAGGATCATGTCTGCGCTCCTCACATCAGGGTGGACAGCATCCCGCACAGGCGGGCGTGCCACCGCCCAGCCGAGGGGTCCGTGAGGCTGGCGACCTGGTCGATGACGGCGCGGATATGCCCGCCCTCGCTGCCGGGGCCCACCCCGGCCTCCCGCCAAGCGGAGGCGAAGGGCTCCTCCAGCTCGCCGGGACCGGCCTGGTAGAGGGCGTCGACCAGGTCCATCAGCAAGGTGCGCTGCTGGTAGTAGATCGGTTCGCTCTCCCTCGGGCTCATGACGTAGTGGACCGCCATGCCCTTGAGGACCCGGATCTCCGCGCGCGTCTCCTCGGGGACGACGAGGTCCGCCCCGTGGCGCACGAGCGGCCCCCCGCCGAAGCGCTCGCGTGTGGCGCGCACCGTCGCGTTGCAGAAACGTCCGATGAGCTGGCTCGTGAGGTCCTTGAGGTGCGCGCGGTCCGCGTAGGAGCCGGTGTAGGAGTCCATCCACACCGGCAGGGCCGTCAGCCGGCGGTAGGCGCGTTCAAGGTCGCCGGCCGACACTCCCGCCCCATACCAGTCCAGGGTGGAGGCGAGGACGCCGTCCTCCGTGGCGCCGCGCCCCATGACCGACAGATCCATCTTCCCGGTGGCGACAGCGTCCTCGACATCGTGGACGGAGTAGGCGATGTCATCGGACAGGTCCATCACCTGCGCTTCCAGACAGCGGTGCCCCGCCGGGGCGGACGCGCCGGGGCCGTCCCCGTCCGTGCCGCGCACCCATGCGAAGACGGCGGCGTCGTCGTCGTAGACGGAGTACTTGCGCCGGGAGCGCTCGGGGTCCGGTCCCTGGCCGCGCTGCCAGGGGTACTTCGCCACGGCGTCGAGGGTCGCCCGCGTGAGGTTGAGGCCCGCGGGGCGCCCGTCGGGGGTGAGGACCTTCGGCTCCAGGCGGACCAGCAGGCGGAAGGTCTGCGCGTTGCCCTCGAAGCCGCCGGCGTCGGCCGCCAGCTCGTCCAGGACCTTCTCCCCGTTGTGCCCGAACGGGGGGTGCCCCAGATCGTGGGCGAGGCAGGCGGCGTCGACGATGTCGGGATCGGCCCCTAGCTCCTTGCCCAGCTCGCGGCCCACCTGGGCGACCTCCAGCGAGTGGGTGAGGCGGGTGCGCACGAAGTCGTTCGAGGACGGCCCGAGGACCTGCGTCTTCTCACCCAGACGGCGCAGGGCCGAGGAGTGCACCACGCGCGCCCGGTCGCGTTCGAAGTCCGTGCGGGCGGGGTTCTTCGGGCTCTCCGCCACGAACCGGGCGCGATCGGAGGCCGAGTAGGGGGCGCCGGTGTTCACGCGGACAGCCTAGCTCCCGCTCCCGGGCGTCACCCGCCCGCCGGAACCGCCTCCGCGGTCCCGGGCCGCGCGGGCGTGGCCGGAGGGAGACAATGGAGCCGTGACCGAGATCTCTTCCGTCGATTCCGCCGTGACGACCCTGCTCGTCCACCGTGTCCACCGCGGCGACGCCCCCTGGTGGAGCCACGCCGTGGTCTGCGACGTCGCCGGCAGCGTGGGCGACGCGGAGATGGCCGAGGTCGGCGGCCTCCTCCTGGACATCTCCCGCGCCGGCTTCTCTGCCATCCTCATCCGTCCCGCGCGCTCCGACATCGCCCTGGACGGGTCCGCGCTGGCGGGCTTCGCCACCCGCGCCCACCGCGCCGGCCTCAAGGTCCTGGTGCGCCTCTCGGGCGCGCGCGCCCCCGGGGACCCGGAGGACGCGGGCGGCGCCTTCACCGATCTCGAGGACGGCGTGTCCACGCTGGTCGTGCGCGCGCGGGCCGCGCTGAAGGCCGGTGCGGACGGCATCGATCTGGGCATCATCGACGAGGGCGGCCCGGCCCGGGATGAGGCCGATGCCGGGCGTTTCACCCACCTGGTCCGGATCCTCCACGCCGAGCTGGCCGACTTCGACCCGATGCCGATCCTCACGGCGGAGGCCCTGCTGGGCGACGAGTCCGCGTTCCGCCGCCACCTGGAGGAGGACTGGTTCCACCATCTGCGCGACGACGCTCTGGTGACCGCCCCCTGGGAGGCGGGCGCGTTGCGACGGCGGGTCCGCTCCTCCCTGTCGGAGAGGGATCGGCTCGGGCAGGTCGCGGCGTGGCACTGGTCGCACACCCGCGTGGTCCACGACTCCTCCCACGTTCCAGAGGGCTCTTGGGAGTATGGCTCCTCCGAGGCGAGGCGGACGGCGATGGCGCTGTACTCGCTGACGCTGCCCGGGGCGGCCTACGTCCCGTTCTGCCATCTGGGAGGGCGCACGCACGCCCTCCCCTGCGCCTCGTCCGCTCCCGGCGCGCGGGAGGTCGATCGTTACCACCGCACGTGGGGGGCGTCCCCGCAGGCGGCCGGGGAGGCGCGCCTGCTGGCCCGCGCGACGCGGGTGCGCGCCGAGCGCCTGATGGGAACCGGCTCCCTGGCTTTCGTCGATGGGCTTTCCTGGGCCCCGCCCGAGGTCGCCGTCCATATCTGCGCCGGCGTCATGGTGGTCCTCAACACCTCAGACGCCCCGGTGCTGGTACCCGCCGAGCACCGTCTCCTCCTGTGCTCGGACGCCTCGGCCGCGGCGGCGGCCGACGAGCCCACGCGGATCGGCCCCGATGCCTGCGCCTGGTTCGACACCGCGCGCGTCCAGCCGGCGCCCGTCGAGGTCCACGACTGACGCGCCCCTTGTTCCGCCCGCCGTGGCGCGCGCGATGCCGGGCGGATGGGGCCGGCGTCAGGCCTCCATGACGTCGAGGGCCTCCCGGACCTGCTCCGCACGGAACTGGCCGGGGGCGGACGGGGCGCCGACGGTCGCGAAGGTGGCGGCCGATCCCAGCGGCGCGCCCGCGATCCGGCTGATCGCGCCGGCCCTGCCCATCGAGATCGCGATGACCGGAGGGCCGATCCCGGTGCGGGCCCACATCTGGGCGTCCATGACCTGGAGCAGGTCCAGCGGGCCTCTGGCGGCGTAGGCGATCTTCGCGATGTCCGCCCCCGCCTCCGCCTCCGCTCGCAGGACGTCGATGATGCGCGGCTCGGGCGCGGTCCCGCTGAAGTCGTGGTGGGAGCCCACGGCGACGGCGCCCGCCTCGTGGATGCGGGCGATCAGCGCGGCGGCCCCGCCCTCGAGGCCGTCGCCGCGGGCGACCTCCGCATCGACGGCGTCCGCCCGCCGGGCGAGCCAGGCGACCAGCCGGGCGTAGCCGGTGTCGGAGAGGGAGGCGGCGCCGCCCTCGCCCGCCGTGCGGACCGTGGCCAGGACGGGCCGGCGCGCCTCGCCGAGCACGACCGCGCAGGCGCGCGCGATCTCGTCCGGAGCCATGGAGGCCAAGGCGTCGACCCGCCATTCGATGAGGTCGACGGGATGGCCCGCCAGCGCCCGGACCTCCTCTGCGAGCGTCTGCGGCCCCGGGGCCGACACGGGCACGATGATGCGGCACGGCGCGGCGCCGTGGGGTCCCCCGACGACGACCGCGCCGCGCGGGCCCGACGGGTCGCGGCCGATGCTGACCGCGCGCTCACCCACCGGAGACCCCGATCTCGGCCAGGTGCAGCTGGGCGCGCTCGGCCTCGCTCAGGCGCGGGGAGTCCAGCCACCCGTCGGGCAGGTGCGGGGCCTTCTCCCCGCCCGCGCGCCCGCGGCGGCCCTCGCCGGCCCGCGGGAAGGGCTGATCGAGGTCCAGCGCCTGGAGGCGCTCGTGCAGCTCCTCCAGCGAGGACACCAGGTTGAGGTCGCGCCGCGCGGTCCCCCCGACCGCGAATCCGCGCAGGTACCAGCCGACGTGCTTGCGCATCTCGCGCATCGCCCGGCGTTCGTCGCCCTGGTCCAGAACGGTCCATCGCGCGTGGCGCTCGACGACCTCCGCCACCTCGCCCAGGGTCGGGCCCTCGAGAGCCGGAAGCCCGTGGAGGGCGCGCACGATGTCGCGGAAAAGCCAGGGCCGCCCCTGGCAGCCGCGTCCGACGACGACCGCGTCGCACCCGGTGGTCTCCACCATCCGCACCGCGTCCTCGCCCGAGAACACGTCCCCGTTCCCGAGGACGGCCACGCGCTCCGGCACGGCGTCCCTCAGCCGGGCGATGCTCGACCAGTCAGCCTGCCCCGAGTAGTGCTGCATCTGCGTGCGCGCATGCAGCCCGATCCCCGCGACCCCGGCATCCACCGCGATCTGGGAGGCGTCGAGGTAGGTGACGTGGGCGTCGTCGATGCCGATGCGCATCTTGACCGTCACGGGCACGTCCGCGGCGGCGCGGACCACCGCGGACACCAGGTCGGCGAACAGGTCGCGTTTCCACGGCAGCGCCGCTCCCCCGCCCTTGCGGGTGACCTTGGGCACCGGGCACCCGAAGTTGAGGTCGATGTGGTCGACGAGGCCGCGTTCGACCAGGATCCGCGCCGCCCGCGCCATTGTCGCCGGGTCGACCCCGTACAGCTGAACGGAGCGCACCCGTTCCTCCGGGTCGGGGCGCACCATGCGCCAGGTCTCCTCATTGCCCTCCACGAGGGCGCGCGAGGTGACCATCTCCGTGACGTAGAGTCCGGCGGGGGCGTCCACGCCGCGCACGGGCCGCCTCCGTGCGGCGCCGTCCTCGTCCCCGCGCTCCGCGTCCACCCCGGCGGAGCGAAGTTCCGGCGGCAGACCGGACTCGCCGAAGCGGCGGCATAGGCGCCTGAAAGGCGCATCCGTCACCCCGGCCATGGGGGCCAGGACGACGGGCGACCACAGGCGCAACGGCCCGACCTCGACCGCGCGAGGCGCGGGCGCAGCGGGCGGCGCGCTCACCTCAGCAGGCCCCTAGCCGCTCGACGAGCCAGGAGCGGACCTCCGTGACCGGGATTCGGACCTGCTCCATCGTGTCCCGCTCGCGCACTGTGACCGCATGGTCGGTGACCGAGTCGAAGTCGTAGGTGAGGCAGAAGGGGGTGCCGATCTCGTCCTGTCGGCGGTAGCGCCGGCCCACGGCGCCCGCGTCGTCGTAGTCGACGTTCCAGATGCCGCGCAGCTCCTGGGCGAGCTCGCGGGTGGGCCCGGTCAGCTCGTCTTTGCGGGAGAGCGGGAAGACGGCCGCCTTGACCGGGGACAGGCGCGGGTCCAGGCGCAGCACCGTGCGCGTGTCCACGCCGCCCTTCGCGTTGGGCGCCTCGTCCTCGGTGTAGGCCTCCACCAGGAAGGCCATGAGCGAGCGGGTGAGGCCGGCCGAGGGCTCGATGACGTAGGGGGTCCACCGCTCCTTCGTCACCTGGTCGTAGTAGTCGAGCTTCGCGCCCGAGGCCTCGGAGTGGACCGTGAGGTCGTAGTCGGTGCGGTTCGCGATGCCCTCCAGCTCCCCCCACTGCGCGCCCTGGAAACCGAAGGTGTACTCGATGTCGACGGTGCGCTTGGAGTAGTGGGACAGCTTCTCCTTCGGGTGCTCGTACAGGCGCAGGTGGGAGGGGTCGATGCCCAGATCGGTGTACCAGGCGAAGCGCTCGTCGATCCAGTACTGGTGCCATTCCTCGTCCGTGCCGGGCTTGACGAAGAACTCGAGCTCCATCTGCTCGAACTCGCGCGTGCGGAAGATGAAGTTGCCGGGCGTGATCTCGTTGCGGAATGACTTGCCGATCTGGCCGATGCCGAAGGGCGGCTTCATGCGGGAGGTCGACATGACGTTCGCGAACTGGGTGAAGATGCCCTGGGCCGTCTCGGGGCGCAGGTAATGCAGCCCGGACTCGTCGTCGACGGGACCCAGGTAGGTCTTGAGCAGGCCGGAGAAGGCGCGCGGCTCCGTCCACGCGCCGGGCTGGCCGGTGACAGGGTCGTTGACGTCGGCCAGGCCGCGCGGGGCGGGGTGGCCGTGCTTCTCCTCGTAGGCCTCCAGGAGCTGGTCGGCGCGGTAGCGCTTGTGAGTGTGCAGGGACTCCACGAGCGGATCGGTGAAGGCGGTGACGTGGCCGGAGGCCTCCCACACCTGGCGGGGCAGGATGACCGCGGTGTCGACGCCGACGACGTCCTGGCGCGAGCGCACGACGCGGTTCCACCACTGGCGCTTGATGTTCTCCTTGAGCTCGACGCCGAGCGGACCGTAGTCCCAGGCCGACCGGGTCCCCCCGTAGATCTCGCCGGAGGGGAAGACGAAACCGCGGCGCTTGGCCAGGCTGATGACGGAATCGAGGCGGGAGGCTCCCTGTGCCACGTGACGCTCCTAGGGCCGGGCGCCGCGTCTGGCTGGCGCGGCGCATCGGGAGCGATTCTAGCGGCGCTCCCCGCTCGCGCCCGCCGGCGTCCGAACGACGCTCCCGGCCGCCCAGCCGCCGCGCGGCTCAGTGCCGGACGTCCCCGCGCATCCATTCGACGAGGCGGGCGCCCAGGTAGATGAGGAAGGAGATGGTCGTGACGAAGGGGCTGATGGGGACCGCCGAGCCCAGCGCGACCATGATGCCGCCGACCACCGAGACCAGTGCGAAGGCGACGGAGAGCACGGGCACCACCACGGGAGAGGCGGAGAGGCGCATCGCGGCCGCCGCCGGGGTCACGAGGACCGACATGACGAGCAGCGCGCCCACGATCTGCACGCTGACGGCGACCGTGAGCCCCAGCAGGGCCATGAACGCCAGGGACAGCCCCCGCATCGGCAGTCCGCGGGCCCGCGCGACCTCCGGGTCGAGGCTGGCGAAGGACAACGGCCGCCAGATCAGGAGGATCCCGATCAGCGCCACGGCGCCGATCGCCGACAAAGCCCCGAGCTGTGGGTCGTCGATCGCGACGATCTGGCCGGTGAGCAGGCCGAATTTGTTCGCCGTCCGTCCCGGCGCAAGCGAGAGGAAGAGGATCCCGAGCCCCAGGCCGAAGGGCATGAGGACGGCGATGGCGGAGTTGCGTTCGCGTTCGCGGGTCCCCATGAACCCGATGAGGAGGGCCGCGATCATGGACCCGAGGAGGGCGCCGGGGACGACGCCGATCCCGATCAGAAGCCCGGCGGCGCCGCCCGAGAAGGACAGTTCGGAGATCCCGTGCACGGCGAAGGCCATGTCGCGTTGGACGACGAAGACGGCGATGAGTCCGCCGATGAGGGCGAGGACGACGCCCGCGAGGATCGAGTTGCGCAGCAGGACGACGAGCTCTCCGTAGTCGGAGAAGTCGACGATCTGGTTCCACCAAGCGTCCGAGGCCGGAGCGAGCAGTGTGGTCATCGATGTGCCTCCACGTGGTGGGCGCGGGCGTCCTCGGGCGTCTCGGGGACCCCCACGACGAGGACGCGTCCGGAGGAGCGGATGACCTCGACCGGCGAGCGGTAGAGCTCGCTGAGCACATCGGAGCGGAGCACCTCGTCGGGGGCTCCGAGCCTGGCGCTGCCCCCGGCGAGGTAGAGCACGCGGTCGACGACGTCGAGGATCGGGTTGATATCGTGGGTGACCAGCAGGATCGCGAATCCCAGGCGGCGGCGCATCTCGTCGATGAGGGCGCTGATCTCCGCCTGGCGGCGCAGGTCGAGGGAGAGGAAGGGCTCGTCGGCGAGGACCAGCCGCGGGTCCCCCGCCAGCGCCTGGGCCATTCTCACCCGCTGCTGCTCGCCTCCGGAGAGCAGGCCGATCCGGGTGTCCGCCAGGGGCAGGGCGCCCACCGAGTCGAGGAGCCGGTCGACGCGCTCCCGCCGACGTGCGGAGGGGAGTCCTGTTCCCCATCGGTGTCCGTCGATCCCCATCGCGACGAGGTCGCGCGCCCGCACGGGCACCGACGGGTCGATGAGCCGTTGCTGGGGGACGTATCCGATCCGCCGGTCGCCGCGGCGGAGGGGCTGGCCCAGCAGGCGGATGGAGCCGGAGTCGAGGTCGTGCTCCCCGAGGACGGCGCGCAGCAGGCTCGTCTTCCCCGTCCCGTTCGCGCCGAGGACCGCGATGAACTCCCCCGGGGCGACCTCCAGGTCGAGGTCGGACCACAGGGTGCGGCCGCCCAGGCTGAGCGTCGCCCCCCTGAGAGCGAGGACGGGAGTCCCGCCCCCATCGGGCTGAGATGGGCGCGATGGCGGGACGCGCGTCGAGAGATGACCGGTGTCGGACACACAACCTCCTGGGACGGGCACGACCGCGGAGGCCGCAGCCGATGGCGGCTGCGGCCTCCGCTCCGTCATGCTAGTGGATCAGCCCTGGAGAGCCTTCGAGATGCTGTCGATGATCGACGTCTGCCACCCGAGATAGTCCGTCCCCTCGGGCAGGGTCTCCTGGACGGGGACCACTGGGACGCCCGCGTCCTGGGCGGCCGCGAGAACCGCGTCCGACTGCGGGCCGGAGGTCTGCTCGTTGTAGACGAGCAGGGAGACCGCGTGGTCGGCGAACAGATCGGTCGTCTCCTTGAGGACGTCGGCGGGAACGTCCGTCTCCTCCTCGATGGCCTCCGAGAATTCCTCGGGGGTCTTGTTGTCGAGGCCCATGTCGTCCAGGAGGTAGAGCGGGACGGGCTCGGTGATCGCGACTCCGGTGCCGGAGTGGTCCTCCTTGATGGTCGCGACCGAGGCGTTCAGCGTGTCGAGGCCCTCCTTGAACGCCGAGGCGTTGCCGGTGAAGGTCTCGGCGTTGGCCGGGTCGGCTTCGCCCAAAGCCTCCGCGATGGCGTCGGCGACCTTCCCGACGGTGGCGTAGTCGTACCAGACGTGCTCGTTGAGCTCGTCTCCGGCGCTCGCCGAGTACCCGGAGACGTCGACCGCGTTGATGACCGTGGCCGAGGAGTTCCCCGAGGCTGAGAGCATCGTGTCGACGAAGTCGTCGTAGCCGCCGCCGTTCTCGATGACGACCCTCGCCGAGGACAGGGCCAGCTGGTTGCGCGAGCTCGCCTGGTACTCATGGGGATCCTGGCCGGGGTCGGAGATGATGCTCGTGACCTCGACCTGGTCCCCGCCGATCGTGGAGGCGATGTCGCCCCAGACGTTCGTGGAGGCGACCACCTCGATGGCCGCGGAGGAGCCGGAGGCGCTGGCGCCGTCGGACCCCCCGCTCGCCGACTGGGCGTCGGAAGAGTCGGAGCAGGCGGATAGGCCGAGGGCCAGCGCGCCGACGGCAGCCAGGGCGGGAAGGAAACGTGTGTTCATCGATACCTCTTCCGATGGATCGGGCCGCCGATCGACGCCCGAGACGCTCGGCAGCCTATTCATAATGAGAAGCATTGTCAAAAGCCTCGCGCTCCCCACCCCGAACCCGGACGCCCCGCGTGCCTCTACTCACACGGACGACGAAGGATGGCCTGTGTAGACTGGTGGCCGGCCGCCCGCAGTGACGTGGCTCTCACGCCCGCGGGCCAGTCGCGGGAGGCCCCGAACGGGGCGGCCCGGCCCGGCGACCGCAAGGGCACGCCGGGGAGGGGAGGAACCGTGCAGCGCATGACGCGCCAGCGCCAGTCCGTGTTCGAGGAGCTCGAACGCCTCGACGACTTCCGCTCGGCCCAGCAGATCTTCGACGACCTCCAGCGCCAGGGGCACCGCGTGGGCCTCGCCACCGTCTACCGCAACCTCCAGTCCCTCAGCGAGTCCGGCGACGTCGACGTGCTGCGCTCGGGCGACGGCGAGTCCCTGTACCGCCTGTGCACCGGCCGCGGCCACCATCACCACCTCGTGTGCCGCAACTGCGGGCACACGGAGGAGATCTCCATGGACGCGATCGAGTCCTGGGTCGCTGAGGTCGCCCGCAGCCACCGCTACACGGCCGTCGAGCACTCCATGGAGTTGTTCGGGCTGTGCGAGGCCTGCACCGCCGAGCTGGGCGACGAGGGGGCCGGCTCGCCCCGGTCCAGCGCGGCCGTTTCCTGACACCCTGTGACGCGGGCGCCCCCGCGCCCGCTCCTACGCTGTCCGGAGACGCGACATCAGAAAGGACCTCCCGTGCCGACTCCGGATTGGGCTGCCTCCGGCCCGCCATTGTTCATCTTCCTCTTCTGCGTCGTCCTCTCCCGGGCACAGGGCACGTACTGGCTCGGTCGCGCCGCAGCCGCCGGTGCCCTCGCCGGCAGTGGGAGCGACGGCTGGCGGGGAGGGTTGGCCCGGTGGTTCGCCGGCCCCGTTCCCCGCAAGGGAGCGGCTCTGCTGGAGCACTGGGGACTGATCCTCATCCCCCTGTGCTTCCTCACCGTGGGCATCCAGACCGCCGTCAACGCCGGCGCCGGACTGGTCCGCCTGCGCTGGCGGACGTATACCCTGGCGATGATTCCGGGATGCGTGGCCTGGGCGCTGCTCTACGGAGCCGGGATGCTCGCCATCTGGATGGCCGTGCTGCAGGCGGCCGCCGGCAATCCCTGGGCCTGGCTCGTCCTGGCCGCCGTCGTGGCGGGCGTGGTCCTCACGGTGCGCCGCCGCCGGCGTCACTCCCCCGCCGACGGGTCGCCCGACGGCTCGGAGGCGGTGCAGGCCTGACCGCCCGCCCGGCTCTCCGGGTCCTCCCGTCCGGTCCCGTCCGCCTGGGCGGGACCGGTCCTCAGCTCGAAGGGGCCGTCGTGGCGTTCCATGCCGGAGGCCACGCTCTTCTCCAGGACCTCGCGGGCGAGCCGGTTCTGGATGACCAGCGGATCGCGTGAGAGGTCCCGCCAGATCGACACGCACAGCGCCAGCATGACGACGACGAAGGGGAGGGCCGTCACGATCGTGACGTTCTTCAGTCCGTTGAGCGCCGTGTCGGGATGGTCCCCGCCGGCCAGCAGCATGATCGCGGCGACGCCTCCCGTCGCCGCGCCCCAGAACACGACGTTCCATCGCGAGGGCTCCCCGGCCCCGTCCTCGGCCAGGCCCGCCATGACGATGGAGGCGGAGTCGGCGCCGGTGACGAAGAAGATCGCCACCAGGACGACGCACAGGCCCACGAGGGCGAGGGACAGCCAGGCGGGCACCGGGAGGGATCCCAGGTACTGGAACAGCACGGTGTCGAAGTCCACGGCGACCGATCCGTCGGGCTGGTCGGCGACCAGGCCGGCCGCGCCGCCGCCCGCGGAGCGGGCGCGCTCGAGAACGCCGATCGCCCCGCCGCCGAAGATGCCGAACCACAGGACGGAGACCATCGACGGCACCAGGAGCACGCCGGTGACGAACTGGCGGATCGTCCGCCCGCGGGAGATGCGTCCGATGAACATGCCGACGAAGGGGCTCCACGACACCCACCAGGCCCAGTAGAAGATCGTCCACGAGGACATCCACTCGGCCATGGAGTCGTCGCCCGCGGCCGCGGTGCGCGAGGCCATCTCGGGCAGATCCGCGATGAACGTCCCGATCGACGTCGGGATGATGTTGAGGATGAACAGCGTGGGCCCGGCCGCGAAGACGACGAGGGCCAGCAGCACGGCCAGCGCCATGTTGATGTTCGACAGCCACTGGATGCCGCGTTCGATGCCGGAGACCGCTGAGGCGATGAAACAGCAGGTCAGCACCGCGATGATGCCGATGAGCAGGGGCGAGCCCACCTGGCCGATGACGCCGCTGTGCTCCAGGCCGCCGCCGATCTGCAGGGCGCCCAATCCCAGGGAGCAGGCGGAGCCGAACAGGGTGGCGACGATCGCGAGGATGTTGATGAGGCGTCCGCCGACTCCTCGGACGGCCCGTTGTCCCAGCAGCCCGGCGAACATCGAGGAGAACAACTGGGCGCGTCCCAGCCGGTAGGTCCCGTAGGCCATGCCGAGCCCGACGATCGCGTACATCGCCCACGGGTAGAGGGTCCAGTGGAACATCGCCGTGCCCATGGCGGTGCGCACCGCCGTGGCGGACTCCGGGATCGCTGTGCCCGGCGGCGGGGAGACGTAGAAGAACAGCGGCTCGGCGACGCCGTAGAACATCAGCCCGATGCCCATCCCGGCGGCGAACATCATCGACACCCACGACCACGTCGAGTACCGCGGGACGTCGTCGTCCGATCCCAGAGGGATGCGTCCGAACCTGCTGAAGGCGACGACCAGCACGAACGCGACGAAGACGGTGGCAGCGATGACGAAGAGCCAGCCGAAGTCCGTGATGACGACGTCCAACGCGGCCGCGGCGAAGGCGCCGAGCCCCTCGGCGTCGGCGATCCCCCAGGCCAGGAAGGCGACCACGACGGCTCCTGCGACGCCGAACACCCATCGGTCCAGCCCGGTTCCCTGTTCACCTCCCCTCGCGTCGGGCGTCGACGTCGACGCATCGGTGCAGGTGGCTTCGGGGGTCCCGTGTGGTCCAGTCATGGATACGTATCAGATCCAGGCCCGTGGACGGCGTCCGTGCACGTCCAGCGGTCCGGGATTCCTTCTCCTCAATGTCAAAGACGGGCAAATACCTCGCCACCCTATCGCCCTCGGAGGTCCCCGTCCACCGATGAGAATCTCTGCTCAAAAACCTTTGACCTCGTCCCGCGCCCTGCCAAAGCGCCGCTCCCTGCCCGCGAACTCCAGCAGGCAGTCCCACAATTCCTGGCGGTCGAAGGCCGGCCACGGCGTGTCGACGAACATGAGTTCGGCGTAGGCCAACTCCCACAGGAGATAATTCGACAGCCGCTTCTCCCCGGAGGTCCTCACCATGAGGTCCACGTCGGGGACATCGGGCAGGTAGAGGTGGCGGGCGAAGGTCCGCTCGGTGACGCCCTCCGGCGAGAGCCGCCCTTCCGCGGCGTCGCGGGCGATCCGGCGCGCGGCGTCGGCGATCTCCGCGCGCCCGCCGTAGTTCACGCACATCACGAGATCGAGCGTGTCATTGTCCTGCGTGCGCTCCTCGGCGCGCTCGAGCGCGTGGATCACGGACTTCCACAGGCGGGGCCGGCGGCCGGACCAGCGCACCCGGACGCCCCAGTCGTCGAGCTGCGGGGTCCGCCGCCCCAGCACACCCGAGGCGTACCCCATGATGAAGCGGACCTCCGCCGGCGAGCGCCGCCAGTTCTCCGTGGAGAACGTGTACACGGAGAGGTAGCGCACCCCGGCGTCGATGGCGCCCGCGATGGTGTCCATCAGCGCGTACTCGCCGGCGCGGTGGCCCTCCGTACGGGGCAGGCCGCGCGCGTTCGCCCACCTCCCGTTCCCGTCCATGACCAGGGCGACGTGGGCGGGTACGTCCCCCCTCCCGAACGAGGGCGGCGTCCATCGCGGGTCGCCGGGTCCGGGCAGCGGGGCGCGGGGATCGGCCGGGGCCCGGTCAAACGGCGTCGGCCGCCCCCCCGCGCCCGACGAGGGCGTCCCCGGCCCGCTCACCGAGCGGCCCCCGCCGCGAGCGCGTCCTCCAGGACGCCCAGCGAGCGCAGACGGCGCTCCAGATGCCACTGCGTGTACGCGGACACGAGGCCCGCGGCCTCCCCCCGGCAGTAGCCCTCCGACGCGTCGGCGGCCTCCCAGTCCCCCGACAGCAGGTCGCCCATGAGGGCCAGGGCGCCCGGCGCGGGAGCGGCGGAGCCCGCCGGCCGGCAGGCCTCGCACACGGCCCCGCCCTCGGGGATGGAGAAGGCCCGGTGGGGGCCTGGGGCCCCGCACACCGCGCAGTCGAAGCACGACGGCGCCCAGCCCGCGATCGCCAGGGCCCTCAGCAGGTAGGAGTCGAGGACCAGCATCGGATCGTGGCGCCGGTGGGACATCGCGAACAGGGCGCCGACCAACAGCAGGTACTGGGCGTGCGCGCCCTCAGGGGAGTCCGCCGTCAGCCTCTCCGCGGTCTCCGCCATGACGGTCGCCGGGGTGAAGAGGTCGTAGTCGCGAGCGAGATCCCGGCCGTGGGAGGCAATCGTCTCCGCCTGAGTGATGACGTCCAGCGTGCGTCCCCGGTGGAGCTGGACGTCGACCACGCTGAACGGCTCGACGCGGGCCCCCAGCTTCGACGAGGTTCGCCGAACTCCCTTGGCGACCGCCCGAACCTGCCCGTTCCCGCTGGTCAGCAGCGTGATGATGCGGTCGGCCTCACCCAGTTTGTGGGTGCGCAGCACGACCGCCTCGTCCCGGTAGGTCCTCAGCATGGAGTCATTGTCCCACCGAGCGGCCCCGCTGCCCGGAGGGGCCCGCCCGGCGCCGCGGCGCCGGGCGGGCCGTCAGCGCGCGCGGAGCGCGCGGTTCACGGCGGAGATCACCGCCTTGTAGGTGGCACGCGCGATCGAGGGGTCGATGCCCACCCCCCACACGATCTGGCCGTCGACGGCGGCCTCGACGTAGGAGGCCGCCAGGGCGTCGCGCCCCTGGCTCATCGCATGCTCGGAGTAGTCCAGGACGCGCACGTCGACCCCGAACTGGCCGAGCGCCCCGACGAAGGCGTCGATGGGGCCCGAGCCCTCCGCGTCGATCTCGACAGGCTCCCCGTGGTCGCGCAGGATCGCGTGGAGGTCGACATGCTCGTCGTCCCCGTGGCTGGAGACCTTCGTCGCCCCGAGCTCGAAGCGGCCCCACGGGGTGAGTCCCTCGGCAGCGGAGGTGGGGAGGTACTCGTCGGCGAAGATCGTCCACAGCTTGTCCGCGTCGATCTCCCCGCCGAAGGAGTCGGTGTGGCGCTGGACGATGCGCGAGAACTCGATCTGGAGGCGCCTGGGCAGCTCGAGGTGGTGGACGGTCGACATGAGGTAGGCGACGCCGCCCTTGCCCGACTGGGAGTTCACGCGCACGACCGCCTCATAGGACCGCCCGACGTCGTGCGGGTCGATGGGCAGGTACGGGAGCTCCCAGATGACGTCGTCCTCGGAGCCGGCCTCGGCGACCGCCTTCTTCCGGGCGGAGAACCCCTTCTTGATCGCATCCTGGTGGGAGCCGGAGAAGGAGGTGAAAACGAGGTCCCCGACATAGGGCGTGCGCGGAGGCGTCGGCATCGAGGTGCAGTGCTCCACGGTGCGGCGCACGGCGTCGATGTCGGAGAAGTCGATCCCCGGGTCCACGCCCTGGCTGAACAGGTTGAGGCCCAGCGTGACGAGGTCGACGTTGCCGGTGCGCTCCCCCTGGCCCAGGAGGCAGCCCTCGACGCGGTCGGCGCCCGCGAGCACGGCGAGCTCTGCGGTGGCGACCCCGGTGCCCCGGTCGTTGTGGGGGTGGACGGACAGGGCGATGTGCTCCCTGTGCGAGAGGTGCCGTGACATCCACTCGATCTGATCGGCGTAGACGTTCGGGGTGGCGCGTTCGACGGTGGCCGGCAGGTTAAGGACGATCTCCCGGCCCTCCCCCGGCTCCCAGACGTCCATGACGGACTCGCAGACCTCCAGAGCGAAGTCGAGCTCGGTGTCGACGAAGATCTCCGGGGAGTACTCCAGGCCGAAGACCGTGTCGTCGTCGAGGATCTTCTCCGCCTGCGCGATGACCTCGCGGGTGCCGGAGACGGCCAGGTCCACGGTCTGTGCCCGATCCGCGCGGAAGACCAGGCGCCGGAACAGGGGGGAGGTCGCGTTGTACAGGTGGACCGTGGCGCGCGGGAACCCGACGACGGCCTCGACCGTGCGCTGGATGAGGTCGGCGCGCGACTGGGTGAGCACGGAGACGGTGACGTCTTGCGGCACCGCGTCCGTCTCGACCAGGGAGCGGACGAAGTCGAAGTCGGTCTGGGAGGCCGCGGGGAAGCCGATCTCGATCTCCTTGTAGCCCATGCGCACCAGCAGGTCGAACATCGCGCGCTTCCGGGCGGGGTCCATGGGCTCGATGAGGGCCTGGTTGCCGTCGCGGAGGTCCGTGGACAGCCATCTGGGGGCACGTGTGATGCGCCGGTCCGGCCACCGGCGGTCGGGCAGGGAGATCGGGTTCGTGTCGAGGAAGGCCCGGTACTTGTGGGCCGGCATCGGGCTCGTCGCGGGTGTGGGGACGTGTGCGGTGGTCTTCATGGTCTCGCCTCTGGTTCCTGTGCGTCTGGCCTGCATCGGCCGGGCATGACGAGCGCCGCGACGAGGATCCGGCCTGTCAGGCCCCGTCGCGGCACAGAAGCAGCAGGCGCTCCGTCCACATGGGGCCAACCTAGACCACGGCGCCGGATCCTGTCACCGCGGCCACGTGGTGGACGCCTCATCCGGCCGGAGCCCCGACGCCGCGCGGAGACTCACACCCTCACCGGGACGGAGCGGGCGCCGAAGGCGCCGGCTTGAGCGTCGAACCGCCCCGGCACGCCCTGCCCGCACTGCGGGCAGGTGCCGCGCGGAGTGATCCGATAATCGAGGATGCGGTACCAATCGCGGCGGATGAGCGCCGCTCCGCACCCCGGGCACGAGGTCGTCTCCCCCGCCGGATCGCGGATGTTCCCCGTGTAGGCGAAGTGGAGGCCCTCCTCCAGGGCGATCTCCCGGGCTCGGCGCAGAGTCTCCGGCGGCGTCGGGGGCACGTCGGGCATCTTGAAGGCGGGGTGGAAGGCGGAGAGGTGGAGCGGCACGTCGGGCCCCAGTTCCCGCCGGATCCACCGGCATTCGCGGCGGATGTCACGCTCCGCGTCGTTGCGTCCCGGGATCAGCAGGGTCGTCAGCTCCACCCAGGTCGATCCCTCGGCGACGGTCCAGGCGATCGTGTCCAGCACGTCGGCCAGATGCGCGCCGGTGGTGTGCCAGTAGAAGTCCTCCGTGAACCCCTTGAGATCGATGTTGGCCGCATCCATCGGGGCGAAGAAGTCGGCGCGCGCGGCAGGCGCCACGTAGCCGGCCGTCACGGCCACGGCGCGCACGCCCGCGTCATGGCAGGCGCGCGCCGTGTCGATGGCGTACTCCGCGTAGACCACGGGATCGTTGTAGGTGAAGGCGACCTGGGGGACGCCCCAGCGCTGCGCCGTCCACGCGATGCGCTCGGGCGTGGCGGAGGCGCCCAGACGGTCCCACTCGCGCGCGGCCGAGATGTCCCAGTTCTGGCAGAAACGGCACCCCAGGTTGCATCCGGCCGTGCCGAAGGACAGCACGGGCGTGCCAGGGTGGAAGTGGTGGAGCGGTTTCTTCTCGATGGGGTCCAGGCAGAACCCCGAGCTCCTTCCCCAGGTGGTGGACACGATCGAGCGCCCTCGGCGCTCCCGCACGAAGCAGAAGCCCCGCTGGCCCTCGCGCAGGCGGCAGGCCCGGGGGCACAGATCGCATTGGAGGCGCCCGTCGGCGAGCAAGTGCTGCCACCGGCCCGTGCACGCGCGCGCCGCGCGCCTAGGGGACGCCGTCGCGCTCATCGCCGGTCGGGCCCCTCCCGCCAGGACTCGACGGTGTAGGTCTCGAACCGGGCGTCATCGGACCACCAGCCGTCCGGCAGGCCGGCCTTGCGCTTGAGGTGGAGCAGGAAGTCGGCGGGGTCCGGCAGCTCGTCCCACACCTGTGGGAGGAACGTCGCCCGGTTGAACGGTCCCGCCTCCAGGACCACTCCGTCGACCCCCGGTCGCAGCGCGTCGCTCACGGACCGCTCCGAGGAGTACGGCAGGGGCGTCCTCTCGGAGAGCACCGACACCTCGATGAGGACGCCGTCGAACTCCGCCTCGGCGAGGGGATCGAAGCGGGGGTCGTGGAAGGCGGCGGCGATCGCGTTGTGCGCGACGTCCTCGCCCAGGGGGCGGTGCGGGGTCAGCGTCCCGATGCATCCGCGCAGGCGCCCGAGCGCCTCCAGGGTGACGAAGCTGGCTCCAGGGCCGGCCAGCCAGTCCGGACGCGACCCGCGCGCCGCGAGATCGGCGACGGGGATCTGCCCCGTGCGCGTCCCCGCCAGACGCGCTTCGACGGCGCTCCGGGCGATCGGCAGCAGCAGGTCACCGGCATCGGTGGGAAGTGTCATGAGCGGGTCTCCTCGACAGTCAGCGCCGCGTACCCGACGACGCGGTCATGGTCACCGGCGACGTCGCCGGAGTTGTGGGCGCCGAGCAGCCTGGGGCGCAGGCCCCGGCGCGCGCAGCAGGTGAGCAGGCCGTTCAGGGGGCTGGCCCCGCAGGCGCGGTCCGCGGGGATGGGTCCGTCGAGGTCGACGATCTGCCGGATCGTGGCCCGGTCCACCTCCCGCGCCCGCTCCGACGTGTGGTAGTGCGAGAGGTCGGAGGAGACCGCGACAACGGTGCCGGACCCGTCCCACAGGGCGTCGATGATGTCGGCGACCTCGTCGGGACGCGCCAGCCCGACATTGAGGGGGACCAGGTCGACATCGCCGAGGACCCTCTGGATGAAAGGCACCTGGACCTCCAGGGCGTGCTCCTCGGCATGGGTGAGCGGGTCGACGCCCACCGGGCGGGCGAGCGGCGTTGTCGCCTCCAGGACCTCGTCCGCCGGGATGCGCAGCGCTCCCGCTGGGGTGGCGAAGAGGTCGACCCCGGGCAGGGCGGCGCCTCGGATCGCGACCCGGTGGGTCGGGCCCAACAGGACGACGCGGCCGATGCCGCCGGCGCGCGGGGCCAGGGTCTGCCAGCCGAGCGCCGCGAGGTCTCCCGACCACATCCATCCCGCGTGGGGGACGATCAGCGCCTTGGGGTGGGGCCGGTCGGGCATGTCCGCAAGCCTGCGCTCGGCGGCCTCGAGAAGGCGGTCCGCCTCCGCCACGATCTCCGGGGCGCGCGCCGGATAGAACATTCCCGCGACCGCGGGCGGCCGCACCGACAGCGTCACGGCGTCCTCCCCCCGGTCGGTCGATCAGTCGGTCCCGAGCCTAGTCCTCCCTGTGCGCCAGCTCACTGGAAACCGGCTGTCCGCTGCCCGAGCTGAGCCGGGCGTGGCGGCGCAGCCGCCCCATCCCGGCCGGGTCGGCCCGGTCCGGGGCGGCACGCGCCACGTGCAGCAGGCGGCGCCGTACCTCTGCGCGGTCGAGGTGCGCGCCGACCGCGACGAGTTCGCCGACCGGCGGCGGCGCCGGCAACGCGGCGACGTGGATCTGGGGACCGACGGTGTCCACGAGCCACCCGTGCTGCGCCCTCGGGCCGCGCGTCCGGACCCTGCCCTTGAGACGGTAGACGCCTTCGGGGGGATCCTCGAGCAGGTCGACCAGCGGGCCCGGTGCCACCGGGGCGTCCAGGGGGAGGCTGACGGACTGGGCGTGCTCGTGGCGGTCGCCGTGCTCCTCTCGCATCAGGCGCGCGATCGGCAACTCGTCGGCGGGGTCCTCTGCGGCCGCGATGTCGAAGATCAGGGCGGGATCGATCCCGCCGCGCCGGGCGATGAGGACCGGGACCCTCGGGTTGCGCCGCGCCACGCGCGCGCGGATGCGTGCCGCCGTCTCCTCCCGCTCCTGTGGGGCCAGGAGGTCCGTCTTCCCGATGACGACGAGAGTCGCGGCGGCGAAACGGGCGGGGGGCTGCGGCCACCGGTCCACCGTCGCGAAGTACTCGAGGGCGTCGATCACCTCGATGAGCCCGCCGGGCCGGACGCGCCGCGCCCGGCTCGCGCGGATCAGCCGGGCGACGGTCAGGGGGTCGGCCACCCCGGAGGCCTCGACGAGGATCGCGTCGAGCCGCAGCCGGGGACGCGCGAGGCGCGCCAGGGCGTCGTCGAGGCCGCCGGCGTCGGGGAGGCAGCACAGGCACCCGCCGGTGATCGCCGCCGCCTGCTCGACCTGCCCGCCCACGAGCGCCGCGTCGACGTTGATCGCCCCGAAGTCGTTGACGACGACGCCCAGCCGCGCGCCGGGGCGACGTAGGAGGTGGTTGAGCAGGCTCGTCTTGCCCGCTCCGAGGAAACCCGTCACCGCGACCACCGGCACCCGCCGATCGCTCATCGTCTCGCTCCGTCCCATCCGCCCACTATTGAGAAACATTATCATCAGCCAGATCGGGGCGCCCGCCCCGCCCGACCCGGCGGAACCGCGAGCTGTCGTCGAGAAGAATGATGCCAGGCTGGGCTTGCCCTGTTGTTTCGGGCACCTGATGTGGTGGGGCCGGATCGTCCTGCGGGAGAGGTGTTGTCATGGGTGCAGGGAACGAGAAGACGCTGAGGCGGTGTCGGAGGTTCACGGCCCAGTACCGGGGTCTGGTGCGGGGATTGGTGGCACCTGATGTGAGCGCACGTGGGTGCGTTCTGGAAGGATGATCACCATGCCTAAGGCCTCTCCCAAAGAGTTCCGCGAGGACGTCATCCGCGCGGCCCGACCAGGGATGCCCCGTTGCGTCAGGTTGCCAGGGACTTCGGTATCGCTGAGTCGTGCCTGCGCAGGTGGATGCGCAAGGCGGAGCAAGCTGAGAACCCTGAAGCTCGGGCGGTTATGGTCGCCCGTCGGCGTGTGGGCCGATCTTTCGACCAGGACCTTGTTGCCGCGATCGTCGCCGTGATGGCGCCGCCTATTGTCACCGCTCTCTTCTTCGCAACGATGTAGCGACCCGAGCCACCCCGCCGCAGCACTTATCGACGTGGCAACACCCCGGTCGATCCGTTTTCGCAGGTCGCTGTTGAGAGGCCGAGGATTAGCGCTGCGGTGGGGTGAATTGACGCCGCACCGGGAACGAACCAGCGAGTACAGAACAACCGCGGTCTGGGGATCGAAGACTCTGCAGGAGCTCACGGCAATTGGTCGAGGATGACCGTGATCAGCGCGACAACTGCAGCGCCCGCGACAAGCAGCGTGACGGCCAGCCCCCATCCGACACTGAGAACCCCCAGTGCCCCGGAGCAATCGACGTTGTCCTCACGCTGAGCATCCACAGATACGAAACGTCCGGCGACCCGAGCCCGCGAGCGCGCGACGAGAACCGCGATCGCGGCGATCACGGCGAAGGCGACAACGGCCACCACGATGGTGCGCAGGATCGAGAGCTTGACCGTCACCTTGAGGACACCCAAGAGAAGCACGACTCCTGACAGGCAGGTGCGTCGCCAGGACAAAGTCGTCCGCTCAATCTGGAGGCCGTCGTCGACGAGGCCAGGCTCGCCGACATGGTTCACTGGCATCTCGGCCTCTGTCATATCGGACGTGTCGCTCACTCGGTTACTCATGCGACTCACTCCAGCGACAGACCGAGGGCGAAAAGCATGACGACGGCGATCAACGCGACCGCGAGAATGGCCTCTGCGATCAAGGTGTTGGGCAGCGGGTCACTGACACGCATGGCGCGTTCCGCCACGCAGCGTCCCAGCCAGGCACCCACCGGAATGAGTGCGCCCGCGGCGAGCAGCACGATGGACACCGCCATCTGCACCCAGTCGGGAATCGGGAGCGTCACCGCGTGGATTGCGACAGCTGCGGCGATCAATGCAACAGCCGTGCGGATCCACGCCAGGAAGGTGCGTTCGTTGGCCAGGGAGAATCGCGGGTCGGGTTCCTTGCCATTGGCGAAGATCCAGCGCGGGGTCCGCTTCTTCGGCTGAGAATCCGGCACGGGCGCGGTATTGTCCGATGCGGGAACGGACCCCACTGCAGCGTTGGGTGCCTTTTCCGCGTCATCGTCGACAACAGCGTCCTTCATACCGAGGTTCTCCTCACGTCGCTTCTCCCCTTCAGACACACGAATTGTAAGTATGTCAGGACATGTGCCCACCCTTCCGCCCATGCAACGCGCTGCATGCAACATGCCTGACAGGCTCGATGCCCGCCCGAGCACACACTCACCCGGGCGGGTACAGATCTCAAGCCAGCACAGCGGGCCTCACACCTTCATATTCACATCACTTTCGACTCAGAAGGCTCCAGGTTCATCCCCAGCCCCAAGTTGAGCCCCGTCCTCGTCG
Source organism: Schaalia naturae (assembly GCF_042665795.1). Taxonomy (NCBI): domain Bacteria; kingdom Bacillati; phylum Actinomycetota; class Actinomycetes; order Actinomycetales; family Actinomycetaceae; genus Schaalia; species Schaalia naturae. The sequence continues at coordinate 1,546,843 of NZ_JBHTEF010000001.1, forward strand.
TGGTGATAGGTCGACTCATCCAGGCCTGACATGGTCGGGTCGTAGTCAAGGTCCCCCACCTCATACATGGAAGACATCCAGTGATAGAAGTTGTCACCGCGGTCGCGTAGCCGCGTGTACAGGATGTGCAGCATCTCGTTGCGCGGCCTCCGCAGCAGCGGGTCCTCATAGCGGTTCTGCAGCTCGTTCGGGTCGGCTTCGAGGTCGTAGAACTCGTTGCGGGACTCGGGGTTGACGACCAGCTTGTACTTGCGTCCACGCAGCATGCGCTGGGCGACCGGGAAGTGGTGTCCGTGGAACTCCGCCAACACGTAGGGATCCCACTCGACGTCTTCGCCACGCGCGATCGGCATCAGCGACCGGGAGTCGACAGCCGGGGAGGGATCCAATCCGGCCAAGTCCAGGAAGGTGGCGGGCAGGTCCAGCAGCGTCACGAACTCGTCGCGCACCTGGGGCGCGCATCCGGGGACATGGATGATGCCACCGGTGTGGTAGATATCGTCGTACATGGCTGGGCCCTTGTCGTGCAGGCGGTGGGACCCGGTGAACTCGCCGTGGTCGGAACTGAACACGACAGCGGTCTCGTCGGCCAGTCCCAGGCGCCTCATGGCGTCCATAATGCGACCGAACTCCATGTCGACCATGGTGACGTAGCCCCAGTAGATGGCGATGAGCTTGCGGTCTTGCTCCTCGCTCATGGTGTCGAAGGCCCAGTGCTGGGAGTAGTTGCGCTGGATGGCCGGCTTGTCCGAGAAGTCCTCGGCCACCGAGGCGGGCAGTCGGATGTCCGCAGGGTCGTACATGTCGAAGTACTCGTCGGGGATGACGTAGGGCAGGTGCGGGCCGGAGTAGGAGGCCAGCAGGAAGAACGGCTGACCTGTGGTTTTACGGTCGGCAGCGTATTTCTCCATCATCTCGATGGTCTTGTTGGCCAGGTAGTGCTCGAAGGTCGCCTCGACGGGCTGCTGGAGGCGGGCGGCCAGTAGGTTGCCGGTCTCCCCGTTCGGGAAGGTCCCGCGGTAGCGGTCGGTGATCTCGTAGGGCGGGAACCCGTTGTCCTCGAGGTACTTGAGGTAGTCGGGGTGGTCGATGGCGTTGTGCCATCCGGGGTAGTTCAGCCCGTCCATGCCGAAGTCGTTGGCGGTGCGCACGGTGCCGGCGTGCCATTTGCCGACCAGTCCGCAGTTCCAGCCGTTGTCGCGCAGCTCCTGGGTGAAGGTCCACTGGTCGGCAGGCAGGTCTTCGATGTATCCGACATTGCGTTCCTGGTTGGCCAGCAGCTTGTGCCGGAAGGGCGCGTAGCCGGTGAACAGAGAGGCGCGCGCAGGCGTGCAGATGGCGGTGGGTGTGTACCACTGCGAGAAGCGGGTGCCGTTCTCCGCGATCGAGTCGATGGTGGGGGTCTGGCAGATGGGGTTGCCGTAGCAGCCCAAGGTGTCGGCGCGATGCTGATCGGTCATCAGCATGAGGATGTTCATTTTCTTGTCCGGCGCGACGGCGTCGGCCCCTGTTGCGGGCATGAGTGCCTCCTTGGTGGGTAGATAAACGAGGACGAAAGGACGATCTCGGGACTCAGTTCCCGAGTTTGTCCATCTCTTCAAGCTCCATGTTCTTGGTCTCGGGCACGACCTTGAGGACGAAGATGATGGAGACGAATGCGACGACCGCGTAGATCGCGTAGGTGGTGCCGATCGACCAGGCTGCAAGCACCGGAAAGGTCAGGGTGACGACGAAGTTGGACATCCACTCGGCGGCACCGGCCACGGAGGTCGCGGCCCCGCGGATGCGGTTGGGGAACATCTCACCGATGAGGACCCACATGATCGGGCCCCAGGTTCCGGCGTAGGAGAACACGTAGAGGCACAGCGCGATGAGGGCGAGGACCGCGAGTCCGGGGTGGCTGGCCAGATCGGGGGTGGTGGAGCCGTCGGCGCCGGTGACCTTGGGGGCGCTCAGCATGATGGCCGCGGTGGCGAGGAGCGCCAGGAACATGGAGATGGATCCGAAGAGGAGGAGGGGCCGGCGTCCGACGCGGTCGACCAGGATCATGCCGAGGATGATGGCTGCGACCTTGCAGCCGGTGAGGATGAGAGTCTGCTGAAGGGCAGCTGCCTCACCGAATCCGAGAGTCGCGAAGATGGTCGTCGAGTAGTAGAAGATCGCGTTGATGCCGACGAACTGCTGGAGGGCGGCGAGGATGACGCCGATCCACACGACTCGCTGCAGGTTGCGCCCCGACTTGTTCAGCAGGACCTCGAAGCCTCGATGGTCGTCGCTTCCCAAGGACTTGTGGATTTCCTCCACGCGCACATCCACGGATCCGTCGACATCACCGATGGTGTCGGAGAGGACCTTGTGAGCCTCGTCGAGCTTGCCCACGGAGATGAGGTAGCGCGGGGACTCGGGGATGAACTGTGCGGAGATGAAGTAGATGATGCCGCCGACGGCCACGGAGAGGAAGGCCCACTGCCAGACCTCCAGGCCGATCCCCATGAAGTGGAGGACACTGGTGGACTTGGGGGCGTCGCCGCTGGGTTCGGCTGCTGCGGCCAGCAGGTTGTCACCCAACAGGCCGCAGACGAACAGGCCGATGATGAGCATGAACTGACGCAGGGACACCAGTGTTCCACGCAGATCGGCTGGTGCGATCTCAGAGATGTAGGCCGGAGCGATGGTCATTGCGGCGCCCATCGCCAGGCCGGAGAAGAACCTCCAGAAGAAGAAGAGCCCCATCGAGGATCCGATGAAGGCAGTGCCCACCGAGGAGATGATGAAGAGGATGGCCGCGATCTCCATGATGATCTTGCGGCCGATCTTGTCGGAGAGCCGACCGGCGATGAATGCGCCGAGCACGGCGGTGAGAACACCGAAGGCGACAGCGAATCCGATGAGGCCATTGCCGGCCTTCGTGTGGTAGGCCAGGGCGTTCTTGATGACGTTGAGCGCCATGGCGTCCCAGCCGAACATCAGGCCCGAGATGGATGCAACGACCGAGGCCCAAACTGCTCGGTGGCGGGCCCGACGCACGGCAGGGTGCATCTTCGCCGACGTGGTTGACACTGACATTGTCAGAGGTGTCCTTCCTCATAGGGATCCGGGTCCGGTACAGCTGTGTCACCGGCCCCGTCTACTCGCAATGAATCAAGTGCTGGGAGCTCCTGGCGGATGACGGCGAGTGCGCCCCCGCGGGAGGCGGCCACCTCCCCGAGGACTCCGCGCGTAACGGGAGCTGGGGTGAAGCGCGGGCCAAGGCCCGCTCGGCAGGTCTCGCTGGCCACCCGAAGCACAGTGTCGTCCAGTTGGACGATGTCACCGGAGACGATGATGCGCGCCGGGTCGACCAGGATGGAGGCCTCGATGAGGGCTTCCCCAAGGGCACGGCCCGCCCTCGTCAATACGTTGATCGCCCGCGGATCATCTGCCTGTACGGCGATCCGGAGGTCCGCGACCGTATCGACGGCCAGGCCGGAGCATCGGCAGGCGCGCAGCACCGCGGAGGTGGAGGCGAAGGTCTCCAGGCATCCGCGTCGCCCGCAGCGGCACAAGTCTCCGTCACGTTCCACGGTCATGTGCCCGATCTCGCCGCCCATGCCCGAGGCCCCGCGCTCAATGCCCTCAGGTCCGACGACGGCGCCGCCCACCCCGTGGAAAAGTCGCACGTGGAGGGTGGCGTCGCCGGGGTGTTGGACCATGGCGAGGTGTTCGGCGTAGGCGGCGAAGCGGATGGTGTTGTCGATCATGACGGGGCAGGCGTAGCGGGCGGAGAGACCCTCGACGTAGGGGTACCAGGGTTCGTCGGCGTAGGCCGATGGGCCGTTGCCGGATTCACCCGCATGCACCCACTGGTGGTCGATATGGATGGGCCCGAACAGCCCGACCGCAAGCGCGCGCAGGGGGCGCATCTGCTCCGGCGTCACGTCCAGGTCCGCCAGCAGGGACTGCGCGACGGCGATGCGTTCGGGCCACGGTGCCGCATCCTCGACGGGGCGCCCGGTGGTGGCGATGACGTCGCCGAGGATATTGAGGGCCGTGATGTGCACCCATGCGTGTGCCAGGTCGATGCCGATGGCGCTCACTGCGTCTCGATCCAGGCTGACGAGTTCGCTGGGCCGCCCGCGTCCGCCTTGTTTCTGGTGTTCGCCGGCACCGACGGTGCCGCGCTCGATGAGGGTCGCCAGCACCTGGGAGACGGTCGAGCGTCCGAGTCCGGCGCGTTCCGCCAGCTCTGCCCGCGACACCTCCCCGGCATTCGCGAGGGCGCAGATGATCTCTGCCTCGTGAATGCGCTCGATCGCTTGCTGCGACTTCCCTGTCACCATGGCGTTCAATGTATGGACTTCTTTTTCTGCTGTTCTGACCTGACAAAAATGACCCCAATTTTGTCATCAAGATCACGGCTCCCCGTGGGACGGCTGGTTCTTTGCCTGAGATTCTGCCGATTGGAGGCGACAAAATGACGCGGGACAATCGCCATGACAGGCCAAGGAGGACCAGTGATGACGACATCCACCGGCTATGAATCAGTTCCCATCCACGTCATGACGCCGTGGGATGGCCCGCGCGGGCAGCGTGTGCATTTCGGCGGCGAGGGACCCGTCGCCGTCGAGGTCTGTCCCGCCGACGGCTGCCGAATCGTCTCCTTGCGCGCCTTCGGCCGCGAGTTGCTGCGCCAGTGGAGTCCGGGCCGGGCCGTCTACCAATATGGCGCATTCCCCATGGTGCCGTGGGTCGGGAGACTGGGCGGGGGCCTGCTCTATTGGCAGGGCCGCACCTATCAGATGCCCGTCAATAACGCCCCGCATGCCCTTCACGGATTCGGTTGCTTCGGCTCGTGGACCGTCCTCGACAATGGCGGGTTCGGATGTGATTTGGGGGAATGGTGGCCGTGGCCGGCAACGGCGGGATTCCGCGTCGCGGTCGATGGCGCTACGGTGCGCCTCACGCAGACCGTGACGGCCGGCCCGCAGTCCTTCCCCGCCCAGTTGGGCCTGCACCCGTGGTTCCGCCGTCATATTGACGAGGACGAGGCGGACGGCGCGGCTCGGATGACGATGACGCCCGCATGGCAGGCTCAGCGCGGTGCGAACGGGCTGCCCACCGGGGTTCGCATTCCACCCCAGCCCGAGCCTTGGGATGATTGCTTCGGTTTCGACTCGGGCATGTCCTGCCGCATCGACTGGGATGAGGTGACGATGCGCATGGAGTCGAGTGCGCCATGTGCGACGGTGTTCTCCGTACCCGAGGACGCGGTGTGTGTGGAGCCGCAGACGTCGGTGCCCAATGTCCTGAACTCGGATCCGGCCGCGACGGTGGTGGAGGCCGGACAGACGCTGACCCTGGAGACGACGCTCACGTTCTCGCGCCAGTCGAGCGCTGTTAAGTCCGAGAGATCTGTTCCTCGGAGGAGCGCCCTGTGACCACCGCTATCCCGCGCCAGCAGACGGCCGAGCCGGCCGCGCCGCGCATGCATTTCTCGGCCCTCGCGAAACCCGCGGGGGCGGCCTGCAACCTCGATTGCACATACTGCTTCTTCCTGTCCAAGGAGTTGCTCTACGACGAGGCCGGCCAGCGCATGAGCGACCACGACCTGGAGCGCTTCATCTCGGACTTCCTGGATTCCCAGCCAGACGGCGACGTGTCGATCGAATGGCAGGGCGGGGAGCCCACCCTGCGCGGCCTCCCCTTCTTCAAGCGCGCGGTGGAGCTGTCCGAGAAGTACCGCCGCCCCGCCCAAGACGTCACCCACTCCATCCAGACCAATGGCACGCTCATCACCGATGAATGGGCTGACTTCCTGGCCGAGAACCACTTCCTCGTGGGTCTGTCCATAGATGGTCCGGCCCAGTACCACGACGTCTATCGGGTCAATAAAGCGGGTCGCGGCACACAGGCCCAGGTGCTGCGCGCCTGGGAGATCCTCCAGCGCCACCACGTCGATACGAATATCTTGTGCACGGTTCATGCCGGCAACGCCGACCATCCCCACGAGGTCTACCGCTACTTCCGCGACGCCCTGGGCGCGGAGTTCATCCAGTTCATTCCGATCGTCGAACGCGTGACCCCCGCCCAGCGCGATATCGCCGAGGCCGGCTGGCACGGGCAGGGCGAGGAACGCCCGCTGTATCGCCAGCGCGGCAGCGATGTCACCTCGCGCTCGGTGGGCCCCGAGCAGTGGGGGGCCTTCCTCTCCACGATCTTCGACGAATGGGTGAAACGCGATGTGGGGCGCGTCTTCGTGCAGCTCTTCGATGTCACGGTGGGCAACGCCATGGGAATCTACACGTTGTGCACCCACTCCCCCACCTGCGGAAACGCGATCGCCGTCCTGCACAATGGCGACGTCTACGCCTGCGACCACTACGTGGAGCCCGCCTACCTGCGCGGCAATATCGCCACCGAGTCGATGCGCGACATCGTCGCCTCCCCCGAGCAGCGCCGCTTCGGCATGAGCAAGATGACCGAGCTGTCCGCACAATGCCAGGCCTGCGACGTGCGCTGGGCCTGCCAGGGCGGCTGCCCGAAAGACCGCTTCGTGAAGACCCTCGACGGCCGCGAGCTCAACTACCTGTGCGAGGGCTACCGCACCTTCTTCCGCCACGCGCAGCCCGATGTCGCCGCCATGGTGAGCCTGGTGCAGTCGGGTCGGAAGGCCTGCGGAATCATGGACATGCCGCGCGACGAGGACGGGCGGCTGCTTCAGCCCGTACCCACGGCAGGGGCCCAGGGACCCGAGCCCACCATGTCTGAGCGCTCAAGTGGTCGGCCCGGGAAACCGAAGGCCAAGGTCAAGCCAAAGGCCCGAGCAAAGAAGGGCGGCAGGCGCCGGCGCTGAGACTGCCGGTCCCGGGCTTGCTGGGGCACCTATGCCGGGTCTGTCTGAGGAATGGTGTGTGGGTTCGGTCTGAGACGACAGACGACGTCCTGATCGATCCCGTGACCGGAGAGATCATCGATCAGAAGGAACTGGCTGAACGGCTGCTCACCAAGAACGTGCTCACCGAGATCAGCCCGGTCGAGATCGAGGTCCCCAGGGACCGAGAGGGCACGTTCGAGCCGGTGATCGCACCCAAGCGGAAGCACCGCCTCGAGGACATCGACCAGATCGTGCTCTCCCTCACCGCGCGCGGACTCACCACGGGCGAGATCTCGGCGCACTTCGAAGACGTCTACGGCGCAAGAATCTTTAAGGACACGATCAGCCGGATCACCGACAAGGCCACCGGCGAGCTCGCCGAGCGGTCCGCACGCCCGCTGGATCCGCTGCATCCGGTGATCCTCGTCGACGCGATTCGAAAGTGAAGGTCCGCGACAGCTCCCCCTGCGCGGGGGGCGCCCCAGCGCGCAACACCCCGTGTCTCACGTCGTCATGGGCTGTCAAGTGTCGAGTTTCATAGAGGCTGATTTATCTGGTTTCGGGTAATGAATACTCGGGCGGTTTCGTCGCCCAGTGGTCGGTCTCAACTTCGGCGGGTGGGCGCTGATCGAGTTCGCCGTCGAGTCGGCGCTCGTTCCACCAGTCCGCCCATTCCGCGGTCGTGATCTCGAGATCGTCAATTGACTGCCAGGGGCCGAGGTTGCGCACCAACTCGGCCTTGTCGAGCGAGTTCAACGCCTCGGCCATGGCGTTGCCATAGCTATCGCCCTTGGACCTGACCGAGGCGACCGCGTCGCGTTCCGCGAGTCGCTCGGTGTAGCGAGCGGCTCGATACCGGGCGCCCCTATCGGAGTGATGCGTGAGCCCCGCCAGATCCTGTCCCACGTGCTGGCGTCGCCAGGTTCCCATCCGGAGCGCGGTCGCCATCAGCGGCGTCGTCTCGGTCATCGACGCGTGCCAGCCGACGATCGCACGCGAGTAGCAGTCGATGACGAATGACACGTAGGCGAAACCGGCCCAGGTGCGCACGCAGGTGGAGTCCGCGACCCACCGCTGATTCGGCGCCGGGGCCGTGAAATCCCGGTCTAGCAGACCCGGGTGCACGGGTGGCGTTCTTGTCGGGCACCGAGGTCGAAACCACGCCGACGCAGATGGGGGACAATTTTGCGTCTGCCATACATGCCTTCAGACGTGCCGACGGTGGCCGGCATCGCCTCAACGACGACGACATCGTCATGGTCACGAGCCGACGCCGAGCGGCGTCTCATGGCCCGGAATGTCCGTGCGGCGATCTGGACGCCCTGCTCACGCAGGACGTTGCGGACCGACTCGACCGCACGGCCCTTGGTCCGCTGCTCGTCGATGAACGCGGCGATCAGCGGCGCCGGGGGTCGAGTTCCCCGCCGCCCAACTCGCGTATTTCTTGCTCGAGTTCTTTGATCCTGGCTTCTTCCGAGTTGGTCGGGCCAAGGCGCAGACCCTTGTCTTTCTCGGCGCGATGCACCCAGGTGCGTAACGCTTCCGGATGCACACCGAGCTGCTCGCCAATACGCCGATACGCGCACTGCCTCGTCGCGACGTCTCCGAGCTCAATCGGATACTTCCGCCGTGCTGCCATTCTCGGGTTCCTTCCGGATAGATTCACCCGCCCAACCCTAGAATCAATCGTCTAGAGTGGCCCCATGTGGAAGTGACGGATCTCCGGCGCGTGAGCGGCCTGGCCGGCCCCGGGGGACGACCCCGTCCGCCGGCGCCCCGCGCGATCCTTCCAACCCCTCAGGTGCCATGACTCCTCCGCTTCCCGCTCCGCCGGCTTCGACGGCTCCCTTCCTGCGCGCCTCGGGCCTCTCACGGTCCTTCGGCGAGCGCCGGGTCCTCACCGATGTCGCCTTCACCGTCCACGCCGGCGCCCGCGCGGGCCTCATCGGCCAGAACGGCTCGGGCAAGTCCACTCTCCTGCGCATCCTCGCGGGTATCGACCGGGCCGACGCCGGGACGGTCGAGGTTCCCGCCGGCGCCCGGATCGGCCTGCTACGGCAGGACTTCCCGCTGGACGCCGCCGCCTCCCTGAGAGAGGTCCTCCACGAGGCGCAGGCCCCCCAGTTCCTCGCCCGCGCACGGGTCGAACAGGCCGGGGACGCCCTCGCCCTGGACCCGGATGACCCCGAGCGGATCCGGGAGCTCGACGAGGCCGTCGCCGCGGCCGAGCGCACCGGCGCATGGACGGCCGAGTCCCGGGCCGAGGCCGCCGTCGCCGGACTCGGCCTGGCCTCCGTGGACCCTGGCCGGGCCGTGGAGACGCTCTCCGGAGGCCAGCGCGCCCGCCTCATGCTGGCCGGGCTCCTCCTAGCCCGTCCCGACATTCTTCTGCTCGACGAGCCCACGAACCACCTCGACGACGACGCGGCCGACTTCCTGCACCGCGTACTGGCCGGATGGCACGGCCCCGTCATCGCCGCGAGCCACGACCGCGCCTTCCTCGACGACATCGCCACCGAGATCCTGGACCTCGACCCCGTCCCCGCCTCACTCGCCCCCGGGGGCTTGGACGAGGACGCCCCGGCCACCGAGGTGCGCGGCCTGACGCGCACCCGAGGCCGGTACTCGGACCACGTGCTCCAGCGCCTGGGCGAACGGGAGGCCTGGGAGCGCCGGTACGCCGCCGAACAGGAGGAGCTGAGACGCCTACGCGCCCGCGGCCGCGACAGCCACCTGGTCGGCCACTCCGGCGCCGCTCCCCGCACCGAGGGGCGCGCCGCGAGGAAGTTCTACGCCGATCGCAACGCCCGAGTGGTCCGCCGGCGCGTCGACGACGCCGCGCGCCGCCTGGAGGCGCTGGAGGGCGCGCAGGTGCGCCGGCCTCCGCGTGAGCTCGTGTTCGGCGGCCTGGACGTCGCGGGAACGCCGCGGCGGGCGGGCGCCGGCCTCGCCCTGCGCGAAGCCGGCGTCACAGGGCGTCTGGCCCCGGTGACCCTCGACGCGGGGCCCGGCGATCAGGTGCTCGTCGAAGGGCCCAACGGATCCGGCAAGTCGACGCTCCTCGCCATCCTCGCGGGTCACGCGGCCCCGACATCGGGCGCGGCCGACGTTCGCGGACGGGTCGGGCTGCTGTCACAGGACCCCGCTCCCCGCGACCCCTCCCTCGCCGTCGAAGAGGTCTACCGCCACGCCGTCGGGGACGCCCGGGCGGACGCCGTCGCGCTCCCGGCGTTCGGCCTGCTCGATCCGCGCGACCTCGCGCGTCCGGTCGGGGTGCTGTCGACCGGCCAGCTGCGCCGCCTCGAGCTCGCGATCATCCTGGCGGATCCGCCGGAGATCCTCGCCCTCGACGAGCCGACGAATCACCTTTCCCTGGACCTGGCCACCGCCCTGGAGTCTCTGCTTCCCGGCTACCCGGGCATCGTCGTGGTCGCCAGCCACGACCGGTGGCTGCGGCGGCGCTGGCAGGGCCAGGTGCTGAGTCTGGCGCCCGTGACGGGCTGAGTCCGGCGGATCGCGGGCAAGCCCCAGTGGAACGAATCGCCGTCAGGCAGCCTCACCTGTCGACGATTCACTCCGCCTGTCGGAAGGTGGAAGATGGCGACGCTGACACCGGGCACCGCAAGGCGCGAGGGCCTGTCCCGCAGCGGGGTCCGTCTTCCCGCCGACGCCCCGACGGCGGACTGGGACCAGCTGGAGGCCGCCACCCGCCAAGCGGACGCACCTCGATGCCGGCACGATCACCGTCCAGTAGATCCGCGGACAAACCGGCTACCCGGACCCACGCATGCGGGTGGAAGCATGCGTCGACTCTCGGAAGGACACCGCGATCTGGGACCGACCGCCGGAGACCCGATCATGCCAGCCCCACGGGGCCCGCTTCGGCTGGGCGCCTGGCGCCGCCCTACGTCTCGGAGAGGACGATCGCGTCGAAGGACGCCGGATCCCGGTTGGCTCCGGCGAGCAGGGTGGTCGTGGTCCAGCGGCATCGAGTCGGAGCGCGCAGTCACTCACGTTGCCGCGGAGACGGGTATCTCGCGCACGACCGCGTGACGGTGGTCCGCAGGTTCCGGGACCAGGGCCCCATCAGCGGAGCAATGACCCTCACGGCCGCTCGCGCAGCGCCGCCCCCGCTGCTGGCGCACCGCGCCGGCCCTGGGTCGCGGACGTCGAGAGCCACGAGGCGCCGTCGGACGGGAGAGCATCCAGCGTGGGCACCGGCGACGCAGAGTCGAGGCGGTTGGCCGGAGCGACCACGCAACTCCTGAGGACGACGATGCTACCGACGAGGAGGGAGCGTCTCGTGCTCAGTTTGCCGCGGCCCACAGGACTCGGCCCCGCAGGGAAGCGGTGATGCACCCGCCGACTGCGAGGTCTTCCACGTCCGGGCCCGCGGCCTATGGCCCAGGCACAGCCACTCGCACGTCGTGAAGACGCCTGCGTCGATCCACTCATCCCTCCTGCGTCGGATCATGGTCACCGAGCACGTGGAATCGGCTCCAGGTGGGTTCGATTGACAAGACGATGGCAGGGCGGACATGATCGCATTCCGACAGATAGGTTCTCGACAAACCCATTGCCATCTGCGTTCACGCCCTCCTCACAACCTCCGAGACGCATCTACCGGCGGAATCTCTCGACTCCAGTGGCGGAGGGCTCTTCGCGCAACCCCGTAGTGGACTCGGGCGGCGTTCAGCAGCGCGCCCTCCTTCGCAACGAAGCGGTCGGAATGGGTAGGCGCCTCCGGGGCGCCCATGCCGATGAGGTAGAACGCCCCGGGCATGAGGGCGCGGTACTCGGCGAAGTCTTCGCCGCCGGCACGCAGCCGAGGCGTCTCGACGGGGATGGACAGGTCCTGGCATGCCTCTCTGACCAGCATGGCCAGCTCACCGTCATTGACCACGGCAGGCGGGCCCGGCTGCCACCGGACCTCGATCTCCACGTTCGATGCCGCCGCGACTCCGGCGAGGATGGACCGCAGGGCGGATTCCACCTCACGACGCGTCCGGTCGCTGAAGGTTCGCGCTGTGCCCTCGAACCAGCCCGAGTCCGGCAGAACGTTCCACGTGTGACCGGCGTCGATATGCGTGACCGATACGACGGCGGGTTCCAAGGGGTCCACCCGCCGGCTCACCACGGACTGTAGCTGAGCGACGGAATGCGAGATGGCCAACGGGACATCCTCGCCCAGGTGGGGTGCGGCGGCGTGCCCACCCCGGCCGCGGACGTCCACCCGGAAGCGATCCACCGCCGCCGAGAGAGCGCCCTCCGCCACGGCGACATGACCGCGAGCCAGATCCGCATTGACGTGCAACCCGAACATCGCTCGCACCTTCAGGCTCTGCAGGGCGCCGGTCGCGATCACCTGCCGGGCACCTGCCATCGACTCCTCGGCCGGTTGGAACACCAACACGACGTCACCCGGCAAGGACGCCGCACGCCGTGAGAGCAGCGCCGCCGCACCCAGGAGGGCCACCAGGTGGAAGTCATGCCCACACGCGTGCTGCACTCCGGGGTGCACGGAGGCGTTGGCGGATCCACTGCGCTCGGTGATCGGCAGGGCATCGATGTCGGCGCGCAGCGCCACGACGGGACGTGTCGCCTCAGATCCGGCCCGACCCCGGATGCGGGCAATGAGACCTGTGGGCAGACCGACGTCGAGAACCTCGATCGCCAAGTCCTCCAGCACCGTGCGTATCCTCGCCGTGGTGGCCACCTCCTGCCCGGACAGCTCCGGGTGGGAATGGAACCAGCGGAATTGCCCGGTGAGGAATGACTCCAACGACTCCAACGATCGGTCCGCACCACCGTGGTCGGGGAATGTCACAGATTCTGGCCTCCTGCGGCGTCACGGACGAAGGTCTCTACGGCCGCGAACGGATTGAGCTGGCTCTGCCCAGCGTCGACGGGCAGTCCCACGCCCGTGATGTATCGGGCTTCGTCGCTGGCCAGGAACAGGACGGCATTCGCCACGTCGATGGCCTCGATCCACGGTACGCCGAGCAGATTCGTGTGCGACCAGACCAGGACGGCGTCGGCCTCACCCGGGTCCGACAGGTCCGGCCGCGCCTGCCGAATGCGTTCGGAGCGCACAAACATCGGGGTGTGCACGCCCGTGGGAAGCACTGAATTCACCCGGATACCGAAATGACCCAGTTCATGGGCCGCTGTTTTCGCGATTCCGAGCACCGCATGCTTTGTCGCCGAATAGGCGGCGTTGTTCAGACCGCCACGAACGCCAGCGATGGAGCTGGTGATGACGATGGCCCCGCCCCCGGCCTCGCGCAGCCGGGGTGCGGCCGCACGTACGGTCCGCCACGTCCCGGTCACGTTCGTCTGGAGCGCCTCCTCCCACATGTCGTCGTCCACGTCCAGGCGTTGGGTGAGTGCGCTGCGGCACAGCACTCCGGCATTGGCGAAGACGGTGTCCACATGTCCGAAACGCTCGGCTCCCACGCCAAACGCGGCGTCCAGGGCGCCTTGGTCACGAATGTCGGCCGGCACCGCCAAGACGCTCTCCCGGTGAACGTCGATTCCATCCGCCACGGCCTCCAGGCGGGCGCGCGGCGCTTCCTCGGGCCTGTCCACGAGGACGAGAAAGGCGCCCTCCTCATGTAGGCGGCGTGCCGTGACGCTGCCGATGGTACCGGCGGCGCCCGTGACCACCGCGACCTTTCCTTGAAGTCGAGCTCCCATTTGTGTGCGGCTCCTTGGTCGAATCGATGAATGGGCTGTTTCCTGTCGTTGCGGCGATCAGCCGATCGCCGCAACGAAGTTCTTGAGACGGTCGCTGCGCGGGTCGTCGAAGACCTGGTCCGGAGGCCCCTGCTCGACGATGCGGCCGCGGTCCATGAAGGCGATATCCGAAGCCGACTCACGGGCGAACCTCATCTCGTGGGTCACCACCAAGATGGTGATGCCCGAGTCCGTGAACTCCGCCAGCAGCGAGAGCACGCCTTTGACCAGCTCGGGGTCCAGAGCCGAAGTGACCTCGTCGAAGAGCATGATCTTCGGGGAGATCACCAGCGAGCGGGCGATGGCAACCCGTTGTCTCTCTCCTCCGGAGATCTGGTCCGGAAGCCGGTCCTCCAGCCCTGATGCCCCGACGCGATCGAGTTCGCGTCGCGCTCGTTCGACGGCCTCGTCACGTCCCACGTGATGGACTTCTCGCAGCGAGAACGTGACGTTGTCAAGCACCGTCATGTGGGGGAACAAGCTGTACTGCTGGAAGACCATGCCGACGCGGGATCGCAGGGCCTCGATGGGATAGCCGGGGGCGCTGACCTCCTCGCGCCCGATGAGCACGCGCCCCTCGTCGGGACGCTCGAGCAGATTGATCATGCGCAGCAGGGTTGACTTGCCCGACCCCGAGGGGCCGATCAGGCATGTGGTGGATCCCTCGGGGATCCGCAAGGTGACATCGTCGATGGCGGTCTTGGCGCCGAATCGGCGAGTGACGCCCTCCAACGTGACCGTTGTATCGGTGAGGTCGATGGCGAGCGCGTCGTGGCCGCGCCGTCGGAGCCTGGCGAGTGCGCTCATCCCGTCAGGCCTCCGCCGCCGCCCGGACCGGCACGTTCCCCGTCCGGCGGACGACCCGGTTGCGGGAGGCATCGGCGCCGTTGCGCAGACGCACGTCGATCCTGTTGACCAACCACATGCACGGCAAAGTGATCAGGAGATAGACGGCCCCGGCCGCCACGAGGGGCGCCAAGGTCGCGCGTGTGCCGACCTCGTCCTTGGCCATCGAGAACAGATCGCGCTGATCGATGGCCAGGCCGAGCAGGTACACCATCGACGTGGCCTTGATGATCAGCACGTACTGGTTGGTCAGGGCCGGGATGATGCGCCGGAATCCGATGGGGATGACGATCTTGCGCGTGGTCTTCCAGCGCGACAATCCCAGGGACTGGGCGGACTCGATGTAGGAGCGATCCACGCTCTGCATCCCCGAGCGGAAGATCTCCGCCAGATAAGCCGACTCCATCAGCCCCACGGCCAGGGCCGCGTACCCATAGGTGTTGTTGCCGAAGACTTTCAGGCCCGACAGAGGAAGCCCCTGCCCGATCACGTAGATGCTGAGCATGGCTGGCAGCGCTCGCATGACGTTCGTGTAAGCCCCCGCGGGGAAGCGGAACGCCACCCGGCCCGAAGTCATGGCGATTGCCAGAACCAGCCCGACGATCGTGCCGATCACCGCCGAATACACGGTGAGACGGATAGTATTAGGTAACCCTTGGGTAATGAACTTAGGAAGGACCTCAGCAAAGACGTGCCAGTCCACAAAGGTCCGCCACACCACACCCAGTTGCTCCAGGACGGACGTCATAACGCCCTTCACTCCGCGAATTCCGGGTAGGCGTCCTTGAGCTCCTGAGGGATGTCGACGCCAGTGTTGTAGGTGCGGTGGAGTTCGGCCAGGGTCCCGTTCGCGGCCAGCTTGGCGAGAGCGTCGTCGAAGGCCTGGACGAGGGCGGTGTTGCCCTTGGGCAGTGGGATGGCAACCTCGCCGGTGGTGATCGGATCGGACAGCGCGAGGTCATCATTGTCGGATCGCTGTTGCAGGGCCGTGTTCTGCCCCATGGCGTAGGCATCGATCTGGCCGGCACGAAGGGCGTTGAGGAGCGCGGCGTTATCCTCGTACTTGACGATCTCGACGTTGGGGATCTCCTTCTCCGCGGCCGCCTGGAGGGCGTCGGTGTAGACGCCCACGCGCGTGCCGGCGGCATCTGCGAAGGTCGCGTACGGCGCGGATTTGAGGGACACCAGTCGAGCTTGGGCGAAGCTGACAGGCGTCGAGAAGTCGACTTGCTTGAGCCGTTCTTCGGTGACCAGCGCTCCCTGGGTTGCGGTGTCCCAAGTGCCATTGGCGATGTTGGGGATGTGGACGGAGTACTCGGCGGCTTTCCAGTCGATCGGAATCCCGATCTGGGCGGCGATGTCCTCGAGGATCTTGACGTTGTAACCGTCCGGTTCGTCGTTGTCGTTGAGATAGGACGAGGGCGGGTCCGTGGTGGCCAGGGCGACCGTGAGGGTTCCCGGATTGACCAGACCGAGGTCGTCGATGGAAACGGAGTTGGACGTCCCGGACTGCGCGGAGGAGGACTGACCGCTCTGGTCGTCCGCTCCGGATGGTGATCCACCGGCGCCGCAGCCGGCGAGGAGTGTCGCGGCGAGGATCACGGCGGTGGCGGAGGCGGCGCTCAGAGCGTCGAGTCGGATGGTCATGATGTGTTCCATTCTTTTCAGGAGGCGGAAGGGCCTGGCAGCGTCTCCCCCGCCGTCACGGGAACGGTGAGAGTGTTCTGTGGCGGCGGAAGAGGACAGGTGCAGTGCTGACTGAACGCGCAAGGGGGATTGACAGCCCGGTTGAAGTCCACGCGGGTAAACGCCGCCGGATCATTGGTGCGCAAGTAGAGGAAGCGCCCCGCGCCATAGGTCGTGTCGCCGTTGGTGGGGTCCCTGAACAGGATTGAGGGACCGGCGCCATTGGTCTGGAAGACCAGCAGCGACTGCTCCTCCCCGGCAAGCCGGAAGTGGAGCCGCCCGATGACGGCCTTGTGGTGGGAGACGCCCGCGACCACGGCGTCGACCTCGACGTCCGTGGGGGCTTTCACGGACTCGAACTCGGCGGGGACGTCCCAGGAGGGGGCGACGGGGAAATGCGGCACGCCGCGGAATGCCGCACGCGGAGCGGAGGCGGGATCCCGGGTACGCACCGCGAAGGTGCCACCACGCAGGATGAGCTCTGCTTGGACGGCTCCGGCCCAGATCTTGGTGGGCGCTCCCGACTCATAGGGAAGGACCTGAGTCGGCCCCTCTGCCGGCCGGGCGTCCACGAGGACAGGGCGGGCGGGGTCGGGCACGTACTCCACGCCCTCGCCGTCGCGGTGCCAGGTTCCCGGGAACGAGGGGACGATCAGATCGGGATCCAGAGTGAACCAATGGATTCCCGTCAGGGAGAGCCAGGAGTAGGGGGCTGCTAGTTCGGCTTCACGTTGACCATGCCATAGATACCAGTCCGTGATGAAGTCTTGAGATCGGCCGGCTGGTACGATGTGCACGGGGACAGTGGGTGTCGCGGACATGGACGTGTGAGCTCCTCTTTCGACGTGGCGCCAGAGACCCCGGTGCCGATGCCCTCCGGACCGGGTCCGCACAGGGCGATGGCCGCAAGTGGGTCCCGCGCAGGTGACGGAGGTTCCGCTGTGCTGCGATCAGCTGCCCCTGTGCGTGGCCTCACGATCCGATGATGGGAACTGGGGGAATGCGGCGGAGCCACCTCAACCGTTCGGGGGCGCGGCGGCCGGAATGGAGAGGCGATTCGCATGGCAATCAGTGTCGGTTCGGCGCCATGGCCGCTGCCTTGAATGCCCCCATGCCGAGACCATGTGACCTGCATCTGGCGTCACCGCCGGCGTCGGATCAGCCGGTCGCGTCCGACGGCCGTCCAGCGTGCCCACGGCCGTGGCGTCCGTTCCGACGAGGGTGACAGGTGACGAGCTGCGTGGCGGGGCCTGTGGAAACAAGGTGTCCTTCCTGATCGGGCCGTGCGGCGGGCATGTCGAAGAACACGGCGAGCGTGGCGCTGCTCCCGCCGGGCTTCCGGACCGGGTGTCGACGACGCTCGAAAAGTAGGCCATTGCGACGTGTGAAATCGAGGCCACTTGGTTGTTGTGTGCCTAGTCTGCCGGATCTTGGGTTTTGATGCTGGGGAGGGTGTCGATCCCGCGCCCTCGGAGCCGGTAACTGGCGCCCTTGAGCGTGAGAACGTCGGCGTGGTGGACGATACGGTCGATCATCGCGGCAGCGACGGCTTGGTCTCCGAAGACCCCGCCCCAGCCGGAGAACGGCAGGTTTGAGGTGAGAATCAGCGAGGCATGTTCGTAGCGGGATGAGACGAGTTGGAAGAACAGGTTCGCTGCGTCTTGCTCGAAGGGTAGGTAGCCGACTTCGTCGACGATGATCAGCCCGTAGCGGCGCAACCGGGCGAGCTCCCGGGGAAGGTTGCCTTGCCGGTGCGCGTCGGTGAGCCGGGTGACCCAGTTCGTCGCGGTCGCGAACAGGACCCGGTGTCCGTGGCGGGCGGCGACGATCCCGAGCGCTGTCGCGAGGTGCGTCTTCCCGGTGCCGGGAGGGCCAAGCAGGACCACGTTCTGCGCTTCGAGGAGGAACCCTCCCGAGGCAAGCGCGGCGATCTGCTGACGCGCGGTGGGCTGAGCATCCCAGTCGAAGTCCTCGAGGGTCTTGCGCGCGGGGAAGCCGGCCGCTTTGATCCGTTGCTCGGCGCCAGATGCGTTGCGGGCTGAGACTTCGCGATCGAGGACAGCGGCGAGGTAATCCTCGAACGACCAGCCCGCATCCCTCGCTTGGTCCGCCATCCGAGCGGCAGTTTCGGCGATCCGGGGTGCTTTCAGCGCGCCGGAGAGGTAGGTGATCTGCTTGACCGCTTCAGTGCTCTTCGGACCGGGCATCAGGCAACCTCGCCGCTCAGTCCGAACGCCCGGTCGTAATCCGCGAGATCCCTCGAGAGGTCGTCGCCGACGGCGACAGGGCGGGGAGTTTGGAACTGCTGCCGCAACCGCTTCGCTGTCTCGAGGTGCGCGGGATCGGTGATGACGCTGCCGCGTGCCCAAACACGGGCGTGGTCGGCGACGATCCGCCCGTCGAGCCGGGCTCGGACCCGGTCCAGGTCGGCGGTGACGTCAACGAACCGGCCAATCGCGGTGGGGTCGACGGAGTAGTCGGACGCGTCGAGGCGAACGTAGTAGTCCCGGCCGAGACGAACCCGTTCTCGCCAGCCCAGCTGCAACGGGATCGGCGGCAACGGCAGCATCCGAGCTCTGTCGTGCTCGATCAGATCCACCGGGCGGGCCTTGATGGTCCGCACGACCTTGCTGTTGGCGCGCTCGAGCCAGTCTGCGAGTTGAGCGTTGAAGTCTGCGGGTGAGGTGAACGTGCGGCCGGGCATGAACGAGGTCTCGAACCAGCCGTTGCGGCGCTCGACGATCCCCTTCGATTCCGGGTCGTAGGGTCGCAGCTGCACCACCTTCGTCGCCAGCGTCCCCGCGAACGACGCGACGCCCTGCGCGAGCCGACCCTTCTGACCGATGCCTGGCTCGTTATCCCAAATCAGCCGACGCGGGACCCGGCCGAGTTGCTGGATCAGCTCCCACGACCCCAGCAGCAGATCCTCCGTCTTACGCGTCGGGATCATCCGCGCCATCACGAAACGAGAGTGCGCGGCGACGATCACCAGCACCGGCAGCAGCACGCTCGTGCCGTCTTCGAGCGGGATCTTCCGCGGCGGGAACCAGAGATCACACTGCGCCGCATCACCCGCCGCCCAACTCAGCCGGTCGGCCGGGTCGACCGGCCGATGCTCCGGGCGCAACCGACGCACGTTCTCCCGGAACCACGTGATCGACCCCGACCACTCCACCCGCTCCGCGATCACCGTCGCCGGCATCTCCGGATGCTCCGCGAGCAGCGCTCTGACTCGCGCCTCAAACGGCGCGAACGACGTCGGCTGCGCCGGCCGCTCATACTTCGGCGGCCGATCCGACGCCAACGCCCTATCGACCGTCGACCGGCCGATCCCCAACTGCCTCGCGACCTGCCGCTGCGGAACCCCATCCGCGACGAGCCGCCGAATCAATGCCCAATCTTCCACCGAGATCACCCATCCAATCTGTCTGGGTGGCCTCGTTTTCGCCCGTCGCTATGGCCTCGTTTTCAACCGCCGCCGACACCGGGGACGCCCACCGGTAGCCCGCCTCCTCCGATGGTGGTGGCTGAGCAGGCGTGGTCAACGATCCCTCGTAGGGCATACCCCGCTTGAGAACACAGATGAGCTTGACGAAGACGATGCCGTCCTCGACCCGGGGTTGGTGACACCTCGATAGAGACAGGTGCCCGCCACGGGTGGGATCAGTGCCGTGAGCGGGTCCCAGATGGGCTCGATGATGGACGATGGATGCGCGGGCATGAGGGCACCAGCGAGCGCGAATTCCCTGGTCGAAATCGCGCGTGATGGCCCTCATACCGGCACCCCGAAACGACGCGCTCCCCGCCTGCCGGCGGAGCCTCTTGATCCCGGTCGGACTCGACCGCGTCGAGCGGACGCCGGGTTTCAACGTCGAACCGTTTCCCCGTCGAGCCGAATCCTCGGGGCGAGGTCTTCTGGGGCAGTGCCGAGCCAGAGTTGGAGGAGTATGCCGTCGAGGACGATGGCGGAATAGCTGGCCCCGCCCTCGTCCGCGTCCACTCGGAGTTCCTGACAGGCGACGCCCTGCAACTCCCTGCACTGCGACTGCGGCTCCCAGCTCGAGCGGTCGATGGAGCTCGCCACCGCCCACGGCTGGGACGCTCCGGGACCTGCGACTCTGACCGAGCGCGGCCGAAGGGTGCCCGCCTCTCGGCCGCCGTGGCATCGGCGTGGTGGCGAGCCGCGGCCGGCGGCTGCGTCGGCGGTGGAGGGGCCGGGCCGTCCGGCTCGGCGGAGCGGCCCTCGCGGCGCGGGGTCAGCGCGACGAGCACTCGGCGCAGCGGCCGAAGACCTCCAGGACGTGGCGGGTGACCGTGAAGCCGTGGAGGTCGGCGGAGGCGCTGATCCACTCCTCGTCCGGCGGGTCGATGTCCACCGCTTTGCCGCACGCTTCGCACACCAGGTGGTGGTGGTGCCCATCCAGCTCGCAGGCGCGGAACAGCTGGCCGCCGGGGCCGGAGATCGTGTCCGCGTACCCAGACTCCGCCAAGGCGTTGAGCTGGCGGTACACCGTGGCGAGCCCCACGGGGCTGCCTTCCTCGTTCAGGCGCCGGTGCAGCCGGCCAGCGGAGATGAACCCGGCGGCCTCCTCCAGCGCGGTGCGCACGGCCTCCTTCTGGACGGTGTTGCGGCGCCCGCGGATCGCGGCGGACACGGTCTGCTCCCTTCGATCGGACGGGGCTCCCCCGCGTCCCCTGGGCGCGGCGGGGCCCACGACTCACAACGTCATCGTCTCCGGATCCGGCGGGCGTGGAGGACATGGTCCTCCCGGGAACCGGCCTGTCCATCGGGTCCGGTGAGCGCGACGGGGACGACGGCGTCGCGCAGCACCTCCCACGCTCCGTCCTCGAGGTGGAGCGCCTCCCGGTTCTCCCGGGGAGTGGGGATCGCGAAATCGGCGCGGCGCTCGCTCCCCGGCATCCCCCGGTACCACGGTGGCATGCCCCAGTGCGAGACCACGAGAAGGCGCCCGCCCGGAGCGACCGCCCGCGCGGCGCGGCGCAGAATCTCCTCGCGTTCCCCCGGGGCGGCGACGGGAGAGTGCAGGAACTGCGCGCAGACCAGATCGAACTCCCCCGACGGGAAATCGGAGGAGAGATCGTGCTGTTCGAAGAGGATCCGGTCGGCCAGTCCGAGCCGTCGGGCATGGTCGCGGGCCCGCTCCAGCGCCGTGGCCGAGACGTCCGCCCCGGTGACCGTCCACCCGCGCCCGGCGAGCCAGATCGCGTCGGGACCTTCGCCGCAGCCCAGATCCAGGGCGGTTCCGGGAGGCAGGCCTCCGGCCTCCGAGACGAGGTGCCGGTTCACGGGCCCGTGCTCGCCCCACGTGTGGTCTCCGTAGAATCCGTCCCAGAACTCCTCTGCGGTGGGCAGGGCATCGGTCATGGGTCCATCCTCTCGATCCGTGTGTCGGCCACGGCCGCCGCATCCCGCGGGCGGCGGCGCCCGCCCCAACACGTGAGAACTGTTCTCAATATTGGGAGTCACTCTACACGAGGATCGAACCTTCGGAACCGGCGCCGCCCAGGCGGGCTCAGAACCCCAGCCGCCCCAGCATCTTCGGGTCGGACTGCCAGTCCTTGGCGGTGCGCACGTGCAGGTCCAGGAAAACCCTCCGGCCCAACAGCCGCTCGATCTGCGCGCGCGAGCGCGTGCCGATCTCCTTCAAGCGGGTGCCCCGCCGACCGATGACGATCGCCTTCTGGGAGTCGCGCTCGACGAAGATGTTGACGCGCACGTCGAGCAGCGGGGGCTCGGTGCGCCCCGGGCGCGGCTCGCGCTCGGCGATCTCCTCGACCTGGACGGCGAGGGAGTGGGGCAGCTCGTCGCGCACCCCCTCCAGGGCGGCTTCGCGCACGTACTCCGCAATGAGGGTGTCGCGCGACTCGTCGGTGACATCCCCCGCGGGATACAGCGGCGGCGAGGGCGGCATGAGGTCGGCGAGCACGTCGGCCAGCTCGCCGACCTGCTCGCCGGCGAGCGCCGAGACCGGGACGATCGCCGCCCACTCCCCCAGCCGGTCGATCTCGAGGAGATGCCGGACCAGCCGCTCCCGGCCCACGAGATCCGTCTTCGTGGCCACGGCCACCTTCGGGGCGCGCACATCGCGCAGCTCCCGGGCGATGAAGCGGTCGCCGGGGCCGATGCGCTGGTCGGCCGGAAGGCAGAAGACCACGGCGTCCACCTCGGCGAGGGCCTCGCGGACCATGTCATTGAGCCTCCGGCCCAGCAGGGTGCGCGGGCGGTGGTAGCCGGGCGTGTCCACGACAACGATCTGGCTGTCCGGACGGTGCACGATCCCGCGGATGTTGTGGCGCGTCGTCTCGGGACGCCCCGAGGTGATCGCGATCTTCTCGCCGACCAGGGCGTTGGTGAGCGTCGACTTGCCGACGTTCGGGCGGCCGACCACGGAGACGAATCCGGCGCGGAAGCCCTCCGGATACTCCGGCGCGACCAGCCCGGCACCCGCGTCCGCGCGGAGGCGACGCAGATCGGCCAGCTCGGCCTCCGCGGACTCGGCGATGGCGCTGTCCGCGTCCTCCAACCCCTCGCCCTCCGGGGCCGCATCATCGTCGACCAGGGCGCCCCCTTCCCCCAGCCCCTCGTCCTCCAGAGCCCCGTCGAGGGCGTTCGGTCCGGCCATCAGCTCATCGTCGCTGGGGAATCTCATCGTGTCTCGTCCTCGTCCTCGTCCTCGGTCGCCGGACCGGCGCCGTCCTCGCTGGTCGCCCTGGAGCACAGGATCGTCCCCACCTGGCGGCGCCTGCCCCGTCCCTCCTCGGCCACCATGTGGATGCCCAGCAGATCTCCCCGGCTCCCCGGCAGCGGCACCTTGCCGATCGCCTTGCCCAGGAGTCCGCCCACCGAGTCGACGTCCTCGTCCTCGACCTCCAGGCCCAGCAGCTCGCCCAGCTCATCGACCGGGAAACGGGCGGGGACCCGCCACACGCCAGGGGAGACCTCCTCGGGCTCGACGACGTTGCGGTCATGCTCGTCGGTGAGCTCGCCGACGACCTCCTCGAGGAGGTCCTCCAGGGTGACCAGGCCGGAGATCCCGCCGTACTCGTCGACGACGAGAGCCAGGTGGAAGTGCTCCGACTGCATCTGGCGGAGCAGGTCGTCCGCGGGCTTCATCTCGACGGTGTACTCGGCCGGGCGCATCATCTGCTCGGCCGTCAGTCCCGCGGCATCGCCCCCCCGCGTCTCCAGACGCTGGACGACGTCTTTGAAGTAGAGGACGCCGCGCACGTCGTCGACGTCCTCGCCGACGACGGGGATCCGGGAGAACCCGGAGCGCACGAACAGTCCGAGCGCGTCCCGGGCGGAGGTCTCCGCGTCCACCGTCACCATCTCCGTGCGGGGGACCATCACCTCGCGCACGAGCGTGTGGCCCAGCTCGAAGACGGAGCGCAGCATCTCGCGGTCCTCCTCCTCGAAGCCCTCCGTCTCCCCGACCTGGTCGACCATCTCGCGCAGGTCGTCAGCCATCTCCTGGCGGGCCTCCGCCTCCGTCTGGGACGGCTGCGGCATCCATCCGCGGACGGCGCGGACCAGGGGATCCGCCACGTGGGTCGCGCGCACCACGCGGACGGCTGCCCCGGCGCCCAGCAGCGCGACCCCCTCCGGGTTGCGCGTGGACACGCGGAAGGGAATGACGCTGACCAGCGCGAACTGGACGGCTCCCACCACGACGACCGCGATGAGGGCGATCACCCACCACTCCAGGGGAAGGCCCACCAGCGCCAGCGTGCCGGCGACGGCGCCGACGACCTGGAGGAACGTTCGGGTCCCCCGCAACGTCATCCGGGTCCGCTCGCGGTGGGCCAGGAGCTCGCCCAGCAGCTCCGCGTGCCGGCGCCCCTCCTCGGCCAGGTCCTCCGCCGCCGCCCGCGACAGCTTCTGCAGCGCCGTCTCCACGGCGGAGACGACGCCCGCCATCACCAGAGCCACCACTCCGATGACGATCAGGGCCGCCACCGGCGCCGAACCGAAGGCGCCGCCGGTCATCGCGTGGCCAGGAACGTGAGCAGGAGCCGGCGCTGGAGGGAGAACATCTCCTCACGTTCCTCCGGCTCCGCGTGGTCGTAGCCCAGCAGGTGCAGCATGCCGTGCGTCGCGAGCATCAGCATCTCCTCCGCCGCGGAATGCCCGGCCTCCTGGGCCTGGGCCTGGGCGACCTGGGGGCAGATGCAGATATCGCCCAGGACGCCCTCGGCGGGGTCGTCCTCGGTGCCGGGACGCAACTCGTCCATGGGGAAGCTCATGACGTCGGTCGGGCCCTCGAGATCAAGCCATCTCTTGTGGAGCTCGGCCATGGGCCCCGGGTCGATGAAGAGGATGTTGAGCTCGGCCCCGCTGGAGACGTGCATCTGCGCGAGCACGAAGTCGGCGAGGGCCGCGAACTCCGCCCCGTCGACCTCGGTCTCCGTCTCGTTGAGGATCTCCGTCACCGGTCGTCTCCCTTCAGATGCGCCCCTTCCAGGCGGGCGCGATGTTCGTCCCATCGGGCGTAGGCGTCGATGATCTCCCCGACCAGCTGGTGGCGGACCACGTCGGCGCTGGTGAGGTGGGAGAACTCGACGCCGTCGATGCCGGCGAGGATGTCCTGGACCACTTGGAGCCCCGAGCGCTGATGATCGGGGAGGTCGATCTGGGTGGTGTCCCCGGTGACGACCATCCGCGAGTGGAAGCCGAGCCGGGTGAGGAACATCTTCATCTGCGACGCCGTCGTGTTCTGGGCCTCGTCGAGGATGATGAAGGAGTCGTTGAGGGTCCGCCCGCGCATGTAGGCCAACGGGGCGACCTCCACGGTGCCGGCCGCCATGAGCTTGGGCAGCGCCTCCGCGTCGAGCATGTCGCGCAGCGCGTCGTAGAGGGGACGCAGGTAGGGGTCGATCTTGTCGGTGAGCGTGCCGGGGAGGAACCCGAGGCTCTCCCCCGCCTCCACCGCCGGACGGGTGAGCACGATGCGCCTGACCTCGCCCGACAGCAGGCGGGAGACGGCCTCAGCCATGGCCAGGTAGGTCTTCCCCGTGCCCGCGGGGCCGATCCCGAAGACGACCGTGGCGCGCCCGATCGCCTCCGTGTACGCCTTCTGACCCGGGGTTTTGGGGCGGATCGAGCGCCCCCGCACGCTGAGGATCTCCTCCGGCGGCCCCTGCGGAGACACGGCGGCGGCCAAGAGCGAGATCGCATGCTCGACGGAGGGGACGTCCAGGGTCGAGCCCGATCGCGCCAGGACGAGGAGCTCGTCGAGGAGCTGCGCCGCGAGATCGACGTCGGCGGGGGGACCGGACAGCGAGATGTCGCGTCCGGCGACGAGGATGCGCACCGCCGGGAATCCCCTCTCCACCGCGCGCAGCACCTGGTCGGACGTCCCCAGCACGGCGATGGGCTCCACGTTCGGGGGGATGACGAGGCGGCGCGAGGCCGCCTGGGGGCTCGATACGGTCGGGTCACTCATGCGATGCGCCCACACACTCCTCCGGTCGGCCAGTCGAGCGGTCACGACGAGTCTAGCCGGGCAGCTCCCCGGTCATGTACCGCTGGATCGTCGGAGCGACCAGGGCGGCGAGGTCGTCGGCCGCCATCGAGGCGATCGGCTCGATCCGGGCGACCTTGCGCGCAAGGATCAGCCCGACCGTCTGGGAGGCGACCAGCGACAGGCGCAGCCGGGCCGACCCCGATCCGTCGTCCACCGCGGGCTCGAGGGCCCGCAGGGCGACCTCGAGGACGAAGCTTCCGATGACCGCCTGCCCGTCGGGGGAGGAGACGAGCGTGCGCAGCGTCGAGACGAGCGCTGGCTCCGCCTCGGAGTCCCACAGCCCGAGGACGGCACGGAGGTAGGCCTCTCCCATCTGCTCCCGCGGCGCCGCGAGGACCGGGGCGAGGAGCTCAGCCGGGTCCATCGGCACCTCGATGGCCTCGAGGAACAGCTGGCGCTTCGTCCCGAAGTAGTGGTGGACCAGGGCCTGGTCGACGCCCGCGAGGGCCGCGATGGAGCGGACCGAAGTCGCTTCGAACCCCCCGCGGGCGAATGCGCGGCGCGCGGCGTCGAGGATGCGGGCGCGGGTGCGCTCGGCGCTCATCGTGTCCTCCGGGGGATCGTTGACGCCGCGAGGACGAGGGCGCCGGCGCCGAAGGCCGCGAGGACGACGAGGTCGGCGATGAACGAGGACGTCGCTCCGGCCTCGTCGCGGATCGTCGTCAGCGCGTCCACGGCGTAGCTCATGGGCAGCGCGTCGGAGACCCACCGCAGCGCCTCCGGCATCGCCTCGCGCGCCACGAGCAGACCGCACAGGAAGATCTGGGGGCCGACGACCAGGGGCATGAACTGGACCGCCTGGAACTCGCTGCGCGCGAAGGCGCTCGCGGCGAGCCCCAGCGCGACGCCGACGACCGAGTCGAGGGCGGCGACGACGAGCACCCAGGCCGGCGACCCCTCGGTCTCCACGCCGAGGAACCAGAAGGCGACGGCGCACAGGATCAGCGACTGCACGACCGCGGTCGCCGCGAATGCGGTCGCGTAGCCGGCGAGGAGGTCGCCACGGCGCAGCGGGGTCGTCCACAGCCTCTCGACCGTGCCCGACGAGCGCTCGCGCTGCATCGCCACCGAGGTGACGAGGAACATGACGGCCATCGGCAGGATCCCGAGCATCGACAACGCGATCGAGGGGAACAGCGGCCTCGCCCCCGGCGCCGTCGGCACATCGAGGTAGACGAGGTAGAGGAGGACGAGCAGCACGGTGGGGACGCCGAGGACCAGGCCGACGGTGCGCCTGTCCTCCCCGAGCTGGCGCAGGACGCGCAGGGTCGTCGCGCGGTAGGCTCGCAGGCTCATCGTCCTTCCCCCTCCTGCCCGCTCCTGATGAGGGTGAGGAAGGCCCGGTCGGGGGTCTCCTCCCCTGTGCGCGCCAGCAGCTCCCCCGGCGTCAGCGCGGCCAGGACGCGGCCCCGGCGCATGAGGACGAGGCCGTCGCAGCGCAGGGCCTCGTCCATGACATGCGAGGAGATCAACAGCGCGCGGCCCGCGTCGGACAGCGCGCGGAACCGTTCCCACAGGTCCTCGCGCGTCATCGGATCGAGGCCGACCGTCGGTTCGTCGAGGACGAGGACCTCGGGATCCCCGACCAGCGCGCAGGCCAGTGACGCCCGGTTGGCCTCGCCGCCGGACAGGGCGCCCACGCGACGCCGGGAGAGCTCTCCCAGTCCGACCTGGTCGATGACGAGGTCGACGCGCCCGGACCCGACGCCGGACAGCGCGGCGAAGTAGGAGACGTTGTCGCGCACGGAGAGGTCCGGGTAGACGGACAGCCGCTGAGTGACGTAGCCGATGCGGCCGCGCAGGCCCCGGTCCCCCGCCGGCCGGTCGAGCACGGTGACCGATCCGGAGGCGATCGCCTGGACACCGACGATGGCGCGCATCAGAGTCGTCTTGCCGCATCCCGAGGGGCCGAGCAGCCCGACGACCGCTCCGCGCGGGACCGTCATCGACACGTCGCGGAGCACGGGTGTCCCGCCACGCGAGACATCGAGTCCGGCGACCCGGATCGCCGCTCCGCCGCAGGACCCGGCGGAAGGTTCCGCCCGGCGGGGAACCCCGGTCGGCAAGATGTCATCACTCGATGAATTCATCATGTGATGACAGTATCACGCGCCATTCTCCCGAGCTCTCGACCAGCGTCCGGTCGCCGCGCTGACGAGGACCGCGGCCGCCGGACCCGCGCTCGCCGAGCGCAGGACATGGGGACCCAGCAGCACGGGGACGGCTCCCGCCGCGCGCAGCGCCTCGAGCTCGGCGGCATCGACGCCGCCCTCCGGCCCGACGATCATCGCGATCCCGGCCGCCCGGCCCAGGTCGGCCCCCAGCTCCTCCAGATGAGCGGTCAGTGCCCGAACGGCCTCCTCGTGGCAGACCAGGCAGCGGCCGCCCTCGTCGGCGAATCCGCGCACCCACGCGGCGAGCCCCCTCGAGTCCAGGACGGGAAGGACCTCGGGGATCCGAGCCCGGCGCGACTGCTTGGCCGCCGCCCGGACGAGCGCCTGCCACTTCGCCCGCCCGCGCTGCGCCTTCGCGCCCTGCCACCGGACG
Source organism: Schaalia naturae (assembly GCF_042665795.1). NCBI lineage: Bacteria > Bacillati > Actinomycetota > Actinomycetes > Actinomycetales > Actinomycetaceae > Schaalia > Schaalia naturae. The sequence goes on from NZ_JBHTEF010000001.1 coordinate 1,575,055, forward strand.
ACGGACCGGTTCGCCTGCCAGGGCACCACGCGGTCGACGCCGATCTCGGTCGCCGTCTCGACGGCCTGCTCGTCACGTCCGCCTTTGGCCAGGGCCTGGACCAGGACGAGAGCGGGACGCGGCTCCGGCTCCTCGCGGCGGGCGCGCACGAGGAGCTCAGCGCCCGCCGAGGACACGGCCGTCGCCTCGCAGGTCAGGCGCAGCCCCGCCCCGTCGACGACATCGAGGAGCTCGCCGACCGCCAGACGGCGGGCAAGGGCGGCGTGACGCCCCTCGGCGCCCTCCAGGCGCGCCGCGTCACCGGGACGCAGCGCCGCCGCCGACGGGACCAGCAGGTCGTCGGCCAGGAACACCGGCAGGGTCATGGCGCGGCTCGTCCGTCACTGTCCGGAGAGCTTGTCGCGCAGACGGTCGAACATCGACTGGTCCCCCCGATGCGGCTCGACCCGGCTCTCCCCGCGCAGATCGGCCAGTTGCTCGAGCAGCTCGCGCGCGCGGTCGTCCAGACGTCGGGGGATCTCGACGTCGACGTGGACGCGCAGGTCCCCGCGTCCCGAGCGCTGGAGGCGCCCGACGCCCAGTCCCTTGAGGACGATCTCCTCCTGGGGCTGGGTGCCGGCGCCGATGGTCACCTCGCGCGGGCCGTCCAGGGTCTGCAGCTGGAAGACGGTGCCCAGCGAGGCGGTGGTCATCGGGACCGTGATCCACGTGTGCAGGTCGTCGCCGCGCCGGGTGAAGATCGGGTGCTTCTTCTCGCGGACCTCCAGATAGAGGTCGCCGGCAGGGCCGCCGGCGGGGCCGACCTCGCCCCGGCCGGACAGGCGGATGCGGGTGCCGTTGTCGACCCCCACCGGGATGTCGACGCTCATCCTGCGGCGCGTGCGCACGCGGCCCTCCCCGGAGCACTCATGGCAGGGAGAGGGGATCGTGGATCCATGGCCCTGGCACGCCGAGCACGGCGTCTGGGTCCGGATGTTGCCCAGAAGCGAGCGTTGGACGCGGGTCACCGACCCGGTCCCGCGGCACACGGGGCAGGTCTGGGGGCGTGTGCCGGGCTCGCAGCACGTGCCCTCGCACCGCGGACAGCGGATGTAGGTGTCGAGGGAGATGTCCTTCGTCGCGCCGAAGGTCTCCTCCTCCAGGGTCACCTCGACGGCGAGCAGCTGGTCCTGCCCGCGACGCGCCCGGGGGATCGGCCCCGACGAGGACGCGAACGACGACCCTCCGAACATCGACTCGAAGATGTCGGCGAACCCGAAACCATCGCCGCCCATGCCGCCCGCGCCGCCGCCGTGGACGGCCTCAGGGCCGCCGAGGTCGTACATCTGGCGTTTCTGGGGGTCCGAGAGCGTCTCATAGGCGACCGAGAGATCCTTGAACGCCTCCTCGGACTCCGGCCCCGCATAGTCGGGATGGAGCTGGCGGGCCTTCTTGCGGTAGGCCTTCTTGATCTGGTCCTGGCTGGCGTCCCGGGGCACGCCCAGGATCTCGTAGTAGTCGTTCACTCGCTGTGGTCCTCGTCGATGGATGGACAGGTGCGCATGCCCGGCCTCAGCCGGCCAGGAAGCGCGAGAGGTAGGCGGCGACGGCCCGGACCGCCGACATCGTGCGCGGGTAGTCCATCCGGGTGGGGCCGACGACGCCCAGGTGGGCGTCGTGCCGGTCGCGGCCGCCATAGGTTCCCGAGACCACGGACGCCTCCGCGAAGGCGTCGTGCGGGTTCTCCGCCCCGATCGTGACGTGCACCTGGTCGTCGTCGGGGTCGACCTCGGAGAAGAGCCGCAGCAGAGCCATCTGCTCCTCCAGGGCGTCGAGGACGGGCACGACGTCGCGGAAGTCGAGGCCGCCCGCGCGCGCGAGGTTGGAGATGCCGGCCATGACGAAACGCGCCTCGGAGCTGGGGCGCAGCATCTCCACGAGGGCGTCGCAAACGGCCTCGACGACCTCGGCCCGCTCGGGGGGCGTCGTCTCGCGGATCCGCTCGAGCACGGACCGGACCTGGTCGGCGGCCTTGTCCTCGAACTCGGCGTTGAGGCGGGCGCGCAGATCGCGCACGACCGCGCCGTCCACCTCGCCGCTGACCTCGAGCATGCGTTCCTCGACCCGGCCCTCGTTCGTGATGACGACGATGAGCACGCGATGCTCGCCCATGCCGACGAGCTCCAGACGGCGCAGGGTCGACGTGCTCAGGGATGGATACTGGACGACGGCAACCTGCCGGGTCACCTGGGCGAGGAGGCGCACCGTCCGGTTGACCACGTCGTCCAGGTCGACGCTCTGGGAAAGGAACGCCTCCACCGCGCGCCTCTCCGGGGGGCTCATCGGCTTGAGCGTGGCCAGGCGGTCGACGAACAGCCGGTACCCCCTGTCGGTCGGCACCCGGCCCGCTGAGGTGTGAGGCTGGTAGATGAGGCCCTGGTCCTCCAGCACCGCCATGTCGTTGCGGATCGTGGCCGGGGAGACGCCCAGGTCCCGGGTGCTGGCGATCGCTTTCGACCCCACCGGCTCGCGCGTGCGCACGTACTCGGAGACGATGGCCCGCAGCACGTCGAGGCGCCGATCATCGCTCATCCTGCGCCGCCTCCCATCCTCACGATCCCGCCGTCTCTAGCCGTCCCCGCCGATGCGGCGCGTGCCACCCAGGCCACTGGCACTCCCACAATCCGAGTGCCAAGTCTACCCCGTCACCTGGCCCCCGGCTCAGTGACGAAGTCGATGAGCTCCTCCACGCGCCCCAGCAGGGCCGGTTCCAGATCTCGGTAGTCGCGCACCCGCGCGAGGATGCGCCGCCACCCCTGCGCGATGTCGGCCTGCGAGGCATGGGGCCACCCCAGCGCCTCCAACGTGCCATGCTTGATATCGGTGCCGCGCGGCACCTCCGGCCAGGAGGGGAGCCCCACGCGGGCGGGCCGCACGGCCTGCCAGACGTCGACGAAGGGGTGCCCCACGACCAGCACCGCGCCCGCCCAACGGTCCTGGACCCGCCCGGCGATACGCGATTCCTTCGAGCCCTCGATGAGGTGGTCCACCAGCACGCCCGCCCGGACGTCCGGAGTGGGGCCCATCACCTCCAGGACCTCCTCCAGGTTGTCGACGCCCTCGAGCAGCTGCACGACGATCCCCGCCTCGGCCAGGTCGTCGCCCCACACGTGCTCGACCAGGTCCGCGTCTTGGCGCCCCTCCACCCAGATCCGGCTCGCGCGCGCCACACGGGCGCGCCGCTGCGAGACCGCCACGGAGCCGGAGTTCGTCAGGCGGCGCCCCCCCGGTCCGGTGAGCCCGTCCCCGGGAGCCGCGGCCGCCGGGCCGGGCAGCGGGGGCAGGGCGACGATCGGGCGCCCCTCCAACCAAAACCCTCCCCCCAGGGGGAAGGAACGGCGACGCCCCCTGCGGTCCTCCAGTTCGACGATGCGCATGCCGCCGGACGTCTCCACCCGGATCACCGCGCCGACGAACCCCGTCTGGACATCCTCGAGGACCATGCCTGTCTCCAGCCGGACCTCCCGCGAGCGCGGGCGCCGGGCGCCGGGCCCGTCGCGATGCGGATCGAGGCGAAGGACATCGGTGCCGTAGGGGTCGGCGGGGCCGGGTCCCGGCGCGCGGCGGGAGGCACCGGCCCGAGGGGTGTCGAAGGGGAAGGCCACGGACCCCAGCCTAGGGCCTCGCCCTTCCGGGGGAATCCCCACCGCCCGCAGGCCCCTACGATGGCCTCATGGGCTCCCGCGCGCGCATCCTCGACCTCTCCTTCTCCCAGCTCCGACGCGATGCGCGGGTCCTGCGCCAGCTCGGCGTCGTCGCCGGCTACGGAGCGGTGACGACGCTGGGTTACGGGCCCGCCACCCCGTACTCGGACGAGCACCTCGAGATCCCCGCCGGCGCCCCCTCCCTGCCCCAGACGCCGGCCGGGGTGGCGAACCTCGCCCTGCACCGCCATCGGGCCGCCGACCTGCAGGCCCCGGGCGCGCGTGCCGCCCTCTCGGCGCTGCGGGGCCGCTCCTTCGACGCCGTCGTGGCCAATGACGCGAGATCCCTGCCCCTGGCGCTGGCCGTTGCGGACGGCGCGCCGGTCTGGGCGGATCTGCACGAGTGGGCGCCCGAGGAACGCACCCAGGTACGGTCATGGCGCTTGCTGGTCGCCCCCTGGATCGATCACGTCTGCCGCGATGGCCTCCCGCGGGTCGCGGCCTCGACGACGGTGGGCGCGCGCATCGCCGAGCTCTACGCCGAGCGATATGGGATCCGCCCCCGCGTGATGCGCAACGCCGCCCCGTTCGCGGACCTCTCCCCCAGCCCGGTCGCGCCCGACGGCCCGATCCGGCTCGCGCACTCCGGCGGCGCCGTGCCCGGGCGCTCCCTGGAGACCATCATCGATGCGACGCTGGCGGCGGGCGGTCGCTTCACCCTGGACCTGTACCTGGTGCCCGCGGGCGACGGCGGCCGCTACCTGCGGGCCCTGCGGCGCCGCGCCGCCGGCAGTCCCGCGATCACCTTCCACGACCCCGTTCCCCCCGCCGACCTGCCGGCCGCGCTCAACGCCTACGACGTCGGCGTGTACTGGATTCCCCCCTACTCGACGAATGCGCGCCTCGCCCTGCCCAACAAGCTCTTCGACTTCGTCCAGGCGCGGCTCGCCCTGGCGGTGGGCCCGGCCGTCGAGATGGCGGAGGTCGTCGACGCCCATGGGCTGGGCGTGGTCTCCTCCGGCTTCGAGCTCCCCCAGATCGTCGAGTCGCTGCGGACACTCACCCCTGAGCGCGTCGCGACGTTCAAGGCCGCTTCCCACGCCGCGGCTCGCGGCCTCAGCTTCGAGTCCGAGGCGCGCGTCGCCCGGGACATCCTCGAGGGTCCGCTGGGGCTGGGGCCGGAGCACGGTGCGGACGGGCAGGAGGCCCGCGCATGAGGGTCGTCTCCGTGGTCGGCGCCCGCCCGCAGTTCGTCAAGCTGGCGCCCGTCGCCCACGCCTTCTCCCGCGCCGGCGTCGACCACGCGATCATCCACACGGGCCAGCACTACGACCCGATGCTCTCCGAGGTCTTCTTCGAGGAACTCGGCATCCCGGCCCCCGATGTGCACCTGGGGATCGGCTCCGGGTCACACGGGCACCAGACGGGTCGGATGTTGGAGGCGCTCGACGACGCGATCCCCGGGCTCGCCCCCGACTGGGTGCTGGTCTACGGCGACACGAACTCCACGCTGGCGGCGGCGCTGTGCGCGGTGAAGACCCATCTGCCCGTCGCCCATCTGGAGGCGGGGCTGCGCTCCTTCGACCGAGCCATGCCCGAGGAGATCAACCGCGTCCTCACCGACCACGCCGCCGACCTCCTCCTCGCTCCGACCTCGGTGGCGGCCGAGCACCTGGCCGACGAGGGCCTGGGCGCGCGCACGATGGTCGTCGGGGACGTCATGACCGATGTCCTGCTGGACACGCGCGACGCGGTGGCCGGCGCGCCTTCGCCGCTCGCCCGGGAGCTCGGCGTGGAACCCGGCGCCTATTCCGTCGCCACCATCCACCGTCCCCAGAACACCGACGATCCCGCCCGGCTGCGCCGCGTCCTGGGATCGCTGGCCGCTGTCGGACACCCCGTCGTGCTGCTCGCCCACCCCCGTCTGGTGGCCCGGTGCGCCGAGTACGGCATCCCGCTGCTCCCCTCCCCGGAGGATCCCGGGGTCTGCGGGCCGTCGCCCCTCGACGGAGGCGGCTGTCTCCTGGTCCATCGCCCCCTCGGGTACCGCGAACTCGTGGCGTCCGTGTTGGCGGCCCGCGGCGTCATCACGGACTCCGGCGGGCTGCAGAAGGAGGCCTTCCTGCTGCGCGTCCCCGCCACCACGGTGCGGCCGACCACCGAATGGGTCGAGACCGTGGATCTCGGGTGGAACGTCCTGGTCGGGCCCGGTCCGGACCTTGTGTCCGCCGCGACCCGCCCCCGCCCCGAGGACACCGGCGCCGCTCCGTACGGCGACGGGCACACCGCCGACCGCGTCGCGAGGGTGCTGGCCGAGCGCGCCGGCTGAGACCGGTCTCCGCCGCGGTCTCCCCGCGGGATCGGCTCCGGGCCCGCGGGGACGGCCTCGCCGGCGCCCGTCAGCTTCGGGACCGGCGGGCAACGCCGAGGACGACCTCGGCGGCGTCCCTCCCGGTGACTGCCAGCGAGCGGTGAGCGGCCACCCACGAGCGCAGGCGGGCCCCTTCGCGTGGGCGCGCCAGGACGTCGCGGACGGCGTCGGCGACGGCCCCCGCGTCGAAGGACGCTGCGACAGCCCCCAGGCCGGCCCCGGCCACGTCCTCTGCGACGGGGCCGGTGCCCGCGTAGACCACCGGCGTCCCGCAGGACAGCGCCGCCAGCACCTTCGTCGGATACGCGAAGTCGTAGCCCCGCCCCGGGACGATCGACACGAGGGCGGCCCGTGCCCGCGCCTGCCACACGGCGGCTTCCTCGGGCGGGCGCCGGCCGAGGACGTGGACGCGGGGATCGCCCTCAGCGCGCCGGGCGATCGCCTCCATGTCGGAGCCCTGGCCCAAGTACACGAGATGGAGGTCGGGGAACTCCTCGCGCACCCGGGCGAAGGCGTCGAGGAAGATGCCGGCGCCCTGCCACTGCGAGGCCGTGCCGGCGTAGACCAGGTACGGGGCGTCGCGGAGGTCCCCTAGTTCCGCCTCGCCCGACGAGGGCGGCCCGGCCGGGTTGAACAGGGAGATGTCGATCCCGTTGAGGACCACCTCGATGTCGCGCGCGCCGAGCTCGCGGACGCGGTCGGCGACGCCCTGGTTGACCGCGATGACTCGCGTCGCCCCGCTCAGCGCGAAGCGCTCGACGGCGCGCAGGGCCCTCACGACGGCACGCGGCGCCCCCATCGACTCCGAGGCGTCCGACCACACGTCGGCCGCGTAATAGACGTAGGGGACGCCCAGCAGGGAGGAGGTGACGCGCACGACGGCGCCCGTGGTCGGCGGCGGCTCGGCCACGATGACGTCCGGGCGCGGGCGAGTGGCCAGCAGGCGCGCCGCCAGGGGTGCGTCGAAGGAGAGGTACTGGAGGTAGCCCTTGAGGTAGCCGGACCGGTCCCGCAGCGTCCGGGCACGACGGATGCTGACGCCCTCGGGATCCCGGGAGGTGTCGAGGTCCGGGGGCCTCGAGGTGAGCACCCGCACCCGTGCTCCAGCGCCGCGCAGCGCCCGGGAGAGCGCGTCGAGGCGGAAGGCCGCGGCCGCCGCCTCGGGCGTGAAGATCCGGGTCGCCACGAGGATGCGCGGGGGGGTCCGGCGCGCAGAGCCCGGGTGGGGAGAAGGGGATCTCGGGGATCGACGAGGACGGATCACGGGTGGCTTTCCGATCGACGGGCGGGACGACAGACGAGGCGGCGCGGACCGCCACGCTCCAAGTGTGCCTCACCGCCAGGCGCGCCCGACTCCGCGCCACTCCCCCGGACTCGCCGAGTGGTCGCATGCGCGCGACCACTCGGCGGGGCCGTGGTCCCCGCTCCCGGTCCAGCTTCCACCCGGGTGCCACAATGGGCGGGTGAGATCCGGCCCCTGGCAGCGTGCGCGCGCCCTCCTCGCGCGCTCACCCACCGCGGTCAATGTGGGCACGCTGATGTCGGGCACCGTGCTCTCCCAGGTCATCATGCTGCTCACCCAGCCAGTCGTCTCCCGCTACTTCGGCCCGCAGGAATACGGCTCTTTCGTCGCTTTCATGGCGATTCCCCAGACCGTGGCCGTCATCGCCGGACTCCGCTACGACATGGCCGTCGTCCTGCCGAAGCGTGACGCCGACGCGCGGAAGCTGGTTCGCGCCGTCCTCGTCATCGCCACGATCGCCTCCATCGTGACGTCGGCGTTCACCTGGGCAGCCGCCCCCACGATCGCGAGCTGGATGAACCGGCCGGAACTGGCGCCGTGGCTGGGCTGGTCCGGCGTCATCGTCTGGGCGACCGCCACGGTCAACCTCATGGGGTACTGGTTCACACGCACAATCAATTACTCAGCGATCTCAGCCAATCGACTCCAGCAGGCCGCCACGGTCGAGGGCGCCCGCATCCTGGCCGGAGCCACGGGACACGCCGGTGGGATCGGCGGACAGATGTTCGGGCAGGTCCTCGGACAGGTCCTCGCGGCATTGACGATGCTGTGGCGGGGGCGCGACGCATGGCGTCAGGATCCTTCGACCGTCGCGAGTGGTCGCAAGCGGGCGACCACTCGACGAGCAGAAGACGAGGAAGCGCCAGCCGCGTCCACGCGCGCCCTCCTCCGCCGCTACCGGCGCATGCCTCTGTTCAATGCCCCGAACGCCTTGGTCGACGCCGTGAGGACAAACGGGATCGTCCTGCTCATCGGCCTCGACTACACGGTCGCCGTCCAGGGCCAGTTCGGCAAGGCCTGGCTTCTCATGCAAGCCCCCCTGGCACTGATCAACGGCGCGGTCTCCCAGGTCTTCTTCCAGCGGTTCGCTACCACGCCGCGCGGACAGATGCGGGCGCTCGTCGACAAATCGGTGCGGATGTCGCTCCTCGCGGGACTCATCCCCTTCGCCCTGTTGGGCGTAATCTCCCCGTGGCTCTTTCCCTGGTACCTCGGTGACCAATGGGAGCTTGCCGGCCAGATCGCCCGGGCCCTGGTGCCGTGGCTTTACCTCAACCTGGCGACGTCGCCGATCTCAACCGTCTTTGTCGTCGCCGACCGTCAAGGCGCAATGTTGACGTTCGCCTGCGTATATGCCGCGGCACCGCTGGCAGCCATCGCGCTGCTCGGTGCGCATGGCATAGGGATCGTCACCCTGGTGTGGATCGTTTCGACGATGATGGCCGTTCTATTGGCAGGACTGGTGCTCCTCACCCGGCGGGTGGCGACGCAATGGGACGCCGCAGTCCCTCCGACTGCGGGCTGGGACGCTCCGGCATGAGACTCGCACTCGCCAAGGCGACATGGCAGATCCCGCCGACGTACTTCGCGGTCCAACACGCGCTGGCCCTCCAGAAGGAAACCCCCGACATCGATGTCCACGCCTTCACCTTCGCCTCCGACGTGCGCGACCCGGCCGTGCGCGAACGCATCCCCGTGACCGACGCGGCCCCGGCCCGACTGGGCCCCTTCCAGCTATCCCCCGCCTCCCGATCACGGCTCGCGTGGGTCTTCCAGTCCCAGATGGAGCACGAGATCCGCGCTTGGTCCCCCGACGTCGTCCACCAGCACGCCGCGACGTGGTCACTGCCCGCCGTCCATGCCGCTCGGGCCCTGGGAGTCCCGCTCGTCACCACGCTCCACGGGGCCGACGCCTTCGGAGGCTCCCTCACGAGGGCGTCCCGCGCCCCTGCGAGTCGGATCGCCGGACGCTGGATGCAGCGCAACCTGGACGCCGCCTCCCAGGTGTCTGCGGCCGTCCTAGCCGTGTCCCGCTACCTGGCGGACACGGCCGTGAGGAACGGCGTCCCCGCGCACCGCCTGCGGGTCCATTATCAGGGAGTCGACACCGACTGGTTCGCGCCCGCGCCCACACCCGCCGAGTGGTCGCATGCACGTGACCACTCGCGGGAATTGCTGTTCGTCGGGGCACTCACTCCCCTCAAGGGGATCATGGATCTGCTGGCCGTCTCCGAGTCCTTGGCCCTGATTCACCCTCATCGGCTCACCATCGTCGGGGACGGCCCACTGGCTCCGCAGATCCGCCGGGCGGCCGCCCTCGACCCCGGGCGCGTGAGGTGGGTGGGCGCGCTGGATCGCGCCGCTGTGCGCGAGCGGATGCGGGCGGCCGACGCCCTGGTCCTCCCGACCCGCACCATGGCCGGCGGGCGCGCCGAGGCCGCGGGCCTGGTGCTGCTGGAGGCCCAGGCGTGCGCGACCCCGGTCGTCGCCAACGCGGTCGGAGGGACACCCGAGATGATGGTCGACGGCTCCACTGGCTTCGCCACCCGCGAGCGCGACCCAGGCTCGCTGGCGGACGCGCTCACCCGCATCCTCGCGATGCCCGACGACGAGCTCGCCGAAATGGGCTGCCGGGCACGCCGCTGGGTGGTCGCCGAACGGTCGCTCGCCGCATCGACGCGCGAGCTGTTGGGAATCTACCGGGATCTCACAGAGGCGGCTCCGCGGATCTGAGCAGCCTCCCCGACAGCGACCCTCCGCCGAGTGGTCGCATGCGGGCGACCACTCGGCGGAAAAGCGCGGATGATCAGGACAGGCGGACGGATTCCCCGGTGCGGGCGGACTCCAGCACAGCCTCCACGACGCGCAGGGTCTCGACGCCCTCGGCCATCGTGACATGGTCGGAGCCCGCTCCGCGCACGGCGTCGCGGAAGTGCTCGATCTCGACAGCGAGCGGCTCGCGCTTGACGAGCGCGTACCGCGTGACGGTGCCCTCGGAGACCCCGCGGAACGCGGCGATCTGATCCCACTCGAGGGGGATCGAGCCGTTCTCGTAATAGGTGAGATCGCTCATCGCGGTGTCGGCGACCAGAGCCCCGCGCTCGCCGGTGACGATCGTCGTCCGGTCCTTGTATGGGGACAGCCAGTTCACCAGGTGGTTGACGAGGATGCCGCCCTCGAGGCGACCGGAAGCGACGACCATGTCCTCGAACTCGCGCCCCGAACGATAGGCGGTCTGCGCGTACACGGACTCATAGCGCGCGCCGGCCACCCATGCCGTGAGATCGATGTCGTGGGTGGCGAGGTCCTTGACCACGCCGACATCCGAGATGCGGGCCGGGAAGGGCGACTGGCGCCGGGTCGCGATCTGGTGGATGGCGCCCAGCTGGCCCTCTGCGATGCGCCGGCGCATGTCGAGGAGGGCCGGGTTACACCGTTCGACGTAGCCGACCGCACCGATCAGTCCCGCCCGGTCGAACGCGTCGGCGACCCGCCGGCCCGCGGCGACGTCGACGGCCAGCGGCTTCTCGACGAGGGTGTGGACACCCGCCTCCGCGAGTGCGAGCGCCGCGTCCTCGTGGAAGACCGTGGGCACGGCGATGATCGCCGCATCGAGGCCGACGTTGATGAGCTCCTGGACCCCGCCGAGCAGCGGCAGGCCGCCGGCGACGCCGAAACGGTCGCCTGCCGGATCCGCGACCGCCACCAGGTCCAGACCCGGTGTCGCCCGCACATTGCGGACATGGTGGCGGCCCATCGAGCCGATCCCCAACACGCCGACGCGCAGCGGGGCGGCGACGCCCTCGTTCTGATTTCCCCCGGACGGCCCGCCCGTCCCCCTCACGGTCATGCGTGCCCCTCAGCGCGGTCACGGGCGCACGCCGTGACGGCGCGGGCCACCCGCTCGAGGTCGTCCCGCGAGAGCGCGGGATGGACGGGCAGTGAGACGACCTCACGGGCTGCGCGCTCCGTCTCAGGCAGGTCCAGGCCCGGGGCGAAGGACGCCAGGGAGGGCAGGCGATGGTTCGGGATCGGGTAGAACACGCCGGATCCGACCTGCCACTGCTCGCGCAGCGCCTCGGCGAAACGGTCGCGCTGCTCCCCCGACGCCCCGTTCACGCGGATCGTGTACTGGTGATAGACGTGGCCCGCTCCCGCGGCGACCGGGGGCACCACGACGACGGACTCCGGACCGGAGGCGGGCAGGCCGGACTGCGTCAGCCCCTCGCGGATCGCCCGGTCGAGGAACGCGGCGTTCGCGCGGCGCCGCTCGGTCCATGCCGGCAGCTTGGCCAGTTGCACGCGGCCGATCGCAGCATGGATGTCGGTCATCCGGTTGTTGAGGCCGACCAGCTCGTTCGCGTACCTCCTCTCCATGCCTTGGTTGCGCAGGAGGCGGACACGGCGGGCGAGCCCCGCGTCGGAGGTGGTCACCATGCCTCCCTCGCCGGCCGTCATGTTTTTCGTCGGGTACAGGCTGAACGCGCCGAACACGCCGAACGTCCCCACGCGCCTCCCGCCGAGCGAGGCGCCGTGGGCCTGGGCCGCGTCCTCGAAGAGGGCGAGACCGTGACGTTGGGCGATCCGGGAGAATGCCGTCATATCGGCCGGATGACCGTATAGGTGCACGGGCATGACAGCGGCCGTCCGCGGCGTGATCGCCGCTTCGGCCGCCTGGGGCGACAGGCAGAAGGTCTCGGGGTCGATGTCGGCGAACACCGGCGCAGCACCCGTGATCGCCACCGCGTTCGCCGTGGCGGCGAACGTGAAGGAGGGGACGATGACCTCGTCCCCCGGTCCGATCCCGGCGGCGAGGAGCCCCAGGTGCAGGGCCGACGTCCCCGAGTTCACCGCCACGGCCTCCGCTCCGGGGGTGAGCGCCGCCGCGAACTCCTCTTCGAAGGCCGCCACCTGGGGGCCCTGCGCGAGCATGCCCGAGCGGAGCACGGCGCCGACGGCCTCGATCTCCTCATCCCCGATGATCGGGTGGGCTGCGGGAATCATCTGTTCAGTCATTGCGGTCGGCTTCCTCGAGGGTGTCCGGTGCGGTCTGGCGGTACAAGGCGCCCGTGGCCGGACAGCGCCACAGGTCGCCCGCATCGGCGAGGGCGTCCCGCGCCCCGGACGCCGAGTGGTCACGCGCGTGCGACCACTCGGCGCGGCCGTCGCCGGGGCCTGCCGGGACCAGGGGGACGCCTGCGCGGCCCACCCACCCGACGCGGCGAGCCGGGACGCCGGCGACCAGGGCGAACGCAGGGACATCGTGAGTGACCACAGCACCGGCCGCGACGGTCGCCCACTGGCCGATGGACACGGGCGCGACGCACACGGCACGCGCCCCGATCGACGCGCCCCGCCCGATCGCGACCCCGACAGGATCCCAGTCGGCGGCGGACTTCAGGGAGCCATCGGGATTGACGGCCCGCGGGGCGTGGTCATTCGTGAGGACTGCGGCCGGACCGATGAACACGCCGTCGGCCAGCTCCGCCGGTTCGTAGACCAGGGCCTGGTTCTGCACCTTGCAGCGGGCGCCCATACGGACCCCGGTGCCGATGTAGGCGCCCCGGCCGATGATGCAGTCAGAGCCGATGACGGCGTCCTCGCGCACCTGTGCAAGGTGCCACACACGGGTCCCGGTGCCGATGCGGGCGCGCGGGTCCACGTCAGCGGTCGCGGCGATGGCGACGCCGTCACCCGGCGCGGCGGCGGTTGCGGGATCCTGCGGCATCGTTCTCCCTTGGTCGGACTGCCCCCAATCCTACGTTCCCCGACGCGGAACGCCGTCCGTCCGCAGCCGTCCGACCTGGTGCCCTTTGCGGCGCCCGCGACCGCGATGGGGGCCGATGGCGCCACGCCATCGTTCGATGCGGGCACAATAGTGGTCGTGACCGACATGGACGACGTCTGGGTGGTGGTTCCCCTGTACAACGAGGCCGCCGTCATCGACGACGTCGTCTCCGGACTTCGGGCGGTGTTCCCCCATGTCCTCTGCGTCGACGACGGATCGGCCGACGGATCGGGCGACCGGGCGCTCGCCGCTGGCGCCCATGTGGCGACCCACCCCATCAATCTGGGGCAGGGGGCGGCCCTGCAGACGGGGTTCGACTACGTCCTGCGCCGCACGGATGCGCGTTTCGCCCTCACCTTCGACGCCGACGGCCAGCACCGCGTCGAGGACGCCGTCCGCATGGTCGACGCCGCCCGGAGCGATGACCTCGCCATCGTCCTGGGCTCGCGTTTCCTTGAGGGCCCTACCGAGACGGGACGCGCGCGCCGAGCCGTCCTCAAGGTGGCCGCGGCCGTCACGCGGTGGCGCACGCGCATGCATCTCACTGACGCGCACAACGGGCTGAGGCTGATCCGCCGCGATGCGCTGGGGGCCGTCCACCTCGATCAGAACCGGATGGCCCACGCCACCCAGATCGTCACCCAGTTGGCCCGCACCGGACTGCCCTGGCGGGAGGTCCCCGTCCGCATCCGCTACACCGACTACTCGCGATCGAAGGGGCAATCCCTGCTGAACTCGGTCAACATCCTCGTCGAGCTGGTGATGGGCTGATGGACGACCCCCAGACCAGGTACTGGCTGATCAAGGCGATCCTACTGGTCGCCCTGTTGTTCATCGCGTGGGTGATCGTGCGTCCCGTCCGCTCCCAGGGGCATCTGGCCCTGCGCCGCGTCGTCATGGTGGGCACCATCGTCTTCGCCATGTTCGCCGTCATGTTCCCGGGCCTGCTCAATCGGGTGGCCTGGAGGCTCGGCGTCGACCGGGGGATCAACCTGCTCGTCTACGTCCTCGTGCTGGCCTTGTTCGCGCAGATCGCGACGGCCTACCGACGCGACTCCACCGCTGAGAAGCGTCTGACGGGGCTGGCGCGGGCCGTCGCCCTGGACACGGTGCGCGACCCCGGGCGGGAGGGCGGCCCCGACGCCGGGTCCGGCGAGGAGACGGACCCGGATCCCGGTGCTGGAGCCGGATCGGGCCAGCCCCCGGACCCGGTCTGAGCGCCCACCGTGGTCGGCCGTCACGGGCAAGACGCGCGGCCTCATGTGAGAGGTTCTGTTGGGTTGTTCACGGGCGGCGCGCAGGGCCGGCGCCCTGGCTGCGGGCGGTCCGGGCGTGCTGGATGAGTTGGCGGGCGATGGCGCCGTTATCGGCTGGGCAGATCGAACCCGATGCGCAGCCCCGTCCCCTCGGCCAGCCGGAAACGCATTGTGCCCTGTTTGCCCCGCCCTGCCGGCTCGACTGTCCGCGCCTCTCGAATAGGCCTGCCCGGATTCACGCGCCCCTCTTGCGCCGGATCGTCGCGGCTGAGCGCCCGGGGTCGGCGCCGCCCTCGTTGAGGACTCCCCGCTTCAGAGACTCCACTAGTTTGCCGAAAACGATTCGGCCATCGACCCTGGGGCAGTGACAGTCCAAGAGATGTGAGTGCCCCACCGCGGATGGGGCCAGTGCTTCGAACTGCGTCCATGCCCACCTCGCATCCCACCGAGACGTCCCGCTGGCGGAGTCTCCAAAGAACGCTCCCAACGATCAGCCCGTCGATCGGGCGGGCCTCGCGCGCCTCGCGGAGTCCACCACCCCGATAAGCGGAAGATGCCCCCAGACGTGAAGGCGAGAGCCCGCGAGGCGGCGCCTGGCGCGGGGGAGATCGAGGTTCCCGTGCCGCTTTGTCCGGCTCGTCGGGAACGAGGACCGACCTGGCTCGCCGGAGCGCCCCCCGTCGGCACCGTCGATTCGATCCGCATCCACGTGCTGTTGTGATAGCAGCATATTGATCGATTATCGCCATCTCCTTTGTGAATCCGTTTTTTACTGTTGCTTGTATAACAACATGCGTCGACGACGAGGACGCTCTGGCGATAGCTTCGGTGTGTCCACAGACCTCACGAGTCCCCGCCGCGACAAGAGATGTCGACGGCGCGTCGGATGCGCCGGTTCTGTGGTCACCGCAAATCGACCCGCGTCGACGCGTCTGGCCGTATGCGCAAGCTCAGAGGGGGAAGACAGTGACGGGCCAACACCTGTATGGCAAGCAGACGGAACTTGGTGTCGAGAACTTCGGACCAGGTCGCCGCCGAGCCTCGGACGTCCCGATGCTCATCAAGAACTACGGGCTGGTCAAGGAGGCAGCCGCCGAAGCCAACCGGAAGCTCGGAGTGATCTCCGGTTCCCAGGCGCAGGCCATCGAACAGGCCGCCCACGAGGTGGCGCAGGGCCTGCACAACGAGCAGTTCCCGACAGCCCTCGTCGTGGGCGGCGGCGGAACGACCACCAACATGAATGTCAACGAGGTCATCGCCGCCCGGGCATCTGAGATCGCTGGCACGCTGATCCACCCGAACGATCACGTCAACGCGTCACAGTCCACGAATGACAGCTATCCCACTGCGATGGCTCTGACTGTCCTGGACCTCGCCGAAGCCCCGATCCGGGCGTTGGACGACCTGGCCCTCGCGTTCGACTCAAAGGCGGATGAGTACGACCAGACGATCCGGCTCGGACGGACCTGCCTTCAGGATGCCGTCACCCTGACCGTCGGAGAGACCCACAGATCGCACTCCGCAGCGATCCGCCGGACGACGAGCCAGTTGCGCACGGCGGTGTCTGCGCTCACCGAGATCCCTCTCGGCGCCACGGTTCTCGGGAGCGGCATCGGTGCCGCATCCGGTTACCGCCGGGAAGCCGTCGCTCAGCTCTCGAAGCTGACCGGACGCAAGTTGGCTCCTTCCCCGGACATGTTCGACGCTCTCGCAAACCTCGACCCGTACGCCCGCATCGCCCATGCCGGCGCTCGCGCAGCCCTCACGATGGCGAAGATCGCACAAGACCTCCGGGTCCTCTCCTCGGGGCCCTTGGCCGGGATCGAGGAGGTGATGCTCCCCGCTACTCAGGCAGGGTCGTCCATTATGCCCGGCAAGATCAATCCGGTGATTCCCGAGTATGTCATGCAACTGAGCTATCGGATCCGCGGAACGTCCAGCACGGTGGAGATGGCCGCTGCGGCCGGCGAGCTCGAGTTGAACATCATGGAGCCCATCATCATCGACAGCCTCATCGACATCTTCGACGACCTCAAATCTTCCGCCACGATCTTCGCGGACAAGTGCATCAAGGGCCTCACCTGGGATGGCTCCCGTCTGCAGGCCAATGCATCGGCTGCCTTCGACAGGTGGATCAAGAAGTCCTCCGAGGTCGGTTACGAGGAGACAACCCGTGAGGTCACGGAGTACTGGACGAACGCCAAGCACGACATCCCATGACCTCAGACAGCAGGAGCAGAGCCGCTCGTCCAACCGCATCACAACAGAGCGCAGACGGCACATCCTTTGCATTCGCGACACCGCTCCCACCGACGAGGACGCCGCACTGAACACGCGATCACCACCGCAAACGGCCCCATTCACCGCGGCACGACCGATCCAAGAACCAAACCAGCACAGTCGCTGACCACAGCCGAGCGATCTCCCGTGCTGCCGTCACACCCAGAAACCAGAAAGAAGACACATCTCGATGACGCGAAACAATTCAGGAAAGACCTACTACGGCAGCTTCACCGCGAACGCCCTCTCGAATTCTCCAGACGGACCATCAATCTCAGAATACCCGGACTTCGTCGACGCCTACACGCAGGTGAAGCGGGCGTGCGCCCAGGCGGGTCGCGACACAGGGATCGTCGCTCCCGACATCTGCGAGGCGATCGTCCGTGCCTGCGACGCGATCCTCACGGGAGATTACAACGATCAGTTCATCTCAAAGCTCCAGGCTGGTGGCTCAGCGACCACGACGAACATGAACTTCAACGAGGTCATCGCCGCCCTCGCCTCGGAGATCCTCGGTGACGGCCGCGCAGTCGAGCCCATCGACGACGTGAACCATGCGCAGTCGAGCAACGACACCTATCCGACCGCCATGCACATCTGTCTGGTCGGCCGCCTCGACGCGGTCGTCGCCGAGCTCCGACAGCTCCTTTCCAGCCTCCTCGAGAAGGCGGAGGCGTACGGCGACGAGCGTCGGCTCGGTCGTACGTGCCTCATGGACGCAGTGACTCTCACCATCGGCCAGACCCATCAGGGGCAGGCGACCTCTGTTGCTCGAATCATCAGAGAAGTCGAAGCCGCCCGCGACGCTCTGTACTCCGTCCCGTTGGGCGCAACCGCGATCGGCACTGGGATCGGCGCCCCGGATGGGTACGGCCGCAAGGCCACCGAGTACCTGGCCCAAACGACAGGTCGCCCCTATCGGCAGGCTGAGGACCTTTTCGATGCGATGGCCAATGTCGATGAGATCGTCGCGGCTGCACACGTCCTCCGGCGCGCCTCGATGATCCTCTACAAGCTGGCTGCCGATGTCCGTCTCCTCTCTTCGGGTCCTCAAGGCGGGTTCCGCGAGATCAAGCTGAAGAAGCTTCAGGCCGGATCCTCGATCATGCCCGGCAAGGTGAATCCCACGATTCCCGAGGCGACCATGACCTGCATGATTCGCGTGCGTGGGTGGGTCGACATGGTCGAGGAGGCCGCAGACGCCGGAGAGCTTGAGATCAACGTCTTCGAGCCCATCTTCCTTGAGGCCATGATCGGCGCGATGGACAACATCATCCAGGGGTCCCAACTGTTCCGTGAGCGGTGCTTCGACGCCATGGAATGGGATCTCGACGTGATGGCGACGAAGAACGCCTACGGCACGGATCGCTTCGTGGAGGTCTCCGAGGCCCACGGATACGACCACGCGGCGAACCTGCGCGCCGAGACTGACCCCGACTCCGTCCACATCGTGGGCGACACACATTGAGAGGAGCGTTGACATGATCTGGATTCAACTGGTTGTCGTCCTCATCGCCATCGCGATCGGCGCGAGGCTGGGCGGTATCGCCATCGGATTCGCTGGAGGAATTGGCGTTCTGGCATTAGCTTGCCTCGGCGTGACTCCTGGTGACATGCCACTCGACGTCATCGTCATCATGATGGCCGTCATCACGACGACGGCCGCCATGCAGGCGGCTGGCGGCATGGACTATCTCGTGTATCTCACCGGCACGCTGCTCAAGAGACACCCCAAGCAACTGGCGTTCCTCGCCCCGGTCGTCACGTGGCTGCTCGTCGTGACAAGTGGCACCGGGATGTCCTCCTTCGCGCTGTTCCCCGTCATCACAGAGGTCGCGAAGGGCACCAATATGCGTCCTTCCCGTCCTCTCACACTGTCCGCAATCGCTTCAATGACCGCAATCGTCGCCTCACCTGTCTCCGCGGCCGTGGTCTACTTCTCCGGGGTACTCGACGAGAAAGATCCGAGCATCGGCTACCTCGGTCTATTGGGCACGACGATCCCCGCAACATTGATCGGCATCATCGCGACTGCGGCCATCATGCTTGCCATCGACAAGGTCCGAGGAACACTGACTCTGTCCTCCGTGGAGTCGCAGAAGATGTCCGCGGGGAACGCCTCCGGCGAGCCCCGTCCCGATGGATTGTCCACCGAGGCCCTGGACCGCGAGCTCTCTCATCTCGGATCAAAGGTGACCACGAGCGCCAAGCGCTCCGTGTGGATCTTCGTGATCACGCTCATCCTCATCATCACGTACGCCATCCTGATCAGCCCCCAGGTCGGTATCGTCGAGACTCCCGTTCTGCCGCGCGACACCGCGATCATCTCGGCGATGCTCGCCGCGGGAGCTGCGATCGTCGCATTCTGCAAGGTCAGAGTCGAGGACGTTCTCAGCACCTCCACATTCAAGTCCGGTGGCAGCTCCTACGTCTGCTGCCTCGGCGTCGCATGGCTGGGGACGACCTTCGTGACGGCCAACCAGGACACCATCGTCAACGCCCTCGGCGGGGTGCTGGAATCCGCGCCTTGGCTGCTTGCGGTGGTCCTCGTGGTCGCCTCCTCCCTCCTGTACTCTCAGGCGGCCACCGCAAAGGCACTCATGCCTCTTGCCTTGAGCCTGGTCAGTCCCGCGGTCGCTGTTGCCAGTTTCCCCGCCGTCGCCGGGTTCTTCCTCCTTCCGACCTATCCGACTGTTGTCGGAACCGTCGCGATCGATGACACAGGAAGCACGAAAATCGGGAAGTACGTCTTCAATCACTCATTCATCGTGCCAGGCGTCATCAACATGATCATCACCGTCGCTATCGGAACCGTGCTGATCTCGGTCATCTCATAGCCCGTTATGCCGACCAGCACGAGGCGAAGCCCGGCACGCTCGAACTGAGCATGAGCCACGAACTGCGTTCAACGCATCCATCATTCAAAGGAGAAAAATGAGCTACGTAGAGGATCTGTTGGATGACATATGGCAGATCGATGTCGACACGACTCCGAAGGACGTGACGGACGAGACCAAACGCGCCATTTCCGACTTCTTCGGTGTCACTATCGCCGGATTTCAGAACCCAGCCGCCAAGCCAATTCTCAGGCATATCCAGATGCACTCGTCCTCAAGCGGCAGCTCCCTCCTCGGCACTTCTATGAAAGTAGAAGCGCCGATGGCCTGCCTGGGAAACGGCTACGCTGCACACGTCTACGACCTCGACGACTGTCTCCAATCAACGCTGGGGCACCCGACAGCGGCCCTGGCCCCTGCAATAGTCTGTGCCGCCGAAGAGGCCAATGCGACAGGCGCCGACGTGATTCGGGCATATCTGATCGCCCTGGAGGTCATCGGTCGAATCGGACGAGTCGCCAATCCGACGACCTCTGAGCGAGGATGGCATTGTTCGCCGGTCTTCGGTGTCATCGGCGCCGCCACGGCAGCTTCCGTGCTGCTCGGATGCGACAAGGCCACAACGGCCATGGCGATCGGGATCTCCTGCTCATACGCTTCCGGACTCCGGGCGAACTTCGGAACGCACGTGAAAGCCCTGCACATGGGAGCAGCAGCCGAACGGGGTCTGGAAGCCGCCGAGCTGGCCAGGGCAGGAACGACGTCATCTCTGACAGCGCTGGAGGGGACGGACGGGTTCTTCCAGGTCTTCGCCGGCATTCCTCCAAATTCTGTGAGATATGAACCCAGCACGAATTGGGAGCTGCAAGACCCGGGTCTGATGTACAAACGTTTCTCTTGCTGCTCAGGGATGGCCCCTGCGATCGAGGCGATTCTCGAACATCCTCAGCTGAGAGAATCCGATCCGGCGGAGATCGAGTCCATACATGTCGGAACCAGCATTCTATCGCCGATGGAACTGGTCCACCCGCTTCCCCAGACAGCAATGCAATCCAAGTTCTCGATGCAATATGCAATCGCCTGCCCAATTGTTCATAGAAAGACGACCCTCGAAGTGTTCAACAACGACTCCTACGTTCAGGATGAGAGGGTCCAGGAATTGATGAAAAAGATCTATCCCGCCGTCGACCCTGAACTCGCTGAACGAGGGATGACAGCCGACGCTCCGGTGAAGATCCGTGTGGACTTTCGGGACGGGACTGCCGTCGAAACCAGGAGGGATTATGCGCGAGGAAACCCTCTGAACCGCCTGTCCGACCCGGAGATGCGCGAGAAGTTCATGGGCCTGTGTGCTCCGGTCTTGGGCACGAGCGGAGCCGCGGAGCTGTATTCATCCCTCACGGCGCTGGAAAGCGCGGCAAATGTGCGGGACCTCACCGATCTCTGCTAGAGCCCCGCTCCGCCGAGCCGTTCCAGTCGTCATCCGAGCGGGTCGGGGACACCCTCGGCGGCCTTGGCCCAGCCGCGGAGGCCCTTCTCACGGACCCGAACGGAACGGCGGTCAGTGCCGCAGCGGATCGCGATGACTTCGGCGAGCGGGCCGTTCGACTTGGCTGATCCACGACTGACGCGCCGGAGTGGAACCACTCTCACTTTCTAGTGACGTTCCCGTGGAACCGTATACGTCTGTTGGGCCGGGCGGACACGATGCCGCCAGCCATGTTCACCGCCGCGAAGAGGCTGGTGGCGTCGGTCTTGACGGCGGCCCTCCTGGCGGCTCTGATCGCACTCGCCAAGGCCGCATGTCAGATCCCGCCGACGTCCTTCGCAGTCCGGCACGCGCTGGCCCCCCCCCGAGAGGCGACACCCGACATCGATGCGCCAGGCTCCCATCACGTCAGGATCCTCGGCGAGTGCCCAAGGCGCGCGTGGCCTGTCGGCTGGCCTCCATGACGATCTTTTCAATCGAATCGGTCTTGTCGCTGATGCGACTGGAGGGGCCCGAGACATTGAGAACTCCGAGAATGCGCCCCGACGCGTCACGCAGGGGCACGGCGACAGCCGTGAGGCCGACCTCGACCTCCTCGCTGGCCACCGCATATCCTTGCTCACGCTCCCGCTCGAGCCGGGCGAACAGCGTGACGAGGTCGCGTGGGGCATTGGGCCCGCACGACGAGATCCCAAGATCATCGGAGACGAGCGTCTTGACGTGCGCATTGTCGTAGTCGAACATGAGGGCCCGACCAACCGCCGTGTAGTGCAGCGGGGAGCGCCGCCCGATACGGCCGCCGGCTTGGAGGGAGTATCGGGATTCCTCGCGTGCGACAACCAAGCCCTCGTTGCCGATTTGCACTGATAAGAGGGCTGCTTCACCAGTCCGGGCGACCAGGAACTGCAAGTAGGGGCGCACCGCGTCGACGAGTTCATCGTCTCCGGCGTGTGCGGTGAGCACCCGTAGCCTCCACCCAAGCCGGTAAGTGCGGCGATCTTCGTCCTGCGTGACAAGGCCCGTGCGAGCCAGGGCTTTCATCATCCTGGAGACTTGGCTGCGTTCTCGCCCAATCATGCGCGCCAGTTCGCTGACACCCCGCTCGCCATGGGGCGCACCGTCAAAAGCAAGCAGAACCCGTCCCACGCGTTCAGCCATGGACTCTGTCATAGAGCACCCTTCACCACATGTTGCTAGGCCGGCATCACCGACTCTACCTTGAATAGGTCACCAACTGGCCCTACGAGATTTGACGTGAGAACAGCAACATGCTCAGTTTGAGAGAAGCGAGCGAAGAGGGGATGGGCCCGCGGCATCGCGTCAGAGCCTTCCTGGTATGGGCTACGCGCGCATTCGGGTGGACGGGGTGTTGTTCGCACCGTCATATCGAATGGCGAACGCATGCTCCCTCCTCGTCGGGATCAGCGTCAGGTCTGATGAGAGATCCCGCCAGCAGAACGTCTCCGCGAATCGGATTGGATTCCGCTCCGTTCTTGAAGCGGGGATGGAAGACGATGAATCAGAAGTATTCTCCCGGGATAGGCGAGGCGCCCGCCCGCCAGGGCACCCTCCCCGCGCGCCGCCAGCGAACAACCCAGCAGAACCTCATAGGATCACATCAATGAGCAAGCACTCGGTGTCCCCCGGCCTCACCCCGATCCTGCACGCCGCCACGAATCCCGCGGCGTTCGGGGTGCTCAGGGGCGTCATGGCGAGCCTCCTGTCCGTGGTCCTCATGATCGGATCCACCGGATGGTTCGTCTACCGGGGATTCGCCTCCGATGTCCACAGCAACGCCCTCGACATCTCGGGGCTCGGAGCCCAGTCCGGCCAGCAGGACGAAGAGGAGGAGGCGCCCCCCGCTGATTCCTTCGCGGGACGGGCGATCAACATCCTGGTGGTGGGCATCGACTCCCGTCAGGGGCAGACCGTGGACGGCATCGGCACGACCGACGACGTCGAGGGGCTGCGCGGCGATACGACGATGCTCGTCCATGTCTCGGCCGACCGCTCCCGCGTCCAGGTCGTCTCGATCCCCCGCGACCTCATCGTCGACATCCCCTCCTGCACCCGTACGGATGGCTCGGTCTCAGGGGCGACGACCGGCATGTTCAACTCGGCGATCACCATCGGCGCGAACTGGGGGTACGACGTCGCCTCCGGCATCGCCTGCACGAAGGCGACCGTCGAGCAGATGTCGGGCCTGAACGTCGACGGGTTCGCCGTCGTCGACTTCTCCGGCTTCTCGGACATGATCAACGCGCTGGGAGGCGTCTGGTACAACCTCGACGAGGCCGTCTCCGACACCGACGCGGGACTCCAGCTCGACGCCGGCTGTCAGAAACTCGACGGCACCCAGGCCCTCGCCTACGCCCGTGCCCGCTACAACCTCGGGGACGGCTCCGACATCTCCCGCATCGGGCGCCAGCAGCAGCTGGTGGGCGCCATCTTCCGAGAGGTCCTGTCCAAGAACTTCATGACCGACCTCCCCTCCCTGCTCAGCTTCATCCAGGCCGCACTGAACTCCCTCCAGACCTCGACGAACCTCTCTGACATCAACACCGACGCCGGGCTGCTGCTGTCCCTGACCGACATCGAGAGGGCGAACATCGAGTTCGTCACCCTGCCCTGGGGCAGCGCCTCCTGGGACATCGACCGCGTCGTCGCCTCCGAGCCGTTGGCCAGCGAGCTGTGGGAGGCCGTCGCCTCCGACAGCCAGCTTCCGGTGGACATCGAGTACACCGACGGGGCGGGCAACGTCAAGACGGTCACGGCGCCGATCGCCTCCCAGAGCGGTCAGGAGGAGGCCGGCACCGCGACGGACGAGGGCGGCGGCACTCCCGCCCCCGCGGACCCCTCCTCCGGCGCCGCGGACGGCACCACGAGCTCGACCACCGACGAGGCCACGATCCAGGACCAGTGCCCGCCGACGGGAACGGACTGACGATGCCCCCGACGCCGCCCTCCTTCGCCCCCCGGTCGCCTCGCAGGAGGCCCGACCCCCAGGACGCGCACGAGTCCGGCGGCCCCGTGCGCCGCCGGTCCGTCACCGGACGCCCCGATGCCGCGTCCGGGCCCGAGAGACGTGGAGGCACCCCGCCCCCCTCCTACGCGCCGCCCTCCGCCCGGACCCTCGGGGCCTCCGACGCCCCTCCGCCGTCCTTCCCGCCAGGCGGGGGCCGGCCGGCGCGGGAGGCGGCGCCGCCCTCGTCCCCGGGCACGGGCTCGCCACGGTGGGCGAGTCCTCGTCCCCCGGCCGCGCCCCCCTCGGCCGCCCGCCCACGCCGACGGCGCCGGCACTGGCCGCGGGTGCTCGCCTTCCTGCTCGTGGCGGTCCTCGCCTGGATCGCCTTCCTGCTGTGGGACGCGAACCAACACCTGGGGCGCACGGACGCGCTCCCCGCCACGGCGGACACCGCCGGAACCACCTACCTGCTCACCGGGTCCGACTCGCGTGCGGACGGCGCCGTCCAGGACGGCACCGAGGGTCAGCGCGCGGACTCGATCATGCTCGTCAACGTCGCGCCGAACGGGCAGACGGTGGCCGTCTCCCTGCCCCGCGACACCTACGTCGAGATCCCCGGATACGGATGGGACAAGCTCAACGCCGCCTACTCCTACGGAGGGGAGGCGCTGCTCGTCCAGACCGTCGAGGCGCTGTCCGGTCTGAGCGTCGACCACTACGTCGAGATCGGCATGGGCGGTGTGGGCGAGATCGTCGACGCGGTGGGCGGGGTGGAGCTGTGCCTCGATTCCGACGTCAACGACTCCTACTCGGGATTGGTCTGGACCTCGGGATGCCACGTGGCCGACGGGACGACGGCCCTCGCCTTCTCGCGGATGCGCTACTCCGACCCGCTGGGCGACATCGGGCGCGCCCAGCGCCAGCGCCAGGTCGTCACGAAGACGATCTCGACGGCGATGTCCCCCTCGACGCTGATCAACCCCGTCTCCGCGTTCCGGCTCGAACGGGCGGGGGCGGGCGCGCTCACCGTCGACCAGGGCTCCTCGGTGGTGGACGTCGCCCGCCTCGTCCTCGCCTTCCGGAAGGCGGGAGACGCGGGGCTCACCGGGACGCCGCCCATCGTCTCGCTCGGCTACGAGACGGACGCGGGGTCCGCTGTGCTCCTGGAGGACACGACAGCGCCGGACTTCTTCGCCTCCCTGCGCGCCGGCACGCTCACCGCGGAGGATCTGGCGAGTCTGCCCGGCTAGTTGAGGCTGGTCGGACGATCGTCGACACGGCGTCCCGGATGGCACGTCGGGCGCTCGCGGCAGCGGGCCAGCTTGACTCTGCCGCTACGTCAACCGGCAGGGTGATGTCCATGACCGAGGAGAACAGGCCGGTCGCCGACCGGTCGATCTACGTGATGCCGATGTTCGTGAACGTTGTGGTGAGCGATCTCGCGGCCGCTGCCCGACTGTACGCCTCCGCTGGTTTCGTGACCCTGGCGTCCATCCCGGGGCCCGGTGGCGTGCCCGCGCTCGTGCATCTGCGACGCGAGAGGTACCAGGACATCCTGATGACCCAGGGCGTGGCGGTGCGCGGGACGGTATCGGCGTCGTTCGCCGCGGGAGCGGTTGATCTCGGCGGCGTGGCCGACCGGATCCGTTCTGCGGGAGGCTGCGCCACAGGGCCGTTCGACACGCCGTGGTTCACGACCGACGTCACGTTCACCGATGCGGATGGGAACACCATGACGCTGACCGCGCCGCGCCAGGCGGACCGCGAGGCGGCGCAGGAATGGGCGAATGCGGGAATCGTCGGTGATTTTGAACGCCCCGGAGGTCCCGCCCTCGATCCGAGCGGGCTCTGAAAAGGACGAGACGCATGACGGAGTGGCCGATCAGGGATGTGGCTCGGGCGACGGGGCTGACCAGCCGCGCGCTTCGCCACTACGAGCAGATCGGGCTGCTCCGCCCGTCGCGAGTCGCGAGCAACGGGTACCGGTTCTACGGGGACCAGGAGCTGTCCCGGCTCTACCGGATCTTGTCGCTCCGAGCGCTCGGACTCCCCCTCGCGGCCATTCAGATCGCACTCGACGACGGCGCTCCTCTCGCCGAGGTGATCGCTGCCCATCTCGCGCTCCTCGAGGAGCGGCGCGACCGCATCAGCCAGCAGATCTCCGTCGTCCGCAGCACTCTGGACGCGATCGCGAAAGGTCAGACCATGACCATGCCAGAGGTCTTCTCAGGTGTCGACCAGAGCCGGTACGAAAGCGAAGTGCGCGCGCGCTGGGGCGACGAGGCCTGGGAGCTCAGCTCCAGGCGCCGCAACCAGATGAGCAAGAAGCAGCGACGATCCGCTGACGACCAGAGTGCCGACGTCAACGCCGCACTCCGCGACGCGGCGACGAGCGGCCTCGACCCGGCGAACGGCAGTTTCCAGCGGCTGATCGCCGACCACCACCGCTGGGTGACCGAGTACTGGGGCGGGCGCGTCCCCGACCGCGACGCCTACGCCGGGCTGTCCGAGCTGTACGTCGCGGACGTGCGCTTCGCGGCCGTCTACGGAGGACAGGGCAACGCCGAGATCATCCGCGAGGCGATGCGGATCTGGATCGCAGTCAACCTCGAGCAACGCGGTTGACGCCTGACCGCAGGGCAGGCGAGAGCCCACCGGAACAGCCCGACCGCGCCGGAAGGACGCAGACGACTCACCGAGCGCGCCAGCCCCGGCCTCCCCCGTCTCGTCACGGCGACCGACTGCCACGGCCGGAACGACCGCCAACCGGTCAGGCGGATGCGTCGGGCACGCACGCGGCCCATCGCACGGATGGCCTGCGAGTCCGCACGACGGCTGCCACCGGCCTCGCGAAGGCCGCGGCGACTCAGCCGGCGTCCGCGGGCGGGCACTGGTCCTGTGCGGTCGGCTCGACCACCGTGGGCGTCCGGCTCTGGGCGTCGGACTGGGCCGGCTCCTCGGAGGGCGTCGAGGTCACGTCCCCGCTGGGCTGCGCGGGATCGGCGACGGTGAGCACGTTGCCGGAGCCGTCGGTGTACTGAGTGCCCGCAGGCAGTTCGACGTCGTCGGCCAGGGCCGCCCAGACCTCGGAGGCCGCCGGCTCGGTGGCCTCGACGTAGTTCAGATTCCACGAGGCCGGGGCCGAGGGCATCGTGAGGAATTGGATATCCGCGCGATCGATGCCGGACAACGAGAGCAGCAACCCGGCATCGGTGTTGATGTCCGTGAGGTCCGTCGAGGTCTGCACGGCGTTCAGCGCCTGCTTGACGAAGCTGAGGACCGAGGGCAGATCGGTGACGAAGTTCTTCGACAGCAGCTCGCGCATCATCGCAGAGACCAGCTGCTGCTGGCGCCCGATGCGCTGCGTGTCCGAGCCGTCCCCCAGCGTCTTGCGCACGCGCGCGTACCCCAGGGCGGCGTGCCCGTCGAGCTTCTGGCATCCGGCGTCCAGAGTGATCGCGGCGTCCGGGTCGTCGACGGGCTCCTCGACGTTGAACCAGACCCCACCCAGGGCGTCGACCATCTGCTGGAACCCGCTGAAGTCGATGACGGCGAATCCGTCGAGGTCCAAGCCGGTGATCTGCTTGACGGTGGCCATCGTGCAGGCGATGCCCGAGGCGACGTCGTATCCCCCGTTCGCCCCGATCGAGATCGCCGCGTTGAAACGGTCCTCGGTCT
Organism: Schaalia naturae; assembly: GCF_042665795.1. Classification (NCBI taxonomy): domain Bacteria; kingdom Bacillati; phylum Actinomycetota; class Actinomycetes; order Actinomycetales; family Actinomycetaceae; genus Schaalia; species Schaalia naturae. Next base: position 1,602,705 of record NZ_JBHTEF010000001.1, read on the forward strand.
CCTCTGACACGGAGCCGTCGGAACGTGTGCAGGCTGGGATGTCGGTCCACAGATCTCGGGGGATCGAGACGACCTGGACGCGGGAGCGATCCGCGGAGACATGGGCGATCATCGTCGTGTCGGAGCGGATCCCGCTGACATCGCTCGTGGTGCCGAACTCGTCCGTCCCCTGGTTCTCGCGCGAGTCGATGCCGACGAGCAGGAGGGTCAGCGGGCGACCCTCGAAGGAGTCCGACGGCTCGTCCTCGGCCGCGTCCCCGCTCTGTGCGCCCAGCCCGGTGATGTCGATCGAGTTGCCGCCGAGATCGGAAGCGAGGTCCTCGTAGACGAACCACGCCGTGGAGGCCACGAAGAGAACGAGGGAGAGCACGACGGCCAGGATGACCCGCCCGGCGCCGAAGGAGGACAGGGCGCCCGCGGCATGGGAGGAGGCGGCGGGGCCCGCTCCGCCGCGTCTGGTGCTCATGGTGGGGAGCCTTCCGCAGTCGGGAACAAGATGGTCACAACTATGTCACAGTTCAGACACGATGCCATCTCGGCACCCGCGACCCACCCACCGTTGACGCCGAGTGGTCGCAAGCTGGCGACCACTCGGCGCTTTCGCGGGCTGTCCCGGCCTCGTCGGCGACTCCGATCCAGCACGAGGGCGGCGTCGCCCCCACCCTGGCCGGGCGCGCGAGTGCGGCTCCGGACGCTCAGTCGCCGGCCAGTGGGACGGCGATACGACGCGGCCCCTGCTGCCAGGCATCCCATGCGGACTGGAGGATGTCGCGCACGTCCCTCTGGGCGCTCCACCCCAGATCCTTCGTGATCCGGGAGGCATCGCCGATCAGTTGAGGCGGATCCCCGGCCCTGCGCGCCATCTCCTCGACCGGGAAGTCCCAGCCCGACACCTGGCGCAGGCCGTCGATGATCTCGCGCACCGAGGTGCCCCTGCCCGTGCCGACATTGAACTGGCGGTGCGCCGGCGCCCCCGACTCGAGCGCGTCCAGGGCGGCGACGTGGGCCTCGGCCAGATCCAGCACATGGATGTAATCACGGATACACGTGCCGTCCGGCGTCGGATAGTCCGTCCCGAAGATCTTCGCGGACTCGCCCTTCGCCAGACGGTCCAGCACCATCGGTACGAGGTTCAACGTCGCCGGATCCTCCAGGTCGGGCCAGCCTGCGCCCGCCACGTTGAAGTAGCGCAGGCCGATCCAGTTGAGTCCCCAGGCGCGCTCGCAGTCGGCCATCATCCACTCGCCGATCAGCTTCGTCTCGCCGTAGGGATTGATCGGGGTCTTCTCGATGTCCTCGGGCACAACCTCCACGGGTGGCATCCCGTAGACGGCTGCCGAGGAGGAGAAGATCATCCGGTCGACACCCGTCTCCTCCATCGCGAGCAGCATGTTCGCCAGACCGCCGATGTTCTGCTGGTAGTACCACGCGGGACGCTGGACGGATTCGCCGACCTGCTTGCGCGCGGCGAAGTGGATGACGGCCGTCACATCCTCGTCCACCATGATGTTGGAGAGGACCTCCCGGGCCCCGTCCGTGGAGACATCCACCTGGACCAGGCGCGCGTCCCCGATGCGGGAGGCCTTCCCGTAGGAGAGATCGTCCGCGACGATGACCTTCTCGCCCCGCTCGCGCAGGACCCGCACCACATGTGCGCCGATGTAGCCGGCGCCGCCACTGACCAGAATACTCATGCGCCCAGTCTACGAGCCCCGGAGAGCGTGCCGATGGGACGCCTCGACCGGGGCCGCTCCGCCCCGTCGGCCGCCCGCCCTCACTCGGCCCCCGCCACGCGCCGCGCCAGCGCCGCCCCCTTGTCCAGGGCGATGTCCCTCAGGTCGACCTGGAAGGACCGCATCCGTTCGCGCAGCCGAGCAGCGGCAGGACCCTCCCCCGCCCCCAGGATCCGCGCGGCCAGGAGTCCAGCGTTGCGGGCCCCGCCCACCGACACGGTCGCGACGGGCACACCCGCAGGCATCTGGACGATCGACAGCAGGGAGTCGACTCCGTCCAGGTGCTTGAGCGGCACGGGCACGCCGATGACGGGCAGTTCGGTGAGAGCCGCCAGCATACCGGGCAGATGCGCCGCCCCACCCGCGCCTGCCACGATGACCCGCAGCCCTCGCTGCGATGCCCCGCGTCCGTAGGCGACCATGTCCTCGGGCATGCGGTGCGCGGAGACCACGCCGACTTCCGCGCCGATGCCGAACTCGGTCAGCGCCTCCACGACGGGTCTCATCGTGGGCCAGTCCGAGTCGGACCCCATCACGACGCCCACCAGAGGGTTCTCCCCCGTTCGCGTGAGCATGAGCCCGTCTCCCCTCTCCTGTTCGGCGTCGATGGACGAGGACGAGGCCGTGTGGTCCTTCATGGATACTCCTTCACGCGAGTCGGCGGGCGGCGCGCAATGGGCGAGAGCCGGACGATGAGGCGGTGCGCCGGAGACGAATCGCCCCGACGACCGGTCACGCCGGTCTCCGAGCCCCGCAGCACCCCCAATTCTCCACCGAGTGGACGCACGCACGCGACCACTCGGCGCAATCGAGGCGGATCGGACGGGATCATCTGTCGAGGCTCTCGCCGCGCAAGGCCGCCACGGCCTCCTCGGCCAGCGCCCTCGCCTCCGTCAGGTCCTCTCCGCACACGGTGACATGCCCGAGCTTGCGTCCTGGCCGCACGGACTTCCCATACAAGTGGACCCGGACGTCGGAGGAGACGGCGAGTGCCCGGGCCAGTCCCTGTGAGGGGTCCTCGAAGGAACTCCCCAGGAGATTCACCATCACCGACGACGACGCCCGCGTGGCCGTGTCCCCCAGGGGCAGGTCCAAGACGGCGCGCAGGTGCTGCTCGAACTGGCTGGTCACCGACCCGTCGATCGTCCAGTGCCCCGAGTTGTGGGGCCGCATCGCCAGCTCGTTGACCAGGACGCGCTGACCGGTCCCGTCCTCGTCCTCGACGACGAACATCTCGACGGCCAGGACCCCGGTGACGCCGAGCTCCTGGGCGATGGCCTCGCCGATCTCGCGGGCCTGGCGCGCCGCGTCGGGCGCGAGCAGGGGGGCGGGCGCGATGACCGCCGAGCACACGCCTCCCGCCTGGATGGTCTGCGCCACCGGCCAGGAACGGATCTCTCCCGACGGCCTGCGGGCGAGGAGAGCTGCGACCTCGCTGGAGAACGGGACCTTCTCCTCGGCGAGGAGCGGCCCGTCGACCTCTCGGAACCAGTCGTCGACGGCGCCGGGGCCTCGGGCAACGCGCACCCCATGGCCGTCGTAACCGCCGACCGGAGTCTTGACGATCACCGGCCAGCCGACCTCCTCGCCGAAGCGCGTCAGGTCGTCGGGAGTCTCGAGCCGCGCCCACCTCGGGCAGGGCACTTCCAGCTCGCGCAGCCGTTCGCGCATGGCGAGCTTGTCCTGGGCGAAGCGCAGGGCTGCCGGCGGAGGATTGACCGACAGGGTCGGGGGCAGCCTGGCCAGCAAGGACTGAGGCACGTGCTCATGCTCGAAGGTGAGGACGTCGGCGCCGCGGACCAACGCCGCGACCGCCGCGGGATCGTCGGGCTCCCCCACCGGCGCCTCCACGACCGCCTGCCCTGTCGAGCCGTCTCGCGCCTCCACCAGCGCCCGCAGTTCGATGCCCAGCGCGATCGCGCTCTCCTGCATCATCCGCGCCAGCTGCCCGCCGCCGACGACGGCGACCACTGGCCTGGTCGATCGCTTGGTGTCCGACACGGGGCCAACCTACCCCGAGCGCCGCCGGCACCGCCCGCCCATTCGCCGAGTGGTCGCGTGCTGGCGACCACTCGGCGTCGGAGAGCCAGCCAGCGACGACGTTTCCCGCCGAGCCGGCCACCGCCTACGATGCACAGGTGCCCACTGCCCACCGGCTCCTCGACCGACTGCCCGGCGTGCGCGGCCTCGCCGCCAGCCGTCGGGACCGGCTGATCGAGATCCTGCGCTTCCTCATCGTCGGCGCGATGAACTGGATCGTCGACCTGGCGGTGTTCAACGTGGTCAGGGTTCTCACGGGCGAGCACTGGGTGATGGCCGCGAAGGTGAGTGCCGTCGCCGTGGCGACGCTGTTCTCGTGGGTGGTCAACCGCAACTGGACCTTCGCGGCGCGCGCCACGGACACGCCCGGTCGTGAGTTCGGCGGCTTCGTTCTGATCAACGTCCTGGGGATGCTGCCCCCGCTCGCGTGCCTGGGCGTCTCCCACTACCTGCTGGGGTTGACAGGGCCGCTCGCCGACAACATCTCAGCGAACGTCGTGGGCTTGGTCCTCGGCACGATCCTGCGCTATGCCGGCTACCGTCGGCTCGTGTTCACCGGCGCCGGTCGGGAGTCGGGTCCGGGGCGTTGACCGGACGCCGCTCAGAACCGGCGCGATCGACGGCCCATCGACACCAGCGGCCCCTCCGGCATGACCCGGTCCGGATCGAGGGAGGCGGGGATGGCGGCCAGGGAGACGGTGAAGACCGGGGGGCGGCGCTGCGTGAGCTCCAGGCGTCCGCCCATCCCCTGCATGAGGTCGTGGGCGAGCGCCAGGCCGATGCCGGTGGACCCGTGCCCCGAGACGCCGTACTGGAAGATGTCGGGAGCCAGGTCATCCTCGATGCCGGGGCCCTCATCGGAGACCTCGATCATGACGCCGCGCTTGTTGGACGAGCGCCGGGCGACCACGCGCGTCACACCCGCGCCGTAGCGCAGGGCGTTCTCGATGAGGGTCGCCAGCACCTGAATGAGCTTCGCCTCGTCGGCGAGCACCGGCACCGCCGCCTCATCGGTGAACACGAGATCGCGACCGGCCCGCTCGAAGGGGGCCTCCCATTCCTCGCGGAGGGCGTTGAGGACTTCGAGGATGTGGATCGCGGCCGTCTGCCCGCCAGCCCGGGCGTTGGCGTCGAGGAGTTCGGTGACCACCTGGGTCATGCGCTCGACCTGTTCGAGGGAGCGCCGCGCCTCCTGGCGGACCTCCTCCTCCGTGGAGATCATCTCGATCTCCTCCAGCCGCATCGACAGGGCGGTCAGAGGGGTGCGCAGCTGGTGGGAGGCGTCGGCGGCGAACTGCCGCTCCGCGGCGAGGCGCCCCGCCATCCGCTCCCCGGTGCGGGCCAGCTCGTCCTGGACGAGGTCAATCTCCTCGATGCCCGACGGCCTCACCCGCGCGCGGACCTGCCCCGACCCGATCTGCTCGGCCTGGGCGGCGAGGTAGATGAGCGGGGCGGAGAGGCGTCTGGACAGCCGGTTCGCCAGCGCCCATCCCACGATGAGCGAGACGAGCATTCCTCCGCCGAACATCGCGACGACGGTCGCCGACTTGCGGATGGCGGGCCATGCCGAGACCTCCATGCGCACCGTCGTGCCCAGGGCGGAGGACTGCACCGATGTCATCTTCGGGCGGTCCACGTCGTCACCGGCGACGATGACGGCGCCCGCGCCGTCCTGCTCGCCGGGCGCGGCGACACGGGTCCAGGCGACGGGCTGGTCGGAGGCCAGGGGAACGGCCCAGGCCTCGACGACGGACTGGGGGATGGCCTGGCCCTCCGTGACACGACGATCGACCGCGCGCAGCAGCGACAGGGCCCTCGCGTCGAGGCTGCGCTGCTCGCTGTTCCACACCATCGCCGAGCCCATGAAGGCGCCCGGCACACCCATCAGCAGCGCCACCACGGCGACGGCCGTCAGGATCATCTGGATGGCGCGCCTGCGCACGACGTCCCTCCTTCCGGCCCTGCGGGGTCAGTCCCTCCCGGTCTCGAACCGGAATCCCATGCCGCGCACCGTCGTGATGTAGCGGGGGTCCGCGGCGTCGTCGCCGAGCTTGCGCCTCAGCCATGACACGTGCATGTCGAGGGTCTTCGTCGAGCCGGTCGGATCCGAGCCCCACACCTCGCGCATCAGCGCGTCGCGTTCCACGACGTTGCCGGCCTCCCTCACGAGGACGCGGAGGAGGTCGAACTCCTTGGCCGTGAGCTGGAGCTCGCGCTCGCCGACGAAGGCTCGGTGCGCCGCGACGTCCACCCTGACGTCCTGGGCGGTGAGGTCGCCGTCGGAGGAATCGCCGAAGCTGCGGCGCAGCAGGGCGCGCACCCGCGCCAGCAGCTCTGCGAGGCGGAACGGCTTCGTCACGTAGTCGTCGGCTCCGGCGTCCAGACCGACGACCATGTCGACCTCGTCCGTGCGCGCGGTGAGGATGAGGATCGGCACGGACCGACCCTGGGACCGGATCTCACGCGCGACGTCGAGCCCGTCCATGTCGGGCAGCCCGAGGTCCAGCACGACCAGGTCGGCGCCGTCGAGCTCGCCGAGCGCGCCTCGGCCAGTGCCGTGCGCCCGCACCTCGTACCCTTCACGGCCCAGGGCACGGGCGAGCGGTTCGGAGATCGCGGGATCGTCTTCGACGAGGAGCACTGTAGTCACTGGGTCATCCTATCCCTTTGCACCCTTCTCTTTTTCATATTTCTTGACCGAGTAAAATCTAGTCCAAAATGTGAATCATGCGTGGACGTCGTCCGCCTGCCCCTCCGCTCGGGAACGACGAGGGCGCCGCCGCTGTCCGGTCGGCCATCATTCATCCGACCGCGAGAGCAGATACGGCGACACTGTCCCGAACCCTCGGAGCTCGGCGCTGGGGAACTCCTCGAGCTCGTAGCCCGATCCTCCCTTGCCCGCCGCGACGGCGGCGGCGGTGGCGGGATCCGTGAGGATCTGCCCGACCGGAGCGACATCGACCAGCCGCGATGCCAGGTTCACCGGCGGCCCGAAGACATCGCCCGACCGGGAGAACACGTCACCGCGGACGAACGAGGCGCGCACCGGGAGGATGTCCTCATCGGCCTGGAGGCGCTCAATGAGCGAGGTCACGACGCGCAGCCCGGTGGGCAGATCGTCGGCGATGAAGAAGACGGCGTCCCCGATCATCTTCACGACACGGCCCCCGGCCTCGGTGACGGCGTTGCGGCAGGCGTCCTCGAAACGCTCGACGAGGCCGACCAAGCGGCCCCCGAGGATCGTGGAGGACGACGTGTAGGAGACCATGTCGACAAACCCCAGAGACCGGCTGAGGGGGAAACGCCTCCTCGCCGACTCCCTGCCGCGTCGGGACACCTCGTGGTCCACCCGCTCGAGCAGCGCGTCGAGCTGGCGCTGCCACGAGTAGACCAGCGAACGGCCGAGGAAGTCCACATGCGTGCGCATCTGGTCGAGCACCACCATGCGGGCGGAGGTGTCGTCGAGGTCCATGCGCCGCATCGCGTCCTCGACGAGCGCCTCGACCTGCCACAGCGCCAGCCGGTCGGCCATATGGGACTGTGCGCGCAGCAGGGATCGGCCCGTCGCCACGTCGACGGCCCCCGACCGCGTGAGCTCATTCCACTGCCGGTACGCCTCCAGGTCCCGCTCGGTGAAGGCGACTTCATCGGGTTCCACGGACGGGAAGCCCATGACGAGCCAGAAGTCCTCAATGTCCGAGACCTCCGTCTCCGCGCGCCTCGCGAGGTCGCGCGCGGTCAGGGTCGGCCTGCCCCCCAGCAGCAAGTCTTCATAGGCCGAGATCGTCGAGGCCGATCGGCGCGCCGACGGTCCCCCACGGGAACCCGGGTCGACAGCGGGGACGCCCTCGTCAATCGACGGACCGCCCCCAGACGCCCCGGCTCCGCCCGCGGTCGACGGGTCGACGGGACGGGTCGCCGCGATATCGGTGGGGGTCACGCTGCTTCGTCCTCCTGGTCCTGCGGTCCTGACGCGAACGACGCCCCAGCGCATGGACGCGGGGCGCGGCGGCAGAGGAGCACCCGGATGTGTCCCCTGTCACTCCCCCAAGGGTAGTGCTCGATTCGCTCCGGGGCGAGGCGTCGACGCCCGCGCCCTCCAGTGACCAGCGTCCCGCGGCCTCCCACCCTCCTGTCCCGCGGTCCGGCGCAGCTAGGCTGGGCCGCGTGAACACGCAGAGCACCCGCGTCCCGTCGGCCCTCGACCGCAGCGCCGACGACTATGTCCTCACCGTCGCCCGCATCAACCCGATCGCCGCCACCGACTGGGGTCTTCCCGGAACGCCCGGGGCGCTGCCGGACTACTCGCCGGACGGCTGGGCGCGTCAGCTCGACCTCGACCGCGCTCTCGTCGCCGACGCGCTCCGGGCCCAGACCCGGCCCCGCGACGACGTCGACCGTGTCACCGCGTCCGCCATCGTCGAGGGCCTGGGCGCCCAGATCGGCGTCTCCGAAGCCGGGGAGGACCTGGCCGCCGTCAACAACATCGCCTCTCCGATCCAGGAGGTCCGCGACAGCTTCGACCTGATGCCGAGGGAGACGGCCGAGGATTGGCAGGCGGTGGCCGACCGCCTCCACGCCGTGCCCCACGCGCTGGCGGGCTACGAGGAGTCGCTGCGGCTGGCCGCCTCGCGCGGCCTCGTCGCCGCTCGCCGCCAGATCCTCATCGGGATCGAGGAGTCGCGCGATCTCGCGGGCCCCGCCGGTGTCTTGGCCTCCCTCGCGGAGGAGGGCGCGGCCAACCCCGCGGCCCGGGACGTCCCGGGCCTGTCGGAGGCCCTGCGCGAGGGCGCCCGGGCGGCCGGCGAGGCCTACGGCCGACTGGCGGGAGCCCTGGAATCCGATCTGCTGGACCGGGCGCCTGAGCGGGACGGGGTCGGACGCGAGCGCTACGAGCGCTTCTCCCGACTCTTCACGGGCGCCGTCGTGGACCTGGACGAGACCTACGAGTGGGGCCTCGACCAGTTGGCGCGCATCGACTCCGAGCAACGCGCCATCGCAGCCGACCTGTACGGCCCGGGAACCACGGTCCGGGAGACGATGGCTCGCCTCAACGACGAGCCCGATCTGCAGCTCCACGGCACCGCCGCCCTGCAGCAGTGGATGCAGGGGCTGGCGGACTCCGTCGTCGCCGACCTCGACGGAACCCACTTCGACATCCCCGCCCCCGCCCACCGCATCGAGTGCCTGCTCGCCCCCTCCCACAACGGGGGCATCTACTACACGGCGCCCTCACAGGACTTCTCCCGCCCGGGCCGCATGTGGTGGTCCGTCCCCGAGGGCGAGACCGTCTTCCACACCTGGCAGGAGCGCACCACCGTCTTCCACGAGGGCGTTCCCGGCCACCACCTCCAGATCTCCCAGGCGCTCGCCGAGGCCGGCTCCCTCGATCTCTACCGCCGCATGGCCTCGTGGAACTCGGGACACGGAGAGGGATGGGCGCTGTACGCGGAGGGGCTGATGGCGGAGCTGGGCCACCAAGACGAGCCCGCCAACCGGATGGGGCTGCTGGACTCGATGCGGCTGCGTGCAGCCCGGGTGGCGCTCGACATCGGCGTCCACCTCGGCAAGGAGCGTCCCGGGGGCGGCGGGATCTGGGACCGCGACTTCGCGTGGCGGTTCCTCAAGGAGAATGTCGCGATGGCCGACGGGTTCCTGTCCTTCGAGCTCAACCGGTATCTCGGGTGGCCTGGGCAGGCGCCCTCGTACAAGGTGGGTCAACGTCTGTGGACCCAGATGCGCGAGGACTACCTCGCCACCGCGGGCTCCCGAGGGGAGGAGGCCTCGCTCCGGGCGTTCCACTCCAAGGCGCTGCGCCTCGGCAGCCTCCCGATGGCCACCCTGCGCGAGGCCGTCCTGTCCTGACCCCGCCGGGCTCATCGATCGAATGGTCCTGTGAGACAGATCCGCGCCGCTCCCCCTGATTCGCCGAGTGGTCGCGAGCAAGCGACCACTCGGCGACATCAGCATGTCAGCACCCCTACGAAAGGATCTCTATGATCCGCCTCGTCCTCGCGTCGCAGTCGCCAGCACGCCTGGCCACACTGCGCGCAGCCGGCATCACACCGATCGTCCGCGTCTCCCAGATCGACGAGAACGCCGTCCTGGCGGGGCTGCCGGGCGGCCGGGCATTCGACGGAGGCCCGACCATGCCCGCCGACGAGGTCGCCGCGCTGGCTGCCGCCAAGTGCCGAGCCGTCGCCGCCTCCGTCGAGACGCTCGAGCCGGACGCCGATCATGTACCGGACGCCGATCGACTGGTCGTCCTCGGATGCGACTCCATGCTTGAGATGGGTCAACGCATGCTGGGCAAGCCGCACAACCCCGACGTGGCGCGGCGCCGCATCCGCGAGATGCGCAACCGCAGCGCCGTCCTGTGGACCGGGCACCACGCGATCGTGCTGGATCGCACGGTCGGACGGCAGAGCCTGTCCGGCCTCCCCGACTCACCGAGTGGTCGCATGCACGCGACTACTCGCGACGACCGGCTGGGCGCGCCGCGCTGGCATCGCACTGCGGAAGCCGGCAGCACAGCATCGACCATCGTGCACTTCGGGGACATCTCTGACGCCGAGATCGACGCCTACGTCGACTCCGGCGAGCCGCTTGAAGTTGCCGGCTCTTTCACGGTCGACGGCTTGGGCGGGCCTTTCATCACCGGTATCGAAGGCGACTACCACTCTGTCGTCGGCCTGTCTCTGCCGCTGGTGCGCATCATGCTGCGCGACCTCGGGATCTTCTGGCCCGACCTGTGGGACCTGCGGCGCTGACGGTTCCAGTCTGATGGCCAGTGCACGATCGCTGGACTCCACTCGGCGGACCGCCCCGCCGCTCGTGCCGTCGGGCTCTACAGTGTGCTCATGGACACCAGGAAGGCATGGGGCATCGGCCTCGCGACAGCGACGAAAAGCGGACAGACATTGGACGTCTGGTACCCGCGACCGCACCTCGGCGGGCGCACCGACACCTCGGAGGGAACCGACTCCGACCTGCTGGCCACACTCGGCGGCCTAGAGCGCGAGGACACGGCCCGCGGGATCTACACGACGGTGGTGACCTGCCAGGCGGACCTCGACGACCAACCGCAGTCGACAGCGGATTCCTATCTGCGCCTGCATCTGCTCTCACACCGTCTGGTCCTGCCGAACTCCATCAATCTGGACGGCATCTTCTCCCGCCTGCCCAATGTCGTGTGGACGACAGCGGGCCCGTGCGCCACGGAGGACTTCGAGGAGACGCGGGTGCGTCTGCGCCTGCGCGACGGCCATCAGGTGACGGTCACGAGCGTCGACAAGTTCCCCCCGATGGTGAATTACGTCATCCCCTCAGGGGTGCGCATCGCGGACGGGGCGAAGGTCCGGCTCGGCGCGCACCTGGCCGAGGGAACGACTGTGATGCACGCCGGGTTCGTCAACTTCAACGCCGGCACGCTCGGGAAGTCCATGATCGAGGGACGCATTTCGCAGGGGGTTGTCATCGGAAACGGCTCGGACGTGGGCGGCGGCGCCTCGACGATGGGGCGCCTGTCGGGAGGCGGCCGCGAGCGCGTCAGTCTCGGGGAGCGTTGCCTGCTCGGCGCGAACTCAGGCCTGGGGATCTCGTTGGGCGACGATTGCGTCGTCGAGTCGGGCCTGTACCTCACAGCCGGCACGAAGGTCGCGGTCCTCTCCAGCGGCGGAGTCGTCCCCGGCTCCGGGGGCGTCTTCATGGATCCCCGCACCGTGGCTGCCCGCGAGCTGTCGGGGGCGTCCAACGTCCTGTTCCGCCGCAACTCCGTGTCCGGACGCGTCGAGGCGCTTCCCCGAGGCGGTCACGGCATCGAGCTCAACGACGCCCTCCACAAGAACTGACGATCCGCGCCGCGTCATCGGCGAGGGCGTCCCGCGTTGCCGGCCCCGCCACCCCGCTTCACGACACTAGTCTCGCCGAGTGGTCGCGTGCAGACGACCACTCGGCGGAACTGCAGGTGACGCGGACGCTATGAGAGCGCGTCAGCCGGCCCAAGCGGCTCCGCTGTCAGCCGTCCACGCGGGCTGAACGCTGGCGCAGAGGCACGTAGCTGCGCTCCGCCTCGCCGATGTAGACCTGGCGGGGCCGGCCGATCTTCGTGGCTGGATCCTCGGCCATCTCCTTGTACTGGGCGATCCACCCGGGCAGGCGTCCCAGGGCGAACAACGGGGTGAACATCTTCGTCGGGAAACCCATCGCGGAGTAGATGAGGCCCGTGTAGAAATCGACGTTCGGGTAGAGCTTGCGCTCCTTGAAGTAGTCGTCCGCCAATGCGATGCCTTCCAACTCCATCGCGATGTCCAGCAGGTCGTCCTTCTTGCCCAGGCGGGTGAGGACATCGTGGGCGGCGTCCTTGACGATCGCGGCCCGGGGGTCGTAGTTCTTGTAGACCCGGTGCCCGAAACCCATGAGACGCACGCCCTCCGCCTTGTTCTTCACCTTGTCGACGAAGGACTGCACCGTATCGCCGGAATCGCGGATCTGTGTGAGCATCCGCAGGACCGCCTCGTTGGCGCCGCCGTGCAACGGGCCCGCGAGCGCCCCGACGCCCGAGGCGACGGACGCGTAGAGGTTCGCCTGCGAGGATCCCACCAGGCGCACCGTGGATGTCGAGCAGTTCTGCTCATGGTCGGCATGGAGGATGAGGAGCATGTCCAGGGCGCGCACCAGCGCGGGGTCGATGTCATACGCCTGGTAGGGCATGCCGAACGTCATGCGGATGAAGTCCTCGGCATATCCGCGCTGGGAGTCCGGATAGAGCAGCGGCAGCCCGGCGGCCCGTTTCGCGATGTAGCTGATCATCGTCGGCATCTTCGCGATGAGCAGGACCGCCGCCTCGCTGAGCTGCTCCGGATCGCGCGGGTCCAGGGTGTCCTCGTAGTAGGTGGCGAGGCCCGCGACCCCCGCCTGGAGGATCGCCATCGGGTGGCCGTCGTGCGGGAACGCCGTGAAGAACGCCTTGAAGTCCTCGTGCAGGAGACGGTGGCGCTGAATGCGGCGGATGAACTGCTCGAGTGTGGCGGCGTCGGGCAGCTCCCCATAGATGAGCAGGTAGGCGACCTCGAGGAAGCTTGAGTTCTTCGCGAGCTGCTCGATGGGGTATCCCCGGTAGCGCAGGATCCCCCGGTCCCCATCGATGTAGGTGATCGAGGACTCGCATGAGCCGGTGTTCGTGAATCCGGGATCCAGGGTGACGACGCCCGCCTCCGAGAGGACCCGCCCGACCCTGAGGCCGTCGCTCCCCTGGGTCGCGCGGACGCGGGGAAGCTCGACACGACGTCCGTCGACGCTCAGGACGCCGTCCGGATGCCCCTTCGCTCCTGGCACCGGGGTCTGGGACGGCGCGTCCTGTGTGGTCCCTGGGACGCTCTTATCGGGGCTGGTGGTGCTGACCATCAGGTGTCGGCCTCCTCATCGTGGTGCTCTGTTGTGGTCGTCATCATTGACGAAGGTGGGACTGTAGTCCCAACTGTAGTACCCGTCACTCCCCTCCGCCCGAGGATTCCGGCGGTGCGGATGTCCCTCCGGCCGACTGTTCCAGGCGCCGCGCGGCCTGGTCAATGCGCTCGTCCGTCGCTGTGAGCGCGATCCGGACATGGCCGGTCCCCGCCGTCCCGTAGAAGTCTCCGGGAGCAGCCAGAATGCCCAGGCCGGCGAGACGGTCGACGAGCTCGCGCCCGCTGGCTCCGCCTCGAGCGTCCCTGACCCACAGGTACAGGCCGGCCACCGACTCCGGATCGTTCTCCAGACCGGCCTCGGGCAGGGCCCGGAGGAGGCGCTCTCTGCGCGCCCGGTATCGTTCCCGCTGGGCGCTGACATGCTCCACGTCGACGAGGGCGGCTCCCATGGCGTGCTGGACGGGGGTGGGAACCATGAGACCGGCATGGCGCCGGACCTCCGTGACCGCCGCGATGAGGGCCGGGTCGCCGATGAGCAGCCCGGCACGGTATCCGGCCAGGTTCGATTGTTTGGACAGCGAGTACAGAACCAGCAGGCCCCGCGGGTCGCCGTCGCAGACCCGCTGGTCCAGCAGGGAGGGGACGCCCTCGTCGATGAAGGGCGGGGACCAGGGAAGCGCGGCGTAGCACTCGTCAGAGGCGATGACCGCGCCGTGTGCGCGAGCCCAGGCGACGGCCGAACGGAGCTGCGGGAGAGTGAGGACGTGCCCGTCGGGGTTTCCCGGTGAGTTCAGCCAGACCATGGCCGCGTCGGGCCACGATTCCGGATGAGTCGGATCGACGGGGACGGCGGTCGCGCCCGCGAGGCGAGCGCCGACGTCATAGGTGGGGTAGGCCGCAGCGGGGACCAGCACGATGTCGCCCTGCGACACGCCCAGCAGAGCTGGAAGCCAGGCCACCGCTTCCTTCGAGCCGATCGTCGGGATTGTGCCCTGCCGGCCGACATCGACCATGTTCCGTCGCGCAGCCCAGGCGAGAATCGCGTCGCGGACCTCGCTGGTTCCCACGACCTGCGGGTAGCCCGGCGCGTCTGAGGCCTCGGCGAGGGCTTCGCGGATGAAGAGAGGGGTCGGATCGACCGGCGTGCCTACGGAGAGGTCGCATATCCCGCCCGGATGCTGCTGCGCGGTGCGGCGGGCCACCGCAAGGGTGTCCCAGGGGAAGTCAGGCAGCCCAAGCGGGCGGGGCAGCGTGGTCATGTGGGCCTCCTGAGTCCGGACGCTTCGGCGCCCTCCAGACTAAGTCCCCAAGCCCCCACGATGCGCCGAGTGGTCGCCAGCATGCGTCCAGTCGGCGCGGGAGCCGGTCCGGAACGACTCCGCCGTGCCTCTCTCAGTGGGAGTTGAGGTAGTCCTGGTTCTGCGGGGGCAACGCCGCAATCATCGGATCGTCAAAATCCTGAACCCCGGCGCGCTGCGCGCCACCGGGAGAACCCAGGCCGGCAAAGAAATCAACATTCGCGCGGAAATAATCCGACCATTCCTCCGGCAGATCATCCTCATAGAAGATCGCCTCCGTCGGGCACACCGGCTCACACGCCCCGCAATCCACGCACTCCTCCGGATGGATGTACAACGTACGTGCACCCTCATAGATGCAATCCACCGGACACTCATCCACACACGCGCGATCCTTGACATCCACACACGGCTGCGCGATCACATAGGTCATCGGAACCTCCTCGATTGCGCGTCGGCGGCACCCAGGCGCCGCGACGTTCACTGAGCCCTATTATCGCCCATGTGAACGCCGACGCCGGAATGAGCCGATCCCCCTCGCACCGACCTGGCACCGCCCCCCACGGTCCTGTTGGAGGTGCCCCCGCGCTCCCCTGGATGGCGTGGGAACCGGGAATCCGCGTGGTGGTGCGGTACCGGCTGGCCGACGGGCTTCACGACGCCTTGGGTGAGCTGCTGGAAACCGCGCCCGATCACGTGAGTGTTCGCACACGCCGCGGCGATGTGCGGGTCATGGCCGAGACAATGGTCACCGGCAAGCAAGTGCCGCCTGCGCCATGGTGAGGCTAGTTCCGCCGAGTGGTCGCAAGCACGTGACCACTCGGCGGAACTACGGTGTCTTGAGGATTCCGGCCGCCGCCTTGACCGGCCAGGACCTCTGCCGTCAGTGTTGGCCGCGGCGTTGACGCGCGGCGATCTTGAAACGCTCCTGAGAGTCGAGGACGACCTTGCGCACACGCACCGCCTCCGGAGTCACCTCGACGCATTCGTCATTGGCCGCGAACTCCAGGGACTCCTCCAGGCTAAGCTTGCGCGAGGGCGTCAGGGACTCGTAGACGTCGGCCGTTGAGGAACGCGTGTTCGTCTGCTTCTTCTCGCGTGTGATGTTGACGTCCATGTCCTCGCCGCGCGGATTCTCGCCGACGACCTGGCCCTCATAGACCTCCGAACCGGGTTCGACGATGAAAGAGCCGCGCTCCTGGAGATTCGTCATCGCGTAGGGCGTCGCTTTTCCCACGCGGTCGGACACCAGAGAGCCTGTGAGACGCTGCTCGATGATGCCCTGCCATGGTTCATACCCCTCGGCGATCGAGTAGGCGATGCCCGTGCCCCGTGTCTCCGTGAGGAACCGGGTGCGGAAACCGATGAGGCCTCGTGACGGCACGATGAACTCCAGCCGGATCCACCCCGTTCCGTGATTCGCCATCGACGTCATCCGGCCCTTGCGCTGAGCCATCAGCTGGGTGACCGCGCCCAGGTGCTCCTCGGGGATATCGATGGTCATGCGCTCCATCGGTTCGCAAAGCTTGCCGTCAATCTCCTTGGTGACCACCTGCGGCTTGCCCACAGTCAGCTCGAATCCCTCGCGGCGCATCTGCTCGACGAGGATCGCGAGCGCCAGCTCGCCGCGGTCCTGGACCTCCCACGCATCCGGACGGTCCGTGGGAAGCACACGGATGGACACATTGCCGACGAGCTCGCGGTCCAGCCGGTCCTTCACCTGGCGTGCGGTAACCTTCGCCCCCTTGACCCGTCCGGCCATCGGAGACGTGTTGATCCCGATCGTCATCGAGATCGCAGGGTCGTCCACCTTGATGAGGGGCAGCGGACGCGGATCCTCCAGATCGACCAGCGACTCGCCGATCGTGATGTCCTCCACACCCGCGGCGGCGACGATCTCGCCGGGACCCGCTTCCTCAGCGGGAACACGCTCCAGGCCCTCCGTGCGCAGCAACTCGGTGATACGCACCGGCTTGATGCTTCCATCGTGGCGGGCCAGGCCGACTGTCTCCCCCTTGCGGAGAGTGCCGTTGTGGATGCGCAACAGCGCCAGGCGGCCCAGGAACGGCGAGGCGTCCAAGTTCGTGACATGGGCCTGAAGCGGCGAGCCCTCCTCGTAGGTGGGACCGGGGATGTGCTGGAGGATGGTCGAGAAGAGCGGTTCCAGATCCTCGGTGGGAAGGTTGCCATCCCCGGGATTCGTCAGGGACGAGACACCTGCTTTCGCCGATGCGTAGATGACCGGAACGTCCAGCAGCGAGTCGACATCGGCCTCGACGCCCTCGTTCATGATGTCCTCAGCGAGCGAGAGGAGGAGGTCAGTGGTCTCAGACACGACTTCAGTGATCCGGGAGTCAGGACGATCGACCTTGTTGATGACGACGACGACCGGGAGTTTTGCTTCCAAGGCCTTGCGGAGGACGAACCGGGTCTGGGGAAGCGGCCCCTCCGAGGCGTCGACGAGCAGGACGACCCCGTCGACCATGGATAGGCCACGTTCGACTTCTCCACCGAAGTCAGCGTGTCCGGGAGTGTCGATCACGTTGATCGTGACGTCGTCCAGACCGAGCTTCTTCGCAGCGGGCCCGTGGTAGTGGATCGACGTGTTCTTCGCGAGGATCGTGATGCCCTTCTCGCGTTCAAGGTCGCCGGAGTCCATCACCCGCTCGCCGGTCTTCTCGACCGTCGCGTGGGCGGAGAACGCGCCCGACTGCCACAGCATCGCGTCCACCAATGTCGTCTTGCCATGGTCGACATGAGCGACAATGGCGACATTGCGCAGATCAGGACGCACTGACATGAAGGTCTCCTCGGACTCTGATGGGCTACCGCCCGCGAGTGGACGCAAGCATGCGACCACTCGACGATGATGGACCGTCGTACCGCCCGGACGGCGCCTTCGAGAGGGGCCGTCCAGCTCTTCCGAAATGGAAGAGCGAGTACGAAGCCGATCCTCATTCCAGACTAAACGCTCGGAGGCCGCGCTCACAGCCCCGCTCCTGCGAAATGTGACACGTCGGCGATCCAGTGGACGATCCGATTGGCACGGGGCCGGCCGGCGTCGGGACCGCAGTCTGTCCCGACCGAGTTGTGTATCCCGCCGCCCGGTCCTCGGACGCCCGTCGCCGGTAGGATGTTCCTGATGACGCACACGATCACCATCCGTTCACGCCGCGGGATCCTGGGCACGGTGATCGTCGCCGTGCTGGCACTGGTCTTCGAGGTCGTAGTCGTCCTCGACGACGGATGGCGCGTTGCCGCCCTGTCCCTTCCCTGGCCGCTGCTCGTCACCGCCTTCACTGCCTGGTTGTGGATCTGGCCGCGCCTGACACTGGCGCCGGGCGGCGTCGTGGCGCGCAATCACTTCCGAACGATTTTCATCCCGTGGGCAGACCTCACGGATGCGCGCTCCGACCTGGGGCTCTATGTGTCGGTGGGCTCCCACCGCTATCTCTGCGCAGCTCCCCCCGCTCGAGGAGGGTTGCGGATCGGAAGGGCCCGCGCGCACCCCCCGACGGCGCCCGTCATCGACGACGCGATCCGCGTCCATCACATCATCGACGTCGAGCCTGTCATCGCCGCACAGCTTCTCTCCGAGGAGCTCGGTCTCCAGCGCCATCCTGATCGCCGGGACCCCGTGTCCACCGCTGCACGAGAGCGCATCGCACACAACCTCGCCGAAGACCCCATCCCCGATGTCCTCGGCTCATCGGGTTTTCCCTCTTCAACGTCGATACGGTGGATGCCCTGGCCGGCCGTCGGCATCATCGTCCTCCTGGCGGCCGCCATCGTGTCCACCATGGCTCTTTAGCCCTCGTCCAGGCATTGCGGAAGATGTTCGTCCTCGTCGGTCGCCACGCGGCCCTGGGACCGGCGCGGACCTCCCGCCCCAGCCGCCTTCCCACCTCGATTTCGAAGGACCGCTCATCTCCGCTCAGGTCTTCTGAGACCAGTACCGAGACATCCCATCCATGCGCCCGTAGGACTGTCAGGCGCGTGGCATCATGCGCGGCGACCGGCCCCTCGCGCGGGTGGAAAGCGGCACCGTCGTACTCGATGGCGACTCCACCCTCTGGTCCCGGCGTTCCTCCGTCCTCGCCTGGTTTCCTCTTCGTATGCCATCCGAGGTCGATGCGCAGGGTCGTCGAGGCGATGAGCTCTTCCTGGCCCGTGCGCACTTCGATCTGAAGATCAGGTGCAGGCAGCCCCGCCTCCAACAGGCGCAGTCGGACAGCCGTCTCCTGGGGAGACTCTGATCGCGGATCCGCTAGCTGCGCGGCTCGTCGAAGGATCCGCACGCCCCGCCGTCCGCGTCGCTCGTCGACCGCCGTCCTCAGTTGCTCGCTCGTGATCAGGCCGGCCCGGAGAAACCCCTCGATCCATGTCGTCGCGCGGTCGATCGTCGAGCTCATAGCGAGGTCGCATGCGGTGCGCAACGGCGATGTGACACGGATACCGCTGGGCGCGCGGACCGCATCACCCTCGAAGAGCTCCATGACCCGGCTGCGGACTCCGGGCCGCCGCGTGGCCCGGTGTCCGGCGGGGCGAATGCTGCAGATCCGGAACGGCTCGCCCTGCTGCCAGGGCGGCCGCAGGTCGACACCGTGAACGAGCGCGGCGGTCTCGCCTGCGAACACCGCGTCACGAGGCAGGACCCGCTGCACGGCAAGCAACGTCTCCTCGTCGTCAAGCGGTCGCGAGGCGTGCCATCCGCGAGCCAGGTGCCAGACGGAGTTCCTTCTGCGCCCTCGCGCGAGGGAGGCGTGGGAGTGTCCCCGACCGATCAGGACCGCCGTCGGACGGAGATCCGGAAGATCTACGGCACCCCCCTGCTCATATCCGGGAACCGGCGCGAAGAACTCCTCGACGGTGGTCGATCTGAGGCCGAGCACCGGGCTTCCGCGAACGCAGACGTGGGCCACTTGCGGGTCGAGGAGGGTGTTCATGAGGCCAGTGTCGATGGTGCGATCCGGCTCGCAGGGGCCCCCTTTGTCGTCCTGGGGACAGTCTCCTGGGCTCCTCAGACCCTGTGGACGAGCCCAGCCCAGTTCTCGCGCCTCTCCTTTCCGCGAGTAGTCACGTGCATGCGACCACTCGCGGAAACAACAAAGCAGGCCAACAGACGGTGGGGCCCACGGAGATGCTCCGTGGGCCCCACTCTGCTTGCCGTTCACCGGTCTTCTCGTGAAGGCGTCACACACCTATCAGGAGTCACCGGGATCGGTGCGTGATCGCGCTCCGCGCGATCCCGTCACTCGGCCACGTAACCGATGTCCTCGGCCCGCG
The DNA here is from genome assembly GCF_042665795.1 of Schaalia naturae. Classification (NCBI taxonomy): domain Bacteria; kingdom Bacillati; phylum Actinomycetota; class Actinomycetes; order Actinomycetales; family Actinomycetaceae; genus Schaalia; species Schaalia naturae. The sequence continues at coordinate 1,622,469 of NZ_JBHTEF010000001.1, forward strand.
TTGTCTGCATCCCGAAGGCGCCATAGTTGGCCAGGTTCTTCGGAACCGCGGTCAGCTCAAGGCGACGGTAGATCGGCAGCGTCTCGACGGCGTCCCAGATCGCCTTGTCGGCCTGGTTCGCCAGGTCGACCCGCGTGTCATGGTCCTCCTCGGTGTCGATCTGCGGGATCAGCTCCTTGACCGTCGGGTCGCAATAGCGTGAGTAGTTCGAGCCGCCGTTCTGGGCCAGGGAAGCGTCGCATCCGTAGATCTGGCCGACGTTCTGCATCGGGAACTGGGTACCCTGCCAGGCGAAGGTGGAGACGCCGAACTTCCCATTGGGCATCGTGTCGGAGAAGAACGAGTCGGACTCGACGTTCGTGATGTCGACCTTGACGCCGATCTCCTTGAGCTGGGCCTGCAGGAGCTCGCCCTCGTTCTTCGAGGTCGGCACGTCCGCCATCATCGCGTAGTCGAACTCCAGCGTGTCGCCGTCCTTCTCGCGGTACCCGCTGGTCTCATTGAGGGTCCACCCGAGTGCGTCGAGCTCTTCGCCGGCCTTCGTGGGGTCGTAGGCGTAGTCGGCCGAGTTGTCGACGTAGCCCTCCTGGCCCGGCATAAAGAAGTGGTTGCCGAGCATGAGTTCCGAGGGGACGATGTCGGGAATGCCTGCCAGGTCGGAGTTGGCGACGGCCTCGCGGTCGATGCCCTTGACGATGGCCTGACGGACCTTGACGTCCTGGAGCACGCCGGACTCCGAGTTGAAGGTGTAGTGACGCCACTGCAGACCGCCGGCACGGCGAACCTCGGCATCGGAGCGCGTGGCGGCCTGCGCGTACTGGTCGCCGTTGATGATGCCCTTGAGAATGTCGATCTCCGAGTTCGCGAAGGCGTTGCCCTGCGCCGAAGCGTCCAGCGCACGGAACGTCACGGTGTCCAGCATCGGCTTGTCGCCCCACCACTGCGGGTTCGGCACCAGGGTGATGAGCTGCTGGGCGTCATCGACCGAGTCGACGATGTAGGGCCCTGCGGTCCAGTCGTTGTTGTACTCCTGCCACCCCTCGTTGAAGGTGTCAGCGTCCGCCGTCACCTCCTTGGCGGTCGGGCTCGACAGCGTGCCCGCCCAGTCGGGGTAGGCGCCCTTGAAGGTGACGACGACCTGGAACTCGCTGTCTCCCTGCTCGACGGAGGCGATCTGGTTGAAACCGTCCGTGCTCGCGCACAGGAAGTCCTCGTTCTCGCCGTTGCAGGCCTTCCACTGGGACTCGTAGTCCTCCCAGGTGATGGAGCGCCCGGAGTTCCACTTCGCGTCGGGGTTGAGGTTCAGGGTGACGACCTGCCCCTTGTCCGCGGTGGCGTCCTGGACGTCATAGGACTCCAGGTAATTCGTGTTCGGCTCGTAGGTTCCGTCCGCTGCGAAGATCCAGTTGGCAGTCTGCGAGAGCAGGAACTCGTAGATGTCCCTGTTGTCGACGGTGTTGCCGTCGGTCTCCATCATGTTCCAGTTGGTCGGCATAGACGCGATGGTCATCCGCAGCGTGCCGCCCTGCTGGAGGGCATCGCGGGGCTGCTCGTTGACGTCGGATGCCGCGAGCGCGGTGGCCGAGCCGCTGGACCCAGCATCTCCTGACTGGCCGGACTGGCCGCCTCCGCTTGAGCATCCGGTCAGCGCCAGCGCCGCCACGGCACCGACAGCTGCGATGGCACGGGAAGTGCGCCGCATTATGTCTACCTCCATCGTGGAGTGGATAGGGATTGGCGAAAGGCTCCTTGTGGGAGTCTGCGGTCGCCGTGGGTCATAGGCTAGCCAACAGGAAGCAATGTTCGACAATCGGGCCACCCTGTGACCGCACTTAGCGGCCGAATCGTGACCAATCGTGACCACGCCCGCGTCGGCCGCAGAGCGACCAGAAGCCGAGTTCCCCTCCAACGGCGTCTCCAGAGTCCGGAGTCTCTCGCGGGAGCCGGGGGCGAGACGAGGGACTGCGCCGAGTGGTCACCAGCACGCGACCACTCGGCGCTCAGCGAGAACCGGGAGCAGCCGGGTTCGCGAACCCACCCGCCCACTGCTCCGACTCCGGAGAGCACCGTCCCCGGACACGGGCCTCCGGGCAGCTCCTCATCGGAGCGCCGCGGGACACATGCGGCGGACGGCCTCAGAAGACCTTCTGCGGCTTCGCGTAGTGGCACGCCGCACGGTCGTCGACGTGGGTGTCCTGAGCGTGGCCGGCGCCGCCCTCGTCGATGACACGCAGCTCGGGCGACTCGTCGACGCAGCGCTGTCTGAGCTCGTCGGGCAGAGTGAGGAAAAGCGGGCACCGGGTGCGGAAACGGCATCCCGAGGGCGGGTTGGCCGGGGAGGGCAGGTCGCCGCGCAGGATGATGCGGTGGCGCGCCCGCTCCTTGGCGGGATCCGGGATCGGGATGGCCGACAGCAGGGCCTGGGTGTAGGGATGGCGTGGACGGTCGAAGACCTCCTCCACGCTGCCGACCTCGACCAGTCTCCCCAGGTACATGACGGCGACGCGGTCCGCGATGTGGCGGATGACGGACAGGTCGTGGGCGACGAAGAGGTAGGACAGACCGAGCTCGGTCTTGAGCTGGTCGAGCAGGTTGATGACCCCCGCCTGGATGGAGACGTCCAAGGCCGACACGGGCTCGTCGAGGACCAGGAGCTTCGGTTCGAGGGCCAGGGCCCGGGCGATGCCGATGCGCTGACGCTGGCCGCCGGAGAAGTGCCGCGGGTAGCGGTTGACGTGGGCTGGTTCGAGTCCGACCAGCGCCATGAGCTGCTCGACACGCTTCTCGATGCGATCCTTCGAGTACCCGTTGTATTTCAGAGGTTCGGCGATGATGTCGAACACCGGCATCCGCGGATCCAGCGAGGCCATCGGGTCCTGGAAGACGACCTGCAGGTCCCTGCGAGTCTCCTTGCGGATCCGGTTGCTCATCTGGGACGTGTCCTTGCCCAGCACCACGATGCGCCCGTTCTCCGGTGCCTTGAGGTCCAGGATCTCGAGCAGGGTCGTGGTCTTGCCCGATCCGGACTCTCCGACTAGGCCCAACGTCTCGCCCTGACGGATCTCGAAGGAGATGCCGTCGACGGCGTGGACGGTGCCGACCCGGCGTTTGAACACCGCGCCCTTCGTCAGGGGGAAGAACTTCGTGAGATCGCGGACCTCCAGGACCACGTCCCGCTCCTCGCGCCCGCGCCGCCCGGCGGCTCGGTCGATGTGGCTGGGGATCGGGTAGATGTCCGCGAAGTGCCAGTGGTTGCGGGCGATGTCCTCGTGCCGGATACATGCCACCCGGTGCGGTTCGACGACACCGGCCGCGACCAGCTCCCCGCCGCCCGCGTCCCCCGCGGAGGCCTCGGCGGAGTCCTTGTAGGCGTCCGTCGCGACGAGCGTCGGCTCGCCGGCCCGGCACCGGTCCTCCACCAGGGGGCACCGCGGCGCGAAGGGGCAGCCCGTGGGCAGCTCGAGCATGGACGGGGGGTTGCCCTCCAGCGTGGCGAGCGCCTCCTCGGAGGTCTGGTCCGGGCGGGGCAAGGCGCCGAGCAGACCGATCGTGTAGGGCATGCGGGTGCCGTAGAAGATGTCGTCCACCGTCCCGCGCTCGACGACGCGTCCCGCGTACATCACAGCGACCTTGTCGGCCAGGCCCGCGACGACGCCGAGGTCGTGGGTGATCATGATGACGGCGGCGCCGGTCTCCTCCTGGGCCGTCTTGAGGAGCTCGAGGATCTGGGCCTGGATGGTGACGTCCAGGGCGGTCGTCGGCTCGTCGCAGATGATGAGATCGGGGTCGTTGGCGATCGCCATGGCGATCATGGCGCGCTGGCGCATGCCGCCGGAGAACTCGTGGGGGAAGGACTTGAACCGGATCTCCGGATTGGGGATGCCAACCAGGTCGAGCAACTCGATGGCGCGCGCCTCGGCCTCCTTGTCCGTGTACGTGTTGTGGATCTGGAGCGCCTCGACCAGCTGGGAGCCGATCGTGTACACGGGAGTGAGGGCCGACAGCGGGTCCTGGAACACCATGGCGATCTTGTCGCCGCGGATCCGCGACATGTAGGAGTCGGAGCGCCCCAGGAGTTCCGTGCCGTGCATCTTGACGGAGCCCTCCACGCGGGCGTTCTCGTCGAGCAGGCCCATCACGGCCATGGACGTCACAGACTTCCCCGAGCCGGACTCTCCGACGATTCCCAGGACCTCACCGGACATCAGCGAGAAGTTGACGCCTCGCACGGCGTGGACGCGTCCGTCCTCGGAGGGGAAGGTGACATGGAGGTCCGAGACCTCGAGCACCGGGACGCCCTTGGCGCGCCGGGGCAGCTCGGCCGCATCCGCATCCTTCCGCACCTTCTTGTGGGTGGCGCGCTCCTGGGCGGTGCTGGCCGCCGGCCGCCGGTCCGTCCCGCTCATCGCAGGCCTCCCTCAGTCTGTGTCGTCGTTGTCCACGCCCGCGTCGGTGCGCGGTGCGCGCCGACGGCGTCCTCGTCGCGATGCGGGGATCCTCCCCCACCAGGGACGAGGGCGGCCCTGGACCTGTTGGACCCGCGGATCATGCCTCACCGCCCGACTTCGAGGAGGGATCGATGGCGTCACGCAGGCCATCGCCCATGAAGTTGATGAAGACGAGCATCAGCGTCAGGACGGTGGCCGGCGCCAGGAAGATCCAGGGGAAGGTCGTGGCCATGGTCTGGCCGTCGGCCAGCAACGTGCCCAGCGAGGTCTCAGGGGGCTGGACGCCGAAGCCGAAGTAGGAGAGCACCGTCTCCTGCATGACGGCGGAGACGACCCCCAGGGTCGCGTCGACGATGAGGTAGGAGGAGACGTTGGGGATGATGTGGCGGACGATGATCGTCCAGGCCGGCACCGACATGTACTTCGCGGCGCGCACATAGTCCAGGCTGATAACCGACAGGGTCATCGAACGGATGACGCGGGCGGTGAGCATCCAGCCGAAGGCCGCGAGCAGGAAGATGAACGTCAGCGTCGAGCCCTTGTGGCCCCCGAGTTTCTGGGTGATGATGGCGATGAGCAGGAATGACGGGATGACCAGCAGCAGATCGATGACCCACAGCATCATCGTGTCGACGGCCTTGCCGAAATAGGCGGCGGCCGCACCGACCAGGGCCGCGACCACGGTCTGGATCGCGGCGACAGAGATGCCGATGACCAGCGACTTGCGCAGGCCGGCCACGGTCATGGCCAGGACGTCGCGCCCGTTCTGGGTCGTGCCCAGCCAGTGGTCGGCGGACGGCCCCTTGAGGAAGGCGTGAGAGTCGACCTCCGTGTACCCCCACTGGGCGATGAAGTTCCCGAAGATCGCGAAAAGCACGATGAGGATGAAGCCGATGAGGCCGACGACGGCCGTCTTGTTGCGCAGGAAGCGGCGGGTGATCAGCTGACGCCGGTTATACCGCTGGTGGCCGTCGGCATCCTGCGGGTTCACAGGATCGCCCTCGGTGAGGACATGATTGTCCCTGCGCTCCGCGGTGGAGACGTCGTGGGCGTCCTGCTCGGGATTGCGGCTGTTCTGCTCGCGGTCCGTGCGGCGAGTGTTGCGGAATGACATGTGCATGCTCTCCTGTTCCGTCCCTCGCTCAGCTCACCCGCACACGCGGGTCGACGACGACGGTGAAGATATCGGAGAGCATCAACCCGAAGAACGTGCACACCGCCGAGAAGGCGACGACGGCGACCGTGCCATTGACGTCCTGACCGGTGATCGAGGAGACGGAGTACTCGCCCATGCCGTGCCACCCGAAGATCCTCTCGGTGATCGTGGCGCCCTGGAAGAGCTGCGCGATGACGAAGGCGAAGTAGGTGGCCATGGGGACGAGCGCCGTGCGGAGCGCGTGGCGGCTCATCGCCCGTCCCTTCGTGAGCCCCTTGGCGCGGGCCGTGCGCACGTAGTCGGCGCCCAACGTGTCGAGCATGAGGTTGCGCTGGTAACGAGAGTAGGTGGCGATGCCGCCCAGCGACATCGAGATCGTCGGGAGCAGCAGATGCTGTGCCCGATCGACCAGGGCTCCGCCGGGATACGAGCCGATCTGGCCGGTCTCGCCGATGAACTCGAAGACGTTCGTCCCCGTCGCCTGGTTGAAATGAGTGGCCCCGATCTGGAGGAGGGTCGCCAGGACGATCGTCGGGGTCGAGATGATGATGAGGCACAGGATCGACACCACGCGGTCGGAGATCTTGTACTGACGCGTCGCCGTCCAGGCTCCCAGCGCCACGCCGCCGATGATCCCGATGAACGAGCCCAGGAAGATCAAGCGGACCGAGACCCAGATGCGCACCGCGAGCAGTTGGTTGACGTAGTCGCCGTTCGGCGTGCGCCCCCAGTCCCAGTGCCCGACGACGCCCTGCAGCCATGTCCAGTAGCGCTCGACGAGAGGGACGTCGGTGTTGAGGTTGAAACTCGTCAGCTGAGCGAGGATCGCATCCTTGTTGAGATGCGGATTCGTCCAGTCGAACACCGATCGGGGCTCCATCGCCGAACCTGCCAGCAAGTAGGCGAAGGTCACGGCGATGAACAGCAGGACGATGTAGTTGAGAAGTCGCCTCAACAGATATCGGGTCATCGGGCACTTACTTTCGATGGGCGCACCGACCCCGACCTCTTCGGGACGAATCCGGTCGTTCGTCGGCGCTCAGCTTCACCGAGGAGTCCGCGTGGATCCGACGCGACCAGCCGTCGCCCGGATCCATCGCGAGACTCCTACGACTCGGTCAGAATACCGTTTGTTTACTGTAGGCCACGACCTGCCCCCGGTCGAAAACGCGTGGCCCCGGCCACGCCCCATCATGCCCAGTTCCTCTGCCTCTTTCGTCCCTCCCCGCGGCCCCCCTCCCAGGCCTCGAGTGAACGCCGAGTGGTCGCGTGCGTGCGACCACTCGGGAGCCTCGGCCTCCCCCTGAGGCGCGGGCGATCACAGGCCTTCACTGAACCCACTGGTCACAGGAATGCGTCTAGGCTCGGTGGCATGACGATCCTCGACAAGCGCGCCTCCCTCGCCGGCCCGGGCAGCAGTGGGACGGTCACGCCCTTCGGCGCCCAGGTGATGTCCTGGGCGCCTGATGGCGAGGCACCCGTCCTGTGGATGTCCCCGAGAGCGGTCCTCGACGGATCCGTGCCCGTGCGGGGCGGCATTCCGGTGTGCCTGCCGTGGTTCGGGACGGGGCCTGGCGGTGCGATGCGCCCCTCCCATGGCTTCGCGCGCACGACGCGGTGGCGCATGCTCGATGCCGAGGACGCCCCGGAGAGCCCGGGCCTCGCTTCGCGGAGCTTCCGCCTCGACCATGCTCCCGTAGGCGAAGACGTTTCGGCCGGGCTCTTCCCCCATCGCTTCCATGCGCTTCTGCGCGTCTCCGTCACCGACGAGCTGGTCCTGAGCCTGACCGTGGTCAACGACGACGACCACGCTGTCCGGATCGAGGAGGCCCTCCACACCTACTTCGCGGTCGGCGACGTGAAGGATGTCACGATCGATGGCCTCGAGGGCTCGGACTACCTGGATGCGGTCCGCGACGACGGCCGGCGGCGTACACAGGTCGGTGAGCTCGCCCTCGTCGGGCCCACGGATCGCATCTACCGCTCCGCCGCCGCCCTCGTGCTTCACGACCCCCGTCGACGCCGCGCGATCACGATCGACAAGGACAGCTCGGCCAGCACGATCGTATGGAATCCATGGGCCGAGGGCGCCGCGGAGCTCTCGGATCTAGGCCCTCATGACTGGCAGGACTTCGTGTGCGTCGAGGTGGGCAACGTCCGCGACGACGCGGTCAGCCTGTCGCCGGGCGAGGAGCACACGCTGATCCTCATCCTCCACGTCGACCCGATGGCGTAAACGATGGGCGACGCCACCGGCTGTCCTCCCGCCTCGTCGCTCAGGAGCGCGCCTCGTCTGCGCGTGGTCACGGGCGATATCACGCTCCTGTCCGTCGACGCGATCGTCAACGCCGCGAACTCCTCTCTCCTCGGCGGCGGGGGCGTCGATGGCGCCATCCACCGGGCGGCCGGTCCCCGGCTTCTGGCCGCCTGCCGCGAGTTGCGCGCGACCTCCCTGCCGGAAGGCCTCCCCCCGGGGCAGGCGGCGGCGACACCCGGTTTCGACCTGTCCGCCCGGTGGGTGATCCACACGGTCGGCCCGAACCGGCACGCCGGTGAGACGGATCCGGGCGTGCTCGAGTCGTGCTTCCGTTCCTCACTGCGTGTCGCCGCCGAGATCGGAGCGCGGTCCGTCGCGTTCCCCACCATCGGCGCGGGCGCGTACGGCTGGCCCCCGAGCGCTGTCGCCGCCGCGGCCCGGCGCGCCATCCTCCCCATCGACGAGGACGGCGCCGGCTCCGCCGGCGCGCGCACGGCACAGATCTGGCCCGAGGTGGACGAGGTCTTGTTTGTGGCCGTCAACACACCGGTCCGAGAAGCCTTCGAGTCCGAGTTCGCCGATGTCCTCTGACCGGCTCCGCCCGGGCGTCCCGTTCGCCCTTCCACGTCATCCTCGCCGAGTGGTCGCTCGCACGCGACCACTCGGCGGATCCATGAGACTGCCACGGATCGACATCGCGCGACCACCCACACGGTTTTTCGCACCTGTGACTCGCTGATCCACAGATATAGTGGATTTTCGCCGCAGTCCGTTTCGGTCTGGAATGCTCGGCACATGACATTCCGCGATCTTCCTGAGAACTGGAACCTAAACCCGCTGTCCGCCTCCGGACTCGCTGCCGATGTCGTCGACCTCGTTATGGGCGAGCGCGATCGCGTCGCTGACTCGCTAGCCGTCATCGTCTGTGATGCGGAGCACCGAATCGCGGGCAACCCCATCATGGTGGACGAGACGCACTGGCGGTGCAGCAACGCGGACCGTCATCTCTACGTCGGTAGCATCCTTGAGGCGCTGTCCGCGCCTGCCGTCCTCGTCGCGGCCGGGACGAGAACAGACCTCCCTGCGGACCTTGCCCGAGCCTGGCGGGAGACGCTTGTCGCACAGTGCCGCCGAACCGGCACCACTCTTCTCGGCTTCTACGTCTGCGCGCTCGACACCGTCACCGAAGTCCGTCCAACCCGCCCCTCCGGCGAGTCCTTCTTCGCCTGAGATCTCAACGGCACGGGACGTTCCCGTCACCGTCGCCGGTTCGGGGCCTCTCCAGTCCACGCCTGCGGGCTAGCGTTCCTCCGACTTCTCTCACAGGAGATTCTGCAGCAGATCCACGGGGATACCCCTTTGCATGGGGACGTCTGGCGAAGTCCGCGCCGGTCTGACGTCCCGTCGGCGACGAACGCCGGAGTGTTCTGCAGGAAGACCTCGATCGCCCCCGTGTCTCACACCAACGCCGAGTGGTCGCATGCACGCGTCCACTCGGCGCGCACCGATCCCAACGGGAATGCCTGGCCTCTGGTCCTTCAGTCGCCGGACGCGTCCCACACCTCGCGCCAACGCAGTGCGAGGGAGTCGACGTTCTCGTGGGCGTTGAGCCCGCTGGGCTGGGGCACGACCCACAACTGCGAGTTCGACGGCCATCCCGGAACGTCCCCGGTGTCTTGAACCCCCAAACGCGCCCGAGGCCGGCCGAATGCGATTCTGAAAGCGGTGATCCCCGCGACTGCCACCGCCCGCGGCCGCAGCTTGGCGACCCGTCTGATCAGATGCGCGCAGCCGGCTCTCAGTTCCTCCCGGGTCAGTTCGTCGGCCCGAGCCGTGGCCCGGCCGACGATGTTGGTCAACCCGATCCCGCGGGAGAGGAGCTGCGACTCGTCCTCATCGGACAGTCCGGTCGAGGCGTCGACCAGGTGATCTGTGAGGCCCGAGCGATGGAGCGACGGCCAGAACCTGTTGCCGGGGCGCGCGAAGGGCGCGTTGACTGCGGCCGTCCACAGTCCTGGATTGATGCCGACGATGAGGAGCCTGAGGCGTTCCCCCGACGCGGGCAGGACGTCATCGATCGCGTCGGGATCGTCGGAGGCGAACCGAGCGAGATCCTCGCGAGTGGGGCGTCGTCCTCCCAATGGGGACGGTCTTCTCGGAATGGCGCAAACCCGGTGCTTGTCGGAAGACGTCAGGTTGTTCACCCCCGGCACTGTATCGCGATCCGTGGCCGCCTGCTTCCGGTCGCGCCTCGGAGCAGTCCCTGTCCCGTTTCCCCTCGCTCGCCGAGTGGTCGCTCGCGAGCGACCACTCGGCGAGCAGACCAGCGGACCGCGCTTGCCCGGTCGGCGCGGCCCTCATCCTCAGGAGCGGACGATGCCGTGGGGAACCACTGGAGCTGCTCCCGAGGGCTCTCTGCCGAGCGCGTGACGCGGTCCGTACTGAGCTCGCGCTCGCGCCGTCGCTGCACGGATGAACGGCGTCTTCGCCTCCGTGTACGCCTCCCGATCGTGCTCGAAACGCATCTGCAGACCGCGCTTGAGAGCGCCGTACTCGTCACGGACGTCGGAGTGGTCGATCAGGTAGTCGCGGAAGTAAAGCTCGTCGGGATCCCCCGGGTGTCGGACGTGCAGGTGGAATACCCGGTCGGCATACCCTCGGGGCGTGTACCCGCGGTTCATCGCGAGGCGCATCGGCTCCAAGACGTCTCCGGACATCCGTGTCCATCCCGACGCGATGAGCCTTTCGAGCGCCTGGCGAGGAGCCACGCCGATCGACAGCTCAAGGAGGATGTCAACCGTCGGCTTGGCGAGAAGCCCGGGCACCGCGGTGGAACCGATGTGGCTGATGCGCACCGCAAGCGGGCCCCACTGCGCTTGCAACTCGTGACGCACCTGTTCGAACCATTGCCCGTAGGCGGGATCGTGCCTCCGCAGGACGATCGGGAAGATCCTCCAGAGCTCCTCCAGGGTCATCTCCGACAGGCACGGCGGCGAGGAGTCCCTATCCCCCGTTGTCGAGCGCGGAACCGCGGCCGGCCGTCGCTGCTCGTCCCCTGTCCACGCTCCCACGGGCCCAAGCCTAGGCCGGTGCCGGGCGAGGGCGGCCCGCCGGCGCCATCCGTCCTCCAAGACCCAGGACATCACCACCTGCGGCACCGGCACGAGGAGTCGCTTGAAGCGGTACCCGACGAAGGACGGGTGGTCAACGGCGTTCTCAGCCACCTCGCATCCTCTCACGAAGGGTGGGCATGGGATGAACCGGACATTTGCGGGGGCGGCGTCGAGGAGATCCGCCGTCACTCGGTAGGCCGACGAGCTCGCCCTCGTGGCGTCCCGGAGCGGCCGTGATCACGACATCCGCTGCCGTCATCGCGATCGCGAGGTCCTCCTCCCATGGCATCCCCGGAACCCGAAGGCCGACTGGGCGAGTCTGGCGGACATCTAGTCCGAAGGATCGGTCGGCCTCCCGCCAGGCGCGCGCGATGTTCCCGTCCGCCCCGACGAACAGGATGCGCAGACCGAATACATCGGTTGCCTGGGACAGCGCGTAGAGGTCGGAGAGGATCTCGCAGGGGTGGTCGGCAGCGGTCATCGCGTTGATCACCGGGAGCGCCTCGGTGCTTGCCAGTTTCTCCGGCACTGTCCTGTCCTTGTGCCTGACGACGAGGAGCCTCGCCCATGAGGCGAGATAGCCGGCGAGATCAACGAGATCCTCGTCTGTGTCCAGAGTCTCGGAGAGGAGGACGATCGGCTGGAGTCCCATCTCCGCCGCTCCGCGTTCGAAGGACACCCGTGTGCGGAGACTCGCGGGCGGGAAGAACATCACGGCGGCGCCCTCGGTCCCTGCGCCGGTCCTGGCACGGTACTGGCCGGCTCGCTCGAAGAGCTCACGCAGGTCTGTGTGGGTCCATCCGGTCAGGGTCAGCAGGTATCGCATGGCCCGCTCTTCGCTGTCGGACCTGTTCTCCCGGGTCGCCGGATGATCCGACGCCCGTCGCGGCCGGGAGGTGCCCGGCGGTCTCACAGCGTAAGGGACATCGGGACGAGGACGACTCCCGACTCGAGAGCATCACCCGGGGCGCACTGCGCGAAGCCGAGCCGCCGGTAGAACTCCGCGGCGCCGCTCTGCGCGGCGAGCACGATCTCGACACCGCCGCACGAGACGACGTGTTTGAGGGCCGCGCGCATGACGAGCGTCCCCGTGCCCAGGCCGCGAGCAGGCTCGAGGACGGCGACCTGCCCGACGCGCCAGATGCGGCTCTCCAGTTCCAGGCACCGTGCGGTCGCGAGGGGCTCCTCACCAGTGAAGGCCACCACGTGGACGGCTCGCCCATCCGCGCCGTCGAACACCTCGTCCTCCGGCACGCCCTGCTCGTCGACGAAAACCTTGCGGCGCACGAGACGCGCGGCGTCGCGCAATGTTCGCGCGCGTCCGACCATGAGTCGGTCCGGGAGGCGACAGCGTTCCCGGGACGAGGACGTCCCTGTTTGCCGGGCACCGCTACGCACAGGGTCCTCACCGATCCGGCGCGCACGCCGGCGGACGCGTGGACATCCGGCTGTCATCGCGCCTGCGTCGAATCCACGCGTTCGAACACCACGGTCTGCTGTTTGAGGGAGATCTTGCCGACCGTGTAGCCATAGGCCGGAAGCTCCTTCTTGAAGGTGAGGAACGAGTGGTCGATCCCGAAACCCAGGACCTCACGGATCTGGTCGAACGTCATGACGAACGAGTGGGACGTCTGCCCGCCCACTCGCCGCCACAAGGGATCGTACTTGCTCATCGTCGCCCGCCCTCCATGTCGTCCGGCGGCTTCCCCTCCCGAGCCGCGGTTCTTGCGCGTCGCACGTCGAGCGAGAACTCCACCATGCCCGGCGGCCGATCAACCTCTGCAGTCAGATCAGTCGATACCCGGCCTGCATACGACCCGCGGTAGAGTTCGCGGCGCACAACCAGAAAGTTGCAAGACTCGAGGAGATGTCCGTCGTGACGCTGAAGCCGTTCATCCGCGATGCCCAGCCCGACGACGCCGCGGCGATCGGCAAGGCGCTTCAAGCGTATCTCGTCCAAACAGAGAAGGAGAAGACCGAACAGGGAGCCGGCGGGTGTCTTTCTCCCATGGGGGAGCTTCCTGTGAAGTACCGAGCCGAAGTCGAAGATCCGGCCGGCGCGTTGTCGGACTGCCTGGTCTTCGTGGCCGAACTCGACCGGAGGGTGGTCGGCGTCGTTGTCGTGAAGCCGCAGGCTGAGTCGGTTGAGGTCAAGCGCCTGTGGGCATCTCCTGGCGTACGGGGTCGCGGCGTCGGTTCGGCTCTGCTCGATGTTGCGATCGTCGCGGCCGGGTCCGTTCCGGTGACGCTGACGGTGTGGGACTGGCGCCAGAGCGCCATCCGCATGTACGAGTCACGCGGATTCGTGCAGGTGGCCTCGTGGGATGAACGCTCCCGCCTCATCTGCATGCGGCGAGCCGTTCGGCACAAGCCCGTCGCAGAGCGTCACATCGAGTCACGACTACACATTGAATCGAAACTCGACCGCGTTCCGCGTGTTGTGAAGATCAGTGAGCAACGTGAGCAGATGTGAGCGACAGGTCATCTCGCATTCCACCGCCGGCGTGGGTCGTCCTTCGAAACAGCTCGAACTCGGCTCCGTGCCATCGCGAGGGCAGGCAATCGAGGGTCTATCGCTCGCAGAACGGCCAGCATGTCGTTGAGGCGATAGTCGATCTCGACGCCGAGAAGGCTGTCGTGATGTGCGACCCGGTTTCGCAGTTTCCGGATGCGCTCCAACTGGCGTCCCACCTTGGCCCGCCCGGCATCTGAGCTGTCGATTCCTGGGAACGCGGCGTTCAGTCCTTCGTCCCACAGGCGCTGCTGCCGCCGTGACGAGCCGCTGACCGGAACAACGAGATTGACCCACGCTCCGAACATCAGCTGGGCGACCACGTCATCGTTCGTCACCGGAACGCCTCTCCGGGGATGCCCCTTGGGGCGGCGGCGCGCTTCCTTCTCAGCACTCTCTCGCGCGAACTTGAGTCGCTTCGGACCCATCAGTTCATACAGCAACGGTGCAGTGCAGTCTCGTAACGCCCGGTCCCGACCGCGCTGGCCGACCTGTGTCCGGTTCCACTCGACCAGTTGGACGTCGAGTGCGTTTCGCACGGCGACCTCGACGAAGGCGATCATGGAGTGGAGAGCTCCGGCGAGGTCCCCTGCCCACAGGTACAGATCAGTAGCCTTGGCGTTGTCGCCAGCTTCCTTCAGGTACGGAGCCAGACGCACTGAGCCAGCCAAGGCCTCAATGGGATGTTGACTACTCACGTCCCCAAGCGTATCGTTACTGCTGCGAGCATCGGGCTTGGACTGATGCACATACCTCAGGAGCCTCCGCCACGGCGGGGGCTCCTTGTTTATACATTGAACCGGAACTCCACCACATGCCCACACGCAAGGCAGTCTGCTCGGTGCGACTACGACAGGTACCTACCCTCTTCGCTTCCGAACGTCACGCCTGACCCTCGTGTACTTGCGGCGCGAACAGCGGCTCACCGTCGAAGTCCATGTTGACGAGTCCCCCCATCGATTTGATGTTGATGAGATCCGGTTCAGGCAAGTCGGCAGGGACGAAGCGCTCGTCCTCAGGGTGGTGAAAGACGTACTCGCGGGCCGACTGCGCCGTGTGCTGGTTGAACAGCTTCTCCATTGCTGTGGTCCCGGACTGGATTTGGTCGATCCGTCCAGCAAGCACCATCTCGCGGACCTGCTGGACGCGCGGATCGTCCGCTTCAAAACCTTCCAACATCGCCATGGGGTCACTCATGAGCAGCCCCAGCTTGCGCGTTAGCGGGAACGTGACGCCCCATGCCGTCGCGAAACCGACTCCCGCCCACGGCTGGTCGTCCGGTCGGCGCACCAGGCTGACCGGAGCATCCGACGTGATGAGGGAGCGTCGTTCGAAGCGAACGAGTGTCCAGGGGCGGGTGGCAAAGTAAGGCGTCAGCTCGATCGCGGTCTCGACCATGTTCTGGATGTGAGCCAGGTTGGAAAAACTGATTGGCGGTCCACCAGGTTGGGTGGCCTCGTCCCAGATCCGATCCTCCTGCTCGGGCGTCGGGTCGATTCCGAAATTGTCACGAATCCAGGCACCGACATTCTTGCGGCCACCGGCCCCCACCTCCAGCCGGACCATGGTCGCGCGGAGATGCTCGGTCGTCCTCCGGGTGTCCGGCCCGCGCACGCTCTGCAACGCCGTGTAGTGGGCGAAGGCCCACCTGTTCTCCTCGGAGGGGGGAAACTCACCGTTGGCAAAGCCCCTGATGATGCCGAGAGCTTGGCCCTCGACGACGCTCAGCGCTTTCTCGAACGCATCCGGCTCATCGAACTCACCGACTGTGTGGAAGTGGTTCTGGGCAGCTACGTTCTTCACGCTCGGCGTGTATGCCTGACGAGAGCGGTCGAGTGGCACGACCCTGACCCGCTCTATGTCCGTCGCAAAGCCCCGAAGGTATCCCTGCGGCACATAGTGATGCAGCTTCGCCGTGCTCCTCCTGTCAGTCATGCGCGCACCTCCTATGCGGTCGCACCTGAATCGCTCTCTCCCATGCAGCCCCTACGTCGCGCGTGCGCGGCGTGCGCCGATCTCGATGACCGCGCCTTCTTCACATCAACAGTCTTCCCGACGGCCCCGACACGCTCAGACGAATGGCCGTCCTGAGCCCAGCAGCGAGCAGGGCGATCAGTCAAATTCGGGGGCGACCAACCACTCGCGAGCAAGACCCGCCGTGTACCTGAGCGTTGGGTGATCCCGCACGATCTCTCGCTGTCGCTCCGCCGACAACCCCAGTTCGTGCAAGACGTTGAGGATCACGACCGCGGTCGTCACCTCGACGACGGCGATCAGCTCCTCGATGGAATGGTTGGGCGTCCTGCCCTCGTGCGCGAGATCATTGCGCGCCCGCGTCGTCCTCCTCGCCCAGTGGTCGATGTCCGGCACTAGCTGCGCGATCGCTTCCTGATCGGGTCGCGCAGCGAGTGCGTGGAGCCGATCCCGGAGCGTCGGATCGTTGCGGATAGCCCCCTTGAACCGGTCTCGGTACTCATCGGGGACCTGTGCAAGCATCGCCTCGCGCATCGACGTGAACTCCGCCTTGGGGAACGGCTTCTCGTCGATGTGGAGGTTGCGGTGCAGCACCTCAGCAGCCCCGACTGCCGTCAGAAGATTGTTCTCTACGAATCGAGCCGGCGCATAGCGCAAGCCCAAGATCATGTTCGTCGCTGCTTGCATGCGGCCATGAGCCTCACACCAACGGGGCAGGACCTCCTCGAATGGGAGCGAATCGCAAGTAAAGAACACTCGATGGTGATCGACGACCTTCGCGTCATGCTTGCCGAGTGCGGCGGGCGAGTAGAGCACGTCGGCACGTCGGCGCGGCAAGGTCCGACCGTCAGGCAGCTGTGACTCGGAACCAGCCACTTCCAATCGGAGCCAGATCACCCCAGCCGCGCGATGCGTCGCTAAGGAGATCAGGTCCTGGACCAGACTCGCCTCGTGCAGAGCAACGCTCAGCGAAAACGGTTCGGCCGGCGCAACGCGGATGGATACCGTGTCCTTCATACGCCCGACAGCGCCACCCTTGCGCTGCTCGAAGTACGGGAGCGTGTGAGTATGCACAAGGCGATACTCGGTGTCATCGACCACGACCGACTGCGCCTCGACCGGCTTCACCGAGATACGTCCGGTCCCGTCAATCTTGCCGTCGGGAACGCCGACGAATCCTTCGAACACTGAAGACGCCGCCCAGAGGCCCAAGTCCTCGACCGAGACCTCTGCCGTAGCGAACGCCGGATCCGAATCGCCGCTGACATGCGCACCGATGATGGCAACCGTCGCGGTGACGGTCTGCTTGTCGGGGCTCGCCACTCGGGCTCCGAATGTCCTCTTACTGCTGCGCGGAACGGTGCCGAGGAGGGTGATCTCGCGTTGCTCGGCACTGCCATGGATCACGTCCCATGTCCTGGTGCCCTCGTGGTACGCGGTCACCCCAGGTCTGGGGGTCGACATGATGCGGTCCTCGAACGCGCCGATCAACGACAGTGAAAGGCCACCGTCTGCGTCGTATCGGAGGACGCCCGGGACCGTCTCGTCTGGGTCGTCCGGTAGCCACCACAGACCAGCCCACTCGCCGGCCTCATCGAGACTCAAGGGATCGTTGGACATTGCGCTCCCTCACTCCTCGCCGCGAGATGTCAGTTCGAAAACCTAAATTCCACCACGTCCCCGTCCTGCATGACGTAGTCCTTGCCCTCCATGCGGACTTTGCCATGCGCGCGCGCCTCGGCCACGGAACCCAGCTCCATGAGGTCGTCGAAGCCGACGATCTCCGCCTTGATAAAGCCCTTCTGGAAGTCCGTGTGGATGACCCCGGCGGCCTCCGGGGCAGTATCGCCTTGGTGGATCGTCCAGGCCCGCGCCTCCTTCGGGCCCGCCGTGAGGAATGTCTGGAGCCCGAGCGTTTCGAAACCGACACGTGCCAGCTTGTCCAGCCCGGATTCACTCTGGCCCGATTCCTCGAGCATCTCGCGGGCGTCGTCAGGATCCAGCTCAACCAGCTCGGCCTCGAACTCGGCGTTGAGAAAGACGGCTTCGGCGGGCGCGACCAGGTCGCGCAGTTCCGTCTGCAGCGCAGGATCGTCCATCCCGGCATCGTCCATGTTGAACACGTAGATGAACGGCTTGGAGGTCATGAGTTGGAACGACTTCAGCGCCTCGGCGTCCAGGCCCGCCCCCGCGGTCCCGGACAGCAGCTCGCCGCGCTCGAGCAGCGCGAGCGCCGCCTGCGCGGTCTCCAGCACGACAGCCTCGGTCTTCCGCCCACGCACCTCTTTCTCAAGTCGCGGGATCTGGCGCTCCAGCGTCTGCATGTCCGCAAGGATCAACTCCGTCGAGATCGTCTCGATGTCGTCCTTGGGAGACACCCGTCCGTCGACGTGGACGACATCGGGATCCTGGAAGACGCGCGTGACCTGGCAGATGGCGTCGGCCTCGCGAATGTTGGCGAGGAACTGGTTGCCCAGCCCCTCCCCCTCGGAGGCGCCGCGCACGATGCCGGCGATGTCGACGAAGGACACTGTGGCCGGCACGATGCGTTCAGAGTCGAAGAGGGAGGCGAGGCGCTCCAGCCGGGGGTCGGGCAGCGGGACGATCCCGACATTCGGCTCAATGGTGGCGAACGGATAGTTCGCCGCCAGAACGGTCGCGCGCGTCAGCGCGTTGAACAGGGTCGACTTGCCGACGTTGGGCAGTCCGGCGATTCCGATGGTGAGCGACACCCGTTCATTGTAGGTGCCGCCCCGCCGGCTCCCCTCTGCGTCGAGTGGTCACGTGCGCGCGACCAGTCGACGGGATCGGCGGCGCCTCAATGAGCGGATGAATGAGAAGAGCGCGATGGGGGCGCGGACCGGCGCCCCCACCTCGCAGTGGTCTCAGCTGGTGTGGTTCACGCCGACGCGGCGCTTGGCGTGGGGACGGGTCTCCCCCATGCCGCTGGCCGCCATCTGCGCGCGCAGGTTCCGCGGCAGGGCGAAAGTGATGGTCTCGGTCTCGGTGCGGACCTCCTCGACGGTGGGGAAGCCACGGGCCTGGAGCCATTCGACGACGTCACGCACGAGCACCTCCGGCACCGATGCCCCCGACGTCAGCCCCACGGTCGAGGCGCCCTGGAACCAGACGGGGTCCAGCTCGTCCGCCTTGTCGACGCGGTGCGCGACGCCGGCGCCGGACTCCAAGGCCACTTCGACCAGGCGTACCGAGTTCGACGAGTTCGCCGAGCCCACGACAATCATGACGTCGGCGCGCGGGGCGATGGTCTTGACGGCGACCTGCCTGTTCTGCGTGGCGTAGCAGATGTCGTCGCTGGGCGGATCCTCCAGCAGAGGGAACCGCTCGCGCAGCCGGTCCACTGTCTCCCGCGTCTCATCGACCGACAACGTCGTCTGGGACACCCACACGACACGCGAGGGATCGCGCACGACGACGTCGTCGACCTCCTCGGGCGAGCCGACAACCTGGATGTGCTCGGGCGCCTCCCCGAAGGTTCCCTCGACCTCCTCATGGCCCTCGTGGCCGACGAGGATGATGTCGTAGTCCTCCTTCGCGAAACGGACCGCCTCACGGTGGACCTTGGTGACCAAAGGGCAGGTCGCGTCGATGGTGGCCAGGTTGCGCGCCTGAGCGACCGCGCGCACCTGGGGGGAGACGCCATGGGCGCTGAAGACGACACGGGCGCCCTCGGGGACCTGCTCCGTGTCCTGGACGAAGATGGCTCCGCGCCGCGACAGGGATTCCACGACGTACTTGTTGTGGACGATCTCCTTGCGGACGTAGACGGGCGGACCATAGAGGTCGAGCGCCTTCTCCACGACGTCGACCGCCCGGTCCACTCCCGCGCAGTATCCACGGGGCGCTGCGACGAGGATGGTGCCAGTGCCCGCTGCCGACGAGTGCCCCATGGACCGTGGAGCGGCAGCGTCCGCCGCAGCGAGGTGCGGTACCCGAGAGGAGGCGGCTGTCTGGAGGCTCATAGCCCCCAATGTAACGGTCCGCCGCGCGCAGGTCTCGGGGAGATCGGGCACACCTGCCACGTCCGCGCTGGCGTTCATCGCCATCGACGAGGCCGTTCCTGCCCCAAAGGCCCGGTGCACCATGACGCCATCGCCGAGTGGTCGCTCGCACGTGACCACTCGGCAAGACGGTCTGGGGATTCTCAGGCCACCGCACAAGGGACTGCACGTTATCCACAAATTCTTGTGGAGGTCTGGTGTCTAGGAACCTGTACCAGCTACGGTGTGACGCATGACTCACACCGGCGTGTTCACTCGTCTCCTCCCGGTCCTGGCCATCGGACTGGCCGGCTGCTTCCTCGCCGCGTGCTCCAACCAGGACTCCGGCAACAACCCACCCTCCGGCGCGGCCGACCCCACCGGCCGCTCGCCCACGCCCGAGTTGTCCATGTCAGGCGGGTACGCCGTGGGACCGGACGGGCACCTGCTCAAGCCCAGCGACGGACCCGAGCCCCAGCCGCCCGCCTCACCCATCAGCATCGGGGACAACACCCCCGAGGCCGCCGAGGAATTCGCACGTTATTTCATCGCGGTAGCCGAGCACGCGGCGAATACCGGAGATACAGAACTTCTCAAAGAGATTAGCACCGAGGAATGTGAACTTTGCGCGGGTCGCGCGTCGATTATTGATGGCCGGGCTAGTAATGGAGGCTGGACAGACGGCCTACGATACGCTATATCACGAATCGAACCGGCGATTGTCTTTCCTGACGAAAAGAACAAGTATGCAATCTTGGTTCATTTGACTACTTCCGGACGCGGGAGTTATGACGGAAAAACAGTAAGAGTATTAAATCCAAGAGACGAGCTCATTGAGATTCACACCTGTTTTAGCTCAGGAAAATGGAAGGCATGTGGAGGTGTTGGGGCCGATGACCCAGGTTCTAAGTAGACCTTTAAGACTCCGACCATTCGTGCTTATTGTAATCACCTTAGCCATAGTGCCACGCGTAGCTGCGAATGCGGAACCTCCACCCGACGATCTGAGCTATTGGAATGTGGGTCCAACGAACTCCGGAGATTCTGTCCTCATCGAAGCCGGCATCGCCTCCGGACTCCTCATTCCCGGCTTGGACAGCAGCCCGTCCGAGGACGGCACCTACTGGACCGTCGCGGCCGTGGCGGGACTGCCGCCCTCGGTCCCCTCCGGGTGTCTCGGCCAGATCCAGCAAGGCCAGTGGGCCGATGACGATTGCCCGCTCATCGGCCCGCTCCCTGCGGATACCGACCCGGAGGAGAACTCCTTCACCCCACCCTCGACGGCCGACATCCTCTACCAGGCCCTGGCGACCGCCCATGTCTCCCCCGCCGGCCTCGCCGTCCAACCTGCGGACTGGTCCTACACCGGTGTCCCCACTCTGGTGCACGCCCTCGACACGGAGCAGACCCTCACCGTGACCGTCCTCGGGTACACCGTCCCGATCCGCCTCCATGCCGACAGCTTCGCCTTCGATTTCCAGGACGGCAACGCGCCTCTCGTCACCGCCGACCCGGGCGCCCCCTGGCCCGACACGACCAACCAGCACACCTACACCACCGCCGCCGGCGCGCAGACCATCAGCCTGATCACGACCTGGGCCGCCACCGTGACAAACCCCTTCACCGGAGAGACCCTCTCTGTCCCCGGCATCATCCAGACCCGCGAGACCTCCTCCGCCTTCGAGGTACGCACGTCGCACACGGTCGTCACCGACACCGCCGAGCACCTCCAGGGACACTGACGACACACCGCCCCACGTGACGACACCGCCGCGGAAATGACATGCTGGACAGGTGACGACCCCCCAACAGCACTCAGCGAACGGTGCTGGAAGACCCGCACCCCGCGGCCCCGGTGCGCCCGGCCCCGCGCCCGCCGCCCGCGCCGCGGACACCACCCGCGACAACCCCTGGCCCCTGCGACGGCTCACGGAGAACATCAAGGTCTACGTCGATCGCATGTCGGAGATGTGGGTCGAGGGCCAGGTCGTCGAGTACAAACCCCGCCCGGGCACGAAGATGGCCTTCTTCGTCCTGCGTGACACCGAGGCGGACACCTCAATGACCGTCTCCACCTTTCCGGGCGTCCTGGACCGCACCGGTCCCGGCTTCGACGAGGGAGCACGCGTCGTCGTCCGCGTGAAGCCGACGTTCTGGGAGCGCCGCGGCACACTCAACTTGCGTGCCGCCGAGGTCCACCTCCAGGGGATCGGCGATCTTCTCGCCCGCATCGAGGAGCTCCGTCGCGCGCTGGACGCTGAGGGGCTCTTCGCGGAGGGCCGGAAGGTCCCGCTGCCCTTCCTGCCCCGGCGCGTCGGCCTGATCTGCGGACGGAACGCGAAAGCGAAGGACGACGTCATCGTCAATGCGACCGCCCGCTGGCCGGGCATCACCTTCGAGATTCGCGAGGTCGCTGTTCAAGGCCCATCCTGCGTCCCGCAGGTGAGCGCGGCGATGGCCGAACTGGATGCCCTCCCGGAGGTGGACGTCATCGTCGTCGCCCGCGGCGGCGGAGCCGTGGAGGACCTCCTGCCATTCAGCGACGAGGCGCTGGTGCGCGCTGCGGCAGCCGTGAGGACCCCGTTGGTCTCCGCCATCGGGCACGAGGGCGACGCCCCCTTGCTGGATCTCGTCGCCGACTACCGAGCCTCGACCCCGACGGACGCCGCACGCAGGATCGTCCCGGATCGTCAGCGTGAGCACGACGGGCTCGCTCATGCGGTCTCACAGATGCGCGCCGCCGTGGGATCCCGACTCGCCCGCGAGCGGGAGCACCTCACTCTCCTGGCCTCCCGGCCCGTACTCCTGCGCCCGACTGCCGTCCTGGAGCAACACCGAGCGCTCGTCGACGCCCAGGCGATGCGGCTGGCCCAGTCGGTCAGCCGACGGCTCGCGATCGAGCGCACAGAACTGACGCGGGCCCAGGCGACCCTGGCTGCGATCTCTCCGCAAGCGACCCTCGACCGCGGTTACGCCATGCTGCGCACGCCGTCCGGCGACCTGGTCCGCGATGCCGCCGCCGTGCAGAAGGGCGACCTCCTGGAGGCCGTCCTCGCCCGCGGCCGGCTGGTCGCCCAGGTCTTCGGAACGAATCCGGGGCCCGCGGCCCCGTCCGGCACGCCGTAGGCGAACCGGCCCGCCGGGCGATCCGCGCCCCGGCAGCGACGTCCTCGTCGAGGCGGTCGGAACACTTACGCGGCATCTACTCCACACGATAGGCACCACCCCCAAGGAGGCCCCAATGGCAGAACCTACGACATCCGCGGCGCCCGGTCCCGCGACACTGGGATACGAGCAAGCCCGAGATGAGCTCGTCGGCATCGTGCGGCAGCTCGAGAGCGGGCAGGCGCCGCTGGAAGCGACGCTGCAGCTATGGGAGCGCGGAGAGGCACTCGCCGCCCGGTGCCGCCAGATCCTCGACGACGCACAGCAGCGTCTGGACCGCACGCCGGCAGACGGCCGAGCGCCGTCCGAGCCGGTTCCCACGGGCGACTAGGCTTGACACCGCGAGTGGTCGCCAGGAAGCGACCACTCGGCGAGCCGCTGACGATCCGCCCAGCCGAACAGGAGACTTCATGGACCTCGAGACCGACCCCCACGTCCTCGCCATCGGCGAGGCACTGGTCGACATCGTCTCTCCCGCCTCGAATCCCTCAGCCGCCACCGAGATCCCCGGCGGATCCCCTGCCAACGTGGCGATGACGCTGGGCAGGCTGGGCCGCAATGTCGCGCTGCAGACGTGGATCGGGCGCGACCCGCGCGGGGACGTCATCACGAAGCACTTCGGCGACTCGCACGTGTTCATCACCCCGGAGTCCTGTGGCGCCGACCGCACCCCCACGGCGCTCGCCACCCTCGACGAGAATGGCGCGGCGAGCTACACCTTCGACCTCGAGTGGGCGCCAGCCTCCCCGATCCGGGTCGCGGACACGGCGCGCGTCGTCCACGCCGGCTCGATCGCCACGGTCATCGAACCCGGTGGACCCGCTGTGCTCGATGCGCTGGTCGCCGCCCGGCAGCACGCGATCATCACCTACGACCCGAACGCGCGGCCAGCGATCATGGGGTCGCCGGAGGAGTCCCTGGCCACGGTCAACAAGTTCGTCGCCGTCTCCGACGTGGTCAAGGTCTCCGATGAGGATATCGCTTGGCTGACGGGCGGGCGTCCCGTCGAGGACGTCCTGCGCGATTGGCTGACCATGGGCCCGGCGATCGTCATCGTCACGCGCGGGAAGACGGGGGCACTGGCGCACACGGTGTCCGGGGTCCGCCGCGCCGCCGTTCCGGCGGACGTCGAGGTGGTGGACACCGTGGGCGCGGGAGACTCGTTCATGGGGGGCATCATCGACGCGCTGTGGTCGCTGGGCCTGGTCGGGGCCATGTCCCGCTCTGCCCTGCACGCCATCGAGGACGACCAGGTCCGCGCCATCCTCGACCGGGCATCCGCGATCTCAGACATCACCGTCTCGCGCGCGGGCGCCAACCCGCCGTGGCTCTCGGAGCTCGCCGGGATGCGCTGACCGTTTCACCGGAGGGCTTCGGCGTCCTCGTCGGAGGGGATGCCCCGGGCTCCGCCCCCGTCCGCCCGAGTGAGCGGACCGATGTCGCCGAGTGGTCACGAGCTTGCGACCACTCGGCGACGATGCCCTACCGTCATCGCCCGGCTCGTCATCGTCCTCGCAGGGCAGGTGTGCGGCCGTCAGCGCCCCATGCGGCGTTCCCGCTGGCCGTAGCTGCGCAGGGCGCGCAGGAAGTCGATGCGGCGGAAGTCCGGCCAGTAGGCCTCACAGAAGTAGAACTCCGAGTGCTCGGACTGCCACATCATGAAGCCCGACAGCCGCTGCTCCCCGGAGGTGCGGATCACCAGGTCCGGATCGGGCTGGCCCTTCATGTAGAGGTGGTCCGTGATGTCGGAGTCGGTGAGAGTGAGCGCCACCTCCTCGAGGGTCTGCCCCTTGGCGGCGGCCTCGCTGAGGTAGGAGCGCACTGCATCCGCGATCTCGTGACGCCCGCCATAGCCGACGGCCACGTTGACCGACATGCCGTCGACGTCCGCGGAGTCGGCCGCGGAGTGCTGGAGGCGGGCGGACAGCTCCGGGTCGAGCAACGACATATCCCCGACCATGCGGAGCCTCCAGCGGCGTCGTCCAGCCAGGTCGGACACGGTTCGGGCGATGATCTCGTTGAGTTCGGCCAGCTCCTCCGGGTCCCTCCCGACGATGTTGTCCGGGGAGAGCAGCCAGAGGGTGACGATCTCGACGCCTGCCTCCTCGGACCACTCGAGGAACTCCTCGATCTTGCCGGCGCCCGCCCGGTGGCCGTGGGAGGCCGTGGTGCCCGTCGCGCGCGCCCACCGGCGGTTCCCGTCGAGGATGACTCCGACGTGGCGGGGGATCGGACTCCCCTCGAGCTCGGCGCGCAGACGACGCTCGTACACGTCGTAGAGGAGATTCCAGTGAGCCATCCGTCTTCCTCAGGTCGACCACATCCGGTCCAGTCGCTGCGCCGGTGGGTCCAAGCCTAACCCGGGACACATCGCGGACTCGTGCACGACACTGAACCTACGGTATCGTAGGTAGTAGAGATGCACCGCGCGCCTGCGGCGGTCCGAAGAACACCAACAGATCAGGAGCAGGAATGAAGATCGCGTCGCTGAGGCCCACCAGGTGGCTGCCCGACCAGGTCGTGGCCATCAAACCGCACCTGCGCGGGTGGTTCCACCTCGTCGCCGCCCCCTTGTCCCTGGCGGCTTCCGTCGTGCTGGTCGCATTGGCACCGACGGCCGCGCAGACATGGGCGTCAGCCGTGTTCCTGGCGACGTCTCTCATCCTGTTCGGCGTCTCCGCCGCCTACAACCGGATCTACTGGTCGCCCCGGTGGGAGCTTCGCATGAAGCGGCTCGACCACTCGAACATCTTCCTGCTCATCGCGGGCACCTACACCCCGCTCGCGGTCTCCCTCCTGACGGGGCGGGACCGGGTGGTCCTGCTGGCCGTCGTGTGGGCAGGCGCCGCCGCGGGAGTCCTGCTCAGCGTCTTCTGGCCCACGGCGCCCCGGTGGCTGACGACTGTGGTCTACGTCATCCTGGGCTGGGTCGCGGTGTGGTATCTTCCCCAGCTGTGGGCGGCAGGCGGTCCCGCCGTCGTGTGGCTGGTCCTCGCCGGTGGCATCCTGTACACGGTCGGCGCGGTCGTCTACGCGCTCAAGCGCCCCGATCCGAGTCCCGCTTGGTTCGGCTTCCACGAGATCTTCCACCTCTTCACGGTGCTGGCCTGGGCCTGCCACTGCGTCGCCGTGTACCTGGCCGTCCTCGGGTGAGACGTCGCCGGGCCGCACGAGGGCGCCGCAGCCCCTGATCCGGCGATCTCCGGAATGCTCCTCCGCCCCCGGCTATACTGGTCCGACGTCTCACCACCGGCACCCCTCGGTGCCGGTCCTTTTTGGAGGTACCCATGGCAGACACTCAGTGGCTCACTCAGGCGCAGTACGACGCCCTCAAAGCCGAGCTCGACGAGCGCGTCCAGAAGCGCCGCCCCCACATCACCCACCTCATTGATGAGGCCCGGCAGGAGGGCGATCTCCGCGAGAACGGCGGCTATCACGCCGCGCGCAACGAGCAGTCGCTCAACGAGTCCCGCATCGCCAGCCTGCAGGAGATGCTGGCCAACGCCGAGGTCGGCGAGACGCCGGCCGACGACGGCATCGTCGAGCCGGGGATGGTCGTGACCGCCACGATCGCGGGCCGCGAGCAGACCTTCCTGCTGGGCTCCAGGGATGCGGGCGGCGACCTGGGCGTGCAGGTCTTCTCCGCGAAGGCTCCGCTCGGCGCGGCCGTCATCGGCCACAAAGCGGGCGACACGCTCACCTACCAGGCTCCCAACGGCCGGGAGATCGAAGTCGCGATCCTCGGCTGCAAGCCCTTCACAGGCTGAGCCCGCGGTGCGGGGGCCGTGCGGCCCCGCGCCGCCTCCGACGGGCCCTCCCCCTTAGGGGCGGCGGGCCCGTCGTCATGCCGTCAGGAGGCGCCCGCCGGGGTCTCCGCCCCGCCCTCGTCGCCGCTGCCGCCGGCGGAGGCGGGGTCGTCCCCGACGAGGGCGTCACCGCCCGCCCCGGCGGTGTCCCCGGCGGCGGGCTCCTGCCTGACGTCGGCGCCCGCCAGCGCGGTCGAGCGGTAGCTCGACGCGATCATCTCGTCGAGCATTCCGGGCGGGCCGCCCGGCCGATCCTCCCGGGAGGCGAGCTCGGGGATCGGGTCGTAGCCGTGGAGGTAGAGGGCGACCGCGTTGATGAACGCGGCGATGGGGACGCCGAAGACAGCGCCCACGATGCCGGCGACGGAGCCCGCCCCCGTCACCACCAGCAGCACGGCCACAGGGTGCAGCGACACCGCGTCGGACATCAGCCAGGGCTGCAGGACGTTGCCCTCGATCTGCTGGACGACCAGGATGACCGCCAGCATGATGAGACCCGCCGTCAGCCCCTGGTCGAGCACGGCCACGAAGACGGCGATCGCCCCCGACAGGAACGCGCCCAGGATCGGGATGAAGGAGCCGAAGAAGACGAGCATGGTGATGGGCACGACCATGGGCAGACCCAGGAAGAACGCTCCCAGACCGATGCCGAGCGCGTCGATGGCGGCGACCTTGATCTGGGTCTTCACGTAACCGCCGATCGTCACCCATCCGCGGATCGCGGCCTCGTGGGCGGGACGGCGGGCGGGGGCGGGGAGGAGGCGCACGACCCACAGCCAGATGCGCCGCCCCTCCTTGAGGAAGAAGAACAGGCAGAAGATCATGACGAATCCGCCGGTGACCACGGAGACCAGCGAGGACCCGATCGACAGCGCGCCCGAGGCGAGCTGGGACGAGTTCGACTGGAGGAAACCGGAGATCTCGTCCTGAAAGTCGTTGAGCCAGCTCTCCACGGCCGTCGTGTCGAGGCCCAGCGGGCCCTCCGAGAGCCAGGTGACGGCCGCGCCCATCCCCCCGGAGGCGCTGCTGATCAGCCGGGGGAACTGGTTGAAGACCGAGTTGCCCGCATAGCTGACGAGACCCGCGATCAGGACGATGGCGAGCACGAGAATCAGGACCGTGGCCCAGGTGCGTCCCAGATGCAGATGACGGGAGCACCACTCGACGAACGGGGCGAGGAAGACGCCGAGTAGCATGGCGATGGCGACGGGTAGGATCACGCCGGGAACCTGAGAGGCCAGCCAGATGATGACCACCGCGGCCGCCACGACCGCGAGGAAGCGCCACGACCAGGCGGCGGCCACGCGCAGAGGCCAGCTGACGGCCTGGGTGGCATCGCCCTCGGAACGCACCGGGTTCTCCCTCAGCGGCATCGGCGTCCTTCTGCTCCCGTGCCCGCCTCGTTGTGAGGAAAGCCGGTCGAAGAGGGCAGCGAATGGCCCCCTCACCGCCGGGGTGCCCGGATCCTCCATGTCCCACCTCCTGCTTCGCGTCGCTGACAAACCCTACCGTGCGCGCACGCCGATCCGCCGAGTGGTCGCTTGCGCGCGACCACTCGGCGCGCGGGGTGATCGGGGCTGTGCTGCAATGGAGCGGCACATCCGCTTCGAAGGAGGACCCCGTGTTCCGGTCCATCGACGCTCTGAGCGCCCCCCGCACCGACCCCGCCCGCCATGTCGTGCTGGGCACCCCTCTGGACCTCGCGCCGGGCGCCGGCCAGGCCCTGATCTTCCTGGCCGCCGGGTGTTTCTGGGGCGTGGAGAAGATCTTCTGGGAGACGCCGGGAGTCGTCTCCACCGCCGTCGGCTACATGGGCGGCCACACGGCCCACCCCACCTATCCCGAGGTCTGCACCGGTTCCACGGGCCACGCCGAGACCGTGCGCGTCGTCTACGACACGGCGCAGGTGAGCACCGAGCAGATCCTGGCCCTTTTCTTCGAGATCCACGACCCCACCCAGGGCGACCGACAGGGGAACGATGTCGGCCCGCAGTACCGCAGCGCGGTGTGGACCACGGCGCCCGACCAACGAGCGGCGGCGATCGCGACCCGCGACGCCTACCAGCGTGAGATCTCCTCGCGTGGCTTCGGCTCGATCACCACCGCCATCGCCTCCTCGGTCCCAGACGCGGGGGGCGAGGGCGTCGCGTTCTGGCGGGCGGAGGACTATCACCAGGGCTACCTGTGGAAGAACCCGGGCGGCTACCAGTGCCACGTGCGCACGGGGGTCGCCTGCCCCGTTGTCCCCGGAGCGCGCCGGTGACGCCGGTCAGCTGGCTCCCAGGATGTCGGTGACGAACACGAGTGTGTCCCCTCCCTGGATGCCGGCCTGGGGGACGCCGCGGTCGCCGTAGCCGTAGTCGGAGGGGATGGACAGCAGCACGCGCGAGCCGACGCGCTGGCCGACCAGCCCGTCGTCCCAACCGCGGATCACCATGCCGACCCCGATCTGGAAGGCCAGCGCCTGCCCACGGTCGTAGGAGTTGTCGAAGACTTTCCCGTTCCACACCTGGCCGAGGTAGTGGCACTGGATCTGGTCCCCGGGCTCGACCTCGCGTCCCGACCCGGGCGCGAGCACCTCGACGAGGAGCTCGTGCGCGGGATCGGCGCCTGCGAACTCGACGACCGGCTTGCGGCCGAAATCACCTGAGACGGTGACGTTGTCCATGGCGGGTGTGTCCCTTCGGAGGATGGTCGCGGAGACGGAGCGAGGCTCAGTCCCGCAGGTAGCTGAGAAGGTTGAGGATCTCGACGTACATCCACACGACCGTCACCATCATGCCGAAGGCGCACGACCATGCGAACTTCGCCGGAACGCCGCGGGCGACGCCGACCTTCGCCTGGTCGAAGTCGCCGATCAGGCACATCGCGCCGATGAGGACCGCCACCACGCCCACGACCAGCCCCAGGTCGATGCCCATGAACGTGGCGCCGGAGAGACCGCCCTGGACGACCCCGGTGAGGGCGAGGACCCAGTCAAGCACCCGGTAGACGAGGATCCCGATGAGACCGATGAGGGTGAAGCGCATGAGCTTCGAGGAGTTGCGGACCCTGCCGGAGGCGAACAGCGCCAAGGTGACGCCGAAGACCGCCACGGTGGCCACCAGCGCCTGCACGACGATCCCCGGGTACATGTACTCCATGACGGCGGACAGGGCGCCCAGGGCCACGCCCTCGGCCACCGCGTAGGAGACGATGAGGGCCGGGCGGATCGTCTGGGAGAAGATGTTGACCATGGCCAAGACGAAGCCGGCCACCAGCCCGATCATCATCAGCCCTGCGCCCGCGGCGCTGTTCGCGGCCGTGACCGCCCACGCGCCGGCGGCGGAGAGGACCAGGGCTCCGAAGAGGAGGCCGGTCTTGACCAGCACATCGTCATATGTCATACGGCCGCGGTCCACAGCGTCGGCGGGTGCGGAGGCATAGGCGCGCTCGGCGTCCTCCAGCGCGTGCTGGTCGAAGGCGGGGGGAGTCCCCGCGGCGCCGGTGACCGGGCCGGCGGCACCGTAGGGGTGGCGCGGATCGGGCTGGGCCTCCGGCGCGGAATGCGCGCCGGGCCGGTATCCGGGCATCGTCGGATAACCCGCGGGAGTGGTCTGCTTCCACTCCGTCTCGAGCCTGTTGAACACCGGGTTGGCCATATCTCCTCCGAGAGGTCGCTGGTCGTGCGTCTCCAATGTCGCACGTTCCGGGCCGCGGCGCCAGTGGATGGGACGCCCGGCTGTTCGCCCACGGCGATCCGGGGGAAGGGCCTGGGCCCTCAGCGGCGATCCGCGGCGGTCTCGATGTCGTCAAGCCACGCGCCGAACGCCTCCGAGGCGCCTCGCGCGAGCAGATCCCCATGGGCCAGTGCCTCGGCGCGGATCTTCCCCGGAGACACACCGCGTGCCGCCAGCTCGTAGGCGTGTCCGATGAGCCAGCGTTCGAGGCGCCGATGGTCGGCCTCGAGATGGAACTGCAGGGCGAGGACGCCGGGCCCCCGCGAGAACGCCTGGTTGGGGACGCCCGGCGTGCCGGCCAGGCGGTCCGCGCCGGAGGGGATGCCGAACTGATCGCCGTGCCAGTGCAGGACGGGAACATCCTCGAGGAACCGCAGCGCCGACGTCCTCCCGGGCTCGGTGAGCTGGAGCGGCGCGTAGCCGATCTCCGCGCGCCCCGCCGGCCCGACCGGAGCGCCGAACGCCTCCGCCACGAGCTGCGCGCCCAGGCAGATCCCCAGGAGGGGGCGCCCTGACTCGGCCCGCGCCCTCACGGCGGCTTTCTCCTCCTCGAGGAAGGGGTAGTCCCGGGTGTCGTGGACGCCGATGGGCCCCCCGAGGACGACCAGCAGGTCCGGCTCGACGGCGGCCTGCGCCGTGAGGGGGTCGATCCCGGCGTCGAGATAGCTGGTGCGGTATCCACGGGCCTCCAGGAGCGGGGCGAGGAGGCCGAGGTCCTCGAAGGGGACGTGGCGCACGGCCACAGCCCGCGCGGTCACGCCGGCCCCAAGTCTTGGCCGCGCGGCGCCGGGGCGCCATCTGGGCTGTCGGCGCGCGCAGCGGGCAGGGCGTGGTCGGCGAGGTAGGCGCGCACCGTCGCGACGTCGTCGGGGACCTCCCTCACGCGCTGCGGCCGGGCCAGCAGCTCACGGATGTGCGGCGGCACCGGCGGGGTGTCCGCCCCGAGCGCCTCGGAGACCGTGTCGCCGAATTTCTCCGGTTTCGCCGTCTCCATGACCAGGGTCGTGACCCCCGCCTCCGCCTGCCGCCACCCGACCGCGAGGCCGTCGGCCGTGTGCGGATCAATGACGACGCCCGTCCTCTCGTACAGCGTCCGGATGGTCCGGATCCGGTCGCCGTGGGTGTTGGAGCCGCTGACGAAGCCGAACTCGTCCTCGAGGCGCGAGCGGTGGTCCCCGAGGTCCAGGCGCCCCTCCTCCGCCAGCCGCTGCCAGCGCGACGCGAACTCGTGCGCGCCGAGCACCTCCCAGATCAGCCGCTCGAGATTCGATGCCTTGGAGATGTCCATTGACGGGCTGGTGGTGACGAGCGTCCGTTCGCGCGGGCGTGGGGCGTAGACGCCCGTGCGGAAGAACTCGTCGAGGACGTCGTTCTCGTTCGTGGCCACGATCAAGCGGCGCACCGGCAGTCCCATACGGCGCGCGAGGTGGCCGGCGTAGACGTTGCCGAAGTTCCCGGAGGGCACCGCGAAGGACACCGGTTGGCTCCGCCGTGCCGCGGGCGGGAGGTCGTCCGTCGCGCGCAGCCACGCCCAGAAGTAGTAGGCGATCTGCGCGCAGATGCGGCCGAAGTTGATCGAGTTGACGGCTCCGAGGGCGTGGGCCTCCTTGAAGGCGGTGTCCGCGGTGATCGCCTTGACGAGGTCCTGGCAGTCGTCGAAGACGCCGTCGACCGCGAGGTTGTGGATGTTGGGATCGTCGAGGGCGTACATCTGCGCGCGTTGGACGGGGCTCATCCTCCCCCGCGGCGACAGCATGAAGACGTCGATCCCGGGTTTCCCCCTGAACGCGTACTCCGCCGAGGACCCGGTGTCACCGGAGGTGGCCGCGAGGATGTTGAGGGTGCGCCCCGCGCGCTCCAGGACGTAGGGGATGACCTGGCCCAGGAACTGCATGGCGAGGTCCTTGAACGCCAGCGTCGGCCCTTCCGAGAGGCCCACGAGCGTCGTCCGCCCGTCCAGCCGCGTGAGGGGGACGACAACGGGGCTGCGGAAGACCCGCGGAGAGTAGGCCGCGCGGGTCAGGGCCTCGAGGTCGGGTCCCGGGATGTCCGTGGCGTAGAGGGCGATGACCCGGGCGGCCAGCTCGGGGTAGGTCAGGCCCCTCCACCGCTCGCGCTCATCGGAGCCGACCGTGGGGACCGCCTCGGGGACCACGAGGCCGCCGTCGGGAGCCAGGCCGTCCAGCAGGATGTCGCAGAACTGCGCGGGCGGCATGTGACCGCGGGTGGAGACGTACTTCATGGCGCTGGACCTTCGGCGAGAGGATCGGGACGGAGGAAGGCGGCGACGCGACCCGGCCCCGAGGCGAGAGGGCCCGCTGCACGGACCCCGCCCGGTCCGCCGGGGCCCTGCCGGCGTCGTCCCCACGGCCGAGGGTACCATCGGCCGGCCCAGCGTCTCGGGGCGGTCCGGCTCCGGAGGCTGCCGGCCGATCGGACGAGGAAGGGGCCTCGGGACGGCGATGACCGATCCCTGGGTGTGTCAGATTAACGGTGGATCTGGCCTGGCGCATTTCAGTTGATTCGGCCTTCGAAGGTGATCGCGAAGGCGTTGAGTGCGGGCTTCCACCTCGTCACCCAGCGTGCCCGACCCCGGCCGGTGGGGTCAAGCGACCTCGTCACGAGATACAGACACTTCACCGCGGCGGCGGCGTTCGGGAAGTGTCCGCGTGCCCTGACCGCGCGGCGGTAGCGGGCGTTGAGGGACTCGATCGCGTTGGTGCTGCAGATGATGCGGCGGATCTCGACGTCGTATTCGAGGAACGGCACGAACTCCGCCCACGATGAGTTCCAGAGCTGCACAATCGCCGGGTAGCGCTCGCCCCACTCGGCCGTGAACTCGGCAAACCGGTCCTTCGCTGCTTGCTCAGACGGGGCCGTGTAGACAGGCTTGAGCGACTTCACGATCGCGTCGCGATGCTGCCTGCCCGCGTAACGGAACGAGTTGCGGATCAGATGCACGTTATGCCGACATCGGCATAACGTGCATTATGCCGATGTCCGGGTTATGCCGATGGTGCGGGTGGTTCCCTTGGGGCGCGTGGGTTCCGCGCTGGCGAGGTCGGCATAATCAGAGGGCTTCGAGCCAGGCCAGGAGGGTGTCTGGGGGTCGGTATCGGCTGTCTCGCGGCCGGCCGGGTGGGCTGGTGCGGGCGAGGGCCTTCTCTTTCAGGGTCATGTCTGCGTGCAGGTAGATCTGTGTGGTTTCGACGCTGACGTGTCCGAGCCAGAGTGCGATCACGCTGGTGTCGACGCCGGCGTGCAGGAGTCGC
The DNA here is from genome assembly GCF_042665795.1 of Schaalia naturae. Classification (NCBI taxonomy): domain Bacteria; kingdom Bacillati; phylum Actinomycetota; class Actinomycetes; order Actinomycetales; family Actinomycetaceae; genus Schaalia; species Schaalia naturae. The sequence goes on from NZ_JBHTEF010000001.1 coordinate 1,655,892, forward strand.
ATCGCGGTGGTGTGCCGGAGCACGTGCGCGGTGACGGTCTTGCCGCGCAGCGACGGGGAGGCGCTGCTGGCCTGGGTGGTGTAGTGCGCGAGGCGGCGCTCGATCGCGTCCCGGCTGAGCCGGGTGCCGCGCCGCGATGGGAACAGCGGGGCGTCCGGGTCCGCGCCGAGTTCGGCGATCCAGGCGCGCAGCACGGTGACGGTGGCCTGGGTGAGCGGGGTGATCCGGTCCTTGCGGCCTTTGCCGTGGCAGGCGACGTGCGGCCCTGCGCCGAGGTGCACGTCGTGTGGTGTGAGGGCGAGCAGTTCGGAGATCCGCAGCCCGGTCTGGGTGGCAAGCAGCAGCAGGGCGTGGTCGCGCCTCCCCGTCCAGGTGCCCGCGTCGCAGGCGGCCAACAGCGCGTCGACCTCGTCCTCGGTGAGGTAGGCGATCACGGCCCGGTCGAACCGTTTGGGCGGGATTGCGAGGACCCGGGCGATGCTGTCGGCGTGCTCGGGATGGGTCAGCGCCGCGTAGCGGAACAGGGAGTGGATCGCGGAGAGTCTGGCGTTTCGGGTGCGGACGCTGTTTGCGCGCTCGTGCTCGAGGTGATCCAGGAAGCTGCCGATCATCGGTGCGTCCAGCTGGTCGATGTCCAGCCGTGACGGTGCGGTGCCCGTCTGCGCGGTGACGTAGCCGAGCAGCAGCCGCATGGTGTCCCGGTAGGCGGCGATGGTGTGATCGCTGGCGTTTCGTTGCCGGATCAGCCGGTCGGTGAAGAACGCCTGCAGGGTGGGTGCGAGGGCGCTCATGATCGTGCCCTCGATTCGCCGGTCAGGTGGGCTTCGAGGCGTTGCCCGGCCAGGGCCATCAGCTCCGGCGCCGCGGACAGATACCAGTAGGTGTGGCGGGGGTGGACATGACCAAGCCATGTCGACAGCAGCGTGAGCCGGGCCTGCCCGTCTTCACCTGCGACGTAGGCGTCGAGCATCGTGTTGACGGCGAAAGTATGTCGCAGGTCATGGATGCGTGGCCGGCATGATGGCGACCGCGGCGTCAGGGCGACGCCCTGGACGAGCCGGTGGAATGTGTTGTGGACGTTGCAGTAGATCAGCCGAGTCCCGGCGGTGGAGACGAAGAACGCCGGTGTTCCCGTCCGCGGCGCGGACCTGTCACGCAGCCGACGGTAGGCGCGCAGCGCGTCTATCGTGCTGGGATGCAGTGCGAGTTCCCGGGTCTTGGCGAACTTCCCGGACCGCACCGTGAGCCGCCCGTCTGCAAGGTCGACGTCGCCACGGTCCAGCCCGATCGCCTCCCCGATCCGGATCCCGGTGGTCGCGAGCAGCCCGATCAGCGTCGCGAACGTGGCCTGCCGCAGCGGGGTGCGCAGCGCCTGGGTGGCGGCGATCAGCGCCGCGATCTCGACATCGGAGTACAGATACGGACTGGCGCGCAGCGGCCGTTGCGGCAGCAGCCCTCGCGCGGGAACCTCGTGGACCGGGTTGATCGCATGCAGATAGGTCGCGAAACCGCGGACCACACCCAGCCGGTAGGCCCACCAGTTCGACGCTCCACTTGCCGGCTGCCGCGCCCAGTCCAGCGCGCCGGCGACGGTGATCGCCTCCTCGCCATGGTGTTCGAGGTGCTCCAGGAACTGGTTGAGCAGCTTCTCCGGTCGCTCCAGCCGGTAGCCCAGCGCGCGACGCAGCGTCAGGTAGTCGGCGAGCTGATCCCTCAACGGCCCGGTCATGACACACCGTCCTCGACGATGCGCGGCCAGGGTCTGGCCAGCGCGCGGAGCGCGTCGCGGTCGACCTTGGCGTAGATCGCGGTGCTCAGCACGGACCTGTGACGCAGCACCTGCCCGACCTCCGGCAGTGGGCTGCCGGCGCGGAGCATCGCAGTCGCAGCGGTATGCCGCAGCCGATGCGCGTGCATCTTCGGGAGCCCCGCGCGCTGCGCAGCGTCGAACACGATCATCGTGATCCCGCCGGCGGTCAACCCGCGTAGCGGCGCGTGGACCCTGACGAACACGCTGCGCCCTTCCGCGCTGGCCGGGCGGCAGTGACGCAGATACGCCGCGATCGCCCTCCCCACGTCGGGTGGCAGCGGCAGCTTCTCGCTCCGGTTGCCCTTCCCGACAACGGTGAGCTCGCCGCGCCGCCAGTCGATGTCATCCAGCCCGAGCCGCGCGACCTCCCCGGCACGCAGTCCCAGCCGGGACAACAGCAGCATCACCGCATAGTCCCTTCGACCCGTCGGCGTGCGCCGGTCGCAGCTGCCCAGCAGCCGCGCGAGCTGACCCGGCTCCAGTCCCTTCGCCAGACTGGAGAGCTTCCACCCCGCCACCGACGGCACCGCCCCAGCCAGCGACACCGGCAGCTGCCCGGTCAGGTACAGCCATCCCAGCAGCGACCGCAGCGCGCAGACGATCAGCTTCGCCGAACCGATCGCCCTACCCGGGCAGACCGTCCCAATGAAGCCGGTGACGTCGGCCGCGCTGATCCCAGCAAGATCCAGCGCGCTGCCGCGCAGCCGGGTGGTCACGAACGGGCGGACGTTGTCCACGTAGCCGCGAGCCGTCCCTGCGGTCACTCCGCGCTCGACGAGCAGGTAGCTGCGGTAGGACTCCAGCAGCTCCTCGACCGGACCGAGCGCGGCAGGCTCCTCTACCGGCAACACACCCAACGGCGACAGATACTCCAGCAGAGGCGCGAGCGCCTTCATCGACAAGTACTCCCGATACCCCGCCGCGCGCCGCTGTCCCAGATACCGCTGCAGCGTCGGCGTGCTCAACCCGCCCAGGCCGACGCCCTCGGCGAGCATCCAGCGATCCAGATGGGCAACGAAACACACCTGCTGATCGGCACCACCACTCGAATAGCCGCGACGAAGCAACTCACCCACGAACCCGGCCGCATACGGCTCCAACGGGCCGCACACGATCGAACGCAACACCTTGACCATGACTCTTCTCCTCTCCAAGAACGGATGAGAAGAGCGTCGATCAGATCACCGGATTATGCCGACCTCGCCAGCGCGGAACCCACGCGCCCCAAGGGAACCACCCGCACCATCGGCATAACCCGGACATCGGCATAATGGATGATGCACTGCTGCACGACCGCGAGCTCCCACGTCGTGGTGATCGACTCCGGCAGTCCCTTCAGACCGTCGCAGACCACGATGCACACGTCCTCGACGCCGCGGTTCTTGATCTCGGTGAGCACGCCCAGCCAGAACCTCGCGCCCTCGGCGCCGTCACCGGCCCAGATGCCCAGGATGTCGCGTTCGCCGTTCACCGTGACGCCCATCACGACGTAGAAGGGGGTGTTGCGCACCTGCCCGTCACGGACTTTCACCACGATCGCGTCGACGAAGATCACCGGATACAGCGGGTCCAGCGGTCGCGAGGACCATTCGGCCAACTCGCCGGTCACCTTCTCGGTGATCCGGCTGATCGTGTCCTTCGAGATTCTTGCGCCGTAGACCTCCTCGAAGTGCGCCGCGACCTCACCAGTCGTCAGCCCGCGCGCGGTCAGCGACAGGACAATCTCGTCGATCCCGTCCAACCGCCGCTGCCGCTTGCGCACGATCTTCGGCTGGAACGACCCGTCACGATCTCTCGGCACGTCGATCTCGACGGCACCGACCTCGGTGAGCACCGTCTTCGAGCGGGTCCCGTTGCGCGCGTTCTCACCGATCGAGGACGCGTGCTTGTCGTAACCGAGGTGCTCGGTCATCTCAGCTTCCAGCGCGGTCTCCAGCACCGTCTTCGTGAGCCCGCCGAGCAGGCCTCCCGGCCCGACGAGGCTGACTCCCTGCTCCTTGGCCTGCGCGAGCAGCTGCTCGGCGATCTGTTGCTGATCGATGATCTCTCCTGTCACAGGATCGATCATCTCGATGGTCTGGCTCATAGCCCTTCCTTTCGGTCAGGCCAGTCCCAGATCCACCGTTCTCCTGACAGTCCCCGATGTCGCGTTAACGGGTCGAGCTCACCAGCGTGTTTTTTGCGAAGGAGCCAGGCCGCCCCTGACCGAGATGATCCGGTTCATCGACGAACACCGGGGTGTTTCGGGGGCGAGCTCATCTGCCGCGTCCTCCGACCGGCAGTGCAGGGCTTCCTCACCTCCCACGGCTACCGCGCCGCCCTCGGTCGAGCGCCGTCGGCCCGGCAGCTGAAGGATGAGCTGCTCGTACCTGAGGTTGCCAGGTTGCATGCGGAGAACTACGGCGTCTACGGACGCCGGAAGAGGCACGCGCTGATGCGTCGACAAGGGTGGGCCATTGGCCGCTACCAGACTGAGCGCCTCATGCGGCTGGCCGGCGTCCGTAGCGTGAAGAAGTCGAAGCGGGTGTTCACCACTCGCTCCGATAAGACGACCTTGCTGCCCAGCGATCTCGTGAACCGTCGCTTCACGGCGCCTACGCCGCGGCGGCTCTGGGTCTGTGACGTGACTTACGTCGCGACGTGGTCAGGATTCGCTTATGTCGCGTTCGTCACAGACGTCTACTCCCGCCGCATCGTCGGGTGGAACGTCGCCTCCACGTTGCGGTCGGAGATCCTGTCGATGCAGGCACTCGATATAGCCGCCTAGAACGCCGGCGGACGGCTCGGCGGGTTCATCCATCACGCCGATCACGGGTCGAACTACACCGCGATGGTCTACACCGACCGGATCGTCGAACTCGGCGCTGTTCCCTCGACCGGGACCGTCGGCGACAGCTTCGATAACGCGATGGCCGAGGCCGTGAACAACCTCTACAAGACCGAACTGATCCGCCAGCAAGGGCCTTGGCGCACGGTCAAGCAGGTCGAACTCGCGACCCTTGAGTGGGTGTGGTGGTGGAACAACCAGCGCCTCCACGGAGAACTCGACATACGCACCCCGTCGAGGTCGAAGACGCGTATTCCGCTGACCTGGAATCAGCCAATCCGGCACCTGCCGGACAAAGCTCCCAAAAGTCAGGCCGATTCGCTGGGCCAAGGTTCGAGCCTTGTGCGTTGGGTGCCCCCAGCCGGACTCGAACCGGCACTGAGCCGATTTTAAGTCGGCTGCCTCTGCCAATTGGGCTATGGGGGCGGATCCGGCGGAGCCGGTCAGGCGATCGACAGAGCGATCCCGTCGAGGATGTCATGCTCGGAGGTCACGGTGTGGTCGATGGCGTGCCCGCGCGAGGCGGCCCGGGACACGACCCGGGCGATCACCCGGCTCCACACCAGGGCCCCCGCCGCGATGACGTCCTCACGGCCCTTCGGCATGAACCCCAGCGCCGCCTTGACGGCGACCGGCTGGTCGACCATGAATCGGACCGCTTGGTCCACGCGGTCCAGCGGCAGCGACGCCCCGTCGATGCGCTCAGGCTGGTAGCACGGCAGGTCCAGCGCCTGAGCGGTCACCGTCGTGATCGTCCCGGCGACGCCGACCAGCGTGCCCACCCGGGTGAGGTCGACCTGCGACTCGGCATCGTCGAGCCTCCGGTCGATCCAGGCGACGGCCGCGGCCTCCGCCTCGGCGGGGACGCCCTCGTCCGCGGGGCATCCCGCGAGGAACTTCTCGGTGACGCGCACCGATCCCATGTCGATGGAGACGGCCTGCTCGACGGCGTCGGAGCCGAGGACGAGCTCAGTGGACCCGCCTCCGATGTCGACGACCAGCAGCGGGCGCACGGCGTCCGGCGGGGCGGCGCTCACCGCGCCGGCGAAGGAGAGCGCGGCCTCCTCCGTGCCGGGGACGATCTGCGCCTCGACGCCCAAGACCTCGCGCATCCCGCGGGAGAAGTCCCCGGCATTCGCGGCGTCCCGTGTGGCGGAGGTGGCGACCACGCGGATCTCCTGGGCATCCAGGCGGTCGATCATCTCCTTGTACTCCGCCGCTGCCGCGAACGTGCGGCCGAGGGCGGCGGGGGCCAGGACACCGGTGCGGTCGACGCCCTCGCCGAGGCGCACGATGCGCATCTGGCGCGTGAGGTCCGACACGATCCGCGGGCGGCGGCCCCCGCCGGGCAGGTCCGCCCACTCGGTGTCGGCGACGAGCAGACGAATGGAGTTGGTCCCGCAGTCGATGGCAGCCACGCGTTTCACACGGCCCATTGTCCCACGCCGATCAGCAGGTGCATCGGTCCCGGCGCCACAGGCCGCGTTCGGCCAGCATCTCCAGCGCCCGATCCCCCACCGGGTTGACGCCCCGCCCGGCCACCAGCGCGTGGCCGACCAGCGCGTGGAGGCACTTGACGCGCGTCGGCATCCCCCCGGCGGAGACGCCGCTGATCTCGGCGACCTCCCCGATCCCGGCGGCCCGGGCGATCGCCTCCCGGCGGGCCAGGTAGTCGCGGTGTGCCCCCAGGTAGGCCGAACGGGCGTCCGGATCCTCGGACACCCACCGGGTGAGGTCCTCCATGACGTGCTCGGCCTCCAGGGTCGAGCATCCACGCACGGCCGGCGGACAGGTGAGGTAGAAGGTCGTGGGGAACGGCGTGCCGTCCTCCAGCCGAGGGGCCGTCGCGACGACCGTGGGCCGCCCGCACACGCATCGCGCGCCGATCCCGACGACGCCCCGCGGGATCCGTCCGAGCTGGCCGCGCAGGACCTCGAGATCCTCCTGGGTCGCGGGCGTCGGCGCTGCGAAGGCCTGCGGAGCCGCATCGGCGGTCTCGGTCAACGGTGGTCACTCCCCCGGGGAATCGGCCTCCGTCAGGGAGGCGACGAGCAATTGGACCCAGGGGCGGTCGGGGCCGCTCGCGGCGGCCGAAACTGCGGGCGCCTGATGGTCCTCCCCGGGGTCCGTGACAGCGTACTGGGTCTCCCCCGGCTTGACGTAGCCGAGGCGCGCGCGGGCCTGCGAGTCGATGTAGTCCGGGTCCTTCCACAGCTCCAGCTGTTGGCGCATGTCCTCGTTGCGCGCCTGGGCCGCGGCGACGCGGGCGGTGATGTCGCGGTAGTCCTGCTCCTGCTGCCACCACTGGTAGATCGAGGGCACCAGCATGACGGCGAGCAGCGCGGCCATCACGGCGACCTCCAGCATCCGCACGGAGATCGTGAGCCCCCCGAAGCTCAGGCTCCGCGCCGGCCGGGCGGCGCCCGGGCGCGCTCCGCCCCCGGGCGCGCTTCGACGCGGGGAGCGTCCCGCCCGTCCCGCGGCCGGGACGTCCGAGGCCGTCGGACGGGCGGGGCGGCGCGGCGCGTGGGGGCGCTGGGGGGACGCGGACTCGACCATGGGTCCATGGTGCGCCGACCCCGCCTCCCGGCGCGCGAGCCGACGCGGCATGTCCGCGACCTCGGCGCCGCGCGGCGGGCCCGGCGCCCGGATATGGAAGCGCCCTGGGAGGATCCCGTCGGGATCCCCCAGGGCACCCGCCTCTCAGAAGGAGAAACGCGGGAAGGAGGTGCGGCCCGCGTAGACGGCGGCGTCGCCCAGCTCCTCCTCGATGCGCAGCAGCTGGTTGTACTTGGCCACGCGCTCGGTGCGGGCGGGAGCGCCGGTCTTGATCTGGCCGGAGTTCGTCGCCACCGCCAGGTCGGCGATCGTCGTGTCCTCGGTCTCGCCGGAGCGGTGGGAGGTCATCGAACGGTAGCCGTTGCGGTGGGCCTCCTCGACGGCGTCGAGGGTCTCGGTCAGCGAGCCGATCTGGTTGACCTTGACCAGGAGGGCGTTGGCGACGCCCATCTCGATGCCCTTGCGCAGGCGCTGCGGGTTGGTGACGAACAGGTCGTCGCCGACCAGCTGGACGCGGCCGCCGATCTCAGCGGTCAGGGACTTCCACGCGTCCCACTCGTCCTCCGACAGCGGGTCCTCGATCGAGACCAACGGGTAGTCCGAGATCAGCTTCTCGTAGTAGGAGACCATGTAGTCGGTCGTGCGGCCTTCGCCCTCGAACTGGTAGAGGCCGTCGGCGAAGAACTCGGAGGAGGCGACGTCCAGGGCCAGAGCGACGTCCGCGCCCGGCTTGAATCCGGCCTTCTCGATGGCCTCGATGATGAGGTCGAGCGCCTCGGCGTTGGAGTCGAGGTTCGGCGCGAAGCCGCCCTCGTCGCCCAGGCCCGTCGACAGCCCGCGCTCCTTGAGCACGGACTTCAGCGTGTGGTAGACCTCGGCGCCCATGCGCAGCGCCTCGCGGAAGGTCGGCGCGCCGACGGGGGCGATCATGAACTCCTGGATGTCGACGTTGGAGTCAGCGTGGGAGCCCCCGTTGAGGATGTTCATCATCGGGACGGGCAGGACGTGGCCGTTGGGGCCGCCCAGGTACCGGTACAGCGGCAGGCCGGCCGATTCGGCGGCGGCCTTGGCGACGGCCAGGGACACGCCCAGAATCGCGTTGGCGCCGAGCTTGCCCTTGTTGTCCGTGCCGTCGAGGTCGATCATGGCCTCGTCGATGTGGCGCTGCTCGGTGGCCTCCTCGTCGATGAGCTCGGGGGCGATCACCTCGGTGACGGCGTCGACGGCGTCCTGGACGCCCTTGCCCTGGTAGCGGCCCTTGTCGCCGTCGCGGCGCTCGATGGCCTCGAAGGCACCGGTCGATGCGCCGGAGGGGACGGACGCGCGGGAGACGGTTCCGTCCTCCAGCAGGACCTCGACCTCGACGGTCGGGTTCCCACGGGAGTCCAGGATCTCGCGAGCTCCGATTGCCTCAATCCTTGCCACGTTGTTCTCCTTCGGTGTTGCCGCGAGCTCGTGGATGAGGTCGCGGTAGTGCGGGTGAGGGGTCTGGCACCCCCCGGTTACGAGAGCAGGCGCTCCATGTCAGTCACCGCTCTGGGAGGTGCCGCCATCGGGGTCGGTGGAGCCCGACTCGTCCGAGGCCAGTGAGTCGGCGGAGACGACGTCCGCGAGCGCGGTGCTCACCCCCTCCGTGGAGGAGGTGGGCGCTGCCGAGCCGTAGCGGGGGCTCACGGTCACGGGGATGCTCTTCTGGGCCGCGTCGTAGGCGGCGTTGAAGGTGGTCGGGTCGACGTCGGAGGAGGACAGCTCGCTGTAGACGAACTGGTAGCGCAGGATCTCGCGCAGTGCGGGGCTGAGGTCGTCCGGCACCTCGGCGAGGGACTGGCTGTCCACCAACGACTGGAGGTCGGCGTCCAGGGTGGCGTCGTCGACGGACACCCCCTGGGACTCCGCGGCGTCGAGGAAGGCCGGGATCGTGCTCAGCGACCACACGTACTGGTAGCGGTCCACGGAGCTGCCCGTCATCGCCTCGTACTGCTCGGCCGCATGGGTGATGTCCGCCTCGGTGAAGGTCGTGTCCCCGACCTTCAGGGCCACCCCGGGCTGGGCCGAGCAGGCCCCGAGCCCGCCGCCGACCAGCGCGGCTGTGGAAAGCCCCGCCAGGAGCCTCCCTGTTCGAGTGCGAATCACGTGCGTCCTCCCTCGCTCGGGCCTCATCGGCCGCTTCTCAGTCTACGTCAAGTTCGCGGCGCGGCCTCTCCCGCGGGGACGCCCCCGTCTCACGAGGAGAAGGGGATGAGCACGGTCGTGACGAGGGTCTGGGCCCACTCCAGCAGGGCCTCGTCGGACAGGGGCCGCCCGCCCACGCGCGCGGTCGTCGGCACGGGCACGAGCACCTGCCGTACAGCCGGCTTGATGACGGCTCCCGGGTGGAGGCGCTTGAGCCTGATGACCTGGGAGTCGGCCAGCTCCACGGGCGCGACCCGGATGAAGCGCCCCTGGGTCGTCATCTCCTGGAGGCCCGCTCCGCGCAGGATCTCACGCAGATGGGCGATGCCGAACAGGAGATCCACTTGGGGGGGCACGGGCCCGTAGCGGTCGGCCAGCTCCTCGCGGAGATCCTTCTCCTGGGCGGGGCCGGTCACGCCCGCGATCTTCGCGTAGACCTCCAGGCGCAGCCGCTCGCCGTGGATGTAGTCCTCGGGGATGTGGGCGTCGACGGCGAGCTCCAGGCGCACATCCGTCTTCTCCGCGGGCCTCTCCCCCTTGTACTCGGCGACCGCGTCGGCGACCATCCGCACGTACAGGTCGAAGCCCACGCCCTCGATGTGGCCGGACTGGGCGCCGCCCAGCAGGTTGCCGGCGCCGCGGATCTCCAGATCCTTCGCCGCGACGGCCAGCCCCGCGCCCAGGTCCGTGTTCTCCGCAATCGTGCGCAGACGCTCATGCGCCGTCTCCGTGAGGGTCCGGTCCCCGGGGTAGAAGAAGTAGGCGTAGGCGCGTTCCCGCCCGCGCCCCACTCGCCCGCGCAACTGGTGCAGCTGGGAGAGGCCGAACACGTCGGCGCGGTCGACGATCAGCGTGTTCGCGTTGGAGATGTCGAGGCCCGTCTCAACGATCGTCGTGCACACGAGCACGTCGAACTCGTGGTTCCAGAAGTCCACGATCACCCGTTCGAGCTGGTCGGGCGTCATTCTGCCGTGGGCGACGCGCACGCGGGCCTCGGGCACGAGCTCGCTGACGTGGGCGGCCACCGAGGAGATGGAGTCGACGCGGTTGTGGACGTAGAACACCTGCCCGTCCCTCAGGAGCTCGCGCCGGATCGCGGCTGTGACCTGCGCGTCCGTGAAGGCGCCGACGAAGGTGAGGACGGGTTGGCGCTCCTCCGGGGGCGTCTGGAGGATCGACATCTCCCGGATCCCGGAGACCGCCATCTCCAGGGTGCGCGGGATCGGGGTGGCGGACATCGACAGGACGTCGACGTCGGCGCGCAACGCCTTCAGCGTCTCCTTGTGCTCGACGCCGAAGCGCTGTTCCTCGTCGATGACGACCAACCCCAGGTCCTTGAAGCGGACGGTGCCGGTGAGCAGGGAGTGCGTGCCGATGACGAGGTCGACGCGCCCCGAGGCGAGGCCCTCGCGCACGGCCTCGGCCTCCTTCGGGGTCGAGAAACGCGAGAGCGTCCCGATCTCGACGGGGAATCCGGCGTAACGCTCGGTGAAGGTCTCGTGGTGCTGCTGGACCAGCAGGGTCGTCGGCACGAGGATCGCGACCTGTTTGCCGTCCTGGATGGCCTTGAACGCCGCGCGCACGGCGATCTCCGTCTTGCCGTATCCGACGTCGCCCGTGAGCAGGCGGTCCATCGGCACGGGCCTCTCCATGTCGGCCTTGACCTCGTCGATGGTGACCAGCTGGTCGGGGGTCTCGACGTAGGGGAAGGCGTCCTCCAGCTCCTGCTGCCATGGGGTGTCGGGGGCGAAGGCGTGGCCCCTCGTCGACTGGCGCACGGCGTAGAGCCGCACGAGCTCGGCCGCGATCTCCTTGACGGCCTTGCGCGCCCTCGCCTTCGTCCTCGCCCAGTCGGAGCCGCCCATCTTCGACAGCGCCGGCTCGTCGGAGCCGGTGTACTTCGAGATCTGGTCGAGGGAGTCCGTGGGCACGTACAGCCGGTCGCCGGGCTGTCCGCGCCTCGAGGGCGCGTACTCGACGACCAGGTAGTCGCGGGTGACGGCCTGCGGCCCCCTCCCGATGGTGCGCGAGACGAGCTCGACGAAGCGCCCGATGCCGTGCTGCTCGTGGACGATGAGGTCGCCCGCGTGGAGCGTCAACGGGTCGACTCCCCTGCGCCGCCTGGACGGCATGCGGCGCATGTCCCGCGTGCTGGTCCCGGCGCGCCCGGTCAGGTCACCCTCGGTGAGGACCGCGAGCCTCTGCTCGGCCATGACGAAACCCGCGCCGGCCTGGGCGGTCGTCACCTGGACGACACCGGGCTCCGGAACTTGCTCCGCCCCCTCGGCGACCTGGGCGGCCACGCCCGCGTCGTTGAGGATCGAGGCGATGCGGCGTCCCGGCCCAGGTCCCTCGGTGGTGACGAGCAGCCGCCACCCGGCGCGGGCCAGCTCCCCCAGGTCGCGGATCGCCTGGGCGAAATCGCCGCGGTAGGGGCGCACCTCGCGCGCCCCCGCCCGCATGAGCGAGGGCGAGGCGATGATCGCTCCCAGCTCCTGGGCCATCAGCCCGCCGCGGGAGCCTCTGGGGGCGTCCCCGCGGTCCTGGGAGGGGCTCCCCTCCGCATCGGGTCCGGGCGTGGCGAGCTCCTCGGCCAGTGCCGCGGGGGGCAGGGCGGTGAACTGCCACCATCCGCGGCCCGGCCCCGCTCCCCAGACGTCGTCGAGATCCAGGAAGGAGGCGCTTCCGGCCTCGATGGGGACGGCTCCCCCGCCGGCGGCGGCCGACCAGGCGGCGGTGAGGAACTCCTCGGTCGTCGCGATGAGGTCGGCGGCGCGGGCGCGGACGCGCTCCGGCTCCGAGACGATGACGACGGCGTCGTCGGGAAGCAGGTCGACGAGACGGTCCATGCCCTCGGACAGGACGGGGGCCAGCGACTCGAGGCCCGGGCTCGGAATGCCCTCCGACGCCAGCTCCAGCATCTCGGCGGCCCCAGGCAGGCCGGCGGCTCGCTCACGGGCGCGGGCGCGGACCTCGGGCGTGAGGAGGAGCTCGCGGCAGGCCACAGCCCACAGACCCTGGTCGGCGGCGCCCAGGGTGCGCTGGTCGGACACCGAGAACCAGCGGATCTCATCGACCTCGTCGCCCCACAGCTCCACGCGCAGGGGATGGGCCTCCTGGGGCGGGAAGACGTCGAGGATCCCGCCGCGCACGGACATCTGCCCGCGGGACTCGACCATGTCGGCGCGTTCGAAGCCCAGGGCCTGCAGCCGGGCCACAAGGTCGGGCAGGTCGACGACGTCGCCGACGCGCACGCGCACCGTCGGCAGGTCCCCCAGGCCGTGGATGACGGGCTGGAGCAGCGCCCGCACCGAGGTGGTGAGGACCCGGATCGCCCCGGTGCGCGGGTCTCGGGCGTCAGGGTGGGCGAAGCGGCGCAGCACGGCGGCCCGGCGGGCCATCGTGTCGGCCTGGGGGCTCAGGCGCTCGTGCGGCAGCGTCTCCCACGAGGGGAAGGAGGCGACGCCCTCCGTCCAGCCCTCCAGCGCGTTCGCCGCGGCCTCGGCCTCGCGTCCGCTCGCCGTGACGACCACGATCGTCGAGGACGGGCCCAGGCGCTCGGAGGCCAGCGCCACGACGGCGGGGCGGACGCCGACCGGGGCGACCAGCGTGCCCGATCGGCGGCGCGCCATGCCGGCGACCGCCTCTCCGACCGCGGCGTCGCGCGCGATGAGCGGGATCAGGCCGCTCAGTGTCATGGCTCTCCTCAGATGTGTGGGCGGCGGACGTCCCCGCCGGCGAGCAGCGCCGCCCGTGGGGCGGGGCGCGGCTCAGCGGGAGTGGAGCGTCTGCTGGGCCTGCGTGAAGCCGTGCGCGACGACGTCCTCGACCACGTCAGCGGCCTGCTCGAAGGTGACCTCCCAGTCGGGTCGGTCCCGCTGAGAGAGGGGGGCGAGCACGAAGTCGGCGGGATCCTGGCGCCCCGGGGGGCGCCCGATGCCGACGCGCAGACGATGGTAGTCGCGTGTGCCCAGGGCCTGCGAGATGGAGAGGAGGCCGCGGTGCCCGCCCTCTCCCCCGCCCCTCTTCAGCCGCAGGTCGTGGGCGGGCAGATCGAGGTCGTCGTGGACGACCAGCAGATGGTCCGCGCCCACGCCGAGGAAGCGGGCCAATGCGGAGACGGGGCCGCCGGAGGTGTTCATGTACGAGTCGGACTGGGCCAGGACCACCCGCGGACCCGGGGCGCCGCCCGGCAGCGTCCCCAGGCGGACGTCCGCCGTGTGTGTGCGGGAACGGTGCGAGGTCAGGCGTGCGCCCGCACGCGCGCAGAGCGCCTCGATGACGAGGCGCCCCGCATTGTGCCGGGTGTGGGCGTACTCCGCCCCCGGGTTCCCCAAGCCGACCACCAGCCAGGGTCCACGATCTGCGGTCATGGTCCCGATTGTGCCACCCGTCCGGCGGGCTCCCCGCCCCGCGGCGCCCGGGTGCGGGCGACGTCACGTGGAGGTCGCGCGGAGGACCGGCCGATCATGCGTCGCGGCCGGCGGGGCCGCCGGGGACGGTGGGGATGAACTGCGGGGCGTTGAAACCCCTGTCGGCGAAGGCCGCGGCGATGCCCGCGGCGATCCGGGTGCTCTCCGAGCGGTCGACCAGCGCGATCGCCGAGCCCCCGAAGCCTCCGCCGGTCATCCGCGCCCCGTGGGCGCCCAGCTCCCGCGCCGTGCCCACGGCGACGTCCAGCTCGGGGACCGTCACCTGGTAGTCGTCGCGCAGCGAGTCGTGCGAGGCATCGAGGAGGGCGGCGGCGCGGTCGAGGCGCCCGCCCTCGAGTGCGCCCTCGCGCAGGATCGCGACGAAGTCCCGGGTGCGCCGGATCTCGGTGACGACGTGGCGGACGCGACGGCGCATGACGTCGGCGGGCAGGATGGCCAGCGTCTCCTCCAGGTCGCGGTCGGCGACCTCGACCAGCAGGCCGACCCCGAGCAGGCGCGCCGCCTCCTCACAGGTGGCGCGCCGCTCGGCGTACTGCCCGTCGACCAGCTGGTGGGGGGCGCGGGTGTTGATGACCAGCAGCTCCAGGCCGTCGGCCGGGAGGTCGAAGGGGATCTGGGCGGTCGACATGTCGCGGCAGTCCAGTTCGAGGGCGTGCCCCGTCCGGCAGCGCAGCGACGCCGACTGGTCCAGCCCGCCTGTGTTCGCCCCGGCGACGTCGTTCTCCGCGCGGCGGCAGGCGTCCACCAGCACGCCCCGTCCCCGCTCATCCGGCTGTTCGGCCGTTCCGGCCAGGCTCAGCCCGGCCAGGTCGTCCAGGGCGACCGCCATCGAGCATTCCAGGGCCGCCGAGGAGGAGAGGCCCGACCCGAGGGGGACGCACGACCACAGGGCGGCGTCGAATCCGGGCAGGCGGCCCAGGCCCGCCTGCTCCAGGGCCCAGGCGACGCCCGCCGGGTAGGCGGCCCAGCCGTGGACCTCGCCCGCCGAGCCCTTCGGCCCGATCGCGTCGAGGTCCAGCTCGTCGACGGCGTCGCGGGTCTGGGGGGACACGAGGCGGATCCTCCGGTCCGAGCGCACGCGCACCGCCACATAGGCCCGGTGGGGCAGGGCGATGGGCAGGCACAGGCCGCCGTTGTAGTCGACGTGCTCGCCGATGACGTTGACCCGTCCCGGCGCGCTCCACACGCCGTCGGGCCGGCCGCCGAAGACGCCGGCGAACAACGCCTCGGCCTCGGCGACGCCCTGCTCGGGCGTGGCCGCGTGGTGGTAGTCGGGGGAGGACGCGATGCGGTCGGTCATGGGGTCACCACACCTCGCGCAGGCGGTCGGCGATCTGCTCCGGCGTCGTGTCGGAGATCCACGCCGCCATCCCAGACTCGGAGCCTGCCAGGTACTTGAGCTTGTTGGGGGCCCGCAGCACCGAGAAGAACTCGAGGTGCAGGTGCAGGTCGTCGCGGAACTGACGGACGGGGGCCTGATGCCAGGCCGCGATGTAGGGCAGCTCGATCCCCATCCCGTCGGGGTCCTGGAAGAAGCGGTTGCCGGCCTGGAGCATGTGGAGATAGATGTCAGCCAGGTCCTCGCGCTCCTCGTCCGACAACTCCGGGATGTCTGCGACGGCGCGGCGCGGCACCAAGTGCATCTCGACGGGCCAGCGCGCGGCGAAGGGCACGTAGAGCACCCAGTGATCCGTCTGGGCGATGATGCGCCGACCCGACCGCAGCTCCGCGGCGAGCACCTCCCGCTCGAGGTCCCCGCCGGTGGACTCGCGGTAGGCCACCGCCTGCGTGGCCATCGTGTGGGTCTTCGGCGGGACGTAGGGGTAGGCGTAGATCTGCCCGTGGGGGTGGGAGAGGGTGACGCCGATCTCCTTGCCGTGGTTCTCGAAGCAGAAGACCTGTTCGATCCCCTCCATCGCGGACAGCTCGGCGGTGCGGTCGGCCCAGGCCTCGATGACCGTGCGCATGCGGGAGCGCGGGACCGTGGCCAGAGAGTCCTCAAGGTTCGGGGTGAAACAGATGACCTCGCAGCGCCCCGCAGCCGGGGCAGAGAAGAACAGCGGCTCGCCCTCGCACACGGAGGGGGCGGCGCCGATGGCGGTGTCCGGGGTGCGCATGAGGGAGGGGAAGCGGTTCTCGAAGACGACGACGTCGTAGTCTGTGTCGGGGATCTCCCCGTCGGAGTACGCCGCGCCCGGCCGGGCCGGGGCGAAGGGGTTCGCGCTGGCCGGCGGCAGGAACGTGCGGTTCATGCGGTGGGTGGCCATGGGGATCCACTCCCCCGTGAGGGGATCGTGGCGCATCTGCGGGCCGACGAAGGGACGCTGCTCGCCGTCCGGGCCCGTGACGGGGGCGAAACGATCGCCCAGCGGGCGGGGATCGTCCAGGCGGCGGGTCCTGGCGCCCGACACGTACTCCGGGTTGTCGTCGAAGTAGAACAGATCCCGGCCGTCGGCCAGTCTCATCGCCGTCTTGCGCACCTTCGCACCCACGTCCGGGCCCTCCTCCGACGCCTCACACGCCACAGTTCCAGCTCCATTGAGCCGCCGTCCGCGCGGTCGCACGATCGGCTGGGCACCAGTCTAGAACACCGGCATGGTTGCGTCACCATACCGGTCGTGCCGACGGGCCGGCGATCCTCCCCTCCGCGGGCTCGCCTACGATGGAGGGCCGTGGGTCCCGCCCGGGATCCCGAGCCGTCCCCGAGTCCCAGGTGGCCCATGTATCTTCCCGAACGCTCGCGCGGCCAGGAGTGGCTGGGCGTGGTCGTCGCCATTCCCGAGCCCTGGGTCACCCAGCTCACGGAACTGCGGCTGGGGCTGGGCGACCTCCAGGGCGCGCTGGTGCCCGCCCACGTCACGGTGCTGCCCCCGGTGCCCGTGCCCGCCCAGGACCGCACCCGGGTGATCCGCCACCTGCGTTCCGTCGCCCAGCGCCACCACCATTTCCGGCTCACCCTGCACGGCACCGGGTCCTTCCGTCCCCTCACACAGGTCGCGTACCTCTCCGTGGCCGAGGGGGCGCAGGAATGCCGACTGCTGGCCGACGACGTGCGCACCGGACCGCTGGACCGTCCCCTGCGCTTCCCCTACCACCCCCACGTCACCCTCGCCCAGGGCGTCGACGACCCCGCCCTCGACCTCGCTCTCGAGCTCGGCGCGGACTTCGAGGCCTCCTGGATCGTCCCGGGCTTCCGGCTGGACCGCGTCGACGAGTCCGGCATGTACTCCTCCATGGCGCTCTTCGATTTCGCCCAGGCCTGATCCGGCTTGCCCCGCGGTGCCCGAGAGGGCCGCCCGCCGCTAGGTTAGGGGGATGAGCCCTCAGCGGACGCCCCCGCGCCCGGCGCCGCGCCTGCGCGCGGCCCTCACGACCCCCGGCGTCCTTCAGCGCGCCCGCGCGGTCGCGACCTGGTGGACCGGCACCCGCGTCGCCCGGGCGCTCTCACGCTACGGCGCGCGCAACGGCGGGGTGCTCGCCTCGGGGCTGGCGCTGACGACGCTGCTCTCCCTCACCGCGGCGCTCACCCTCGCGTGGACGGTCCTCATGGCGGTCCTCGGAGCGGACCAAGAGCTCAGGGACGCCGTCGCGTCGACGGTGAACGCCGCTCTGCCGGGCCTGCTCCGAACGGGCTCGGACGCCACCGGGCTGGTGGATCCGGACTCGCTGGTCCGCTCCGACGTCTGGTCGCTCGCGGGGGCCCTCGCCCTGGCGGTGGCCGCGTGGTCCGCGATCTCCCTGGTGGGATCGCTGGCTTCCTCGATCCGCGCGATGTTCGGCGTGGTCTCGCTTCCGGAGAACGGGCTCCTCACCCTCGGCCGCAACGCGGTGGGAGCCGCGGGGCTGGCCGCCGGGCTGGCGGCGGGCGCCGGGGCGGGGATCCTCATGGACCTCCTCGGGGACTGGACCATGGACCGCCTCGGCGCCGGCATGGGAGCGGGGCGCCTGTTCATCCAGGCGGGCTCCCACCTCCTCGCGCTGGTGGTGGACGCCGCCGTCCTCCTGCTGCTCGTCCGGGTCGTGGCCGGGGTGCGAGTCCCGGGACCGGACCTCGCCTGGGGGTTGGCCCTGTTCTCCGCCGCCGCCCTGGTGCTCCGCACGCTCGGGACGGCTGCCGTGGGAGCGGTGAAGGGCCCGCTCCTGACGACGGCCGCCTCGCTGGTCACGCTGGTCCTGTGGATCCACCTGCTGGTCCGCGTCGTCCTCACCGTCTCCGCATGGATGGCGAACCCGCCAGCGGCGACGCCCGTCACGCGCCCCGCGGCCGTCCATTTCCGCGAGCGTCCGAATTACGTGACGATGACCAGCCCGCACACGCTCGACTGGCCGCACCACCCGGTCACGGGCGAGCTCCTGCCCGAGCTCCCCGACCCGGACGGCGAACCCGATCAGAGGTCGTAGTCGATGCTGAGCGGCGCGTGGTCGGAGAACCGGGCGTCATAGCTGTCCGCCCGCCCGATGCGCAGCCCCGTCGCGTGCTCCGCGAGGAGCGGCGTGGCGAACTGGTAGTCGATGCGCCACCCCGTGTCGTTGTCGAAGGCCTTGCCCCGCCACGACCACCAGGTGTAAGGCCCCTGCACGTCCCCGGCCAGGTCGCGGGTCACGTCGCGCCAGCCGGCCCCGACCCAGCCCGTGAGGAACGCGATCTCCTCGTCGAGGACGCCGGCGTGCTTGTTGTGGTTGGACGTCCAGTTCTTGATGTCGGCGCGCGAGCGGACGATGTTGAAGTCGCCGGCGACGAGGGCCTGGCGCCCGTCCGGACGCCGGGCCTCGGCCAGGAGTCCGGCCATGCGCGCGCCGACGCGCGGCAGATGCGCCATCTTCGCCTCCTCCTTGGGCGAGCCGACCTCGCCGGAGTGGAAGTAGGCGGAGACCACCGTGAGCCGGGTCCCCGAGGCGAGGTCGAGGTCCACCTCCAGCCAACGCCCGGAGTCCGCGTCGGTCTCCTCCTCGTCGAGGATCTCGCGGGTGGCGGAGACCTCGATCGCCTCCCCCGCTCCGGCGCGCACCGCCACGGCCACGCCCGCTCGCCCCTTGATCCGCGACGGCACCACGCTCAGCCGCCAGGAGCCGCCGAGGAGCTCGCGCGCGGTCGGGGCGTCGGCCCGGACCTCCTGCATGAGGAGGACGTCGGGAGACTCCCGCTCGAGCCATTGTCCGAGCCCGCGCCGCGAGGCTGCCCTGATGCCGTTGAGGTTGACGGTCGAGATCCTGGTCATGGCTCCCATTGTGCCCGAGGGGACCGGCATCTGGACCCCGACGCCGCTCCGGGTTATCGTGGAGACCCGACGACATACCCCCTTGGGGTATATGAGAAGGAGTGTCATGACCGAGAAGGAGCCGCCCACCGGCCGGATCACACACTGCGGGCCCGGCGCCTCCGGGGACGGCGCGTCCGGCGGCGGCGCACCGGCCTCCGCCGGGCCGTCCCACGCCCCGTCCCACGAGGATGACGGACACTCCCATTCGCACGGTTCGAGCTCGCGCACCCGGCTCGCCCTGGCGCTGCTCGTCACGATGAGCGTCCTCGTCGCGGAGCTCGTCGGGGCCGCGGTCTCCGGATCGCTCTCCCTGGCCGCCGATGCCGGGCACATGCTCGTCGACTCGGCGGGCCTGGTCATCGCCCTCGTCGCGGCCCACCTGATGACCCGTCCGCGCGACGACCGCCACACCTGGGGCTGGGCGCGCTCCGAGGTCGTCGCCGCCGCCCTCCAGGCCGGCATGCTCGCCGTCATCTGCCTGATGGTCGCCTGGGAGGCGGTCAACCGTCTCCTCGCCCCGACCCCGCTGGAACCCGTCCCGATGCTCGTCATCGGCATCGTCGGCCTCGCCGCCAACGTCGTCTCGCTGGGGATCCTGGCCGGCGGGCGCGGGGAGTCGCTCAACATGCGCGCGGCCGTCCTCGAGGTCGCCAATGACGCGCTGGGGTCCGTGGCCGTCATCCTCGCCTCGGTTCTCGCCCTGGCCACCGGGTGGGACGGCGGGGACGCGGTCGCCTCCCTTTTCATCGCCGCGCTCATGGCGCCCCGCGCGTTCGCTCTGCTGCGGAGGTCCCTGCGGATCCTCATGGAGGAGACCCCGGAGTCCCTCGACCTCTCCCAGGTCCGCACCCACATCCTGGCCCTGCCCGCGGTCCGCGACGTCCACGACCTCCACGCCACGACGATCGCGACCGGCGTCGTCTCCCTGACGGCCCACGTCACCGTCGACGAGGACGCCACCGAGCACGAGTGCCGCGACCTCGTCCACACCCTGCAGACGTGCGTCGCCACCCATTTCGCGGTGCCGGTGGCCCACTCGACCTTCCAGATCGACTCCCCCGGGCACCGCGACCACGAGGTCCTCGCGCACTGACCCGCGGCGGGGCGCCAGCCCGCTGGTGCGCCGAACCGTGGAGATCGATCGTTCGCCTCGCCCGGGGCCGGACGCGCCTCAAGCAGACCTCTCGGCGGCCTCCACCACGTTCATCAGCAGCAGCGCCCTCGTCATCGGGCCCACCCCGCCCGGATTCGGGGACAGCCAGGACGCCACCCGGTCGACGCCGTCCGCGACGTCGCCCTGGAGGCGGGATCTCCCCGAGGCCGTCGGCACGCGAGACACGCCGACGTCCAGGACGACGGCCCCCGGGCGCACCATGCCGGGCGTCACCAGCCCCGCCGACCCCGCAGCGGCGACCACCACGTCGGCGGAGCGGACCTTCTCCGCGAGGCCGCGCGTCCCCGTATGGCACAGGGTCACGGTCGCGTTGACCTCGCGCCGGGTCAGCAGCAGCCCGATCGAGCGCCCGACGGTCACGCCGCGCCCGATCACGCACACGTCCGCGCCCTCCAGCGAGATCCCGTGACGCGCCATGAGCTCGATGACGGCGCGCGGCGTGCACGGCAGGGGCGAGTCGATGGGGCCGCTCCCCCGCAGGACCAAGCGCCCCAGGTTCGTCGGATGCAGGCCGTCGGCGTCCCTGGCCGGATCGATCCGCTCGAGCACGGCGTTGGCGTCGACGCCGCGGGGCAGGGGCAGCTGCACGATGTAGCCCGTGCAGGCGGGATCGGCGTTCAGGCGGTCGACCGCGGCCTCGATCTCACGCTGTGAGGCGGTGGCCGGCAGGTCGATGCGGATCGACTCCAGACCGACCTCCGCGCAGTCGCGGTGCTTGCCGGCGACGTAGGCCACGGACCCCGGGTCCTCCCCCACGAGGATCGTCCCCAGCCCGGCGACGATGCCGCGGGAGCGCAGCGCCGCGACCCGCTCCCCCAGCTCGGCCTTGATGGCCGCCGCCGTGGCCGCGCCGTCGAGGACCTGGGCGGAGCCGTCCCACGGCGCTCTCACCGGTCGAGTCCGGCGTAGAGGGGATGGGCGTCGGTGAGCGCGCGGACGCGGGCGCGCAGTCCCTCGACGTCCACGGCTCCCGCTCCGGCCGCGCCCTGGATGAGCGCCGTCGCGATGATGTCGGCGACCTCGGTGAAGTCCTCCGCGTCGAATCCGCGGGTGGCCAGCGCCGGCGTGCCGATGCGCAGACCCGAGGTGACGGCCGGCGGGCGCGGGTCGAAGGGCACCGCGTTGCGGTTGACGGTGATGCCCACCTCGTGGAGCAGGTCCTCGGCCTGTTTCCCGTCCAGCGGGGACTCCACGAGGTCGACGAGGACGAGATGAACGTCGGTGCCGCCAGTCACCAGCCGGATCCCGGCGGCCCGGGCATCGGGGGAGCCCAGGCGCTCGGCGAGCCTCTGGGCGCCCTCGAGGGTGCGGACCTGCCGGTCGCGGAACTCAGGCGTCTGCGCGATCTTCATCGCGATCGCCTTGGCGGCGATGACGTGCATGAGGGGACCGCCCTGCTGGCCGGGGAAGACCGCGGAGTTGACCCGCTTCCCCCACTGCTCGCCGCGCGAGGAGAGGATCATGCCCGAGCGCGGCCCGCCGAGCGTCTTGTGGACCGTCGTCGTCACGATGTCCGCGTGGGGCAGGGGGCTGGGATGGAGGCCGGCGGCGACCAGGCCGGCGAAGTGCGCCATGTCGACCCACAGCGCGGCCCCGACCTCGTCGGCGATGTCGCGGAAGGCTTGGAAGTCCAGGTGGCGCGGGTAGGCGGACCATCCGGCGATGATGACCTTCGGGTGCTCGCGCAGAGCGACCTCGCGGACCCGATCGGGCTCGATACGCTGCGTCGCGCGATCCACCTCGTAGGCGGTGGCGTGGTAGAGCTTGCCGGAGAAGTTGATCCGCATCCCGTGGGTGAGGTGGCCGCCGTGGGCCAGGGACAGCCCCAGGATCGTGTCCCCGGGCGCCGCCATCGCCATGAGCGCCGCGGCATTGGCCTGCGCGCCCGAATGGGGCTGGACGTTGACGAAGTCCGCGCCGAACACCGCCTTCGCGCGGTCGATGGCCAGCTGCTCCGCGACGTCGACGAACTCGCAGCCCCCGTAGTAGCGCCGGCCGGGATAGCCCTCCGCGTACTTGTTCGTCAGGACCGACCCCTGCGCCTCCAGGACGGCGCGGGGGACGAAGTTCTCCGACGCGATCATCTCGAGCGTCCCGCGCTGGCGGGCGAGCTCGTCATCCAGCACGGCGCGGATCTCGGGGTCGAGCTCCGCCAGGGTCATGTCATTGAGGGAATCGCTCATGGGCTCTCTCCAGATCAGGTTCACTCACCGGTCTCCCGGGTGGAGCCCCGGCCCAGGCGGGCGGCCGCGGCGTCCGATCGATCGCTCCCCGGTGGTCCCCCACCTGTGCGCCAGTCACGACTGCGGTCAGCCTAGCGCAGCCCGCCCGGGCCGATCCTCCGGCGTCCACCGCGGAGCCCTCCCGACGAGGGCGTCGCCGCCCGCTCCCGGCGCGTCTCCGCGCCGAGGCCGCCGGTCAGCGCGAGAACACGACGGTGCGGGAGCCGTCCATGAGGACGCGGTGTTCGCAGTGCCAGCGCACGGCCTGCGCCAGGACGCGGCGCTCGACGTCCTGGCCCAGCGCCACCATGTCCGCCGTCGAGTCGGCGTGGGTGACGCGGGCGACGTCCTGCTCGATGATGGGCCCCTCGTCGAGGTCCGGAGTGACATAGTGGGCGGTCGCCCCGATGAGTTTGACGCCGCGTTCATGGGCCTGGGCGTAGGGGCGCGCCCCTTTGAAACTGGGCAGGAAGGAATGATGGATGTTGATGACGCGCCCAGCCATTTCCTCGCACACGGCCGGCGAGAGGACCTGCATGTACCGGGCCAGCACGATGAGCTCGACGCGCTCGGCGCGCACGAGGTCCAGCAACTCGTCCTCGGCGCGTTGCCGGGTGTCCTTCGTGACGGGCACCAGAAGGAAGGGGACGCCGTAGAACTGGGCGACGGGCGCCAGGTCCGGGTGGTTGCCGACGACCGCGACGACGTCGATGGGCAGGCCCTGGGAGCGCTGGCGGTACAGGAGGTCCGTCAGGCAGTGCCCCTCGCGCGAGACCATGACGACCGTGCGCAGCGGGCGGCCGGACTCTTCGACGCGCCATGTCCCCCCGAAGCGCGACCCGACCTCGGCCATGCCCGCCTCCACGGGACCGCGCCCGGATGGGGAGTCGGCCTCCACCCGCATGAAGAACAGCCCCGAGTCCGGATCGCCGAACTGCTGGGACTGGATGATATTGCCGTCGACCCCGGTGACGACGCCGGAGACGGCGTGCACGATGCCGGGCTGGTCGGGACAGGACAGCGTGAGGATCAGCTGCTCGGAGCCAGAGGCGGCCGATGCCGGGGCGGGAGTCGTCATGGCGCACAGAGTAGGCGGGCGGGAAGGAGCCGGGCGCCGGATGCTCGGCCCGCGAACGGCCCCGCTGCGCCCCCTCGCCGGCGCGGCGGGCGTCTGGCGGGCTATGCTGGGACCGCATCGAGCCGACGGGGCCGCTCCGAGGAAGCGCGGCACCCGCCTCACGAACCGATGGGCGAAGAGGTCCAGGTATGCCGCAGCCCCAGAGGATTGTCCCGTCGCCCAGCGGCATCCCGCCCGCGAGCGCGCGACGCGCCGGCCGTGGAGCGTCGCCGAGGGCCGTCGAGGATCCCCTGGTCGTGGCCATCGACTGCTCGACATCCGCAGCCAAGGCCGTCGTCGTGGCCCGCAACGGAGACGTATGCGCCTCGGGCAGACAGCCGATCCCCCTGCGCACGCCGGGGATGGACCGCTATGAGCAGGATCCCGCCGACTGGTGGGCGGCGGTCCGCGCGGCAGTCGACGAGGCCGTGGCGAAGGTGCCCGGAGACGACCGGCGCCGCATCGCGGCGATGTGCCTCACCCATCAGCGCGAGACGTTCGCGCTGCTCGACCGGGACGGGGCCGCGCAGCGCCCCGCCATCCTCTGGCTCGACTCGCGGGCTGGCGACCAGATCCGCCGCCTGGGATCGCCGCACGTCCATGAGTTGTCCGGAAAACAGCCGGACACGACCCCGGCGCTCTACAAGATCGCGTGGATCGCGCAGAACGAGCCGTCGAACATCGAGCATGCCGAACGCATCGTCGATGTCCATGCCTTCCTGGCCCACCGGCTCACCGGGCGGTGGGTGTCCTCGACCGCGAGCGCCGACTCGCTGGGGCTCTTCGATGTGCGGCGCAGGACCTGGGCCCCGGAACTGCTGCGGCTCGCCGGGCTGCGCCCCTCCCAGATGCCCGGGCTCGCAGAACCGGGGGCGCCGATCGCTCCGATCCGACCGGAGCTGCAGCACCGTTGGGGGCTTGCGGACGGCATCCCCCTGATCGCGGGGCTCGGGGACGGCCAGGCGGCGGGACTCGGGGCCGCGGCCATCCGGCCCGGCATTGCCTACCTCAACGTGGGGACCTCCATCGTCTGCGGGGTGCACGCGTCCGGCTGCCTCCTCGGCAGCGCGTACCGCACGCTCGTCTCCGGCATCCCCGGCCGCTACGTCCTCGAGTCGGTCCAGAACTCCGGTTCGGTCCTGCTCAACTGGTTCCGTGAGGAGCTCGGGGACCCGGGTCTGGGCGGATCCGTCGATCCGGACCTCGAGCGGGAGGCGTCCGCTGTCGCCCCCGGCAGCGAGGGGCTGATCACCCTGCCCTACTGGAACGCCGTCCAGACCCCCTTCTGGAATCCCTTCGCACGGGGGGCGATGATCGGGTTCGGCTCGGGGCACACCCGCGCCCACGCCTACCGCTCGCTCATGGAGGGCATGGCCTTCGAGCTCTGCTCCAACCTCGAGAGGATGGCCGACGACCTCGGCCACCCGGTCACGGAGCTCCACGCGATGGGAGGCGGATCGCGCTCGGCGCTGTGGCGGTCCATCCTCGCCGACGCGACAGGCCTCCCCCTCATCCTCTCCTCGGTCGCCGAGGTGTCGGCGCACGGCGCGGCCGTCCTCGCGATGGCGGCAGTGGGCGCCTACCCGAGTGCGGAGGCGGCGGCGGAGGGGATGTGCCATCGCGGGGAGAGGACCGATCCGGACCCCGGCCGCGCCGCCGAGTACCGGCGATGGCACGCGATCCAGCGCGAGTTTTACCCCGCGGTCAAGGACATGTTCGAGCGCATCCGCCTCACAGCGGGCCCGGACGCGTGACGCCTACCGCATGCCTCCGAAGAACTCCTCGAAGGGCATGTCGATGGGGGCGTCCTGCTCGACCACCCGGTACAGGTGGCGGCAGAGGGGGAAGTCCGACGCGCCGACGAGTCCGCGCTCCGTCAGCCGCTCCAGCGCCGCGCCGATCACGCTGATGGCGTGGACGCCCTCCAGCGTCACGCCCTTCATCAGGCGCCCGCGCACCTCGGAGAACGGGATGCCTGCGCCGACGTAGCGTCCGGCTCGGACGTTCCTCCCGCCCATCGAGGTGACGAACATGTCGCCGACCCCTCCCAGTCCGTCCGCCGTCTCCGGTCTGCCCCCGAGCATCGAGACGAACTGCCGGATCTCCTTCTGCCCCTCGGCGAAGACGGCGGCCCCGTAGTTGAAGCGCCGGTAGCGCGCCTCCGCCTCTCCCTCGCGGTCGAGCAGGCCCTGGCCGAAGCCGGCGGCGAACGCGTAGATGTTCTTGACGGCGGCCCCGACCTCGTGGCCCACGAAGTCGGTGGAGGTCCACACGTGGTAGTAGGGCGTGCGGAAGAGATCCGCCAGGCCGTCGAGTGAGACCTGGTCCTCCCCGCAGAAGACGACGCAGGTGTCGCGGTGCACCGCCACCTCTCCGGCGATCGAAGGGCCCACGACCGCAGACCATGTGACGCCGTCCGCGACGTCGGCGGGCACGAGGGACCTCATGACGTCCGGCAGGATGCGCAACGTCCCCTCGTCGTCGGCCTCCATCCCCTTGGTGATAGAAAGGACCCGCATGCCCGGTCGCAGGAGGCGGGCGAACTGGCGGCCGGCCCAGTGCACGCCGAACGAGTTCACGCCGGACATCGCGACGTCCGCCCCCTCGAACGCCCGGGGCGCGTCCTCCAGCTGGTATGCCCGGACGGCGGGGTTCACCGCCAGTCCGAGGCCCGGGTGCACCCCCGTCCTCTGGAGGGAGTCGATGAGGTCCCGGTCCAGATGCGTCCCGACCAGGCGGACGTCGTCCCCGTTCTCGGCCAGCGGGAACGTCAGGGCGCTCGCCATGATCCCCGCTCCGAGAACCGCCACGGTCGTCATCTCACCGCTCCGTTCTCGCCGGCGCCGCCTGGGCCTGGCTCTCCGACAGGGCCTCACGCTGGATCCCCTTCAGCCGGTGCATCACGTCGTCCTCGCGGCCCATCAGGAAATACAGGTGGCGGTAGAGCTCCCAGAGGCGGTCGTACCGGCGGGAGGCCTCCTCGCGGGGGACGTAGGCCCGCTCGCGCACGCCGCCCATCGCGTCGGCGGCCGCGACGACGGTGGGGTAGGCCCCCGCCGCCACCGCCGCGAAGATCGCCGAACCCAGCGCACCCGCCTGGGCGACCGTGGCCACCGAGATGGGCCGCCGCGTGATGTCCGCGTACATCTGCATGAGGAACGGCTCCTTGAGCAGTCCCCCGGCGGCCCGGATCTCGTCGACCGGCACGCCATGGGATTCGAAGTTCTCGATGATGACGCGGGCGCCGAAGACGCAAGCCTCCATGAGCGCCCGATACTGGTCCTCCGGCCTCGTCTGCAGGGTCTGGCCCACGATCATGCCGGTGAGCTCCGCGTCCACCAGGATCGAGCGGTTGCCGTTGAACCAGTCAAGGGCGAGCAGTCCGTTCTCGCCGATCCCCTGCCTCGACGCGCGCTCGCCCAGCAGCTGGAACTCGCTGATGCCGCGCCGGCGCGCCTCCGCCCGGTAGGACTCCGGCAGGCTGCGGTCGATGAACCACTGGAACGTGTCGCCCACCGAGCTCTGGCCGCCCTCATACGCCCACAGGCCCTCCGCCACGCCCCCGTCGACCACCCCGAAGATCCCGGGGACGCTGCGCAGGCGCTCGGCCTGGACGATCCAGCACACCGAGGTGCCCAGCACCCCGGTCAGCTGCCCCGGACGCACCGCGTCGACGGCCGCCGCATGGACATGCGCGTCGATGTTGCCCGCTGCCACGGGCGTGCCCGGGCGCAGACCCAGCGTCCGCGCCCAGGTCGCGGTCAGTCCTCCGACCCTGGACCCCAGAGGCACGACGGGGTGGCGCATCTTGTCCTCGAAGACACCGCCGAACTCCCGGTTCACCGACTCCAGGAACTCCCTCGACGGGTAGCGACCGTCCTGGTACATCCGTTTGTATCCGGAGTCGCCCGCGGCGTAGACCAGATGGCCCGTCAACTGCCACGTCAGCCAGTCTGCCGCATCGACGATCTCCGAGGCCGCGCGATAGACCTCCGGCGCCTCCTCGAGGGTCTCCAGGGCCTTCGGCAGCAGCATCTCCGCCGAGAGGGTCCCGCCGTAGCGCTCCAGCCACCCCTCCCTCCTCTCCCGAGCGGCTGCCACGATGCGCTCCGCCTGCCGGCTCCCGCCGTGGTGCTTCCACAGTTTGAGGTAGGCATGCGGGTTCGTCCGGAACCCGGGCGTCTCACACAGGGGCGTCCCCCGGGAGTCCGTCACGAGGACGGAGGCGCTCGTCGCATCGAGCCCGATGCCGACGATGTCCTGGGGGTCGACGTCCGATCCCGCGAGGGCGCCGCGCACGGAGCGCCGCAGGGCGTCCAGATAGTCGGCCGGCTCCTGGAGCGCGAAGTCGGGCGGCAGGTCCCGGCCGTCCGCCACATCGAGGCGCTGCGCCATGACGCCATGCGGGTAGTCGGCGACCGCATCCGACACGACGGTTCCGTCCTCGATGCTCGCGATCACGGCGCGCGCCGAGAGGGTGCCGAAATCGATGCCGATCACGTGGCTCATGGCCGTCCCCCCGCGACGTCGGCGGACAGGGTGCCCTCCGCTGCCCCCGGATGCCGGTGCCTGCCCCAGTACCCGGCGGGGCCGAAGAGGCGGTTCACCACGGCGGTGAGCTCCCCCAGGTCCGCCAACAGGTCGAGGACCGTGTAGCGCGGGCGGATCATCTGCGCCTTGAAATGCGTGAGGCGGAAGCGGTCCCATTCGATCCGGATCGCCTCGGGATGGGAGGGGGCGCCCGCCTCGCGCAGGTGTTCCGCCGCCTCGTCCGGAGTGAGGAGCTGCGGCGCGCATCGCGCCGTGATCGCCTCCCAGTGGCTGCGGATCACCTGGATGCGCTCGCGCAGACGGTCGCCCTGCAGGTTCTTCCCGACCGCGTGGGGGACGGACTCGCCGGCGATGCGCGGCTGCAGGAGCATCCGCACGCGTTCCTCGACCTCCGCGTCGCTCGGGGCGCGCGCGACCCGGGCATCCACGTCGATGGAGCCCACATCCAGCGCCAGCGCCTCCTGCCACAACGCGCAGGAGGCGACGGTGCCGACGCCGACCTTGAACCCGTGGGAGAGCGGCGGCTCCCAGTCGAGCCCGTGCCCCTCCATCTCCCACACATGGGAGAACTGGTGGCCGGCACCCGATGCCGAACGCGAGGACCGCAGCGCCTGCATGGCCAGGCCCGACATGATGTTCCCCTGGGCCAGCGCCGCGACGGCCTGCGGATCCGCTCGGCCGACGCGCCGGGGCTGCGAGAGCGTCTCGCGCAACGGCCCCTGGACGAGCTCCCACACGGGGGCGACGATGGGCTCAATGCCCAGCTCGTCCGCGAGGATCCAGTCGGCCCCCGCCGGGATCTTCTCGATCAGGTCGCCGTAGCCCGTCGATGTCAGGCGCTGCGGGGCCGCCGCCATGATGTCCGTGTCGGCGACCAGGCCGGCAGGGGCGGGGCACGGTCTCGTGATCTTGAAGCCGTCGCGCGAGATCGACGCGCCGTACGCCGTGTACCCGTCCACGGAGGCCGCAGTGCACACATGCATGTAGGAGCGCCCCAGCTCGGCCGCGGCGAGTTTCGCGATGTCGTTGAGCGTGCCGGACCCGATCGAGCACACGGCCGCATCCGCGCGGGGCCGCAGGAACTCGCGCAGCTTCTCGACCTCCGTGTAGTCGCCGTAGAGGGTCGGCCTGCCCGGGAGCACGTACGGGTCCCCCATCGGCACGCCCGCTTCGCGCAGCGAGTGCCCGACGGCGGCCCCCGCGGCGCCGAAGGTGTTCTCATCGGCGACGATCTGCGCCCGCTTGCCGGGAAAGAGCCTCGCGAACATCGCCCCGGCGCGATGCACCGCGCCTGGGCCGAACTCGATCGCCCTCGTCTCCGTCGCCTCGCGCAGTGCCTGATCGATAGCCTCGCTCATCGAGCGGTTCTCCTTCTCTCCGGGCAGATCACTCCCGTCCCTGGGCGATCAACCGGCCGGCCCGCTCCCGCGCGGGCCGCCCATAGGCGACAACGTAACATCCAGAGTGTGATTTGTCACGGAATTGGTGACAGCATCGGCGCCGTCGGCGCACCGCATACGAGAGCCCCGCCGCCCAGGTTCGTGGACGACGGGGCCGGGGGACGGCCGGACGACGGATCCGGCCGCGCGCCTCACTTGATGAAGCCGAGCGCCTTGACGGCGTCGTACTCCTCGCGGAGCGCCTCGATGTTGTGGTCGATGCCGGCGCGCGTGGCGTCGGAGATCTCCAGGCCGTCGACGACGTGGTACTCGCCGTCGGCCGAGGTGACCGGGAACCCGAAGGACAGGCCCGCGGGCACGCCGTAGTGCGATCCGTCCGAGTAGACGCCGGCGGTGACCCACTCGCCCTCGGGAGTGCCGTGGATCCAGGAGTGCATGTGGTCGATGGCGGCGTTGGCGGCGGACGCGGCCGAGGAGGCGCCGCGCGCGGCGATGATGGCCGCGCCGCGCTTGGCGACGGTCGGGCGGAACTCCTCGGACAGCCAGGCGTCGTCGACCAGGTCGGCGGCGGGCCTGCCGGCCACCGTCGCGTAGGAGACGTCCGGGTACTGGTCGGCGGAGTGGTTGCCCCACACGACCACGTTCTTGATGTCGGACACGGCCGCACCCGTCTTGTGCGCCAGCTGGGAGATCGCGCGGTTGTGGTCCAGGCGCATCATCGAGGTGAAGCGGTCGGCCGGGACGTCAGGCGCCGCGTTCTGCGCGATGACCGCGTTCGTGTTGGCCGGGTTTCCCACGACCAGGACACGCACGTCATCGGCGGCCCCGGCGTTGATGGCCGCGCCCTGGGGCCCGAAGATGCCCGCGTTGGCCTCCAGCAGGTCCGCGCGCTCCATGCCCTTCGTGCGCGGGCGGGCGCCGACCAGATAGGCCACGTTCGTGCCGGAGAAGGCCTTGGCCGCGTCGTCGAAGATGTCGATGCCGGACAGCAGGGGGAAGGCGCAGTCGTCGAGTTCCATGGCGGTGCCCTCCGCGGCATGCACGGCCTGGGGGATCTCCAGCAGGTTGAGCTTGACGGGGACATCCGGGCCGAAGAGCTGGCCGGAGGCGATGCGGAAGAGCAGAGCGTAGCCGATGTGCCCGGCGGCGCCGGTGACGGTGACGATGCGGGGGTCTGCCATGTGAGGAACTCCTTGGTGGTTGTTCCGCGACGCCGAACGGCGCCGCCTGTTCGCCCGACGTCCACTCCGTCGGACACGACATGCCCAGCCTAGGTCAGCGGTTCGCGCTCGGACAGGGATGCCAGTCCCAGATATCCGCCCCCCGCAACGTGACGTACGCAATACCATGAAGCGGACGGTCAGGCGGACGGGCCCCGGAGGGGCCGGAGGACGGGACACGATGGGCCAGAAGAAGGACCGGCGCGAGGCCGAGCAGCGGCGCAGGGCGATCGACCGCGCGAAGAAGGCGGTGAAAAAGGCCCGCAAGGACCGGGAACGCCGGGATCAGGCCGCCCGCGAGTCCGCCAGCGACGTCGAGGACGTCACCCGAATGTGGGACCGCGACCCCCGGGGGATGCTGGCGGCGAGCCCCGAATTCTCGCTCGCCGCCCTGGCCCGCGACGCCACCCCTGGGTGGCAGGCTGGGCGGGCCGCCGGCGAGCGCGCCACCGTCCGACGCTGCGAGCTGCTGTCCGAACAGCAGGAACGGCTCTTCGCAGCCGCTCGGGGCGGGGCCACGGACAGCGTCCTCCTGATCCTCCAGGGCCTGGACACCGCGGGCAAGGGCGGGATCGTCCGCCACGTCGTCGGGCAGGTGGACCCCCAGGGCGTCCAGCTGGCCGCCTTCAAGGCGCCCACCGAGGAGGAGCGCTCCCACGATTTCCTGTGGCGCGTCCGCCCGCATCTGCCCCGCCCCGGGTTCATCGGGGTCTTCGACCGCTCCCACTACGAGGACCTCCTCGTGCCGACCGCGCAGGCTCTCACCGGGCACGCGGACGAGCACGGCCAGACCTGGACCGTGCCGAGGGAGGAGCTCGACCGCCGCGAACGGGACATCGCCCGCATGGAGGCGGAGGCCGCGCGCTCCGGCACGCGCGTCGTCAAGGTCTGCCTGATGGTGTCCTACGAGGAGCAGGGGCGCCGCCTGCGCGAGCGGCTGGACCGGATGGGCAAGCAGTGGAAGTTCTCCGACTCCGACCTGGACACCCGCGACGACTGGGCGCACTACCAGACGGCCTATGAGGAGGTCCTGCGCCGGACCTCCACGCGCGTCGCCCCGTGGTACGTCGTTCCCGCCGACCGCAAGTGGTACGCGCGTCTGGCCGTCACCGAGATCCTCGTGCGCACCCTGGCCGAGATCGACCCGCAGTGGCCCTCCGCCACCGTGGACGTGGAGGCCTCGCGCACCCGGCTGGACCGGACGATGACGCCCGAGGCGCTGCGGGCCTGGTCGCGGGAGAAGGCGGCGAAGGAGGACCTCTGGATCGCCGACGACGAGGCCATGGCCTTCGCCGTGGACACCCTGAACGCCGACTCCCGCTCGGACGCCGCCCTGTCCTGAGGCGCGCCCGGCCGGGAGGGGCGTCCCCGCCCGGTCCACCGCCCGTCGCTCACACCCGATGGCCCCGGTAGTACTCGATGAGCCCGCGCGTCGAGGAGTCCTGCCCGGCCAGCACGGCGGTGTCCCCGGCGATGGCGGGGACCAGGTCCCTCGCGAGTTTCTTGCCCAGCTCGACGCCCCACTGGTCGAAGGAATCGATGCCCCACACCGCCCCCTGGACGAAGGTGATGTGCTCGTAGAGGGCGATGAGCTGGCCGAGCACCGACGGCGTGAGCGCGGGCGCCATGATGGAGGTGGTCGGCCGGTTCCCCGTGAACACCCGGGCCGGCACGACCGCCTCCGGAGTGCCCTCGGCGCGGACCTCGTCGGCTGTCCTCCCGAAGGCCAGGGCCTTGGTCTGGGCAAAGAAATTCGACAGGAACAGCTCATGGACGTCGGCGTCCCCGTCGCGGGTGCCCCAGGTCGGAGTCGCGAAGGCGATGAAATCGGCCGGCACGACGCGCGTGCCCTGGTGGATCAGCTGGTAGAAGGCGTGCTGCCCGTTGGTGCCGGGCTCTCCCCAGAAGACCTCGCCGGTGTCGTAGGACACGGGCGTCCCGTCCCAGCGCACGGACTTCCCGTTGGACTCCATGGTCAGCTGCTGCAGGTAGGCGGGGAACCGGTGGAGATACTGGGAGTAGGGCAGCACCGCGTGGGTGTCCGATCCCAGGAAGTTCCCGTACCAGACGTTGAGCAGCCCCATGAGCAGCGGCACATTGTCGCGGGGCGCGGCCGTGGCGAAGTGGCGGTCGATCGTGTGGAAGCCGCCGAGGAACTCCTCGAAGCGCTCCGGTCCGATCGCGACGGCCAGCGACGTCCCCACCGCGGAGTCCACCGAATAGCGCCCGCCCACCCAGTTCCAGAAGCCGAAGGCGTTGGCCGGGTCGATCCCGAAGGCCGCCACCTTGTCCAGCGCCGTGGACACCGCCACGAAGTGCCGGGCGATCGCCGCCGCCTCGCCCGCCGCGTCGCCCTCGTCGAGGAGCCCCCGCGAGCGCATCGCCCCCAGGAGCCACTCGCGCACGACGCGGGCGTTCGTCAGGGTCTCCAGCGTGGTGAAGGTCTTCGAGGCGACGATGACGAGGGTGGTCTCAGGGTCGAGGTCCCGGGTCTTCTCGGCCGCGTCGGTGGGGTCGATGTTCGAGATGAAGCGGCAGCTCAGCCCCGGCGCGACGAAGGGCCGGAGCGCCTCGTAGGCCATGACGGGACCCAGGTCCGACCCGCCGATCCCGATGTTGACGACGGTCCGCACCGGTTTGCCACTCGCCCCGGTCCACTCGCCGCTGCGCACGCGGCGGGCGAAGTCGTAGATCTTCGCCAGCTCCGCGTGGACCTCGGCGACGACATCCGCGCCGTCGACCTCCAGATGATCCTCGGAGGGCCGGCGCAGCGCGGTGTGGAGGACGGCGCGGCCCTCCGTGACGTTGATCCGCTCGCCCTCGAGCATCCGGTCGCGGTGGTGGAGCACGTGGGTCTGCTCGGCCAGGGCGAGCAGGTCCTCCAGCACCGCGTCGTCGACGAGGTTCTTCGACAGGTCGACGTGCAGGTCCCCGGCCTGGCGCGTCCAGCGGGCGCCGCGGTCGGGGTCGGCGTCGAACCAGGCGCGCAGGTCGGGGTCGAAGGCGTCGGCCCGGGCGTCCAGCGACTGCCACGCCCGGGTGGTCGTCGGGTCGATCGGGGGGAAGAGTGCTCATCTTTGTGCTCCTGTGCGGATTGTCGGGGGTCGTGGGATCGTCCGGGCGGCCGCTACCGCCCTTCGGCGGCGGACGCGTCGAGGACGGTGACCGGGCGGAGCTCCACATCGGCGTTCAGCTGCGAGACCGCCTCGAGGACGGGGCGCAGTTCCATCCACCACTGCAGGGAGGGGCGGCCGTTCTCCCGGTCCAGGTCGTCGTCCATGCGCTCGACGGCGCGGGACTCGATGGAACGCGTGGTCTGGCCGATGTAGACGGCGTTCGACGTGCCTTTCTCGAACTGCCCGGCCAGCTGCGTGATCGCGGCGTCGATGAGGCGCGTGGCCAGCAGCCGGTCGAAGGGGGTGGGCGCCCCGCCCTGCTGGAGATGGCCCAGCGCACAGTTGCGCACGTCGTAGAGCCCGTCGCCCTCGCCCTCGAAGACGCGGCCGAGGAACTCGCGGTCGTAGTGGGGGGAGGCCTCCTCGTTGGCGAGGACGAGGTAGAGGCGGCGTCCGTGCTCGAAGGCCTCTCGCAGGCGGCGCGCGTCCCGGCTGATGTCCGTGATGGTGAACGGGACCTCGTTGAGGTAGGCGTGCTCGGCGCCGGAGGCGATCCCCGACATCAGCGTGAGATAGCCGCAGCGCCGTCCCATCACCTCCGCGACGAAGCAGCGTTTCGAGGCCGCCGCGGACTCCTTGATGCGGTCGAGGGCCCACACGGCGTTGTTGAGCGCGGTGTCCGCGCCGATCGTCAGCTCCGTGCCTGGCAGGTTGTTGTCGATGGTGGCGGGCACGAGGACCGTCGGGATGCGGAAGGCCGGGTAGCGGTCGCGCTCCCCCGTCATGCCGGCGACGGCCAGGTAGGCGTCCAGCCCGCCGATGACGAGGAGGGCGTCGATCCGGTTGCGCTCCAGGGCCCGCCCGATCCCGTAGTACTCCTCGATCGAAGGCTGGATGCGCCGCGTCCCGAGCTCGGCTCCGCCGTGGAAGGCCCAGCCCTCCACGTCCGACCACGACAACTCGTGCACCTTGTTCTCCATGAGCCCCGGCCACGAGCCGTCGACCCCCAGCATCACCCACCCGCGGTTGATGCCCAGGCGCACGGCGGCCCGGGCGGCGGTGTTCATGCCGGGGGCGAGCCCGCCGGCGTGGAGGATCGCCACGCGCGGCGCCGGGTCATCCACCTGGTGGATCACGCCGGGCGAGTCGGCGGCGCCCGCCTCCGCGGGGTCCGCCGGGCCGTTCCCCGGCTCGACCCCGGCTCCGCCCTCCGGAGCGGGCTCGGGGGCGGGCGGGGCGGACAGGATGTCGTTGA
Source organism: Schaalia naturae (assembly GCF_042665795.1). Classification (NCBI taxonomy): domain Bacteria; kingdom Bacillati; phylum Actinomycetota; class Actinomycetes; order Actinomycetales; family Actinomycetaceae; genus Schaalia; species Schaalia naturae. The sequence continues at coordinate 1,691,009 of NZ_JBHTEF010000001.1, forward strand.
GCGCGACCATCGTCGTGAAGCTCGTGCCGCGCGCCGCCATGGCGGCCCGGTAGTCGCCGTCGGCGACGTAGCCCTTGACGGCGCGCGTGTCGCGCACGGCCTTCATCAGCGGGATCCGGGTGACGCGGTTGTTGCGCACGCCCAGGACGACGGGCTCGGAGTCGTGTCCGGCCTGCGTGATCTCCTGGACAGCCGCGTATCCCAGCAGCGTCGACATCCACCGGTCGTAGGCCGAGGGCGTGCCGCCGCGCTGGACGTGCCCGAGGATCGTGATGCGCGCGTCCTCGCCGGTGCGCTCCCGGATGGCCTCGGCGATCTGGGGGGCGCCCAGGTGGGCGCCCGTCTGGTCCGTGGCCCCCTCGGCGACCAGGATCATCGACTCCCGCCTCCCGGCCGCGCGGCCGCGGCGAAGCTTCTCGCACAGATCGTCCTCCCACCCCGGGCCCACGGGGTTCTCCGGGGTGAAGACGTAGTCGGCCCCCCCGGCGACGGCCCCCATCAGCGGGAGGTAGCCGCAGTGCCGACCCATGACCTCGACGATGAAGGTGCGCTGGTGAGAGGCGGCCGTCGACGTGATCTGGTCGAGCGCGTCCACGATGCGGTGCAGGGCGGTGTCCGCCCCGATCGTCATGTCGGTGCCCACGAGGTCGTTGTCGATGGACCCCACCAGGCCGACGACGATCAGGCTGGGGTGGGCATCGGCGACCTGCTGGGAGATCGCGCCCTCCTCGAGGAGCTGGGCGACGTGGGCGGCCCAGCCCTCGCGGAACTCGTCCGTGCCGGCCAGAGAGCCGTCCCCTCCGATGACGACCAGCCGGTCGATGCCGCGTTCGAGGAGGTGGAGGGCCGCCTTGTGCATGCCCGACCACTCCCGGAACTCCACCGAGCGGGCGGTGCCGATGACCGTGCCGCCCTCGGCGAGGATGCCGGACACATCCGACCACGCGAGCTCCTGGATGTAGTCCCCGCCTTGGACGGCGCCCTCCCAGCCCTCGCGGATCGCGTAGGGGACGGCCCCGCGGGCCAGGGTCGTGCGGGCGACCGCGCGCACCGCTGCGTTCATGCCCTGGGCGTCCCCGCCCGAGGTGAGCACGCCGATGCGCATCGCAGGCGCCGGTGCGGCAGCCATCTCCGGATCGCTGGCGGCTGCTGCTGTCTGACCGGTCATCTGTCCCCTCCTGAGGTGGTCGTCGAACCCCGGCTCTATTGTGCCCTCTCCAGGCGCCCGCGCCGACAGGCCTCCGCCCAGGCGGGACGAGGGCGCTCAGCGCGCGGCGGGGGCGCCGGAGGCGTCACCGGGTCCGGAGCCCGCGTCCCCGAGTGCGCCGGCGGTCGCGGATTCGCCGAAGGAGGGGCGGGCGCGTTCCAGCTCGACGCGGGCCTGGGCCGCCCGCTGTTCGGCGTCGGCGGCCAGCTGGTCCTGCAGAAGGGCGTTGTCCCGGGGCAGTGGGCGGCGCCCGCCCCGGAAGTAGGCCCCCAGGAAGGTGCAGGCGACGGCCGCGACGAACCAGACGGCCAGGATCGCCAGGCAGTTGCGCACGGCGTGATCGGCGCCCGCGCCCGCGATCATGTCTCGGAACGCCAGCTGCGTGTAGGACATCGGCAGGAACGGGTGGATCCACTGGAAGAACCTCGGAGCGGTCTCGACCGGGAAGGTCGCGCCCATCGAGGTGATCTGGAGGCTGAGGAGGATGATCGAGACGAACCGGCCACGGTAGGCCATGGTCGCCACCGCCGCCTGGTTGACCGCGACGAAGGTGAGGGAGGCGGCGATGGCCAGCAGCACGAGGCCCCCGACGTTGTCCGCGCTGAGCCCGATCGTCCAGTTGACGATCGTCATCATGAGGACGGCCTGCGCGACGGAGAGCACGGTGGCGGTCGTCGCGGGCCTCAGCGCCGCGTGCCACCACTTCTCCGTGGGTCCGGGGCGGCGGTCGAGCGCGGGCAGGACGAGGAAGATCGCGATCCCGCCGACCCACAGCGCGAGCGACATGAACATCGGCGTGAACCCGGCGCCGTTGTTCGCCACCGCGTGGTCGCGCACCGCGTCGACGGCCACGGGCGTCGAGATGACGTCGGCGATGTGGCCGGCGTCGGCATCCGTGTAGGCCGGGATCCGGTCGACGCCGTCGCTCAGGCCCTCGGTGAGCTTCGCGGCACCGGTGGCCAGCGCGGAGGAGCCGTCGGAGGCGGTGCGGGCGCCCTTGTCGAGCGTGGCCAGACCGTCGGCGAGCGCCGAGGTCGAGTCCGCGAGCGTGGCGGAGCCGTCGGCGAGGTCCTTCAGCCCGACCGTGAGGGTGCCCGCCCCCGAGGAGGCGGTCGAGGCGCCCTCGGCGAGCTGGCGCGCGCCGGAGGCCAGCGCGGAGGAGTTCTGCGTCAAGGTGGTCAGACCGGAACTCAGCTGGGAGGTCGCGCCGATCAGCTGCGTCGACGAGGACGCCCCTGCTCGCAGGGTCTGGGACTGCGAGGAGAGGGTGGTGAGGACGCCGGCGAGGCTCCGCCCGGAACCGGTCGCCGGATTGTAGGCGTCTGTCGCCTGGCCGATGCCGGCCTGGAGCGTGGAGGCGCCGGCTGCCAGCTTTTGAGCGCCGGCGAGCGCCGTCTGGGCGCCGGTCGCTGCCTCCTTCGTCTTCCCGAGCAGTTCGGCGCTCTGGGAGCTCAGAACTTGGGCGCCCCTGGCCGTTTGGCCCATCTGTCCGGCCAGCGTGCTCGTGCGGTCGGCCACTGTGGATGCCCCGGCAGTCAGGGCGGCGTCCTGCTGGACGGCCTGGGTGAGGGCGGCGCACACGGGATCGGAGGCGCCGTGCGCGCCCACGCAGAGCTGCTGGATCTGCTCGATCGACGCGGTGTAGGCTGCGACGCCCGAGGAGAGGCTCTGCGCGCCGCCGGTGAGCTCCTGGAGCTTCTGGGTCGCCGCCGGATCATTGAGCTGTCCGCTCAGGCTGTCGACGCCCGCGGTGTAGGCGTCGACGCCCTTGACCAGGGTGTCGTTCTGCGAGGGGTCCATCAGGTCCCCGGCGTCGCTCGCGTTTCCGAGCCCGTTCGCGAGCGCGGTCAGCCCCGGATTCGCCCCGCTCCCGTCGCCCACCAGCTGCGCGAGCCCGGTGCTCAGCGCGGAGGCGCCGCTGACGAGTGAGGGCGTCTGGGAGGTTCCGGCGACGACGGTCGCGCGCAGTTGGTCGACGCCAGCGGTGTAGGTGCCGACGCCGTCGGCCAGCGTCGTCAGGCCTTCGGCTCCCGAGGCGATCTGCCGGGCCCCGGAGGCCGCCTGGTCCACGCCTGCCGTGTACCGGGAGACGCCCGAGTCCAGGGTCGATGCCCCCTGGGAGAGGGCGGCGACCCCGCTGCTCAGGGCGTCGGCCCCCGAGGCGGCGCTCTGGGCGCCGGAGGCCACCTGTCCGGCGCCGTCGGCCAGCTGTGACGCACCGGACCGCGCCGTCGACGCGCCGTCCTCGAGGGAGGAGAGCCCCGACTGCAGGTCGTCCGCCCCTTCGGCGAGCGCCGAGGCGCCCGACTGGGCGTCGTCCATCCCGTCGCGGATCGTCCCCAGGGACATCACGATGTTGTCGACGTACTCGTCGACGCCGCGGGCCGTCATCACGTTCTCCATCTCGGAGGCGACCGTCTTCGCCATCGTGCCGGCCAGGTAGTTGACCCCGTCGTCGGTCTCGAGGCTGAGGGTCTGCTGGGCCGCGTCCTGAGGGTCGCCGGCGGCCACGCGGGTCGTCGCCTGGGTGAAGTCGGCCGGGATGACGAGCATCGCGCGGATGTCCTCGGAAGTCATCGCGGCGCGGGCTTCGTCCTCGCTGTCCATCCGGACCCAGGTGAACCCGACGTCCTGTCCCTCCTGGGGGTCCGTCAGCCGGTCGGCCAGCTCGTCGCCCAGCGCGAAGTGCCGGGTCTCCCCTGTCGCCAGGGTGACATCGGCAGGGGTGTCCAGGTCGACCACCGCGGCCGTCATCGTGTCGAGCCGGTTGGTGGGGTTCTGGTAGGCGGAGGTCAGCAGCCCGGCGTAGAGCAGCGGGATGATGGCGATGGCGACCACGACGATGACGTTCGCGAACGTCGAGCCGGTCAGTTTTCTCATGAGAGCGTCCTTCTGGGAAGCGGGTTCCCCTGCGGGCCCGCGGGGGGTCGAGCGTCCGGCGCGGGTCGTGTGTGGGGGGACGAGGTCGCCCCGCTTCGATACAGGTATGTATTCAACGGTCGACACAGACGATACATGTGTGTATCGTTGCTTGCAACAGGGCCGATACACTGATGTATCCCAAAACACAGGAACGGGCGATGATGATGACGATGACAGAGAGGATGTCGGCCAGGCGCGCGGCCGTCAGGCGCCTCGCCGGCGCCCCCACGACCGACCGGCGCGCGCAGACGCAGCGACGTCTGCTGGACGCCGGACGCACCGTGATCGCCGAGAACGGCGTCGGAGGGGCCTCGGTGGGCCTCATCACCTCCGCGGCGGGATTCTCGCGAGGGGCGTTCTACTCCAACTTCCAGGACATGGACCATTTCGTCGAGCAGGTCGCCCACCGCGAGTGGGAGTCCGTCCTGGTCGTCATCGGCCGGAGCCTGAACGCGGCCCTCGACCAATCCCCGGCCGGCGGAGAGGGCGCCCCCGACGACGAGGGGGTCGCCGCTCCCGGGACGGGCGCCGGGCCCGCGCCGGGCGCGGCCCGCGCGACATCCTCGGAGCGCTCTTCCAGCCACGTCGCCGACCGCGTTGCGACAGGACTGCTGGAGTCCACGCGCCCCCTGCTGCTCGCGGGCCGGGCGGATGCCGATCTCGACAACCTCACCCGGTTCGCCCAGGCGCTGCTGGCCGCCGTCCCCCGCGACCGCGAGTTCTACCTGCTGTGGACGTCCCTGTCGAACTTCATGGTGCGCTTCCCGGAGGGATCCGCCCACCTGCGCGCCGCCTTCATCGACTTCCACGACGGCATGGCCGAGTACCTGGTCGACGCCCTGGACGCCCTGGGCCTGGAGCCCGCCATCGACCCCGGGGACATCGTGGACCTGGTCATCGCCATCGGAGCCCGTTCGACGCGCTCCCAGCTGGTGTCGACGGACCATCTGGAGGGCGAGCTCATCGACCGGCTCCTCCCCGTCCTCATCCCCACGCTCATCCGCGTGCGGGAGGCCCCAGCGCGGCCATGACCCGCCTCCGGGTCGGGCGCCTCACGCCAGCCGCGCCTCGAGGTCGCCGTCGAGTGCGGCCAGGAACTGCTCGGTCGTCAGCCACTCCTGATCGGGCCCGATCAACAGCGCGAGATCCTTCGTCATCCGGCCCGACTCGACGGTGCGGATCACGACGTCCTCCAGGGTCCGCGCGAAACCCGACACCTCGGGCGTGGCGTCCAGCTCGCCGCGATGGGCCAGGCCCCGCGTCCAGGCGAAGATCGAGGCGATCGGGTTGGTGGAGGTGGGACGCCCCGCCTGGTGCTGGCGGTAGTGACGGGTGACGGTGCCGTGTGCGGCCTCCGCCTCCATCGTGCGGCCGTCAGGGGTGAGGAGCACCGAGGTCATGAGCCCCAGCGACCCGAAGCCCTGAGCCACGGTGTCGGACTGGACGTCCCCGTCGTAGTTCTTGCACGCCCAGATGTAGCCACCCTCCCACTTCAGGGAGCTCGCGACCATGTCGTCGATGAGTCGGTGCTCGTACGTCAGCCCGGCCTCCTCGAAACGCGTCTTGAACTCGGCGTCGAACACCTCCTGGAAGATGTCCTTGAAGGCGCCGTCGTAGGCCTTGAGGATCGTGTTCTTCGTCGACAGGTACACGGGGTAGCCTCGCTGCAGGCCGTAGGCGAAGGTCGCGCGCGCGAAGTCACGGATCGAGGCGTTGAAGTTGTACATGCCCATCGTCACGCCGCCGCCCTCGGGCATCCGGACGACCTCGTGGACGATCGGTTCGGAACCGTCCTCGGGCGTGAACGTGAGGGTCACCGTGCCGGCGCCAGGGACCTTGAAGTCGGTGGCGCGGTACTGGTCGCCGAAGGCATGGCGCCCGACGACGATCGGTTTCGTCCACCCGGGGACCAGGCGCGGGACGTTCGAGATGATGATCGGCTCCCGGAAGATCACCCCTCCCAGGATGTTGCGGATGGTGCCGTTGGGCGAACGCCACATCCTCTTCAGCCCGAACTCGCGGACTCGGGCCTCGTCGGGGGTGATGGTGGCGCATTTGACGCCCACGCCGTGCTCCTTGATGGCGTTCGCGGCGTCGATCGTCACCTGGTCGTCGGTGGCGTCGCGGTTCTGGATCGACAGGTCGTAGTAGCGCAGGTCGATGTCCAGATAGGGGTGGATCAAACGGTCCTTGATGAACTGCCAGATGATCCGCGTCATCTCGTCGCCGTCCAGTTCGACGACCGGTCCCGCGACCTTGATCCTGCCCATTGCGGCCCTCCCCCTCGCCCGGCTTCCGCCCGGCTGTCCGTCCGATGCGGCCTCCCGCGCCTCCACGCGCGGAGCCGTCGCCAGATTACTCGATGTCGAGAGATCTGTCAGCGCCGACCGCGCCTCCTCCGGGGGCGAGGGCGTCGACACGGGCGGACGGGGCGCCACGAATTACGCAAGATATTTTGCACAATGCGTCTTGCTGGATTATCCTCGCCCCATGCCCGCATCGACCCCCGACCCCGCGCCGCAGCGCTCCCTGTGGCGCGACCGCGACTACGTCGCCTGGCTCGCGGCAGACACGTCCTGGCAGTTCGGAGCCTCGATCCGAGCCTTCGCCACGCTGCTCATCACCTACGCCGTGACCGGCTCCTACGCGCAGGCGGGTGCCGTCTCGACCGTGTCGACGATCGTCTCGGCCGTCGCCATGCTCCCGGGAGGCGTTCTGGTCGACCGGTGGGACAGGCGGGTGTCGCTCACGGTGTCGGGCCTGGCCCGGGCCCTGGTCTACGGGGCCGCGACGCTGACCTGGTGGACGGGGGCGATGACGATCGGGGTCCTCTACGCTGTCGGCGTCGCCTCGGGTCTCATCGCCGGCCTGTTCTCCACCGCCTCCGATGCGGCTCTGAAGTCCGTCGTGCCCACCCGCGACCTCCCCCGGGCGATCGCCGCCAACCAGGGGCGCGACGCGGCGGTCAGCCTCTCCGCCTCCCCCGTGTCCGGGGTGCTCATGGGGCTCTCCTACGCCCTCCCCTTCGCCGCCGCGGCTCTGGGTTCCCTGCTCCAAGTGATCGGCACGCGGTTCATCCGCGCGGATCTCCGGCCCGCGCGCGAGCCCGCTGCCACATCGGCGCACGCGCGGCGCGCATTCCTCCGAGAGCTCGGCGCCGGGTTCTCCGTCTACCGCGACATCCCCGTCCTGGCGCGGATGCTCCCCGCGCTCATCCTCGTCAATTGCGGCGTCAACGCGCTCTTCGTCGGCGTCCAGCTGATCCTTCAGGGCCAGGGCGTCGAGCCCTGGCGCATCGGGTTGCTGGACACCGCGATCGGAGCGGGCATGCTGGCGGGCTCCGTCTTCGCTCCGCGGCTCATCCGGCGCGTGCCCACGGGACGGCTATGCGTCACCCTGTTCGTGGGCTGCGCCGCGGTGCTCATGCCGTTGTCGTTCGTCCAGGATCTCCCGCTCGCCCTCATCGTCCTCGCTCTGCTCGGGATCATGATGCCCGCGCTCAACGGCGCGATGGGAGGCTACTTCCAGGCCCTCATCCCCAACCGGCTCCAGGGTCGGGCGCTGTCGGCGATGCAGCTGATCCAGCAAACGCTCCCCGCCCTCATGCCAGCCGCCGTGGGACTCGGGTTGCAGTACCTCGGTGCCGGGCCCACCATGCTCGCCACCGCCATCCTCTTCCCCGCGGCGGCGGTCCTGGTCCTCACCCACCGCGAGCTGCGCGCGCTGCCGACCCCGGACCGGTGGAGCATCGGGGATCAGCAGGCCCCCGAACCGCTTCCGGACCGCGACCCGGCTGCGGGGGCCGGTACGGTGGGAGCGTGACCGAACTCCGCTTGGCATCGGACCAGCCCGCCCCCGAGCGCGCCCTGGAACTGCTGCGCGTCCTCTCCCAGCCCGTGCGCACGAAGATCCTGCGCGCCATGGTGAACGGGCAGGCGATGCGGGTCAGCGATGTCGCGGCGGCGGTCGGCGAGGCCCCCAACTCCGTCTCCTACCACCTGCGCCAGCTGGAGCGGGCGGGCATCGCCCGGCATGCTGACCCCGCCCCCGGCCGGGACGGCCGCGAGACCTGGTGGGTCGTCCCCCACTGGAAGGGGCTCTCCTTCGACATCGCCGCCCTGCGGGCGCTCCCCGGAGGGGACGCGGTGCTCCACGCCTTCGACGAGTCCGAAGCCGAGTCGATCCTCGACCTCTTCTCCCTCGCCCGGTCCGAGGCAGCCGACCGGACGGGATGGCCCGGCATCCGTGCAGACGGTCCGCTGCTCTTCACCCGCGAGGAGGCGGACGCCCTGGTGGAACAGCTGGTCGGCCTGATCAACCGCGCCACGGAGATCTCCCGCGGGCACGGCGCGAACCAGGACAGCGGACTGCGCCGCTACGACTACCGGCTGGCTTTCCTGCCGGCCGCGGACGGCACCGAGCCCGCCGGCCCCTCCCGGTGACGAAGCCGGCCCTCAGACGACCCCCATCGTCGCGGTGAAGGGCGAGAAGAACCAGACGAGGGCGCCGACGCCCGCGTAGAACGCGACATCCAGCCACCGCCAGCGCGAGGCGAACCACGGCCGCCCCGGCCACAGCGCCCGCGCGCCCGACAGCAGGAACAACAGACCCGCCGTGAGGAGGACCGCCCGGTGAGGGTGGTCCGTCAGCGAGAGGATGACGACGCCGGCCAGCCCGGCCAGCGCGACGGCGACGCTCGCGATCTCCGCGGCGTCGGCGCGTCTGCGTTCGGGGGGCTGGTCGAGGTCCATCGACCCACACCCTACCCGTCCTCCCGCCCGGGCCGGGACTAGCATGGTCGGTGCGCTCCCGGCCGCGGGGCGGGACAGGCATCCGCCGGGCCGGACCGCCCGACTGCCGCGCACCCCGAGGAGAGACCGTGACAACGCGCTTCATCGTCATCCAACCCGCCCCGGCCACGACCGCGGAAGAAGTCGCCGAAGCGCTCGCCGCACGAGGCGACATGCGCCGCATCTCTGCGATGGACGGGGTGTCCGTCGAGGACCTGTCGCGCGATCCGGCGGCGGCGCTCGACGGCCTCAGCCGCCGCATCCGGGAACTCGAGGCGGAGGCCGTCCTCGTCGATCAGGTCGAGGAGCTGCCGGTGAGCACCTTCGACGTCCTCGGATGGAACCTCGATGTCGCCGCGTCCACGGGCGCGCGCGTCCTGCTCGCCCTCGATGCCGAAGGGGTCCCCCCGGAGCTGGTCGCCCAGGACATCCTCGTGGCAGGCGCCCGGGCCGCCGCCCACGGCACCGCGATCACCGCGGCGCTGGTGCGGGGGGCCGCCCTCAGCCGGATCGACGCCGGCGGCGTGCCGGTCCTCGCCTGCCCTCCCGCGCCCGCCGAGCTGTCCCAGCTGCTCTCCTGAACGCCGTCCCCGGGCACGCGCGACGCCCCCGGACCGGCCCGGCCGCGGCCGAGGAGATCCGGGGGCGCACGCTCCGCTCGGAGGGCCTCAGGCCTGGGGGGCCTGGCCGACCGCGATCCCGAGGTGCGAGTACGGGGCCGGCGGGTTGGCCAGCGCGTCCCGATCGACCACAGCCCGCGCGTCGATGGCGATGGCCCCGCGCGGGGAGGAGGCGAGCACCGGGTTGATCTCGATCTCCGTGATCTCCGGGTGCTCGCACACCAGACGCGAGAAGCGCTCGATGATGGTCGTGAGCTGGTCCAGATCGGCCCCGGGACGCCCGCGGTACCCCTCGAGGATCGGCCAGATCCTCAGGGACTTCAACATCGACAGCGCCATGTCCGAGTCCACCGGCGCGAGCTGGATCGCGGAGTCGCCGAGGATCTCCGCCGACGTGCCGCCCGCGGCGACCATGATGATCGCCCCGAAGGACGGATCCTGGCGCGAGCCCAGGATGAGCTCCTGTCCGCCGGCCGGGATCATCGGCTGCACGGTGACGCCGTCGATCGCGGCGTCGGGGCGCTTCTCGCGGGCCGAGGCCACGACCCGCGCGAAGACCTCGCGCACCTCCTCGGCGCTGTTCACGTCGATGACGACGCCGCCGACGTCCGTCTTGTGGGTGATGTCGGGCGAGGCGATCTTGATGACGACCGGGTACCCGAACTCGTCGGCGAGCGCGACGGCCTCGTCGGCGGTCGCGGCCAGCCGCGACAGCGCCACGGAGATCCCATAGGCGTCGAAGAGCTCCTTGCCCGCCAGCTCGGAGAGCACGCCCTCCTCGGGCACGGAGGCGATGAGCTCCCTCGCGCGCCCGCGATCCGGCTCGAAGCCGTCCGCGGGCGTCACGGACACCGAGGGCAGGGGTCCGCGGTGGGAGGCGACGATGTCCATGAACGCGTCGACCGCGTTCTCCGGGAACTCGTAGGCCGGCACGCCGGCCGCGTCGAGGCGGGCGATGGCCTCCTCGTTGGTGTCCCCGCCGCCCATCCAGACGCCGAGGATCGGCTTGTCCGTGGTCTTGGCGGCCTCGATCACCGCGTCGGCGGAGCCCAGGATGTCCGTCATCGACTGGGGGGTGAGGATCACGAGGACGGCGTCGACGTTCGAGTCCGCCACCGCGGCCTTGATCGCCGCCTGGTAGCGCGCCGCCGGCGCGTCGCCGAGCACGTCGATCGGGTTCGAATGCGACCACGCCGCGGGCAGTACCTCGTTGAGGGCGTCCAGGGTCCCCTGGGAGAGGTCGGCCAGCTTGCCCTTGCGCGCGATGAGGGCGTCGGCGGACATCACGCCGGGACCGCCGGCGTTCGTGACGATGGCGAGGGACGGCTGCCGCGCGACGCGCCCGGCGTCCAGCAGCTCGATGGCGTGGTAGAGATCGGAGATGCGCAGGACGCGGGTGACGCCGACGCGCTCGAAGGCGGCGTCATAGACCGAGTCGGCCCCCGCCATCGCGCCCGTATGGGACACGGCGGCCTTCGCCGAAGCCGCGAAACGCCCTGCCTTGTAGGCGATGATGGGCTTCTTCGCCGAGAAACGGGCCGCCGCGGAGGTGAACGCCTGCGGATCCGAGATGGACTCCGCATAGACGACCGCGGAGTGGGTGTCCTCGTCGTCGGCCAGGTAGTCGAGGACGGCCGCCAGGTCGACGTCGGCCGCGTTGCCCAGCGACACGATCTTGGAGAACCCGATCCCCTTGCCGATCGCCCACTCGATGGCGCCGGCGGTGAGCGCCCCGGACTGCGAGATGAACGCGACATGACCGGCGCCGGGCATGTGGGCCGCGAAGGAGGCGTTGAGTGACAGGCCGGGGACCTGAAGGCCCAGGCAGTTCGGGCCGAGGATCCTCATGCCGTTGGCGCGGGCCGTCTCGACGATCTGGTCCTCGACGGCGCGCCCCTCGGGGCCCGTCTCGCGGAAGCCGGCGGTGAGGATGATGAGGCCCTTCGTGCCCAGCTTGGCGCACTGCTCGACCACGTCGAGGACGCCCTTGGCCGGGATGCAGATGATGGCGAGATCCGGAACGGCCGGAGTCTCCGCCACACTGGGGAACGCCGGGACGCCGCCGATCGACTCGTGCTTGGGGTTGATGGGATAGACGACGCCGGGGAAGTTCCCCTCCAGCAGATTGCGCACGACCATGTGCCCCAGATTGGTGGGTTTCGTGCTGGCGCCAACGACGGCCACCCGCTTCGGCTGGAACAGGCAGTCCAGATCCTCACTCATCAAAGTGATCCTTCCAGGTCACGAGTCTTGAGTTCGGCCCCAGCGCCTATTCGCTCGGAACAACAGGTTGTGTCCCCTCGTTTCGGCCGGGACCACACAGCGGCCGGACAGCTCACTGTGACACGTCAACGATACAGGCCAGGACCTGCGTCCCGGTTCGGCTGGACGGTGAGGCCGCTCACCACGGTCCGCGCCTCCGCCCCGCCCCTCGCGAGTGGTCGCGTGCGCGTGACCACTCGGCGAAACCGGGAGGGCATGAGGCGGCACAATAGGGGCAGATGCGTCCGCCCCGACCGGGCGGCCCGGTCCCAGGAGGTCCCGTGGAATTCCGTTCGATCTACGACCAGGGCTTCGCGCGCGTCGCCGCCGTGACGATCCCCTCCCATCCGGCCCAGCCCGCGCGCAACGCCGAGGAGATCCTCCTCGCGGCCCATGAGTGCTCCGAGCGGGGCGTGGCCGTGGCCGTCTTCCCCGAGTTGTGCGTGTCCGGGTACGCCATCGACGACCTCCTCCTCCAGGACGTGCTGCTCGACGGCGTCGAGGCGGCTCTCGACCGCATCCGCGAGGCCTCCCGCGATCTCCTGCCCCTCCTCGTCGTCGGCGCGCCGCTGCGGGTGGGCAGCCGCCTCTACAACTGCGCCGTCGCGATCCACCGCGGGCGCGTCGCGGCCGTGGTCCCCAAGCAGCACCTGCCCACCTACCGAGAGTTCTATGAGAAGAGGTACTTCGCGGTCCCCGCTCCCTCCACCGGCACGCGGATCGAGCGGCCCTGGCTGGGGGCGGACGAGGCCGGCCGCCCCTTCTCCGCGCGGTTCGGGGCGACCGTCATCGACGTCGAGGACGTCCCCGGCCTGGCGGTCGGCATCGACATCTGCGAGGACATGTGGGTTCCTGTGCCGCCCTCGTCCCTGGCGGCCCTGGCGGGCGCCACCGTCATCGTCAACCTGTCGGCCTCCCCGATCACGGTGGGGCGCGCCGAGGACCGGCGCCTCCTGGTGCGCTCGGCCTCCGCCCGCACGAACACCGCTTACGTCTACTGCGCGGCCGGGCAGGGCGAGTCCACGACGGACCTGTCGTGGGACGGCCAGACGATGGTCTACGAGATGGGCGACCTGCTCGCCGAGGGCGAGCGCTTCCCCGACGGAGCCCGCCTCACCGTCGCCGACGTCGACCTGGACCGGCTGCGCCAGGAGCGCCTGCGGCAGGGGTCCTTCGACGACAACGCCCAGACCTTCGGAGCGCCCGGATCCTGGCCCCCCGTCCCGCGCCTCGGCATCCGCCTCGATCCCCCGCGCGGGGACATCGGCCTGGAACGCGTCGTCGACCGCTTTCCCTTCGTCCCGGACGATCCCGAACGGCTCTCCCAGGACTGCTACGAGGCCTACAACATCCAGGTGTCGGGACTGGAGAAGCGCCTGAGGGCGATCGGGGCGCCGAAGGCCGTCATCGGCGTGTCAGGCGGACTCGACTCCACCCACGCCCTCATCGTCGCGGCGAAGGCGATGGACCGGCTCGGCCGTCCCCGCAGCGACATCCTGGCCTACACCCTGCCGGGGTTCGCCACCTCGGAACGCACGCGGACGAACGCGACCCTGCTGTGCGAACGTCTCGGCGTCTCCTTCGAGGAGATCGACATCACCCCGGCCGCGCGCCAGATGCTCGCCGATCTCCGCCACCCGTGGGCCGAGGGCGCCGACGACTACGACGTCACCTTCGAGAACGTCCAGGCGGGCCTGCGCACCGATTACCTGTTCCGCCTGGCGAACCACCACAGTGGCATCGTCATCGGCACGGGCGACCTGTCGGAGCTCGCCCTCGGGTGGTGCACCTACGGCGTGGGCGATCAGATGAGCCACTACGCGGTGAACACCGGGGTGCCGAAGACGATGATCCAACATCTCATCCGCTGGGTCGTCGCGTCCGGCCAGTTCAGCGGGGAGGTCGGCGAGGTCCTCCTGTCCATCCTCGACACGGAGATCACCCCCGAGCTGATCCCGACGAAGCCCGGCGAGGCCCCGCAGTCGACCGAGGCCTCCATCGGCCCGTACAACCTCCAGGACTTCACGCTGTACTACCTGCTGCGGCGCGGCTACCGGCCCTCGAAGATCGCGTTCCTCGCGGAGCACGCCTGGGCGGACGCGGAGGCGGGCTCGTGGCCCACGGGCTTCCCCGCGGACAAGCGCGCCGCCTACTCGCTGGAGGAGATCGTGCGGTGGGAGCGCCTGTTCCTGCGCCGCTTCTTCGCCAACCAGTTCAAACGCACCGCGATCCCGAACGGCCCCAAGGTCATGGCCGGGGGCTCCCTCTCCCCGCGGGGGGACTGGCGGATGCCGGCGGACGCGTCCGCCGAGGAGTGGCTCGCCGAGCTCGAGGGGATCCTGGGGAACGGGACCGGTCCGGCCGCGCCCCGGGCCAAGGGGCGATGGTCGTGAGCGCGCTGCCGCTCATCGGCGTCGTCGGTTTCGCCGTCCTGTCCGTCGTCCTCGCCGTCGCCGCGGTGCGGGGCCGGGCGGGGACGCTGCCGAAGGGGTCGGTCCTGGGGCTGCACAACCGCGAGGTCGAGGCTTCCGAGCGGGCGTGGCGGGCCGCCCATCGCGCGGCTTGGCCGATCCTCGCCGCGGCTGCCGCCGTTGCCGCGTTCCATGCCGCGGGCTGCCTCATCGCGGGACTCGGCATGGGCGCCGACGGCGCCTCCTTCTCGCAGGCGCTCGTGTTCTCCGGGTTGATCGTGATCATGGCCCTGTGGTTCGTGGCCTCCGCCGCCGGTGTCAACGCGGTCAAGCGCCTGCCGCCGGAATCATGACGGGCCGGTGGAAACCATGACTCACACGATCGCCGCAACGGCCGATGTGCGTCGCGCCAATGCCTCCCGCGTGTTCGGGCACCTTCTCGACACGGGGCCGGCGTCGCGCACCGAGATCCGCGAAGCCACCGGTCTGGTCTCTGGGACGGTCGGCGCCATTGTCCACGATCTGATCGCGCGCGGCCTGGTCGTCGAGGAGGGCGACACCGTCCCCACGGCGGGGCGTCCCCGCCGCATCCTCGCCGTCGCTTCCGGCCGTGTCCTCGGGGCCCGCGCCCGCATCCATCCAACCGATCTCGAGGTCGATCTGATCGACCTGGCCGGGAGGCGGCTGTGGGGCCGCACCGTCGGGCACCATGCTGCCACCGAGGGCCCGCATGGCCTCGTCGCGGCCCTGTGTCAAGGCCTCCAAGAGGCACAGGACCGGGCAGGCCGGATCGACGGCGCCTGGTTCGCGGGATCCATCGTCATCACGTTGGGCCCCGTGGCGCGCGAATCCACGGTGGTTGTCTCCCTCGACCTGCCCTTGGCTGGCCTCGATCTGCGAACCGCGATCCAGCAGCGCCTGTCCCCTTCCCATGATGTCCGCGTCGTCAACGACGGGCGCCTGGGCGCCTTGGCGGAGTACTGGTCACTGCCCGCCGGGGTCCGCTCGCACACGATGGCCTACATCAACTCCGGGTTCTCCGGCGTCTCGGGCGGGGTGGTCCAGGACGGAGCGGTCCTCGGCGGCGGGCACGGCCTGGCCGGGGAGGTCGGGCACATCGTCGTGGACAAGAACGGGCCTCGCTGCACATGTGGGGCGCGCGGCTGCCTCACCACGTTCCTCCGCACCTCGGTGATGCTCGCGAAGGCGGGAGTGGTTCTCGACGAGGCCGACACCCGCGGTTCACGTCCGCTCGACCGCTTGGCGGGGCTTTTAGAGCAGGTGGATCCGGCGGCCCTGGCGGCGGTCGCCGCGGGAGCCGAGGCCCTGGAGGCCGCCGTGGCGACGCTGTCGAATCTGGCAGACGTCGACCTGGTGGTCCTCGGGGGGCATCTGCCGCGGCTCCGTCCCTGGTTGCACGGCGCGATCGACAATTTGATCGCTCGACGGGCTGCTGTCTCCCCGGTCTTCAACCCCGTCGTGCGCGACGCCCGGTTCGCGGCCGACGCCGAGATGCGCGGAGCGTGGCTCATGATGCGCTCGCGCGTGGTCGCGGATCCTCTGGCTGTTCCGCTTCTCGATTGACGAGGATCGCGCCACCGGCAACCTCGAAACACGTCGGACCCGACTCCCGGCCACGGCACTTCCTCCGTGCCTCCCCGCTCCCGATGACACATCGCCCCCTACTTAAATCATCCATTGACAAAAGCGATCTGCGGCGGATAGCCTGACGACCATCGCTCCATCGCGACGCCGTCATCATCGACGATGATCATCCGAGGCCGCCCAGAGAAGGACGAGGCCATCGGATCGGGAACCCTTTGTGAAAGGCATGCTCATGACCCTCCGTTCCCCCCGCACGGACTCCCCGGTCTTCAAGGCTTCCGTGTTGTCCATCGCGCTCATGCTGTCTGAGACGGGTGCCGTCTCACCCGTCCTGGCCGACCTCGCTCGGCAGTTTCCCGACGAGAGCCAATCGACCATCCAAGGATTCGTGTCCATGCCTGCCATCGCCGCGCTCATCGCCACCCTGGTCGCGGGAGCGCTGGCGAACCGCGTGGGCAAACGACGCCTGGTCCTCGTCGGGATCCTGCTCATCATCATCGGAGGCACCTCCCCCCTGGCGCTAATCCCCACCGGGTCCTACCCGCTGGTCATTGCGTTCCGGCTCCTGGCTGGATTCGGCATGGGCCTGTTGCAGCCCCTGTCCGCGAGTCTGGTCGCGGACTTCTACCAGGGCAGGGAACGCAGCACGATGCTCGGATGGCAGTCGAGCATCGTCGGTGCCGGCAACATCGTGTGGGGTCTCGTCGTCTCCGCGCTCATGCTGATGGGGTGGATGTCGGCGTTCCTGGCTTACCTCCTGCCTCTCATCATCCTCGCTCTCGTCTGGCGCAACGTCCCCGAGCCCCAGGCTCCGACCGACGCTCCGGAGCCCCCTGCGAAGGACTCCTCTCTGACGGCATCCGGACTCCCACGCCTGCCAGTCGGGACGTGGGGCGCCGTCGCCCTGATGTTCCTCATGACGATCTCATTCCAAGCCCTTGGCATCTCGACGCCGTTCCTCGCCTCCGAACGCGCAATCGCCAGCGGCTCTCAGGTCTCGCTGGTCATGACGGTCTTCGGCATCGCCTCGGTGCTCGCCGGTGTCGTGTTCGGCTCGACCTTCCGAGCCCTCCGCCAGTGGACAGGCACGGCGGCCCTGCTGATTCTGGCAGCCGGTCTCGGACTGGGCGTGGTCGCCCAGAACCTGGCCGTCCTGTTCATCATGGCCGTGCTCGTCGGCTTGGGATTCGGCACGTTCATGCCCTTCGCCATCAACGCGATCAACGCCCGCGCGACCGCGGACAACTCGGCGGCCGCGACAGCTCTCGTCTTCTCCGGCGCCGCTTTGGCCGGGTTCTGCGCACCCTATTACTTCGGCCTCGTCGACCGGTTCCTCGCCTCCACCAGCGCCGGCACCCAGTTCGCCACGGCGGCCGTCACGACTTTGGCCACGGCTCTCGCCGCGACCGTCTATTACCAGATCGACGCGCGCTGGGCGATCCGGCAGTCTGCCACCGCCACCGAGGCGGCGGCACCTGGCGCACACTGAACCCACCGAGGCGGCCGCGCACCGCACCACCGATCGCTCCGTCAGAAAGGACATCAATGACCTTCATCGAACCTCGCATCGTCCCGCCGGAGGAGTTCCCGGAGTCGTCAGCCCGAACCGCCGGTATGGCCGTCCTCGAGGCGAATCTCACCCCGATCCACGCCACCGCGCTCCTCGACGTGGTCTACGCGGAGAAGTCCGGACGCCGCCTCCGCCTCCAGGTGATCCTGCCACCAGGCGTTGACGCGACGCCGCCGGATGGGGACGAGACGGGCGCAGGCGGCGCCTATCCGTGCTTGCTCTATGTCCAGGGCTCAGCCTGGCGCGAGCAAGCGCTGGGCCAGAACCTGCCCGCCCTGGCTGATTTCGCGCGGCGCGGATACGTCATTGCCATCGTCGAGTACCGTCCGAGCGATCTCGCGCCTTTCCCCGCGCAGGTCGCCGACGTCAAGACCGCGATCCGGTATGTGCGCGCCCATGCCGCCGAGTTGCACGTGGATCCCGGCAAGATCGGTCTGTGGGGGGACTCCTCGGGCGGGCACACCACCCTGATGACGTACGCGACGCAGGACTCCCAGGACTACTCCGACGAACCGGTCGGCCCCGGCCTCGACGGAGGCCTGGGCCTCCGGTGCTTCATCGACTACTACGGGCCCACCGATATCTCACGGATGAACGAGGAACCCTCCATCCAGGACCATCGCTCTCCCGGCAGCCCCGAGGGAATGCTGATCGGGGGTCACGACGTGCTGGACCATCCGGAGCTGGTCGGGCCCACGGTCGTCGCCTCGCATGTGCCCGACGCCGCCGACCGTCGGCTCCAACCGCTGCTGGTGATCCACGGCTCGAAGGACCGGATCGTTCCCTTCGCGCAATCCGCCCAGTTCTGCGAAAAACTCGCGGCCGCCGGTCAGGACGTCACGTTCTACCAGCTCAGGGGCGCGGATCACGCCGGTCCCCCGTTCTGGCAGCCCGAGGTCCTCGACATCGTCGACGCCTTCGCCATGGAGTCCTTCCGATGAGCGCGGACGCCCTGGGATGGGCCGACCTGGTCTTCGAACCCGTCCGCGAGATGTTCGCCGCGATGCTGGCTGAGGATCCTGATTACTCCGCCCAGCTCAGCGCCTACGTGGGAGGTCGAGAGGCAATCCACCTGTGGGGAGGTCCCCACATGGATGAGGACACGCTCACCGGCGTTTTCTCCTCCACCAAGGGCGTCTCCGCGCTCACCCTGGCCCGTCTTGTGGAAGCGGGGCTCCTCGAACTCAACGCTCCCGTGTCCCGATACTGGCCCGAGTTCGCGGCGCGCGGCAAGGACCGGATCACCGTGAGGCAGCTTCTCTCCCACCAGGCCGGCCTGGTCGGCGTGCCGGGAATGCGGATCCGAACCCGATACGACTCGCGGGAGGTCGCGGCCGCTCTTGCCGCGATGCGCCCGCTATGGCGGCCCGGGTCCTGCTTCGGATACCACGGCACGTCCATCGGCCCGCTGATGGAGGAGCTGTTCCGACGTGTCGCCCATGAGGAGCTCCAGGAGTACTACGCCCGCGACGTGCGTGGGCGCTACGGTGTCGATTTCTTCATCGGGACCGACGAACCCGCCGAGGCTCGCTACCGTCCTGTGCTCCCGCCCCTGGCACAGGATCCGCCTCCGCCCGACTCTGAGGAAGGCGTTTCCCCGCCCGAAAGCGCGAACCCAGGTCGCGACCCGAGCGACGACCTCGCCTCGATCGCCTTCTTCGGGGGAGGTCCCATGGATCCGGAGGGAGAGATCGAGCCCAACCTGGCGCATCTGCGCGCCGCCGGCATCGCCTCGATCGGCGGCGTCGGGAGCGCCTGGGGGCTCGCCCGCGTCTACGCCGCGGCGGTGACCGGGGTGCAGGACGTGGACGGCGGGCGCCCGTTCCTCTCCGCCGCGACCGTCGAGGAGTTCGGCACCCAGCAATGCTGGGGTGTGGACCGTGTACTCGGCGTACCCGGCTGCTTCGGAACGGTCTTCCAGAAACCGCATCCCGGTATGCCCTTCGGCTCGTTCCGCGCGATCGGTCATGACGGGGCCGGCGGCTCGCTCGGGTACGCGGATCCCGAGTATGAACTTGCCTTCGGCTACGTCCAGCGGCGGATGAGCGTGCCCGGAGGCGCCGATCCTCGGGCGCTGCGCCTGTCCGCCGCCGTCAGAGGCGCGCTGCGGGCCTGAGGTCGGGCGTCCGCCCGCCCGACCGCGCCCGGGCCCGGGGCGCCAGCACCCAGGCGGTGGCCAGCGTGAGGAGGCCCGCGATCGGGATCACGGCCATCGCAGCGCGCAGCGATGTGGCCTGGACGACCAGGCCGACCAGCGGCGGCGACAGGAGGAACGACAGGCGCATCAGCCAGGTGACGACCGTCAGCCCCGACCCGGCCGGAAGGCCGGGGATGTCGTCGGCCGCGTTCATGGCCAGCGGCACGATCGAGGCGCAGCCGACGCCCGCCAGCACCATGCCGACCAGGGTGGACGCCACCGAGGGCCAGAGCACGGCGACGCCGGTGGAGACGGTGATCAGCGCGCCGCCGATGAACAGGGTGTTGCGCGGCCCCAGGGCGTCGACCACCCGGTCGGCGCTCAGCCGCCCCGCCGTCTGGGACGCGAGCAGCGTGACGTAGGCCAGGCCCGCCATGCCGCCGACGACGCCCAGCTCATCGCGCATGTAGAGGGTCGACCACGTGGACGCCGCGTCCTCGATCAAGCCGCCCGCCAGTGCCATGACCGTCAGCAGCGCCACGACCAGCGTGGGACTGAGGCGCAGCGTGCCCACCCCGGTCTCCGCCGGTCCCGCGGCGCCGCCCGAACGGACCTCCGCCGCGCCCACGGCGTCAGCGTGCGCGGCCGCGGCGTCCACGCCGCCCTCCGGGCGGCCGTCGTCCGATCCTGGCAGGGTGAACCGGTAGGCGACGGCCCCCACCACGATGAACAGGATCGCGGCGGCCATCAGGTGCCAGCCCAGCGGCAGCCCGGCCTGGGTGGCCGCGACGCCCATCAGCCCGCCGGTGACGGCGCCCAGCGACCACCCGCCGTGGAAGGAGCTGATGATCGAGCGCCCATAGGAGCGCTGGACGCGCAGGCCGTGGGCGTTCTGGCCGACATCGGTCAGGGAGTCGAAGGCCCCGCCCGCGAAGTAGACGACTCCGAACAGGACATAGGCGACGACTGCCGCCATACCCTGCGACCACGGCGAGCCCCCGCCCGCCGTTGCCGCGGCCCCGCCCATCGACGCGCGCCATACGGTGATGGCGCCCACCATCGTCAGCGAGACGCCGATGCCCACCGTTCCCATGGTCGCCGTCCGGGCCGACGTGATCCGCCGGATCAGCCGCGCCGCGAACGGCCCCGAGCAGATCGCGCCCAGGGGGAACAGCGCGATCGTCGCCCCGTACCAGAAGTCCGACAGCGCGAAGGTGTCCTTGATCTCCGGATACCGCGGGATGATGTTGGCGAACAGCGCGCCGTTGGTGAAGAACAGGGCGAACACCGCTCCCCGCGCGCGCCGGACGGCCGGGGAGGGGGTGATGAGAGGGGCGGCCATCGGTCCTCGTGATCGGTGCGGGTGCGGAGGCGCCGGGAGAAATCGACTCCCCGGCCTATTTCCACCAGTCTAGAGCC
This sequence comes from Schaalia naturae, assembly GCF_042665795.1. Lineage (NCBI taxonomy): Bacteria > Bacillati > Actinomycetota > Actinomycetes > Actinomycetales > Actinomycetaceae > Schaalia > Schaalia naturae. The sequence continues at coordinate 1,711,952 of NZ_JBHTEF010000001.1, forward strand.
CGGGCGCCCGCTGTCCATCGGTCCGCCCGCCCGGGGCTTGCGCGCCCCGGGCGCCCCGCGGCCCTCAGTGCCTCCCGGTCATCGACCGAACGTCCAGCGCCGCGTCGAGCTGTTCCAGGGTGAGCTCACCGCGGTCGACGAAGCCGAGGTCCAGCGCGGCCTGTCGCACCGTCACCCCGGTCTTCACGGAGTGCTTCGCGATCTTCGCGGCCGACTCGTAGCCGATCAGGCGGTTGAGCGGCGTGACGATCGAGGGGGAAGACTCGGCGTGCCGCAGGCAGGCCTCCTCGTTGGCGATGATCCCGTCGACGCAGCGCTCCGCCAGCACGCGCGTGACGTGGCCGACGATCGTCAGCGACTGCAGCAGGTTCGCCGCCATCACGGGCAGCATGACCAGCAGGTCGAAGTTGCCCTGGGCGCCCGCGAAGGCGATGGCCGCGTCATTGCCGATCACCTGCGCGGCGACCTGGACCGTGGCCTCTGGCAGCACCGGGTTGACCTTGCCCGGCATGATCGAGGATCCCGGCTGGAGGTCGGGCAGGTGGATCTCGCCGATGCCGGTGCGCGGCCCCGAGGACATCCACCGCAGGTCGTTGGCGATCTTGACGAGCGACACGGCGACGGTGCGCACAGCTCCGGACAGCTCGACGAGCGAGTCCTGGGCGGCCTGGGCCTCGAAGTGGTTGTCAGCCTCGTGCAACGGCAGGCCCGTGTTCTGGGCGATCAGCTCGATGACGCGAGCGGAGAAGCCCTCGGGTGTGTTGATGCCCGTGCCGACGGCCGTCCCCCCAGCGGGAGTTCCGCCAGCCGGGGCAGTGTGGCCTCGACGCGCGCGATGCCCTGGGTGATCTGGGCGGCGTACCCGCTGAACTCCTGGCCGAGCGTGATCGGGGTCGCGTCCATGAGGTGGGTGCGCCCGGACTTCACGACGTCGGCGAACTCCTGCGCCTTGGCGGCCAGCGAGGTCCGCAGCGTGCGCAACCCGGGCAGCAGGACCTCGTCGACCGCCTGGTAGGCCGCGATGTGGATCGAGGACGGGAAGACGTCGTTGGACGACTGCGAGGCGTTGACGTGGTCGTTCGGGTGGATGGCCAGCCCCGAGGCACGCGAGGCGAGGGTCGCGATGACCTCGTTCGCGTTCATGTTCGAGGACGTGCCCGACCCCGTCTGGAAGACGTCGATGGGGAACTGGTCGTCGTGCCGCCCGGCGATGACCTCGTCGGCTGCGGCGACGATCGCGTCGGACGTCGCCTGGTCGATGACGCCGAGCTCCCGGTTCGCCAGCGCCGCCGCGCGTTTGATCTGGCCCAGCGCCGCGATGTGATGGGGGCTGAGCGTCTGCCCCGAGATCGGGAAGTTCTCGACCGCTCGCTGGGTCTGGGCCCGGTAGAGCGCGTCGGCCGGGACGCGGACCTCTCCCATGGTGTCGTGCTCGATGCGGTACTCCGTCATGTCGACTCTCCTTCGTGTGCGGACGTGCCCGGGTTCCATTGTCCGCCCCCAATCGATTTGCGTCATGGGACCTTCGCGCATTTGCGTTCACGAGGGCGCCCCCTGCTCGGCGAACCGTCGCTTCCGCCGAGGCCCGGAGCCTGGCCGGCAAGCCACCGGCAGATCTCAAAATACAGTCTGATCTGCGACGACAGCAGGGCCGCCCTCGTCAACGCGTCCCCACCCGGGACCGCCGTCCCCGGGGCCGTCCGGCCCCCTCCCCTAGCGTGGGCCCGTCGCGCACGCGCGCGGCAGGACCTGCGCACGAGGCGAGGCCGCGCATCAGGCAAGACGCGCACAAGGCAAAAGGAGTGACCGTGACCGAGTTCTTCTACGAGGACATGCTGCCGCTGGGCGAGGACCCCACGCAGTACCGTCTGCTCACCGCCGAGGGGGTGGAGACGGTGGAGGGCCCGGACGGGGCCGCTTACCTCAAGGTCTCCCCCGAGGCGCTCGAACTGCTGTCGCGCACCGCCTACCACGACATCGCCTTCTACCTGCGCACCTCCCATCTTGAGCAGGTCCGCCGTATCGTCGACGACCCGGAGGCCTCCCCCAACGACCGTTTCGTCGCCCTGGACCTGCTGAGGAACGCGAACGTGGCCGCCGCGGGCGTCCTGCCGATGTGCCAAGACACGGGAACCGCCATCATCAAGGGCGAGCGCGGTCAGCGCGTGCTCACCCCCGGCACCGACGAGAGACCCCTGGCCCGGGGCGTGTTCGACGCGTACACGCAGCTCAACCTCCGTTACTCGCAGAACGCGCCGCTGAGCATGTACGAGGAGGTCAACACCGGTTGCAACCTGCCCGCCCAGATCGAGCTGTACGCGGACACCGCGCCGGGGCACGAGACCGAGTACCATTTCCTCTTCATGGCCAAGGGCGGCGGTTCCGCGAACAAGTCCTACCTCTACCAGATGACGAAGGCTATCCTGGACCCCACCCACATGATGCGGTTCCTCGAGGAGAAGATCCGCTCACTGGGAACCGCGGCCTGCCCGCCGTATCACCTGGCCATCGTCATCGGCGGGACCTCTGCCGAGTACACCCTCAAGACCGCGAAGTACGCCTCTGCCCACTACCTGGACGAACTGCCCACCCACGGCGACCCGACGGCACACGGATTCCGCGACCTCGACATGGAGGAGCAAGTCCTCGGCCTCACCCGGCAGATGGGCATCGGCGCCCAGTTCGGCGGCAAGTACTTCTGCCACGACGTCCGGGTCGTGCGTCTGCCGCGCCACGGGGCGTCGCTGCCCGTCGCCATCGCGGTGTCCTGCTCGGCGGACCGCCAGGCGAAGGCGAAGATCACGCCCGAGGGCGTCTTCCTCGAGCAGCTCGACAGAGATCCGGGCCGCTTCCTGCCCGACACCACCGACGCCCAGATCGGCCACGGCGAGGGTGACGAGGCCGTCGAGATCGATCTCGACCGCCCGATGGAGGAGGTCCTCGGGGATCTGTCGAAGCACCCGGTGGGCACGCGGTTGTCCCTCAACGGCACGATGGTGGTCGCCCGCGACATCGCGCACGCGCGGATCCGCGAGCTCATCGCCTCCGGCGCAGAGATGCCGCAGTACCTCCGGGATCACCCCGTGTACTATGCCGGACCGGCCAAGACGCCGGAGGGAATGCCCTCCGGTTCCTTCGGACCGACGACGGCGGGCCGCATGGACTCCTACGTCGACGAGTTCCAGGCACTGGGCGGGTCGATGGTGATGGTCGCCAAGGGCAACCGTTCGAAGGCCGTCACCGAGGCCTGTCAGCGCCACGGCGGCTTCTACCTGGGCTCCATTGGCGGGCCCGCCGCCGAGCTCGCCGCGAACTGCATCACGGACGTCACGCTGCTGGAGTACCCGGAGCTGGGCATGGAGGCCGTGTGGCAGATCTCGGTCCGCGACTTCCCGGCCTTCATCGTCGTCGACGACAAGGGCAACGACTTCTTCGCCCACACGGGCGAGGTCACGCTCACCCTGGGGAAGCGCCCCGGTCTGTGACGCTGCCCCGGCCGGGCCCTGCTCTCGCCGCGCCTCAGGGGCGCGCGGGCGCGGGTCCGGCCGAGTCCCTCACGACGAGGCGGGTCGGGATCGACACGGTCGACGGCTCCCTGCCCTCGACCATGTCCACGGCGACCCGCAGGGCGTCGCACCCCAGTTCGTCCCAGTCCTGGGAGACCGTGGTGAGCGGGGTCGGGAAGGCGACCGCCTCGTCGATGTCATCGAAGCCCACGACGGACACGTCCTCGGGGATCCGCAGCCCGGCCTCGAGCATGGCCCGGAAGGCGCCGAGCGCCATCTGGTCGTTCGCGACGAACAGCGCGCTGGGGCGCTCGCCCCGCGCGAGGAGTTCGCGCATCGCCCGGTACCCCGAGTCCGGGGACCAGTCGCCGCTCGCGGTCTCCGGGACCGGGCGGTTCTCGCGTTCGAGCACGCTTTTCCACACGTCCCGCCGGGTGCGGGCGGAGAAGGACTCCGCCGGTCCCGCGATGTGGTGGACGGTGCGGTGCCCAAGGCCCAGCAGGTGCGTGACCGCCGCCTCCGCCCCGACGGCGTTGTCGAAGTCCACCGACGCCGCTCCGGGGACCAGGGGCGGCCCCAGGACGACGGTGGGGACCCCGGTCGGGAGCTGCAACGCCGTGTCGCCGGTGAAGTGCGAGGAGATGATGGCGATGACGGCGTCGACGGCCATCTCCCCCAGCCGGGTGAACGCCCCGTCGGTGGCCCGGCGGGTGGACGCCTCCAGGGGAAGCAGCGTCGTGGCATATCCCTCGACGGCCGCGGCCTCGGAGATCGCCTCGAGGGTGCGGTGGGTGCCCACGGGATGGAGGCTGTGGAACACGACGCCGATGGTCCTGAACGCCCCCCGTTTCATCGCGCGCGCCGCCGAGTTCGGGCGGTAGCCGAGTTCGCGCATGGCCTGGAGCACGCGCCGCCGCTTCTCCTCCACGACGTAGGGCTCCCCGTTGGACACCCGGGACACCGTCTGCGGGGACACGCCCGCCAACTTCGCGACATCCGCCATCGAGGGGCGTCTGCGGCGTCCTCTCACCGTCACGTCCGTCTCTCCTCCTGTGATGACCCGCGCCTGACGGTCGTCTGTGACCGGGAGGGGTGCCCGCCGGGAACACGTTCCCGGCGGGCACCCCTCACCTGCTTCCCCGATCCGGGGAGTTCACCTCACTTCACCGTCACAGAGTAGCCCTGCTCGTTGCCGTAGTCCTCGATCGCCTGCGCCCACTGGGCGAGGGCGTCCGTCAGCTTCGTGCCGGACCCGTTGTAGGCCTGGCCCACGGTGTCGCCGAACTTCGAGTTCGCGGCCACCTCGTAGGGCAGGTAGGTCCACCCCGTGTTGACGGCCGAGGCGCCCTCGGCGAGGACAGAGTTGTACGTCTGGCCGCCGAAGTAGTCGAGGAGCTCCTGATTGGCGAAGTCGCCCGTGGACTCCTGGAAGTCCGTGTCATCCAGGGTGGACTGCAACGACGGGAAGTTCCCGCCCTTCACGCGCAGCGTGGCCCCGTCGCCGTTGCTCACGAATTCCAGGAACTTGTAGGCCGCGGCCTTGTTCCCGGAGGCGTCCATGATGGCGAGCGAGCTGCCGCCGTTCTCCGCGTTGACCGCGGAGCCGTCGATGCTCGGCATCGGGGCGACCCGGAAGTCGCCGCTGGCCTCCGAGGAGTTGGCCAGCAGGTTGGCGGGCATCCAGGCTCCAGTCGGCAGCGAGGCCAGCGTGCCGTCGCCCAGGCCCTTGAACCACTCGTCGGACCACCCCACGATGCTCGTGGAGATCAGATCCTCGTCGATGAGCTTCTGCCAGATGTCGACGAACTTCTGGAAGTTGGGATCCGTGAAGTCCACCGTGATGTTCTGCCCGTCGACCTGGAAGGCGCTGGGCGAGAGCTGCCACATGATGGAGGTGAGGAAGCCCGCGTCGTTCCCGGAATCGCTCGTGATGTAGTAGTTGTCACCGAGGGCGTGGATCTTCTTGGCGTCCTCGTAGAACGCGTCCCACGTGGTCGGAGGCTCGCTGATGCCGGCCTTCTCGAAGGTCGCCTGGTTGTAGAACAGCGCCATGGGGCCGGAGTCGACGGGCAGGCCGAAGATGCCGGAGACGCCCTTCGCCGTCGTCTGGTTGATGGAGTTCCAGGTGCCCGGCGTGTACTGGCCCTCCAGGTCGCCCGCGCCGAACTCGGTGAGGTCGGCCAGGGAGGACCCGGTGGCGTACTGCGGCAGTGCGTAGTACTCGATCTGGGCGGCGTCCGGCAGGCCGGAACCGGCCTGCAGCGCGTTGGACAGCGCCGTGTAGGTGTCCGCGGCGCCCCCGACGTTCGTCACGGTGACGTGGATGTTCGGGTACTTCTCCTCGAACGCCTTGACGACGTCGGAGTCCTGCTGGATGGTGGGCTCCCATGCCCACACGGTGATGTCGTAGTCGGTGTTCTCGTCGTAGGCGGGCGAGGTCGCCTCGCCGGCTGAGCCGGCGGACTCGCCCGATGCCGCGCCGCCTCCGTTGGAGCAGGCGGCCAGCGCCACGACGGCGCTCAGGGCGACGACGCCCGACAGCGCGCGTTTGCCGATTGATCGCATTTCTTCCTCTATCTCTTGTTGGGTGTTGGGAACGGGTCGGAAAGCTGTTGTGCGGGGAGTCCCCCTGCGCGCCGGTCCGCTCAGGCCTTGACGCTGCCCGCGGAGAGCCCTGCCTGCCAGTACCTCTGGAGGAACAGGAACGTCGCGATCAGCGGGACGATCGTGATGAGGGACCCCATGACCACCAGGTTCTGCACGGGTTCGGCGCCCGGGATGTAGGCCTGCTGGTTCCACTGGTTGAGCCCGATCGTCAGCGGGTACCACGACGAGTCCTTGAGCATGATCAACGGGATGAAGTAGTTGTTCCACGTCGTCGTCGCCGTGAACAGGGAGACGGTGACGATGCCGGGGGCGAGCAGGGGCAGGCTGATCCGGAAGAACGTCCGGAACTCCCCGGATCCGTCCATCCGCGCGGCCTCCAGCAGTTCCTTGGGCACGGACTCTTGGGAGAACGTGTACATGAGGTAGAAGGCGAAGGGAGCGACCAGAGACGGGATGATCACCGAGAACGGGTTGTTGGTCAGCCCGATCTTCGCGAACATGAGGAACTGGGGCACGGCAAGCACGGCGGAGGGGACGGCCATGGCCCCCATGACGACGAGGAAGACGGCCTTCCTCCCCGGGAACCGGTACATCGCCAGTCCGTAGCCGCCCAGGACCGCGAGGAACACGGCTCCGCCCCCGCCGACGACGACGTAGAGGACGGTGTTGAGCAGCCAGCGGGCGAAGGCGCCGTTCGAGTAGGTGAAGACCTGGACCAGGTTGTCCCAGAAGGCGAACGACGAGCCCGGGGCGAATCCGAATGTCGAGATGAAGTCCTTCTGCGTCTTCGTCGTGTTGATGAGCAGCCACGCCAGCGGGAAGAACGCGTAGACGACCGTGATGCCCAGGACCAGGGTGTACAGCCAGCTCTTGGGCGGCTGGGCGGGATTCCAGCCTCTGCGCTTCCGCGGGGCGCCGGCCTCCCGGCCGGGGCTCCGGCGCGCGTGTCGACGCGGCTCAGCGGCAACAGTCATGTCAGGTCCTCTCAGTCGTCCACGCGCATGCCGCGCAGCTGGACCGTGTAGGCGATCACGACCGTGATCACGCCCATGACGATGGCGAGCGCCGCCGCGTACCCCTGCTGGCCCGAGCTGAAAGAGAGGTTGTACGCGTAGAGGTTGGGAGTGAAGGAGTTCGTGATGACCGACGGCGCCATGCGCTGCATGATGCTGGGCTCGTTGAACAGTTGGAAGGTGCCGATGATCGAGAAGATCACGGTGATCGCGATCGAGCCGGACATGTGGGGGATCTTGATCGACTTGACGATCTGCCACTCATTGGCGCCGTCAAGCACGGCGGCCTCGTAGACGCTCGTGTCGATCGTGCGCAGGGAGGAGTAGAAGATCAGCATGTTGTACCCGATGTAGGTCCACGTGATGACGTTGCCGATCGACACCAGGATCCAGTCCGGGGAGAAGGGATTCAGATGCCAGCCGAAGGCGTCGTTGATCTGGCTGACGAGTCCGTAGTTCGTCCCATAGAGGAAGCCCCACATCAGGGCCGCGACCACCGTCGGGATGAGGTAGGGCAGGTACACGGAGATGCGGAAGAAGTCGCTGCCGTGGAGGCGGCCCGAGTCGATCGCCAGGGCCACGAGCATCGCGATGCCGAGCATGATCGGGACCTGGACGACCAGGATCAGGGCGACGCGCCCCAGGCCCGCCCAGAACAGCTCGTCGTGGAAGAGCTTGACGTAGTTGTCCGCGCCGATGAACTTGTTCGTGCCGAAGAACGCCTGGTACTGGAACATGCTCTCGACCAGCGAGTAGATCAACGGCACGATGAGCACCAAGACGAAGACGACGACGAACGGGCCGACGAACATCCAGCCGCGCCAGTCGCGCCTGCGTCTGTTCATCGGGACGGCGGGTGCGGTCCGCCCTGCGTTCCCCGCCGCGATGGAAGGTGCCGACACTCCAGAGACCTCCTCGTTGATGGACCATGATGTATCGTCCGGTTACGTAACCATAACACCCCGACCGGGGCGCCGATGATCACCGTTTCATCACGATGCGGGCCCGCCCGCGGCCCCGCGTCCCTGCCATCCGACCGACACTCCGCCCCCACCTGGGACGACCCGAGGAGCGATTCACCGTGACCACCTTCCAGATCATCGGCGACGACTTCGTCCTGGACGGACGTCCGCATCGCATCCTGGCAGGGACCCTGCACTACTTCCGCGTCCCGCGGGCCTACTGGGCCGATCGCATCCACAAGGCCCGCCTGATGGGCCTCAACGCCATCGAGACCTACGTGCCGTGGAACCTGCATCAACCGGCGCCTGGGACGTGGGTCGCCGAGGGACGCCTCGACCTGGGCGGTTTCCTCGACGCCGTCGCCGAGGAGGGGATGCAGGCGATTGTTCGGCCCGGCCCCTACATCTGCGCCGAGTTCGACGGCGGCGGGCTGCCCGCCTGGCTCTTCTCGGATGCGGATCCCACAGACCCCGACGTCGCCTCAGCCGGCACGGCGACGCCTGTGCGGTCCCTGGATCCACGGTTCATCGAGCCTGCCGGCGACTACCTCCGCCGCGTCTACGACATCATCGTCCCCCGCCAGGTCGACCGCGGGGGGCCGGTGATCCTCGTCCAGATCGAGAACGAATACGGGGCCTACGGCCGCGACCATGGCTACCTGCGCGCCCTCGCCGAGCTCACCCGGGCGGCGGGCGTCACCGTCCCCCTCACCACCGTCGACCAGCCGAGCGGGCGCATGCTCGAGGATGGGACGCTCCCCGATCTGCTGACGACGGGCTCCTTCGGCTCCCGGGCCACGGAGCGCATGGCCGCCGTGCGCCGCGCCCAGCCCACGGGCCCGCTGATGTGCTCGGAGTTCTGGGACGGCTGGTTCGACCAGTGGGGCGACCATCACCACACCACACCGGCCGTGGACTCCGCTCGGAGCCTCGCCGAGCTGCTGGGCCTGGGCGCCTCCGTCACGCTCTACATGTTCCATGGCGGCACCAACCTGGGGCTGACGAACGGGGCGAACGACAAGGGACTCTACCGTCCCATCACGACGAGCTACGACTACGACGCTCCCCTCGACGAGTCCGGCCACCCCACCGAGAAGTACTGGGCGTTCCGCGAAGTGCTGGGCCGTTTCACAGACCTCCCCGACGAGGTCCCCTGCCCGCGCCCGCCGGCGCCCACGCCCTCCGGGGCCTTCTCCGCCGTCATCTCCCTCTCGGAGGTCCTCGGACGGCTCGGCTCGTGGCGCAGCTCCCGCGTCCTCCCCACGATGGACGCCCTCGGCCAGTACCGGGGATTCCTCGCCTGCCGCGCGACCCTGCCCGCCCCCATCGCCGAGGGCGCCCCTGCCCTGCTGACCGTGAGCGAGGTCCGCGACCGCGCGATCGTCGAGTCGCAGGGGCGGCGGCTGGGCGTCCTCGAACGCATGGACCACGACACGTCCGTGGCCCTGCCCGCGGGCACCCGCGTCCTCGAGATCCTGGTGGAGGACATGGGACGCGTCGACTACGGGCCGCGTATCGGGGAGCACAAGGGGCTCGTCGGCCCGGTCCTCGTCGGAGGCCGTGAGGTGACCGGCTGGGAGGTGCTGGCCCTGGACCTCTCAGATCTGTCCCCCGTGAGGGAGGCGCTGGAGCGGGAGGCTCTGCCAGACGGGACTCCGCTCCCGCGCGCCGGACAGGCCGGGCCGCCGGATGTCGGCCGCGCATCGTTCCTGGGAGCCACCGTGCGTCTCGCCCGCGCGGAGGATCTGTTCCTGGACACCCGTAGATGGGGCCACGGGCTGGTGTGGATGAACGGGCATCTGCTCGGACGCTACAACCGGCGCGGACCGAGCCGCACGATGTATGTTCCGGCGCCCTACCTGCGGGCGGGGGACAACGAGCTCCTGGTCCTGGAGACCGACCCGGTGCCGGCGATGACCTGGTCGTTCCTGGAGTCGCCGGATCTGGGGCCCGTCGACTGGTGACCGCGCGCATCCGGGTATTCCGCGAGCACCATCCTCAGAGCGCGAAAGGCCCCTCCTGAGCGACCTCCCGAGGGGAGAGCCGATGTCAGCCGCCCGGGTCCAGCCGGCGAGCCACCACGGTTCCGCCGTCATCGGCAATCTCGCCGCGGTCCCGAAGACGCGCTCGTATCGGAAGGACCCGCTGCCCTCTCTCGCTTCCTCACCCGAGCCGGTCAAGTTCGCGGTGGCAGTGCCGACACAGCAGGACCCCGTTGCCGGCGTGCGTCCGCACCCCGCGCCCACACCGAGACGCGATGCACCTCGCACCAGGTGGCCGGCACCTCGCGTCCCGGAATGCGGCACCCGCCAGCGCGCGCACCGCGTCGCGCACGGTTTCCGCCCGACCCCTCCGGGAAGACCGGCGTCGCGAGTTCGTCCATGCCACGCGCCATGGAACAAGCGCGCGAACGCCTATAGGCATCCAGGTCACGCCGGCTCACCGCTCGACATTCACCCGACACATCCATGACGTAATCTTCGACATAGTTTCTCGTCGGCAGCGCTGGCCCCGTTCTGGATGTCCTCAACCTCGAGGTTTCCAACGCAGACCTCACGGTCCGCTTGAGGGCGTCGATCACATCCAGCAACCCGCGGACTCGTACGGGTCCACCACGTGGGACCCCAAGACCGAGGGCATGTCTCTCGGGAAGCCGGGACCTCCCCTGGCAGATTGAGACGACGGAGCTGACAGGCAGCGCAAGCACCACGACACCGCAGGTGCGATGGCGAGTCCACACAGTCCCTCGCATTCGTGCGAGCACCGGAGACGGCTGCCGAATCGCCAGGAGTCGAGGGCGATGTCGGCGTTGAACGCATCCTCATGCTGGAGACGAGTTCCCCGGTCTCACGAGGGCCCGGGAGCTGAGCCTTCGACGGTCCCGGCGACGGGAGCGCGGCCGGTGTGCGAGCGGTCATACCCCCGGGCGGCAGAGGCAGGCCGCGGATGATCGGTCGAACGGGATAGATTGGGGGAGGCCCGGCACAAGGCGCCGGAACTCCCCCAAAACGATGCGAGGGAAAGGCTTCCCCCGAGAGGACTAGTCATGGCTAAACCGCTCGACCGCAACTCCTCGATCCCGCTTTACGTCCAGATCGAACAGGTGATCCGTCAGAAGATCGGCGATGGCGAGTGGCGTCCCGGGGATCGGATTCCCTCCGAGACGGCGCTCAACGAGATGTTCGGGGTCTCGCGGATGACAGTGCGCGGAGTCCTCAACAGTCTCGTCGACGACGGCGTCCTTTACCGCGTCCCCGGCAAAGGGACGTTCGTCACCGAGGAGAAGATCGCGACTCGTTCTCCCGCCTACCAGGGCATACGTGAACAACTGGAGGAACAGGGGTTCGCCACCGTCACAGAACTGGTCGGCCTGCGCACCATGATCCCGACGGAGTCGGTACGCCGGCGCCTCGGCGTGGACCGGAGCGTCCCCGTCTACGAGATCCTCAGACGCCGCCTCGTCAACGGCGTGCCGGTCAGCCTCCATCGGAGCTTTGTCCCGGTGCGACTGGCCCCTGGTCTCGATCGTGACGACGTGGTCGGCGAGCAGCTGTGCGTGATCCTCGACAAGCAGTACGGACTACGCGCCGCGCGCACCTCGGAACAGTTGGAGGCCGTCGCGGCCACCTCTGAGGAAGCGGAGCTGCTTGAGGTCGCCGAACGCGACCCGATCCTCATGCTTGAGGACATCATCACTGACCAGAAGGGGACCGTCTTCGAGTACTCGAAGATCTGCTTCCGCGGCGACCGTATGAAGCTGCACTTCGAGTACCAGTCCTGAAAAGGTCTGGCGGGATGGGAACCGATGGCTCGACTCTCACCCCGCCAGACTCGTTCGCGACGAGCGACGGCACGATGCGCTCTATGCGAACACCCGGCCGTCCAGCGCTCCGTAAAGATCGACGAAGCGATGAAAGGCTTCGTCATAGGAGGTTTCTGTCTCCGGATCCGGCTCATAGCGATGAACCACTTTGACTGCCCGGGCCGCCGCCTCCTCGCACGATCCGTACAGCCCGATCCCCACGCCTGCGTACATCGCCGCGCCCAGGCACCCGGCCTCGCTGGTTCTCAGGATCTCGATGGGCACCTGGAAGACGTTGGCGAGCATCTGCGACCACATCGGTGACTTCGCCGCGCCCCCCACCAGACGGATGACGGACGCGTCGATCCCGGCCGCAGCCTGAGCATGGAGAATGTCGCGCATCTCGAAACTGACGCCTTCCAGCACGGCCCGGGCCACATCCGCCTTCGTCGTCCCCAACGTCATGCCGTTGAGGTTGCCGCGCGCCGACGGATTCTGCCGCGCGCCTGACGCGCCGCCCAGGAAGGGAAGGAAGGTCACGCCGTTTGCTCCAATCGAGGAGTGGGACGCCTGGCGGGTGATGAGGTCGTAGGGATCGACGCCGCTGACTCGGCCCGCCGCGCACTCGAGATCGCAGAACGTGTCCCGGTACCAGCGGAAAGAGGACGCCGAGGTGTTGGAGAACGCCTCGATGGTCCAGTTGCCCATGCCGTGGTTCGGTTTGACGACCAGCGTGCGGCGCGGATCACGCATTGGCCGGTCCATGACCACGTAGCACGAGCCGAAAGTCCCCATGACCATCACGCAGTCCCCGCCATGGACCGCACCGCCCCCGAGGCTTGAGCAGTTCTGATCGTGCGCGCCGAGGCAGAGCAGCGTGCGGGGGGACAGGCCCGTGCGCTTCGCGAGGTCCGGCCCGATCTCTCCGGCGACCTTGCCCGGCTCCGACACCACGGTCGCCCGCTTCGACAACGGGATTCCGATGAGGTCATGGACGCCCTCGGACCACTGCCGGGCATCGACATCGAGCATGCCCTCGCGTGAGGCGGTGGAGAGGTCAGTCCAGTACTCGGGGGCGCCCCACTCATGGAGCAGGAACTCCTGCTCCGAGAGGAACCACCGCGTCCGCTTCCAGTTCTCCGGCTCGTGGTCGCGCAGCCACGCCCACTTCGGCGCAGCAGAGTTCGTTCCGGGCAGATCGCCCGTCTCCTCGTAGTATCGCTGAGCTCCGTAGCTCTCGCGCAGTTTCAGGATGTAAGGGGCGCCGCGCAGATCTTGCCATCCGACGAAGGGCCGGACCAATCGACCTTCGTCGTCCACCATTGCCAGCAACGGCGCCTGGGTGGAGAAGGCGACCGCCTTGATGTCCTCTGCCTCGACTCCCGAGGCCGTCACCGCCGCCCGGCAGGAGTCCACGAGCGGAGGGATGATGTCCTCATCACGCTGCTCGACCAATCCGGGCCCGGGATAGACGCAGGGGTACTCACGGTAGTCTTGTCCGAGGACTGTGCCCTCGAGATCGAAGACGATCGTCTTGCAGCCTGTCGTGCCGGCGTCGATGCCGACCAGGTATTCCGCCATGTGCTTCACACCCTTTCGCGGCAGTCACTTGCCGACGAGGTAGTCGCGATACTGGTCGACCAGGTCCGCAGCCATGCGGGTTCCGATCAAGGAGACGCCGAGCTTGTCGATCATCCACAGGCTTGCTGGCATCGTGAAGGTCCGCGGGACGCCCGAGACCTTGATCCGGGTCTGCGGATTCGTGAGATTAGAGCGCATGACCTTGATCTGATGCTCCGTTGGGAAACCCTGCGAGCCGGTCGCGGTCTTCACATAGTCGACCCCGGCCTCACAGCACAGTCTGGTCAGCGAGGCGATCTCCTCGTCAGTGAGATAACAGACCTCGAAGATCAATTTGCACAGAGCATGGCGCGCGGCCGTCTTCTCGCGCAGCCCCTCGACCTCTCGGCGCACGAACGCCCAATCGCCGTCACAGACCTTGCCGACGTTGACGACCATGTCCACGGCCGTCGCGCCGACGTCGAGGCCCTCGTCGATCTCCGCGAACTTCATCGCCGTCGAGGTACAGCCGTAAGGGAACGAGATCGCGGTGCCGATGTGGACGTCGGAGCCTCGGAGCTCCTCGGCCACCACGGACGTCCAGAATGAATTCGTGTAGCACCCGTCCACGCCCGCCTGACGCGCCTGACGGGCATGCCGGCGAATGTCTTCCTCTTTCGAACTCTGCAAATGGAGCGCCATATCGAAGTGCTTGGCGTACTCCTCTGCCGTCATTGCCATCGTGTGTTCCTCCTGGCTCCGTTGCCTGGTGTCCCATGTCGTCCGCGCTGGTGCGGAAGTCACTCGCACGACAACATGTCTTATCTTGACTAGACCAGACTATATCTAAAGTCTGGCCTTGTTGCCCTTCCGGGAAGAGTGCTGCTCTTCTCGCTCCCTCAGGACTCTCCGTTCGCTGCGTTGAGAAAGCGCCGCTGGTAGGTGACGACCTGGTTCGTCGAGGTGAAACGCGCCAGGTAGCGAGGCTCAGCCGTCACCACGATCCGGCGGCTCATATCTGCGAACTCGGGATCGGCGAGCAGACGGTCGATGTCAGGGTAGTTTCGCTCCCCCTCCATCGAGCAGACGATCAGCCGTGTCTCCGGCAGGTTCGCATTGCGTAGCGCTCGCAGGTTGTGCCGCACAGCGTCCAGCCCATCCCCAGGACCCTCGGAGCCATCCGCGTCCCGCGTGCGCAGGACGTCGCGCGCCATGAGCAACGCCTCCAGGGGGGTGACCCCGTCGTCCTCACCACCCAGATAGTCGGTCTCGACCATGTAGCTGCGCAGCATCCTCAGGAACTCCTCATCGCCAGAGGCCTCATACCCGGCGACGAAGCCCGCAAGGCGGTGCGTCTGCATCTTGCGATGCCGGACGAAAGAGTTGATGAAATAAGGTTTGGCCTGAAGCGCCATCTGGGTCTGGTAGGGCTCGAACATCAGGGTGAAGTTGACCCGATACCCGGCTTCTCGCAGCCGAAGAGCGAGATTGTGCCCGCGTAGGAGGTCGGTGGTGGCTCCACGCGTGTAACGCACCCCGAGACGCCGGTCGCCCTCTAACAGCCGACGGGCATTAGCCCCGTTGACAGGCCCCGTATGGGGCACCTTGATGACAACGCGCCAGGGCGAGAGGATCTCCCGGAACTTCGCAGCCTCGTCGAGCAGCTTCGAGAAGTCCTCCTCGAATGGATTGTTCAGCTCGACCGAGATATCACAGCCGGGCCCGAGGACCCTCCCGAGTTCAGCCATCACCTCGTCACGGTTCTTGTACTTTCCTCCGATGTTGGCGCTCGGATTGTTGATGAACAGGTCGTAGATGATGCCCGGGTTGCAGGTCAGGTTTGAGATGAAGGGGGCGATCGGGGCGACCTCACCAGGATCGGCGGAGTCCGCCGAGTAAAGCACATTGGTGGGACGCAGACGGCCATCGGCCCCATAGCCGATGTCGCGCTGCAGATCGACGCGCAGGACGCCATCCGCGCCCAGGTGCAGTTCCCTGCGGAATCCCTCAGGCGTGTGCCCCGACGCGGTTTTGAAGTAGCGGACCACCGCACGCAGTTCTCCCGTGACGTCGAGCCCATGGGCCCGGGAGGAGAGGAAGGCGAATGTCTCGCGGTCGATCGCGGTGTCGAGGACGCGCCGGGCATCATCCTCATGACTCCGCTCAATCGGAAGACCAAGATCCTCGAGCACGAGGGGGAGCGGCGCGGCCCGCGATGTCGTCGTCGATTTCATCGACTGCCTCCTTGGCAGGACAGAGAAGAAGGGAAGAAGCGCACCCGTTGCGCCCCAAGTGGACTATACCGGTCTAGCTCACAAGAGACAAGAGGAACGCCAAGCGGCAAGACGCCCGGGCGAGCCGGTCGTCGGAAGGGAGCGGGGCGGAACGGGCGGGACGGATGAAATGCCCCTCCAGCCGCACCTTCACGCCTACCCTCCCATCACCGCCTCGAGCACCGACACATCGACGACCCCTCGGGTCGCCAGTCCCTGCGCGTCTGCCAAGACCCGGGCCGGGCAGCCCGGCTCCCCCAAGTCGGAGAGCACGGCGGCAGCCCCCGTGAAATCGTCGCGTCCCGTATAGGCGGAGACCGTGATCAGCGTCGAGATCCCCGCGCCCACCGCCGCCCGGCACCCAATGCCCGAATCCTCGATCGCGACCGCACACCCGGCGGACGCCCCCAATGCCTCCAGCGCCATGCGATAGGCATCCGGCGCAGGCTTCTTGCGAGGCACTTCGTCTCCGGCGACGATACGCACCCGGCTCGCCGTCCCCCCTCCCAGTACCTGCTCGACGACCGAGCGCACGGACTCCGGAGCCGACGTCGAGGCGACAGCCACCGCCCATCCGGCCTCTACGCACTTCCCGACCAGGCGGCGCACCCCCGGGCGCGGTGACAGCGCGCCGGAGACGACGAGATCGCGGTAAATCTCCGTCTTCACTCGATGCCACCGGGCGATCGTGGAGGCCAGTTCCTCCTCCGTCCGGGCGACGCCCAGTTCGCGCGCGCGCCGCAACGGCAGAGCACGGGCCAGTCTCTCTTTTCCCCCGCCGATCTTCACCAGCGAGGCGTACTCGTCGTCGCTCCAGTGCAGGGGTGCCCGCACGCGCTGGAACATCCGGTTGAAAGCCACGAGATGGCCATCACGCTCGGTATCGGCCAAGACCCCGTCACAGTCGAGGATGAGCGCCCGCTGAGAGCTCATCGCCGGCGACCCTGCATCCGACCGCCCGCCGAACACGCCGAAGCCGAGTCCACGGCCCATCCCCCCGCGCCGAACATGGCGATGTGCTCACCGACCGTCTGTTCCACAGACGTCTCGATCGCCCGGAACAACACCGGTGGATCCCACACGTCTCCCGCCTCCGCCTCGCGCAGACTCTCCAGCGCGGACCCCATATAAGAGCGCTTGAGCGCCGTCGAGACGTTGATCTTCGAGATCCCCGCCTCAATGAACGCACGGAACTGGTCGCCGGTAAGGCCCGTCCCACCATGCAGCACGATGGGGCGGTCGGTCAGACGGCGAATGTCGTGCACACGCTCGGGGAGAAGGCGCGGGCGACGCGTGTACTGGCCGTGCTGGGTGCCGAGTTGGGGCGCGAGAAGATCCGCCCCGGTCTTCTCCGCGGCCTCGACGAGACGCTCCGGCGAGTAGGAGTGGACGAGCGAGTCCGAGCCCACACCGTCTTCGACGCCGACGATGTTCTCGATCTCGGACTCCACATCGACCCCGTGCGCGTGCGCATAGTCGACGACGCGCCGCGTCCGCGTTACCGCCTCGTCGTAGTCCAGCGAGGATGCGTCGAAGAGGACGGAGGACCATCCCGCCTCCACGACCTCGCGGATCAGCCCCTCGTCGGGGCAGTGGTCGAGGTGTAAGGCGATGGGAACTCCGGCCGCGGCGCTCGCGGTTTCGAACATGCGCGTGAGCAGGTCCACCCCGATCGCGCGCGCCGTCTTCACCGACGCCTGGACGATGACCGGCGAGGCGAGGCGGCGGGCCGCAGCCACCACCGCGCGCAGGCTCAGATCGTCGACCACATTGAGGGCGGGCACGGCGTAACCGTGTTCTTGGGCGTGCCGCATCATAGACACAGTCGATGTCCTCATCTTGTCGCGACTCCTTCCGTTTCCGCCTTCCCCCGATTCCCGAGGCGCCGGCTACCTTCATCATCCGCTGCGTCGAGAGCCCGGTGCTGTTCCGGAACCGCCTTGACCGCCACGGGGCTTCCACCTACCATAAGATCAGTCCATACAAGTATAGTCAACCCGATGATGGGAATGTCGATCAGACGATCGCTGCGCACGCACCGAAGCGGACGCAGAGCCTCATCACACCGACAGGAGAGACCGGGGCCTGACCATACGGGACGGACGTGCCCACAACGCGCCACCGAGGGGCGAGAAGACGAGAGCAGGAGAGTGATCACCATGCCGAAGTCGATTCATCTCAGCGATCTTGATCTTTCCCGAGAGGGGCTGGCACAACTCATGGACTTCTCAGTCCTCAATCCGGATGCCAGCCAAGAGGACGTCGATCACGGAATCGAGACAGCCCGGCGTTATCATTTCAAAGGATTCCACACGAACACGTTCTGGGCGTCCTACGCGGCCGATCGGCTTGAGGGCACCGGTATCGAGACGGGGTGGGTCCTCGCCTTTCCCTTCGGCGCGGTCTCCACCGCGGCCAAGGTCGCCGAGGCCAAGGAGGGAGTCCGGACGCTCAACGGCCGGCCATGGGTCATTGATATGGTGGCTAACCATGGCAAGCTGAAGAGCGGGGACTACGACTTTTACAAGAAGGACATCGCCGAGGTCGCCAAGGTCGCCCACGACGCTGGCGCCGAATGCAAGGCGATCCTTGAGGTCCAGTTGCTCACGGACGCCCAGATCGCCGCCGCCGTGGAGCTCGCCAGCGAGGCCGGAGCAGACTGGGTGAAGTCCTCGACAGGACGCCACGGCGGACCCCAGCTCCGCCAGGTCAAGCTCATGTGCGACACCGCACCGGAAGGCGTCAAGGTCAAGGTCGCCGGCACCGGGAACTTCTGGACTCCAATGGTCGCACTCGGATGCCTGCTGCTCGGCGTCCAACGCATCGGAACCCATAATGCACCCTGGATCTGCGACGAGCTGTCCAGCGAAGTCGCGCCGCTTCTCACCTAACCTCACAGTAGGCGCCCATACGCCCTGATCAGACACCTGCCAGGACTCGAGGCGCCCGTCGTCTTCTCAACGAGATGAGGAATCGCGATCGGCGGCCGTCCACGGTCAGCATCGTGGCGGTCAGAACCGGTTGCGAACGATTGCTCCGGAATGCAGGCAGCCGACCCCGTCCGGTTCCCCCGCGCCGCCGCGCGCTTCAGGAGGGCTGGTACGGGCTGACAACGACCTCGACGCGCTGGAGGTCCTTGACCTCGCTGTACCCGGTGGACGCCATGGTCCGCTTGAGCGCGCCGATGAAGTTCAGGGACCCGTCAGCACGCGCGGAAGGGCCATAGAGGATCTGCTCCATCGTCCCGACCGTGCCCACATGCGCGCGGTGCCCGCGGGGGACCTCCGGGTGCGTCGCCTCCGACCCCCAGTGCCAGCCCCGCCCCGGCGCCTCGGTCGCGCGCGCGAGGGCCGCGCCCAGCATCACCGCGTCCGCCCCGCAGGCGATCGCGCGCGGAAGATCGCCCGAACGCCCGATCCCTCCGTCGGCGATGACATGGACATAGCGCCCGCCCGACTCGTCCATGTAGTCGCGCCGCGCCGCCGCCACATCCGCGATGGCGGTGGCCATGGGGGCGTGGACGCCTAGGGACTGGCGGGTGGAGTGGGCCGCGCCCCCGCCGAATCCCACCAGCACGCCCGCCGCGCCCGTGCGCATGAGATGGAGGGCGGCCGTGTCCGTGCACACGCCGCCGACGATGACGGGGACGTCGAGCTCATAGATGAAGCGTTTGAGATTAAGCGGCTCGGATCGCGAGGACACGTGCTCGGCCGAGACGGTGGTGCCGCGGATGACGAACAGGTCGACGCCCGCATCGACCACCGTGCGCCAGTACTTCTGCGTGCGCTGAGGGGAGAGCTTCCCGGCGACGACGACGCCGGCGTCGCGGACCTCGTGGAGCCGCTGGGTGATGAGCTCGGGTTTGATCGGCTCGGAGTAGATCTGCTGGAGCCGGGCGATGGAGGCCTCCTCGGGCAGGCCGGCGATCTCCTCGAGGATCGGCTCGGGATCCTCGTAGCGCGTCCACAGCCCGTCCAGGTCGAGGACCCCGATGCCGCCCAAGCGGCCGAACTGGATGGCGGTGGCCGGGCTCATCACCGAGTCCATCGGCGCGGCCATCACAGGGATGTCCACATGGTAGGCGTCGATCTGCCACCCGACTTGCACGTCCTCCGGGTCGCGTGTGCGCCTGCTGGGCACCAGCGCGATGTCGTCCAGCGAGTAGGCGCGCCGTCCCCGCTTGCCGCGGCCGATCTCCACTTCGTTGCTCACGTCACGATCCTATCGGCCTGCCGACGAGGGCGTCCCTGCCGTCGCGCCCCGGTTGTCCCGCCGGGGCGGACGTCTTCGTCGGCCGCGCCCCCTCAGCGCCCGAGATCGCGGAGGAATCTGGCGGCACCGAGGGCGATGCCTCCCTGACGCCCGCCGGCCCCCTCCCCCACGCGGCCCGCGACCTTCTAGGAGATCCACGGAGGGAGGGGCGCCCGTGGGCACCGCTCGGCTCAGTTGTGCGAGGCGAGGAAGGCCGCCATCCGCGGAGCCCTCCCGCAGGCCGCGACCACCGCCGACGCCAGCGCCCGGATCGAGGAGATCTCGGGGACCGGCGGCGTGCCGTGGACGCGCTGGGACTCCTCCGCGGCCAGCGGGAGCTCGGTGCAGGCGAGCAGGATCGGCACGGGCGCCCGGTCGGTCAGACGCCGCCTCACCGGTTCCCATTCCGCCACCGACTCCTCCACACGACCGGCTTTCACCAGCCGTATCGCTCGCATGAAGGCGTCGATCTCCTCCTCGCCGGGAACGCCGACCCGCACGCCTCGGCGCGCCGCCGCCTCCTGGTAGAGGCCGGTGCGCAACGTGCCCTGCGTCCCGGTCAGCCAGCAGTCGAAGGGTTGACCCGAGGTCGGGGCGTGCAGGTCATCGAGGGCGTCCAGTGTCGACTCGACGATCGAGATGATCGGGACGGGCACCTCGTCGTGGAACTTCGGCAGGAAGTAGTGCGCGGTGTTGCAGGGGATCGCGATCAGGTCCGCCCCCCACCGCGCCAACCTCAGGCAGTCCGCCTCGAGCGGCCCGCTGACGGTGTCCCTGCCGGAGAGGATCGAGTCGGTCCGGTCCGGGATCGAGCAGTCGCTCAGGGTGATCGACACCAGGTGGTCCTGATCCCGATCGGCGGGCGTCGCCTCCGTGAGCTCCTTGAGGAACTCCGCGGTGGCGGCCGGGCCCATCCCCCCGAGGATGCCGACCACGGGTCCTTCCCGCTCCATCAGCCGACCACCAGCTTCGCCAGGGGGAAGCCGATCAGCACGGCCACGATGACGGACACGGTGCCGGGCAGGATGAACGGGTGGTTGAACACGTACTTCCCGATACGGGTCGATCCCGTGTCGTCCAGTTCGACGGCGGCGACCGTCGTCGGGTAGGTCGGCAGGAGGTACAGGCCCGTGACGGCCGGGAACGAGGCCACCATCACGGAGCCGGCGACCCCCAGCGCCTGGGCGACTGGCATGAGCGTGGCAGTCGTCGCGCCCTGCGAGTACAGCAGCGCGGAGGCGAAGAACAGGACCACGGCGAGGAGCCACGGCGCGCTCTCGACGATCCCGCCGCCCGCCGCCTTGATGGCGTCCAGGTTCCCGTTGACGAAGGTGTTGCCCAGCCAGGCGACGCCCAGGATGCACACCGCCGCGGACATCCCGCCGCGGAAGACGGATCCGGTGGCGACCTTGGTCGGATCCGTCCTGCACCACAGGACGATGACCATCGCGGCCGTCAGCATGATGATCATGATCGCGGCCTCACGGGGGTACGGCGGGTTCTCCACCAGTCCCAGGTTGTCCGAGATCAGGATCGCGTAGAGCATGACGATGATGATGGCCACCAGGAACACGCCGACCGAGCGCTTCGCGCCGACCGGGGCCTTGGCGATCTCGGTTTTCGTGTGCGACACCAGGCCCTTGGCCTCGCGCTCCTGGTAGACCGGATCGTCCTGCAGCTCGCAGCCCTGATGGGAGGCCACCAGGGCACCGACCATGCACCCGACGAAGGTCGTGGGGATCGCGACGAGGAGGATCTGGTAGTACTCGACTCCCGCGGGCTGGGCCGCGGCGGTCATGGCGATCGTCGCCGCGGAGATCGGCGAGGCCGCGATGGCCACCTGCGAGGCTACGACCGAGATCGACAGGGGCCGTGAGGGGCGGATCCCCTCCTCCTTCGCCACCTCGGAGATGACGGGCAGCGTCGAGAAGGCCACATGGCCCGTCCCGCACAGCAGCGTCATCAGGTAGGTGACCATCGGGGCGTAGAACGTGATGCGCCTCGGGTTTCTGCGAAGCATCCGTTCGGAGAGACCGACCAGGTAGTCCAGGCCGCCGGCGGCCTGCATGGCCGAGGCCGCGACGATGACGGTCATGATGATGCCGAGGACCGTCCACGGGATGCCCGTCTCGGGGTCGACCGGCAGCCCCAGCAGGCCGAGGACGATGACGCCCGCGCCGCCGGCCAGGCCGATGCCGATCGACCCGATCCTGGCACCGATGAGGATGAAGACCAGGACGACGATGAACTGGATCCAGATCATGGCACGATCTCCGTCTCCGGTTTGTCGGTGAAGGTCTCGCCCATGTAGCGCGGGTGCATGAGATTCTCGACGGAGAGGGCCTCGTCGATCTCCTTCTCCGTGAGCAGCCCCTTCTCCAGGACGACCTCGCGGACGGACTTGCCCGTGGCCGCGCACTCCTTGCCCACCAGGTCGCCCTCGTGGTGGCCGATGAGGTCGTTGAGGTAGGTGACGATGCCGATCGAGTTCATCACGTAGTCCCGGCAGCGGTCCTCATTGACGACGATGCCCTGGACGCACTTCTCCCGCAGCGTGCGCACGGCGTTGGTCAGCAGCTCGACGCTCTCGAACATGCACTGGGCGATGACGGGCTCCATGACGTTGAGCTGGAGCTGTCCGGCTTCGGCCGCCAGCGTCACCGTCACGTCGTTGCCGATGATCTTGAAGCACACCTGGTTGACGACTTCGGGGATGACAGGGTTGACCTTGGCCGGCATGATGGAGGAGCCCGCCTGCATCTCGGGCAGATTGATCTCGCCCAGGCCCGCGCGCGGCCCCGAGGACAGCAGGCGCAGATCGTTGCAGATCTTCGAGAGCTTGGCCGCCACCCGGTTGAAGGCGGCATGGACGGCGATGTAGGCGCCCGTGTCGGACGTGGCCTCGATGAGGTTCGGAGCGCGCACGACCTCGAGCCCGCTGACCTCGGACAGACGGCGGGTGACGACCTCGGGGAACCCGTCGGGCGTGTTGAGGCCCGTGCCGATCGCCGTGGCCCCCAGGTTGATCTCCAGCAGCAGCTTGCAGACGTACTCGAGGTGGCGGATCTCCTCCTCCACCGTCGAGGCGAACGCGTTGAACTCCTGGCCGACCGTCATCGGCACGGCGTCCTGCAGCTGCGTGCGGCCCATCTTCAGCGCCTTCGCGTGCTTCGAGCCGACATCGCGGAAGTCCGCGGCCAGCAGCCGCAGTTGATCCTTGAGCGGCTCGACCATCTGGTACACCGCGAGACGGAACCCCGTCGGATAGGTGTCGTTGGTCGACTGCGACTTGTTGACGTCGTCATTGGGGTTGATCACCGAGTACTCGCCCTTGGGCCTGCCCAGCAACTCAAGGGCGAGGTTCGCGATGACCTCGTTGGTGTTCATGTTGACGGAGGTCCCGGCTCCGCCCTGGAAAACGTCCACGGGGAACTGGTCGAGGCACCGGCCCTCCGTGAGAACCAGGTCGCAGGCCCGGACGATGACCTCGACGGTCGCCGCCGGCAGGACGTGCAGGTCTCCGTTGGCCAGCGCCTCCGCCTTCTTCACCATCACCATGGCTCGGACGAACTCCGGGTAGTCGCGGATCTGGCGCCCCGAGATCCGGAAGTTCTCCTTCGCGCGCTCTGTGTGGACCCCGTAATAGGCATCCACAGGAACAGGCTTGCTCCCGAGCAGATCCACTTCGATCCGTGTCCCCGGCTCTGATTGGCCCTTCATGTCATCTCCTGATCATTCAGTGGGCAGAACCACGCGTCGTTGCGCACCGCCCGCTCATTGGCCGGCCATTGGCCTACCAACGGGCAACCGGTCTGACCAGTGTAGGTCGTTCTTCTCGAAGACACGCCAATTCGGCGATTCTCGGGGGAACGCGAGGTGGCAGACACCGGCGGGCATCCCAGAATCGGCTCCGACCGGGACAAACGGCCTGACCATTTGATGAGAGGAACATCACCGAATGCAGGCGTCTCAGGCGGGAGCGACCTCGCAGGAGGCTCGGACGGGCGGAGCCGGGATCACCTCTCGACGTGGTCGAGTTTGGCGAATGTCGGATAGTTCTCGTAGTGGCGCTTGACCGCCTCCACGGCGGCCGCGACGTCCCTGGCGCTGATCGCCTGGACGATCGCGCTGTGCTCCTCGAAGGAGGTCTGCGCGATCGCCGGGGTGTAGTGCTCCGCCAGGAGCCACTGGTCGCATCGGGCCGTCTCCGTGATCTCCATCTGGGAGTCGGCCAGGGGCCGGGAGTGCGCGGCGCGCCCGATGGCCACATGGACGTCCATCGACGCGTCCAGATAGGCCTCGTAGTCCTCTTCCTCGAGGTACTCGCTCATCGCCTCGACCCCGGCCTCCAGGCGCAGGATGTCGGATCTCCTCGCGCGGCTGCACGCCAGCGCCGCCGCGGCGATCTCCAGGTCCATGCGCAGTTCCATGGCATCGACCAGGTCGAGGCCCGCCGCCATCCGGATCGAGGACGACTCGCCGAAGCTCTCGGGGGCGACGGCCAGGTACGACCCGTCACCGGTGCAGCGCTCGACATCTCCCGACAGCTCCAGCGCCGACAGGGCCTCGCGCACGACCGCCCGCGAGAGCTTGAGATCCTGGGCGAGGATCCGTTCCGACGGGAAGCGGTCCCCCTGCCTCATCCGCCCCTCGGCGACCATCGCGCGCAGATGGGCAATCACCCGGGTCACCTTGGAATCCCCCGGCTCCGGCATGGCTCCTCCTGTCTCGCGCACGAGCCTCCCCACGACGTCACACCGAGGACAGACTACGCGCCCGGCCGGTGGACCCGGATGCCCCAGATGCCGGTGCGGGGGAGCACACTGGGACCACCCGACGAAGGAGACGTCATGAACTGGACCGATGCCCCCTGGCTGGGGTTCGACACGGAGACGACGGGCGTGGACGTGCGCACCGACCGCCTCGTCACCGCCGCCCTGGTCCTGCGCGCCGAGGGCGGGCGCTCCCCGCACGCGCCCGACGTTCAGCGCACATGGCTAGCCGACCCCGGTGTCGAGATCCCCGCCCGGGCCACCGCCGTCCACGGCATCTCGACCGAACGGGCCCGCGCCGAGGGGCGCCCCGTCGTCGAGGTGCTCGACGAGGTCGCGACGGCGTTGATCGACCACTGGCGTCAGGGGCACCCGGTGGTCGCCTTCAACGCGGCCTACGATCTCTCCCTCGTCGACAACGAGCTGCGCCGCCACGACCTGGGCTCCCTGGAGGAGCGGCTGGGGTCGGACCCCGCACCCGTCATCGACCCGCTGGTGCTGGACCGCGAGCTTGACCGCTACAGGAAGGGCAAGAAGACGCTGGCGCTCATGGCCCCGGCCTACGGCGTGGCGCTGGCGCCCGACGCCCACACGGCGGAGGTCGACGTGGAGATGACCCTGGACGTCCTGGCCGCGATGGCCGCGCGGTTCCCCCGGATCGCCCAGATGGACGGCGCGGGGATCCACCGCTTCCAGGTCGAGGCCCACCGCAGGTGGGCGGACCGCTTCGGCGAGTGGCTGCGCTCCCGGGGACGCACGGACGACGTCTGCCGGACCTGGCCCCAGGCCTGAGGTCAGGCGGTCACTTCGCTCCGGCGCCGTGGTAGTTCGGGGCCTCCGTCGTCATCTGGACGTCGTGGGGATGGGACTCCCGCAGGCCCGCGGAGGTGATGCGGACGAAGCGGCCGCGGGCCTTGAGCTGCGGGATCGTCGCGGCGCCCAAATAGAACATCGTCTGGTGCAGCCCGCCGACAAGCTGGTAGGCCACAGCCGCCAGGGAACCGCTGTAGGGCACCTGCCCCTCGATCCCCTCCGGCACGATCTGGTCATCGGAGGCGACATCGGCCTGGAAGTAGCGGTCCTTGGAGTAGCTCCTGCGCCCACGCGAGCTCATGGCCCCCAGCGAGCCCATGCCGCGGTAGCGCTTGTACTGCTTGCCGTTGGTGAAGACCAGCTCTCCCGGCGACTCCGCGCACCCGGCCAGCAACGAACCGAGCATCACGGTGTCCGCCCCGGCGACCAACGCCTTGCCGATGTCGCCCGAGTACTGCAGACCGCCGTCCGCGATCAGCGGCACGCCGGCGGGGCCACAGGCCCGGGCTGCCAGATGGATCGCCGTGATCTGCGGGACGCCCACACCGGCCACGACCCGGGTCGTGCAGATGGAACCGGGGCCGACCCCCACCTTCACGGCGTCGACCCCCGCGTCGATGAGCGCCTGGGCGCCCTCCGTCGTGGCGACGTTCCCGCCGATCACCTGGACGCCGGCGAAGGCGGGATCGGACTTCAGGCGGCGGACCATCTCAAGCTCCAGCTTCGCGCCGCCGTTGGCCGTGTCGACCACGAGGACGTCGACGCCGGCCTCGGCCAACGCCTGGGCCCGCTCCCATGCGTCGCCCCAGAAGCCGATGGCGGCGCCGACCACGAGCCTGCCCCGATCATCCTTCGTGGCGTAGGGGTACTGCTCGGTCTTCACGAAGTCCTTGACGGTGATCAGTCCCGTCAGACGGCCCGACTCGTCGACCAGCGGGAGCTTCTCGATGCGGTTGTCGGCCAGCAGCCTCTTCGCGGCCTCGCGCGAGATCCCCGTCCCCCCCGTGATCAGACGCTCGCGCGGCGTCATGCAGTCACGGACCCTCAGCGTGGCCCACTGGTCGGTCGGGACGAATCGGAGGTCGCGGTTCGTGATGATGCCGACCAGCACGTCGTCGTCGACCACCGGGAGGCCGGAGACGCGGTAGTGCCCGCACTGCTCGTCCAGCTCCTCGATGGTGGCGTCGGGGCCGATGGTCACGGGGTCCTCGACCATGCCGGACTCCGAGCGCTTGACCTGGCGCACCTGCTGCGCCTGGTCCTCGATGGACAGGTTCCGGTGGAGGATCCCGATCCCCCCCTGGCGAGCCATGGCGATCGCCATGCGCGCCTCGGTGACGGTGTCCATAGCCGCCGAGGCCAGCGGCACGTGGAGGCTGATGCCCTTGGTCAACAGCGATGCGGTGTCCACATCGGAGGGAACGACATCCGTGATCTCAGGAAGGAGGAGGACGTCATCGTAGGTGAGGCCCATGAGGGCGAAGGGGTCGGTCGCGTCAAAGTCACCCATGGGCCAAGTGTAGGGGGGTCTTCCGCCCTCTCCCCTGGCCGGACGGGTCCTCCGGCCGCCCCGTGGTGAGTCTCACGCGGGCGCGGGCCCCTCCCCCGCCGCGGCTCCGTCCCCGTCACACCCGGTCGGGGGACCCCGCCAGCTGGGCGCTGATCGCGAGGAACTCCTCCACGCCGACCTGCGATCCGCCGTTCCACGAGCGCTCGGCGAAGGCGCGCATCAGGGGGCCCAGCCGCTCCGCGACCTCCTGCTGGTCCTCCGCGTCGGGACGATCCCCCCACACGGACAGCATCGCGCCCCTCAGCCGCGCGGGATAAGGGCGGGGAATCTCCTGGGGACCGCCGCGGGCGGGGGTGAACAGGCCGGGGTGCCAGTCATCGGCCCACAGGCGTTCCGCCGTCGGATGCGCGTACCCCGCGTTCTCGCCCAGCACGTAGTAGAGATGCCGGTCATCGGCGTTGACCACCGCGCCCATGTCCTCCCGGGCCCGGGCCAGAGGGACCATCCGCTCACTCCAGTTCGACCACCACATCGTCTCCGTGCGCGCGTCAGGCCTCACTCGGCGGGAGCGGAACATCCCGTCGTTCCACACGCGCGGGATGACTCCTCGGGCCCTCAGGCGCTCGCCCATCGCGTTCGCGAAGGCGGTCAACAGATCGAAGGGGGTGGCGCCGATTCCCCACCGTTCCTCCGCCGCCCGCCACAGCTCCGGATAGCGGGCGACGTCGTCGAAGTCCACGAACTCGTCGCAGCCGAGCGCCCAGCGCGAGGAGCCGGGGAACAGCGGCAGGTAGGCGTCAATCAGCCGCTCCGCCAGGTCCCACGCGCGGGAATCCGCCAGGTTGAGGGCACCGCGCACAGGGGCTCCCCGGGCGTCCCTCAGACGCAGGTCCGGGAACGACCGAAGCACATGCCCGAGATGGCCGGGCATGTCGAGCGAGGGGATCACCTCGACGTGCAGATCCCCGGCCAGTGCGACCAGGCGCTCCACCTCGCCGGGGCGCAAGGCCCCGGGCGAGGCGACGGACGGGAGATCCTCGCTGAGGACCCCCACCCCCTCGTTCTCCGAAAAGTGGAGCTGGAGAGCGGTGAGTCCGACGTCGGCCATCTCCCAGATCCGGTCCCCGATCCAGCCCACCGTGTAGCGTTTGCGAGCGATGTCGAGGTTGAGCGCCCGCTCCGCCACCTGGGGGGCGCTGGCGACCCGCCCTCGAGGCACGCCCCCGGTCGCGCGCAGAACCTGGAGCAGTTGCCTCGTCGCGCGGAAGACCGCGGTCGCGGAGCCGCCGATCACCTCGACGGTCCGCCCCGTCGTGATGACGAAGCCCTCGCGGGCCGCGGAGGTTCCCCCGCGCATGCCGAGCACGATGTCACCGGGACGAGGCGGTCCCTCCGCATCGTCGAGGACGGCCGCCGGGAGGCCTGTGAGGCGTCCGAGCTCGTCCGCGATCCGGCGGGCCTCCGCCAGGAGCACCCAGCGGCGGGACGCTTCGACCACGACGCGCGTCGCCTCCCCCGGGACCCACTGTCCGCCGGTGAGGGCCCGGCTACCGGGGACGGGCAGCGCCGGCCACGCCGGCGGCGGATCGCGTCTCACCGGCGGCTGGTGACCACGCACCGGTGGCGCGGATCCGTCCACAGCTCGCAGGCCGTGCCGTCATCGTCGGAGCCGAACAGGTCGGTCGCCGAGACGGACCACTCGCAGGCCAGCCCCTCACCGGGGACCTTCAGTCGGCCGAAGGCCAGCAACTCCGACAGACGGGGGACGACCGAACCCCCGGTGCGTCTGGCGAAGACCGCGACCACGGCCTCTCCGCCCTCCGGGCGCCCGCCATCGAGGTGGACGCGGATCGTCGCCCTGTTCCGTTCGGGCCATTCGACCGTGAGGTTGTCGACCGCCGGGTCGCCGGCGCCCAGCCGGTGATCGGCGAAGGCATGGAGGACCGGGCGGGGGGTGTCCCGGTAAACGTCCTCACCCGGATGGCGGTCGTCGTGGTGGAGCGGGATCGCCCCCGGGTCCGCCAGGAGTGTCACCGGCAGCCGACCGGCCGGCCTGTATGCGCCCGTCAGCGCCTCGGCCACGGCAGCCGGGCCGTGTGGGCCGGCGTAGCCGGCCCACAGGATCGAGTCGGCCGGTTCCTCGATGCCGGTGAGGACCAGCGGCCTCCCTGAGACGATGACGACGGCGAGGGGCGCGGCCGTCGCGGCTCGGACCCGCCAGACCAGGTCAACCTGGTCCTCCGGCAGGGACACATCGGCCAGGTCCACGCCCTCCCCCGAGGTGGCGACGGTGGCTCGGGCCGCGCCGTTCGCGTCGAACTCGTCGGCGTAGGAGCGCTGGCTGGTGCCGCCGAGGACGAGGACGACCGCCGAGGCCTCGCGGAAGGCTCCAGGATTTTCCTCGAAGCCGGCGGGGCCGTCGATGACGGGACGCATCCGGCCGAGTTCCGCCCGCACGCTCGTGCGGCGTTCAGGAGGTAGAGGGGAGACGTAGTCCCCGAGGAAGCACTCCATGTCCTCCGCGTAGGGGCCGAGCACGGCGACCGGCCCACCGATGCCCGCCAGGGGGCACAGATCCCCGGTCAGCGCGACCAGGGACTCCCGCGCGGCGCGCGCAGAGATCCGCTCCGTGTTCCGTCTGGCCGTGTCCAGGTCGGCGCCCGTGCGTGAGAACGGCTCCGCTCCGGCTCCGGGGGCCGCGGCCGGGTCCGGCGCGCGCAGCAGCCCGAGCCTCGCCTTGAGCCTGAGGACCCGCCGGCAGGCCTCGTCGACCGCGTTCGCGACGGCGGCATCCTCCACGGCCGTCTCCACTAGGGTCGTGAACCCCTCGTCCCACAGCGACATGTCGACGCCGCTGAGCAGCGCGAGGCGTCCGGCGCCCCGCAGCGTCCCCGCCAGGGCGGCGAGACGGTCGACGGCCAGGCCGTCGGCCATGACGATGCCGTCGAACCCTTCCTGTTCCCGCAGCCACGTGGTGAGCAGCCAGGGATTCGCACAGCACGGCACGCCATCGATGTCGTTGTAGGCGGCCATCAGCCCGACCGCGCCGGCGCTGACGGCGGTGCGGGCGGGCCGCAGGTGGATCTCCTCCAGGTCCCGCGCCCCGATGATCGAGGACTGTCCGTTGCGCCCGCCGGCGGCCTCGCCCTGGGCGGCGAAGTGCTTCATCACCACGCCGACACCGCCCGCGCCCAGCCGGCCCCGGTCCCGTCCCTGCATGCCCTCGACGACGGCCCGCGCCATCTCGGCCGCCAGGGCGGCGCTCTCGCCGAAGCACTCCTCGCCGCGTCCCCACCGGGGGTCCCGGAGCACGTCGAGCCCAGAGACCAGCGCGATGTCCACGCCCGAGGACCAGAGCTCCGCGGCGACCGCCTCACCGGCCTCACGGACCAGGTCGGGGTCCCATGTCGCCGCGAGCGCCAGGTTCGTCGGGAGCACGGTCCCTCCCAGGGCCTGGTGCCCGTGGGGGGCCTCCTCGACGATCAGCGCGCCGATCGACCGGGGCGATGCCCCGCGCACGGCGTCCTGGACCAGTTCCACCACCTCGCGGCGGTCGTCGGGCCCGATCCCGTCGTCCCAGGAACGGCCCGACCAGGCGTCGGCGCGCAGGACCCCGTACAGGGCGCCGATCCCGGACCACCTCTCGGCCTCGCGGAGGAACGCGTCCGTCAGCCGCCAGCGGCCCCCTCGCCTCTCGACGGCCTCCCACCCGAGGAGGCGCTGGTTGAGCTGTCCGACCTTCTCCCGCAGCGAGAGTTCGCTCAGGGTCCGTGCCACGAGGGACTCGACGTCGTCGCCCGCCCGGGCCGTCCCACGGCCCGGCTCGCCCGCGGCCGCCCGCGTCATGGCCGCGCCATCCTCGGGACGGACGGATCCGACACCCCCGAGTAGGACCCGGAGAGCCCTCCCGCCACGGTGTGCGCGTCCGCGATCCCGCGTCGCGTGAGATCCGCCGGGTCCTCCGCCGTCCTGGAGGTCACGAGGGCCGGCCGCTCGCCGGCCCGCGCCCGCTCCATCCACGCCTCGAAGACGGATCCTCCCGGGCCGAGCGCGCCCCGCGACACCGGCACGTCCTCCTCGTCCACGGGGATCACAATGGCGCGGGTCCGGGCCTCGGGCGCCGGACAGCCACGCAGATCGCGCGCCACCTCAGCGAAGGCCTCGCCCAGCGGCTTGACCCTCCCCCGGGTGTCGAACAGCCCCAGCCGATGCTCGAAGGGCGGGAAGTCCGCGAGCCCCTCGTCGATGTCATGAGAGCACCACCAGGTCACGCCCCGCAACGACGCGCATCCGGCGGCGTTGAGCAGTGAGTGCCGGCAGAAGTCGCCGGCCTCGTCCTCGGGGATGACGTTGCCCGGAGCCCCGATCTCCTGCAGCCACACCCCCCGCAGCGGATCCTCGGCGAAGGCCGCCGACAGCTCGATGAGGTACTCCGCCAGCCGGCGGCTCTCCGTCGACGAGCTCCCATACCTCTGGGCGGTGCCGTTGAAGACCCAGGAGTGGATGACGGTGAGGTCTCCGAGCCTCGAGGCGTGCGCGGGGAGGAACGGATGCCTGTCCTTGAACCAGATCGCGTCGTACGCCGCGTGGACGAGCGCGCGCCGAGCCCCGCCGCGCGGGGAACCGGCGCCCAGCAGCGTCCTCAGCCACGCGCCCGCCTGCGCGGAGTCGATGCGCATCGGCGTGGGATGCGGCTCGTCGGCGAACTGGTTGACCTCGTTGCCCAGAGTGAGCGCCTCGTAAGCGGGGATGCCGGCCAAAGCCGCATCCAGAGTCCGCACGAGGTCGGCCTCGGCGGCCACGACCTCCGCGTCCGTGAACAGGTTGCGCCGGTGCCAGCTGGTCAGCCAGGCGGGCACGAAGTCGAAGCTCGACAGGTGCCCCTGGAAGACGTCGACGCTCGCGCCGAGCCCCGCCTCTCCGGCGATCGCCACCATCCGCGCCACGTCCTCGACGGCCGACGGGTCGATGTAGGTCCGATTGGGCTGGAGGATCTCCCACATCGGGAGGATCCTCACGTGATCGGCGCCGAGGGAGGCGATCGCCTGGAGGTCCTCGCGCGCCGCGCCCCAGTCGACATGCCTCCACGAGTGGAACCACCCGTGCGAGGGGGTGTAGTTCACGCCGGCTCGGACCCGGGTCCGGGGCTCGTTCATCCCTTGATTCCTCCTGCTTCCAGGCCTCTGAAGAACTGTTTCTGCGCCAGGGCGAACACCACGATGATCGGGACGAGGGCGATGATCGTGCCGGCGGCGATGAGCCGGGGATCCGAGTAGAACGTGCCGCGCAGGCGGTTCAGGCCCAGGGTCAGGGTGTAGATGCTCTCGTCGGAGGCCACGATCAGCGGCCACAGGAAGTCGTTCCAGGCGCCCATGAAGGCGAAGATCGCCGTCACCGCAACGACCCCCTTGACCTGGGGCAGACACACGCGGGCGAAGCGCTGCCACGCGTTCGCGCCGTCGATGATCGCCGCCTCCTCGAGTTCCTTCGGGATCCCGAGGAACGCGTTGCGCATGAGCAGCACGTTGATCGGGGTGACCAGGCCGGGAAGGGCGACGGCGAACAGCGTGTTCGCCAGCCCCAGGTCGCGCACGATGAGGAACTGCGAGACGATCACGGCCTCGACGGGGACCAGCAGCCCGACCACGAACACGCCGGTGACCAGTCCCCGTCCGCGGAACCGCAGCCGCGCCAGGGCGTATCCCGCGCAGCTCGCACCCACCACGTTGCCCGCGATGTCGATGGCCGCGACGATCACCGAGTTCGCGACGTAGCGCAGGATCGGGACGCGGCTGAAGGCCTCGGTGAAGTTCTCGAAGGTGGGGTCGTGGGGGATCAGGTACGGCGGGCGGGCGTACAGGTCGTCGCCGGCCCCCTTGAAGGCCAGGGACACCTGCCACAGCAGCGGGCCGACGATGGCCGCGAAACCCAGGACCAGCACGAGGTAGCGCAGGGCCTGCCCGCCGGACACCCGGCGCCAGCTCCGCGACGGGGCCTCGCCGGCCCTGCGAACAGCGATCCGGCTCATTGCTCGTCACCTCGGTTCTGCGCGTACAGCTGGACGGCCAGCAACGTTCCCAGGACCACGAACATCACCATCGAGATCGCGGCCGCGTACCCCGTGCGGGCCTGCAGGCCCGTGCCCTCCAGCTGGATGAGCATCGTCATCGTGAGGTCCTGGCCGCCCACGCCGCCGGTCCCGTTGGACAGGACGTAGATCTCCCCGAAGACGCGGAACGCGGCCACGGAGGACAGGATGCCGATGAGGCCCATCGTGGAGCGCACTCCCGGCATCGTCACATGGAGGAACTGCTGGACGGTTCCGGCCCCGTCGAGGGCGGCCGCCTCGTAGAGGGCGGGATCGATGTTGGCCAGCGCCGATAGGTAGATCACCATGTAGTAGCCCAGGCCCGTCCAGATCGTGACGACCATCGCGGAGAACAGCAGGAGCCAGCGGTCGGTGAGGAAGGGGATCGGCTCGGTGATGGCCTTGAGCGTGGCGAGAGACTCGTTGATGAGGCCGCGCTTGTCCAGCAGAGAGGTCCAGATCAGGCCGACGACCACCGAGGACATGACCACCGGGAGGTACATCGACGTGCGGAAGAAGCCGATGAGGGGGCCGCTCTTGGCCAGCAGCGCTGCCAGGATCAGCGGGAGCACCATCATGAACGGCACGACGCACACGACGTACAGGGAGGAGTTCAGCAGGGCCGTGCGGAACCTGGGGTCGGCGAAGAGGTCCCGGAAGTTCTCCAGTCCGATGAAGCTGCCGGGTCGCAGCAGCGTCGCATCGGTCACCGACAGGCGGAGCGTCCCGAGGAATGGCAGCACCAGGAAGCCGCCGACGACGGCCAGCGCCAGCGCCACGAACAGCCACGGCGTGAACCAACGACGATGGGTGCCGAGCCCGCGGCGGGGACGGGAGTAGGCGGCGGTGTCGTCCGTCCCCCGTCCCCGTCGAGGATCGGCGCCGCTGCGGCCGATGCGCTCACTTGCCTGTTGCCCCCAGCCGCTGGTTCGCGTAGTCCACGGCGTCGTCGAGCGCCGCCTGGACGTCCTTCTGGCCGAGGAGCGCCTGGGCGATCTGGTCCTTGAGGTAGTCCGCGTCGGCGCTGGAGAACTCCGGCGGCCACCACACGGTCGCGTCCTTGACCGTCTGGGCGGTCTCGACGATCAGCTCGGACTCGGGCGTGCCGTCCGACTTCGTGTAGTACTCATCGTCCAGCGTCCCCGCCGAGGACGGGAACACATTGGCGGCCTTCGCGAAGGCCAGCTGGTTGGCGTCGTCCGTCACGTACTTCGCGAAGGCGATCGCGAGGTCCTGGTTCTCCGACTTGGAGTTCACCACGAGCGACTCGATGTACATGTTCGGCGAGGCGTTGTTGATCCGGGGCCCGATCTTCACCGCGTCGTAGATGGTCGGGGCCGTGTCCTTGAGGTCTCCTAGGGTGTAGGAGCTGCCTGACATGTAGGCCAGCGTCCCCGCCTTGAAGTCCGTGACCTCATCGGTCTGGAGCTTGTTGAGGGCCTCCTCGTCCAGTCCCTTGCTCTGGTAGAGGTCCGCGAAACGCTGGACCAGCTCGACGCCCTTGGACTCGTTGAACGTGAACTCCGTGTGGTCCTCGTTCATCAGCTGCACGCCATACTCGCCGAACATCTCGATGACCGGCGTGCGGGCCAGGAACGTGTCATCGGGGCAGCTCTGCGTGAAGGTCGCCGCCGCATCGAAGAGCTCGTCGTAGGTCTCCGGGAGCGTCGACGAGTCGAGCCCGCACTGGTCCAGGAGATCGCCGTTGTAGAAGGAGGGGCCGGTGTTCAGGTACCATGGGAAGCCGTAGGTCCCGCCGTCGATGCCTTGGAAGGTCATCGCCTCCCATGCCTTGGGCAGGTACAGATCCTCAGCGCCCGGGTCCGCCTTCGCGACGTCCAGGGCGACCCCGGCCGATGCCAGGGTGTAGGCGGCCTCGGGGCCCATGTCGACGACGTCGGGCAGGGATCCCGCGGCGGCGTCCGCCGAGAGCTTGTCCTGGTATCCCTCGGCCGGCTGGTCCACCCAGGTGATCTCGGTGCCCGGATTGGCCGCCTCGAAGTCCGAGACGAGGCCCTCGAAGTAGGGGGTGTACTTCTCGTTCTTGAGATTCCACGTCTGGAAGGTGATGGAGCCGCTCAGGTCGCCGGACTCCCCGCCCGACGCGCTCTGCCCGCCGCTGGCCGACGATCCTCCCCCACAGGCCGAGAGCAGCAGCGCGAAGGCGGCTGCCCCTCCGACGAGTCCGACAGTTCGTTGTGTCCTCATGTTCTCTCCTGGTGATCCTCTTCATCGGGGACCTGACGGCGGGCGCCGTCAGGAAGTGAATCGCAGCGTCGCCATCTGGAAGGGCCGCAGGCGCAGGACCGCCCCCTGGGCCTCCACGGCGCCGTCGGGCAGGACACCGGCCAGCTCGCTCCCGTCATCCGGGGACTCCAACACGGAGGTCTCCGTCACCGTGCGCGGCGCCAGCTCCCGGCTCAGCCGGAGCGTGCCCCGGGCCTGGGCGCCGAACGGCTCGTAGACGCGCATGATGACGTCGTCCGACCCGTCCTCGGCCAGCTTGATCCAGTCGATCGCGATCCGGCCTCGCAAGGGCTCCACCCGGGCCAGCGGTTCCACGTCCCCGATGCCCGCGATGGGCGCCGCGTTGAACTCGAAGGCCCGGGCCAGGGCCTGGCACCGGTCGGCGCCGACGACGATGGACCAGGCGAAACGGTGAGGACCCAAGTCCGTGCGGGGTTCGGGGAAACGGGGCGAGCGCACGAGCGACGGCCGGACCAGAGTGCCGCCGCGCAGGGGGGAGACGTCGGCTCCGTAGGTGGAGTCGTTGACCACGGCCACGCCGTAGCCCGAATCGGCGACGTGGGTGACGCGCTGCGTGCAGGTCTCGAACTGCGCCTCGTCATGGGCCGTGTTCGGGTGGACGGGCCGCTCGACCCACCCGTACTGGGTCTCGTGCGCCACGTGGGTGCAGGAGACGGCCAGGGGGAAGGCGATCTTCAGCAGATGCTCGCGTTCCTGCCAGTCCGCCTCGCATTCGACGTCGACCGCGCGCCGCGCGGCCTCCAGCCACCATGTCTGGCGGAACGAGGACGACCCTAGCGTCATGTGGACGCGGACGCCGACGCGGCCCGGCTCGCGGACCGCCTCGACGCTGTCGGCGTCCCCGACCTCGCGCAGGGTGTGGAACACATGGCGGTCGAGGTCCCAGGCGTCCCAGCGGACGGGCTGGTCGCGGAACACCTGGAGCGCTCCGAAGGCGCTGCCCTCGGGCACGAGCTCCCGGTCGGCGTCGAGGTCGCGGACGGAGGTGACGTGCCCCGACCGGTCGACCCGCACGCGCAGGAGGCCGTTGGACAGGATGTGGCCGTCCTCGTCCTCCCAGGCGGCGCACCCCGCGGCGTCCCCGGGACGGGTGACGGCCCAGTCCTCCTGCGGGCGCGCGGCGAAGGGCACGATGCGGCCCTCCCCGCCGCCGTCAGCCCCCATCGCGGCCAGCGCCGAGCGGACGAGGTCCCGCGCCTCCTCCTCGACGGAGGTGAGGTCGCGGCGCGCCTCCCGGTTCACCCACTCGATGGAGGAGCCCGGCAGGATGTCGTGGAACTGGTTGAGCAGGAGCGTCTTCCACATCCGCTCCAGGCGGGCAAGGGGGTAGGGATGCCCGGCCCGCAGGTGGGCGGCGGCGCTGAGGTACTCGGCCGCCCGCAGGAGGGCCTCGCACCGCCGGTTGCCCTGCTTGATGCCCGCCTGTGTGGTGAGCGTCGCGCGATGAAGCTCCAGGTAGAGCTCGCCGGACCAGGCGGGCGCGTCGGCGCCCTCGAACTGGGCGGCCGCCTTCTCGAAGAACGCGGCCGGGGTCTCCTCGACCACGCGCGGCGCGCCCTCGAGATCGCGGAACCGGTCGAGGCGCCCGATCATCTCCCGGGTGGGGCCGCCTCCGCCGTCCCCGTATCCGAAGAGCAGCAGCGAGTGGTCGGCGATCGCTTTCTCCTTGAAGGACGCCACCGAGTGGTGGAGCTCCCAGGCCGTCACCTCCGCCGCATAGGTGTCCGAGGGAGGGAAGTGCGTGAACACACGGGTGCCGTCCAGCCCCTGCCACCAGAACGAGTGGTGAGGGAACTGCGTGGTGTCGTTCCACGAGAGCTTCTGGGTGAGGAACCACCGGAACCCGGCTCGGCGGGCCAGCTGAGGCAGCGCCGCGTTGTAGCCGAAGCTGTCGGGCAGCCACATCTCGCGCGGCCGCCAGCCGAAGCGGTCGGTGAAGTCGCGCACGCCCAGCAGGATCTGGCGCACGATCGCCTCGCCGGCGGGAAGCATCCCGTCCATCTCGACCCAGGTGCCTCCCACCGGCACGATGTCGCCGCGGCGCACGCGCTCCTCCAGGCGGGCGTAGAGGTCGGGGTGGTCCTCCTCCAGCCACGCGTACTGTTGGGCGGAGCTCATGGCGAAGATGAGGGGCAGGCCCTGGTCCATGAGGGCGAGCACGTTGGCGACCGTGCGCGCGACCTTGCGCCTGGCCTCCCGCACGGGCCACAGCCAGGCGGAGTCGATGTGGGCGTGCCCGACCGCGCTCACCTCGTGCGCGGAGGCGTGCGCTGGCGCCGACAGGACGCCGCTCAGCGCGCTGCGGGCGGGTTCCACGGAGTCCAGGTCCTGCTCGTCGTAGAGGTCCAGGCAATTCTCGAGGGCGCGCGCGAGCTTCCAGTGCCGCGGTTCCTCGGCGTCCACCTCCTCGATGAGCCCCGACACCACCTCGATGTCGCGGGCGAGCTGCCAGACGTCGTCGTCGAACACGCACAGGGCGGCCGACCGCAGGATGTAGGGCTCGTCGACCTGGGCGTGGACGCCGTCGCCCAACTCCGTCTCGACGAAGGGCGGCACGCCTAGGAGCAGCGGGTTCGCCGCGGCCTCGATATAGAGGGTGAATGAGCCGTCCGGCCCGACGAGGCCCGTGGGCGCTCCCGGTCCGCTGACCCTCACCCAGCCGTTGCGCGGGTGCAGCGCCTTGAGGGCGCGGCCCTCCCGGTCGTAGACCATAGCCTCGACGTGGCCGCCCACCGAGTGGTCGAACCAGCCGAGGTCGATGACGGCCTCCAGGGGCCGTCCGGGCGGCGGCTGCGGCACGGTGCCGCTCATCCGGAACCATGTCGTGGTCCACGCCCCGCCCCACGGGCCGGGGACGCGGAAGTCCGCGAAAGACTGCGCCTGGGCGCGGGGGCCGAGCACCGATTGGACGGGGACGGGCTCCCCGGACAGCTCGCGCACGGCGACGTCCAGCGCCGACACCGGTCGGTGGATGCGGGGAAGGACCCGCTCGCGCAGCACGCGCTGCGCCCGTGCGATGACGTGCTCCGTGCCACCGTGCATGACATGCCTCCCTCACGCCGCGCCGGGCTCCCTGGACGCCACGCGCTGTCGTGCGGGTCCGGCCCTGCCGTCTCCCAGTAGACTAATGCGCATTAGTTTCGAGCGCAAAGACCGTGACAGAATTGTGACCTTGCGGGCGGGACCGGGTCTTTCGCGGCCCCGCCCTCGGTCATCCGGCCTCGACCGAGGGGTCCGTGCTGCCGCGGATCATCAGGCGCGAGGGCGGCATGTCCCGTGTGCGGACATCCTCCCCGTCGACCGCGCGGCGCAGCTGTTGGGCCGCAACGGCGCCGAAACGCAGCGTGTCGCGATGCAGGGCCGTGATCTGGGGGCGCATCGCCGTGCAGATCAGGCTGTCCTCCATGCTGACGACGGCCAGGTCGCCGGGAACCGACCGGCCCCGCGTGCGCAGGGTCTCGATGCCGGCGACGGCCATGACCTCGTTCTCGAAGACCAGCGCGCCCGGGGAGTCCATGTGGGCCAAGGCCGCCAGGGTGGCCCGTGCCGAGTCCTCGGCCGTGAAGTCGGCCGTCTCCACGGCCGCGGCCACGCCCCCCTCCTCCGTCGCTGCGGTGAAGGCCTCCCGACGACGCCGGATGTGCTCGAAGGCGGGCTCGCCGCTCACGTAGGCGATGGCCCGGTGCCCCAGGGAGACCAGGTGGTCGACCACGGTCCGCATGGCCACCGCGTCGTCGAACGAGACCGAGGGGATCCTCCCCAGGGGGTCCCGCGCGCCCGCGATGAGGGCAGGCAGGCCGAGCTCCTTGAGGACGCGGGGCCTGTCGTCGTCCACACGAAGGTCGACCACGACGACGCCGTCGACGCGGTTCTCCTCCGACCAGCGACGGTAGAGGGCGATCTCCTCCTTGATCGAGGGGACCACCTGGAAGAGAAGACCATAACGCTGCGCGGAGAGGACCGACTGCATCCCGGCGATGAGCTGCAGGAAGAACGCCTCGGACCCCACGTCCTCCGGCGCGCGCGCCACGGCGAAACCCAGCGTGGAGGATCGCGCGCCGGTGAGTGCCCGCGCCGCGGAGTTGGGGGACCATCCCATCTCACGGACCTTGCTGAGGATCCGCTCCCGGGTCTCCTCCGAGATCCCGGGCCTCCCGTTGAGGGCGAACGACACGGCGGTCTGGGAGACACCCAGGACGTCGGCGATGTCGCGTGCCCGAGGGCGACGGCCCTGCCCGCCCGCCCTGTTCGTGCCACCCGCCACGCCGACTCCCCTCTCGGAATACTCCCATGAGGTTACTCGACCTCGGCCGCCTCCACGGCGGGCAGGCGGGGGCGGCGGGGACCGGCCGGGGTCGGAGCGGTCATGGCCGCCGCCTGCCGGACCGCGCTGTCGCCGCGGCGACGGCACCCGCCGCCAGCAGGAGCGCGCCCACGGCGAGGAGCGGTCCCGCTGACGCCCCGGTGTCGGCCAACGAGGACTCCTCTCCCGCCGGCGCCACGCCCGAGGGCTGGGCCGCCGGGCCCTTCGAGCCATCGGAGCCATCGGAGCCCGGCTGGGAGCCTCCCGTCCCCTCGGAGCCCGACTGAGGGGGCTCGGCCGCGGCAGCGGCGAACTCGACCGCCGCCTGCCCCAGCGACCGCCCGTCTGCAGCGACGGCGACGTCGAAGCTGCCCGCTGTCAAGGAGGTCACCGTCAGCGCGGCGTTCCCTTGTGAGTCCACGGCGACCTGCGCCGGTTCCTGCGCCGCCGCTCCCGGGGACCGTCCGCCCGCCGCGGCCGGGCTCC
The DNA here is from genome assembly GCF_042665795.1 of Schaalia naturae. Classification (NCBI taxonomy): domain Bacteria; kingdom Bacillati; phylum Actinomycetota; class Actinomycetes; order Actinomycetales; family Actinomycetaceae; genus Schaalia; species Schaalia naturae. The sequence continues at coordinate 1,752,166 of NZ_JBHTEF010000001.1, forward strand.
CGGCCGCGGACAGCTCGACGGGCAGCGTGAACGATACGGTCCGGTCCGTCAGGGGATTGCCGAAGGAGTCCTTGACGCTGACGCGGATCTCGCGGGTCGCCGAGCCGTCGGCGACGGCTTCCCCCGGAACGGTCTCCACCGACGAGGTCTGCGCGTCGGGGAGCGACGGGTCGTCGATCGTGCAGGAAGCCAGGTCATCCGGTCCGGGAATCTCCACCGGGTCGGTCGTCACGCCGCGGTAGTCCTCGACCTGCACCTCGAAGCGAGAGTCGTCGTGCTCCCGGGTGAGGGAGTACTGCGCGGCGGGCGTGCGACCCCGGATGACCTTGTCGCCCGATCCGGAATAGGTGTACCTGAAGGTGCGCGGGGCTCTCTTCTCCTGGCCGGCCTCCGTCCATTTCTCCGTGACGCGGAGGTAGCGCCAGTCCTGCGTCTCGGGCCGCGCCAGGGTGAGCGTCGCGCCGTCGCCGGACCACGTGACGTCGCAGACGGGAGGCGGCTCGATCGTCGCGTCCGCGAACCGGCCGGTGGCGGCCGACGCCACGCCGTTGGCCGTAACGGTTGCCCGAAATCTGGAGCCATCGACCGGCACTCCCTCGATCGTCGCGCTCAAGGCGCCCGCAGGCGCCTCCACGGTGGCGGAGTACGCCTGACTCGCGTAGCGCCAGGATCCCGTGTCCGTCTCCAGCGTCACCGTCGCTCCCGTCGCGCCCGTAGCGGGAGGCGTCCACGTGATGGTCGCCGTCCCGTCGGCGCCCGGCGTCACGGTGACGTCGGTGGCGGCCGTCGCGGTGTCGAGGTCGAGGGTCGCCGCCTGGCTGCGGCGGCCGTCCGGCGCCACGGCAATGAGGCGCAGCGTCCCAGACGCCGCCGGCAGCTTCTTGATGTAGTAGTGGTCGTCATAGCGTCCGCCGAGGAAGACGTCGTCGAGGTACAGCAGGTAGTTCGTCACCGAGCCGTAATCGGCGATGTCCCACGAGACCGTCGCCTCTCCGGTCGATGCCAGCAGGCTGTCGATTCTCAGTCCCGAGGGCGTCGCCGGCGTGTGGTCCGCCCCGTCGGAGACCGCGAGCCGGCCGATGTTCACCTGGTAGTCGGCGATCGCGTCGTCTCCCGCCTGGACGACGAGGCCCAGCGTCGCGATCATGTGCCCGGCGTACGCCGAGAGATCGATGGTGGCGGTCGTCCACCCGTCGGTCGCCGCGCCGTCTGCCACGGGAAGTTCGACCACCGTGCTCGGGTCATCCTCGAAGACGGCCGCGACGGCCAGCGCCGAGTCGTCGGAGGCGGGCTTGGCATAGGTGACGGAGACGGTCGAATCCGCGGTGACGCCGAGATCCGTCTTGAACAGCCGGATCGTGTTGTCCGAGGACACGGTTCCGGACAGGACCAGCGAGCTGCCGCCTTCCCAGGCGCCGGTCTTCTGATAGGTGAAGCGCGAGGCCGGGGTGTAATCCGGTCCATAGTCGAAGTCCGCCTGCAAGGGGTCCGAGGCCGCATCGATCCACCACTGCCAGGTCACCGGGACGTCCTGCAGGTTGATATTGCCCCACTCGGAGCTGTTCGAGACGGCGCCGTCCTCGCGCCACTCCAGGCCGTGGCCCGTGTTGAACGTGGTCGAGAACGTCTGTCCCCCGATGACCGAGCGCTCCGCGATCTGGGAGGAGATCCCCGCCCAGGATGTGTCCGCGGTGCCGCTCCCCTGCGAGAAGCCCGTCCACCACCGCCGCTCGCGGTCGAAGGCCTCGTTCTGGTGTTCGGGCCTGGTCTTCTTGTCGTCGCCGAGCTCCTGGAGGACGAAGTCGGCGCCCAGGGTGGCCAGGCTCACCTTCGGGGTGCCGTCCTCGTCGAGGTTCGCCGCCAGCGCGTTGGCATTGGTCCCGGAGAACTGGTCCTTGCCGGCCTCGATGCCCGCGAAGACTGCTTCGTAGGGGTCGAGCCCCAGCGAGGTCGCGTGTTCCTTCGAAACGGAGAGCATGGAACCGTTGAACCAGTAGTTGAGGAAGATCGAGTCGGAGACGCGGCCCTTGTCCGCGTCGGCGACCCATGGCGAGTTCGTCTGGTTGAAGGCGTTCTGGTAACCGATCCCCCCGTTCGGGTAAGTCGCGGAGTCGTACCACTGAACGTACAGCCCGCCGTCACGCATCTGCTGGAGGAAGTCGCGGTAGGCGTCGACGTCGTCGGCGCCGACGGCGGACTCCTGGTTGACGAAGTAGCCGTCGAACCCGTAGTACTGCGCGACCTCGACGAGCTTGTCGGCCACCGGGAAGGTGCCGTCCGCGCGGCGGTCGCGCAGGAGGTCCTCGTACGTCTGCTCGCCCCGGTCCGAGCCGGAGAAGAAGAGGCAGCCGATCGATCTCACGCCGTTCTTGTGCGCGGCGTTCGTGTAGGCCGGGTTCGGCAGGTTGAGCATGCCGAACTCGAACCACTTCTGCGGCCAGTCCGCGCCGGGATCGTAGAGCGCCGAGTCGATCCCCTGGGTGGGCATCCCGTGCCACGAGGCGTAGTAGTCCGTGTACTGCCAGTAATTGAACAGGTATTGGGAGAAGACGTTCGTGTCCTGGAACGACTCGAAGAAGGCGTTGCCGTAGTCCCCCGCCAGATCGAACAGCTGCGTGCCCGGGGACAGCCCCGGGTCGCGCTGGGTCGCCGCCAGTGCCGCGTTGCGCTCCTGCAGCGGCACGCGGGCGCGCAGGTACTCCGATCCCTCGTCCGCCTGCGGCGACCAGTTGAGGATGTCCAGCCCCGTGTAGCCATGGCCGTAGGGCTGGTTCTCCCCCGCCGCTTGGTCCCCAGCCCATGGCAGGGTGTCGGTGGCGTGGGCGGGGGGCTGGGCCAGCGCCGCCACCGTCACCGCCAGCGCCGCGGCGAGCGCCGCGCGCGATCTAGCCCGGCGCCGATCGCCGGGGGCACTACCCCGCTGAGACGCGAGTGCCATCTTGTTCCCCATCGAACCTCCTCCTCGCCGCAACGCCCACCGCCTTCGACCGTCCATGGTCGGGGCGCGCGCATAGCGGCGTCGCAGACGGCGCGGCGCCCGGGCGTTCGCGGTTCTCCCACATGGTTGACTGAATCATCGGCCAGCGGATGCCTCCGCCGCATTCCAGGCGACATCGTCCGCTGGGGGCAACCCTAGACTAATTCGCATTAGCTGTCACGCGCGAAACCACGGGAGAGGCGGGCGGCTCCGTCAGTCGCGGCCCAGGGACTCCAGCAGGCCATCCCTCAGGGCCGTCGCGAAGGTCGGCGTGGCGGGCAGGCGCGGCAGGAGCAGCATCTGGGCGACGTGGTAGGCGTCCGGCTTGCCGGGCCAGGTGCGGGTGCCCGGCGTGTTCCGGGGCGTGAGCTCGTGGAACCAGCGTCCGGGCGCCTCGCGCAGGTACTGGCGGGCGTAGCCGTCCCAGATCGTGAAGTCGCGCCCCAGTCCCTCGATGTCCTCCCGATACGCCGACGTGCCCCGCGCCTCGTCCTCCGCCGCGAGGACCTTGCCCTGGACGACAGCGGCGCCGATCGCCTCGCACAGCACCCAGTGCATCCGCTCGCGCACCACGGGACGCCCCTCGAAGTCAGTGGTGTAGACGAATCCGGGAGCCCCGTCGACGGCCCAGCCGTCCTCGACCGCCCGGCGGAACAGATGCCGGGCGCCCTCGAGCATCCACTCCCCGGGCGTCTCTCCCCTCGCGACGAGAGCGGCCCTGGCCTGCAGCATCAGGCGCGACCATTCGAGCCCGTGCCCCGGGGTGACGCCGAAGGGGCGGAACGGGTGGGCCGGCTGGTCGCGGTTGTAGTCGGGCAGAGCCTCCCAGGTGGCGCTGAAGTGCTCAGGGATGCGCCAGTCGTGACGCCCGGCCTGGTCATGGACGAAACGGAGGATGCCGCAGGCGCGGTCCAGCCACGTCCGGTCGCCCGTCACGTCGAAGGCGGAAAGGAAGCACTCCGTGGTGTGCATGTTCGCATTCACGCCCCGGTAGTCCTCGGACTGCGTGAAGGCCAGGTCCCAGGACTCGCGCACGCGCCCGTACTCCGGCTCCCACCACCAGCGCTCCTCGGCCTCCAGGGCCTCGGACAGGAGGTCCCCGGCCCCTGCCCGGCCGGCCGCCACCGCCGAGGTCGCGGCGAGCACCACGAAGGCATGGGCGTAGGCCTCCTTGCGACTTCCGGGAACCGGGACGCCGGCGCCCGTCCCATCCGCCGCGTGGCCGATCTGCGAGTACCAGCCTCCGTGGACCGGATCGTGCAGCGGCCCCCTCAGAGCGGCCAGCCCATGGTCTGCCAGCTCGGCCGCGCCCTCGATGCCCTGGAGGGCCGCCAGGCAGAAGACGTGCGTCATCCGGCAGGTGATCCACAATTCCACCGGCCGAGAGGCGTCGACCCGGCCGTCGGGACCCATGTAGCCGAACCCGGTGTCCACCCGCGATCCGCGGGCGAAGTCAACGATGGCACGGAAATCGGCGTCGTACTCGGCGCGGATCTCAGAATCGGACCAAGGGCTGGGCATGGTCAATGCTCCTCACTGGGGGCGAACAGGTCGGGCGCCGGCGACACACTTCTGTCAGCGTTGTCATAGCGCCGCTGCCATGGTAGTCCCCGTGCTGGAAGTCTAGGACGCGCCTCCGCCGCCGCGCACCTCCGCCGCCGCGGTGGCACGCGCCAGGGCGACGGTCTCCTCCACGCAGGCGGCCACCGTGCGCACGCGCTGGACGCGCACGTCCAGGAAGGCGGGGGCGTCGGCGCCGACCAGCACGACGTCCACGCACTGGTCTGCCGCGATCGTCGACAGGAGGGACTCGCAGGTCGTCCCGGCGCCCATCACGACGGCGATCGGCGCCGGATGACGATCGCGGTACTCCTCAAAGCGCCGCGCGCCGTCCATCCCCCGGTGGTGGTCCGTGGCCAGGATCGTCGTGGGCACTCCCGCCCTCTCCAACGACACGCCGACGACATGAGCCGGCAGGGTGTGCATGAGGTCCGTCAGGACGACGACGCGGGAGGCCTCGGGAAGACCGGGCGGCGGATCGAGCGTCGCCGTCTCGCGCAGGACGTCCCAGGCGACGGTCATCAGCAGCACCGAGGACCCCGCGCCCGGCCTGTCCCCGTCCGAGTCCGCCAGGACGCTCTCCATCGCCGGCGCGATGAGGTCGCTCCAGACGTGGGGAAGGTCCTTCGACGCGATGGCGGCCGCGAGCGCCTGCCGCACGGTCCGGGCGTCTCCTCCGCGCGCGGCCCGGGCCAGCTCACCCGGGGACGAGGGGGCGTCGCGCTGCCCTCCGCCCGTGCCCAGCACGTCGACGGGCATGGCCAGCGCGCTGGCGGCCGCGTCCCCGGCGCCGACGCCCGAGTGGATGAGCTCGACCATGCGGGCGATGCGCTCGACGTCCTCGGGACGGTAGCGTCGATGGGCCCCCGCGCGCCTCTCACCCGGGCCCAAGCCGTATCGGCGCTCCCAGGTGCGCAGGGTCGAGGCAGACACGCCCAGCCGCGCCGACACCGCCGTGACGGACAGAGGGACCTCCGGCATGAGCATCCCGCCCCGCTCCCGCGCCATCCGATTCCCTCCCCCGCACATCCGCGTCAGGCTCCCCTCGCCCGCGTCGCCCGCCCGGACCGGCGGGCGACGGGACTCACTGACGATTGTCATCTGCCCGGGTCCCTCCCGCCACTCGGAGGTCGTCGACCGCATTCAGCTTTCATTCAGCTTGGCCACCCAACCTGAGAATTTCCGGAGAGTTTGTGCCTCAGTCTTGAACAAGCAATGCGTAGATCTGTACTGTGGCTGCAGATCGAAGACCAGGAGCGACGGCCCGCGACAGCGGCCCGTCCGAAGCGGAAGGGGATGTGATCATGACCGATGTCTCTCGACTGCCCGGTCCGATGCTGGACGCCTGGGAGTGGCAGTACCAGGGCGCGTGCCGTGACATGGACACGGAGTTGTTCTTCCACCCCGAGGGCGAGCGCGGATCGACGCGCCGCCGCCGCGCGGAGAACGCCAAGGCCATCTGCGCGACCTGCCCCGTCATCGAGCAGTGCCGCGAGTACGCGTTGCGCGCCCAGGAGCCGTACGGCATCTGGGGCGGCATGACGGAGGAGGAGCGCCGCGAGGAGATCCTGCGGTCGCGCCGACGCACCGCCTGAGACGGCGACCGGCACGGGCGGTCCGGTGCGCGGGAGCCCACCGGGCGCAGGCCCCGCGAGCATGACACGGAGGGGGTCCGCACCACATGGTGCGGACCCCCTCCGGTGTCGACCGGCTTGTCGACTCAGTGCTCGACGATGGCCAGGACGTCGCGCGAGGAGAGGATCTGGTACTCCTCGCCCTCGAACTTGACCTCCGTGCCGCCGTAACGGCTGTAGATCACGGTGTCGCCGACCTTGACGTCGACGGGCACGCGCTTGCCGTTGTCATCGATGCGGCCGGGGCCCACGGCCATGACCTCACCCTCCTGCGGCTTCTCCTTGGCGGTGTCCGGAATGACCAGCCCGGAGGCGGTCGTACGCTCGGCCTCGAGCTGACGGATCACAATGCGGTCCTCAAGCGGCTTGATGGAGATCGACACTGTCGTGACTCCCTTTCTGATGGTGGCAGATTCATGTGTCCCGTGCGCCTGCCGTCGCGGGGGTCAGGACCCAGGACGCGGTCGCGGCCCGAGGGCCGCGTTCCGCCGTCAAGCTTAGGTCCGTACTGGCACTCTGACAACCCGAGTGCCAGCAGCGCCCGCTCCGCGCCCCGACGGCATGTCGTGGGACGATGGGCCCCGTGACCTCGACCCTGACCCCCGTCATCTCCTCCCCGGGCTGGGAGCTCCTCGCCGCGCTGGAGGCGATGCCCGACCGCGCCGACATGGACCCGATGCGCCTGGGCCGATCCCTGCGCGAGCAGGGCGTCGCCCCGGACGTCGCCGCCGGAGTGCTCGCGCAACTGAGCCTCCGCGACCGGGCTGAGTCGAAGTTCGGCCGCTTCGCCCGCACCATGGTCCTCACGCGCGACGGACTGGAGCAGGCCACCCGCATGGTCGTCGCCGCCTTGCACGCCCAGCGGTTCCTCGACGCGGGCGCCACCCGGGTCGCGGACCTGGGATGCGGAATCGGGGGTGACGCTCTGGCCATGGCCGGGCTGGGCCTCGGCGTCCTCGCCTTCGACGTCGACGAGGACGCCGCCGTGGCCGCGGCCGCCAACCTCCGCGCCTTCCCCGGGGCCTCGGTCAGGCGCGGGGACGCGCGCGACCTGGAACCCGGGGGCCTCGTCGCGGAGGGCGTCGACGCCTTGTTCGCCGACCCGGCCCGCCGGACCGGGCAGGCGCTCGGCGCCAGGCGGCTGCTGGCTCCCGAGCAGTGGTCCCCGCCTCTGTCCTGGGTGCTCGGGTGGCGCGGCTCCTTCGACCGCATCGGCGTGAAGCTGGCTCCCGGCGTCCCCCACGCGGCACTGCCCGACGACTGCCACGTCCAGTGGACGTCCGTCGACGGCGACCTGGTGGAGGCGGCCCTATGGACGCCGGCGCTGGCCCCCGAGGGCCCCGGACGCTCCGCGCGGGTCATCCGCTCGGGACGCTCCCACATTCTGAGGGAGGCCCGGACGGGCGACGGGGGCGCCGCCGAAGGTGATGCGCGCGACCTCCGAGCTCACGGCGCAAGCAGCGAGGTCCGACGGGCCCCCGACGGTCCGATCGCGTCGATGGTCGCCGAGCCCGATCCCGCCGTGATCCGCGCCGGCCTGGTGGCCCGCCTGGCCGAAGACCTGGACGCGCACCTGCTGTCCCCGGGCATCGCCTGGCTGACCGGCGACGACCTGCCCGGCACCGCCTTCGCCTCCCGGTTCGAGGTCCTCGACGTCGTCCCCCTGCGCATCGCGGCGATCGATCGGGCGCTGGCCCTCCTCGACATCGGGCGCGTCGAGGTGAAGAAGCGCGGGGCGGACGTGGATCCCCAGGCGATCCGCGCGGGTCTGCGGCTCACGGGCAGCGGGGAGGCCACCGTCATCGCGACCCGCGTCGCCGGCCGCCACCGCGCGGTCATCGCGAGAAGATGCCGCTCGTCGGCTCCGCATGACTGACACAATGGTGCCCTGGGTCCGCTGCGCCCGCGGCGGACCGCCCGACGCCGGCAGATGGGACCCTCGCATGGCTCTGCCCTTCACCCCCTCGGCCCGCTCGACCATCGGCGTCGAATGGGAGCTCCAGCTCATCGACCAGGACTCCAACGACCTGCGCCAGGCGGCCGATGCCGTCATCGAGCGCGCGACCGTCGACGGCTCCCTCCACCCCTTCGTCCAGCGCGAGATGATGCTCAACACCATCGAGATCACCTCGGGCGCCCGCCGCACCGTCGCCGAGTGCCTCGACGACATCGTGGGCACGGGTGCCTTCCTGCGTGGCATCACGAATCCCCTGCGCATCGACCTGGCCACGGCGGGCACCCATCCCTTCGCGCGCCCGGCCTACCAGCGGGTGACGAACTCGCACCGCTACGAGGAGCTGGTCGAGCGCACCCAGTACTGGGGACGCCAGATGCTGCTGTACGGCATCCACGTCCACGTCGGAGTCGAGGACCGGGCGAAGGTCCTCCCCATCCAGTCGGCCCTGGTCACCCGTCTCGGGCAGATGCAGGCCCTGTCAGCCTCCTCGCCCTTCTGGGCGGGGCAGGACACCGGCTACGCCTCGAACCGCGCGATGGTCTTCCAGCAGCTCCCCACCGCCGGGATCCCCCGCCAATTCGGCGAGTGGGAGGAGCTCGAGCGATACGTCGACGACATGACGCGCACAGGCGTGATCGGCGGTTTCGACGAGATCCGGTGGGACGTCCGCCCGGCCCCCAAGTGGGGGACGGTCGAGAACCGCGTCTTCGACGCCGCGACGAACATCCAGGAGGTCGGCGCCTTCGCGGCCCTCACCCATTGCCTGGTCGAGTACTTCTCCCGGCGTCTCGACGACGACGAGGGGCTGGCGTCCCTGCCGGACTGGTTCGTCGCGGAGAACAAGTGGCGCTCCGCCCGCTACGGCATGGACGCGGAGCTCATCCTGGACCGGTCGGGCCGGGAGGAGCCGGTCGTCGCCACCGTCGAGCGCATGCTCGAGGAGCTCGCGCCCGTCGCCCGCGACCTCGGCTGCGAACGGGAGCTGGAGGGGGTGGAGACGATTCTGCGGATGGGGGCCGGCTATCAGCGCCAGCGCTACGTCGCCGCCCATGCGGGCCGAGCGGGCCTGGACGCCGTCGTCGAGCTGATGCGCGCCGAGATGCGCGCCGACCGCCCCCTGGACCCCGCCGAGTTCCTCAACGCCCGTCCCTCACGGGTTCCGGGATCCGCCCATGGAGCGCCAGCCTGAGAGCCGTGCCCCGCGGCGCCCGGATCAGCTCGGCGCGGCGGCGGGCACTGGGCGGGGAGCCATCCAGGTCTGGGTGAGCGGCATGCCCGAATCCGGGGAGAATCCCGGATCCGAGGGCGCGACGCCGGCGCGGACCAGCTCGGCGCCGATCGCCGCGATCTGGGCTCCGTTGTCCGTGCAGAAGCGCAACGGGGGCATCCGCACCGTGAGCCCGGCGGCGTCGGCGCGCTCCCGGATCAGGGCCCGCAGGCGCGAATTCGCTGAGAATCCGCCCCCGATGACGATGGTGCCGCACCCCGTGTCCTGGCAGGCGCGCACCGCCTTGGAGGTCAGGGAGTCGTTGACCGCCTCCGAGAAGGCGGCGCACACGTCCTCGGCGCTCACCTCCTCCCCGCACTGCCGGGCCCCCTCGACATAGCGGGCGACGGCCGTCTTGAGGCCGGAGAAGCTGAAGTCGTAGGCGTGGCGGTCCCGGTCCTTCGGCGCTGCCAGGCCCCGCGGGAAGCGGATGGCCTCGCGATCGCCCCGCTGGGAGAGCCGGTCGACATGGGGCCCTCCCGGGTAGGGGAGCCCGAGGAGGCGGCCGACCTTGTCGAACGCCTCTCCGGCGGCGTCGTCCAGGGTCCCACCGAGCTCGCGCACGTCAGTGGCGATGTCGTGGACGTCCAGCAGGTTCGAGTGGCCCCCCGAGACGACCAGTCCGATGAAGTGCTCCGGGAGCGGGCCCTCGGCCAGCTTGTCCACGGCCAGGTGGCCGATCACATGGTTGACGCCGTAGAGCGGCCGGTCCAGGGCCAGCGCCAGGGCCTTCGCCGCGCAGATGCCGACGGTGAGGGAACCGACCAGTCCGGGTCCCGCGGACACGGCGATGGCATCGACGTCGCCCAGCGACACCCCGGCCTCGTCCAGCGCCGAATCCAGCGTGGGCACGAAGGCCTCCAGGTGGGCGCGCGAGGCGATCTCGGGGATGATCCCCCCGTAGCGGGCGTACTGGTCCATCGAGGTCGCCGTGCGGTCGACCAGGAGGTCGTCGCCGCGCACGAGGCCCACGCCTGTCTCGTCGCACGTCGACTCGATGCCGAGGATCAGGGGGTCGGAGTCGCTCACCCGTCCGATTCTACTGGTCGTACAGACTGAGGACCGAGACAGGTGCTCCTCAAGGAAGCGGGCAGGGTCGATACTGGGAACGACGGTCATCGTGATGATGCCTTTCGAGTGGGATGTGAGAGTTTCCTCGAAGGGTCACACGGTGGCCATCGCCACATCCGACGACACGAGCGCCGAGCTAACGAGACACCACTCTGGTGGGCACGACCGACAGGCACGACATCGGGGACCACGGCGACAGGTCCCAGTCCGGAGATTTTGAACCAGTCCACGACCCGACAGCCTTCTCATGCGGTCCGGCCAGAGAGGACGGAAAGGGGGTATCCCCCGGATCGGGGACGTCGGCTCCGACCTCGGCACGGACACTGCCGGGTGCGCGCTACTTCGCCTTCACCAGTTGGGAGACGCGCCCGCGGGAGACGCCCATGATGTCCGCCGTGTCGGCCAGAGAGAGGCCATTAGAGCGGAGGCGGCGGGCCGCGTCACTGGACAGGCGGGCGGCCTCACGGCGAGCCGTCTCGGCGGCGCGCACAGCCTCACGGGCCCTCAACGCCTCATCGACACCGTCCACATCGGGGACGATCTCAATACTCCAGCCGGAGTGCTCGATCCCATCCTCGACGGTGTCGAGGTAGTCGACGACCTGTTGACGCGCCCTGCTGAGAACGTCGACCTGTGTCCACACGTCGTCGCCGTTCCACAGTTCCCAGCCGCCCGCCCAGCGCTTCGCGGTAATGCGGATCGTCTTGCTCATTGCTTGCTCCTCTCGATCGCCTTGAGCGCCTTCTGCGTGAGTCCTGGGGAAATCTCTCGGGTCTGAGTGATCGACACCGACACCGAGCCGTTCGACCAGACCTCGTGATCCCCCTTCCCCTGGCGGGACACGAACCCGGCGGCGCGCAACAGGCAAGCGAGGTCGCGGTAGCGCATCGGCTTCGTCGCCCCGCGAATATAGTCACCCTAGCCACCGGAGTGCAAGGGTAGCTAACCGGCCAGCACGGCAAGGATCGACAGCCTCCCAAACGCCGATCGAGACACTCGGCAGACCACCAGGACAGCAGGCCACCGCGTGTTCGACGCGGCTCGTACAGGCAGCGCGCGCCCCAAAAAACGGGATCGTCCGCGCGCAGACGGCGAAGTGCTATCCAGCGGTGTCGGGCTCCCCTGGGCGGGGAGTCCCTCTCCCCGCCGTTTTCCCACCACACTGGCACGTGCGTTCGTCCCCTTGTGCTCGCCCTCTGTGTGTTCGGTCGGAGCGCGGAGGCGAGAGCGACGCCCTCGTCCTCGTCGCCGCAGAGAATCGAAAGGACGGACGGTTCGAGCATCTCAGCCTCCTCGATTCACACGACGGGAGGACAGACTCGGTACGCAGGCCTCATCGGTGGCCAGGCCGACGAAGGAAGGCCGATGTTTTTGACAGGAGTCCCCGGGTCGTCAGCCCGTCGGGCATTTCGATCGCGGCGTCGTAGCCAACTCTCATGGGAACTCAGTGCAACCACAGTTGGACCGCGAAGAGCCCGACAGGCCTCGTCATCGCGTGTGCGCTCGCGCTGAGTGCGTGCTCCCACCCGAAGCACCTCGATCACGAGTCCTTTTCTTCAACCGACAACGGACAAATGCCAAGCCTTCCGGTGGAAAGCAGGTCGGCAACGGTTTCCCGACCGATCTGTCCTACCTGGGCTGGTCCCTGGCACATGCCGATACCTCGTCGGCGTCTGCCATCGCCGAGAATGCCGACTGGAGAAGATCCTCGACGAGGAACATGCTGAAGACATCCTCCGGCATCGTCGAAAGCTCCGGCGAGTAGCCGTGCGCTGCCATCTCCCTCCACGCGAGCGTGACAGTGGCCCTCGACGGGCCCCTGAGCGACCGATGGGCAACACCGTTTTCGCCCCGACCCCGGAGCCGGAGGATCAGGCCGCGTCCTCGTCCCCGGAGCCGGGCCGACGGAAGCCTGCGACCGCGATTCCGAGGATCCCCACCGCGAGCGCGCCCAGGGCCGTGGGGAACAGCCCGACGGCGAAGGAGGCGATCTCGGAGTCGGGCATGAACATGCCGATGACCAGGACCAGTCCGAGCACGGCGAAGGCCACCAGCCCCCCGATGCCGATCCCCGTGCCGACCCGCCACCGGGTCGTGCGCGGAGCCGGCTGTTCCTCGGCGGCTCCGGCCTGCCCCTGGTCCTGCTGGCTCATGCTCTCTCCTTGACGCGTCGTCCGTGTCGATTCTCTACGCGTCCAACCTACCCGCCCCGCCGCGCGGGAGAGGGGACCGAGGTCTGTCTCCCGATCGCGTCTTGCGGCATCGCCCGACGCGCCCCCAATAGCGCTACGATATTCGTAGCGCTACGGAATGCGTAGCGATAGAGAAAGGAATCGACAATGCCCACCACCACGACATCCGGCACCAACACCCACGCCTGGCAGACGTGGCAGGACTGGGTGAACCTGGTCCTCGGCGTGTTCCTCGCCTTCACGCCCCTCTTCATCACGGACATCGCCGCCGGTTGGGCGATCTCCCTCGGCATCGTCATCGGTGTGGTCTCACTGTGGGCCCTCGGCACGGCCGCATCGTCCGCGGCCGAATGGGCGCAGATCGTCGCCGGAGCCCTCGTGTTCCTCTCGCCCTGGTTCGCCGGGTTCGCCTCCGGCGGGGCCGGATGGACCGCGTGGATCCTCGGCCTCGCGGTCGTCATCCTGGCGGCCTGGTCGATGAACCGGCACAAGGAGGCATGAGACCGCGGCGGGCATGCCTATGCTGGGGCGACGCCTCCGGCGTGCGCGCGGAGGCGACGGGGTCGGGCCGCCCGGTCCGGCCCCGTCACACTGCTCCGGAAAGGACGGCTCGGACCATGCCCAATGAACACGCGGCGCTCACGCGCCGCCTCACGGACGAGAAGATCACGCGGGCGACTCTCGCCCTCACCCTCGAATCCGGCACGGACGCCGTCACCATCGAATCGGTGTCGCAGAGATCGGGAGTCGCCAAGACCACGCTCTACCGCCGCTTCGCGAACCGCGACGAACTGCTCGCGCGCGTGGCCGAGACGATCGAGGTCACCCGCATCGACGCCTCCATGGCGCCCGGCCGCGAGGGACTCACCGAGATCATCCGGACCGCCCAGGCCTTCTTCGAGGACCGGATCGGGCTGGGCCGGCTCGGCCGGCTGCTCTCGGCCGACTCGGCGTTCCTCGCCCTCGTCGTCGACCGGCTCGTCCGCCCGCAGCACGACGCGATCCTCGGCTTCTTCCGGCGCGGCGTGCGCTCCGGCGTCTTCCGCGCCGACGCGGACTATGCCGTCATCCTGGACGCCATCACCGGTTCCATGGTGATCCGGGACGCCCTGACCGGCGACGTGCCCGACGCGTGGCCGGAGCAGATCGTCGCCGCGCTGTGGCCCAGCATCGCTGCCCGCGAGGGTTCCTGACGGCGAACCGGGCCCCGGAGTCCTCCCCCAAGGGGGGCGGCTCCGGGGCCCGGCCGAGGCGTCGGCGAGAGAGGGTCAGACCCCCTTGAGCACGGACTTGCCCAGCTGGCGGTTGAGCGTCGCGATGACGTCCAGCGGGATCTGCTTGGGGCACACGGCGGCGCACTCGCCGATGTTCGTGCAGGAGCCGAAGCCCTCCTCGTCCATCTGGTTGAGCATGCCGACCACGCGCGTGAAGTTCTCCGGCTTGCCCTGCGGGAGCAGGCCCAGGTGCGTGACCTTCGCCGAGGTGAACAGCATCGCCGAGGCGTTCGGGCAGGCCGCCACGCAGGCGCCGCACCCGATGCAGGCGGCGGCCTCGAACGCCTTGTCCGCGTCCTGCTTCGGGACGGGCGTCGCATGGGCATCGGGAGCCCCGCCCGTGTTGACCGAGATGTAGCCACCCGCCTGGACGATGCGGTCCAGGGCCGAGCGGTTGACCACGAGGTCCTTGATGACGGGGAAGGCCTCCGCGCGCCACGGCTCGATCGTGATGACGTCGCCGTCGTGGAAATGGCGCATGTGGAGCTGGCACGTCGTGGTGACCTGCGGCCCGTGGGCGACCCCGTTGATGACGAGGCCGCACTGGCCGCAGATGCCCTCGCGGCAGTCCGAGTCGAAGGCGATGGGCTCCTCGCCGCGGGCGAAGAGCTCCTCGTTGAGGATATCGAGCATCTCGAGGAACGAAGACTCCTCGGCGACGCCGCGGACCTGGTACTCGTGCATGGCGCCGGGGTCCTCCGGACCGCTCTGACGCCAGATTCTCAGTGTGAGGTTCACTTGTAGCTCCGCTGCTTCAGCTCGATGTTGTGATAGATGAGGTCTTCCTTGTGGAGGATCGGGGACTGCCCCTCTCCAGCCCACTCCCAGGCGGCGACGTAGAGGTAGTCCTTGTCGTCGCGCAGGGCCTCACCCTCGGGAGTCTGGGACTCCTCGCGGAAGTGCCCGCCGCACGACTCCGCGCGGTGCAGGGCGTCGACGCACATCAGCTCGCCCAGTTCCATGAAGTCGGCGACGCGCCCCGCCTTCTCGAGGGACTGGTTGAGCTCGCCCACGGACTTCCCGGGAACCCGCACGTTCTTCCAATAGTCCGCGCGCAGCTTCCGGATGAGGTCGATGGCGGTGCGCAGGCCCTCCTCGGTGCGCGACATCCCGCAGTACTCCCACATGATCTGTCCGAGCTCCTTGTGGAAGGAGTCGACGGAGCGGGTGCCGCCCACCGACATCAGGCGGTCGATGCGGTCCTGGGCCTCCTGGCGCGCAGCGAGCACGTCCGGGGAGGACTCGTCGAGCTTCGGCAGGCTGAAAGCGTGGGCGAGGTAGTCGCTGATCGTGTTCGGCAAGACGAAATAGCCGTCGGACAGGCCCTGCATGAGGGCCGAGGCGCCCAAGCGGTTCGCGCCGTGGTCGGAGAAGTTGGCCTCGCCGATGACGTAGAGCCCGGGGACGTTGGACTCCAGGTCGTAGTCGACCCACAGTCCGCCCATCGTGTAGTGGACGGCGGGGTAGATGCGCATCGGGACCTTGTAGGGGTTGTCGCCGGTGATGCGCTCGTACATGTCGAAGAGGTTCCCGTACTTCTCGGAGACCTTCTCGACGCCCATCCGCCCGATGGCCTCGGCGAAGTCCAGGTAGACGCCGCGCGCCACGCCGCCGATCTTCGGGCCGACGCCGCGTCCCTCGTCGCACATGTTCTTCGCCTGGCGCGAGGCGATGTCGCGGGGCACCAGGTTGCCGAAGGACGGGTAGATGCGCTCGAGGTAGTAGTCGCGGTCCTCCTCGGGGATCTCGCGCGGGTCCTTCTCGCAGTCCTCGGCCTTCTTCGGCACCCAGATCCGCCCGTCGTTGCGCAGCGACTCCGACATCAGCGTGAGCTTGGACTGCTGGTCCCCGTGCTGGGGGATGCAGGTCGGGTGGATCTGCGTGAAGCAGGGGTTCGCGAAGTAGGCGCCCTTGCGGTGCGCACGCCAGATGGCCGTCGCGTTGCAACCCATCGCATTCGTCGACAGGAAGAACACGTTGCCGTAGCCGCCGCTGGCCAGGACCACCGCGTCGCCGATGTAGGTCTCGAGCTCGCCGGTCACCATGTTGCGGGCGACCAGACCCCGGGCGCGGCCCTCGGACACGATGAGCTCCACCATCTCGTGGCGGGAGTGCTCGGTGACGGTGCCGGCCGCGACCTGGCGCTCCAGCGCCTGGTAGGCGCCGATGAGAAGCTGCTGGCCGGTCTGGCCGCGGGCGTAGAACGTGCGGGAGACCTGCACGCCGCCGAAGGAGCGGTTGTCGAGCAGCCCGCCGTACTCGCGGGCGAAGGGGACGCCCTGGGCGACGCACTGGTCGATGATGTTCGCGCTGACCTCAGCCAGGCGGTAGACGTTGGTCTCGCGGGCCCGGTAGTCCCCGCCCTTGACCGTGTCGTAGAAGAGCCGGTAGACGGAGTCGTTGTCGTTGCGGTAGTCCTTCGCCGCGTTGATCCCGCCCTGGGCGGCGATGGAGTGCGCGCGCCGGGCGGAGTCCTGGTAGAAGAACACGTCGACGTTGTAGCCCATCTCGCCCAGCGAGGCGGCGGCCGCGCCGCCCGCCAGGCCGGTGCCGACGATGAGGACGCGCAGCTTGCGGCGGTTCGCGGGATTGACCAGGGCGGCGGTGAACTTGCGCTGCTCCCAGCACTGGGAGATCGGCACGTCCAGCGGGGCCTTCGAGTCGGCGATGGGCTCGCCCTCGCGGTAGAGGCCCTTGACGAGTGTGTCAGTCATTGTTTTCCTCAATGCCTTCCTCAGGGGATGATCCCGAACGCGATGGAGACGGGCGGCGCCATGAACATCACGAAGATCAGCCCGCCGATGATCCCGGACAGGACCACCATGAACGTCCGCGTGTTGGAGCGGACCCATCCCAGTGACTGGAACGCCGACCAGAACCCGTGGGAGACGTGGAGGCAGGCCGCTGCCACGAACACGGCGTACAGCAGGACCATCCACGGCGACTGGAAGGTGGCGATCATCCGCTCGTAGGGCGTCGAGTCCGCGGTGAAGCCCGTCTTCACGGTCCCCGTGGTGAAGTGCAGGATGTGGAAGACCAGGAGAGCGAGGATCAGCACGCCGGACACGCGCATGGTGCGCGCGGCGTAGGAGTTCGCGACGTTCTTCTTGATGACGTAGCGGGTGTGGCGCGCCTTCTTCGACCGGTACCACACGATGAACGCCGAGGCCACGTGGATGACCAGGAACAGGACCATCGCGAGGCGGAAGACCCAGATGAATCCGCCGTGCGGGAAGATCGGGACGAACGCGTCTCCCTTGAGCCATTCGGCGTAGTGGTCGTACGCCTCCTGGCCGAGGAACATCTTGAGGTTGCCGTAGGAGTGGAAGAGGAGGAAGAGGACGAAGACCAGCCCGGAGATCGCCATCAATTGCTTGACGAAGACCGTGGTGGTCCAGGCGCGTCGCTTCTTCGTCACGACTGTGGATGTGGCCATGTGGCCCACAGTATCCGCACCTCCGGGGCCCCCGGTGGGACTTCGGGGCCTCATCTGGCGGCTAGGGGCGCCGCATGCGGAATCGTGCGGGCCTCCTCCGACCCGTTCGCGACACGGCGTCACCTCCGGCGCCGTGCCGAGCCGAGAATTGCGCAAACGTCACGTTGTGAATATGACTTTCGTCATGCTCCCCCGCCCGCCTCGCGACGAGGGCGGCCCCGCCCGGCGGACCGGGGCCGGAAAGGCGTCAGGACCGCCGCGCGCCCATGATGTCCAGCCGCATCGTCACCGCGTCCTCGCTGGGGTTGCGGAAGTAGCGGCGCACGCGGCCGATCGGACGGAAGCCGGCTCGGGCGTAGAGGCCCAGGGCCGCCTCGTTGGAGGGCCGGACCTCCAGGAAGACGCGCTGGGACCCGGACTCGCGCGCGGCGCGCAGGAGGTCGGCCAGCAGCGCCCGCCCCACGCCGCTGCCCCGCCGGCCCTCGCGCACGCCGATCGTCATGATGTCCGCGTCGGGTCCCAGCCGGATCCCGGCATAGCCGAGGACCTCCCCGCCCTCCACGGCCGCGACGTAGCGGCGGTCCGGGACGCGCAGCTCCTCCTCCACGGCCGCGCGCGACCAGGGGTCCTCCGCGAAGACCTCGCCCTCCAGGTCGGCGATCGTCTCCGCGTCATCGGGGCCCAGGGCGCGCAGGGCGAACGGCGCGGCCGGACCATCGGGCGCGGGGCCCGCACCAGGGCCGCTCACAGGGGGCGTGGCGACTGCCCCTGGATGTCAGGGCGGCGCAGGTAGAGCGGTTCGGTGCCCAGCCGGCCGGCCTCGCCGCGATCGAGCCGCGCGGCGACCAGCCGGGCGAGGACCGCGGGGTCCAAAACGACCTCGGGCCCCGTGGGCGCCTGGGAGAGCGCCTCGCGGGCATGGCCGGGCAGGGGGGCGCCGGAGACCAGCAGGGCGTCCGCGCCGCGCAGCGCGTTGGCCACCTGCCGGGGCGCGTCGACACGCGGCCCGGAGACGACGGCGACGTCATCGGGGCCCTGGGCGCGGTACAGCGCCCAGTACAGCTCCCTGCGTCGGGCGTCGGAGACGACGAGGACCTCCGCGTCGGGGGGGAGCACGTCCAGCGCCTGACGGGCCAGGATGTCCAGGCTGGACGCGCCGTGCACGGGCGCGCCGCAGGCCCGGGCGAGGGCACGCGCGGTGACCAGACCGGCCCGCAGCCCCGTGTAGGGGGCCGGCCCGGTGCCGACGAGGACCTGGGTGATCCCGGCCTGCGTGAGCGCGCCGGTGAGCCCGGCCTCGTCCAGGGCGCCCCGCAGCATCGGGGCGATCGACTCGGCGTGGTGGCGCGCGGAGTCGTTCCGGGCTCGGGCCACGGTCCGTCCGTCGCGCACGACGGCGACGGAGGTGGCGGATGAGGTGTCCAGGCAGAGTCCGATCACGGCTGCCGATCCTACTCGGTGGGGGCGCGGCCGGCCGTGCCGACGGAGTCGCCGAGCGCCCGGGCCTCCTCGCCCAGGTGCGCGAGCTCGCCGTCCCATCGGGCGCCGATGGGGCGCAGGGAGATCTCCCGGAGCCCGTCGTCCAGGTCCTCCAGGTCGATGACGGCATCCGGCCCGCGCCTCACCTCGCCTCCGGTGGGACGCGCGATGTCCACCTCGAGGCGTTCCTCCGACAGGGCCTCCGTCTTGCCCTCGCCCCATTCGACGACGGTCACCGAATCGGCCAGGGTGGAGTCCAGGTCGAGGGTCTCCAGGTCGTCCAGGTCGGTGATGCGGTAGGCGTCGGCGTGGATGAGGTCCGGTCCGCCGACGAGCGAGGGGTGGACGCGGGCGACGATGAAGGTGGGGGACGCGATGCGCCCGCGGACGTGGAGGCCCGCCCCGATCCCCTGGGCGAAGGTGGTCTTGCCGGCTCCGAGTTCGCCGCGCAGCATCACGAGGTCGCCGGCGCGCAGGTGGGCGGCGAGCGCCTGCCCGAGGGCCCGGGTCTGCCGGGCGTCGCGGACCGTGAACCGCGGGGTCGCCACCGCGGCTTCGGTCCAGACGCGCGGGATCCGCTCCCCCAGGCGCGTGACGATCTCATAGTTGATGGTGCCGCAGACACGGGCCCAGTCGTCGGCCATCGGGACGCCCGGCGTGACGAGCGGATCGCCGAAGAGCACGGCGGTGTCGCCGACCCGCGCCGGAGGGACGGCCTCGCCGGACTGGACGGGCCCCAGGTCGACGACGAACTGGTCCATGCACACGCGCCCGACCACGTGGGTAGGCAGCGGCCCGGAGGCGGTGAGGACCGTGACGGGACCGTGGTTCGACGCCGCGCGCAGGATGCCGTCGCCGTAGCCCAGGGGGACGAGGCCGAGCCAGCGCCGGTCCGGCGCGCGCCACGTGCCGCCGTAAGACACCGGGCGCCCGGCGTCCACGGCCTTCACGGAGGTGAGCGGCGCCTCCAGGCGCATCGCGGGACGCAGCCCGAGCTCGCGCGCGGTCGCGACGGCGGGGTCGGGGCTCAGGCCGTACATGCCGATCCCGGCGCGGACCAGGTCATAGTGGGCCTCGGGGTGCCACAGGATGCCGGAGGTCGCGCTGATGTGGCGGATCTGGGGCGCCAGGCCCGCCTCGGAGAGGACGCGGAGGCCCTCCTCGAAGATCGCGAGGTGCTCGGCGGTGGAGGCCCGCCCCTCGGGACTCGGGTCGTCGGCACGGGAGAAGTGCGACCAGGCGCCGACGAGCTCGACCTGCCCCTGGTCGACGGACTGCCGGACCGCGGCCGCGAGCGCCGGCAGGTCGCGGAGGGTGGCCCCGGCCCGCGACATGCCGGTGTCGATCTTGACGTGGATGCGCGCGGGGCGTCCGGCCGCCCGCGCCGCCGCGGCGATCTCGAGGAGGGCCCACGTCCAGGACACGGACAGGTCGATGTCCGCCTCGATGGCGGCGCGCCAGTCGGCGCCGCTGGGGGCGATCCAGGCGAGGACCGGCGACTGTCGGCGGGGGATGCCGGCCTGGTCGAGCCCGCGGCGCAGATCGAGCGCCTCCTCCAGCTGGGCGACGCCGAGCCAGTCGGCGCCGGCCCTGAGGGCGGCGAGGGCGCTCGGCAGCGTCCCGTGCCCGTAGGCGCCGGCCTTGACGACGGCCATCTGCAGGCTGTGAGGCGCGGCGGCGCGCAGCACGGCGAGGTTGTGCGCGATGGCGCCCGCGTCGACGACCGCCCGGCCGGGGTAGTCCGAGGGGGCCGGATCGGGTATGCCGAAGGTGATCGGGTCGCAGGCGCTCACGGGCCCCAGTATCCCACCGCGGGATCGCGGCTCCACCCCGGGGTCGCGCCGTGGGCTCCGGACGCCGTCCCCGCCCCTCAGCCGTCGAGCGCCTTCGCCCATCCGATCAGTCCCGCGCCGGCCACGACCAGGACCACGCCGGCGAGGGTCGCCGCAAGCTCCCGGGGCGTGCGCCGCTCCCCGAGGAGGAAGATCCCGCCCAGGGTGGAGATGATGACCCCGAGCTGGGACAGGGAGAACCCCATGGCCACCCCGACACGCGCCGCATTGGTCTGCATGAGCAGCACGCCGATGCCCCACAGGGCGCCGGGGACGAGCTGGCGCGCCGTCATGCGGGACCAGCGGGTGTCCCGGGCCCCGAGGTCCGGCGTCAGCCTCGGAGAGGTGAGGATCAGGCAGGCGACGACGCATCCGGCGAACTGAGGGAGCATGGCCTCCTCCCCGCCGATGCCGAAGGCGCGCTGGACCAGCAGGTAGCCGACCAGGCAGACGGTCGAGACCGCGAGGTCCACCCGCCCGCGGGCCCAGTCCACGCCCGCCAGGGCGGGTGCGCCCTCCGTCCACGTCGTGCACGTCACCCCGGCCGTCAGCAGGACGAGGGCCAGGATGCCGACCGGCATCGCCCCCGGCCCGCGCCACTCCCCGAAGAGGAGGATCCCGCCCAGCGCCATGCCCACGAGTTGCCCTCCGGTGGAGATCGGCATCGTGCGGGAGACCCCGACGTGGTTGAGTCCCTGGACCTGGTACTGGATCCCGATGCCCAGGACCGCGCCCGTCAGGAAGGAGACCGCGACGGTGCGCAGGTCCCAGTCCACGTGGAGGAAGGGGGCCAGCACCACGGAGACGAGGAGGGCGCCCGTGACCTCGCCCATCGTCTGCTGCCGGTAGTTCCCTCCCAGGGCGACCAGGAGCAGCGACATGGCGCCGAAGATCAGCGAGGGCGCCAGCGCGATGAGGAAGTCGGCCACCGCGTCACCTTACAGCCGAGCGGCCGGGGCGGACGGCGCCTCGTCGCGAGTCTGAGCCCAGGTCCGGCGGCGCCGGGTGCGCCGCTCCTCCTGTGCCACGCGCACCAGCCCGCCGATGACCGCGGGGACCGCGCTCGCCAATTCGTCGGCCTGGATGGGCGCGCCCAGGGCCTGCGCCGGCCCCGCGGGGTCCGCCCCGGCCGCGAGGCGGGCGGCCTCCGCATGGATCCACACCGCGCACGCCGCGGTGAGCGCCACGTCCAGGGGATCCCCTCCGCGTTCCTCTTCCGCGCGGCGCTGGGCCAGGAGCGAGCCCATGACGCCGGCCAGGACGTCGCCGCTGCCCGCGACCCCGGCCCATCCGGTCGTCCCCTCCAGGGAGAAGACCCTCCCGTCGGTGCCGACCACCAGCGTCACCGATCCCTTGAGGACGACGGTGGCCCCGGTGAGCTCCGTCAGGCGCCGCGCACCGGCCAGGGGCCTCGCCTCGACGTCGTCCCGCTCGACCGGCCGGTCCTCGAGCTCCGCCAGCAGGGTCGCGGCCTCGCCGGCGTGGGGGGTCAGGACGACACCCGCCAGCGGCCCCGGATCCGTCCTCAGCGCGGAGACGAACCCCAGCGCCCCGGCGTCGAGCACCAACGGGATGCCGCGGCCGAGAGCCCGCCGGGCGACCGACAGCGCCCGGTGCTCGATCTCGGAGTCGAGGCCGGAGCCGACCACCGCCGCCTGGGAGCGCCCCGACGCGGTGACCACGCCGGGGTGGCGGTCGAGGACGATGCGGGAGGTCCTCCCACTGGACTCCAGGCGCACCATGCCCGGCCCGGCTCCGAGGGCGCCCATGACCGCCAGGACTCCGGCGCCCGGGTAGGTGTCCGAGCCGGCGGCCACGGTGACCACCCCGCGCGTGTACTTGTGGTCGAAGGGGCCGGGGACCCTCAGCATCAGCGACACGTCCGACGCCTCGGGGCGCAGCACCTCCGCGGAAGGCGCGCCCTCCCCGTACGCGCCGGCGTCGAGGCCCAGGTCCACCGTCTCCACGGAGCCCGCGTACTGGGCGGCAGGGGGCAGCAGCAGCGGCGTCTTGACGGCCCCCATGGTGACGGTGTGGTCGGCCGGCAGCACCGCGCCCGGCACGGTCCCGTCCTCCGCACCGGAGCCGGAGGGCACGTCCACGGCCACGATGCGCGTGCCCGCGAGCCGGGCGGCCCGCCCGAGCTCGCGCACGGCTGCGGCCAGCGGCTCCCTGAGGGGGCCCCTCAGCCCGGTCCCGGTCAGTCCATCCACCCACAGATCCGCCGTCAGCCAGCCGGGGACGCCCTCGTCGAGGGGAAGGGGGAGGCGGCGGACGTCGACGCCGGCGGCCTGCGCCTCCGCGAGCGCTCGGGCGTGGGGGTGGTCGCTGAGCAGGGCCGCACGCACCTCTAGCCCATCCCTGGCCAGCATGGCCGCCGCGTACAGCGCGTCTCCGCCGTTGTCGCCGCCGCCCGCGAGGGCGACGACGCCGACGGGCCCCTCCCCGACGCGCCCGCCCGCCAGGCGTTCCACGGCGTCGGCCACCCCGCGGGCGGCGCGCAGCATCAGCGCGTCCCGGGGAGCCCGGGCGACGGCCCGTCGTTCCGCCTCGCGGACCGTCTGAGGAGGCAGGGCGTGGATCACGCTCCCATTGTGCTCCCGGCCGGGGCGCGGCGGCTCACTCGACGGTGACGGACTTGGCGAGGTTGCGCGGCTGGTCGACGTCGTGGCCCATGGCGCCCGCCAGCTCGCAGGCGAACAGCTGCAGGGGGACGACGTCCAGCAGGGGCAGGTAGAGGGTCGGAGCCGGCGGGATCCGGAAGACGACCTCCGAATAGGCGTCGACGGAGGAGTCCCCCTCCTCCGCGACGACGATGGTGCGCGCTCCCCGGGTGCGGACCTCCTGGATGTTGGAGAGGACCTTGCGGTGGAGCTCCGGACGCCTGGGGGTGGGGACGACGACGATGACGGGCTGCCCCTCGTCGATGAGGGCGATGGGCCCGTGCTTGAGCTCGCCGGCGGCGAAGCCCTCGGCGTGGATGTAGCACAGCTCCTTGAGCTTCAGCGCCCCTTCCAGCGCCACCGGGTAGCCGACGTGTCGGCCCAGGTAGATCACCGACGTCGCCCCGGTCATCGTCCGCGCGACCTGGCGCACGGACTCGGCCCGGTCGAGGATCCGCTGCACCTTGTCCGGGACAAGGGCGAGCTTGTCCATGTAGTCCTGGATCTCGTCGGAGAACTTGTTGCCGCGGATCTGGGCCAGGTACAGGCCCAGGATGTAGGTGGCGGTGATCTGGGCGGTGAACGCCTTCGTGGAGGCGACCGCGATCTCCGGGCCCGCGTGCGTGAGCAGCACCGCGTCGGACTCACGCGAGATCGTCGAGCCCGGCGTGTTGACGATGGCGACGACCTTCGCCCCCTGCTCTCGGGCGTGGCGGATCGCCATGATCGTGTCCATGGTCTCCCCGGACTGGGAGATGGCCACGACCAGCGTCTTCTCGGTGACGACGGGGTCGCGGTAGCGGAACTCGCTGGCCAGCTCCACCTCGACCGGGATCCGGCACCAGTGTTCGATGGCGTAGCGAGCGACGAGGCCCGCGTAGAACGCCGTCCCGCAGGCCACGACGACGACCTTGTCGGCCCCGCGCAGAATCGCCTCGGGGATGCGGACCTCGTCGAGGGCGAGGCGCCCGTCGGCGTCGCAGCGGCCCGCCAGCGTGGCGGCGATGGCGGCGGGCTGCTCGTGGATCTCCTTCTCCATGAAGGTCGGCCAGCCCTCCTTGTCGGCGCGATCGTGGGCGAAGTCGGCGCTGAAGTGGCGCGGCTCCACGGGGCGGCCCCCGCGGTCCAGGACCACGACGCCCTCGGACGTCACCGCCACGACCTGGTCCTGGCCGACCTCGACCGCGTCGGTGGTGTGCTCGGCGAAGGCCAGCGCATCGGAGCCGAGGAAGTTCTCCCCCTCCCCGACGCCGACGACCAGGGGCGAGGACCGGCGCGCGGCGACGAGGAGCCCGGGGACCTCCTCGGAGAGGGCGAGCAGGGTGTAGGTGCCCTGAAGGCGCGGGGTGACGGCCAGCATCGCGGACACCAGCGCGCGGCCGGTGCGCAGATCCTCCCCGCCGAGGCCGGGGAGATCCCCCTCCCACGAGGGCGTCCCCGCGTCGTGGAAGGCCAGGTCCAGGAGGTGGACGACGACCTCGGTGTCGGTGTCGGACACCGGCACGATGCCCGCCTCCCGCAGCTCGGCGCGCAGGGCGTCGGCGTTCTCGATGATGCCGTTGTGCACCAGGGCGAGACGGCCGTCGCGCGAGACATGGGGGTGGGCGTTGGCGACGGTGGGCTGGCCGTGGGTCGCCCATCGGGTGTGACCGATCGCGGAGCGCGAGGGCGGCATGTCGGCCTGTTCCAGGGCCGAACGCAGGTTCGCCAGCTTGCCGACGGCCCGCACGACGGTCAGGCCGCCCGTGGCCGGGCCGTCCGGATCGCCCGGGGCGCCCTCGTGGGCCAGCGCCACCCCGGCGGAGTCGTACCCGCGGTACTCCATGCGCGAGAGCCCCTCCATGACGATCTGCAGGGGACGCGGCGAACAGGTCCGGGAGACGTACCCGACGATTCCACACATGCCAGCCATTGCAGCACAGGTCCGGCCCTCGCTCCAACCGGAGGGGTGGGCCGGTCGCGACTCGGCGGGCGGGCGCCGCGTGGCCGCCGGGAACGGGGGCGCCCGAAGTGCGGCACAATACCGGGGTGACGTGTGACCCTCCTGCACCCTCGTCCGCCGATGCGGGCCCGTTCGTCCGCTTCGATCGCGTCGAGTGGGACCGGCTGGCCTCCCGGACTCCCCTCCCCCTCACGCAGGAGGACATCACGGACATCGCCTCGTTGGGGGATCCCATCGACATGCGCGAGGTCGACGCCATCTACCGCCCCCTGTCGGCTCTGCTCCAGCTCTATGTCGACGGGCGCCGGCGCACCACGGCGGAGCGGCGGGCGTTCCTGGGGGAGCAGGCCTCCCCGCCCGTCCCCTTCGTCATCGGCATCGCGGGGTCGGTGGCCGTGGGCAAGTCCACGGTCGCACGGCTGCTGCGCCTGCTGCTCAGCCGGTGGCCGGGCACGCCCCAGGTCGAGCTCGTGACCACGGACGGGTTCCTCCACCCCAACGCCGTCCTGGAGCAGCGCGGGATCCTCGGGCGCAAGGGCTTCCCCGAGTCCTACGACCGCGAGGCGCTGCTGCGTTTCCTCTCGGGCGTCAAGGCTGGGCGGGGGGGCCTGCGCACGCCGGTGTACTCCCACATCGTGTACGACATCGTGCCAGGGCGGTGGATGAGCGTGGGACGCCCGGACATCCTCATCGTCGAGGGGCTCAATGTCCTTCAGCCCCCGCACCTGCGGCCCGGCGGCCGCCCGGGCAGCGGCGTGGTCGTCTCCGACTACTTCGACTTCTCGATCTACGTCGACGCCGACGAGCAGGCGATCGAGGACTGGTACATCCGGCGCTTCCTCCAGCTGCGCCGGACCGCCTTCACCGAGCCGGACTCCTACTTCCGCACCTACGCGGATCTCGACGACGACCAGGCCGTCACCACGGCGCGGGGGTACTGGGACGACATCAACCTCCCGAACCTGAGGGACAACATCCTCCCCACGCGCCCGCGTGCGACGATGGTCTTCACGAAGGGGCCCGACCATCGGGTCGAGACCCTGTGGCTGCGCAAGGAGTGACGGCGAGGCGAGGGAGGTCCCATGGCGCCGGGACGCGGGAGGCGCGGGAGGTGCGTGATCGCGGGTGCGGCGTGCGCGGCCATCGCGGCCGCTCTGCTCGCCGCCTGCGGGTCGCACGGCGGGGAGCCCCTCCCCGCCGATGAGCCGGCCCAGTCGGGCTCGGCCCCCGCTCCGTCCGGCGGACGCGCGCCCGTGCCGATCCCGCCGGCCCCCCGCCGTTCCGGCATCCCCCTGCCCACGGACCCGACCCTCGAGGACAGGTGAGCGCAACCGGGGAGCGGTCCCGTCCGGGGCGCGCCGTCAGAGGCTGAGGCGCTCCTTGACGATGCCGGCCAGGGAGGAGGCCACGGCGTCGGCCGACTCCTGGGTGGGGGCCTCGACCATGACGCGCACCAGGGGCTCGGTTCCCGAGGACCGCAGGACGACCCGCCCGGTCTCCCCCAGGTCCCGCTCGGCGGCGGCGACGGCCTCGGAGAGGGGCCCGTCCGCGGCGACGCGGGTCTTGTCGACGCCCCGCACATTGATGAGCGTCTGGGGCAGGCGGCGCACGAACGCCGTGAGATCCCCCAGGTCGCGCCCGGTCTGGTGGACCATGCGGGCCAGCAGCAGGGCGGTGAGCACGCCGTCACCCGTCGTCGCGTGGTGGCGGGCGATGACGTGGCCCGACTGCTCCCCGCCCAGCGCGTACCCGCCCTCGAGCATCTTCTCCAGGACGTAGCGGTCCCCCACCGCGGTCTGGATCGTCCGGATGCCGACGTCGCGCATCGCCAGGATGAGGCCGAGGTTCGACATGACGGTGACCACCAGCGTGTCGTGGTCGAGCGTCCCGGCGTCCCGCATGAACACCGCGAGGGATCCCATGATCTTGTCGCCGTCGATGAGCCGGCCCGCGCGGTCGACCGCCAGGCACCGGTCTGCGTCTCCGTCGAAGGCCACCCCGAAGTCGGCGCGCGCCGCGACGGTGGCCGCCTGGATCTGCTCGGGATGGGTGGAGCCGGCGCGCGCGTTGATGTTGCGCCCGTCCGGGGAGGCGTTGATGACGACCACGTCCGCCCCGGCCTCGCGCAGGGCCTGGGGTCCGAGGAAGGAGGCGCCCCCGTTCGCGCAGTCCACGGCGATGCGCAGGCCACGCAGGTCCGTTCCCGCCGCCTCCATCAGGTGGGTGACGTAGGACTTCTCCGCCCAGTCGTCCTCATAGTCGACCTCGCCGACGTCGGCGCCGGTGGGACGTTCCCACGGGGAGCCCAGCAGCTCCTGGATCTCGTCCTCCACGGCGTCGGCCAGCTTGAAGCCCCCGCGCCCGAAGAACTTGATGCCGTTGTCCGGCATCGGGTTGTGGGAGGCGGAGATCATCACCCCGAGGTCGACATCGTCCTGCGTGGCCGTCAGATGCGCCACCGTCGGCGTCGTGACGACGCCGATGCGCACCACGTCCATTCCCGCGGAGGCGAGCCCCGCGGCCAGGGCGTGGTCGAGGAACTCCCCGGAGATGCGCGTGTCGCGCCCGATCACCGCGCGCGGCTTCGACCCGTCCGCCCGCGGTCCTCCGCCGATCCGCCGGGCCGCGGCCTCGCCCAGCTGCAGGGCGAGTTCCGCCGTCAGCTCCTTGTTGGCGAGCCCTCGCACGCCATCGGTTCCGAACAGTCTGCCCATCCTCGGGTCCCTCTCCACACCGCCTCGCGGGCCCGGGCGGGCACGCCGCGCACCAGGATACCGCGGCGGTCCCTCTCCCCCGCCGTCTCCCGGCCGCCGTGCCGGGGTCGGGGGAGGACGGGGATGCGCAAGGACCCCGTCCTGCGCCATGCGGGACGGGGTCCTTGCGATGACCGCCCTTGGCTGGGCGATCGGAGGCGATCAGCGCTTGGAGTACTGGGGCGCCTTGCGCGCCTTCTTCAGACCGGCCTTCTTGCGCTCGGTGGCGCGGGCGTCACGGGTGAGGAAGCCGGCCTTCTTCAGGGCCGGGCGGTTCGCGTCGCGGTCGATCTCGTTGAGGGCGCGGGCGATGCCCAGGCGCAGGGCGCCGGCCTGGCCGGAGATGCCGCCGCCGTTGATGCGGGCGAGGACGTCGAAACGGCCCTCCAGGTCCAGCAAGACGAACGGCGCCTTCACGAGCTGCTGATGCAGCTTGTTGGGGAAGTATTCCTCCAGGGTGCGGCCGTTGATGGTCCACTGGCCGGTGCCGGGGACCAGGCGCACGCGCGCCACGGCCTCCTTGCGGCGGCCGAGGCCGGCGCCCGGAGCGGTGAGGGACTGACCGGCGCCGGCGGGCGCCGACTCGGTCTCTGTGGTGTAGGAGCTGGGAGCGTTGTCCTCATCCAGCTCGGCGATGGCGGTGGTCTCAGCCACGGTTCTCCTCGGGAAGTTCACACACTCAGGAGCGACGAGCTCACTGGGCGATCTGGGTCAGTTCGAACGGGATCGGCTGCTGGCCGGCGTGCGGGTGCACCGAGCCGGCGTAGACGTGCAGCTTGGTCAGCTGCTGGCGTCCGATCGTGTTGTGCGGGAGCATGCCGCGCACCGCCTTCTCGACGGCCCGCTCGGGGCGCGTCGCAAGCAGATCACGGTAGCTGACGGCCTTGAGTCCGCCGGGGCGGCCGGAATGGCGGTAGGCCATCTTCTGATCAAGCTTCTTGCCGGTCAGGACGACCTTGTCGGCGTTGATCACGATGACGTAGTCGCCCTGGTCCATGTGCGGGGCGAACGTCGGCTTGTGCTTCCCACGGAGGAGGACGGCGACCTGGGCCGCCAGACGGCCGAGGACGACGTCGGTGGCGTCGATGACATACCACTTCTTGTCGGCGTCCCCAGGCTTGGGTGAATAGGTGCGCACGGGCGTAGCCTTCAATTCTTTCGGTCAAGGAGCACACACGGCCGGCCACTGCGAAGTGACCGTCGCGCACTCTCGATGAGATCTGTTCGCGAGGCGCCAGCATCAGCGAACGGCGAGTGGGAAGCACCGGTGACGCGGCTGGCGCGCAGCGCGAATCAGTCTATCGAGGCGGGTGTGACTGGTCAAAGACTGGCGCTGTCCTGTGGGCGATCACTCACACCGGACTCGCCGCATCGTCCGGCCTCACCGCGCGGAGTCCCCCGTCATCCCCCGCACCCGCGGCACTGCTCCTCCTGATCGCGGCGGTGGCGGGCCAGCCCGGCGCGGGCGGCCCACTGGTCCTCGTCCGGGTAGTCCACCCCCTCCAGGGTGAGGCCGCAGGCGGGCGCGATCGGCGCGGCCCGGGTCCTGGAGCGCGCCTCCAGCAGCTCCCCGGGCCAGGCGGCGGAGCGGCGTCCGCGCCCGACCTCGATCAGGGCGCCGACCAGGGAGCGGACCATCGAGTGGCAGAACGCGTCGGCCGACACCCGCACGACGACCGGGGCTCCGGACTCCCCCTCCGGGGAGCCTGTTCCTCGCCAGACCCGCAGCTCCCGCAGCGTGCGGATCGTCGTGGCACCCTCGCGGGGCCGGCAGTACGCGAGGAAGTCATGCTCTCCCAGCAGGGCTTCGGCCGCGACGTTCATCGCGTCGAGGTCCAGCGGGCCGCCCGGCAGCCACAGCACGTCGTGGCGCCGCAGCGGGTCGCGCTCGCGCACCTCGTCGCACAGCCGGTAGGAGTAGTGGCGCCCCAGAGCGGAGAAGCGCGCGTCGAAGTCCGCGCTCACCCTCGCCGCCCGGTGGACCACGAGGTCGCAGGCCGTGCCCGGCCGCCGCCCGCCGACCCGTTGCCGATGGCGCTGCGCCAGGATGCCGTTGACGCGCCGGACCAGCGCCTCCCCGGGAGGACGTCGCGGACCCCCGCGATCCGGACCCTCCCAGGCCTCGGCGGGCAGGTCCACGTGGGCGACCTGATGGCGGGCGTGGACGCCGGCATCGGTCCTGCCCGCCACGGTCAGCCGCACCGGCGCGCGCGCCGCCGTGGCGAGCGCGGAGGCCAGCTCCCCCTCGACGGTGCGGAGACCGGGCTGGTCCGCCCATCCGTGGAAGTCCGTCCCGTCGTAGGCGAGGTCCAGGCGCACCCGCAGCGCGGCGGGTGCGCTCACAGCTCCCACGAGCGCACCCCGCCGACCAGGCCCGCGTCGTTGGGGACCACGACGATGTCCTCGCCCATGCGCTGCAGATTGAGGACCGTGATGCGTTTCGAGTTGCCCCCGCCCAGGTAGAGACGGTCCCACATGTACATCGGGCGCAGGCCGTCGACCACCCGCCGCACGCGGCGCGACCAGTGGGCGTCGCCCAGCCGGAGGCGCTCATGCTCCCCGATGTAGTCGTCGTAGGTGAGCCCCCACCGCACGAATCCCTGCGAGACCTCGACGTGGGGCGCGAGGCGCCCCCCGTCGAAGACCGCGTTGCCCAGGCCCGTGCCCAGCGTGATGATCATCTCGAGCCCGGTCCCGGTGATGACACCGGCCCCGGCGACCTCCGCGTCGTTGCGCACCAGGGCGGGCAGCCCCAGCGCCGTGTGGATGGCGCGGCCCATGTCGAAACGTGACCACCGCTCGACCAGCTCGGGCAGCACGCGCGAACGCGGCCCGTCCTTCGTGATGTAGTGCGGAGTCGTCACGACGACCCCGTGCCGGATCATCCCCGGCATCCCCATCGTCACCCGCGTCGCCCGCGGCAGGGACCCGGCGAGGCCGACGACGGTCTCCACCAGCAGCTCCGGGGGCAGAGGGTAGGGCGTCGGCGTGCGCCGCGCCGGCGCGATGAGCGTGCCCTGCGCGTCCACGACCGACGCCTTGATCCCACCGCCGCCACAGTCGATCGCCAAGGTCATCTCATCAGCCATGGCCCCAGCCTAGAGGAGCGGCCCCGCGGCGGACTCACGCGGGGAGCGGAGAGCTGCCCTCACGCCGGTGGGGCCGGGAGCGCGAACGCTCCCGGCCCCACCGGCCGCCCGCCCTCCGTTCGGGGGCGGGCCTCAGATCTGGGATCCCTCAGGCGTCACTTCCCGTCGGGGTCCTCGTCCGCCGCTTCCTGCTCCGCCGCGTCCTCGGCCTCACCGGCCTCCTCGGCGACCTCCTCGGCCTCGTTGGCGGTGGCGAGGTCACCCTCCTCGCGAGCCTCCTCGGCGCGCTCGGAGGCGGCCTGAGCCGACTCATCGGCCTCGGCGGCGACCTCTTCGGCGGCGGCCCGGGCGGCTGTCTTCTCCGCCGCGGAGACGACGGCCTTCTTCTCGACGCGCTCGAGGACGAGCTCGATCCGGGCCATCGGCGCGTTGTCGCCCTTGCGGGGGCCGACGCGCGTGATACGCGTGTACCCGCCCTCGCGCTCGGCGTCGATCGCGGGGACGACGACGTCGAAGAGCTCGTAGACGGCGTCCTTGTTCGGGATCTTCTTCGCGACCAGACGGCGGGCGGCGATATCGCCGCGCTTCGCCTTGGTCACGAGCTTCTCCACATAGGGCTGCAGCGTCTTGGCCTTCGCCTCGGTCGTCGTGATCGCGCGGTGCTCGATGAGCTGGACGGCCAGGTTGGCCAGGATGAGCTTCTGGTGGGCGGGGCTGCCACCCAGACGGGGGCCCTTCTTGGGGGTGGGCATTGATGTCTCCTAGTGATGAGGTGTGCGTGCGCGGCCCGCGGGAGGCGCGGGCCGCCGGGTCGGACCGGTCAGGCGGGTGCGGGTCAGAGCGGCTGCTCGTCGCTGAACTGCACCGAACCGGAGTCCGACTCGCCGCCAGCGTTGGGCAGGGCCGAGTCCTTGAGGGTCATCCCCAGCGCGGCCAGGGCCTCCTTGATCTCCTCGATGGACTTCGTCCCGAAATTGCGGATGTCCAGCAGATCGGCCTCCGAGTGGGCGACCAGCTCGCCCACGGTGAGGATGCCGCGACGCCGCAGGGCGTTGTAGGACCGCGACTGCAGGTTGAGGTTCTCGATCGGCAGCGCCAGGTCGGCGGCCAGGGACGCGTCCGTCGTCGAGGGGCCGACCTCGATCCCCTCGGCCTCCTCGTTGAGCTCGCGCATGAGCCCGAACAGCTCGACCAGGGTCTTGCCCGCCGAGGCCAGGGCGTCGCGCGGGCTGATCGCCGGCTTCGTCTCGACGTCGATGATGAGGCGGTCGAAGTCGGTGCGCTGCTCGACGCGCGTGGCCTCGACCTTGTACGTCACCTTGAGGACCGGCGAGTAGATCGAGTCGATCGGGATCCGGGAGAGCTCGGCCTGGGGATCCTTGTTCTGGGCCGCGGACACGTAGCCGCGTCCGCGCTCGACCGTCAGCTCGATCTCGAGCTTCCCCTTGTCGTTGAGCGTGGCCAGGTGCAGCTCCGGATTGTGGATCTCCACACCGGCGGGAGGCGTGATGTCCCCGGCGACCACCTCGCCGGCGCCCGCCTTGCGCAGGTACATCACGACAGGCTCGTCGTTCTCCGAGGAGAGCACGATCTGCTTGATGTTGAGGATGATCTCGGCGACATCCTCCTTGACGCCCTCGATGGTGTGGAACTCGTGCGGCACGCCCTCGATGTGGATCGAGGTCACCGCCGCACCCGGAATGGAGGAGAGCAGGGTGCGCCGAAGGGAGTTGCCCAGCGTGTACCCGAACCCGGGCTCGAGGGGCTCAAGGGTGAAACGGGAGCGGAACTCGCTCACCTTTTCCTCGGTCAGGATGGGTCGCTCTGCAATGAGCACGTCTTGGTCCTTTCTTCCCGGCGACCGCTATATGACGCCGGATGGGGGTCCCGCCCTCGAGGCGGGGAAGGGGATGTGGAGTGCGCCGGACCAGGGCGGAGCCGACGGGCGGGCCCGTCGGGGGCACCCCGGGTCCGAGGTGCCGGGCCCAAGGGGGAACGGCGCCCCGGAGGCGCCTCAGACGCGGCGACGCTTCGGCGGACGGGCGCCGTTGTGAGCCTGGGGGGTGACGTCCTGGATGGAGCCGACCTCCAGGCCCGCGGCCTGGAGGGAGCGGATCGCGGTCTCGCGCCCGGAGCCGGGGCCCTTGACGAAGACGTCGACCTTCTTCATGCCGTGCTCCTGGGCGCGTCGCGCGGCGGCCTCGGCGGCCAGCTGCGCGGCGAACGGAGTGGACTTGCGCGAGCCCTTGAACCCCACCTGGCCGGAGGAGGCCCACGCCAGGACGGCGCCGGTGGGATCCGTGATGGAGACGATCGTGTTGTTGAAGGTGGACTTGATGTACGCGTTGCCGTGCGTGACGTTCTTGCTCACCTTGCGGCGCGGCTTGCGCGCGGCGGTGGAACGGGTGGTCTTTGCAGCCATGTGTGTGCCTGGTCCTTGCGAGTCGAGGGGTGCCGGGGCGCGTCGCCCGGGCGAGATCGGTTACTTGCCGGCCTTCTTCTTGCCGGCGACGGTGCGCTTGGGGCCCTTTCGGGTCCGCGCGTTCGTCTTGGTGCGCTGGCCGTGGACGGGCAGGCCGCGGCGGTGGCGCAGACCCTGGTAGGAACCGATCTCGATCTTGCGGCGGATGTCCGCCTGGACCTCGCGGCGCAGATCGCCCTCCACCTTGTAGGCGGACTCGATGTAGTCGCGCAGCTTGACGAGGTCCTCCTCGGAGGCGTCCTTGACCCGCAGGTCGGGACTGACGCCGGTGGCGGCGAGGGTCTCCAGGGCGCGGGTGCGCCCGACTCCGTAGATGTAGGTGAGCGCGATCTCCAGCCGCTTCTCGCGGGGCAGGTCGACGCCGGCAATGCGTGCCATGTTGATGCTCCAGTGGGTTGTCGGAGGCCGTCACATCGTCCTCCGGGCCTCCCGTGGGAGTCGCCCGGCCCCGGCCTCCGAACCGGGGGTCCGCTGCATGCGGTCGGCGATGTGCATGGTGGGCGGGAGTCCCCGCCCGAGTCCTGCGGTCAGGGCCTCAGCCCTGACGCTGCTTGTGCCTGGGGTTCTCGCAGATCACCATGACGGTGCCGTGGCGACGAATCACCTTGCACTTGTCACAGATCGGCTTGACACTCGGCTTGACCTTCATGGTGTGTCCCTCCGCCGCTGGTGCGGCGCTCTCAGATGCGGTTACTTGTAGCGATAGACGATCCGGCCCCGCGAGAGGTCGTAGGGGCTCAGCTCCACCACCACGCGGTCCTCGGGGAGGATGCGGATGTAGTGCTGCCGCATCTTCCCTGAGATATAGCCCAGCACGATATGCCCGTTGCTCAGCTCCACGCGGAACATCGCATTGGGCAGGGCCTCGACCACCGTGCCCTCGATCTCGATGACGCCGTCCTTCTTCGCCATGTCCTCCGTCTGTCCTCTGTGTTCTGCCGGTGGTTCCGAGGTGCCGGACCACGCAGGGGCGCACTCATCCCCTGATGTGTGGGTACACGAAGTCAGGGCGCGCATGCCCGACTGTCCACTGTACGGCATCGACCCCGGTGGGCGGAACCGAGCAGCCTGTCATGTCGCTCACGCCACGAACCGTTCGCCCCTGAGGCGGGGCCGCTCCCCGCTCAGTCGAGGCTGACCGGGACGACGCCGTAGGGCGCCAGCCCGGCCCTGCCGGAGTCGGGGGCGGTGAGAACGCTGACGCCGTCGTCGAGCAGCGCGATCGTGTGCTCCCAGTGGGCCGCGTCCCCGCCGTCCAGAGTCTTCACCGTCCAGTCGTCGGCCAGGGTCACCGTCTCGACGTCACCGGTGACGAGCATCGGTTCCACGGCGAGCACCATCCCGGGACGCACCTTCGGGGAGATCCCCCGCACGCGGTAATTGAGCACCTCCGGGTCCTGGTGCATGGCCGTGCCGATGCCGTGGCCCGTGTAGTCCTCGATGATGCCGGCCTCCCAGCCGTCGCGCTCCGCGTGCTCGGCGACGACGTGCTCGACGGCCTCCCCGACCGCGGACACGCGCCTGGCCGAGGCCAGCGCCGCGAGCGCCGCCCACATCGATTCCTCGGTGAGCGCGTTGAGCTGGAGCCGCCTGAGCCCCTTCTGCCCCTGGGCCGCGCCGTCCCCGCCGCAGATCACGGTGAACGCGGCGTCGCCGTGCCACTGCCGCCCCCCGGCCATCAGATACGCCCCGCAGTCGAAGCTGACGATGTCCCCGGCCTCCAGCACCCGCTCATCCGGGATGCCGTGGACGATGACGTCGTTGACGGAGATGCACACCGTCGCCGGGTAGCCTCCATACCCCAGGAAGTTCGAGCGCGCGCCATGCCGGGCGATGACCTGGGCCGAGACCCGGTCGAGTTCGTCTGTGGCGACTCCGGGGCGCACCGCCTCGCGCAGCGCGCGATGGATGTCGGCGACCACCAGGCCCGCACGGCGCATATGGCGCATCTGCTCGCGGGTCTTCAGTTCGATGCGGTCCCGATGGAGCACTGGGCCGTTCACTTCCCGCCGGATTCCGGATGGGACGCGCCGTCCACGGAGTCGAGGACGTCGAAGATCCGGTGCGTCACCTCGTCGACCGTGCCCTGCCCCGAGACGAGCTCGAGGAGGTCCTGGTCGGCGTAGTAGGTCGCCATCGGCTCCGTCTGGGCGTGGTAGACCTCCAGGCGGCGCCGGATCACCGGCTCGGTGTCGTCCGCCCTGTTCTGCTCCCTCGCGCGGTTGAGGAGCCGGGAGACGACCTCGTCCTCGTCGACCTCCAGCTCCAGGACCAGGTCGAGGCGGACCCCCAGGTCCGCCAGCATGTCGCGCAGCGTGTGCGCCTGGTCGAGGGTGCGGGGATAGCCGTCCAGCAGGAAGCCCCGGGCCGTGTCCGGGGCCTGAAGGCGCACGCGGACCATCGGGTCGGTCACCGAGTCCGGCACGAACTCCCCGCGGTCCATGTAGGACTGGGCGAGCCGTCCGAGATCCGTGCCCTCGGCGATGTTGGAGCGGAAGATCTCCCCCGTGGAGATCGCGGGGACGCCCAGGCGCTGCGAGATGCGCGCGGCCTGGGTCCCCTTTCCGGCTCCGGGCGGTCCGAGCAGGACGATGACTGTCATCGTAGGAATCCCTCGTAGTGGTGTTGCTGGAGTTGCGTGTTGATCTCCTTGACCGTCTGCAGGCCGACGCCCACGATGATGAGGAGCGTCGTCCCGCCGAAGGGCAGCTGCCCGTTCGTCAGGTTGAGCGGGATCATCAGCAGCGAGGGGATGAGCGCGATGACGACCAGGTAGACCGCGCCGGCGGTCGTGATCCGGTTGATGACGAAGCGCAGGTACTCGGCGGTGGGGCGACCGGCCCGGTAGCCGGGGATGAAGCCGCCGTAGCGCTTCATGTTGTCCGCGACCTCGTCGGGGTTGAAGGTGATCGACGTGTAGAAGAAGGCGAAGCCGAGGATCATCAGGGCGTACAGCGTGAGGTACCCCCAGGACTGCTGCCCCAGGTTCGCGCTGATCCACTGCACCCAGCCGTCCGTCGGCTGCCCGAACTGGGCCGCCATCCCGGGGATGGCCAGCAGCGAGGAGGCGAAGATCACCGGGATGACGCCCGACATGTTGATCTTGAGCGGGATGTAGGTGGTCGACCCGCCGTACATCCGCCGTCCGACCATCCGCTTGGCGTACTGGACGGGGATGCGCCGTTGGGCCTGCTCGACGAAGACCACGGCCGCGGCGACGAGGAGGATCATGACCACAATGAGGCCGACCTTGCCCCAGCTGCCGCCCTGGCCGATCTCGAGGAGCTGGGCGGGCATCCGCGCCGTGATCGAGGTGAAGATGAGGATCGACATGCCGTTGCCCACGCCGCGCTCGGTGACGAGCTCTCCGAGCCACATGATGACCGCGGTCCCCGCCGTCATCACGATGATCATGATGAGGAACATCGTCACCGACTCGTCCGCGATGACGTCCTCGGAGCAGCCGGGGAACATGTTCCCCGAGCGGGCCAGCGAGATCATCGTCGTGGACTGGAGCAGGCCCAGGCCGATCGTGAGGTAGCGCGTGTACTGGGTGAGCGTCGACTGGCCCGTCTGCCCCTCCTTGTGGAGGTCGTCGAAGCGGGGGATGACGACGCGCAGCAGCTGGATGATGATGGAGGCCGTGATGTAGGGCATGATGCCCAGCGCGAAGAGCGACAGTTGCAGCAGCGCTCCCCCGGAGAACAGGTTGACGAGGTCGAGAAGCCCCGTCTGATCCTCCTGCACCAGGCAGGTCTGGACGGCCTGCGAGTCCACTCCCGGCGTGGGGATGAAGCAGCCCAGACGGTACACCGCCATGATGAACAGCGTGAACAGCAGTTTCCGACGAAGGTCGGGGGTGCGGAATGCCTGTGCGAACGCACTGAGCACGGCTTCCTCCTCGTGGCGATGTGTGCCCTTTGGGAAAAGGGATGGAATGGCCCGGGCCAGCCTACCCGAGTTCGGGGGACCTTCGCGAACGGCTCCGGGTGCCGAGGGCGCCCCCGTCGGGGGCGCCCGTCCGGGCGCGAATGAACGGGGGGTGGTCCGGCGCCTCGTCCGGACCACCCCCCACGTCGGGCTCAGCGCACCGTGAGGGTGCCGCCCGCCTTCGTGACCTTCTCCTGCGCCGACGCCGACCAGGCGTCGACCGTCAGGTCGAACTTCGCCGTGACCTCGCCGGCGCCCAGGACCTTGACCGGCTGGCCCTTGCGCACCGCGTGGCGTGCGACCAGGTCCTCGACCGCGACTGCGCCGCCCTCGGGGAACAGCTCCTGCAGCTTGTCGAGATTGACCACCTGGTACTCGACGCGGAACGGGTTGGTGAAACCGCGCAGCTTCGGCAGGCGCATGTGGATCGGCATCTGCCCGCCCTCGAAGTTCGCGGGCACCTGGTAGCGCGCCTTCGTTCCCTTCGTGCCACGGCCCGCGGTCTTGCCGCGCTTGCCGCCCTCACCACGGCCCACACGGGTCTTGGTGGTCTTGGCCCCGGCGGCCGGGCGCAGGTGGTGGAGGCGCAGGATCTGCGCCTTCTCCCCGGCTGCGGGCTTCTTCGACGTGGAGTCCGCCATGGTCAGTCGACCTCCTCAACGGTGACCAGGTGGCGCACCGTCTGGATCGCGCCACGCACGGTGGCCGAATCCTCGCGGACGACGCTCTGGCCGATCCTGCGCAGCCCGAGGGTGCGCAAGGTGTCTTTCATGTTCTGACGTGCGCGGATCGTGGACTTGATCTGCGTGATCTTCAGGTTCGCCATCACTCATTCACCCCTGCCGCGGCCTTGCCCGCCTCGGCCCCCTCGGCCTGGGCGCGCTTCTCGGCCTCGCCCTCGGCGCGGGCCCGCAGCATGGCCTCGGGAGCGACGTGCTCCAGCGGCAGGCCCCGGCGAGCCGCGACGGCCTCGGGCTGCTCGAGCTGCTTGAGCGCCGCAACCGTGGCATGAACGATGTTGATGGCGTTGTCCGATCCCAGCGACTTCGTCAGCACGTCCTGGACGCCGGCGGCCTCCAGGACCGCGCGGACCGGGCCGCCGGCGATGACGCCGGTCCCCGGGGATGCCGGGCGCAGCAGGACGACTCCCGCGGAATCCTCCCCCTGGACGAGGTGGGTGATGGTGCGGCGCACCATCGGGACCCGGAAGAAGCTCTTCTTGGCCTCCTCGACGCCCTTGGCGATCGCCTGGGGCACCTCCTTGGCCTTCCCGTAGCCGACGCCCACAGTGCCCTCGCCGTCGCCGACGACCACCAGGGCCGTGAAGGAGAAGCGGCGGCCTCCCTTGACGACCTTGGAGACGCGGTTGATGGTGACGACGCGCTCGATGTACTGGTCCTTGTTGTTGTCACTGCGACGGTTGTCGCGGCGGTCGGACTGACGCCCCCCGCGACGATCGCGGCGCTGCTCGCCGTCGTTCGCGCGCTCGGAGCTGGCCTGACCGTTCCTGCCTCGCTGCGGTGCAGCCATCAGTTGCTCTCTCTTTCCTCAGTCGCGTTCACAGCTCGAGCCCGCCCTCGCGAGCGGCCTCCGCGACAGCCGCGACGCGGCCGTGGTACTGGTTGCCCCCGCGGTCGAAGACCACGGTCGTGATGCCGGCGGCCTTCGCGCGCTCGGCGATCAGCTCGCCCACGTGCCGCGCCGCATCCGTCTTCGTGCCCTCCACCGAGGCGAACGCGTCCTCCATGGTCGAGGCGGAGACCAGCGTGTGACCGACCGTGTCGTCGACCACCTGGGCCACCATGTGGCGGTTCGAGCGGGTGACGACCAGGCGCGGACGCTCGGGCGTGCCCGAGATCTTCTTGCGCAGGCGCTGGTGGCGGCGCTTGCGCGCGACGACCTTGCCCGTGCCCTTGACGCTGTACGCCATCACTTACCAGCCTTTCCGACCTTGCGACGGATCGTCTCGCCCACGTAGTGGATGCCCTTGCCCTTGTAGGGCTCCGGCTTCTTGAGCTTGCGGATCCGCGCGGCGGTCTCTCCGACCAGCTGCTTGTCGATGCCCGAGACCGTGAGCTTGGTCTGGGAGTCGACGGTCAGCTGGATGCCGTCCGGCGCCTCGAAGGGCACCGGATGGGAGAATCCCAGGGCGAACTCGACGTTCTTGCCCTTGGCGACCACGCGGTAGCCGGTGCCGGCGATCTCCAGCTGCTTGCTGTAGCCCTCGGTCACGCCGGTGACCATGTTCGCGATGAGCGTGCGGGTCAGCCCGTGCAGGGAACGCGAGGTCCGCTCGTCGTCGGGACGCGAGACCTGGATCTGGGCGCCCTCGACGGCCACGGTGATGGGCTCGGGGACGGTGTGCGCCAGCTGGCCCTTGGGGCCCTTGACGGTGACGACCGGGCCGTCCAGCGACACGTCGACGCCCGCGGGGACGGTGATGGGGTTCCTACCGATTCGTGACATTGTTCAGCCTCCTCTCACCACACGTAGGCGAGGACTTCCCCGCCCACTCCCTTGTCGGCCGCCTGGCGGTCCGTCAGCAGACCGGAGGACGTGGACAGGATCGCCACGCCCAGGCCGCCGCGGACACGGGGCAGGTTGGTGGACTTGGCGTACACGCGCAGGCCCGGCTTCGAGACGCGCTGGAGTCCCTCGATCGCGCGCTCGCGACGCGCGCCGTACTTGAGGGTCAGCGTCAGCGTCTTGCCGACCCGGGCGTCCTCCACCGACGTCGTGGCGATGTAGCCCTCCCTGACCAGGATGTCGGCGATGGCCGCCTTCAGCTTGGAGTAGGGCATCGACACGGCGTCGTGGTGCGCCGAATTCGCATTGCGCAGACGCGTCAGCATGTCTGCGATCGGATCAGTCATTGTCATGGGGGAGAATCCCCTTCCTCGTCGCGGTTTCCGCCGGTTGCCCGGGACCTACGACGTAGTCGTTACCAGCTGCTCTTCGTGACGCCGGGGAGCTCTCCCTTGAGGGCGAGCTCGCGCAGGCACACGCGGCACAGTCCGAACTTGCGGTACACGGAGCGCGGGCGACCGCACCTGTTGCACCGGGTGTAGGCGCGCACCTGGAACTTCGGGGTGCGGGCCGCCTTGATCTTGAGGGACGTCTTGGCCATGTGTCAGTCCTCCTTGAAGGGGAAGCCGAGGTGGCGCAGCAGAGAGCGCCCCTCCTCGTCGGTGGCGGCCGAGGTCACGACCGTGATGTCCATCCCGCGCACGCGGTCGATGGAGTCCTGGTCGATCTCGTAGAACACGGACTGCTCCGTGAGCCCGAAGGTGTAGTTGCCGTGCCCGTCGAACTGCTTCGCCGACAGTCCGCGGAAGTCGCGGATGCGCGGCAGGGCCGTGGAGAGAAGACGGTCGAGGAACTCCCACATCCGGTCCCCGCGCAGCGTGACGTGGGCGCCGATGGCCTGCCCCTCGCGCAGCTTGAACTGCGCGATGGACTTCTTCGCCTTCGTCGTGACCGGCTTCTGCCCGGTGATCAGCGAGAGGTCGCGGATGGCGCCCTCGAGCGCCTTGGCGTCGCGCGCCGCCTCGCCCACGCCCATGTTGACGACGATCTTCACCAGACCGCCGACCTCCATGACGTTGCCGTGCTTGAACTCGTCGAGAAGCGCGGGACGCACCTCGGAGACGTACTTTTCCTTGAGACGCGGGGCCATGTCAGATCTCCTTGCCCTGCTCGATGCCGCGCGCGGCCCCGCCGCGCGTGACGCGGACCCGGACCGTCTTCATGCGCCCGTCGCGCTCGACGGTGTCCTCCCGGAAGCCGACGCGCACGCGCTGCTTCGTGTCGGGGTCGACGAGGGCGACCTTGGCCAGCGAGATCGGGGCCTCAATGGTCTCGATGCCGCCGGAGGACCCCTGCGTCTGGCCCTGGCGCACGTGGCGCGTCTTGAGGTTGATGCCCTCGACGAGCACCTTCCCCTCCGCGGGCAGGACCCTGATCACGCGTCCCTGCTTGCCCTTGTCGCCCGGCTTGAGCGGCTCGAGGCCCTGCTCGGTGCGCCGCGCGTTGCGCTCGGCCAGCTTCTTCTCATCGGACGTGCGGCCACGGACCACCTCGACGAGGTCACCCTTGCGGATCCTGGCGGGCATCAGATCACCTCCGGGGCGAGCGAGACGATTCGCATGAACTTCTTGTCGCGCAGCTCCCGGCCGACCGGCCCGAAGATGCGCGTTCCGCGGGGCTCGCCGTTCGAGCCCAGGATGACGGCGGCGTTCTCGTCGAAACGGATGTACGAGCCGTCGGGACGGCGCGTCTCCTTGCGTGTGCGCACGACGACAGCCTTGACGACCTCGCCCTTCTTGACGGCGCCGCCGGGGATGGCGTCCTTGACGGTCGCGACGATCGTGTCGCCGATGCCCGCGTAGCGCCGAGTCGAGCCGCCGAGCACGCGGATGGTCAGGATCTCCTTGGCCCCCGTGTTGTCGGCGACCTTCAGTCGCGACTCCTGCTGGATCATTTTGTGTGACTCCTGTCGTCGAGCCGGTTCTCACTGCCGCGGGGTCTCCCCCGAGGCGCGAGCCTGGCCGAACGGATGATGGTCTGGTGGGCGAAGGTCACTTCGCCTTTTCGAGGATCTCCACGACCCGCCAGCGCTTCGTGGCGGACAGCGGTCGGGTCTCCATGATCAGGACCAGGTCCCCGACATGGCACTCGTTGTGCTCGTCGTGCACCTTGACCTTCTTCTGCTTGCGCATGACCTTGCCGTAGAGCGCGTGCTTGACGCGGTCCTCGATGGAGACGACGACCGTCTTGTCCATCTTGTCGCTGGTCACGTAGCCGCGACGGACCTTGCGCTGGTTGCGAACCGGAGCCTGGGTCTCGGACATGGCGTTCACTCCTCCTCGGTGGTCGGCGCCGTGCGGAAGCCGAGCTCCCGCTCACGGGCGATGGTGTAGATCCGGGCGATGTCGCGACGAACCGTCTTCATGCGTCCGTGATCCTCCAGGGAACCGACGGCCTGCGAGAAGCGGAGGTTGAACAGCTCGGCCTTGGCCTTCTCCAGCTCCTTGGCCAGCTGCGCGTCGTCCATCGCGTCCAGGTCGGCGGTGGTCAGACCCTTCTCGGCCATCAGATGTCACCACCCTCTCGGACCACGAAACGGGTCTTCATCGGAAGCTTGTGCTGGGCGCGGCGCATGGCCTCGCGAGCCAGCGGCTCC
The DNA here is from genome assembly GCF_042665795.1 of Schaalia naturae. Classification (NCBI taxonomy): domain Bacteria; kingdom Bacillati; phylum Actinomycetota; class Actinomycetes; order Actinomycetales; family Actinomycetaceae; genus Schaalia; species Schaalia naturae. Next base: position 1,794,886 of record NZ_JBHTEF010000001.1, read on the forward strand.
GACACGCCGCCCAGCTCGAACATGATGCGCCCCGGCTTGACGGGGGCGACCCACCATTCGGGCGCGCCCTTGCCCGAGCCCATGCGGGTCTCGGCGGGCTTCTTGGTCAGCGGCCGGTCCGGGAAGATGTTGATCCAGACCTTTCCGCCGCGCTTGACGTGGCGGGTCATCGCGATACGGGCCGCCTCGATCTGGCGGTTCGTGACGTAGGCGGCCTCCAGGGCCTGGATGCCGTAGTCGCCGAAGGCCAGCTCGGTCCCACCGGTGGCCATGCCGGTGCGGTGGGGACGGTGCTGCTTGCGGTACTTGGTCCGACGGGGAACGAGCATCGGGCTCAGGCCTCCGTTCCGGTCTCGGCAGCGGCCGCAGGCTCCGCGGCCGGCTGCTGCTGCGTGGTGTCCTGCTGCGGGCGGCGCTCGGAACGCTCGGAGCGCTCACCGCCGCGGCGCGGGCCCCGGCGATCGCCGCGGCGCCCGCCGCGGGTGGCCTGCTCGGCCTGCTGGCGCGCGAACTCGCGTTCCGTGATGTCGCCCTTGTAGATCCAGACCTTGACGCCGATACGACCGAAGGTCGTGCGCGCCTCGTGGAACCCGTAGTCGATGAAGGCGCGCAGGGTGTGCAGCGGCACGCGACCCTCGCGGTAGAACTCGGAACGGCTCATCTCGGCGCCGCCGAGGCGGCCCGAGACCTGCACGCGGATGCCCTGGGCGCCGGCGCGCTGCGCGGACTGCATGCCCTTGCGCATGGCCCGCCGGAACGAGACGCGCGCCGCGAGCTGCTCGGCGATCCCCTGGGCGACCAGCTGGGCGTCCAGGTCGGGGTTCTTCACCTCGAGGATGTTGAGCTGCACCTGCTTGCCCGTCAGCTTCTCCAGGCTCTGACGGAGCCGGTCGGCCTCGGCGCCGCGACGTCCGATGACGATGCCCGGACGGGCCGTGTGCAGGTCGACGCGGACCCGGTCGCGGGTGCGCTCGATGTCGACCTTCGAGATGCCCGCCCGCTCGAGGCTCTCGGAGAGCATCTTGCGGATCGCGACATCCTCGGCCACGTAGTCGGCGTAGCGCTGACCCTTCGTGGTGGAGTCCGCGAACCAGCGGGACCGGTGGTCGGTGGTGATCCCCAGTCGGAACCCGGTCGGGTTGACCTTCTGGCCCATTACCGGTCTCCCTTCTTCGTGTCGTCCGTGGTGCCCACCACGATCGTGATGTGGCTGGAGCGCTTGAGGATCCGTCCGGCGCGTCCCTGCGCACGCGGACGGAAGCGCTTCATCGTCGGCCCCTCATCGACGTAGGCCTCCAGCACGCGGAGGTCGGCCTCGTTGAAGGTCTCGCCGGCGAGCTCGGCCTTGACCTTGGAGTTCGCCATGGCGCTGAGCAGCACCTTGCGGACATCGGTTGCGACGGCCTGCGGGGCGAACCGCAGAATGTCGGCGGCCTCGAGGGCGCCCTTGTTGCGAACCTCGTTCACGACACGGCGCGCCTTCTGGGGCGTGACGCGAACGTAACGCGCCTGCGCCTTGGCTTCCATGAAATCCTGCCTCTTCTTCCGTGAGGGCCGGCTCAGCGCCGACGTCCCTTGCGATCGTCCTTGTCGTGGCTGCGGAAGGTCCGCGTGGGCGCGAACTCCCCGAGCTTGTGGCCCACCATCGACTCGGTGACGAAGACCGGGACGTGCTTGCGCCCGTCGTGGACCGCGAAGGTCAGCCCCAGGAAATCAGGGGTGATGACCGAACGGCGCGACCAGGTCTTGATGACGGCCTTCGAGCCCGACTCGTTCGCGGCGTCGACCTTCTTGAGCAGGTGGTCGTCGACGAACGGGCCCTTCTTCAAACTGCGCGGCATGTCTCCAGCTCCCTATCAGCGCTTCTTGCCGGTCCGGCGACGACGCACGATGAGCTTGTCGCTGGGCTTGTTCGGACGACGGGTACGGCCCTCGGGCTTGCCCCACGGGCTGACGGGGTGACGGCCACCGGAGGTGCGTCCCTCGCCACCGCCGTGCGGGTGGTCCACGGGGTTCATGACGACGCCGCGGACGTGCGGGCGCTTGCCCTTCCACCGCATGCGGCCGGCCTTGCCCCAGTTGATGTTCGACTGCTCGGCGTTGCCGACCTCGCCCACCGTCGCGCGGCAGGTGATCTCGACGTTGCGGATCTCGCCGGAGGGCATGCGCAGCTGCGCGTAACGCCCTTCCTTGGCGACCAGCTGGACCGACGTGCCAGCCGAGCGGGCGATCTTCGCGCCGCCCCCGGGCTGGAGCTCCACGGCGTGCACCATGGTGCCCAGCGGGATGTTGCGCAGCGGCAGGCAGTTGCCGGGCTTGATGTCGGCCTCGGGGCCCGACTCCACCCGGTCGCCCTGCTTGAGGCGGGCGGGCGCCAGGATGTAGCGCTTCTCGCCGTCGGCGTAGTGCAGCAGCGCGATGTAGGACGTGCGGTTCGGGTCGTACTCGATCTCGGCGACCTTCGCGGGCACGCCGTCCTTGTCGTGGCGACGGAAGTCGATGACGCGATAGGCGCGCTTATGCCCGCCTCCGCGGTGACGCGCGGTCACACGGCCGTTGGAGTTGCGCCCGCCGGTCTTGTGGAGCGGGCGGACCAGCGACTTCTCGGGCGTGGAGCGCGTGATCTCGACGAAGTCGGACACGCTGGCCCCGCGGCGCCCGGGAGTCGTGGGCTTGTACTTGCGGATTCCCATGATGTTCCTCGCCTCTCTCAGCGCGCCGAGGCCTGCTCGCCGAAGATGTCGATGGTGCCTTCGCGCAGGGTGACGATCGCTCGCTTGACGTCCTTGCGCCGCCCGATCCCGTCACGGGTGCGGTAGGCCTTGCCCTTGCGGTTCTGCGTGGCGACGGCGCCGACCTTGACCCCGAAGATCTGCTCGATGGCGATCTTGATCTCGGTCTTGGTCGCACGGGGGTCCACCTCGAAGGTGTACTTGCCGTGGTCCATCAGCACCGAGGACTTCTCGGTGACGACCGGCTTGAGGACGATGTCGCGGTGGTTCTTGCTCGCCTCGATGGCGCTCACTTCGTCTCCTCCTTGGTGCCCAGGAAGGTCGCCAGCGAGGCCTGCGTGAACACGACGTCCTCGTTGTCCAGCACGTCGTAGGTGTTGAGCTGGTCGGCCCACAGCAGGTGGGTCTCGGGCGCGTTGCGCAGACTCAGCGCCGTCACCTCGTCGTCGCGCTCGAGGACGACCAGGGCGGTGCGTCCCTCCGTGAGGGTGCGCAGCGCGGCGAGCGCCTTCTTGGTCGACGGCTTCGCGTCCTCGATGAGGGCGGTGACGACGTGGATGCGTCCGGCGCGGGCGCGGTCGGACAGGGCGCCCCGCAGCGCGCCGATCTTCATCTTCTTGGGGGTCCGCTGCGCGTAGTCGCGCGGCTGCGGCCCGTGGACCGTGCCGCCGCCGGTGAACTGCGGGGCGCGGATGGAACCCTGGCGGGCGTTGCCGGTGCCCTTCTGGCGGAACGGCTTCTTGCCGCCGCCGGAGACCTGGCCGCGGGTCTTCGTCGCGTGGGTCCCCTGGCGCGCCGCCGCCAGCTGGGCGACGACGACCTGATGGATGAGCGGGATGTTCACGGGGGCGTCGAAGACCTCCGCGGGCAGGTCGGCGGAGCCCACCTTCGATCCCTCGACGTCCAGGACGTCAACGGTCAGAGCGTCGGACATGATCACGCACCCTTCACGGACGAGCGAACCAGGACGACGCCGTTCTTCGGGCCGGGGATGGCGCCCGAGATGAGCAGGAGGCCCTTCTCGGTGTCGACGGCCTGGATCGTCAGGTTCTGGATGGTACGGCGGGCGTTGCCCATGCGGCCGGCCATGCGCGTGCCCTTGAAGATGCGACCGGGGGTCGCGCACGCGCCGATGGAGCCGGGCTTGCGGTGGTTGCGGTGGGCGCCGTGGGTGGCAGAGTCGCCGTGGAAGCCGTAGCGCTTCATGACGCCGGCGAAGCCCTTGCCCTTGGTGTTGCCGGAGACGTCGACCGACTGGCCGGCCTCGAACAGGGCGGCGCCCAGCTCCTGGCCGGTGGCGTAGGCGTCGGCGCCGGAGGTGCGGACCTCGGCGAGGTGGCGCCGGGGCGTCACGCCCGCCTTCTCGAAGTGGCCGGCCAGGGGCTTGGTCACCTTGCGGGTGTCGATCTCGCCGAATCCGAGCTGGACGGCGGAGTACCCGTCGGTCTCGAGGTCGCGCACCTGCGTGACGACGTTGGTGTCCACCTGCACGACCGTGAGGGGCACAAGGCGCCCCTCGGCGTCCCATACCTGGGTCATACCCAGCTTGCGGCCGAGCAGCGCCTTGACGGGCGCCGCGGCCTGCTGCGTGGTGTCAGTAGTCATGAGATGTGTCCTCAGAGCTTGATCTCGATGTTGACGTCGGCGGGGAGATCGAGCCGCATGAGCGAGTCGACCGCCTTGGGCGTCGGGTCGATGATGTCGATGAGCCGCTTGTGCGTGCGCACCTCGAAATGCTCGCGGCTGTCCTTGTACTTGTGGGGCGACCGAATGACGACGTACACGTTCTTCTCGGTCGGCAGCGGCACCGGGCCCACGACCGTGGCACCCGCGCGCTGCACGGTTTCCACGATCTTGCGCGCGGAGCTGTCGATGACCTCGTGGTCATAGGACTTGAGCCGGATGCGGATCTTCTGTCCCGCCATGCCGTCATACCTCTTCTCGTACAGCTTCGTCACCGGTCCCCGCATTCGGGCGTGTCGCTGTCAGGCGGCGCACCTGCCCGCGGTTCCTCCCCCTGTCCGGGAGGACGGACCGTTGTCTTGTCCAAAGAACCAGGGCATTGAGCCCGGCCCAGAGAGCCTCTGGAACGCCCCGCTCGCACGGGGCAACCGTGCAATCTTGGCAGATCCACAGCGTCCGGCACAAGCCCGGGGGCCCTGTCCTGCCTGTGAATCCGCCGACAGGGCGTGGCGTGGGGGCCACACCCGTCCTCCGCGCGGCGTCGGGCATCCACCCTACCCCCCGTTCGGGCGTGTCGAGAAATCAGGGTCGGGTCTTGCGCCCGTCGCCGGCAGGCGTGTCCGGAGGCGCCGCGCGGCTCGCCGACGGCGCCGCCCTCGTCACTCCGGCGCGTCCGCGCCCCCGGGTCGGGCCGCAGCCCGCCCGGCGCGCCTCGGCGTGCGCGGGTATCCGGCGCGCCACACGAACACCCCTACGAGGACGACGCCCGCCGCCAGGGCCGCGGCCCACCACGGGAAGCCCGGGATGTCGGGCACCGAACCCGCGGCGTCCAGGTCCTCCTGCGGGGTCGGTGTGATCCGCTCCCCCGTCACCAGGATGCGCTGGGAGTTGATGCCCAACGGCGTGCAGGTCACGAGGGTGACCAGGTCCTCCCCCGCCGTCGCCCGCAGCGACGCGGTATCGGAGGGGTCCACCACCTGCGTGCGGATCACCTGGTAGGTGAGGACCTGGTCGAGGACCTCGATGGTGAAGGTGTCGCCCTCCTTCACCTTGTCGAGGTTCGTGAAGAGGGTGGCCGAGGCGAGCCCCCGGTGCCCGGTGAGGACCGAGTGCGTGCCCTCTCCGCCCACCGGCAGGGAGGTGCCCTCGAGGTGGCCGACGCCCTTGAGCAGGGTCGCGTCCGAGGTGCCGTGGTAGATCGGCAGGTCGACGTCGATCGCCGGGATCCTCAGGCGCGCCATCACGCCCGTGGGATCGGCGAGCAGGGAGTCGTAGTCGAGCTGGCCGCCCTCGGAGGTGCCCGCGCCCGTGGGGACGTTCGCATTGGCCTGCAGGAGCGCCCCGGCGCTGAGGAGGTCGTTGTACTCGTGCGCCTCGGCGAGCTGCTGGGCGATGGAGGGGGAGACATCGCCGTCGGCGACCTCGCTGGCGCGGGTCTCGATGAGGCGGGACTGGTCGTACTGGGAGAACCACGCCGCCGCCGTCGGGTAGACGAGGACGAGCATGCCCGCCAACGCGAGGAGCGCCGGGATCAGCGAGGTCCAGGACAGCCTCCAGCCCCGGCGCCCGCCCCCCTTCTCCCCGGCCCCTCCATCCGTCTGCGAGGACGCCCGCGCGTGCTGGGATGCGATCCTGGATGGCATCGGTGGTCTCCTCCTCACAACAGGGGCGTGGCGGGGAGGCCTGCGCCTCCCCGCCACACCTTCTCATGAACCCGCAGCCCGGCTCGAGCGGCGGGCGCGACGCGGACCGCCTTCCGCGTCCCGCCCGCCGTCAGGCGATCAGGCGCGGTCGCTGGACCGACGGCGCGTCACCAGGTAGGCGCCGCCGCCGAGCAGCAGCAGGGCCGCCCCGCCGATCGTCATCAGCAGCTCACCGTTCGCGCCGGTCAACGGCAGATTCGGATGATCCTGCTGCGTGTTGGCGATCTTCTGCACGGTGACAGTGGCCACGCCTCCGGCCTTGACCTCGACCTCGCGGACCTGGCTGTCCAGGACGTAGCCGGCCGGGGCCTTCGTCTCCTTGAGGTAGTAGGTCTCGCTCGTGTCGGAGTCGTTGCCCACCCACAGCACGATCGAGCCCGTGCCGTCGGCGCCGGTGGTGAAGGTGCCGACCGCCTGGGTGGCCGCCTCGTCGGAGTAGACGGTGAACTCGGCACCCGCCAGCGTCTTGGACTCGTCGTTCTGCGCGAACTTGAGGACCTCGAGCGGCCCCCAGTTCGTCGTCGGGTTCGTTCCGGGCTCGCCCGGCTTCGAGGTCGTCTTGCCGCCGTTGTCGTTCGTGAAGACGGTCGCCTGGTTGGGGATGACGCCGTCGCCGAGGGACTCGACCGTGGTCAGCAGCGTGGCGGTGACGACGTCGCCGGCCTTGAGCTTGGCCAGCCCGTCAGCGGTGAAGGTGAGCGTCACGAGGCCGTCGGCCTCGGTGACCGTGTAGTCGGAGTCCGCGGTGAAGCCGGCGACCGTCAGGGACGTGAAGGACAGCCGGGAGTCCAGCTGGTCCGTGATGACGAAGGAGGTGATGGCGCCCGGCTTGTCGGGCTGCACCGGTGCGGAGATCGTCCACGGGACCGTGGAGCCGATCGTCACGCCGTCGGTCGGGTCGGAGACGTCCTTGGTGGGGACGTTCGTGTCGACCGCGTTCTTCGGGTAGACGTGGACGTCGTAGAGCCATCCGCCGTTGGTCTGGGGCAGGGGCAGGGTGACCAGGAAGGGGTCGACCGGCGTCGTGATCGTGTTGTCGCCGTAGCCGGTCTCCGTCACCAGGTAGAGGCCGTGGGGCAGGTTCTGCGACACCGAGCCGTCCGCGCCGGTGGTGACCGTCGTGGCGCCCGCGGTGTCGAGGGTGTAGCTGCCGCTCTGGACGTCCGCCGCCGTCACGCCGTCGATGAGGTCCCAGCCCGCGTAGGTGTCGAGGTCGATGGCCTGCCCGCCCTTGGCGGTGACGGGGGTGATCGTGAACTCCACGCCCTGGAGCGCGTTGCCCAGCCCCGAGGTGTCCGACAGCTGCGTGCCGTCGCCCGCCTCGCCGGTGTTCCCGTCGTACTTGTGGATCGTCAGGGAGGCCTGCGTCGAGGGGTCGATGTTGCCCGCGCCCGGCGTCGCATCGGCGGCGTTCGCGGCCAGGGAGCCGCCCGCGACGCCGGCGAGCCCGAGGGCCAGGGTGCTCGCCGCAGCGACGATCCGCCGCCGCCAGGAGCTGGTGCCCGATGTTGTCATGGGATTGTTTTCCTTTCAGTGCGCACCGCCGGCAGGCGGTGCCAGAACATGTGGGAATTGGGGAGGGGGAGCGGGTGACGGGCGGGGATCGGCGCGCGGGCGCCTTCTCCGCTCCGGGCCGCGGGGCTCAGGCCCGCAGCGACCGCCTGCGGTGGATGAGCCATCCGGCGCCGGCGGCCGCCAGGAGCCCGCCGCCTCCGAGGAGGAAGGCGTCCGTGCTCATCCCGCCGGTGAGGGGGAGCGTCGGCGGGGTCGCCTGCTCATTCGCGAGGGCGCCGAGGTCGACGACGAGCGTCGACCCGTCCGAACCGGGCTCAATGGTGAACGCGTGCTCGGTGTCGCTGCGAACGTAGCCAGCGGGAGCCTTGGACTCCGTCAGCGTGTAGTCGCCCCAGGCGAGGTCCTCGACCGAGAAGGCGCCGGCCGACGGATCCGTGTCGGGACCCGCGCATTGCCCGGCCTGGTCGGCCACGCAGTCCGTCACCGTGACTGGTGACGTCGACTGGCCGTCGGGCCCCGTCAGCGTCCACTCCGAGTCGGCGAGCGCGTTCCCGCCCTCGTCGACCTTCGTCCACGCGACCGAGCCGGGCGTATCCGTGTTCGTCAGGGTGCACTCGACGTCCTGGCCGTCGGCGACGGCGACTGCCGAGTCCGTGACCGCGAGGTTCTCGCCGTCCGCCGTGCACACGAGGCTCTCCTGCTGGTAGCCCGGCCGGAGGGTCTCTCCGATCGTGTAGGAACCGGGGTCGACGTCCTTCGTCTCACCGGAGGTGAAGCCCAGCGCGTCACCGCCCGAGGGCGTCGCCGTGAGGTCGAAGTCGTTGGCGCCGGCGGCGCCGCCGTAGCGGTTGTCGACGACCTTGGTCAGGGTGAGCGAACCCCTCCGCGGAGTGTTCGTGAACGTGCACTCCAGGGCCGCACCGTCGGTCATTGTGACGCGGTACTTCGTGGTGCTCCCCTCAACGGGAGTCACTGGGACTGAAGTGTTCAGATGAGCCGTGTCGACGCAGGCCAGGGAGGAGGTGTAGGTCGCGAGATCGGCCGCAGGCTCGCCCGCCCCCGTCTCCTCGAGAAGGTAGGACGCGCCGACCTCGGCGATGACCGGCCCCGCGACCTCTGTCGGGTCGGTCTGGAGCCCCGTGTCCGTGCCAGCGGTCTGGCCGGTCGCGCTCGGGTCGTCCTGACCCTCTCGGGTGATCGTCAATCGGAACTGGTCGGTGTCGGCTACCCGGTCAGTGACGTTCTTCTGCAGCTTCTGGAAGGTCGGGGGGATCTGGCAAGAAGCCAGGTCGACGCCGACACCGGACAGGCCGCTCAGCGCAATCGTCTGCGGGCTCGACACGTACTCGCCGGTGTCGGGGTTGATCGCTCCGACGCGCGTCTGGTCGCCAGAGTACTGGACGAAGGCCGCTCCTGTGCTGTTGAACGCGATGCCGTTGTACTGGACGCCGCTCTGACTGTTCAGGGTGGCGGTGTCGCCGGCGTGGATCTCATCGCCGTCGGGATTGGCCAGCTGCGCGGCGCTCACGGGCACGATGCGGGACGTGCCGTTGCCGTCGTTCCACAGGATGTAAAGATTGCCGTTCGCGTCGAAGGCAAGGTCGCCGTTGCCTCCTGCGATCTCCCGCGCTTGGTAGACGAGGACGCTGCCGACGAGGGTGACATCCGTTCCGTCGAACTTCAGGACCTGGAAGCGAGCCTGCTGTTCGGTGCCCGTGTAGACCGTGATGAAACCGCCGAAGTAGTAGGAGCCGTCCGGATCGGTCGGGCTGACGCCACCGGCGATCAGAGAAGCGTTCGCCACTCCGCTCCCGCTGGGCAGGGTCCCGTTCCAGACCCTTGCGGAGGTGCCGCTGTCTGCCGTCCACTCGTAGATGGCGATCTGTCGACCCCTGTCGCCATAGGCGCGGTCGAAGGCATAGGCAGTCTGCCCGTCTGCGCCGATCGCCAGGCCGTTGAATGTGCCAGTCCCGAAGTCGATGTCGGCGGATGCGGCATTCGCGTCCGGCGTGTTGCCAGAGGAGGTCACCTTGGAGACCTCGCCGTTCTGGGTGATCGTGTAGAAGTCGCCCGCCGCGCAGCTCAGGGCCGTGCCTTGAGCCGCGCGGAGCGCGGTAGCGGCCGACCCCGTGCCGGCCGACTCGGACGCAGAGGGCGAAGGCGCGGCCTGCTGGCCGGACTGCGTCGACTCGGCCGACTGGGGGCCGGTGGTGTCGTCGCCGTCCTCGGCCAGCGCCAGACCCGTGAAGGACCCGACGGACAGGACGGCGGCGAGCAGGGCGCCGGAGATGGCGGCGGCCCTCGATCGGGACGTGCGCCTCAGCGTGTGCTGGGCGGATGGCTTCTGGACGCGCAAGGACACGGATTCCACTCCTCGGGTACGACCGCACCGGCCATCCGAGGACTGAAAAAGATACTAAATATCTGTTGTCCACAGTCGTGCTGGGACACTGCCTCGGCGGATGGCAGGCGCTTTCTTCAACGGTGAAGAGTATTTCCGAGCCACACTCACTTTGTCAACCATGTCAGCCGATCATCGGCTATTTGTATGAGAAGTTAAGGTCTCCGGCGCCTTCGTCGAACGCGCGACAAGAGTTGACACAATTGACTCTCCGCTTCATTCTCCGCCATGTCGACCACTCTGGCGCAATGAGCGACCGTGCGATCCGTCACGAATCGATTGCGCCCTCTGCAACACGTACTGACCTGCGAAGAGACGCGACGCGCAAGAAACGGGAGTGGCGGGGAGGCCTGCGCCTCCCCGCCACTCGGCCTCGGAGCTCAGGCTCCTCGGCAGGACCCGGCCGGGTGAGCCGCCTGCATCACCCGGCCGGGACGTGTGTCAGGCGCGGTCGCTGGACCGACGGCGCGTCACCAGGTAGGCGCCGCCGCCGAGCAGCAGCAGGGCCGCCCCGCCGATCGTCATCAGCAGCTCACCGTTCGCGCCGGTCAACGGCAGATTCGGATGATCCTGCTGCGGATTCGGGATCTTGTAGGCGGCCTCCGCCGACTCGCCCGCCGTGACGGTCACCGGGATCGGCGTCTCATCGAGGATGTATCCGGCCGGGGCATCGGTCTCCACCAGCCAGTACTGCTGCTCGACGTCATCGTCGTTGCCGACGAAGAGGACGATCGAGGCCGTGCCGTCGGCGCCTGTCGTCAAGGTCGCCACGGGCGTGGGGGCCGGAGTGCTCGCCGGGTCCGCGGCATAGACCGCGAACACGGCGCCCGCCAGGGTCGCGGACTCATCCCCCTGCGCGTGCTTGAGGATGTCGAGGACTCCCCAGTTCGAGGAAGGCTCATCGGTCTCGGACTCCTGGTCGTTGACATTGACGAGCGCCGTGTTCTCGATCGTCCCGTCCCCCTGGGAGGTCACCGTGGTCACCAGGGACACAGACACGGTCTGACCGGCCTCCAGCTTGCCGAGCCCCGTCTCCGTGAAGGTGACGGTCACCGTCTGGCCGCTCACGGCGATCGCGTAGTCGGTTCCCTCCTCGAACCCCGTGACGCTCAGAGAGGTGTAGGTCAGCCTCGGGTCCAGGGTGTCCGTGACGACGAACTTCGAGAGCGCGTCCTCCTCGTTGATCGCCGGAACCGTCGCCGAGATGGTCCACGTGACGGAGGAGCCGAGTACCGGGGCGGCAGGATCGGCGACCGTCTTCGTCGGTTCGTCGAGCAGCTGGTTCTTCGGGTAGACGTGGACGTCGTAGAGCCAGGAGCCCTCGCCCTGGGGCAAGGGGAGGGTGACGAGGAAGGGGGCCGCCTCGGACACGATGGGATTGGCGCCGTGTCCGGTCTCCTGGACGAGGTAGAGCCCGATCGGGAGGGTCGTGAGCTCGGCCTCGCCGAACTCGTCGGTGGTGACCGTGGTCGGCGTGCCGAACGTGTACCCCTTGGTGGTGTCGAGGACGTCCTCGACGGTGACGCCGTCGATGAGGTCCCACCCCGCGTAGGTGGCGAGGTCGATGGCGTCCGCGCCGAGCCCGGTGACAGGGGTGACGGTGAACTCCACGCCTTCCAACGGCTCGTGCGTCGAGGTGTCGATGGTCTGCTCGGTGCCGTCGCCCTGGTCTCCCTGCAGACCCGCGTACTTGTGGATGGTGAGGGTGCGGGGCTCCTGGTCGTCGATGTTCCCGTCGGCCGCCCGGGCGGCCGATCCGGCGGACACTCCGATCAGTGCGAGGGTGAGGGCGCCCGCAGCGCCGATGAGGCGCCGCGCGAGCGTGTGTCTCGTCGTTGTCATGGGAGGGGTTTCCTTTCGGTGCGCGCCGCCATCGGGCGGCGGACAGAGAGCAATGCTGATGGGATCGTCGGGTCGATGGATGGATGTGGTCGCGTCTGAGGCACCGGCGCGCATGCGGCCCAAGGGGACCGGGACAGGCCGGCGGGCCGGCTAGAGGCTCCTTCGCATGGCGACGGCTCGCCGGATGCGGGACCAGCCGCCGAGGGCGACCGCGACGGCCAGGATGGAGCCGCCGATGAGGGTGAACAGGTCGGAGGCCGTCCCGCCGGTCAGGGGCAGGCTGACCAGCGGCACGTCCGCGTTCACGAACCGGTAGACGTCGTGGGCGTTGTCCTCGTTGGGGACCTCGACCGAGGCGGGATCCACGTCCTCCCACAGGCTGTCGTCGTCGTGGTCGACCGACCCGTCCGGTGCGACCTCCCCCAGATACCGCTGGACCTTGACCTGGAAGTAGGCCGGGTCTCCTCCCCCGGCCGGGGCCTCCGAGATCGAGTAGCCGTGCAGGGGGCGCACCGTGAACGTGTTCGCCTCCGTCACCTTCTCGTCCCCGGCGACCGACGTCGCGCCGAGCCCCTCCACCCCGGGGTCGGGCGTGGCCGTGAGGCTCCACTCGTCCGCCGAGAGCGTTCCCCCATGGTCGTTCTCGACATGCTTGAGGAGCGTCACCTCGCCGGTCAGGTTGTAGGCGATGCACGAGACGTGCGTTCCCAGGGCGACGTCCGCCCCCGTTGAGACCGTCGTTCCACTCGTCGACACGGGTGAGGCTGTCGTCCACATGGGTGCAGTCCCACGACCCGGTCGACAGGGGGTTCGTCTCCTGCTGGGTGTCCGGGTCGCCCCTGAACTGCTGGTAGTACCAGGCCGGACCGTCCGCCTCGGCGAACTGGTAGGTGCCGGGGTCGATCGCGCTGGTCACACCGAAGCTCCCGTTGACCTGCTGGGTCAGCGTCGCCCCGTCGAAGGGGGCGACCGGAGATCCGGTGCCCGGGTCGTCCGGCACGGTGTAGGCGGTGAAGGTCCAGTCACTGGGCTCGGCCTCGCCGCCGACCACCTGCTTGAGCAACGTCAACGTCGTCTCGCAGGTCACAGTGTTCGTGATCGTGAACGTGTTCTCGCCCACGGCCAGACTCGGCCGGTAGGACTGGTCTCCCGAGATGTCGACGTCGACCGCCTGCCCGTTGGCCTCGCTCACGCGCTGGGAGTCCAGCGTGCACCCGACCATGACCGGGTCGATCGTCGTCGTCTCATCGATCGAGGGCGTCTCGCCCACCGCGTATCCCGTCCGCTCGGAGCCCCACGACTGCGCCGAGGGCGAGGCCGTCCCGGGGCCTTCGAGCACGAGGCCGGCCGAGAGGCCGTCGGGCTGATCGCCGTTGGCGTAGTCCGTCCCGTTGACAACCCACTGCTTGTCCACCACCACCGAGGCGCTCTGCTCGACCTCCCGGTTGTACACCGTGCACGAGATGTTCGAGCCGCCGTCGACGCCCGCGATCGAGAATCCGAGTTCTCCCTGGTTGGTCACGTCGACGCTCTGGCCGCCCTGGAGGTCGACGCACACCGCGTTGCGGCCGCCCTGGGTCACCAGCGAGTACCTGTCCTGCTGCTCGGCGGTCGGCTGCTCGACGAAGGCGAGGTCCGTGGACTCCGTCCCCGTGGCGAACGCGAGCGGGAAGTTGACGGCGCCCGTTCCGGTGCTGGTCGTCCCCGAGGCGGCGAGTGTGACGTCCGGATTGGAGGAGGTCGCCCCGAAAGTCCACCCGCCTGCGGGCGTCGCCCCCGTCACGTCCTCTCCGGTCGTGCCCTCGGGCACCACCTGCTTGACCACGGTGACAGTGCCCGCGCAGCTCTGTGAGATCATCTCGCGCAGGACGGTGGCCGCCTGGTCGTAGTCCGTGGTCTGGAAGTAGTCGCTGCCCGCGGTGGGGCCGGAGATCGAGGCCAGGTTCAGCCCCGAGGCGGTCGAGTCGACTCCGCTGCCCACCCCCAGGGCGACGACTCGCGCGCCGTCGTCCTTGATGGCGTTGGCCGAGAAGATCCCGTTCTCGAGTTCGCGGAACCGGGTGTAGTTCCCATATCCCTCGACCGGCGAGGCGTAGTAGGTCGGATTGCCGTCCGTGATGACGATCGCGACGTCGTAGGCGTTGCCGCTGGAGACCACCGACCACATCCCGCGGTCCCAGTTGGTCCCGCCGTTGGCCGTGAAGGTCGCGTCGCCGTCCGCGTCGCTGTACCACGACTTCACCGTCTGGGCCCCGGCCGCCGTCGACACGCTCTGCTTGGCGGGGTGGTTCGGGACGCTGCTCGCCGGCGAGTTCGTGGCGAAGGTGTACAGGGACACGCTCGAGTCGGTTCCGGTCAGGGCGCTGACGAGGGTGTTGGCCGCGCCCGCCAGATCGTCCTCGTATCCTCCGATCGACCCCGAGAGGTCCAGCACCAAGGCGACGTCGAGACCGCACTGTTGGACGACCGGGTTGTCCCTCACGAACTGGAAGATGCCGCCCGACGCGGTGCCGGTCTGGCCGGTGCCGAGCATGAAGTCGGCTCCCTGTCCGCTCGAGGTGTAGACGTTGCCCGACCTCAGCTGCGTGCCGCTTCCCACCCGGAACCCGTAGGTCGCGGGCGCCACGGTCCCTCCCACGCCGAGCCTGGCCGCCAGGTACTGCGTGTACCCGGAGGGCGCCGACACGGCCTTGACGTAAAGCTCGCGGTCGCGGTTCGCCTGGGGATTCACGAACGACCCGCCGGTCTCCGGGATGATGAAGGTGCAGTCGCCGTCCGCGTCGGACATGCATGTCGCCCAGGCCTCGCCAACCGGCGATGTCGCGGACAACGAGGCGAACAGCCCCAGCGTCGCTCCCGCCAACGGCGAGATGGCTGTCGACCCCGTGCGCAGTCCGCCCACCTTCACGCTGACGGCGGCCTCGCCGGGTCCGAGCGAGCCGGGCGCCGGAACGCTCATCGGCGAGATCGCCCCCGGTTCGTCCCCGACCGCCTCGGCTGCCTCCGAGGATTCATCGGGCAGCGGCTTCTCATCCGGTTCCTCCCCCGCCTCGGTTCCGGCGGGGTCGCCTGGAGCGGCGGCCTCATCGGAGCCGGCGTCGCCCTCTCCCTGTCCGGGATCGACGGCAGCCTCCTCCTCGGGCGCCGCAGGCTCGGGGGACGCCGTCTGGTCTCCGGACTGCCCCGCCTCATCCGGCGGCTCAGAGGCCTGGGTCGCCGCCGCCGTGCTCCCCGTGAGGTCCTCGTCGCCCGCAGCGAGGGCGACGCCGGTGAGGGAGCCGAAGACCAGGAGCGCGGAGAGACCGGCTCCAGACACGGTTCGCGCTCGCGACATGGTGCGGCGCGCCCGCAGGTGCTGGGGGCGCTCGCTGGTGGATGGTGACGTCACGGTCTGCTCCTGGGATAGGCGGGACCACGGCTCGTCGCGCGTTCCGGGCTCCCAGGCGCGTGGCCTGTGCGCCGCTGTGTGGCGATGGGCATGTGGCGTTGATGTGATTATCCATACAGAAGTCTCCATTCGTCAACCATGTCGTCCGAATTGATCCGAGCTATCAATTGTTTTTGGCCGAATGAAGCCAACATCCAGACCATCATGAAGGAATCTGTGTCAACTTGACATCTGAGGATAGGGACGTTATTCCCACTAGATGTCGGTTGGCACAACGTATAATGCCGAGTTCTTGACTCACCGGGCCGAGAAGCCGACCTCGCCGGAACGCGGCTCCCCCGATCCGCGTCCCGGCGCGCACGCCCGGGCAAAAAGAAACCGCCCCGCCGCACCAGATGGTGCGGCGGGGCGGTCCCCGTCAGCCAGCCGGCCGATCCCAGCGGGATCGGCGCGGACTCACTTCTCGATCTCGGTCACACGGCCTGAACCGACCGTGTGCCCACCCTCGCGGATGGCGAAGCCGAGGCCCGGCTCCATGGCGATCGGGTGGATGAGCTCCACATCGATCTCGGTGGTGTCGCCGGGCATGACCATGTCCGTGCCCTCGGGCAGCGTGATGACGCCCGTGACATCCGTCGTGCGGAAGTAGAACTGCGGACGGTAGTTCGTGAAGAACGGCTTGTGACGGCCGCCCTCGTCCTTCTTCAGGATGTAGACCTGCCCCTTGAACTCCGTGTGCGGGGTGATCGAGCCAGGCTTGGCCACGACCTGGCCGCGCTCGACCTCGTCGCGCTTGGTGCCGCGCAGCAGCAGGCCGCAGTTCTCGCCGGCCCAGGCCTCGTCCATCGACTTGTGGAACATCTCGATGCCGGTGACCGTGGTCTTCTGCGTCGGGCGGATGCCCAGGATCTCGACCTCGGAGTTGATCGGAAGCTTGCCGCGCTCCACACGGCCCGTCACGACGGTGCCGCGGCCCGTGATCGTGAAGACGTCCTCGATCGGCATGAGGAAGGGCTTCTCCATGTCGCGCACGGGCGTGGGGATGTAGTCGTCGACCGCGTCCATGAGGACCTCGATCTGCTTGACCCACTCCGGATCGCCCTCGAGGGCCTTCAGCGCGGACACGCGGATGATCGGGGCGTTGTCGCCGTCGAAGCCCTGCGAGTTGAGCAGATCGCGCGTCTCCTCCTCGACGAGCTCCAGCATCTCCTCGTCGTCGACCATATCCGCCTTGTTGAGGGCGACCAGGATCGTCGGCACGCCGACCTGACGGGCGAGCAGGACGTGCTCGCGGGTCTGGGCCATGGGGCCGTCGGTGGCCGCCACCACCAGGATCGCCCCGTCCATCTGGGCGGCGCCGGTGATCATGTTCTTGACGTAGTCGGCGTGGCCCGGGGCGTCCACGTGGGCGTAGTGGCGCTTCTCGGTCTGGTACTCCACGTGGGAGACGTTGATCGTGATCCCGCGGTCGCGCTCCTCGGGGGCGTTGTCGACCTGGTCGAACGGGGTGTACTCGTTCAGATCCGGGTACTTGTCGTGCAGCACCTTGGTGATCGCTGCGGTGAGCGTGGTCTTGCCATGGTCAACGTGACCGATCGTGCCGACGTTGACGTGCGGCTTGGTGCGCTCGAACTTGGCCTTCGCCACTTGTGTCCTCCTGGACTCGGGTAGATGTTCTCAGCCGTGGGCTGCGTGTCACTCTAGCATCCACAGGGCGTGAGATCCCTACTGGTTTTCTGTTGATGTGGGGCGGGATTCCGCCGGTCCACCGGTGCCCGGACCGGCGCCCTCCCGCCTCGTGGGACTCACTCGCCCCGAGACTTCCCGATGATCTCCTCCGCGACGTTCCGGGGAACCTCGGCGTAGGAGTCGAACTGCATCGTGTACACCGCGCGGCCCTGGGTCTTCGACCGCAGGTCGCCGACGTAGCCGAACATCTCCGACAGAGGGACGTTCGCGCGCACGACGCGCACCCCGTGCTGCTCGTCCATCGACGAGATGGATCCGCGACGTGAGTTGAGGTCGCCGATGACGTCGCCCATGTACTCCTCGGGCGTGCGCACCTCGACGTCCATGATCGGTTCCAGCAGCACCGGCTTGGCCTTCTTCGCGGCCTCCTTGAAGGCCATGGAGCCGGCGATCTTGAACGCCATCTCCGAGGAGTCGACCTCGTGGTAGGCGCCGTCGAGCAGGGTCGCGCGCACGTCGACCACCGGGTAGCCGGCGAGCACGCCCGACTGCATGGCATCCCGGATGCCCGCGTCCACGCTGGGGATGTACTCGCGCGGCACGCGCCCGCCCGTCACCTTGTCCACGAACTCGTAGTCCTCCTCGGAGTCCGTGGGGAGCGGCTCGAGCGCGATGATGACGCGGGCGAACTGGCCGGAGCCACCGGTCTGCTTCTTGTGGGTGTACTCGAACTTCTCGACCGCCTTGCGGATGGTCTCGCGGTAGGCGACCATCGGCTTGCCGACGTTCGCCTCGACCTTGAACTCGCGCCGCATGCGGTCGACGATGATGTCGAGGTGGAGCTCGCCCATGCCGCCGATGATCGTCTGACCGGACTCCTGGTCCAGCTCGACGGTGAAGGTCGGGTCCTCCTCCGCCAGCTTCTGGATGGCCAGGCCCATCTTCTCCTGGTCCGCCTTCGACTTCGGCTCGACGGCCACGTGGATGACCGGCTTCGGGAAGGTCATGGACTCCAGGATGATCGGATGGGCCATGTCGGACAGGGTGTCGCCCGTCGTCGTGTCCTTCAGGCCGATGACCGCGTAGATGTGGCCCGCGTGGGCCAGGTCGACGGGGTTCTCCTTGTTGGAGTGCATCTGGAAGACCTTCCCGATGCGCTCCTTCTTGCCCTTGGTCGAGTTCAGGACCTGGGAGCCGGCGTCCACCTTGCCGGAGTACACCCGGATGAAGGTGAGCTTCCCGTAGAAGGGGTGCGCCGCGATCTTGAACGCCAGCGCCGCGAAGGGCTCGTGCTCGTCCGCCTTGCGCGACTCGGTCTCGCCCTCGTCCTCGTGCCCGGGGCGGAAGCCCGTCGTGTCGGGCATGTCCAGGGGGGAGGGGAGGAAGTCGATGACGCCGTCAAGCACGGGCTGAACGCCCATGTTCTTCAGGGCCGTCCCGCAGTAGACCGGGAACGCCTTGCTGGCGATCGTCAGCGCGCGCACGCCCTGCTTGATCTGGTCGACCGTGAGCTCGCCATTCGTCAGGTACGCCTCGGTCAGCTCGTCGCTGCCCTCGGCCGCGGCCTCCATGAGCGCCTCGCGGTACTCCTCGGCCCTCTCGACCAGGTCGGCGGGGATCTCCCCCTCCTCGACGACGGCGCCGAGCGTCGGCTGCCCGCCCGCGTCCTTCGCCGGCCAGTGCAAGGCCTTCATCGTCAGCAGGTCGATGGTGCCCTCGAAGTCGTTCTCGGCTCCGATCGGCAGCTGCATGACGATCGGCGTCGCGTGGAGGCGGTCCTTGATCGTCTGGACCGAGTAGTAGAAGTCGGCACCCATCTTGTCCATCTTGTTGATGAAGCAGATGCGCGGGACGTCGTACTTGTCGGCCTGGCGCCACACCGTCTCGGACTGGGGCTCCACGCCCTCCTTGCCGTCGAAGACGGCCACGGCGCCGTCAAGCACCCGCAGGGAGCGCTCGACCTCCACCGTGAAGTCCACGTGGCCGGGCGTGTCGATGATGTTGATCTGGTTGTTCTTCCAGAAGCAGGTCACGGCCGCGGACGTGATGGTGATGCCGCGCTCCTTCTCCTGCTCCATCCAGTCGGTCGTCGAGGCGCCGTCGTGGGTCTCGCCGATCTTGTAGTTGATGCCCGTGTAGTAGAGGATGCGCTCCGTCACGGTCGTCTTGCCGGCATCGATATGCGCCATGATGCCGATGTTGCGGACCCTCCGGAGGTCCGTGAGCACCTCGTGCTGTGCCACTGAGTAATCCTTCGTGTGAAGTTGCGTGGATGGGTGCCCCGCCCCTCCAGGGACGAGGGCGTCCCGGCCTGTCAGCCTGCGGTCGCCCTCGTCCCCGGAAAGAGGGGAATCACCAGCGGTAGTGGGCGAACGCGCGGTTCGACTCGGCCATCTTGTGCATGTCCTCGCGCCGCTTGACGGCGGCGCCCAGGCCGTTGGAGGCGTCCATGATCTCGTTGGCGAGACGCTCGGTCATCGTCTTCTCACGGCGCTGGCGCGAGAAGTCGACCAGCCAGCGCAGCGCGAGCGTGGTGGCGCGGGCGGGCTTGACCTCGATGGGGACCTGGTAGGTCGCACCGCCGACGCGGCGGGACTTGACCTCCAGGGCGGGGCGGATGTTGTCCAGCGCGCGCTTGAGCACGACGACCGGGTCCTGCTCGGTCTTCTCGCGGACGCCCTCGAGGGCGCCGTAGACGATGCGCTCGGCGACCGTCTTCTTGCCGTCCAGCAGGACGCGGTTGACCAGCTGCGTGACGACCTTCGAGCCGTAGACCGGATCGTCGACCAGCGGGCGCTTGGGAGCGGGGCCCTTACGAGGCATTACTTCTTCTCCTTCTTCGCGCCGTAGCGGGAACGGGCCTGCTGGCGGTTGCGCACGCCCTGGGTGTCCAGGGAGCCGCGGACGATGCGGTAGCGCACGCCGGGAAGGTCCTTCACGCGGCCGCCGCGGACGAGCACGATCGAGTGCTCCTGCAGGTTGTGGCCCTCGCCGGGGATGTACGCCGTGACCTCGATGCCCGAGGACAGGCGCACGCGCGCGACCTTGCGGAGCGCCGAGTTCGGCTTCTTCGGGGTGGTCGTGTACACGCGCGTGCACACGCCGCGGCGCTGGGGCGAGCCCTTGAGCGCGGGGGTCTTGACCTTCGCGCGCTTCGAGCTGCGTCCCTTGCGGACGAGCTGCTGAATGGTAGGCACTGGTTCTCCAGTCTGTCTCTGTTGCCAGTCGGTTCGGGACGCGGACGTCCCCTGTTGCAGTCAGCCGGATGAATGGGGTCCTCCGCCCCGTGCGGACGCGCACGGTCCGCCACAGGGCCGGCGCGCCATGACTGGAAACCGTCCCACCGGCCGACGGCCGAGGACCTGGGTTCAGGAGGATGACGCCCGGAGCTCCGACGGATCGGGAGCCCGCGTGCCCCCCGAGGCCGCGCCGGGCACGGGGCCGCGACGGGATCGGGGAACGGGATGGTGGACCCGGTCGCCCGGGTACCGCCATACAGTCTAGCGACCGGCCGTTTTCGGCGTCAACGCGCGCCTGCGTGACATCGGGCGCACCGACCGGGAGCACTCGGCGGGGGCGGCCCGCCGAAAGAGGAGCGCTCGGCAGCACGAAGAACGCCGACCGCTCCCTTCCCCCAATCGTCGCCATGCCGCGCCAGCCGTCCACAGCGGGCATCCCGTCGCGCAGGCCGTCCACAACAGCGGCGGCGCCGCCCTGCCGACGGACACGGTCCTCGACACGCTGGAGAACCACCCCGGCGGCCGCGCCGGACCCGATCCACAGGACCGACCATGCCCGCCTCCCCTCGGAGGACCCCCGACCATTCCGAGGTCCTCGACCATCTCCTCCTCGGCGACGCCCCGCGCGCACGCACCAGCCTGGCCGGTCGCGTCGAGGCCGGGGAACTCGTCCGCATCAGACGGGGGTGCCACGTCGACGCCGACTACCTCATGGCCTTCCCGGAGTCCTGGCAGCGCGCCGAGGTCGTCATGGTGGCGCGCATCGTCGGGTCCGCCCGCGCATGGCCGCGCTCGACGGTGGCCGCCGGCTCCTCGGCTCTGCTCAACGGGCTGCCGCGCGCACGTCCCTACCAGGACGTCCACCTGGTCGCGCCGCCGTCCGGCTGCCGCGGGTCGCGGATCCGGCAGTTGAGGGCCGTCGAGGTCCGGGGTCGACGGCGTCCGCGCGCTAGACGTGACCGGTTCCGTGGTCTCCGTCGTCGTCTGGTCCCCTGACGAGGAGGGGTTCGTGACGACCTGCGAGGGGTTGCGCCGCCTGTCCCGGCTCGACGCGCTCCCGACCGGCACCCGAAACCTCCGCCGGACCCGATGGGTGGTCCGACGCGCGGACGCGGCATGCGACTCCGTCGCGGAGGAACGGCTGCTGCACATCCTCCGCTCCGCCGGGGTGAGGGGGATGAGGACCCAGTACCTCGTCGTCCATCCGTCCGGCAGGTACTACCTCGACATCGGGATCCCGGGCCTGCTGCTGGACATCGAGTTCGACGGGGCACACAAGTACGTCGAGCACTCCGAATCCGTGGAGAAGGCCCTGTTCGAGCAGAGGGTGCGCCAGCATGAGCTGGAACAGCTGGGATGGATCGTCGTGCGGTTCGCCTGGCCGGATCTGGACAGCCCCGTGGGCGTCGTCCGGCCCATCCGCGGGGCGCTCCGCCGCCACGGCCGGGATCTCGACATCGACCCCGCGATGTCCTTCGCGGCGGTGGCCTGACAGGCGAGAGCGCCGTGGACATCCTGTCGGTCCGCAGTCAGTCCGCAGTAAGAGGAGCGCTCGACGGCCGACGGGCTACCCGCCGCTCGTCGGACGGCCCCAGACCTGTGGACCGCGCCGCCCGGGGTAAGCTGGTCCGCGGTGCGCCGGGAAGCCTGGTCGGCCGCCCCGTCCGCGCGGGGCGTCGCGATCCGTGATGTCCAGCCCCAGGAGCTTCCATGACGCCCTTCCTCCCCTCCCGCGGTCCCCGAGCGCTTCTCGGCCGGGAGACCACGGGCGGCCTTCTCATCCTTCTCGGCGCCGTCGCCGGCCTGGTCCTGGCCAACGCCCCGACCCGGGAGGCGTTCGAGGCCGTGTCCTCGGCGAGGGTCGGCCCCGCGGCGATCGGCCCGCTTCCCCTCCACCTGGACCTCGCCGTCGGCCAGTGGGCTCAGGACGGGCTGCTGACGGTCTTCTTCTTCACCGTCGGCCTGGAGCTCATCCAGGAGTTCCGCGTCGGGAGCCTGCGCCGCCCTCGCCAGGCGGCCGTCCCTGTCCTCGCCGCGATGGGAGGCGTGGCGGCGCCCGCCCTCGTCTATCTGGCGGTCGACGCGCTCGCCGCCAGCGGGGCCCACGCCCACGGGTGGGCGATCCTCACCGCGACCGACATCGCCTTCGCGGTGTCCGTGCTGGCCCTCTTCGGCCGGGGGCTGCCCGGCGCGCTGCGCAGCTTCCTCCTCACGCTCGCGGTCGTGGACGACCTCATCGGCATCCTCCTCATCGCCGTCTTCTACCCCGCCGAGGGCGGCATGTCGCCCCTGGCCCTGATCGGCTCGCTCGCGATGGTCGCCGTGTTCGCCGTCCTCGCGCGGCGGAGGCGGATGCGATGGTGGCTGATGGCCCCCGCCGCCGTGGCCGCCTGGGCCCTCATGCACGCCTCCGGCGTCCATCCCACGATCGCGGGGGTCGCGCTGGGGCTCGTCGTGCCCGCCGGCTCCGGGACGGCGGGGACCGGGTCCGGCGCCGCGGCGGGGCCCTCGCGCGCGACGCGCATCGACCTGGCGCTGCGCCCCCTGTCCAACGGGATCGCGCTGCCCGTCTTCGCTGTCTTCGCCGCCGGCGTCCCCCTCGATCCGGTGGGCGGGCCCGGCCGGTCCGGGCTGCTCGCCCAGCCGTTGGTTTGGGCGGTGTCGGCAGCCCTCGTCCTCGGCAAGCCCCTGGGGGTCCTGCTCACGACGAAGGCGGTCACCGCGTGGACGCGCCTGCGGCTGCCGGACTCGATCGGGGTGAGGGACCTCCTGCCCGTGGGGCTGCTGTGCGGGATCGGGTTCACCGTGTCGATGCTCATCGCCGGCCTGTCCTTCGAGGACCCCTCGCTGGTGGACGAGGCCCGCGCCGCCGTCCTGGTGGGATCGACGGCCTCCGCCGTCCTCGGCGCGGCCCTCCTGCGACATGACGCCCGGCGGGTCCGTGGCTCCGACATGAACGAGGATGGCGCCCCCGACCGCGACCGGCGCATCATCCGCTGACGCTCCGCCGGCCGGAGGACGGCACGCGGGACGGGAAAGGGCCCGGACCGCGACGGCGCACCGCCGGCGGTCCGGGCCCCTGGTCCCGCTCACAGGCGGGCGCCCCGCGGGATCACTCCTGGAACGGCATCCCGAAGTCGATGCTCTCCAACGAGTGGAGGAACTCCGGGGACACATCGCCGTCCTGGAAGTCCAGCTCGGAGTAATTCGAGTTGGCCAAGGCCTCCGGCGTCGGCTCGACGTTCACGTGGTTGTACCGCGCGAGCCCCGTGCCGGCGGGGATCAGCTTGCCCAGGATGACGTTCTCCTTCAGACCGACCAGCGAGTCCGACTTGCCGTTCATCGCGGCATCGGTCAGCACCTTCGTGGTCTCCTGGAAGGACGCCGCAGACAGCCACGAGTCGGTGGCCAGCGACGCCTTCGTGATGCCCATGAGCATCTGGCGCCCCGACGCGGGCTGACCGCCCTCGGCCGCGACCCGGCGGTTCTGCCCCAGGTAGGCCATGCGGTCCACCAGCTCGCCGGGCATGAAGTCCGTGTCGCCCGGCTCCAGGATGGTGATCTTGCGCAGCATCTGGCGCACGATGACCTCGATGTGCTTGGCGTGAATGCCCACGCCCTGGTCCGCGTAGACCTTCTGGACCTCGTCGACGAGCTGCTTCTGAGCGACGTTGCGGCCCATGATGCGCAGCACCTCCTTGGGATCCAGCTGGCCCTCCGTCAGCGGCGTCCCCGCATCGATGTGCTCGCCCTCCTTGACGAGGAGCTTCGGCCGGCGCGACACCTCGATGACGAGGTCCTCCTTGCCGTCGTCGCGGGTGATGACCACCCGCCGCGTCGACGGGTCGTCGTCATCGATGTGGACGCGGCCGGCCGCCTCCGTCATCTTGGCCTCGGCCTTCGGGGACCTGGCCTCGAAGAGCTCCTGGACGCGGGGCAGGCCCTGGGTGATGTCCGAGGCCGACGCCGCCCCGCCCGTGTGGAACGTCCGCAGCGTCAGCTGCGTGCCGGGCTCGCCGATCGACTGGGCCGCGATGATGCCCACGGCCTCGCCGATGTCCACCGTCTTGCCGGTGGCCAGGGACCGCCCGTAGCACTTCGCGCACACGCCGACCTGGGACTCGCAGGTCAGCACCGAGCGCACGGAGACCTCCGGGACGCCGGCGGCCACCAGCTCGGCCACCTCCTCGTCCCCCAGGTCGGAACCCGCCGCCTTGACGACGGAGCCGTCCGCCCCGATCGCGTCGCGGGCGAGCGTGCGGGCGTACACCGAGGTCTCGAGGTCGGCGGCCGGAACCCACCGGCCCTCGCCGTCCTGGCGCGCCACCGGCACGCGCACGCCCTGCCGGGTGCCGCAGTCCTCCTCGCGGACGATGACGTCCTGGGAGACGTCGACCAGACGCCGGGTGAGGTAACCGGCCTCGGCCGTGCGCAGCGCCGTGTCCGCCAGTCCCTTGCGGGCGCCGTGGGTGGCGATGAAGTACTCGAGGACGGTCAGGCCCTCGCGGTAGTTCGCCTTGATCGGGCGCTCGATGAGCTTCTGCTTCGGGTCGGAGACCAGGCCGCGCATGCCGGCGATCTGCTGCACCTGGCTCCAGTTGCCTCGCGCCCCCGAGTTCACCATCCGGTACACGGTGTTGCGGGCGGTGAAGTTGCTGCGCATATCCTGGGCGACCTTGTCGGTGCACTCCAGCCAGAGGTTGACCAGCTCCTCGTACCGGGTGTCCTCCGTGATGAGGCCCATCTCGAACTGGTCTTGGATCTCGGCGGCCTTGGCCTCGTAGCCCGCGAGGATCTCCTCCTTGCGGGGGGACGCCTGGATGTCGGAGAACGCGATCGTGATGCCCGACCACGTCGACCAGTAGAAGCCGTAGGACTTCAGGGCGTCCAGGCACTCCGCGACCAGCACGTTCGGGTAGCGCTGGGTGAGCGTGTTGACGATGTCCGCCAGCTTGCCCTTGTCCACCACCTCATTGACGTAGGGGTAGTCGACGGGCAGGGTCTCGTTGAAGATCGCGCGGCCCAGGGATGTCTCGAGCAGGATCGGGTCGCCCTCCGTCCAGCCCTCGGGCGCCGTCCAGCCGGCCGGCGGGACGATGTCCGTGAACCGGATGACCGCGCGGGCGTTGAGATCCAGGTCCCCGTTGTCGAAGGCCATCCGCGCCTCCGCCTCGGAGGAGTAGGTCGGGACGACCTCGTCGCCCTCCTCGTCGCGCGCGACCGGCGCCTCCGGGTTCGGGTCGGAGGAGAGGTGGAACAGCCCGATGATCATGTCCTGGGACGGCATCGCCACGGGGCGGCCGTCGGAGGGCTTGAGGATGTTGTTCGTCGACAGCATGAGGATGCGGGCCTCGGCCTGCGCCTCGGCGCCCAACGGCAGGTGGACCGCCATCTGGTCGCCGTCGAAGTCGGCGTTGAACGCCCCGCAGGCCAGAGGGTGCAGCTGGATGGCCTTGCCCTCGATGAGCTGCGGCTCGAAGGCCTGGATGCCCAGGCGGTGCAGCGTCGGGGCGCGGTTGAGCAGCACCGGGTGCTCGCGGATGACGTCGTCGAGGACGTCCCAGACCTCCGGGCGCTGGCGCTCGACCTTGCGCTTGGCGGCCTTGACGTTCTGCGCGTAGTTCTTCTCCACCAGGCGCTTCATGACGAAGGGCTTGAACAGCTCGAGCGCCATCTGCTTGGGAAGGCCGCACTGGTGGAGCTTGAGCTGGGGGCCGACCACGATGACCGAACGGCCCGAGTAGTCCACGCGCTTGCCCAGGAGGTTCTGGCGGAAACGCCCCTGCTTGCCCTTGAGCATGTCGGAGATCGACTTCAGCGGGCGGTTGCCCGGCCCCGCCACCGGACGGCCGCGCCGCCCGTTGTCGAAGAGCGCGTCGACGGACTCCTGGAGCATGCGCTTCTCGTTGTTGACGATGATCTCCGGGGCGCCCAGCTCCAGCAGGCGCTTGAGGCGCGTATTGCGGTTGATGACGCGGCGGTAGAGGTCGTTGAGGTCCGAGGTCGCGAAGCGCCCGCCGTCGAGCTGCACCATCGGGCGCAGATCCGGGGGGATCACCGGGATGTTGGTGAGCACCATGGACTCCGGCTTGTTCCCCGTGGACACGAACGCGTTGAGGACCTTCAGGCGCTTGATGGCGCGGGACTTGCGCGGACCGGACTCGTTCGCGATGGTCTCGCGCAGGGCGGAGACCTCCCCCTCCAGATCGAAGGTCTGCAGCCGCTTCTGGATCGCGGCCGCGCCCATGTCGCCCTTGAAGTAGGTGCCGTAGCGCAGCACCATCTGGCGGTACAGGCGCTCGTCGCCCTCGAGGTCACCGACCTTGAGGCCCACGAAGCGCTCCCACACCTTCTCCAGCTGGTCGAGGTCCTGGTCGAAGCGGCGACGGATCTGGCCCATCTCGCGCTCGCCGGACTTGCGGGCCTTCTCGCGCTCGGCCGCCTTGGCGCCCTCGCCCTCCATCTGGGCGAGGTCCTTCTCCAGGCGCTCGGCGCGGTCGTTGATGGCCGTGTCGCGCTGGGACTCCAGCTGCTTCTTCTGGACCTCCAGCTCGGCGCGCAGCTCCGGCAGGTCCTCGTCGCGTCCCTTCTCGTCGATCTCGGTGATCATGTAGGCCGCGAAGTAGATGACCTTCTCCAGGTCCTTCGGGGCGAGGTTGAGGACGTACCCGAGGCGGGAGGGCACGCCCTTGAAGTACCAGATGTGGGTGACCGGAGCGGCCAGGTCGATGTGGCCCATGCGCTCACGGCGCACCTTGGAGCGGGTGACCTCCACCCCGCACTTCTCGCAGACGATGCCCTTGTAGCGGATCCGCTTGTACTTCCCGCACGCGCACTCCCAGTCGCGGGTCGGTCCGAAGATCTGCTCTCCGAACAGGCCGTCGCGCTCGGGCTTGAGGGTGCGGTAGTTGATCGTCTCGGGCTTCTTCACCTCACCGTGGGACCAGCCGGCGATGTCGTCGCTGGTGGCAAGGGTGATTCGCAGGCTGTCGAACGTCTTGGCGTCGAGCAATTTCTCGTATCTCCTCAGATCGCGTCGATCGTGGCAGCGGCGTTCGGACGGGCGTCCAGGGTGATGCCCAGGTCCTCGCGCACGTTGTAGTCCTCGTCGTCCTCATCGCGCAGGTCGATGGCGTTGCCAGCCGCGTCGAGGGCCTCGACGTTCAGGCACAGCGACCGCATCTCCTGGATGAGCACGCGGAAGGACTCAGGGATGCCGGGCTCGGGGATGTCCTCGCCCTTGACGATCGCCTCATAGACCTTGACGCGGCCCGACGTGTCGTCCGACTTGATGGTCAGCAGCTCCTGGAGGGCGAAGGCGGCCCCGTAGGCCTCCATCGCCCAGACCTCCATCTCGCCGAAGCGCTGGCCGCCGAACTGGGCCTTCCCGCCCAGCGGCTGCTGCGTGATCATCGAGTAGGGACCCGTGGAGCGGGCGTGGATCTTGTCATCCACCAGGTGGTGGAGCTTCAGCGTGTACGTGTAGCCCACCGCGATCGGATACGGGAAGGGCTCACCGGACCGTCCGTCGAAGAGCCGGGCCTTGCCCTCCTCGTCGATCAGGCGGTCGCCGTCGCGGTTCGGGTTCACCGAGTGCAGCAGGCCCTTGAGCTCCTCCGGCTCCAGGCCGTCGAACACGGGCGTGGCGACCAGGGAGCCCGGGGCCACGACCACGCCGTCCTCGGGCAGGTGCTTCGTCCACTCCTCGCCGGCCTCGACGGCCGCAGACGCGTCCCAGCCCTGGTGGGCCAGCCACCCCAGGTGATACTCGAGCACCTGGCCGACGTTCATGCGGCCGGGCACGCCCAGCGGGTTGAGGATGATGTCCACGGGGGTCCCGTCCTCCAGGAACGGCATGTCCTCCGCGGGCAGGATCTTCGAGACGACGCCCTTGTTGCCGTGGCGTCCCGAGGTCTTGTCGCCGACCGTGATCTTGCGGCGCTGGGCGACGTAGACGCGCACCGTCTGGCGCACGCCCGGGTTGAGATCGTCCTCCTCGTCGTTGAACTCCCGCACCCCGATGACGATGCCTTCCTCGCCGTGGGGCACGCGCAGCGAGGTGTCGCGCACCTCGCGGGCCTTCTCGCCGAAGATCGCGCGCAGGAGGCGCTCCTCGCTGGTCAGCTCCGTCTCCCCCTTCGGGGTGACCTTGCCCACCAGCACGTCGCCCGCCACGACCTCGGCGCCGATGCGGATGATGCCGCGCTCGTCGAGATCCGCCAGCGACTCCTCGGAGACGTTGGGGATGTCCCGGGTGATCTCCTCCTCGCCGAGCTTCGTCTCGCGGGCGTCGACCTCGTACTCCTCGATGTGGATCGAGGTGAGGAGGTCCTCCTCGACCACGCGGCGCGACAGGATGACCGCGTCCTCGTAGTTGAGGCCCTCCCACGACATGTAGGCGACCAGCAGGTTCTTGCCGAGCGCCACCTCGCCGTGATCCGTGGCGGGGCCGTCCGCGAGGACCGTGCCGACCTCGACGCGGTCGCCCTCGTCGACGATGGTGCGCTGGTTCGTGCAGTTCCCCGGGTTCGAGCGCTCGAACTTCTCCAGGCGGTAGACGTCGCGCCCGCCCTCGTCCGTCGTGACGACGATGAGGTCGGCCGAGGCCTCTGTGACGACGCCCGCGTGCTCGGCGATCACCATCTCCCCGGAGTCCGCGGCTGCGCGCCGCTCCATGCCGGTGCCCACCAGCGGGGCTTCCGTGCGCAGCAGCGGCACGGCCTGACGCTGCATGTTCGCCCCCATGAGGGCGCGGTTCGCGTCGTCGTGCTCGAGGAAGGGGATGAAGGCCGTCGCCACCGACACCATCTGCCGGGCGGAGACGTCCATGTAGTCGACCTCGTCGCGGTGGACGAGGGTCGGGTCGTCGCCGGCGACCCGGCACAGGACCTGCTCCTCGGCGAAGGTGCCGTCGGGGTTCAGGGGGCTGGAGGCCTGGGCGATGAAGTGCCCGTACTCGTCGTCGGCCGTGAGGTACTCGACCTCGTCGGTGACCTGGCCGTCGCGCACGACCCGGTACGGGGTCTCGATGAACCCGAAGGGGTTGATCCGCGCGAAGGTCGCCATGTTGCCGATCAGGCCGATGTTCGGGCCCTCAGGGGTCTCGATGGGGCACATGCGCCCGTAGTGCGACGGGTGCACGTCGCGGACCTCGAGGCTCGCGCGATCGCGGGACAGGCCGCCGGGGCCCAGCGCGGACAGGCGGCGCTTGTGCCCCAGGGACGACAACGGGTTGTTCTGGTCCATGAACTGCGACAGCTGGGAGGTCCCGAAGAACTCCTTGATCGCGGCGACGACGGGGCGGATGTTGATCAGCGTCTGCGGCGTGATCGAGTCCGCCTCCTGCGTCGTCATGCGCTCGCGCACCGTGCGCTCCATGCGCGCCAAGCCCGTGCGGACCTGGGCCTGGATGAGCTCCCCCACCGCGCGGATGCGGCGGTTGCCGAAGTGGTCGATGTCGTCGGTCTCGACGCGCACCTCCACCGGCTGGCCGGCCCTCATCCCCGCGAACGCCTTCTCCCCCTGGTGGAGGGCGAGGAGGTACTTCAGCGTCGCGACGATGTCCTCCAGCGTGAGGGTCGACTCCTTGGGGTCGGCCTCCAGCGCGAGCTTCTTGTTGATCTTGTAGCGTCCGACCTTGGCCAGGTCATAGCGCTTGGGATCGAAGTAGAAATTGTTGAGCAGCGCCTGAGCGGCGTCGACCACCGCCGGCTCGCCGGGGCGGATCTTGCGGTAGATGTCCAGGAGGGCCTCCTCCTGGGTGTGAACCGTGTCCTTCTCCAGCGTCTCCAGCAGGACCGGGTAGTCCTTGAAGGTCTCGCGGATCTCGCCCTCGGTCATGCCGATGGCCTTGAGGAAGTGGGTGACGGGCTGCTTGCGCTTGCGGTCGATGCGCACGCCGACGGCGTCGCGCTTGTCGATCTCGAGCTCCAGCCACGCGCCGCGGCTGGGGATCACCTTCGCGCCGAAGACGTCCTTATCGGAGGTCCGGTCGCTGGTGCGTTCGAAGTACACGCCGGGCGAGCGCACGAGCTGGGAGACCACGACGCGCTCCGTGCCGTTGATGATGAACGTCCCGCGCTTCGTCATCAGCGGGAAGTCCCCCATGAAGACCGTCTGGGACTTGATCTCGCCGGTGTTGTAGTTCATGAACTCGGCGGTGACGTACATCGGGGCCGAGTAGGTGTAGTCCTTCGCCTTGCACTCCTCCACGGAGTACTTCGGCTTCTCCAGGCGATGATCGCGGAACGACAGCGACATCGTCTGGGCGACGTCCTCGATGGGGGAGATCTCCTCGAAGATCTCCTCCAGACCCGAGACGTCGGGGACCTCGTAACGTCCCGACGCCTTCGCCGCCTCGACGCGAGCCTTCCACGCGTCGTCGCCGAGCAGCCAGTCGAAGCTCTCGGTCTGCAGGCCGAGCAGGTTCGGGGCCTCGAGCGGTTCCTTGAGCTTGGCGAAAGAGATACGGGTCCTGGGCTGGTGTGCAGTGGGGCTACTGACAGCCAAAGGGGGTCCTTCCCTGCGATTCGTGATGCGCTGGGCAGCCTGCGGCCCCTATCTGACACTGTCCGTCACGCTCAGCGCGGGTTTCGGCGTGTGGGTACAGGTCACCTCGGGCACAATCAGGCGCAAATACACATGATATGCTCGCCCGCTCCCCCCGGCAAGGCGGGTCCCGCTTTGTGGGCGGATTCACGAGGGCGTCGCCGCCGGGGAGGACTCAGCGCAGGAGGACCGAGAGGCGCCCCGCCCCGTAGCCCCGCACCTCGCACGCCGCGTCCAGCCGGGGGACGTACCCGCGCAGCCAGCGGTCGATCTCCGCGGGCAGCGGGGCGCTGGACGTGTCGTAGAGGCCCTCGATGAGGCGCACGTGGGGCGCGTCGCCGACGTTGAACAGGGAGCCCGCGATGTTGAGCACCTCGTAGGCGTTGTCCAGCAGATCGTCGGACAGGTAGCCGTCGCGCACCGCCTCCTGGGAGACGGCGGGCGGCACCAGGCCCAGGGCCGCCCCCAGATGGGCGGCCAGCGGGAGGTCCAGGGCGATGAGGGCGACGCTGTGGCCCAGATCGGTCACGTACTCGGCGACGACGGCTCCGCCGGGAGCGTCGGGGTCCAGACCCTCGCCGTCCACAGTCAGGCTGACGTCGCGCCCGGCGGTCCCGATGAGCAGGTCGCGCACGGCCTTCGCCTCCGGCAGGCGCGTCTCGGGCCCGATCACTCGAGCACCTGCTCGATCTCGGCGCGGAACTGCTCAGCGGTGAAGGGCTTCGCGATGAGGAACAGCGCGCCCTCGTGCCGCGCGAGCTCCCGCATCTGGGGCGAGCCCTCGGAGGTCACGAGGGCCACCGGCACGTCGCAGCCCGCCCGGCGCAGGCTGCGCAGCATCTCGATGCCGCTCAGATTGGGCATGTTCCAGTCGGAGAGCACCAGGTCGGGCTGCTCCGCCATCGCCAGGTCGCGCGCCTGGACCCCGTCCTCCGCCTCCAGGACCTCCCAGTCGTAGCCCGCTTGGCGCAGCGTCCTCGCCACGATCCTGCGCATCACCCGGCTGTCATCCGCCACGAGCACTCTCATCGGTTCCGCTCCTCCGTCTCGTCATCGGTCAGACTCCACAGGCTCACGAGGATCGGGGCGCCGCGCCACCGGAGCCGGACCTCCAGCCGCCGGGACCCGCGCCCGGGAGGGGGCGCCGTGTCCGCGCCCGGAGGCGTGAGCCTGCCCGCCCCCGGCATGAGGGACTTCACGTTGCCCCCGATGATGTTCGCCACCTCCCGCATCGCGTCGAGGAGGTCCTCCTGCTCCAGCGGGTCGGCGTCGCCCAGCCCCAGCAGCCGCCGCGCGAGTTCCCGGCAGGTCCCCTCCCCGGCCGAGACCAGCGTCCGCGTGCCCGCCTCCCCGATGGCATCCACCCAGGCGTGCAACGGGTCCTCCAGACCCGGCATGGGCCCGGCCCAGGACCCCAGGCCGTCCGTCCCCCCGTCCACCATGGCGGCGAACAGGTCCTGGGCGATACCCAGCACCTGCTGCTCCTCGCTGGGCGATCCCGTGTCCATGGCGGCCCCTCTGCTCACAGCGGCTCCTCGTCCGGCAAGAGCCCGAGCAGCGCGAGCTTGTCGCGCAGCGCGTCGGGCGTGAACGGTTTGATGAGGTACTCGTGCGCGCCCGCGGCGAGCGCCCGCACGATCTGGTCGCGCTCCGACTCGGTCGTCACCATCATCAGGGTGACGCCGCGCCACTCCTTGCGGGCGCGGACAGCCGTCACGAAGGACAGCCCGTCCATGACCGGCATGTTCCAGTCGACGCAGGCCAGGTCCACGGCCCCGCCCTCGTCCTGCTCAGCCAGGACCTCCATGGCCTCCTGGCCGTTCCCCGCCTCCACCACGGAGAACCCGAGCCCACGCAGTTGGCCGCCGACGATGCGGCGCATGACACGCGAGTCGTCGATGACGAGTGCCTTCATGATCGATCTCCTGAGAGCTGGTAGACCGGGCCGGCGGCGGTCCCGACCCGATGCCACAGCGGCTCCGCGCCCCACGGGGCCTCCGCCGAGCCGAGGAACAGGAAGCCGCCCGGGCGCACGACCCGTGCGATCTTGCGCAGGATCGCCGTCTTCGTGGGCGAGTCGAAGTAGATGAGGACGTTGCGCAGGAACACGACGTCGAACGGCCCCCACTGCGGGGGCTGATCAAGGAGGTTGTGCCGCATGAAGGTGACGCTCGACCGCATGGGGATGTCGATCCTCCACCGGGACCCCTCCCGCGAGAAGTAGCGCACCAGCAGGGCGGCGGGCAGGCCCCGGTTGACCTCCAGCTGGGAGTACACGCCCGCGCGAGCCCGGTCGAGCACTTCGCCCGACAGGTCGGTGGCGAGGATCGAGAAGTCCCGGATCCCGGTCTCGGCCAGGGTCATCGCGACGCTGTACGGCTCCTGCCCGGTCGAGCAGGCGGCCGACCAGATCCGGATCCCCGGTCCCGGCCCGCCCGACGTCACGGCCGGCAGCACCGTCTCTCGCAGCGTGTCGAAGGGGACGCGGTCGCGGAACCACGATGTCTCGTTGGTGGTGAGGGCCTCGACGATCCGCTCCAGGGCCGCCGGGTCCCCCGGCGCGTGGCGCACGAACTCATCGATGGCGGCCGGCCCGGTGAACCCCGCGGACCGCGCCACCGGCAGCAGGCGGTTCTCCACCAGGTACTCCTTGCCGGGGGGCAGCTGGATCGCGCTCCGGGTCCGCACGAGGTCGCTGACGAAGGCGAAGGACTGCGGGGACACGCTCATTCGCCGGCCCCCGATGCCCGGCGCCCGACGGCGGCGGCGACGGCGCCCAGGGGGAGCACGGCCCGGGCCAGCCCGGCGCGGGCCACCGCGCCCGGCATCCCCCACACGACGGACGTCTCCTCGTCCTGGACGAGGACGGATCCGCCGGCCTTCACGATGCGGCGGCACCCCTCCAGCCCGTCGGACCCCATGCCGGTGAGGACGACGCCCAGCACCGCGCCGCCGACGGCGGCCACCGCCGAGTCGAAGAGCACGTCGACGGAGGGGCGCACGTAGTTCACGGGCGGGTCGTCACTCAGGCCCGCCTCCAGGGCACCGCCGCGGCTCACGACCGCCATATGGCGCCCGCCCGGAGCGATGTGGATCGTCCCGGCCCGCAGGGCCTCGCCCGCGCCCGCCTCGACGACCCTCGCTGGTCCGAGCCCGTCGAGGCGCTCGGCGAACTGCCGGGTGAAGACCGGCGGCATGTGCTGGACCACGAGGACCGGCACGGGGAGCGGGCGCTCGAGCGCCGCGACGACGGTCGACAAGGCGTTGGGCCCGCCCGTCGAGGACCCGATGACGATGAGGCGGGGCACGGCGACGGCGGGCGGCGGGGCCAGGCGCGTCGCCGGACGCGCCTGGCGCGGGCCTCGCCTGCGGACCAGCCCGTGGATGCGGGGAAGCAGCTGGGAGGACACCCGCCGCAGCGACTCCTCCAGGCTGCCCGTCCCGGTGGGCTTCGCCACGTAGTCGCTGGCGCCTGCGGCGAGGGCGTCCAACGTCGCCGTCGCGCCGCGCTCGGTGAGCGTGGAGAACATGATGATCGGCATGCGCAGGCCCTCGGCGCGCAACGCGCGCACGGCCTCGATCCCGTCCATCACGGGCATCTCGACGTCCATCGTGACGACGTCGGGGTGCAGGCTGCGGGCCCGCTCGATCGCGATCCGTCCGTTGGCGGCGGTCCCCGCGACCTCGATGAGGGGGTCGTCGTTCAGCGTGCGGACGAGCAGGCGCCGCACGACGACCGAGTCGTCGACGACGAGCGCCCGGATCGGCCGCGGGGCGGAGGCGTCCGCCCCGCGGCCCGAAGTCCTGGTCTCCCCCACGTCAGAACTTGAACCGGGAGATCGTCTGGTTGGACTCGCCGGCCATGCGGGCGAGCTCCGCCAGGGCGTCTGCCGACTGCCCGAGAGCCTCCGTGGCCTCCGCGGCGTTCGTCGCCACCTTCTCGACGCTCGTCGCGATCTCGCCGGAGCCCGAGGCCACCTCGGTCACGCTGCGGGACATCTCGTTCGTCGTGGCGGTCTGCTCCTCGACGGCGGAGGCGATCGTCATCTGGAGGTCGTTGATCTCCTGGACGGTGTGCGAGATCTCGCCGATGGCGTCCACGGCGGTGACCGTGTCGTTCTG
The DNA here is from genome assembly GCF_042665795.1 of Schaalia naturae. NCBI lineage: Bacteria > Bacillati > Actinomycetota > Actinomycetes > Actinomycetales > Actinomycetaceae > Schaalia > Schaalia naturae. The sequence continues at coordinate 1,829,748 of NZ_JBHTEF010000001.1, forward strand.
GATGGCCGTCACGCGGCCCGCGATGTCCTTCGTGGCCTTGGCGGTCTCCTGGGCGAGGTCCTTGACCTCGCCGGCCACCACCGCGAACCCCTTGCCCGCCTCGCCGGCGCGGGCCGCCTCGATCGTCGCGTTGAGCGCCAGGAGGTTCGTCTGCTCCGCGATCGAGGTGATGACCTTGACGACGTCTCCGATCTCTTGGGAGGACTCCCCGAGGCGCGCCACCTGCGTGTTCGTCTGCTCGGCCTTCTCTGCGGCAGAGGTGGCGACCTGGGCCGCGTCGCTGGCGCTCTTCGCGATCTCCCGGATCGAGGCGCTCATCTCCTCCGCGCCGGCGGCCACCGACTGGATCGTCGAGGTGATCTGCTCGGTCGCCGAGGCGACGGCGCCCGCGTCGGCGGTGACGGCCTGCGACCCGGCCACCGCCTGGTGGTTCGCGGCGGCCAGCTCCTCCGCCGAGGAGGAGACGTTGTGGATCAGCTCGGCCAGTTGCGCGGTCATGTTCCGCAGGTGGCCCCGGGCGATCTCGAGGGACGCGGCGACCTGGCCGAGCTCGTCGCGCGTCCTGAGGTCGACCGGCGTGCGCAGGTCGCCGCCTCCGATGCGGTCGACGGCGGCCCGCAGCATCCGGAGGTGCCCCGAGATCTGGCGCATCGTCGTGCCGACGATGATGAGGACGAGGACGGTGCCCGCCAGCGCGATGCCGACCATCATCCACCGCGAGGTGGCGGACTCGGCGCGGGCGCTGGCGGTGTCCGCGCCGGCCTGCTGGATGACCTTGTCCTCGAGGGTCTGCACGTTGTCCCCGATCTGGGTGACGAGGTCGCGCACCTGGGAGACGTAGGCGGCGTGGTAGGCGTCCGAGCCGCGGTCCGCCGCGGTCTCGATGGCGTCCGCGGCCCGCTGGTAGTCGGAGAATCCGTCCTTGAGCGCCTCGTAGGCGTCCGCGTCGAGGGCGTAGGGCGCGAAGGCGTCGATGTTCTCCTGGGTCTTCGCGTCGTAGTCCTTGCGCTCTTGGGTGACGTCCTCGCGCTCCGACTCCCCGACCATGCCGTACTCCAGGACCCGCGAGCGGCTGGCCTGGAACCAACGCTGGGTGTTGAGCAGGTAGGTCTGCGGGGTGATCGCCCGGTCCTCAAGGTTCGCGATGGAACCGCTGAGCGAGCTGATGCGCACGATGGACAGGGCGCACACGATGGCGACGACGACGATCGAGACGACGATCGTCAGGATCATCTTCGTGCTCACGGCGATGTCCTCGGTGCGGAACCGGCGCTGGCGGTCCCCGTCCGCGGATGCGCCGGGATCGGGCGGGCCAGAGGGGTCGGGCCCCGGTGCCGGGGGCGCGGAGGTGGTGGATGCGGCGGTGACAGCGGTCATGTCGGGACTCGATTCGTGGATTGCGAGAGTGTGTTTCAGCGGGAGGTCACGGCGTCGACGTCAAGCGCCAGCAGCAGCCTGTCCGTCAGCTTGTACGCCCCGAGCACGAAGGGCCGGAGCTCGGCTCCCAGGGTTCTCGGCGGGTCGTCGAAGTCGGCGTCCCCGACCTCGACGACCTCCCCGATACGGTCGACGACCAGGGAGATGGGCTCCGCGGCGCGGTCGACGACGATCATCATCTGCTCGGCCGGGGTCCGCTCCCCCGGGATGCCGAGCCGGGTGCGCAGGTCCAGGGAGAGCACGACCTGCCCGCGGAGGTTGACGAGCCCGGCGATCGTCTCGTCGGCCCGCGGGACCCGGGTCGTGGCGTGGACCGGGAGGACCTCCCTGACCGCGTGGACCTCGAGGCCCCAGGTGTGGTCCCCGACCTCGAAGGTGACGAAGGTGGCGGTCATCTCAGGCTCCCATCCTCTCGAGGTCGAACGCCTGGACCGGCTCCGCCGAGCGGATCAGCGCGGGGAGGTCGAGGAGCTCGGTGACCTGGCCGTCGATGACGGTCGATGCCACCAGGGCGGTGTCGCGCACCTCGGATCGCTCGGAGGGATCGTGGTCGACGACGTCGAGGATCTGGTCGACGGCGAGGGCGAGGCTCCCTCCGCGGCCGGTGGCCACGACGACCACGGGCAGGTCGTCGGCGTCCCCGGCCGACCCCGTCCCCAGGACGTCGTCGAGGCGGACCAGCGGGACCAGCGCCCCGCGGTATTGGAGGACCTCGCGGCTGCCGACCCTCTCCACGCTGTCGGCGGGCAGGCGCTCCAGGCGGGTCACGACCTCCAACGGCACTCCGACCCGGCGCCCGCCGGCGGCCCCGACGACCAGGAGGCGCTCGAGCCGCGTCTCCGCGGCCTCCGGCGGAGCCGTCTGCGGGGACCGTGTGCGCACGAGATCGCCCGTGTCCGTTCCCAGCGCCTGGCGGGCGACCGCCTGGAGGTCGAGGATCAGCGCCACGGTCCCGTCCCCCAGCACGGTCGCGCCGGAGAACAGCCCGAGCTGCTTGACCCGAGAGGACAGGGCCTTGACGACGATCTCCTCCGTGTTCAGCACCCGGTCGACCATGAGCCCGAAACGCTCGTCATCGACCTGCATGACGGCGATGACCAGATCGCCCTCGCCCGGGTCGAGGCCCAGGACGTCCGCCAGGGGGACCAGAGGCAGCAGGGACCCGCGCAGGCGGAAGACGGGGGCGTCCCCGACCCACTCGATGCGGGGGCCCTCCTCGCCCGAGCGGATGGCGACCAGTTCGAGAAGGTTCACCTGGGCGATGGCGAAGACCTCGCCACCGCACTCCACGGTCAGGGCCGGCATGATGGCCAGCGTCAGCGGGATCCGCATCCGCCACGTCGTGCCCGCCCCGATGACGGACTCGACGTCGACCGACCCGCCGATCCCCTCGACCTTGGAGCGCACGACGTCCATGCCGACGCCGCGCCCCGAGATGTTGGTGACCTTCTCGGCCGTGGAGAACCCGGGCTCGAAGAGCAGGCCGAAGAGCTCGGACGTGCCCATGGACCGCACCTGTCCCTCGGTGCGCAGTCCGCGCGCGACGGCGGCCCGCCCGACGGCGTCGGGATCGATGCCCCGTCCGTCGTCGGAGATCTCGACGACCACCTGCCCACCGGCGTGGAAGGCCCGCAGCGTGACCGTCCCCTTCCTCGGCTTCCCCGCCGCCGCCCGGTCTCCGGGAGGCTCGATGCCATGGTCGACCGCATTGCGGACCAGGTGGGTCAGGGGGTCCTTGACGGCCTCCAGCAGCCCCCGGTCGAGCTCGGTGTCCCCGCCCTCCATGACGAGTCCGACCTCGCGGTCCAGCGTCCGGGACAGGTCCCGGATCAACCGAGGCATCGCCGACCACACGTGCTCGATGGGCTGCATGCGCGTGCGCATGACGCCCTCCTGCAACTCCCCGGCGATGAGGTTCAGCCGCTGGACCGCGCGCTGGACCTCCGGGTCCGCGTCGTCCCGGGAGAGCCGGTCGATCTGGTTGCGCACGAGGACGAGCTCGCCGACCTCGCGCATCAGGGAGTCGAGCAGCCCGACGTCGACCCGCACGGAGCTCTCCGCGATGCTGTGCGTGGAGTCCTCGCCCGCCTCGTCCGCCGCTCCCGCGCGATGGCCGGCGACAGGGGGCGGGGCGGTGTCCCCGGGCGCCGGCCTCTTCTCGGGTGGCGGGATCGCGCCGCTCGAGCGGATCGCCTCGATGGCCGCGAGCGCGTCGGCGGCGTCGATGCCGTCCCCGCGTCCGCGCTCGATCGAGGCGAGCATCCCGCGCAGCCGGTCGACCAGGAGCAGCAGGGCGTCGGCCGTCACGCGGTCCATCGCGCGTTCGCCGTCGCGCAGCTCGGCCAGCAGGCTCTCGCCGGTGTGGGCGAGGTGCTCGAGGTGGCCGAGGCCCAGGAAGCCGGCCGTGCCCTTGATGGTGTGGACCGTGCGGAAGATCCCCGACAGCAGGTCGCGCGAGGACGGGTCCGTCTCGAGCGCGACCAGATCCTGATCCAGCTGATCGAGGTTCTCGTAACTCTCGACCAGGAAGTCGGCGACGATGTCGCCCATGTCGTCGGTGTCGTCCACCGGTCCACCCTCCATGGCTCCTGCTGGCACCTCCTGTGCCCAGCCGGAGAATCGGCGGGGGGACCGCGATTGTGAGGATTCCCCGGTTGTCGCCGCGTGAGCGCCCGCCCACCTGCGGGATCACATGCCGGAGAGGAGCAGCGCCACCGCCGGAGAGGCCTCAGCGGCGCGGAGAGCCCGGGTGGAGGCGCCGCAGCGACTCCACTGCGGCGTCGTCGAAGCGGACCGAGGCGCCGTTGGCCCGGGCCACGGCCTCGCGGGCCTCGGGACGGTTGACGGGAACGTCGCGGGGAGCCTCGATCCCCAGCCGCACCGTGTCACCGCGCACCGCGACCACGGTGACGACCACGTCGTCGCCGATCATGACCTTCTCGCCCTCGCGGCGACTCAGTACCAGCACTCCGCGATCCTATTCGCGCTCGGGCGCCGGCGCGCCCCCCGACACCTGCTGCGCGTGGATCCCCACCACTCCCGCCGTGTCGATCGGCACGCGCGTGGTCGCGACCTCCGCGTAGGACAGCACCGGGAGATGGGGGGCCGCCAGCACCGTGAGGCGCCGCAGTGCCGGGCGGATCGTGGGCGAGCACACGAGGGCCGCCTGATGGCCCTGCTCCTCCACCGAGGCGACGCTGCTCCGCAGGGACGCCATGAGGGCCTCGATCTGGTCCGGGGGCAGCGAGATCTGCGATCCGCCCTCCCGCGTGCGCAGGCCCTCGACCATCAGCTGCTCGCTGGGCGGGTCCAAGGTGAGGACGCGCAGGACGCCGCCGTCCGTGCAACGCGAGACGATGACGTCGCCCAGGGCCAGCCTGGCCGCCTCCGCAAGATCCTCCGTGGCGGTGCCGGTCTTCGCGCGCATCGACAGGGCCTCGTAGATCCGCCCGAGGTCGCGCACCGGGACCTGCTCCTCGAGCAGGGCCTGGAGCACCCGCTGGATGTCGCCGAGGCCGAGGACGGCGGGCACGAGCTCCTCGACGAGCGAGGGGTCGTCCTCCTTGAGCCGCTCGTTGCGCACGCGCACGTCCTCCCGGGAGAGTAGGGAGGCGGCGTGGTCGGTCACGACCGACGACAGGTGGGTGACCACCAGGGAGACGCGGTCCACCACGGTCGCCCCGGAGGCCTCCGCCACGTGTCCGAGCTCCTGGGGGATCCAACGTCCGGGCAGGCCGAAGACCGGCTCGACCACCGGGGTCCCCGGCATGTGGCCCAGCCCCTCCCCCAGCGCCAGCACGCGGCCGGGAGGCGCCTCGCCGCGGGCGGCCTCCACCCCGTGCAGGTGGATGACGTAGGTCGAGGGCGGGAGGTCAACCGAATCCCGGGTGCGCACCGGCGGCATGACGAGCCCGAGGTCCAGAGCGACCTTCCTCCGCAGCAGGCGGATGCGTCCCAGGAGGTCGTTGTCCGCGTCGCCGCGCACGAGCGGCACCAGGTCGGGCGCCAGCAGCACCTCCAGGGGCCGCACGCCCATCTCCTCCACCAGCGCCTGCGCGGCCTGCTCGGGCGAGGGCGCCGCCGCAGGGGCGGGCTCCCGGCCCTCCGCGGCCTCCTGCCGGTCCCGGCGCCCGGCGATCTGGGCGCCGCCGAGCAGGAGCGCCCCGACGACGATGAAGGGCAACCTGGGGATCCCCGGGATGATGGCGATCACCAGGGCCGCCGCGCCGGCGATCGTCATCGCGGTGCGCGACTGGGTGATCTGGCGCGCCGCGGCCGTGCCCATGTCCTCGTCCGCCGAGGCGCGCGTCACCACCAGCCCGGTGGACACGGACATCAGCAGCGCGGGGATCTGGGTGACCAGCCCGTCCCCGATCGTCAGCATCGAATAGGTCTCCAGGGCGTCGGAGGCGCTCATGCCCTTCTGGACCATGCCGATGACGAACCCGCCGATGAGGTTGATCAGCGTGATGACGATGCCGGCGATCGCGTCGCCCTTGACGAACTTCGATCCGCCGTCCATCGCCCCGTAGAAGTCGGCCTCCGCGGCGACCTCGGCGCGGCGCCGGCGCGCCTCCCTCTCGTCGATGAGCCCCGAGTTCAGGTCCGCGTCGATGGCCATCTGCTTGCCCGGCATGGCGTCCAGCGTGAAGCGGGCCCCCACCTCTGCGGAGCGTCCCGCTCCGTTGGTGACCACGACGAACTGGATGACGACCAGGATGAGGAAGATGACGAGCCCGATGACGATCGACCCGCCCACGACGAAATGGCCGAACGCGGAGATCACCTCCCCCGCGTAGGCGTCGCGCAGGACCAGCCGGGTCGAGGCGACGTTGAGCCCCAGGCGGAACAGGGTGAAGACCAGGACCAGGGAGGGGAACACCGAGAAGTCCAGGGGCTTGCGGATCGCCATGGTCGTGAGCAGCACGAGGATCGTCAGCGAGATGTTCAGCGCGAGCAGGACGTCCAGGAGCGCAGCGGGGATCGGCACCACCAGTAGGAACACGATCGCGACCACGCCGATGGGCGTGGCGACCTGCTGGATCCGTACATTGCGTGTCACCGGTGTTCCTCCTGGGTGGTGGATGTCGGCATGCGGTGGGTGCCCGCCGAGGCGCCCCTCCGGCGCAGGGCCATGACGAAGGCGAGGACGCGGGCCACGTCGGTGTAGAGGTCGGGCGGGATCACGGATCCCACCGCGCAGGAGGCGACGAGGGCGCGCGCCAGGGGGATGTCCTCGACGACGGGCACATGGTGCTCCGCGGCTTGCGCCTTGATGCGCTCGGCGATGGCCCCCTTCCCCCGGGCGACCACCCGGGGCGGTCCCTCCCCCCGCCGGTAGCGCAGGGCGACGGCCAGGTGCGTGGGGTTGACGACCACGACATCGGCGTTCGCGACCTCGGCGATCATGCGGTTCCGGCTGAGCGCCCGTTGCCGGGAGCGGATCTCCTGTTTGACGGCGGGGTCGCCCTCGGAGTTGCGGTACTCGTCCTTGACCTCGCGTTTCGTCATGCGCGACTGCTTCTTGTTGCGGCGCATGACGACGACCACGTCCGCCGCCGCCACCACGATGCCCGCGATGACGGCGGACCACATGAGCGTGGTGACGTGGTCCTGGGCGACGGCGAGCAGCTGGCGCAGGGTGAGCAGTCCCGAGCTCCGGATCAGGGGGATCATCGAGGACGCCGCGGCGTACAGGACCATTCCGATGACGACGGTCTTGAGCAGGTCGGTCACGCCCTTCCACAGGGCGGACAGGCCGAAGACGCGCCGGAACCCCGACAGCGGGCTGACGCGCTTGAGCTGCGGCCGCACCCGTTTCGCGGCGGCGTGCACGCCGCCCTGGGCCGCGGAGACCACGACGGCCGTCACGGCGACGACCAGCAGGGCGGGCAGCAGGATCCCCGGGACCTCCCCCATGGCCCGGGCGAGCGCCCTCACCGCCTCCCGCGGATCGGGGTCTCGGATGAGCGGCCCGATCGAGCCGACGATGGTGAGGACGGCGTTGTGCAGGTGCGTGAGGACGCCCGGCAGCATCGCGGCGGCGGCGCCGACGCCGGCCCATGTCTGGAGGTCCTGGGACTTGCCGAGCCTGCCCTCGGAGTGGACCTTCTTCATGTGCTCCGGGGTCGCGTCCTCGGTGCGCTCCTGCCCGCCCTCGCTCATGGCTGCCCCAGGATGAGGTCGACGGCGCGGGAGGCGAGGGCGGAGACGACGGAGGGCAGAGCGACCAGCGCGACGACGCCCAGGACGAGGGTGAGCAGGATCTTGAGGGGGAAGCCCATCGCGAAGGCGTTGAGGGAGGGCGCCACCCGGGTGAGCAGACCGAGCCCGAGATCCGCGAGGAAGAGCACGGCGACCAGCGGGCCGGCGATCTGGATGGCGGCGAGGAGGAGCTGCGGGACCTCCCGCGAGAGGGCGTCGCTCAGCCCCCGCACCTCCAGCGCCGCGCCGGGGGGCACCGCCGCGAAGCTGCGCGCGAAACCGAGGAGCAGCATCTGGTAGCCGTTGGAGGCGAAGAGCAGGACGGTGGCGAGCATCTGGTAGAAACGCGCGTAGGGGCCGCTCGAGGCGGAGGTCAGCGGGTCGAAGGCCTCGCCCAGCTGGAACCCGCCCTCCAGGTCGATGATGTGCCCCGCGCTCTGCACCGCGGAGAGCACCGTCGAGGCCAGCAGCCCCATGCCCGCTCCGATGCCGACCTCCGTGACCACGCCGGTCACCAGCTCGAACGCGCCGTCGGGCGCCGTCTGCCCTGGGGCCAGGCACACGGCGAGGAGCACCGCCAGCATCGTCTTGACGGTCATGGGGATGCCCCCGTGGGCGAAGGGCGGCGCGGTGAACACGAACGCCGTGGTCCTCGCGCAGACGAGCGCGAAGGGCGTGAGGGCGGCGACAACGTCCATCCTCACCCTCCCAGCAGGTCCGGGATCCGGCTGAACAGCAGCTGGGTGGAGGACACGAGCTGTGTCAGCATCCAGTCGCCGGCCAGGACGATCACGACGCCGACGGCGATGAGCTTGGGGACGAAGGTCAGGGTGACGTCCTGGACCTGCGTGAGGGACTGCAGCAGCGAGATCAGGAGGCCGACCGCGAGCGCCGTCACCAGGATCGGGAGGGCCAGCTTCGAGGCGAGCGTGAGCGCCTGCGCGGCGATGTCCATCACGTCCGAGGTCGTCATCAGTAGCTCGCCACCAGGTTCGTGATGATGAGGGACCAGCCGTCCACCAGGACGAACAGGAGGATCTTGAAGGGCAGGGAGATCATGACGGGCGGCAGCATCATCATGCCCATCGACATGAGGACCGAGGCGACCACGAGGTCGATGACGAGGAACGGCACGTAGATGACGAAACCGATGATGAAGGCGGCGCGCAGCTCGGAGAGCATGAAGGCGGGCACCAGCGTCTGCATGCCGACGTCGGCCGGCGTCGCGGGGTTGGCGATCCCGGCGGCGCGGGTGAGCAGGGCGATGTCCTCCTGGCGCGTGTGGGCGGTCATGAAGTCGTGGAGGGGCCCCACGGCCGCCGTCAGCGCGTCGGAGAAAGGCACCGCCCCCGAGAGGTAGGGCTGGATCGCCGCGTCGTTGATGTCGGAGAGCACCGGCGCCATGATGAACAGGGAGAGGAACAGCGCCAGTCCCGCCATCACCTGGTTCGGGGGGACCCCCTGCAGTCCCAGCGCGTTGCGGGTCAGGGAGAGCACGACGAAGATCTTCGTGAAGCTCGTCATCATGAGGATCAGCGAGGGCGCGACCGCCAGCACCGTGGTGGCGGCCAGGACGACCAGGGTCGTGGACGGCGAGCCCGCGACGCCGTTGATGTCGACGCTCACGGTCGGCGGCGTCGGATCCGCGGGCGGAGTGGGGTCCGCGGGGACGGCCAGGGCCGCGCGCACGGACACGAGGCACAGCCCGCCGAGGACGATGGCCAGGAGCGCGAGCCGGCGCAGGTGCCGGCGGGTCCTCGCGGCGGCCTCCGCCGGATCGTCCCGTCGGCTCCGGCGCGCGCTCATGCCCGGTGTCTCCCGGAGGGGGCCGAGGCGGACGACAATGCGGTCCACGCCTGCTTCCAGGTCGTGGACGAGAGCACGGAGCCGCTCAGCGCGCTCTCGTGGACCGGTGCCGGCAGACGGGACGCCCCCGGAGCCGGCGCTGCGGGCGGGCGGGGCGGCTCCTCCGGCGACGAGGGCGCCATCGGCGGCTGCGAGGCGCTCGCGAGGGCGCGGTCCCAGTCGGCGTCCGCCCCGAGCTCGGACACCAGCGAGACGCCGGCGTCGCCGACGCCGAGGAGCAGGCGACGGCCCTCGACCTCGACCAGGGCGAGGGAGGACCGGCGGGTCAGGGGCAGCCGGGCCACGACCCGCATGTCGGGCGCCTCGCCGCGGCGCGAGGACTGGAGCCTGCGGGCGGCCAGCCAGATCAGTGCGACGACGACCAGCAGGGACACGATCACTCGCAGTCCCAGCAGGAGATCGTCTCTCACGGGGCGTCCTCCCCCTCCGGCGAGAGGATCTCCGTGACGCGCACCGCGTAGTCCTCGTCGACGACGACCACCTCGCCGCGCGCGATGATGCGGCCGTTGACCAGGATGTCGGCGGGGCTGCCGGCGCTGCGGTCCAGTTCCAGGACGGCGCCGGGCACGAGGTTCATGACGTCGCGCATGAGCAGGCGGGTCCGCCCGATCTCCACGGTGAGGGAGAGCTCGACGTCGTAGAGGACCTTCATCGATCCGGCCGGCAGGGGCGCGGACGGCGCCTGGGTGGGCCCGTGGTGCCGGCGCGCCCAGAACCAGGCGTGGGGGGCGCACTCGGCCTCCAGGACGTAGGCGTCGGAGTCCCCCGGGGTGATCTGCTCGATGGGCATCTCCTCGACGGGCCCGAGGACCCGGGCCCGGAGTCGCGGACCGCGCCCTCGATGACGGAGGCGAGCGCGTCGGCCACGGTCGCCCGGTCCAGGCCCGAGAGGGCCTCGAGCACGTCCGGCGCGACGGCCAGGACGATGTCGAGCCCCTCCGCCCCGACGTAGCTGGCCCGCCAGGCGCGCGCTCCCTCGACGGGGCGGTCCGCGAGCCCCGCGGGCCGGGCCGTCAGCGGCGTCCGGGAGGGCAGGAGGACCGCCAGCTGGGAGGCGGCGGAATCGGTCGTGGTCGTCATGAGTTCTCCTTGACGGTGACGATGAGTGCGGCCAGGCGCGGCCCCTCCGAACCGGGCGCCGCGTGGGCGAGCAGCTTGTCGCCGACCACGACCTCCAGCGGCTCCGACGCGGCCTGCTGGAGCGCGATGAGGTCGCCCGCCCGCAGGGCGGTGAGCTCGCGGGCGTGGACGCGCTTGGGCCGGAAGCGGACGGAGACCTCCACCGGGATCTCCTGCGCGGTCCGGTCCAGGGCCTCGCGCTGGCTCCTGAGCTCCTCGTCCTCCTCGGGCTCCTCGGCGGCCTGGTTCTCGCGCAGCGCCGCGGTGACGCCCTCGGCGGGCAGCATGACGGAGGCCGCGCACTCGCGCCCGTCGACGTCGATGGTGAAGCGGGCGACCAGCACGGGTGCCGATGCGGCTGCCGCCTGCACCATCTGCGGCGCGTACTGGATGGACTTGATCGTCGCGTCCAGGGCGAGGAGGGTCGAGAAGGAGTAGCCGAGATCCTTGAGCGCCCGGCCCATCAGCAGCCCGACGAGCTCGCCCTCGATGTCGGTGAGCTCGCGGTCGTCCACCGCGCCGGGCGTCCCGCGCCCGCCGAGCATCCGGTCGATCCATTCCAGGGCGGAGCCCAGGGGGAACTCGACCAGCGCGGTGCGCCGACCGCCCTCGATGCCGCAGACGAGCAGCGTGGTCACCTGCGGGAGCGAGGAGATGTACTCGTCGTAGGACCGCATCTCCAGCGTCTCGAAGCGGACCTGGACGGTGGTGCGCAGGCTCGCCACCATCTGCGTCGCCCAGTGCCTGGAGAAGGTCTCGAACGCCATCTCCAGGACGCGGGAGTACTCGCGTGGCAGCGTCATCGGCTGCCGGAAGTCATAGGGAACCGGCGGCCGCCGACCCTGCGCGTGCTGCGTCGAAGGGAGCGTCACCCTCTCCCTATCGGCCGGGCGGGCGCGGCGTTGAGGATTCCGCGCGGAAACGCTCGCCGGCGTCCGCCGGCGAGCCATGACCCGCCGTCAGGCGGCCCGCTCACCTCCCCTCACTGCGTGACGAAGTCCGTGAAGTACACCTCCATGACGTCGCCGCCGTAGGCCTCGGACAGCTGCCGGACGAGCTCCCCTCGGAGCTGCTCGCGCTGGTCCCCGTCCGCCAGGTCCTCCGCCTTGCGCCCCGAGTAGAGGGCGATCACGGTGTCCTGGGCGCGCGCGGTGTCGACGCCGTCGCCCGCCTCGGCCGTCATCTGCATCGAGAACCCGACGCGGAGGTAGTGGCCGTCGGCCAGGTTGACGCTGACCGGTTCGACGGCGACCACCGCGCCCTCGGCGGGGGCGCCCGGATCCCCGGACTGGGCGGCCTGGTCCCCGCGCGCCAGGAGGAAGACGGCTGCGGCCAGCGCCAGCGCGACGACGACCAGCACCCCCGCCAGGACGGGCACGATCCTCACGCCGCGTCCGCCGCCCCGCGTCTCCTGGGGGGGCGGGGGCTGCGCCTGGACGGACGCGCGCGGGATCCGCGCTCCCGCGGACCCGACGATTCTGCGATCAGGCATTCGTCACTCCTCTCCCGCCGACGCCAGGATCTTCGCGATCTCCTCGCGCACGGCGGCGCTCGCCTTCGTCTCCACGACGATGTCCACCCGCCTGTTGGCGGCCACCGGATCCGCCTTCGGGTCCGCCACGGGGTGGGCGTCGCCGAAGGCCGCGGCGCTGATCCGCGCCGGGTCGACGCCGTCGGCCTCGACCATCCGGCGCAGCACCTTGACGGAGCGGTCCGCGGAGAGCTCCCAGTTCGTGGGATAGGGCTGGGTGTCCTGGTATGTGTTCGCGTACCCCTCGATGACGAGGTCGTTGTCGAGCCCGGCCAGCCGCCTGGCCACCACGTCGACGACCTGCTGCGTCGTCTCGGACAGTTCGGCGCTGCGCGCCTCGAAGAAGACGTCCTGGGTGACCAGCCCGATGACCAGCCCGTGCTCGGTCATCGTGAAGGACACGGCGTCGGCCAGGCCGGAGGCGGCCAGGTCGCTCTGGAGGGCCGAGCGGAGCCGGCCCATCTCGTCGACCTCGTCCTGGGCCTCCGCGCGCGTCTCCTCCTCCGTCTTCTTCTGCGCGTTCTCCTGCGCCTTGTCGGCGTCCTCGACGCCCGTGATGCCCGGGGAGCTGTCCAGGCCCTCGCCCTCGGAGGGCGCCTGGTCGGTGAGGACCCCGTCCCCGCCGGTCACCACCGTGACCTTGGAGGCCTCCGAGCCCAGGGCCGCGCCCAGGGAGTCGGCCAGCGTCTGCAGGCGGTCCTGGTCGACCTGGCTGATGGCGAACAGGACGATGAACAGGCACATCATGACGGTGACCATGTCCATGTAGCTGACGGTCCAACGTTCGGTGACGTCCGGCTCCTCCTCGGCGCCCTTCGCCCGTCGTCTCGCGGACCCGCTCCTCATGCCGCCTGCTCCTCGGCGCGGGCGCCGCCGCCCGGGAGCATGGAGTGCAGTCTCTCGCCGACCATGCGGGGGTTGGCCCCGGCCTGCAGGGCGAGGACCCCCTCCATCGTCAGCTCCATCTGGTCGCACGCGATCGAGGAGAGCCGGCGCATCCGGCTGGCCAGCGGCAGCCAGATCATGTTCGCGCTGAGGACGCCCCACAGGGTGGCGACGAAGGCGCTGGCGATCATCGGCCCCAGGGAGGCCACGTCGGTGAGGTTCTCCAGGACATGGACCAGGGACACGACCGTCCCGATGATCCCGATGGTCGGGGCGTACCCGCCCAACGCCTGGAAGAAGCCGGCGGCGCAGCGGCCCGTCTCGCGCGCGGAGGCGATCTCGTTGTCGAGCAGCTCCCGCAGGTCCTCCGCATCCGTCCCGTCGATCGCCGCCCCCAGGCCGCGGCGGAGGAACGGGTCCTCGATCTCCCGCATTGCGTCCTCGAGCGCCAGGAGCCCTTCCTTGCGGGCCCTCTCGGCCAGGGAGACGAGGACCGCGATGATGGGCTCCGGGGAGGGGACCCGGCCCATGAGGGCGCGGGGCACGTTGGAGACGGCCAGCTTGACGTCGTTGAAGGTGGATCCCGCGATGCCCGCTCCGATGGTCCCGGCGAACACGATGATCATCGGGCCGGGCAGGAAGATCGCGGAGACCCCCGTGCCCTCCACGAGCATCAGCGCCATGACGGCGCCGAGCGCGAGGACGGTACCGAGAATGCCGGAAGGATCCATCTTCATCGTCAGGCGTCTCCAAGGCTCGAGTCCGACACGGACACCAATCGGAGGGCGTCCTGTCCACGGCCTCGGGGGCAGGGTTCGGGTGCGGGGAGGTCCAGGGCGCGCGAGATCACGCGCGCCCGGAAATCGCAGATGAGGTCGACCGTCTCCTCGATCGTCTCCGACACGATGTGCCGACTCCCGTCGACCATCACGAGGATGGTGTCGGGCGTGCACTCGATGCGCTCGATGAGCTCGGAGTTGACGGCCATCTTCTGTCCAGACAGCCTGGTGACGATGATCACGGTGAGTCCATTCCTGTCTCGGGGTCCATCCGTGGACCCTGCACCGTTCACATCGGCCGGAGAGGCTCTCGCTTGAGGAAGTCCGGGGGCGGACCGCCCGCCGGGGGCCCGGCCCCGGAACGCCGCGGCCCCCGGGGCCGGGAGCGCCCCGGGGTCGCGCGCGCTCACCTCACGAGGTTGACCAGTTCCTCCAGGACCTGGTCGGAGGTGGTGACGACGCGGGAGTTCGCCTGGAATCCCCGCTGGGCGATGATCATGTTCGTGAACTCCTGGGAGAGGTCGACGTTCGACCCCTCCAGCGCGCGGCCCGTCAGGGAGCCGCGGCTGCCGGTGTCCGCCACGCCGATCTGGGCGGCGCCGGAGTTCGCGGAGGCCCTCATCATCGAGGATCCCGCGTCCTCCAGGCCGCCGGCGTTGCCGAAGGAGGCCAGGGCCAGCTGGCCGACCGCCTGCTCCTCCCCATTCGAGAAGACGCCCACCAGGCTGCCGTCGGAGTGGAGCGAGAACGACGTCAGCCGGCCCGCGGCCATGCCGTTCTGGCTGGAGATCTCCGCTGTGGACAGCTTCGCGAAGCCGGTGAGCTGGCTCAGGTCCACTGTGATGGCGCCCGCGGTCAGGGTCTGCGGGCCGGTGAGCGCCCCCGTGTCCGCGTCGAAGGCGAGGTCCTCGGCGGGCAGGCCGTTGGCGCTCACCGTCCAGCCGGTGTTGGCCCCGGAGGCGTCGAGAGTGGGAGTGAAGGTGAGGGTGAGGGTCGAGGCCTTGCCCACCGCGTCGTAGACGTCGATGGTCCGCACGAGCGTCTCGGTCCCATCGGAGGGGACGTTGCCGCTGACGACGGCGCTGGTGGTCTGGCTGGCGGGCCGTGTCGCCGACAGGGGGAGCGACAGCCCGCCGATCGCCCCGTTCGTGTCGACCCGCCCGTTGACGGCGGTCCACCCCTGGACGATGGCCCCGGTCGAGGTGACCAGGTTGCCGTTGCCGTCCAGGCCGAAGGCGCCGTTGCGCGTGTAGAGCTGCTCGCCGCCCGACCGCACGATGAAGTAGCCGTCGCCGTCGATCATCATGTCCAGGTCCCGGGAGGTGACCTGCGTCGCCCCCTGGGACAGATCGGTGCTGACGGCGGCGACGCGGGTGCCCAGGCCGACCTGTGACGGGTTCGTGCCCCCGTTGCCGTTCCCCCCGGCCGAGGGGTCCTGGAGCATCTCGGAGAGCGTGGACTCGAAGATGGCGCGTGAGGCCTTGAATCCGATGGTGTTGACATTGGCGATGTTGTTGCCGGTGACGTCCAGCATGGTCTGGTGGGCGCGCAGTCCGGAGACCGCGGTGGTCAGTGAGCGCAGCATGTGGGTTCCTTCGTGGTGGCGGTGGCGGGCGTCCGGCCCGCGGGGATGGTGTGCGTGGGGCGAGAGGGTCAGTCGGTTCCCTCGGCGGGCGTGGGGGTGGGCGTCGTCGGGGACGACGAGGCGGGGGTGACGGTCGCGACGTCGCCCAGCCCCACCTTCGTGCCGTCGATGACGAGCATCGGCGCCGTGCCGGAGAAGTCCACCGAGGAGACGACCCCGGTGGCCCTGGACCCGTTCTGGGCGAGGTACTCGACGGTGGTGCCGACCAGGTCCAGCGCGACGCCCTGGACCTGCAGCGAGAAGGACTGCCCCGCGAGGGTGGTCAGCTCCTGGAGCTGCTCCATGGAGGACAGCTGGGTGGACTGCTGCATCAGCTCGCTCGTCGTCATGGGCTCGGTCGGGTCCTGGTACTGCAGCGAGGTCACGAGCAGTTGGAGGAAGTCGTCCTTGTCCAACCCGGAGGCGGAGGTCGACGCCGCGGAAGCGGCCTGGGCGGCCGAGTAGTCGGCCGGTAGGCCGGTGACGGTGGTGGTCATGGTGCTCCTTTCGGGAGGGTCAGGCGATGAGGTCGAGGGCGCCGGACCCCGTGCGGGGAGGCGCGGCTGGGGGGTGGAGGGCCTGCCGCCGGCGGGCGGGAGGGTCCCCGCGCCCGCGCTCCGCCGGCTCCGGGCCGGGTTCGGGGGTCTGCCCGCTGCCGGCGCCGGACGCGTCGGCGGTGTCGGCGCCCAGGTCCAGCCGGGCCTGGATGCCGGTGTCGGCGAGCTCGCGGCGCAGGTCCCCCAGGCTCGCACGCAGCGCCTCCCGCGAGGCGGGCGTGAGGCCCGCCAGCTCGATCCGGGAGCCGTCCGCCCCCAGGTGGGCCGTGATGCGGATCGGGCCGAGGTCCTCGGGATGGACCCGCAGGGTGAGCACGTGGACGCCCTCGCCGGCGTCCCTCAGGTGGGACACGGCGGTGGCGACCTGTTGCGGGAGCGCGGGGGGCGTGCGGGCCGGCTCGGGAGCGGCAGGCGGCCGGGGCGCGGAGGCGGAGGACGCCGCGGGCGGCGCCGACGCGGAGGGGACGGGCGGGACCGCGGTGGGGGCGTCGGCCGGGGTCTGCGCTTGGGGGGCCGCCGGTGAGCCGGAGGGGGCGCGCCCATCCGTCCGCGCCTGCGGATCCGACGCGCCCGCCGCCGGGGAGGCGGAGGAGGCCGGGTCCGTTCGGGCATCGGCTTGGTGGGCGGCGGGCGCCTCGGCGGGCGGGGCCGGGGATCCCTTCGGATCCGCTGCGGCCGGGGCGGTCTCCGGCGCCCCGTCCGCCGCGCCCGCTCCCGGGGCCGGGCCGACGGCGGGCGGGACAGCGTCGGCGCCGGCGGTCCCGGCCACTGCGTCGGGGGCAGGCCCGGAGACGGCCGGGAGACCGGAGCCGCCGACCGGGGCGACCGGCGATCCGGCGGCGGCCTGCGGCGCGGAGCCGCCCGCCTCCACCCCCGACCCTGGGCCCGGGGCCGCGGAGGGCGAGGGCGTTCCCTGCTGAGGAGGGGCGGAGGCTCCCCCGCCCGGCGCGACGGAGGCGCCCGACGTGGCGGCCGCGGCGAGGGCCGCCGGAGCGGCGGCTGTCGCGCCGGCGGGAGGCGCGTCCGCCGCCGAGCCGAATGCCCCGGGGTTCCAGCCCGCGATGGCGAGCGCGCCGGCCCGCGCCGCCACGTCCGCCGCGGGAGCGGCGTCCGCCTCCGATGGCCCCGTCGGGGCCTCCCCGGCGGCCTCGTCCGCCGACGCCGGGGTGACGTCGCGCGTCCCGGTGCCGGCGGGTCGCGCCGTCGCCGTCTGGTCGATCATCTGCTGCAGCGCGTCCCCGAAGGCGGGGCCGCCCTCGTCCCGGGAGGCGCGGGAGGCGGCCGCCGGTCCCTGCCCCCGCCCGGCGGCCGGTGCGCTCGCCAGCGCCGTCATCGCGCTCGTCATGCCGCCCCCAGCGCCAGCAGGGCGAAGTCCCCGGCGCGCGTCCCCGTCAGCGAGGATCCCAGGGCGCTCGCCGTGGACTGGGAGGACTGCGCCGAGAGGACGCGCTCCAGCAGTCCCGCCATGGCCGAGGACGTGGACGCCTGGGCGGCCGCCGTCTCCTGCTCGGACGGGAGCACGCGACGGATCGCGGTGGGCATCTCGTAGACGTCCTGGATGCGCACCGAGCTGCCCGGGGAGGGCGCGTGGATCATCTGCCCGCCGCCGATGTAGATGCCGATGTGCGAGCCCCCGTCGAAGACCAGAAGGTCCCCGGGCCGGGCCTCGTCGAGGGAGGCGACCGCCGTGCCCATCGCCGCCTGGTCGGCAGCCACCCGCGGCGCGCTCACGCCGAGGTCCGCCAGGGCCCGCTGGACCAGGCCCGAGCAGTCCAGGCCGTCCGTCGCGGTGCCGCCCCACACGTAGGGCACGCCGAGGTACGCCTCGGCGGCGGACACCAGGTCCTCGCCGGTGGCTCCCGCGGCGTCGGCGCCCGACAGGCCCAGCGCCGCCGCCAGCTGGGGGTCGAGCGCGTCCTCGAAGGAGGCGCTCCCGGCGGCCTGGCTCGACGACGCGGAGCGGGCCGAGGACACGGCCGTCGTGGCGCCCAGGGAGTCGAGGGTGGCCTGGATCTCGGCGGTGCGCGCCATCACGGCGCTGATTCCCGTCATGCGGGCTCTCCTTCCTCACGCAGCGTGGCGGAGCGGATGGCGATCTCGTCCAGGCTCGCCTGCTCGCGACGGGCCTCCTCGTGCCGCTCGCGGCGCATGTGCTCCTCGGCCAGCTTGCCCAGGCTCGTCGCGCGCATCCGCGCCTCGCTCCACTGCCCTTTGGCCTCGGCGTGCTCCTTCTCGCGCTGCGCGCGGGCCGTCCGGGCGTCGCCCAGGGAGCTGGTCGCCGCGACCCGGCACAGGGTGGCGAGGCGCCACTCCTGCGCTCCAGCGCTCCCGTCCAGATCTTGGTCGGACAGGGCCCGCTGAGCGGCGGCGACGCGCTCCTCCGCCTCCTGCCGCTCGATCGTGCGGGCCGCCAGCTCCACGGCCGCTCGGTCCTCCTCGAACTTGCGGACCCGCAGCAGCCCGCCCAGCCTGAACGTGGTCATGGCAGCACCCCCAGGTCCTCCACGAGCCGCGACAGCGCCTCCCACGACGAGGGCGCCCGCGACACCTCGCCGATCGGCTGGCGCAGGAAGGCGTCGATCTGCTCGCCGTGGGCGACGGACGCGTCCACCAGGGCGTTCGACCCGGGGACGTAGGCCCCGACATCCAAGAGGTCCTGCGCCTGGCGCCGGGCCGCCAGGACCGAGCGCAGGGCCGTCGCCAGCGCGCGCTGGCGCGGCGTCGTCACCCGAGAGGCCACGCGCGACACCGAGGCGACCGCGTCGACGCTCGGATAGTGGCCGCGGATCGCCAGGTCCCGGTCGAGCACGACATGCCCGTCCAGCACGGAGCGCGCCGAGTCGGCGATCGGCTCGTTGTGGTCGTCGCCCTCCACGAGGACCGTGTAGACGCCGGTCACCGATCCGCGCTCGGCCGTCCCGGCGCGCTCCAGCAGCTGGGCCATCAGCCCGAAGGTCGAGGGCGGGTATCCGCGCGTCGCGGGCGGCTCGCCCACGGACAGGCCGATCTCGCGCTGGGCCATGGCCACACGGGTCAGCGAATCCATCATGAGGACGACGTCCGCGCCCCCGTCGCGGAAGAACTCCGCGATCCGCGTGGCCGTCTCCGCGGCGCGCAGGCGCAGCAGGGGCGGCTCGTCGGAGGTGGCCACCACCACGACGCTGCGGGCCAGGCCCTCGGACCCCAGATCGTCCTCGAGGAAGTCGCGGACCTCGCGTCCCCGCTCGCCGACGAGGGCGATGACGGACAGCTCGGCGTCGCACCCGCGGCACACCATCGACAGCAGCGAGGACTTGCCCACTCCCGACCCGGCGAACAGGCCGATGCGCTGGCCGCGACCGATGGTGGTCAGCGTGTCAAGGACGCGCACGCCCGTGTCCAGTGGCTGCGTGATGCGCTGACGGTCCAGCGCGGCCGGCGCCCCCATCGTCACGGGGACGCGCTGCGTGCTCCCCAGGGGGCCCAGGCCGTCGATGGGGACGCCGTCGGCGCCCACGACCCGTCCCAGCAGGCCCGGGCCGACGTCGATCATCATCGGCCCGCCCGTGGACCGCACCTGCGCTCCGGCGCGCAGGCCCTCCATGGAGGCCAGCGGCATGCAGCGCGCGCGGCGCCCGTCCAGCGCCACGACCTCGGCGGGCACGGACCCCCCGCCGTCCTCCACCCGGACGAGGTCGCCGATGGCGACGTCCAGGCCGACGGCCTCCAGCGTCAGCCCCTTCATCGCCCTCACACGGCCGAACCTCACCGGGGCCGCGCAGGCGCAGGCGCCGCGCAGCCGCTCCGTGCCCGTCAGGACACTCATCGGGGCACCCCCAGCGCCTCCCGGGCCCGCACCATCGCCTGCCCGAGCCGCGCGTCCAGCACGCCGTGCTCGAACTCGCCCACCGCGTCTCCCGGCGACAGGTCGGGGTCGGGGACCAGGTCGACGCCGACGGGGAGCACGAGGTCCGCCTCCGCGTCCGAGGCCGCTCCGCGCAGCAGATCCAGGTCCGAGGGGCACAGGTGGATGCGCACGAGCTCTCGCGAGGGGTCGCGGGCCAGCGCCCGGCGCAGCGCGGTCCGTGCGGCCCGCGCGCCGTCGCGGAGCTCCTCGCCCAGCGCCGCCTCCGCCAGCTCGGCGCTGGCGGCGACGATCTCCTCGGCGGCCTCCTCCAGCACCGGGGCCACCCGGGCGCGGGCGGCCTGGGCCGCCGCGTCCAGGACGCCCAGGGCCATCTCGAGCCTCCCGGCGGCCTGGGCGCGCGCCTCGGCGGCCAGGCGGGCCTCCTCCGCGCGCTGGCGGGCCGCCTGCTCGGCCGCGGCCCGCGAGGCCGCCGACCATCCCGCGGCGTACCCCGCCGCGTATCCGCGCGCGGAGGCGTCGCTCTGCTGGCCGGCGGCGCCGGCCAGCGCCGGCGCCCAGGCGCGCTCACTCGACATACTCGTCCTCCCCCTCCCGGTGGATGACGATCTGCCCGCTCTCCTCCAGGGTGCGGATCACCGTGACGATCGTGCCGCGGGCCTCCTGCACCTGCGACATGCGCACCGGTCCTTCGGCCTGCTCCTCCTCGTGGAGGTCCTCGCGGCGGCGTTCGGACAGGTTCGACTCGATCTTGCGGCGCACCTCGGGGGAGGATCCCTTGAGCGCCGTCGCCAGGACGCGGTTGTCCACGGAGCGCATGACGAGCTGCACCGCCAGGTCCTCCAGCAGGAGGATGTCGTCGAAGGTGAACAGCTGGCTGCGCACGACCTCCGCCAGCTCCGTGTCGCGCTCCTCCAGTTCCTCGAGGACCTGCTTCTCCGTGCCCGGGTCGGACCTGTTGAGGATCTCGACCAGGGGCTGGATCCCGCCGACCGAGGCGTACTCGCCGCTGGTCAGCATCATCGTCGCCCGGCGCTGGAGGTTCTCGGCCACGAGCGAGACGACCTCCGGGGAGGACTGGTCCATCGTGGCGATGCGCAGCGCGACATCCGCGCGCAGGCCGGGCGCCAGGTTCTTCATGATCGCCGACGCCCGGTCCGCCCGCAGGTGCGCGAGGACGAGGGCCACGGTCTGCGGGTGCTCCCCGGAGATCAGGGACTGCACCTGCGCGCCGTCGGCCTTCTGCAGGAAGTCGAAGGGCTGGCCCGCCAGGAGGACAGAGAGGCGGTCCATGAACTCCTCGGCCTTGTCCGCGCCCAGGGACTCCTCCAGGAGCCGCCGGGCCACCTCCAGCCCTCCCACCCCGACGGGGGCCGAACCCCCGAAGGCGCGGTCGTGGAACTCGCGCATGACCTCCGCGCTGAGCTCCGGCCGCACGCCCTCCATCCGCACGATCTCGGCCGTGACCTCCTCCACCTGGGACTCCGGCATCTCCGCGAGGACCCGGGCGGCGCGCTCGTGCCCGAGCTGCAGCAGCAGCACGGCGGCTTTCTGGACGTTCGTCAGCCCGCCGCTCATTTGTGGACCGCCAGCCACTCGCCGAGCGTGGACGCCACCGCGGCCGGGTCCTTCTCGGCCAGCTCGGCGATGTCCGTGCGCATCTGCTCCTCCGGGTCCCGCTGCTGGGGCGTGAGCACGCTCGTGCGCACCAGATCCGACTCGTCCCCGTCCGCCTCCTCGGGCGGGAGAGCGGGCCCCGGGGCCAGATCCTCCTCCAGGGGGTACTCCTGCTCGTCCAGTTCCTCGCGGCGGCGCCGCCGGCGGCGCACGCGCAGCGCGAGCGCCACCCCCAGGAGGACGAGGACGGCGATCGCCCCGGCGATCTCCGCGATGAGGACACGGTCGCGGCGCGCCGCCTCCTCCGCGGCCTGCTGCTGGACGAGGGCGTCGTCGGCCTGCTGCGCGGCCGAGGCGTCGAAGTCGGCCTTCACCACGGACAGGGTGTCCCCGCGGTCCTCGTCGATGCCGGCGGCGGCGGCCACCATCTCGTTGAGGGTCGCGTCCGACAGGCCCGCGGCGGCCGCCCGGTCCACGACGACGGACACGGACTGGCGCCTCACGCCGCCGGGGGACACGGTGGTCTGCTCGGTCACCTTGTTCACCGAGTTGTTGACCGTCTCCTCCTCGGAGGAGTAGTTGCCCGCCCCGCTCTGGCTGTCGGGGACCGCGATGTTGTCCGTGCCCAGGACGCCGCCCGCGTTGCCCCCGGTCCCCGTGTAGGACTCGGTGCTCTTCGAAGACGACAGAGGCGGCACATCGTCCGCCGCGCTGTAGGTCTCGCTCGTGCGCTCCGTGGAGTCCGTGTTGACGTCGGTGGACACCGTCACGGTGGACCGGCCCGAGCCGAGGACCTGGTCGAGCATGGCCTGCACCTTGGAGGCGATCGCGGTGTCGCGGTCCGAGGCGGCCCCCGTCGCGTCCGAGGCGGTCAGGGTGAGGTCGCGGCCTTGGTCGTCCACGACGCTGACGTCGGAGGGGTCGAGGTCCGGCACGGAGGAGGAGACGAGGTTCGTCACCGCCCGCACCGATTCCCCGCTGAAGGTGGCGCCGGGCTTGAGCTCGAGGAACACCGAGGCCGTCGTGTCGGCCTTCTCCTCGGTGTACACGGACTCCTCGGGGACGGCCAGGTGGACGGTGGCCGAGGAGACGCCGTCGATGGAGGAGATCGTGGACGCCAGCTCCCCCTCGACGGCTCGCTGGTAGGTGACCTCCTGCTGGAACTCCGAGGCCCCCACGCCCATCTGGTCGAGCAGGGCGTAGCCGTCGGAGTCGCTGGGGATGCCGTTGGCGGCCAGTTCGAGGCGCACGTTGTCCACCTGGTCGGAGGGGACCAGCACCGTCGTCCCGCCGGCGGCGAGCTGGTACTCGATGCCGTCCGAGTCGAGCTGGGCGACCACCGCCGCGGCGTCCGTGTCCGACAGGTCGGTGTAGACGGCGCTCATCGTGGGCTTGGTCAGCCAGCCGGCCAGCGCGACGATGCCTGCAGCCAGAGCGACGAGGGCGATGAGCGCGAAGGTCCGCTGGGGCACGGTGAACGCGTCCCAGAAGCCCTTGAGCCGCTGGACCAGGGATCGGACTGCCGTCGGCATCTCAGGCCTGCATCCTCATGATCTCGTTGAACGACTCCACGGCCTTGTCGCGCAGCGTCGCCGTCAGCTCGAGCGCCACCTGCGCCTGCGTGGCGGCGATCGTGTAATCGTGGGCGTCGTCGAGCTGGCCGGTGACCGCCTGGACGGCCAGATCGTCGGCGGTGCTCTGCTGGGCGGCCAGGCCGTCCGCCACCTGGCCGAGGATCGCGGCGAAGTCCCCCTGCACGGGCGAGCTTCCCGCCGACCGGGTGCTGGAGGCGGCCGAGGCCCGGGAAGCCTGGCTGACGGCGTCGAGGGCGCCCACGGCCGCCGTTCCGGGTCCGCTCACGCCTGCGACGGCCGCCACCGTCTCGAGCGCCATCAGGCCTGCCCGATCTGGAGGGCCGCCCTGTAGGACTCCGTCGCCCGGTCCACGACCGCGGCGTTCGCCTGGTAGGAGCGCTGGGCGGCGATGAGCTGCGTCATCTGGGAGGCCATGTCCACCGAGGGGTAGCGCACGTATCCGTCCTCATCGGCCAGGGGATGGTCCGGCTCGTAGACCAGCCGGCCCTCGGCGGAGCCGAGCTCGATGCCCTGGACCTCGACGCCGCCCTGGCCGGAGCTCAGGGGGCGCGCGACGACGAAACGCTCCTGGAACGCCGCCTCGTCCGTGGAGGTCGCGTTGTTGACGTTGGCGATGTTGTCGCTGATCGCGTCCATCCATTTGCGGGTGACCGTCATGCCGGTCTCCGCGATGCCGATCGCGCCGAAGATCGTCATGGTCACCGCCCCATCGCCGTGCGGATGCTGGTGAAGGTGTGCCCCATGGCCTGCGTGGCCAGCTGGTAGCGGAGGTTCGTGTCGATGTTGAGCAGCGTCTCCTCGTCGAGGTTGACGTTGTTGCCGTCGGTGCGCGCCGGCTCCAGCGACCGGGCCACCGTGATGGGCGCCTCCCCCGATCCCCGCGCGTAGCTGGACGCCAGGGCGTCCTCGAACTTCACCCGGCTCGCGGTGAACCCGGGGACCGCGATGTTGGCGATGTTATCGGCGATGACGCGCTGACGGGCCGAGAGGCCGTCAAGGGCCGTTGTCACGGCCTGAAAGGCCGCAGAATCGAACACCGAGGGAGCCCTCTCTTCTCGACACCGGCCGATCCATGGCCCTCAACCCGAGCAATCCGTGCTCGTCGTATGCAATCGGCCGCCGCAGCGATCTTGTGAGAGTTCTCCCCGGCGGGATTCTCCCTCACCCGGTGGTGTCGATGTAGACCGGACCCGCCGGGCCTCTCTCGTCCAGCTCCCGGACGGCCTGGAGGTGGTGGGCGTTGGACGCCTGGGCCTGCTCCAACCGGTCGATGAGGGCTCGCTGGCGCTCCTGGAGGGCGCGGGCCCGCGCCGCGAGCTCCGGGGGCATCGACCCCGCCTCTGCGGGCTCGGACCAGGTGAGGACCGGCAGGTCCCCGTCTGCGCCGTCGAGCTGCGTCTCCAGCCGCTCCGTCTGGCGCTCCAGGTCGTCGAGGACCCCCGCCCAGCGGGCGACGCGCGCGCGGTGCGCTTCCATGACGGTTACGCCACCCCGAGGTCGCCCGCGCGCGCGGCGGAGGGGGGCTGCTCCCCGCCCGGGCGCGGGGCGGCGGCCTCCAGGGCCGCTTCGTGCCAGGTGTCGCGCAGGGGCTGGGCCACCTCCCGGCAGGCGCGCACCAGGTCGGGGTTCCCCGAGACGTTCGCGCGAACGAGCGTCACCGCCAGATAGTCATAGAGCGAGGCGAGCCCCGCCGCCCCGTCCCAGGCGGACACATCCAGGCTGAAGCGCAGTTCGTCGACGATGCGCTGGGCGTGGGTCAGCGCCTCGCCCGCCTCCTCGCGCGCCTCCCGCCCCAGGGCGGCCTGGGCGCGCTCGATGTCGACGACCAGACGGTCGTAGAGCAGCACGACCATGCGTTCGGGGGTGGCGGTGGCCAGCGACTCCTCGCGCATCCGCGCCAGGGACCGCGCCATGTTCATCGGTTCTCCCCCTCAGGACTTCGAGCCGGAGTAGTTCGTCATGAGGCCGGCCAGTTGCGTGTCGAGCCAGCTGGAGGTCGTCTTCAGCGTCGCCAGCGTGGTCTCCATCGCGTTGAACTTCGTCAGGAGCGAGGCCTTGCGGTCCGCGATGCGGGTGTCCCATTCTGAGATCCGCGCCTCGAGGTCGGCCGACAGGGTCTGCTGGCCGGAGATCTTCGCGGTGATGAGCCCGGAGATGGGGTCGGAGTAGGTGGTCCCCACCTGGGCGACGCGCGCGGACAGGGCCGTCGCGAAGGCCTGCGTCCCCTCGGGGTCGGCGGCCAGCGAGGCCGCCAGGACGGACTCGTCGATCGTGATCGCGCCATCGCGGTCAACGGAGATCCCCAGCGCGGTGGCCGGCGAGCGGCCGTCGACGGGGCGGGTGAAGGCCTCGATGAGGTCCTGGGAGAGGGCACGGACCGCGGAGTCCCCGGCGTAGACGCCGCCGGAGACCACTGTGTTCCCGTCGTCGTCGGTGGAGGTGGTCGTGGCCGTGCCCGCGCTGACCGCAGAGAGCACGTCGGTCACCTTCGCGACCAGGTCGGTGACCAGCGCCGACTGGGCATCGGTGTCGGTGCCGACTGTGATCGTCACGGGGTCCGCGCTGACGGCGGAGACCGTGATGTCGGTGCCGGCGAGCAGGTCCGCGAAGGTGTTCGTCGCGCTGGTCACGCGCCGCTCGGCGCCGGTGCCGGCCCACAGGACCACCTCGGCGTCCCGGGCCGTCGTGATCGCGGAGGAGGCGGAGGCGATCTCCGTGTCCCCGGCGCGCGCGCTGAAAGCGCCTGCCGCGCCGGTCGCCCCGGTGAGCTGGAGGACGAACTCTGCGTCGTCGCCGCTGCCGCCGACCCGTACCAGGGCGGCCGAGATGCCGGTGCCGGCGGCGTTGATCGCCTCGGCGGCGCTCGCGGGGGTGTCGCCGTCGATATCCACCGTCGTGACGGTGCCGTCGGCGGCGGAGAAGGTCAGCGAGGTCTGTCCGGCGAGCGCCGCGGTGTCCACCAGGCTGACCTGGCCGCGTGCGAGCGCGGCCGTGGTGAGGGACAGGGACGAGGACGTCGCGCCGGCTCGCGCGGTCACGGTGACCGCGGACGAGGACGACTTCGCGGTGTAGGCCTGCCAGGAGCTGGCCTTGGCGCTCGCGGTGGCGGCATCCGCCAGCGAGGCGAGTTTCGTGTTGAGCGACTGCAGGGAGGTGACCAGCTTCGAGACGGAGGAGGATCGGGTCGCCAGCTGCGTCCTCTCCCCGGACTCGGCCTCGACCAGCTGGTTGATGAGACTGGTCGTGTCGAGGCCGCTGATGAGCCCGTCGATGCCGATGGCCATGGTTGTCCCTTCTGGGTTCCGTCGCGTTGATGGCCCGCCGCGAGCCGGCCGGGCCCCACCTGCTGGAGCGGAGCGGGTGGGGCCCGCCGGTCCGGGTCAGACGCCGGGCGTCACTGGAGCAGCTGCAGCACCGTCTGCGGGATCGAGTTCGCCTGGGCGAGCATCGCGGTGCCCGCCTGGGAGAGGATCTGGGCGTTGGTGAAGCTCACCATCTCGGAGGCCATGTCCGTGTCGCGGATGCGGGACTCGGAGGCGGAGAGGTTCTCCATGGTGACGTTCACGGAGTTGATCGTGTGGTCGAAGCGGTTCTGGTAGGCGCCCAGGTTCGCGCGGGCCGTCGAGATCTTGCCGATCTGCGCGTCGAGGGCCTTGATCGTCGCCTGGGCCGCCGTGTTGTCGGTCACCGAGAAGCCGCCGGTCGCCGTCACCGCGACGGACGCGCCCGCCGAGTCGGAGACGCTGTCCAGCGCGGTCGCGGTGCTCGCCAGGGTGATGTTCCCATCCCCGTCGACCGCGGCCGTGATGTCCGTTGTCGCGCCGAAGACGCCCTGGATGGCCGTGTTGATGTCCTCCGCGGAGGCGCCTGCGGTGAAGGTGACCTCCTCGCCGTTCACCGTGAAGGACGTGGATGTTGCCGTCCCCACCGTTCCGGTCGAGTAGGCGGTCGGTGTGAGCGCCGCCGCGACATCGGAGACGTTCGCGCTGGACAGGTCCACCGTGATCGTCGAGGACTCCTCGCCGGCGGCGCCGACCTGGAAGACCAGCTTGCCGTCGCCGGCGCCTCCCGCGGTGCCGTCCAAGAGCTTGGTGCCGTTGAAGTTCGTCGACTCCGCGATCCGGCCGAGCTCGGAGATCAGGCTGTTCGCCTCGGTCTGGATATTGGAGCGGGCGTCGGCGCTGTTCGAGTCGTTGCCGCCCTGGACCGCCAGGTCGCGCAGACGCTGGAGGATGGAGTGGACCTCGGTGAGCGCGCCCTCAGCGGTCTGGACGACGGAGATGCCATCCTGTGCGTTGCGCGCGGCCACCTTGAGGCCGCCCACCTGGGAGCGCAGGCCCTCCGAGATGGCCAGGCCCGCCGCGTCGTCGGCCGCGCGGTTGATCCGCACGCCCGAGGACAGGCGCTCGAGCGAGGTGCTCAGCTTGTTCTGGGTCGTCGACAGGTTGCGGTAGGCGTTGAGCGCCGTGATGTTCTGATTGATGGTGAGAGCCATGAGTGCTTCCTCCTGAAGGGACATGCGCCGCCCATCCGTGGGCAGCCACTCTGCAGATCGGCACGCGCGCTCCCGAGTTGAGGCAACTGCGAGATCCTCCGTCCGGCCCGCGGGGACGCCCTCGTCCCCCGGCCGAGCCGCGGGAGCCCGGTCAGGCCGTTTCCGGGGACCGGCCCGTCTGGCGCCCCACCGCCAGGGCGGCCCGATCCGCCACCGCGGAGAGATAGGCGATCCGGCGCCTCTCGGCGATGCCGGGGCGCTCCTCGGCGGAGGCGATCGGCGCGTCCGACTCGAGGACGGCGTCCATGGCCCCCCGGAGGATCTCCAGCGCCTGCGAGCGCAGCTGGGAGACCCGCGACTGGCTGACGCCCAGCTTGCGAGCGAGGTCGGAGGGCGTCGTGTCGTGGGCGAAGAGCTCGACGACGACGGTGCGCAGGCGATCGGGCAGCTCGTCCACCGCGATGCGCAGCACGCGCAGACGCTCGCGCAGCAGCACGTCGTCCTCCGGAAGGATGCCCTCGTCCTCCACCCATTCGGCCGTCAGCGGGTCCGCGTCCAGGCTGACGAGGCGCGTCTGGGCGGCGGCCTTGATGTCGCGGACGCTGGCGACGTCCATCCCGGTGGCCTGGGCGATCTCCTCGTCATCGGGCGTGCGCCCCAGCTGGGCGGCCAGCTGGTCGCTCAGCTCGTCGATGCGGCGCGCCTTCTGCCGCCCCCCTCGCGACATCCAGTCCATCGAGCGCAGCTCGTCGACGATCGCGCCGCGGATCCGGATGGCCGCGTAGCGCGCGAAGGGCACGCCGAGCGTCGGATCGAACGCGCGGGCGGCCTGGACCAGCGCCACCGACCCCGCCGACGCCAGATCCTCACGCCGGACGTGGGAGGGGACGCGGGCGATCATCTGGCTCACCTGGTAGCCGACCACCGCCAGGTTCTCGACCACCAGCCGATCGCGGGCCTGCGGATCCAGTGATTCCGGACACGTCATGGACGGGCCTCCCCGACTCCGTGGCCCATGTGTGGGACCCGCTCGCGCACCACGTTCTCCAAAGACTCGACATCCCGCGTGATGAACCGCAGAAGCGAACCGAGGATTTTTCTCCCCCGCCGTTGCCGGCATGGGGTGGGACCGAATCCTCGCAGCCTCAGCCAAGACATGACATTACATCCGACCCCATTATTCGCGAAACCGGCGAAACCCTCCCAACCCAGCCTCCCACCTGCGATGGACGCGGATCTGGACAACCGTGTCCACCCGTTTTCCACGCTATTCCGAGTCCATTCGAATATGTTTTCGAATTCGTCTCGCCTACCGATATCCGCCGGTTCACCGATATGCCACGCCAATGCGCCGACCAGCCGCCTTGGAATCGATACGTCCACTTTGTCAACCTCCGTTCGACGAATCCAGGCGGACGCCGCATCGAGGTCTGACAGAGTGGCGACGTGGCGGCGGTCACCGTACGCTGATCGGCAGCATCTCCTCCACAAACCGCCGGCCCGGCCGATAGGGAGGGATGAGACCCACCCCAGCCGACCGGACGGTGCCACACAGGCTCCGAGAGAGTTTCGCGCATGACCCTTCAGACCTTGTCCACCTTCCTCTGGCACGAGCGCGACCTGCTCGACCAGCTGCTCTATCGTCTCCAGGTGGAGCGGCTGGTGCTGGACGCCGGGCTCGCCGACCGCCTCCCGATGGCCACACGCGACGTCGAGGACTCCCTCGCCCGGATGCGCACGGCCGAGCTCGGGCGCGCCACGGCCGTGGACGACGTCATCCGGGACCTCGGGCTGGCGCCGGAGGCCACTCTGGCCCAGATCGCCGATCGGGCCGACAGCCCCTGGCAGGACCTCCTGCGTGAGCACCGCGAGGCGCTCGTCGCCCTCGCCGCCGCGGTCCGCGACGCCGCCCACGACAACCAGGAGGTCCTCGCGGCCGCCCACCACGCGGCGCAGGAGACCCTGATGTCGCTGCAGGAGTCCCTGGGGACCTATGACGAGCACGGAGCCTCCCAGACACCGCCGTCCGCCGCGCAGATCGTCGACACGTCCATCTAGGGGATGCCATGAGTTCGTTCTCCACCCTCAACACGGCGTTGACCGCGTTGAACGCCCAGCGCCAGGCCATCGCCATCACCGGCCAGAACCTGGCCAACGTCAACACCGACGGCTACACGCGCCAGCGGGTGTCGATGTCCGCCATCCCCAGCTCCTCGCCCGCGACGCTGGCGCACGGGGCCTCGATCGCCTCGGGCGGCGTGGTCGCCACCTCGATCGAGCGCCTCGGCGACACCTTCCTGGAGATGCGCCTACGCCAGACCACCTCCTCCGCCAGCGCCCTGTCCGAGGTCGGCTCCGCGTGGTCCGTGCTAGAAAAGGGCTTGAACGAGCCCGCAGACGGGCTGTCCAAGACCCTGGGGGCCTTCTTCGACGCCTGGCAGGACCTGTCCAACAGTCCGGACAGCACCCCCGTGCGCTCGGTGCTCCTCGAGCAGGCGGGCACATTGACCAGCTCCCTCGCCGAGGCCTACGGCACCGTCGAGGCGCAGTGGGAGACGGCGCGGGCGAAGGCCGACACGACCGCCACCGCCGTCAACACGGCGGCCGCCCAGGTCGCGGACCTCAATCGCCAGATCACCGCCATCACCGTCTCGGGAGGGTCCGCCAACGAGCTCATCGACGCCCGCGCGACCCTGCTGACCCAGCTGTCCGGCCTGGTGGGGGCCGAGGCCAAGGACCGCGCCGACGGCACCGTCGACGTGATGATCGGCGGCAACGCCCTCGTGCGCGGCTCCGCCTCCTCCGAGGTCGAGGTCCGCGGCACCACGGACTTCTCCGACATCTCCGGCCTGTCCGATCCCTCGGCGGCCGCCGACCCCGTGCGGCTCGTGTGGTCGGCGGATCCCGCCCGGGCCGTCGAGGTCCCGGGAGGAGCCCTCGGCGGCATCCTCGAGGTCGTCTCCGCCGACGGGCCGCTGGCCTCCCTGGCCCAGACCTACAACGCCCTTGCCGAGGACCTGGCCTCCACAGCGGCGGGCAGCATCAACGCCCTGCACTCCTCCGCGTACACGACCTCCGGCGCCCAGGGCGGCGCCTTCTTCACCCTCGACGGCGCGGAGCCGGACGCGCCGGCCGTCAAGCGACTCGCCCTGGCGGTCGCCTCCACCGATGGCATCGCGGCGGCAGCCGACGACGGCGGCGGTTCCGGCAGCAAGGACGGCAGCGTCGCCGACGCGATCTCCCAGATCACGACGTCCACGGATCTGTGGTCGGCAGCGGTCGCGACCATCGGCGTCCAGTCCGCCCGCGCGCAGTCCCTGGCCAACACCTCGGAGACCTCGCGCGCCTCCGCCCAGGAGCAGCTGCTGGCCGGGACCTCCGTCGACGAGTCCGAGGAGACGACGAACCTCATCGCCTACCAGCGCGCCTTCCAGGCGGCGGCGCGACTCACCACGGTCGTCGACGACCTGCTCGACACCCTCATCAACCGCATGGCTCTGTAAGGAAGCAGCCGCTCATGATCTCACGTGTGACCCGTTCGTCGATGCAGTTCACGGCGCTGCGCCACCTCCAGGCCAAGGACGCCACGCTCGCGGCGCTGTTGGAACGCCAGTCCTCCGGGAAGACCATCACCGTGCCCTCAGACGACCCCGCCGGCACCGTGGACGCCCTCCGCCTGCGCTCCGAACAGCGGGCGAACACCCAGTACACCCGCAACACCAACGACGCCATCGGCTGGCTGTCGACCCTCGACTCGACGCTGCTGTCGACGTCCTCGCAGATCATCTCCGTGCGCGACCTCATCGTCCAGGCCGGCAACGGCGCGCTCTCGGAGACCCAGAGGATCTCCATCGCCTCCCAGCTGGAGGCCTCCTCCGGAACGCTCCTGGGGATGGCGAACACGACCTACATGGGCCGCAACATCTTCGCCGGCACGAGCGCCGCCGAGTCCGCCTTCACCGACAATGGCGACGGCACGTACACCTGGAACGGCGCGGCGGGCTCCGCCGTCGAGCGCCGCCTCGGCGACGACACCACGGTCCAAGTGGACTCCGACGGAGGAGGCGTCTTCGGGAACGGCGCGACCTCCCTGTTCGCCGTCATCGACTCCTTCGCGACTGCCCTGCGCAGCGGCGACGCCCTCGACGTGTCCGCCGCCCTCAACACGATCGACGGCTTCCACTCCGCGGTCCTCAGCGAGTCGGCGTCGGTGGGCACCCGCTACAACCAGGCCAAGGCCGCCCAGTCCGCCCAGGAGTCCCTCACGGTGACGCTCAAGCAGGAGCTGTCCTCCGTCGAGGACGCCGACCTGGCCGAGACCGTCATCCAGGTCTCCATGCAACAGGTCGCCTACCAGGCCGCGCTGTCCGCCACCGCCCAGGTCCTCCAGCCGAGCCTCCTGGACTTCCTCTCGTGAGCGGCGCCCCCGACGAGCCCCGTGGCGCGGAGGATCGCGACGGCGCCGATCTCCGCTTCGTCGAGCCGCTCCCCGGGCTCGGCGGGCACACCCGTTTCCGGCTGACGCCCATCCCGGGCGTCCCCGGGCTCCATGCGCTGCGCGCCGTCACGGACGACGGGGACGGCCCTCGCCTCTTCGTGGCCGACGCGCCCGCGCTGCGCCTGGGGTACGAGCCCGACCTGCCGGCCTTCGCCTGCGAGCTGCTCGGGGGCGGCGACGCCTCCTCCCTCAGGGTCCTCGTGGTGCTCCACCCCGCCGACGAGGACGGCCCGCTGACCGCCAACCTCTTCGCCCCCATCGTGGTCGACCCCGCGACGGGCGCCGCCCTGCAGGTCCTCCTGGAGGGCAGTCCCTGGCCCCTGCGCCTCCCCCTCATCGACGAGGGCGGGGCCTCCTGACGGGTGCCCGGGGCAGGCCGCGCCCCGGGCACCCGTCACCCCCGCTGCCAGGACTTCCACAGGGAGGCGTACTCGCCTCCGGCGGCGACCAGCTCGTCATGGGCGCCGAGCTCGACGATCCTCCCGTCCATCATGACGGCGACGCGGTCCGCGTCGTGGGCGGTGTAGAGCCGGTGCGCGATGGCGATGACGGTGCGCCCCCGCAGCGCGAGCCCCAGAGAGCGTTCCAGCGAGCGGGCGGCCGTGGGATCCATGAGGGACGTCGCCTCGTCGAGGACCAGCGTGTGCGGGTCCATCAGGACGATCCGGGCGAGCGCGAGCTGCTGGGCCTGCGCCGGGCTGAGCGGGATGCCCCCCGCCCCGACCCGCGTGTCCAGCCCGTCCGGCAGCGCGCGGACCCATTGGTCGGCCTCGACGGCCGCGAGCGCGTCCCACATCTCCCCGGTATCGGCCCCCGCCCTCGCCAGGCGCATGTTCGAGGCGACCGTGCCGACGAAGACGTGGTGCTCCTGGGTGACCAGGACGACCTGGCGCTGCAGGACGTCCTCGTCCAGGTCGGTGAGCTCCACGCCCCCGACCTCGACGGAGCCCGCGGTGGGCGGGTGGATGCCGGCGAGCATCCGCCCGAAGGTCGACTTCCCGGCGCCCGAGGGGCCGACGATCGCCAGGGTCTCCCCCGGACGCAGGTCCAGGTCCACCCCGTGCAGGACGTCCTCCCCCGCCCGGTAGGCGTAGCGGACCCCACGCACGCGCATCTCACGCCCCGACGGTCGGGCGTCTGTCGGCTCGCGGTCCGGGTCGACCAGGTCGACCCCGAAGATGCGGGCCAGGGAGGCCTCGGAGGACTGGATCTGGTCGACCCAGAAGGTGACCTCCCAGACCGGGCCCCGCAGCTGGTAGGCGTACAGGGTCATCGTGGTGACCACGCCCAGCGTCGTCCATCCGGCCCCGATGGCCCAGGCGCCGACCAGCGCCATGAGGAGGACGGGGATCAGCACGGCCAGTCCCAGGCAGCCGACGAGGACGACGCGCATCCAGGCGCCGTAGCGCTCCAGCCGCCAGATCTCGCGGATCGACCGGTCGAGTCGGGCGGCTCGCAGATCCGCCAGGCGCGCCGCGTCCACGGTCTCGGCCTGGTCGATGGTCTCGTTCGCCACGCCCGACAGATCGGCCCAGGCCGCGGCCCCCGCCCGGTAGGAGGGCACGGTGCGCGGCAGGTACCACCGCATGAGCGCCCCCACCACCGGGACCTCGACGACGAGCACCACCGCCAGCAGCGGCGAGGTCGCCACCGCGGCCACCACGGTGACGACGATGGTGGTCGCCAGCACCATGATCGAGGAGATCCCCTGGCGCACCATGAACTGGACGCGCTCGACATCGTGGGTCGTGCGCCCGAGCAGATCGCCGGTTCCCGCGCCCTCGACCGTCGACAGGGGCAGATGGGTGACGGTCTCCACGAGGTCCTCCCGCAGCTTCGCGAAGACGCGCTCGCCCAGCACGCGCGCCTGGTACTCGGCCAGGAACGAGAGCGCGGCGCCGACCGCGACCAGCACGACCGTGCCGATCATCACCCGGCGGACCCATTCCAGCGTGGTGCCCGCCTGGATCTGGTCGACGACCCGGCCCATGACCCAGGGCAGAGCGATGCCGGCGAAGGCGGCGCCCAGCTGGAGGACCAGCACGCCGGCCAGCTGCCCCCGGTAGGCCAGGACCAGGCCGCCGAGCCTGCGTCTGATGGTGCGTCCGTCTGCGATGGGGAGTTTCATGCCTCTCCCGCCTCCCGTCCCACGACCGCCCGGTAGGCCCGCGCGGCCTCGTCGCCCCTGGCTGCCGCCAGGCTCAGGTCCTCATGCGTCCCGCGTGCGAGCTCGCGGCCGTCCGCGTCCAGGAGGACCACCTCCTCGCAGTGCTCGAGGACCAGTGGGGACGCGGTGACGACCACCGTCGTGCGCCCCCGGCGCGCCTCGGCCAGCTTGCGGGCGATGCGCGCCTCGGTGTGGGAGTCGACCGCCGAGGTCGGCTCGACCGCGATGAGCACCGGCGCGTCCGCCGCCACCGCCCGCGCCAGGGCGACGCGCTGACGTTGTCCGCCCGAGAGGTTGCGGCCCTTCTCTGCGACGACGCCGTCGAGGCCGCCGGGCAGGGAGTCCAGGACGTCGTGCGCGTCGGCGACCTCCAGCGCCGCCAGCAGCCGGGCGTCGGCCTCGTCGGGCTCCGGGTGGAAGAGCACGCCCTCCGCTCGGGTCGCGGCTTCGATGACCTCGCGCTGGACCAGCTCGGTGACGCCGCGGGCGGGCCGGGCGCGGGCGAGCGCGCCCTGGACCTCCTCGCGCAGCGTCCCCGAGTAGAGCTGCGACTCGGCCCCGGACAGGAACACCCCGCGGCGCACCTGCTCCAGGGGGACGGTGCGCAGGTCGCGTCCCGCGGCGAGGACCTCCTCGGCGTCGTCGACGCGACCCAACCGGGTCGCGACGCCCGCCGAGGCATCCGGGTCGGCGCTCACCAGCGCCGTCATCCGGCCGGGGTGCACGGTGACCCCGGTTCGCGCGTCCGTGAGGTCGGCATCGCCCAGGTCGGCGGGATCGAGGCCCGCTGCGGTGTGCGCGCGCGAGTCGTCGACCAGCGGGGGCACCTGGAGGATGCGGGTCATCTTGCGCACCCCCACCCACGCGCGGGTGAACTCCTGGATGACGTTCGTGGCGACGTTGATGGGGTTCCGGAGGAATGTCGTGTACCCGAAGAACGAGACCATCTGCCCGGCCGTGATCGTCCCGTCGAAGGTCAGCACCGCCCCGTAGCCGATGACGACCACCGTGAAGAGCATCGGCACCGACTGGCGCAGCATCGTGAGCAGCGCCGAGGTCGAGGCGACGGTGATCCCGGCGTCGCGCACCCGCGCGGACTGCTCGCGATAGGTCGCCGTGAAGACGTCCTCGCCCCCGATGCCGCGCAGCACGCGCAGGCCCGAGACCGCGTCCGTCGAGATCGTCGTCAGGCGCCCCTGCTCCTCGCGCGCGACCGCTTGCCGGCGCTGGAGCGGGCCGACCAGGAACGTCAGCGCGATGACGACGACCGGCAGCCCGATGATGACCAGCAGCCCCAGCGGGGTCGACGTGGTGAGCATGAGGACGCACACCAGCGCCGTGGAGACCACGGCGGCCACGACGTCCGGGCACCACCCGAATGCGGCTCCCAGGTGGTCGGCGTCGGTCAGCAGCGCGGTGACGATGTCCCCTGAGGGCATGTCGCGGCGGACCGCCCGCCCATTGCGCGACAGCCGGTGGCTGATGGAGCGGATGGCCCCCATCTGGGCGCTCAGCCACAGGGTCGTGTCCGTGGTCTGTCCCAGCCCGTCGCCCACCGCCATCAGCGCGACCACGGCGAGGAACATCAAGGAGGGGCCGACCAGGTGCGGTCCCAGCCCGCGCTCCAGCCCGGCGTCCAGCAGATTGCCCATGGCCCAGGAGATCAGCACCGAGCCGATGTAGTCGGCCAGGCGCACGGCGATGGCCGCCAGCATCACGGCCCACGAGCGCCGGACGAGGGTCCCGACGAATGCGGGCATCCTCGAGGGGAGCTCCGGGGCGGGCCCGGGCACGGCGCGCCAGGGGCCCCACCAGGTTCGGGGGGTGCGGCCCATCGGGGGAAGGTCGACGCCGACCTCCTCCGCGCGGCGGCGCAGGAAGGAACGGACCTCGGGATCGGGGATGTCAGCAGACGGGTGCCTGCGCGACGGGAAGTTCATGGGACCTCGCAGAGCGAAAGGAGGCGAGCAGGTGGGAAGACCAGTGGGTCAGGATGGAGACGGGCCTCGACCCGAGGACGGGGAGGCGCTCACCCAACAGGGTGCGCGACAGCGGATCCTGTCACGACGTCGTTGCGGATCTGGGACATGCCGGCACCCCCTTCTTCCCTCATCTGCGCAGCTCGCGCGCGCATCACATGCTGATAGGCACAGTACCCCGTCGGGTCCCCGGACAACAAATCGCCTCTCACAGCTGCGGCAGGATGTCGCGCCACACGGCGCGCAGGATGTCGTCGATGGCGCCCTCGAAGTGGGACGTCAGGGTGACGCAGGCGTCCTGCTCGGGCAGGACCACCGAGAACTGCCCGTACTTGCCGTCCGCGCGCCACGCGCCGGGCACCGTGCAGCGCCAGACCTGCAGGCCGTATCCCTCGCCCTCGGGATCGACCTCGCGATCGGGCCGACCGAGCCTGGTGTCCACCCAGTCGGCGTGCATCGCGTCGACGAAGCCCCTCGGGATGACGCGCGTCCCACGGAAGGAGCCGCCGTCCAACAGCGTCTCGCCCAGCCTCGCGAGCTCCGAGGTGGTGAGGAACAGGCCGGAGGCCGCCAGCGAGTGGCCCCTCGGGCAGCGGTGCCACTGCGGGTTGGCGATGCCGAGCCTGTCGAAGAGCCGCGGCACCAGGTAGTCGCGCAGGTCCTGGCCGCTCCGGCGCTCGACGAGCCGGCCCAGCGCGTACGTGCAGGCGTTCGAGTACTCGAAGAACGCGCCGGGCTCATGTGCGAGCGGGGTGGCGAGGAAGGCGCCCAGACGGTCCTCGGCTTCGAGCTGTCCGGGCCCGAACCAGGTGTCGGGGCTGCCCGAGGTCATGGTCAGCAGGTGGCGCACGGTGATCGCCCCGACGCCCTCGCCCGCATGGTCCCGGTACTCGGGGAAGGCGTCGAGCAGGCGGTCCTCCGCGGTGAGCAGGCCCTCGCCCATCGCGATGCCGACGCCCGCCGCCGTGAAGGTCTTCGACGCCGAGTAGAGGCACACCCGGTCGTCGGAGCGGAACCGGTGCTCCTCCCCGATCCGCCGTCCGCTGGAGGCGTCGCGGTGGAGGACGTGGACGCCGGACACGCCCAGGTGCTGCTCGGCGACGGAGAGGCGGAAGGGCGAGAAGTCGATCACGCCTCCAGCCTAAGCTCCGTCCGCCCGGCCGAGGATGCGGGGCCGCCCCCGCCCGGCATCGCGCCTCAGTGGGCGAAGTGGCGCGTGCGGGTCAGGTACATCGTGGTGCCCGCCCCGCGCGCGGCGGCGATCGACTCCTCGTCCCGGATCGAGCCTCCGGGCTGGACGACCGCCTTCACGCCGGCGTCGATGAGCACCTGGAGCCCGTCGGCGAAGGGGAAGTACGCGTCCGAGGCGGCTACGGCCCCCCGGGCACGCTGCTCCGGCGCCTGCGCGAGGACGTCCTCGGCGCGCGCCCCGCCCGCCGAGTCCACCGGCGCCGCCGCGTCCCCGCTCTCGCGCGCGCCCAGGGTGTTCGCGCGCTCGACTGCCAGACGGCAGGAGTCCACGCGGTTGACCTGCCCCATCCCCACGCCCACCGACGCGCCGTCCTTGACCAGCAGGATCGCATTGGAGCGCACGGCACGCACCGTCCGCCAGGCGAAGGCGAGGTCGGCCAGGGTCGCCGCGTCCGCCGCGCCGCCGGAGACGAGCTCCCACGCCGCCGGGTCATCGCCCGCCGCATCCAGCGCGTCGCGGTCCTGGACCAGCAGCCCGCCCGAGATCTGGCGGAAGTCCGTCCCGGCGCGCTGGGGCGGCGTCACCTCCAGCACCCGGAGGTTCTTCTTGGCGGAGAGCACCTCAAGCGCCCCGTCCTCGTAGGCGGGGGCGAGGACGACCTCGGTGAAGATCGGGACGATCTGCCGGGCCAGGGCGGGCGTCACGGGGCGGTTCACGGCGATCACCCCGCCGTAGGCGGAGACCGGGTCGCAGGCGTGGGCCTTGCGATGGGCCTCTTCCACGGTCGCGGCGATCGCGATGCCGCAGGGGTTGGCGTGCTTGATGATCGCCACGCACGGCTCGTCGTGGTCGAACGCGGCGCGCAGGGCGGCGTCTCCGTCGGTGTAGTTGTTGTAGCTCATCGCCTTGCCGTGCAGCTGACGGGCGTTCGCGATCCCCGGAGCGGGCGCCGCGGGGGCCTGCGGAGAGGCGGACGGGGACGGCGCCGGGCCCGCCGCGGAGCCGGCCTCCCGGTACACGGCGGCCGACTGATGGGGGTTCTCGCCATAGCGCAGGGCGGCCACCCGCTCGAAGGCGGCGCCGGCGAACCGCGGGAACGCGCCGTCCCTCTCCCCTCCGGGTTCCGTCCGCCCGGCGAACCAGGTGGCGATCGCGAGGTCGTAGGCGGCCGTGTGGGCGAAGGCCTCGGCCGCCAGGTCCCGCCGCTGCGCCAGCGTGAATCCGCCGCCGCGGACGGCCTGGACGACCTCGTCGTACCGGCCGGGCGAGGTCACCACCGCGACCGAGGGGTGGTTCTTCGCCGCCGCGCGCACCATGGACGGGCCGCCGATGTCGATCTGCTCGACGCACGCGTCGAACCCGGCGCCCGACGCCACCGTGTCCGCGAAGGGGTAGAGATTGCACACGACCAGGTCGAACGCCTCGATGCCCAGCTGCCCGAGCTGCTCACGGTGGTCGGCCTTGCGCTGATCGGCGAGCAGCCCCGCGTGGATCGCCGGATGCAGGGTCTTGACCCGCCCCTCGAGGACCTCGGGGAACCCGGTGACCTCCTCGACGGGGGTGACGGGGATCCCCCGCCCGGCGATCGCCTGGGCCGTGGAGCCGGTGGACACGATCCGGACGCCGGCGTCCGTCAGCGCTCGGGCGAGCTCCACGAGGCGGGTCTTGTCGGAGACCGAGATCAGGGCCCGCCTGATCGGGCGGACGTCCAGGGTCTCGAGGTTGTCAAGGCGAACGGTCATCATTCCTCCAGAGGTGTCGACGGCTGCTGAGCCCCGGCGCCCAGGCGGGCGACGCCTCACGGGAGAACCCGGCCGCTCCCCGGTGGTGTCCCACCCTCGCCAGTCGCGGCCGCCCTCAGGATACCCGCCCTCGGTCCCCCACGACCACCCGCCGCCCGCGCAGCGTCCAGCCGCCGCGCGCCATGCGTCCCACGATGTCGACCAGCTGGGCCCGCTCCGCCGCCTTGATGCGCTCCAGCAGGGAGCCCACCGTGTCCTCGTCGGCCACCGGCACCGCGACCTGCGCGGTGATCGCGCCCGTGTCGGTGCCGGAGTCGACCAGGAACACCGTCGCCCCGGTGATCCGGACGCCTGCGGCCAGCGCGTCCGCCGGCGCGTGCGTGCCGGGGAAGGCCGGCAGCAGCGAGTTGTGCGTGTTGAGGATGCGCCCTCCGAAGCGCCCGAGGAAGGCGGGCCCCAGCAACTTGAGGAACCCCGCGCAGACCACGAGGTCGGGGTCGAAGGCCGCGACGCGTTCGGCGAGCTCGCGGTCCCACTGCGCGCGGACGGCCTTTCGATCGGACGGGGCGCCCGCGGCCGGCGCCAGCGGGTGGACGAAGACGGGGGTCCCCCGTCCGGCGGCCCAGTCGATCCCGGCGCACGGACGGTCCGCACCCACCGCGACGATCTGGGCGCCGAAACCGGGATCGGCCGCGGCCCCGGCCAGCGCCCTCATGTTCGAGCCCTCTCCGGACACCAGCACGACCAGGCGGGCCGGCGCCAAGGGGGACTGACGGACGTCGTCGGTCATGGGATCTCCTGCGAGTGGTCGTCATCGGTGCCGTCCCCGGTGCCGGGGGCGTCCCCTGCGCGCCGGCCGGAGACGTCCAACCTCTCGGTGGGCTCCCCGTCGGAGGGGGCCGCGTCCGCGGGAGCCGGGTGGCCGCCGCGGGGCGTGGCCTCCCCGAGTGTAGGACGGGCCGTGCGGGCGGGTCCGTCCTCGTCCATCGGCGCGGACTCCGCGGACGCGAGGACGGGACGGGACGCCCCCGCTCCGGCGCGCACGCGGGCTCCCAGCCTCCCCGAGGCCGCACCGACGCGGGCCCTCAGCGCCTTCAGGCCGCGCCGGGCGAGGGTGACGGACGCGGGATGGGCGGCCAGGGCGACGATCTGGGCGGTGACGACGACCTCGAGGGTCGCCATCGCGGCCCCTGCGAGCACGCGGGGCCCCAGGAGCGCCATGCGCTCGGCCCCGAGATGCAGGACGGAGAGCCAGAACCATCCGGCCACCACTGCGCCGGACACGACCAGGCACGTCAGGCCTGCGAGCGCTTGCGCCCCGAGATCCTCGGCACGGTGCCTCCACCGCACCCAGGCGCCCACGGCCGCGCCTAGGAGGACCAGGATCAGCGCCACCTGGTTGCCCGGGGCCGTCGAGGGTACGGCCCCGAGGAG
Source organism: Schaalia naturae (assembly GCF_042665795.1). NCBI lineage: Bacteria > Bacillati > Actinomycetota > Actinomycetes > Actinomycetales > Actinomycetaceae > Schaalia > Schaalia naturae. The sequence continues at coordinate 1,870,313 of NZ_JBHTEF010000001.1, forward strand.
GGGGATCGCGGGGATCGGCAGGACGGGAGCGGTGCCCGGCGCGTGCAGGGCGTCCGTTCCCACGTGGAACCCGGGGCCCGCCAGCCAGGACAGGGCCCATGCCATCGCGGTGGGCGTGAAGAGGAGCTGCGCGAGGACGAGGACGGCCGTGTCGACGCCCGACGCCAGCAGCAGATCCTGGATGCCGGCGACCGCCTCGCGCGAGGCCCACAGGGAGGCGGCCAGACCCGCGAGCCCCGCCGCGGCGGCCGCGATGACCGCGCCGCGCGCCTGGAGCAGTCCCTCGTGGGCCCAGGGGGCGCGGACCGCCCACGACGGGCGCCACTGCGTCTGCGAGGCGACCGCCCACAGGCAGGCCGTGCCCGCGACGGCCACGGCGCCGGGGACCGCCCGGAGCCAGGCGGCGTGGTCGGCGGTGGACGCGACCAGCCCCAGGGAGGTGATCGCGAAGGTCGGCACGGCCGTCCACTGGGCGGCGGCCGGGAACCGCCGGCCCGGGAGCAGGAGGACCCGCAGCATGATCACGCTCAGCAGCGTCATCAGCGTCGGGACCGCGCGGTAGGCGACGCCCCCGACCTCGACCGGGCAGCCCAGCACCGCGGCCCACACGTCCCCGCCGACGCCCATCGCCTGGGACCATGTCGCCTGGCCCAGCCAGGCGTTGTCTGAGACGCCGAGGTAGCCGACCAGGGTGAGCAGCATCATCAGCCCCCAGCTGATGAGTGCGGCCTCAATGCCCGCGAGCCCCGAACGGGCCCATCCGTCGGGCAGGGAGATGCGGATGGTCGGGCGGGGTCCGCCCGGCCGAGCCCCCGCCGCGGGACCGGTGCGCGGACGCGGGGACGCCGGGGATGGGGAGGGGGCGGCGGACGAGACGGGGGTCGGCGCCGCGGGGCGCCGTCTGCGGGAGCGCGGATGTGAGTCGGTCATGTCGCCTCCATCGTCGCGCACGCGGATGCGCCGGGCCCGCCGCAGCGCCGGGGACCGCCGACTTCCGCGCGCCGGGGCCCGTGGCCTCAGCTGCGCCCGGACCGGGCCTCCTGGAGGATCTCCCGGGCCAGGCGCGCGGTCTGGGAGGGCGTGCGCCCCACGCGGACGCCCGCGGCCTCCAGGGCCTCGGCCTTCGCGGCGGCCGTGCCCGACGACCCGGAGACGATGGCGCCGGCGTGGCCCATCGTCTTGCCCTCCGGCGCGGTGAATCCGGCGACGTAGGCGACGACGGGGGTCGACATGTTCTCCTGGATCCACGCGGCCGCTCGTTCCTCCGCGTCCCCGCCGATCTCGCCGATCATGACGACGAGCTCGGTGTCGGGATCCTCCTCGAAGGCGGCCAGCGCGTCGATGTGCGTGGTCCCCACCACCGGGTCGCCCCCGATGCCAAGCGCGGTGGAGAAGCCCAGGTCGCGCAGCTCGTACATCATCTGGTAGGTGAGCGTGCCGGATTTCGAGACCAGCCCGAGGCATCCCGGCCCGGTGATGTCGGCGGGGGTGATGCCGACGTTGGACTGGCCAGGGGTGATGATGCCCGGGCAGTTCGGGCCGATCAGGCGGGTGCCGCGCTCCAGGGCGCGGGTGACGAATCGCACGGAGTCGGCCACCGGGATCCCCTCGGTGATGACGACGACCGTCCCCACTCCGGCGTCGATGGCCTCGAGCACCGCGTCCCTGGCGAAGGCCGGGGGCACGAAGACCACGGAGACGTCGGCGCCGGTCGACCTGCGGGCCTCGGCGACGGTCCCGAAGACGGGGACCTCGACCGGCCCGTCGGCGACGCCGTCGGCGCCCGGCCCGTAGCCGTGCACGTCGAAGGTCACGGAGGTCCCGGCCTTGCGCGGGTTGACCCCGCCGACGACGGCGGTGCCGGCGCCCAGCATGCGGGCCGTGTGCTTGCGCCCCTCGGACCCGGTCATGCCCTGCACGATGACGCGGGAGTCCGCGTCGAGGAAGATGGACATCTCTGGTTCTTCTCCTGTCTGGGTCCGGGGTCTCAGGGACGGGCCGGGGTGGCGGCCGGGTCCGGGTCGGGGGTGGCCCCGCCCTCGTCGACGGCGCCGGCGGCGAGCCGGGCGGCCAGGCGGGCGGCGCCGTCCATCGTGTCGGACATGTGGATGAGGGGGTGGGCCGCTTGAGCGAGGATCGCGCGCCCCTCCTCCACCTTGTTGCCGTCCAGGCGCACGACCAGCGGCTTGGTCGCCTGGTCGCCCAGCAGGTCCAGCGCCCCCACGATGCCGCGGGCGACCTCGTCCCCGGCGGTGATGCCGCCGAAGACGTTGACCAGGACGGCCCGCACCTGAGGATCCCCGAGGATGACCTCGAGGCCCTTGGCCATGACCGCCGCGGACGCCCCGCCGCCGATGTCGAGGAAGTTCGCTGGGCGCACGCCGAACTCCTCCCCCGCCAGCGCGACGACGTCGAGGGTGGACATCACCAGGCCCGCGCCGTTGCCGATGATGCCGACCTGCCCGTCCAGGCGCACGTAGTTGAGGCCGGCCTCCTTCGCCATCGCCTCGCGCGGGTCCTCCGCCCGGGTGTCGGCGAAGGCCGCGTGGTCCGGGTGGCGGAACGCCGCGTTGTCGTCGAGGGTCACCTTGCCATCCAGCGCCACGATGCCGCCGTCGGCGGTCTGGACGAGGGGATTGACCTCGACCAGGGTGGCGTCCTCATCTCGGTAGACCTCCCAGAGCCTCGTCAGCACAGGGGCCGCGCGCCGCGCGGTCGGGTCGTCGAATCCGGCGGCGCCCAGGATCGCGCGGGCGACGCCGTCGTCGATGCCGGTGACCGGGTCCAGGGGGATGCGGGCGAGTGCCTCGGGCCGTTGCCTGGCCAGAGTCTCGATCTCCATGCCGCCCTCGCGGGAGCACATCGCCAGATGGCGCCGGTTCGAGCGGTCGAGCAGGATCGAGAAGTAGTACTCCTCCGCGATGTCGGCGCCCAGCGTGACCAGGACCGAGCGGACCGTGTGCCCCTTGATGTCCATGCCCAGGATGTCCCTCGCGCGGGCCTCGGCCTCCTCCGGTCCGTGCGCCAGCTTGACGCCCCCGGCCTTGCCGCGTCCCCCGGCCTTCACCTGCGCCTTGACGACGACCAGGTCGGCGCCGAGCGCCTCGGCGGCGTGCCGGGCCTCCTGGGGCGTGGTCGCCAGCTCGCCCCGCTGGACGGGGACCTCGTGCGCGGCGAACAGCTGCTTGGCTTGGTATTCGTACAGGTCCATGCCCGTCCTTCCAGCGTCTGATCCGTCTCCCGAGTCCAGCCGGATTGCTCGACATCGAGACATCTGTGAGACAGCGTACCCCGCGTATGGGCCGTCAGTCCTATCTCCGGGGGTCCTCCCCTTCCCGTCCCGTCTCCGCGGGGCGGTCCCCCGGACGTCAGAGCCGGGTCAGCGGCGCCATCCGGACCAGGAGGCGCTTCTCGGAGGAGGCGAAACGGACCTTCGCCACCAGGCGCGGCCCCGCCCCCTCGGTCGCGACGACGACGCCCTCCCCCAGGGTGGCGTGCGCGACCCGGTCCCCGACCGCGAGTTGGAGCGTCTCCTGATCTGCGCCGTCGCGGGCGTCCCGCGCCCCTGGCGGCGGCGCCGGCGCGTGCCGCGGCGCGCCCATGCGCACCGTGCGCCCGAGCCGCGAGCCGCTCATCGGGGTGCCGTTGCCCGGACGCCCCGCGCCGATGACCGGTCCCGTGTCGCCCCCGTCGCCATCCGGGCCGCCGCCCGCGCTTCGGTGGCCGGCGCCCCACCCGCCGCGTCCGCGCGCGCGGTCCTGGGCGGTCACCGACCGGCGGATGTCGAGGAGCTCCGGCGGGATGTCGTCAAGGAACCGCGACGGGGGCATCTCCTGGGGCGTCCCCCACCCGCCGCGCACGGCGGCGCGCGTGAGGTACAGCCTCTCGCGGGCGCGCGTGATGGCGACGTAGGCCAGCCGGCGTTCCTCGGCCAGCTCCTGCGGGTCGCCCAGCGAGCGCTGATGGGGGAACGTGCCGTCCTCCATCCCGGTGACGAAGACGATTGGGAACTCCAGCCCCTTCGCCGTGTGGACGGTCATCAGGGTGACCTGGCCGTGGCGCTCCCGGTCCCCCGGCACCTGATCGGAGTCGGCCACGAGCGACACGCGCTCGAGGAAGTCCACCAGCCGCCCCTCGGGCGCCTGCGCGTGGAAGTCGGCGGCGACGGAGTGGAGCTCCGCGAGGTTCTCGACTCGGGAGGCGTCCTGAGGGTCCTCGGAGCGCCGCAGCTCCTCGAGATAGCCCGTGTGGTCGAGGACCTCCTCGAGGAGACGCGCCGGGGACTCCCCCGCCGCGTCGAGACCGCGCAGGACCTCCAGCAGTCCCCAGAACCCGGACACCGCGGCGGCGGCCCGGGGAGCGAGGCCCGCCACCTCGGGCGCGGCCGCCTCCGGTCCTTCCTCCGGCTCCGCCACCGGGCTCGGCTCCACTACGGCCGCACCCGTCGCGGCCCCCTGTCCCGGCTCCCCGGGCTCGCCGGGTGCCGGTGCCACAGGGCCCGAGGGGGCCTCGATCCCTGCTCCCTCGCCCGCGGGGCGCCCCTCCGCGATCCACACATGGCGCAGCGCCCCCCCGAAGGAGACGCCATGGCGGTCCGCATGGGCGACCAGGGCCTCCTCCGCCTTGGCGCCGAGGCCGCGGCGCGGCGTGTTGAGGACCCGGCGCAAAGCGACGGTGTCATCGGCGTTGGCGACGGCCTGCAGGTACGCCAGGGCGTCCTTGATCTCCCGACGCTCGTAGAATCGCGTGCCGCCGACGACGCGGTAGGGAACGCCGGAGCGGACCAGCATCTCCTCGAGCGCCCGGGACTGGGCGTTGGTGCGGTAGAAGACCGCGATGTCCCCCCAGTCGGCGCCCTCCGAGGTGAGACGGTCGATCTCGCGGACGACGAAACGCGCCTCGTCATGGTCGGAGTCGGCGGCGTCGACGGTGATGAGCGGCCCGTCCCCGGCGGAGGTCCACAGGTTTTTCGGGCGGCGGCCCTCGTTGCGGGCGATGACGGCGTTCGCGGCGGAGAGGATGTTCTGGGTCGAACGGTAGTTCTGCTCGAGGAGGATCGTGGTCGCGCCTGGGAAGTCGCGCTCGAACTCCTCGATGTTGCGGATGGTGGCGCCGCGGAACGCGTAGATCGACTGGTCGGAGTCGCCGACGACGGTGAGTTCAGCGGGCGCCACCCGGTCCGCGCCCGATCCCACGAGGGATCGCACCAGCACGTACTGCGCGTGGTTCGTGTCCTGGTACTCATCGACCAGGATGTGGCGGAACCGGCGGTGGTAGTGCTCGGCGATCCCCGGGTTGCCCGTCAGCAGCCCGACGGTGCGCATGATGAGGTCGTCGAAGTCCAGCGCGTTCGCCTGCCGCAGACGCCGCTGGTACTCGGGATAGGCGGCGGCGACCACCCGCGACACCGGGTCGTTGCGCGCCGCCTCCGCGAACTCCTCGGGCGTCACCAGCTCGTTCTTCTGGTCCGAGATCCGCGAGCTCACCATCTTCGGCGTGAAGCGCTTGACGTCGACGTCCTGGGACTTCAGCACCATCTGGATGAGGCGCTGGGAGTCCTGCGCGTCGTAGATCGTGAACGTCGAGGTCAGGCCCGCCGCACGGTGCTCCGCCCGGAGGATCCGCACGCATGCGGAGTGGAAGGTCGACACCCAGATGCGCCTGGCGTCGGGGCCGACGAGGTCCGCGACGCGCTCGCGCATCTCCGCGGCGGCCTTGTTGGTGAAGGTGATGGCCAGGATCTCGCCGGGACGCGCGCGGCCCGTGGCCAGCAGGTGGGCGATGCGGTGGGTGAGGGCGCGCGTCTTGCCGGATCCGGCGCCCGCGATGATGAGCAGGGGCCCGCCGTCGTGCGTGACGGCCGCGCGCTGCTCGGGGTTGAGCCCGCTCAGCAGTTCCTCGGGATCGCGCCGCGCTCCCGCCCCCGTGGTCTCCGCCATCGACGAGGGCGGCGCCGCCGCCCGGTTGAGGTCGGCGCCGTCCCACGGGTCGCCGAACCCGTCCCCCCCGTCATCCGGCGGACGGTCCGCCGGGACGTAGGAGTCCTCGTCCCACACCGGCAGGTCGCGCGGGTCCCCGACGGGGCCCGCGATCGGGGGAAGCGGCTCGAGGGCGCCCAGGTCCGGCAGGGCGGCGGAGGCGTCGGCCGGACGGGGGGAGACGGGAGAGGAGGCGGTGTGCAGATCCATGGCCCCACCACTGTAGGCCAGAGCGCCGCCGCCTCGGCCGAGGTCTCGCCGGCCAGACCGGCGGCGCCGCCCTCGCGGACGGGCTCGGGATCCGGCCGGCGCCGTCCCGGGACTCAGACGGCGACCGTCCCGCCCCGGCGGGCCCTCTGGAGGAGCAGATAGAGCTCGCATCCCAGGCAGTACCCGAACGCCGCGTTGAGGAAGGAGGCGATGAATGCGAGGGCCGCCGCCGCGACCAGGCCCCACTGGAGGCCGATGAGGCCAAGGACCAAGCCGATCGCGGAGATGACGAGGCCCACCAGCTGGGCGAAGGTCGGTGGCTCGGGGGCCTCGAGCTCGGCGGGCGCCCCGAGGCGGGGCCGCACGAGGGCGCGGAACAGCCACCCGTAGGGGTGTCGCCGGACGCCGGCGAACGCGCCCCACGCGAACACGGCGGTGATGAGGGCCAGCAGCCAGACGGCTGCGGTGGACCCGCCTCCGCCGGCGGAGCCCAGGACGATGTCGACGCCCAGCAGCAGGGCCGTCGCGCCCGCGGAGAAACGAGTGCCGCGCGGGTCGACGCCCTCGCGGGTCGCGGGCGGAGGGGCGGGGCGCGTGCCGGGCCCTTCCGGCTCGGGCGCGGATCCGGGGATCGGTTCAGGCATGGTTCGTCATTCCTTCCGGGACAGGGGGTTCTCGTGGGCGGCTTCGCCTCCCCAGGACCCGGTCCGGGCGGCGAGCCCGTCCACGACAGCCCTCAGGTCGGCTGCGCGCACCGGCCCCTGGACCCGGGCCCTTTCGGCGCCTGCGGGGTCGACGACCAGCGTCGTGGGACTGCGGGTGAGCCGATGGGCGCGCACGATGTCCGGGCGATCGGTGACATCGACCTCGACGTGGGCCACGGTTCCGCCGGGGTACGCGGCGGCCAGCCCCGTCAGGGCCTGGGCGGTGCCCCGGCACGAGGCGCAGTACCGGGTCGAGAACTGGAGCAGGGTGAGCGGCGCGGGATCGGGGCCGAGGAGGGCCGCGGTCGCGGCGCGTGTCCCCGCGGGCGATCCACCCGGGTCCACGCGGGGGCGCACCCGGACCCGGCCGGCGCGATGCCGCGACAGCAGTCCGACGACCATCGAGATGACGATCGCGGCCCCGAGCACCACGACTCCGATCCACGCGCCCATGGGGACGACGCTACGTCCGGGGGCGGCGCGCCTCCACCGGCGACTGACCGTCAAGACTGTGTGACGCGACGCCGGGGGCTCGCGCCCCGGGCCCTCACACGATATGGCGCCGGACCGCCCACCGCGTGAGCTCGTTGCGGTTGGACAGCTGGAGCTTGCGCAGCACGGCGGACACATGCGTCTCCACCGTCTTGATGGAGATGAACAGCTCGGAGGCGACCTCCTTGTACGTGTATCCCCGGGCGATGAGCCGCATGACCTCCTGCTCGCGGGCGCTGAGCAGGTCCAGCTCGTCGTCCGCGGAGGCGACCTCGTGCGTGCCGAAGGCGTCCAGGACGAATCCCGCCAGACGCGGGCTGAAGGCAGCGTCGCCGCTGGCGACCCGCTGGATGGCCTCCACCAGGTCCGGCATCGAGATCGACTTCGTCACGTATCCCCGGGCGCCCGCGCGGATGACGGCGACGACGTCCTCGGGCGCGTCAGACACGGACAGGGCAAGGAAACGCAGCCCCTCGACGTCGGCGCACGAGGCCGCGACCTCGGCGCCTCCGCCGCCCCGGCCGCCGGGGAGGTGGACGTCGAGCAGGGCGACGTCTGGCCGCAGCTCGTGGCAGGCGGCGACCGCCCCCTCGACGTCGGCCGCCTCGCCGACGATCTCGAGGGCGGCTCCCGACTGTTCCAGCTCGGCGCGAACGCCGGCGCGCACCAGGGGGTGGTCGTCGATGACGACGAGTCGGATTCCCATGTCTCTCAGTGCTCCCCTCCGCGGACGCCGCGACCCGCATCGTCCCCATCATGCCCTGCCGGGCCCGTCGGCGCCCCCTCCGCGTCGGGGAGGTCGGTGCGCGGAACCTGGAGGTGGATCTCAGTCCCGGTCGGGCGGCACCGGATGCGCGCGGTGCCCCCGACGCGCTCCACCCGCCCGATGATCGAGTGGCGGACCCCGTGGCGGTCCTCCGGGATCGCGTCGGGATCGAACCCTGTGCCCGCGTCCTTGATGAAGGCGTCCACGACTCCCGTGTCGACCTCGACGTAGACGGACACCGGGGGTTCCGCGTGCCGCACGGCGTTCGTCGCGGCCTCGCCGGTCGCCGCCGCGAGCGCAAGCTCAGCGGGACCGGGAACCGTGTCGCCGACCGTGACGACGTCCACGGCCACGCCGTAGGTCGACTCGACCTGCCCGATGGTCTCGCGCACGGCCTCGGCCAGGGACTCCGCCGCCTCCTCGTGCCCGGTGTAGAGCCAGGAGCGCAGCTCGCGCTCCTGGGTGAGCGCCAGCGCCCGCACCCGCGTCGGGTCCTCGGCGGACGCCCGGATGAGTGTGAGGGTCTGAAGGACCGAGTCGTGGAGCCGGGCCGCGATGTCGGCGCGCTCGCTCTCGCGCACCTGGTCCTTCTGCGCCACGGTGAGTTCCGTCATCATCCGCATCCACAGGGGGAGAAGAGCGGCGGCGAGGCACGCGACCGCGACGATGCCGATGAGCGCGCCTCGCAGCAGCGCCCGGGGCTGGTCGTCGCGCGATGTCCACAGCACGAAGCCCAGCACGAGCGCGAGTGCTCCGCCGAGCGTGATCGCGATGACCGTGGGGGTGCGCTGCCGGCTCAGCCGGGGGATCTGGCTCCAGATGAGGGCCAGGCCCGACAGCACCAGCAGTCCGGCGGCGAGATCGCGGGTGCGCACGACGTCGTTGGCTGTGAGCAGAACCATCACGCCCGCGACCGCCACCAGGACGACGCCGATGATGAGCAGTTGGTTGCGTGAGGTCCTCCATGCCCGGTCCGTCCCGGTCCGGGCGATCCGGCGGGCGAGGCGCCGCGTCGCGGTCGACCCGTCGCCCCTTCCCTCGACAGGGACCGTGGCGAGCAGCCACACGTAGAGCACGGCCCCGGCTCCGAAGAAGACCGTCAGCAGCACCATCCCCACGCGCACCAGGCGCACCGACCATCCCAGGTGCACCGACAGCCCCGAGCAGACGCCCGCCAGCCACGGCGTCGGCATGTCCGCCGAGTGCGAGGTGGCCCTGACCAGGGACGGGCGGGGCGGGGCGGGCGCAGGCGGGACCCACTCCCATTCCCGGTCCCGGCGCCGGCGCGCGGGGGTCCCGCCCTCGGGGGGCGAGGGCGGCCATGCGCGCATGCCGGGTGGGGGGACGGAGGATGTCACGGTCCCATCTTCACATCCCGCGGCACTCGGCCCCACTCCTGGCCGCCCCCAATCAGGGGCGAATCAGGGCATCCCCTCATGGCACGACGCCACCGCCGTTTGCCACAGTGGAGCCATGAGCACGAGCAAGCCCTCCGGCGCCTCCGAGCCCGGTCAGACCCCGCCCTCGGGCGGCGGGTGGCAGCAGGCCCCGTCCCCCGCCGGTTCCGGGTTCTTCGACTCCCTTCGGCGCTCGGGATGGTACCGCGCCGACAACCGCATGCTGGGCGGCGTCTGTTCCGGCATCGCCGCGCGCACCGGCTGGGACCTCGGGTTGGTCCGCGGCGTGGTGGCCGTCCTCGCGATCTTCCTGGGCCCCGTGTGGATCGCCTACGGCGTGGCGTGGGCACTCCTGCCCGAGCAGCGCGACGGCCGCATCCACCTGGAGACGCTGACCCTCGGGCACTTCGACATCGCCCAGCTCGGCGCCGCGATCATGATCCTGCTGGGATTCGGCAATATCTTCCCGTGGGTGACGGGCGGCGGACCGGCCTACATGGTGATCGGACTGGTGGTCCTCGGACTGGCCGCCGCCATCGTCGCGGTGGCGGGGTCCCGGACGGGCCAGAACCGCCCGGGCCGGCAGGCGCCTCCCGTCTTCCCCACGGCGCCGGAGCCCGCCGGCCAGGCCGGGCCGCACGCGGCGGCACCGGAGGCGCCGTTTCCCGCGTTCCCCGCGGACGCCGCTCCCGGCCAGGACTCGCCGAGTCTGCGGACCGGGCCCGAAGGGGACGCACTGCCACCGTCCTCGCCCTCATCCCCGAGCGCGGCGGCGGCCCCTCCCCCGGCGGACTGGCGCACCCAGGGCGGCCCTGTGCCCGGGGCCTCGTCCTTCACCGGCGCGGCCCCTGGGCGCGACCAGCCTCCCGTCTCCGACGTCTGGTCGCGCATCCCGGCGCCCTCCCCGGCGGCGACACCCCTGATGGTGCCGGTCCCGCCCAGACGGCACCCGGTCTCCTCCCGCGTCAACCTCGTGGTGACGGGCCTGGTCGTCCTGGTCATCGCCGCGGTCCTGTACCTGTACCGCGTCGAACGGGACACCGACCCCGGGAGCTTCTCCGAGGTTCCGCTGCTGGTCGGCGGCGCCCTGTGCCTCATCCTGGTCGGCGGCGCGCTGGCGATCGCCGCGATCCGCGACCGTGGAGCCGGCTGGCTGGTCGCGCTGTCGGTCGTCGGAGCGCTCATCGGTGTGCCCCTGGCCGCTGGCTACAGCGCGAACCGGGCGAATGTCGACTGGGAGGAGAACGCCGGATCCGCCTCGGTCGGTCAGGACGTCCTCGGCAACTCCGTCCAGGAGGCCGCCTTCGACTGGACGGCCGACACGATCTCGGACACCGACTCCATCACCCTGGACCTCACCGGAGCCCCCGCCGACGCCGACAAGACGATCACGGTCACCGGGCCGTTCCAGGATCTCGACGTCATGGTCGCGCAGGGGCAGTCCGTCACCTTCCAGGTCAACGGATCCCTGCAGAACATCATGCCGAACTACTACACGGGTCCGGGCCGGGTGGGCGACTGGATCCCGTGGGTCCCCGAGGTCTCCCAGGTCGTCGACTCGCTCGGGTTCCGCACCCCGTGGTGGAGCCCCGACCACACGATCACCGTCGTCGTCGATTCCGGTTCCGGATGGATGACGATCGACGAGGCCGCTCCCCCGGACCCGTCCGCGAGCCCATCGACGTCGGAAGAGGGCGCCCAGTCGGGCGCGCAGTCCGGCGGCGACAGCGCGGGTCGGGAGACGCCCCAGCCCTCGCCGACGGGCTCCACCGCCGCCGACCAGACCGACAACAGCTGAGAGGAGGTCACCATGACCCCGTCGAACACACCGAACACGCCGAGCGCCCCGGAGGATCCGACCACCGAACTGGCCTCGGAGGATCCGACCACCGAACTGGCCTCGGAGGATCCGACCACCGAACTGGCCCCGGAGGATCCGACCACCGAACTGGCCCCGGAGCAGACCGAGCCCGTGACCGAGACGCTGCCCGCATCGGAAACAGCGCCCGCCGCCCCGCAGGCGGAGTCGGGCACCCTTGAGATGCCCGCCGATCCCGGGAGGGATGCGCTTGGAGCGGAGGAGCCTCCCGCACCTCCTCAGGCGGAGCCCGCCGCGCCGCCGCCTGTATGGACCGCTGCCTCGGCGGCCCCCGACCCCCGATCCGCGCAGCCGGAGCCACCGGCCTCACGCGTTCGCGTCGGCCAGCTGATCTGGGCGGGAGTACTGATCCTCCTCGGCCTGTACCTGGTGCTGCTGGCCTTCCTGCCCAGGATCGACTTCGGCTTGGTCCTCATCGCCCTGGTGGCTCTGCTGGGCGTGGGGCTCATCATCGCGGCGGTCGCCACGGGCCGGAGGCACACGTAGGACCCGACCGACCTCAACCGGCACTCCCCCAATCGTCCCCGATCTCGGTCGGGGGCATGTTCAGAGGGCGGCTTCCTCCTGTCGCATGGGACCGGCAGGCAGCGGAGCCGCCCTCGTCGATCTGATCGATGATCTGCCGAGCCAAGATGAGGCGGAGCTGGCCACGGCCGACGCGGCGCCCGGCGACGCCGGCAGAGCCGATCACACCGGCGGCCATCGCCGCGTGCGCGGGCGGCCGCGAGACCGGCCTGCGTGCGCTCCCGGACCAGGTCGCGCTCGAATTGCGCGAACGCCCCCGCGACGTGGAACAACAGCCGCCCGGTGGGCGTCGTGGTTCGATCGCCTCGGTCAAAGAACGCAACTCAACACCGCGGTCCCCAAGCCCCTGGACGACCTCGATGAGGTGGGGCGGGAACCGGCCGAGTCGGTCCAGCTTCCACACGACCAGGATGTCACCCGATCGCAAGTAGTCCAGCGCGGGGTCGAGTTGGGGCCGTGCCCCCGACGCATGGTCGATGAAGATCCGCTCACACCCCGCCTCGCGCAACGCATCGGCCTGCGCCTGTGCATTTGATCCGCCGTCGACACCCGCGCATACCCGATCACGCTCACCTCGACCGCCCCCGCTCCCGGCTCGGCGGCTTCCTCCCGCCCTCGGGACGGTCGGGACGCTGGGCGATCCGCCGTTCGATCTCCTCGCCCAGCGCAGGCCCGCCACCGCCTGGCCTCCCGTCATCTCGTCGCGAGCGACACGACCCATGAGGTCGCGCACGGCGGGGTCCGTGACCTGGTGGCCGGCCACAGCCAGAGCCGCGTCAGCGAACGCGACCCGCTCCTCCGCCTCGACAATCGCGGCGCGGGTGATGGTGATGCTGCGAGACATGAGCGACCTCCTTCTCTCGGGTTCTCTCACTCTTACCCGTTCTCCCGAAACCCGTTTAGCGCGCGTTTCGGGACAATTTGGTTTCGGTGACGAGTGACGGACGGCCGCCTCCCGCGCGACAGCGCGGGAACACCTACACCCGCGACCGCACCCCCAGAAACGATCGTGAGCGGGTTGGTTGTTTGCCGACGTCTGCGACGAGCGCCGTGGGGCAGGCTCGGCGCGGTTCGGCGACCGTTAGCTGTACTTCCTCGTGACGTTGTGAACGCGGGCTGAGGGGGTTTGGCCGCCGATCCCGGTGTGGGGTCTGTGATGATTGTAGTAATGCAGCCAGGTCTCGTAGGCTGCGGCTCGCTCGGCCTCGCTCGTGTAGGGCTTCGCGTAGGCCCACTCGGCGGCGAGGGTCCGGTTGAAACGCTCGACTTTGCCGTTGGTCTGCGGGCGGTAGGGCCTAGTCCACTTGTGTTTCACGTTCTCTCCGAGAGCGTCAGCGAAGGCCTGGGATCGGTAGCAGGCGCCGTTGTCGGTCATCACCGCGGTGACCGTGACGCCAAGGCCTGTGAAGAACGCGTTCGCGCGGGTCCAGAACCCGGCCGCGGTCTCTTTGCGCTCGTCGTCCAGGATCTCCGAGTACGCCACCCTGGAGTGGTCGTCGACAGCGTGGTGGAGGTACCGGTAGCCACGCGAGCTGGCCGCTCCCGCCCGCGCGGCTCTGTCACGGACAGAACCCGAGGCACGGTCCTGGGCGGAGCCGCGGCCGTGGGCGCGCCAGCCTCCGCCATCGGGGATGCGGCCTTGCTTCTTGATGTCCACGTGCACCAGTTGGCCCGGGGCGTCGACCTCGTAGCGTTTTGGCTTCGGCTTGCGGACTGGTAGCCCGGTGGCCTGGTCGATGTTGACCAGCTTCGGCATCCCGTAGCGGGCCAGTACCCGCCCGACCGTGGAGCGGTGCAACCCCAGGTGATACGCGATCCGGTGCGGACCCCACCGGCGGGTGAAGCGCAATCCGATGATCCGCCGCTGCGTCTTACGCGGCAGCTGGTTCGGCGAGGTCTTCGGCTTCGAGCTGCGGTCGGTGAGCGGCTGCCCTGCCCGGTATCGGTCGACCCATCGCTTCGCGGTCGCAGGCGAGCACTGGAAGCGCTCCGCGGCGCGCCGCAGTGACCACCCCCCCGTCCACGACGAGAACAGCAAGACGACGACGCCCCTCCGGCGTCAAAGGGGCATTAGCGTGAGACATGAGGACCTCCGCGGTCAGGATGCGAGTGTGGTAACCCACATCCTGCCCGGAGGTCCTCGCCTACCCCACCCGTTCACAACCTGCCGAGGAAGTACAGTTAGCTCGATGGTGGCGCAGGGATCGCCGCGACCGCGGTAGATCCCGGGAAGGGATGTCACGCACCTGTCGATCGCAGATACGCACCGCTGGATCACGCGTGAACGGGCACACTCCGCCAGTCCGCATGCCGAGTTGCGTGAGACGTTGGGCCGGAGCAGGCGCGAGCCGGGATCGCGAAACCCCAAGCGCCTTTGCGAGCTTTCCATCGTTCAGTTTTTCGGTCGCGAGGACGGCTACGAGAGCCAAGACGTCCACCGCGACAAACGCGAGGCCGAGTAGTCGAGGCGCAGGCCGCTGTTGGCATGGTCGGCGACCCGCACCACGGGCAGATGCTGGTGCGCCGTGTCGGCCGCGCCGACCCGCTCAGCGCTCTCCGGCCCGGGCCAGCTCCTCCTCGACGATGCCCTCGTCAAGCTTCGCGAACACCGGGTGGGGCTGGCTCACCTCACGACCCACGAGGACCGGGTGGCGCTCCCACGCCGGGAACCCCTCATAGTCGCCCGTGATGATCGGGTAGCGGCGCGGGGAGCCGTCGTCCTCGTGTACGTCGAGGTCCTCGACCTCCTCGATGCGCGGCATCGGCGCGACCTCGCCGGTCCCGCCCATCACCCGGTCGACCTCGTTGGCCGAGTGAGGAAGGAACGGGGAGAGCATCGTGTTGAGGTCCGTGACCACCTGCGCGAGGGCCCACAGGATCGTGGCCAGGCGCTCACGCTGTTCGGGAGCCTTGAGTTTGAAGGGTTCGGTCTCGGTGACGTACTTGTTCGCCTCGCCGACCAGCCGCATCGCCGCGCCCAGTGCCGCCTTCTGGTGGTGGGCGCGGATCAGCGCACCGACCTCGTCGAAGCCCTCCTCCACGGCGGTCAGCAGGGCGCGGTCGATGTCCTCCAGCGCGCCCGGCTGCGGGATGGAGCCGAAACGCTTGTGGATCATCGAGGCCGTGCGGTTGACCAGGTTCCCCCAGCCGGCCACCAGCTCCGAGTTCGTGCGCCGCAGGAACTCCGCCCAGGTGAAGTCCGCGTCGGAGGTCTCCGGGCCCGCCGCCGAGATGAAGTACCGCAGGGCGTCGGCCTGGTAACGGCTGAGCATGTCGCGCACGTAGATGACGATCCCCCGGGAGGAGGCGAACTTCTTCCCCTCCATCGTGAGGAATTCGCTCGAGACGACCTCGGTGGGCAGGTTGAGATGCCCGAAGGAGCCCGGGGCCCCGCCTCGAGAGCCCTCGCCGTTGTAGCCGAGCAGCTCCGCCGGCCAGATCTGGGAATGGAAGACGATGTTGTCCTTGCCCATGAAGTAGTAGGACAGGGCCTCCGTGTCGTTCCACCAGCGGCGCCACGCCTCAGGGTCCCCCGAGCGGCGGGCCCACTCGATCGACGCGGAGAGATAGCCGACCACGGCGTCGAACCACACGTAGAGGCGCTTGTGCGGCTGGTCCTCCCACCCGGGGACCGGGATGCCCCAGTCGATGTCGCGCGTCATCGCGCGGGGGCGGATGTCCTCCAGGAAGTTCTGCGAGAACTTGATGACGTTCGGGCGCCATGTCCCCGAGCGCTCCCGGTCGTCCAGCCAGGCGGACAGCGCCTCCGCGAGAGCGGGCAGGTCGAGGAAGTAGTGTTCCGTCTCGACGAACTCGGGGACCTCGCCGTTGATCCGCGAGCGGGGGCTGATGAGGTCCGTCGGGTCGAGCTGGTTGCCGCAGTTGTCGCACTGGTCGCCCCGCGCCCCCTCGTACCCGCAGATCGGACAGGTGCCCTCGATGTACCGGTCGGGCAGGGTCCTCCCCGTCGAGGGCGAGATCGCACCGCGGGTCGTCTGGACGATCATGTATCCGTTGTCGCGCACGACCTCGAACATCGCTTGGACGACGTGCTCATGGTTCCCGGTGGTCGTGCGGGTGAACAGGTCGTAGGACAGCCCCAGCGCCTGGAGGTCCTCAACGATGAGGCGGTTGTTGCGGTCGGCCAGCTCGCGAGGAGTCACCCCCTCGGCGTCGGCGGCGACGAGGATCGGCGTGCCGTGCTCATCGGTGCCGGACACCATGAGGACCTCGTTGCCGGTCATCCGCATGTACCGGGAGAAGACGTCCGAGGGGACACCGAACCCGGCGACGTGACCGATGTGGCGGGGGCCGTTGGCGTAGGGCCATGCGACGGCGGAGAGGATGCGACTCATGGTCCTAGGGTAGACGCCGCCCGCAGGCCGGGGCGACGCCCGTACTCCCTCCCTTCCTCTAGGCGGCCCACCCGCCGGGGACGGATAATGGCCCTGTCCGCCCATCGAAGCCTCGGACCTCGAGGAGGCCCCATGTCCCGCGCGCTCATCATCGTCGACGTCCAGCCCACATTCTGCGAGGGCGGCGCCCTCCCCGTCCCGGGCGGCAACGCGGTGGCCGAACGGGTCGCCGGCTTCGTGGAGGCCCGCCGCGGAGCCTACGATCTGGTCGCCACCACCCAGGACTGGCACATCGATCCGGGCGATCACTTCTCCGCCACCCCCGATTTCGTCGACTCGTGGCCTCCCCACGGCGTGGCCGGGACGGACGAGGCGGAACTGCACCCGGCCCTGGCCGGCGTCCACGCCGACGTGGCTATCCGAAAGGGGCAGTACCAGGCCGCCTACTCCGGCTTCGAGGGCGCGACCGAGTCCGGCGCCACGCTGGAGCAGTCCCTGCGCGAGGCAGGCGTCACCGATGTCGATGTGGTCGGGCTGGCCGAGTCTCATTGCGTCGCCCAGACGGCGCTGGACGCCCGAGCCGCCGGTTTCACGACCCGCGTGCTCACCGACCTCACCGCCCCGGTGAGCGCCGAGCAGGGAGCCGCCGCACGTCAGCGCATGAGGGCCGCGGGCGTCGGGCTGGTGTCGTCGTCCGAGGCGAGTGCCGCCGAACGCTGAGGCCGTGCCCGCCGGCACGCGGCCAGTCCCCGGGACCGGGGGACCGGGGGCTAGCGCTCGGAATCACGGCGGCGCAGCGCCGCCTTGTACAGGTCGTTCTTGCGCAGTCCCGTGGCCTCGGAGACCTGGGCGGCCGCCTCCTTGAGCCGTATCCCCTCCGAGGCCAGCGCCAGGACGGCCACGACATGGTCCTCGGCGTTCTGGTCCTCCCGCGCGCCCGCGACGACGATCGTGATCTCGCCGAGCACCTCGCCCGAGGTCTGCGCGATCAACGCGTTGAGGTCCCCGCGCAGCACCTCCTCGTGGACCTTCGTGAGCTCCCGGCACACGACGGCGCGGCGTGTGCCCCCGAAGGCCTCCGCCATGCGCACCAGCGTCTCGTTGAGCCGGCGCGGCGACTCGAAGAAGATCAGGGTGCGCGGATCCTTCGCCATCGAGTCCAGGAGCCGTCTGGCCTCCCCGTCCCTCCGGGGCAGGAAGCCCTCGAAGGTGAAGCGGTCCGAGGGCAGTCCCGAGACCGCGAGGGCGGTCACGGGCGCCGAGGGCCCCGGCAGGGCGGAGACGGGCACGCCGCGTTCGACCGCGCGCCGCACCAACCGGAACCCGGGATCCGACACCGTCGGCATGCCCGCGTCGGAGACCATGAGGACCCGGGCCCCATCGGCCGCCAGGTCGATGACCGCGTCCGCCCGCTCGGCCTCATTGTGGTCGTGGAGGCTGATGAGACGGCCGTTGACGCGTACGCCCAGGCGAGAGGCCAGCGCCAGCACACGCCGCGTGTCCTCGGCGGCCACCACCTCCGCTTCCGACAAGGCGCGCACGAACCGGGGCGAGGCGTCCTCGACGTCGCCGATCGGGGTCGCCGCGAGGAGCACTGTGCCGGGACGCTGGACGGGCTGGACATCGGGGATCACGCCCTCCATCCTCCCATTGCCGGCGCCCGCGGTCATCCGGCCGGGCTCATCTAGACTCGGCACGTGACAGATCGACCCGATCGCCCGGTCCCCGAGGAGTCCGACACCGCCGACCGAGCGCCGTGGGACCCTGGTCGCGCCTCACTCGCGTCCGCCGGGACGGCGGACGCGCCCTCGTCCCGGGTCGTCGTCCTTCCCCGGTGGGCGCGCCTGCCGATGTCCGCCGGGGCCGGGTGGGCCGCCACTGCGCTCGCGACGCTGTTGGCCTCCGTCCTGCGGCTGGTGGGGCTCGACCGCGTCGGCGCCCTGGTGTTCGACGAGACCTACTACGTCAAGGACGCGTACTCGCTGTGGCATCTGGGCTACGAGGGGACGTGGGCCGACGACTGGGATGCGAGGTTCGCGTCGGGCGACTTCTCGGGACTGTCCTCGAAGGGGGCCTACATCGTCCACCCGCAGACCGGGAAGTGGCTGATCGGCCTCGGGATGCGCGTGTTCGGCTGGGACGACCCGGTGGGGTGGCGGATCAGCGCGGCGCTGGCCGGAATCATCGGCGTTCTGCTGCTGTGCCGGATCGCGTGGAATCTGTTCCGTTCGCCGGCGATCACGCTGATGGCCGGCATGTTCCTGGCCACCGACGGGATGCACCTCGTGATGTCGCGCACCGGGCTGCTCGACGTCTTCCTCGCGACCTTCGTCGAGGCCGGGGTCTTGGCCGTCGTCAAGGACCAGCAGCAGGCCCATCCCGCCCTCGTGGGCAAGATGGCGCGCTGGCAGCCGAGCACGCCTCCCGGCGGGCGCACGGGCCTGGGACCCCATTCCGGGCCGCGCTGGTGGCTCCTGGCAGCCGGCGTCCTGCTGGGCCTGGCCTGCTCCGTGAAGTGGTCGGGGATCTACGCCCTGGCGGTCCTCGGGCTCTTCGTCGCGTTGCGCGAGTGGACCACGCGCCGCCGCCTGGGGCATCCTCGCCCCTTCCGCGCCGCGATGCTGCTCGACGTGCCGGTCGCCTTCCTCGCAATGGTCCCCACGGCCGTCGTCGTCTACATCGCCTCCTGGTGGGGCTGGATGGTCCATCCGGACGCCTGGGCGCACGGCCGCAGCGGAGCCTCGGGAGGCTCCGCGTCGGGACCGCTCGCGGTGGCGTCGGACCTGTGGAGCTATCACCTGGAGATGTGGCGATTCCACAACGGGCTGCACACCCCCCACAACTACCAATCGCAGCCCTGGGGGTGGCTGCTCCAGCTGCGCCCGACGTCCTTCTGGTACGAGCGCGTCGACGGCGCGTGCGGCGGGACCGCCGAGTGCGTCCAGAACGTCGTCGCGCTCGGGAACCCGCTGATGTGGTGGCTCGCCGTGCCCGCGCTGCTTCTCACGGTCTGGGGTGCCCTCCGCTTCCGCGACTGGCGCTGCGGGCTGGTCCTGTGCGGCTACCTCTCGATGTACGTCCCCTGGTTCGCCTACTCCCACCGGACGATCTTCACCTTCTACACAGTCGCGGTCGCGCCCTTCGTCGCGCTCTCGCTCGCGTGGGCCCTGGGAGTCTGCCTCGACCAGGCGCGCCTGGGAGCCTCCCCGGACCGGATCTCCCGGGCCGACGGCTCCGATTTCGACGAGGGCGACCACCGGTGGCTGGGTCCGAGCATCACCCTGAGGCGGACCCTCGGCGTCGCCGCCCTCGTGGCGGTGATCGCCGTGCTCGCCTCTTCGGCCTACTTCTACCCCGTGTGGACCGGGCCGCGCATCCCCTACGACGAGTGGCTCAGCCGCATGTGGTTGCAGAGCTGGATCTGACCCGCGTCATACCGCCCGACCGGCGGCACAACGGATGTGGGCGGGAACCCTTGGGGTTCCCGCCCACATCTCTCAGTATGGATACGCTGCGGTCAGCGCTCAGACCGGGTTATTCGGAGCCGATCCGTTTGTCGGCCTCAGCCCGGGCCGTCTCGATCTTCTCGTCGAAGGATCCGCCGGTGACTTTCTTCGCGGCGTTCGCGACGGCATCGAGGGCCCTGTCGGTTGCGGCTTCGTCCTTTACGGTCGACTGCACGAAGTCCCTCGCCTTGTCGGTGAGCCCCTCCGCGGTCTTCTTCACGTCGTCAAGATCCATTCGCGTCTCCTCACCCTCGGGAACAGTGACCACACTGTACCCCAGAACATGAGACGCCCGCCACATCGCGCGATCTGGTCAGTTTCTGTTTTTGGTGTGGTTTTGGGGGGTCCTGCCAGTTGGCGGGGCCCCCCAAAACTGTTGCCGGCCCCCAAGGGGGGGCAGGCCAGTGATGCGCGGGGGCGTCCTACTCTCCCACACCCCACCGGGTGCAGTACCATCGGCGCTGCGGGGCTTAGCTTCCGGGTTCGGAAAGGAGACCGGGCGTCTCCCCCGCGCCATGACCCCCGCACGACTATCTCGACCCCCACACCCCCAACCCTCCAAGAGGAAGGTCGGGCGAGCGTGGGCGGGTTGGTCGTGAACCGCACAGTGATTGTGAGCACCAAAACCGCCGCCACCCCCACGAAAGGGGGCGGGCGTGAATGTTGAGTATCAGCCCATTAGTACCAGTCAGCTCACAACCCCTTACAGGGCTTCCACTCCTGGCCTATCAACCCGGTCATCCACCGGGGGCCTCACACCCCCCACAAGGAGGGGCCCGGAAACCTCATCTCGGAGCAGGCTTCCCGCTTAGATGCCTTCAGCGGTTATCCCTCCCGAACATAGCCACCCAGCCATGCACCTGGCGGTACAACTGGCACACCAGAGGTTCGTCCATCCCGGTCCTCTCGTACTAGGGACGGCCCTCCACAAGTTTCCTACGCGCGCAGCGGATAGGGACCGAACTGTCTCACGACGTTCTAAACCCAGCTCGCGTACCGCTTTAATGGGCGAACAGCCCAACCCTTGGGACCGACTCCAGCCCCAGGATGCGACGAGCCGACATCGAGGTGCCAAACCATGCCGTCGATATGGACTCTTGGGCAAGATCAGCCTGTTATCCCCGGGGTACCTTTTATCCGTTGAGCGACCACGCACCCACATGCCATGGCCGGATCACTAGTTCCTGCTTTCGCACCTGCTCGACCCGTCGGTCTCACAGTCAAGCCCCCTTGTGCACTTGCACTCGCCACCTGATGACCAACCAGGCTGAGGGAACCATTGAGCGCCTCCGTTACTCTTTAGGAGGCAACCGCCCCAGTTAAACTACCCACCAGGCACTGTCCCCAACCCGGATCACGGGCCGAGGTTAGATGACCGCTTGAACCAGAATGGTATTTCAACGACGACTCCACCACGACTAGCGCCGCGGCCTCACAGTCTCCCACCTATCCTACACAAGCACAAGCGAACACCAATACCAAGCTGCAGTAAAGGTCCCGGGGTCTTTCCGTCCTGCTGCGCGAAACGAGCATCTTTACTCGTACTGCAATTTCACCGAGCTCACGGTCGAGACAGCGGAGAAGTCGTTACGCCATTCGTGCAGGTCGGAACTTACCCGACAAGGAATTTCGCTACCTTAGGATGGTTATAGTTACCACCGCCGTTTACTGGGGCTTCAATTCAAGCCTGCACCCCACACGTGGGGATGAGCCCTCCTCTTAACCTTCCAGCACCGGGCAGGCGTCAGTGCGTATACATCGTCTTACGACTTCGCACGCACCTGTGTTTTTAGTAAACAGTCGCTTCTCCCTATTCTCTGCGACCCCCCACCGCAGCCACACCGCACGGGCGCGCCACCGCAAGAGGTCCCCCTTATCCCGAAGTTACGGGGGAATTTTGCCGAGTTCCTTAACCATGATTCACTCGAACGCCTCGGTATCCTCTACCAGACCACCTGAGTCGGTTTAGGGTACGGGCGCCCACCACCCTCGCGTCGAGGCTTTTCTCGACAGTACAGGCACACCACCAGCCACCCAAACGGGCAGCCCCATCAGTCCTCACCCACAACACCCACCGGATTTACCTGGCGGACGGGCCACAACCTTAGACGCACACAACCACCGGTGCGCGGCAGCCACCTCCCTGCGTCACCCCTGTCAACACGCTCACCACCACCCAGGACACACCCAGCGACCCCAACACCCCCACCCCCCGAAGGAGACAAGAGCACCAGGACAGCCCAGCTACCCCAAAGCAGCAGCCCTTGCCGGTTGGTAGGCGGTACCAGAATATCAACTGGTCATCCATCGACTACGCCTGTCGGCCTCGCCTTAGGACCCGACTAACCCAGGGCGGATCAACCTGCCCCTGGAACCCTTGGTCTATCGGCGCTGGGGATTCCCACCCCAGATCTCGCTACTCATGCCTGCATTCTCACTCCCACCCGCTCCACCCCGGGTCACCCCCAGGCTTCACCGCAAGCAGGACGCTCCCCTACCCACCCCAACACACCACCCAAAAAGGACAGCACATCAAGGCATCACGGCTTCGGCGGTGCACTTCAGCCCCGCTACATTGTCGGCGCACGGCCACTTGACCAGTGAGCTATTACGCACTCTTTCAAGGATGGCTGCTTCTAAGCCAACCTCCTGGTTGTCAACGCGACCCCACATCCTTTCCCACTCAGCACACGCTTAGGGGCCTTAGCCGATGATCTGGGCTGTTTCCCTCTCGACCACGAAGCTTATCCCCCGCAGTCTCACTGCCACGCTAACCTGACGGCATTCGGAGTTTGGCTGGCGCCAGTAACCCAACGGGCCCATCAACCATCCAGTCGCTCTACCTCCACCAGGCACCACGCAACGCTGCACCTAAATGCATTTCGGGGAGAACCAGCTATCACGGAGTTTGATTGGCCTTTCACCCCTACCCACAGCTCATCCCCCGAGTTTTCAACCCCGGTGGGTCCGGTCCTCCACGGCGTCTTACCACCGCTTCAACCTGGCCATGGGTAGATCACCCCGCTTCGGGTCCAGGACACGCGACACACGCCCTCTTCAGACTCGCTTTCGCTACGCCTCCCCCACACGGGTTAAGCACGCCACATGCCACTGACTCGCAGGCTCATTCTTCAAAAGGCACGCCGTCACCCCACAAGGCTCCGACGGCTTACAGGCACCCGGTTTCAGGCACTATTTCACTCCCCTCCCGGGGTACTTTTCACCATTCCCTCACGGTACTATGCACTATCGGTCACTGGGTAGTATTCAGGCTTACCAGGTGGTCCTGGCAGATTCACACGAGATTCCACGAGCCCCGCACTACTCGGGCACCCACCCCACACACCCACACGCACGTCCACCTACCCGGCTCTCACGGTCTACGGCCCGCCATCCCAGACGATTCAACTCCACACGCGCAAGCATGCCCACCCCCGGCAGAGGACAGACAAATGAGCCCCACAACCCCCCACACGCAACGCCCGCCGACTTATCCACGCACAAGGTTTAGCCATCATCCGCTATCGCTCGCCACTACACACGGAATATCTTCTCCTACGGGTACTAAGATGTTTCACTTCCCCGCGTTCCCCCCACCACCCTATCAATTCAAGTGATGGTGACCAGGCACAACCCCAGCCAGGTTCCCCCATTCGGACACCCCCGGATCAACGCTCGCTCGCCAACTCCCCGAGGCCTATCGCAGGCCGCCACGTCCTTCATCAGCTCCCAATGCCAAGGCATCCACCGAATGCCCAACAAAACTCAACAAAACACACAATCACAGCAAATAAGATGCTCACAACCACTATGCAGTACACAAACAACCCACCACACCCACAACCCCACACCACGCAGGACCACAAGCAGGCCACCACCCCCAACAGGCGTTGGAAGTGAACCCGACAGCGTGCAAGCCCCCGACACCCAGCCCCACCACAACCAAGACCCCGGACCACCCGGAACCCCAAACAAACCGTGGCAGCACTCCCTAGAAAGGAGGTGATCCAGCCGCACCTTCCGGTACGGCTACCTTGTTACGACTTCGTCCCAATCGCCAATCCCGCCTTCGACCACTCCCCCCACACAGTGGTTGGGCCATGGGCTTCGGGCGTTACCAACTTTCATGACGTGACGGGCGGTGTGTACAAGGCCCGAGAACGTATTCACCGCAGCGTTGCTGATCTGCGATTACTAGCGACTCCACCTTCATGGGGTCGAGTTGCAGACCCCAATCCGAACTGAGACCAGCTTTAAGGGATTCGCCCCGCCTCACGGCATCGCAACCCTCTGTACCAGCCATTGTAGCATGCGTGAAGCCCAAGACATAAGGGGCATGATGATTTGACGTCATCCCCACCTTCCTCCGAGTTCACCCCGGCAGTCCCCCACGAGTCCCCACCACAACGTGCTGGCAACATAGGGCAAGGGTTGCGCTCGTTGCGGGACTTAACCCAACATCTCACGACACGAGCTGACGACAACCATGCACCACCTGCACACCCCCAACCAAATGCGCGACCCTCTCAGGCCACCCAGGGTGCATGTCAAGCCTTGGTAAGGTTCTTCGCGTTGCATCGAATTAATCCGCATGCTCCGCCGCTTGTGCGGGCCCCCGTCAATTCCTTTGAGTTTTAGCCTTGCGGCCGTACTCCCCAGGCGGGGCACTTAAAGCGTTAGCTACGGCGCGGAAACCAAGGGCGGCCCCCACACCTAGTGCCCAACGTTTACAGCATGGACTACCAGGGTATCTAATCCTGTTCGCTCCCCACGCTTTCGCTCCTCAGCGTCAGTAACGGCCCAGAGACCCGCCTTCGCCACCGGTGTTCCTCCTGATATCTGCGCATTCCACCGCTACACCAGGAATTCCAGTCTCCCCTACCGCACTCAAGCCTGCCCGTACCCACCGCACTCCCCCAGTTAAGCCAAGGAATTTCACGGCAGACGCGACAAACCGCCTACAAGCCCTTTACGCCCAATAATTCCGGACAACGCTCGCTCCCTACGTATTACCGCGGCTGCTGGCACGTAGTTAGCCGGAGCTTCTTTACCCACTACCCTCACCACGAGCAAACCCGCGGCTTGACCATGAGCGAAAGAGGTTCACAACCCGAAGGCCTCCATCCCTCACGCGGCGTCGCTGCATCAGGCTTTCGCCCATTGTGCAAAATTCCCCACTGCTGCCTCCCGTAGGAGTCTGGGCCGTATCTCAGTCCCAATGTGACCGGTCACCCTCTCAGGCCGGCTACCCGTCAAAGCCTTGGTAAGCCATCACCCCACCAACAAGCTGATAAGCCGCGAGCCCATCCCCCACCAAACCACCAAACGATGGCCCTATCACCCCACACCCATGCAGGCACGAGGCCACACCCGGTATTAGCAGCCATTTCCAGCCGTTATCCCAAAGAAGAGGGCAGGTTACTCACGTGTTACTCACCCGTTCGCCACTCACCACCCAGAAGAAAAACCCCCAAGCAGCCCGTACGACTTGCATGTGTTAAGCACGCCGCCAGCGTTCGTCCTGAGCCAGGATCAAACTCTCCGAACAAAACCAAACATCCAGAGAAACCCCCAACCAACCCACCACCACAACAACAGCAGCAAGCCAGCCAAAGACAACCCCAACCAAAAAACAAAAAACAGGCATCAAAAACAAACACGCTATCGAGTTCACAAACAACACCCACACAGGACGCACCCCTCACGGGGTAGCTCAGAGGTGGACGCGCCATGTTTCCCGGCTCCCGGAGGGGCCGTGCCGTTCGGCGCAACGAGGAATACTCTATTCGGACCGCCACCCCCGGTCAAATCGCTGTCGCGTGAGGGTGACCACATGCGCTGATCACGCGCTGCTTCCGCTTCCGCTGTCGCCCTCGCGCGGGAAGCGACGCCGCCCTCGCCACAGGACAGGGAGGCGAGGGCGGATCCGCCCGGGGCGATGCGCGTCAGCGGGGTGCGACGTCCTCCTGGACGGGGATGTCGATCGTGGGCAGGTCATGGACCGCCTGGCGCACCGCGCGCGACACCGCTCGGGGCACACGCTCGTCGAAGACACCCGGGATGATGTAGTTCGGGCCCAGCTCGTCATCCGAGATCACCGAGGCGATCGCGACAGCCGCGACGCGCAGGACCTCAGTGGTGATCTCCTTGACCTTGGCGTCGAGCAGCCCGCGGAAGAGCCCGGGGAAGGCCAGGACGTTGTTGATCTGGTTCGCATAGTCGGAGCGGCCGGTCGCCACGATCCGCGCGTGCTTCGCGGCCTCGAGGGGATCGACCTCCGGCGTCGGGTTCGCCAGAGCGAAGACGATCGCGTCCGGGCCCATCACCGCCACGTCGTCGCCCGTGAGGATGTCCCCATGGGAGACCCCGATGAAGACGTCGGCGCCCTCGAGCCCCTCCTTGAGAGTCCCGTGGACGTGACGCGGGTTCGTGTGCTCGGCGAGCCAGCGCCGCGAGGGGTGCATGCCCTCGGTGTCGTCGCCGGACAGCGCCCCCGACCGGCCGTAGCCGACGATGTCGCGGGCGCCCTGGGCCATCAGCAGTCTGATGATGGCGGAGCCTGCCGCCCCCACGCCCGACACCACGATACGGACGTCCTCAATGGACTTGCCCACCAGTTTGAGCGCGTTGAGCAGGGCGGCGAGCACCACGATCGCCGTTCCGTGCTGGTCATCGTGGAAGACTGGGATGTCGAGCTCCTCGCGGAGCCGCTCCTCGATCTCGAAGCAGCGGGGAGCCGAGATGTCCTCCAGGTTGATCCCGCCGTACGCCGGAGCGATGGCCTTGACGATCCGGATGATCTCCTCGGTGTCCTTCGTGTCCAAGACCACCGGCCAGGCGTCGACGCCCCCGAACTTCTTGAACAGGACGGCCTTGCCCTCCATGACCGGCAGCGCCGCGGCCGGCCCGATGTCCCCCAGCCCCAGCACCGCCGTCCCGTCGGAGACCACGGCGATCGTGTTGGCCTTCATGGTCAGCAGGTGCGCCTTCTGGGGCGAGTCGTGGATCGCGGTGCACACCCGCGCCACCCCTGGCGTGTAGGCGCGCGAGAGGTCGTCCCGGTTGCGCAGCGGCACCTTCGGGGCGACCTCGATCTTGCCGCCGATGTGGTCGAGGAACGTCTGATCGGCCACCGACCTTGTGGTCACGCCCGGCAGCTGGTCGAGGCGCGCCTTGAGGTTGCGGCGGTGCGCCGAGTCCCGCATGTCGCATGTCAGGTCGATCGTGATCCGGCCGCGGTCCGAGTCGGCCACGTCCATCCCCTTCACCTCGGCCCCGGTCGCGGCCACCGCATCGATGATGGAGGCGATCGAACTCACCGATTCGTCGACCTCAAGGCGGTAGGAGGCGGTGTAGGAGGGGGAAGTGCGCATATCTCGTCCTTGAAGTCTCGTGGCGGGTCTGTCCTCGGACACGGCCGGTCGCCCGGCCCGACAATTCTACGACGCCCACGACCAAGGTCCCACTTCTCCCGGCTGTTGGGATCGCCCCACCGAATCCCGCTGGTCTGCACCCCTTTATCATCGTTCGGCCAGACGCCACGTGGTGGTGATCGTCAACGGTCGGTCGGGCGCCACCGATTCTGGTGCCGTGTTGATACCGTTCGGCGGTCCGGACAACGGCTCCACGCACACGGCGTCCTCGGGGACGGTGAAGAGCGTGGACCACCGGCGATCGGAGCCGATGCGGGCCGACACCGATTCCCACCGCAGCTCCGCGTCCATCTGGTGGGCGTACCCGAAACAGTTGTCCCACGGACCGGTCTGAGGAGAAATTCTTCGGCCGGTCGGCAGCTCGTTGCCACCGAGTTCCTCCTGCCACTGAGGGTGCGTCCCGAGGAGGACATCGCGCGAGTCGCCCTCGAGTCGCCTGAGGAACCACGGATGCCACCCCGCCTGAGCCGGGAACTCACCGGAGTTGCTGATGATCTCGAGCGAAAGGGTGAGGGAGCTGTCGTTGACGCCGATCCGCTGGACCGCCCGCGCGTCCCACGGCCACCACCGCCCGAGTTCCAGGGAGAACTCGTCGACCCCGGACCGGGTCCACGGACCGAAGCACGCACACCCGTGAAGGGCGTGGGGCGGACGGTTGACCGGTAGCTGGTGGACCCGTCCGCGCCAGTACAGAAGCCCGCCTCCCATTCTCCCCACCCATGGGACCATCGGGAACACTCCGTATTGGAACCCGCGGCGTTCGGGACTCCACTGGCGGAGAATCTCCCGTCCATGGACCCGGATCGACGTGATCCGGCATCCGTCGTCGGGATACACCGTCACTTCGAGGCTGTCGCTCGCATATGTGACCTTCTCTCCTCGTGGTCCCGGCCACGGGGATGCGCTGTCACGCTGGATCGCGCGAAAGTGCTCGTTCATGCTGTCAGTCCTTTCCTTTCACGTCGCGGCAGGCCGGCTCCGCGGTCGACGCCGTCCGACTGCTTCCTCGGATGAGAACAGTCGCGACGAGAGAGACGAGCCCCGCGACAGCCATGTATGCGGCCACTCCCCACGGCTCGCCGTCGAACGCCTGGAGCAGGGCCGTGCAGATCAACGGTGTCAGACCTCCGAGGATTGCAGAGAACTGGTAGGCGAAGGACAGTCCCGTGTACCGGACGTCAGTGCCAAACATGCTCGTGAAGAGCGTCGGCTGGACGGCGAACATCATCGTGGGTCCGAGGTTGTAGGACACGATGAGCGCCACCCAGATTGCTGGAACGCTCGCCGTGCCGAGGAGGAGGAAGAACGGGAAGGAGACCAGCACGACGGAAACTGCCCCGAGGAGATAGATCCTCCGCAGTCCGACCCGGTCTGAGAACCATCCGATGACCGGACACGCAAGAATCCCGATCGCCGACGCGACGAGCATGCCGTTGAGGGGGATCTGCCGATCCAACGCCAGCTGGGTGGTGACGTAGGAGATGCCGAAGGCGTTGATGATATTCGACGAGACCGTCTCGGCAATCCGCGCGCAGAAGGCAAGGACCATGTTTCTCGGATGGTTCCTGAAGGCACGGAACAGGGGGATTCTCTCGCCCGAGCGAGACGACGAGCAAGTGGCTGGATTCCTCTGGCGTAGGAATTCGGGCGTCTCCCCCGTGTGAGTGCGGACGAACATTCCCACTGCGAGCATCAGCATCGAGACGAGGAACGGGATGCGCCATCCCCATGAGTGCATCTGTTCGTCGGTGAAGGCGCTGTCGCACAGAGAGACGATCCCCGTGGCCAACAGGATGCCGATGGAGGCGGCAGTCTGGGGAAGGGAACCGAAGAAGCCCCGACGCGGCCCCGGGGCGGACTCGATGGTCAACAGGGCAGCGCCGCCGTACTCGCCGCCGAGACCGAATCCCTGGACAAGGCGGAGAGCCACCAGCAGGATCGGAGCCCACACCCCCACCTGGTCATACGTCGGCAGGAGGCCGATGAGGAACGTGGAGGCTCCCACAATGCTCAACGTCCAGATGAGCGCCGACTTCCGGCCACGTTGATCACCGAAGTGCCCGAAGATGATCCCGCCCAGAGGCCGCGCGAAGAACCCGGCACCGTAGGTCGCGAAGGAAGCGATGATACCTGTGGCAGCATCGCTGGTGGGAAAGAAGACCCTCCCGAAGAAGAGGGCCGAGGCGGTTCCATAGACGAAGAAGTCGTACCACTCCAGGAGCGCCCCGGAGATGCTGGCCGTCACGACTCTGCCCATGTGCACCGGTGGGTCCTCGCCGACCGATGAGTGAGTGTCTGTCTTCATTCTGTTGCTCCTGAATGCTCCTCCGGCGGCTCCGTGTGCCCGACGCGGTTCGAGGGCATCGGGCACACGGAGCCTGGTGGGAGCGAGTCGTCACCGTCGACGGTTCACAGGTTCCACGGCGCGGATCACCGCTGCCGCGTCGAGCCTCCCGTGACCCATGGCCTGGGCCTGGGCAAAGACCTGGAGGGCAGCGGAGCAGACGTGCACCGGAACGCGGTTCCGGGCCGCGGCGTCGACGCCGAGCCGCAGGTCCTTCGCCGCCAGATCCACGGAGAACCGGGCATCGAGATCGTCCTGTGCCATCCATGCCAGCCGCATCTCGGCCTGGGAGGACCACGCCCCCGTCGTGCGAAGCGCGCGTTCGAAGGTGTCGGCATCGATGCCCACGCGTGCGGCGAGGGAGTATCCCTCGGCCAGCGCGACGAGATCCGTCATTCCGACGAGGTTCGAGATGAGCTTGAACATCGTCGCGGCCTCCACCGAGCCCATGGGGAAGACCTCGTTCGCGATCGCCTCGAGGACCGGCCGCAGCTCCGACACGGCATGGGGATCGCCGCCGACGAATGCGGGGATCTCCCCTCGCTCGGCATGCGCCGGGGTCTTGCCCACCGTGCAGGCAACGAAACGCCGCCCTGGATGACTCTCCACGGTCATTGCCTCCCTGCGTGAGGTCGCAGGGTCGACGGTGGAGGCGTCCACCGCGATGGCCCCTTCGTCGAGTTCCTCGGCGTGCTCATCCCAGAATTGTTCGACGATCTCGGGCGTGGGCAGCGAGGTGATCACGACGTCGTGGCCGGCAACCGCCTCAGAGGCACTGTCGACCGCCGCCGCGCCGTGCGACGCGAGTGCCTGAACCGCCTTGGTGTCGAGGTCGAAACAGGTGACTGAGAAGCCCTGTGTGAGAAGACGCCGCGCAATCGCTCCGCCCATGGCTCCGAGTCCGATGAATCCGATGGCCAGATCGTGTGTCATCGGGATGTCACTTCCCCTCGAGGTTGATCTCTTGCAGGACGGCAGCGTCTTCCTCGTCGACGTTGTAGCCCATGGGTTCCCAGTGGATGAGCAGACCGGTGAAGAATCCGACCAGGGGGACGATCGCCAACCAGTAGAAGGCATCTGTGCCCAGCGCTCCCCACAGCATGGGCCACAGGATCAGGCCGGCGATGGCTCCAGTCCTCATGATGGCGCGGGCGAAGCCGATCCCGGCGGGACGGATGCTCGGCGGGTACGAGAGCGTCGCGATGGTCATCCCCAGTCCGCCGGGGCCCGCCGAGTGGAAGAAGATGATGAGACCCAGCAGGACGAGCGCCAACCACGGGTTGCTCGTGCCGAGCAGCCCGAGCAGGAGCAGGCAGACCGCGACGAGGCCGAATCCCGTCATCGTCTGCCGCCGCGACCCGAATCGATGGACGATGACCGAACCGATCGCACCACCGGTGACGCCGGCGAGGAGGTTCACTACGGCCGATCCCGACAGTGAGGCGCTCAGGCCGCCTGTGAGAATTCCCGCGAGGGTGAGTGGGAGGTAGACGCCGACCGCGTTGTACTGCCAGGCCTGCATCGTGGCGACGACACAGCCGAGGACCGTGCGGCGCAGGTAGGTCCTGTTGAAGAGGATCCTGTAGGCGCCTTTCGTCGTGCGTTCCGCGGCCGGCACGTCCGACTCCGCCTCCGGCGCGACAACAGCCTGCACGCCGTAGCGGTCCCAGAGCACCCGCACGGCCTCGTCGTAGTGTCCTTGACGTCCTGCCCAGATCGCTGATTCTCCAATGAGGAAGTAGCGGCTGACCAGCACGACGACGCCGAAGATTCCTCCGATGAGGATCCCGTACCTCCACAGACGCTCCTCGACGATCCCGGCGGAGTTCAGGGCGATGAGAATCAGGTAGACCACGGTGGTGGCCATGTACCACCCCATCTGCCACAGGTTGACGGACCTGCCTGAGTTCTTGGAGCCGGCCCCGGCGAGTTCAGCGACGGCGTTGGTCGCCAGGGGGAAGTCGACGCCAAGTCCGAGCCCCATCAGGACTCTGA
Source organism: Schaalia naturae (assembly GCF_042665795.1). NCBI lineage: Bacteria > Bacillati > Actinomycetota > Actinomycetes > Actinomycetales > Actinomycetaceae > Schaalia > Schaalia naturae. The sequence goes on from NZ_JBHTEF010000001.1 coordinate 1,901,897, forward strand.
AGACCAGGACCCACCAGATGCTTGGCGCGAACGCGACAGCCACTGCGGCGAACGAGCACACGGCCATCGCCAGGACGAAGGCGCGCTTCTGGCCTAGGCGGTTGATGATCTTCTGGGACGCGAGCCCCCCGATCAGGGCGGCGACGAGGACAGATGCGTTGACAGTGGCGGCCAGTCCTGAGGAGATGCCGAACTGGGCGGCGATGTACTTGTTGCCGAAGCCGATCATCGTCGCCTGGTAGGCGTCCAGGAGGACACCCCCGAGCGCCACGAAGATCGCGACGGCGCCCCCGCGCAGGGAGGGGTGCTCATTGACGAGATCGATGACGTCCTGTGGTTTTCTGATGACAGGAAGGCCGCCCGGGTTGGCGGGCTCGGCTGTGGTGACGGACATGGTGTTCCTCTCGGTGATGGGACAGATGGTCTCAGTCGGCGATGTGGATCAGGACCTTGATCGAGTCAGGTTCCTTCGCCCGTTCATAGGCGCGCGCGGCGTCGTCCAGGTCGAAGACATCCGTCACGAGGTCTCCGGGTCGAAACGCTCCGGAGCGGATCCACTCGATGGCGTCGTCGAAATCGCCAGGCTGGTACATCCCGGAGCTTGTCAGAGTGCGTTCGAAACGCTGCATGGAAGGCAGGGGAATCTCGCGCGGACCATTGGGCACGCCCATGACGACCACGGTCCCTCCCGCGATCACGCGGGTGCATGCCTCGTTCAGCGTCGTCTGGGCCGCTACGACGTCGAAGACGCCTGAAAAGGTCTCACTCCGGAGTTCGCCGGGGGCGACACACCTATCGGCGCCTAGTCGCCCGGCAAATGCGCGTTTGGCGGGGTCCGGTTCGATGACCGTTAGCTTCCCGGCGCCCATGATGCGCAGCGCCCGCACAATAGACAGCCCGATCGTCCCCGCACCGATCACGAGGATGTCGTCACGGCAGTCTTCCGGCATCCGGCCGGCGCTGTGACGCGCGCACGTCGCCGGTTCGGTGAAGGCGAGATCCGTCCAGGCCACGTCCTTGGGAGCGATATGTACATTGCGGGCAGGAACCACATGCGACGTCCGCGCAAAGCCCGGGGCGCGGAAGCCCGCCACGTTCGGCGGCTCGCAGAGGTTCGGGCGCCCCGAACGACACGCCCGGCAATGCCCGCAGGCCATGATCGGATCGATGACAGCGTGGTCTCCAACGGCGATGCCCTCCGCCCCGGGCCCGACCTCGGTGACGATCGCGCACACCTCGTGTCCCGGTACGGTCGGCGGCTGGGCGAATGGATGCCCACCAGCCAGAACGTGGAGATCCGACCCACAGATCCCGAGATATTGGGGTGCGATCCGCACATCCCCCCGGTCAAGCGCGCAATCACCCTCAGGCGACTCCTGGACGCTCACCGAGTTGACACCGTCGAACACGATTCTCTGTGCTGTGTGTGGCATGTCTTCCTTGACTCCTTTCCTCCACGTTCACGGGACCAGAAGTCCTCCGCGTCCGCGTCTCACCTGCCGGCGATCTCCTCGTCGACGATTTCCCCAAGCCGGCGCAGCCGAGGAGCACTGATATCCGCGAGCATCTGGACTGGGTTGCGCGCACCGATCACAGAGGCCCATACGGCTCGGCCCGCCAGGAAACCTGAAGCGCCGGCTCGGATAGCCATGCGAACAGAGTTTGGAAACAGGTCGGCCTTGACGCCCGAGGAGAGGATCACCCACGGCATCGACAGCTTCGAGTCGAGTGATCGGCAAGCGTCGAGCAACGTGTCGTCGTCCGCATCGCCTCCGTACGGCATCTCACCTTTGTAGAGATCGGCATCCGTATCTCCGAGTTCCCCAGCGGCCATGAGGATCGCATGTTCTCTGTCGATGGAGGCGCCGTGGCGAGGAGGCCTGACGACGGGCTCGATGATGGCGAGGAGGCCCTGCGCGTGGCATTCGCGGACGAAGCGGTCGACCACACTTCGCCGCGCCGCCGGGTCCTCGTCGGAGCGCCACAGCACCAGTAGTTTCATCGCCCGGGCTCCGTCATCACGCGCTCGCTCAGGGGTGATCTCGGTATCGATCGTCACCTCGTCGACCGGGATTCCGTTGCCCGGATGGAAGGCATCCGCCGCGACAATGAGTGCGGAGTTCTCGACCACGCATCCGTCGTGCACGATGGCGTCATAGCTGAACTGCTTGTCGACCAGGACTCCCGAGGCGAACGGGGAGAGGACGCGCGCAGCAGCGAGCTTGAAGGCGGTGAGCGCCGAATCAGGGACTGGCGCGGGGGCACCCGCTGCAGTGAACATGTTGCGCAACGCCTCGCGCTGATCGATTGCGAGCATTGCCAGCCCTCCGCTCGGCCGCGCGATGTCGGCGAGGACGAAACGATCTGTGATCATCGAGGTTCTCCATCTGTGTCGGCGCTGCTGGAACGGGCCATCATGCGATGTAGTTCGCTCAGGCCGGGCACTGCCGACCGGCCATCCAGAGCGCGGCACGACAAGGCGGCCGTGGCGTTGGCGTCGTCAAGCGCCTCCTCCCACGAGCAGTGCCGCAGTAGGGCCGCAACGATCGCCCCGTGGAAGACGTCCCCCGCTCCGAGAGTCGAGACGATCTTCGAGAGGTCGACCGACGGCCGTGAGACGTGACCCTCCGGCGATCCGACGCCGACCCTGGAGCGAGGGGTCCACCACGCGTGCGACCCCCTTCTGCCATCGGTGGCCACCACCGCCCCGGCGCCGTCATCCAGCGCACAGCGAGCCGCCTCTTCCAGGTCACCGGTTCGGTACCTCGACCTCAGAGACTCGGCCGTCGGAACGTAGAGGTCGACGAGGGAGAGGTCGAGGCCGCGCACGTCGTTGCCCGCGTCGATCGACACGATCGGTCGGGACCGTCGTTCCGCAAGGCGCCGGGCGACGGGCAGGAAGCCCAGGTGGTCGGTGTGGATCCAGTCGGCGCCGTCCACGGTCACCGCTTGCTCAGGCTCAAGGGCGGCCCAAGGGTCCACAGCGAGGGTGCAGATCGCGCGTGTCCGGGCACCCTGGTCGATGAGGATGCACGAGGCCTGGGTCGGATGTCCCCGGCGCACGACGACTCCCGTGGTGTCGACGCCCTCGTCATTGAGCAACCGGATCGCCTGCCGACCGGCCTCATCATCGCCCACGCGTCCGACGAAGGCGACCTCATGGCCCTGTCGGGCCAGGACGACCGCGGCGTTCGCCGCCGGTCCGCCTCCGGCGATCTCCACCTGGTGCGCCTCGACGCGTTCATCCGGTCCCGGATACCGGTCCAACAGTGCGAGGGTGTCGACGGTTACCACTCCGACACAGACGATGCGAGCATTCGCATCCACTTTCGTACCTCCATCGGTCCCGTGCGCGCAGCCCTTCCGTGCGCCGCCAGTGCTCACACTGTAGACCCGATATGTCCGAAGTACAACATTACAATGTTTGTTATGTTCATAATTGAACATCCTGACGGAGACTCCGACACCGTCGAGGATCTCGGTAGGCTATGTTCTTGAAGGAAACATCCATCCCTGGCAAGCGAGAGGTCAATCCAAGATGACAGCCGACACCCGCACGGCATCTGTCGAGCGGCGCCGTTCACGCATCGTTGAGCGAGTTCGGACATATGGGGCCGTGACCATCTCCGAGCTTGCGCTCGATCTGGGAGTCTCGGACATGACGATTCGACGCGATGCTGACGCACTGGCCCATACAGGGGAGGTCGTCCGACTGCATGGAGCGTTACGGGGACCGGACAGCGCTATCAGTTCGACGTTCGAATACACACAACGCACCACTCGGTCGGCTGAGCAGAAGGCACGGATCGGAGCGGCTGCCGCACGCGACATCGATCCGCATGACACCCTGGTCATTGATGCGGGCACGACAGCCCTTCAGGTGGCTGTTTCCCTGCCCGAGAGCTTCGTTGGAACGATCATCACGCACTCCATCCCTGTGATCGGTTTCGCCGAGCAACGCCCGCTGGTCAAAGCGATCGTGCTGGGGGGAGAGGTCTACCGCCCGAGCCGCGCCCTCGTCGGATCCGCAGGAACAACGGAAGCGGCCGGCCTGAGGGCAGCCACCTTTTTCCTTGGAGCCGCAGCGGTGGACGCCCGCGGCGTCTACGCCTCTGTCGACGTCGAGCGCGGGCTCAAGGAGGCCCTCATGGACATCTCAGATCGGGTAGTACTGGTCGTGGACAGCTCCAAGCTCGCCGCGTCGGCACCGGTACGCCTGTGCGGATGGGATCGCATTGACGTCATCGTCACCGATGACGATCCCGGCGCCGAACTCTTGGAGACACTCCACCGCAACGCCGTCGAGTGCCTCATCGCCGCCCCACAGCCCTGAGACGCGGCGTCCTCGGGCGGGAGAAGCCGCCCGAATGTCCGGTGTCCGCTCCGGCGCCTCTCCGGGCAGGCTCAGGACAGGGGCGCGGGCGAGGGCGTGCGATTGAGCTGGACGCCTGCGAACAGCCGACCGGCGATCGAGGGGCGGTCCTTGCGCCGCAGGTACAGGTCGATGCACACGGCGATCAGCAGCACGATTCCCTTGATGGTGCGCGAGAGATCGGATCCCACGCCCAGTAGCAGCAGCCCGTTGTTGAGGACCGCCATGACCAGGCCGCCCAGCACGCCGCCGAGGACGGTGCCGACGCCTCCGCCCACCGCGGCTCCGCCCACGAAGACGGCGGCGATGGCATCGAGCTCCCACAGGCTCCCGTCCTGCGGGCCCGCTGCGGTGGAACGGCCCGCGAACATCATCCCCGCGAGCGCCGACAGCACGCCCATGTTCACCATGACGGCGAACTGGACGCGCCGGATGTCCACCCCGGACAACGACGCGGCGACGGAGTTGCCGCCCACCGCGTAGATGTGGCGCCCGAACGCGGTGCGCTGGGTGACGAGGTGGTAGACGAGGACGAGGACCAGCACGATCAGACCAGGGACTGGGAAGGATGTGGTGGGCCGCCCGCTCCCGAACAGCCAGGTCAGCCATCCGACCACCAGGACCACCAAAGCGGTTCGCGTGTTCGGGATCCAGTTCTGGACCTCGCCGCCCAGTCTGGAGACGTGGCGACGGTAGGACGTCTGCTGCCTGACGCCGAGCAGCGCGGCGACCACGATCCCGAGCACGAGCGTCGAGTTGTTCATCCCCGTCCAGGTGGGGCCCCACTCGGGGAGGTACCCGGCTCCGAGATAGACGAATTGCTCGGGCACCGGCACCGACAGGGCACCCGACTCCCACTGCGCGATGCCCCGGAAGATCATCATGCCGGCCAGCGTGGTGATGAATCCGGGGATGCCCGCTCGGGCCAGGAAGAACCCCTGGAAGGCCCCGATCGCGGCCCCCATGGCGACGCCGGCCAGCAGACCGGCCCACCACGGCAGGCCCGCCCTGTTCATCAGCAGCGCCACGGACATCGAGACGACCGCCGCGACGGAGCCCACCGACAGGTCGATCTGGCCGATGACGACGACCAGGACCATGCCGATGGCCAGGACCAGGACATAGGCGTTCGAGGTCACGAGGTTCTGCAGGTTCGACGGCGTGAGCATCCTCCCGCCGGAGGCGACGTTGAGGACGACGACGAGGACGGCCAGCACGACGGCCATCACGTACTGGTGCAGGGTCGACCCGAACAGCTGCCGAAGGAACCTCATGCGCCTGGCGACCTCCCTTGGTGTCCGTCCGCCCCCGGCACCCCGCTCGGAGCCTGGCCGGGGAGGGGACGATCCCTCATGGCCCAGACCACATCCTAGATGAGCGAGTGCCGCGATCCGCGCACCTCCCCCGGGGGCGCGGCCCTTCCGGCGCAGGAGAGGCCCGCGGCGCGTGTGCGGAGGGAGCGGGTGCTCGCCGGGAAGGAAGCCCCGGGGCCGCGCCACCGACCGGATCCGAGCCTTCCACGGGGCGGAAACTGCTACTTTGGGGCCGTGGATGGAAGTGTCGGGCCCACCGGGTCGCAGGCGTCGCTCCGCGAGGCCAACAGCGCCCGGGTCGTCGACACCGTCAAACGCTATGGCCACATCACCCAGGTCGAGCTGGCCGCCGCGACGGGCCTGTCACCAGCCACGATCTCCAACATCGTCAAACAGCTGACCGCCCAGGGAGTCGTCCAGACCCAGAACACCGTCCGATCGGGACGCCGTGCGCAGATGGTGACGCTCGCCAGGCGCACGGGACTGGCCGTCGGGGTCTACATCGGCCGGCGGACCCTGCGCATCGACGTCTCGGATGCCACTCAGGACGTCACCGCCGGCCAGGTGTTCCCCCTGCCCGTCGACCACCGTGTGGACACGACGCTGGACCGGACCTCGCTGCTCATCATGGAGCTCGTCGAGGGGCTGGGCGCTGAGCTGCCCGAGATCGTCGGCATCGGCGTCGCCCTGCCCGCTCCCATCGACCCCGATACGCAGCGCGTCTCGGTACGCGGGATCATGCGGGACTGGGATGACGTCGACGTCCGCGACGTGCTCTCGCGCAGACTCGGGCACCGCGTCGTGGTGGACAACGACGCGAACATGGGGGCCCTGGCCGAGGCCCGCTATGGCGCCCTGCGCGGGTGCCACGAGGGCGTCTACGTGCGCGCCTCCTACCAGACGGGCGCCGGGATCCTCATCGACGGCCGCATCCACCGCGGCCAGCGCGGCACGGCCGGCGAGATCGGCCATGTCCAGGTGGATCCGCAGGGCGCCATCTGCCAGTGCGGGGGCCGCGGTTGCCTCAACACCGTCGTCGGCGCGGACGCGCTGGTCGACTCCCTGCGCATCTCGCGGGGCCCGCTCACGCTCCACGACGTCATCTCGTTGGCGATCGAGGGCGATCCCGGGTGCCGCCAGGTCATCGCCGACGCGGGATCGGCGATCGGCACCGCCCTCGCCGATCTGTCCACCTGGACGGATCCGCAGCGTATCGTCGTCGGTGGCGAGCTTGCCCAGGTCGGCGACGTGCTCCTCGCACCCATCCGCGACGCGGTGCGCGGTCGGCCGATGCTGGCCTCCGCCGACATCGACGTCCTGCCGTCCATCCTCGGCGACCGGGCCGAGTCCATGGGAGCGCTCGCGCTGGCCATGGACCGTTTCGGCCAGCCCTACGCGGGTCAGCCGTCTTCGGACCGGGCGTCCTCGCCGTCCCCGACCCAGGAGGAGAAGTGATGCGCGATCCTGACGAGACTCCCCTGCTCGCGCTGGAGTCGGTGACCAAGCGCTTCGGCGCCATCGAGGCCGTCGTCGACCTCGACCTCGTCGTCAACCGGCACGAGGTCGTCGCCCTCGTCGGCGACAACGCCGCCGGGAAGTCGACCGTGGCTCGCATGATCGCCGGCGTCTACTCCCCGACCTCCGGTGTCATCCGGCTCGACGGGCGGGCCGTCGACATCCCCTCCACCGGTGTCGCCCACCAGCTGGGGATCGCGACCGTGTTCCAGGAGCTCGCCCTGTGTGAGAACCTGGACGTCACATCCAACATCTTCCTGGGCCGCGAGATCCGATCGGGGCGCCTGCTGGACGAGGAGGCCATGGAGCAGCAGGCCCGCGAGTTCCTCGACCGCCTCAACAGCCGCATCCCGGACGTGCGCACGCCCCTGTTCCAGCTCTCCGCCGGCCAGCGCCAGTGCGTGGCCATCGCGCGCACCCTGGTCGCCGACCCGCGCCTGGTCATCCTGGACGAACCGACCGCCTCCCTGTCGGTCACCCAGACGGCCGAGGTCCTCACCCACATCCTGAGCCTGCGCGACCTGGGCCTGGGCGTCATCTTCATCTCGCACAACCTCACCGACGTCCGCGCCATCGCCGACCGCATCGAGGTCCTGCGCCACGGCCGCAGCAACGGCTCCTTCGACGCGCGCGAGGCGTCCTACGAGGACGTCATCGCCGCCATGACGGGAGCCACCCGGATCCGCCGGTAGCACGGCCCCCGAACGAGGATGCAGACGCCCGTCAAAGGCCCGAATGGGCGTGGCGAGCCGCCGGCGCCCCCATCAGTGACGACGAGGCGGCCGGACATCCCGGAGAGACCTCCCCGGGACGGCCGGCCGCCTCAGCGTCTGCCGCTCACTTGGCGGCGTCGACCAGCTCCATGCGGTGCGAGTCGCTCGCGTAGACCTCGGCGGCGTTGTCTGCCGTCACGATCTGCGGGGTGAGCAGGTAGGAGGTCACGGGGTTGCCCTCCTGCGACTCGTACTGCTCCTTGTCGACCGTCGCGTTGTCGACGCTCGGATCCGTCTCGCCGCCCGCGACGGCGATGGCCAGGTCGATGGCGCCCTGGACGAGCGGACGGGTGTCCTTGTAGATCGTCGAGTACTGCTTGCCCTGGACGACCCAGGTCACGGACTCGTCCTCGGAGTCCTGGCCCGTGACGACCGGGATCGGCTTGCCGGCCTGGTCGACGGCCGTGATGATGGCGCGGGCCAGCGTGTCGTTCGGGGACAGGACGCCGTCCGGCACCTCATCGCCGGTGTAATTGGCGGTGAGGAGCGAGGACATGCGGTTCTGGGCGTTGGCCGGCAGCCAGCCCTGGGTGGCGGCCTGGCTGAACTCGGTCTGCCCCGACTTCACGACGAGCGTGCCGTCGTCGATCTTCGGCTGGAGCGTGTCCATGGCCCCGTTGAAGAACTTCGTCGAGTTCGAGTCGTCCGGCGAGCCCGCGAACAGCTCGATGTCCCAGGGGGAGTTGCCCGCCTTGGCCTCGAGTCCCTCCAGCAGCGACTGGCCCTGAAGCTGGCCGACGCCGAAGTTGTCGTAGGCGATGTAGTAGTCGATGTCCGTCGTGTTCGTCAGCAGGCGGTCGTAGGCGATGACCTTGATGCCGGCATCGCGCGCGGCCTTGACCTGGGTGCCCAGCTGGGAGCCGTCGATGGCGCCGATGATGAGGACGTCGACGCCGTTCTCGACCATGGCGGAGATCTGGCTCTGCTGCTCGTTGACGCCGGAGTTCGCGAACTGGACCTGGCAGGTGACCCCCGCGGCGTCGCAGTCGTCGTTGAACATCTGCTCGGCCTCGACCCAGTTCTGCGAGGTCTTCTGGGGCAGCGCGACGCCGATGGAGACGTCGCCGGACCCGGTCGAGGCTCCGCCCGACTCGCCCTCCGTCGACCCCGACGACGTGTCCGACCGTCCGCCGCCGCTGCAGGCGCCGAGTGCCAGTGCCATCGCCGCCGCGGCCGTCACGGAGGCCACCTTGGTGAGAGTTCTCATGTGCTTCCTTCTTCGAGTGATCGAGCGGCTGCCGGAGCTCGACGAACGCTGTCCGTTCCGGCTCGACCGCGTGTGTGGGATGGTGGGACAGCGCTGTGCCCCCAGTGGGGGGAGACGTCGCCGCCTCCCCCGCCCGATGTCACTCCTGCTTCGGAGTCCCACCGGGAGTCTGTGTGAACACCGTCTCGGTGCCGGGAGCGGACGCCCGGTCGGCGGCCGCGACGGCGTCGTCGACCTTGCCCTCGGCGACGGCCTTCTCGGTCTCGCGGATCTCGCGCTGGTTGCGTCGGGCGTTCTGGAACATGCCGATAACCGAGCGCCGGCCCTGCCGCTTGGAGTAGACGTCGACGGCTACGGCGATGAGCAGGACCAGGCCCTTGATCATCTGCGTCCAGTCCGCGCCGACGCCCATGAGCTGCAGGCCGTTGTTGAGGAAGGCGATGACGAGAGCGCCGACCATGGTGCCCATGATCGTGCCGACGCCTCCGGCCACCGCCGCTCCGCCGATGAACACCGACGAGATCGCGTCCATCTCCCACAGGTTGCCGTCCGCGGGGCCCGACGAGGTCGCGCGCCCGATGAAGAGGATGCCAGCGATCGCGGAGAGGAACGCCATGTTGATCATGATGAAGAAGTTCGTCCTCTTCACCTGGACGCCCGTCAGCTCGGCGGCCGCCCGGTTGCCGCCGACCGCGTAGACGGAACGGCCGATGACCGTGCGGTTCGAGATGAACGAGTACACGAGGGCGAGGACGACCGCGATGAGGCCCGGGATCGGGAAGGACGTGCCCGGCCGGCCGGTCGCGAAGATCCACATGATGCCGAAGATGACGGCCCCCAGGACGACCAGGCGCGTGATGGGCACCCAGACGGGGGGCAGGTCGGCCTCGACCTCGGCCTGCTGGCGGCGGGACTTGAACTCGTTCCAGACCAGGGCGAGGACGGCGACGGTGGCCAGGATCATCGTCCACATGTTGAAGTTGAACGGGCCGAAGTCGGGCAGGTAGCCCGCTCCCAGCGTCGTGTAGAGCTGCGGGACGGGCACGGACATCGAGTTGCCGATCGCCTGGTTCATCCCGCGGAAGAGCATCATGCCGGCCAGGGTGACGACGAAGGCGGGGATGCCCCAGATCCCGACCCAGAACCCCTGCCAGGCGCCGATGAGCAGTCCGACGGCGATGCCGAGCAGGATGCCGAGCCATGGATTGAGCCCGTGGTTGGTCGTCATGATCGCCACGACGATCCCGACGACGGCGGCGACCGAGCCGACCGACAGATCGATGGACCCGGCGATGATGACGAGCACCATGCCCATGGCCAGGACCAGGACGTAGGCGTTGGTCATGACGAGGTTCATGAGGTTCTGGGACTGGAAGACCTTGCCGCCGGTCTGCCACTGGAAGAAGAGGGCGATGATGATCAGGGCGAAGATCATGGCGAACTGGCGGAAGTCACCACCGAAGATCGCTTTGATGTTCTTTTTCATTGAAGTGCTTTTTCCTTCGTTGATGGTCAGGCGATGCGCGCCCTGGTCGGGGAGGAGGTCATCAGGCGCATCAGCGACTCCTGATCGGCCTGGGCCGTCGGCATCGAACCGGTGACCTCGCCCTCGAAGATCGTGTAGATGCGATCGGTGATGCCCAGGAGCTCGGGGAGCTCCGAGGAGATGACGATGACGGCCTTGCCGGCGTCGGCCAGGGCCTGGATGAAGGTGTAGATCTCGTACTTGGCGCCCACGTCGATCCCTCGGGTGGGCTCGTCGAGGATCATGACCTCCGGGTCCGTGAACATCCACTTCGCCAGGACGACCTTCTGCTGGTTGCCGCCCGAGAGGGTGCCGACGCCCGTCGCCACCGACGGCGCCTTGATGCGCAGGTCCTGGCGGTAGCGCTCGGACTCCTTCCTGGCCTGGTGGAGATCCATCGCCCCATGGCGGACGATCTTGGAGGGCTTCGCCGAGATAACCGACTGGTAGATGTTGTCCAGGAGATTGAGGCCGAGCAGCTTGCGGTCCTCCGACAGGTACGCCAGGCCCGAGTCGATCGCCTGGGGGACGGAGGCCGCGACGACCTTGCGCCCGTCGATGAGCATGTCCCCGGACTCGTAGATTCCGTAGGAGCGCCCGAACAGGGAGCGGCACAGCTCCGTGCGGCCCGCCCCCATGAGGCCGGCGAGGCCGACGATCTGCCCGGCGCGCACCTGCAGGTTCGATCCCTTGCACACCCAGCGGTCCGTGTTGATCGGGTGGCGCACCCACCAGTCGCGGACCTCGAACTTCACATCCCCGATGCTGGAGGTGTGCTCCGGGTACCTGCGGTCCAGGGGGCGCCCCACCATCAGGCGGATCATCTCGTCCTGGTCCAGGGGGCCGTCGGCTGCGTCCAACTCCCCCACGGTCCGCCCGTCGCGGATGACGGTGACGGCGTCGGCGATCTCCGCGATCTCCTCGAGCTTGTGGGAGATCATGATCATGGTGACGCCGCGTTCGCGCTGCTTGCGCATGATCTCCAGGAGATGCTCGGACTCCTCCTCGTTGAGCGCGGAGGTGGGCTCGTCGAGGATGAGGAGCTTGACGTCCTTGGCCAGCGCCTTCGCGATCTCGACCAACTGCTGCTTGCCGACGCCGATATCCTTGATCAGGGTGTCCGGGTCCTCGTCCAGGCCGACCTCGGCCATGTACTTCCTGGCCTGCTTGCGCGTCTCGTGCCAGTCGATGGCGCCCAGCCTCGTCTTGAACTCGTTGCCCATGAACATGTTCTCGGCGATCGACAGGAGGGGGATCAGCGCCAGTTCCTGGTGGATGATGACGATGCCCGCTTGCTCCGAGTCCCGGATGCTCCCGAATTGCACCTCCTTCCCCTCGAAGAGGATCTGCCCCTCGTAGGACCCGTGGGGGTGGACGCCGGAGAGGACCTTCATCAGGGTGGACTTGCCTGCCCCGTTCTCCCCGCAGATGGCGTGGATCTCCTCGGCGTGGACGTTCATGTTGACGTCGTCGAGGGCGATGACGCCCGGGAAGACCTTCGTGATGTGCCGCATCTCGAGGATGAGGCGCTCGCTTCTGTGTGCTGCCATGAATTCTCCGATGAACCAGTGTCCGCGTGTGTCGGTGGGCTCCATTGCGCCCGTCGCTGGACCGAGTCTGCACGATCCGCAGCCAGCATAGCGTCAGAATTCAGGTTCCGTAACCGAACTGCAACATTGGCTTCATGTCATGAAGTCAATGAAGCCAGGCCCTTCCTCCTCGACGGGATCCGGTCACCCATGGAGACGGGCCTGCGGCGGCGACCTGCGGTTTCGCCCGACGCCTCGCCCCTCGGCCGTATCGGCGCGGACACGCGGACTCCCCGGATGGGACCGCTCGCCAAGGAGCCGGGCGGACCGCCGGCGGCGCCCTCGCCGGAGGCGCAGAGGGGCTCCTCTACCCCTTGACGGAGCCTGCCATCATGCCGCGCACGAAGTACTTGCCCAGCAGGATGTAGACGACCAGGGTCGGGAAGGACGCGATGAGCGCGCCGGCCATGGAGGCGCCGTACTCGGTGAGGATCGAGCCGTTCGCCAGATTGTTCAGCGCCAGGGTGACCGGGCCCCTCGTCGCGCCGCCGCCGAAGAACAGGGCGAACAGGAAGTCGTTCCAGGCCGAGGTGAACTGCCAGATCAGGACCACCACGAAGGACGGGACCGAGATCGGCAGCACCACCGACCAATAGGTGCGCAGCATCCCCGCGCCGTCGACCTTCGAGGCCTCGATGAGCTCCATCGGAACGGACTCGTAATAGTTGCGGAAGATCAGCGTGGTGATCGGGATCCCGTAGACGACGTGGAGGAAGATCAGGGTGGGGATCCCCTGCGGCAGGTCCATCGCCAGGATGATCTTGAGCAACGGGATCATGACGGCCTGATAGGGCAGGAACATACCGAACAGGATCAGCGTGAACACCGCGTTCGAGCCCGGGAAGCGCCACCGGGACAGGACGTAGCCGTTGGCCGAGCCCAGCATCGCGGAGATCAGCGAGGAGGGGACGACCAGCGCGAACGTGCGCAGGATCGCCGGCCACAGCGCGGTCCAGGCCTTCGCCCAATTGGCCGCCGACCAGGTCTGGGGCAGCGCCCAGGTGCGCGAGGGGTCCGCGTCGCCCACGCCCTTGAACGAGGTGACGACGAGGACGTAGACGGGGATGAGGACGATCGCCAGGGAGAGGATGAGCAGGGCGTAGCGCACCGAGCGCCCGGCCGTCGACTCCGTGCGGACCTTGCGCCCGGGCGGGATCGGAGGCTGCGCGGCGCTCACTTCGCACGCTCCCGGGAGTCGTGGACCAGGTAGGGCACGACGAGGATCGCGATGACGATGAGCAGGATCATGCCCACCGCGGCCGCGTTCGCATAGTCGCCGCTGGTCACGTAGTTGTACATGTCGATCGCAGGGACCTTGGTCGAGTAGGTCCGCTGATCCGTGATGTTCATGATGAGGTCGAACGACTTCAGGGACATGTGCCCGATGATGACGACCGCAGACAGGGCGACCGGCGTGAGGCTCGGGAAGATCACCCGGCGGTAGATCTGCCATTCGGAGGCGCCGTCCACGCGGGCCGCCTCTCGCAGGTCCTCCGGCACGCCGCGGAACCCCGCGAGGAACAGGGACATGACGTATCCCGACAGCTGCCAGATCGCGGGCAGCGCGATGGCGAGGACGCCGAATGTGATGTTCTGCGTCCACGAGTTCTGGAGGAAGCCCAGGCCGATCATCTGGAACAGCCGGTTGAGTCCGCTCGCCCTCTCGTCTTGGGCGGAGTTGAGGAGCCAGCGCCACACGACGCCGGAGGCCACGAAGGACACGGCCATCGGGAACAGGAAGGTCGAGCGGAAGAAGCCCTCCCCCTTGATCGGCTTGTCCAGCAGCCAGGCCCAGAGGAACCCGACGACCAGCGTGCCCGCGAGGAACGCGAGCGTGTACAGCAGCAGGTTGATCAGCGAGTGCTGGAAGTCGCGGCTCGTGAGCAGGTCCGCATAGTTGTCGAGTCCGACGAAGACCCAGCGTTTCGCTCCCGTTGCCTGCGCCACGGTGTGCTGGTCCGTCATGGAGGTGTGGGCGTTGGAGACGATGAGCCCGTAGACGAACACCCCGATGAGGAGCAGCGAGGGCGAGATGAGGAGCAGCGGGGGGCCGTATCGTCCCGCGCGGTCGCGCAGCGATCTCCGGCGCCGCGGGGGCGGGGTACGGCGCGGCGCGGGCGACGAGGGCGTCCCTGCATGCCGGGCGGAGGGTCCGGATGGGACCGGGGACGGTGGAAGATGGCTTGAGGATTCGGTGGACATGATGCTCCTCGGCGGGGGCGGCGTCCCCCAAGGGCGCCGCCCCCGCATCGATGGACGGGAACGACGGTGCTCAGCCGATGCCCGCGGCGGCGGCGACCAGCTCCTCCTGCAGGCCGGCCACATCGGTGCCGCCCTGGGCGAACTTCATCACCGCGTCGTTGATCGCGCTGGACACCGTGACCGACACGGCGGCGCCGTGCGCGATCGAGGAGACGATCGTGTCATTGGCGAAGGAGTCCATCGCCTCGCGCTGGTAGTCGGAGAAGCCGGCGAGCTCGTCCTCGGACAGATCCGACCGGGCAGGGATGGAGCCCTTGACCGAGTTGAAGGCGATCTGCCCCTCCTTCGAGGAGATCGTCTCGAGCCAGTCGCGGGCGCCGCCCGGGTGGGCCGCCCCGACCGGGAGCGTGAAGGAGTCCGCGAGGAAGTCGTAGACGCCGTCGTTGCCCGGGACCGGGAACTCGATGATGTCCGTCCCCAGCGTCTTGCCCTGCGACGTCAGACCCAGGTACACCCAGTCGCCCATGACGTTGTAGGCCGCCTTGCCGTCCACGACGGGCTGCATGGCGGGCTCCCAGTCCTCCGCGTACAGCGAGGAGTCCGTGTAGGACATGATCGTCGCGAAGTGCTCCAGGGCCGCCGTCACATCCGCCGAGGCCCAGTCCGTGGTCCCGTCGAAGAGCCCGTTGTAGCCGTCCGCGCCGAGGTCGGCGATGAGGATGGTCTCCAAGAGCTCCGTCTGGGTCCACGCGGATCCCACGGTGATCGGGGTGTACCCGGCCGCCTTGATCTTCTCCATGTCCGCGATCCACGCGTCGATGTCGGCCGGCACCGCGTCGGGATCGACACCGGAGTCCTTGAGGACCGTCGGGTTCGCCCACACGACATTCGCCCGGTGGATGTTCGAGGGGACGGAGTAGATCTTCCCGTCCATCGTCAGGCGGTCGAGCAGGTCCTGCGGGAAGGCCTTGTCGAGGCCCAGCTCGTCATAGAGCCCCGTGAGGTCCTCCACCTGCCCCGCCTCGATGTAGTCCGTCATCTCGGCGCCGGCGTGCGCCTGGAAGGTGTCGGGCGGGTTGCCGGCGGCCAGGTCGGCCGCCAGCTTCTGCTTGGCCTGCGAGCCGCCGCCGCCGGCGATGGCCGCGTTGACGAACTCCGTGTCCGGGAACTTCTCCTCGAAGACCTTCTGCAGCGCTTGGAGGCCCTCCTTCTCCGACCCGGACTCCCACCAGGTCATGACCTGGACCTCGCTGTCGTCGCCCTCCCAGGCGGCCGCGCCCGTCGAGGTCCCTCCGTCCGACTCCGCGCCGCCGCTGGCGCTCTCGCCGCCGCCTCCCCCCGAGCAGGCGACCAGCGTCATGGCGAGCGCCGCCGTGCCGATCACCGCGATTCCTCTGCGCATCACATACCTCCCTCGGTGGCGGGGGCCCCATAGCCCCCTGCGCTTCACCGCCCGGCGTCACGGACGGTGGCGGGCACGACCGTGTGCCCGCGTCCAGCATAAGAGCGCTCTCGGACCGCCACCGGGCCATTCGCCGATCGTTGCCCGTCAGACACCAAATCGTGACATCGCGGCGGCCGATCCGCCCCGGCGCGCGCATGAGGCGGCGCCCCGGCTTTGGGACGGGGCGCCGCCAGAGGGGAGGGGCCGCGTCCTCAGCCGGCCACCATCTCCGCGATGAGTTCGCGGACGCGGGCAGCGTCGGCCTGGCCGCGAGTCGCCTTCATGACGGCTCCGACCAGGGCGCCGGCCGCCTGCACCTTGCCGCCGCGGATCTTCGCGACGATCGCTGGGTTCGCGTCGATGGCATCCTGGACGGCGGAGCGCAGCGCCCCGTCGTCGGAGACGACCTCCAGTCCACGGGACGCCACGACCTGCTCCGGGTCGCCCTCGCCGGCGAGCACGCCGTCGAGGACCTGGCGCGCCAGCTTGTCGGTGAGACGGCCCGAGTCGACCAGGCCCTGCAGTTGCGCGACCTGAGCCGGTGTGACCGCCAGATCCTCCAGGGCAGCGTCCGTGTCCTTGGCCTGGCGCGCGAGCTCCCCCATCCACCACTTGCGGGCACTGGCGGGCGAGGCGCCGGCGGCGACCGTGGCATCGATGAGGTCCACGGCCCCCGCGTTGACGGCGTCGCGCATCTCGGCGTCGGAGAAGCCCCACTCGGCCCTCAGGCGACGCCGCTTGGCCACCGGGAGCTCCGGCAGCCCACGACGCAGCTCCTCCACCCATTCGCGCGGCGGGGCGACGGGAACCAGGTCGGGTTCGGGGAAATAGCGGTAGTCCTCCGCGTCGGACTTCTCCCGGCCCGAGGACGTCGACCCGTCCTCCTCGTGGAAGTGCCGGGTCTCCTGGACGACGGCGCCGCCACGGGAGAGGATCGCCGCCTGCCGCTGGATCTCGAAACGCACCGTGCGCTCGATGCCGCGGAAGGAGTTCACGTTCTTCGTCTCCGAACGCACGCCCAGCGGGTCCTCGGGAGTGGGACGCAGCGAGACGTTGATGTCGGCGCGCACATTGCCGCGCTCCATGCGCGCCTCGGACACGCCCAGCGCCCTGAATGTGTCGCGCAGGGTCTGCACGTAGGCGCGGGCGACCTCCGGCGTCCGGGCGCCTGCGCCCACGATGGGGCGCGTGACGATCTCGACGAGGGGCACCCCCGCCCGGTTGTAGTCCACCAGCGAGTGGTCGGCGCCCTGGATCCGGCCCTCGGCGCCGCCGATGTGGGTGTTCTTGCCGGCGTCCTCCTCCATGTGGGCGCGCTCGATCTCCACGCGGAACAGCGAGCCGTCCTCCAGCTCCACGTCGATCCATCCGTCATGGGCGATGGGCTCGTCGTACTGGCTGGTCTGGAACGCCTTGGTGAGATCCGGGTAGAAGTAGTTCTTGCGCGCGAAACGGCAGTAGGGCGCGATCTCGCAATTGAGCGCCAAGCCGATCCTGATCGCGTACTCGACCGCCTTGTGGTTGACCACCGGCAGGCATCCGGGCAGCCCCAGCGACACGGGCGTGACGTAGGTGTTGGGGTCCCCACCGAAGGCGTTGGGCGCGGCGTCGAACATCTTCGTCGCCGTCCCCAGCTCGACATGGACCTCGATGCCCAGCACCGGGTCGAAATGAGAGGTCGCCTCGCAGTACTCCATCAGATCGTCCATCACTTGCTCTCCTCCCACCGGGCCGCGGGCGAGGCAGCCGCGACGTCGTCGCTGAGGTCCGCGACCAGCTGGGCGACCTCGTACATCTTCTCGTCCCGGCGCGCCGGCGCGATCACCTGGAAGCCGACGGGCAGCCCGTCGTCCGCCACCGCGTTGGGCACCGACATCGCCGGGACGCCGGCCAGGTTCGCGGGGATGGTGGCGATGTCGTTGAGGTACATCGCCATCGGGTCGGAGATCTTGTCCCCGAACTTGAATGCCGTGGTCGGGGCCGTCGGACTGACCAGGACGTCCACGTCGGCGAACACCCGGTCGAAGTCCCGCTGGATGAGCGTGCGGACCTTCTGCGCCGAACCGTAGTAGGCGTCGTAGTAGCCGGCGGACAGGACGTGGGTGCCCAGGATGATGCGCCGTTTGACCTCGTCCCCGAAACCGGCCTCGCGGGTGGCGGCCATGACGCGCTCGGCGGTGACCGTCCCCTCGGAGGGCTCCACCCGGATCCCGTAGCGCATGCCGTCGAAGCGGGCCAGGTTCGAGGACGCCTCGGCCGGCATGATGAGGTAGTAGGCCGCGAGCGCGTAGTCGAAGCTCGGGCAGGAGACCTCGACGATCTCTGCTCCCGCGCCGCGCAGCCGCTCGACGGTGGCGCGGAAGGCCGCGAGGACCTCGGGCTGGTAACCCTCGCCGGAGAGCTCCCTGACGACCCCCACGCGCAGGCCCTCCACGGTCCCGGCCCCGTGGACGGCCCGGGTGGCGTCAAGCAGCGCCGGCACCGGTTCGCGCAGCGACGTCGAGTCGCGCAGATCCCAGCCGCCGATGAGCTCCTGGAGTGCCGCGGCGTCCGCCACCGTGCGGGCCACCGGGCCGATCTGGTCCAGCGAGGAGGCCATCGCGACCAGCCCGTAGCGCGAGACCGCGCCGTAGGTCGGCTTGACGCCGACGGTGCCCGTGACGGCGCCCGGCTGGCGGATCGAGCCGCCGGTGTCGGAGCCCAGGGCCAGCGGCACCATGAACGCGGAGACGGCGGCCGCCGAGCCGCCGCCGGAGCCGCCCGGGATGCGCGTGAGGTCCCACGGGTTGCCCGTCGGGCCGAAGGCGGAGTGCTCAGTCGAGGACCCCATCGCGAACTCGTCCATGTTCGTCTTGCCGACAATCGGCAGCCGGGCCGCCTTCAGCGTCTCGACGACCGTCGCATCATAGGGAGGGCGCCAGCCCCCCAGGATCTTCGAGGCGCAGGTCGTCGGGATGCCCCGGGTCACCATGTTGTCCTTGAGGGCGATGGGCACTCCGGCGAGCCGGTGCAGCTCCTCCCCAGCGGCGCGGCGCGCATCGACGTCGGCGGCGACGGCAAGGGCGCCCTCGCGGTCGACGTACAGGAAGGCGTTGACCCGCCCGTTGAGCGCGTCGATGCGGTCCAGGCAGGCGGTGGTCAGCTCGACCGAGGTGATCCGCCCGGCTGCCAGCAGGTCCGCCAGTTCGAGTGCCGATCTGAGCAGCAGCTCGTTCATCAGTCCTCCTCCAGGATCTGGGGCACGAGGAACATGCCCGAGGCCTCCGCCGGCGCCTGGGAGAGGACCTCGTCGCGGTCCAAGGTGTCGCCGACGACGTCCTCGCGCCAGACGTTGGTCAGGGGAATCGGATGGGAGGTGGCGGGGACGTCCGGGGTGGCGACCTCGGACACCTTCGCCACCGAGGCGGCGATGAGGTCCAGCTCGCCGGCGATCCGCTGGATCTCCTCCGGCGCCAGGGCGATGCGGGCCAGACCCGCGACGCGGGCGACCTCGTCAGTGCTGATCCGTGACATGCTCCGCAGTCTACCCGCGCCGGAAGGGCCCTCCGGGGGCGTCTTCCCCGCCCGTCTCACACGATCATCTGGAAGGGGCGCAGCAGCTGCTCGGTGACCCGGGTGAGCGCACCGCGGCGCTCCCATTCCTCCAGGGTGAGCCGTCGTGAGGTCGTGAGGTCGTTGTCGAAGATCTGCTCCATGCGGGCGGCGAAATCCTCGGAGAAGAACTGCATGTTCACCTCGAAGTTGCCCTGCAGGGAGAGGCGGTCGATGTTCGCGGTGCCCACCGTCGACCACACCCCGTCCACGGTCATCGTCTTCGAGTGGACCATCGCGTGCTGGTAGAGCCAGATCTCGATGCCCTCGCGCAGCAAGGAGCCGTAGTAGGGCCGCGCGACCCAGTCCGCCAGGATGTGGTTGGAGAACTCCGGGATGAGGACGCGCACGCGCACCCCGCGGCGGGCGGCGGCCAGCAGCCCGTCGAGGATCTCGCGGTCGGGGATGAAGTACGCGGAGGTGATGAGGACGCGGCTGGTCGCCCGGTCCATCGCGTCCAGGTACAAGCCCCGCACGGGGAACAGCAGACGGGAGGGGAGGTTGAAGGCGGCCGTCACCTCCGCCGTCCATTTCCTCGCCCCCTGGTCGGGCAGGGCGGGCTGCCGACGGTGCCGGAAGTGGTTCCAGAAATCGGCGAATCCGTTCTCCAGCTCCCACACGGCGGGGCCGTTCACCCGCACATGCGTGTCGCGCCACTCGTCGGCGAAACGATCCCCGATGTTGTACCCGCCCACGAAACCGACCTCCCCGTCGACGACGAGGATCTTGCGGTGGTCCCTCCCCGTCTTGCGCAGGTTCGCCGTGAACAGCCCCGACCGGATCTCCGGGAAGCGCACGACATGCATGTTCGGATGGTGGGGGAACCACTTGAACCGGGGATCCTGGTTGAGCACGCCGAAGCCGTCGTAGATCGCGTAGACGCGCACGCCTCGGCCGGCCGCCGCGTACAGCGCGTCTTTGAAGCGCTGCCCCACCCGGTCCGAGCGCCAGATGTAGGTCTCGAAGTAGATGTACTCGCGGGCCCCGGCGATCGCCTCGAGCATGTCGGCGTAGAGGCTGTGGCCCTCGGTGTAAGAGCGCACCACGTTGCCGTCGATCGGCGTGTCAGCGGGGGGCAGGGCGGGGAAGCCGTGGGTGCCGCCGGGGATGCGGGCGACGCGCAGGCGGTCCACGGCGTAGACAGCGGCGACGGCCCCGATCTGGGCCACGCCCAGGCCGATCGCCGTCGCACGCAGGATGCGGCTGGCCCGCACATGGGTGACACGCCAGGAGGATCGTCTCGACATGGTCCCAGCCTACGGGTGGCGCGCCCCCGGATGGGATCGACGAGCGCGGCGCCGCCGGCAGGGACGCCGCTGGCCAGGCGGGACCGGGGGCGCCGGCGAGGCTCAGGAGGGAGCCTCGATGCCGAGGGCGGGCAGGCCGCCGTCCAGGAGGTCCTGGAAACGGGTCTCATCGATGACGGGGACGCCCAGCGCCTCGGCTTTCGCCGCCTTCGACCCGGCGCCCGGGCCGGCGACGACCAGCGTCGTCCGCTTCGAGACGGAGCCCGCCGCCTTGCCGCCCCGCGCGACGATCGCCGCCTTCGCGCCCTCGCGGTCGTAACCGGGCATGGCGCCCGAGACGACGATGGTGAGGCCGGTGAGCACGTCGGAGACCTCCTCAGCGGCCTCGTCCTCCATCCGCACCCCTGCGGCGGCCCACTGGGCGACGATCTCGCGATGCCAGTCGACCCGGAACCACTCGTGCACGGACTGCGCGATCACGCCCCCGACGCCGTCGACCTGGGCGAGGGAGTCCGCGTCCGCCGCCCGGATCGCCTCCATGGAGGGCAGGTGCGCCGCGAGGGCGCGGGCGGCCGTCGGACCCACGTGCCGGATGGACAGGGCCACCAGCACCCGCCACAGCGGTTGCGACTTCGCGCGCTCGCGTTCCTCGAGCATGAGGAGGAGGTTCTTCGCGGGCTCCGGGTCGACGTGGATCCAGGCGGGCCCGGAGCGCCGGGTGCTCCGGCGCCAGGCCTTGGTCCAGAAGTACCGGACCTGCGCCCAGTCGTCCGTCGTCTCGCCGTCGACGGTGACGGGGCGCCACACCATGACGTCGCGGAGGTCCTCGGACCGGAGGTCGAAGAGCGCGCCCTCCGAGGTGAGGACGGGCGGCTGGGGGGCGGGCAGCAGGGCCTCCGCGGCCGCGAGCTGCTGGGCGTGGGGCAGCTCCTCCGCGCCTTCCAGGCGCAGTCGCGTGCCGTCCTCCAGGGTGACCCCGTGGCCCTCGACCAAGGCGGCGGCGACCGCGTCGCGGTCCGCCTCCGGCTGGGTGAGCGCGAGAGCGGCCTCGTCCCCCAGCCCCTCGATGTCGAGGGCCCCGCGGGACCCGATGTGCGACACCCGTTCGGTGAGCTGAGCGGGGCAGTGGGCGGTGTTCGGGCAGCGCAGGTCGACGTCCCCGTCCTTCTCCGGCGCCAGCTCCGCGCCGCACGACGGGCAGGTGGCCGGCATGGCGAAGGGGCGCTCGGAGCCGTCGCGGGCGGACTCGACGGGGGCGACGATCTCCGGGATGACGTCGCCGGCCTTGCGCAGCACGACGAGGTCCCCGATGCGCACCCCCTTGCGCGCGACTTCCTGCGCGTTGTGCAGCGTGGCGCGCTGGACGTGGGAGCCTGAGACGAGGACCTTCTCCATGACCCCATAGGGGGTGACGCGGCCCGTGCGACCGACCTGGACGCGGATGTCGAGCAGCCGCGTGTTGACCTCCTGGGGCGGGAACTTGAAGGCCGCCGCCCAGCGCGGCGCCCGAGAGGTCGCGCCCAGCGAGGCCTGGAGGGCCAGATCGTCGACCTTGAAGACGACGCCGTCGATCTCGTGGACGAGGGCCGACCGCCGATCGCCGAGCTCCTCGATGCGCCGGTCCATCTCCGACGAGGTCTCCACCAGCGTCGTGTAGGGCGACACCGGCAGTCCCCACTCACCCAGCAGCCGGTACCACTGGTGTTGGGTCGCGGGCTCGGCGAAGGGCGCCGGCCCGTCCCCGGCCTCCACCAGGCCGACCCCGTGGGCGACCATCGACAGGGGGCGCGAGGCCGTGATCGAGGGGTCCTTCTGGCGCAGCGAACCGGCGGCCGCATTGCGGGCGTTGACGAAGGCGCGTTCTCCGGACGCGACCCTGGCGGCGTTGAACTCCTGGAAGCGGGCGGTGGGGAAGAAGACCTCGCCACGGACCTCGATGCGGCGGGGGTGCCCCCGGCCCGTCAGGCGCTCCGGGATGGCCGAGATCGTCCGGGCGTTCGCCGTGACGTCCTCGCCGACGCGGCCGTCTCCGCGGGTGGCAGCCCGTTCCAGGCGCCCGTCGACGTAGAGCAGGCTGATGGCCAGCCCGTCGACCTTGACCTCCGCCGTCATGGGCACCCGTTCCCGTCCCGTGTCCTCCTGGACGCGCCGGACCCAGGCGTGGAGCTCCTCCAGGGAGAAGACGTCGTCGAGGCTCAGCATCGGGCGCTGATGCGCGACGGGGGCGAACGACCCCTTTGGGGCGCCGCCCACCGTCGCCGTCGGCGAGGAAGGGCCCGCCAGCTCCGGATGCTCCCGTTCGAGAGACTCCAACTCCGAGAACAACCGGTCGTACTCCGCGTCGGACAGGGTCGGGTCGTCGCGCTCGTAGTAGGCGCGCCGGGCCTCCTCGATCTGGTCCGCGAGCTGCGACCACCGGATGTGCGCCTGGTGGGGGTCCCCCTCCAGGGCGTTCCGCGGTTGCCGTGACGTCGCCTCGCTCATGGGGCCATTCTTGCATCCGGCACGGGCAGGACCGCCGGGGCGGCCCCGCAACGGGCCGGCCCCATCTCAGCCCCAGCCGTCCACAGGACGCGAGGGAACCGGACGCCTTTCCACAGACGCAGCCCGGGCACGGTGCGCGCGCCGGAGCCGCCCTCGAGGATCGGGGCGGGACCCCCGGAGCGGCCCCCGCGAGCCGACCGGGCCGATACGGGCGGTGCCCGTTCGAACGGAGACGAGAGGAGGGCGCCGATGGACGACGCCACGTCCACCTGCCGTGGCGGGCCACCGGGTCCGGCGGCGCCTCAGACGTCGGAGAGGGAGGGGCCGGGAGCGCCAGAGGAGGCTCTCCGAGCCCCGCACCACTTGGCATGCGTCGAGGGCCCCGACATCGGCGCCGTCGCCGCCCTGACGGGCGAGGTCCTGCTGGGCCGCGAGGGGGACCCGACGCTGCGCGATCCGCGCGTCTCACGGCGCCATGCCCTGGTGCGGCCCGCCGCCGGGCGGCGTCGCGGCGCCCGCGAGCCGGTGGCCCGCGTCGCCGACCTCGGGTCCTCCAACGGGACACGCGTCCGGCGCCGCGGGCATCCCCGGTGGACGGCCAGGCGGATCTCCCCCGCCCGTCGCCCGGGCGACGGGGGGAGGACGCTGCGAACCGGGGACCAGCTGGTCATCGGCCGCGACCGCTTCGAAGTGCGCGACCGCCCCGGGGATTTGTCCTGGCCGACCCCGCCGCCTCCCCGCGGGCGCGCCGCCCGGGTGGCCGCGCCGCCGCTGCTGATGGCCCTCAGCCTCCTCGGATGGCGGCTCGCGGCCTCCGGGGCCGTCTCCCCGGGGGCCACCGCCGCGGGGATCGCCGCCGCGGCCCTCGTCGCGGGGGGCGTCCTCGTCCTCTTGCGGGAACGGCGGCGTCGACGGTGGGCGCGGCACGACGCCGCCGGCCTCGCGCTGGTCATCGCCGCGCTGCCTGCCTCGGCGCCTCCCGCCCGGTCGGGGGATCGCCCGGCGGAGCCTTCCTCGGCCCTGGTGTGGCCCGCGCGCGCGGGGCCCGGCGGCGCCGTGACGGTGGGACTCGGGGCAGACGCGCGGGGAGGGGACGCCGTGCGGACGCTGGGGGCGGTCGGACCTCATGCGCGCGCAGCGGCCCGGTGGTGGTGCGCCCAGGTGGCGGCGCGTACGGGCGGGGCCACCGTCCACGAGGGGCCGTCCCCGCCCCGGGTCCTGGGAGACGGGCGCACGGAGGTGCACCTGGTGGACCGGCCGGAATGCCCGGTGTGCGAACGCGGACCCGGCGCGGTGGATGTGCTCCACATCGGAGTGGCGTCCACCTACGCCGAGCTGCCGGCCTGGTGCGAACGCGTGATCGCCGCGGACCTCGCCCCGGACTCCTCCCTGTGGTGGGAACAGACGGCGCCGCCGCGTCGCCCGGACGCCGGGCGGGAACCGGGCGATCCGCCGACGAGCGTGCCCTTCGGCGAACGTGTCCGGGCCGCCGACCGGCGCGCGGCCTCCCGGCCCGGTTCGCTCCGCGTCGTCCTCGGACGGGACGCCCGGGGCCCCGTCACCGTGGACCTCGTCGAGGACGGGCCGCATGCGCTGGTGGCGGGCACCACCGGATCGGGAAAGTCAGAGGCCCTGGCGACGTGGCTGTTGGCGATGTGCGAGCAGTCCCCGCCCGAGGATCTGCGTCTGGTGCTCGTCGACTACAAGGGCGGCGCCGCCTTCGCGCCGCTGGCCGGGTTGCCCCATACGGAGGCCGTGCTCACCGACCTGGACCCGCAGGCGACCGATCGGGCGGTCAGAGGTCTGCGCGCCCTGCTCGTCAGACGGGAGCGGGAGCTCGCCGGACACGGCCTCGCCGATCTCACGCGCTGGCAGCGCGCCCACGAGCGGGGGGAGGCCCCGCCCGCACCGCCCCGCGTCGTCGTCGCCGTCGACGAGTTCCGCGTCCTGTCCGAGTCCCACCCTCGCACGCTCGACTCCCTGGTGCGTCTGGCCTCCCAGGGGCGTTCGCTGGGAATCCACCTGATCGTCGCCACCCAGAGGCCCTCTGGGGCCATCACGCCGGCGATGAGGGCGAACATCGAGGTCCGCCTGGCGCTCAGATGCGTGGACGAGGCCGACTCCCTGGACATCCTGGGGACGCCCGACGCCGCGCGCCTGCCCCGTGTTCCCGGACGCGCCCTGCTGCGCGAAGGAGGCCCCTTCCAGGTCGCCTGGGCCGAGGACGCGGGCTCAGCCGTCCGGCGCGTGGCTGCGGGGTGGGCGTCGGCGGGAGAACGGCGGCGCAGCCTGTGGGCTCCGGCTCTGCCGGAGGACCTGGACTGGACGCGGGTCGAGGAGGTCGCGGAGGGGTGGCCGGGCCCGCCCGGAGGCGTGGCCCTGGGCCTGGTCGACGGGATCGACCGGGGAGGCCACCCGCCCCTCCTCTGGTCGGGCGGCTCCCTGCGGGTGGAGGGACCCCAGCATGCGGCGGTCCACCTCGCCCGCACGGCGCTCGCCCTCGGCAGCCGGATCGGGGATGGACGCGGAGCTCCCCTCCACGTCTGCTCCCGCGCGCCCCGACCTCCGGGCCGCTGGGCCAGCTGGCTCGACGTGGAGGACGCGGGCGCCTGCGCCCAGCTGCTCGCCGGAGTCACCCGGCATGCACCCGCCGTGGTGGTGGTCGACGACGTGGAGGCGATGGCAGCGGGCCTTGACCTGGCTCTGGGCCCGGGACGGGGGCGGGCCCTGTGGACGCGGCTCCTGGGGGAGGCCGACCGCTCGGGCGTGGTCGTCGTCGCGGCGACACCCGGCCAGTGGGGTGCCACCGGCCAGGGGGCCTCTGCGTTCGCCTGGCGGCTTGCGCATGTCGTCGACGACGCGGACGCCCTGCACGCCGGCCTGCCATCCACGGCGCCCCGCTGTCGCGTGCCGGGCCGGTTCCTCTTGGTCCGCGCGCCCGGGAGCGTTCCCGGGGCCCTCGGCGGAACGGGAGGGGAGCCCTTGGTGTGCCAGATCCCCCGGGAGCTCCGGCCGGGCCGCGGCCCGGGATCCGAATCGCCCGAGGCGGATCGCGCTCATCGGCCGTGGAGCGTCGCGTCCCTGTCCGGACCGCCTTCGGGCGGCGACAGGGGGAGCGTCGCGCTGGTCGGGCCGGAACTTCGGGCCCTCCATGCCCGCGCCGGCCGTTCCTGGCTCGTCGTCGGCGACCGGCCCGACCGCGCCCGGGCGTCGATCGTCCGCGCCCACCGCGAGGCCGGTCTTCCGCCTCCTGACATCCGGGCCCTCGGATCCCACGAGTGGATGCAGATCCGGCAGTCGCCCGATCGCACGGTGCTGGCCGCCGATCCCGGTGCAGACGTGCTGCGCGTCCTCCACGAGCTCGCGCGCACCGCGGATCCCGTGCTCGCGGCGGAGTGCTGGGAGGAGGGCACCGGCGTCATCCTGGACCGGGGCCATCTCGCGCGGATGGCGCTCAGGAGCCCTCCCGCCGGTCTCGCGGAGGGCCCGCCCGGAGGCGCGCCGCCGGACCGCCGGGTGTGACATACGCTCAACGAATCCCTCCATTGTGATTCTTTGCACATCTCATGGGCGTGCCGTTATGCGTCGCCGCTCTTGCCCGGCCCGTGACGATGGGCAACACTTGTGCCTGTTCTTGTGAGGCGTCCCGTGAACGTCGACCCCACAGGTCGACGGCATCGAAATGGAGTCAGGGTATGGATTGGCGGAGTGAGGCGGCCTGTCTGAGTGTGGATCCGGAGCTCTTCTTCCCCATCGGGAACACGGGCCCCGCAATCGCCCAGGCCGCCGAGGCAAAGGCCGTGTGCCGCACCTGCTCCGTCCAGACGGTGTGCCTGCAGTGGGCGATCGAGAACAATCAGGACTCCGGGGTCTGGGGCGGCATGAGCGAGGAGGAGCGTCGTTCGTTCAAGCGCCGCGCCGCCCGCGCCCGCCGCGCCTCCTGAGCGGCCGACCCGCACGGTCGGCGCCTGGCCGCTCGGCCGGTCGGCTGAACATGGCCCCTGTGCCGCGCCGGCCGTGAAGGCCTCGCGCGGCTCCAGGCCTCACTCCACCGGCATACGCACCACGACGACCGTTCCTCCGGCCTCCCCGTGGAGCCACTCGATGGAGCCGTGAAGCTCGCCGGTCACCATCTGGCGCACGATCTGCGTCCCCAGGCCGGTCATCGGCGTCCCGTCCTCGAATCCAACGCCGTTGTCACGGACCTGCACCTCCAGGAGGTGGGCCGAGCGCCGCGCCTCGATGTCGACCAGCCCGTCGCGGTCCGCCAGGCCGTGCTCGACGGCATTCGCCACCAGCTCGTTGAGGACCGTGGCCAGCGCCTGGGCCTGGTCGGCCGCGAGGACTCCGAACTTGCCGGTCGTGTGGACATCCACCGAGTGATCCGTCGTGGCCACCGCCCCCGACATCCTCAGGACGGAGCGGGCGACCTCGTCGAAGTCGACCTCCTCGTCCACATTCTGCGAGAGCGCCTCGTGGACTGTCGCGATCGCCTGGACGCGGCGTTCGGCCTCTTTGAGCGCGCTCCGGACCTCCTCGGAGTCCGAGCGGCGGGCCTGGAGGCGCAGCAGGGCGGAGACCGTCTGGAGGTTGTTCTTCACTCGGTGGTGGATCTCGCGGATGGTCGCGTCCTTCGTCATGAGCTCCTGCTCGCGGCGACGCACCTCGGAGACGTCCCGGGTGAGGATGATCGCGCCCAGACGCATCCGCCCCTGGATCAGTGGCAGCGCGCGCATCGTGATCGTCGAGGCGTGGGCCGCAATCTCCACGCGCCAGGAGGCCCGTCCCATGACGACGACGGCGAGCGTCTCCTCCACCATGGTCTCGTCGGAGACGACGGCCGTGATGTCCTCGGCGAGGACCCGCCCGACCATCGAATGACGGATCCCCAGGCGCCGCAGGCAGGACACCGCGTTGGGCGTGGCCTGTTTGACCCGCCCCTCCTCGTCGAGGAGGATGACACCGTCGAGCACTCGGGGCACGCCGTGGGTCGTCACCGTGGGCGTCGAGTCGTAGGGGTACTCCCCCCGCGTCATCATCTGGCACAGGATGTCGGCGGCGGCAACGGTCCATCCCTCGAACCCGATCGAGGGGCGCGGGGACGACAGGTTCGACTCGCGCGTCATGACCGCGATGACGCGCCCGTCGTGGAAGACCGGGACGCAGGTCTCCATCATCGAGTAGGTGCCAGCCCACCGGGCGACCGCCGGGCGCACCACCTGGCCGGTGGACATCGCGCGCCGCAGCTCCCCCTCCCGGGCCGCCGGCAGGTACAGCCCGATGATGTCGTCGAGGTGCACCGTCGAGGAGGTGGCGGGACGGCAGTGAGCCACGGCGATGAACCGGTTGTCGTCCGTGGGCAGCCACAGCACCAGGTCGGCCGCCGCGAGGTCGGCGAGGACCTGCCAGTCCGCCAGCAGCAGGTGAAGCCAGTCGATGTCCGCATCGGACAGCGGGGTCGAGGACGCCTCCTCGGCGAGTTGCATCAGGCTTCGCATGGCACCACTGTAGTGCCGGGGACCGGGCGCGATCAGGCCGCATCCCCGTCGCCGCAGCCGATGAGGAGGACCGTCCCCATGCACATCACCCAGTCGTTCGTCTACCCCGCGCCGCTGAGCCGGATCTCGCAGATGTACGCCGATCCCGACCACCTGCTCCGCCGTCTGGACCGTCGGGGCATCCTCGACCCGAGCGTCGAGGCGAACGTGGCAGAGGACGGGACCACGACCGTCGTCGCGGCCGCGGCCGGCGACCCCTCGCTCCTCCCCTCTGCGGCCCGCCGCTTCGTCCGTTCCGGGCTGTCCGCTCGGATCGCCCTGGTCCTCGCGCCCGAGGCCGGTGGCGAGCGCCGCGGGACCGTCGATGTCACAGTGAGCGGGGCGCCTGTGTCGGCCTCGGCGCGGCTCACGCTCGCCGACCGGGGGGAGTCGACGGAGGCGACCGTGGAACTCGACATCCGTGTCTCGGTGCCGCTGGTCGGCGGCGCCATCGAGCAGAAGGCGGCGGGCGCCATCCGGGGCGCGTTGGAGACCGAGCCCGAGGCGGCACGCGAATGGCTCGACGCGCATCCGGCCGCCTGACCTCCCCGCGTTCCTCCCTCGTGCGGAGGACAGCGCCGCACTCCGCAGGCGAGCGACGCGGGGAGGGGCGCTCCACGGACTCAGCGGGCGACCGGCGGCCGGCCTGAGGGACAATGTCCCCATGGACGACACCACCCGCACCACTCCTGATCCCGCCCCGACAGCCGAGGGCGGGCCAACCGCTCCCCTGTACCTCGAGCGCCAGGGGACCCGCCGGTACGTCGCGCGCAACGCGCGGGGCGCCGAGGTGCTCATCGGCGACGGGCCGGGGCGCTTCTCACCGGGGGATCTGCTCAAGATCGCGCTGGCCGGATGCAACGCGATGTCCTCCGACGCCCGTCTGCAGCGCGCCCTGGGTGAAGACTTCCAGCAGCTCATCGGCGTCTCGGGCGTTTACGACGAGGACGCCGACCGCTACGACTCCTTCCAGGTGGAGCTCGTCCAGGACCTCACCGGCCTGAGCGCGGAGGAACACGACGCGCTCCTGCGCCGCGCCGAGGCCGCGATCGACCGCAGCTGCACGGTCGGGCACACCATCACCCGGGGCGTCACCTACACGCGCACCTTCACCTCGGAGCCCGTCGACCGCTGAGAGGGCGACGGCCTTCGCGGGCCCCGCGCCGGACGCCCGCGGCCGAGGGTTAGAGGCGCTCCAGGAACTCGAGGTACCCCCGGGCGCTCCGGGCGACGGCCTCGGTCGACGGCCCGTGTTCCGCACCGTAGAACGCGTAGAAGGACCGGAAGTCCGCGCCGGTGTACTGGAAGGTCATCTCGAAGGGCGTGAGGGCTTCCGCCAGCGTGTGCCCGTAGCGGCCGTCACGGCGGTAGTCGGACTCCCGGATGCCGGCGGTGACGCCCAGCGCCACCGGGCGCCGGGCGAGCGCATCTCCCCCCGGGCCATACGCCCAGCCGCTGGTCAGGACCTCATCAAGCCAGGTCTTGACCAGAGGCGGGCAGCTGAACCAGTAGATCGGGAACTGCAGGATCAGCCGCTCGTGGTCCTCCACCAGCTTCTGTTCGCGTTCGACGTCGATCCGCCCGTCGGGATAGGCGGCGTGGACATCGTGGACGGTGTGACGCTCGGGGTGCCGCCCCAGCTCCTGGACCCATCGCCTGTTGACGACGGAGGCCGCCAGATCGGGGTGGAAGACCAGGACGAGATCCTTCGACATGGATGGTTCTCCCTCTCGTTCAGTGCAGCGCGTCGTCGGCTGCGGTGAAGCGCCACGCGGTGAAGTCGACCTTCAGGCCGGCGCGGGTCGGGGCGCACAGGTAGGGACCCACTGAGAGGGCGAGGGTCCGCGGCATCGGAAGGACCCGCACCAGGCGCAACGGTTCCCCCTCGGGGCACGCCCTCAGGGTGAGGGCATCGCCCGCCCAGCTCGCGCGGATCGTGATGGGCCGCCCGTTCCAGCCGGCGACCGGCGACACGGACCAGTCCGAATGACCGTTCGTGACCACGGCGCCGAGTTGGAGAGCCCCGTCGGAGAACTCGACGCCGGCCTTCACCCAACGTTCGCCGGTCGCACGCAGGAACAGGCCGGCCTGGTCGAACTGGTCCGAGAAGTCCGCGACGAAGGTGACCTCCATCGCTCCTTCCGGCGCGAACGGCGTCAGCAGCGCGTGCTCCGAGTCGTGGATGAATCCGTAGGAGGTCAGGCGCCAGGCGTCCGACCCCTCGGCGGCGGTGGCCGACAAGCCCTCGTCGGTCAGCCGGTGGTCTGCCGGGGGATGGGTCCAGCGCCCCCGGCCCCAGTCGATGTCCGTCATGTGTGGTCCGCCATCCGGTCGATCGGATCGCGGCGGCCCCGGAGGACGCCCGCGAGGAGGACGACGAGAGCCCCGGCGGCGGGGACGACGAGCAACCCGGTGCGCAGTCCGGCGTGATCGGCGATGAAGCCGACCACCGGCGGAGAGAAGAGGAAGCCGAGGCGCATGAGCCAGGAGACCATGGTCAGCCCCGTGCCGCGTCTGAGTCCGGGCAACCGGTCGGCCTCGTGCATGGCCGCGGGCACGAAGGAGGCGACGCCGAACCCGGCGGCGGCGAATCCCAGGATCGTTCCCAGGACCGACGGGACGGCCAGCGCTAGGCCCATGCCGACCGCGACGATGAGACCGCCGGCGCGGACGACCGCACGCTGCCCGAAGCGGTCCACGAGCCGGTCTCCGATCAGCCGGCCGACGAACTGCGCGCCGACGAGGGCGATGTAGCCAGACGCGGCGGCCGCTGCCGGGGCGCCCAGCGAACCGGAGAGGTACAGGGAGGCCCACGAGTTGCCGGAGTCCTCCACGAGGGTGCCGGCGATGGCGATGAGCACGAGGGCGACGACGGTCGTGACGACCTGCGGAGAGACCCCGGCACGCAGCGAGGCCTCGGTCTCGTCCCGGTCGGCGACCGCGTCCTCGTCGGCCGCGTCGTCGGCGCCGGGCAGACAGAATCTCAGCGCGATCAGAGAGACCACTGCGAAGATCGCGGCGGAGATGCCCAGGTGGATCCCCAACGGCAGGTGCGCCGCGATTGCGGCGGCTGCCATCGATCCGCCCACGACCGCTCCGATCGACCACGTGGCGTGGAACCCGTTGATGATCGACCGCCCGTACCGGCGCTGCACCCTCAGCCCGTGGGCGTTCTGGGCGACGTCGGTGATCGCGTCCATCGCTCCGCCGAGGAACAGCCCGGCGGCGAAGAGCCCCACAGAGGGCGCCATCCCCGCCATCAGCACGCCGAGACTGGTCAGGATCATGCCCGCGGCAGCGACCGCGCCCGATCCGAACCGGCGGATCAGCGTCGCGGAGGCGAGTCCCGCGACGATCGCGCCGATCGGGAACGCCGCCACCGCGAGGCCGTAAGAGGCGTTGTCCAGATCGAGGGCGGTCTTGATCTCGGGATAGCGCGGCACGAGGTTGGCGAAGACGACGCCGTTGGTGAAGAACAGGGCCGCGACGGCGGCACGCGCCCTGCGGTCCTCCTCGGAGGGCCGGACCGACGTGCGAGATGTCATGCGTACGATCGTACATGCCGCTCGGGTACGATCGTACGCATGACGACCGATCACTTCGCGGGCGATCCCCGCACGAACCGGGAGCGCATGCTCGCGGG
Organism: Schaalia naturae; assembly: GCF_042665795.1. Classification (NCBI taxonomy): domain Bacteria; kingdom Bacillati; phylum Actinomycetota; class Actinomycetes; order Actinomycetales; family Actinomycetaceae; genus Schaalia; species Schaalia naturae. The sequence goes on from NZ_JBHTEF010000001.1 coordinate 1,934,339, forward strand.
CGACCTCTACATCGCCGACGATCCCGACAACGCGGCCCGGGCCGCGCGCGCCGTGCGCCTGGCCGCCGAGTTCGAGAGGGCTTTCGTGCGCGACGACGGCACGGCCGTGTCCTGGCTGGCGCAGCTGGTGGGGCACCTCGGGAAAGATGCGTTCGTCAAGCCGCCGCTGCGCGTCGACTACGGCGAGCACATCACGATCGGGGCGAGGACGTTCGTCAACTTCAACCTCACCGCGCTGGATGTCGCCCCGATCGTCATCGGCGAGGACTGCCAGATCGGGCCGAATGTGCAGCTGCTCACCCCGACGCACCCGATCGACCCGCAGACGCGCCGCGACAAGCTGGAGGCCGCCCGCCCGATCGCCCTCGGCGACAACGTGTGGCTCGGCGGCGGGGTGATCGTCTGCCCCGGCGTCACGATCGGCAGCGATTCTGTGATCGGCGCCGGATCCGTCGTCACCCGCGATATCCCCGCGGGCGTGGTGGCCGTGGGCAACCCCGCGCGAGCCCTCAGGAGGATCTGAGATGCCCGAGACGACCTCCGCCCGGGAGAATCCGCGCCACGATCCGAAGCGCAGGGACCGCATCATCGACGCCTGTCTCGATGTCATCGCCGAACGGGGCCTGGCCGGCACCTCGCACCGCCGCGTCGCAGCCGCGGCCGGCGTCCCGCTCGGCTCGATGACGTACCACTTCACGGGCATGGACGAGCTGCTGCGCGAGGCGTTCACCCGGTTCGCCGGAACGATCGCCGAGCGCTTCGAGAGGCGCATGTCCTCGGCGACCACCGGAGACGAGGCCAGAGCGGCGGTCGCGGCCCTCATCACCGAGGACGTCTTCAGCACCGAACGGGACCTCGTGCTCACCCATGAGCTCTACACCCTGGCCGCGCGCGAGCCCGCCTACCGCACCCTCACCGCGACCTGGATGGCGCGCAGCCGGCACGCGCTGCAGCAGCACTTCGATCCGACCACCGCTCGTCTGCTCGACGCCCTCATCGAGGGGCTGACCATCCACCGCGCCCTCGACGTCTCCACGCCCGACCCGGCGGACGTCGTCATCGCCATCGACCGCATCACTCGGGGACCCGAGGACTGACCCGGGCACCTGACAGGTCGCAACCGCCCGCCTCAGGACGTGCGCGCGGACGAGGTCGCGACCAGCGCGGGGGCGGGCACCGGCCCGAGCGCGGGCGGGACGAGCGGCAGGTCGGCGACGGCGCTCACCGTCACCAGGACCTCCCCGCCGCGCGCCGTGACCTCCTCGAGCACCACGCCGCGACCCACCGAGCAGGTCGACCCGGCGAGCTCGGACAGGGCGGCGCCTGCGGCGGCGCGCGCGCCGGAGGGGGAGGGGACAAGCCCCTGGCCCCGTCCCTCCCCGCCGTAGTAGGCGCCGGCGTCGACGACGTTCGAGGCCGCGGCCGCGACGCGGTCCGCGCACGCCAAGAGACGGCGGTCCTGGACGTGGACGACGGTGATCGCGGTGCCAGCCAGCACGAGCGCAAGCACCACGGCGATGAGCCCGACGACGAGCAGCGCGATCCGCCCGTCCTCGGCGTCCTCCGCCGTCCCCCCGTCAGCCATCGAGCCTCAGTCCCCCGATGAGGGTCTCCGATGTCGCGGCGACGGGGAGGAGCCCCCCATCGCCCACCCAGGCCGGGACGAGGGGCAGGGGGACAGTCGTCGAGACCCGCACGCGGATGCGGGCCCGCGGGCCCGAGCACCCAGAGGGCACGCATTCCATCTCCACCTCCGTCGGGGGCGGCAGGCCGAAGTCCGCGAAGACCAGTTCCACCTGCTCGCGGGCGATGTCCGTGCTGGCTGGGTCGGCGGCGAGCACGCGCGCGGCCTCACGGGCCCCGGCCTCTGCGGCGAACACCCCCGCCTGGGCCGACGACAGGGCGAGCACGAGGTAGATCACGGGCACCACCACGGCCACGGTGAGCACGATGAACTCGATGACGGCCTCCCCTCCCTCCCGATCCGGGTGGGCCCCGCCACGCGGGTGCGCCCGACGGTCATGGCCCACCGGGCACCTCCGCGACGGAACGCCCCCGGACCGTCAGCCAGCCCGAGGGCCCCCATCCGGCGAGCAGGGGCAGGGCCGTGCGCACGGTGACGACCACGGTGCCGCGCCCGCCGCCCGCCCGGGCTTCCGTGCTCACCGAGATCTCCCGGGGGCGCCCCTCCCCCAGGTACCGGTCGAGCAGGATCCCGGTGCGGGCGGCGGCCTCGGCGGTGTCCCCTCCCGCCAGTGCGGCACGGCGCGCTCCCTCTCCGGCGGCCGAGATCGCCAGGTTGCGGGTGTGGAGGGCGAAGGCCAGCTGCATGACCATGAGCACCAGGAGGACCACGAGCCCCTGGATGAGGACATGGGAGACCACCTCGGAACCGCGCTCGCCCCTCCTCGCGACGCCCCTTGGGGGACCCCCGGTCAGCGGAGCGTCCTGCGCTTCGGCGCCTTCCATGGCTAGATCCCCGAGACCTTCTCCAGTGCGCGTTCCAGGAGCGCCGTGAGCTGCACGTTGGCGATCGCCCAGATCGCGGCGACCAGCGCCGCCGTCATCAGGGTGATCAAGACCCAGCCGGGGACGTCGCCCCGCTCGGGGTCGCCGACGCCGACGGCCTGCCGCCGATCCGGAGGCACGGGAGCGTGGCCAGGCGCTGGGCGTCGGCGGGCTCGGCGGATGAGATGTTCCATGGGCGTCTCCTCACAGGGACCTGATGGCTGACGGGGCGCGGTCGGGGGATCGCGGGGATCGGCTTCCTCAGGGGCCGACCTCGAGCGCGATGAGCCCGGGGTAGAGGGCGAAGAGGACGGTGACGGGAAGGATGAGGAAGACCACGGGCAGGAGCATCGCGATCTCGCGGCGCCCGCCCTCCTCCATGAGGCGCTGGCGCGTGGCCTCGCGGATGTCGCGGGCCTGGTCCTGGAGCACCTGGGCGAGGGGGGAGCCCCGTTCGATGGAGGTGATGAGCGTCTGACACAGGCGGTCCAGCGACGGCGAGTCGTTGCGCGCGGACAGGTCCGCGAGCGCCCGCGACGTCGGGACGCCCATCCGGATCTCCGCACCCGTCAGGGCCAGCTCGCCCGCCAGATCCGTCGACGAGATACGCGCGATCCGTTCGAGTGCGCCCGGCACCGACTCGCCCGCCCCCACGGCGAGGGCCATCAGCTCCGAGGCGTCGGGCACCTGCGCGTCCAGGGCGCGTTGCCGGGACCCGGCCCTCAGCGACAGGACCTGGTCCCACGCCGCCGCTCCCATCAGCGCGGACAAGCCGACGACCGGGACCACAAGGGCCGCCCCGCCACCGCGGTGGGCGAGTCCCGCGGCGCAGGCCGAACCGGCGACGACCATGGCGAGCAGCGCCGCGACGAACTGCTGGAGCCGGAATGCGCCGACCTCCGCGGGGCGTCCGAGCAACCGGAGACGGTACTCGACGGAGGGCGTCGTGGACCCGATGGCCTCGACGGCCCGCAGCATCCAGGCCCGCGCCCACCCGAGGGGGCCGCCGACCGTCCGGGCCGGTGCTCCGGGCGCGCCCTGGCGCACGCGCATCGCGAGGCTCGGATGCGCCGCACGCCAGCTGGCTGACACGCACAGCGTCCCGGCGCCCAGACACGCCCCCGCCACCGCCGCCCACACCAGCTCCGTCATCGCAGCGATCTCCGATCCGTGGGCAGGGCGCCCAGGCGCTTCATGGCGAGGTAGGCGATGATCGAGACGGCGGCCCCCACGCCCAGCACGACCGCGCCCTCCGGAGTCGAGTAGGCGGCGCCCGCCTGCGCCTGGGAGGCGATCATGAGGAGGACCAGCCACGGAGCGGCCACCCCGAGTCTGGCCGCGTTGACGGTCCAGGACTGGCGCGCCTCCAGCTCCCCACGCACACGCGCGTCCTCACGCAGGAGCACACCGAGATCGCGCAGGAGGACCGACAGGTCGCTCCCGCCGACGTCGCGGGCCAGGCGCAGGGCCTCCACGATGCGGTCTGCCACAGGATCGGCGAAACGCTCCTTGAGCCGGGTCAGCGCCGGGCTGAAGCGCCCATCGGCCCCGTACTCGGAGGCGAAGGCGGCGAACTGGGGACGCAACGGCTCGGGGCCGACGGTGGCGAGCTCGCACAGGAGCTCTGGCAGGCCCGCGCCGGCGCGCACGCCGGAGACGAGGAAGTCCACGACCTCCGGCCAGGACTCCCGCAGTTCCGCGCCGCGGGCCCGAGCGCGCCCCGCGACGGCCATGGCGGGAACCGGCATCGCCATGAGCGCGATCGCGGCGGCGACCGTCCACACGCCGCTCCACGCAAGCACGGCGATGAACAGGATCGCGGTCATCGCCGCGCTGAGAGCGCTCAGGCGCCACGGGGTGAGCCCGGAGACACCGGCCCTCACGATCTGGTCCGCCCACCGCAGCCACCACCGGGGACGGCCCACGGACACCGGCGGCAGGCCCGCCCACACCGCCAGCACGAGCACGAGGCCCGTGCCCAGTCCGAGACCGGCCAGCACCGCGCTCATGGGCGACCGCCGGCCAGCAGCGCCGCGACGTCGAGGCCCGCGGCCGCGAACCGGCCGTCGTCCTCCAACCCGCCCGTGCCCCGTGCCGTCCGTTCCCCGTCTGGACCCCAGAGCTGGGAGGCCTCGATGCGGCCGCCCTCGACCCGGCCGGGCACCGCGATGACCTCCGTCAGCCGGCGCCGCCCTCGTGCGTCGCGGTCGACGTGGCACACGAGGTCCACCGAGGACGCGAGCGTGGGGACGACGAACTGGGAGGTCACGTTCTCCCCGGCCAGCAGCGGGAGGAGGCTGAGCTTGCCCAGAGCCTCCCGCGCCGAGTTCGCGTGGACCGTTGCCAGGCCCGGCACTCCGGCGTTGAGGGCGAGCAGCAGGTCCAGGGCCTCCGCGCCACGGACCTCGCCGACGATCAGGCACTCGGGCCGCATGCGCAGGGACTCGCGGACCAGGTCGCGTAGGGTGACCTCGCCGCGCCCCTCGAGGTTGCCCGGACGGGTCTGCAGGGCCACACTGTCGCGGTTGCGCAGGTCGAGTTCGAAGACCTCCTCGCAGGTGATGACCCGGCGGGTGCGGGGGATCTCGCCGGAGAGCGCCCGCAGGAGGGTGGTCTTCCCCGCTTGGGTGGCCCCGGAGACGACGATCGACAGGCCGGCGACCACCGCGCCGGCGAGGAACACCGCCACGTCTCCGGGGACCATCCCCGCATCGACGAGGTCGGCGAGGGCGCGGGCCCGCTGGATGTGTTTGCGGACGTTGATCGACCAGTGCCGTCCGGCGACGGGCGGGATGACGACGTGGAGACGCTCCCCTCCTCGCAGCGTGGCGTCGACGAAGGGGGAGGACAGGTCCAGACGGCGCCCGGAGTGGAGGAGCATCCGCTCCACGAGGTCGCGCACCTGCGGATCCGTCAGGATGACGGTGGTGAGCTCCGGGACGCCGTCGCGGCTCGCGAACACCCGGGTCGGAGAGTTGACCCAAACCTCTTCCACAGACGGGTCGTCGAGAAGCGGTTGGAGCGGACCGAGCCCTGCGACCTCGGAGACCAGCAGGCGCACCTGCTCCTCGCGGTCCTGCGGAGACAGGAGGCCTCCGGCCTCGTCGACGACGTCCTCCGCGGCCGCGCGCACGGTCTCGAAATCTGCGTGCGGGTTCGTGCCGCGCGCCGACAGCTCCTCGCGCACGCGCGCGGCCCGGACCTCGAGCCCGTCGACCATGACGTCACCTCCGCGCCCCGCCTCAACGGTTCCTCCACGACTTCCCACCGGTGGGTTCCGATGAACCTAACAGCTCTTGAGGGCGCGCGGAAGGGGTTCCAGGCGATCTGTGGACAACTCCCGGTCCCCCGCCCGCCCGGGCGGCGCATCCGCTCCCAGGGGCGGCCCTCCCATCGGCAGGGACGTCCTCGGCGGCGTTGTGACCGCACGATTGGGACGCGCGGCATGTAGCGTAGACAGGTGATTCCGGCGAAGACTCCCCTCGAATTGGCGGCGCTGGCCACCGTGGCCGTGCCGGGGCTGCGGGTCGCGGGCCTGCGCCCGCCGCAGTTCACCGACGAGCTGACCTCCGTCACCGGCATCATCGACGTGCAGGGCAACCGCTACCTGGTCGTGTGCCCGCACGACACCACGGGCGGACTCAACCTGGAGGCGCAGACGGCGGTGCTCGCGCGGCTCGCCCGCGCCCGCGACGCGGACCAGATCCCCTTCGACGTGCCCCGGCCCTCGGGCATCGCCCACATTGCGGGGGGCGGCCGTGTCATGGTCCACCCGGACCTGGGCGGGCGCTTCATGGCTGAGGAGGACTTCGAGGACTCGCTCGTGCTCCCCGCCTCGCTGGCTCGCGCGCTCGCCTCGCTGCACAACCTGGCCCCCGGCGTCTACACCGGCGTCGACACGCCCGCATACACGGCGGCCGAGTGCCGAGACCGGAACCTGGCGCTCCTCGACGAGGCCGCCTCCGCCGCCGTCATCCCCGCGAACCTGTGGAACCGCTGGTCGGCTGCGCTGGAGGACGTGGCACTGTGGCGCTTCCAGACCGCGCCGATCCACGGCGACCTGCAGACCACCTCCGTCGTCGTCGACAACGGCGCGGTGCTGGGCCTCACGGGCTTCTCCTCCGCGCGCGTGGGAGACCCGGCCGTCGACGTGGCCTGGGTCCTTGCCCAGGCGTCGGACGCCTTTCTCGACCGCTTCCGCGAGGCCTACTCCCTGGCCCGCCATGCCACGGACCTTCACCTCCTCACCCGCGCGCAGCTCCTCTCCGAACTCGCCCTGGTCCGTTGGCTCGTCCACGGGGTCCACGCCGAGGACCGTTCCATCGTCGAGGAGGCGACCCGAATGCTCTCCGACCTGGCCGACGACCTGGGCGATGACCCGCTGGCCCGTCCGCCGGCCTCTCTCGCGGAGACGCCCGCCCCGGCAAGCCCGCCGTCACCCGGCGCACCGCGGGGCGCCGCCCCATCCGGTGAGGGGACCGGTGACGAGGGCGGCGCCGCATCCGACGGCGCGGATGACGGGGACGCGTCCACCGGCGCGCTCGGCGACGCGGATCTGCCGACCGAGCGCCTCGACCTGGACGGGCCACGCCCGGACCATCCACATCCAGGGGAGCCGTCAGCGCCCGCCCTCTGACGAAGTCCGGGCGCCCGGCGGGAGCGCTCCCGTCACCGGCCGCGCAACGCCCGGGCGACCTGCTCCTCGATCGGAGCAGGCTCCGCCCCCGGGGAGGCCGGCGGCACCGACGCGGAGCGGGCAGGACCGGGCCCCGCAGTCCCAGCCTGCGAGGCCCCGGACCGGCTCTCACGGGCCAGCGCCTCGCGCAGCATCCCCGCGACGTCGCCGAGGTCGAGGATCCGCGGACCCGCCAGGAAGGCGACCCGGGCGCGGACGCGGTCCTCCCCGACCCCCGTGCGGCGCGCCCACGCCGTGCGGTAGAGCTGCAGCTGCGTGAGGAAGTAGCGCAGCTCCCTCGGCGTGGTGAGCTCGGAGGGGACGCGGCCCGACTTCCAGTCGACGACGGTGTCGGTGCCGTCCCGGTCCCGGAACACGGCGTCGATCCGGCCCTGGACGGACATGCCGGCGATCTCCACGCTGAACGGCTCCTCGACGGCGACCGGCTGCTGCTCCAGGAGTGGCAGCGACCAGAAGTTCACGCGCATCGCGTCCAGACGGTCGCGGTCCCGGGCCGACAGCGCCTCCTCCCCGGCCAGCGGCTCGTCCCACAGCTCGCCGCTGGTGAGCCTGAGCTGGCGCTCGGCCCACGCGTGGAAAAGGGTGCCCAGCGCCGAGGACTCCGAAGGCTCGGCGGGAACGGGTCGGCGCAGGTCCCGGGCGAAGGCGGCTCGGTCCTCGACGATCCCGGAGACGCTGGTGGCAGGCAGGCGGGCAGGCACCACCACTATGGAACGCCGTTCCTCGCGCAGGCGGCGCTCGTCGAGCAGGGCCCGGACGTCGCGCGCCGCCGGGTGCCCCTCCAGGGCGGAGAGGATCTGCTGGGTGGAGGCGCGGGCCCGATCCAGGGAGGCGGCGCGCGCGAGCACCCGCCGCGCGGCGCCGGTGGCGAGTTCCCGCGAGCGCCCCGGGCGACGGGGGAAGGCCTGCGCGGGGCCGGCGGCGCCGAGGGCGGCGAGGGCCTCCTTGTCCGGACAGGGGGGGACCGCTGTCGAGGGGTCGGCATCCGTCAGTCCGGCGGTCAGCGGTTCCATGAGGTAGCGCGAGGGCGGGCGGGGTCTCGCGGAGGCGTCCTTCCAGCAGCCGATCATCAGCAGGCTCTCCCGCGCACGTGTGAGCGCCACGTAGGCGAGGCGCCGCTCCTCCCGTTCCATGTGGCGTCCCAGGTCGGCCTTGTGTGCGCCGTCCACCCACTTGTTGAAGGCCGCCTGGGCGGTCCGCGCGTCCCCCAGCTCGGGGACGAAGGGCGGCAGGGAGTCGGCGTCTCCGCGCAGCGGGTAGGGCAGCTGGTCGCCCGCCGTCAGCCAGGCGCTGGAGGCGACCGGGTCCTCCGTCCAGCTCTCAGGCGTCGACCGGTGACTGGGGAAGATGCCGTCGCTGAGGTTGAACACGACGACCGCGTCCCACTCCAGGCCCTTGGCGCCGTGGACCGTGAGGATCTGCACGGCGGCGGGGTCGGGCTGCGCCGCCGGGCCCGCCAGCCCGTTCTCCTCGTCCTCGGCGACGGCGAGCCATGTGAGGAACCCGCGCATCGTCGCGCCGGGGACCTGGGCCTCGAAATCGGCGGCGACGTCGATGAACCCGTCCAACGCCTCCCGGCCGGTGTTGTGCAGGGGGTCGGCGGTGGCGTCCTCGGCCAGTCCGAGGATCGAGATCGCGCGCTCCACCTGCTCGACGACGCCCCGACCGGATCCCCGGCGTACGGCGCGCAGCCGCTGGCCCAGCACGCGCACCCGCGCGGCCGCAGCCTCGGTGAACGCCGGCCCCTGGGGGGAAGGCCGCCACCCCGCCTCCGGCGGGGCGTCCACCGCGTCCAGCAGCAGGGTCTCGGGGTGCTCGGCGCCGGAGGTGCGCCGCGCCAGGTGCCGGGCCCACCGCCCCATCAGCCGGAGGTCCGCCGCCCCCAGATCCAGGTTGGCGAGCAGACGCACGAGCCAGGGCGAGTTCGTGACATCGACGGCGATCTCCAGGGCTGCGCGGGCGTCCGCGACCGCCGGCTGGTCGAGCAGGCCTCCCAGGCCGATCACCTGGGTGGGGATGTCCCTGGCGCGCAGCGCCTCGTCGACGATCTGGAAGTCGGCGCGGCGCCGACACAGCACGGCCGCCGTCGGCATCCGGGAGCCCCGAGGCGTCCGGACCTCTTGGATGAAGTCGGCGGCCTTCTGGGCCTGCGCGTCGCGGTCCGATGTGTAGGCCACGTCCACCCGTCCGGCCCCGGCGCCGGCTCGGGGCGCCAGCACCGGGGACGCCGCGTTTCGGGCGTGCTCGCGCAGGGGGGCGGCCACCCTGTTCGAGACCTCGAGGACACGGATGTCGTTGCGCCACGACGTCGACAGGGTGAGCGTCTGGTCCTCTCGGGCCGGCGTCGACTGGAACCGGCCGAGAAAGCCCTCCAACGAGGCCGCAGACGCGCCGCGCCATCCGTAGATCGCCTGGTTGGGATCGCCGACGGCGGTGACCGGGTGGTCGCGGAAGAGGCGGGACAGCAGTTCCATCTGGATGACGGAGGTGTCCTGGAACTCGTCGAGCAGGACGGCGGCGTGGTCGGCCCGGATCTGGTCGACGACGTCTGGGGCCTCGCGCACGATGCGGGTCGCCAGCATGAGCTGGTCCCCGAAGTCCATCATCCCCGCCTCGCGTTTCCGGGCGTCGAAGGCGGCCACGAGGTCCAGCAGCGCGGAACGCTCCCGGTTCGCCGCGACCATCGCCCTCAGCGTGCCTCCGGGCCCTTTCTTCGCGTCCGCGTAGGAGAGGAGCTCCTCCTCGAAGCGCCCGAGCTCGCGGCGGGCCTCCTCCAGGGCGAGGTCGTGCTCGGCCAGGTGTCCGGCCATCGCCAGCGCCCGGGTGACGACCGTGGCCGGCGACTTCCCGGCGAACGCCTCCAGGTCGCCGTGCCACTGGGCGACGATGTCCCCCATCATCTGGACGGCTCCGGCCTGCCCGAGCATCCGGACATCCGGATCGATCCCGATGCGCAGCCCGTGCTCGGCGACGAGCCGTTCAGCGAAGGAGTTGTAGGTGAGGGAGACGGGGTCCCCGGCCTCCTCCAGGCCCGGGACGGCGGCCGCCAGCCGTCCCAGCCGGTCGCGCAGGCGGGCCCCGAGTTCGGCGGCGGCCTTGCGCGTGAAGGTCAGACCCAGGATGGACTCGGGGGCGATCCCCTGGTCCGCGACCAGCCACAGGACGCGCATCGACATCGTCTCGGTCTTGCCCGACCCGGCCCCGGCGACGACCAGGAGCGGCTCGGCGGGCGCCTCGATGACGGCGACCTGCTCATCGGTCGGCGTCCTCCCGCCGATGAGCTCCGCGATCCCGCGCGCGCCGATCGCCGCGCGCGGCGAGCCCTGACGATCCGGCCCGCTCATTCCACGGTCCTCCGTCCCTCGTCCTGCGCCGGGCAGCTGCGGCGGAACGGGCATGTCCGGCACACCGGCGCCGAGGGGGTCGCCTGGAACACAGGCCCCCTGAGCGTCGTCCCGAACCTCTCCAACTCGGTGCGCCACCGCTCCAGGTCCTCCCCCCGCAACCCCGGCTGGATGCGGGCCACAGGTCTCCCGCTGCCCAAGAACTCCAGTCGCGCCCCGACGACGTCCAGGCCCTGCTCGACGAGCGCCACCTGGTAGGCGGCCAGCTGCGGATGCTCCTGCGCCTCGTCGGCGCTGATGGCCCGACCCGTCTTGAGGTCGACGATGCGCACGCCGCCGTCGACCTCCTCGATCCGGTCGATGGACCCCGTCAGCACGACGTCCCCCAGGGGGACGTGGACCCGGACCTCGGTCTGGACACCGCCCGGCACGCCCTGGACGTAGGACGCAAGCGCGCGGACGACATCCTCGGCGTGGAGCCGCTGTTCTCGCCCGACCCACGTGGTGCCGTCGAAGCCCAGATCGTCCCAGTGGCCATGCAGATCGGCGAGCATCTCCTCCTCAGACCCGTGCGGGTGGCGCTGGGCGATGGCGTGGACCAGGGTTCCCAGCATCTGGGCTCCCCCCGCGGGCGCGTCGCCCCCCGCCGAGGCGAGGAGCCAGCGGAGCGTGCACTCGCGCGCTGTCTGCACCTTCGACGGGGACAGCGCGATCGGCCCCGGAGCCTCCGTGAGGGCGTCCGTCGTCACGCCGCCCACCCCGGTCCATCGTGAGGGATCCGCCTGCACGACGCCCTCGCGCGCCAGCACGGCCAGGAGAGTGGTGGCGATGTCTCGCCCAGGCTCGTCCTCCGGTTGGGAGGCGAGATGGCGCAACGCCGCCGCCTCCCCCGCCAGGTCCAGCGCAGGCGGGACCTCCTCCAGAGGCAGGTCCTCCTCGGGCGACGCCTCCGCGTCCTCCCGCCCCGCGCTCCGGGCGCCCCCCCGCGCGGCGTGGGGCAGCGCGATCCCGATGAAGGAGGAGGGGGCCTCGTTCTCCGCGCGGACGGCCCCCAGGTGGAGGAACCGGCGGGACCGGGTGACCGCGGCCGCGAACAGCCGCATCTCATCGTCGAGGACGGCCCGGCGGGCGGAGCGCGGGTCCTCCGCCGCGCCGCGTCCGCCCGGGTCCAGCGGATCCAGACGGCCCGAGGCGATGTCGGCCAGCAGGTCGGCGCGCAGGACCCGGTCGCGCAGCCGGGGATTGGGCCACCTGCCGTCCTGGAGGCCGAGGACGCACACGACGTCCCATTCGCGCCCCATCGCCTGGGCGGGTGTCGCCACTTCCACCCCGGCGGGCCTCTGGCCGGTGCGGGCCAGGGTGTCGACGGGGACGTCGTCGGCCAGGAGCTCTTCGGCGAAGTCCCGGGCGACACCGGCCGGCGTGCGCTGCTCCCACACGTCGGCGACGCGGAACAGGGCGATGACGGCATCCAGCTGGTCGTCGAACCACGGGGCGTCCGCGCCGCCCTCAAGAGCCCCGGCGCGCCACTGCTCGGCGACATCCGCCGCCTGCCACAACGCCCACAGCGCGCCCCGGGGACGCCGCAGCGCGATCCCCGAGCGCGCCGCCCACATCCGCGACGCGCGCTTCAGCCGCCCCTTGAGCTCCGGATCCGCGACGCCGTCGGCCAGCTGAGGCCGGCCCAGCAGGTCCGCCAGCGTGACCTCCCGGGCGGTGAGGTCCGTGTCCTCCTCGTCGCCGTCGGCCGCCTCCACGACCCGGGCGTTGAGAGCGCGCAGCGCGCGGTGGACGTCCAGCGGGTCGGCCGCGACGTAGGGCGAATCGACGAGCAGGGCGGCGAGCCGCTCCTCCGCCTCCGGCTCCGAGGGCGCCTCCGCGGCCTGGCCGGGCGCTCCGCCGGCGACGAGGACCAGCAGCGCTCGCGTGGCCGGCTCGTGGGAGAAGGCGAACGCCCGCCGGGCCCCGGCCAGCGGCACGCCGCCGCGGCGCAGCTGGCGCCGCACGGAGTCGACATCCCCGGAGGAACGCACGATGACGGCCTGGTCCTCCCAGGCGACGCCGTCATGGAGGTGGTGCCCGCGCAGGAGGCGCGCGGTGAGGGCACCGAGCTGCGCCTCGCTGGCGGCCAGATGGAGGCGGATGCGCTCCGCGCCCTCCGGCGGCCCGCCGCCCGCGCCCGCATCGCCCGCCGCCGCGGCCCTCCGGCGGCCCGCGGGACCCGTGGTCGTCACCCGCTGTGTGACGTCGCGGGCGAGCTCCCTCAGGGCGGGCGTCCCGCGGTGGACGTCGCCGAGCTCGCGCATCGGCGCCCCGATCGCCCGTGAGAGCCTCAGGTCGAGATGAGGCTCGCCGCCGCGGTAGGAGGCCACCGCCACATCGGGATCCGCGAAGGCCACGACCCGCGTCCCCAGGCCCGCCATCACGGACAGCAGCTCGACGGTGGAGGCCGTGCAGTCCTGGAGGTCGTCGACCACGACGACCTCGGGCACGGGGGCGGGGGCGACGACTCTGCGGGCGGGGGCATCCCGGTCCCATCGTTCCAGCACCCGAGCGGCCACCCGTTGGATGCGCGAGGTGTCCGCCTGCATGCGCCCGCGCGACTCCAGCGCGAAGCCGGGCCCGTCCTCGTACCGGGCGAGCAGCCGGCCCGCGGACTCCCACTCTGCTCGCCCGAGGCTCGCGCCCAGCGCCTCCAGCCGGGTGCCGTCGACGCCGGCCTCACCGGCCCGGGCGAAGAGGTTGCGCAGCTCCATCCGGAAGGCCGGCATCGCGCGCATCCGCTCGGGCAGGGAGGGCGGCCACTCGATACCGCCGCCCGCGAGCAGGTCCTGGAGGATCCGGTCCTCCTGCGCGCCCGTCACCAGTTCGAGCGGCCCCAGCGGGTCCCCCCGGCGGATCCTCCACGTCGAGACGACCAGGTAGGCGAAGGCCGCAGGCGTGCGGACGGGCCGGACGGCCTGGGGAGCGAGCCGCTGCGCGCGCTCCTCCAGCGCCTCGGTCCGCAGCCGGTCGGGCGCCCAGATCACGGCCGAGCCCGTCCGCGCCGCGACCTCGCCGAAGACCGCCAGCGCGCAGGTGGAGCGCCCCGATCCCGGGGCGCCGCGCACGACCAGCGAACCTCCGGCGGCCTGAGCGACGATCTCGCGCTGGAGGGCGTCGAGGGGAGGCAGCACGTCCCCGTCCCGGCGCGGCGCCTCCACGACGATCCCGATTTCGCTCATGGTTGAATGCTCGCACCTGCCACGGGCATCTGCGGAGCCGACCGCCCGCCCGACCCGTAGCATGGGAGCCGTCGAAGCGTGTTCCCCCTCGTCAAGGAGTACTCCCATGAACGTCTCCATCGGCATCCGCGGCACGGCCCGCGAGCTCCAGTTCGAATTGGATCTCACCGAGGAAGAGCTGTTCGCCCAGGTCGAGTCCGCGCAATCCTCCCACTCCGTCCTCACTCTCACCGACGCGAAGGGGCAGCGCGCCCTCGTCCCCGCCGATGCGCTGGGCTACGTGCTCATCGCCCCCGACGAGCCGCGCCGCGTGGGGTTCGCCCTGAGCTGAGGGCCCTCGAGCCGGCGCCGTCCTCGCCCCATGCCCGGCCGGCCCCCGGGGCCCGGCGGCCGGTCAGGCCTTGAGCCCGATGCCGGCCATGCGCTCCCTGTGGCGCTTCGTCACCCACGCGACGATCGCGTCAACGGTGTCGGGGTCGTTCGTCGCCAGTTCCGGATGCGTGAACAGCGTGGAGCGCACGAGGCCCAGCGCCTCGCCCGCGACGCGGCGCGCCCACAGGGACAGGCGGGCGGCCAGCTGGGGGTCCTTCTCGGTGCGCGGCGCCAGGTTCGCGCGCACCCACTCGCCCTGGCCCAGGTCCCAGGGCCCCGAATCGTCGTCGAAGAGGTCGTGGAGCTCGGAGACCTGCAGAAGCATGTCGGAGAACGCGCCGACGGTGACATAGGTCTTCACCGAGCGCTCCCACCACGTCGTGGGCCGGGTGCGCGCGTCGAGGTCGTCGAAGAGCCCCGAATACCCGCCGGCCGCCGTCGGCAGATCCAGCCCGCGGTGCTCCGCCCAGACCTCGAGCTGCCCGAAGATCTCGAAGGCGCGCGCCGACATGCGCGCATGCTCGATATGCGTCCCGATGCTGGGCGCCTGATCGCCGTCCTTGGCCAGCCGCGTCATCGCCGCCAGCGCCGAGTAGGCGATCAGCCCGACGATCTCCGACGTCTCGACATCTACAGCTTCGTGGGTGCGGTCCATGCCCCCAGCGTAGATCAGTGCCTCCGGGAGAGGCAGGTCGCCGACGGCCGGTCGCGGGGGCCGGGTCCGCCCGGACGTGAGCGGCTCCTCCCGGCCGGTGGGGCCGACGCGCCGTAGGATGGAGGCGACCACGGCTGACCGGTCGCATCACCGAACCGTGACACGCGCCCTCGGAGGGCGCCCCAGAACATGCGCGATCGGCTGCCACACCGACCCGGGCCGCGCCCGGAGACAAGGCTGATCGTGACCACAGAGAACACTGCGAGCGCCGCCGCGACGGACGTCGAGGCGCCTCAGGCCCCCGGCTCGGAGGGGACCGCCCCCGCCGTTCCCGCGCGCATCGAGTACTCCGCCGGAGTCGTGCGCCTGGGCGATATCCCGGGCCTGTCCCCCGAGCCCGAGGCGACTCCCGACATCACGGACGAGGACGGGTCCACGCGGGACCTCGACCAGAAGTCCTTCGCGGACTTCGGCGTCTCGGACCCCATCGTCGACGCGCTGGCCGCTCGGGGCATCACCCATCCCTTCCCCATCCAGGCTCTCACGCTGCCGGTGGCGCTGACCCGCCACGACATCATCGGCCAGGCCAAGACGGGAACCGGCAAGACCCTCGGTTTCGGCATTCCGCTGCTCGAGGACGTCATCGCCCCCGACGAGGACGGCTATGCCGACCTGCTCAACCCGGGCTCCCCGCAGGCGCTCGTGGTCCTGCCCACCCGCGAGCTCACGAAGCAGGTGGCCACGGACCTGCGCGCGGCGGCCGCGAAGCTGTCGACCCGCATCGTCGACATCTACGGGGGCGTCGCCTTCGAACCCCAGATCGAGGCCCTGGAGCGCGGCGTCGACGTGGTGGTGGGCACCCCGGGACGGCTCATCGACCTGCTGCGCCGCGGCTACCTACACCTCAACGGGGTCCAGACCGTCGTGCTGGACGAGGCCGACGAGATGCTGGACCTGGGGTTCCTGCCCGACGTCGAGACGCTGCTGTCCCGGGTGCCGGCGACGCGCCACACGATGCTGTTCTCCGCGACCATGCCCGGGCCCGTCGTCGCGCTGGCCCGCCGCTTCATGACGCATCCGACCCACATCCGCGCCCAGGACCCCAGCGACACCCATGCGACGGTCAACACCGTCAAGCAGGTGATCTACCGGGTCCACGCGATGAACAAGGTCGAGGTCGTCGCCCGCATCCTCCAGGCCCGGGGCCGCGGGCGCACGATCATCTTCTGCCGGACGAAGCGCACGGCGGCGCGGCTGGGCGATGACCTGTCCGAACGCGGCTTCGCGGTGGGGGCACTGCATGGCGACCTCGGCCAAGGCGCCCGCGAGCAGGCGATGCGCGCCTTCCGCAACGGCAAGATCGACGTGCTGGTGGCCACCGATGTGGCCGCGCGCGGCATCGACGTCGACGACGTCACCCATGTCATCAACTACCAGTGCCCCGAGGACGAGAAGATCTATATCCACCGCATCGGTCGCACCGGACGGGCCGGCCATTCGGGCACCGCCGTCACCTTCGTCGACTGGGACGACGTGCCGCGCTGGAGCCTGATCTCGAGAGCGCTGGGCCTGGGCGTGCCCGAGCCGTTGGAGACCTACCACACCTCCCCGCACCTCTACACCGATCTGGACATCCCCGCCGACGTCACCGACCGGCTGCCGCTGGCCAGGCGCACGCTGGCCGGGCTGGACGCGGAGGTCATCGAGGATCTGGGCGAGACGGGCGGGCACCACGGCGATCGCGATCTCGGTGGGCGGGTCCACCGCTCGGCCGGGGGCCGGGGACGGGGCGGCCGAGGGATCCCGGGCGGCCGAGGGCGCGCGCCCTCGGAGCGCACCCGCGCCTCCCGGACGGAGCAGGAGAACGCCGCCGGGCAGCAGGGCCGCTCCGATCGCGGCTCGCGAGGCCGGGGCCGCGGCGATCACACGCCCGAGCCACGGACGCCCGCCGACGACTCGGCGGCGCCGAGGAGGAGGCGCCGTCGCCGGCGGAGCGCCGGCGGGTCCGGCGGCTCCGCCCCCGCCTCCGAGGGCTGACAGACCCGAGGCGCCCAGGTCATGGCCGGCCGGCGTCCGAGACCGGATTCGCGAAGGGACGCGGCCCGCGCCATGACTTGGGCGCACGAGAGCGCGTCGACGGACGGCGCGATCAGCGCAGGGAGGTGCGGCGCTCGATCGAGCGCACCGCCCACCAGGCCAGCGCCACCGTGAGCGCGGCCCCGGTGGCCACCGAGCCGAGGCCGATCACCGTGGGGTCCGCTCCCGTCCTCAGCGCCTCGACGACGTCGGGCCACATGCCGCGCGCGACCAGGTCCCCGGCCTGCGGCCCCGAGAGCCGGATCCCGAGGGGGATCCACAGCATCCCGATGAGGCTCACCACCTGGTCCACCAGGTACAGCAGCACGAGCCCGACGAGGGGCGCTCCCCATCCGATCCCCTGGAAGCGGCTCTCCGCGCTGATGGAGAGCACCGCGGCCACCTGGATGACGGCGACGACCAGCTGGATCGCGAGGATCGCTCCGAACCCTGCCAGGACTCCGGCGGGCGCGTCGCCGACGGCTCCGGTCACCGCGCTCCAGGCATCGCCCAGGGGCATCCGCGCCATCCGCCCCCGAGCGAGGAGGCACGCCGCCACACCGCCCAGCGTGACCACCGCCGCCACGGCCGTGGCGATCAGCGCGTGGAGGACCTTGGCCGCGAAGAGCTCGCGTCCGCGCACGGGCAGCGTCATCGTGAAGTACCCGCGGCGCCCGTACATGGTCTGCCAGTAGTCCCAGGCCAGCAGGACGCCCACGATCGGCGTGAGGCAGGCCACCAGGACGGAGGCCAGGACGAGCCCGAGGCTCCCGAGCCCTCCCGTCCCCGCCATGGCGGGGACGAGGGACACGGCGGCGACCAGCAGGACCACGCCGGCCACGGCGGCCAGCACATGGGAGGTCGAGCGGAACTGCTCTCCGAGAAGCGTCTTCAGCATGACGCGTACTCCTTCCTGAACAGGGCGTCGATCGTGAGCCCGGTCTGGGCGCGCAGGTCGTCCGCGTCCCCGTGGAGCAGCACCTTCCCGTGCCGCAGGAACACGACGGTGTCGATGAGCGGTTCGACGTCGGCGATGAGATGGGTGGACAGGACCATCAGCGCGTCGGGGTCGAAGTTCTCCAGGACCGCGCGCAGGATGATGTCCCGGGCCGCGGGGTCCACCCCGGAGATCGGCTCGTCGAGCAGGTAGACGCGGGCCCGGCGCGACATGGCGAGGGCGATCTGGAGCTTCTCGCGCATCCCCTTCGACAGCTCCTTGAGGGTGCGGCCCTCCGGCAGCTCGAAGAAGTCGATCATCTCCCGGGCGCGGCGGGCGTCGAAGTCCCCGAAGAACCGGGCGTACAGTGCGATCGCGTCCAGGCTCCGCGCCCCGTCGGGAAGGAATGAGGCGTCCGGCAGATACGAGACCATCGCTTTCGACTCCGGTCCCGGGCGGCGCCCGCAGATCCTCACGTCGCCGTCCCATCCGGACAGCACGCCGGCCAGGATCTTCAGCAGGGTCGTCTTGCCCGACCCGTTCTCCCCCATGAGCCCCGCCACGTGGCCCGCCGGCAGCGCGAGGTCCACATGGTCGAGCGCCCGGAAGCGCCCGTAGTCCTTGGTCAGCCCCGTGACCTCGATCCCGGTGTCCATCATTCCCCTTTCGTGAGCGGCCAGCGCTCGGTGAGCAGGCGCAGCGCATCGTCGATGCCGATGCCCAGGCCGCGCAGTGTGCGGATGTGCTCGTCGGTGGTGGCGCCCGCAAGATCGGCGCGCACGGCGTCCACGGCCGCCGCGTCGACCGTGACGAAGCGCCCGGTCGTCCGCTCGGCGGCGGTGAGCCCCCGGGCGTCCAGCTCCGCGAGCGCCCGCTGGACCGTGTTCGGGTTGACTCCGGACTCGAGCGCCAGCTCCCGGACGCTGGGGATTCGGGCTCCCGCCCGCCACTCCCCGGCCGCGATCCGGCGGCGGTACTCGTCGCTCAGCTGGATCCAGATGGGCCGCGTGTCGCCGCGTGCGGAACCCCGGTTCATCGCCGCCTCCTCTGTATTACTACATTAATACACTAACACAATCGGCCGGGATCGGATCCGGCGGACGCGGGCCGCCCGGCCCCCTTTTCGGCGCCGGCCGGACCGGGCCCTCGCTACGCTGGCCGTATGGCGATCTCGCTGACCCCCCTGGACGCGCGCGGCGGGGACCGCGACCGGCTCTTCGCGTTCTTCGCGCGCAACCGCTTCCCCTTCGACGCCGAGCCCGCCCTCTCCGAGGAGCAGATCCGCGCGCTCATCGACTCCGGAGGCTTCGACGCCCCCGGCACACGCGCCTTCTGGCTCGTCGACTCCGCCCGGCGCGACGCCGACCGCCAGATCGGGATCGCGACGGTCTCCGACTGGGGGGCGGCGTCGCCCTCGTTCGACATGCGCTTGGACGGGAGGGCGCGCGGGCGCGGGCTGGGCGCCGCGGCGCTGCGGGAGATCGTCCGCCTCGTCTTCACCGCCATGCCCGAGGCCCGGCGCCTGCAGGGCAGCACCCGCGAGGACAACATCGCCATGCGCCAGACCTTCGTGCGGTGCGGGTTCGTCAAGGAGGCCCATCTCCGCGAGTTCTGGCCGCTGCCCAACGGCACGCCGAGGGCGGGCGTCGTCTATGCGATCCTGCGCCGCGACTGGGAGTCGGGGGCGATGACGCCCGTGCGTTTCGACGACCTGGGATACTGAGGTCCGGCGTTCCCGGCGCCGCTCCGCTGCTGGTCCCCGCGTCCCCGACGAGGGCGTCCCCGCCGGAGGGGACGGCGGGCCCAGGTCCCGCGTGGCGGTCTCAGATCATGCCCGCCAGACGCGAGGACCGGATGAAGGCGAACACGGCGTCCATGATCATCTGGGTGGCGATCGCCGCCAGCAGCAGGCCGGAGATCTTGGTGAGGATCATCACTCCGCCCTTGCCCAAAAAACGTGAGAGCTCGACGGAGAACCGCATCGTCGCCCACATCACGACGTGCATGAGCACCACCGCGACCACGACGGCGCCCCAGCCGGGCACCGTGTTCCCGCCCTGGTTGACGGAGACCATGACCGCCACGATCGCCCCGGGGCCGGCCAGCAGAGGCGTGCCCAGCGGGACCAGGGCGACGTTGACGTTGCGGTCCCCGGTGTCCGGCTCGGCGGAGTCGTGGCCCATCAGCAGCTCCATGGCGACGAGGAACAGAAGCACGCCGCCGGACAGCTGGAGGGACTCCATCGAGATCTGGAGGAACTGCAGGATGTACTTGCCCAGCACCGCGAACAGCACGATGACCCCGAAGGAGGTGATGGTCGCCTGGACCGCCGCCCGCCGCTGGTCCTCCTTCGAATAGGTGCCGGTCAGCGCCAGGAACACCGGGATCGTCCCCGCCGGGTCCATGATGACGAACAGGGTGGTGAAGGTCGTGGCGAGCAGGGCCATGTCGACCAGGCCGGAGAAGCTCATGGCCGGATGACCTCCAAGCCGGCCTCATCCTCGATCGCGCGGTAGACGTACTCCAAGGTGAGGTTCTCCCCCAGTCGGTTCGGCTTACCGGTGCCGTGATAGTCCGAGGACCCGGTCTCCTGCAGGCCCAGGCGCCGCGCGATGCGGTCCACCTCCTCGCGTTCGACCGGCGACTGGTCGCGATGGTCGCGTTCCAGGCCGAAGAGCCCGGCCTCCGCCATAGCGGCGATCGTCTCCTCGGGGACGACGCGGTTCTGGCGGTCACGGGCGCGCGGGTGGGCGAGGACCGGCACGCCTCCCGCCCGGCGCACCAGCGTGACCGCCTCGACGGGATCCGGGGCCCAGTGGTGGACGAAATAGGGGCCAGAGGGATGCAGGGCCTCGGCGAACGCCGCCGAGCGGTCGGGGAAGGTCCCGGCGGCCACCAGGGCGTCGGCGATGTGGGGCCGGCCCACCGGCCCGCCGTCCTGCGGGGCGAAACGCTGGACCAGCTCCCAGGAGATCGGATAATCCGCGGACAGGTTCTCCACGATCCGGCGGGCGCGGACGAGCCGGCTCGCCCGGGTGCGCTCGAACACGGCGAGCAGGGCGTCGTCCGCGGGGTCGGGCATATAGGCCAGCAGGTGCACGGTGATCCCGGCCGCCGAGCACGAGATCTCCACCCCCCGCATCAGAGCGACACCGGTGCGCCCGACCTCTCCGGCGGCCTCGTCCCAGCCGACGAGCGTGTCGTGGTCCGTCAGGCCCACGACGTCCAGACCGGCGCGGGCGGCCGCGGTCATGAGCTCGGCCGGGGTGTCGGTGCCGTCCGAGCATGCCGAGTGGGTGTGGGGGTCGATGCGGATCACCCTCCAAGGGTAGTCGGAGCCCGCAAGCCCCCTGCAATCCCGCCTCCCCCGCGAAGCCGGCCCGGTGAGAACTCTGCGATCGGGGACCCGGGGACGCCGGGCGCGGGCGGCGCGCCAGGACCGTCCAGTGGGATCATGGGGGCATGAATGCCGATGAGAACACCACCGCCGCGCCCACCCCGCCGACCGCATCGACCGGAACAGGCCCGGAGGCCTCGGTCCCTCAGTCCATGGCGAACCGAGGCGAGAACCGTTCGCGGAGGCCCGGCTCCCAGGCCTTCCGGGAGTTCATGGGCTCCCACTGGGCGCCGCGCCCCGATGCGGCGCCCGAGCGCTCTGCGGTCGCCGACCGCCTGCCGGCCCGCGCGCGCGCCGCCGGCGAGCCCTTCCCCGGCGAACGCCTGGTCGTCCCGGCGGGCACGCTGAAGGCCCGCAACAACGACAACGACTACCGCTTCCGCGCCCACTCGGCCTTCGCTCACCTCTCCGGGCTCGGCGGGGAGAAAGAGCCCGACGCCGTCCTGGTGCTCGAGCCGCGCTCCGACGGCACCCACGAGGCCGTCCTCTACTTCAGGCCGCGCGCCTCGCGCGCCTCCGAGGAGTTCTACGCGGACTCGACCTACGGCGAGTTCTGGGTGGGGGCCCGCCCCTCCCTGGCCGAGGTCCAGGCCCAGACCGGGCTGCGCTGCGCCCACATCGACACGCTCCGCGACGCGCTGGCCAAGGACGCCGGGCAGGTCCGGCTGCGCATCGTCCCCGGGGTGGACGCGAAGGTCGAGGCCATGGTCAACGAGGTCCGCCAGCAGGCCGGCCTCCCCTTCGGCGGGGACGCCCGCGGGTCCGACGAGAAGCTCGAGGAGCGGCTCTCCGAGATCCGCCTGCGCAAGGACGACTTCGAGCTGTCCGAGCTCCGCCACGCCGTCGAGGTGACGAAGGCCGGTTTCGAGGACATCATCCGGTCCCTGCCCCGCGCCATCGGCCACCACCGCGGCGAACGCGTCATCGAGGGCGCATTCGGGGCCGTCGCCCGCGAGGAGGGCAACGGCCTGGGCTACGACACCATCGCCGCCGCCGGAAACCACGCGAACACGCTGCACTGGATGGATAACGACGGCGAGGTCCGCCCCGGCGACCTCGTCCTGGTGGACGCCGGCGTCGAGGTCGACTCCCTCTACACCGCCGACATCACCCGCACGCTGCCCGTCAGCGGCCGCTACTCCCCGGCCCAGGCCCGCGTGTATCAGGCGGTGCTGGATGCGGCCGAGGCCGCGCTGGCCCGGGCCAACGAGCCCGGCGTCCGCTTCCGCGATGTCCACGACGCCGCGATGGCCGTCATCGCGGACAGGCTGGAGCAGTGGGGGGTCCTCCCCGTCAGCGCCGCGGAGTCGCTGTCCGTCGAGGGCCAGCAGCACCGACGCTGGATGCCGCACGGCACCTCGCACCACCTGGGCCTGGATGTCCACGACTGCGCCCAGGCCCGCCGCGAGATGTACCAGGACGCCCTCCTGGAGCCGGGGATGACCTTCACCATCGAGCCGGGCCTGTACTTCCGCGCCGACGACCTGTCCGTCCCCGAGGAGCTGCGCGGCATCGGCGTGCGCATTGAGGACGACGTCCAGGTCAACCCCGACGGCACCGTCACGCGCATCTCGGAGGGCATCCCGCGCACGGTCGCAGATGTCGAGGCGTGGATCGCGGACGTCCAGTCGCGCTGAGCGCGTGCGCTTGTCCGCCCGGCCGGTCAGTCCTGGCCGGCCGGCCCCGCGGGACCGCCCGCCGCTCCCGGCCCCGAGGCGCCGCCCTCGTCGGGGGCGCCGGATGCGCGCCCCTCGCCCGGCTCCGGGCCCGCGGGCAGGCGGACCCCGAAGCGGGGCTGCTCATCGGGGCGGGAGCCGAACTCCGTGGGTCCCGGCCGAGCGACGCGCGTGCGCCGGGGCACCGGGCGCATCTGATTGCCCGGGGTCTTCTGGAGCAGCTGGAACGCCTCGTCGATCTGCGCGGCCGCGAGCACCGCGTATCGGGAGGCGACGACCTGCGACTGGGAGGTGAAGTCCCGGTTCCCGCCGGTCGACGCGTAGAAGAGCATCGACATCAGCGCGCCGAAGAGGACGCCCCCCGCGGTGCCGATGAGCAGCCACAGGCCGGCGCCACCCGGCGAGGAGGCCGCGAAGGAGAGCATGAGGCCCATGAACGCGCCCCACAGGGCGCCTGAGCCTGCGCCGGAGGCCGCGACCTTGCCCATCGTCAAGCGCCCGGTCACGCGCTCGACCATGTGGAGATCGGTCCCCACGATCGTGATCGTGGTCACGTCGAAGCCGTTGTCGGACAGGTAGTCGACGGCGTCGGACGCCTCCTGGTAGGTGCGGTAGGAACCCACTTCGGTCCCCTCGGGCATGGTCGGGACCCGCAGACGCGAGTTCGTGTTCGCCGCCACTGAGCGCCCCCTCTCCCTGAGTCCTGGCATCGCCGGGACGGTCCCCGGCACCGGCGGTCTGAAACCGCCTCTTCACTGGCTTCCAGCCTAGGCTGTCCCTGTGAACACTGCACCGACGAATGTGGGGACCACCGGCCGACGGGTCTTCGTGGCCAGGCTCGCTGACACCGGTGTCTTCGACCCCCTGGGGGAGAAGGTCGGCAAGGTCCACGACGTCGTGGCGACGATCCCCCTGGCGGGGCCCGCCAACGTCATCGGGTTCGTCGTCGAGGTCGGGCCGCGCAGGCGCGTGTTCCTGCCGATGACACGGGTGACGGCCATCAAGCCGGGCGCGCTCATCACCACCGGCCTGCTCAACATGCGCCGTTTCACCCAGCGCCCCATCGAGACCCTCATCATCTCCCAGCTCTTCGACCGCATCGTCACGATGAACGACGAGTCGGGCGAGGTCCGCATCCTCGACGTCGGCATCGAGCAGCGCCGCCCTCGTGACTGGATCGTCGCGAAACTCCACGTCCAGCGCGTCCGGCAGACCTCCCTGGGCTTCCGCCGGGGCGGGGAGACCATGACGGTGGGCATCGGCGAGGTCACCGGCCTGCTGAAGACCGACTCCACGCAGGCCGCGACCGCGCTGGTCCAGCACACCGAGGACATGAAGGCCGCCGACCTGGCGGACTTCCTGCACTCGCTGCCGGTCGACCGACAGCTCGCGGTCGCCCTGGAGCTGCCCGACGAGCGTCTGGCGGACGTCCTGGAGGAGCTCGGCGACGACGACCGGGTCTCGATCGTCTCGCGCCTGGACGCCGGAAGGGCCGCCGACGTCCTCGACGTCATGCAGCCCGACGACGCCGCGGACCTGGTCTCCGAGCTGCCCGACACGACGGCCCAGTCGCTCCTCGCGCTCATGGAGCCCGACGAGGCCGAGGACGTGCGCCGACTCCTCATCTACGAGGAGTCGACCGCCGGCTCCCTGATGACGACGGAACCCGTCATCCTCGGGCCGGATGCCACGGTCGCGCAGATGCTGGCCGCCGTGCGACGCGAGGACCTGCCGGCCTCCCTGGCGACCATGGTCTGCGTGACGCGCCCGCCGATGGAGACGCCGACGGGCAAGTACCTGGGCTCCGTCCACATCCAGCGCGCCCTGCGCGAGCCCCCGCAGACGCTGCTGGGCACGATCCTGGACGCGGACGTCGAGCCTGTCTCCCCCGGCGCACACGTCGCCACCGTCACGCGCCTGCTGGCCACCTACAACCTCACGGTCCTGCCCGTCACGGATGAGGACGGGCACCTCCTGGGGGCCGTCTCCGTCGACGACGTGCTCGACGAGCTGCTGCCGGACGACTGGCGCGACTACGACGACGACGTGACCGACCGACTGATGGCGAGGAGCATCGATGGCTGACAGCCTGGACACCCCCCGCGAGCGCCGCCTGCGCGGACCCCGCATCGACCTGGGATCCGACTCGATGGGCCGCGGGGTCGAGCGCATCGCCCGGTTCTCCGGGACCCCGCAGTTCATCATCTACCTCTCGGTCTTCGTCATCCTGTGGATCACGTGGAACACGCTGGCACCCGAGCGCCTGCGCTTCGACTCCGCGGACCTGGGCTTCACGGCGCTCACCCTCATGCTGTCGCTCCAGGCCTCGTACGCCTCGCCCCTCATCCTGCTGGCCCAGAACCGCCAGGAGGACCGCGACCGGGTCCAGGCCGAGCAGGACCGCCAGCGCGCGGAGCGCAACCTCACCGACACCGAGTACCTCACCCGCGAGATCGCGGGCCTGCGTCTGGCCCTCCAGGACGTCGCCACGCGCGACTTCGTCCGCTCCGAGCTGCGCGACGTCCTCGACGAGCTGCGCGCGGAGTCTGGCGCGCCCGCGCATGAGGGCGCCGACGAGGAGCCCCGGTCCGATCGGGAGGGTTCCGCCGAGCCGTGAGGCGCGGCCCGCGGAGGCGTCCCGCCACCGGGCATCCGCCCGCCCGGAATCCCCGCCCGTGCGGCCCGGCCCGCACGTATGTGCGTGCGGGCTCGCCGGCGGCAAAGGTCACTCGGCCGCGCTGTTGACGCCCACGTACCATGGGGGCATGTCTGTCACCGAAGCTGCCGTCAGGGATGCCCTCGCCGGCGTCATCGACCCCGAGATCCGCCGTCCGATCACCGACCTCGACATGGTCGACGCCGTCTCGATCGACGGCGCGACGGTGGACGTCAACGTGCTGCTGACGGTGGCGGGGTGCCCCTTGTCGGGGACCATCACGGAGGACGTCAAGAAGGCCGTCGGCGCCGTGGAGGGCGTGGACGCCGTGCGCGTGTCGATGGGCGTGATGAACGACGAGCAGAAGAAGGCGCTGCGCGAGAAGCTGAACGGCGGGCGGCCCGAGCGGGAGATCCCCTTCAACCGCCCCGGATCCCTCACACGCGTCATCGCCGTGACCTCCGGCAAGGGCGGTGTGGGCAAGTCCTCCATGACGGCGAACCTCGCCGCCGCCCTGGTGGGCGACGGCCTCAAGGTCGGCGTGCTGGATGCGGACATCTACGGGTTCTCCATCCCGCGCATGCTCGGCATCGTCCACGATCCGCAGGTCATCGACGGCATGATCATCCCGCCGGTGGGCGTGGGCGGCATCAAGGTGATCTCCATCGGCATGTTCGTCCCCGACGGCCAGGCCGTCGTGTGGCGAGGGCCGATGCTGCACCGCGCGCTCCAGCAGTTC
This sequence comes from Schaalia naturae, assembly GCF_042665795.1. Lineage (NCBI taxonomy): Bacteria > Bacillati > Actinomycetota > Actinomycetes > Actinomycetales > Actinomycetaceae > Schaalia > Schaalia naturae. Next base: position 1,960,619 of record NZ_JBHTEF010000001.1, read on the forward strand.
CTCGGCGACGTGTTCTGGGGCGACCTGGACGTGCTGCTCATCGACATGCCCCCCGGCACGGGGGACGTCGCGATCTCGATCGCGCAGCTGCTGCCCGGCTCGGAGATCCTGGTGGTCACGACCCCGCAGGTCGCCGCCGCCGAGGTCGCCGAGAGGGCCGGCTCCATCGCCGCCCAGACCCACCAGCGCGTCATCGGCGTCGTGGAGAACATGTCGTTCCTGGTCCAGTCCGACGGCTCGCACCTGGAGGTCTTCGGGGCGGGCGGCGGGCAGGCGGTCACCGCGCGCCTGACGGCCCAGCTCGGCTACGAGGTGCCGCTGCTCGCACAGGTCCCCCTGGACATCTCCCTGCGCGAGGGGTCCGACCGCGGGCGGCCCGTCACCGCGGCCGCAGAGGAGGAGGGCGCTGCCGCCGCCGCCCTCAGGGAGGTCGCCCGCGCCCTCGGCCAGCGCGCCCGGGGGCTCGCCGGCCGGCCGCTGGGCGTCCAGCCGCTCCAGGGACGCTGAGAGCCGAGGGACCCGGCGCCGCAGGCCACGGCGCCGGACGGCATGTCGAGCGGGCACGGGGAACGCCCCGCGCCCAGTAGCCTGGGGCCAGGCGGATTCGGATCGGAAGGGGCGCATCATGGCAGCGGACAAGGCCCGGAGCTGGGTGTATGCGGAGGGCTACATCCCCGAGCGCGACGTCGTCGCCCATGCCCGCGAGGTCGCCCTGGACCTGGGCGCCGACCCGGTGAGCACCGGAGTCGGGTCGGCGCTGCGCATGGTTGCGGCCGTCGCGGGCGCCCGGGCCGTGCTCGAGATCGGGACGGGCGCCGGGGTCTCCGGCCTGTGGCTGCTCGACGGCATGTCCCCCGACGGCGTCCTCACCACCATCGACCATGAGGTCGAGTTCCAGAAGCACGCCCGCCGCGCGTTCCAGGCGGCCGGGGTGTCCGGCCAGCGCACCCGGCTCATCGCCGGGAGGGCGCTGGACGTGCTGCCCCGTATGGCGGCGCACGGCTATGACCTGGTGGTCGTCGACGCCGACATCTCCGAGACGCCGGAGTACCTCGACCACGCCGTGCGCGTCCTGCGATCGGGCGGCGTCGTCGCGGTCGCGCATGCGCTGTGGCACGACCGGGTGTCCGACCCCGCCCAACGCGATGAGGACACCGTCGTCATGCGCGAGATCGTCCGCGTCCTGGGGCAGGCCGAGGAGTTCCTGCCCTGCCTGCTGCCGGTCGGAGACGGCCTGGCGGTGGCCGTCCGGCGCTGATCCGCCGTCCGCGCGGGCGGATGCGGATGGACCCCGGCCCTCCCCGCGCTGCGCGGGGACCGGGCCGGGGTCCATCTGTTCGTCGGCGAACTCAGACGGCTGCGGTCAGCGCCTCCGCCAGGGCGGTCGCCTCGTCGGCGGTGAGTTCGATGACCAGGCGCCCGCCTCCCTCACTCGGGATGCGCATGACGATTCCGCGTCCCTCCTTCGTGGCCTCGAGCGGTCCGTCGCCGGTCCTGGGCTTCATGGCTGCCATGTGCGCGCTCCTCAGTGCCTCTGGTGTGCCGCCCGCGCGCGGACGCACGCGGCGGTGGACACGCTCCATTCTACCTGTTGAGGCGATTCGGCATCCGGGCGCGCGTGAGCAAGGCCACAGACGGCGGCCCGCCCCTCCGCCCGGCGGGGGTCGTGCCGACGCCCCGGCTCCTCAGCGCGCCTCGCCCAGCGCCAGCGCGACCGCCTCGTCCGGGTCGTCGACCACGGACATCAGCGAGGTGTCTCCCGGGGAGATCATCGCCTTCGACGTCATCGTCCCGCGCAGCCAGTCGAGCAGCCCGCCCCAGTACTCCCTGCCCAGCAGAATGATCGGGAATCCGGCGATCTTGTTGGTCTGGACCAGGGTGAGCGCCTCGAACAGCTCGTCCATGGTGCCGAACCCGCCGGGCGCCACGATGAACCCTCGCGAGTACTTGACGAACATCATCTTGCGGGCGAAGAAGTACCGGAAGTTGATGCCGATGTTCACCCACGGGTTCATGCCCTGCTCGCGGGGCAGCTCGATGCCGAGGCCCACGGATGTGCCTCCGGCATCCCACGCGCCTTTGTTCGCGGCCTCCATGATGCCGGGCCCGCCTCCTGTGATGACGGCGCATCCGGCGCGCGCGATCTCGCCGCCGATGTGGACGGCGGCCTCCCATTCCGGCGACTCGCGGGGCACGCGCGCGGACCCGAACACCGAGATGGCGGGGCCGACCTCCGCCAGCGCGCCGAAACCCTCGATGAACTCAGCCTGGATGCGCAGCACCCTCCAGGGGTCCTCGTGGAGCCAGTCCACCGACTCCTGCTCCATGAGGAGGCTGCCGTCGGAGGTCCGCGCCGGGATCTTGGGGCCGCGCAGCAGGACGGGCCCGCGCATGTAGGTCCGGCGGGAGCCGTTGCCGCTGCCGTGGGCGCCGGTCCCGTTTTCGCTGGTCCCGGCTCGTCCTCCCGCCACGTTCCCTCGGGGCTCGTCCCCCGCGGACGAGGTCGTCGCCGGTGCGCCGCTCATGACATCTCCTTGCCCGGCCCGGCATGCGCCGGCCGCTCCAGCCAGTACATCACCGTCCGGGCGCACTGGCGAATCTGGTCGACGGGCACGTGCTCGTCAACGGTGTGCGCCAGCATCGGGTCCCCGGGGCCGTAGTTCAACGCGGGAACCCCCAAGGACGCGAAACGGGCGACGTCCGTCCACCCGTACTTGGGTCCGATCGGCGCCCCCCGGCCCGCGGCGCGGACGAACTCCTGGGCCAGGGGCGAGTCCAGGCCGGGCCGGGCGCCCTCGGCCAGGTCGTCGACCTCGAGCACCGCCCCCGAGCCCTCGAAGACCGAACGGACGAGGTCCAGCGCCTGCTCGCCCGTGGTCGACGGCGCGAAACGGTAGTTGACGGTCATCGTCGCCTCATCGGGGATGACGTTGGCGGCGCGGCCGCCGCCGATCCTCACGACGGACAGGGACTCCCGGAACCCCAGGCCGTCGACCTCCACCACGGGGTTGCCGAAGGCGGCGATGCGCTCGATCACCGGGCCCATGCGGTGGATCGCGTTGTCACCGCGCCACGACCGGGCCGAGTGCGCGGCCACGCCGGCGAAGGCGGCGATGACGCGGAGGGTCCCGTTGCACCCGCCCTCGATCCGGGCGGCGGTGGGCTCCCCGAGGATCGCGAGGTCGCCGGCCAGCCACTCCGGGTGCCGGCCGGCCAGGCGCCCGAGGCCGTTGAGGGAGGCCGCGACCTCCTCGTGGTCGTAGAAGACCCAGGTCGCGTCGTGGCGGGGCCGTGAGAGCGCCGCGGCGGCGTGCAGCAGGACGGCCACACCACCGAGCATGTCGACGCTGCCGCGCCCCCACAGGACCTCGGCCGCGGCCCCGCCCTGCTCGCGCCGCTCCATGCGCCCCGGCACGTTGGCGCTGATGGGAACCGTGTCGAGGTGACCGGCCAGGACGACACGGCGGGCCCGCCCGAGATGGGTGCGAGCCACCACCGCGTCCCCGTCGCGGTCGACGGACAGATGCGGGCAGGCGCGCAGGGCGCGCTCCACGGCGTCGGCGATGCGGGTCTCCTCCCCCGACACCGACGGGATGTCGACCAGCTGGGAGGCCAGCCGCACCACGTCGGAGACGTCGAGCCGGTCCCCCGCAGCGCCGCCCCTCATCGTCTGGTCCACTGAACACCCCCGAGGGCGAGGATACGCGACCGGGTGCGTTCCCCGCCCCCGGCTCCCCGGGGGTGGGGAAGGCTCGCGGAGCGGTCCGCTACCGTGGGGGCATGTCATCAGCAGACGAGGAGTCCCCGCTCGGGCTGGCGCGGCGCGCCGCCGACGTCATCGCGCAACGCTCCGGCATCGACCACCACGACCTCGCGCTGGTCCTCGGATCGGGCTGGGCGGCGGCGGCCGACCTCATCGGGGAGACGGTCGGCGAGGTCCCCGCCGCCGAGGTCCCCGGCTTCTTCGCCCCGGCGGTCGCCGGCCATGTGCCCGTGATGCGCTCGGTCCGCGTCGCCGGGACGGACCGGACGGCGCTGGTCCTGGGCTCGCGCACCCACTTCTACGAGGGCCGGGGGGTGCACGCCGTCGCCCACGGAATGCGCACCGCGGCGGCGTCGGGAGCCCGGCGGGTCGTGCTGACCAACGGGTGCGGGGGTCTGAACCCCGCCTGGGCGCCCGGGCAGGTGGTCCTCATCCGCGACCACATCAACCTCACCGGCGCCTCCCCCCTGGAGGGCGCGACCTTCGTCGACCTCACGGACCTGTACTCCCGGCGTCTTCGCGCCCTCGCCCTCGAGGTCGACCCCTCCCTGCCCGAAGGCGTCTACGCCCAGTTCCGCGGCCCCCAGTACGAGACCCCCGCCGAGGTCCGCATGGCAGGCGTCCTCGGCGCTGACCTCGTCGGCATGTCGACCGCCCTCGAGGCGATCGCCGCCCGCGAGTCCGGCATGGAGGTGCTGGGCCTCTCGCTGATGACGAACCTGGCGGCGGGCATCTCCGCCGAGCCGCTCTCCCACGCCGAGGTCATCGCCGCAGGCGAGGAGGCGGCGCCCCGCATCGCGCGGCTGCTCGCGGACGTCGTCGCGCAGATAGCGCGTTGAGCCGGCAGCCAGGGCGAAAGATCCGTCTCCCGGAGGCTCCGGGGCCGCGTGCGGCCCCGCGTGCGGCGAACCCCCGGCCGCCTCCGAGGGAGGGGAACCGGGGGTTCTGATCGTGCGGTGCCGGGCTCAGCGCGCCGGTGCCGCCTGCGTCGGGGACCTCACTTGGAGGGCGTGCGCGTCTCCGCGGAGAGGAACCAGACCTGCTGTTCGAGCCGCTGGATGTAGGTGTGCAGGATGTCCGCCGTGGTCGGGTCCTCGGCGTCCACCGCGTCATGGACGGCGCGCATCGTGGCCGTGACGGACCCGACGGCGGAGACGACGCGATCGATCGCCTCATGGGTGAGGATCTCCCCGTTGGGGAACTCGGCCAGTGTGTTCGTGGACGCCACGACCGCCGGGCGGCCGTCGGGCGTGGCGTGGAGGGCGCGCATGCGCTCGGCGAACTCGTCGGAGCCCTCGCGGGCGATGTCGACGACGTCGTCCAGGTTGTGGTGCAGGTCGCGGAAGTTCGGGCCCACGATGTTCCAGTGCGCCTGCTTGCCCACCAGCTCGAGAGCGATGAAATCCACCAGGACCTTCTGCAGATTCTCGCCCAGCGCCGTAGAGGCCTTGAAGCCGCTCTCCGCGTTCTCGAAGGTGGTCTCGGTGACTCCGGACTGGCGCGGCACATCCAACGTGGTGCTCATGGCAATCTCCCTTATCTCGTGGTCGTCGCGTCGGGGTATCCTCGGGAACTCTCGTCCAGACCAGGAGACCCCCGGCGTCCATCTCAAGGGTACCAGCCGCAAGACGTTCCAGCAGCGGAGGATTCGAGGATTCCAGCCCTCCGGTATGACGATTGTCCGCCACCTCTAGTCCATTCTGTGGGTCGCGCGCAACCGATCTGTCGTGGCGCGTGAACGCGGTTCACGGCGGGGCCGGCCCCTCCCTCGTCGGCCCGCGCCCGGAAGCGGGGCGGTAGGCTGGATGGCCGGATCTGGACCGGGAGACCGATGACGGGACGCGCCCGCGAGGCCGCGCCCAACCGAGGGAGGAACCATGCCGCTGTACGACGCCTCAGCCGTTCGGGCCTGGATCGAGGACGATCCCGACCACGCGACGGCCGACGAGCTCCGAACCCTGCTCGACGCCGCCGAGTCCGGCGACACCGCCGCCGGGGAGGACCTGGCCGAACGGTTCTCGGGCATGCTCGCCTTCGGCACCGCAGGGCTCCGCGGGCACCTGGGAGGCGGGCCGAACAGGATGAACCGCGCAGTCGTCATCAAGGCTGCGGCCGGGCTGATGGCCGTCCTCGCCGCGCATGTCGGCGAGGGCTTCACCGTGGTCATCGGCTACGACGCCCGGCGGGGCTCGCATGCGTTCGCGTTGGACACGGCGGCCGTGGCCACGGCGGCCGGCGGGCGCGCCCTGCTCCTACCCCGTCCCCTGCCGACCCCGGTCACGGCCTTCGCGCTGCGCCATCTGGGCTGCGACGCCGCGGTCATGGTGACCGCCTCCCACAATCCCCCCGAGGACAACGGGTACAAGGTCTACCTGGGCGGCCGCGTCGTCACGGACTCCGGCCAGGGCTCCCAGATCGTGCCGCCTTTCGACGCGGAGATCTTCCGGGCGATCCAGGCGATCCCCTCCGTCGCGTCGGTGCCGCGCGCAGAGAGCGGGTGGGAGATCCTGGGAGACGACATCATTGAGGCCTACCTCGCGCGCGCCGTCTCCCTGGTGCCCGCGGGCCCCAAGGACCTGCGCATCGTGCTCACCTCGATGCACGGCGTGGGCGGGGCGCCGGCGCTTGAGGCCCTGCACCGCGCGGGGTTCTCCGACGTCCACGTCGTCGCCGAGCAGCAGGAGCCCGACCCGGACTTCCCGACCGTGCGGTTCCCCAACCCCGAGGAGCCGGGGGCGCTGGACCTGTCGATGGCGCTCGCCCGCAGGGTCGGCGCGGACCTCGTCCTGGCCAACGACCCGGACGCCGACCGCTGCTCCGCTGCCATCCCGGACCCGACCCGGCCCCAGGGCTGGCGCCAGCTCTCGGGCGACGAGGTCGGCCAGGTGCTCGGCCTCCAGGCGGCGCGCGAGCACGAGGGCGAAGGCGAAGGCTCCGGCGTGACGGCGACCGGAGCCGTCCTCGCCAACTCGGTCGTGTCCTCCCGCCTGCTCGGGCGCATCGCCGCCGACCATCACGTCGGGCATCGCACGACGCTCACCGGCTTCAAGTGGATCTCCCGCGCGCCGGGGCTCGTGTTCGGCTATGAGGAGGCGCTCGGCTACTGCGTCGACCCCGGGTACGTGCGCGACAAGGACGGCATCTCGGCCTGCCTGAAGATCGCGACGCTCGCCTGGGAGCTGAAGGGGGACGGCGGACGCACGCTGCAGGACGCGCTGGACGGCCTCGCACTGCGCTACGGCCTCCACCTGACCTCCCCACTGACGATCCGCGTGGAGGACACCGGCCTCATCGCCTCCGGGATGGCGAACCTGCGCGAGCACGGCGTCTCCTCCCTGGCGGGCTCGCCCGTGGCCTCCACCGTCGACCTGTCGGCGGGCACCGACGAGCTCCCGCCCACCGACGGGCTGGTCTTCGTCACGGAGGCCGACGACCGCGTGGTCGCCCGGCCCTCGGGCACCGAGCCGAAGCTCAAGTGCTACTGCGAGGTCATCGTGCCGGTCGCGGACGGGGACGTCGCCGCTGCGCGCCGGACCGCGGCCCGGCGCCTGGAGGCCGTCAAGACGGACATGAGGGGCGCCCTGGGGATCTGAGGCAAGGCCGCCCAGCGCGAGGTTCAGCGCCTCCCAGAGGACTCTGGGGGCCAACTCGGCCACTGAGCCTCGGGGTGGGCGCCGCCGCAGTGCTGTGTCATGGCGCGGAGGCTGGAGCCCGTAGTGTGAGATTGAGCACTTATCGTGCTTGTCTGGGACCAAGATCCTGGATTCGGCGCTTCCCTGGGACCTCGCGGCCTTATCATGCGACCAGCCTCACATCGGCGCCAGACAGTCGCCGCCGGGTCGTGGGGCATCCCGCACCACCTCGCAGGACACCCCGTGTGCCGCTGCACGTCCGGAGGAGCACTGTGAACATCCCAGAAGTCGAGCCGAAATCCCCGCAACCCGAACAACCGCACCCCCAGCAGTCCGAGCCCGAGGACCCCGTCCGAGACCTCAAGGTCGCCTCGCGCGCGAAACCCCGCAAGGACCGCTCCCACTGGCTCTACATCGCTGTCATCGCGGCCGTCGTCGGAGGCGTCCTGGTCGGCGGCCTCGGCGGCGAGTCCGTCGCCGGGCTGTCCGTCCTGGGCACGATGTTCGTCAACCTCATCAAGATGATCATCGTCCCCGTCATCTTCTGCACGATCGTCCTGGGCATCGGCTCCGTGCGCGCCGCGGCCACGGTCGGCCGCGCCGGCGGGCTGGCCCTCCTCTACTTCGTCACGATGTCGACCTTCGCCCTGTTCATCGGCCTGGTCGTCGGCAACTTCGTCCACGCCGGCGACGCCCTCGTGGTCGACACGACCTACACCCCCACCGACACCGCGGAGGCCGGCGAGGGCGGCGTCGTCGGCTTCATCCAGTCGTTGATCCCCACCACGCTGTTCTCCCCGCTGGTGGGCTCCTCCGTCCTGCAAACCCTGGCGCTGGCGCTGCTGGTCGGCTTCGCCGTCCAGGCACTGGGCAAGCAGGGGGAGCCGATCCTCCGGGCGATCGGCTACCTGCAGAAGCTCGTCTTCAAGATCCTGTCCTGGATCCTCTGGCTGGCGCCCATCGGCGCGTTCGGCGCGATGGCGGGCGTCGTGGGGAAGACCGGCTGGTCGGCGGTCGGCCAGCTCGCCCTCCTGATGGTCGCCTTCTACGCCACCTGCCTGATCTTCGTGTTCGGCGTCCTCGGCCTGGTGCTCAAGGCCGTCACGGGCCTCAATGTGTTCCGGCTGTTCAGGTATCTGGGACGGGAGTTCCTCCTCATCCTGGCGACGTCCTCGTCCGAGTCGGCCCTGCCCAACCTCATGCGGAAGATGGAGCATCTCGGCGTCAGCCAGTCGACGGTGGGCATCGTGGTGCCCACGGGGTACTCCTTCAACCTCGACGGCACGGCGATCTACCTGACCATGGCCTCGATCTTCATCTCCGACGCCATGCACGTGCCGATGTCCTTCGGCGAGCAGGCAGGGCTGCTGGCCTTCATGATCATCGCCTCCAAGGGCGCGGCCGGCGTGTCGGGAGCCGGCATCGCGACGCTCGCCGCGGGCCTGCAGACTTACCGGCCCGAGCTGCTCGACGGCGTCGGCCTGATCGTCGGCATCGACCGCTTCATGTCCGAGGCCCGCGCGCTGACGAACTTCGCGGGCAACTCGATCGCCACCCTGGTCGTCGGGAAGTGGACGCGCACCGTGGACTTCGCCCGCGTCCGGGCGGTGCTCTCCGGCGAGCTGCCCTTCGTCCAGTCCGACGTCGACGACGAGGTCGACCTGCGCCTCCCCGACGTCGAGAACCCCGCCCAGGACCGTCTCCTGCCCACCCCGCAGGTGGACCTCACGCGGTACCCCGCGCACTGAGCGTCCCCTCCCGGTTCCGAAGCCGGGCCGCGATCCGGCGCGGGAAGGACGAGGCGGTCAGCCGGCGAACCCGGCGAGCACCTTCGCCGAGGACGACAGCCCCAGGCGCGAGGCGCCCGCGTCGATCATCTCCTGGGCGGCGGCGGCGTCGCGGATCCCGCCTGACGCCTTGACGCCGAGGCGGTCCCCGACCGTGGCGCGCATGAGCGCGACGGCGTGGGCCGACGCGCCGCCCGCCGGGTGGAAGCCGGTCGAGGTCTTGACGAAGTCGGCGCCGGCCGCCTCAGAGGCGCGGCAGGCCGCCACGATCTGCCCGTCCGTCAGGGCCGCGGACTCGATGATGACCTTGAGCACCTGTCGGGGGCAGGCCTCCCGCACCTCGCGGATGTCCTCCTCCACTCCCGCCCAGTCGCCCTGTTTCGCGAGCGCGAGGTTGATGACCATGTCGACCTCGTCGGCCCCGTCCTCGACCGCCCGGGCGGCCTCGGCGGCCTTGATCGCGGACTTGTGCGCCCCGGAGGGGAAGCCGCACACGCAGGCCACCTTGAGGCCCTCGGGGACCTCGACGGGCAGCATGGAGGGGGACACGCACACGGAGTACGTGCCCAGCGTCCGGGCTTCCTCGATGAGGGCGCGCACGTCGGCGTCCGTGGCCTCCGGCTTGAGCAGGGTGTGGTCGATCACGCGGGCGATGTCTTCTCGGGTGGTCATGGTGTCTCCTTCGGTAGCGGGTTGCGTGACAGGGAGTGTGGCGGCGGGAGCTGGGCCTCAGGCCCCCGGCAGGACGGCCAGGAGGGGCCGGCGCCAGTTCCCCAGCGCGGGGAGGCGGGGAGGATCCGGATCGACGAGGGCGTCCCTGCCGATGCGGAACACCCGTCCGCTCGATGGCTCGAAGACGGCATACCGGCCGGCGGCGGCCGACTCCGGGCCGAGCACCGCCACGACATGGCGGGTCACGACGTCGAGGCCCTGGCTGTCCAGGTAGGCGGCGGCGTCCTCGGACAGGAGGCGCAGGCGGCCCAGTTCCGGGCTCTGAGCGGCGGCCGAGGCGGCACCTCGCGATCCGCCGCCGACGAAGAGGAAGGCGTCGAGCCCCTGCTCGAGGACCCGGTCCATCTGCTCGCGCACGGCGGCGGTCCACAGCCGGATCCGGTGGCGGTGTCCGGTGGCGCTCCCAGCCAGCGCGGCCAGCGCCCACGGGGACGTCCCCCGCGAGAGGGGCCAGGGCGGCGGGACTCGGGACGCCAGCCGGTGCAGGCGCTCCTGGAAGGCGGCGATCTGCCAGTCCGGCGTCTCGGGATCCAGATACTGCGGGTGGCGGCCGGCGCGCGCCGCGACCGCGGCCAGGGCCGCGATCCCGCACGTGGTGCCGTCCACCTGCCGGGGCAGCGAACGCGCCGGCGCCGGAGGCGTCACCGGGGATCCACCCGCCCCAGCACGACGGAGCCAGGCAGGTCGGGGGCCTCCGGGCCGATCGAGATCGCGCCGGCGAGGGCCTCGCGCGCGCGCCCGAAACGCTCGGGGGTCTGCGTGTGGAGGCGCAGCAGCGGTTGCCCGGCGCTCACGCGGTCCCCGGGCACGGCGAGCAGCTCGATGCCGGCCTCGGCCTGCACCGGGTCCTCCTTGCGGGCGCGCCCGGCCCCCAGGCGCCAGGAGGCCACGCCGATGCCGAGGGCGTCCATCGCGGTGACGTAGCCCGAGGTCTCCGCGGCGACCGTGTCCTGGTGGGCGGACCGGGGCAGCGGCGCGTCGGGATCGCCGCCCTGGGCGCGCACCATCCGGCGCCAGACGTCCATCGCCCGCCCGTCGGCCAGAGCCGCCTCCGGATCCGCGTCCGGGCGGCCGGCCTGGCGCAGCATCTCGCGGGCGAGAGCCAGGGTCAGCTCGACGACGTCGGCGGGGCCGCCGCCGGCCAGGACCTCCACGGCCTCGCGGACCTCCAGGGCATTGCCCACGGTGCGCCCCAGCGGGGCGGACATGTCCGTGAGCAGGGCCACGGCGTCGACGCCCGCGTCGGTCCCCAGGTCGACCATGGTGCGGGCCAGCTCCTCGGCTCGCTCCCTCGTCTTCATGAACGCGCCGGAGCCGACCTTGACGTCCAGGACCAGCGAGCGGGTGCCCTCGGCGATCTTCTTCGACATGATCGAGGAGGCGATGAGGGGGATGGACTCGACTGTCCCCGTGGTGTCACGCAGGGCGTAGAGCTTCTTGTCGGCGGGGGCCAGTCCTGCTCCCGCCGCGCAGATGACCGCGCCAGGGCCGGTCCCCAGCTGGGTCATCATCTCCTCGGTGGACAGGGAGGCCCGCCACCCCCGGATCGACTCCATCTTGTCCAGGGTGCCGCCCGTGTGGCCCAGCCCGCGCCCGGACAGCTGTGGGACGGCCACGTCGAACACGGCGACCAGCGGCGCCAGGGGCAGGGTGATCTTGTCGCCCACGCCGCCCGTCGAGTGCTTGTCGGCGGTGGGCCGCGGCAGTGAGGAGAAGTCCATGCGCTCCCCGGAGGCGATCATCGCCCGCGTCCACCGGGCGATCTCCCGGCGGTCCATTCCGTTGAGGAAAACGGCCATGGCCAGCGCCGACATCTGCTCGTCGGCCACGACGCCGCGCGTGTAGGCGTCGATGACCCAGTCGATCTGCGGCTCCGTCAGACGGCTGCCATCGCGCTTCGCCGCGATGACGTCGACGGCGTCGAAGGGTTCCGTGCTCATCTCAGTGCTCCTTGATCCGGTCCAGGGACGCCGGCCCGAACGCGTCGGGCAGCGCCTGGCTCATCGTCATGATGCCGCTGGGCATGGCCAGCAGCAGGTCCGGGCCCCCGTGCTCGAAGAGGATCTGGCGGCAGCGCCCGCACGGGGACGCCGCCTCCCCCCGGGCGTTCACGCAGGCGAAGGCCACGAGGCGCCCGCCCCCGGTGTTGACCAGCTCGGAGACCAGCCCGCATTCCGCGCACAGGGTGACGCCGTAGCCGGCGTTCTCGACATTGCATCCGGAGACCACGCGCCCGTCGTCCGCCAGCGCCGCCGCGCCCACCGGGAAGTGGGAGTAGGGCGTGTAGGCGCGCCGCATGGCGGCCATCGCGGACTCGTGCAGGAGCCGCCAGGTGTCCTCGGTGATCGATGGTCCCATCGTCGTCCTTTCTGGTCGCATCTCGTCGCGCAGTGACGAGGACGCCCCGCCGCGGGCCCTGGGGCCTGCGGCGGGGCCGCCCTCGTGGCCGCCTGTCACGGATAGGGCTTGCCCTCCATGGCTGGCGCCCTCACGGCGCCGACGAACCCGGCGACCGCCAGGATCGTCACCAGGTAGGGGATCATCAGGAGGAACTGGGAGGGGACGTCCGCGCCGACGGCCTGCATGACGGCGCCGAGGTTCGTGGCGAAACCGAACAGCAGCGACGCGGCCAGGGCGCCCGTCGGGTTCCACCGGCCCAGGATCATGGCGGCCAGCGCGATGAAGCCGTTGCCCGCGGCCATGTCCTTCGAGAAGGCCAGGCCCTGGTTGATGGTGAAGAAGGCGCCGCCCAGCCCGGCCAGCGCCCCGCCCAGGAGCACGTTGTGCCAGCGGATCCGGTTGACGGCGATGCCGACGGTGTCCGCGGCCCGAGGATGCTCGCCGCTGGCCCGCATGCGCAGGCCCCACCGCGAGTTGAAGACCATGAACTGGAGCACGGCGACCGCGGCGTACATGAGGTACACGAGGATCGTCTGGTTGAAGAGGACCGGCCCGATGACCGGGATGTCCTTGAGGACCGGGATGCCGATCTTGTTCAGGCTCAGGGTCTGGTTGAGCCCGGGGTTGCTCTTCAGCACCGTCGAATATAGGAAGGACGTCACCCCCAGCGCGAGCATGTTGAGCACGACGCCGATGATGATGTGGTCAGCCCTGTACTTGATGGTGAACAGCGCGAGCAGAGCGGCCAGCGCCATGCCCGCGATCGGCGCTCCGATGAGACCCCACCAGGCGCTGCCCGCCACGGAGGCGACGACGGCGCCCAGGAAGGCGCCGAAGAGCAGCTGGCCCTCGATGGCGATGTTGATGACCCCCGACCGCTCGCACACGACGCCGGACAGGGCGCCGAACACGAGGGGCGTCGCGAACATCAGGCCGCCGGCCAGCAGGGAGACGACCGGCAGGACCGCGGAGGTCTTGTCGGCCACGGTCCACAGGAGGAAGGCGGCGACGAAGGCCACGCCGGTGACGCCCAGCAGCCATCCGGGGACGTGCTGTCGGCGCACGGCCCGCGCCCAGACGACGGCGGTGGCGGCGGCCGCCGCCGCCGTGAGGACGAGGCCCGCGGGCTGGGCGGGCACGGAGATCTCCCCCATCGTGAACCACGAGGTCGCGCCCGTGAAGGTGACGCGGGAGAGGCCGTGGGAGGAGATCGCGAGGACCAGCGTGAGGACGGCCATGATGGCCGAGACGATCGGGTCGCGCCACTGGACGGGCGCCACGATGTCCTGGGTCGCGCCGGCCTGGGGCGCGACGCCGGGGACGGCGGTCTGGGTGCTCATGCCGCGGCTCCTTCCGTGACGGTGGCTGAGGCGCTCCTCGCGGCGACAGCCCTCCTCTCGCGCCGGTACCGGATGGACTCGGACGCGGCGATGAGCAGGACGATGATGGCCTGCGTGATCTGGACGATGTCCACGGGGATGCCCGCCGAGGACTGCATGAGGGCGCCGCCCGCGTTGAGCGCGCCGAAGAGCAGTCCCGCCAGGACCACGCCCAGCGGGCTGTTCTTCCCCAGCAGGGCCACGGTGATCGCGTCGAAGCCCAGGGATCCGGCGACGCCGTTCGTGATGACCTTCTCCGTGCCGAGCACCGGGGCTGTGCCCGCGAGGCCCGCCAACGCCCCGGAGATGACCAGGGTGAGCATGAGCGTGCGGGGCACGTTGACGCCGGCCGTGCGGGCGGCGCGCGGGTTCGCCCCCGCCGCCCTGATCTCGAAGCCGAAGGTCGATCGCTTGAGCAGCCACCACACGGCCACGGCGGCGAGGATCGCGATGACGAGCCCCCAGTGGAGCCGGAAGTCGGACCCGAAGAGCTTCGGCAGGCCGGCGGTCGCCGCGATCTTCTGGGACTTGCCCGGGTAGCCGCCCTCGCCCATGAACGTCCGCGTCGTCAGCAGGTATTGGAGGAGGAACAGCGCGACGGAGTTGAGCATGATCGTCACGATCACCTCATTCGCGTTGAGCCGCGATTTCAGCAGGCCTGGGATGAGCCCCCACAGCGCTCCGCCGAGGATCGCTCCGAGGACGGCGACCAGGACGTGCACGACGACCGGCATCTGGAAGTGGAACCCGATGAATCCGGCGACCGTCGCGCCGATGATCAGCTGGCCCTGGACGCCGATGTTGAACAGGCCCGAGGTGAAGGACACGGCGATGGCCAGCCCCGCGATGATGAGCGGGACGGACCGGGTGAGCGTCTCCATGATCGGGCGGATCGCCTGGGTCGTCGAGTCCTGCGTCCAGTCGAAGATCGAGCCCCGGATGAAGGCCGTGAAGAAGCTGCCGAATGCCGACCCGAAGGCGCTGAAGAAGTCGCCGGGCCTGGCGAAGAAATAGCCGGCAGCCGCGATAACGTCCTCGTCGAAGAGCGCCACGATGACGGCTCCGAGCACCATGGCCGCGACGATCGCCCCGGCGATCGTCCCCGCCGAGGGGTTGAAGTAGCGGCGGAGGATCCGCGTCAGCCAGTTCGGCCCGTCCCCGCCGAGAGGATCGATCCGGTCCCGGCCTCCGCCGCTCTCACCCGATGCGGCTGGGCCGGTGGCCCGCTGGGACTGCGTGCTCACTGTGCGACCTCCTCGATGGTGGTGGGATGCGCCGCTGCCTGTTCTCGGGCCTCGTCCAGGGGGACTCCGGCCATCATCAGGCCCAGCACATCGCGGGGGGTGTCGGCCGCGACGATGCCGACGATCCTCCCCCGGTACATGACGGCGATGCGATCGGCCAGCGCCGTCACCTCGTCGAGCTCCGTGGACACGACCAGGACAGCCGTGCCCTTGTCCCGTTCGGCGACGATGCGGGAGTGGACGAACTCGATGGAGCCGACGTCCAGGCCGCGAGTGGGCTGCGAGGCCACCAGCACCTTCAGCGGGCGGGAGAGCTCCCGGGCGAGGATCGCCTTCTGCTGGTTGCCGCCCGACAGCGTCGAGATCGGGTCCTTGACCGAGGTCACCCGCACGTCGAACTCCTCGCGCAGCCGCTCCGCATGCTCCTCGACCTTGGAGGACAGCATCGTGACGCCGGAGGCGAAGGGCCGGCTGTAGTACTGATCCAGGATCATGTTCTCCGAGATCGTGAACGAGCTGATCATCCCGTCCTCGGAGCGGTCCTCGGGGATGTAGCCCAGCCCCTCCTCCAGCCTCCGTCGGATGGACATCGACGCGATGTCGCCGCCCTCCAGGACGATCTGCCCGGTGTTGATCGGGATCGTGCCCAGCGTCGCCTCGCACAGCTCGGTCTGCCCGTTGCCCTGGACGCCGGCCACGCACACGATCTCCCCGGCGTGGACGTCGAGGTCGACATGGTCCAGGGCCACCTGCCCAGACTCCGTGAGCACCGAGACATCCCGGTAGGACAGGACCGGCTCCCCCGGCATCGCCGGGGTCTTCTCGACGCCCAGGTCGACGGCCCGTCCGACCATCATCGAGGCCAGCTCCGTCTCCGACGAGGCGGGATCGGCCTGGCCGACGACCGCTCCGCGCCGGATGACCGTGATCCGGTCCGCCACGGCGCGGACCTCGCGCAGCTTGTGGGTGATGAAGACGATGGACGTCCCGGAGGCCGCGAGCTCGCGCATGATCGCGATGAGCTCATCGGTCTCCTGCGGGGTCAGCACGGCGGTGGGCTCGTCGAGGATGAGGACCTTCGCATCGCGGGACAGCGCCTTGATGATCTCCACGCGCTGCTGGGCGCCCACGGGGAGGTCCTCGATGACGGCGTCCGGGTCGATGTCGAAGCCGAAACGCTCGGAGAGCTCGGAGACCTTCGCGCGGGCCGCCTTCTTGTCGAGGATCCCGGCGACGCCCGCGGGCTCGTAGCCCAGGGCGACGGACTCGGCGACGGTGAAGACGGGCACGAGCATGAAGTGCTGGTGCACCATGCCGATCCCTGCCGCCACGGCGTCACCCGGCCCGCGGAAGGACTGCGGCTTCCCGTCGATGAGGATCCGGCCCCCGTCGGGCTGGTACAGGCCGTACAGGACGTTCATCAACGTCGACTTGCCGGCTCCGTTCTCCCCGAGCAGCGCGTGGATCTCGCCCGGTTCGACGACCAGGTCGATGTGGTCGTTGGCCACCAGCGGTCCGAAGACCTTGGTGATCCCCTCCAACTCGAGTTTCACATCGGTTCCCTCTCATGCGGTTCTCCGGGACATCGGCGTACCGGGGGAGAATTAGTCTAGTCGATTGTCCGAGGCTCCCCGGCCGCCCGGCACCCAACCTACCTGTTCGCGCCGGTGGGACCCGCCGCCGCCCCGCGCGGCGCCGGCCCGGGGGACGGCAAAGGGCGGGGGCACGAGGTTTCCACCCCGTGCCCCCGCCCGGACGGCATCCGGATCCGCCGGTCAGCGCATCACTTCGGGGAGTTCTCCGACTCCACGGTGATCGTGCCGTCCGAGATCTGGCTCTGCAGGTCCTCCAGCTGCGACTTCAGGTCGGCGGGCACCTTCGAGTCCCAGTCGTGGAACGGGGCGATCCCCACGCCGCCGTTGGCGAGGGTGCCGACGTAGTCCTCGGAGCTCCACTGCCCGTCCTGGACCGTCTTCACGGTGTCGTAGACGGCCTGGCCGATCTCCTTCACCACGGAGGTGATGATGATCGAGCCGTAGTCGGGCTGGGTGAGGTATCCGTCGGCGTCGACCCACACGACGTTGACGTTGCCCGCATCCTTGGCGGCGGCCAGCGTTCCGGCGCCCACCGGCCCGGCGACGGGCATGATGATGTCCGCGCCCTGCTGGATGAGCTGCTCGGTGAACTGCTTGCCCTTGGAGGTGTCCTCGAAGTCGCCGGTGGCCATGCCCGACTGCTTCTCCTTGTCCCAGCCGAGCAGCTCGACGGACGTGCCGTTGTCCTCGTTGTACTTCGCGATGCCGTCGGCGAAGCCGTCGGCGAAGCCGTCGGCGAAGACGGCGGTCGACGGGATCTGGCTGCCGAGGTAGGTGCCGACCTTGCCGGTGCTGGTCAGGCCCGCGGAGGCGTAGCCCGCCAGGTAGGCGGCCTCGGCCGTGTTGAAGACGAGGGCCTTGGTGTTCTCGCCCGGGTCGGTGAACGTGGAGTCCACCAGGGCGAAGTCGATGTCGGGGTTCTCCGTGGCCGCCTGGTTCAGCGCGTCCGCCATGAGGTAGCCGACGCCGATGATGACGTCGCAGCCGCCCTGGACCATGTTCGCGATATTGGGCTGGAAATCCGCGTCGGAGGTGGACTCGGCGTAATCGACCTCGATGCCGAGCTCCGACTTCGCCTTCTCCATGCCCTCCTTGCCGGACTGGTTGAACGACTTGTCCTCGAAACCACCGGAGTCCGAGACCATGCAGGCCTTGATGGACCCGCCGGCCGCGCCGCCGGACTGGGTCTCACCGGACGCGGATGCCTCACCCGACTCCGAGGGAGCCGATCCACAACCCGCGAGCGCAAGGGCGGCTGCCGCGGCGACAGCGCCCACCTTCAGGGAGTTCTTCACAGTGTTCCTCCTGGGACATGAAAGACTGCGCCGGATCCCGGCGCGCCCGGCCATCCTATGCCAGCCGTTTCAGCCGTTTCCCGGAGTTGATCCAATCGTTATCCGCGAGGGCGACGCATCGCGTCGGCTCGGAGCGGCTCACACGAGGCCGGCGGAGCCCGCCTGCACGAGCCGGTCGACCACCTTCTTCACGTCCTGTGCCGCCGATCGGCGCGTCACCAGGACGGCGTCGGGGGTGGTGACGACGACCAGGTCCTCCACGCCCACGAGCGCGACCGTCTGCCCGGAGCCGCCGTCGAACACAGCGGTCCCCGGCGCGCCGACGCGCACCGCCGCCCCCTCGGCGCCCGGGCCGGCCAGCTCGGCCAGCGCATCGAAATCGCCCAGGTCCGTCCACCCCAGGTCCAGGTCGGCCGGCGCGACCGCGACGCCGCCATGGGCCGCCACCGGCTCGGCGATGGCGTGGTCGATGGCGATGGCCGTGAGCGTCGGCCAGGTCCTCGCCAGCTCCCGGTCCCGGCTCGGGGTGTCCCACGACCGTGCGATCCGCGTCAGCCCCGCGGCGAGGGCGGGGTGAAGCCGCTCGAGGTGACCCATCAGGACGCCCGCGCGCATGACGAACATCCCGGCGTTCCACAGATACCCGTCGGCGACATAGCGCCGGGCGGTCGCGGCGTCCGGCTTCTCGACGAACTCGGAGACGGCACGCGCCCGAGGCTCCCCCCGGGTTCCCGACTCTCCTGCCGGGACGGGCGGCGTCCCCTCCGCCTCGAGCGCCTCGCCGGCGTGGATGTACCCGTAGGCCGTCGAGGCCTCTGTCGGCGTGATCCCGATGGTCGTCACGTAGCCCCGGCGGGCTGCTGCGCACGCCGCGTCGACGGCCTCGAGGAACAGATCGGGGCGGGCGATGACGTGGTCCGCGGCGAAGGAGCCGACCAGCGCGTCCGCCCCGTGCCGTTCGCGCACGATCGCCGTGGCCAGCCCGATCGCGGGCATCGAGTCGCGTCCCGAGGGCTCGATGACGAGCTCGCGGTCGGAGCGTGCCCCGGCGAACTCCGGGAGCTGCGCGGCCACGGCGTCGCGGTGGGCCGCCCCCGTCACGATCGTCATCGAGGCCGCACGCGGGGAGAGCCGGTCGATGGTCGCCTGCAGCAGGGTGCGGCCGCTTCCGGTGAGGTCGAGCAGGAACTTCGGGCGCGCGCGCCGCGACAGCGGCCACAGCCGGGTGCCTGCCCCTCCGGCGGGGATGATGACGTGCAGGTCGGGGGTCATTCGTCAGCCTTTCGACGGGACGGGATCGGAGTCATCGGCGGGTTCCGTCGCGCCGGGGCATCGAGGGCGGCGCCTCCCTCGGCGAGGGGGACGGAGACGGTGGGGACCGGACCCGCGGGGGCGCTTCCGACGCGGGCCGTCAGGCGCCACGCGGTGCGGCACGCGGACACGGCAAAGACCGCGACCATGGCGTTGCGCGCCACCATGAGGAGGGTGCCCACCAGGAACAGCGCGCCCCGGTCGCCCGGGTACAGCCACCCATAGGTCGTCGGGTAGGACAATTGCGTGAGGGCGCAGATGACCACCAGCACGGGCGCCCACCACCGGGGCACGCGGGCGCGCCCGATTCCGCAGGCCACGGCCGCCACCGGGGCCAGCCACATCATGTACTGCGGGGAGAAGACCTTGTCGGTGGCCACCAGCACCGCGACGACGGAGGTGGCGGACACGGCGACGGCCAGCGCCTCGGCCGCGCGCGTGCGCCACAGGCGCCAGCAGACCGCGGCGATCCACACCAGGAGAACCACCTGCGCCGCTGTCCCCAGGGCGAGGGTCGCGGAGACGCCGGGGCCGGAGAAGTCCCAGGAGTTCGCGTCGGACAGGGCGGCCGTCCACGACGAGGGCGAGACGAGGCGGGCCAGGAGCACCCAGGTGGCGAGGACGGACTCGACCTGCAGTCCGCGCCCGGACTGCCAGGTGAGCGGGCTGAACAGGCGGCCCCACCCGGCGGCCGCCACGGACACGGCGACGAGGACGGCGCCGGTGGCGATGAAACCAGCCGCCTCACGGCGCCTGCGGGAGCGCTCCCCCAGCACCAGCGGCCACACGATGATCGGCCACGCCTTGATGCCGGTGCCGAGGGCGACGAGCACGGACCACCATGGGCGCCGGTCGCGTCCGCGGCGCCGGGAGCCCGAGGCGGCCTCCTCGCGCGCCAGGGCGACGCAGGCGGCGGCGAGCAGCACGCCCGGCAGGAGGTCGAAGCGGTAGAGGGTGATCGGCCCGAGCGCGCCGGTGCAGGCGAGGAACACCACGGGGGCGGTCTGGCGCGCGCGGGCTCCCGGGAGCCTGGTCATCATGGCGGCGCCCGCGGCGAGCCCGGCCAGGGACGCCGCGACGAACAGGATCCGGTAGGCGTCCTGCGTGGGGGCGACCAGCGTCGGCAGCCACAGCAGCAGCATGACGGGGGTCGGATACTCGGGCAGGATCTGCGAGAACCCGTACCGGTCGGCCAGCTCGACCCATGCGTGGTAGTAGCCGACGTCGTTCTCGATCGTGCCGCGCGGCGTCAGGGCGGAGGAGAGCAGCAGCGCCGCTCCCGCGAGCATCCCCCATCCGAGGACGGTGAGCAGGACCCCTCGCGCCGGGCCCCCCGGCTCCGGCGGGGACTCCGCGGACGTGCTGCGCCGCGTCGCGGGGCTCACGGATTCGGCTGGATCAGGCACCCGTCCATGCTAGATGACCCCGGTTTCCGGGAGGCCGCCTGCTCGGGAGCGCCCATCCCGAGGTTCGCGGGGCCTTCGGCGTGGACTCCGTCGTTCTTCGCCGCCGAGCCTCGGGATGGGCGTCCTCCGGCGGATGACGGTCAGTCCTCGAGGGCGCGCCCGCGCAGCTCCGGCAGGGCGAGGGCCCCGGCCGCGGCCAGGGCGAAGGCCGCGCCGAACACCGCGAACACGAGGCCCTGACCGCCTCTTCCCAGGGCGAGCAGCGGGGGCACGGCCAGCGGCGCGACGATGGAGGCGATCCGGCCGAATCCCGCTGCGGCGCCCGCCCCCGTGCCGCGCAGCCGCGTCGGGTAGATCTCGGGGGTCACCGCATACAGCACGCCCCATGCGCCGAGGTTCGCCGCCGACATGAGAAGCCCCCAGGCGAGGACCCCGCCCACGCTCCCGGCCTGGCCGAAGCCGACGGCGGTGACTGCCGAGACGACGAGGAAGGAGCTGAGCGTGATCCGGCGGCCGAGCCGCTCCACCAGCCAGGCGGCGAGGAAGTAGCCGGGGATCTGGGCCAGGGAGATGATGAGCGTGTACTCGAAGGACTTCACCAGGGAGAACCGGGCCGCCAGCAGCGACGGCAGCCACGTGAAGGCTCCGTAGTATGAGAAGTTCACGAAGAACCAGGTCAGCCACAGGGCGACGGTGCGCCGGGCATGGCCGTGGCCGAACAGCTCCCGGGCCCTCACCCTCGGCAGCGCGGCGGCGGGGGCGGAGGGCATTGGCGCCACGCCGCTGGCGCTCTCGAACACGCGCACCGACCGCTCGGCGTCCGCGTCGCGGCCCTTCGCCTCCAGGAAGCGCACCGACTCGGGGAGGTGGAACCGTGCGACGACCGCGTACAGGGCGGGGACCGCGCCGGCGAGCATCGCCCACCGCCAGCCGTTGTCAGTGGGCGAGACGACGAGATAGCCGAGGACCGCGGCGAGGATCCAGCCGAGGGCCCAGAAGGACTCGAGCAGCACGACGATTCGGCCGCGCAGGCGTCTCGGCGCGAACTCGCTGACGAGGGTCGAGGCGACGGGCAGCTCCGCCCCCAGGCCGAGGCCGACGAACAGCCGCAGGACCAGCAGCATCCCCAGGGAGGTGGTGAACGCCATGGCTCCGCTGGCGATGCCGTAGAGGACCAGGGTGAGGACGAAGACGGAGCGGCGCCCGATCCTGTCGGCGAGGATCCCGCCGAGGGAGGCGCCGACCGCCATCCCGACGAATCCGATGGATCCGAGGAGGGAGACCTGGGTGGCGCTCATCGACCATTGGCGGGCGAGGACGGCCATGACGTAGGAGATCAGGCCGACGTCCATGGCGTCGAGCGCCCAGCCGACGCCGGAGGCCACCAGGAGCCTGCCGTGCTGGCGGTTGAAGGGCAGGCGGTCGAGCCTGTCGTTGCGGGTGAGGGCGGGGGCGGCCGTGATCGGCGCGGGATTCGTCACGCCCGCCAGCATAGCTCTACTGTCATGACACATGTCATGACAGTTTGGGGAGCGCGGCCAGGCTCACTCCCCCGCGAGCGCGTCCCTCTCATAGGGGAGGATCGGCGCCGTGAACCCGGCCTCGTCCAGAGCGTGGCCCACCGCGTCGAGGGTCTCCTCATCGGGAGCGCTCACCGTGTGGAAGTGGTACCCGGAGGTGACCTCCATCAGCGGCGCGGACCTCCCCGACTCGATACTCCGCATGAATCGATCGACGTCCCGCCTGCTGGCGATGCCGAGGCGCCCCCGAACCACGCCGTAGACACGATGGTTGACGATGACGTCCTCGACCGTGGCGCCCAGGTCGACGACGGTCCTCAGCTCCTCCGCGAGGCGTTCCCTGGTGTGGCGGACCTTGAACACGCGGGTGCGCCCTCGCCCCCCGGCGGCGCCGAGGACGTATCCGCGGCTCGTCGCCACGATGCCATGCCCCGCGGCCCGCAGCACCGCCACGTCGCGGGCCACCGCCTGCCGGCTGACCCCGGAGCGCTCCGCGAGCTCGCCGCCGGGAACCGGCGAGCCGGACTCGCCCAGCCAGCGCAGGATCGCCCGGCGCCGCGCCTCGCCGCCCATCGCCGCCATGGCCGCTCCTCCCATCGGATCTCCCCGCCACGCCCCCAGCCTCCCACGCCGGGCGCCAGGGCGCCGGGGCCCGTGGGAAACGGCGCCCCCGGAAGGAGAAGACCCTCCGGGGGCGCCGCCCTCGTCACCCGGTTCCGGGCGGCCGAAGCCGCAGCGCCGGGGTCCGGCTCACTCGGCCTCCGGAGCCTCCGCCTCGGGGGCCTCGGGCGCAGCCGTCTCGGCGGCGGGCTCGTCGACGACGTTCTCGACGATCTCGACGATGGAGACCAGGTCCTGGTCGGCATCGAGCTGCACGGACACGCCCTCCGGGACGACCAGGTCCTGGACGCGGATGACGGTGCCGATCTCCAGCCCGGTGACGTCGACCGTGATCTCCTCGGGGATCGCGGTCGCAGGCGCCACCACCGGGACCGTGTACTCCTCGACGTTGTGCGTGGACCCGGGGGCGGGCTCGCCCACGATGACCAGCGGCACGGTGACCTCGACCTTCTCGCCGGCCTTGACGGCCAGGAAGTCGACGTGGAGCAGGGCGCGGGACACGGCATGGACCTGCACGTCCTTGACCAGGGCCAGCTGCTGCGCGCCGTCGACCGTGAGCTCGACCAAGGCGTTCTTCGTGCTGCGCACGATGAGGAACAGGTCGTGCGCGGGCACGTCCAGGTGGATCGGGTCGGAGCCGTGGCCGTACAGGACGGCGGGGACCAGGCCGGCGCGGCGGGCGCGGCGGGCCGCCCCCTTGCCGAACTCGGTACGGGTCTGGGCGACCAGGATGTTCTCGCTCATGGGGTGCTGCCTCTTCCCTCGGGGTGTCGATCTGTGCGATGTCCGCTCGCGCCGGCGCGACGGACCTCTGACACCACCTGAGGGCCCTGTCGATCACGGCGGCGCCTGGAACCCGACCGGATCTCACGCGCCGCCCTCGCCGGAGCAGCCTCCGAATGCTACGCCTCCGGGCGCGCCTCAGGCCACCCCGTCGAAGAGCGATGTGACCGATCCGTCCTCGAAGACCTCCTTGATCGCGCGCGCCAGCAGCGGGGCGATCGGCAGGATCGTCAGGCCGGGGAACCGCTTCTCCGGGGTGATCGGCAGCGTGTCGGTGACGACGACCTCCGACGCGCCGGACTCGGAGAGCCTGCGCGAGGCCGGGTCGGACAGCACGCCGTGGGTGGCCGCGACGATGACGGACTCCGCCCCCGCCTCGCGCACGACCTTGATGGCCTCCGAGATGGTCCCGGCGGTGTCGATGAGGTCGTCGACGAGGATGCACTGGCGTCCCCTGACGTCGCCGACGACGCGGTTGGCCACCGCCACGTTCGGCCGGGTGATGTCGCGCGTCTTGTGGATGAAGGCCAGCGGGGCGCCGCCCAGCTTCGCGGCCCACTTCTCGGCGACGCGGATGCGCCCGGCGTCGGGGCTGACCATCGTCACCTTCCCCGGATCCACGCGCGTGCGGACGTAGTCGACCAGGACCGGCATGGCGAAGAGATGGTCGACCGGGCCGTCGAAGAAACCCTGTTCCTGGGAGGCGTGCAGGTCGACGCTCATCACGCGGTCCGCTCCGGCCGTCTTGTAGAGGTCGGCGACCAGGCGCGCGGAGATCGGCTCACGCCCCTGGTGCTTCTTGTCCTGGCGGGCGTAGGGGTAGAAGGGGGAGACGACGGTGATCCGTTTGGCCGAGGCCCGCTTGGCGGCGTCGACCATGATGAGCTGCTCCATCAGCCACTTGTTGAGCGGCGTCGTGTGCGACTGGAGGACGAAGACGTCTGCCCCGCGCACGGACTCGTTGAACCGGACGTAGATCTCGCCGTTGGCGAAGTCGTAGTTCGTCGTCGGGGAGACGCCGCAGCCCAGTTCCTCGCCCACCTGACGGGCCAGTTCGAGGTGCGCGCGACCCGACACCAGGACAAGCCGCTTCTCACCATTGGTCACCAAACCGCTCATAGCGGTGCGTCCTTCCCTCTGCCGCAGCGCCCCGGGGAGTCGGCAGGTTCCGGTCAATTCCTGCCGATGACGCCGAACGGCTCACCCATGGTATCCGCCGGGACGCGCGTGCCGGCACCCCAGGTGGCGGGCAGCGTGCTGCCCTCCCCCACTTCCACGTCCGTCAGGGTCGTCATGGGGCCGATCTCACACCGGGGACCGACTCGCGTGGCGCCCCGCAGGCACGTCCCCGGATGGACCGTCGTGTCCCGGCCGATCCTCACGTCCACGTCGATCCACGTGGACGCCGGGTCGACGATGGTCACCCCGGCGCGCATGTGCGCCGCGCAGGTCCGGCGGTTGAGCTCGGCGGCAAGCTGGGCCAGCTGGAGGCGGTCGTTGCACCCGGCGGCCTCCCACGGGTCGTCCAGCGCCAGGGCGCCCACCGACCGGCCTGCCTCGACGGCCGCCGCCACGACATCGGTGAGATAGACCTCCCCCTGGTCGTTCGACCGGCCGACCTCCGTGAGCGCGCGCCCGAGGAACGCCGCGTCGAAGGCGTAGATCCCGGCGTTGACCTCCGTGATCGCGCGCTGTGCGGGGGTGGCGTCGCGCTGCTCGACGATCGCCGCAGGCGATCCCGTCGCGGCGTCGCGCACGATCCGCCCGTACCCCGCCGGGTCCGGGGCGATCGTCGTGACCAGCGACACGGCGTGGCGCCCCCGGTCATGGAGCTCGACGAGCCGCCTGAGCGTGTCCGCCCCCAGCAGGGGGACGTCGCCGGAGGTGACCAGGACCGTTCCACCCCGGGAGGCCGGCTCGGCCCCCGCCCCGCTGAGCGCCCGGAGCCCGCATTGGACGGCGCGCCCGGTTCCGGGAACCTCGTCCTGGTCGGCGATGAGGGCCTCGGGGCACAGCCGCAGGACCTCGGCGGCCACCAGGTCCCGCTGATGGCGCACGACGGCGACGATCCGGCCGGGGTGCAGCGCGTGGGCAGCGCGCAGCGCGTGCCCGATCATGGCCAGACCGCCCAGCCGGTGGAGGACCTTCGGCACCTCCGACCTCATCCGGGTGCCCTGTCCGGCCGCCAGGATGATGACGGCGGCCGGGCCCGAGGGCGCGTCAGTCAGGTTCACGGGGTCCCCCCATCGACGGACGCGGGACCCGGGCGGGCGCCCGCGCGGCTCCGCCCCCAGGACTCGAACCTGGACCAAGGGCACCAAAAACCCCTGTGCTGCCATTACACCAAGGCGGAAAGGACGCTGCCGATTCTGCCATATGGCGCGGGCGCGGCGTGCGCCCCTCCTGGCCCGGCGCGCGCCCCGGAGGATACGGTGTGACCATGGCCGAGAAGCGCACGCGCATGAGCGGGGTCGCCCGCCGCGAGCAGCTGGTCGCCGTCGGGCGGTCGCTGTTCGCCTCCAAGGGATTCGATTCCACCAGCGTGGAGGAGATCGCCTCGAAGGCGAGCGTCTCCAAACCCGTCGTCTACGAGCATTTCGGCGGCAAGGAGGGCCTCTACGCCGTGGTCGTGGACCGCGAGGTCCAGAACCTGGTGGGCTCGCTCACCCGGTCGCTGACCTCCTCGGAGCATCCGCGCGAGATCCTCGAGAGGGCGACGCTGACGCTTCTCGACTACATCGAGACGAACACCGACGGCTTCCGCGTGCTGGTGCGCGACGCTCCCGACGACCGCACGTCGGGGTCCTTCTCCTCCGTGATCGGGGACGTTGCGGTCCAGGTCGAGCACCTGCTCGCCCGCCAGTTCGAGCACACGCGCATGGACCCGGCCTGGGCGCCGCTGTACGCCCAGATGATGGTCGGGCTGATCGCCCAGGTCGGGCAGTGGTGGCTCGACGAGCGCCGACTCCCCAAGGAGGTCGTGGCCGCCCACTGCGTCAACCTCGCGTGGAACGGGCTGCGCAACCTGCGGCCCGACCCCACGCTGCGCACGCGCGAGGGCGGCAAGGGCGCCGATGGGAACGCCCGGAGCTGATCCTCCCGCCTCCGCCCTGTCCACGATCCGGTCAGGGACCTCCGATGTGACCCGGGCGACTAGTCTCTCGCTTGAACTTGACGTTTTCTTGACGTCTATATGACCAGTTCTTCTTGAATGCATAAGAATCAGCTGACGTATGGAACGGAGGACCCCGTCACCCCGTCCGGGAGGCCGACATGACAGCGACCGAGACCCTGCCCACGACCGGTCGACGCGCCATGACAGCGCGGCACGCACTGGCCGCCCTCCTCCTCGCCGTGTGCCTGCTGCTCCTGGCCGGCCAGGTCCCGGCCCATGCGGACGATGGGGAGATCATCAGGGTGACGGTCACCGACGACGACGCCCCGGTGGAGGGGGCGACCGTCCTCGTCACCGGCGCGTCGGGCGAGTCCCGGGGCACGACGGACGCCCGGGGGCAGGCCGAGGTCGAGGTCGCCGGGGCCGGATCCTTCGAGATCACCGTCGATCCGGCCACCCTCCCGGAGGGGATCGAACCGCCCGCCGAACCGATGACCTACTCCAAGGTCTCCTCGGGGACCTCCTATGCGGCCCTCAAGCTGGGCGCCGAGGCCGCCGGCGCCTCCCCCTCCGGCTCGGAGTCCTCCGGCCCCGCCTCGGCCTCACCGGGCGGCACGGCGACGGAGACGGCCTCGTCCCCGGACGCGGGCCCCTCCACGGCCGGCACGGACAGCGGCAGCGAGACGGACGAGGCCGGCACCACCGGCTCCTTCGGGCACCAGCTGGCCACCAAGCTGGTGCGCGGCACCGTCTTCGGCCTGATCCTCGCCCTCGCCTCGATCGGCGTGTCCCTGATCTACGGCACGACAGGCCTCAACAACTTCGCCCACGGGGAGCTCGTCACCTTCGGCGGGTTCGTCGCCTACATCGCGATGACGTCGGCCGGCGTGAACGGGTGGGCGGCACTGGCGCTTGCGCTGATCCTCGGCGGCGCGTTCGGGTGGGTGCAGAACGCGGTCCTGTGGCACCCGTTGCGCCGTAGGCGCGTCGGCCTCATCCAGATCATGATCGTCTCCATCGGCCTCGCCCTCTTCCTCCGCTACCTCTACGCGTTCTTCTTCGGCCCCAACAGGCTGGTCATGCCCCAGTCCTTCGCCGCAGCGGCCCGGCCCCTGGGGGTGTCGGTGAGCTACTGGGACCTGTGGGGATCCCTCGTCTCGATGGCGCTGCTGGCGCTGGTCGTCTGGATCCTCGAGCGCACGCGACTGGGCAAGTCCGTCCGGGCGGTCGCCGACAACAAGCTGCTGGCCGCCACGACCGGCATCCACGTCGAGCGCGTCATCCGGATCGTGTGGGTGGGCGGCGCGGCTCTGGCAGCCGTGTCGGGCGTCCTCGTCAGCTTCTACCAGACACTCAGCTTCCAGGCGGGCGCGCAGATCCTCCTGCTGATCTTCGCGGCCGTCACCCTCGGCGGGCTGGGCTCCGCCTACGGGGCGCTGGTGGGATCGCTCCTGCTCAGCTGGTTTATCGAGCTGTCCACCTTCGTCCTGCCCACCTCGATGAAGAACGTGGCGGCGCTCATCGTCATGATCATCATCCTGCTGGTCAGACCCCAGGGGATCCTGGGCCGAGCCCAGAGGGTCGGCTGAGGGGCGCACCCGCGGCCCCTTTCCCCTCCTCCGACACCCGCCGAACCCGGAAAGGCCACACGACAATGGGACACTGGAATTTCCTCCTGGTCGCCGTCGGCGAGCTGTTCACGCCCCAGACCGCCGCCTATGCGCTGGCGACCCTGGGCCTGGCCGTCCATTTCGGCTACACCGGGCTCCTCAACTTCGGCCAGGCCGGGTTCATGGCCGTGGGGGGCTACGCCTTCGCCGTCGCCGCCGTGGCCTTCGGCCTGCCCTTCTGGGCATGCGTCGCGGCCGCGGTCCTCGGGGCCTGCGTGCTCGCGCTGCTGCTGGGGATCCCGACGCTGCGCCTTCGGGCCGACTACCTGTCCATCGTGACCATCGGGACCGCGGAGATCGTCCGCCTGATCGCGCGGTCCCCGGAGCTGGAGCGGTGGACCGGCGGATCGACGGGGATCAACCGTTCGGGCACCGGCTTCTTCGCGATGAACCCCCTGCCCGAGGATCTCTCGTGGACCATGGGCACCATCCGCTACAACGCAGACGCCCTGTGGATCCGGCTGGTCGCGTGGGGCGTCGTCGTCCTCGCGGCGCTGTTCATCTGGCAGCTCATGCGCTCACCGTGGGGGCGCGTCGTCACCGGCATCCGCGAGAACGAGGACGCCGTGCGGTCGCTGGGCAAGAACGTCTTCGCCTACAAGATGCAGGTCCTCGTCATCGGCGGGGTCCTGGCCGGGATCGGCGCGATCTTCGCGATCATGCCGACCTCCCTGCAGCCCGACAACTACGGCACCCAGACGACGTTCTTCCTATGGGCGATCCTGCTGCTCGGAGGCGCGGCGACCGTCATCGGCCCCGTCGTCGGCTCGATGATCTTCTGGATGCTGCTCGCCCTCACCGACGGCTTCGTCGCCCTGGGGGTCTCCACCGGCGTCCTCCCCTTCACCTCTCTGCAGTCCGGCCAGATCCGCTACATACTGGTCGGCCTGGCCCTCATGCTCCTGGTGGTCTTCCGCCCCCAGGGCATCTTCGGACGGAAGTCGGAGGTCCTGTTCAATGCCTGAGCCGTACATCCCGGAGCCCCCGGCCGCCCCCGAGCCGGCGGCCGCCGGCGGGGGCGCCGCCGGCGCCCACGCCCTGCCCGGCCCACTGTGGAAGGACGGGCCCGCCAGACCCGGCTGCGCGAAGGTCGATCCGATCATCACGGCGGACGCGGTGCGCAAGTCCTTCGGCGGCCTCGTCGCCGTCGACGTCGAGCACATCGAGATCCCGCGCCATGCGATCACGGCGCTCATCGGCCCCAACGGAGCCGGCAAGACGACGTTCTTCAACCTGCTGACCGGCTTCGACAAGGCCGACCGCGGCTACTGGGAGTTCGACGGCGCGCGGATCTCGGGCGTGCCGGCGTGGAAGGTGGCGCGCCGGGGGCAGGTGCGGACCTTCCAGCTCACCAAGGCCTTCGGCGGCCTGAGCGTCCTCGACTCGATGAAGCTCGGGGCCCGCGGGCAGCTCGGGGAGCGCTTCTGGGCCTCCCTCGTCCCGCCGCTGTGGCGCGCCCAGGAGCAGAGGATCGAGGAGCGCGCCCTTGAGCTGCTCACGCAGTTCACTCTCTATGAGAAGCGGAACGACCTGGCCCTGTCCATGTCGGGCGGGCAGCGCAAGCTGCTGGAGATGGCGCGCGCCCTGATGTCCGACCCGCAGCTGGTCATGCTGGACGAGCCGATGGCCGGAGTCAACCCGGCCCTCACCCAGTCGCTCCTGGGGCACATCGTGCGCCTCAAGGAACAGGGGATGACCGTCGTCTTCGTCGAGCACGACATGCACATGGTCCAGGCCACCGCCGACTGGGTGGTCGTCATGGCCCAGGGGAAGGTCGTCGCTGAGGGCGTCCCCGCCGAGGTCATGGCCGATCCCATCGTCATCGACGCCTACCTGGGCGCCAACATGGACCGCGACCTTCACGAGGTCGTCGAGCAGATCCGCTCCGAGTACGCCGCCACCCACCCCGCCGGAGGCCCCGATGACGCCGAATAGCCACGTCCTGAAGACGACCGACCTGGTCGCCGGCTACATTCCCGAGGTCGACATCCTCAACGGGACGAACACGTACGTCGACCGGGGCGAGCTGGTGGGCATCATCGGCCCGAACGGGGCGGGGAAGTCGACGCTCCTCAAGGCCATCTTCGGCCTGGTGCCCGTCCGGTCGGGAGCCGTCTCCCTCAACGGCGAGGACATCACGGGGCTGCGCGCCAACAGGTTGGTGGCGAAGGGAGTGGGGTTCGTCCCGCAGACGGAGAACGTCTTCGAGTCGCTCACCATCGCAGAGAACCTGGAGATGGGCTGTTACCAGAGACCCGCCCTGCTCGACGAGCGGCTGGAGTTCGTGGTGTCCCTGTTCCCGGAGCTGGGCAGGCGCCTGGGACAGCGTGCCGGTTCCCTGTCCGGCGGGGAGCGCCAGATGGTCGCCATGTCCCGCGCCCTCATGATGGACCCGCATGTGCTGCTGCTCGACGAGCCCTCCGCGGGGCTCTCGCCCGTGCGGCAGGACGAGACCTTCCTCAACGTCGCGCGCATCAACGCGGCGGGGGTCTCGGTGATGATGGTCGAGCAGAACGCCAGGCGGTGCCTGCAGATCTGCGACCGCGCCTACGTCCTGGACATGGGGCGCGACGCCCACGTCGGGCCCGGCCGGGACCTGCTCGCCGATCCCGCGGTCATCCGCCTGTACCTGGGCACCCTCGCCGAGGACCACAGGGCCGGCTGAGCGCAGTCCGCCGCCACCGCCGCGCGCGTCGCGGAGCCGACGATGCGGCCCGGGAGGGGGCGTCCGTGCCGCTCGCCCCCTCCCGGGCTCGGCCCCGCTGGTGGGCGGGGCCGCCGATCGCTCAGCTCAGCGACCCCTCGACCCCGTCCACCCACTCGGACTCGTTGCCCGAGGTGTACTTGTAGATCGACACCGTGGCCTCCGTGACGTCTCCGGCCGCGTCGAAGGTGACGGGACCGGACTGGCCGTCGTAGTCGACGTCGGTGCCCGCGGCGATGAGGTCCGCGCACTCGGCGAACGTCGCGCACTTCGTGCCGTCCTTGGAGACGGACTCCAGATTGTCGCGGATCGTCGTCCCGTCCGCGGCCCCGCCCTGCAGGGCCGCCAGGGCGCTGAGGATCACCGCGTCGTAGGACTCCGGCCCGTAGGTGAAGACCTGCAGTTCCTCCCCGCCCTGGGACTTCACCAGATCCTGGAGGCGTGACTGGAGGTCGTCCGACGCCTTCACCCCCGGGCTGGAGAACTGGGCGCCCGCGATGTCGGGCTCGTCGCCCGGCTGCATGAGCCCGTAGTTGCCGTCCGTGCCGTAGACGTTCGCGAAGTCGTACCCCTCCGTGGCCAGGTTGGAGAAGATGACCTTCGACTCCTCGAACCCGACGACGACCACCGCGTCCGGCCCGGCGCCCAGGATCTGGCCGACCTCGGAGGTGAAGTTCGACGCCGCCGGATCGTAGGTGATGTTCGCCGCGACGGCGACGCCCGCGGCCTCCAGGGTCTTGGCGATGTTCTCCGACAGCCCGATCCCATAGGGATCGTTCATGTAGAGGATGGCCACGTTGGTCTTGCCGTCCTCGATGATCTTGTTCCCCAGGATCTGTCCCTGGAGGACGTCGGAGGGGGCGGTGCGCCAGTAGAACCCGTCGTCGTCGTAGTCGGTGAAGTCCGGGGACGTGTTGGCCGGGGAGATCTCCACGACCCCGGCCTGCGTGATCTGGTCGATGATCGTCATCGACACTCCCGAGGACGCCGCGCCGATGATCGTCGAGACCCCCTGGGAGAGCAGGGAGGTGGCCGACTGCGTGGCGATGTTCGTCGTCGTGTCCCCGGAGTCGGTGTGCGTCACCTCGATGGTCAGGCCCTTGGCGGCGTCGTTGATCTCCTTCACGGCCAGGTCCACGCCGGCGATCTCGGGCGGTCCCAGGGTCGCGAGAGACCCGGTCTGGGGCAGGATCGTGCCGATCGACAGATCGAGCCCGCCGGAGTCGCCGGCGGCCCCGTCGCCCGAGGCGGCGTCGTCCGACGAGGACGACCCCCCGCTGGCGCAGGCCGCCAGCGCGAGAGCCGCGACCGCGCCGAGGGAGGCGGTTCGCAGGAGGGAGCGCGCCGCGGGGGGACCGACATGTCGTTGAGTGTTCATGGGGACTCCTGTGGATGGTTGTGACGGGGAGCCGTGCGGAGACAGGGAGCCTCGGAGGCCGTGTCGACCAGCCCGATGTTTGACTGGCTCTTGACTCACACAATATGTAGTCTGTTCCGATCCAACAAGATTCATTGACTATCGTCCACATTGCGGATGAGACGCGCCGCCCGCGGCAGGCGCCCGTGATCACCCGCGACAGCAGTTTGTCTCGACATCGAGTATCTTCACTGCATGGGGATCTCGGTCGAGGACGAGCATGGGGACGAGGTCGACCGCATCGTGGCGGCCTGGCATCTCGAGCGCCCCGACCTGGACACCGCGCCGATGAGCGTCCTCTCCCGCGTCACCCGCCTGGCCAGGCGCCTGGACCTGGAGCGCCGTGCGGCCTTCGCCGACCAGCACCTCGAGCCCTGGCAATTCGACGTGCTCTCCTCCCTGCGACGGGCGGGAGAGCCCTATGCGCTGACTCCCGGCGCGCTGATGAACGAGCTGATGGTGTCCTCCGGCACCACGACGAACCGCATCGACCGCCTGGAGCGGGAGGGGCTCGTGGTCCGCTCCCCCTCGCCGGAGGATCGCCGCACCGTCTTGGTCACGCTCACCGCCGCTGGGAGGACGCGCGTCGACACAGCCCTCATCGCGCTGCTGGAATGCGAGACCCGCCTGCTGTCCCCGCTCACGCCCGAGGAGTCCCACCGCCTGGCCGGCCTGCTGCGCGCCCTGCTGCTCCCCTTCGAGCGGCCGAGGACGGCGGGTCCACCCCGCGGGTGACTCGGCGCCGACGTGATATATCTGGAGGGTAGGCACTCGAACCGCCCACGCCCCCGACCAGGAAGACGCCGATGGCCCTCCCCCCGTCCGACGAGGACGCCGCCCTGTCCATGCGCGGCCTGCTCAAGGTCTACGGCAACCTCGTGGCCGTCGCGGACCTCAGCCTCGACATCCCCACCGGTTCGTTCTACGGCATCGTCGGCCCCAACGGCGCCGGCAAGACGACCATGCTCACCATGGCCACCGGCCTGCTGCGCCCGGACCGCGGCACCACGCTGGTCCACGGCGTCGACGTGTGGACCTCCTCCCGCACCGCCCGCGCCCGCGCCCGCCAGCTCCTGGGGGTCATGCCCGACGGGATGCGCCTGCTCGACAAGCTGTCCGGCCCGGACTTCCTCACCCACGTCGCCATGCTCCACGGACTCGACCGCGACACGGCCCGCGAGCGCACGACCGAGCTGATCGGGGCCTTGGACCTCCAGGACGCCGCCCACACCCTCATCGCCGATTACTCCGCCGGCATGGTGAAGAAGGTCGCGCTCGCCTCCGCCCTGATCCACGGGCCCCGCGTCGTCGTGCTGGACGAGCCCTTCGAGTCCGTCGACCCTGTCTCCTCGGCGAACATCCGCCAGATCCTCCAGGACTTCGCGCGCCGGGGCGGCACCGTCATCCTCTCCAGCCACGTCATGGCCACCGTCCAGAAGCTGTGCACCCACGTCGCCGTCATCAACCACGGACGGGTGCTCGTGGCCGGCACCACGGAACAGGTCGCCGCCGGTCAGGACCTCGAGGACCGCTTCACCCAGCTCGTCGGCGGGCGCCACCAGGACGAGGGGCTGTCATGGCTGGGCAACTGATCCGGCTCAAGCTTCGCGTCCTGTGGAACACCATGACCCGGCAGGTCTCCACCACCGTCGGGATCGTGCTGGGCCTGCTGTGGGGCCTGGGCGTCGTCGCCGGGATGGCGGCGGGCGCGATCGCCGGGGTGGTGACGGGCAGCGCCGGCACGACCGGAGCCCTGATGGTGGTGGCCGGCGCGCTCCTGGTCGTCGGGTGGGTGGTCGTTCCCGTCCTGTTCGCCAGCATCGACAACACGCTGGATCCGCGCAGGTTCGCGCCCCATGTCGCGCCGACCGCGCGCCTGGCTCTCGCCCTGGTGCTGGCGACCGGAGTCGGCGTCGGCGGCGCGCTCTCGACGTTGGGCGCCCTCATCCCCGTCGCGGCATGGGCAGCGGCGGGGGACGCGGGGGCGGCGCTGGCCGCCCTGACCGGCGCGCCCCTCGGACTGCTCGCCGCCTTCACCTGGGCGCGCGTGGGGACCACTTGGCTCGGCGTGCGCCTGACGTCGACGTCGTCGCGGCGCGACCTCCTCAGCATCGTCGCCTTCGCCCTGTTCATGGGCGTCGTCACGCCCATGGGACTGTGGATGCGAGCGCTGGGATCCGAGCTGTCGTCGTCGGCCGTGACCCGCGTCGGACGGATGGTCGCGTGGACGCCGATGGGCGCGCCCTGGGGCATGGCCCTCTCCGCGCATGAGCGGCAGTGGGGCCAAGTCGCGGCCCAGGCGCTCATCGCGCTCGCGGCGTGCGGGATCGGCCTGGCCGTATGGCTGCGGGTCCTGCCCTCCGCGATGAGCGGCGTCGCGCGCCGTCTGCCGCCCCGGATCGACGAGGCCGTCGCCGCCGGCCGCGCTCTCATCGACCCCGACCTGGATGGGGCCGGACGCCCGCGGGGCGGCAGGGACGCCCTCGTCGATTCCCGCCTGCGCGCCGGGGGCGGCGGGGGGCGCGGCGAACGCTGGCTCCCCGGCGTCGAGCGCTGGCAGAGGCTGGGCCTGTCCGCGCCGAGCGCCTCCCTGGCACAGCGCACGTCGGTCTACTGGCTGAAGGACCCGCGCCTGTCCACGTCGCTGGCTTCCGGCCTGCTCTTCCCCGTTCTCGCGGTCGTCATGTCCCGCGCGGGGCAGGCGGACGGATCCAGCCCGGGGGCCTCGGGCCTGTTCCTGCTGTTCTTCGAGCCCGTCGTGCTCGGGGGGTCGTCGGGGCGCTCATGCAGTACGACTCGACGGCCGCATGGCTGCCCATCGCCTCCGGGATGCGGGGGAGCCAGGAGAGGCTCGGGCGGCTCGCCGGCTCCCTACCCCTCATGCTGGCGGTCACCATCGGCTCGGCGGCGCTGGCGGGGGTGTTGATCGGCCTACCGGGGCGCGGGACCCTGCTGCTGAGCGCCGCGATGGTGGTTCTGCTGGCGGCGGCGTGCGCGATCTCCCTGTTCGTCGGGGCGGGCTGGGTGTACCCGGTGCAGCCGCCTGGGACATCGCCGATGTCGACGAAGGGGACGGGCCAGATGACGGTGACGTTCCTCATCCAGTTCCTGGTCTGGATCGGCGGGGCGATCGCCGCCGCGCCCGCCCTCGTGCTGCTCGGCTTCGCGCAGTGGTCGGGATCCGTGCCGGCCGCCATGGCCGTGCCCGGCGCGGCCGTGTGGGCCGTCGTCGTGCTGTGGGCGGGGGTCGTGTCCGCCGGGCGCCTGTGGGACGCGCGATGCGTCGAGGACCTCACCGCGATCCGCTCTTGGCCGGGCCACTGAGGGGCGACGCCCGCCCGGCATCGTGGGATCCGCCTCGGCGCCCCTCGTCGGGATCGCCGGGGCGGGCCTCACGTCCGCGGCCGGAAGGCCTCCGGCGGCGGGTCACCGGGCCTGGTAGGTCAGGCACTGGGCGGAGTCGGCGCCCACGCGGACGGCCTCGGCAGAGCACTCGAGGTTGTCGTTGAAGACGCAGTCCGCCTTCGAGCAGGCGCCGACGAAGGCCGTCACCCGGTCCAGACCGCCCCGCACCCCCAGGGGGATGAAGGTCGTGCAGGAGGCGGCGGGGCCCGAGCCCATCGTGATCGCCGCTGCGCTGCAGGCATTGTCCTTGTTGTAAGAGCAGACCTCGACCGAGCAGTCGAGGATGCGAGGCATTTCCGTTGCGACTGACATGTGCGTCGTCCTTCCCATTCCGTCGCGGGCCCGGCCCGCGCGCCGAGGACCCGTCGGCTCGGATGCGGCCACCTTCCCCCACTGGTCGAAACGTCGTCCACTGGACCCATGTCTACGCAGGTCAGAACCTTCTCGGTCTCGGATGTGACCGGCGGCATATCCACAACGCGGGTGTCGCTGATCTGCGGGCATTCGGCAACGGCGATGTCCGCGAATGAGGCGACACGCCGGGGCGCGTCCACTTCCGGATCACCTCGGCCCCGCCGATCGGCCCGACGGCGCCGATC
Source organism: Schaalia naturae (assembly GCF_042665795.1). Taxonomy (NCBI): domain Bacteria; kingdom Bacillati; phylum Actinomycetota; class Actinomycetes; order Actinomycetales; family Actinomycetaceae; genus Schaalia; species Schaalia naturae. The sequence continues at coordinate 1,996,997 of NZ_JBHTEF010000001.1, forward strand.
ACCCGTTGACGCCGTCGGCAGACCCGCGCCGAAGAGGCTCCGGCACCCCCGGATCAGACTCGGACCACGATATATTGTGTCCATCAGCCAACGAGAGCACTGGATCTAGTGGGTGCCGCACGACGAGGGGAGCAGCCATGGCCATCGGGTTCGTCAGTGCAGGGGTGCGGGATCGCCGCGGGACCCTCGGCGAGGAGCTCGATGCCCTCTCCGGGGCCGGGATGACCGATCCTGCCGCGACACGCCCGACCCTCGACACGGTACCGCCGTCTCTCACCGTGGTGAAACGGGACGGCCGACTGGTGGCCTTCGACCGCGAGAGGATCGTCGCTGCCATCACCGCTGCCTATCACGGTATCAAGCAGAGGGTCACCCCCAAGCGCAGGCAGGTCATCGAGGGCATTGTCGACCAGATCGTGGCTGGGCTCGCGCAGGGGCGGAGCGGTCCCGTGCGCATCGACGAGATCCAGACCCTCGTCGAGCGCTCCCTGGTTGACGCCCACGAGTACGACGTCGCCCAGTCGTACACGTCCTACCGGCTCCACCGCGATATCGAGCGGACGAAGGCCGGCGATGTCCGCGAGGCCGTCTTGCGTCTGACGTCTCGAGATGAGTCCCTGGTCAACGAGAATGCGAACAAGGACAGCCGCGTGTTCGCCACTCAGAGGGACTTGTTGGCGGGCTCCGTGTCCAAGGCGACCGCCCTGTCCCAGCTGCCGCCCGACGTCGCGAACGCGCACCTCAAGGGGCAGATCCACTTCCATGATCTGGACTACTCGCCGTTCACGTCGATGACGAACTGCTCTCTGCCCGACTTCGCGGATATGCTCGCCAACGGGTTCGAACTGGGCAACGCGAAGATGGAGTCTCCCCGCTCGATTGGGACTGCCGCCACGCAGATCACGCAGATCATCAAAGATGTCGCGAGCAGCCAGTACGGCGGGCAGACCGTCAACCGGGCCGACGAACTCCTCGAGCCCTACGCCCGTCTCGACTACGCCAAGCATCTCGACATGGCGCTCATCGTCATCCCCGAGGCCACCGGCGTCCCAGCCGCCGAGAGGATCGTCGCCGCGCTCAAGTCGCGCGAGCCGGGGTGGCTGCACATCGAGGACCGCGCTCCGTTGCCCGACGACGAGCCCTTCACCCGGGACGCCCCGCGCCTGGTCCAGCTGCGCGAGGTCTACGCCAAGATGCTCACCCGCAAGTCCATCTACGACGCCATGCAGACCCTGGAGTACCAGATCAACTCCAACAGGGTCAGCAGCGGCCAGACCCCCTTCGTCACGGTCGGCTTCGGCTTGGGCACCTCCTGGTTCGCCCGCGAGATCACGCGCGCCATCTTCCTGATCCGGATCCGCGGGCTGGGCCGCGAGCAGCGCACGGCCATCTTCCCGAAGCTCACCTACGCCATCCGCCACGGCGTCAACGCGGACCCCGGGGACCCAAGCTATGACCTCAAGCAGTTGGCGCTGGAGTGCTCCACGAAGCGCATGTACCCCGACGTCCTGTTCTACGAGAACATCGAGAAGATCACCGGCTCCTTCAAGGCCCCCATGGGCTGCCGGTCCTTCCTCCACGCCTGGACGGACCCCGAGACCGGGGAGGACGTGGAGGAGGGGCGCATGAACCTCGGTGTCGTCACCATCGACCTGCCCCGAATCGCGCTCGAGTCCCACGCGGGCAAGGACCGCTTCTGGGAGATCTTCGAGGAGCGTGCGGCCCTGGCGCACAAGGCGCTGCGGTTCCGCATCGACCGCTGCAAGCAGACCGAGCCGGTGGCCGCCCCCAGCCTCTACCAGTTCGGCGCCTTCGGGCGGCTCGGGCCCCACGACGACGTCGACCAGCTCTTCAACCGGAAGCGTGCGACGATCAGCCTCGGCTACATCGGCCTGGCCGAGACGGTCGCCGCCTTCTACGGCAAGGACTGGATCCGCGATCACGACTGGGATCCGGAGGGGCGCGAGTTCGCCCTGTCGATCGTGGCCCGCATGCGCGACCTGTGCCGGGAGTGGGAGGCGGCCGAGGGCTACCACTACTCGGTGTACTCCACGCCCGCGGAGTCCCTCACCGACCGCTTCAACCGCATGGACACCGAGGCCTTCGGCGTCGTCGACGGCATCACCGACCATGACTTCTACACGAACTCCTTCCACTACCCGGTGTGGCTCAAGCCCACCCCGATGGAGAAGCTCGACTACGAGGTCGACTTCCCCCGGTACGCCGCGGGCGGCTTCATCCACTACTGCGAGTTCCCCTCCCTGCAGCAGAACAGGAAAGCACTGGAGGCGGTGTGGGACTACGCCTACCGGATCGGGATCGGCTACCTGGGCACGAACACGCCGATCGACCACTGCTACGTCTGCGGGTTCGAGGGCGACTTCGAGCCCACCGACGAGGGGTTCCGCTGCCCCGAGTGCGCCAACAGCGACCCTGACAGGTGCGACGTGACGAAGCGGACCTGCGGATACCTGGGCAACCCGGTCCAGCGTCCCATGGTCCACGGCCGCCACGAGGAGATCACCCACCGCGCGAAGCATGTGTCCGGCCTGACCGGGCACGTCACCCTGCCCGACGGCACGACCCGCGAGTGGACGACGGGCCAGCCGTCATGATGAGCTCGGATCTTGGCCCGGGTATTCCCTACGCCGGCTCCGCCAACCCCGGGGCAGGCGGGTGGGACGGTCGGCGCCTGTCCCAGGGCATGATCGCCGACTACAAGCCCTTCGTCATGACCGACGGGGAGGGCATCCGCTGCTCCCTCTACGTCAGCGGATGCCCCTTCCGGTGCGACGGCTGCTGGAACTCCTCGATCTGGACGTTCCTGGCAGGCCAGCCCTACACCCGCGAACTCGAAGACCGGATCCTTTCCGACCTCGCCCATCCGGCCGTCCAAGGACTCACTCTCCTGGGCGGGGAGCCGATGCTCAACACGCCCATGCTGATCCCGCTGGCGCGGCGCGTGCGTGCCGAGTTCGGAGCGGCCCGCGACATCTGGTGCTGGACCGGGTACACGTGGGAAGAACTCGCACGCCCCGGAGAGACCCCCGACAAGGCGCGGCTGCTGTCCCTGGTCGACGTCCTCGTCGACGGACGCTACATCAAGGATCTCGCCGACTCACGCCTCCAGTTCCGCGGATCCTCCAACCAGCGCGTCCTCGACGTGACAGCCAGCCGCCAAGCGGGGCGCCCCGTCCCGTGGCCGCGCCTTGACGACCTCACCCGCCGCATCCCCGAGATCTACACCAAGGAACGCCTCGCCGGCGAAGGGGCCGCCTGAGCGGCTGCATGAGCGTCGGTTTCGCCCCACAACCGATGTGCAGAATACTGGACACCCCGATAGAAGTAAAGTATTCTGTACTTCGGTGGGGAAGTCCGGTAAACCAGACCTCACAGGAGTTCGCATGCTTGCCACGACCACGACCGACGTGGGGGCCATCATTGCGGGGGAGCGTCGGGCCCAGGGGCTGACTCAACACGACCTCGCCCAACGTATGGGCGTTTCCCGCGGTTCCGTCATCGCCTTGGAATCACCCAACGGCAATCCCCGCCTCACTACGCTCCTCAGGGCCGTCAGCACCCTCGGATTGCGTCTCGACATCAGCAGTGACAGCTCATTGGCCGACCTCGAGGAGCTGATGAATCTTGGCGTCCACTGAGGAGGTCCTGGACATCTATATGTCCGGACGGTCGCGCTGAGACAACAAGGCCTGAGACGGGGAGACACGATAGGCGTCGGAATCACCCTCCCGGCTCCTGCCGCCCGCTCCCGATGTCGAGTGCTCGCGAGCGCCCGTCGAACTGAAGAGTCGCCGTCCGATCCGCGTCGTCGAACGAGAAGGCCAGCGGAACCCGGCCCGATGCCCAGGACGGGACGCTGCCGTCGTACTGCCGGGACCACTGCGCCCACCCGGGCACGTCCGACTGCCACAGCAGCGTCGCATGCCGCACATCGATTCCGAGCAGAGTCAGGGAGTCCGGGTCCGTCTTCGGCGCAGGGCCGGCGGGCCGCGCCCACGTCGGGTCCTTGTCTTCCGATGGCTGAGCATGGCAATCCTGGACCACGACGAGAACCTCGTCGGTGGCGATCCACTGTCCACGGTCGTCATGGGCGACGCGGCGTTCGCACAGGCCGTCGTCCCCGACGAACCAGGTCTCTCCGGTCGAAAGGTTGCGTCCATGCACGCCATCGGGCGTCTGGCTGCGCGCCGTGGCCGCCTCCTGGGCATTCTCGGGGGGACCGTCGAGCCGGGCGCCCGTCGCCAAGTCGAGCCATTCCGTCGCCTGGCCGGCCGCGACGAGCACATTCCCGTAGGTCTCGAGCTCCGGAGAAGCCTCGCTGTCCGGTGAAGCGTCGATCCCGAGTCTGTCGAATTCGCTCTGGTCGAGCGAAGCGATCACCGCACCCTGTTGGGAGTCCAGGAGGGCGAGCCGGGAGCGCGTCGGCGCCGACTGCACGAGCAGGACGGCCGTCGTCCCACCGGTTCGGGACCTGATGAGGGAGGGCCGATCCGCCCCCTTCCAGGACATCTCCCACGATGTTCCCTTCTCGGACTCCCCGCGCACAGTGGCCATCTTGATGGGCGAGTCGGTGGCCGACGAGGCCACTGCCGTCACCGCGTCCTCCGATGCGACGTGCCACGTGGTCTGAGCGGCATTGGGACCCATCACGATCATCACCGGCAGCGCCATCACCGACACAGCCAGAGCGCCAACGAGGACGACGGGATGACGGACGGAAGCACGGTTACGTCCCTCTCGTGGGGGAGGCACCGGCGCGGAGGGGAGAAGGGCAGCGGCGAGGGCAGCGGCGAGGCACAGCGTCGCCATTCCCGCCCATCCCGGGTAAATCGCCCAGCGTTCTCGAAGGGAATGCCAGAGCACATACGCCACCCGGATCGCGCCGACGCCGCACATGAGCAGCGTGAGAACTCGGGCGACCAGCATCAGGCGGCGCCTGAGGGCGTCCGCCATGCTCACATGGCGGATGCTCCTCATACGGGATACAGCCAACATCAGCGCTCCGCCGATGAAGATCGCCGTCACGATCGGCCACGTCTGTCTCTCCGGGAAATCGCCCCACACCGGATCCGGAAAGCCATCGCGCCACGGGTCGGAGAACCAGTCGACGGCGGAGCCCACGAAGTAGACGAAGACGCACGATCCCCATAGCGCGACCGACACGAAAGCACGGACGTGATCGCCACGGCCTCCACCTTCTGCGTTGTCCATGTCCGTCAGCCTCGCGCTGGAAGAGAGCAGATGACGTCCGGTCGATGCTCAAAATATCATGAGACAGGCTTCATCCAATGAAGATGCGCCCAGCCCGAGGTTGAACGCCTCAGTCGGCCCGATACGGCGCTGATCGCTCACCGAACCTCGGGGCGGGCGCGCATGCGCCCGGATGCACGCCGAGGGCGGGCGTCACGTACGCGTCCGGAAAGGCGATCACAGCTCGGCGCGCTCGGCAGCCTCCAGCCATTCGGTCTCGGCCTGGTCGACCTGCTCCTCAAGGGCCCGCAGTTCCTCCGACAGCTCGGTGAGGCGCTGCACCTGCTCCGGGGCGCCGTCGAGCGCCTGGGAGACCCGCGCCAGCTCCTCCTCGACCGCCGAGGCGCGGGTCCGCAGCTTCTCAAGCCTCCGCTGCACCCGATCGGCCTCCTTCTTGGCCGCGCGCCGCCCGGCGGCACTCGAGGTGGCCGCCGACCCGTCCCGGGCCGCCTGGCCGTCCTCGTCCCTCCCTGACGATGAGGGCGCCGCGCCCGCGCCCGCCTCGCGCAACCTCAGGTACTGCTCGACACCGCCCGGCAGCGCCCGCACCGTGCCGTCTCCGAGCAGCGCCACCTGGTGGTCCGTGACGCGTTCGAGCAGGTACCGGTCGTGGCTGACGACGACGAGCGTGCCGGGGAAGGAGTCGAGAAGGTCCTCCATCGCCGCGAGCGTGTCGATGTCCAGGTCGTTCGTCGGCTCATCGAGGAGCAGCACGTTCGGCTCGGACATCAGGAGCCGCATGAGCTGGAGGCGCCGCCTCTCACCGCCGGAGATCTCCGAGATGCGCGTCCAGGCGCGCTGGCGGGTGAAACCCATCCGCTCGGTGAGCTGGGACGCGCTCACCTCCCGGCCGTCGATCACCATGGTCTGGGCGACGTCCGCCACCGCCTCGACGACCCGCATGTCGCCCAGGTCGTCGAGTTCGTGGGTGTCCTGGGACAGGGTCGCCACCTTCACGGTCTTCCCGCGCCTGACCCGCCCGGACGTCGGCTCCAGTTCGCCGCGCAGCAGGTTGAGCAGCGTCGTCTTGCCCACCCCGTTCACGCCGACCACGCCGGCGCGCTCGCCCGGGGCCAGACGCCAGGTCACGTGGTCGAGGACGCGCAGGCCCGCACCCGCAGCGCCTCCCGCGCCGGGCCGGGCGGGGAACACCACTGAGACGTCCTCCAGGTCCAGCACGTCCTTGCCCAGGCGGGCCGTCGCCATACGCACCAGCTCCACCGCGTCGCGTGGCGGCGGCACGTCGGCGATGAGGGCCTCAGCGGCGGCGATGTGGAACTTCGGCTTCGCGGTCCGCGCCGGCGCGCCGCGCCGCAGCCACGCGAGCTCCTTCGTCAGAAGGTTCGCGCGCTTGCGCGCGGCCACATCCGCCTGCCGCATGCGCTCGGCCCGTGCCAGCGTGTACGCGGCGTAGGACCCGTCATAGATCTCGACGCGCCCCGGGGTCTGGGGGCGGTCGCCGCCGGGGTCGACGCCGGGGACGACCTCCCAGATGTGCTCGCACACGGCGTCGAGGAACCACCGGTCATGGGTGACGGCCAGCAGCGCCCCCGACCCGCCCGCCCCCGTCGAGTCAGCTCCCGAGACTCCCGCGAAGCGCGCCCGCAGGTGCTGGGCCAGCCACGCGACGCCCTCGACGTCGAGATGGTTGGTGGGCTCGTCCAGGGCGACGATCTCCGCCGGGGTCGACAGCACGCGGGCCAGCGCCACACGCCGCCTCTGACCGCCGGAGAGAGTCCCGATGCGCGCGTCGAGGGGGATGTCGGCCAGCAGCCCCGCGTGGACGTCGCGGACGGCGGGATCGGAGGCCCACTCGTGGACCTCCAGCCCCGGGTGCACGGCGTCGACCACCGTGGAGTCCGGGTCCAGACGGTCCACCTGGTCCAGGACGACGACGCGGACGCCGTCGCGGCGCACCACCGAGCCCTCGTCCGGCTCCTGCTCCCCCGCCACCAGGCGCAGCAGGGTCGACTTCCCCGCCCCGTTGGGCCCCAGAATGCCCACGCGAGACCCATCCTCCAGCCCGACGGTGACATCGGCCAGCAGCCTCCTGGATCCGGCCATCGCCCCCGCGGACTGGGTCCCCAGCAGGTGCGCCATCAGTCCCGTCCTCCCGCGGAGCTCGACTCCGCCTCGATCCGCGCGCCCTCGGCGGGTCCGCCGACCACGATCACGTCCGCCTCCCTCGGCCCCAGGAGGTCCAGCCAGGCCCGGGCGAGCCCGCGCCCGTGCTCCTCGTCCCGGGCGAGCGCCGCCACGGTGGGCCCGGACCCGCTGAGCACCGCGTCGACGGCTCCCGCGCGCCGCGCCGCGTCCAGCGTCTCCCCCAGATCGGGGCGCAGACGCAGCGCCGGTTCCGTGAGGTCGTTGGCGAGGGCGCCCGCGAGGGCGCTCGCGGGACCCGTCAGCCTCCCCGTCAGCCGCTCATCGGGCTCTGCCAGTGCGGCCCAGCCGCCGCCCGGCCCCCCGGCGGCGTCCAGCTCGTCGAAGACCGCAGGGGTGGCGAGACCCATGTCCGACAGTGCGAGGGCCCAGACATGGTCGCCCTCCGCGCCCCGCGACGTCGCACAGGGGCGACCGGATACCGGATCGCCGGACCCCGGGCGTCCGGGCCTGAGGAGCCGCATCCGGTCGCCGCGCCCGGTCCCCAGGGCGATGCCGCCCACCAGGCAGGCCGGCACGTCGGCCCCCAAGGTGCGCCCGATCCGCTCTAGCTGTCCGAGATCCAGTCCGAGGCCCCACAGCTCGTTGCAGGCGAGGAGCGTGGCCGCCGCATCGGCGGACCCGCCTGCCATGCCGCCCGCCACCGGCACGCGCTTGTCGACGTCCAGGCGGACGCCTGCCGCGGTGCTCGCCCAGGGGCCGGCCGACGCGAGCCTTTGCAGCGCGCGCGCCGCCCGGGCGGCGAGGTGGCGTTCGGGGGGCAGCGCGTCCAGCTGGCGCGAGGCGGCCTCGTCGACGGATCCGTCCGCACTGCGGGCGCGGGTGCGCACCTGGATCCCGGGGCTCCTGACGGTGCGCACGGTGACGGTCTCGCGCAGGTCCACGCTCTCGAAGACCGTGACCAGGGGATGGTAGCCGTCCGCGCCCGGCCGGCCGACGCGCAGGAGCAGGTTGATCTTGCCCGGCGCGGAGGCGGTGACCTCACGCATCGGCGCCCTCCTCCCTCGATGGGGCTCCGGCGGCGCTCCCGGGACTCGGCATCTCGCCACGGGCTCTCGCCGCGAGCACCTGCCGGGCGAGCGCCGTGAAACGGTCGATGCCCAGGGTCTCCCCGCGCGCCGAGGGATCGACGCCGGCCGCCCGCAGGAGCGCCTCGGCCTGATGCGAGGACCCGGCCCAGTGGCGCAGGGCGGCCCTCAGCGTCTTGCGGCGCTGGCCGAAGGCGATGTCGACGACCTCGAAGACGGCCCGCCTGAGGGCGTCATCGCCCAGGGGCTCGGCATGGCGGCGCAGCCGGACCAGGGCGGAATCGACGTTGGGGGACGGCCAGAACACGGTGCGCCCGATCGTCCCCGCGCGCTCGGCCTCGCCGTACCAGGCGGCCTTGGCGGAGGGCACGCCGTAGGTGCGCGAGCCCGGACCCGCCACCAAGCGGTCCGCCACCTCGGCCTGCACCATGACCAGCACATCGGTCAGCGAGGGGAGACGCTCGAGGAGCGACAGGAGCACGGGCACTGCGACGTTGTACGGGAGGTTGGCGACGAGGCGGGTCGGGTCGGGCCACTCCCCGCCGAGGTCGCGGGCGCCCTCCAGGCGCAGCGCGTCGGCGTGGATGACGCGTAGCCGGCCGGAGGCCGCGGGCATGCGGCCGTCGACGGTGCGGGGCAGGGCGCGGGCCAGCGCCTCGTCGATCTCGACGGCGCGGACGCGGGCGCCGGCCTCCAGCAGGGCGAGCGTCAGGGAGCCGAGCCCGGGGCCGATCTCCAGCACCTCGTCTCCGGGCAGCACGCCGCCGGCGCGGACGATGCGGCGCACGGTGCCGGGGTCGTGGACGAAGTTCTGCCCCAAGGTCTTCGTGGGCCGGATCCCCAGGGCCTCCGCGATCGCGCGGACCTCGACGGGGCCCAGCAGTCCAGACCCGGTGGGCTCCGTGCCCCGGACCGTGGCGGGCGCCGGTGCGGCGCCTGTCCGGTGGCCCCGGTCACGGGGTGCAGGAGGTCGGGGCGATCGGGTCACGGGGGAATCCTAGTGCCCCGTTCGCCCGGACTCCCACCGGCCTTCGCCCGTCCAACCGTGGAGTTCCCACCGAACCGAATCGGTCGAGGGCCTCACTTCGGCACAAAGCCCACGGCTCGACGGGCGACCCGCGAGGGCGGGGCCGGCCTCAGTACCAGCCGGTCGACTGCCAATGGGCGAGCGCGCTGCACGGCGTGACGTAGCGCCCCGAGATGTAGCCGAGGCCCCAGGTGATCTGCGTCGCGGCGCTCGTCTGCCAGTCCGCGCCTGCCGATGCCATCTTGGATCCGGGCAGGGCCTGCGGGATCCCGTAGGCGCCGGAGGGGTTCGAAGCGGTCACGCTCCACCCGGACTCGTGGCTCCACAGCGTGACGAGGCACTGGAACTCGGAGTCGTCCCATCCGCGCGCCGCGACCATGCCCTGGGCGATGGCCTGCGCCTCGGCGGCTGACGCGGTGGGAGCCGCCGCGGTCGATCCCTCGGCGGCGGACGCCGCCGTCTGCGCGCCCGTCACCGCGGCGATCTCGGCCGCCGTGGACAGGGTGCCGAGTTTCGCTCGGTACCGCACGGAGACCGTGCCGTCGGCCTCCCTGGCCTCCTCGAGGGTCGCCTTCGGGTCCAGCCCCGCGGCGACCAGCGCCTGGGGGGTGGCCTCCTGCGCGCCCACGCGGACGACCTCGTCGACGGGTTCGGCTGTGACGGACCGGCTGAGGAGGCTCCGGTGGACGACCTCCCCGCCCCGGGACTCGGTCCACTGGACGGTGGTCTCGGTGCCGGTCCGCCCCGGGGTCGCGACGACCCTCTCCCCCTGGAAGAGGCCGCCGTCCTGCTCCTCGCGGGATCCGTAGGGGACCTCGAGCTCAGTCGTGGTCACCCCCCGGGTCACCGGCACCACCTGGATGGCCAGGTCGCCGTCCTTCTGGGTGAGGCTCACGCGGTCGTTGGGCGAGACCTCCACGCCGGAGGCGGCCAGCGCCGTTCGCGCGTCCTCGCCGGGACGCACCGTCACCTGCGACAGCCTCCCGGCCACATCCACGGTGATCGCGCGGGTGCGCGACACCAGCGGGGTCAGCGAGGGGCGCTGGCTGGAACGGTCCGCGGCCATGATGACCTGCCCGCCGTCGACGCCGGCATCGGCCAGCACCGCGTCGGCCGACGCCGAGGTGGACCAGATCCTGCGCTGCACGCCGTCGACCGTCACGTCGAAGGGGTGGGCGGTCCGCACGACCACGGTGGCGCCGTCGCGGACCGGCTCGTCGACGTCGGGGGAGACGAGGTCGTGTGCTCCGGGCTCGACGCCGGCCTGCGCGAGGACCGTGGAGACGGTGCCGCCCCAGGCGACCACCGGACGGGAGACCCCGTCGACCTCGAGGACGACCTCAGCGCGCGAGGAGACGACGCCAAAGCCCGCGATGCCGAGGACGCCCAGGGACGCCGCAAGGGCCGACGCGGCAACCCGCGTCCGGCCCGAAGACGTGAGGGAGAGATGCGGCACCTCACGATCGTAACCGAATCGTGACTGGATGGGGAAGGCCCAAGGCCCCGGCAGCGGAGGACCGGCGGCCCCGCCTCACATCCTCACGGCGCGCGCGTTCACCGCAGTCCCAGCGACGCCGCGCAGGCGGGCCACTGGCCCCAGCCGGCGGAAGCCTGGAGCCTCTGGGCCATGGCGGTCTGCGTGGCGGCCGAGGCCTCCGACGGCAGCCCCGTGCCGCCCATCGCCTGCCACGTGCCCAGCGTGAACTGGTACATGCCGTAGAAGCCGTTGCCCGTGTTGGTGGCGGGGTTCCCCCCGGACTCGCAGTTCGCCAACGCGGCCCAGACGTCACCGCCGACGGCGGAGCCGGCCGAGGACGATCCGCTCGACGCGGAGGAGGAGGCCGGCTGCGGCTCCTTCGTGCCGTTGACGAGGATCCGGCTCACCGGATCGGTGGAGGACTCGCCCACTTTGACGGACACCGTGGTCCGCCCGCCGACGGTCTCCTCGTAGTAGGTCGTCGAGACCTGCCCGTCGCGACCCTCCTGGAGGACCTGCTGGGTGCCCTGCGCCAGGGTGTCGTCGTCGCGCTCCTCGGTCGGGAAGGGGACCGCCTGCGTGTCGGTGCGCTCGCCGCGCGTCACGCGCGTGACGGTGAGCGCCGTGCGGCCGTCCTGCTGGGAGAAGGCCACTCGGTCGATGGGACCGACCGTGACGCCGGCCTTTGCCAGCAGACCCGTGACATCGTCGCCGGGGCCGGCCTCGACCTCGTGGGAGGATCCGTCGGCCACGACCGGCAGTGTGCCCGAGGCCGTCACGACGGGCAGCGCCTCACGCTGGGTCGAGCGGTCCGCCGCCATGACCACGGCGCCGCCGCCTGCGACCTCGTCGAGGACCGCGTCGATCGAGTCACCGGTCGACCAGGCCTGGACCGGCTCCCCGTCGACCGTGACCTTGTACTGGGAGGCGGTGCGCACCACGATCGTCTGCCCGTCCGCCACGGGCTGGTCGGCCGCGGGGGCCACCAGGTCGTGCGCGGAGATGGAGACGTCCTGCGCAGCGAGCACGTCGCCGACCGTGCGCTCGAAGCCGGAGACCGGCGTCGAGACGCCATCGACCTCCAGGACGACGGAGCGGTGCGAGGCCGCGACGGCGACGCCGGCGATCGCGACGATGCCCAGGGAGAGCGCCGAGGAGGCGCCGAGGATCTGACGGCGAGTCGGGGTGAAAGAGACCACGAGGCTCCTTGCTTCGTTCGGATCCGTGTGACGCCCTCGTCCCCGGCGCTTCCCCGGGGGACGGCCCCGGCGCGGGCCCGGCCCCCTCCGGGAGGAACGGGGCGGGATGCGGCGGGAACGGCCACGGACGGACTGACTGCGCTACCGTAACCGAACCGTGACAATGTGCGCGACCCCGTGTGAGTGAGGCGACACGCCCCGCCGCGGCGCCCCCCTCACCAGTCCCCGTATACGCGCGTCGCGTTCGCGGACAGCCGCTGGCAGGCATCCTCCTCGCTGACCTGCCACAACTCGGCGATCGCGCGGACGGTGTGCGCCATGACGTAGGAGGCGTTCGGGCTGCCCCTCCACGGCACCGGTGTGAGATAAGGGGCATCGGTCTCGACGAGCACGAGTTCGCGAGGCATCTCCACCAGCGCCCGGCGCAGGTCCTCGTTCGCCGGGTAGGTGAGGGGCCCGGCGAAGGAGGCGTACCAGCCCCGCTCGGACAGCTCGCGGGCCATCGCCTGGTCGCCGGAGAAGCAGTGGAAGACGATCCTCTGCCCGTGGGTCGCGGACTGGGCGATGACGTCCAGGCAGTCGGCGTGGGCGTCGCGGTCATGGATCTGCAGCGGCAGGTCATGGCGCCGCGCCATCTCGATGTGGGCGCGCAGCGACTCCTTCTGCGCCTCGCGCCCGGGCTCCGCCGTGCGATGGTAGTCGAGCCCGCTCTCCCCCACGGCCGCCACCATCGGGTCATCGAGGCGGCGGGCGACCTCCTCCAGCGCCTCGACCAGCGGGACGAGGTGATGCCCGGAGCGCGCGGGGGTCAGCCCGTCCGGGGACGGATCGGCGAACCCCGCGTGCAGAGCCGCCTCGTTGGGGTGGATCGCCAGCGCGACGCGCACGCGGACCCCGCCGCCGGTGGCCGCCCGGGCCAGTTCCAGGGCCGGATCCAGGTCCGGGAGCTCGCAGGCGGAGGTCACCGCCCGGGTGACGCCGACCTGGGCGGCGCGGGAGAGCTGCTCGTCCAGGGCCATCCGCACGCCCTCTGCACGGGGGATGTCGCCCTCCCGCAGGGCGAGATGCGTGTGGTCGTCCATGACGGGGACGGCCAGCGGCTCGGGGGTCTGCGGCCAGGGCCTCGGCTTGTGCCTGCTCATGTCCCTCCGCTCAGTGGTCCGACTTCAGGCCCGCGCCGCACATCGGGATCAGGCAGTCGCCGCCCACCCCGTGGACCTCGCGCTCGCGCAGGAAGGCCGCGTAGTTCGCGGCGGTCGTGTGCTCGCAGTAGATGCCCCTCTCGGCCAGCCGCGCCCGCGCTCGCAGGATGTCGCCCTCCGGGGCGTGGATGAACCTGACGCCGTGCCTGCGCGCCAGCGCGAGGATCTCGGTGCCGCGCATCGGCCGCCCGATCGCGATGCCCTCGGCCAGGGTCGGCGCCGGCGCGACCGGAACGGGAGCCTCCGCCCCCTGCCGCGCCGCCCGCCACAGCGGGTCGCAGTTCTCGGACTGCACGGCCAGCACCCGGGGCATCGAGTCGATGGCGCCGCTGGCCAGCAGATGCTCGAGGGCTCGCAGCACGCCGAGGAGGAGCGTCCCGTTCCCCACCGGGACAAGGACGGTGGAGGGGATGCGGCCCAGCTGCTCGAAGACCTCGTAGACGTAGGTTTTCGTCCCCTCGTAGAAGAACGGGTTGTACACATGGTTGGCGTAGAAGGCACCCTCGTCCTCGACCCGGCGGCGGCACACGTCGGCGCAGTGGTCCCGGTCGCCGGGCACGACCGTGCAGACGGCCCCGTGCGCGCGGATCATCGCGATCTTATGGGGCGACGTCCCCTCGGGGACGAGGATCTCGCAGCGGATGCCGGCCCTCGCGCAGTAGGCGGCCACACTGTTCCCGGCGTTGCCGCTGCTGTCCTGCATGACGCGATCGACCCCGATGGAGACGCAGTGGGCGATCAGGGCGGCCGCCCCGCGGTCCTTGAAGGAGAGCGTGGGCATGTAATAGTCCATCTTGAGCAGGACGCCCTCGTCCAGGCCGATGACGGGCGTCATCCCCTCGCCCAGGGTGACACGCCGCCAGGAGTCGTCCTCGATCGCCATGTACCTGCGGTAGCGGAAGATGCTCCACTCGCCGCGGTCGACGCCCTCCGGGGTGAACGGCGGCGGGGGCGCGTCCAGCTCCCACAGCCCCCCGCACTCGCACCGCGCGCGCCGGGTCGTCACGGGGCTGCGCTCCCCGCACCATGTGCAGACGTATTCCATCCGGTGTCCTCCGATCCACCCGGCGGAAGCCCGCGTCCCGGTGTCCCGGGGCCTCGGGGACCCGCCGTTCACTCCCACTCGATCGTGGCCGGCGGCTTGGACGTGACGTCCAGGACCACGCGGGTCACCTCGGGCACGGAGTTCGTGATCCGCGTCGAGATCCGGGCGAGCACGTCGAAGGGCACGCGCGACCAGTCGGCCGTCATCGCGTCCTCGGAGGTCACCGGCCGCAGGACCACCGGGCTCCCGTAGGAGCGCCCGTCCCCCTGGACGCCCACGGAGTGGACGTCGGCGAGCAGCACCACGGGGCACTGCCAGATCTCGCGGTCCAGGCCCGCGGCCGTGAGCTCCTCGCGGGCGATCGCGTCGGCGGCGCGCAGCACGTCGAGCCGCTCGCGGGTGACCTCCCCGATGACGCGGATCCCCAGGCCAGGGCCGGGGAAGGGCTGGCGCCACACGATGTGCTCCGGGACGCCCAGCTCGAGGCCGATCGCGCGGACCTCATCCTTGAACAGCGTGCGCAGCGGCTCGATGAGCGTGAAGTCCAGGTCCTCGGGCAGGCCGCCGACGTTGTGATGGCTCTTGATGTTGGCCGCCCCGTCCCCGCCGCCGGATTCGACGACGTCGGGGTAGAGGGTGCCCTGGACCAAGAAGCGGATCTCCGCGCCCTGCTCCCCCGCCTCGGCGACGAGGGCGCGCTGGGCGGCCTCGAAGCTGCGGATGAACTCGCGGCCGATGATCTTGCGCTTCGCCTCGGGATCGGTGACGCCCGCGAGCGCGTCGAGGAACCGCTCGGACTCGTCGACGGTGACCACCCGGATGCCCATGGATTGCGCGTAGTCGCGTTCGACCTGCTCGCGCTCGCCGGCCCGCAGCAGGCCATGGTCGACGAAGATGCAGGTCAGCTGGTCCCCGATGGCGCGGTGCACGAGGGCCGCGGCGACCGAGGAGTCGACGCCGCCGCTCAGCCCGCAGATCACCCGGGCGCCGCCGACCTGGGCGCGGATGCGGGCGACCTGGTCGTCGATGATGGAGCCGGGGGTCCAGTCCCGCCCGATTCCCGCGCAGTCGTGGAGGAAGGTCTCGATGAGGCGCTGGCCGTACTCGGAGTGGACGACCTCGGGGTGCCACTGGATGCCGTAGAGGCGGCGTGCGTCGTCCTCGAAGGCCGCCACGGGGGTCTGGTCGGTCGAGGCCGTGACGGTGAAGCCCTCCGGGGCCCGTTCGACGGCGTCCCCGTGGCTCATCCACACGGTCTGGGCGGCGGGAGTGCCGCTGAGCAGGCGCGATGCCGCCTCTGCCGTGCCGACCTCGCCGCCGCCGGGACCGCGGCCGGTGGCCTGGCTCATCCGGGTGCGCCCGTACTCCCGGGTGCCGGTGCGCCCGACGCTGCCGCCCAGCGCCTGGGCCATCAGTTGGAACCCGTAGCAGATGCCGAGCACCGGCACGCCGGCGTCCAGCACGGCGGGGTCGAAACTGGGGGCGCCCTCGGCGTACACGGAGGACGGCCCTCCCGATAGGATGATCGCCGCAGGCTCCTTGGCGAGAATCTGCTCGGCGGACATGGAGTGGGGGACGATCTCTGAGTAGACGGAGGCCTCCCGCACCCTCCGGGCGATCAGCTGCGCGTACTGGGCGCCGAAGTCGACGACCAGAACCGGGCGGGCGCCGGAACCGGGGACCGGGGAGGACGCTGGGGGAAGGGAGGACGCGGTGTCTGGGGCGGAACTCGAGGCTGGCATGCTCACGCCGCCATGCTACCCGGCCGCGCCCGCCATCCCCGGCGAGGCCGGTTCCGTCCTGAGGTCGGCCATCGGGGCGACAATGGGGCCATGGCCCGGGCGAGCGACACGAAGGACGCGGCGGCCGGCGCGTCGCAGCGTCTGAGGCGATCGCGGTCGTCGCTGGCGGAGATCGCATTGCGCGGCCAGGAGCGTCGCGCCCCCGACGGCCGCAAGCTCACCAAGGCGGAGCGGGCGTCGGTCCTCGCCGTCGCCCGCATCAACGCGCCCGCCGGGCTCGCGGCGGCCGATGTCGCGCGCGCCGCCCGGTCCCCCGATGTCGGATGGATGATCCAGCAGTTCCACAACCCGCTGCTGATGGCCCGCCGCCGCACGCCGACCCTGCCCGAGCGAGGCCTGCTGGACCGGGCCGTCGTCTTCCTGGAGAACGCCTTCGAGGCGGAGAGGCTCGACCGGCGGGCGGACGCGTTCCGGGCACGGCCCCTGCCTCCGCCGCGGTCCCGGGCGGCGCGTGCGCCGGGCACCGCGCGCACGGCCCCTCGGCGGCGCCTCGCGCGGGCGATCGACGCGTGGTACCGGGCCATGGAGGATCGCCGGGGGGATCCGGCATGGAGGAAGGTCGAGGGGACACCGGTGTCCCTCGGGCAGTTCCGGGCCTGGCAGGAGGCTCTGGCGGCTGGCCCCGACCTCGCGGTGGTCCCGGGGCTCGAGGTCCCCGCCGAGTTCGTCCGCGCGCTGGAGATGGTCCAGCAGTGGGACGAGATCCTGGAGCAGCGCGGTCATGTCGGCGAGCGCTTCTCACTGCGCGAGGAGGTGGTCCGCCTGCACAACTGGCCGGGAGACCAGTGGGACTCCGGCGACGACTACGCCGCCGCGCAGAGGCGCTTCCACCGGCGGCTGGGCAAGGCGCGCCGCCTGGCCCGGGACCCGGTGCGCGACCGCATCATGATGCGCGCCCTGTACCTGCGTGAGGGACTGCTGCTCAATCCCGTCGACGATCTGGAGTGGTTCCTCGCCGTCCTGAAGTTCCGCCACGCCTACCCGGAGTCTCTCGAGGTCCGCCCCGAGCTGATGTCGTGGCGCGTCCTGGACCGGATCTCGCGCGTCGGGCGGGCGTCCCCCGTGTGGCACGCCGATGTCGGCGAGGACGGCGTCGGCCGCATCGACGCGGCGGATCCCCGCGACGTCGCGCCCGACGCGCTCACGGCCGTCGGCGGCCCCGGCGTGATGATCGACCTGGACGAGGACGTCGTCACCGCCCTGCCGCCGGGATGCCGGGTGCGCCGGCTGGTCGTGAGCGCGCGCGGCCCCCTGGGGCCGGACTGGATCGTCTACTGGGTCGAGTCGGAGTGGGGCGACTCCCGACCGATCCTCGATCTGGTCGAATCGGAGAAGCTGCATCCCCGCGTCGTCTTCGTCTCCGACGGCCAGCCGGAGGACCTGGCGGGGCTCATCCGCCCGTTCCTGTCCGACGCCTTCGAGATCCCCACGAATCCGCTGACCGCCCACAGCCACAATCCGGGCGTCGTCCCG
This sequence comes from Schaalia naturae, assembly GCF_042665795.1. NCBI lineage: Bacteria > Bacillati > Actinomycetota > Actinomycetes > Actinomycetales > Actinomycetaceae > Schaalia > Schaalia naturae. The sequence goes on from NZ_JBHTEF010000001.1 coordinate 2,014,684, forward strand.
CGCATCCCCGATCACCCGGATGCCGGCCTGTCCTGACGGGCCTGCCCTCAGCCGCGCCTGGCCCGCCATCCCCACGCCGCCGGCATGAGGGCGGCGACGACGGCGATCTTGAGGGCGTCGCCGGGGAGGAACGGCAGCACGCCGGCGGCGAGCCCCTCCCCCAGCGACAGCCCGAGCCACGGCACCATCCAGACCAGGCCCGCCGCGTAGACCACCGCCGATCCGGCGACGCCCATCAGCGCGGCCGACCACATCCGCCGGTCCGCTCCGCGCGCCGCCAGCCAGCCGACCAGCATCGAGGCGGCGGCGTAGCCGAGGACGTACCCGAAGGACGCGAAGGCCCATCCGGTCTGTCCTCCGGCGAACACCGGCACGCCGGCCACCCCGAGCAGCGCGTACAGTCCCGTCACCGCCACGGCCCTCCTGGGACCGAGCGCCGCCCCCGAGACCAGGATGGCCAGCGTGGCCAGTGACAGCGGCACCGGGGTGAAGGGCAGGGGGATCGCGATGCGGGCGGCCACCGCCAGCAGAGCGGTCGCCGAGACCAGGAGCGCCGCCTCCCGGATGGGCGTTCCCGCCACCGCGTCCGCCAGCACCCGCGGGGCGGCGCGGAGCCGGCCCGCCGGCCGCGCGCCCGCTGAGAGTCCCCGTCCGCCTGCCGAGCACGTCCCCGGCAGGGCAGCGCCCGTCGTCGCCTCTGACATCCGATCTCCTTCCCCCGGCCGGGTCGCATACGGCGGCCGACACTCTCTTGAACACCGTTCAGGTGAACACCGTTCACTATAGTGGACCCGTGTCCGACGTCCAGCGCTCCACCCGACCGGCGCCGGCCTCCCCCATCCGCCACTCGCGCGGGGACGTCCTGGCCGCCGCCATGCGCCTGCTCGACCACCACGGGCTGGAGGGGCTGACGATGCGCCGCCTCGCCCGGGACCTCGGCGTCCAGCCGTCCGCGCTCTACTGGCATGTCGCCGACAAGCAGACGCTGCTGGCCGCCCTGTCGCGGGAGATCCTCCGCGGCTCCGGCGATCTGGTGGCGTCCGAACCCGCGGCCGCTCGGCGGCCCTCCTCCGGAGGATGGGAGGATGCGCTCCGCCGGGCCGCAGGAGTTCTGCGCGACCGCCTGCTCGCCCACCGCGATGGCGCCGAGGTGGTCTCGAGCTCCCTGGCGCTCGGCCTCGTCCGTCTGCCCCTGACCGACTGGATCACGCCCGCGCTCGCCTCCGCTGGCGCCTCCCCGCACATCATCGCCACCGTCGCCGCCACCCTGGGCCACTTCGCCATCGGCGCGACGTTCCACGAGCAGCAGCGCGCCGCCGCCCGCCAGGCGGGAGTGATCGCGGAGGCCGCCGCCTCCGCCCGGGGGCCGGACGCCGACGGGGATCAGGACTTCGACGCCGGCGTCGCCCTCATCGTCGCCGGAACCGCCGTCCTGCTGGCTGTCCCCTCCCCGGCCCGTGAGGACGCGCGGGCGGACTGAGCCGCGGGGCCGGTGGCCCGGGATGCCGGCGCATCCTGCGCTGCGCGGCACCCGGGGAGAAAAAGACGGAACCCCCGGGGACCACAGGGTCCGCGGGGGTTCGCGTCGGAAGCGCCGAGCCTCGCCCGCGCCGTCAGGCGCGCGCGGGCTCAGGCGGCGGTGTCACTTGAGGGTGACGGTGCCGCCGGCCTCCTCGATCTCAGCCTTGGCCTTCTCGGCGTCGTCCTTCTTGGCGTTCTCAAGGACGGTCGAGGGCGCGCCGTCGACGAGCTCCTTGGCCTCCTTGAGGCCGAGGCCGGTGAGGGCCTTGACGGCCTTGATGACGGCGACCTTCTTGTCGCCGGCCGACTCCAGGACGACCTCGAACTCGGTCTTCTCCTCCTCGGCCTCGGCATCGCCAGCGGCGGGGGCGGCGGCGACGGCCACGGCGGCCGGAGCCGCGGCGGTGACGTCGAAGGTCTCCTCGAACGCCTTGACGAAGTCAGACAGCTCGATGAGGGTCATTTCCTTGAAAGCATCCAGAAGCTCGTCAGTGGAGAGCTTGGCCATGATTGGCATCCTTCCTTGTTGGGCCTGCTACACGAGCAGAGTGGTGATTCGATCCGCCGCGCGGCCCGGAGGGCGCGCAGCAGGGCCTGTCGTGTCAGGCCGCCTGCTCCTGCTTGTCGCGAAGAGCGTCGATAGTGCGCACCGTCTTCGACGGGAGCGCGGTGAACGCGTACGCAGCCTGGGAGATCTTGGCCTTGAGGACGCCGGCGGCCTTGGCCAGCAGCACCTCGCGGGACTCCAGATCAGCCAGTTTCCTCACGGCATCTGCGGACAGCGGCGCGCCGTCCATGGCACCTGACTTCAGCACCAGCGCCGGATTCTCCTTGGCGAAATCACGCAGCGTCTTGGCGGCCTCGACGGGCTCGCCCGTGACGAAGGCGATGGCGGTCGGACCGTTGAGGTCCGATTCCAGGAAGTCGAGACCGACCTCCTTGGCCGCCAGCGTGGCCAGCGTGTTCTTCACCACGGCGTAGCTCGCGTCTTCGCCCAGGCCGCGACGCAGCTTCTTGAGCTGCTTGACGGTCAGGCCGCGATACTCAGTGAGCAGCACCGCGCTGGACCCACGGAACTGCTCCGTGAGCGCGGCAACGGCAGCCACCTTGTCAGACCTCGCCATGGTCCTCCTTCCGATGTGAGGACCGCCGCATCCGATCCGGGACAAACAGAAGAGCCCGGCACGCAGGTTCGTGCCGGGCTCGGAAGTCCGTTCCCACCCCACCCGCCGGCGTGTCCGCGCGACGGGGTCGATGGTCACTCACCTGCGCCGGTCGCTCTCGCGCTTGGATCCCGAAACGGATGGCCGACGGTCTTTGGCGCCTCCGAGTCTACGCGATGGCGCCGGACGGGCCAACACGCGCCGCTGTGGGCTCGGGCACGGCGGCCGCCGTCAGCGCGCCCGCGCCGCGGCCTCCCCGGCGGCGCCGAGGGGGTCCAGCAGGGACAGGGAGTGATCCAGGCCGCCCTCGCGGGCGGTGGCCAGCCACAGCTCGCGCTGCCGGGCGACCAGCAGGTCCCAGCGGCCGCGCAGATCGGCCTCGGCCGCCCGCGAGCGCTCCTGCGCGACGTCGACCAGGGTCAGCCCGAAGTCGCACAGGTCGGCGCACAGCCGCACCTGCGCGCGCGGAAGCGCGCCCGTCCCGCCGGGTCCCGCTCCTCCGGGGCCGGAATCGAGGATGCGCCGGACATCGCGGACCACTTGCTGGGCCGCGTCGACCCGCTCGGCGCCGACGCCCCACTCCGGCGGCAGATGCCCGCCCGTGCGCAGCGCCTCCCACGTCAGGTCCGTGTTGCGCACGGTCGGCGGCAGCGGCGCCGCCTCGGGCACGTCTCCCAGGCGCAGCAGGGCGGCCGCCACGTCCTCGGGGACCAGGGCGCCCAGCAGCGGGCCGAGATCCTCCCCCGGGCCGTCCCCGCGCCAAGCCCTCACCGCGGCCTCGACCATCGCGGGCAGGTTGAGCGCCTCCGGCGCCCAATGCCCGCGCCCCGCCCAGGAGGTCAGCAGCAGACCCGAGGCCCCTGAGGCCACGCCCCATGTGACGGCGTCGTCGACGTTGTCCACGGCCTGGCGGCTGCGCCCGCACAGCGTGTTCCACGATCCGGTCCCCGGGGCGACCCAGAACGAGCGGCGCGACCGGGCCAGCACGCCTCCGGCCTCGGCGAACCTCTCGGGACCCGAGCATCGCACGACGGGCGTGACCTGGACGGGGACCTGCGCGAGCAGCGCGGGATCCCCGCTGACGAGGTCCGCCCACATCTCGCCGACGGTGCCGTGGCGCTCCAGGGCGACAGTGGCGTGGGCGATGAAGTCCAGCGCCACCGCCTCCAGGCCGCGCCGCTCGACGAGGCGGCGGGAGCGCCCCCGCCCGAGCTCCCGGGTCGAGTGCCCGCCGATGTTGATGCGCCGCCCGGACAGGGTGGCGGTCAGCTGCTCGACCAGTCCCGCGACGAAATGCGCGTTGTCGGGCGTCGCGGCCAGCTCCGAGGGCGGGATCCGGCGGCGCGTCCCATCCCCGGACAGGCGCCCCTGCGGCAGTTCGGCGCGCCAGGCGTACTCGGCATGAGACAGCCAGCGCTCCCAGTGGGTCAGCGGCTCGATGGCCAGCACCAGGCGGATGCCGTGGCTCTGGCACAGCGCCTCGATGCGGTGCAGCTGGGCGGGCGTCAGCGGGGACGCCCCCTCCCACACGACGTCCTGGTCGCGGTAGGCGAAGGCGTGGCCCACCCTCAGTTCGAGCTGGTTGAACCGCAGGGTCTCCAGCGTCTCGACGATGCGGACGAACCCGTCCCAGGAGAGGATCCGGTCGCCCGACATGTCCATGAGATAGGCCCGCGTGGGGAACACCGGCGCGTCGCGCACCTCGAGGGCCGTCTCGAAGGAGGCGTCCTCGTTCAGCAGCTCCACGACGTCCAGGGCCGCCGCCAGCCCCGCGTCGTCCGCGTGGTCGACGACGATCCCCGCGCTCTCGTAGTGGATGCAGAAGCCCTGGTCGGGGATGGCCCTGTCGTGCCGGGGCGTCACCGCCGTGTCGGCGCTGGCGCGGGAACGGCCGGGGACCTCGACGCGGGTCGCGCCGGCCGCGAAATACTGGGAGATCACGTCCACGGCGTCGACCTTACGCCCGAGCCGGCCCTGCCCCGCGGCTCACCCGAAGCGGCCGGAGATGTAGTCCTCGGTCGCCTGCTGGGAGGGGTGGGAGAAGATCGTCGTCGTGTCGTCGAACTCGACCAGGCGGCCCGGCTTGCCCGTGGCCTCCAGGTTGAAGAAACCCGTCCGGTCGGACACGCGGGCCGCCTGCTGCATGTTGTGGGTGACGATGACGATCGTGTAGTCCTCCTTCAGCTCGTTCATGAGGTCCTCGATGGCGAGCGTCGAGATGGGGTCCAGGGCCGAGCAGGGTTCGTCCATGAGCAGGACCTCCGGGGCCACCGCGATGGCTCGCGCGATGCACAGCCGCTGCTGCTGCCCCCCGGACAGGGAGGATCCGGGCCGTCCCAGGCGGTCCTTGACCTCGTTCCACAGGTTGGCGCCGCGCAGGGACTCCTCCACCAGCTCATCCTCCGCGGACCTCGACATGCGCCGGGAGTTGAGCTTGACGCCGGCCAGGACGTTGTCGCGGATCGACATCGTCGGGAACGGGTTGGGGCGCTGGAACACCATGCCGACGTGGCGGCGCACCTGGACGGGGTCGATGCCCGCGCCGTAGATGTCGGTGCCGTCCAGCAGGACCGTGCCCTCCACGCGCGCGCCCGGGATCGCCTCGTGCATCCGGTTCAGCGTGCGCAGGAACGTCGACTTCCCGCAGCCCGAGGGCCCGATCAGCGCGGTGATCGCGTGGGAGGGGATGGAGACGGAGACATCTTCGACGGCGAGGAAATCGCCGTAGTAGATGGACTCGTTGCGGATCTCCAGGCGGTTCGACGTGTGGGTCGTCATGACGGGGTCCTATCTGCCCTTCGGGGCGAACGCCCGGGCGATGAGCCGGGCGATGAGGTTCAGCAGCATGACCAGCAGGATGAGCACCAGGGCCGCGGCCCAGGCGCGTTCATAGTTGATCGTCGTCACACAGCCCTCGACGCCTGCGCGGCAGGTGGCCAGGCCTTGCGAGTACTGCCGGTAGACGTAGACGGGCAGCGTCGTCATGCGCCCGTCGAAGACGTCGGCGTTCATCTTCTCGATGAAGCCGACCGTCATGAGCAGCGGCGCCGTCTCCCCGATGACGCGGGCGATGGCCAGCATGATCGAGGTCGTGATCCCCGCCGCCGAGGTGCGCAGCACCACCCGCACCACGACGCGCCACTTGGGCACGCCCAGCGCGTAGGCCGCCTCGCGCAGCTCGTTGGGCACTAGGCGCAGCATCTCCTCCGAGGAGCGCACCACCGTGGGGACCATGAGGACCGACAGCGCGACGGCGCCCATGATGCCGGCGCGGTAGCCCGAGCCGACCGCGAGCGTGAAGACCGCGGCGGAGAACAGTCCGGCGACGATGGAGGGGATGCCCGTCATGACGTCGACGAAGAAGGTCGTGGCACGTGCCAGCATCCGCCCTTGTCCGTACTCGACCAGGTAGATGGCGGTGAACAGGCCGATCGGCGCCGAGATCAGCGTCGCCCACAGGGTGATGAGCAGCGTCCCCGTGATGGCGTGGGCGATGCCCCCTCCGGCCATCCCGCCGAACAGGCCCACCATGTCCGAGGTCAGGAAGCTCCAGGTGAGGCGCCGGTACCCGTTCGAGAGGACCGTCCACACCAGTGACGCCAGCGGGATCATGGCGAGGGCGAACGCGGCGTACACGGCGATCCTGGCGGCCCAGTCCGTCACCGCACGCCGCCGTTCCCATCCCGGGTCCGCCGGCTGGAGGAAGGTCCGCGCCCCCGGCGCGGCCGCGGTGCCCGGTGCGCTCGGTGCGCTCATCAGTTCGCTCCTGAGAATTCGGCGTGGCGCGAGACGATCCACCGCGCGATCGAGTTGACGATCATCGTGATGGCGAAGAGGGCCAGGCCCGTGGCGATGAGGGCCGACGTGTTGATTCCCGTCGACTCGGGGAACTGCAGGGCGATGTTCGCCGCGATCGTCGAGTGGCGGCCGGCCTCGAGGACGTGCCAGGAGTACGTGGAGCCGACCGACAGCACCATGACGACGGCCATCGTCTCCCCCAGGGCGCGGCCGAGGCCGAGCATCGAGGCGGAGATGATCCCCGAGCGCCCGAAGGGCAGCACGGCCATGCGCACCATCTCCCAGCGCGTCGCGCCCAGCGCCAGCGCGGCCTCCTCGTGGAGGGGCGGCGTCTGCAGGAAGACCTCGCGGGAGACGGACGTGATGATCGGCAGGATCATGACGGCCAGGATCAGGGCGACCGAGGCCATGACCCGCCCCGTCGGCGAGGCGGTGCCGCCGAAGAGGGGGAACCATCCCAAGTGGGCGCCGAGCCACGTGTAGACCGGCACGAGCTTGGGCACCAGCCAGATCGCGCCCCACAGCCCGTAGACGACCGAGGGGATCGCGGCCAGCAGGTCGACCAGGTATCCGAGCCCCTGCGCCAGGCGCCGTGGCGCGTAGTGGCTGATGAACAGCGCGATCCCGATGGAGACCGGCACGGCGATCACCATGGCCAGCGCCGCCCCGAGGACGGTGCCGAACACCTGCGGCGCCGTGAACCGCCAGATTGAGACCGCGTCGGAGGATCCCGCCGTGTTGAAGACCTGCGTGGTGTCGGACAGGGCCGGCCACGCCTCGATGACGAGGAAGATCGCGACGGCGGCGAGCGTGCACAGGATGAGGACCGCGGCCGCGGTGGACAGAGAGCCGAAGATGATGTTGCCGGTCTTCCCGGTCCCCCGCGACTCCCCCGTCCATGTGCGCGGGGCCGTGTCCGCGCGGTCCGTCCGGGCCTCCACGGGGCGGACGGCCTCCCCCTCCCCCGCGATCGACGAGGGCGTCCCTGCTGATGGCATCGCACTGCCTCCTGACGCCGGTGGGCCGGCGACGGGGCGCTTCCGCGCGCCCGCCGCCGGCTCCTCGGATGCGATCACTTGATGGCGTCCAGCGCGGTCTGCACCTTCTCGCGCAGCGTGTCGCTGAGCGGGGCCGAACCGGCGGCCTGGGAGGCCTGCTCCTGCCCCTCCTCGGAGACCTGGTAGCCGACGAAGGACTTGACCAGCTCCGCCTCGTTCGCGTCCTCGTAGGTCGAGCAGACGATCGAGTAGGAGATCAGCACCAGCGGGTAGGAGTCCGCGTCGTCGGGCACGCGGTTGACGGCCAGCGCGATGTCGTTGGCGTCGCGGCCCTCGATCGTGGTCGCCGAGTCGGCGGCGTTCGCGGCCGTCTCATTGGAGAAGGACACGAAGTCCCCGCCGGAGGTCTCCAGCGCCGCGGTGCCCAGGGAGCCCGCCTGGGAGGCGTCCGCGTAGCCGATCGCGCCCTGGCCGGCCGTGACGGCCTGGACCACGCCGGAGGTGCCGTTCGCCGACTCTCCGCCGGAGATCGGCCAGGCCTTCGCGGCCTCGTCGGCCCACACGTCCGGGGCGGCCTGGTGCAGGTAGTCGGTGAAGTTCTCCGTGGTGCCCGAGTCATCGGAGCGGTGGACGGGCGTGATGGCCAGGTCCGGCAGCGTGGCGTCGGGGTTGGTCGCGGCGATCGCGGCGTCGTTCCACTTCGTGATCGTGCCGTTGAAGATGCCGGCGATCGTCTTCGCGTCCAGATTGAGCGAGGCGACCCCGTCGAGGTTGAAGATCACGGCGACCGGGGAGATGTACACCGGCAGATCCCAGGCGGAAGCCCCGCAGCGGGACTCCGCCGCGGCGATGTCGTCATCCTCGAGGGGCGCGTCCGAGCCGGCCCAGACGACCTGGCCGTCGGTGAACTGCTTGATGCCGGCGCCGGAACCGACGGCGTCGTAGGACAGGGTGACGTCGGGCTGAAGCGCGGCGTAGCCGGCCTTCCATGCCTCCATCGCGGCCTCCTGGGAGGTCGCGCCGGCGCCCGCGAGGGAACCGGAGAGCTGCTCGGCGGTGCTCTCCGCGCTGGCGGACTCGGTGCCGGATGCGGAGCTGGATGAGTCGCTCGAGGCGGAATCATTGGAGCCGCAGGCTGCCAGGGACATCACCAGCACGCTGGCGCCCAGGATCGCGCTGGACCTCAGGGCGCCGGAGCGGATGAGACGGTGGGACATTGAGGATCTTCCGTTCTGCCGCCACCAGGCGGCGCAGTGCCAAGGCCGGTTTCCCCGGCCGCGACGGCCACGCTAGGGAACGCAGATGACGCCCAGGCCGGGCCTCGGTGAACACGGCGTGAACACTGCGTGTCCTCTGCGCCCCGTCCTCCACCGGGCGCGGAGCCCGCGGAGGGCGTCAGTCGGGCAGGACGAGTTTCGTGTAGGTGGCGTGGCGCTCGACGGCGGTCACCGCGGCGCCGTCCCCGGCGGACGCGGCCTCGCGCGAGGAGCGGGCCACGTGGGCGACGAGCATCTCGGCCGTGGACAGCCACGGCGACTCCCGGGGCAGATCCGCCTGCACCCGGGTCGGCGCGCAGGCGGCGAGGGGCTCCATGAGCACCGGCAGGGTGGGACGGTGCGCGCACACGACGACGGGCGCGGGCGCGTCCGACGCCAGCTCCTCCATCACGCGGGAGGCCGGGAGGGGGTCGGAGGCGGCCGCGTCCTCGGTGAGCTCCGGGCGCGCGTCCACGTCCAGCCCGGCCGCCGTGGCGTAGGGGCCCACCGTGGAGGCGCACCGCAGCCACGGGGAGCTCACGATCTGCTCCACCCCGAAGGCGGAGAGCATGTCGATCAGGTCGATCGCCTGCTGGACCCCCAGCCGGGTCAGCGGGCGCTCGGCCTCGTCCCCCTCCCATGAGGAGCGGGACACCGCCTTCGCGTGGCGCAGCAGGGCGACGACGGAGGTGATGAGCGTGCCGGACTCGGCGCGGGCGACGACCTCGGTGAGCAGGCGCCGGTCCCCCCGGCGTGTCAGCAGGGCGCGCGCTCGGGAGGGCGACGCCCAGCGCCGCGCGTCGATCTCCCGGTGGGAGGCGCCCTCGACGGGCCGGCGGGTGCGCAGCGCCGCCCCCTCTTCGAGGGGGGTGCCGACCCAGTAGCGGACCTCCTTGGTCTGGCCGGAGCCCAGCCTGTAGCGCTGCGTCGTCAGCGGCGCACCGAGGGCGACGACCTGTCCGGTCTCCTCCTCGACCTCGCGCACGGCGGTGACGGGCAGGGGCTCGTTGAGCTCGGCCTTCCCCTTGGGCCAGGACCAATCGCCGTAGCGGGGCCGGTGGACCAGGAGAACCTCCAGGTCGGCGGGGTCCAGCGACTGCCCCGGAAGCGCACGGACCCCGGTCCGCAATCTCCAGGTGACGGCGCCGCCCGCGCGTACGAGGCGCGACGGGACGGGGGACGGACTGGACTTCGACACGTGACAAGGGTAGTCGCTCCCGTCCGCTCCGCCCGGGCCGCCCTCTCCCCCGCCACGGGGCGGGACTGGCCGCCGCCGGCCGGGGCGGGCCATCAGTAGGCGACGGTGAAGCGCTCCCGGTGGTGGACGGGGGCGGCGACCTCGTCGATGAGGGCCTTCGCGAAGTCGGCGCCGGAGATGAAGGACGCCCCCTGGTCGTCGGTCAGCAGAACGTCGCCGCCGACGCGGTAGCGGCCCAGCGCCTCGCCGGGGTCGTGCGCGCCGAAGCCGCCGGCCGGGGAGACGAAGAACCAGTCCAGGGGCCCTTCATGGGCGCGCAGGTCCCCGAGGACCTCGGCGAGCTGGCGGGGCTCGGCGGCGAGCTCCTTCGGGAAGCCGGGGGTGTCCATCAGGACGGGGCCGCCCTCGCGGATCAGGAGCGAGCCCGCGCCGCCGACGATCCCCAAGCGCGTCCCGCGGGACTCCGCGATCCCGGCGAGGTCCGCGTAGACGCCGCGGAGCCTTCCGTCGAGGGCACCGCGCGGGGACAGCGCGCCGATGACGACGTCCGCCCCCTCGACCGCGCGGTCCAGGACAGCGCGGTCCTGGAGGTCCCCGGTGCGGAAGACGGCGCCGGGCGTCCGCCGTTCGGGCGGCGTGCGCGACCATGAGGTGACGCCGAGCCCGCGGCGGGCCGCCTCGGCGACGATGCGGGAGCCGGCGTATCCGGTTCCGCCCAGGACGGTGAACATGGTCATGACGGGTCCTTTCTCGGGGACGGGGCGCGCCCGTCGCCTCGGGGCCGGCGGGCGGCGCCGGACGGCGGCCATTTGTTGCTCCGGCAACGGTACAGCCGCCTCCGGGTCACCGCCCGATGACGCGGGCGGAGGCCTCGGCCATGAGCGTCTCCTGGAGGTCCTCCAGCGCGCGCCCCTGCTTGTCGCGGGCGCGCCGCCGCCACGTCCCGTTCCGGCGCAGCGCCCACGAGGACGTCGTCGGCGCCACGCCGCGGCGGACCAGGTCCGCCAGATAGGCCACCTGAGCGGGATCCCCGATGCGCACCAGCGCCTCGACCCTCCGGTCGAGATTGCGGTGCATGAGGTCCGCCGAGCCGATCCAGACCTCCTCCTCGCCGCGCGGGCCGAAGGCGTAGATCCGCGAATGCTCGAGGTAGCGGCCCAGGATCGAGCGCACCCGGATGTTCTCGCTGAGGCCCGGCACGCCCGCGCGGATGGCGCAGATGCCGCGCACCAGCACGTCGACGCGCACCCCCGCCTGCGAGGCGCGGTACAGGGCGTCGATGACGGCCTCGTCGACCACCGAGTTGACCTTGATCCCGATCCACGCGTCCAGCCCCGCCCGGGCCCGCGCCGCCTGGGCGTTGATGCGCTCGATCAGGCCAGGGCGGATCGACAGGGGCGCCACCAGCAGGCGGTGGAACGTGGAGCGCGGGGCGTAGCCCGACAACTGGTTGAACAGGCGCGTCATGTCCTGGGCGACATCGCGGTCGCAGGTGAGCAGGCCCAGGTCCTCGTATCCGCGAGCCGTCTTCGGATGGTAGTTCCCGGTGCCGATGTGGCAGTAGCGCCGCAGGCCCTCGGACTCCTGGCGGACCACCAACGACAGCTTGCAGTGGGTCTTCAGGCCGATCATGCCGTAGACCACGTGGACGCCGGCGCGTTCCAGCTTGCGCGCCCACCCGATGTTCGCCTCCTCGTCGAAACGGGCCTTGATCTCCACGATCGCCACGACCTGTTTGCCGGACTGGGCGGCCTCGATCAGAGCGGACACGATCGGGGAGTCCCCCGAGGTCCGGTACAGCGTTTGTTTCATGGCCAGAACCTGCGGGTCGCGCGCCGCCTGGCTGATGAACGCCTGCACGGAGGTCGCGAAGGAGTCGTAGGGGTGGTGGAGCAGAACGTCGTGGCTGCGGACCGAGGCGAAGACGTCGCCCGCGTGGGCGGACTCGACCTCGGCCAGACCAGCCGCCGTGACGGGCACGAAACGCGGGTACTTGAGGTGGCTGAGATCGAGGTCGTGGAGCTCGTTGCACAGCGTGAGGTCCAGCGGGGCAGGCACGCTGATGACGTCGGCGCCGGCGATCTCGAGCTTCTCGACGAGGAAGTCCCGCACGAACCGGGAGATCGTGTCCTCGACCTCCAGACGGACCACGGGCCCGAACTTGCGGCGCAGGAGCTCCTCCTCCATCGCGGCCAGCAGGTTTTCGGCGTCGTCCTCCTCGACCTCCAGATCCTCGTTGCGGGTGACGCGGAAGCCGTGCGCCTCGACGATCTCGACTCCGGGGAAGAGATGGTCCAGATGGGCGCGGACGACGTCCTCGAGGGTGATGAAGGTGGCTCCCCCGGGCTGGAGGGCGAAGTCCTCCGCGGCGCCCTCGCGTCCGGCCGTGTCCACGTTGATGAGCCGGGGCAGGGACTGGGGGACCTTGACCCTGGCGAAATGCAGCTTGCCGGTCACCGGGTTGCGCACCACGACCGCGAGGTTGAGCGACAGCCCCTAGATGTAGGGGAAGGGGTGCGAGGGGTCGACGGCCAGCGGCGTGAGGACGGGGAAGATCTGGCGCCGGAAGTAGGCGGTCATCCGCTCGCGCTGGTCCTCGGCCAGTTCCTCCCAGCGCCGCAGGTGGATGCCCGACGCCTCCAGCGAGGGCAGGATCTGCTCCTGGAAGTCGCGGGCCTGGCGCGCGGAGAGCTCGCGGGTGCGCGCCTGGACGCCCTCCAGCACCTGGCGCGGCTCGAGCCCCGACGCGGAGGGCCGCGCGATCCCCGCCGCGATCCGGCGTTTGAGGCCCGCGACGCGCACCATGTAGAACTCGTCGAGGTTCGAGCTGAAGATCGCGCTGAACCATGCGCGCTCCAGCAGAGGGAGGTCCAGGTCCTCCGACTGCTCCAGCACGCGCTCGTCGAACGCCATCCACGACAGCTCGCGGTCTGCGAAACGGCCCTTCGGCAGCGGGGCGTCCTCTCCCAGCGGACCGGAGGTGTCGACGGCCACGTCCGGGGAGGGCGCGACGTCGGGCTGGCCGGCCCGCGAGTCGGCGTCGTACTCCGCGTCCTCGTGCTCCACGCCGACGAGCTGGGCGTCGTCGGCCGGGACGAAGAGCTCATCGGCCCGGGCCGGCTCCATCCCGTGTCCCGGACCGCGTCCGGCGCCCTCGCCGGGCCCCGCGGCGGGGGTGTCGCGGTCCGCGTCCTCCATGTCCGGCCCCGGCCCGGGCCAGGACTCGTCGGGGGCGCTGAAGGCCGGCGGGTCGTCGGGGTGCGGATCGTCGGTCATGGGCACCTTCCTGGATGGCCCGCGTGGCCGCGGGCGCGCGGGCGGACGTCGCCGCCGGGGAGGGCCGGCCGGACGGCCGGTCCCGGCGCTGCCGCCTGGCGACCAGCGTGGCACGCCCGGGTGTCGGCCGCGTGTCCGCCCGGTGTCAATTGAGCGTCCCGACCTCGGCGTGCCGCTCGGCCTCGCCCAGTTCGTCGGCGGTGCGCAGGAGGGCCCGGGCCCGCAGCGTGACCGGGTGGGCCAGGGGGTCATCCTCGTCCCGGATCCATGTCGCGCCCAGGGTGTCGCCCGCCGCCAGCACCCGCATGACGCGCGCCGCGTCTCCGATGACGGGGGCGAGGTCGTCGTCGGTGCGCTCCCCGGTGAGCAGCGCGTGGACCTCGCCCATCACCCGGTCCAGGTCGGGGACGTCGACCGGGTGCTCCAGCCCCGGGATGACGCGGGCGGATCTGCCCTCCTCGTACCGGCTGCGCACGGCCTCGGGATCGCGCCGGTACCACTCCCACAGGAGGTACAGGCGCCACAGGGCGCCGGGCAGGGTGAACTCCGGGCTGCGCGACCACATGCTCGCCACGAGGTCGATCCCCTCGGTTCGCACCGTGTGCCGCAGGCTCGCGATGGCCTCCGGGCCCAGGTCCTCGTCGCCGACGCCCATGAGCGCCCACGCGGAGGTGTGGGCGGCCTCCGAACCGCGTTCCGGATCCTCGTCGCCCACGATGTACTCGGCCCGGTCCGCGCTCAGCGTGGCGGGTCTGCGGGGCGTGCGGTGCTGCGCGTCGGACATGGCGTCGTCCTTCCCTCGGGCGACCGGACGGCTGCGAGTGTGGTCCCCCAGCCGCGCGGTCACGGCGGTTCCCGGTCCCGCGTTGCCATTACAATGGCTGCGGGCCTATAGCTCAATGGTAGAGCAGCGGACTTTTAATCCGCGGGTTGGGGGTTCGAGTCCCCCTGGGCTCACCCGATGTCGGGGGTGTGCGCCGTCGTGCTGGCGCTCACGCCCGGCCCGAACAACCTGATCTCCTTCGATATGGCCCGGCGGGCCGGGCTACGGGAGCCAGCCCCTCTGCGATGGGGCCTCGCGGCGAGTCTCCTCGTCATCGACGCGGCGATCATCGCCCTCGCCTCCGCCTTCCATCGGGTGCTCTCGGTGGTCGAGCCGCGGGTGAAGGCCGTCGGCTCGCTCTGACTCTGAGAGCGACGCCGTCCAGGCTGAGCGTCACGCGGCGCCCCACGTTCCTTGACACCGGGAATACCATGGGAAAACTACTTACTTACGGAAAGTGAATTCTTATGACCCGGGTCACGGACCACGACCCCTCGCAGTGCCCTCCCCTGGACCTCAGCGACCAGCTGCGCATCGCAGTCGGCGCCCTGTGGCGCCGCATCCGCTCGGAGCGCTCGGCCGACGACCTCAACGAGCTGCAGTACTCCGTCCTGGCCCACGTCGTGCGGCACGGCCCCCTGTCCTTCACGCGCCTGGCGGCCGACACGCGGGTCACGCCGACCTCGATCACCCGCGTCGCCGACCACCTGGAGGGCGTCGGCCTGGCCGAGCGCACCCGCGACGCCCACGACGCCCGCGTATCGGTCCTCGGACCGACCCCGGCCGGCACCGACCTCGTGCTCGACGTCCGGAGGGCGCGCTCGCAATGGCTGTCCACCGCGCTGAGCAAGCTGTCGGCCTCGGATCGCGAGGTCCTCGCCCATGCCGCGCCCCTGCTCCGACGGCTCGCAGAGACCGGTGACCGCGCGTGACCGCCGCCTTCCGCTCCTTCGCGATCAGCAACTACCGGATCTGGTTCGTCGGCGCCCTCGTGTCGAACATCGGCACCTGGCTGCAACGCACGGCCCAGGACTGGCTGGTCATCCATGACCTCACGGACAACGACGCCTTCGCCGTCGGCGTCGTCATGGCCCTCCAATTCGGCCCGCAGCTCCTGTTCATCCCGATCGTCGGCTTCGCGGCCGACCACTTCGACACCCGCCGGCTCCTCATCCTCACCCAGGGCGCCCAGGCGCTGATCGCCGCGGGCCTGGGGATCACCGTCCTGACCGGCCATGCGACGCTGTGGCACGTGTACGGCTTCGCCCTCATGCTGGGGATCGCCGCGGCCTTCGACTCCCCACCGCGCCAGACCTTCGTCTCCCAGCTGGTCGGCGAGACGTACCTGGGCAACGCGGTGTCGCTGAACTCGGCGTCCTTCAACATCGCGCGGATGATCGGCCCCGCCGCGGCCGGACTGCTCATCGCGGCCCTGGGAGCCGGATGGGCGTTCGTCATCAACGCGGCGAGCTTCGCCGCGGTGTTCGTCTCGATCTTCTTCATCCGCCCCTCCGAGCTCCACGTCGCCGCCCGGGCGAAGCGCGGCAAGGGACAGCTGGCCCAGGGCTTCCGTTACATCCGCAACCGGCCCGACCTCGTCGGCGTGATGGTGGCGATCTTCATCGCCTCGACGTTCACGCTGAACTTCGCCGTCTACATCGCGGCGATGTGCACCTCCGTCTTCCACCTCGGCTCCGGCGAGTTCGGCCTGTTCAACTCCGCTCTGGCCATCGGATCCGTGGCCGGCGCGCTGCTGGCCGCCCGCCGCGAGCGACCGCAGATCCACGTCGTCATCTACTCGTGCCTGATGCTCGGCGTGGTCCTGTCGGTCACGGCCGCCATGCCAACCTCACTGCTGTTCGCGCTGATCCTGCCCCTGAGCGGCCTCGCCATGCAGATGATGACGACCTCGGCGAACGGCTACGTCCAGATGTCCACGGCGCCCTACATGCGCGGGCGCGTCATGGCGGTCTACATGGCGGTTCTCGCCGGCGGCACGCCGGTCGGCGCCCCCGTCATGGGATGGGTGGCCAATGCGCTGGGCCCGCGCTCCTCCGTGCTGCTGGGAGCGCTGGCCGCGGTCGTGGCGGCCTCGGCCGGACTGTTCTGGCTGTCCGCGCACATCCGGCTGACCGCCCGTTTCGACCTCCCTTTCGGCGGCCCGCGGATCCGCGTCGAGACGGCCCCCCGGGCTCGCCTCCCCCGTCCCGAGGAGTCCCCCGCCTCCCCGGGAGTCCCGAACCAACGACTGGCAGCGACCACAGCCGATGACTGATCGCACCCCGCCCGATGACCGCGGCGACCGCTCCCCCGCCACGCCCGGACGCGGCGGGGCTCTCAGCGTCGCCCTCCTGGTGACACTGGCCGTGCAGAACGCGGTGCCCCCGTTCAGCACGGACATGTACTCCCCGGCCTTCCCCCACGTCACCGAGGACCTGGGGACCACGGCCTCCCTCGTGGGCCTCACCCTGACGGCCTTCTTCATCGGCATGGGGCTGGGCCAGATCCTGGGAGGCGTCGTCTCCGACCAGCTCGGCCGCCGCCGGCCTCTCATCATCGGCGGCCTGGTCTGCACCGCGGGGGCGGTCATCTGCGCGCTGGCGCCCGGCATCTGGGTCCTCATCGCCGGGCGGCTGCTCCAGGGCCTCGGCGGCGGAGTGGCCGCAGCGGTCGGACGCGCCGTCCTCGTCGATCTGGCCCACGGCAACGTCCTGGCGCGCACGATGTCCCTCCTGCAGGCCCTGGGAGGGCTGGCCCCCATGATCGCGCCCGTGGTGGGCGGCGTCATGGTCACACGCTGGCCGTGGCAGGCCGTGTTCTGGGCGCTCTCCGCGTTCGGCGTGGCGATGTCCGGCCTGGCCTGGAGGTACGTGCCGGAGTCGCTGCCCGTGGGATCGCGCCATTCCGGCGGCGCCACGCAGATCGTCCGGGGCATCGGCCAGGTCCTGCGCATCCGGGCGTTCAACGGGTTCATGCTGACCAGCGCCTTCTCCGGCTTCTGCATGTTCGGCTACATCGCGAACGCCTCCTACGTCCTCCAGGAGCAGAAGGGCCTCACCCCGCTGGCCTTCTCGATGGTCTTCGCCGCGAACGCGCTCCTCAACATCATGTGCACGCTGGCCAACGCCCGGCTGATCGGATGGCGCTCTCCGGAAGCCCTCATCCGCATGGGTCTCACGATCTCCGGCTCCTCCGTGGTGCTGCTGGTGGTGACCGTGACGGTGTGGGGCACGGCCCTCGTCCCTCTGTGCCTCGGGTTCGCGGGGCTGATGGCCGCTCAGGCCTTCATCTTCGGCAACTCCTCCGCCGTCGGCCTGGGGCTGGCGCGCGGCAACGCCGGCGCCGCCTCCGCGATCCAGGGCCTCGTCCAGTCCACCGCCTCCGCCGTCTCCGCGCCGCTAGCGACGATGGGAGGCGGCAGCACCGCCGTCCCGATGGTGGTCGTCATGGTCGTCGGCGTGGCGGGGGCGTGGGGATCCTTCCAGTTCCTCGCGCGCCGCGCCTCCGGGCACGAGGGCGGCCGCCTGCCGGCCTGACTCCGCCGGGCCGGCAGGCGGCGCGTCCCTCACAGGAGGGACCGGTACAGCTGCGCGATCTCCTCGACGGTCGGGGTCCTCGGGTTGCCCCCGGTGCACACGTCCTCGAAGGCCGCCCGGGCCAGCGGCTCGACGTCCGCCTCGGTGGCGCCGACCTCCGAGATCCGCGTCGGGTTGCCCAGGGAGACCGCCAGGTCGCGGATCGTGGCGACCGCCTCCGCCCGGACCTCCTCGATGGGCCGGGTGGCGGCGCCCTCGACGCCGAACGCGGCCGCGATGTCGCGGTACTTCTCCCCGGTGAAGGGCGCGTTGTACTCCAGGACGGTCGGCAGCAGGATGCCGTTGGCCACGCCGTGGGGCGCACCGAAGAACGCGCCCAGCGGGTGCGCCATGCCGTGGACCAGGCCCAGGCCGACGTTCGAATAGCCCATGCCGGCGATGTACTGCGCCATCGCCATCCGGTCCATGGCCTCGGCGTCCCCGTCGGCCGCCGCCGGAAGCGATCCGGCGATCATCCGGATGGCGGTGAGGTGGAACATGTCGGACAGCTCGAACGCTCCCGGCGTCACGAAGCCCTCGATGGCGTGGGTGAGGGCGTCCAGCCCCGTGGCCACCTTGAGGGAGCGGGGGGCCGTGGCCATCATCTCCGGGTCGACGATCGCCAGGACCGGGATGTCGTGCGGGTCCACGCACACGAACTTCCGGCGGTTCGCGGTGTCCGTGATGACATAGTTGATGGTCGTCTCCGAGGCCGTGCCCGCCGTCGTGGGGATCGCGACGATCGGGACGGACGGGTTCCTCGTCGACGCCGCCCCCTCCAGGGAGACGACGTCGGAGAACTCCGGGTTCGCGGCGATGATGCCGATGGCCTTGCAGGTGTCCTGCGGCGAGCCGCCGCCGATCGAGATCAGCACGTCGGCGCCGAACTCCCGGAAAGCGGCCAGGCCGGCCAGGACGTTCTCGACCGGCGGGTTCGGCCTGACATCGGTGAACATGGTGAAGGGAAGGCCCGCGCCCTCCAACAGATCGGTGACGCGAGCCGCCACGCCCGTGTCGACCAGGACCTGGTCGGTGACGACGAACGCCTTGGTGAATCCGCGGGAGGCGACCTCGTCGGGGATCACGCCGATGGCTCCGGCTCCGAAGTAGGCGGTCTGGTTCCAGATCATGCGATGGACGGTCATGTCTGCTCCTCTGTCCGGACGCCGAGCGGTCGGGGAGGCCTGCGCGCCTGCGCGCGCGGGCCTGCGGGCGTCCGATTGCCCGTCCCCCGGCCCGGCGTCACTCCCACGCTAGGGACCGGCGCCGGGGCGGGACAAGGTCCTCAGGTCCCCCTTCCCCACTGGCGCGCGCAGGGGCCTCCTCGGACCTCGATCCGTCAGCCGCCTTCTCCGGCTGACGCGGCGTCCTCCCCCGAGCGCGACGCCAGCCATACCGCCACCGACACGAGCGCCAGCCCCACCAGTTCCCACGCGCCGGGGAGCTGGTGGAGCATGAGGGCGCCGATCACCGCCGAAGTCGCGGGAAGCAAGGCTGTGAGCAGCGCGAACGTCGAGGCGCTCAGGCGGCTGAGCGCCAGGGCCTCCAACGACAGCGGGAGCACCGTGGACAGGACGCCGACCGCGGCCACCGCCAGGGCCACCTGCCAGGAGTGCAGGGCCGGGGCGCCCCCGGGCGCCAGCAACGGGGCCAGGACCAGCGATCCGGTCGTGCATCCGAGCGCCAGGTTCGTGATCCCCGACCGCTCCTGCGCGATCCGCTGCCCCAGCACGATGTAGGCGGCCCACATCGCTGCGGCGCCCAGCACCCAGGCGATTCCGACGCCCACGCCGGGCGCGCCGAGGTCCAGCCCCAGACCGCCGATCGCCATGACGCCCGCCAGGGCGAGTGCGGCCGCCACGCGCGGACCCGCCCCCCGCCCGCGCCAGACGGCCACCGCGACCGGCCCGAGGAACTCCAGCGACACGGCCACCCCCAGCGGAAGTCGGCTGATCGCCTCGTAGAAGGCGGTGTTCATGGCCGCCAGGGCCAATCCGAACACGGCCGAGGCCCACAGGTCGCGCCGGGTCAGGCCGTCGCGCCACGGCCGGCGCCACGCGAGCAGCACGACGGCCCCCACCGCGAGCCTCCACCAGGCCACCGAGGCCGGCTCCATCACCGTGAACAGCCACACCGCGACGGCGGCGCCGATGTACTGGACCAGCCCGGACCCGACGATGAAGAACGGAGCCGGAACGCGATTCACCACGGCGCGCGCGCCGCCCGGGGAGGAGGGGGATGCCACGCCCCAAGCGTGCCACTCCCCGCCGGGTCGATCCGCCACCCGCCGGCGGCTGGACGTCTGTCACATCCCGAGCGGCAGGGGAGGGACGAGGACGTCCGCGCGCTACCCGGCGGCCGCCCCCTCCGTGCCGGGCGCGCCCGCGGCTCCAGGCTCGAAGGTCAGTGAGACGGAGTTCATGCAGTAGCGCTGGCCGGTCGGCTGGTCGGGCGCATCGTCGAAGACATGCCCCAGGTGCGAGCCGCAGCGCGCGCAGCGCACCTCGGTGCGCACCATGCCGTGCGAGGTGTCGACCGAGGTCGTCACCGCGGCCTCCTGCGGATCGTAGAAGCTGGGCCAGCCGCAGTGGGAGTCGAACTTCGTCGTCGAGCGGAACAGCTCCGCCCCGCAGGCGCGGCAGCGGTAGATGCCTTCGCGGTGCTCGTCGAGCAGAGCGCCCGTCCAGGGGCGCTCCGTGCCGGCCTCGCGCAGGACGTGGTACTCCATCGGATCCAGCACGCGGCGCCACTCGATCTCGCTGCGCCGTGCCGGGCCGTCGTTCAGGATCTGGGCCATGGGGCCATTGTCCGCGCGGCTGGGCGGACGCGCCACGGGTGGACGGCCGGCCCCGTGCGAGCGCCGGCCGGCGCCACCGCGGTCAGCCCCTGGACGGTCGTGACGGTCCCCGGGGATCGTCCTCGTCCGCGGATCCCGGCTGGACGGCCGGGAGCAGGCGCGTGCGGTCCGGCGCGCCCTCGCCGTCGTCGTGGCCCCCCTCCCCGCGGACGCCGCCGTCCTGGCGGCCCTCTCCGGGCTCGCGCGGGTCCGCGGAGCCGCCTTCCTTCGCCGCGGCATCGGGAACCGGGCCCTTCTGCGCCGCGCGCAGCCTGGCCGCCTCCTCGCGCTCGGCCAGCGCGTCCTCGCCGGGCCCGGCGAACACGGACCGCCGCTCCTCCGCGTCGGGCGAGCCGGAGTAGAGGCGCTCGCCCCGCCCGCCCGTCGTCGTCACCGTCATGGCGGCCGGCGCCGGGTCGGCCTGCGGAGAGGGCGCCGGCTCACGGACCGGCGCCCGGTCCCCCTGCTGCTCCCCTTTCGCCGCGTACCTCTGGGCGATGGCGAGCAACTCGGTCTGGGTGAACAGCCGGGTGCGGTCGTCGTCCACACCGCCGGAGGCGGGGAGGACCTCCGAGACGGACGGCGTCGGGGCGTCTCCGCCGGCCGACCCGGCCGGGGCCCCGCCGGCCGCCCTGCCCTCGGCGCTGGCGCGCTGGCGCTCAGCCATGGCCCGGCGGCGCGCCCGCTTCGCGCGCCGCCGGGCGGCCTGGAGGCGTGCGGCGTGGAAAGCGTCCAGCGGAGTCTCGATCCGGCCGACAGGGGCCGGATCCGCGGAGGCCGGCCCAGACGGCCCGGGGGAGGCGTCCGCACCGGGCGCGCCCGTGTCGGCGGCGCTGCCCGCGATGCCGGAGAGCTCGGCCGCCAGGCGGGCGACGAGCTCATGGGACTCGTCGTGCTCGACCGTGACAGTCTGCTGCTGCTGGACGCGGGTGACGGGACGGGTCCAGGCCTCCTCGTCGGCCAGCCAGGAGACCAGATTCTCGCGCAGGTAGCAGCGCAGATCCCACAGGTCTCCGGAGTCCTTCGCCGACACGAGGACGCGCACGGTGACGGAGTCGCGGTCCGAGTCCGTCATCTGCACATTCCACGTGCGCCCGTCCCACAGGTCGGTGGCCAGGAGGAGCTGCTCGACGCGAGCCCGGATCTGGGCCATGGGCGCCCCCCAGTCCAGGGTCAGCTCGACCGTGCCCAGCTGCTTGGCGGCCCGGCGGGTCCAGTTCTGGAAGGGCTGGCTGGTGAAGTACGTCGAGGGCATGATGAGGCGGCGCTCGTCCCACACCCGCACGACGACATAGGTGAGCGTGATCTCCTCGATCGCCCCGGAGTCCCCGTCGGGGCCGGCGACCACGACGTCGCCCACGCGGATGGCGTCGGTGAAGGCCAACTGGATCCCCGCGAAGACGTTCCCGAGGGTCGACTGGGCCGCCAGGCCGGCGACCACGGAGAGCACGCCGGCGGAGGCCAGCACGGCGGACAGGACCTGCTTGGCCTCGGGGAAGGTGGTGAACACCGCCCAGCCGACCCCCAGGATGACGACGATCGCCTGAAGGACGCGGCGCAGCACCTGCGCCTGCGTCTCATAGCGGCGCGAGCGGCCGAGGTCGGCGGTGTGGCGCAGCCGGGCCGCGTCCTCGACGATCCAAGTGGCGGCGAAGACCACCCAGGTCGTCGCCGAGATGGCGAGCACGAGGAGGACCTTCTTGAGGACGGCGACCAGCGCCCCGTTGGCCAGCTGGGACAGATCCGTGTCGGACAGGAGGACGGACTGGCCGGCCCACGCCCCCCACGCCATCAGCGCCCAGTACGCCGGCCCCCGCATGCGCCCGAGCATCGCCGAGAGCATCTTCGAGCGGGCGAAGGCGGCCTTGAGCAGCATCGACATGAGGAAGGCGAGGGCGGCCCCGGCGACCACGCCGATCGCGATCGCCAGCAGCAGGCGCCCGGCGTTGAGGGCGCCGGTGACCGCGTCCTCCCCCTCCGCCAGAGGACGCAGGACCGCGGGGAGCCCGACCGCGGACAGCGGGGCCGCGGGCAGCGACGCCGCCTGCGGCAGGGTCGTCAGGATCGTGGACAGCATGGCTCCAGCGTAGGAGCACGTGCTGAGACTCCGCTGAGGCGCGGTGAGCGTCCTCACAGGTCCGTGTTTTGCCTTGGGCGTCGAGACCTGCGTATGATCTTCCTCGTCCTCGGGTCGCGTTCTTCGGAGCACGGTCCGGGTGGCCACCGGGCCCCCATCGTCTAGTGGCCCAGGACATCGCCCTTTCACGGCGACGACACGGGTTCGAATCCCGTTGGGGGTACTCCTCGGAGAACCTCGGTCGGAGCCGCAGGAGGGCGGCCCGGACGGGTCAGCCCGTCTGAGGCCCCGTAGCGCAGCTGGTTAGCGCGCCGCCCTGTCACGGCGGAGGTCGCGGGTTCGAGTCCCGTCGGGGTCGCCGACCTTGATCGCAAGACCTGGTCTTGGCTCTGTAGCTCAGTTGGTAGAGCGTCCGACTGAAAATCGGGAGGTCACCGGATCGACGCCGGTCGGAGCCACTGAGACCCCGGGATTCCGTTGGAGTCCCGGGGTCCTTGTCTGTCCGCCGGCAGGCGGCCCGCATCGGGGCCGGACTCCCCCGAAACTCTCCCACGCCGATCCCCACGCCCCCGAGCGCGACCCGCGAGGGGACAATGGGAGCCATGACGTCGTCCCACACCAAGCCCCGTCGCCGGAGACTGTGGCCCTGGAGCCGCCGTGAGCGCGATCAGCAGGCGGTGGCCCCCGCGCCCGTCCCGGCCCTCCCCCGGCTCCCCGAGGGCACCGTCCTGGCCGCGCGCGGGCTTCGCCTGCCCCCGGCCGGCGAGATCGCGGACACGGGTGCGGCCGGGGGCCTCGACCTCGATGTCACGCGCGGCACCGTCACGGCCCTCATTGGCACTGCGGGCTCCGATGCGCCGGCGCTCCTGCGGGTGCTCGCCGGCCTGGAGCCGGCCGCGGGCGGAACGGTCTTGCTCGAGGGCGAGGACGTCGTGACGCCGGCCCCGGATGACGCCGAGCGCCCGCACCCGAGGCGCGCCCGCATCGGCCTGGTCTTCGAGGACCCCGGCTTGGTGCCCGCGCTCACGGTCCGGCAGAACATCCTGCTGGCCGCCTCCATCGCCGGAGTCCCCGTGACGCGGGAACGCCTGGAGTCCGTCATCGCCACAGCCGGGCTCGGAGACGTCCTCGACCTCGGCCCCTCCGAGCTGAGCGCCGGCCTCAGGAGCCGCGTCGCGGTCGCGCGCGCCCTGGCCGCCGCGCCCGCGGCCCTCCTGGCCGACGAGCCCGCCGGGGAACTCCTCGCCCTCCTGCGGACCGCAGCCTCCGACCTGGGGTGCGCGATCGTCATCGCCACCCGGGACCCGGCGGTCGCCGCCCGGGCCGACCGAGTCGTCATCCTCTCCGGCGGCCGGGCCCTGGGGACCCTCATGTCGCCGTCCGCCGGGGACGTGCTCGCCGTCCTCGCCTCGCGCGACGACTCGCCCGCCGGCGGCGCGCAGCCCCCTGCCGAGGGCGAAGGCGGCGGCGCCCCGCAACGGACCTGGCAGATTCCGCAGCCCGCGCGCCGCGCCACCGAGCCGCCGCCCGGCGCCGCCTCCCGCTCCAGCCTGATCCCGAAGCTGCCCGTCGCGGGCGACGGGGACGGCACCCCGGGGGCCGCGCCGGTCGCGGCGCCCGGGATCCGTCTCCCGGAGGAGGATCCGCGCACCCAGGAGATCGCCCTCCTGGCGGTCGAGCAGGTCCGGGCCATCGACCAGGCGGCCGCCCGGTCGGCCGCCGCCCATGACGCGCTGCGCGAGGAGCTCGGCGCCGAGGCCGTCCAGGCCTCCCTCAACCGGCTCTCACCGACCAAGGACCTGCCCGAGGACTCCGCCCGCGTCGTCGACCAGGCCCAACGCATCCTCGGAGACCTGCCCGGACCGATCATGCCGCAGGACTGAGCGCCACCCGATCCGCGCCCGAGGGGGCGGTGGTCGCGCCCCCGCCCGGCGCCGCGACGTGCCACACTGGTGACCAAGCGCCAGCCCCCGGGCCGCGCCACCGTCAACCGTCCCCTCTCCGCCCCTCGTCCAGCGCCGCCCCCCGACGGCGTCGCCGAGCCGGGCGGGGACACCCGCGATGAAGGAGAGTTCGCGCCATGGCGACAGATCAGGCATCGTCCGCCCCCGACATCGGAGAGCCCCCCTCCTCGGAGCGTCCCGCGACGGTCGGGGAGCTGTTCGCCAGGCTCTCGGAGCAGATTTCCTCCCTGGTCCAGGGCGAGATCGAACTGACGAAGACCAAGGCCGCCGCTTTCCTCAAGAAGGTCGGCGCCGGCGGCGCGCTTTTGGCGGTCGCCGCCGTCCTGGCCCTCTACATGCTCGGCTGGCTGTTCCACACCGTCGAGGTCGCCCTCGCGGTGGCGCTGCCCGAATGGGCGGCCTCGCTGATCGTCCTGGCCCTCCTCCTCGCCCTCGTCGCCCTCCTGGCCTTCGTGGGGATCAAGCTGATCCAGAAGGGGCAGGAGCACACGCCGAATCCCCAGGAGGGGATCCGGCAGGACGTCGACGCCTTCAAGAAGGGACTGGGCAAGTGAGCGACCAGAACACCTCCTCCGACACTCGCACGCCCGAGGAGATCCAGGCCGAGCTGGAGGCCACCCGCCGGGAGATGAGCCGCACCGTCGATCAGCTGGTCGCCGAGCTCCAGCCCGCCCGCATCGCCGAGAAGACCAAGGAGGCTGCCCAGGACAAGGTCCTTGGCCTCCTCGAGGAGGCCAAGGCCGTCATCGTCCGCGCCCGCCAGGGCGATCCGGACGCGCTGCGGCGTGTGGGGTACGTCGCCGCCGGGGCCGCCGCCGTCGTGGGCCTCACGATCCTGCGCGCCGTCCGCCGCCACCGGGCCTGACCGTTCCGCGCCGCCGCCATGCCGCTGGCGCGGCAGGGCGGCGAGGGTGACGCGTCTCCTGTTCGCCGTGCGCGGACAGGCAGCAGATGCGCCGAAGAACTGCGAGGATCGCGGCGATCGTGCCGGTCCGTCGCAGTCCGGGATGTGAGCATCCGAGGGCGCCACGCTATGATGGGCCCACGACAGATTTTGATCAGATCAGGGAACCGCTTCGGCGGACCCGCACAAGGTGGAGGGGGTCGACGCCATGGGGCGCGGCCGTCAGAAGGCCAAGCAGACGAAAGTCGCACGCAAGCTGAAGTACTTCAGCCCTGATACCGATCTTGATGCCCTTCAGCGAGAGCTGGCCTCTGGGCGCGGAGACTCGGACGACGACCTGTACGCGAAATACGCCGACCTGGGCGACCAGTCCCCGGCCGACGACTTCGACGGCGACGAGGATTCAGAGGGGGACCAACACGACTACTGGTCCCCCGCCTCCAGCGAGCACTGACCCCCACGGCCGGCCGACGGCCCCTCCCTCAGGCCGCTCGGTAGTCGCCGCTGAGGAGGACCACGCCGCCGCGCGCCCCCTTCGTCCCGGTGATCGCGCGCACGCGACCGTCTGACGAGGACGGCCCTGCTCCGCCCGCCGCCTCCGATGCGCCGAAGGCGCCCTCGGCGCGGGGGGCCCCCTCGCCCGGGTCCAGGCGGACGTCGCCCAGCACCCACGCCGGAACCCCGCTGGATCCGATGGCGGCCAGGGCGGCGTCGACGGCGTCGGGCGCCACCACGGCGACCATGCCGACGCCCAGGTTGAGCGAGTCCTCCAACGCCCCCCAGGAGACGCCGCCGCCCACGCGCACCCAGTCGAAGACGGCCGGGACCCTCCACGACGAGCGGTCGACGCGGCCGACCGCTCCGAGGGGCAGCACACGCGCCAGGTTGGCGGCCAGCCCCCCGCCCGTGACATGAGCGAGGGCGTGCAGGCCCGTGCCCTCCCCCGTGCCGAGCCGGTCGAGCAGGTCCAGGCACAGGCGCGTGTACAGGCGCGTCGGTTCCAGCAGCTCCTCGCCGAGCGTCCGCCCGAAGGCGGGGACCTCGGCCTCCAGCGGGACGCCCGCCCGCTCCACGACGCGGCGCACCAGGGAGTACCCGTTCGAGTGCAGGCCAGAGGAGGCCATCGCGACCAGCACGTCGCCGGACCGCACCCGCTCCGGTCCGAGGACCGCGTCGGCGTCCACCACGCCCGTGGCGGCGCCCGCGATGTCGTAGTCGTCGGGGGCCATGAGACCGGGATGCTCGGCCGTCTCCCCGCCCACCAGCGGGCAGCCCACGGACTCGCACGCACGGGCGACGCCCGTGACGATCTCCGCGATCCGCCGGGGGATCACGTGCCCGCAGGCGATGTAGTCGGTCATGAGCAGCGGGCGCGCACCGACCACGACGATGTCATCGACCACCATGCCGACCAAGTCCTGGCCGATCGTGCCGTGGATGTCCAGCGCCCGCGCGATCGCGATCTTCGTGCCCACGCCGTCGGTGGAGGTGGCCAGCAGGGGGCGGCGCATCCCCGTCAGGGCCGTGGCGTCGACCAGGCCTGCGAATCCCCCCGTCGCGCCCAGCACCGTCTCGTCGTGGGTCCGGGCGACGGCGCCCTTCATCAGGTCGACGGCCAGGTCCCCGGCGCGGGTGTCGACGCCGGCTGCGGCGTAGTCGAGGGGTTCGCGTTCAGTCATCGGATCCTCCTGGTCCAGCCGACGGCCGCGGGCGGCTGTCCGCCCGCACGCCCCGCCCGCTCATGTGGTCGCCCCCGGGGTGCCGGGGATCGGCGTGCCCTTGGCGATGGGCTCGGGGTAGTCGCCGGTGAAGCAGCCCAGGCACAGGGACGTCCCCTGTCCGGTCGCCTGGACCATCCCGCGCAGCGACAGGTAGCCCAGCGAGTCCGCCCCGATCGAGGTGCGGATGGACTCGATGTCCATCGAGGCGGCGATCAGCTCCGCGCGGGTGGGGAAGTCGATGCCGAAGAAGCACGGCCAGTTCACGGGCGGGGACGAGATCCGCACGTGGACCTCCGCGGCCCCGGCCTCGCGCAGCATCCGCACCAGGGCCCGCTGGGTGTTCCCCCGCACGATCGAGTCGTCGACGACGACCAGCCGCCGCCCCTCGATGACCTCGCGCAGCGGGTTGAGCTTGAGTCGGATCCCTAGCTGGCGCAGCGACTGCGTGGGCTGGATGAAGGTGCGCCCGACATAGGAGTTCTTCACGAGCCCCTGCGCGAAGGGGATGCCGGACTCGTGGGCGTATCCGATAGCGGCCGGCGTGCCCGACTCCGGGACGGGGACCACCACGTCCGCCTCGACCGGGTGCTCCCGGGCGAGCGTGGCGCCCATCTCACGCCGGGTGGCCACGATCTGGCGGCCGCCGATGACGGTGTCGGGCCGCGCCAGATAGACGTACTCGAAGACGCACGTGCTCGCCCTCGTCACCGCGAAATGACGGGAGCGCACGCCCGACGCGTCGATCGACACCAGTTCCCCCGGCTCGATCTCCCGGATGAAGGCGGCGCCGACCAGGTCCAGGGCGGAGGTCTCCGAGGCCAGCACCCACCCGGGGCGCCCGGATCCCTCGCCGAGCCGCCCCAGCACCAGCGGGCGGTACCCATGAGGGTCGCGCGCCCCGTAGAGCGTGTGCTCGTCCATCCACACCAGGGAGAACGCGCCTCTCAGCCGGGGCAGGACGGTCAGGGCGGCGGGCACGAGCGGCGCGGGCGCCTCCTCCGCCTCGGGTGAGGACGTCCCGGCGCCGACCGACCGGGAGGCGCCGACGAAGGGGGCGGGGCCGGGGATCCTGTCGGCCAGTCCCATGAGCGCGGTGACGATGGCGGTGTCGGTGGAGGCGCCGTGCTCGACGTCGTCGCCGCCATCGGCCAGCGAGTGGGCGAGACGCCGCAGCTCGGCGGTGTTGGTGAGGTTGCCGTTGTGCCCCAGCGCGATGGTGCCGTCGGGCGTGGGGCCGAGGGTCGGCTGCGCGTTCCGCCAGGTGTCGGCCCCGGTGGTCGCGTAGCGCACATGTCCCAGCGCGATGTGCCCGCGGAGCCCCTGGAGGATCTGGTCGGTGAAGACCTGGTTGACCAGGCCCTGGTCCTTGTACACGCGGATGCGCTGGCCGTCCGAGGTGGCGATGCCCGCGGACTGCTGGCCGCGATGCTGGAGGGCGTACAGGCCGAAGTAGGTGAGGCGAGAGACGTCCTCGCCGGGCGCCCACACGCCGAACACGCCGCAGTGGTCTCGGGGATGGTCGTCCGCCAGAGGGTCGATGGCGCCGTCGGCGGCGGGTGCGCTCGGATCTGCTGGGCCGAAGACGCCAGCGCGGTGCACATCGCAGGACCCTGGAAGCACCCGCCTACTGTCTCACAGGTCCCACCCGTGCCGTCAAACAGGTCCAGCAGGCGGCGTCCCCGCGGCCAGGGCCGCGGCCACGCGGGCGGGGGCAGGCGGCCCGGGTCACGCCGGCCACTCGAAACGGATCCTCCGCCTCTCGACATCCGCCGACGCGAGCCTCACCTCGACGACCTCGCCCAGGGGGAGCTCACGGGGCGGGGCGGACGGCGCCTCCGCCTCCCCCTCGGGCGCCGCGCCCTCCGGGCGGGCCGGGTAGACGGGGGCCATGACCGCGGGATCGGCGATCATGACGGTCCCGCGGGCCGTGTCCCCGTTCCGGCGTCGCTCGACGTCGACCACTGCGCCGGAGAACCGCGCCCCGACCTGGTCGGCCAGCAGCAGCGCCTCGATCGCGGCCAGCGACTCCCGTTCGGCGGCCCCCACCCGCTGGGTGGCGTGCCCCATGAGGGAGGGCACCTCCGGAAGCGACTCCCGCACCCAGCCCGGCACGGGCTCCCCGGCGCATGCGGCCAGGCAGATCTCCAGCGCCCATCGGTCGGCCAGGCGCCGCAGCGGCGCCGTGGCGTGGGCGTATTCGGCGGCGATGGCCTCGTGCCTGGTCTCGGACGCGCCGACCGGGGGGAAGGGCGGCCGGCCGTCGACGCCGTACACCGCGTACCCGGCCCCGCGGAACAGGGTCGTCGCCTCCAGCAGGAAGGCCGCGTGCCGCGCCGTCCCCGGATCGAGGCTGCGCACCAGGTCCGGGTAGGACTCGCCCTGGGGCCAGTCGACGTCCAGCGCGCGGGCGACCATCCGCAGGCGCTCCAGGGACGAGGACGGCACCGGCGGGACCGTCCTCAGGATCCCCACGCCGGCCTCTCGCATGACCGATGCCGCGCACATGCCGGTGAGGAGGCTGATCTGCGCGTTCCACTCCTCGGAGGGCAGGTTCGACCGGTACACCAGACGGAAACGCCGGTGGCGGCGCCCCGGGAGGTCCCCGTCGATGCGCGCGATCTCCTGCTCGGGGATGCGGGCGGACACCCCGCCGCGGCGTTCCTCACGCGCCAGCCTCAACTGGCCGATCTCGCGCAGGAGCACCGGGAGGTCGCCGGGCACGCGGAACGGCAGCGCGGGAGCGCCGCCCTCGTCGATGGCCGAGAGCGCCTCCTGGACCTCCTCGTAGGTGAGCTGGGCGCGCGAGACGACGATCGCGCGGCGCACGCTCCACGAGATCCGGCGGCCGTCCGCGCCCAGCCGGATATGCCACACGCACGCCGGGCTCTTCTGCCCGGGGAGGAGCGAGGCGGCGCCCTCGGAGAGGACCGGCGGGTGCAGGGGCGTCGGCTCGTCGGGGAAGTACGTCGTCAGGCCGCGGGAGCGGACCTCGAGGTCCAGCGGGCTGTCCGGGGGGACGAAGGTGGCCAGCGAGGCGATGGCATAGGTGACCAGGTAGGCGGCGCCGTCCGGCTCGCCAGGCGGCAGCCGGAGCAGATGCATCGCCTGATCCAGGTCCCGCGATCCCGGGGGATCGATGGTGACGAAGGGGATGTGCGTGCCGTCGAGCCAGGGCAGGGCCGGTTCCCACAGGCCGTCCCAGCCGGGCCCGTCGACGTGGGCGGGACGGGGCGACGGCCTCCGGAAGGGGTAGAGCGTCTGGATGTCGCCCTCGTCCAGATCCATGTCGAGGCTGGGGACCGGGTCCGGGATCCGGGTGGCGGCGACGTACCGGCGCCACTGGCGCACCGCGTGCAGCGCCTGCCGGCGGACCTCGGGCGGGAATGCCGGGGGGACCCCCAGCTCTGTGCGGATGCGGTCCAGGGCCGGGACCAGCACGCCGTCGGCCACGTCCGAGCGCGGCAGATAGCGCTGCATCATGCCGGGACCTCCTTCCCCGGGGGACAGCCTACGGCCTGTGCGTTCCACCACAGGAACCGGGCCCGCCCGGCCGCCCGGCGCGCCTCATCTACGCTGCGGGCATGGCCCCCTTCCCCCTGGCCCCGTCGGCCAACCCTCGCGGCGCGGGGCTCGATCTGCTCCTCGACGTGCTGCGCTGCCCGCTGTGCGCGCGCCGCCTGCGGCGCCAGGGGGCGGCCCTGCGCTGCGGGCAGGGGCACTCCTTCGACATCGCCCGCGACGGGCATGTCAGTCTCCTCGCCGGGTCCTCCCCGATCAGCGGCGATTCGGCCGAGATGGTGGGCGCCCGCCGGCGTTTCCTGGAGTCCGGGCGCTACGGCCCCATCCGGGACGCCGTCTCCGCGATGGCGTGGGAGCCTGCGCAGCGGAGCGGCCGCCGACCGGGCGAGCCCGATGCCGCTCCGACCGTCGTCGACGCCGGGTGCGGCACGGGGTACTACCTTGCCGGGGTGCTCGCCGCCCCCGCGTCCCCGGACGCGCATCCGGCCCGCGGGCTGGGACTCGACGCCTCGGCGCGCGCCCTCAGGGCGGCCGGGCGCGCCGGCCCTCGCATCGCCGCTGTCGCCTGCGACCTGTTCGCGCCCCGCCTTCCCGTCGCGACGGGGGTGGCGGACGTCGTCCTCAATGTCTTCGCGCCGCACAACCCCGCGGAGTTCCGCCGTCTGCTGCGCCCGGCCGGGCGCCTGGTCGTCGCCCGCCCCACGGACCGCCACCTCGCCGAGCTGAGAGCGCGCGTCCCCGGCATGGTCGGCGTCGACGCCGACAAGGAACACCGCCTCCGCGCCGCGCTCGCCCCGTTCTTCGAAGTCGGCGAGGCCATGACGCGCCTGGTCGAGCAGCGCGTGCCGGTCTCCCCGGCTGAGGCCGTCGACCTGGTCGGGATGACGCCGAGCGCCCGGCACCTCGGCAGGGAGTCCCTGGCACCCGAGCTCCTGCCCGATTCCGTCACCGTCTCGGTGCTGGTCACCGCCTTCCGCCCGCTCAGCTGACGCGGCGGGCGTCGCGCTCAGGCGCCGCGGAAGGCGCGGGCGACCTCCAGGAACCGGTCGTCGTCCTCCGGTCGGCCCACCGACACGCGCACCCCCTCGGGGAAGGGGCGCACGACCAGGTTCGCGTCGGAGCAGGCCCGGACGAAGGCGGGCCCGGACTGGTCGGCCGGGAGCCAGACGAAGTTGGCCTGCGAGTCGGGCACCCGGTAGCCGCACTCCCGCAGGTCCGCGAGCATCCGCTCGCGCTCGGCCACGATGAGCCTCACGGAACGCGCCACGGCGCCCTGGTCCGCCAGGGCGGCGAGGGCGGCGGCCTGGGCCACGGAGGACACGCCGAAGGGAAGCGACACGGCCGTCACGGCGGCCGTCAGGTCGCGATGGGCGACCCCGTAGCCGACTCGCAGACCGGCCAGCGCGTAGACCTTGGAGAAGGTCCGCAGGATCAGCAAGTTGGGGAACTCCCCCAGGAGGGGGACCGCCGATCCCACGCCCGGGGCGGTGGCCATCTCGATGTAGGCCTCGTCCAGGATGACGAGGACCTCCTGCGGCGTCTGGCGGAGGAAGGCGCGGACGTCCTCCAGCCTCAGCGCCGGCCCTGTCGGATTGTTCGGCGAGCAGAGGATGACCGCGGCCGTCCGGGGCCCCACCGTTCGCGCCATGGCCCCCAAGTCGATGGCATCATGCGCATCCAGGGCGACCGGGACGGGCACG
Organism: Schaalia naturae; assembly: GCF_042665795.1. Taxonomy (NCBI): domain Bacteria; kingdom Bacillati; phylum Actinomycetota; class Actinomycetes; order Actinomycetales; family Actinomycetaceae; genus Schaalia; species Schaalia naturae. The sequence continues at coordinate 2,047,013 of NZ_JBHTEF010000001.1, forward strand.
CCGCCGGCCGTCGGGATGGCGATCGGGTAGGACTCGAAACTGCGCCACGGGTGGACGACCTCGCCGCCGGGCGCGCACACCGCGCTCAGCGCCGCGACGAGCACGCCCGAGGAGCCGGTTCCCACGCAGATCTGATCGGGCTCCACCCCGAGGTGATCGGCGATGGCCGAGCGCAGGAGGATGGCGCCCATGTCCGGGTAGCGGTTGGCGTCCTCGAGCGCCCGGCCCGCCGCCTCGATGACGGCCGGCGTGGGAGGCTCGGGGTTCTCGTTGGAGGAGAGCTTCGCCGCTCCCGGCTGGGACTTCCCGGCCACGTATCTGGGAAGCGCGAGCACCTCCGGCCGGAGGCGCACCCGCATGGCGCGAGGCGCGGACTGGGGGAGGTCGGCGTCGTCTGAAGCGGTCATGGTCCATTCCTACCCCAGTCGGGAGCGCGGGCGGGCGGCGGTTCGCGCCTCGGCACGCCCGCGCGCCAGGTCCCCGACGTCCGTCATTGATGGCTCCCGGTGCGGGGTTCGATGCCGAGATCGGTGCCCAGGCGCCCTCGGATCGCTCTGAACCCCGCCGTCAACGCTGCCGGACCCGAGATCCGCCCATATGGATCCGCCGAGGACGGCGACCCATGGCGCCGCGGGCGCGGCTCCTGGACAATGTGACCATGAGATTCGTCGTGCGTCTGCTGGGCAACATGCTGGGGATCTGGGTGGCGAGCCTGCTGGTCTCGGGCATCGTCATCGTGAGCGGGACCTCCACCGGAGAGACGATCCTGGTGCTGGGCGCCATCGCGCTCGTGTTCACCTTGGTCAACACGATCGCGCGCCCGGTGATCTCCACGCTCGCCTTCCCCCTGTACATCGTCACCTTCGGTCTGTTCGCGCTGGTGACGAACGCGCTTGTCTTCCTCCTCACGGGATGGCTGGCGGGCTCGCTGGGCCTGCCCCTCACCGTGGACGGCTTCTGGGCGGCGCTGCTGGGCGGGACCATCACCGCGGTGATCTCCGCGGTGGTGGTGGCCGTCCTCGGCGACAAGTGAGGAGGCCGGCCCCGCACGACGACGGCCCCAGCCGCCCGCCTAAGGCCGTCCCACCCGCCGGGTCTCGACGAGGATCGACGTGGTGCGTGTCTCCTCGGTGAACCCCATCGCCTGCCGGCGGGCGGTGATCCAATCGGCGACCTCGGCCGTCGCGTCTCCCCCGCGCCCCGATTCGAGCCACGACATCGCCTCGGAGTAGACGCCGAGGTCGTGGGGCCCGATCGCGGTCAGGTCGGCGCGCGGATTGTCCACCAGCCCGCCGTCGAAGTAGACGGTCGCCGAGCCTGCCGGATCCCGGTTCGCCGCCCCGTCCAGGGCGGGGACCGCGTCGCGGGTGTTCTCCAGCGCCAGCAGGCGCGCGTCCCCGGTGGGCGCGGAGCCCGCGGTCGGGCCACCTGCCGTCAGCACCGACACCACGTCAAAACGCGAGGCGACCAGCGGGTCGGCGGCGAGCTGCGCCGCCATGATGGCCCCCTGGGAGTGGCCGGTCAGCTCGACGGGCTCGTCCGGGGAGATCCCCGCGCGGCCCATCGCCTCCAGGATGGCGCGCTGCTGATCGGAGGACTCGCCCGCGACCCCCTGCAGATTCGTCAGCATGTCCTGCGGATTGCTCTGGCCGAACCCCCCGCCCTGCGTGCCGCGGATGACGACGCTCCACGAGCGCCGGACCCCGCCGTCCGGATCCGGGGTGCGGTGCTCGAGGATCTCGAACTGGCCATGCTCCTGCGACGTCCCCAGGCCCGAGATGCGCTCCAGCAGCTCCGAGGGGGCCGCCGGCGTCCCCACGGCGGTGGGCGAGCGCGGCGCGCCCGCCGGGGCGTCGTAGCTCGGCCGCATCGGGGCGCGCGCCCACGCCGCGTGGGAGCCGCCGACGGAGACGGCTGAGAACACGCCGAGGCTGCCCGGCATGAGGGTCAGCGCCGCCTTCGGCATCGGCTGGTCCGAGGCGCGCACCGTGGAGGACCGGCGGTATCCGACGGGGCGGCCCGTGCGCGGGTCCAGAGTGTCCGCGGGGACAGCCATGGACACCCGGACCCCGCCCGTCGCGCCGTGCCGCCACCGCCCGATGCCGGACATCCACCCCGCCGCGATCGACGCCGCCTGAGCCGTCTTCGCATTCCGGGCGCCCCACCACGCCGCCGCGTCCCCATCTGCGAGGACCCCGCGCCCACCGGGATCTCCATCGTGTGATCGGCGACCAGGGCGGACAGCGCCTCGATGTCGAGCTGGACGCGCATCATGTCCGCGCCGTCGCTCATCCTGCCCTCCCGGAAGGAGTCGAGGTGCCAGAGGCCGGCGCGGACTCCCCCGACGGTCGCCGGCAGGAACGGCGCCGCTAGGACGTCGAGCAGCCCCTCCGGGACATACGGGCGAAGGGGCGAGGGGAAGGCGTCCCGGATCCTCTCACGCGTGTGCAACGTCCCCCATCCGGCGTCCCATCCGGCGGCCGAGCCGGGTCTCAGCAGCCGCCATGCCTTCTCGAAGGAGGCGGCGCCGCCCTCGGCCGCCAGATAGACCAGCGCGGCGAATCCCAGCGCGTCGGCCAGCCCGTCCAGCTCCCCGGCCAGTTCGACGGCCGCCGTCTCCGCGCCGGTCAGCGCGCCGTGGGCCCACGCCGTCTCCAGCGGCGCCATCGCCGAGCCTTCCAGAGCCGCCGAGCCGGCGCCATGGAGGCGCAGCCCCACGGCCCGCGCCCCCTCCGCCGCGCCGCGCATCTGGACCGCGGCGCAGACCAGGCGGTCCGTGTCGATCCGAGTCGTCGAGGACGTCACCACCACGTGGTCGACGAAGCGCGGGTCGACGCCCATCAGCAGGCCCCCGCGGCTGCGAGCAGAGCCTGGCGGATCGCCCGCTCCTGCTGATCCAGGGCCGTCTGGGCCTCGAGCAGACGGGACTCGAGGCCGCCGACGCGCAGCAGGTCGTCCGACAGGCGCCCGCGCGCGGCGCGGGCCGCGGACCCCTCCCACTCCCCCAGGTCCACCGATGCCAGCCCGGCCGCCACCTCGGCGAGCACCGCGAGCGCCCCGCTCAGGTGCTCGGCTGGGGCCGCGGCGGACAACGGGAGCATCTGCTCCGCGCTCAGCCATGCGCCCGCGTACCCGTGGAGGTCCGCGCCGGCCCTCGGCGGACACCACCAGCCGGTGGGGCCCGGGTCGCCGCTCCTCGTCATCACCCATCCTCCTGTCCGGCGCCGCCCTCGTCGATGGTTGCGACGCTACGGGAGCGGGCCGGCGCAGCCAAGCGGCCACGGGCGAGGCTGTGGACGGGCCCGGGCGCGCCGGCGCGGATGTGGAGGCGCCTGGGACGCGGATCGCACGGGCGGCGGACGCCCGCGTACGGTGGGCCCATGGAGACCTTCCGCAAGTCCGATCCCCGGCCCGGGCGCATCGCCTACGAGGTGGCGGGGCTCGACTGGCTGGCCGACGCGCCGCGCGGAGCCGCGCCCGTCGTCCCGGTCCTGCGCTATGGGGACGAGGGCGGCGCCGGCTGGTTGGAGGAGCCCAGGCTCCCCGAGACCCACCCGGACGCCCGAGCCGCCGAGGACTTCGGGCGGGCCCTGGCCCGCACGCACGCCGCCGGGGCCTCCCACCTGGGGGCGCCTCCCCCCGGGACGCCCGCCGGCGGCGGATGGATGGGACTGGCGCGCCTGCCGCTGCCCCCCACGCCCGCCGAGTCCACGGCCTCGTGGGGCGCCTTCTATGCGCGCGACCGCATCGGCCCCTACCTGGACGCGCCCGCGTTCACGGAGGACGAGCGCGCCCTGCTCGCCCGGCTGTGCGACAAGCTCGCCGGCGGCGTCTACGACCACGGCCAACCGGAGCTGGTGAGGCGCTCCGGACAGCCGGCGTCCCGAACCCACGGCGACCTGTGGAGCGGGAACATCCTGTGGACCCCGTCGGGCGTCACCCTCATCGACCCGGCGGCCCAGGGCGGGCACGCCGAGGAGGACCTGGCGGCCCTCGCGGTCTTCGGGTGCCCGCACCTGGAACGCATCTGGGCCGCCTACGACGAGGCCTCGCCGCTGGCCGAGGGGTGGCGGGAGCGCATTGGGCTCCACCAGCTGCACATGCTCATGGTCCACTGCCAGCTCTTCGGGCGCGGCTACGTGCCCGACACGCTGGCGATCGCCCGGCGGTGGCTCTGAGGCCGTTCGGCCGGGCCCGCCGGGGACGCGCTCCGTCGCTGGCGCCCGGTGGGCATCCGGGCGGCGGCCGTCGCGCCGATGGGAGAATGGCCCCATGAGCGCGCCCGAGAACACCACCGGATCCCCCTCCCCGACCCCCGACTGGGACCGGCTCTTCGACCCGGCCGCCGGCTACGCGGACCTCGCCCGGGAGGGCGTCGAGGTGGCGCCGCTGTCCCCCCTGGACGGCCGCTACCGGTCCGCCACGGCCCCTCTGGCCAACGATCTGTCGGAGGCCGCCCTCAACCGGGCGCGCGTCCACGTGGAGGTCGAGTGGCTCATCCACCTCCTGGACCACCGCGTGCTTCCGGGAGCGCCCGCGCTCACCGGCGCCGACCGCGCCTACCTTCGCCGCCTGCCCGTCGACTTCGATCGCGGGGACATCGACCGGCTGGCCGTCATCGAGGCCCGCACGCGCCACGACGTCAAGGCCGTCGAGTACCTCCTCCAGGAGCATCTGGACGCCGCGCCCACGGCAGCGCCCGGCCCGGACGGCGCGCCCGCCCCGGGGCCCTCGACCGTCCTGCCCCACCTGCACGAGGCCGTCCACATCTTCTGCACGTCGGAGGACGTCAACAACCTCGCCTACGCCCTCACGATCAAGACGGCGGTGCGGCGCGTGTGGCTGCCCGCGGCGCGCGCCCTGGTCGCCCAGCTCACCGACATGGCCCACGCGTCGGCCGGCGTCCCGATGCTGGCGCACACCCACGGGCAGCCGGCGACCCCGGTGACGATGGGCAAGGAACTGGCGGTGTTCGTCCACAGGCTCTCCCGACAGCTGGCCCGCATCGGGGACGCTGAGTACCTGGGCAAGGTCAACGGCGCGACGGGGACCTGGGCGGCCCATGTCGTCGCCGTGCCCGGGGCGGACTGGCCGGCGATCACCCGGGACTTCGTCGAGTCGCTCGGGCTCACGTGGAACCCCGTGACGACCCAGATCGAGTCGCACGACTGGCAGGCGGAGCTGGACTCCGACCTCGCCCGCTTCAACCGCATCGCGCACAACCTGGCGACCGACTGCTGGACGTACATCTCGATGGGGTACTTCCACCAGAACCTGTCCGCCCAGGGCACCACCGGGTCCTCGACGATGCCCCACAAGGTCAACCCCATCCGCTTCGAGAACGCGGAGGCGAACCTCGAGATCTCCTGCGCGCTGCTGGACTCGCTGGCCTCCACGCTCGTGACGTCGCGGATGCAGCGCGACCTCACGGACTCCACGACCCAGCGCAATCTCGGAGTGGCGCTCGGGCATTCGCTGCTGGCCCTGGACAACCTCCGCGGCGGGCTGGCCGGCCTGGACGTCGACCAGGCCCGGCTCGCCGACGATCTGGAGGCCAATTGGGCGGTCCTGGGCGAGGCCGTCCAGCAGGCCATGCGCGCGGCGTCCCTGGCCGGTGCCACCGGGATGGCGAATCCCTACGAGCGTCTCAAGGAGCTCACCCGCGGGCACACGGTCACGGCGGGGGATATGCGCTCCTTCATTGCGGGGCTCGGCCTGCCCGCCGACGTCGAGGCGCGGCTGCTCGCGCTGACCCCGTCGACGTACATCGGCCTGTCCGAGCGGATCGCGGGGTGGGTGTAGGGCTCCGGCCTCACACGGCCGGAGCGGGACCGATGGAGCCCCTGAGCAGGGTGACGGTGGCCAGACGCTCCTGTTTCGGCGGGGCGTCGTCGGCGTTGATGGCCTCGACCAGGAACTCCGCGGCCAGACGCCCCTTGGTGACGATCGGCTGACGGATCGTGGTCAGGCTCGGTCCCGCCCACACCGCCTCGCTGAGGTCGTCGAACCCCGTCACCGACAGCTCTCCGGGGACGCTCACCCCGGCCTCGCGCGCGGCGTCGAGGATCCCCAGGGCGATGATGTCGCTGAAGGCGACCATCGCGGTGGGGCGGGGGCCGTCGGCCCAGAGGCTGCGGAAGGCCTGCGCGCCACCGGCCCGGGTGCACGGGACCTCGACGAGCGAGACTCCCTCGGACTCCAGGTCCAGCCCGCGAGCGGCCAGCGCGTCGAGGGCGCCCTCCATCCGGCGGTGGACCGGTCCGCGCCACGACCGGTATCCGTTGTCGGCGCCCGTCTCGATGGCGACGAAGGCGATCCGGGTGTGCCCGAGGTCGAGCAGCCGGGCGACGAGGTCCTTGACGCTGTCCCGCTCCTCGAGGTCGATGCTTGAGACGCCTGCGATCGGATCGCTGTCCACCAGCACGAAGGGGATCCCGCGCTGCTTCAGCGCGGTGACCTCGCCTCGGTCCGCCTCCAGCCCGCTGACGATGAAGCCGTCGACGGCGGCGTAGGGGATCGCCTTGATGATGGAGCCCCGAAGCGGCGGGACCAGCAGCAGGGTGTAGCCCTCCCGCTGGCAGACCTGGCCGACCCCCTGGAGGAACATCGTGTAGTACGGGTTCTCGAGCACCTTGTCGAGTTGCTGGGGCAGGAGCATCCCCAGGCTGTCCGTCCGCCGGGTCCTGAGCATGCGCGCCGCCGGATCCTGCGAGTACCCGAGCTCCCGCGCCGCGTCCATCACCGAGCGGACGGTGTCCTCCGAGAGCCTCTTCGAGTCCCGGAACGCCAGGGACACCGTCGACTTCGAGACCTTCGCCAGATCCGCGACGTCCTGCATCGTCACGCGATGTGCTCTCACTGGCCGTTCCCTCCGTCTGGGGTGAGGATGAGGCTCCCCGGTCCCTCGATCGTAAAAGACCCCCGCATGCGGCGGTGGCCCAGATGATCGGTCCACCTGTCGCCAGGGCGCCCCGCCCCGAGTGCGCGGGGGTCGACGGTCACGCCCGCCCCCCGGTGGACGACGACGACGGCGGGGCCGTCCGGATGGCCGCGGGCGACCAGGAGGGTGTCCGGGTCCAGCGCCCGCACGCTCTGCGTCCCCCGCCTCAGGGCGGGAAGGCCCGACCTGAGGCGACCCAGCCCGCGGATGTGGCCGAGGAGCCCGGCGTCCCATTCCCCCTTGTCCCACGGCATGGCCCCCCGGCACCCGGGATCGTTCTCCCCCCGCATGCCGACCTCGTCGCCGTAGTAGATCATCGGGGCGCCCTCGAGCGCGTACATCAGGGTGTACGCGCACTTCTCCGCCTCGACGTCGCCGTGGTGGCGGGTGAGGACGCGCTCCGTGTCGTGGCTTCCCAGCAGGTTGAGCATGCCGTGGTGGTATCCGGCCGGGATCCGCGCCTGGAGCCCTGTCAGCCGCGCCGCCGCCTCCGAGGCCTCCAGCGAGCGGTCGGCCGTGAATCCGAGGATGACGTCGCGCACCGTGTAGTTCATCGTCCCGTCGGCGATGTCGCCCTGGAGCCATTCCTCGGGGCTGCCCCACTCCTCGGCGACGAGGACGAGGTCCTCCCCCCGCTCCTTGACCGCCCGGCGGAACTCCCTCCAGAACCTCTTGTTGACGAAGTAAGGGACGTCGAGCCGCCACCCGTCGATGCCGCGGTCGATCCAGTGCCTCGCCACGGCCAGGTGGTGGGCGCGCACCGCCGGGTTGAAGGCGTTCCATTTCGGCAGGTACCAGCATCCCGAGCATGTGAGGTAGTTCGGCTGGCGTCGCGGGTCCGAGACGACCGGGAACTCCTGGATCGAGAACCAGTCGACGAACTCCGACTCCTCCCCGCGGGCGACCACGTCCTGGAAGAAGGGATGCTGGCTCCCGCAGTGGTTGAAGACGCCGTCGAGCACCACCCGGATCCCGCGGCCGTGGGCCTCGGCGATGAGGCGCCGGAAGTCGTCCGAGTCGCCGAGCCGGTGGTCGATGGCGAAGTAGTCCGTGGCGTCGTACCGGTGGTTCGTCCCGGCCTCGAAGACGGGGGTGAGGTACAGGGCGTTGGCGCCCAGGTCCGAGATGTGGCCGAGGTGGTCGATGATGCCCTGGATGTCGCCGCCCATGAAGTCGTCCCTGGTCGGTTCGCTCCCCCACGGCTTGACGCCCGGAGGGTCGTTCCCCGGGTCTCCGTTGGCGAATCTATCGGGGAAGACCTGGTAGAAGACAGCGTCTGCCATCCAGTCCGGTGCGCTCATCGCTCAGTCCTTCAAACCTGTTGTCGCCATGCCCCTGACCAGGGCCTTCTGGAAGACCGCGAACACGATGACGCTGGGGATCGTGGCGCTGAGCGTCCCCGCCATCAGGTAATTCCATGATGTCCCGTAGCGTCCCACGAATGCCTGCAGCCCGATTTGGATCGTCCGGTGGGCGTCCGCGTTGGTCACCAGGAGCGGCCAGAGGAAGTCGTTCCACGCGAAGAGGAAGCTGAACAGGGCCAGGGTCGCCAGGGACGGTCCCGACAGCGGGAGGACGATCCGGAAGAACGTGCCGGCGCGGCTGCACCCGTCGATGCGCGCGGCCTCCTCGAGCTCCACCGGGATCGACAGGAAGTACTGGCGGAGCAGGATGATGCCGAAGACGTCGGCGAGGCGGGGGACGACCAGCGCCGCCAGCGTGTCGATCCAGCCCAGGCCCGCCACGATCGAGTAGGTCGGGATGATCGTGACGAAGGTCGGGACCATCATCGTGGCCATCAGGATCGCGAACAGCGGCCGCTTGAGGGGGAACTCCAGCCGGGCGAACGCATAGGCGGCGAGCGAGTCGAACACCAGGTGCCCCGCCACGATCCCGACGGACATCAGGGCCGAGTTCAGGTAGTACTGCGCGAAGGGGGCGGACTCCCATGCCCGCGCGTAGTTCTCCCAGTGCCATGAGGTGGGCCAGATGGAGACGTTCGTGTAGGTCTCGGCCCGCGTCTGGAGGGATGTCGTGAACATCCACAGGAACGGGACCACGATCGTCGCGGCGCCGATGATGAGGACGGCATGACGAGCCATCCTGGCGGGGAACGTCCTGCTCATGGCCTCTCCTCGGACCCGCTAGCCCTCCACTGGACCGCGGTGACGCCCAGGACCAGGACCAGCGCGACGAAGGCGATCGCCGTGCCGTAGCCGAAGTCGCCCAGGCGGAAGGTCTGGCGGTACATGAACATGCCCAGCACGTCCGTCCCGCCTCTCGGCCCGCCCTCTGTGAGCACATAGACGAGGTCGAACGCCTGGAAGCTGTTGATCAGGGCCTGGACGACGACGAAGAAGGTCATGGGGGACAGCAGGGGCACTGTGATGTGCCGGATGCGCTGCCACGAACCGGCTCCGTCCAGCTGCGCGGCCTCGTAGACGCTGTCCGGAAGGGCCTGCATCGCCGTGAGATAGAGGATCGCGTTGAACCCGACGTTCTTCCACACCGTCATCAGGGTGAGGGCGATCAGGGCGAGCCACCGGTTCTGGAGCCAGTCGGGCCCCTCGACGCCGATCCGCGACAGAGCGCCGTTGAGCAGCCCCGCCGGGTCGAGCATGTACTTCCAGACGATGGCGACCGCGACCGAGGAGGTGACGACCGGGAGGAAGTAGATCGTCCGGTAGATCCCGCGGCCCCGGATCGGGGCGTCCAGCAGGAGCGCGACGCCGAGTCCCGAGGCGACGCTGAGGACGCACACCCCGAAGGAGTACAGGAGCGTGACCACCAGGCTGTTGTGGAACTCGGGATCGCCGGCCAGCCGGATGTAGTTGCCGAGCCCGACGAATTGCTTGTCCGGGGAGAACCCGTCCCACGAGGTGAGGCTGGTGTAGCCGGCCGAGAGGATCGGGTAGATGACGAAGACGCCGATGACCGCCACGGCGGGGAGGAGGAACGCCGCGGCCGTGAGCGTCTGCTCCCGGTCGCCCCCTCCTCCCCGGCGGCGGACACAGTCGGTCTCCGCCCCAGGCGTCGGCCTCCGTGTTCCCGTTTCCTTCATCATCCGTTCTCGATCACGTCGTTGACGGCCGTCTCCGCCGAGGCCAGGGCGTCCTCCACGGACGCCTCCCCGGAGAAGGCCTTCTCGATCTGCTGGGCGAACGCCAGCGAGATCTTCGGGTACAGGGGCGTGTTGGGCCTGGTGCGCGCGAACGCCATCTGCTCGACGTAGGGCAGCAGGCGCGGCTCGCTGTCCTCCACCCAGCTCCGGTACTCGTCGGAGTCGGCGACCGAGTCGAGGACCGGGAGCATCCCGACCGTCTCGCTCCAGCTGACGACCTGTTCGGGTTCGAGGAGCCAGGAGAGGAAGTCCGCGGCCGCCGCGACCTTCTCGTCCGAGTTCTCGAAGACCATCGCCTGCTCGCCTCCGAGGTTGGTCGCCTGGACGCCGTCGGCCGGGCGGGGCAGGGTCGCCACGTCGAAGTCGAACGGAGGATCGGCCGCCCAGATGCCCACCATCCACGAGCCCTCCATCGCCGACCCGCCGGAGCCCTTCTCGAACTCGCCCCAACTCGCGTAGGGGCTCACGCCCGACTGGATGAGGTCCACCCAGAACTGAAGCGCCTTCCGTCCCTCGTCGGTGTTGAAGGCCGCGGCCGAGTTGTCGGGGGTGAGGAACTCGCCTCCGGCCTGCCACAGGTTCACCTGGAAGTTCCAGGTCAGCCCCTCGCCCGTGTCCCCTGCTTCCGTGTAGAGGTCATAACCCGGCTTTCCCGTCCTCTCCAGGATCGTCTTGCCGTCTGCGAGCAGGTCGTCCCAAGTCTGCGGCGGGTCGTCGGGGTCGAGTCCCGCCTCCTGGAACAGGGTCCGGTTGTACATGTAGGCGAGGTTGTTCGCCGACACCGGCACCGACACCTGCCGGCCATCGATGCTCCCGTAGTCCCGGAGAGCGGGATTGATGTCGGAGAGCGTCGCGGCCGGCAGCCTGCCCGAGAGATCGGCCAGGGACCCCATCTGGGCGATCTGGGGGACCCACACGAGGTCCCCGATGGCGACGTCCGGCAGCGAGTCGGATGTCGCCGAGGCGCGCAGCTTCGTCATGAAGTCGGCGTTGGGGACGTTCGACGTCGTCACCCTGACCTCTGGATGGGAGGCGTTGTACTCGTCGACCATCGCATCGAAGGTGTCGGCGTTGGCGCCGTCCCAGTAGTGCATGACGGTGATCTCCGTCGTCCCTCCGTCCGGGGCCGCATCCGACTGGGAGCCCGACTCCGAGGCGCCCGTTCCGCCGCACCCGGCCAGGCCCAGGCCCGCCACGATGGACAGCGACGCCGCCGCCGTCATCCTTGTGCGCATGTTGCTCATGGTTTCCCTCCTTGGTGGTGTTCCTCTGTGTCTGTGTTTCGATGGGGCCTGCGGCGGGGTGATCCCCCGCAGGCCGTGATGTCCGTGTCGCCGGGGACCAGCCAGCTCGTGCTGTCGGGGGCGATCGTCTGCGTGTCGGGAGCGTCCGCCGTGTTGACGAGGCAGGCGCGGATGTCCCAGGACGAGGGGATGACGGCCGCGGAGTCGCTCGTGTTCACCGCGCAGATGATCGGCCCGCGACGGAACGCGACCAGACCCCCTGCCTCCGTCGCCCAGCCCCGCCACGGCGCTCCCGCGAGCCACTCCGACCGGAGCCTGGACAGCTGCCGATGGAGGGCGAGCATCGAACGCGGGTCGTCCTCCTGGCGCGCCCGCGCCAGCGGGGCGAACGCCGCGGGCTGGGGAAGCCACGCCTCGACGCCGGGCCCGGTGCTGAACCCGTAGGCGCCCGGTTCCCCCGTCCACGGCAGAGGCACCCGGCAGCCGTCGCGTCCCCGTTGCGCACCGCCCGACCGCCGCCAGATCGGATCTGTCCTGCACTCATCGGGCAGGTCGAGCACTTCCGGCAGCCCCAGTTCCTCTCCCTGGTACAGGTAGACGGCCCCGGGCAGCGCGAGAAGGAGGCCCGCGGCCGCTCGCGCCCGACGGGTGCCGAGCCGCAGATCGACCGGTCCCTCGCGCCGCGCGGCCGCGATCATGTCCGACGGGTCGGGTCGCTCGTGCGCCTGTTCCTGGCCGTATCGCGTGACCGCCCGGTGGACGTCATGGTTCTCCAGGGTCCAGGCCGGGGTCCCCCCGGCGGGCGGGCGGCTCAGCCCGGCGTCGATGGCCTCCCTCAGCCGCCTCCCGTCCCACGGCTGGACGAGCAGGTCGAAGACGAAGGCCTGATGGAGTTCGTCAGGACGCAGGTACTCCTCCAGACCGGAGTCCGACGAGACCCACACCTCGCCCACGAAATACCGTCTGGGGGCGTAGGAGTCCCCGATCGACCGCCAGCGCCGGTAGATGTCGTGCACCTCGGGCTGGTCCCACATCGCGGAGGTGTCGTACCTCCCGGTGTCCGGTGATCGGGGGAAGTCGGGAAGCCCCTGCTCCTTGACCATCCCATGGGCGACGTCGACTCTGAATCCGTCGACGCCCCGGTCGAACCAGAACCTCAGGATGTCGTCGAAGTCGTCGACGACCGACGGGTCTCGCCAGTTGAGGTCCGGCTGCGAGGGATCGAAGGAGTGCAGGTACCACTGGCCAGGCCGCCCTCCTCGTTCGTTCACCCGCGTCCATGCGGAGCCCCCGAAGACGCTCTCCCAGTTGTTCGGAGGCTCCTCGCCGTCGTTCCCGCGTCCGTCGCGGAAGAGGAAGCGCCGTCTCTGCGGGCTCCCGGGCCCAGCTGCGAGCGCCTCGCGGAACCAGGGGTGGTCGGCCGAGCAGTGGTTCGCGACCATGTCCATCACGACGCGCAGTCCCAGGCGGTGGGCGTCGCTGACCAGGGCGTCGAATTCCTCCGACGTCCCGTACACGGGATCGATGGAGCGGTAGTCCGCGATGTCATAGCCGTGGTCCCTCTGAGGGGAGACGTAGCACGGATTGAGCCAGATCGCGTCGCACCCGAGATCCGCGATGGCGGAGAGTCCCTGTCGGAGGCCGCGCAGGTCGCCGATCCCGTCGCCGGACCCATCTCTGAATGACCGCAGATAGACCTGGTAGACGACGGAGTCCTGCCACCACTCCTGATCCGGCGGTGTTCCTGTCACTGCTGTCGATCCCCTTCCGCGCGCGCCGTCGAACGCCCCCCAGGTTCAGCCGTTGCCGACGTCATCCGGACGGGAGACGGAGCCGCGTAGTTATACCGTCTATTACATCGATCTAATCACGGACAAACTAAGGCGTCAAGAAGATGGCCGGGGATGGGGGGCGCGCGGTCGGAGGAGTCAGGGCCTCCAGGCCGGGTCGGAGGCGGGAGCGCCGTAGCGATCGTAGAGGTCGCCGGGCCGGGCGATCTCATCGGGGAAGCCCAGCGCCGTCATGTCGGCCAGGACGCGGGGGCCTCCCCCGGCGGGCGCGCCCGGCGCCGACGGTCCGTCCGCGCCCGGCGCCACGACCGCATCGCCCTCGCCCTCGCCCGCGACGTTCAGCGTGATCCGCCCGCGCACCGCGACGGGTGCGACCTCCGGATTGTCCCAGGCGGCGCGCGCGATCCGATCCAGCAGGTCGAGCAGAATGGCGTCCGCCGGGGTAGCCGCGCTGCCGTCTGCCGCCCGGGCGAGCCTCTCGCGGTCCACCCGCACATCGACGCTGACCAGCGTCGGCTTGCCGAAGGACTCCTCGACCCGGACCTCCAGGTCCTCCGGGGAGAGGCCAAGCTCCGCGCCGGGCCCGCCCGCGTCTCCGCCGCCCTCCGGGACGCCCCGCCCGCGAGCCAGAGCCTCGGCGATGCGCTGGCGGAACCTCTCCTCGCGCCCGCGCCGGCCCCGGGGCCGCAGCGTCCGCACAGCCGCCCCCGCCCCGAGCAATCCCAGGCCGACGGCGCCGACGATCACCGGGTTGTCGATCTGCGGGAGGCGCCGCCCGACCGGCGCTCCAGCGGCTCCCTTGTTCACCGGCATGGACGACCTCATCGCCCGCAGGATCGAGCGGATTCCCTCGCCCGAGGCGCCGGAGCGCCCCCTCCCACCGTGTGCCGCCATCATCGCTCCTCACCGAGCAGGGCGTCCGCGCCCCGCCCCTGGTCGTCATGGCCGTCGTCGCGCCCGTCGGGCGCCGTCCCGTCCGCCGCGGCGCCCTCGCCCCCGCTCCCGGCGCCTTCCCCGCGCGACGGGACGCGCTGGGAGACCCCGGCGACCGCCCCGACGGCCCCGGTCACGGCCCCGTGGAGCTCCTCGATGACGGAGGGGACCCTCGGCAGAGGCCTGGGCACCAGTGGATTCGGCGACCAGTCCTCCGCGAACTCCGCCGGCTGCCACTCGGGCCGATCCAGTTCGACGTAGGTCCGCCAGGTGCTGCCGCGGCGCGGCTCGAGCAGATCCTGCCATACGTCGAAGAGCAGGACGCGCGTCGGCTCATCGCCGCGGGGCAGATGGGAGCGGAGCTCCTCCACCGTCCGGTCGACCCGGCCCCACGGCGCCACCTGCGAGCGGCGTTCGATGTGGCGGACCGTCTCCGTGTAGGTCGCCGAGGAGTGCGCGTAGTACAGCGGCCCCTGACGCGGCCTGACGAGCCGGCGCCCCACCATGACACGGCGGTCGGGGGCGCGCGCCGGCGTCCCGTCGATCGCGGGGACCACGTCCTGGTCGTGGGCGACCGCCAGCATCGCGACGTCGTCGCGGATGCGCAGCCGGCGGCTCGGCGTGCCCATCGTGAGCACGCCGACCATCTTGACCCCGGCGTCCGAGGGATCCGCCGCCGCAAGCGCTGTCGCCACCATTCCGCCCTGCGAGTGTCCGACGGCCAGGACCGGTTCGGCCGACCACTGGTCGGCGGGCACGCCGTCGGCGCGCATCGCCTCGTGGAGGGCGCGCACGACGCCGACCCTCGCGGCCGAGGGCGCGTTGAGAACCTCGCGGATGTTCGACTCGAGGTCAGAGGGGTTCGGCGTGGAGTCCAGGTCCCAGTGGTCCGTGCCGGTGATCGAGACCAGCCAGCGCCGCCCTCGTCCGGCCCGGGGGGCGTCGCGGCCCGAGGGGCCCACGCGCGTCACCTTGACCGCCTGTCCGTAAGCCATCGCGAAGTAGAGGTCGTCGATATCGGCGGCCATGTCGCCCAGCGAGCGCGGCGCCCCGAAGCGACGCACCGCGGGCACGGGATGCCCCGCGGGCAACGGCAGGTTCGGGCCGGGAGCCGCCGACGCCGGGCCCCCGGCGGCGATCGAGTCGAAGAAGGCCTGCGCGTGCACCGCGCCGCCCCGGAAATGCCCCAGCGCGGTGCCGATGGCCAGCGCCGAGGTCATCAGCGCGTCGTATCCGCGCGTCGGCACCAGGCGGAGCATGGCCGCCGCACGGCCGTCCCGATCGAGGCCCAGGCCGACGCGGGCCCCCAGATAGGCCCGGCCCGCCTGCGTGACGCGCCGGGACAACGAGGACACCGAGCGGATGAGCAGCGTGTCCAGGCCCGGCTCGTCGAAGAAGAGGCGCTGGGAGTCCTCCAGGATCCGAGCGCCGGCGGACTCGGAGCGCCTCCGGGCTTGCTCCCGCAGGTCCTCGGGCAGGACAGGCGCCTCGGCGATCAGCGTCATCGCGGCGTTGGCGAGCATCGGCGGCACCAGCGGCAGGACGCGCAGCCGGACATAGGAGGGGGGAAGGCCTGGGGGACGCGACGGGGGCCGTAGTACCAGGAGCGTGTCATGGTCCTCCTCCCCGTGCTCGGGCCCGCTGCGCCGACGCCTCCCAGCGTATCCGCGCGCCGCCCGGCCCACGACAGGGGGCGGGTCCAGGCGATCGGGCCCGAGCCCTGGTGCCCTCTGGCCCAGCGTTTGACTCGAATACCCCCCATGGGTATATTCGTGGTGGTCCTGACCGGGGCGCCGCCCCGGTCTTCGACACCGACCAGGAGGCGGTCAATGGCGGGATACCACGGATCCACCGATCAGTACCTCACGCGGCTCCGCCGCATCGAGGGGCAGGTCCGCGGCGTCCAGCGCATGATCTCCGAGGACACCTACTGCATCGACGTCCTCACCCAGATCTCGGCGATCCAGAGCGCGCTGGACTCCGTGGCGCTCTGCCTGCTCGAGGACCACATCAACCACTGCGTCGTCGACGCGGCGAAACGCTCCGACGAGGAGGGGCGCGAGAAGGTCCAGGAGGCCACTCACGCCATCGCCCGGCTGGTGAAGTCCTGACGTCCTCCCCGTCGTCCCACCCACCATCTCCCCACAGAAGGACACACATCATGGCCATCGATCGCACCGTGGAGCTCTCCGTCACGGGCATGACCTGCTCGCACTGCGTCGCCTCCGTCACCGAGGAGCTCAAGGAGGTCCCCGGCGTCCAGAACGTCGACGTCATCCTGAACTCGGGGGGGACCTCCAAGGTCACCGTCGTCACCGACCAGGGCGTGAACGACGACGACCTCCGCGCGGCCGTCTCCGAGGCCGGCTACGACCTCGTCGGCGTCGCCCGCGACTTCTGATCTCCCGGGACCGGTCCCCTCTCCTTCCGTGGGAGGGCCCCTCCCACGGGCCGGACGCCGCCCGGCCCTCGCCGCCCCCCACCGTCAGGACGCGATCCGACATGTCCACCCCGTCCGCACCCGCCGCCCACAGCGCACCCGCCGCCCGACAGGTCGGGGAGGGGGCCAGGGCGCGCGCCGAGATGCTGCGCCGCCGCCTCCTCGTCACCGCCGGCCCGACCCTGGTGATCGTCGTCCTGGCCATGGTCCCCCCGTTGCAGTTCACGGGCTGGCAATGGGCGGTCGCCGTGCTGTCGGTCCCGGTGGTGACGTGGGGCGCGTGGCCCTTCCACCGCGCGGCGTTCCAGGCGGGGGTCCACGGCTCGACCACGATGGACACGCTGGTGAGCCTGGGCGTCATCGCCTCCACGCTGTGGAGCTGGTGGGCGCTGCTGTTCGGCGGCGCCGGGATGCTCGGCATGCGCATGCAGATGTCGCTGGTCCCGCGCACGGCCGTCGGCGGCGGCCACGCCGAGATCTACTTTGAGGGCGCCTGCGTCATCGTGGTCTTCCTGCTCATCGGACGCCTCGCCGAGGCGCGCACCCGCTACCGCGCGGGCGATGCGCTGCGCTCGCTGCTGGAACTCGGCGCGAAGGAGGCCACGCGCCTCCGCGTCGACGAGGACGGCTCCCGCTCCGAGGAACGGATCCCCGTCGCGGACCTGCAGGTCGGCGATCTCTTCCTCGTCCGCCCCGGTGAGAAGGTCGCCACGGATGGACGTGTCGAGGACGGATCCTCCGCGCTGGACGCCTCGATGCTGACCGGCGAGTCCGTCCCCGCCGACGTCTCGCCCGGGGACGAGGTCACCGGCGCCACGGTCAACACCTGGGGGTCGCTCGTGGTGCGCGCGACCCGTGTCGGCGGCGAGACGACGCTGGCCCAGATCGGCCGCCTGGTCACCGAGGCGCAGGCCGGCAAGGCGCCCGTCCAGCGGCTGGCGGACAGGATCTCCTCCGTCTTCGTGCCCGTGATCATGGCGATCTCCGCGGCCACGCTCATCGGCTGGCTGGCGAGCGGCGCGGGCGCCCAGGCCGCGATCACCGCCGCGGTCGCCGTCCTGGTGGTCGCCTGCCCCTGCGCCCTGGGCCTGGCCACGCCCACAGCCCTGTTGGTCGGGTCCGGCCGCGCCTCGCAGCTGGGCATCGTCATCAAGTCCGCCGAGATCCTCGAGCAGACCCGCGCCATCGACACCATGGTCCTGGACAAGACCGGCACCGTCACCACGGGACGCATGAGCCTGGAACGGGTCGTCACCGCCCCGGGCGACGAGGACGCCCCGGACCGCCTGCTGGCCGTGGCCGCCGGCGTCGAGTCCCCCTCCGAGCATCCGATGGCCCGGGCCATCGTCGCGGGCGTCCGCGCCTCCGGGGTGGAGGCCGCCCCGGTCGCCGCCTTCACGAACCACGCCGGGACGGGGGTGTCCGCGCTGGTCCGCTCCGACCGCGGCCAGAGCGGCACCCTGGCCCTGGTCGGGCGGCTGTCCTGGCTGCGCGGACTGGG
Source organism: Schaalia naturae (assembly GCF_042665795.1). Taxonomy (NCBI): domain Bacteria; kingdom Bacillati; phylum Actinomycetota; class Actinomycetes; order Actinomycetales; family Actinomycetaceae; genus Schaalia; species Schaalia naturae. Next base: position 2,064,982 of record NZ_JBHTEF010000001.1, read on the forward strand.
CGTGGAGGTGCCCGGGGAGCTGGCGGACGCGGCACGGGAGGCCGAGGACTCCGGCGCCTCCGCGGTGCTCCTGGCCACGGTGCCCGGCTGGGCCGACGACCCGGAGGCCGGCCTCGGCGCCGAGGCCGCCCGCATCGACCCGGGCACCGAGCGGCGTCCCGCCGGCGACGCCCCCTCCGGGAGGATCCCCGCCGAGGACCCCGCGCTCGTCCGCGTCGACATGGACGTCCAGGGCATGACCTGCGCCTCGTGCGTCAACCGCGTCGAACGCAAGCTCGGGAAGCTGCCAGGCGTCTCCGCCTCCGTCAACCTGGCCACGGAGTCGGCGACGATCACCCTGGACCGGCCCTACACCGACGCGCAGCTGGAGGAGGTCGTCGACAACGCCGGCTACCACGGGATCGTCAGATCACGGTCGGAGACCCGGCCGGGGATCCTGACGGAGGCAGCGGCGGCGCCCTCGTCGGGGAAGACGCTCCCCGGAGCGGCGAGCGGCCCGGCGGCGGATCCCGCCCCGCGCCGCGAGCGCGTCCTCCCCGGGCATCTGGCCGGCGCCGCCGCGCATGCGGTGCTGGTGGTGCGCGACACCGTCAAGCCGACCTCCGCCACGGCGATCGGACAGCTGCGGGAGCTCGGAATCGAGCCGGTGCTGCTCACCGGCGACAACGAGGCGGCAGCCGGGCACGTGGCCGGGCAAGTCGGCATCGAGCGCGTCATCGCGCAGGTCATGCCCGACCAGAAGCGAGACGTCGTCAGGTCGCTGCAGGACCAGGGCCGCGTCGTCGCCATGGTCGGGGACGGCGTCAACGACGCGGCCGCGCTGGCCCAGGCCGGGAACCGGGGGCTCGGCATCGCGATGGGATCGGGAACCGACGTCGCGATCCAGGTCGCGGACATCACGCTGGTCAACTCCGAGCTGACGGCGGCGGCCACCGCCATCCGCGTGTCGCGGCAGACGCTGCGCGTCATCAAGCAGAACCTGTTCTGGGCGTTCTTCTACAACGTGGCGATGGTCCCCCTCGCGATCGCCGGCCTGCTCAATCCCATGATCGCGGCCGCGGCGATGGCTTTCTCCTCGGTGTTCGTCGTGCTGAACTCGCTGAGGCTGCGCCGCGCCGGCTGACCCTCACCTGGAGGCGGCCCGCGGATGCGGGCGGTGGGCGCCGGCCAGATGGGTGTCGACGACGCCGATGGCCTCCATGAGGGCGAACATCGTCGTCGGTCCGACGAAGCGGAAGCCCCTGTGGCGCAGCTCCCGGGCCAGCGCCTCGGACTCCGGGGATCGCGTCGGGACCTCCCCCAGGGTGCGCGGCGCGGGCATGAGCTCGGGCGCGTACGACCAGACCAGGGCCGCCAGCCCGCCCGGCCGGGACGCCCGGAGCGCCACGGTCGCCCGGGCGTTGGAGATCGTCGCCCGGATCTTCGCGCGATTGCGGATGATGTGGGCATCGGACAGCAGTCGCTCCTCGTCGGCGGGGCCGAAGGCCGCCACCGCGTCGGGATCGAACCTCAGGAACGCCGTCCGAAACGCCGGCCGCTTGCGCAGGATCGTCGACCAGGACAGGCCAGACTGGAAGGCTTCGAGGCTGAGCCGCTCGAAGACGCCCCGTTCGTCGCGCACGGGCAGTCCCCACTCGGTGTCGTAGTACTCGCGCAACAGGGGGTCGTTGGCCGCCCACGCGGGGCGCGCCAGCCCGTCCGGACCGAGGACCAGTCCCTCCGGGCCGAACGCCCCTTCGCGCAGCTCCGGGGGGAGGCTCCCCTCCGGCGCGTCCCCGCTCACGAGTCCGCGCCCGAGGCGGCAGAGGGGCCCGGCCTCCTCGGGCCCCCGGGACCGCCCGAGCCTCCGGGTCCCCCCACGGCGCCCGTCAGCAGGGCGCGAGCCTCGTCGCTCGGATAGGGGACTCCGGCCCGCTGAGCGCGCGCGGCCGCGCGCCGCACATTCGCCGGCAGACGCACCCCCCGGAGGAGGCGCTGCTCGATGGCAAGAAGGGCGTCGCGCAGACGCGCGGCGCGGTTGAGCTCGCCGATCGTCGTGTCCGACCCCAGGTGCACGAAGGTGCACGGCACCTCGACCATCCGGAAACCTGCCACCAGCAGATCGATGGTCTCGCCGGGCTCCAGCCCGTACCCGGTCGAGAACGGCATCACGGCGGTGAGCGCCGCCCTCGTCAGGCACCGTTGCTCGGACAGGGGCGCCTGCGGCTCCCACCCCGTCATCAGGCGGATTCCCCAGCGCGCCCGCTTCTCCGCCACAGTGCGTCCGACCTGCGGAGACGCGGCCGGAGGTGCCGCGCAGGCGCAGTCGGCCTGTCCCGACATCACGGCCTCGACCAGCGCCGAGGCCTCGACCGCCGATTCCCCCAGATCCGCCGAGAGGAAGAGCAACAGCCTGGGCGGCCAGTCCGCCCGGTCGCGCATCGCGGCCACCTTGACGCCCGTCTCCATCGCCGAGGCCCGCCCCCGCGTCACGGAGTGGCGGACCACCACGGCGCCGGCCTGGCGCGCATTGCGCCCCGTGTCGTCCTCGGACCCGTCATCGACCACGACCAGCAGGTCCACTCCCGGAATCGCCCGGCACGACCGCACCGTGGAGGCGATGTCCCGTTCGGCGTTGTGTGCGGGGATGACGGCCGCAACCCGCTGCGGCTCGTCGCGCGTCGCCCGAGGATGGGGGTCGGGGCGGGGGTTCATACCTCGATTTTAGGCCGACTCGGCGTGCGGGGAGGCCGCCGACGGGCTTCGATCGGCCCGTCCGCCCCGAAGGGGCGAGGACGAGGCCGGCGCGGCCCTATCGGATGGTCACCTGGCGGGAGACCAGCCCGTCGCGCACGCGCCTCAGTTCGGGGGTCAGCGGCTCGTCCGCCCCGAGGACGGCCTCCAGCCCATCGGCGAGCGCACGGGCGTCGGACGCGACGTCGTCGGGGCCCACGCCGTCCTCCAGCTGGAAGACGGGGATCGCCAGGCCGCAGGCTCGGAAGGCGCCGACGAAGCGCGATCCCTCCCCGATGTGGGCCGTTCCGGCCAATTGCAGGCGGGCCAGCGCGGTGAACAGGCGCGACTCGGGGTAGTCCGTGACGTAGCGGATGAAGGTGTGGTTCATCTCGCACCAGTACATGCCCTCGACGCCGGGGACGGCCCGGGTGGGGACCACGTCGGCGCGGTTGCGCTCCAGGGCCTGCTCCATCTCGGGGGTGACCTCCGCCTCGGGGTCGAACCAGTACCCGAAGTCCTCGCGGATCTGCAGGTCGGGCGCCACAGCCGGGTCGAGCAGATCCTGCAGGCGCGGCGCGGGGTCGCGCACGTCGACGGAGACCATGCCCTCCTCGCCCGCCTCCCTGCGGGCGATCGCGGCCGCCAGCGCGCCGCCCGCGTCGTGCGAGAGGTCGCCGGAGTGGAACCGCGTCTGGAGCCCCACCAGAATGCGTCCGTCGCCGCGCACCATGGCGCCGTGCCCATCGGGCAGCAGGGTGACGATGTCGACGTCGACGCCGCCATGCTCCGCGGTCGTGCGCGCGGGCAGGACCGCGCAGGGGATGAACTCGCGCATCGCGACCAGTTGGATCTCGGCGGGAAGACCGTCGAAGGGACGCTCCCGGAAGGGGATCGGCGCCCGGTACGCGGGACGCGCGGCGGATGTGACGACCTTCTTGCGACGACTGGCCTTGCCCATGGGATCCAGCCTACAGGCCTCCCCTCCCCGGCCCGGAGGGGGCACACTGGACGCGGGTCCGCACGACTCCTGGCACGACTCCTGGAAGGCAGGACACATGAAGATCCTCATCTCCGACACCGTGGCGTTCGGCGCGTTCGACGTTCCCGACGATGTCCGCGTCGTCCCCGTCGACGAACTGCAGCCGGTCCCGCCGCAGCACCGCGACGCGGAGGCCGTCGTCATCTGGGGACAGAACCCGGACATCGGGTCGTTCCTCGCCGACCTGCCCCGGCTGCGCTGGGTGCAGACGCTGGCGGCGGGCCCGGATGCGCTGCTCGCGCTGGACCTTCCCCCCGAGGTCATCATCACCAAGGGCGTCCATTTCCACGACAAGACCGTCGCCGAGCACGCGCTGGCCCTCGCCCTGGCCACCCTGCGCAGCATCCCCCTGTGCGAGCGCGCCCGCGCCGAGCACCGCTGGGCCACGGAGCTCACCGGCCCTCGGCCGCTGCATTCCGCCGACGCCGTGACCACGCTCATCGGGTCGGACGTCGTGGTCTGGGGCTTCGGGGCGATCGGCCAGGAGATCGCGCGGCGGTTCTCCGCGATGGGCGCCCGCGTCACCGGGATCGCCCACTCCGCGGGCGAGCGCGCGGGGTTCCCCGTCGTCGGCTCCTCCCCCGACGAGGTCGACGCCGCCCTGTCCACCGCCGACGTCCTGGTCATGGTCCTGCCCGACCGCCCCGACACGCGCGGCGCCCTGGACGAGCACACGATCGGCGTCCTGCCCGACCGCGCCCACGTGGTCAACGTCGGCCGCGGCTCGGGCGTGGACGAGGACGCCCTCGCCTCCGCGCTGCGCGAGGGCCGCCTCGGCGCGGCGGCGCTGGACGTCGCCTCGACGGAGCCGCTGCCGGCCGGCTCGCCGCTGTGGGACGCCCCGAACATCGTCATCACCCCCCATGTCGCGGGCAACCGGCCGATCGGAGTGGAGGAGCGCGTCAGCCACAATGTCCGCGCGCTGCTCGGACTGGGCGGGGAGATGATCGGTGTTGTCCAGCGCTGACAGGGCGATCCGCGTCAAGCGGGTCTACGACGCCGCCGCACCGGAGGACGGGTACCGGGTGCTGGTCGACCGGCTGTGGCCCCGGGGTGTCCGCAAGGATGCCCTCGGCATGGACGAGTGGGCGAAGGACCTGGCCCCCTCCACCGCCCTGCGCCGGGCGTGGCACCACGGGGACATCTCCGACGAGGCGTTCCGGGACCGCTACGCCGCCGAGCTGGACGCAGTCCCGGCCCTCGCCTCCCTCGCGAGGCGTTGCCGGGCCGGGACGGTGACCCTGCTGGTCGCCACGCGCGACATCGGGCGCAGCCACGCCCACGTCCTCGCCCGCGAACTCGAGCGGCATGCCGCCGCCCGGGTGGATGGGGCCGCAGGCCGGACGGGGTGAGGGCCCCTCCCGCAGGCCACGGACCCGCCCCGCGGGCCCGGGCTCACGCCCAGGGGTCGACCAGGATGCGGATCGGGTGGCCGACCTTGCCCTCCAGGTGGTCGAGGCCGGTCTGGATCTCGCGCAGAGGCACGACCTCGGACACCGACTGGGTGAGGTCCAGGCGGCCGTACCTCAGCATCTCGGCGAGCATCGAGATGTCCTGGTTCTTGTAGCCCGTGTGCCCGAGGATCTGCTTCTCCGCCAGGTTGAACTCGGTGACGGAGGTGCCCAGCGCGACCTCCTGGGCGGACATCCCGACCACGACGACACGTCCCGAGTGGTCGAGGCTGGCGACCGCCTGCCGCAGGGTCGAGCGGATGCCGACCGCGTCGAAGGCGACGTCGATCATGCGCCCGCCGGTGGCCTCGGTGACCTTGGCCAGAAGATCCGGGTCGTCGGAACGGAAGACGTGATCGGCGCCCAGCTTCTTCGCCCGCTCGAGAGCGAAGTCGTCGACGTCGAATCCGATGACGGGCACGCCGCCGGCCAGGCGGGCGAGCTGGACGATGTGGGTCCCCACCCCGCCCAGGCCCCACACGCCCACCGCGTTGCCGGGGTGGACCTTGCCGGTGCGCACGACGGCGCCGAAGGGGGTCGACACGGCGTCGGCCAGGATCGCCGCCTGCCGCATGTCGACCTCGTCGGGGACGCGGGTCAGGCCCATCGACGAGGCGATCGTGTACTGCGCCCAGGCCCCGTCATAGGCGAAGGCCATGAGCTGCAGGTTCAGGCAGTTGGGGAAGTCGCCGCGACGGCAGCGGCGGCACTTCAGGCACGGCCGGCCGGCCGCAGGGATGACGCGGTCCCCGACCTGCCACTCGGTGACGCCGGGCCCGAGCTTCTCGATGGTGCCCGAGGCCTCGTGCCCCTGGGTGACGACCGGCAGAGGCGCGGGGAAGGTGCCGTTCATCAGGGAGATGTCGGAATGGCAGATTCCGCAGTACTCCACCTTGATGCGCACCTGGCCGGGTCCGGGCTCCGGGATGGGGACCTCCTCCAACGCGATGCGCTTCCCATCGGCGTAGAAGCGCTCCGCGAGCATGACCTCAGACATCTGATCACTCCCTTGTCATCGTGAGCCGGGTCGTCGCTGAACCCGGCAGCTCCCACTGTAGGACTTTGGTCGCAGTTTCGAGCCCCGATCGGTCCGACGTTCCCGCAGGTCAATCCCTGTTTGTTTGAAGGATTGAAAGGGTGGGCGGAGGCAGGGCCAAAGTCCCTCCCCCCAGGATCGGCCCTGTCCTGCGTCAAGGGGGGTTGCGGAGACGGTGTCGTCGGCATCGACGCGGGCGGCGGCGCCGCGCCGGTCGGCGGACCGGTGCGAGGGCGGGCACGGGAGCGGAGGAGGCCGGGCGACGCGGTAATGTCGTCGGGGTCTCCCCTCCGATTGAAGGTGAAAGTCATGGCCGCTGGTGGGCTCCGGGCCGAGGACAACTCGCTCACACGGGGGCTGCGTTCCCGGCATCTCACGATGATCTCGATCGGCGGCGCCATCGGGACCGGCCTGTTCGTCGCCTCGGGCGAGACAATCTCGACCGCCGGGCCGGGCGGCGCCCTGATCTCCTATGCCCTCATCGGGGGCATGGTCTTCCTGCTCATGCAGTCGCTGGGGGAGATGGCGACCTACCTGCCCGTCGCCGGCTCATTCGGCGAGTACGGCTCCCGGTTCGTCAGCCCGAGCTTCGGCTTCGCCATCGGCTGGAACTACTGGTTCAACTGGGCGATCACCGTCGCGGCCGAGCTGTCCGCGGCCGCGCTCGTCATGAAGTACTGGTTCCCCGACCTGCCCGGATGGATGTGGTCCGCCCTGTTCCTGGCGGCCCTGGTGTCCCTCAACGCGCTCTCGGCCCGCGCCTACGGCGAGAGCGAGTTCTGGTTCGCGGCGATCAAGGTGACGACGGTCCTCCTGTTCCTCGCCCTGGGGCTCGCGATGATCCTCGGCATCATGGGCGGAACCTCCCCCGGCCTGGCGAACTGGACGGCGGGCGAGGCGCCCGTCGTAGGCGGCGGGACCGGGGTCCTGGCCGTCTTCATGGTGGCCGGCTTCAGTTTCCAGGGCACCGAGCTGGTCGGCGTCGCGGCCGGGGAGGCCGAGGACCCCGAGACGAGCGTGCCCCGCGCGATCCGGACGATCTTCTGGCGCATCCTGCTCTTCTACATCGGGGCGATCACCGTCATCGGATTCCTCATCCCCTACACAGATCCCGACCTGCTGAGATCCGGGGTCTCGGACATCTCCGTCTCGCCGTTCACCCTGGTGTTCGCCCGCGCCGGGATCGCGGCGGCGGCCGGCGTGATGAACGCGGTGATCCTCACGTCGGTGCTCTCGGCCGGCAACTCGGGGCTGTACGCCTCCACGCGGATGCTGTACGCGATGGCGTGGCGGGGTCAGGCGCCGGCGTTCCTGCGCCGGACGAACCGCCGCGGCGTCCCCGTCCCCGCCCTGGTCGCGACCACCGTCGTGGGCGGCGCCTGCCTGGTGTCCTCACTCGTCGGGGACGGGAACGCGTATGTGTGGCTGGTCAACGCCTCGGGCCTGGCCGGGTTCATCACCTGGATGGGCATCGCATGGTCGCATCTGAAGTTCCGCCGGGCGTTCGCAGCCCAGGGCCACGACGTCTCCGAGCTACCCTTCCGCGCCAGGCTCTATCCCGCGGGGCCCGTCATCGCCCTGGCGATGTGCGCCGTGGTCGTGTTCGGCCAGGGCCGCGACGCGCTGTTCGGCGAGCACGGCTTCACGGCGCTGATCTCCAGCTACATCGGCCTACCACTGTTCCTGGGCGTCTGGGGCCTCCACAAGCTCGCCACCCGGTCGCCGGGGGTGGACCCGGCCGCCGCGGACCTCACCCGCCACACGACGAGGGCGGCCCTGCGGGACTGATCCCGCGGACCTCCAGAAGGACCGCCGCCACCTCGAACTGCGGGAGCGGGAGCCCGGCGAGGCCGGGGTCCGCGTGAGGATGTCCAGGGCGTACAGGGCCTCGGCCCTGTCCTCGGAGACGACGCCCCACAGCACGCCGCCGAGCCACCCGGCGCCCCGGCGCACGAGCCGGCCAGAATGCAGCAGCGCGCGATGCTCCTCCTGGCTGATCTCCGTGATGTCCCACTCGATGCCGAAGTGGCCGAAGAGGGCTGTCGCGGCCCGGAGCGGCAGCGGGAGCCGACGTCCGGTCGTGTGCGAGCAGCCGGTCTCGATGTGGGCGCCGATCATCTCCAGGGGGATCAGCTGGGAGGTCCACCTCTGGATGTCCTGCCTCTTGATCGCGTCGATGCGGTCCGAGGCCCACACGCGCTGCGTGCGCTGGAGGATCTCCAGGTCGCCGCGCGCCCCACCGGACGCGCAGGACTCGATCTCCAGACCCGGGCACTGCTCGCGGACGGCCCGGACCTGCCCGCGCGCGAAATCGAAACCGGACGGCCCGGCGATGAGCAGGGTCACGGAGTCCGCGCAGGAGGACCGGCGGACCCCGCGGTCAGCGTCCCCAGGCCTCGACCCCGGTCCGCACGGGCGCGCCGCCGCGCGCGGCCGAGGACTCGATGGCCAGGCCCAGCAGCTGGTCCTGCAGGGCCTGCGCCAACGGATAGGCGGGGGCGCCCTCGCCGCGGGCCCAGGTCCCGGCCGAGCGCATGAGAGTCGCGATCGCGATGTCCTCGTCGGAGAAGCGACGACCCGGGAAGGGCATGCGGTAGACGGCACGGCCCTCGAACGTGATCGACTCCAGGCAGAAGCCGTCGAGGTCCAGGTCGTAGCCGGTCTGGCGGCGTTCCAGGGAGGAACGCACGAGGACGCGGGGCTCAGGCAGGTGGCGCACCGAGTCCCCGGAGATCTCGCCGCGGGTGCCTCGCACCAGCACGCGGCGGTGGAGCAGGCGGTTGTGCCACTGGTTGTCGGTGAAATCGTAGAGGCCGACGCCCTCAGGCAGGTCGAGGACGGCCAGCGTCGTCGCGGCGTCGACCTGGCGCGGATCGTCATGCCAGCCGGAGCGATCCTCGGGATCGAGCAGCGGCGCGCGACTGACGTGCGCCGTGACCGTGGCCGGGCCGAAGCAGGCGCCCGGAGCGCCGTCTGCGGCTCCCCCGGCCCCCACGCCGGCCGTCTCCCGCAAATAGCTCCGGATCAGCGCCACCGCATGGTACGTGTGCGTCGAGGAGACCTGCACCTGCGTGACCGGGCCGATGGCCCCGTTGCGGATGACCGCGCGCCGGGCCGCGTGTTCGGGCAGCGCCGGATACTGCTCGGCGACCTGGACCAGGCCGGTCCCGCCGACCGCGTCCCAAAGACGTCGCAGACCGTCGACGTCCGCAGCGGGAGGCGTCTCGGCGAGCACGTGGACGCCCTCGTCGATCGCGAGCGAACGCGAGACCGCCCCGTTGGCCGTGTGCGACACGGCGACGACGACCAGGTCGGGGCGCGCGCGGCGCACCAGGTCGCCTGCGGTCGGGAACGCTGGGCAGCCGGGGAAGACGCGTTCCCACTCCTCCCGCGTGGCGGCGGAGCGCGCCGTCATCCCGACCAGGTCGAACTCGTCTGGGAGCGCCCGCGCCAGCCGCCCGTAGAACTGAGCCCGCCAACCGCCGCCGACCACTGCGATTCGTGTCGTCATCGTCGAACCTCCTGGTGGGAAGCGTACGGCCGGAGAGGACCGCGCGGGAGTGCCGACAGCACAGAATGCCGACGCGAGGGAATCCGCCGGCACGCCGTCCTCGTCCATGACCTGCGCATATCTCCACACACCCCGCGTCCCGCCGCCTGGCTCCCCGGGCATTCTGTGCTGTCCCGAGCCGAGGACCCCTGTGGACATCTCCGGCCTCGCCCCGGCCATCTGCTTCCATGTCAGGGTGAACGACGACGCGCGGCCCGCCTACGATGCCCTGCTCCGAGCCGGAGGCGTGATGGAGACCGGCCGGCTGGTCTCGCGGTACGGGAAGGCGGCCGTCAGCAGGATGTCGGCCCTCGCTCGGATCCGGACAGGACCGTTCCTCACGTTCATCGAGGGGACCACCGATATCGCCCGCAGGATCGCCGGGCAGCGCGGCGGCGTCGTCACCTGTCTGAGCGCCGCGGAGTGCCACGGCATCCCCGTCGTCGGCCGCCCGCCCCGCGTCGTCCACCTCGCCGTCCCCCACACGCGGTCCAGGCTCCGCGGCGGGCCGGCCACCGACGGGATCCGCGTGCACCGCGAGTTCCGTCCGATCGGCGTCGATCCCGCGCGACCGTGGCTGGCCGACCTCCCGACCGTCATCGGCCGCCTGATCACGTGCTGTTCCGAGACCCAGGCAATCGTCGCGCTGGACGATGTCCTCCGCCGCGGGCTCATCGCCCCCGGGGAGATCCCGGTCCCCGCCCGGGGGCCGGGTTCGGGCCGGGCCCGACGCGCCGTGGACCGGGCGAGTCCGCGAGCCCGCTCGATCATGGAGACGCTGGCCCGGCTCCAGCTGGAGGACGCCGGCATCGGCCCGATCGAGGTCGGCGCCGAGATCGAGGGCGTCGGCGAGGTCGACCTGCTCGTCGAGGGGCTGATCGTCGTGGAGATCGACGGCCGCCAGCACGACACCGACCCCGGCCAGGTCGCCCTCGACCGGCAACGCGATTTCGCACTGAGGCGTCTGGGCTACATCGTCCTGCGGTTCTCCACTCGGCAGGTCCTGGCGCGCATCGTGGCGACCGTGGTCCGGGAGGCTCTCGGTCGCTTCGGCGGGCTGCCGCGTCCCCTGCGCGTCCCCTTCACCGGCAGGCGGGTCCATGCCTGGGACGAGGAGGAGCAGGTCGCACGCGTGGAGGGCCCGGGTTGGCGATGACCCGGCGCCGGGAGTGAGGACAACACAGAATCCCCGCGCATCCGTCTCCCCGATGCTCGCAGAGAGGTGCCCCGACCTGCTCCGACATCGAGCGCCGACGGACCGGGCCCGATCGGCGCCCTCGGCATTCTGTGCCGTTTGGTCCGCGGCGGGAGAGATCTCGGCCCCACACGGGCCTCCCCGATCTCACGAGGGCGGTGCCGCCTCGATCCGCCACCGGCCCGCCAGGACGCCTCCGACGACGACGCGCCCCGGGAACCGGGGCTCCCAGGGCACGCGCTGACGCCAGCCGGCCCGCTCCAGGCGGGCGCGCGGGACTCAGACGACCGCGCGGATCATCTGGTCGAAGGCCGACAGGGCCGCCTGTGCGCCCTCGCCGGCGGCGACGACGACCTGCTTGTCGCGGCTGGTCGTGCAGTCTCCGGCAGCGAAGACACCGGGCACCGAGGTGGCCAGCGACGCGTCGACGACGATCTCCCCGCGCGCGTTGAGGTCGACGGCCCCCCGCAGCCATCCGGTGTTGGGGATGAGGCCGATCTGGACGAAGACGCCGTCGACCGGCAGTGTCGTCTCGGCTCCGGACTCGCGGTCGGTCCATCGCAGTCCCGTGACCGAGCGGCCGTCCCCGACGATCTCCCGGGTGGCGGCGTTGACATGGACGTCCACGTTGCCGAGTGTCCGCAGGGTGCGCAGAAGCACCTCGTCGGCGCGCAGCCGCGTGTCGAACTCGACGACGTCGACGTGGGCGGCCACGCCCGCCAGGTCGATCGCGGCCTCGATCCCGGAGTTCCCGCCCCCGATCACGGCCACGCGTTTGCCCGCGAACAGGGGGCCGTCGCAGTGGGGGCAGGACGTGACACCCCTGTTGCGGTACTCGTCCTCGCCGGGCACGCCCAGCTGGCGCCAGTGGGCGCCGGTGGCCAGGATGACGGTCCGGGCCGAGACGACGCTGCCGTCGTCCAGGCGCACGCTCGCCGCCGTGGCCGAGCCGCCGCCGTCCGGGGCTCCGGCCTCCAACGAGACCGCGCGCCTGTCGGCCAGGACCTCCACGGGGTAGGCGCGCACGTGGTTCTCCAGCTGGCGGCCGTACTCCGGCCCCTCGACGCGGATCTGCGAGGGCAGGTTCTCGATGGAGGCGGTGTCCAGGACCTGGCCGCCCATGCGCTCGGCGACCAGCGCCGTGTCCAGGCCTTTGCGGGCCGTGTAGATCGCGGCGGTGGTGCCGGCGGGGCCGCCCCCGATGACGAGGACGTCGTGGCGGGAGCCCGACGCCGGTCCGGTCGGCTCGGCGGGAGGCGCGGCGCCGGCGGACCGGTCCGGCAGGCCGGCGCCGGCCTCGTCGATGGGGGACGAGGGCGAGGCCGCGCCCGGCGAGCCGGCTGCCTCCGGGTCCACGGCCAGGCCCATCTCGATGATCCGGTCGAGGATCCTCGTCAGGGTCATGCGGCCCTGGCCGAACTCCCGGCCGTTGACGAAGATCGTCGGCACGGCCATGACGCCGCGGGCGTCGGCCTCGTCTTGGAAGGCGGATCCCTCGATGGCGGTGTGCGAGACGCGCGGGTTGAGGATCGAGATCAGGTTGAGCGCCTGGACGACGATCGGGCAGTTCTGGCAGCTCAGCGAGAAGAACGTCTCGAAGCGCAGCGGCTCGGCAGGCGCGAGGCGGCGAGCGCGCTCCTGCAGGGCGGGCGGCTCCTTCGAGGGGTGGCCGCCGACCTGGAGAATCGCGAGCACCAGCGAGGTGAGCTCATGCCCCAGAGGGACGCCGGCGAAGCGCACGCCGGTGTCCGCGCCCGGGGTCGCGACGAGGAACGAGGGCCGGCGGAGGTCCGCCGACCCGTCCTCCACCACGGTGACCAGGTCGGACTGGGCGGCGATCTCGGCGAGGAGCTCGGCCATCCGGCGTCCCTTCGGGGAGCCGTCGGAGGCCTCGCGCAGTTGGACTGGACCGATGAGGTTCCCGAACAGCGAACGCAGCTGCCCGGTCAGTGAGGCGTCCAGCGCCATCAGATCTTGCCCACCAGGTCCAGCGACGGGCTGAGCGTCTCCTCGCCCTCGTCCCAGTGGGCGGGGCAGACCTGGTCGGGGTGGGCGGTGATGTACTGGGCGGCGCGGACTTTGCGCAGCAGTTCGCGCGCGTCGCGGCCGATGCCGGAGTCGTTGACCTCCATGACGCGGATGCGGCCCTCGGGGTCGATGACGAAGGTGCCGCGCAGGGCCTGGCCGGACTCTTCGTCGAGGACGTCGAAGTGGCGGGCCAGCTCCTTCTTCAGATCGCCGAGCATCGCGTACCGGACCTTGCCGACGGCCTCGGAGGAGTCGTGCCAGGCCTTGTGCGAGAAGTGGGAGTCGACGGACGCGCTGTAGACCTCGACGCCCAGCGCCCGGAACTCGTCGTAGTGGTCGGCCAGGTCCTCGAGCTCGGTCGGGCACACGAAGGTGAAGTCGCCGGGGTAGAACATCAGGACATTCCACTTGCCCAGGAAGTCCTGGTCGCTGACCTCGATGAACTCCCCCTCCCTGTAGGCGTTGACATGGAAGGGCTGGATCGTCGTGTTCACCAATGGCATGGTGGCACTTCCTTTCGACGCAACTTGATCGTGCGCAACTCATTATAGGCGCAGGCGCCCGGGACTTCGGTCCCGCGCGCGCGTCTAAAAGGCGACAAGCTGCAACGATGCGGCGAGGATTCGAGGAACGGCGGACGGGTCCGCCACCGACTGATAGTTCTGAATGAACTGTGATTCTCCGCCTGAGGGAGCCGATCCCCTCATCTCCCGGAGCCGTCACTCCCCCGTCGGCCGCCTGCGGTTCTGCTTGACCTCGGAGCGCAGCCGCTTCGCGGCCAGCCGGCGCTGCCGGGACGCCCTGGTCGGCCGCGTCGCCCGGCGGGCGACGGGCGGCTCGACGGCCCAGCGCAACAGCTCCGCCAGACGCTGGCGCGCTGCCTGACGGTTGCGGTACTGGGAGCGCTGCTCGGAGGCGTCGACGGTCAGGACCGCGCCCGCGAGCCTGCCGGCCAGCCGGGCGAGGGCGCGAGCCCTCTGGGCGGCGTCCAGTGCGGTGGTGGCCGCCAGGTCCAGGCTGAGCTGCACGCGGGAGTCCGCCGTGTTCACGCCCTGCCCGCCGGGCCCGGAGGAGTGGGAGAACTGCTCGACCATCTCCGCGGCGGGCACCGTCAGGCCGCGCGGCGCGCCGGGCCCGGGAGGGATTCGCAGATCGTCCATGGGTCGAGTGTGCATCGGATCGTCCGCGGAGTCCGGGCGCGCCGCGCCCGAGGTTCTCCCGCCACCCGGTCGCGGCAGATCAGACTCCTCGGACAATGACAGCCCATCTCTGTCTTTCTGCTGTTCAAACTGTGTTTACGAGGTAGCCGACGACACTCCCTACGGTGGCGGAGGCTGCGGCAGATGACCGACGCAGATCCGGCGGATCCCATGAGCACGACCTGTGAGGGCCGGTGCGTCGCCCACCTCCCGAGCCTGTCCGCATTCCATCGCACGCACGACGAGAGAACAGATATGCGTTTTCTGAGATCCACGGCCGCCCTGGCGGCCACCGCGCTGCTCGCGGGAGGGATGGCCGGGCTCCCGACCGCCGGTGCGCATGCCGCGCCGGCCGTCCCCGAACCCGACCTCCTCAACGTCAGTTTCGACGACGGGACGCCGACCGATGCGGCGGCGTCCCGCACGGCAACCTCATTTGGAGACCCGGTCATCGTCGGGGCGAATGGCTCCTACACGGGCGTGGCCTCCTTCGGCGGAGGCGACGGCCTGCTGTACCCCTTCCAGGACGCCTACGCCGACACTCTGTCCCGGACGAACGCGGTGACAGTCCACTGCGTCGTCAAGTACAACGGGACGCTGCTCACCTCCGGCGAGGAAGGCGTCTGCTCCGGCAAGGAGGCGGGCGGCGTGTCCACCTACTTCCGCGGGTCGAAGGCCGGCTTCATGATCGATATCGACGGCACTTACGCGAAGGCGCTGTCGACGCAGGACCTCACGCCCGGGCGCTGGTACGACCTCACAGCGACGTGGGACGGACAGACGATCGTCCTCTACGTGGACGGTGAGGAGTCCGCGCGCACCGAGGCCCCCGGCACTCTGACTCTGCCGGCGAAGGAAGCCGCGCGCAACTTCGTCCTCGGTGGCGACGCGAACTCCAGTGGCGGCGTCCAGTTCACCTCCGCCGCATCGATCGCGAGCGCCCAGGTGTACTCGCGGGCGCTGCCCGCGGGGGAGGTCGCCGCCCTCGCGGCCGCACGGCCTTCGCCCCTGCCCACAGGGGCCGTCGCACAGGTGGCCTCCACCGTCCCAGCCGAAGGCCAACAGCTCACCGAGCCCGTCCAGGTGGACGTCGAGGTCGACCGGCCGGACCTCGTCCATGGGACGGTCACACTGCTGCTTGACGGCTCACCCGTCTATCAGGGCAACACGATCGGCTCGGACCTGGCCGATGGCCCTCACACGCTGACCGCCTCCTTCGGCGACGTGTACGGCACAACTGTGACCCGCACGGTCGGCTTCATCGCCCAGATCGGAGAGGCCGGCGGAGACGAGGGCGACGCGCCCGCCGCGGACCTGCTGTCCGTGGACTTCGCCGACGGCGTGGGAGCGGACCGGGTCTCGGGGAACGAGCCCACGGGGCATGGCAGGCCCTTTGTCGTCGCCCCCAGCGGGCTCGGCGCCGGGGCCGCCACGTTCCACGGAGATGACGCGCTGTCCTATCAGTTCCATGATGCCATGGAGGCGATCGCCGAGGCCGGCACCGTCGCCGTGCGCTGCGTCTTCAAGTACAACGGCGCGCTTCCCTCCTCCTCCGAGGCCGACATCTGCAGCTCAAAGGAGTCCGGGGGCCTGGCCGTCTACACCGGCAAGGAGGGCACCGCCGGGTTCATGATCAATGTCGGCGGCTCCTACCGGTCGGTGTTGGGCAGCGAGCCCCTGCAGGCCGGCACCTGGTACGACACGGTCGCCGTGTGGGACGGGTCGAGGATCTTCCTCTACGTCAACGGCGAGCTCGCGGGCCAGGCGAACGCCGCCGGGGCCTTCACGCAGCCGCCCAATGAGACGGCGCACCACATGGTCCTGGGCGGAGACGCGTCCTCGAACGGGCGCACCCAGTTCTACGCGCCGGCCACGGTCGCCCGTGCGGACGTCTACTCGGCTCCGCTCAACGGCATGCAGGTCCGCTCGCTCCACGCGGGCGCCCTGGACGACCTGCCCACCGCGTCGCCGACGGCCCTCATCCGGACGACGCCCGGACAGGGCGACCACCTGGACTCTGTGGTCGAGGTGTCCGCGCAGATCGAGCATTCCGAGCTGGTCGACGGCCCTGTTGCCATCCAGGTGGACGGGGCTGGGAGCGCGCTGGGGGACACCATCGGGGCGGGCTTCGACGAGGGCGCCCATACGTTGACCGTCGCGTACTCCGACGGCTACGGGTTCGCCGTGTCGGCGGATGTCGCTTTCACCTCGACGAGCATCCCGGAGGGCGCTGGCGCGGATTCCGCAGTGGGCACGGGACGCGCCACTCTGTCCGCAGCGGCGGTCAATCCCAGCGGCGAGGACGTCACGACGGACTTCTACCCGCAGCCCGCGGCGACGGCCTCGAGCAGCAGTACGGGCCTGATCAGCCAGATCCCCACCGGCCTGAACGTGGAGTCGGCGGGCGGCGGCGGGCGCGCCCGCGCGCTGGCGGCCGACCCCCTGAAGCCGGGCGACGGCATGACCGCGGACAGCCCGCGCGGCACGGTCAAGGAGGGCGTCACCCAGATGCCCTACCAGCGTTTCGACTTCGACGTGTCGGGCGTCCCGGAGGAGGATCGGCAGATCGTGTGGCAGGGGACGGTGGACCCGGAGCGGGCTGTCGCCCTGCACCTGTGGAACGTGAAGACGGGCGCCTGGGAGCAAGCTGCCTTCTCCCGCGGGTCCTCCACGGCGCTCACCGCCCTGCGGGCGGGCGTCTCGGCCGCGCATACGGACGGCAGCACCGTGCACGCCCTGCTGGTGGGCCTGGATCCATTCGCCGATGATCTCGATGAGCCGGTGTCGGACTCCTTCGCGGACGATGCGGACTACGACTTCTCGATGGTTCACTTCTCCGACACGCAGTATCTATCCGAGGGCTCCATTGAGCACCCCGACAACCCCGTGGAGCAGGAGCAGTTCCACGCGGCCTACGAGGACATCATCAACTGGATCCTGGACAACCGCGAGTCCCGGCGCATTGCCTATGTCTCCCACACGGGCGACATCATGGAGGACTACGAGAACCAGGACTACTACGAGTCGAACATCGCGCAGTGGGGGGCCGACCATCTCGACCGTGAGATGCAGGTGGCCTCCGACATCCAGAGGAAGCTCGAGGACGCCCAGATCCCGAACTCAGTCTTGCCCGGCAACCACGACAACATGCACGGGCTGGACAACGACACCTATTTCAACAAGTACTTCGGGCCTGAACGTTACGAAGCTCAGGCCCTGACGACGGGGTGGAAGGCATCCGGCGCGGAATACCACGCCTGGGAGGAGGGGGACAACAGCAACAACTATCTGCTGTTCAGCGCCGGTGGATTGGACTTCGTCGTCGTCAACCTCGGGTACGGCGTGGATGAGGACGAGGCCGCATGGGCCGACTCCGTCCTCAAGCAGTACAAGGATCGCAACGCGATCCTCCAGACCCACGCCTACCTGGCGCCCAGCACCCAGGCCGACGGACGCAACGGCCCCGACTCCGCCGACGGGCGCCTGCTCAATGAGCAGGTCATCGAGGAGAACCCGAATGTCTTCCTCGCGATCGGCGGCCACGAGCACGGGGTGAGCGTCAACGTGCGCACCGATGTGGGACAGACGGGGAACAACGTCGTCGGCATGCTCGCCGACCACCAGGCCTATGAGGTTCCCGCCTCGCAGGTGCGCATCGAGAACCCGTCGGCGGCGTCCCTGCGGTTGGGGTCCAGCTTCCTGCGGCTCCTCCAGTTCGATGTCGCGGGCTCGAAGCTCATCGTCGACACGTACTCGCCGCTGCTCGAGACCTTCGATGCCGTCCAGTACGACACGAAGGACCGCTATGACCGCCGCTCGGAGGACTTCACCGTTCCGATCCAGTTGGAGACGCGAGCAACCAGCTTCAGCACCGACGCGGTCGCCCTGGTCGGCCAGGGGTCGCAGAAACTGGACTCGGTGACCACCCGTTCGGGGCTCACGGCCCAGACCGTATGGGACGGGCTCGTCCCCGGCAGGGTCTACGGCTGGGCGGCGCACAGCCACGGCGTGGGCGAGGCCGAGGGGTCGGGCGTGGTCCAATACGGCCTGTTCACGGCGGCAGACGCTGCGGACACGGCGGCTCCGGTGATCACCGTGCCAGACGGCGCGATCACCACCGCCGCCGGTCACCCCGTCGATCTGGCGCAAGGGGTGACGGCCGTCGACGAGCAGGCCGGCGACCTCACCGACCAGATCGTCACGGCCTCCGACGTCGATTGGGAGACGCCCGGGGAGTACACGGCGACCTTCACGGTCACAGATCCAGCCGGGAACCAGGCGAGCGCCACACGGACGGTGGTCGTCATGGCCGGTGACGACGCGGGTGGCGATGGAGACGGTGCGGGCGGCACGAGCGGCGACGCCGGATCCGGCGACAGCGCAGGCCTGGCGCGCACGGGCGCGGACGCCACGCGGGCCGCTCTGACGGCTGCGGCGCTGCTGGCCGGCGGTCTGCTGTTGGCCGCGCGCCGCACCCGCCGCGTCTGAACCAGCCTGACGCGGTGAACGGGGCCTTCCCGCTCCTCGGGCAGCATGCCCAGGGCAGGGAGGCCCCGTTCAGTCCGCCGCCGCTGGCCCTTTCGCATCGCGCGCACACGGGCTGCGGTCTCTCGCGACGCTTCCCGGAGCATGTGGTCCGCTCGTGCCAGTGCGCCGTCGAGCCAACCGACATCGTCCGCCCCTCGGACGGCCACGGGCGGCCGCGAAGCTCCACCTGGCAGATCCTGTTTTGGACGCCGCAGCGTCGAGAGCGGGGCCCGGTCCAGTCGTCCGATCTCTCGTTGCGGAGACCGCCTCCGAGGGCCGGGCCTCAGCAGTTCTCACCGACCTCGGCGACGTCACCGGTGCTGATGCCGCCGGAGTCCGCACGGTGACCGCGCCCCACTCGGCCGTCACGGGCACCGGGCCCACGAGGGTCACCGACGACAGCACGATCACCGCACGTCTGTCCGCCTTGGCACCCTGACAGAATGCGGCTGAGATGGCGGGCGGCTCTCCTCCCTATGCTGGAGGCGCGTCTGGACTCTCGCTGACGAGGGCGCCCCGCCGGACCGGGTTCGGCGGAAGGAAGAAAGGACACCATGGCCGACGACGGCATTCCGGCGGCACGCAAGGACACGCTGGTCCTGGAGCTCCTGCGTGTCCTCGACGAGGCGAGAGCACCGCTCAAGAGGTCTGAAGCCCTCGGCCGGGTGGAGGAACGGCTCCGAGGGACGTTCGCCCCCATTGAGCTCACGCCCGCAGGGCCGAGCACCGAGGAAGCCCGATGGCACAACCACCTGTCCTGGTACAGCACTCACATGAGGGTTGCCGGTTGGCTCGACAAGACTAGAGACGGCTGGGTCATCACCGAAGAGGGGCGCCAGGCACTCGCCCACTACGGAGAGCAGCCCGACGGCATCGCCGCGGAATCGTTGAGGATCTACCACACGCACCAGAAGAACGCCTCCTCCCCCAGCCGTTACGCCCCGATCCTCGACGCCGCCCTCGAACTGCTCGAACCCGGGCAGTGGGCCTCGTACTCCGATCTGGCGGCCGTGGCGAGCACGAACGCCCAGACCGTCGGGTCCTACATGAGTTCCACCGATACCGAGGGCGCCCACCGCGTCCTCCAGAAGAGCGGGACCGTCTCCCCCGGTTTCACATGGAACGATGGGCGCACCGACGATGCCCGCGACTGGCAACTCGACGTTGAGGGGTGGGTGTTGCGAAGTCCCATAGCCTCAAGACTTCGTTAACAGACTTCACGAACAGTCCCTTCCCGGTAGGAGCAAGACGCCAGGCAGCGTTGCGATCGACGCGACGCCGATCGCAACGCCCCTGCGGGGAACTACGCGAGATGCAACCCGTCGTCGTGCGGATAGATCAACTCGAGCGGGCGCTGGGTGATCTGGCGGATCGGCTGCCAGTAGTTGTCCAGCCAGATCGGCTCGTCGTCGCCGACCTCGTCCAAGCACTCCAACAGACTGGTCTTCGTGAAGAAAGCGAAGCCCGCCGGCAGCCTGCGCCTCAGCGGCCAGGAGTGATCCGTGCCCTTGTCCATGTGTTCCTCATTCCGGGACAACACCCGCCCGGTGGGCGGGGTTGACGGAACGGGAGGGCGCACATGTGAGGAATCGTAGCGCCTGAGACACACAGGTGATCCGCGACCTGCCCCATTCGTACTCTGATGGGACTCCAGCGAGGCACCGGCCCTCCGCCATCTCCGCGCGGAGGGCGCTGTCCACCGTGAGGGACCGCCCGCATGAGGGGCGGCAGTTTTTCTCAAGAGAAACCCGGCGAGTCGCCCGATGGGGGCTCCGGCGCCGCCCTCGTCGATCCCAGATGCCCGCGCCCAGCCGTAGCGTTGGACGTATGGCAGTCATCGACGACGACGCCCACCCTTTCCGGAGCGCCGCGGGCACACGAGGCGGCTCTCGCCCCGGCGTCCAGGCCGAACGCGTGCCATCGGCCGGGGATGCGGACCCGTGGTCACTGGACGACGCCTTGTTCGGGATGCTGTCCTTCTCCCCCGTCGACGAGGACGGCCCGCGCGGCGAGGACGCCCTCGTCGGCGCAGCGATGAGACGGGGACACGGACGCCATGGCGCTGCGCGCCAGACCGCGGACGCCGTCCGCGACCCATGGGACCGGATGCTCGATTGGGCCGATCGGCTGCCGATCACGCCCGGGCACATGTACGACCACGAGCTCCTCACCCCCTCGCAGGAGCGCCTGTTGGCGGAGAGGATCCAGGCGGGACTGGCCGCGGCCGCCTCGTCTGGTGAGGGTGCGGCGACGCGGGCCGGCCACCGGACGATCCGCGAGGGGCGCCGCGCCATGGATATCCTGATTCGCGCGAACCTGCGGCTCGCGCGGGTCATGACGTTCGACGCACGACCCGGAAGTTCGTTGCCGGATGAGGATCGGATCGCGTTCGGAATCCTGGGCCTGTTCCGAGCGGCGGCCAAATTCGATCCGGATCGGGGAAGGTTCTCGACCTACGCGACGTGGTGGATCCGCCAGTCGGCGGCCCGCGGCTGCGACGACACGGAACGGCTCATCCGTCTCCCGGTCCACACGGTCGATGACCTGCGGCGCTGCCGCCGCGAGAAACGCGAGATGCGGGCGCGTCTGCATCGCACCCCGACCTTGGTCGAGGTCGCCGCCGAGTGCGACATCGAGCCCTCCCGCCTCGCCTGGCTGCGGATGGTGAGCCAGACTCCGCTCAGCCTGGACGACGTCATCGATCGTTCCCAGGACAGCGGCGAGTCCGCTTGGCGGGAGATCGTCCTGGACGAGGACGCCCCGGATCCCGGCGAGGTCGCGGAGTACAGGATCGAACAACTCGATGTGCTGGCCGCCCTTGACCGTTTCGAGGATGACGTCGCGCGTGGTGTGCTGCCCAAACGCCACGGGCGCTCCTCGTGGGCCGGGACGATCCACCGCGACATGCAGATGTTCCGCCTGCGTCTGGGCTTTGTCGACGGCGAAGTGTGGATGCTCGATCGGATCGGACACGAATTCGGCGTGACTCGCGAGCGCGTCCGTCAGATTGTCACGCGCCTGTGCGAGGACCCCGACCTGCGCCGCAGGATCGCGCTGGCCGCCGGCCGCGAGGACCTCATGGGAGAGAAGCCCGTTGGACGCGGACACACTGGAGCAATGGCTCGGACCGGCGCTCCGCCGGCGGAGGCACGGGCGCCCCGCACCGCCGCGCACCCGGCAACAGACGAGCCGGAAGGCCGCCCGCTCTCCTTTGAGAAGCGCCTCGAACTCGGTGTGGAGACGGAGGAGCGCGGCGTGCCCGACGACGTCTGGATGAAGGCGTTGGGGCTTCGCCACCCCGGCCGGTGAGCTCTGCCGTCGCGCCGGCGCCGTCCTCGGGTGCCCGTCGAGGACCCCTCGATGACCGCAAATGCCCATGGTCTGTCGGACACTCGTGATATCTCATCCACATGATCTCAGGAGGACCTCATGGACGCCGTCCATACCCCCGGCCTCGTCAACGAGCCGGATCCCCGGCACGCGGCTGGCAAACCAGCGCCACCGAATCCCCCGACGCCGTCCGATCACCCTCGAAGCCTGTTCGCACCCGATCCCGCCGGTGGCGCCTCGGAGTCAGGAGGGTCCGCGCCCCTTCTCGGCACACCCCAAGCTCTGGCCAATGCCGCTGCGGAGGCATCGCCCGCGGCTCAATCGATTCCGGTCGGTCCGTCCGCCCAGGGCGAGCCAACAGACCAGGTTCCTGGCTCGGCGTCGGCCGCGGCAGACCGCCGACGAAGGTTCAGCCTTCCGATCCTGCTCATCGTGGCCGCGTCGGCCTTGATCGTCGGCGTCGGCTTGGGCGTGGGTGGAAGCGCCGCAGCCAACGCTGCACGCGCTCGCGCCGCTGCGGACGAGCAATCCCAGGTCCTCACGACCGCCGTCGAGGACTGCGGTCATCCGGAGGGCATGGCTGTGGGAGACTCCGGGCAGTCGCTGAGCATCGACGGTGAGGGCGACGAGGAGTTCTCGGGAGCCTCCCTGACCGCCATCAGCTGCGTGCTCAACGAACTCGACGTTCCCGACTACGTCGTCTCACAGATCGAATCGACCAGGGCTCTCGACGGCACGCTGTCGGCGTCGTGGAGTGGACTCGACGCGACCTGGAACTACCACCCGGACAGCGGACTGAGCCTCGACATCCACTTTGATGAGAACGACAACAACTGACGGTTTCAGGGCTCTTCGGAATCAAGGGTGTAGGTGGGGTCTGAATCCGCCGGCTTCCAGCAGCGATCGGGCGACATAGTTGGTGAGGTTCCGGAAGCCGAGGGCGGAGCCGCGGAGGTGTTCGAGGCGGCCGTTGATCGCCTCGGTCGGGCCGTTGGATGTGCCGGGACGGTCGAAGAACGCGAGGACGTCGGCGGCGCGCTGCTTGAGCGTCCGGCCGAGCTTGCGCAGCTCGGCGAGCCCGGCCGGGACGCCGCTGGTGAGGGAGTCGATGAGCTGCTGCATGACGAACTTCCCAAGGCCCTGGTCGGGTTCCCGGTAGGCGGTGACCATCCGCTGGTAGATGCCCCAGGTCGCCTCGACCTCGGCGTGCTGCTCGTCGGCGAACAACTCCTCGAGCCGCGCTTGCTGCTTCTCGGTGAGCAACCCCGCTCCTGTGTGGAGGGTGCGGCGGGCCTTGTAGAGCGGATCCTCCTTCCTCCCGCGGCGCCCGAATGCGTCGCGCTGGACGCGGCGGCGGCACTCGTCGAGTGCGTCGCCAGCCAATCTCACGACGTGGAAGGGGTCCATCACCGTCACCGCGGCCGGGAGTTCTTCGACGGCAGCGGTCTTGAAGCCGGTGAACCCGTCCATCGCGACGACCTCGATACTGTCCCGCCAGGCCTGGGGGCGTTCGGCGAGCCAGGTCTTGAACACCGCTTTCGAACGTCCCTCGACCATGTCCAGCAGCCGCGACGTTCCCGTCTTCTCCTGCACCGGGGTGAGGTCGATGATCACGGTGACGTACTTGTCGCCGTGTCGGGTATGGCGCCAGACGTGCTCGTCGACGCCGATCACCCGAACCCCGTCGAACCGTGCCGGGTCATCGATCAGGACCCGCTTGCCCTCGGCGAGGACCGCTGTGTTCGCCGTGTGCCACGACACACCCAGGCCCGCGGCGACACGGGAGACGGTGAGGTGGTCGATCACGATGCCCTCCAACGCCCACCGCACCCCGCCGCGCGACAGCTTCGCCCGCGCCGGTGCTGCCGCGGCGAGGTCTTCACGCCACGACCGCCCACAGTCGGCGCACTTGTAGCGACGGACGCGGACCAGCAGCGTCGTCGGACGGTGTCCGAACGGCTCATGCGCGAGCAGCCGCGTGTCCGTCCCGCGGGAGAGCGCCTGGCTGCCACAGCCCCGACACCACGGATCCGGCTCCGCAACACGGCACTCGATCACCGCCCGATCCGGCTCAAGGCACTGACCCACGGCCTGAAGACCGAGCTCATCGAGACGGCAGAACACGGTCAGATCAGGAGTCGCGAAGGTAGCGTGGAGCACGTCGAGGTCTTCCGGCAGATGGTCAGTGTGAGAACTTCCATCATCGGGAGACCTCGACCCTCACCCAGCCAACGACGCGCCCACCCCACCTACCCCCTCAACTGCGAAGAGCCGGTTTCAGAGTCCATTCCCGGTCGCGAAGGAGACGCCATGAGTCCGAACAATCCCGAACACGCTTTCATGCCTCCACAACCCGGAGAGGACCCGGCTGCCGACGCGCAGCCCGGGGCCGGACCGGCCGACGGCGAAACCGCGACGTTATCCGAGCCGGGTCTCCCTGAAACGACTGCCCAGACCGACGAAACACCCGATAAAGCCACAAGAAAGCCGTCCCCTATGGTCGTCGGATTGATTGCCGTCGGCGTGCTAGCGGTGGCGGGCTGGGGGGCATTCGGCGTCGCGATGTCGCGAGCCGAGTCGGCCGAGTCCAGCTTGGCCAGCACCCTGGACACGCTGACGACGACCACGGCCGAGTTGAAGACCGCCAAGAACTCGCTGGCGGCTGTGACCAGCGACAGGGATGACTTGCAATCCCAGGTCGATCAGATCGAGGACAGGGAGCAAGCCGCGAAAAAGCGCGAGGACGACGTGCGGGCACGTGAGGACGCCGTCAAGAAGCGCGAAGACGCCGCGACAGCCGCGGAGCAACGAGTCGCGGACAACACCTTCGGATCCGGCACCTATCAAGTGGGGGCAGACATCGAGCCCGGGACCTACCGCACGGATGGCGGATCATTCTGCTACTGGGCGCGGCTCTCCGGTGGCGGAGGGACCCTCGACGACATCATCGCGAACAATAACGTCGAGGGGCCGGCAACGGTGTCCATCGACGCCTCCGACTGGGGGTTCGAGAACCGCGGCTGCGGGAAGTGGACGAAAGTCGGCTGAGTTCGTCCCCGACATCGCGGACCGCCACCGGCTCTGAACCCGCCCCGACCCGGAACGCCCCCGCAGACGCACCTTCGCGGCCGACAATCCTCCCATGAGCAAAGACGCATTCCGCCGCTGGGCGATCACCCCCGGCACCAGCCTCAGTGTCCACCTCAAGCCGGGTGAGCCGCGGTGCGGCATCTACATCCTGGAGTTCGCCGACGGGCAGCGCTACGTCGGCCAGAGCCGCGACGTCGTTCGTCGTTTCGCCGACCACTCGCGCCACCACCCCGACATCGTCGCCCTCCAGTTCCGGGCGGTGGCGCAGAGTGACCTGGACGCCGCCGAACGCCAGATCGTCCAGAATCAGCGCGACGCGGGGCACCGCCTGCGCAACATCGACCTGGTGTCGCGATCCTGGGGGGACTCCGTGCTCGACGCGGTGGTCGACCAGGAAGCCCAGGCCGGTTGGGCCGAGGGCGAACCGCAGACCCATCCCGACGACCAGCGCATGCTCATCGCCAAACGCCGACTCGCCACCCTCGCCAAGTACCAAGCACTCCAACAGGTCCCGGCCTTCAACGCCGTCTTCGCCGACGTGTGCGCCTACGTGGGCCGCGTCATCCCCTGGCCGTCCGCTACCGATGGCCGTTTCTGGACGGTCTCGGCGATGCCCGGAACCAACAGGACGCGCGACAGCCAGCGCCTCGTCACCGTCAACTGCGGGCGGGTCGAGACCTTCGTCATCATCGAGGACCGCGCCACCCACGAATCCGACTGGTTCCTCAACATTGAGCATGGCCTCCTCTCCCCCCAGGACCTCCCTCGCGACCTGCGCGATGCCCTGATCGTCGTCGAGGACGGCTACCGCACCGCGGGAACCGTGGACTGCATCGACGGCGGAAAGACAGGCAGCCTCGCCGCCTGGCTGGACAAGACCCCCGGGTTGGAGATCGCGGCCCGCCAGCTCGCCCTCAACCTCATGCGCAAGGGACCGTCCTGGTACGCCCGGTTCCACTGCGACGATCTCGTCGACGATGTCCTGCTCGCCCTCGACGACGCCCATGCCGACATCGCGGGTACAGCGGGGTGAGCCGCACCCCGCAGCAGTGGAAGATCGATGACGGGAAGCGCGTCACCGGCCTCGCCTGCGGTACCCCGTGGGTATCTGCGGGCGAGGCCGATGGCAATGACAAGCGGCCGACTCGGATCAGGCGTCCACCGCCATCCTCTTCTTGTTGGCACGATGGTTGACGACGACCAACGCCGTGGCCGCAACGCATCCCACCAAAGCGACGCTGGCTGTGATCATGAAAATGTACCGGTATCCCGTTGCCGGATCAGCCGCGTAGCGATCGGTCAGAGACCCGTTGAGCGTGTACGCCCAGAACACCGACGCATAGGCGAGGAACGACCCGACCGACATCGCGGATCCGGAGACCCCCTCTGGCAGATTGAGCTCGGCAATTGGCGCCAGGATGACCGACTTGCCCAAGAACGTCGCCAGCGCGACGACGATGAGCATGATCAGGATCGGCCAGATCATCGCCTTGTCAACCGGAAGCATCATGACGACGACACACGCGGCGGTGACGAGACCCAATGAGACTGCCATCATCTTCGTTGAGGACTTGAAGACGTAGTCGGCCAAGACGCCGGAGACGACACCGGCGAAGACGCCGACAAGACCCGTGTTGAAGATGCCGAAGGCGCCTGCCATCCCCTCAGAGACCCCGAACACCTCAGTGAGGTACGGGGCGGAACAGTACATGAGGTTGATGTACGCCCAGTAGACGGTGAGCGCGGCAAGGCCCGCCAGCCACACGCGGGGCTTCGCGATGATCCGCAGCAGACCCGTCAGCGCAGCGACGTTGTCCGACCTGCCCTCTTCCTGCGCGATCTTCGTGTCGGGTACCAGCTTCGCCACAGCGATCATCATCGGGATGATGAGCAGCGCGTAGACGATCGCGAACACCCTCATAATGATCACCGTCTGATCGACCCAGACCATCATGCAGATGACGATCACGCCATTCATCAGGAACTCCGTTGCCCTGCGAATGGACTCCAGTAGTCCCATCGCCAGGCCCTTGCCCTCTTTGTCCTGGTCAGCAGAGAGGATCGAGACCCCGTTGACCACAGCCGGCCAGACGATCGCGTCAAGGACACCCCACGAGATCGCAATCGCACTCATCACGGCAAAGCCAGGCGTGAAGACGAACAGGACGAGATAGGTTCCCAACCTCCAAGCCAATGACCAGAAGATGATCGTCCGAACCTTGAACCGATTGTTGATCCAGCCTGCTGGCACATAGAGGAATGTCGCAATTCCGATGTATCCCATCAGGATTCCGAACTGCGTGCCGGTGATTCCCAGCATGTCCTGAAGGGGAAGCATCAACGAGCCCTTGAAGGCTTCGAATGCGGAATAGATGATCTGTCCCGACAGGACGACTGTGAGGAATGGACCAACGCGCCCCTTCCGCAGGAACACGGGGATTCGCGACTTCTTCGTTGCTTCCATAGTGATATCTACTTTTCTCATTGTGTTCAGGCGAGGTGTTGAAGCGCAGCCGACCGATTCGTGAAGACCCCGGTGCAGCCCCAGTTGAACAACTGGTGAGCCCGGTCCACATCGTCGACCGTCCAGACATTGACGCCATAGCCGGCCGCCCGATAGTCCCTCACCTTGGCTGCCGTCAGCCCCGAGTCCTCGGGATGGATGTACGTGGCACCGCACAGCTCCAGCACTGAGCGCCAGTCGTCGTAGAGAGCGGCCGTCTCGTAGAGCACGCCGATGGCATACTCGGGATGACGCTCATGGAACTTCATCAGCAATGGTTGACCGAACGAAGAGACGATGACCTGCACTCCCGGATCGAGACGGGAGAGCTCCTTCGCGACCGCATCGACCAAGAGAATCGTTCTCTCCGCGCCCTGTTCGTTCTGCTTGATCTCGACATTGGCGTTGACTCCGCGTTCGTTGAGAAAGTCGACGAACTCGGACAGGAGGGGAAGACGCGCACCCGCGAACTCCTCGCCATACCATGATCCCGCATCGATGGTCGTCAGATCCTCGGCGATCAATGTGTAGAAGCTGCCGGAGCGATCGGTCGTGCGGTCCAGCGTCGAGTCATGGATGATGACGGGTGTTCCATCGGACAGGATATCCACGTCCGTCTCGAGCCATGTGGCACCTTTGTCGACCGCAAGCGCGAATGACTCCATCGTGTTCTCGGGCGCCTGGGTGGGCAGACCCCGGTGTGCGAAGACAGCGCGATCGAAGGTGGGCACCAACATTGTGGGTACGGAACTCATAAAGACTCCTTTGCCGAAATGATCCGTCCATCAAATGGTAGAAAGCCTTCGCGCACTTCCCCGACAAGAGGCGCCGCATTGAGAATCCGTGCTCCGACCGCAATCGGGACTGCTCATCCGTTCAAACGTTCTTGCAGATGCTTACAAACTTTACTATATATTCTTACTTTACAAGCTTTGTCAGAATCTGGATCTGCCGGTCCCGAGAAAGCTGCGGACGATGCGGCCGGCGAAGCTCCGGGAGCCATGAACTGGATTGCCGGTGCCCACGCCCGCCACAGGCGCCCTCTGCGCGTCATTCCATGACGAGCTGGTTCTGAGCGGCCCATCGTCTGCCGGGAAGTGGCGACCGGCTGCTGGCCGGCTCACAACGCCTTCCAGAGTCCAGCGCCATGCACCCGGGAACGGCATTGAGAGCGATTGGGCGGCACGGGTCGCGTCCCGGCACCACACGCGATCACGCACACCGAACGGCGGCGCTCCTGCCCGTACCCGGGGCAGGAGCGCCGCTGGAGCCCACTGGCCCCCGGCCGGTGTCCCTTTCAGCCGGCCACACCCTCGTCCCCGCACCGACCCGCGACGGCCACGATCTCCTCCCGCGTCGGGCAGGTCGCCGGCCCGCTCACCGTGGTGGACAGCGCGCCGGCGATGTTCGCCAGTCGCAGGGCGTCGGGCAGGTCCGCCCCCTCGGCCAGCAGCGCGCACAGCACGCCGCTGTGGGCGTCCCCCGCGCCGTTCGTGTCGATGGGCGTCACGGCGACGGACGGGACATGGCGCGCCTCGCCGCCGTCGCTCCACCACGCGCCCGCGGGTCCGACCCGGCTGATCACGGTCGATCCCAGCCGCCGGGCGAGCGCGGCGCACAGGCCGGGGATGTCGCCGACGTCATCCGGGCCTTCCGCGCTCGCCACAGCCCGGTGCGCCCCGTCGCTCCCGTCCGGGCCGACGCCGAGCCGCTCCGCGAGGATCCGCGTCTCCCGCTCATTGGCCGACCAGATGGGGTGGAGCAGGTTGATGGTCTCGAGCGTCTCGACGGGCACGTCGCCGATCATCGGCGAGGTGTCGACGACCGCATGGGCGTGCCGAACCGCTCCCCCGTCGGCGAGGGCGCCCGAGGCGGTCCCCTCGCCGTCCCCGGCCGTCCCGATCGGCGTCCGGGATCTCGCGAGCCGCTCCAGCGCCGCCCGGTTCGCGTGGTGGATCAGGGAGTACCCGGTGATGTAGAGGACGTCGTGGCCGCCCATAGCGAGGTCGTCGTAGGCGGTGAGCGGGACGCACGACTCGGCGCCCCTGGTGGACAGGAACGTCCTCTCGGCGGTGTCATCCGTGACGGCCACGCAGATCCCCGTGTCGAGGCCGCGGATCGTCGGGCCCGCGAACACGACGCCATCGCGGTCCAGCGCGTCGCGCGCCGCTTGGCCGAGCAGCCCGTCGCCCACCGGACCACGGTATTCGGCGACGGCGCCCGCCTGCCGGATAGCGTGCAGCACGTTGAACCCGCCGCCGACCTGGAGGCCGAACCGCTCTGCGAAGACCTCCGCGCCCGGGGCCGGCAGCGCCCCGACCTTCATCGTGACGTCGATGACGACCTGTCCGGTGTGGACGACACGGGGGGCGTTCCCCTTCGCGCCGCTCATCGCGTCGCCTCCGTCGTCGCCCCGGGCAGGCTCCCGCCGGCCGGCTCGGGCACGGCCTCGGCCGCTCGCCGCGCCGCCGCGGATCCCTTCGTCGCCCGGCCGAGCAACGCGTACAGCGCGCCGCCCAGGAGGAGCGACACGACCCATGCGAGCCCGTTCTCCCCGATGAACGTGTGGGCGAACGGGCCCGAGAACCAGGTGACGTCCTCGGAGACCGTGGCGGTGTCGAAGCAGAACCCGACGACGAGGGCGACCAGCCAGCTGCCGCAGGCCACCCAGTTGATCCCGCCCGTGTACCAGTACCTCGACCGCGAGCTGAGTTCGAGCAGCGAGTCCCCGTCATAGCGGTTCCGCCCGAGAAGATCCACCAGGAAGATGCCCGTCCACGCCGTGATCGGGATGGCCATCAGCGAGATGAACGTGACGAAGGGCCCGTAGAACCCGGAGGACCCGAGCATGAAGTACAGCGCGCCCGTGGTCGTCACGACGACGTCCACGATGACGGCGTACACCCGGGGGATGCGGACGCCCAGGGTGATCGTGGTCAGCCCGGCGGAGTAGACGCTCAGGTGGTTGGACAACAGCAGGCCGGCGAAGGCGGCGATGAGATACGGGATCGACACCCACGCCGGGAGCGCGGTCCGCACGGCCGCCACCGGGTCGGCGGCCTGGCCGATCGAGCTGTCGCCCGCGGTGAGGATGCTGCCCAGCCCGATGACGAGGACCAGGGGGATGCCCGCGCCGCAGGCCGCCGTCGCGACGAGGCGGCCGGCGGAGACCGACCGATGCTGGTAGCGCGCCATGTCGGCTCCCGAGTTCGCCCAGCCGATGCCGGTGCCCGCGGCGATCGTCCCGATCCCGATGAGCACCGCGCTCACGGGCGCCGCCGGCTGGTGGATGAAGGAGCTCCAGTCCACGGTCGTCACCAGGTAGATCCCGACCAGCAGAGTCAGCCCGCCGAAAACCCACGTCGCCCACTTCTGCACGCTCAGGATCAGATCGTGCCCCGCCACCGACACGACGACGGTGGCCGCGACGAACACCGCCACGCACACCACCGCGAGCCACGGGACGTCGCTGGCCTCCGGTGGCGTGCGGAAGATGATCGCGCACAGCGACAGCAGGGCGAACGCTCCGGTCAGGGTGTTGACCGTCTCCCAGCCGAGCCGCGAGATCAACGACATCAGCGTCGGCCCCATGTTGCCCAGCACGCCGAAGGCGGCCCGGGACAGGGTGAGCGTCGGAGCGCCTCCGCGCCGGCCCGCGATTGACACCAGACCGACGATGGCGAACGACCCGAAGGACCCGATGGCGGCGGCGATCACGGCCTGCCAGACGTTGAGCCCTAGGGCGATGAGCGTCGCCCCCAGGGGAATCCCCAGGATCGAGATGTTCGCGGCGAACCACACCCAGAACAGCTGGCCGGGCCGGTCGTTCTTCTGGTCCTCGGGGACGGGTGCGATGCCGCGTTGCTCCACCTTGCCGAGCCTGGTCCCGTGGGGCATCGACGAGGGCGACCCCGCCCCCGATTCCCCTGAGCGGCCCGCGGTGGGTGTGCCGGCGTCCGTGCTGTCCATGTTCACGATCTCCTTCGATGACGTGTTGTGCTTCAGATGATCAGTGGTTGTCCCGAAGATTCAGCAGGCCAGGGACGACCTCGTCGATGGGTATCCTTGAGACCCTGCGGACCAGGCTCACCTGGTCGCGGGGGAAGCCTGTCGTGCCCATGGAGGCGCCCAGGATCGCGCCCGCGATCGCCCCCATGGTGTCGGTGTCCCCTCCCATGCGCGCGGCGGCGAGCAACGCCGCGAACGGCGCGTCGGCGTAGTGCCAGACCAAGGCGAAGGCGGCCGGAATGCTCTCCGTCGCCTCCAGGGAGGTTCCGACATCGGAGCGGATGAACGCGAAGAGCTCCTCGTCGGAGCGCCCTTCCGCGCCCTTGAGGGCGGATCTGGTCCGAGCGGTGACCGAGGCGTGGGCGGTCCAATGCCCCCGTCCGGGCGCGTCCTCGACCAGGGAGATGGCCCGGCGGACGGCCTCGCGCGGGGAGGCGCCGCCGACTCCCGCGCTCACCGCGGCGGCCACCAGGCCCGCCGACTCGATCCCCTGAACCGTGTCGTGGGAGAGGAGGCACGACTCCCGCACGACGTCCATCAGCGTCTCGGGATCGCTGAGCGGCACCGCGATGCCCACCGGCGCCACTCTCATCGCCGCGCCGTTGGTCGTGCCGGCGGCGCCTGTGGAGCCGATCGGCGCCCCCGCTCGCAGCTGGTCGATGGCGCCCCGCGTCGAGGGGCCCAGCAGGTCCAGGGAACCGCGCGCCCGCATGGAGTCCTCCCACTCGATGAGCGCGTCCGCGAGCGCAGCGGCGTCCACGTGGCCGCCTCCGTCGATGAGGAGCCGGGCGAGCAGCAACGCCTGCTCGGTGTCGTCGGTGACGGAGCCCGCTCCCATCCGGGGGGCGATCGGCTGGTCGTCCGCCGCGTCGACCAGATCCGAGAGCTCGCCGTAACGCTGCTCGATCTGTTCGGGGCTGAAGCTCTGCGTCGGCATGCCCAGGGCGTCTCCCAGGGCCAGGCCCTCCAGGCATCCGGTCGCACGATCACGTTCAGCAGTCATTCGATGTCACTTTCCGTAGGTCAGGTGGAGCGAGAAGCACTGGGGGTCGAGGTAGGAGATCACGATCTCGACGACTCGGCCGTCCGCGTCGGAGTTGACGCGCGTCGTGTGGAGGAAGACGGTCCCCGGCTCGGTGTCGAGCAGCTGCGCGAAGTCGGCGGGCAGGGGGCGGGCGGTGACCTCCTGCTCCCCGCTGACGGCCACCATCCCGGCGGCCTTCATCGTCTTCGAGACGGATCCGCCCAGGAGCCCGTGCTCCATGAGGAGATCGAGCATCTCTCCCGCCGGCAGATAGGTCTCCTCGACGGACACCGCCCGACCGCCGGCCAGGCGGCGCCGGAGGATCCGATAGGCATCGGTGACCGGCCCGTCTGCGCCCTCGACGGGGACCGGCGGCACCGCGCGGTCGATGAGGATGACCTCTGTCGCGGTCGGCGCGTCCGCCTCGGCCGTCGCGGCGGTCCAGCCCTCCGGCTTCTCCACGCTCACGCCCCGGTACGCGATGAAGCTCCCGAGCCCGGCGCGGCTCACGATCATCGAGCGCCGCCGTAGCGCGGACAGCGCCTGGCGCAGCGTCGTCCGGGAGACGTCGTACTGGCGCGCCAGGTCCTTCTCCGGGGGGAGCCGTTCCCCGTCCTGAAGCTCTCCGCGCCGGATCCGCTCCTCCAGATCCGCCGCGATCCTCTCCGACGAGGTCGCCGCCGCCGACTTCCGTGTCGCTGTCATGACGACGACGGTAGCACTTGTTTGCACTTGTGTACACATGTACTTTTCGACTCGGGGAGAGCCCGGGCCCATGGGGGTACAGGCATACCGCCAGGCCTACCGAGGCGCCGGCAGGGCGTCGACACGCTACCCTTCGCATTGAGGAGGTCCCCATGCTCGTCGTGTGCGCGCCCGATTCCTTCAAGGGCTCCCTGAGCGCCGTCGAGGCAGCGCGCGCGATGGCCGACGGCGTCCGCGACGCCGACCCGCAGGCCGCCTGTCGCGAGGTCCCCATGGCCGACGGCGGAGAGGGCTTCGTCGACGTCATCGACGCGGCCCTCGACGCCCGGCGCCTCACGGTCGCCGTCCACGACCATTCCGGCTCGCCCGCAAGCGCCGACCTCGCTCTGGCCGGCGACACCGCCTATCTCGACATCGCCTCGGCCGCCGGCCTCACGCTGGTCGCCCCCGAGGACCGCGACATCATGACCGCCACCAGCCGCGGTGTCGGCGAACTGGTCCTCGCCGCCCTGGACGCCGGCGCGCGCCGCCTGGTCGTCGGCCTGGGCGGATCGGGCACCAACGACGCCGGCGCCGGCATGCTCGACGCTCTCGGCGTCCACTTCCTCGACGAGGGCGGAGCCCTCGTGTCCCCTTCCCCCGCCGCCCTGGCCTCCATCGTCGCCGTCGACGCCTCTCGGATAGACCCGCGTCTGTCCGACGTCGAGGTCGTCCTGGCCTCCGATGTCACGAACCCCTTGGTCGGCCCCGATGGCGCGAGCCACGTCTTCGGCCCTCAGAAGGGCGCCAGCTCGGAGCAGGTGCGCACCCTGGACCGCGCGCTCGCCCACCTCGCCCGGTGCTGCGAGCGGGCCATGGGCGCCGATCACGCGGCGGAACCTGGAGCAGGGGCCGCCGGCGGACTGGGATACGCCTTCCTCCAGTTCCTCACCGCCCGGATGCGCCCCGGCGTCGAGGTGGTCGCCGACGCCCTCCGACTGCGCGAGCAGATCCGCGGCGCGGACCTGGTCCTCACCGGCGAAGGTTCCGTCGACGCCCAGACGCTGGGCGGAAAGACGCCGATCGGAGTCGCCCGGATCGCCCATGACGAGGGCGTCCCCGTGGTCATCATCGCCGGCAATGTCGGGGATGACGCCGATGTGCTGCTCGACCACGGGGTCACGGCGATCGTGCCCACACCGCGCGGCGCGGCCCCGCTGGAGGAGCTCATCGCCCGCTCGGGACGCGATCTCCGTTCGGCCACGGCGAGCGTCATCCGGATCTTCGAGTCGAGGCGCCGCGGGGCGGCCAGCTGAGCACCGGAGCCGGACCGGCAGATTGGTGCGAAGTCCACGCCTCGGCGGCGGCCCCGCCCGCGACCGCCGCCCTCATCAACGGCCGGACGAGCCCCGGCGAACCCCGCCGCAACCGGAGGCCGCGGACGGGATCCCCGCCGCATCCCGCTGCTCCAGGTGGGCGTAGATGGCCTCACTGAGGTCCCGGACCCGGCAGGCGATCTCGCGCCCGGTCGCCGTGAGCGCATAGGAGGGGCGGCCGTCCTCGCCCACGGTGCGCTCGACCACGGCATCGTCTTGGAGGACGCGCAGCGTCTGGGAGATCATGCGCTCGCTGGATCCGCCGACGCGGCGGTGGATCTCGCCGAAACGCGTGAGCCCCTCCGCCAGCGCGAGCAGCACGAGGGGCGCCCACCGCCCCGTCACGTCGCGCATCGCCGCGTAGGAGGGGCAGTTCGCATCGAGGACATCGAAGCCTGCGGGCGTCGAGCTCCCGGCGGACGCCGGCCGCCGAGCCATCGCAGGGGCGCCCGCCGGCGCGGCCGAGCTCTCTGCCGGCACATCGACGGGCATGCGCGTGGGCATAGGACCTCCTCTCCGGATGGGATCGCTCGGACGTGTTGACAAGTCATCGTACTACCACTTACGTTTAATAAGTGCTTACGATTCGTAAGTGCATGATGCGATCCCATCGGACGGCCAGCCGGAACTCCGGACCGCCGTGGGACGACGAGAGGAATGAACGACCATGACCATCGCATTCACCGGAGCCACCGGACACCTGGGCGCATTGGTCGCCCAGGAGCTGCTCGCACGCACCTCGCCCGACCAGCTGGTCGCCCTGGCGCGCGACACCGCCAAGGATTCCGCTCGCGCCCTGTCCGATCGAGGCGTCGAGGTTCGCGCCTTCGACTACGACCAGCCCGATGCCCTGGCCTCCGCCCTGGAGGGCGTCGACCGCCTGCTGCTGATCTCCGGCAATGCCGTCGGCCATCGCATCCCTCAGCACCGCGCCGTCATCGACGCCGCCGCTCGTGCCGGCGTCGGATTCCTCGCCTACACGAGCTTTCTCCACGCGGACACCGCGCGGATCATCGCCGTCGCCCCCGAGCACCAGGAGACGGAGAGGCTGCTGGCCGCCGCGCCTTTCGACGTCGCTCTGCTGCGCAACGGCTGGTACACGGAGAACTACGCCGACACGGCCCGCCAGGCCGCCCGGTCCGGCGAGCTGCTCACCAGCGCCGGGGATGGGCGGATCTCCTCGGCCACACGCCATGACTATGCCCGCGCCGCCGCGACCGTCCTCGCCGCGCCCGAGGCGAAGGCCGGGACCTACGAGCTCTCCGGCGACACGGCGTGGACGCAGCAGGACCTGGCCGCCGCCATCTCCGAGCTCTCCGGCCGCCCCGTCCGCGTGCGCGATGTGTCCGCCGGAGAGCATCGCGCGGCGCTGACCGAGGCGGGCTTGCCCGAGGGCGCCATCGACTTCGTCGTCAGCACGGACCAGGCGATCGCCGCCGGCGAGCTCGAGGACCCGAACCCGGGGGCCCTCGCCGGACTGATCGGCCGCCCGACCACGACGCTGCGGGAGGCGCTCGCGCCCTTCTTCGCGTGATGCGCGGCCGGGTTCCCCGGCGACGAGGGCGGTCCGCGCGGCGTCCCTCGGCGACCCCGGATCCTCGGATGGGAGGTGGCCTCGGCGCCGACGCGCCGGGGCCGTCCTCGTCACGCCACCGCTCAGGACCGGGGTTCCGAGAGCTTGAGGCGCGCGCCCTCCGGATCTGCGATCCCGGCCAGGATGCCGTAGGGCGTGTCCTGGGCCTCCTCCACGATGGCGCCCCCGAGTTCGGCGGCCGCAGACGCCGCCTTCCGGACGTCCGGGACCGCGACGTAGACGAACCACTGTGCGGGGCGTTCGGCATCGATGCCCGGAAGGGCGCCCGGCTCCGCGCTCAGGTCGAAGACGCCGGCACGGCCCCGCTCCCCCGCATGCTGCTGGGCGTAACGGAAAGCAGGCGTGTCCGCCTCGACGGAGACCTCCCACTGGAAGACGTCGGACAACAGGCGCAGGGCGGCGCCGAATCGCGGGGTGTGCAGTTCGAACCATGCCGGCAGGCCCGTCCCGCCGATCCGCCCGAGGCCGGCGAGTTCGAGCGGCTGCCATGCCGCGACCTCGCCCAACGCGGGGTGGCGCACCGTGGCGGCCCAGCCGAACGGTCCGACCTGCATCGGGCCGAACAGGACCTCCGCTCCAGCGTCTCGCGCCCGTTCGGCCAGGCCGTGGATGTCGGGGGTGTGCAGATAGACGGTCCAAGCGCCGTCCGGCGAGCCAACGGGGGCACCCGGCATCCCGACGGCCGCGTCGGGGGTCTGCATCGCGCCGCCGATCGCAGCTCCCCCGCTCGTGATCGTGTGGTAGTGCCCGAAGTCGGCGCCGACGTCGTGGAACTCCCATCCGAACAGCGCACCGTAGAAGTCCGCGCTGCGCTCCATCGAGTCCGTCATCAGTTCCAGCCAGCAGGGGTCGCCGGCCGAGAAGGCCAAGGTCGGGATCGTCATCGTGAGCCTCCCAATCGGCAGGCCCGCATTCGTTCGGGTCCACGGCCGATCAGTGTGACGCAGATCGCTTCCGCGCGCCAGACGTTTTCGACAATCCCAGTCCCTCAATCCTCACGCGTTGCCGATCGACCGACTGAGCAACGGGAGGGGGTTTGGACGCCGTTTCACATGAGGATCCGCTAGAACCGCCGCCGAGACCCCACGCCGATGGCACACGCCCCCGCCCTCGGCGGCCCCGAGTCGAGCCCCTCACGGCTCCTCAGGCAGCAGTCCGGCGACGGCGCCGACGTGGTCGAAGGCGAGACGTGCGGCCCCCGCCAGCGCGGCCTCGTCGCCGAGCGCGCCGGGCGCCAGGATGGGCAGGTGGACGACGTGTCCGCGCAGGCGGTCGCGTAGACCCGGGAGCACCACCGACCCCCATCGGTCGAACAGACCCGAGAACACGATGACCTCCGGAGCCAGCAGGGCGCACACGTTGACCAGGCTCATGGCGAACTCGTCGAGGACCTCGTCGACCAGGCCCCGAGCCGCCAGGTCGCCGCCCGCGTAGCGGCGCAGGATCTCGTCAGCGTCAAGAGGGGCCTCCGCGGTGTCGGAGATCCCCAACGCCCGCGCGCGGCGGACCAGGCTGGCTGCGCCGATATGGGACTCGAAGTCGCCGAAGCCCGTGTACTCGTTGGACAGCGAGTCCTTCTCCACCAGGAGACGTCCGATCTGCCCGGCTGCCCCGGACGCGCCGCGCCACAGTCGTCCGTCTTCGATGATGCCGGAGCCGATCCCGTCGAACACGGCGATCGCGACCAGCGACTTCGTGGCGCCCCAGTGGCCGGAGGAGTGCTCCGCCAGGGCGATGAGGTTCGCATCGTTCTCGACGACCGCAGGCACTCCGAAGGCCCGTTCCAGGTCCGCGCGCAGCGGCTTGCCGTGCCACCCCAGCGCCGGGGCGAAGAGCACCGTCCCGTCGTCGTCCACCGGCCCGGGGACGGATACTCCCAGACACGCGACGCGGGAACAGCGCTCGCCCGGGTCCTCCAGAACGGTCGCGACATGGCCGAAGACGTCTGCGTAGCGCTGCTCGGCGTCCCCCGCGGTGGGGATGTCGTGGCGCTCCAACAGGTTTCCGCCCAGGTCAGCCATGGCCACCGACGTGTGGTGGTCGGCGACGTCCACGGTGACCAGCAGCCGGTACTCCCGGTTGAAGTCGAGCAGGCGCGAAGGCCGACCACCCGTGTGGGCGAGGACACCGGTGTCGACGACCAGGCCCTCGTCCTCCAGCCGGCCGGTCAACCGGTTGACGGTCGCCGGGGCCAGGCGCAGGGCGCGGCCTAGATCCGTGCGGCTGGTCGGACCCTCGTCCAGCAACTGTTCGAGGATCCGGATGCTGTTGCCGCGAGACAGGTCTCCCACTCCCATGTTCGGCCTTTCGCCCAATGCCCGTGCAGCCCGTCTGGACCAGGTGTCAGTGTCCCACCGGTCTCACGTCGCAGGGTCACTTCCGTCGAGGGTTCCACTCTCCCTTCGCCACGGCCGGCGTGAAGCCTGCGAGGTCGACGGGCCACGTCACCGTCTGTCCCATCTCAGCCGAACGGTAGGCCGCCATCAGCAGCTCGACGACCTGCAGGCCATTGGCCAGCGACTCGCGGGGCTGGCGTCCGGCCAGGAAGTCCGCTGTGAACGCCCGGTCTTCGCCCGTGTAGCCGTAGCTCATCGCCTCGTCGGAGACGATCGGCATGAGGCCCTGCTCCGCATTCTGTTTCTCCACCAGATCCTCGCCACGCCCCTGCTGGAGATCGCGCGACAGGAACACGCGCGACTCCGTGGAGAGGGTGGAGGAGTCCATCGAGTACTCCGGACCCAGCAGTTCGAAGCTCAACCGCAGCCCTGCCCCCACGTAGCTCCACGAGGTCGTCGCCTCCACCACCACGGGCTCCCCGTCCCCGTTGAGGAACTCGAAGACGGCGTGCGCGTAGTCCTCCGACGGGCTCTTCGTGTAGTCGACGACGTCCGGATACGTCCGCGCCAGCTCCGCGGCGTAACGCGTGCGCCCCCACTTCAGCGAGTTGATGCTGGCCGTCACCGACACCGGCGTCAGCCACGTGCCGGTGTCCGCTCCGGGGGGCGTGAGCAGGAATCGCCCGGCCTCCACGGAGTGGCACATCATGTCGTTGAGGACGCCGCCGCCCTCGTCCGCTCCGTTCCAGAACCACGTGTTGTGCGGGCCCGAATGCTCCTCGGCCGCGCGCGCCAGGTAGGGCGTGCCCGCGGCCTTCGCCCCGCGCTCCCACACGAGCCCATGCGCCCGCGTGATCGAGGGCGAGAACAACTGGTTCTCCAGGTACCCGTGGAGCAGCCCCGCTCCCTCGACGAGGCCTAAGACCTCCCGGGCCTCCGCGACCGTGCGCCCCAATGGCTTCTCCACCGCGATGCCGATGAGCCGCGCCCTGCCCGAGGTCACCTCCCGGGTGATCGCCTGGACGACCTCCACACGCGTGAAGTTCGGGGTGAGCACCCACACCGCGTCCACGCGCGGGTCGCGCACGAGCGCCGCGATGTCGTCGTGGACCGTGACGTCCGCGCCGACTCCCAGCTCCTGGACCTCACGAGCCAGCGCCTCCGCCGATGTCCGCGTCCGCGAGGTCACCGCGACGATGTCCGCGTCCCTCACCCCCTGCCACGCGCGCGCGTGGAAGCTCCCGATGAAGCCCGCGCCGATGACGCCGACGCCCAGCCGCTGTCCGGTTTCCATGGATCTCTCCTCCGTGTGTCCGACATGTGTGTGGTCCGTGGGTTCGTGAGAGATGGGGGAGGCGTCCCTCCCCCATCGACGAGGGCGTCACTGTCTGAGTCGACGCTGCCGGCCGTAGGCCGCCAGCAGGATGACCAGGACGGCGCCGTTGATGATCGTGCGCCAGGCCTCGGGGACGTTGATGGTGGTGAGGAACGAGGTGAGCACGGTGAGCACGATCGCCCCCACCGCGGAGCCCGCGTACCCGCCGACGCCTCCGGAGGCCAGGGTGCCGCCGATGATGACGGCGGCCACCGCCGGCAGGGTGTAGGAGTCCGCCAGGTTGAGGAACACGGACTCCGTGTACCCGACCAGCATGATGCCGCCCAGCGCCGCGAAGAATCCGGAGGCCACATAGGCCTGGATGACTCGGCGCCGCACGGGCACTCCCGACAGGCGGGCGGCCTCCCGGTTCGCGCCCACCGCGTAGAGCTCCCAGCCGAAGCGCGTGCGCCGCAGCAGCAGGACGACCAGGACGGTGACGGCCAGCCAGATCCACAGCACGCCGGGGACGCCTAGGAAGGCTCGCCCTCCGACCAGGGACGTGAGCAGCGGGGCGCTGCGCCCGCCGGCCACGCCCTGCGTGTAGGCCAGGATCAGCCCCTGGACGACGCCCATCATGCCCAGGGTCATCACGAAGGGCGGGATCCGCAGGAACGTGATGCCCAGACCGTTGGCCAGGCCGACCAGCGCGCCTGCCAGGAGGGCCAGCGCGAGGCCCTGGACGACGTTCGCGTCCGAGCCGTCCATGACGCGCGCCGCGACGATGGCCGCGAAGGTCGCGGTCTTGCCGACGGACAGGTCGATGCCGTCCCCTCCCGAGAGGATGACGATCGTCTGGCCCACCGCGATGAACCCGAGGAAGCTGGCGACCCTCAGCATCGAGATCACCTGTCCCGGCGCACCGAACCCGGGTGAGACCACCTGGCCGACGGACAGCAGCAGCACCGCGATGACGGCCGAGATCAGAATCGGGTTCCGAGCCAGGGCGGACGCCCTGACCCGCGATGCGGACCCGGAGCGGTCCGGGGACGGTGCGCCGCCCGAGGAAGGCTGCCCGGCCCGGCCGGTCGGTGCGATGTCAGCGCTCACTGGTGTCGCCTCCCTTCGAGGACAGGACGGACAGGGCCAGCGCGGCGATGATGATGAGGCCGCTGGCCAGCTGGCGGTACGTGGTGGGCACCCCCAGGAAGAAGAGGATGTTCGAGATCAGGGAGAGGATCAGCGCGCCCGCCAGGGCGCCGTACCCGCTGCCCCGTCCCCCGCTCAGCGCCAGGCCTCCCAGGACGCAGGCGGCGATCGAGTTCATCGCGATGTCCGACCCGATGAAGGGGTCTCCCGACCCCGTGTTCGCCAGGATCGCCAGCGCGGCGAAACCGGCCACGCCACCGGCCGCGGAGTAGGAGGCGATCGTCGTGCCGGTGACGGGAACCAGTGACGCGTAGGCCGCGTTCCGGTCACCCCCGACGGCGAAGAGGTGCCGGACGAACACGGTGCGCCGCCCGACGGCCCACAGCAGCGCGCACAGGACGATGAGCAGAAGGGGCACCGGCAGCGGTCCGGCGGCCATCCGGTAGGTGTCGATGAGGCCGGAGGGGACCGCTCCGCCGGGGACGGGCAGGACCAGCAGCGTGACGCCGGAGAACACCGAGGCCGTGCCGAAGGTCGCGATGAGCGGCTGGAGGCGGATGATGCCGACGATGAACCCGTTGAGCAGCCCGCAGGCGGCGCCGGTGAGCAGCGCGACGACGATCCCCAGCGGGATGCGGGCGTTGTCCCCTCCCATCACCGCCAGTGCCGTCACCGAGGACAGCGCCGTGATCGCCCCGACCGACAGGTCGAGTCCCCCGCCCAAGATGACGAACGACTGGGCCAGGGCGGCGAACACCAGGGGCACGAATGTCGCCAGGTTCGACGTCAACGAGTACAGCGTGAAGAACGTCGGCTGCAGCGCCGCGTTCGCGACGATCGCCAGCACCAGCAGCGACGCCGTGACCGTCGAGGGCAGGGACACCGGGGCCAGCCGGAGGCGGCGCCCCGCGGACCCGGCCCGGCGTCCCTCCGGCGTCGTCGGGGCCGGCGGGGTCTGGATGGACGCGCTCATCTCTGGTCTC
The DNA here is from genome assembly GCF_042665795.1 of Schaalia naturae. Lineage (NCBI taxonomy): Bacteria > Bacillati > Actinomycetota > Actinomycetes > Actinomycetales > Actinomycetaceae > Schaalia > Schaalia naturae. Next base: position 2,107,114 of record NZ_JBHTEF010000001.1, read on the forward strand.
CCTTCAGGGAATCGGGCGCGTCCGGCAGGGACGCCCTCGTCGTCGGGGACGGGGACGGCCCCACGGGCACGGGTGCGGACACGGCGGCCTCCACCAGGGACGAGGGCGAGATCTCCTCGCCGACGAGTTCGGCGCGGATGCGGCCCTCGAACATCACCAGGACGCGGTCGCAGAGCTCGACGAGCTCCTCGTCGTCGCTGGAGTTCAGCAGGACGACCGCGCCCTGGGCCGTCATCTCGCGGACGATGCGGTAGATCTCCTGCTTCGCGCCGACGTCGACGCCCTTCGTCGGGTCGTCCAGGAGCACGACCCGCGGCCTCGTCACGAGCCACTTGCCCAGGACGACCTTCTGCTGGTTGCCTCCCGACAGCGTGCTCACGTCGTCAGAGAGCGCCCCGATCTTGATCGCCAGCCGCCTGACCTGCTCTGAGGCGCTGGCACGCTCGCGGTCCATGCGCACCCAGAACCCGGCGGCCAGCCGATCCCTGAGGGAGGCGACCGAGAGGTTCTCCAGGATCGAGCGTTTCGACATCAGCCCCTGCGAGTCCCGATCGCCGGGGACGAAGGCGAAGCCGGCGGCCATGGCGTCGTGGGGACGACGCGGGTGGACCTCGCGCCCGTCGACCGCGACGCGAGCCGATGCGGCCGGCGCGGCGCCGAAGAGCGCATGGAGCAGATCCGACTGCCCCTGCCCCTGCAGGCCGCCCAGGCCGACGATCTCGCCGGGATGGACCTGGAGGTCGATGCCGTGGAGGTGCGGACCCGTCAGGCCCTCGACCTCCAGGAGCGGCTCGCCCGACCGGTCCGGTTCGGGGCGGCGTTCCTCCGCGATCTCGGCGGCCCGCGCGACTGCGGACGAGGCGAGGTCGCCGACCATGAGGTCGACGAGTTCCGCGTCTGTGGTCCGCTCCATCGTCACGGTCGTGATCGTGTGGCCGCCCCGCAAGATCGTCGCACGTTGGCAGAGCTCGCGGATCTCGTCCATGCGATGGGACACGAAGACGACGGCGGCGCCGGCCTCCGCCAGCTCGCGGGTACGCGAGAAGACCAGGTCCACCTGATCGCCGCGCAGGGAGGCCGTGGCCTCGTCGAGGACGAGGATCCGCGGGCGGCGCAGGGCCGCCTTGGCGAACTCGAGGAGCTGACGCTCCCCAGGTGCCAGGCGGCCGACCGGCGTGTCCAGGGTCACCGCGGTCGCCAGGCCCGGGCGGATCCAGTCGAAGACCTCACCGACGCCCTCCACCGCCCCGCCGTCGCGGAGGAATCCCGCGCGGCGCCGCTCGACCCCCAGGACCAGGTTCTGCCGGACCGTGAGATGCGGAATCACGGACAGCTGCTGGTAGACGGCCGCGACCCCCAGGTCATGGGCGTCCGAGGGGGAATCGATGCGCACCGCGCGCCCGTCGATCGTCACGGACGCCCGATCGGGGCGCACCATGCCGGTGAGGACCTTGTTGAGCGTCGACTTGCCCGACCCATTGGGGCCCAGGAGCCCGTGGACCTCGCCGGAGTCGACTTCCAGCGACGCACCCGCGAGCGCCCTCACCCCGCCGAAGCGCTTGTGCACCTCGGTCATCTCCAGGAACGCCATTCCCCGTGCCTCCTCGCGCGTCCCGATGCTGCGTGTCCCGTTGGCCGGAGATGGCCGGGGCGGCGCCCCGGATCCCGTTCACCGGCCCGGGAGCCCCGCGGAGCCGGCGGCACGCCGTGGCGCGCCGAACCCCGCGGGCCCCCGATCCGGGTCGTCACTGGAAGTACTCGTCCACCTCATCGGCCGTGAGGACCGAGTCGAGCACGTAGGTGTCCGGCTTGTCCTGGACCTTCGCCCACTCCTCGTCGAAATTGTCGTTCGTGACCAACGGATCGAGCGGCAGGTAGACGGTGTGCCCGTCAGTGACCTTCGAGGGGTCCAGGACCTTGCCCTGGAGCTCGTTGATCGCGAAGCGCAGGGCCGTGGCGCCGGGCCCCGGAGGGTTGAGCACGCCGGCGCTGGAGAATCCCTGCGGCTTGAGGTCGTTCCACATCCGCATGAAACCGACGCGCGCCTCCCCGGAGACCACGAGGTCGCCGGTCTTGCCGGCTGCCTCGACCGCGCGGAGCACGCCCTGGGCCATGCCGTCGTAGGTCCAGATGCCCGCGATGTCCGGATAGGTGGCCAGCAGGTCGGTGGCGACCGTCTGGCCGGTGGCCTGGTCCCATCCGCCGTCGGCGGAGGCGACGACCGTGATGCCCTTCGCGTCGAAGACCGACTTGGCGCCGGCCCATCGGGCCTCGGTGGCGGGATTGCCCGTCGTGCCCTGGACGGTGGCGATCTGAGCGCCCTCGCCGACCTGGTCGGCGAACCACTCGGCGCTGACCTTGCCCAGCTCCTCCTGGTCGATGCCGATGTTGGTGACCAGCTCCGACTCGACCTCTTGGTCGATCGCGTAGACCTTGATCCCCTGGTCGGTCGCTTCCTTGAAGACGGCCGTCAAGGCCGTGCTGGAGTTCGGGTCGACGATGATGACGTCGACCCCCTTGTTGATGAGGTTGCGGATCTGTTGGATCTGGCCGTTGGCGTCGGCATCCGCGTTCTCCAGGATCAGGTCGTCAACCAGGCCCTCCTGCTTGTACTCGTCGAAGACCGTCTGGATGTCCTCGATCATCTGGGTGCGGTACTCGCTGCCCACGAAGGCGTTGGACACGCCGATCGTCCAGGGGCCCTCCCCGGAGCTCCCGGCGCTTCCCGACTCGCCTCCGCCGGACGCCCCGCTGTCCGGTGTCGGCGTCGAGCACCCGGCGACCAGAGCCACCGCTGCGGCTGCCGCCACCCCGGACCACACATGTGATCGCTTCATCGTCGTCCTCCTCGATGTCCGATGTGCCCCGGTTCTTTTTGAAACGAAAAGAACCGGTAGCTGGAATGCTAGACGTGGCTCGACCCACGGGCAAGCGTCCTGGACGCCGTGATCGAATCGCAACAATCCGTCATCTGTCCGGGAGCCCCGGCTTCCCTCCGCGACCTGTGAAACCCGTTGCGCCCGCCGACGAGGACGTCCCTGCCGGGTCTGGGCGGGGATGCGCCAGTCGATCAACGATCGGGGGACTCCCAGATCGACCGCAGACGGTGCACCCGCAGCGACGCCACCATGGCCGCCCCGGACTCCGCGGACAGGACAAGAGCACGCGGGCCCTCCGGCGGAAAGACCAAGGACGACATCATGGCCTCGCCCCGTCCGACGACGACCTCGACGGAGCTGCGGTCGATGATGACGCGCAGACGCAGAAGACCCGACGCCTCGGCGGGAACCGGAACCGAACGGTATCCGCGACCTCCCCTGCCCGACAGGCGCCGGTCCAGCCACACACGCCCAGACTGGTCGTCCCAGCTCACCACCGTCTGGTGCCCGTCGGGCGTGCGGTGGACGACCAGATCGACGCGCTCGGCGGTGGTGCGTGCGAGGTCGAGCTCCACCTCCACCTCCGCGGCGCCCGAAACGTCGTCAGCGAGCCCAGCGTCCTGATCGGCTCCCAGCTCGAACGCACCGAAGTCCCGCGTGTCGGCACGGAGGGCCTCGATCTCGCCGACCGGCGCCATCAGCACGGCGTTCCCGCCGGGAGCCAGGGCGAGCTCGCGCGGCACCGTGAGCTGCCCGCACCAGTGGTCGGCGGCACATGTCGGCTCGGACGAGGTGAAGGCCCCCATCCACCCGTACTGGACCCGACGTCCGTCGGGGGTCAGGAAGGACTGCGGGGCGTAGTAGTTCGCGCCCGCATCACCGGGCCTGTGGCCCGTGACGTTCGCGAACGGCCGGCCGGGCGCCCACTCACCCACGACGTACACCGCGTTGTTCCCATTGCGCTCCGAGTAGCCCCGAGGCCGCGCCCCCATCGGGCCGAACGTGAGCACCCACTTGTCCCCAAGCGGGAAGAAGTCGGGGCATTCCAACATGAAGACCCGCTCGTCCGGGTCCTCGTACAACACGCTGTCGAACGACCACTGCTCTAAAGCAGGATCGTCGCACGTGTACATCCGCACCTGACCGCGCCGCTCGACCGTGGACGCGCCGACCACCATGTACCAGCGACCATCCTGCTTCCACACCTTCGGGTCGCGGAAGTGCCGGAAACCCTCGGGACAGTCGACGACCGTCCCCCTCTTCTCGAAGGTCCTTCCCCCATCGGCGGACAAAGCCAGGCACTGGACCTGCAGGTTGCCCTGCCGCTCGTCCGTCCCATTCCGCCACCGGTGACCGGTGTAGAACACCGCCAACGCCCCGTCATCTCGGATGATGGCTGAACCAGAGAAGACTCCGTCCCTGTCCTCCTCGACACTGGGTGCCAACGCGATCGGCTCGCGCCGCCATGTCACCATGTCCGCGCTGGAGACATGGCCCCAGTGCATCGGTCCCCAATCCGCGCTGCCCGGATGGTGTTGGAAGTAGACCTGATAGCGGCCGTCCACGAAGCACAGGCCGTTCGGGTCGTTGATCCATCCTGCTCGCGCGGCGATGTGCGCCGCCGGGTACCACCGGTCGTCGCGTCCGGCCAACAACCGGTCGACGCTCGCCTCGGCGCGTCTCAGCGCCGTTTCCATGTCGCTCGTCATGAGAGTCCTCCCGGCTCTTGGCGAGGTCTGTCAACGTGCGCTGTCACCAGCGGGGACCACGATGACGGAGTCCGCGGGGGACGCGACGCGGTCGACGCCGAGAGACCCCTCGAGGACGGTCACGACCGCCCTCAGGGCGCCGGCCGCGTCCCTGGACTGCTCATAGGTCCCCCATCCTGCACCATGGGACCAGAACGTCCGATACTCGTCCCGGACCGGGTCGAAGGACATGTACCCCGCGGGAAGGTCGGCGACGAAGCCCGAGAAACCCGTCAGCAGGCCGTAGCTGGCCATCGATCGAGCATAGTGGTAGCCGGCCTCGATCTCGCTCCACGGGTTGCGGGAGACTCCGTCGTACCGTGAGCGAAGCGCGGTCACGATTCTCTCCGACTCCTCGACCATGCCCTCGCGGGCCAGCAGCGAGGCGACCCCGTACTCCACGCCGGTCCACACCTCGTCGGCGTATCCGAACGGGAACCGCGGACGCCCGCCGACGGGCCAGCTGCACAGGACCAGTCCGGGCTCGTCGTCCAGGGCGTACACACGCTGGACCGTGCCAACGGAACGCAAGTGGTCGACCGCGTTCGCCGCGACGATCGATCCCAACGCGGTCCGGATGTGCTCCTCCGGAAGCAGGTGCCCGAGTCCGGCGTTGTCGGCCACGAACTGACCGAGCAGCTGGTCGGAATGGATGCCGGTCCCGAACTGGTACCGGTACTCGTTGACGTCTCGGAGTTTTTGGATGTAGAACTCCCCGTTCCAGCACTGCGCATCGAAGTTCTTCGCGGACTCCTCGGCCTCATGGGCGTAGGAGGCTCCCAGCTCCTCCTCGCCCATGGCGACCGCCATTTCCGCTGCGGCCTGGAGCGCCGCGACCATGAAGGTCGCCATCATGCCGTTCGGCCCGTAGAACTCGATGTCGTAGGTGTTGTTCTGCTGGGAATCGGGCACCAGATCGCCGTCGGTGTCCCATGCGCGTTTGGCGAACTCGACCGCGGATCTGACTCCGGGCCAGACCTCTCGCAGGAACGCGCCGTCTCCCGAGATCTTCCACTCCCGGCACGCGCGGACGATCGATCCCAGCTCCCCGTCAGCGGCCGGCACCATCTTCCAGCGCTCTCCGTCGAGGCTCTGCCGGGAACGGAACGGAAGGTCGCCCTCCGGGCCGATCTCCGTCACGAACTCCGTCCTCCGCATGGACTGCTCAAGGCGGGGGAACAGGTATGCCACGGACTGGGCGTAGTTCCACACGTGGTTGACGTTGCCGGTCCCGCACCCGACGTGAGCGCGGATGCCCTCCCAGCCATAGAAGACGCCATCCTCAAGCCAGAAGCACGTATGGCTGCGGATCACGGTCAGGTTGTCGGCGATGGCCTCCAGGGAGACATCGGGGACGGAGGTCTCGTACAGGGCGCGAGTGAACCTCCTGGTCCGCTCCTCCAGGCTCTCCAACCGGGTCACCAGGTCGATGAGGACCGACCAGGCGGATTCGTAGGTGAGGGCGTAGTGGTTGCGGATCAGGTCGTATCCGCCCTCGCGGTGCCTGTCGAGCTCCGCGTCGACCTCGATCCACCCCTTCGGCCGGTTCGGGATGTGCCAGGAGAACATGAACTCGAAGGTCGATGCCGCGCCCGGTCCCACCGGCTGGACGAGGCAGATCGAGCCGATACGCTCACGCAAGCGCAAGTAGCTGAAGTCCAGGAACTTATCGAGCTCCGAGCCGACGGACTCCACGGCGTGGAAACGGTCGAGCGCGCCGTCGCTGACGAAGTCGTCCCAGAAATCCTCCGCATTGTCAGTCCACTGGCCCTGCAGCCATTCGGGCCGGTATGTCGCGGTTCCCCCGCGGCCGGAGAAGGCCATGGTCCCGGCGCGCTCGGCAGCCGGGTCGATGTCGGTGCGGTAGTCCAGGCCTGTGACCCCGTCCTCCGTCCGCAGCTCGTTCGAGGGCGTCCCCTCCAGCTTGAGGTTTCCGAAGACGTCGTACCCCTCGAATCCCAGGGCGTTCGTCAACGATCCGACTACTGAGACCTTCAGCGGCTCGCCCGTCAGGTTCCGCACGTGGTACCTCACGATGGCGGCCGGCATCCCCGAAGCGTCTTCGTCCAGGGGGACGAAGGGCGTGAACGCCTCCAGCACCACGGACACGGGCATGTCAGGCGAGGTCAGCTCGACGAAGACATAGGGATAGAGGGACCACATGCGCGACGTGCGGAATCGGGGCAGGCCTGCGAGCTCACCGTTGTAGTAGCCATGCGACTTGTCATGCGGAGGTTGGATCTCCGCCTCGAGGATGGCTGCCTTCACGCCCGTCGCCTCGGACTCCGTGCGGATCGCGAAGAAGGTGAAGGGCATGTAGTTGCCCTTGCCCGGCCAGTTGAAGATCTCCCAGTCCCGGAGCTCTCCACGCGAGCCGATCGAGACATTCCCGGTGCCGATGCCGCCCAGGAGGAATGCGGCCTCGGTGGCGCGCTCGTCATAGGTGCGGGCGCGGTGGTGCAGGTCGCTGAAGTCGGTGTAGGCAGACATTGTTCCTCGGTTTTGTGGATTGGTTGGGTGTGGATGCTTGTTGATGGGGGTTGCTGGATCGACCTGCGCCAGCACACGGCTCGTGCTCGCGCGGGGGCTACTTGAGGGCGCCTGCCGTCAGACCGCGTTCGAAGTTCCTCTGCATGAGCAGGTAGGCGAGAACCTCCGGCAGGGCGCAGATCACGGCTGCCGCGAGGACCTTCGTCTGGTCGTTGTTGAACTGACTGACGAAGAACTGCGGGACCAGGGTGACCGTCTGCAGTTGGTCGCTCTGGAGGAAGACCAACGGCAACAAGTAGTCGTTCCAGGATGTGATCAGGGTCAGCACGATGATGGCGGCGCCGATGGGCCTGGTCAGCGGCGCGACGATATAGCGGAAGACCTGGAGCGTCGTGGCACCGTCGATGCGCGCGGACTCAAGCAGTTCGTCCGGGATCCCCGTGATGTAGTTGCGACACAGCAGCACCGTGAACGGGATCTGCAGCGCTGAGAGCGGGAGGATCACCGACCACAGGGTGTCGTACAGGCCCGTCGACGACGCCGTGGCGAACAACGGGGTGAGAATGACGACCTCGGGAAGAGTCAACGCGGCCATAAGGACCCAGAAGACGATCTCCTTGCCTCGGATGCGGAGCTTCGCAAAGCCGAAGGCCGAGAGGATCGTGCAGACGTACACGATGGCGATGACCGCCGAGGCGATGATGATGCTGTTGCGGAAGAAATACGGCAGCAGTTCGATCCTCAGGACCGCCCTGTAGTTCTCGATCCCCTGCCCGGCGAACGATCCCTGCATCATGACAACCAACGGGAACAGGTATGGAATGACCAGCAGCGTGGTGAGGATCTGGATGATGACCTTCTGGGAACCGCTCTTGACCTCGAACATCGTTCATCTCTCCCGTCCGGATCTGAAGGACGCGACCGCCGCGACGATGGCCAGCACCAGCAGGACCATCGAGATGGCGGCGCCGTAGCCGACGTCGGAGTTCGGCACGGACGTCCGGTAGATGAGGGTCCCGAGGAACTCGGTGCCGTAGTTCGGCCCGCCGCCGGTCACCAGGTAGGGGACATCGAAGGTCTTGAGCGAGGCGATCGCGCTGAGCGTCATCAGAGCGACGGTCGTCCCTCGACACGACGGCCACACGACCGAACGCAGGACTCGGAGGTTGCCCGCGCCGTCGAGCCTCGCGGCCTCGATGGTCTCGGTGTCGACCTGGCCCATGGCCGCGTAGTAGAGGATGAAAGCGACACCGGTGGACAGCCAGATCTGGATCAGGATGACGACGACCAGAGCAGTCCCGGGACTCGCCAGCCAGCTCTGGCCCAGCCCCTCCAGGCCGAGGGCGTCCAGCACACCGTTGATCTCGCCCGAGGGCGAGAACATCTGACGGAACACGGGCGCCATGGTCGCCGGCGCGATCACCGACGGGATGAACACGATCACCTTGTAGACGGGACGTAGCGCCACCTTCGAGTGGAGGAGCGCCGCGAAGACGAACCCCATCCCCAGCTGGCCGATCGTGGTGGCGGCGTAGTACACGGCCGTGTGCCACAGCGCCTTCCAGAACACTGGGTCGGAGGCCAGTCTCGAGTAGTTCGACCACCCGACGTGATCCTGGTCCGGACTCACCCCGTTCCAATCCAAGGTCGAGATGTAACCGGTGTACCCGATGCAGTAGTAGATCACCACGGCGGACACCAACATCGCCGGCAACACCCACGGAACCCCGGATGACGTCCTGGGGCCGGACGCCCCGGTCTCCCCGCCCCGGCGCGAGGTCCTGGATGGCCGCCGACGGGCAGCCTCCTCGATCGTGCTCATGTGTCCCTCATTCCCGTCCGCAGGTGAGTGCCGGGTGCGGGACCGACGGGACCCGCACCCGGAGGCGGTCAGTCGCCGGATCCCAGCTGGTCGAAAGCCGTCTGCACGGCGGCCGCGGCCTGCTCAGGAGTCGACTGGCCACCGATGACGGCTTGGTTCGCCGTGGTCAGGGCATCGATCATCTCTGCGGGCAGGTTCGCCTGACGCGCCTGGTCGACGCTGTTGACCCGTTCTGCCAGGTCCTGCAGCGCAGGCTTCTGGACCTCCTCGTCGATGAGCGAGGCGCCGTCCCAGTTCGTCTCGACGCCCTTGATCGCGGGGTAATCGGTAAGGTGATCGGCGACCAGCTGCTGGCCCGCCTCCGAGGAGGACAGCCACGTGGCAAAGGTCGCGGCCGCGTCGATGTTCGCAGAGCGGGCGTTGACTGCCAACCCGTAGTCGGGATCGCCGAACAGATTCGGTGTGTTCCCCTTCCCGGCCACATCGGGGAAGGGAATCGGGACCATCGTGACTTTGTCCGCGTCCTCGGAGACGCCCGCGGCGGACAGCGCGGCGCTGAGCGACTTCTCGGTGGTGTACTGCTGGTACCACGTTCCCATCTGGACCATGGCGGCCTTGCCGGACAGGAAGTTGTTGTTGGCATTGGGATACTGCTTGATGCCCACGGCGCCCTCGTCCATGATCCCCTCGTCGCTCAACTGCTTGACGATCGCGAAAGCCTGGACGATCACCGGGTCCGTCCAGGGTGTTTCGCCGAGCGTCGCCTTGGTGAAGACGCCAGGCTCAATCGAGTCGGCGCTTGCATGGAGCGTGTCGACGTCGAAACCCGGTTGACCGATGCCCTCAGTCAGGCACCCGAGTCCGTTCTCCCGGAACGTCGCGCACACGTCCTTCCACTCGTCGAGGGTGGTGGGGGCTGTCAGGCCGTACTGGTCGAACAGGTCCTGGTTGATCCAGAGGAACCCAGAGGCGATGCGGCCGACGGGCGCCCCTTTGAGCTGCCCCTCCCCATCAGTGAAGGCGTCGAGCGCCGTCTGGTAGAAGGTATCCTTCCATGAGTCTCCGTTGGCCTCCGCCATGGCATCGGTGAGGTCGAGAGCGTTGGAACCGAACGTCTTGACGTCGCCGGTCGCGCCTCCGGTCGCGACGTCGAAGACGTCGGGGCCGGAGGTCGACGCGAGGGCCGGACGCAGAGCCGCGTTGTAGTCGGCATCCTGGATCTTCTTGAACTGGACCGTGATGTCGGGGTATTCCTGGTTGAACGCCTCGATCTCAGCCTGAGCCTCGACATCGTCGGGTGTCCAGCCCCACCAGGTGATGGTCGTCCCACCCGAGACGCTGGCAGACTGGTCGCCGCCGGACCCGCATCCGGCGAGCAGCGGGATCGCCATCAGCACGGCTGCGCCGAAGGCCGTCCCTGTGTGAAGCTTGCGGTGCACAGACATCTTCGTCTCCTTCAGGTCGGTGTCATGAGCTCAGTTTGTAATCGATTACATCTGGCCCGTGCGATGAAGATAGCACGGAGCGAATGAAAGCGTCAACGAGGTCTCTGCGACCATGACAGCGACATCGCCATTCGGGGGATCGCCGTCGGTGCCGGAAGACGGAGGCCCGGACGCGGTGGCATCCTGCGTCGCGCCATAGTCGTGTCCGGTCTATGTACACTCGGCGACAGAACCGGGCGATCAGCCATCCGCTGCAGGTGAGCACGAGCGTTGCAGAATGAACTCGCCATCGTGTCATTCGTGGAGAGGGGCCTCATCGTGCGTCGCGACGACAGCGCCAGCGTCACCTACACGGACATCGCCAGACTGGCTGGCGTCTCCACCGCCACCGTTTCCCGCGTGCTCGCCGGAAGCGCCTCCGTCAGCCGCGACAGGCAGGAACGTGTCCACCTGGCCGCCGAGCAGCTCGGATATCGCCCCAATCGCGCAGCCCGGGCACTGCGACGGAACAAGTCTGACACGATCGGTCTGGTCGTCTCCGATATCGAGTATCCGCCGATCGCCCGTCTGGCGCGGGTCATCGAATCCGAGGCGGCCTTGCAGGGGCTCGGTCTGATGATCTGCAATACCGACGAGAGCCTGACGCGACAGTCGTTCTACATCGACTTGCTCCTCCAGGAACGCGTGGCGGGCGTCATCGCCATGCCTGCCACCGATGATCCCCAGCAGATCCGCTCTTTGCTGGACAGTGACATCCCGACCGTCACCGTCGATCGGATCGTCCCCGATCACAACGTCGACTGCGTGCTGATCGACAACGCCGCCGCCACCCACGCTCTCGTCGCGGACCTGCTCGGCCACCAGCGCCGCCGCTTTCTCGGCATCTTCGGCACCCAGGACGCCACCCCTAGCCGGGAACGCCTCGAGGCAGTCCAGGAACAGCTCAGCACACGGTCCGGCGTGACGCTCAGCGTCCGTACCCTGAGCCTGGGATCCACCATCGGCATCGCCCAGGCGACCCGACGGATCACCTCGATCGTCCAGGAGTCCTTCGGCTCCTCCGCCTACAACCCCGACGCGATCATCTGCAGCAATGCGATGACCGTGGAGATCGTCATGAAGACGCTCTTCGAGCGGAGCATCCGGGTGCCCGATGAGGTCTCCGTCGTCGGATACGACGACATGATCGGCCTCGACCTGTTCTACTCACCGGTCACGGTGGCCGACCAGCCGTTCGACAGGATCGGAAAACGTGCCGTCGAACTGCTCCTGAGCCGGATGAGCGGCGACGCCGACCGCTCCCAACGCATCATCCGAATCCAGCCCGACATGCAGTTCAGGGACAGCTGCGGCGGAGGGCACTCCTGACCTTCCAGGACCGGGCTGGCGCCGAAACCTGCAGCCGGCGGAGCCCAAGCGCTCGGGACCTCCTTCGTCGGTCCCGTTCCCCCGGCAGGGGACGCGAAGGACGAGGGCGGGGACGGGCGTCACTCGACTGTCTCCCGGGTGGCCGTCCTCATCGTGCGGCGGTACAGCCACACCGTGATCGCCGCGAAGACGACGACGCCGAGGGTCTGCGCCCACCCCGCGAAGCCGTCGCCGACGACGGCGAGGATGCCGTCATCGCCGGTTGCCGCAACGAGGCCCGCGTAGACGACGCCCCACAGGGCCTCGCCGACGATGAGGCCGGTGGCCAGCAGCGTTCCCTGGCGCTTCTTCTCCTCGCCCCGGGAACCGCGCATCGCCCAGCGGTCGTAGAACATCCCGATGACCGAGCCGACGGTGATCATCAGCGTCGTCGACATCGGCAGGTACATGCCCATGCCGACCGCCAGCGGCGGCAGGCTCGCGCGCGCCGTCGTCCTCCGGAGCACCTCGTCGGCGAGGATGACGAGGACGCCGATCACCGCGCCCGTCCCCAACCGATCCCATGGCAGGTTGCCGCCGAACACCCCCTGGGCCAGCGAGGAGATCAGCGCGGCCTGCGGGGCGGCCAGCGCATCGGGCCCGGCTCCGGGCACGCCCTGGAAACCGAACGCGGTGTTCATGAGCTGGAGGACCGGCGGGATGACGATCGACCCGAAGACGACGCCGATGACGAGGGCGACCTGCTGCTTCCAGGGAGTGGCTCCGACCAGCTGGCCGGTCTTGAGATCCTGGAGGTTGTCGTTGGAGATCGTCGCGATGGAGAAGACCACGGCGGTCGCGAACAGCGTGTAGGCGACCAGCGCCGCGACGCGCTCGGAGTCCGCGTCCCCGCCGAAGAAAGCCCTGATGAGCAGCGCGGCCAGGATGACGACGAGGACGCCGACCCCGGAGATCGGGCTGTTCGAGGAGCCGATCAGACCGGCCATGTAACCGCAGACGGAGGCGATGACAAGACCCATGACCAGCACGAACACGACGGTGACGAGGAGCAGGCCGCCGGCGTGGCGCGCCAGCGGGGTCCCGCGTAGGAAATCCCACAGCAGCAGGGCGACGGGGATCATCAGGGCGGCGATCGTGAGGATGACCAGGGGCATCGGGATGTCACGCTCGGTGATGTCGACGGTCCCGCCGGCCCGGCGCGTGCGCGCCGAGACCAGCGAGTCCTTGATCCCCAAGACGATGGGACCGATGATCTTGAGCAGCGTCCACACGGCGGCGACGGCGATCGCTCCCGCCCCGATGTAGCGCACGTCGCTGGAGAAGACGGCGCTCAGGGCGTCGGACAGCGGCTGCCCCTCGAGTCGGCCGGCCGAGACGACCGGCATGGCCACGCCGTAGGAGATCGCCATGCCCACCAGCATCGCGATGCCGACGCCCAGCCCGACCAGGTGCCCGACGCCCAGCAGCGCCAGCGACAGACCGCCGCTGATCATCGTGCCGCCGGCCCCGATGCGGAAGACGCCGGTGAAGGAGTCGGCGACGACCCTCAGCTTCGTGAGGATGGCGTATCCGGCCGAGGCGACGCCGCCCCAGATGATGGTGCGCATGCCGGCCCTGTTGGACTCCTGGCCCTCGTCGGTGTCGCCGAGCCGCAGGACCTCCGCGGCCGCAACGCCCTCGGGATAGGGCAGGTCGGAGTGGGTGACCAGCGCGCGGCGCAGCGGAATCGAGTACATCACGCCCAGGATCCCGCCGACGACGCACACGGCGACCGTGATCCAGTAGGGGAAGTCGCTCCACCAGCCGACCATGATGAGGCCGGGGAGCACGAAGATGATGGCCGCGAGAGTGCCTGCCGAGGAGGCGATCGTCTGGACGATGTTGTTCTCGACGACCGAGTGGTCCCTGAACCGGTGCAGCAGCGCCATCGAGATGACCGCCGCGGGGATCGACGTCGCGAAGGTGAGGCCCGCCTTCAGGCCCAGGTAGACGTTCGCCGCCGTGAACACCAACGTGATGATGCCGCCGATGAGGATCCCGCGAAGCGTGAGCTCACGGATCTCCGGCCCTCGCGGCGCCTCCCGCGACGAGGGCGCCTCCGCGGTTGCCGAGGCCTCCGGCGGCTCCGCCTGAGACGATCCGTGCGTCTGTGACACGGTTGGACTCCTTCCGCTTCGCGCGTCCCGGCGCGCTGGATGCCCCACTGGTGCGGGCGGCCCGCTGGGAATCGGACTGCCACAGCCTAGTCGCGACCCGCTGCGAGGACCTATTCCCCAAAACGTTTGACCGTGGATTTCCCACCGAAGTGAACCGCTCTACGGGTTCGGCCCGGTGGAAAGGCCACGGCTCATCGGGAAGCCCGCGTTCCGCTTCCTGCGGCAACCCCTTCTCGGGTTCCGCCGCTTCAGGCGAGTCCGACACCAATCGATCCGCCCTCATGAGTCCGTCCAGGCAGAACGATCGTCTCAGGAAGCGAATCGGGGGACTCGAGCCTGTCCAGGAGAACCTCCACCGCGCGACGTGCCATCTCTTCTAGAGGAGGGACAAACGAACGGATGCCGCTCCCCCAGAAATCGAACCACTCCGGATCGTCGTAGCTCGCGAACGCCAAGTCGTCCGGAACGCGCACGCCCATCTTCACGCACGCCGCAACGGCACCGGAGGCGATTCGAGGGCTCGCCGCGATGATGGCTGTGATCGACTCCTCGTCGGAAAAGATCTCCCGAGTCGCCTGTTCGCCCCACCGAGAATCAAATGAGCCGAAGAGGACACGGGAGGGCACATCCGTCCCGGCGATCGCCTCACGATAACCGGCGGCGCGTTCGAGTGACGTCGAGAAGTTCTGCTCGCCAACAATCATCGCGATACGACGATGTCCTCGCTCAAGCAGAGCTTCCGTGAGGGCGCGGAATCCCGAGCGGTCATCGCACAGGACAGCCGGCACCCTCGGGAGATTGGACCGACGGTTGAGTTCGACGACAGGACAGCTCACCCTCGCATCCAGATCCGGATCGACAGGAACGCGCACAATGCCGTCGACATGGTACTCAGCGAGCGACTCGATGGCGTCGCGTTCCTCGGTGCCGTTCGACGAGGTCGCGATGATCAGCTGATAGCCGAGATCACGAAGGCACCGGGCGATTGCCGCAGACCCCCTGGCGTAGAACTCGTTGGTGTAATCGGGCACGAGTAGCGCGATGAGCCGGGATCGGTTCGAGCGCAACCCAGCGGCCAGCCTGTTGGGCCGGTACCCCAGACGATCAGCCGCCTCCAGCACTCGGCGACGAGTCCCCTCAGCCACGTAGCCACTGTCGGAGAGCGTGCGCGAAGCGGTTCCGAATCCCACGCCGGCTTCCGCTGCCACGTCCTTGAGGCTCACCCGTTGAGGTCCCTCGCCATTTCTATCAGGCACCCGAACCTCCTCCTCGACCGCGGTTCAACGCTATCACGAGGAGAAAGCGGCTTCGGGACGGGACAGCAGGAATCCCTGGCGCCTCGCCCCGAAGCCGCTGGAAGCTCGGAAAGCCGGGCCATCGCGGCTCGACCTAGAGCACGCTCATGTCCATGCCAAGGTCAGCTCGCGCCCGCCGAACCGCATCGATCGAACAACCGACAGCCGCGTGCCCCTCGCGACTGAGCGTCGCCTGCGGCGCGACGGGCGCTCCGACGTCGAAGCCGATCTGGGCCAGCCCCCCCTTGACCATGGGAGCGGGTCCGAAGGCGGCGAAGGCACGGCACAGGGGCCAGAGTCCTCGCTGGAGTCGCCACGCGGAGTCTCGGTCGCCTGCCAGACGGAACTGCCACATCGCCACCGAAGTCTGCGGAGCGAGACAGCAAGGACCGCCCATCCAGCCGATCCCGCCCATCTCCCACACCAGCATCGGGACGTGAGACGATGCTGAGTAGATCTCGAGACTCGATCCCTCGCATTGCAGGGAGAGCAGGAACCCCGTGTCCGAGGAAGCATCCTTCACAGCGATGATGTTCTCCACATCACCGAGTCTCACGACTGATCCGAGATCAGGCTGAACGCCCAGTGCCGGCTGCCGGTAGAGCACAACGGGCAGGTCCGTCGCTCCGGCCATCGCAGAGAAGTACTCGATCATGGCCGCCTGGCTCACCCTGCCCCAGGGACGGATCATGGCGACGATCGCCGAGGCGCCCAAGGCTGTGACGGCGGACGACCGGTCCGCCGCATGCCCCGTAGACCCGGAGAGCACACCCGGAATCACCGGAACCGCGCCGCCGACGGCCTCCACCACACTCGCCACGACCGAGTCGGCCACGTCGTCGGCCAGAGCAGGCAGTTCGCCCGTCGACCCGAGCGGAGAGAGGCCTGCGACGCCGGCCCTCAGCAGGCGGTCGACCAGCCGCCGCATCGCGTCTCTGTCCAGCTCGCCGCTCTGCGTGAGAGCCGTGGGAAGGTACGGAATGATCCCTCTCGGCAGCGATTCGACTATTTTCATGCCAGTCCCACCAGGTTCATCCAACCAGAGCCTACAACCAGCCAGATCGTCACGGAGACGAGTCCGGCGACTGCGGAGACCCGCCACCACTGCGCCACCGTGTTGTATTCCGTGCCGAAGATCGCCGGAGACGCGCCACCAGCATACTGAGTGAGTGATGTGAAGGCGTTCGTGATGTAGCCGAGCAACAGCGCTGCCAGGAGCGGAGGCGCACCCAGGGTGATCGCCGCACCAAGGAACGCCACGTACATGGCGGAGATGTGTGCGGTAGCCGAAGCGAACAGATAGTGGGAGTAGAAATAGACCAGGCACAGGATGATCAGGGCCGGAACCCATCCCAGACCGCCCATCGACCCCGCGATCGTGTCTGAGACCCACGAGATCAGGCCGTATTGGTTCAGAGCAGTCGCCATCATGAAGAGGATCGAGAACCAGATCATGGTGTCCCAGGCCGATTTCTCTGCAATTATGTCCTGCCACGTCAGAACCCGTCCGAGGAGAAGGACCGCCACGCCGATGACGGCGGTCGTCGTTGCGTCGATTCCGAGCACCATGTCCCCCACAGTCCACAGGAGGAGGAGCAGGATGAACGTCCCCGACATGATCTTCTCTCCGGAGGAGAGCGGACCAAGTCTGCGGAGTTCTCCCCTGGCCATGGACACGACCTCGGGCGTCTCCTTGAGCTCCGGAGGATAGATCAGATAGACGACGAACGGCACAGCGACAAGGGCGACAAGGCCGGGGACGATGGCCCCGAGCGCCCACCTCGCCCATGTGATCTCGACCCCCTGTTGTTCAGCCAAGGAGGCGATGAGCGGGTTTCCCGCCATCGCCGTGAGGAACATCGCGCACGTGATCGCATTGACCTGACCGACGTTGATGGCAAGGAAGGAGCCCGCCCGACGAGCCGTCGGACCGGGTCTGGAGTCATAGACCTCGGCGACAGACTTCATGATTGGCGCCATGATGCCGCCGCCTCGCGCGGTCGCCGACGGGATTGCGGGCGCCATGACGAGGTCGGCCACGGCCAAGCCGTAGGAGACGCCGAGCATCTTCTTCCCCAGCAATGAGACGAAGAACAGAGCGATCCTGCGTCCGAGGCCCGTCTTGATGAAACCGCGCGAGATCAGGAATGCCATGACGATCAGCCAGATCGTCGAGTTGGCGAAACCCATGAGGGCATAGGGCGCCGTGGGATCGTCCTTCGGGGCCGTCAGGGGCACCACGCCGGACAGGACGGCGGCCAGCATTCCCAGGAGCGTCACAGCCCCCATGGGCAGCGGGCGGAGGATGATCGCCAAGATCGTGGCGACGAACAAAGCGAGCATGTGCCACGCCTGCGTGGACACCCCTCCCGGACTCGGTAGAGGCCAGATCGCTGCGCCGAGGATGACGGGGAGGCCAATCCTCCAGATGAACGCGCGCCACCCGACCTCGTGGCGCTCACGGGAGGGCTCCTGAGGTCCTACGGGAGGAACCGTCTGCGGCGGATCAGGCGGACGCTGTCCCTCAGGCGATCGCGTCGCCCCGGCAGCCGAGGATGGATCGATGGGCACGGGTCAGCCCTCCCGCCCCGGTGTCACGACTACGAGCGGCGTCATCGCTTTCCAGGCGGCGACTGCCGCGTCAACGATGTGGCCGGCCTCGCCGAGGTAGTCTGCCGGAGAGACGAACTTCTCAGGAAGCAGATCGGTCTTCCCAGCCTTGGCCGCGACCTCTCTGAGAGCGACCGCCAAGGTCACTCCCTTTTCGCGAGCCAAAGTCGAGGCCTCGTACAGGAGATCGTGAGCCTCTTCGCGACCAAGATACCGGGCAAGCTGGATCATCTGGGCTTCAGCCATGATCAGACCGCCGTCGGCCGAGAGGTTCTTCTCCATCCGGTCGGGATCCACGCGCATGCCTCCGGCGATGATGATCGCCTCATCAAGTGCGGAACCCGCGAGGGTCCCCATCGTGGGAACGGCGAGCCACTCGGCCTGCCACTCACCGGCGGCACGCTGATGACCGGCCTCCTGGACACGGGTGAAGACCGAGAGCAACGCGGACGCTGTGGCAGACATGCCGATGATGAGCTCAGACGAGATCGGGTTCACCTTCTGGGGCATCGTTGAGGAGGCCCCACGGTGCGGATTGTAGGGTTCGAACACCTCGGAGACCTCGGATCGCGAGAGATCGACGATGTCACGGGCGAGCTTCGCCAATGAGCCGCAGATCGTAGCGCAGACGTATCCATACTCGGCGATCACGTCACGGTTGACATGCCACGGGACGTCCGTGTCTCTCAGCCCGAGGAGTTCGGCGACACGCGCTCTCACCTCCACGGACCTCGGCCCCTGCGCGGCATCCGTGCCGCCCGCCCCGAAGAGGGAGACCACCCGGACGGTCTCGTAGGCGCGGGCGAGTCGCCCCCGTTGACGACGCAGTTCCTCCACTGTGACAGCGATCGTCGCTCCGAACGAGGTCGGTACGGCCTGTTGGGCGTGCGTCCGGCCGGGCATCACCGTGTCCCGGTAGGTGGTGGCGGTCCCCGCGAGCAGATCGCCGAGGCGTTGGAGTTGAACATCCATCGCGGCCAGCGAACGCGACATCTGCAAGGCCAAACCGGAGTCCATGATGTCCTGCGTCGTCGCCCCGTAGTGCACGCGACCGTTGGGGCCTTCAGGAAGATGCTGGCTCACTTGGCGGACCAGACCGAAAATCGGATAGCCGACGTTCGCGGCGGATTTCCACAGCGCTTCCCGATCGATGTTGTCGACCGTGCAGGCAGCCGCGATCCGGTCGGCGTCCTCCGCGTCGATAACGCCGGCCTCGCCCTGCGCCCGAGCGAGGGCCGCTTCGACGTCGAGCCAGGTCTGAATCGTCTGTTCGTCGGAGAAGATCGCGATCTGATCCTCATTGCCAGCGAACTGATAGAGCATGGAAAAGGGAGACTTGTTGGTGACCATGAGTGACCTCTCATTGGATGTGGAATCGTATCCACATACAAGACACTAAACCGCCCACGGGGTTTCGTCGTCTACTTTCGATTCTCGCTCATTGGTTTATGGAACCGAATCCACATATAGGAGAATAAACTGGGACGATGGTCCCAAACAGTGCACCATCTGAAGCGATCGGGCCACCCCGGTACAGTGACCGCCGCCGCCTCCCTCCAGTCGCCCGCCTGCCTCAGCTGTGCTCGATCGCCGCCCGCTCGATGGCCAACCCCTCGCGGTAGCGATCCATGAACCGCTCGAAGCCCTCGCTCGCCGCTGGATCGGGGGTGATGGTCGTCGTCGGAGCGCCGGAGAAGACGCGCTCGGCCAGGAAGCCCGGCAGGGACTCCGCGCTGCAAGGGCCCGACGGGCCGGCAGGGCCGCCCTCGTCGAAGCCCCCCCTCCTCTCGGCGCGGTACAGGGCGAGGACCGCCATGCCCCACGCCCCGCCCTCGCCGGCGGTCGCTCCCACGGCGACGGGGGTGCCGAGGGCGGTGGCCAGGATCCCCTGGGCGACGCGCGGCGTTTTGAACAGGCCGCCGTGGGCGAACAGACGGTCGAGCCCGACCTGCTCCTCGTCGAGGAGGATGTCCATGCCCAGGCGCAGCGAGGCGAACACGGTCATCAGCTGGGCGCGCACGAAGTTCGCCAGCGTCAGGCGGCTGCCGGGCGCGCGCAGCACCAGTGGACGCCCGGCCGGGAGCCCCGCGACGGGTTCGCCGGACAGGAGGTTGTAGGCGAGCACCCCGCCCGCGTCCGGCTCCCCGCGGTCCCCTCCGTGCTCGTAGAGCAGGTCGTAGACCCGCGGCATCGGGAGATCGACGCCGGCCAGGTCCGCGAACTCCTTGAACAGGCCCGCCCAAGCGTCCAGCTCGCTCGTCCCGTTGTTGCAATGGACCATCGCGACCGGGTGCCCGTCGGGCGTGGTGACGGGGTCGATCTCTTCGTGGACCCGCCGCAGATCGTGCTCGAGGACGACCATGGCGAACACGGATGTCCCCGAGGACACATTTCCGGTGCGCGGGGCGACCGAGTTCGTGGCCACCATCCCGGTGCCGGCGTCGCCCTCGGGCGGCGCCAGGGCAATGCCGGGACGCAAGGTTCCGCTCGGGTCGAGCAGGGCCGCACCCTGAGGCGTGAGCACGCCCGCGTCCTCGCCGGCAGACAGCACCTCCGGCAGCAGGTCCGCCACGCGCCAGGGAAGGGCGCGGCCGGCGATCAGGTCGTCGAACCGGGCGAGGCGGGCCCTGTCGTACCCCACGTGCGACGAGGGCGTCCCTGCCGGATGGCCCGGGGCTCCCGACGGGACGACGGCGCCGTCCCCGCCCGCGCCGGCGGCCATCCCGGGACCGGCGATCGGGAACATGCCCGACGCGTCCCCCACCCCCAGCACATGGCGGCCGGTCAGGCGCAGATGCACGAGACCCGCCAGCGTGGTGAGACGGGTGATCCGGGTGACGTGCTCCTCCCCGCCCAGGATCGCCTGGTAGAGGTGGGCGATCGACCAGCGCTGCGGGATGTTGACGCCGAGGACCTCCGTGAGCTCACGGCTGGCTTGCGCGGTCGACGTGTTCCGCCACGTGCGGAAGGGGACCAGCGGTTCGCCGTCCTCGCCCAGCGCCAGATAGCCGTGCATCATCGCCGAGATGCCGATCGAACCCACGGTGCGCAGCTCGACGTCATCCCCGTAGGTCGCGCGAACGTCCGCCGCCAGCGCGGCGTAGGCGGAGCGCAGGCCGTCCCAGACCTGGTCCAGGTCGTAGGACCACACGCCGTCGACCAGTTGATTCTCCCAGGTGTGCCCGCCACCGGCCAGGGGCGTGGCCGCGCGGTCGATGAGGACGGCCTTGATGCGCGTGGATCCGAACTCGATGCCGAGCGCCGTGCGGCCCGCCTCGATGTCGGCCCGCCGCGAATCGAGGGTGGAGGAATCGGTGACGGCCATTGTCTGTTCTCCCGGTGTGCTCGATGGACGTGGGCGACCGGCAGCGAGCAGCCACGACGCCGCCGTGCGCGGCCCGCTGCCGCCGTCCGACGACGGGCACGGCATCATCCGCGCCCCACCCGCTAGTGAGAACGTTAACACTTCGGAGGGCCGAAGGCCATTCGTTCACGCGGAGGACCGGCCCCGGGCACCGGCCCTCCGGCGCGCTCACCGCACGGCGGCGGACTCCCGGATCCACACCGTCCGATTGGGGGCGAGGGCGAACTCGCCGCGCGCGCACGCCGCCTGGTCCCCATGGGCGATCTCCGCGGCGGAGGAGTCCAGCAGGATCCGCCCCGCCGACGGCACGCGCACCGGCCGCACACACAGGTTGGTCACCGCAAGCACCCCCTGGTTGCGGACCGCGAGCAGGTCCGGATCGGCGTCCGCCCACTCCAGCGCCCCTCCGCCCAACCCGAGCTCCCGGCGCAGCGCGATCATCCGGCGGTAGTGGCTGAGCGTGGAGGCCTCGTCGCGGGCCTCGACGTCGACGGCGAAGTCGCGGTACCCCTCGGGCTGGGGCAGCCATGGGGCGGGCGCCGCGCCGTCCTCGCCGACGCGCGCGGGCATCGGCGAACTGAACCCGAACGACGGGGCGTCCGCCTCCCACGGCAGGGGGACCCGGCACCCGTC
Organism: Schaalia naturae; assembly: GCF_042665795.1. NCBI lineage: Bacteria > Bacillati > Actinomycetota > Actinomycetes > Actinomycetales > Actinomycetaceae > Schaalia > Schaalia naturae. The sequence goes on from NZ_JBHTEF010000001.1 coordinate 2,128,924, forward strand.
GCGCCCGCGCGTGCGATACCCGGAGCGCGGCCACGTGGGGTCCAGGCGCGCCTCGTCGGGCAGTGTGGTCGCCTCAGGCAGCCCAAGCTCCTCCCCGTTGTACACATACATCGACCCTGGCAGCGCCATGAGGAGCGTCGTGAGCGCCACGGCACGCTCCAGGCCGATCCGCGCATCCGGCTGCGGGTCGGTCGCCCCGATCCCCCCTTCCGGATAGGCGCCGTCCGGGTATCCCAGACGAGACGCGTGCCGAACGACATCGTGGTTGGACAGCACCCACGTCGTCGGCGCGTCCACCGCACGGGCGGCGCCGTAGGTGGAACGGATCGTCTCCCTCAGTTGCTCCGCGTTCCACGTGCATTTGAGGACCTCGAAGTTGAACGCCTGGCTCATCTCGTCCGGGCGGACATAGCGTGCGAGCCTCGACGGATCCGGGGTCCAGGCCTCCGCCACCAGGATCCGGTCGGGACCGTACTCCTCCAGGATGCGATGCCACTCGCGGTAGATCTCGTGGACGCCGTCCTGGTCGAAGGCCGGTCCGGTGTCCGGGGCGCGTCCCGTGCGCCCGCCCCCTCCCGGGATCCGGTAGGCGTAGCGGTCGGGGCCGACCTCGTCGTCGGGCAGGCCCGGAGCCTTGACCATCCCGTGGGCCACGTCGACCCGGAAGCCGTCGACGCCGCGGTCCATCCAGAAGCGGAAGTAGTCGCGGAACTCGGCACGCACCTCCTCGTTCTCCCAGTTCAGGTCCGGCTGATGGACGTCGAAGAGATGCAGGTACCACCAGCCTCGATCCTCGTCGCGGCCCGTGAGGTCCTCCACGGGCGCCCATGCGGGGCCTCCGAACAACGACCCCCAGTTGTTCGGCGCCCCGGAGGGGCTGTGCCGGAAGATGTAGCGCGAGCGCGCCGGCGATCCGGGGGCCGCCTCCAGGGCCTCCTGGAACCAGGGATGCTCGGACGCCGTGTGGTTGGGGACCACGTCGATGATCACCCGCATGCCGAGCTGGTGGGCCCTCGCCACGATCCGGTCGAAATCCGCCAGCGTGCCGTACTCCGGGTTGATGTCGAAGTAGTCGGCGACGTCGTAGCCCGTGTCCCACTGCTCGGAGGGGTAGAACGGGTTGAACCAGAGGGCGTCCACTCCCAGGTCCGCCAGGTGGTCCAGCCGCGACAGGACACCGAGCAGGTCGCCGATCCCGTCGCCGTTGCCGTCGGCGAAGGACCGCGGGTAGATCTGGTAGATCACGGCGCGGCGCCACCAGTCGTCCGAGGCGTTGGGACCCGTCACCGCCTGCGGCGGCTGGGGGGCGGAGGGCTTCTCGGGATGCGGCATGGCGCGGTCTCGCTTTCGACGGGGATCGGCTGGGCGTTCATGGGCGGGCAGGCCGGTCGGCCGACGAGGACGCCCGCCGCCACCGGGGCGGCGGCTCGTCAGGCCTTCAGGCCTCCTGCGGACAGGCCCGCGACGATGCGCTTCTGGAAGAAGAGCACGAGGATGATCAGCGGGACCGTCACCACCACGCCTGCGGCCATCTGAGTGGCGTAGGGCGTCTCGAACTGCGAGGTCCCGCCGAACTTCGACAGGGCCACCGGCGCCGTCTGCATCGACGGGTCGTTCACCATCGTGGAGGCGACGAGGAACTCGTTCCAGGCGTTGATGAAGACGATGATCGCAGTGGAGAAGATCCCGGGAGACGCCAACGGGAGGATGACCTTCTGGAAGGCCTGCCACGGCGTGCACCCGTCGATCATCGCGGCCTGCTCCAGCTCCTGGGGCATCTGGCGGAAGAACGTGGTGAGCGTCCACACCGCCAGCGGCAGGGCGAAGGACAGGTCGGGGAGGATCATCGACTGGTAGGTGTTGATCCACTGCCAGTCGGTGAACTGCTTGAGCAGGGGCACGATGATCGCCACGAGCGGGAACATGGAGATCGCCACGATCAGCGTGAGCAGGAGCGTCTTGCCGGGGAAGTCCAGCCGCGCCAGCGCATAGGCCGCGAAGGTCGCGATGACCATGGCGAGGACGGTCGTGACGACGGAGACGATCACGGAGTTGACGAGCGATTGGCCGAACCCGCGGGCGGGGTCGAACACCGAGATGAAGTTCTCGAAGGTCACCGTCTCCGGCCAGAACGACGTGTCGAAGACGTCCTTGGAGGGCCGCAGCGCGGAGACGAACATCCAGTAGAAGGGGGCCAGGCAGTAGACGACGATCAGGCCGATGCCGACCACCGACCCGATGTTGCCCCAGACCTGGCTGGGCTGGCGGATCTCCTGGTCTGCCGGGCGAGTGCGCGTGCCGCTCATCGTGTCTGCCCCTTCTCGGCCGCGGGCCGCCCGCCGGCGGTGGAGACCACGCGCGCCGGATCCGTCGGGGTCCCCACCGGATCCCTGTGCCTGTTGCGCCGTCCGACCCGCACTTTGGTCCGCCTGGGCCGGTCCCCATCCCCGATGACGTCGGCGCCGAGGATCTTGATGAAGGCGAAGGCGATGATGAAGATGTAGAGGAACAGCATCATCGCGTACGCCGACGCGGAGCCGTAGCGCACGTTCGAGGCCTCGTCCTGGACCAGCATCGACCACGTCTCCACCGAAGCCTTGCGCGGGCCGATGAGGATGTAGGGCAGGTCGTACATCCTCAGGGCGTCGAGGACGCGGAACAGCACCGCCACCACGAGCGCCGGCTTGACCAGCGGAAGCGTGATCCGCACGAACCGCTGCCACACGCCCGCGCCGTCGATCTTCGCGGCCTCGTAGACGTCGTTCGAGATCACCTGCAGACCGGCCAGCGTGAGCAGTCCGATGAACGGGGCGGTCTTCCAGACGTCGGCGATGATGATGGCGAGCTTCGCCGACCAGTTACCCGTCGACCACAGCACCTGCGTTCCCAGCAAGGTGTTGGCCACGCCGTTCGCGTCGAAGATCCACTTCCACAGGACGGCCGACACGGCGGTCGGGACGGCCCACGGGATGAGGATCGCCGCGCGCACCAAGCCGCGTCCGCGCATGGCCCGGTTCATGATGAGCGCCATCGCCATGCCCAGGATCGTCTCGAAGAAGACGGTGACGAATCCGAAGAGCGTCGTGTTGCCGACGGCGTTCCAGAAGCGGGCGGACTCGTCGCCCGTGAAGATGTCCTTGTAGTTGTCCAGTCCGACGAACGGCGCGGTCTCGGAGTAGAAGCCGCTCTCGTCGAGGCCGGCGACCCCGAACAGAGAGTCCCTGAGGGCCATGACGACCGGGATGACGATGACGACGACGATGACGACGACGGTGGGCAGGACCAGCAGCGCTCCTGTACGGGCCTCGGACCGGGCGCGTTTCGAGGCGCCCGGCCGGACGTCCTCCACCGCGATGACGGTGCTCATGGGTGGGTTCCCTTTCTGTCGACAGCGGTCCGGGGCCCACCGGGTGGGCCCCGGACCTGGATGGCTCAGTTGCCTGTCACCTTCGCCATCGCGGTGTCGAGGGACGCCAGGGCGTCCGCAGGCGTCGCCTCGCCCTGGAGCACGGGCCACAGCGCATCCTGGATCGCGGCCGTCGCATCTCCGTACTGGACGACACGGGGACGCGGGTTCGCGTTCTGGATGGACTCCAGCAGAGCCGGCAGATACGGGAAGTTGTCGATGTTCGTCTGGTCCTCGTAGAGGGACTGGGACACAGGGGCCAGGGACTCCTTGTCGAGCAGCTGCTGCTGGACCTCCTCCGAGGAGTACCACTTCACGAAGTCCAGGGCGGTCGCCTGGTTCTTGCAATAGCTGGAGATGCCCAGGTTGTGGCCGCCCAGGGAGGACACCCACGGATTCCCGTCGATCGTCGGCAGAGCCGAGACCCCGACGGCGTCCTCGCCCAGCGCCTCGGTGCTCAGCACGTACTGGTAGGGCCAGTTGCGGTAGAAGAGGATGCGCCCCGCCTCGAAGGCCGCGCGCCCCTCCTCCTCCTTGTAGGTGAGCGCCTCCTCCGGGATGAACCCGGATGCGAAGGAGTCCTGGAGCAGCTGCATGGCCTTCTCCGACTCCGGCGAGGACGCATCGGGCTTGCCGTCGGCGTCGACGATCTCCCCGCCCAGGGTGTTGATGATCTCCACCGCGTTCACGGTGAAGCCCTCGTACTTGTAGTACTGCCCGCCGAACCCGGCGATGTCCGCGTACTCGGGGAGAGCCTTGACCTTCTCCCAGTCCGCGACCATGTCATCCCAGGTCGCCGGCGGATCCGTGATGCCGGCCTTCGCCAGGATGTCCGCCCGGTAGAACAGCAGCCCTCCGTCGGAGGCGAAGGGCACGGCGAAGATCTTGTCCTGGTAGACGCCCGTCTCCCAGACCGCGGGGATGAACGACGACTCGTCCACCTCGCCCTCGGGGATCTCCGTGATCCACCCGCGCGCCGCGAACTCCGGCACCCAGATGTTGTCGACCGAGAGCACGCAGTAGGCGTCCGACTTCGTCTCCGCGTTGTTGATCATCGACTGGCGCTGGCTGTCCGCCTCCGTGGACAGCTCGATCATCGTGACCTTCTCGTCGGGATGGTCCGCGTTCCATCCCTCGAGGATCCCGTTGATCTCGCCGGCGTTGTCCTTGCCCTGCACATAGGTGATCGGTCCCCGCCCCTCCAGGGCGGAGCCCGATCCGCTGGAGCCCGACTCGGAACTGCCCGAGCTGCTCCCCCCGCTGCCGCAGGCGGTCAACGCCATCGCGGCTGCCGCTCCCATCGCGGCCACGCCCACCGCCATTCGTTTCGAATTGCGCATCGTGCCTCCATCACATCGTCGTGCGGCCGTCATGCTGGCCCTCCGGCAGATCGTCCTGTCGGATTGCTCTCACAATGTAAGCGTTTACGATTCTGCTGTCCAGCGTTCTCCCAGGACGGGTGGTCTCAGTTCGCTAACGACGCGGCGGACGGCGCGGCGAGGCGTCCGCCGCCTCCGGGTCGCGCGGGCGCGCCGTCGTCCGGCCCGGCCTCAGGCGGCCGTGCACCAGCGTCATCTCCGGCACAGCGCCCCCGCCGATGATCTGGAGCAGCAGATCGGCCGCCATCGCCCCCATCTCCGCGGGATCCTGGACCACCGTGGTCAGCTGCACCCAGGGATCCGTGTCGTCCCCGTCCACGCCGATGATCGAGATGTCCTCGGGCACGCGCAGCCCGTACTCCGACAGCGCCACCATCGCCCCGGTCGCGATCATGTCGGCTGCGGCGAACACGGCCGTGACATCCGGGCGGCGCTCCAACAGCTCCAGCACCGCGTCGTGCCCGCCGCGCACGTCGAAGAACGAGTTCACCACCAGGTCGGGACCGTGCTCCAGCCCCTCCTCGACGAGGACGTCGCGCCATCCCTCCAGGCGCTGCCCGCCCGGCGTGTTGGGCTCCAACTCGTCGCGCGACCCGGAGATGTAGGCGATGACCCGGTGGCCGAGGTTGACCAGGTGTCGCGTGGCGATCCGGCCGGCCTCCCGGTCGGCCAGGCTCACGCTCGCGAAGGGCGGGCTCGGGTTGCCCACGGCGATCACCGGCACGCCCAGGCCGGCGACCTCGCGCGTCTCCTCGTCCGTGAGCGGCAGAGACACGTTGACCACGCCGTCGATGCGACGGCGCAGCGAGACGACGTCGACGTCGTAGTCCGGGCGCCCACGCACGGCGGAGGCCGACAGCACGGCCGTCAGGCGGCCCGCGGACTGCAGGCGCCGCTGGGCCCCCTCCAGGACATTGGCCGAGAACCACTCGTTGAAGGTCGGCACGATCACCGCGATCATGCCCGTGTGCCCGGTGGCCAACGCCTGAGCCGTCGGCGAGACCACGTACCCCAGCTCCCGCGCGGCCTCGAGGACCTTGTCCCGGGACCTCTTCGAGACGCCGTCCAGCCCCCGCATGGCGCGCGAGACGGTCGCGGTGGACACCCCGGCCCGCGCGGCGACGTCCTCGATCGTCGAAGCCATGGGAATGAGACTATCCCGCCGCGATCGGTGGCGTCGGCCGCGCGCGGGGCCCGGACGCCCCGAGGGCGCCGCCCGCCGGGCTCAGCGCTCCAGGATGGCGCGCATGACCGCCGCCGCGCCGTCGTGCTCGACCGCGCCCGTCACCGCATCCGCGTGCGCCCGGACCTCCGCGGACGCCCCGCCCATCGCGACGCCGTGCGCCGCCCACCTCAGCATCGGCACATCGTTGGTGCCATCGCCCACGGCCACGGTCCCCGCCGCCGGGACGCCCAGCTGGTCGGCCAGGTCCTGGAGCCCCGTGGCCTTCGTGCACCCGCGCGGCCCGATGTCGACCCAGGACGTCCAGCCGACCGAGTACTCGAACCGGCGGTCGAGACCCAGGCCGCGCACGAGGGCGTCGAAGTCCTCGCGGTCCATCCACGGGGCCCGCCCGATGAGCTTCGCCGTGAGCCGCCCTCGAAGATGCGGGACGGGCATCACCCAGCAGTCCTCCACCATCTCGCCGGCCGGGAACTCCCTCGACACGTAGTACCCGTCCAGGTCCTCGACGCCGAGGATGATGTCGGGGACCGCGCCGAGGAGCGCGTCGATGGCCGGGGACGGATCGAAGCGGTGGAGGGCGACCACCTCCGCCCCGTCCTTCAGCGCCGGGTCCCAGCGGGCCGTCACGGCCCCGTTCGAGCACACGGCCCATCCGCGGTCCGTCTCGACATAGTCGAAGACCGGGCGCACGGCGTTCATCCCCCGCCCCGAGGCGATGACGACGTTCGCCCCGGCTTCGACCAGGTCGCGGAACGCGGCCCGAACCCGGGGCGACGCGCCGTCGGGCCGCAGCAGCGTCCCGTCCACGTCCAGGGCGACCAGCACTCGGGACAGGTCGCGGGGGAGGTCGGCGGGCAGCGCGGCCCGAGCCCGGTCCACCAGCTCGCCGAAGGCGACGGGGGCCTCGCCGGAGGGAGGCGGCGTCAGGATGGAGATGCTCACGCGACCGTCGCGCCCCTCATCGTCCCGACGCCGGGGTGAGGGCCTCCAGGCCCCCCAGGTAGGGGCGCAGCGCCTCCGGCACGCGCACCGAGCCGTCCGGCAGCTGGTGGTTCTCCAGCATCGCGACGATCCACCGGGTCGTCGCGAGCGTCCCGTTGAGCGTGGCCACGGGATGCGTCTGCCCGTCGGACCGCTTCTCGCGGATGCCGAGGCGGCGGGCCTGGAAGGTCGTGCAATTCGAGGTCGAGGTGACCTCCATGTACCGCTCCTGGGTGGGCAGCCATGCCTCGCAGTCGAACTTCCGGGCCGCCGAGGTCCCGAGGTCCCCCGCGGCCGTGTCGATGACGCGATAGGGCAGCTCGACCTTCGCCAGCATCTGCTCCTCCCACGCCAGGAAGCGGGCGTGCTCCTCCTCCGCGTCCTCGGGGCGGCAGTAGCTGAACATCTCCGCCTTGTTGAACTGGTGGACGCGGATGATGCCGCGCGTGTCCTTGCCCGCGGCCCCGGCCTCGCGCCGATAGCACGTCGACCACCCCATGTAATGGAGCGGGCCATCGGAGAGGTCCAGGATCTCCCCCATGTGGTAGCCCGCGAGCGCGACCTCCGACGTCCCGGTGAGGTAGAGGTCGTCGGCGGGCAGGTAGTAGATCTCCTCGGAGTGCTCGTTGAGGAACCCCGTGCCGCCCATGACCTCGGGCGTGACCAGGGTCGGCGTGATCATCGGCGTGAACCCGGCGGACACGGCCTGGTCCATCGCCATCGTCAGGAGGGCCAGCTCCAGGCGCGCGCCGATCCCGGTGAGGTAGTAGAAGCGCGATCCCGACACCTTCGCGCCGCGCTTGACGTCGATCGCGCGCAGGCCCTCGCCGAGCGCCAGGTGGTCCTGCGGCGCGATGCCCTCTGCGGCGAAGTCGCGGGGCACCGGCCCCTCGTGGCGCAGGACGACGTAGTCCTCCTCGCCGCCGGTGGGCACGCCCGGCAGGATGATGTTGGGGATCGCGCGGGCGAGCTGATCCGCCCGGGCCCCGACCTCGTTCGCGTGGGCCTCCGCGGCCTTGACCTGCTCGGCGAGCTCCTTCGCATGGGCGAGGACCGCGGGGCGCTCCTCCTTCGGGGCCCTGCCGACCGACCGGGAGACCTCCTTCTGCCGGGCGCGCAGCGACTCGAACGCCTGCAGGGCCTCGCGCCGTTCGGCGTCGGCATCGAGGATCCGGTCCACCAGTGCCGGATCGGCGCCGCGAGCCCGTTGTGAGGCTCGGGCCGGTTCGGGGTCGTCACGCAGCGCACGCACATCGATCATGGCTCCATGGTAGCCGGGCCCGCGTCGGCGCCCTCGTGGGGTCCGGCGACGCTCCGGTCCCCGAGGACGGGCCCCGCGGGACGGCATGCCATAGGCTTCCCTCATGACGGCACTGGTCTGGGCATGGCTGGCAGTCGCGGCGGTCCTGGCGGCGGGGACCGTGGTCCTCAGCAGGTGGCTGATGTTCCGCGACGCGCGGGAGGCGCAGCGGGCGGCGGCCCTGTTGGAGCCCGAGCCGGCGGACGACCCGCAGCGGGGGCGCCCTCGCCCCTGGGTCATCGTCAACCCGTCGAAGCATGACGACCCCGCGGCCTTCCGCGAGGAGGTGGACGCGCTGGCCGCCGATCGCGGCATCCCCCACGTCCACTGGATCGAGACGACCCCGGACGACCCGGGCACCGGCCAGGCGCTGCGCGCCGTCGAGCTGGGCGCGTCCGTGGTCATCGCGGCGGGCGGGGACGGCACGGTACGGGCGGTCGCCGCCGGCATGGCCCACACGGGTGTGCGCATGGGCATCCTGCCAGTGGGCACCGGCAACCTCCTGGCGCGCAACCTGGGCCTGCCTCTCTCGGACACCGCCGCCGCCCTGGGCATCGCTCTGGGCGACACCCACCAGGCCGTCGATCTCGCGTGGCTGCGCGTCGAGGATGCCGACGAGCGCTCCAGCCTGCCCGCCGAGGGCGGACTGGTCGCCGACGCCGGCGCCCCCTCGATCCGTCCGCTGCCCGAGGGCCTCGCGGAGCCCCGGCCCGACGAGTACGCCTTCGTCGTCATCGCCGGTCTCGGCTTCGACGGGGAGACCATGGCGGGCACCGATCCGGACCTCAAGAAGAAGGTCGGTTGGGCGGCCTACGTCCTCTCCGCGTTCAAGGCCCTCCGGGCGCGCCGCGTGCACGCGCGGGTCAGCCTGCGCGGCGCCGCCCCGGTGCCGGAGGAGGACGCGGATCGCGCCGACGAGGCGGGCGCCTCGGGTCGGGGTTCCTCCCCGGATCCGGCCCCCCGCGGCGACGGGGGCGAGGACGGGGTGCTCACCGAGGACTCCGAGTTCACGGCCCGCACCGTCATGTTCGCCAACTGCTCCGATCTGCCCTATATCGTGCTGGTGCCCGACGCGAGCCTCAACGACGGGTTGCTGGACGTCGTCGCCGTCGACACCCAGGCCGGGGTGCTGGGCTGGGCGAACCTGTCGCGCAAGGTCCTCCTCCAGGGTGCCGGGGTGCCCGCGGACAACCTGCCGGCAGGCTTGGGCAGCATCGACTTCCGCCAGGCCCGAGGCGCCACCGTCACCGTCGACGCGCCCGAGGTCGTCCAGGTGGACGGGGACGCCATCGGCTCAGCGCGCACCGTCCACGCCCGTGTGGACGCCGGCGCCCTCGACGTGTCGGTGCCCGCGCCCTCGGGCCCCGCCGTCTGAGAACCGCGACAGCGCCCGACGCGAGGTTCGGCGACCGGATGGGCCTCTAGAGCCTTCCGGAAGATGTTCAACCTCGCGCTGGGCGCCTCCGGCCTCCGCGAACCCCGCGGTCAGCGCCCCAGCGGCCACTCGGCCGGGCCGTCGAAGGACGTCGTCCCGTCCCCGCCGCGCAGGATCCCCTTGACCCAGGCGCGTCCCGCGCGGAAGTCCCCGTCGGCGGTGCCCGGCAAGACTGTCGCGCGCACTCCGTCGACGCGGGGATAGGAGCCCATGAAACGCACGTCCGGCGAGTATCGGTGCAGGCCGACCAGCGCCGCCTGGACGCGCTCCTCGGCGATGTGGCCGACGATGTCGATGGAGAAGGTGTAGGACCCCAGGTGGTCGCCGGCCGGGCGTGACTCGATGCGCGAGAGGTCCACGCCTCGCACGCTGAACTGCTCGAGCATCGTCAGCAGCGATCCGGCCTCGTTGTGCGGCAGCGCCACCTGGATCGTCGTCTTGTCCGCGCCGGTGGGCGGGGGCAGCGAGCCGGGGGGCGACACGACGATGAAGCGGGTGACGGCGCCGGGCTGATCGTTGATCCCGGAGTGCATCGCCTCGAGCCCGTAGCGCTGGGTGGCCGAGGCCGGACACAGCGCCGCGTCGAAGGTCGTGTCCCCCTGCGCCAACAGCTCGGCCCCCGCCGCCGTGGAGGTCGCCGGAACGTGGATGATGCCCGGGAAATGCTCCTCCAGCCACATCCGGCATTGGGCCCAGGCGTGGGGGTGCGTGCCGACCCGGCGGACGTCCGCCGGGTCCGTCCCCGGGCGCACCGCCACATCGAAGACCACGGGCACGACGACCTCGGCGACGATGAACAGCGGCCTCCCGGTGGACAGCGAGTCCAGCGTCGCGTTGACGCCGCCCTCCACCGAATTCTCGATCGGCACGACGGCGCGGTCCGCCGCCTCCCGGCGAACGGCGTCCAGCGCGGCGGGCGCGGAGGTCACGGGGATGAGCTGCGCGCCGCCGGGCGCCACCTGCCAGACGGCCTGCTCGGAGAAGGTGCCGAAGGGCCCGAGGAACGCGATCCGGACGTGGTCGCCTGCGGGAGGCGGGCCGGGCAGGTTGGTGGTCGGGTGCGGCGTCCGGTCGGACGCGGTCTCGGGGGTGCTCACCCTCCAAGGGTACGAGGACGGCGCTGCGCGCCGGACCGGCTTCCAGTGGGCGGGCCGGTGATGCGGCGCGCCGCCCGGCTCACTCCCCGCAGGCCGTGATCCGGTACAGCTTCGCGGTCCCCCCCTGGTCGACCAGCTCGAAACCGGTGGAGGTGTCGACGCCGTACAGGCCCGGAGCCCGGTCGGAGCGCTTGGACTGGTAGTAGTACCCGTCCGCGTCCTGGTAGTAGTGGGTGATGCCGCGGCGCAGCACGACCTCGCACACCTCGGGGTTCGTGTGGATCTCGTTGAAGTGGTTGACGATGATCGCCTCGTCGAAGGCGTCCGACAGCGTGTGGTACAGCTGCGGGAACACCGCGAGCCGCTGGCCCAGGACCTCCGTGTAGGCGGCGCCCGCGATCGGGTCTCCCAGCACCAGGGCGTCCTCGGGCAGGGTCTGCGGCATCCGCCGGATCATCTCCAGTTCAGCCGTCGTCGCCATCCCCGGTTTGCCCAGGTGGTCGGCGTCGTAGACGTAGCCGACCGCCCAGATGCGCGCGTCCAGGGCGCCCACCAGCGTCATCGCCAGCAGCCATGCCCCCAGCAGCGCCCCGATGCGGGTGAGGCCCGAGGAGTACGAGCGGTGCTCGTCCGCGCGGCGCACCCGGTGCGAGCGCAGCCAGTTGACCGCGTGCTCGAACCCCAAGGCGGCCAGCGGGATCAGAGTGAGGTCCTGGGCCTCCATGATCCGGCGCGGATCCAGGTACCACGGCGCGGTGAGGAACGTCCTCAGCGCCGAGTCCGGCGCATAGGCGAGAAACGTCAGACCGGCCATCACCAGGTACGACGCGATCGGCCAGAGCAGGGGCCGTGGGCCGAAGGCACCGCGGATCGCGATCCGCCGCTCCACCCACGCCCGCGTGAGCTCCCGGCGGCTCACGCCCTCGGGCTCACCGGCACGGAGGATCCCCTCCCCGGAACCCGCCCCGCCGGCGGGACCGTCCTCCTCGATGCCGCTCCCGTCCGCGCCCGACAGCGAGGGCGAGACCGTCTCCCGGGGACCGTCCTCGAGCGGGCGGGCATAGGTGAAGGGGCGGCGCAGGTCCGGGTAGGCCCGCAGGGCGAGCCTGTTCCAGGCGCGCGCCGCGCTCACCGTCGCGACGACGCCCAGGAGGACCAGCACCGCGGTCACGGCGATCGTCATCCCCATCCCCACGGAGGAGGAGAAGGGCGGGTAGGGCGTGAGGAAATGGCTGAACGCCTCCAGCCAGGAGATGCCGTGACGCGGGTAGTCGCCCATGTCGCGCACCTTGTCCGAGGACAAGATCACCAGGGGCGCCCAGATGGCCGCGACCGCCGTCGCCGCGAAGACCGCGGCGCTCGCCCAGTCCCCGACCCAGGCCGACCGGCGGACGAGACGCCACAGCGACACCAGGAGCGGGGCGAAGAGGATGGCGAGCAGGCTGAACGCCGACGACGGGTGGGCCGCGACCGCCCCCACCGCGCCCAGGGCGAACAAGACCGCCAACGGCAGGTGCGGGACCACCCCGGACAGGCCGACCTCCGTGGCGCGCTCGATGCGACGCCCGAGCACGACCGCGACGGACGCCAGGCCCGGCAGCAGGGAGACGCCGAGCGCGTTGGGCCACTGGCTGTACATCGTGAGCGCGTCGGCCGGCATGTTCAGCAGGCAGCCGGCGATGACGGGGGCCGCGACCACCGCGGTGCGCGACGTGGACACGACGGCGGTGAAGGCGGCGCCGCCCGCCACCCAGATCCCCATGATCAGCAGGTTCGTCACATTGGACGCCTGGACGACGGTGGTGGGAGAGGAGAACAACGAGGTGAAGGCGTGCCAGGCGATCGGATAGGTGACGGAACGCCCGTCGTAGAGGGGGGCCAGGCCGCCGTCGGGCTGGGCCTGGCCGGTGCGCAGGATGTTCCACACGCCGGACATGTGGAAGGTCGAGTCCCACTGCTGGACGGGGTCGGCGGGATCGGCGCTGATCAGCAGCGGCAGCGCGGCCACGACCCAGCCGAGGGCGACCATGCCCCACATCAGGGTCCGCGTGTGGCGGGGCAGGATGCGATAGGCGTGCGACGAGGGCGAGTCCCCGGCCAGCGGGGGCCTCGCCGTGAGGTCGTCCCCAAGGACGACCCCCACCGCCGGGTGGCCGCGTCGGCGCAGCAGGAACACGGCCAGGCCGACCAGCGCCGAGACCCCGAGCACCGGGAGGACGGACGCCGCGGAGAAGAAGACGCCGGCGCGGTGGTAGACCTCGGAGACGACCGTGATGAGCGTGAACGTGAGGGCGGGGGCGAACGCCACCGCGACCACCGAGGAGCGGATCGAGGAGCGGATCCAGAAGTACCCGGGCAGGACCGCGACGAGGACCATCGCCACGAGCAGCGGCATCAACACGATCCAGTCGGCCACCGGGACCTCCCTCTCAGTCGGCGGCGGGCGCGTCGGCCGGGGCGCCCTCGTCCGTGTCCCGGTCCGCGGAGCCGGATCCCGCCGGGGAGGGGGCCTCCCCCGCCTTGCGGCGCGCGACGATCGCCTGGGCCACCATCGGCAGCAGCGACACGAACACGATCAGCAGGATCAGCATCGAGAGGTTGTCATGGACGAACTGGACGCCGCCCAGGATCGATCCCGCGTAGGTCACGCCCGACCCCCACAGAAGGGCGCCGAGGGAGTTGAAGGCGAGGAACTTCCCATAGGGGTAGCGGGCGATGCCCGCCGCCAGGGGGATGAAGGTGCGGACGAAGGGGATGAACCGGCCGATGACGAGGGAGCGTCCGCCGTAGCGCGTGAAGTAGTCCTCCGCCTTGTCCAGGTGCTCGGTGCGCAGGAAGCGGGCATCGTCGCGGAACAGGCGGCGCCCGAACCTGCGGCCCAGCCAGTACCCGATCTGGGCGCCGAGGAACGCGGCGACGAAGGTGAGGCCGACGAGCATCGGCAGGCTCAGGCCGAGGCGCTCGTGAAGCAGACCGGCGGTGAACAGCAGCGAATCGCCGGGCAGCACCGGGAACAGGACGCCGGACTCGATGAAGACGATGGCGAGCGTTCCCCACAGGACCCACGGGCCCATCGCCAGGAGCAGGGAAGTCGGATCATGGAACCACCCGACCACGGTGGTCACCCACGACGTGTCCTCCGCGGGCGCGACCGCCAGCGCGGAGGTCTGCAGGGACGTCAGGAGCAGGAGCACGGAGGGCCTTCCGATCGGTGGTCATTCTCCTGCCTCACCCTAGCGGCGCTGCGCCCTCGGAGCGATCCGACCCCCGGGAACGGCCGAGGCCGACTCCTCTAGGATGCCCCCATGGACGACGCGCGTGACCAGGGGGCTCCCGGGAGCCCTCCCGAGACGCCCCCTCGCATGCCGACGCCGTCCCGGCTCACCCGGCCGGTGTCCTTCGCCGACCGCATCCCCCCGCGCCAGCGCCGTCGCGAGGACCTCATCGACGTCGCCCTGTGCGTCGTCGGGACCGCGTTCATCTGGCTGTTCGGCATCTTCGCGAACTCGACGACCCAGGGCGTCACCGAGGACGTCCTGCGCGTCAGCATCATCCGCGACATCCTGCTGCTGCCGGTCACCGGCCTTGAGGGGCTGGTCGTCCTGGTCACGCCCGTCGCGATCGTCGTCGCGCTGGCGCGCCGCCGCCGTCTGAGCACGATCCTCGAGTGCCTGGTCTCCGCCGCGCTGACCTCCGTCGGCGGCTGGCTGCTGCTCCTCGGCCTGCGCCACCTGCCCGAGTCCCTCACCCTGCCCCTGCGGGTCCACTCCGACTCCGGCGGCACCCAGATCGCGCTCAACCTGGCCATCATGGCGCTGGCCGCCCTGTTCACCGTCGCGGGCGAGTCGAGCAACATGCGCACCATCGGCTACTCGTGGGGCGGACTGTGGGTCATCGTCTTCCTGGGCGTGCTCCGCGGGTCGATGTCCCTTCCGGGCGCGTTCATCTCCGTGCTGCTGGGACGCGCCTGCGGGTCGTTCGCCCGGTGGCTCCTGGGTTTCGAGGACCGCCGCGCCACCGGCGTCGACCTGGTCGCCGGGCTGCTGTCGATCGGGATCGTGCCCTCCCGCATCGTCCGCGCCGATCTGGACACCTCCGAGGAGCCGCTGTCCACGTGGCTCATCGACGAGGACGACCGCCCCTCCCGCCCGCTGCGGCAGCAGCCGACCACCAGCCCAGACATCGTCGAATACACGGTGGCGCGCCGGCCCGAGCCGGACGGCAACCGCCACTACCAGGTCTGGGACGTCCGGGGCACGCTCCTCGACCTCGTCGCCATCGACCCCGGCCGGGAGATCACTGGCACCGTCGAGGAGATCTGGAACAACCTGCGCCTGCGGGGCATCACGAGGTGGATCTCGCCCTCGCCGAAGGCGAACGCCGAGCGCTCGATGCTGACGGCGCTGTCCGCGATGCGCGCCGGCGTCCACGTTCCCGAGCCCGTCGGCCTGGCGCAGGCCGGCGCGTCCGTGCTCCAGGTCTACCGCTCGATGCCTCCCACCTCCCGGCTGCGCGATGTGGCCCCCGAGGCCCTCACCGACGCCGTCCTGGACGAGGTCTGGCGTCAGCTGCTGCTGGCCCACGTCCACGGGATCTGCCACCGCGACCTCACCTTCGACGCGGTCGCCATCGACCAGACGGGCACCGTGTGGATGGTCGACTGGGAGCAGGGCGAGGTCGCCACGACGGAGCTCAACCGGCGCATCGACATCGCCCAACTGCTCGTCCACCTCGCCGTGTGCGTGGGCAAGGACCGCGCCCTCGCCTCGGCGCGGCGCGCCCTGCCCGAATCCGAGCTGCGCGCCGTCGCCCCGGTCGTCCAGAGCGCCATCCTCCCGGAGAAGGTCGCGGCGGCGGTGCGGCGCACCGACACGGTGACCGGCGTCCGCGACGCGATCGTCGGCGACCAGCTCGTGGAGACCGTCCAGCCTCTCAACCTCCAGCGTTTCGCCCCGCGCACGGTGGTCACCGCGACCATCCTGGTCCTCGCGCTCATCGCCGTCATGGGCTCGCTGAACTTCGACAGCCTGGTCGCGACGATCACCTCCGCCAACCCGATCTGGTTCCTCGTCTCCTTCCTGCTCGGCACCCTCACTTGGCTGGGCGGGGCGATCCCGCTGAGGGCGCTCTCCTCGGAGAGGATCCGCCTCCAGGACGCCTTCCTCGCCCAGATGGCCGCCTCCGTCGTCACGATCGTCGCGCCGGCCGGCATCGGGCCCGCCGCCCTCAATCTGCGTTTCCTCAACAAACTGAAGGTCCCGACGGCCATCGCGGCGACCACCGTGGTCCTCCAGCAGATCTCCCAGTTCCTGGTCACCGTGCTGCTGCTCATCGTCGTCATCCTGTTCACCGGGAGCTCGCTGGGCGTGTCGATCCCTTACTCGGTGATCCTGGCCGTCGCCGCGGTGGTGGCCGTCGTGGTCGCGGTGGCGCTGTCGGTCCCCCGGCTGCGCCGCTGGATCTGGTCGAAGGCCGAGCCCGTCTGGAAGCAGATCTACCCGCGGCTGCTGTGGATCGTCGGGCAGCCCCGGCGCATCGTCCAGGTCGTGGCCGGAAACCTCATCATGAACATCGGTTTCATCGGGGCCTTCTGGGCGTCCGTCGAGGCCTTCGGTGGGCGCCTGTCGCTCACGACCCTGGCCGTGACCTTCCTGGTGTCGAACTCCCTGGGCTCCGTCATCCCCTCCCCCGGCGGGATCGGCCCGGTCGAGGGGGCTCTGACCGGCGGGCTCACCGTGGCCGGCCTGCCGGTGTCCATTGCCCTGTCCGCCGCGGTCCTGTACCGCCTGGTGACGTTCTACGGCCGTGTCCCCTTCGGCTACGCGGCCACCCGCGTCATGCAGAAGAAAGGGCTGCTCTGACCGCAGACGTCCTCGCCGACGCACGTCGGGGAGATCCGCCGCGTTCTCCGCAGGCCCCGGCTACCCTACCCCTCGATCGGGACCTCCTCCGCGTCGGCGACCAGGTCGCCGCCCTCCGAGCGGCGGCGCAGCGCCAGAGCGAGCGCCGGGAAGATCAGGACCGACAGCATCCCGGCCCCGACCAGTGCGGCGGCGGCGCCGGAGTCCAGCTCGCCGCGGTCGACGCCGATGCCGGTGACGGCGACGATGATAGGCAGTCCCGTGGCGCCGAAGAGCAGCAGCGCGGCGCGGTCCGCCGCTGTCGAGCCCTCGGGAGCGGCCACCACGGAGGGCAGACCGCGGATGACCAGCAGCAGCGCGAGCGCCACGGCCATCAGGCCCAGCAGCCGGGGGGACGCCAGCAGCGCCCGCAGGTCGAAGGTCACGCCCGTCATGACGAAGAACACGGGGACCAGGAAGCCGAATCCCACCGCTTCGAGCTTGGCGTCGACGATCTCACGGTCGTCGGGGGCGGCTCCGGAGAGCAGCACTCGGCACAGGACGCCGGCGGCGAAGGCGCCGAGCAGCATGTCCAGCCCCAGCACGGCGCTCAGGACGGACAGGGCGGCCACCACGAAGATGACCGTCCGGACCGCGAACTGGCCGCTGGTGCGCAGGGTGGCCGCCGTCAGGCGGTTGAACGCCGGATGCGGGCCGCGCGAGGCCAACCAGATCGCCAGCCCGGCGATCAGCGCGAAAGCCCCCAGCACCAGAGCCCCGGCCAGCGGGCTCCGACCGCCCAGGAAGATCGAGATCGCCAGGAGCGGCCCGAACTCGCCGGCCGCGCCCGTCGCGGCCGCCGCCCGGCCGAAGGGCGAATGCAGGTCGCCCTCGTCGCGGAGCACCGGCAGAAGCGTGCCCAGGGCCGTCGAGGTGAGCGCCACCCCGATGAACACGCCGGTGACCGTCGAGGGGGCGATCCACACGCCGACGCCGACGCCGACGGCCAGGGAGACCAGCCAGCCGCCCGCCGCCCGCCGCAGGGGACGGCCGCGGATGCCGCGGAAGTCGATCTCGTTGCCGGCGAGGAAGAACAGCATGGCGACGCCGAAGTCGGACAGGACGCCGGTCACCTCGTCCGGCTGCACCCACCCCAGGGCGCTGGGGCCCAGCAGCACGCCGAGCAGGATCTCGAAGACGATCAGCGGGACGCGGAGCACGCGCTGGACGCCCGCTCTCAGCAGCGGCGCGGCCACCGCGGCCGGCGGGGCTGCCGTGTCCCGCCGGCGCGGTCACTGCCGGTCAGACAGGGCGATGTTCGCCGAGATCGCCTGGCCGATGCGCGTGCGCATGTCGGCGTCCACCCAGTCGCCGTCGGGCAAGGCAGCCGGGCGCCGCGGATCGTGGAGGCCGAGGATCCCCTCCCACAGGGGGATCAGCTCCTCGTGATAGGTGTGCCCATGGCCGGCCGGAGCGGTCCCGGCCACCGGCAGATCCGCCAGGACCTGGATGAAGGAGGCCCCGCGGGTGAACTCCACGCGGCTCGAGACGTCATGGCCGGCCTTCTCCCGCATCCAGTCGGGCTGGTTCCAGATCATGTCCGTCGACCACCACACCACCGGATCGGACGGGTGCTGGGCGTACACGACGCGCGGGAACTCCCAGGGCCCCAACTCGCGCCCGTAGACGTCGACGGCGAGGTTCTCCGGCAGGTTCGCGAAACGGACGACCCGCCCGTTGTCCACCACGGGCGCCACCTCGGGGCTGCCGCGGTGGCGGGAGCGCGTGAGGTCGCGGTGCAGATCCGTGAACGAGGGCGTCCCCACCCACAACGCGCCGGACACCTTCGCCCGGACGTCGTCGAGGCCCCCGAAGACGTGCTGCGAGGCGTAGGCCCCCAACGATTCGCCGCACACGTACAGGTC
Organism: Schaalia naturae; assembly: GCF_042665795.1. Classification (NCBI taxonomy): domain Bacteria; kingdom Bacillati; phylum Actinomycetota; class Actinomycetes; order Actinomycetales; family Actinomycetaceae; genus Schaalia; species Schaalia naturae. The sequence continues at coordinate 2,147,473 of NZ_JBHTEF010000001.1, forward strand.
AGGGCGCCGGCGTCCGGCGGGGAGCGCCTCGAGCGCGCTCCTCACCGCCTCGAACAGCAGCGCGGAGGCCTGCATCGACGGTTCGAGCCCGGTGAGCACGTTGATGCTGGAGGGAACGTAGGAGTACTGCATGGAGGCGGTCGCGCAGTCGCCGCCCGTGAGGTACTCGACGGGCTGGACCTGCCACTCGTCGACCCAGCCGGATCCGGTGGACGTCGTCACCACCAACACCGAACGGTCGAAGGCCCCGGTCCGGGCGAGCTCGTCGACGACCAGGCGCGCCCGATCCGCCAGCGTCTCGCGCCCATGGGGCATCCCGGCGTAGACGCGGATCGGCTCCTTCGCGGGCCGCCCGGTCACGGCCTCGATGTCCTCGCGATGGGGGCCGCGGCCCAGGAAGACGCGGCCCTGGCCGCCCACCGACTCCCAGGAGGACAGGGAGCCGAGCGAACCCGATCGCTCCGGCTGCACGGGCTGATAGATCCCCCGCGCGGTGCGCCGGTCCATCTTGAGGGCGTGTCGGGAGAAGAAGGAGAGAATCCCTCCCATCAGCACGCGCGAGGTGAGGACGACGACCAGCGTCGCCACCAGGGCCCCCGCCACCAGCCACGCGACCGGCGCCGGCATCCAGCGGGCGAACAGGTTCACCAGGCCGCGCAGGATCCAGATCACCCCGGCCAGCAGCCCGAGCAGCAGGTAGGTGAGGACCAGGGCGCCGACCGCCCCCAGAAGGTAGGCGGGCAGCGTCTCGGGCGGCATCTCGACCAGGGCCGCCGCGCGACGGGTGTCGCGCGCCGAGAGGATGACCGCGCGGGCGAACCACAGGAGGAACACGACGAGCACGACGCGCTCCGCCCATTCCCGCGCCCACGGGGCCGCCGTGACGGACAGGCCGACCCAGTCGACCACCCATCCCCCGACCTTGTCGATGACCAGGCCGATCACGTATCCCACGGCCATCAGCACGCCGGAGGAGGCCGCGTGCCACCACCAGCTGCGGGCCATCAGCGACGGCGACACCGAGATCGCGTACATCACCAGCGCAAGCAGCACGCCGAGCAGTGACTGTGCGATCATCGGGGCTTCCTGCTGGGTGGACGGGAGGATGGGGCGCGGCCGGACCGACGCGACGCGCAGCCCTCGACCGCGCTCCATTGTAGGAGAACCGGCGGGCGGGCCGCGGGGCCTGTCGAGACGCCCCGGGCCCTGCGCGATGGCAGAATCGAGGCATGACGCGACCAGGAGACCCCCATGCCCCTCTGCCCGGGCTGCCCGGTGAGCTCGCCGAGCTGGCACGCGGCGTGACGCTGCCCGACCCGATGGAGGCGCCCGCGCTGCGGTGGGGCATCATCGGCGCGGGCGGGATCGCCCGGACCTTCGCCCGCGACGTCCCGCGCTTCACGCGCTCCCGAGTCGCGGGGGTGGCGGCGCGCCAACTGGACCGCGCGGAGGCCTTCGCCCGGGAATGGGGGGTCGAACGAGCCTACGGCTCCTACGAGGAGCTGGTCGCGGACCCTGGGATCGACGCCGTCTATGTGGCGACGGTCCACCCCCTGCACGCCGGTCAGGCCCTGCTGGCCCTGCGCGCCGGCAAGCCCGTGCTGGTGGAGAAGTCCTTCACGATGGACGCCTCGCAGGCGCGCGCCGTGCTCGACCAGGCGCGCGAGTCGCGGCTGTTCGCGATGGAGGCGATGTGGAGCCGGCACCTGCCGCACTACCGGGTCCTTCGCCAGGTCATCGCGAACGGCGGCCTGGGACGCGTGGTCTCGGCGCAGGCCGATCACGGGCAGTCGCTGCGCCATGTGCCGCGCCTGATGCGTCCCGAACTGGGCGGGGGCGCGCTGATGGACCTCGGGATCTACCCGGTGTCCTTCCTCCACGAGGTGCTGGGGGCGCCCGAGTCCGTCACCGCCGCCGGACGCGCGCTCCCCGGCGACTTCGGGCGTTCGGCCTCCTCCCGGCCCGTGCGCATCGACGCGGCCGACGCGGCGATCCTTCGGGCGGGCGACGCGATGGGCGTCGCGCGGTGCCATCTGGACGGCCGCTCGGCGACCGCCGCCGAGGTCGTCTTCGAGCGCGGCGCCCTGGAGCTCCCCCTGCAGTTCTACCGCCCCGGGGTCCTGCGTCTGCGCACGTTCCCCGAGGGCGGGCCCGATGACGGCGCGACCGTCGACTGGGACGCGACGGTTCCGGGCGGTTTCCAGTACGAGGCCGCCGAAGTCGCCCGCTGCCTCGAGGCCGGCCTCACCGAGTCCGCGGACATGACGTGGCGGGACACGGTCGAGGTCATGGACATCATGGACGCGATCCGCGCGCAGGTCGGCGTCGTCTACCCCTGGGAGTAGGCGGGCACCGGCCTGGCGGTCCACACCAGCGTCGTGTAGGGGAGGGCGATGAGCGCGCCCGCCGGGCCCCGGGCCGCCCAGTGGCTCCGCACGCCCGGGTGCTCGAGGAGGTACCACCGGAGGTTCTCCTGCATGCGGGCACGGCCTGCGGAATCCTGGCGCAGATAGGAGGATCGGGTGGTCCCCAGCTCCAGCAGCTCCTCGACCGTCATCGTGTCGGCCCACCGCACGACCCGCAGCTCCGGCCTCGTGAAGCCGGGGCCGAACGCCGGCGGATCCCCCGCCCGGTGAACGTCGCCCGAGCGCATGATCCGGGTCAGGCGCAGGACCCACGGGTCCGAGACATCCATCTGGTTCCACACTGCGGCGATCGCCCCGCCGGGACGCAGAATGCGGGCGGCCTCCGCGCCGGCGGCCTCCGGCTCCACCCAGTGCCACGACTGCGCATAGACGACCAGGTCGACGCTGCCGTCTCCCAGGCCGGTGCGCTCGGCGGTGGCGTCGCGCACCGAGACCGCGGGCTCCGCGCCGGCTGTCCGTCGCAGGCCCATCGAGGTGCGCAGCTGGGCGCGCATCGCCGCGGAGGGCTCGACGGCGACGACGCGCCATCCGCGCGCCGCCAGCGCGCCGGTCATCTTGCCCGTGCCCGCGCCGATGTCGGCGGCCACGCGGCCGCCGGGAGCCCCGCCGGCCGCCGCCTCCACCGCGTCGACGGCCGCGCCCGGATATCCGGGCCTCACACGGCTGTACGAAGACGTGACGGCGTCGAAGGGGTTGTCCACGGGCGGACAGCCTAGCTCAGCCGCCGACGCCGCCCGACGCCTCCGTCGCCAACCAGCGCAGCGCCTCCGGCAGGGACGGGTGGTCGAAACGGAAGCCGTCGCCGAGCAGCCGCTCGGGAACAGCCCGCTGGCCCGAGCGCAGCACCTCGGCGACCATGTCCGGCCCCAGGACGGGAGCGAGCAGGCCTGCGGGAAGCGGCACGACCCCCGGGCGGCGCATGCTCGCCGCGAAAGCCCGCGCGAAGTCCCGTTGGCGGACGGCGCCCGGCGCCGCCAGGTTGACGGGGCCGGACAGCTCCGAATGCGCCAGGAGGTGACGCATCGCACGCACGTGGTCGGCCCGGGTGATCCAGGCGAGCCACTGGGCGCCGCCGCTGATCGGCCCGCCCAGGCCCGCCCGGTACAGCCATCGCTGCCGGCCCAGATACCCACCCTGTCCGGACAGGACGATGCCCGTGCGCATGGCCACCACACGGACTCCGGCCTCGCGCGCCGCGTCGGCGGCCCGCTCGGTCAGGCGGCACACGCGCGCCAGGAAGTCGTCGCCGAGGACGCTCGCCTCCGTGAGGACCGCGTCCCCCGGATCCGCCCCGTAGACGCCGACGGCCGAGGGGACGAGCAGGACGCGGTCCCGGCCGGCCGCCTCGCCCCGGGCCATGGCCGCGGCGATCGTCCTCACCGGCTCCACGCGGCTGACCAGGATCTCCCGGCGGTACCGGCGGGTCCACAGGCGGTCGCCGATGCCCGCGCCGGACAACACGACGACCGCGTCGACGTCGTCCAGGCCCGCTCCCGGCCCGTCGATCCGCCCGGCCGCCGGATCCCAGCGGCGCTCGCCGGACGTGCGCGCAGGTCGGCGGACGAGGCGCAGCACCGTGTGGTTCTCGCCGTCACCGGCGGCGAGAGCCCGCGCCAGAGCCGACCCGAGCAGCCCCGACGCACCCGCGATCGCGATCCTCATGATCGCCAGACTAGCCGCGCCCCGTCCGGGGGACCCGGCAGCGCCCCACGGCCCGCACCGGGAACCGGCGGACGGCGAACCGGACTCAGTCCAGCACCTCGAGGTCTGCGAGCGCCCGCGGGCGATGGCGCGAGATGTGCCGAAGCTCCTGCGCGGCCCACATGTCCCACCATGGGCGGTAGGCCTCGCCGTCGCGGAGCAGGGCTCGCCGCTTGCGCTCCATCGCGGAGACGGGGCTCCCCTCTCCGTCCAACGGCCCCGGGCCGACATCCACCCACACCGCCACGTCGGCGACTGACCGCGTGCGCGCGGTCAACGCCCCCGCTCCCTCGACGATCAGCGGGCGCGCGGGGTCCAGGCGCACCCACCGGCGCACCCGGCCCGCCGTCCAGTCCCACTCGGGATAGGCCGGCTCCCGCAGGAGCAGCCTCTCCGTCCGGGCGGTCCCCGCGCTCAGCCCGTCCCACCCGGGATACCAGTCGTCCAGGCGGGCGATCTGGATGCCGGTCAGCCCTCCGGCACGGAGCATGCGGGCGAGGCGCCGCGCGAGCTGCGTCTTCCCCGACCCGGACCGCCCGTCGACGACGACCACGGGGGCGCGCCACACGGCGTGCGCTCGCCGCGTCCCCGTACGGCCGCCGACCGCCGTCGCGAGATCGCGGATCCGCGCGCGCCGAGGGGCGGGCCCGGCGCCGGGACCGCTCGCGCCCGCCTTCACGTTCCCGCCGGCCGCAGGACGCCGAACCACACGGCGGCGCCGATCGCCGCCACGGGCACCGCCACGGCGACCGCCATCATGGCGGCGTCCGCCCCTCCGACGCGCGAGGGCCTGGCCCAGGAGCGGGGGCCGGGGGCGCCGAAACCGCGGGCCTCCATCGTCAGCGACAGCTTCGCCGAGCGGCGCAGCGCGAACACGAGCAGCGCGAAGGCCCCCCGGAAGAAGGCCGCGACCCGGCTGCCGTCCCCGATGCCGCGCATGCGGCGCGCCCGCTCCAGCGCCCGCCAGTCGGTGACCATCAACCCGGTCATCCGCACGCCCGCCAAGGAGGCCAGCACGGGGCGCGCCGGCAGGTGCAGCACCTGCCCCAGGCCGTCGGCCATGTCGGTGGGGTCGATGCGCGACAGCAGCACGATGGCGGGCAGCCCCAGGGCCAGCACCCGCAGCAGGACCGCTCCGGCCAGCTCGACCGAGTTCTGCGAGACCGCCGCCGGGCCCCACGACCAGTAGACGTCTCCGCCGGGTTTCGCGTAGAGCAGCATCGACAAGGCCGCCAGGGGCGCCGCGGCCAGCAGGGGGACGATCCGGGTGAGGACCCGTCGCGCCTCGATCCCCGCCAGGGGCACGAGCAGCACCTCGAGCGCCAGCGCGATCCCCGCGCTCAGCACGTCGACGGAGGCCATCAGCGGCGTCGTCATCACGACGAGCGCGAGCACCTGCGTGACGGGGTTGACGGCGCGCAGCCCGCGCCCCGCCAGCACATCGCGCCAGCCGATGCGCGGCGCGGCGCGCTCCTCCGGATCGTTCCGGGCCGGAGGCGCCGACACCGGCCGGGGCGGCCGACCGTCCGGGACGAGGCCGGTCTGCGAGGCCGGTTCCGCTTCGCGGCGATGCCCCGCGGGCCGGCCGACCTCGGACAGGTCGATCACGCGGTCCCCCATGACCTCGATGAACGCCCGGTCATGGGTGACCGAGACGAGGGTCGTCCCCGCCTCGACTGCCTCCTGGAGGATGCCGACGAGTTCCAGCCAGGTCGACCGGTCCTGCCCGAAGGTCGGCTCGTCCAGGAGGACGACCCGAGGCGCGCTGATGAGGGCGGTCGCCACGGACAGGCGGCGTTTCTCCCCGCCGGACAGCGTCATCGGGTTCGCCAGCGCGACCTGGTCCAGCCTCAGGCGCCGCAGCGTCCGCTCCACGAGCCCGTCCAGCTCGGCGCCCCCGACGCCGGCCAGCCGGGGGCCCACCTCCAGCTCCTCGCGCACCGTCCGTTCGACGAACTGGTACTCCGGCTCCTGGAAGACCAGGGAGATCCTTCCCGGCAGCTCGCGCGAGGACCAGGTGTGGGGATCCGTCCTGGCGGCGTCCGGCGCCGTCCTCGTCCGGGTCCGGTGCGGGCGGCGCGACGACCTGAGCGGCGCCAGGTCCTCCGCGGCGTCCACGGTCCCCGCCAGCTGGGGCAGCAGGCCCGCGACGGTCAGCGCCAGAGCGGACTTCCCCACGCCGTTCGGACCGATCACGCACGTGGAGGCTCCCCGCGGGATGTCCAGGTCGATGCCGGAACGCACGGGCCGGTCCTCTCGGTAGCCGATGGCGAGGTCCCGCACGCGCATCGCCGGGGCCGGGGAGGGCCGGGCCGCCTGCTCCGCGCCCCGCGCGGGCGGGGGCGCGGAGCAGGCGGAGGCGGCCGCCCAGCGCCGGCGGGCCTCCTCGACCACGGCGCGGTCGTCGCCGGGCAGCCAGATCCCAGCGTCGCGCAGGGCGCCTCCCTCGTCGCGCAGAACGTCCTCGAGGGGGCCATCCGCCCGCACCGCCCCCTCCATGACGACGACCGCCCGATCCACCAGGCCCGCCCAGACGTCCACCCGGTGCTCAACGACGATCAGGGTCGCCCCTGTGCGTTCAAGGACGCGGCGCGTCGCCTCGACGACCTCGCCGACCCCCTCGGGATCGAGGTTCGCGGTGGGCTCGTCCAGGAGCAGCAGCCCGGGGCGCATCGCGAGGATGGAGGCCAGCGCGAGACGCTGCTTCTGCCCGCCCGAGAGCCTGGACGTCGGGTGGTCGAGGGACAGGCCGCCGAGCCCGACCTCGTCCAGGGCGTCGCGCACGCGCGTCCAGATCTCCTCGCGGGGCACGCCGAGGTTCTCGCACCCGAAGGCGACGTCATCGCCCGCGCGGGCCAGGACGACCTGCGCCTCGGGATCCTGCATCATGAGGCCGACCCGGCCCCGCAGCTCCTCCGGGGCCCGACCGTCCACCGCCAGGGATCCAGCGGAGTCGCCCTCGTCCTCTCCCCCGAGCACCCCTGCGAGGCCGCCGAGCAGCGTCGACTTGCCCGCGCCGGAGGTCCCGAGGAGGAGGACGCGCTCACCCGGCGCGATGTCGAGGTCGATGTCGCGAAGGGCCCACGCCTTGCGGCCCGCGTGGCGCCACCCCCACCCGCGGACCCGCACGCGGGCGCCGGGGACGGACGCCGCCCCGGCCTCGCGGGCCCGGTCCGCCGCCAGCGCGGCTTCGATGGAGTCCATGGCGGGACTGCTCACACCCGGGCCCGGACCTCGCGGCCCGCGGCGAAACGGTCCAGCGCCCCGGTCTGGGCGAGCCCGCGCACCAGTAGCCAGCCGACCAGGCCGGCCAACACCACGCCGGTCACGACCTGGCATCCCAGGTAGGTGAGGTTGAAGGCCAGGCCCTTGGCGAAGTTCGGGGTGGAGCCGTAGAAGCCCTCGAACACCCACGCGGCCACGCCGGATCCGACGCCGCCGAGCATGGCGACGGGCAGGGAGAACCTCTTGTAGCCGAAGGCGAGCACCACCAGCTCCATGCCCAGGCCCTGGACCAGCCCGGAGTAGACCGTCGAGATCCCCCATTGGGATCCCAGCGCCATCGAGACGACCGCGGCGAGCACCTCGACGAAGACCGCGGCGCCGGGCTTGCGGATGACCAGCGCCCCGATCACGGCGCCCAGATACCAGATGCCGGCGACCAGCCCGCCGACGCCGGGGGTCACGGCGTCGATCACCGAGTACGCGGCGCCCCCGACCTGGTTCCACACGAGGAAGATCAGCCCGCAGGCGACTCCCAGGATCGCAGCCGTCACCATGTCGACGACCCGCCACTGAAGACGCCCCGCGGCGCCTGTGTTCGTACCAGCCATGTCAGCTTGTTCCTTTCACGTGCTGAGCAACACTGGTGCGCACGAGAAAGAGCCTTCCTCCGCCGGTATGAGCCGGGTCAGGTTCTACGGTCGAGGGCTCCAAGCCCTCCTCTCAACCCGGTCTCCCGGGTTCCCGTGGCACTGGTGGCCAGTATAGGCGGTCCCCTCAGGCGGACTGAGCGCGGACCAGCATCCGGTGCCGGTGGACGACGGCGACGACCGTGACGGCCGACAACCACACCGCGGCCGCAATGAGCCCGGCGCGCGTGGTGGCCTCCAGGCACAGGACCACCGACAGGGCCGCCATGAACGCCAGCACCACCCAGGCGGAGGCCGCCCCTCCGGGGGCGCGGAACGAGGACGCCCGGTGCCGTTCGGGCCGGCGGCGCACCCACACCAGATAGCACACCGTGATGATCGTCCACACCGCCATGAACAACGTCGTCGACATGGAGGTGACCAGGGTGAAGGCGTCGATGACGGAGTCGCCCTGCGCGAGGATGGCGATCGCGCTCAGCATCAGCACGCAGGACAGGAACAACGCGTTGCGCGGGACGCCGCGCGGGCTGAGACGGTGGAAGACGCGGGAGGCGTCCCCCTGCCCGGCCAGGCCGAAGACCATCCTCGACGTCGAGTAGATACCCGAGTTCGCCGACGAGGCCGCCGAGGTGAGCACCACCAGGTTGAGGACCGAGGCGGCCGCCCCCAGGCCCGTCAGGGAGAACATCGTGACGAAGGGCGACGTGCCGGGATCGACCTCGTCCCAGGGCGTGACCATCATGATGACCGCGAGCGCGCCGACGTAGAAGAGCATGACGCGCACGGGCACCGAGTTGACGGCCTTGGGGAGCGTGCGGGCCGGGTCCTCGGTCTCGGCGACCGTGGTCCCCACCAGTTCGATGCCGACGAAGGCGAAGACCGCGATCTGGAACCCGCCGAGGAATCCGCTGAGGCCCGTCGGGAAGAAGCCCCCATGGCTCCACAGGTTCGACACCGCGGCCCTCTCGCCGGCGCCGTCGGCGAACCCGATCGCCACCAGGGCCAGGCCGACCGCGATGAGCGCGACGATGGCCACGATCTTGACGAGGGCGAACCAGAACTCCGTCTCGCCGAATGCCCGGACCGTCAGCGCGTTGAGGGAGAACAGCAGCACGACCACGACGAGGATCGGGATCCAGGCCGGGGTCGCCGGCCACCAGTAGCGCACGTACCCGGTGATCGCGACCATGTCGGCCACGCCCGTGACCACCCAGCACAGCCAGTAGGTCCATCCCGTGACGAACCCGGCCCAGGGGCCCAGGATGTCGCGCGCGATGTCGGCGAAGGTCGCATACCGGCGATCCGACAGCAGCAGCTCGCCCATCGCCCTCATGAAGAGGAACAGCACGGAGCCGGTGAGGGCGTAGACGAGCAGCACGGACGGCCCGGCCAGCGCGATCGTCTTGCCCGACCCCATGAACAGCCCGGTCCCGATGGCGCCCCCGATGGCGATCAGCTGGATGTGGCGGTTCTGCAGGTTGCGGCGCAGGGCGCGCCCGGAGTCATCGGTCGAACTCGGCGTGGCCACGTCTGCGGGGCGGGCTGGTGACATTCGGCGATCTTCAGGGTGAGGGGACGCCCTCGTCGGCGACGGGGCACGCCGGGGAGCGGCGCCCGATCACCGTACCCCGCGGGGGTGGAGGCGCGGCCGGCTGCCCGTCACCTGGACTCGAGGTGGTCCCTGGCGGCGAGCAGCTCGTCCGGCCACATGCCGGCGCTGTCCTCCCAGGCCTGGCGCGCCTCCTCGGGATCGTCGGAGACGCCCGACAGGCCGGACTCCTCGACGTGCAGGGCGATGCCGCCGTCCTCCTCCGACAGGGAGAACTCGACGCGCGTCGTGCGCTCCTCGGGGAAGTCGTCGCCGGCCAGCGGGTACCAGCGGTAGGAGACGACGTCCATCGGGTCCTCGTCCTCGCGCGCGACCAGCCAGGTGCCCGCCTGCGGGTCGGTGACGCGGAACAGGCCGTCGTCGCCGCGGTCGGTCTCGTGATCGCCCAGCGGGCCGTCGTTGATCCACCACCCCGGTTCCGACACCAACGACCACACGTCCTCCAGATCGGCGTGAATGATCACGTCAGCCTCGATCGTGTCGTAGTCCTGGCGGGTCTCCGGGTCGTCGCCGTCGTCGATGATGTCCATGTCCCCACGGTATCGGTGTTGCCCGCCCTGCGGGAAGGTCTCATTCCCCCATTCCCCTCCTGGCGGAGGCGGCGCCGCCGCGTGCCCCGGGCCGCTGCGGCCCGGGGTCCGGCGAGGCCGCCGAGCCTCTCCGCGGCCCCTCTCCCGCCGCTCCAGGCCCGGTCGGGGGCAAGGGGCGAAAGACCCTCGCGAAGGACCTACTCGCGCGGTGCTCCCGGGACGAAGGGACCACAGACGGACCCGATTCGAACAGGACCGCGGGACCGCCTAATCTGGAGCAGTGGCGCGTCGCGCCACGCGATGCTCGTCTTGAGTCCAACGAAGGAGTCCACGTGCGTATTGGAGTGCCCGCCGAGGGCGCGGACCAGCCGCTCGTCGCTTCCACACCCGACACCGTCGCCAAGCTGATCAAACTCGGCTATGAGGTGTCCGTGGAGACGGGAGCCGGAGCGCAGGCCCGCTACCCAGACAGTCAGTACGTGGCCGCCGGAGCAGTGCTCGCCGGCGCCGAGGAGGTGTGGGACGCGGACATCGTTCTGACGCTGGACGCCCCCGGTCCCGAGCGTCTGGCCCTCATGCACCCCGGTGCCACGCTCATCGCCCGGCTCGCCCCGGCCCGCGACCCGGAGCTGGTGGAGCGCCTGAGGGACGCCGGTGTCACCGCCCTGGCTCTGGACACCGTGCCGAGGATCTCGCGCGCGCAGGCGATGGACGTGCTCTCCTCGCAGTCGAACCTCGCGGGCTACCGGGCCGTGGTCGAGGCCGCGTTCGCCTTCGGACGTCCCTTCACCGGCCAGATCACCGCCGCCGGCAAGGTCCCGCCCGCCGACGTCTATGTCATCGGCGCGGGCGTCGCCGGCCTGGCCGCCATCGGGACCGCCCACTCGATGGGCGCGCAGGTGTGCGCCACCGATGTGCGCCCCGAGGTCGCCGAGCAGGTGGAGTCCATGGGCGCGGAGTTCCTCCCGATCCCCGTCGCCCAGGAGAGGTCGACCGACGGATACGCCAAGGAGATGAACGCCGACCAGGCGGCCGCCGCGAACAGGCTCTACGCCTTCCAGGCCGCCAAGTCCGACATCGTCATCACGACGGCCAACGTGCCGGGCCGAACATCCCCGATCCTGCTGGACGACGCCGCCGTCAACGCGATGGCCCCCGGATCGGTGATCGTCGACATGGCGGCCGCGAACGGCGGCAACACGACGATGACCCGCCCCGGCGAGGTCCACACGACCCCCGGCGGCGTCATCATCATCGGGTACACGGACCTCGCCGGGCGCCTGCCCTCCCAGTCCTCCCAGCTGTACGGGCAGAACATCGTCAACCTGCTCAAGCTCATGACGCCCGCCAAGGACGGTCGACTGACGCTGGACCTGGAGGACCAGATCGTCCGCGGCATCGCCGTGACGTCCGGCGGGGAGATCCTCTGGCCCCCGCCCAAGGTCTCGGTCTCCGCCCAGCCGGCGACGCCGCCCTCGTCCCTCAACCAGCCCACCCCCGCGGAGAAGGCCGCGAAGGCGGCGGCCGACGCCCAGGCGGCGGCCCGGCGCAGGCGCAATGCGACGATCGCGACGATCATCGCGGCCGTCCTGCTGGCCGCGCTGGTGCTGGTGACGCCCACGGCGGCGGCCGGCCACTACATCGTGCTGATGCTGGCCGTCGTCGTCGGGTTCTACGTCATCACGAACGTCACGCACAGCCTGCACACGCCGCTGATGTCGGTGACGAACGCCATCTCGGGCATCATCCTGGTCGGGGCGATCCTGCAGGTCGGCTCCTCGAACCTGGCGGTGGGCATTCTCAGCTTCGTCGCCATCGTGATCGCATCCATCAACATCTTCGGCGGCTTCCTGGTCACGCACCGCATGCTCGCCATGTTCAGGAGGGACTGAACCATGACGGCACTGTTCTCCGCCGCGCCCGGAATCCCGGCGCCCGCGGCCGCCCTCGCGGGCGCCGCCGCCACCTTCGTCGACCGCTTCACGGTGCTGGCCTACCTGGTGGCCGCGATCCTGTTCATCCTGGCGCTGTCGGGCCTCTCCCAGCATGAGACGGCCCAACGCGGCAACACCTTCGGCATCGTCGGCATGGCCATCGCTCTGGTCGCCACGATCACGCTGGCGCTGACCAGCGACCCGGGCCGGGGCGTGTGGGTGACCGCCCTGCTCATCGCCCTGGCCATGCTCATCGGCGCGACCATCGGCACCAGGCTGGCCCGCACGGTCGAGATGACGGGCATGCCGCAGCTGATCGCCATGCTGCACAGCTTCGTCGGACTGGCCGCCGTGCTGGTCGGCTACAACTCGTTCCTGGCGCCCGCGGCCGACGCGCAGGCCCTCGGCGGGTTCCACCTGGGAGAGGTCTTCCTGGGCGTCTTCATCGGCGCCGTCACCTTCACCGGGTCGATCATCGCCTTCCTCAAGCTCGCCGGCAAGATCTCGGGCCGTCCGCTGCTGCTCCCCCACCGCAACCTCATCAACCTGGTGGCGGTGCTGGCCTCGCTGGGCCTCATGGTGTGGTTCATCAACGCCCCGGAGCACTCGGGGGCGGCGTGGATCGCCCTGGTCGCCATGACCGTCATCGCCCTGCTGGTCGGGCTCCACCTGGTGGGGGCCATCGGGGGCGGCGACATGCCCGTCGTCGTCTCGATGCTGAACTCGCTGTCCGGCTGGGCGGCGGCGTTCGCCGGGTTCATGCTCAACAACGACCTGCTCATCATCACGGGCGCGCTGGTCGGCTCCTCGGGCGCCTACCTGTCCTACATCATGTCGAAGGCCATGAACCGGAAGTTCGTCTCCGTCATCCTGGGCGGGTTCGGCTCAGGCGCCTCGACGTCGCCGAAGAAGGGCGCGGCCGCCGAGGAGCAGGGCGAGTACCGCGAGACGGACGCCGCGTCGGTGGCGTCGATGCTCAAGGACGCCCACCGCGTCGTCATCACCCCCGGGTACGGGATGGCCGTCGCCCAGGCCCAGTACCCGGTCGCGGACCTGACCGCGAAGCTTCGGGACATGGGCGTGGACGTCACCTTCGGTATCCACCCCGTGGCGGGGCGCCTGCCCGGCCACATGAACGTCCTGCTGGCCGAGGCCAAGGTGCCCTACAACATCGTCCTGGAGATGGACGAGGTCAACGACGACTTCCCGGAGGTCGACGTCGTCCTGGTCATCGGCGCCAACGACACGGTCAACCCGGCCGCCACCGATGAGCCAGACTCCCCGATCGCCGGGATGCCCGTCCTCAAGGTCTGGGAGGCGCAGAACGTCATCGTGTTCAAGCGCTCGATGGCCACGGGCTACGCAGGCGTGCAGAACCCGCTGTTCTTCCGGGAGAACACCCAGATGCTCTTCGGCGACGCGAAGGCGTCGGTGGAGGAGATCGTCAAGGACCTCTGAGCGCGTGGGCGGGGACCGCGACCGGACGGTCCGGGGTCCCCGCCGACCGCCTCACCGGATGGGCGGCGCAGCGGCCATGCGCCGCGCCCCGCGCAGGCCGAACACCGAGGCGGGGGCGATGGTCGAGCCCGGACCCGGATAGGTGTGCCCCATCACCGAGGCGGTCGTGTTGCCGGAGGCGTAGAGCCCCTCGACGACGGAGCCATCCTCGCGCAGGACCCGCGCATCGGCGTCGGTGACCAGGCCCCCCTTGGTCCCGAGGTCGCCGACCACCAGCTTGTACGCCGTGAACGGCCCTTTCTCCAGCGGTCCCAGGCACGGGTTCGGCCGGACCGTCGGATCGCCGTAGTAGCGGTCGTAGGCGGAGTCCCCCTTGCCGAAGTCCTGGTCCCTGCCCGTGCGGGCGAAGCCGTTGAAACGCTCCACCGTGGCACGCAGCGCGACCGGGTCGACGCCGATGCGGCGGGCGAGCCCGCCGAGCGTGGGCGACTTGTGCAGCAGTCCCTCGTCGGCCATCCCCTTCATCAGGCCCGGTTGGATGGAGAAGGTGCGGAAGTAGCGGCGGTTGTACCGCCCGTCCGTGATCATCCAGTACGCGCCGCCTCGGTCATGATCGTTCATGTGGTGGCCCAGATCGATGTAGGACTCGGCCTCGTTGGCGAAGCGCCCGCCCCGGGAGTCGACGATCATCATGTAGGGGAGGGACCGCTCGCCGACCAGGAAACCTCCGGCCGGCCCGTCCTGGAACGGAGCCAGCGTGGCGCCCCACCAGGCGTCGTCCATGTAGTCGAGCGCGGCGCCCACCTGATCGCGGGCGAACGCGATGGGTCCTCCCGTGTTGCCGGGGCTGCCCGAGGTGTGCCCGGTGACGTCCTGGTATGTGCGACGCCACTCCTGGTTGGACTCGAATCCGCCCGCGGCGAGCATCACGCCGCGTCGAGCGCGGAGTGTCCTCTCGCCCCCGGGTCCGCCGATGCGGACGCCGACGACACGTCGGCCGGCCCCCTCGCCCTCGACGATCAGGCTCGTCGCAGGCGCGCTCAGCAGCAACGGCACCTGGTTGCGCACCAGCACGGCCTGAGCGAACTGCGCGGCGAGCGCACCGCCGAGGCCCACCAGCTTCTTGCCGGAGACGAGCCCTCCGAGCGTGCGGAACACGAACTGGGCGCCGCGCGCGAAGCCGTCCGGAGTCGACCACGCTCGCCCCAGGAGCCAGACGTCGTCCGTGCGCACCGGGAGAGGGACGACCCCGCGCTGCGTGGCGGCCCATTCCCCGAGTCGTCTGACATCGAAGTTCCTGCCCTCGATCGCCCGCCCGATCTTGCCTCCGGGGCGCTCGGGGTAGTAGTCGGGGTAATCGCGATCCCGCATGAACCTCATCCCATGGCGCTCGGCCGTGAGCACGAAGTCGTCGACCGAGTCGATGAACGCCTCGATGCGCTCGCGCGACGAGGCGGGTCCCGGCGCGCCGATCGTCTCCGTCATGTACTCCAGGGCCTCCTCGCGGGAGTCCCCGGCGCCCTCGCGCCTCATCAGAGGATTGTCGGGAAGCCACATTCCGCCGCCCGACATCGAGGTGTTCCCACCCCACTGGTCGGTGCTCTCCACCATGACGACGCTCAGGCCCTCGTCCACCGCCCCCAGCGCCGTCGAGAAGGCGGCCGCGCCGCTGCCGACCACCACGATGTCATAGGTCTGGTCCCCACCCTGTTCTCCGGACATCCCTGAACCACCTTGTCTTGGCCGACCCGGCCCGGGAGGCCGCCTTCTCGCCGTACGTGCCGGGGTCCGCGCCCCGTTCCGCGACCTACCGGATAGCATTGTCCGGTTCAGTATACTGGGTGAGATGGATATCACGCAGCAGATCGCTCCGCCGCGGTCGAACCGGGGTCCGGCCGCGGCGGAGGAGAACCGCCGGGCGCTTCTGAGGGCGGCCCGGCTCCTGTTCGCCCGGCGCGGGTTCCGCGTCCCCCTCAGCGCCATCGCCAAGGAGGCCGGCGTCGGGCAGGGCGTGCTCTACCGGCATTTCCCCTGCCGCATGGACCTGGCGATGGCCGTCTTCGACGAGAACCTCACCCGTCTCGAGCGGACGGCGAGCGCCGCCTCCGGCGCAGGCCGCCCCGCCGCCTTCGAGGCCGTGTGGCGCGAGCTCCTGGATCTCATCCTCTCCGACGTGGCCTTCGTCGAGACCGCCGTCGAGTCCGAGAGGGATGGACGGGCCGTCCGAGCCGCCGACCGGCTCCAGACGACCATCGTCCCGCTGCTCGCCGCCGCCCAACGGGACGGGCGGGTGGGCCCGCGTCTGACCGCGGCGGATCTCTCCCGCGCTCTGCGCGCCGCCTACGGTCTGGTGGTCACCGCGGCGGGCGGGCCTTCCGCCCGCGCCGATGTGGAGGCGCTCATGCGCCTCCTCGGACTGCCTGGCCCGTCCCCCCGCGCCGGCATCCAGGCGCCCTAGCCGGATGCCTCTAGACTGTGCCGCAATGATCCTCCGACCGCCCGTGCAGCGCCGAGCCGCCCATCGCGGCCCCCAGCTGGCTGTCCTGTGCCTGGTGGCACTGGCGGCCGTGCTCGCGTGCCTCCTCGGGAGCCACGCGGCCCCCTCCCCGATGGGCGCCGAGGGCACCGCCGCGCCCGCACAGGCGGTCACCGCCCCTGCCTCGGTCCCCCACGCGGACGTCCACGCGGGTGACGCGGGCATGGTCCATGCCGCCGCCGTGTGCGCCGCCTGCTCGGACGAGCACCAGACGATGACCGCGGGATCCGCCTCGCTGTGGAGCGCGATCCTGCTGGGACTGGCTGCCGTCGCCTCCGTCGCCCCGGCGCCGCCCACTCGGCCGCTCGCCCTGGGGCCGGACACCGCCTCGCGGACCGCGCTGAGCGGATCCGAGCGGCGCGGGCTCCTCTGCATCAGCCGGACCTGAGGGGTTCCGACCTGCGGGACCGCGTCGGTGCCGGCGCGGTCCGAGGACGGCCGCTCCGCCCTCTCTCCGCGGGTCTTCCCCTCTCCCCGCGCCCACCGGTGGGCGCGAGCGGCGCGACGCGCGCCCACGGGACGTGCGCGCCGCAGGCCACGGACTGAAAGGACTTCTCTGTGAACACGAACACCTCCACCCCGCCCCGGATCCTCCGGCAGGGCCGGCGCTGGCTGGCTGCCGGCTTGGGCACTGCGTTGCTGGCGTCCAGCCTCGCACTGTCGGGCTGCGCCTCCGGGGCATCCGGGTCCGGTGGCCCCGCCTCGTCGGCCTCGCCGGCCGATGTCATCCTCTCCAGCCATGGCCTGGCTGGCCGGGACGCCGCCGGCGTCATCGACGCGCTGGAGGCCCAGGACGTCGACGACCGGCCGGCCGGCCTCACGGCCTCGGTGCGGCCCGACGAGCTCATGCTCGCCGATGGCGCGGGACATCAGGCCTCCCTGCCGATCCCCGAGGACCGCTTCTACCTATCCGTCGCCCCCTATGTCAGCCAGACCCACGAGTGCCATTACCACAGCCTCACCACCTGCACCGGAGAGCTCGGCGACACGGATGTGCGCATCCGCGTCACCGACGACGCGACAGGAGAGGCCCTGGTCGACGGCGCCATGACGACGGCGGACAACGGGTTCATCGGGCTCTGGCTGCCGCGCGGGATCCGCGCGACGCTGAGCGTCGAGGCGGACGGGGGAACGGCGACCGCCGCCGTCTCCACCTCCGGGGACGAGGCCGCGACCTGTCTGACCACGCTCCAGCTCAGCTGAGAGCACGGCGCCCCGCCTCCGGCGGAGACACGGAGGCCCCGGCACCGATGGGGCATTGCCGCCGTCGGTCCCGGGGCCTCCCCCGCGGCCGTAGACGTCGGGGAGTGCGGGGACTACTCGGCTCCGGCTTCGCGAGGGCCGTCGGCGGCATGGCGGCGGCCATGTCCGCCGCACCCGCACCCGCCGGCGCCGCCGCCGTGACCGCCGCACCCGCAGGAGTCTGCGGAGCCCGCCAGCTTCTCGGCGTCGACCAGCCGGAACATCTGGCGCGCCGCCTGCGGGGCCGCCTCTGAGATCGTCTTCTCGCTCATGCGCCCATCGTATCGGCGCCGTGGTCACGGCCGCAGACCGGAGACGATCTCCAGCAACCGGGCGACCGCCAGGGCGTCCTCGTCGTGGCCGCGACGCGCCACCACCTGCGCGCCCACCGGCAGACCTTCCCGGTCCACGCCGACGGGCACCGTGACCGCGGGCTGCCCCGTCAGGTTGAAGGGCCAGGTGAGCGGCGTCCACGCGATCCACGACCTCTCTCCTCCCTCGGGGGTCCGGACCCCCTCCGGGACCTGGCGCCCCGCGTCGAAGGCCGTGATCGGCACCGTGGGCGTCACCAGGACGTCGTGGCCGGCATGGAAACGGGCGAGCGCCGGGGCGACGCCCTCCCGCGCCCGGGTCGCCGCCCGCAGGAGTTCCACCGCGCCCAGGCCCCTCCCGCGCCGAAGCACCGCCCGGAGGCCGGGACTCAGAGCCGCCTCGGCCGCCTCCCCGAGCCCCGCGAGCTCCGCGGCCAGGACGCCCGACCACACCTGAGCCATGTCAGCGCTCCCCTCGCGCAGGGGCACCTCGGCCTCGTCCACCGCAACGCCGGAGGCGCGCAGCGCCTCCACCGCCTCTCCCACCACCCGGGCAACCTCGTCAGAGACCGCCGCCACCCCGAGGTCGGCGCTGAAACCGATGCGCAGCGTCTGGACGAAGGCCCGCGCATGGCGGACGACCTCGGTGCTGGACACCCGCGGGGCGTCCAGCGAGTCGGGATCCTCTGGACTCGGGCCCGCCAGCAGGTCCAGCGCCAGCGCCGCGTCCTCCACGCCCCGGGTGATCGGACCGACGTGGGCGAGCCGCCCGAAGGCGCCGGAGGGGGTGGCCGGGATGCGCCCGTAGGTGGCCTTGAGGCCCACCAGGCCGTTGAAGGACGCCGGAATGCGCACCGACCCGGCCCCGTCCGATCCCAGGCCCACCGCGCCCACCCCCGTGGCGGTAGCCACCGCGGCCCCGCCCGAGGAACCGCCGGCTGTGCGCTCGGGGTCCCAGGCGTTGCGGACGACGCCCCACACCGGAGAGTCCGACACGGCGCTCCACGCGTACTCAGGCATCGTCGTCTTCCCCACGATGACCGCGCCCGCCTCACGCAGCCGGGCGACCGCGGGCTCGTCCGCCGACTCCGGTGCGGCTCCAGCCCGCAACCGCGTCCCGCGCACGCTGGGCAGGCCGCGCACCGCCAGCGAGTCCTTCACCGTGACGGGCACCCCGTCGAACGGTCCGAGCTGGAGGCCGCGCCGCCACCTCAGGGCCGCCGCCCCGGCCTGATTCCGGGCGCCGGCCTCGTCGACCAGAGAGAGAGCGCGGAGGTCCCGCGCGCGCCCGCGCGCCCGGCCGAGGACCTCCTCCAGGACGTCGACAGGGGTGAACGCCCCGCTGGAGAACCCGATGCCCAGCTCCCCGATGGAGAGGAGACCGAGCCCTCCCCCGCCCCCGGTGGAGGCCTCGGGCGCGGCGGATCCGGCGGACATCGTGAGCTCCTCAGCGGGTGAGCAGCCCGGCATCGACCGGCACCTGGGCGCCGGTGATGTAGCGGGCCCGGTCCGAGGCCAGGAAGAGGACGAGTTCCGCGACGTCGTCGACCTCCACCCAGGGGACCGGCAGCAGGTTCCCCGCCGAGCGCTCCGCGATCTCCCGCGGCGTCGACCCCTCCTGAGCGGCCAGGCCATCGTTGAACGCGCTGTTGACGCCCGTGGGGTGGATGGAGACGACGCGGATGCCATGGGGAGCCAGCTCGATCGCCCACGACTTCGTCAGGCCGACCAGGCCCCACTTGCTGGCGGCGTAATGCGACAGACGCGGAAACCCGCGCAGTCCGGCGATGGAGGAGTTGTTGATGATGACGCCCGAGCCCTGGGCGATGAACGTGGGAATGACGGTCCGCGCCGCCAGCCACGCGCCCTTGAGGTTGATGTCGAGGACCGCGTCCCACTGGTCTTCGGTCAGGGCGGCGGCCTCCGCGTAGGAGCCGACGCCCGCGTTGTTGAAGAGCACGTCGATGCGGCCGAAGCGGTCGAGGGCGGCGGCGGCCGCGGCCTCGAGGTCGGCGGCGCTGCGCACATCGCCGGTTGCCGCCAGGAAACGCCCTCCTGAGGCCTCAATCTGCCTGCCCAGGGAGTCGAGCGCAGCGGCCTCATCGGTGACGTAGGCCGGATAGGGCAGCGGCCGGTCCAGGTCGAAGCCGACCACGGCGGCGTTCTTCCGGGCGAAGGCGAGGGCGGTGGCACGCCCCTGGCCGCTTCCGGCACCGGTGATGAGGACGACCTTGCCGGTGAAGTCCTCGGTGGTGGCGGCGGGAGAGATGACGGGTTCTGGCATGGGTTCCTCCTCAGGGCACCGGGATCGGGGCCGGTGCGGTCGTCGGTTACGGGTTCGCGTGCGGATGCGGGTCACGGACGAGGCCGTCGCCGCCCCGCCTCGCCCCTTACCCACGGGACATGGCGGCGACCGCGCGGTCGCCGGCGAGCTGGAGCAGTTGGACCAAGATGATCGTCAGGACGATCGTCACGACCATGACATCGGGCATGAAGCGCTGATAGCCGTAGTAGTAGGCGAGGGTCCCCAGGCCGCCCCCTCCGACGGTGCCGGCCATCGCCGAATAGGACACCAGGGTCACTGAGGTGACGGTGAGCGCCGCCACCAGGGAGGGCACGGACTCGCGCACGAGGACCCCGGCGGCGGTCTGCCACACGGAGGCGCCCGCCATCTGAGAGGCCTCCAGCACGCCCCGGGGCACCGAGGACAGCGCGTTCTCCACCAGGCGGGCGAAGAAGGGGATGGCTCCCACCGCCAGCGGTACGCAGGCCGCCTGCCAGCCCAGGGAGGTCCCAGCGATCAGACGGGTGAGGGGGATCAGGGCGATCATGAGGATGATGAACGGCGTGGATCGGCCGATGTTCACCAGCAGCGAGAGGGCCTGGTGGAGCGGGCGGTTGGGGCGCAGGCCGCCCGGCGCCGCCAGGGCCAGCAGTACGCCCAGCGGCAGGCCGAGCACCAGTGTGGCCGTCGTGGACACGGCGACCATGGCGGTGGTCTCCCAGATCGCCTCGGGGACCTTCGCCTGGATGAGCTCCCAGTTCTCCAGCGAGACGGCGCTCAGCGACGGCGGGTTCCCCCACCGGAGGGATCCCGGGAGGGCACTCGGCGCCCCTGAGGCCGGGACGCTCATGACGCGGCCTCCACCCGAAGTCCCGCCTCGCTCAGGCGGCGGACCACGCCGGGGCGGTCGGCCTCGGGGACGTCCAGCTGGAAGCGGGCGACGGATCCGCCCGCGATCGTCTCGATCGTGCCCGCCGTGATGGTGCTGGACCGCCCGAGGTCCGCCAGCACCCTGAGCGCGTCGGGGATCGCGATCCGCGTGGAGGACAGGGAGGCCTCAATGTGGGCGTGGGCCAGGCTCACGGGCGGGCTGGCCAGAGGGATCAGCTCCGCGGCCAACGCGCTCGACCCCCGGGAGACGATGTCGATGAGGCGGCCGGACTCGGTGATGCGCCCTCGTTCCAGGCGGCTGACGGAGTCGCAGACCTGACGGACCACCGACATCTCATGGGTGATGATGAGGACGGTGACGCCCAGCTCGTCGCGCACACGGGCGATGAGCTCGAGGATCTGCCGGGTCGTCGCCCAGTCCAGCGCGGAGCTCGGCTCGTCGCACAGGAGCACCGGCGGCTCGGCCGCGAGCGCGCGGGCGATGCCGACGCGCTGGCGTTGCCCGCCGGAGAGCTGGTGGGGGTAGGACTCCCCGCGGTCCCCCAGGCCGACGAGGTCGAGGAGCCGCGCCACCCGCTCCTCGCGCCGCACGCCGTCCGCCTTCGCGATCCGCAACGGGTAGCCCACGTTCTCCGCCGCCGTCCGGGAGAGGAACAGGTTGACGTCCTGGAAGACCAGCCCGATGGACCGGCGGCGCCGGCGCAGCTTGGGCTCGGAGAGGGTCGTGATCTCCTGGCCGTCGATCCTCACCGATCCCGAGGTCGGTCGGGCCAGGCCCGTCAGACACCGGATGAGCGTCGACTTGCCCGCACCCGAGGGACCGACGATCCCGTGGATCTCGCCGGCCGGGATGTGCAGGTCCAGTCCGTCGAGGGCGACGATGTCCCCGCCAGAGGTCCGGTAGACCATCCGGAGGTCCTCGACGTCGATCATGCTCGGTCTCCTCGGGGTGGGGCGTCGGTGGACCGGGGACGTTCCCCGTGCACAGAAGCGTGCTTCGGGGAAAACACCTCCGAGGTGTTCGACCGGAATCCGAGATCACGTGAACGACATTCACCGGCGAATTCCGCCGCGTCTTTCCGCTGCACTCCGCGGATATGATTCCGCGAATCCAGCGTCACCCGGTTCCGGTATTCGGAACCGGGTGAAATGAACTCGAACACGGGTTCCGTTTACATTCTCTCGGTTTCGGAAACCGTCCGTCCAGATTGAAGATTCGCCAATAGGCTCCGGGACCAACACCATTGTCACCGCCGTCGGAGAGTCCTTTCCCCGGCGCGATCCGACCAGGGGAAGGAGCGAGGAGATGCCCAGTCCTGGGATCGTCGTCGACCCGGCTCTGAGCGACAAGCTGCCGCAGGCGCTCATGGAGACTCTCTCGATGGTCGCCTGGTCCGGGGCGGCCACCGTCGCGCTCGGCATTCCCCTGGGGGTCGCGCTGTTCACGACCTCACCGGCGGGCCTGCGGCCCGCACCGCACTTCTACCGCGCGGCCTCGGCCCTGGTCAACGTCGCCATCTCCCTGCCCTTCGTCATGCTCGTGACCCTGGCGCTGCCCCTCATCCGCCTGATGGTGGGCAGTGCCAGCGGCTGGCAGGCGACCGTCATCCCGCTCACGGTGGCGACCTTCCCCTTCCTGGCGCGGCTGGTCGAGATCTCTGTGCGATCGGTGCCCGGCGCCACCGTGGAGGCGGGGCTCCTGGCGGGCGCCTCCCCGGGCCAGATCGTCGTGGGCATCCAGCTGCGGGAGTCCCGCTCGCGCCTGGCTGCAGACGTCACAGTCGCCGCGATCTCACTGGTCTCCTACTCGGCGCTGGTCGGAGTCGTGGGAGGCGGTGGGCTCGGGTATCTGGCAATCTCCTACGGCTACAACCGGTTCCGGACGGACGTCATGATCGTCACGCTCCTGGTGATCATCGCCTTCGTACAGGTCGTCCAGATCGCGGGGACGCGTTTCGCGAACCGCCTGGACCCGGCCCACACCACCGGGGGGTGACGCCGGACGCCGCGCCACCGCCTAGCTCTTCCCCCTCTCCCTCGTCCCCCGAGCACCGACCCATCAGCACCGACGGATCTCCGTCGGCGAATCCCCGAAACGGAGAAGCACCGATGAAAAAGCCTCTGCCCTCGCTCGTCGCCCTCGGCCTCGCCGCGACCCTCGCCTGGACCCTCGCCGCATGCTCGAACGGCGCCGACGCCGCCGACTCGGGCGGGTCCGACGGCACCGCGGGAACCGCGACCATCCGGATCGGAGCCGCCCCCACACCGCATGCGAAGATCCTGGAATTCATCCAGGACAATCTGGCGCGGGATGCGGGAATCACCCTGGACATCGTCGAGTACACGGACGAGACACGACTCAACCAATTGGTGGCCGATGGCGACCTCGATGCGAATTACTTCCAGCACAAGCCGTATTTCGATTCCCAGGTGGAGGAATTCGGCTATGAGCTGACCGCTCTGGAGGGCGTTCACATCGAGCCCTATGCGCTGTATTCGAAGAAGGTCACCGACATCGGCGATCTGGCCGACGGCGCGACCATCGCTGTGACGAACGACCCCGTGAACCTGGGACGCGCCCTGGACCTCCTGGAGACCGGTGGCCTCATCACCGTCTCCGACACGGGCGACAAGGATCCGACGCTGCTCGACATCGCTGAGAACCCCAAGGACCTCGAGTTCATCGAGACGGATCCCGCCCAGTTGGTCCGCGCCCTCGACGATGTGGACGGCGCGGTCATCAACGGGAACTATGCCCTCGACGGCGGGCTGAATCCGACCGAGGACGGCCTCCTCGTGGAGAGCGGCGTGGACAACCCCTACGCGAACTTCGTCGCGGTGAAGACCTCCCGCGCCTCCGAGGAAGCCATTCAGACCCTGGACAAGCTGCTCCATTCCGACGAGGTGAAGGCCTACATCGAGCAGACATGGCCCAGCGGCGAGGTTCTGCCCGCCTTCTGAGATCGGCCCGGCGACGCGGGTCCGGGACCCGTGTCGCCGGGCGTCGCCGTCCGCCGGATCCCGTCAGGCGGGCTCCGTCAGCGCGAACTCGGCCTCGACCTCGACCGAGGCGTCCAGCGGAAGCACCGCGACGCCGACGGCCGAGCGGATGTGCCCACCCTCGAAGATCTCCCCGTACAGCTCGGACGCCCCGTTGAGGACCGCCGCCTGGCCCGTGAAGTCCGGGCGCGAGCTCACGAATCCTGTCACCTTGACGACGCCGGCCAGCCGGTCGAGGCCGCCCGCCGCCTCTGCCGCAGCGGCCAGGGCGTTGAGGGCCGCCACCCGCGCCGCCTCCTTGGCCTGCGCCGGATCGGTGCCGCCCTGGCCGACCGAGCCCGTGCAGGTGAGGGAGCCGCCGGCCGAGGGGAGCTGACCCGACGTCCGCGCCACCGCGCGGTCGACGAGGGCCGGGACGTAGGCGGCCACGGGCGCGGCCACCGGAGGCAGCTCAATGCCCAGTTCTGTGAGTCTCTGCGACGTCGTGGTCATGTCGGAATCCTCCTCGAGGGGATCGGCCGGATGCCGGGGCCCCGATCCGGGCGGCGGGACGCCCTCGTCGACGGCGCCGCGGGAACGGCACCGGCGAGGGCGACGCCCCGGGCCCCAGGGTAGTCGCGGGGCGCGCGCCGAGCTGGTCGGGTCCAGGCGGGATCGAGCCGGATCAGCGCGGGCCTCCCCCCGGGCCTCCCATCGCGGCAGAGCCGCCCTCTCCGGCCGTCACCTGGGTCGCGGCGCCGTCCACCGTCACCGTGTAGGCCGATCCGGCGGACACGTCGGCGCCGGAGTAGACGACGCTGCCGAACTGCTTGACCGCGGTGAAGGAGACGAGCTCCGTCCCTGAGCCGTCCGTGACCGTGACCGTGGATCCGGCCGCGCCCGAGACGGTGGCGGCGATCCACCCCTGGCCGTCGGTCGAGGTCGGCGACTCGGCCATGCCGGAGGAGCCGACGGCCAGAAGCACCCCGCCCGTGACGGCGAACGCGCCGTTCGTGTCCAGCGCGCCGTTGCCGTCGCTCGTCGGGCCCCACACGGTCGTGTTCCCGCCGCTGACGGTCATGTCGCCGTTGGAGTCCAGGCCGTCGCCGCCGGCATCGACGGTGACGGTGCCGCCGCTGATGTCGAGCTGCTCGCCGCTGTCCTCCATGCCGCCGCCCATGCCGCCCTGCGCGGTCGGCTGGTCCTCCGTCGTGTCGGACTCCTCGGAGGTCGCGGCGAGGCCGGCCTCGACGGTGATGGACCCGGAGCCGTTGATCCCGTCGTCGGATGCCGTGATGTCGACCGTCCCAGCGGAGATCGTGACGAGCCCCGCCTCCAGGCCCTCGTTCGACCTGGTCACGACCGCTGTCGCGCCGTCCAGGACGGCTGCGACCTCCGCATGGACGCCGTCGTCCCCGCTGGCCACGGTGACGGCCCCCGAGGTCAGGCGCAAGGCGCCTTTCGAATGGAGCCCGTCGTCGGCTGCGTCGACGTCGAGGGCGGCGCCGTCCACGATGAGGAAGGTCCCGGCCTTCACGCCCTTCGCCGAGGCGTCTGTCTTCCCGGCGCTGGCGCCGCCTCCGCTTGTGAGGTCGAGGGTGCCGCCGGTGAGCACGACGTCCGTCTGGGCGGAGAGGGCGTCGCCCGCGGAGGTCACCTGGATGTCCCCGCCCTGGATGTCGATGTATCCCCGGGAGGCGTCCTCATCCTGGTCGGAGGTCAGCCCGTCTCCTCCGGCGTCCACGGTGATCGTGGCGTCCTCCACCGTCAGGGAGTCCTTTCCCCTGAGTCCGTCGTCCGCGGCCGTCACGTCGAGCGCTCCCGACTCGATGACGAGATCGTCGGTCGAGGTGATCCCGTCGTTGCCGTTGCCGGTCACGGTCAGCGTGCCGTCCCCCGTGATCGTGAGGTCGGCGTCGGCGTAGATGGCGGCATTGGCCTCCGCGGAGTCGTCGTACGAGGACGCGTCGGAGACGACCGAGTCGCCGGCCAGCGACAGCGCCACGTCGTCCGCCGTCGCCACCTCGATGGCGGCCCCGGATCCGTTCGCGATCCTCGCCCCGTCCAGGATCAGCACCACGAGGGCGTCCTCGCCGGCGTCCACGACGACCTGCCCGTCCAGCGACCCGCTCAGGCGGTAGACGCCCGCCTCGGTGACGGTCACGGTCGACCCATCGACCGTCACGCCCTCGGAGTCCGAGCTGGCCGAGGTCCCCGAGAGCGCCACATCCTGCGCGTCGGCCGCGTCCCACTCGTCGTCCTCCACCGACGAGGCGTCCTCGTCGGCCGCGAGCGCCTCCTCGGCGCTTGGCGGATCCGTCGTGTCCCCGGCCTCCGAGGCGGCCTGGACCGCGGAGGCGCCATCGGCGGACTCGGCGCCGCTCGCCACGGAGTCGGGGGACGCCCCGGAGCCGGCGGAGGCGTCGACGCCTAGGTCGCAGGCCGCCAGGGAGATCGCCGCGGCGGCGAGCAGGCCCGAGGCCTTGAGGATCGTCTGTCTCATCGTGTCGGCCCTTCGGTGGTCGTCCCGGCGACGGCCGGGATGGTGGTCGGATGGTCGCCGGATCTCGGCCCGCCGATCCGCGCGCCGTGGGGGTCGGCGCACAGCCCGGTCGACCTCGCCGTCTGGAGATCGGCCCGGCGCAGCGCCCGCGCCCACCGGTTTGCGGGGAGATCGGGGTGGAGAGCGGCCAGGGCCGTGGCGAATTTCGAGACGCGCTCAGGACGGCGGCCATGGGCCCAGAGGAGCCGGTCGAGGCATGACGGGCTGGAATCGGACTTCGTCTCGATGATGGCGAGATCCGGGCAGTCCAGTCGCGCGCCGACGGCATCCGTCCACACGAGATCGGTGTCGAGCGTGGCTCGCCCGCCCTCGGGCATCGCGAGCGTCGCTCGCCTGTAGGAGCAGTGGAGCACGGGCCGGAGCCGTTCCGCCAGCGAGGGCTCCCGTCCCAGGGCGGCGAGTCGTCCGCCGACCCACGCGCGCCCCGCGTCGGTGAGATCGTCGGCCCGGGCCGCCGCCAACGGGAGCGTGATCCTCTCCTTCACGGTCGCCCCGCGGGGCCCGCGCGTCTTGACCTCGAGGAATGCGCTCGCGGAGTCGGCGTAGACGCGGGTACGGACCTTGAAGCGGCGGCGGCGGGGATGCGCCGCAGCGCAATAGCTGTCCAGGCCGGGCGTGTCGAAGTAGGTCGAGCGGTAGACCTGGGTGCGGACGCCGCCGATCTCCAGGACCCGCGTGGCGGGATCGAGTCCCGCGAGGACGGCTGGGACCTGCGGCCGCTCCAGGAGGTACTTGCGGTCGATCCGGGTGAGCATCTCCGCGCGCGCGACCAGCTCGTCCAATGAGATCGACGGGAGCGGGGGGATCGGCGCCGCCCAGGCCGCCGGGGCCGTCATCACGCCACCTCCTGGGACGCCCCGGCCCGCTCCGCCGCATCGGCCGTCCTCCGTGGACTGCGCCGAGGCACGCCAGAGGGGCGGCGCAGGCGGACCTGGACGACGGTGAGATCGTTGACGAGGTCGAGGCGGACCACGCTCACGCCGACGATCTCAGCCCCGAGGAGCTCCCCGAGAGTGCGACGCAGGTCGGCCTCGTCGGCGATCGCGCGGTCGAGGTGCACCTCCTGCGTGTCGTACCCGCCGAAGAGGAGCCTGCTGTCTCCGACCGCCAGCGCGGCGACGACCAGCGCGACCAGTCCGGCGACCTCCGGGGTGACCGCGTCTGCCAGACCGGTGAGCAGCCCGACGGCCAGGGACGCGAAATAGTAGGCGACCTCGCGCTGGCTGATCTCCGAGGAACGGAGCCGGATGATCGACAGGACGCCGAAGAGGCCCAGGCCCACCCCGGCGGCGACCGTCGTGGAGGCCAGCACCGCGGAGACGGCGTACACCCCGATGTTCACGCCCAGGAACGCGACGACCAGGTCCGCGCGCCGATGCCGCGGGAAGTACAGTCCGAGGACGAGGACGGCGATGGCGGCGACGTCGAGCAGGATCGGCAGCGCGGTGGTCATGGTCGGGCTCCTTGGGGAGACGGCAGATGACCCTATTGCGCCAGTTGCGTCTGTGAACCCGCTGTGGCCGTCGTCAGCCCGGTCTGTGAGAGGTGAACGGGAGGTGAACGACCGGGCTCGCGGGCATGCGGAGCGCGCCTGGTGCCCTCTGCACCCGAGCGCCCGCCCCGAGGTTCATCGCGGTCCGGGGCCGGATTCCGGCCAGAACGGGGACTGAACCTCGGGGCGGGCGTCAGCGGGCGCCGGAGGAGGCGTCACCAGATGCGCAGTTCGTTCCTGCCGTCGCGCAGCGCGTGCAGCGGACCGGCCGGGACCAGCGCGCCCGCCGGGGCCACATCGCCGACCAGGTCCGTGTCCATCACGGCCGGCCTCCCGTCCCGCTCCTCGAACTCCGCATCCGCGAAGTAGGTGCGCTCCAGATCGGCGCCTCCGACGCGCGGCATGCGGGAGACGGCGAACGCCTGCGGCAGAGTGATCTCCAGGATCACGCCCCGCCGGGCGGGGTCGCCCGCTCCCGCGGCGGCCTCCGGATCGGGGTCCACCGCCACCGAGGCGGCTCCGTCCAGGACCGCCGCCCCGTCCTCGCCCTCGAACGGCCGTGCCCCGTCCGCGTAGACGTTGTGGCGGACGTAGGCGGGCAGGCGGCGCCCGTGGAAGGTGTCGTGGTCGTGCGTGCCGTCGGCGGAGAGAACCGGTTCGAGATATTCCTCGAAGGAGGCGGGGTATCCGTCGTAGCATGCCGTCCCCGCGCCGATGACCGTGCGGTCCCCTCCCCGGAAACACGGCCCGTAGGCCCGTTCCGGGTCACCGCCGACGAACAGGTTCCCCACCCATCGGTCGTCGCCGCCCGGGATCACGGAGTACCCCGCGACCTGGGTGGAGTGGGGACGGTGGTAGGGCGTGGCCCGATCCATCACGGGTTCGACCCGGACGGTGCCGGCGACGAGGTTGTGGACGAAGGCTCCTCCGCCGCTGACGACCTCGAGGGCTGCAGGCGAGGCGAGGACGTTGTGCTCCACCAGATACGGACCGTGGCTGACCTCGACGAACAGGTCCCGGCAGTTGTCGTGGTACACGTTGCGCGAGATCCTCGTCCCCTGGGTCTCCCAGTCCAGCCACGTCCCCAGCGTGCAGCGGTGGATGTGGTTGTGGCGGATCGTCACGTCGATCGCCGCGTGGAGCTTGATGCCGGCGATCTCGTGCCCGAAGAACTCGCGGCGGGTCGCGATGTCGTGGATGTCGTTGTCCTCGATGGTGGAGAACACGCACCCGAGGTGCCCGACGATCCCGGTCTGGCCGCAGTCGAAGATCTCGTTGCGCCGCACGATGTGGGAGCCGATGTGCTCCTGGTCCCATCCGATCTGCCGGGCGGCGAACACGGACTCCAGCTGGTACTGGTAGCCGGGCTTGTCGCGGCGGACGGAGGCGAAGTTCTGGCCGGTCGAGGCCTCCTTTCCGAGGGAGACACCTGAGCACCGGGAATCGTGGATGACGTTGTCCTCGATGAGCCAGCCCTTCGCCCAGTTCGGCCCGATGAGCCCAGGCTGTTCGGCCGTGGGCGGAGCCCATTGGGTCGCCGCCTGGGCCAGCTCGAAGCCGCGCACGGCGATCCAGTCGATGTGGTGGCGTCGCGGGAGGAACACGGCCGGGCGGACGTTGACCTCGATGAGGTGGTCGTTGGGGTCGACGCCAGCGCCGAAGTGAGCCCAGACCGTGGTGGCGCCGCCGACTCCCCCGGCCTCGACCTCGGCGAACCATGTGCGCGCCTCCCAGTCGGGGTCCGGGACAGGCACCGCGGTCTGCGTCCAGTCGTCGACGAGGACGTCCCCGCGCGCCGGATGGGCGACCGCCTCACGCGACGGCGCCTCGGACAGCGACCTGCCGTCCAGGTAGACGGCGCCCGCGTGCCGCTTCGGGGTGCCAGGATCGCGAGGATCGGGGCGCACCAGCCAGTCGCCGAACAGTTCAGTGGCGAAGGGGTTGAAATCCCCGAACAGCGTGTTCGGGATCGTGGCGCGCCAGACCTGGGCGCCGGACGCGTCCCGGGCGCTCCGGTCCCCGCCCGCGGCACCGACGAGGTCGGTGCGGTCCTCCCGGATCCACCCGGTCACGACCTCGGATCCGGTGATGACGGGACGCTCGCCTGGGGCCGCGGCGTAGGTGATGCGCCGCCTGTCGCTCGCTCCTCCTCGCGGTGGTCGCACCCATTCGCGGTAGGTGCCCTGGTGCACGAGGACCGTGTCGCCGGGCAGGGCCAGCTCCGCGGCCCGGGAGACCGTGCGCAGCGGCGACGAGGACGTCCCCGGTTGGGCATCGGAACCGTCGATGGAGACATGGAGAGTGCGTGACATGCTGAGGACTCTTCCTTCTGGGAGTTGCTGGGTCATTTGCTGAAGCCGGCGGTCATACCCGCCACCATCTGCTTGCGGCCGAAGGCGTAGGCGACCAGGACCGGCAGCGCGGACATAGTGACGGCCGCCAGGATCGCCGGGATGTCGCTGGTGAACTGGCCCTGGTAGCTCCACAGGGACAGGGTGAGCACCCGGACCTCGGAGCTCTGGGTGAGGACCAGGGGGAAGAGGAAGCTGTTCCACACCTGGAGGGCCTGGTAGATGCCGACCGTCATGATCGCCGGCACCGACAGCGGGGCGACCAGCCGCCACAGGATCGTCCAGTCCGTCGCGCCGTCGACGCTCATCGAGTCGAAGAGCTCATCGGGGATGTCGCGCATGAAGTTGACGAGGATCATGACGGTCACCGGGATCCCGAAGGCGATCGAGGGGAGGATCAGACCCAGGAGGCTGTCGTAGAGGCCGAGTTCGACCATCATGTAGTAGACGGGGACGATGACGGCCTGCAGCGGGATGCCCAACCCCAGCAGGATCGTGCTGAACGTCAGGTTCGACCATCTGTTCCGCCTCCTCACGATGTAGTAGGACACCATGAGGCATACGACGACGATGACCGCCACCGCGGCGACCGTGATGATCACGGTGTTGAGGAAGTACATCCAGAAGTCGTTCTGGAAGACCGCGACATAAGCGCGGAACGTCGGGTTCGCCGTGGGCAGCAGCGGGTTCTCTGTGTAGAAGGAGGACTGGCTGCGCAGGCTCGTGATGACGATGTAGTAGATCGGCAGGATGACGACGAGCAGCCAGATCCAGCCCAGTGCCCCCGAGACGAACCCGCCGACCGTGTTCCGCTTCCTCATAGGCCCTGCACCTGGCTCTCCATCTTGGTGGAACCCGACAGCCGGTTGAGCCCCAGCGACAACGCCAGGCCGACGACCAGCAGGAGGGTGCCCACCACGGCGGCCTGGCCCATGTCGAAGCTCTTGAAGCCCAGGAGGTACATGTGCAGGGGCAGGATCCGCGTGGCGTCGCCCGGCCCGCCCCCGGTCAGCACGTAGATCAGGTCGAAGTACGTCAGCGCGCCCACCAGCTGGAGCGTGGAGTCCGTGATGATCGTGTACTTGAGCTGGGGGATCGTGATGTGCCAGAACTTCTGCCACCAGGTGGCGCCGTCCAGCTCCGCCGCCTCGTAGAGCACGGCGGGGATCTGACGCACGCCCCCCTGGTAGATGAGCGAGTGGAAGGGGATGAACGCCCAGGCGATGACCGCGATCGTCACGGGGAGGGCGAGGGCCGAGCTCCCCAGCCAGTCCTGGCGCAGCCAGGGCAGTCCGAGGGCCTGCGAGATTCCGAAGTTCGGATCAAGGAGAGCCTTGAACGCGATGCCCAACGCCGCCGAGGAGAACAGCAGCGGCAGGAAGTAGAGGACCGCGAGAAACTCCCGGTACCGCTGACGCGATGCCATGAACACGCCGAGGGCGATCGACAGCGGCGTCTGGACCAACCAGGTCACGACCATGACGATCGCTGTCAGCCGGATCGCGTTGATCGTCTGCGGGGAGCCGAGCGTCCTCCGCCAGTTCGACGCCCCCGCCCAAGTCGGCGAGGACAGCCCGTCCCAGTTCATGAAGCTCAAGACGATGACGCCGACGAGCGGGATGATCGCGAAAGCGACGAAGAACGCCATCGCGGGCAGGGCGAACAGCCCGCTGGGACCGGTGCGCCTGGGCGGGCGCGCGAGGCCGGCGGCCCGGCCGGCGTCGCGCGCGACCGGGCCGCCCTCAACAGTGGTTGAACTCATGGGTGCCGTTCCCGGGTCACTGGATGGTGGCGTTCATCGCGTCGACGAACTGCTCCGGGGTGATCGACAGGGCGAACAGTTCCTGGATGTTGTCCAGAAGCGTCTGCGAGGTCGCCGCGGGCAGGGCCTGATCCCAGGACAGCTGGAAGCTGGAGGAGTTCTTCACCAGGTCATACCCGAAGTCGAGGAACTCCTCCTGGTCGGATCCCTTGATGAACTTCTCCGCCCCCGTCGTGGGCGGGATGTCGCCGCCGTCCACCATCGCCTGGACGTAGTCGTCGTCGAAGAGGCTGTTGATGTAGTCCTTCGCGCTGGTCTGGGCGGACTCGCTGGACGAGGAGGAGACGGACCAGAAGTTCGACTGGTTTCCCACCACCGCGCTGGGATCGCCGGCGCCGCCCTCGACGGTCGGGAACGCGGCGAAACCGAGCGTGCCGTCTGCCACGAAGTCGGGAGCGTCCGTCATGAACGTGCCGTAGCCCCAGCTGCCCTGGAGCAGCATGGCCGCCTTGCCGGTGTGGACGAGGGCGACGTCGGCGTTCGCGTCGGCGACCACCGAGCCGAAGGCGTCCCCGAAGGCCCCCTGCTTGACCAGGTCCTGCACCATCGTCAGCGACTTCACGACCGCGGGATCCGACCATGCGCCGGGCTCGTTGTCCTCGATCCTGTCGAACACCTCGGCGCCGCCGACCCGGTCGAAGAGGTACTCCAACCACATCATGTTCGTCCACTTCGAAGCCCCCGCGAGTGCGATGGGGGTGATCCCGGCCGCCTTGAAGGTGTCGACCGCGGACTCAAGCTCCGACCAGGTCGTCGGGACATCGAGGCCCTGCTGTTCGAAGAGTTCCTTGTTGTAGTAGAGCACCACCGGCTGCGTGCCGACGTTGGGGACGGCGTAGACCTTGCCGTCGACCTCCCCGCCCTCGGCGATCGAGGGGATCAGCCGTCCCATGACGTCCGCTGTGTCCGCTGTGAGGTCGACGACCTTGCCGGCGTCGACGTAGTCGCGCAGCGTGGCCCCTCCCCATCCGAAGACCAGCGTCGGGGCGTTGCCCGAACCGATCGACGTCCGGATCTTTTCCTTGTAGGAGTCGTTCGCGAACCAGTCGACGGCGATCGGCTGATCGGGGTTCGCCTCGTTCCATTGGTCGAAGGAGTTCTTCCAGATCTGCTCGTGGGTGCCGCCCGTCAGCGCCCATGCCGACGCCGCGTCCCCGTCGCCTCCCGAAGCGGACCCTGAGGACTGTCCGCCCGATCCGCCGCAGGCCGTCAGGGCCATGGCCGCCGCTGCCGCTGCGGCCAGCCCCGCTATCGCTCTCCGCTGCCTCATCGCCGCACCTCTTTCCGAAGAGCTCGTTCCGGTCTCCATCGGCCGAAATATTTCGCGAACTCTCCGCTCGTTCGTTTAGTTTAGTTGTGGCACAAAACCTGTCAACTCTTTGAGATTACGACTTGATCACGACTGGAAACTCTCCGTCTCCTGTGCGAAACTGTTTCGACGTTGTCTCGCGAACCAAAGCCTCAAGGAGATGCCCGTGCCTGACCCGACCACCCGCCGCGCCCGCACCACGTTGTCGGATGTGGCGCGCGAACTCGGAATCTCGAAGGCCACCGTCTCGAAGGCGCTGAACAACAGGGAGGACGTCTCCCTGGGGACCCGGCTCCGCGTCCGCGAGAAGGCCGAGGAGCTCGGATATCGGGCGACGCAGTCGAACGCCGACTTCCCCGACGTCGCCGTCGTCGCGAACACGCTCGACGCGATGTACACCCTCCAGGTGCTGGCCGGATTGTCCGACGAATGCCTGGTCCACGGGCTCGCGATGGCGGTCGCGACGACGGGGCCCGTCGAGGGCGCCCGCGTCCACCCGCTCTCCGACCGCTGGCTCCGCCTGATCGCATCGAAGGGCTACTGGGGTCTGATCCTCATCACCAACGAGGTGCCGGCTCCCCTCGCCCGGCTCGCCACCGAGCTCGGGCTGCCCCTGGTCGTCATCGATCCCGTCCAGACGGTCTCCCCGGACGTCATGACGATCGGCGCGACGAACTGGAATGGGGCGCTCGCGGCCACTCAGCATCTCATCGGGTTGGGCCACCGACGCATCGCCTACGTCCAGGGGCCGGATGGCTCGCTGCCGTCGGACGAGCGTTACGAGGGGTATCTCTCCGCCCTGCGCCAGGCGGGTCTGAGACGCGATCCGATGCTGGTGATCGGGGACGACTTCAGCTTCGACTGCGGGCTCACTGCGGGACGCGACCTGTTGTCCCGGCCGGCGGACCGGCGGCCGACCGCCATCTTCTGCGGGTCCGATGCCACGGCGCTCGGCGTCATCGAATCCGCCCGCGAGGCGGGGCTGCGGGTCCCCGACGACCTCTCGGTCGTCGGCTTCGACGACACGTTCCTGGCCGTGTCCTCGGCTCCACGCCTCACGGCCGTGCGCCAGCCGATGCACGAGATGGGGGCCGCGGCGATCCGCGCCCTCGTCAGCCTCCACTCCGGCGTGCGCCCCAGCGCCCCGATGCGGCTGGACACCCAGCTCATCGTCCGCGACTCGACGGCGCCCCCGCGCGTGGAGTGAGGCGGCGGAAGCCACGCGCGATGCGCCCGGCCCGAGGTTCGGCAGGCTCGGAGCGCCGAATCACGGCGATCAAAGCATCCAACCTCGGGCCGGGCGCAACAGCTGCGGATCCGCCGCCGAGAGCCCCTCAAAGGCAGCCGCTCTGCGATTCTCACCCGGCGTCGGACCCGCCGTCGCCCCGCACGAGATCCCGGTACCAGTAAGCGGAGTCCTTCCACGTCCGCCTCTGGGTCGCGAAGTCCACGTGGATCAGCCCGAACCGCTTCGAGTATCCGTAGGACCACTCGAAGTTGTCGAGGAGCGACCAGGCGAAGTATCCCCGGACGTCGGCGCCCGCGTCGATCGCGCGGCGCAGCGCCGCGACGTGGGCGCGCAGGTAGCCGACGCGCCGCGGATCGTGGACGCCTCCGTCCGGCGCGACGACGTCGCGGAACGCCGCGCCGTTCTCGGTGACCACGAGGGGGAGTCCCGGATACCGGCGCGCCAGGCCCGTCAGCAGGTCCGTCAGCCCTTCCGGCTCGATGTTCCACCCCATCTCCGTGTGCGGACCGGGTTGGGGGACGAACTCCACCGAGTCGGCGTCGATCCACGGGCTGTGATCTGAGGACGCGTGCCCGTCGCCGCCGCCGGCGCGGCGCTCGCCCTCGCCGAGCCGGCGGACGCGCACCGTCGAGTAGTAGTTCACCCCCAGGAGATCCAACCGCGCGCGGGAGATCTCCAGGTCGCCGGGGCGCACGAACGACCAGTCGCTGGTCAGCGCGGTGTCCTCCAGCAGATCCCCGGGGTAGGCGCCCTCGATCATCGGCCCCAGGAAGGCCCGGTT
The DNA here is from genome assembly GCF_042665795.1 of Schaalia naturae. Lineage (NCBI taxonomy): Bacteria > Bacillati > Actinomycetota > Actinomycetes > Actinomycetales > Actinomycetaceae > Schaalia > Schaalia naturae. The sequence goes on from NZ_JBHTEF010000001.1 coordinate 2,182,813, forward strand.
CGCCAGGGCGTCGATGCGGCGCACCGCGTCGAGGTCCTCCGGATGGTCCGGGTCGTCAGGGCGGATCACGTGGAGGTTCAGCGACACCGAGACCCGCGCGTCCTCCCCCAGCTCCTCACGGATCGCGCGGGCGGCCAGGCCGTGGGCGAGGTTGAGGTGGTGGACCGCGCGCAGCGCGGCCTCCGGTTCGGTCCGCCCCGGCGCGTGCACGCCCGAGGCGTATCCCAGGTAGGCCGAGCAGTACGGTTCGTTGAGCGTGGTCCACACGGCGACGCGATGGCCCAGGCCACGCGCCATGATGCGCGCGAACTCGGCGAACGCCTCTGCTGTCCCACGGCTCGCCCAACCGCCCCGATCCTCCAGCGCCTGCGGCAGATCCCAGTGGTACAGCGTCACCACCGGACGGATCCCGCGGGCGACTAGCGCGTCGACGAGGTCCGAGTAGAACCGCATCCCCTCCGGGTTCGCGGGCCCTGTCCCCTCGGGCTGAATCCGCGACCAGCTCACGGAGAACCGGTACGCGTCCACACCGAGATCTTCGAGGTGGCCGACGTCCTCCCTCCACCGGTGGTAGCCGTCATCGGCGACGTCCCCCGTCTCCCCACCGTGGGTCCTCCCCGGGGTGTGCGCGTAGACGTCCCAGATCGACGGGCCGCGTCCGCCCTCGTCGACGGCCCCCTCGATCTGGTACGCGGCGGTCGCCACTCCCCAGACGAACCCATCGGGGAACCCGCTCCGCCGACGCGACTTCTCCCGCCGCCTGCTCATGCGGTCTCTCCCTCCGTGCCCAGCGCGATGACGCACGAGGTCGTCCCTGCGGGGCATTCGGTGCGCGCACCGCCCACCTCGACGGCCCACGGCCGCCCGGAGTCGCTCTCGATACGCACCTCCTCGCCCGTCCTCGCCACGAGGAAACGCGCGTCCTGCGCCCCCACACCGGCGTCGGAAGCGGGGACCACCACGGTGGTGGTCCGCCCGTCGGCAGGCGCGAAGAGACGGAGGGTCACCCCGTCGGCCCAGTCATAGTCGGGACGGTCCTCGACGGAGCCGAGGGGAAGGATCGCTCCCCCGCGCGCGTAGAGGGGGAGAGAGGAGAAGCCGTGCACTTCATGGACCCACCTCGGCCCTCTCACCGTGCGGCCGGTGAGCAGCGATGTCCACTCTCCCTCCGGGAGGTAGACATCGACATCGCCGGTCGACGTGAACACGGGGGCGACCAGGAGATCGGGACCGAGCATGTACTGGGTGTCGAGGTCCCACGTCCCGCGGTCTCCGGGGAACTCCAGCACCATCGGACGCATGATCGGCGTCCCGTGCTCGCGGACGTCGCGCGCGGCCCCGCCCAGATAGGGCATCAGCCGCATCTTCAGGTGAGTGAACGTGCGAGTCACCTCCACGGCCTCCTCGTCGAAGGCCCACGGGACGCGCACGGAGTCCGAGCCGTGCAGACGCGAATGCGAGGAGAGCAGCCCGAAGGCGAGCCAGCGCTTGAAGACCCCGGGATCGGGGGTCCCCTCGAATCCGCCGATGTCATGGCTCCAGTAGCCGAAGCCGGACATCGCCAGGGACAACCCGCCTCGTAGGGTCTCGCCCATCGAGGCGAAGGTGGACTCGCAGTCCCCGCCCCAGTGCACGGGGAACGACTGACCGCCGACGGTCGCGGACCGCGCGAACAGGACCGCCTCCCCCTCCCCGCGCGCCTCGCGGAGGACCTCGAAGACCGTCCGGTTGTAGAGGTAGCTGTACATGTTGTGCATTCCGACGGGGTCGGCGCCGTCCGACCAGCGCACCCCGGTGACCGGGACGCGCTCGCCGAAGTCCGTCTTGAAGCAGTCGACCCCCATGTCCAGCACGGCGCGCAGCTCATTCTGGTACCAGGCGACGGCCTGCGGGTTCGTGAAGTCGACCAGCGACATTCCCGCTTGCCACATGTCCGTCTGCCAGATCCCCCCGTCCTCCGTGCGCAGCAGGTAGCCCCGCCGCGCGCCTTCGTCCCACAGACGGGACCTCTGCGCGATGTAGGGATTGATCCATACGCAGATCCGCAGCCCCCGCGCCTTGAGCCGGGCCAGCATCCCCCGCGGATCCGGGAAGGTGTCCGGGTCCACACGAAATCCGTCCAATGGAAGCCCCTCATCCAGAAGCAGTCGAAGTGGAAGACGCTCAGGGGCAGGCCCCGCGCCGCCATGCCGTCGACGAAGGATGTGACCGTCTGCTCGTCGTAGCTGGTCGTGAACGAGGTCGTCAACCACAGCCCGTAGCTCCATGCTGGGACGGCCGGGGGACGCCCGGTGATAGCCGTGTACCGTTCGAGCACGTCCTTGCCCGTCGGCCCGTCGATGAGCAGGTATGCCAGGTGGTCTCCCCTCACCGAGAACTGCGCGCAGGAGACCGCCTCGGAGGCCACCTCGAAGGACACATCGCCCGGGTCGAGCACGAGGACGCCGTAGCCGGCCGTCGACAGGTACAGGGGTACGTTCTTGTAGGCCTGTTCGGAGGAGGTGCCCCCGTCCTCGTTCCAGATGTCGACGCTCTGGCCGTTCTTCGTGAACGCGCCGAAGCGCTCGCCCATGCCGTGGATCCGCTCTCCCGGCGCCATCCCGAGCTGCTCGAAGGTGTACCGCGTCCCCCGGGGATCGATCGCGAGCCCCACCGAGCGCTCCAGGCTGGAGGTGAGATGGCGGCCCGCCGAGGCGAAGGACGCCTCCCAGCCGCCCGAGCGCCGCACGGTCACCGTGAGGTCCTCCGCGCGCAACGTGACCGACGTCCCGTCCTCCTCGATCTCGCCACGGTAGTCCGCGGGGAGGGAGAGTGGGAGCGCCGGACCGGTGCCCACGCGGCCGCGCCACCGCACGATGTCCACCCTGAGCACTCCGGGCGCGACCGCCCGGTACCGCACGGTGAAGGCGCCGGTGTTGAGCACGTCCCCCCGGGTCTCGACGCTCCTGACGGGGGCGAAGACCTCGATGGCGCGACCGTCGTCGACGACCTCCACGGATTGGATCTGCCTCGCCCTCTCGACCGTCCAGCCGTCACGCGGCAGCCAGTATCCGTTGGAGAATTTCATATATGCCTCCTCGGCAGGGTGGGGACGCCGACGGGCGTCACTTGACGGAACCCGCGGTGATCCCCCGCGAGAGCGTCCGTTGGAAGATCAGGAAGAAGATGAACGTCGGGACCAGGGACATCAGGGCGCCTGCGTTGAGAGTGGGAACGTCGAGCATGCGGTCGCCCTGCAAGGAGGACAGCGCGATCGGGACGGTCTGGTTGACGTTGGAGGTGAGCATGACCAACGGGATGAAGAACTCGTTCCACGTCCAGATGAAGAAGAAGGTCATGAGGACGCCCATCGTGGGGCGCACGATCGGGAAGACCACGTCCCACAGGATCCGCCACCGCGAAGCTCCGTCCAGCTCGGCGGCCTCGAGCAGGGCCTTCGGGAATGTGCCCATGACCGAGGCCAGGAGGTAGGTCCCGAACGCCGACTGGATGACGGTGAAGATGATGACGATGCTCCACGGGTTGTCGTTGAGCCCGACCTTCTGCGCCATGGTGAACAGCGGGTAGATCATCACCTCCTGGGGCAGCATGTTCGCGATGAGGAACAGGCCGACCAGGAACGGGCTGCCCTTGACCTTCCCGATGCCGATCGCGTAGGCGTTGAGGAGGGACAGGAGCACGGCGAACAGCGCCACCAGGCCGGACGTCCAGATCGAGTTCCACAGCTTCACCGGGAACCGGGTGCGCTCCCAGAAGAAGGCGAGCCCCTCGAAGTCGAGTCGCTGGGGCCAGGAGAGCGGGCCGTTGACCGAGTAGTCCGCCGACGTCTTGAAGGCGTTGAGCAGCATGAGGATGAACGGCGAGATCATCAGCAGCGCGAAGATCCCGCACGCCGCCAGGACCACCCACCGGCCCGCGCCGCGGTGGAAGCGGTCCCTCGTGTTCTCCTCCGGACCGGGGTCCCTCACCCCGCGCGCCACCTGAGTCATGGTCTCCATGTCATCGTCCTTCCTCGTCGCGTCGAGCCGATCGGTTCTGGAGCACCTGGATGGCGATGGCCACGACGAGGATGACGATCGTCAGCACGGTGGCGATCGCCGCGCCGTACCCGACCTTCGACTTGTCGAAGAAGTTGAGGTAGGAGTAGTAGGAGGGCACGAGCGTGGAGCTCTCCGGGCCGCCCCTGGTCAGCACGTAGACCGGGGCGAACACCTTGAGCGCTGCGACGGTGCACGTCAGGACGATCACGAAGGTCTCGGGCTTGATCTGGGGGATCGTGATCGCCCGGAACCGCTGCCACCATCCCGCCCCGTCGATCTCCGCCGCCTCGTAGAGCTCTGGATCGACGCGTTGCAGGGCCGACATGAAGATGACGGTCGGATAGCCGATCTGAATCCAGATGAGGACGAGCATCACAGACGGCAGGGCCGTGCCGGTCGATCCGAGCCAGTTGGGGGGATCGGCGACGCCGAGGCCGGACAGGATCTGGTTGAGAGCGCCGTTCTCCGCGTTGAGCACCCAGTTCCACAAGATGCCGGCCACCGACACCGGCAGGATCTGGGGCAGGTAGTAGGTGGCTCGCAGGAAGGAGGCGACACCGGAGCTGAAGTGCTTGCCGACATAGTCGAACAGGACGGCCGCCAGAAGCAGCCCGATGAGCGTCGGAATGACCACCATGGCGACGATCATGAAGATCGAGTTTGTGAACGACAACCAGAATGCCTGGTCGTGCATCAGCGTCGCATAGTTGTCGAATCCAATGAATCTCTGCTTCGACATCCCCCCTTTCCACTTCGTCATCGAGTAATACAGGTTCGTGCAGAACGGGATGAAAATGATGACGGAGAAGCCGATCAGCCCGGGGGCGAGATAGAGCCAGTATCCGGCCCGCCTCCGCTTCCTCCTCGTCCGGGGACCCGGCCCGGTGCCGTCTTCGGCACGGGTGCCGACCACCGCTGAGATTGCCATCGCGTGTCCTTTCGCCGGGAGGCGGGGCGCCGTCGGGGCATCCGGCCGGCGCCCCGCAACGCTCACTCGCCTGTGAGATCCGCGACGCCCTCGTCATAGACGGCGCCGAGGTCGCTCATGGCCTGTTCCGGAGTCTTGGAGCCGCTGACCAGGGACTGCAGGTTCGACACCACCTGGTCATAGAATCCGGCCACCGGCCAATCCGGGTAGTAGGCGAGTTTGTCGCCGTTCGCCAGCGTCTGGAAGTTCTCGGTGAACTCCCGGGTCGCCGGATCCGCGATCGTCGAGGGATCGCCGAGGATCGGGAGGCCGCCGTTCTCGCCCAGGATCTCCTGGACCTCGTCGGACAGGGTGATGTCGATGAAGTCCGCTGCGAGGTCCTTGTTCTCGGCGTTCTCGGGAACGACCCACAGGTTGCCGGACGAGCCGGCGGTGTAGTCGGCGGGGAACAGGAACTGGCCCCACTCCGCGGTCATCTCGGTCTGGATCCGCCCGAACCACCAGGAGCCCGAGACCATCATCGGGTACTTCCCGGCGATGAAGGCGGTGCCCATGTCCTCGGCGGTCAACCCCGTCGAGTTCGTGTCGATGTAGCCCGCGTCGACGAAGGACTTCAGGTCCTTCGCCCCCTCGACGACCGGCCCGGACGTCCAGTCCACCTTGTTGTCGAAGAACTGGTAGTCGCGGATGAACTGGTCATCCGCATGCGCCAGCGCGAGGTCGTACCACAGCTGCCCCATCGGGTACTCCGCACCGGCCTCGGCCAGCGGCGTCTGCCCCTTCTCGACGAAGGCGTCCATCGCCTTCGTGAGGTCCTCCATGGTGGTGGGCACCTCGACGCCCGCGTCCGCGAACATGTCCTTGTTGTAGTAGACCAGCACGTACTCGCCGTAGTTCGGGACGCCGTACCAGCTCCCCGACCCCATCAGGCCGTCCTCGGTGTACCGGGCCGTCGTCGCGATGGACTCGGGGATCTTCGTGTCCCAGCCCCGCGAGGCCGCCTCGTCGCTCAGGTCGGCGATGAGCCCCTGCGAGGCGAGCTGGCCGGCGGTGGCGTTGCCCTTGTTGTACTCCATGACGTCCGGGACGGAGTCACCGGTGAGGACGATCTTCGCGTTCTTCTGGATCTGCTCGAAGGTCTGTTCCTCGGTCTTGACCGTGACGCCGGGGTGCTGCTCCTCGAAGATCTCGATGGCGCGCGCCCACGCCTTGCCCATCGCGGAGTCGTCGCTCTCGTAGTCCCAGATCGTCAGCGTGTCGCCGGTGTCCCCCGAGGAGCTGTCCGACTCCCCGGCCGACTGGCACGCGGTCATTGCGGCCGTCATCGCCACGACGGCCGCACCGGCCGTCAGTGTCCTCATCATGCGCATTCCTGTCCACCTCTTCCTTGAGTTCTCTTCCTTGAGTTCGTTGAGTCCCGCGAGCCCAGATCCCACGGGGTGCGCGCCGCGCATGTCCCGGTCCGGGAACCGCGGCCCCTCCTCCCGCGATCGTCCCCCGCACGGGGGAGACCTCGAGATGGATGGCCCGGACGGGAATCGAAGCGTTTCGACAATGCGCAGGCTCCTCCGGATGCGGCTCATGCGAGTCCCCCGCCGTTCCGGACCGATCCGTGGCGCACCCATGACGGGGCATAGAGCTCCACCGACTCGGCGGTCCCGCCATCGACCTGCCCCAGCAGCAGGCTCACGGCCGTGCTCCCGGAGCGGACAGGATCCACCGGTACGGCATCCAGCGGGGGATCGAACCGCCCCGGGTCGAAGGACGGCCCACCCACGACGATCGACAGCCCCTGCGCGGCCCCGACGAGGCGGTGCTCCCCCGTCTCCCGCAGTTCGTCCAGCACCTGCTCGACGGCGTACTCGCCGCAGTCGAGGACGAAGGCGTCGAGCCCGTGCAGAGAGGTCCGCAGCCGCGCGACGGCACCCGGCGCGTCCGAGGTCGTCACCGCCGCGCCCAGCCCCCGCTCCCGGCACTCGTCCTGGAACGCCTCGCGGAACCTCACCGCGAAGGTGAGGCCGCGGTCGTAAAGGGCCTGCGGCTGGCCGACGAGGCCGATTTGGACGCACCCGGCGTCGGCGAGCCGCGCCACGCACATGCGCGCGGCGCGGCCGAAATCCATATCCACGCAGGACATCCCCTCGCGGTCCTCGGGAAGGCCGATGACTGCGCTCGGGACTCCCAGTGCGCGGAGCAGCGGCACGCGGGCGTCCTCGCCCACGACGTCCATGAGGACGACCCCGTCGACGAGCCCGGTCGAGACGACCCTCGAGATGCTCTCGCACGCCGCGTCGTCGCACTCGGTCAGCAGGACCACGTCGTAGTCGTGATCGTGGGCGGCCTGCGTGACGGCGCGGACGAAGGTCATGAAGGCAGCCGGATACGTGTGGTCGTGCATCGGCGCGGACAGGGCGAGGATCTGGGTCCGCGCGGACGCGAGGATCCGCGCGCCGGCGTTGGGCCGGTAGCGCAAGGCCCGCACCGCGGCCTCGACCCTGCTGCGCGTCTCCTCGGACACGGACCGCTTCCCGGAGAGCGCGTAGGAGACCGTCGAGATCGAGACGCCCGCCCTCCGGGCGACGTCCTTGATGGTGCTCATCTCTCCGTCCTCTCCCGCCCCCACCCATGTGAAGCGTTTCGACTGCAATTCGCCCAGGGAACACGCGGTATCGCGCACGGACCGCCCTCGCCCCCGCCCATCCCGTCAGGTCATGGCGACGGCACCACTCCTTTCATCACCTGGATCGCCTGCCTGGCCGCCCCGAGCGCCACGTACTCCCCCGGATCCGGCAGGTCCACCGGGACCTCCAGGACGGACGCGGCGAGCTGCTGCACGGCGACGGACTTCGCCCCGCCGCCGACCATGAGCACGCGCTCGACGGGCGCCCCCACGGCCCGCACGGCGTCCAGCGCCCCGGCCATCAGGGTGAGCAGCCCCTCCACCGTCGCCCGCGCGACATGCGCCCGGTCGGCGTTGGCCAGGGTCATCCCCGTCAGCGATGCCGTGGCGTCGGGCAGGTTCGGGGTGCGCTCGCCCTCGAAGTATGGGGTGAGGACCAGGCCGCCGGCCGAGGGGACGGACAGAGCCAGGTCGTCGAACTCCCGGTAGCCGACGCCGATCACGGCCGCCATCGCGTCGATGATCCGCGAGGCGTTGAGCGTGCACGCCAGCGGAAGCCACCGCCCGCTCGCATCCGAGAACCCCGTGACCAGCCCCGAGGGATCGGCCACCGAATGCTCCGAGACGACGGCCACCACTCCCGACGTGCCCAGGGACAGCATGGCCTCGCCCGGCTTCAGCCCCAGGCCCAGCGCCGCCCCCGCGTTGTCGCCGCACCCCGGCGCGAGCACGATGTGCCCCCATCCTCGACGCGGGTCTCCGTGCCCGGCGGCATCCCGGGGGCCCAGGATCCGTGGTAGGCGGATGGCCGCAGCGGCGTCCTCGTCGATCCTGAGCGCCCGGGCGAGGATGTCGAGCCTGTACTCGCCGACGCCGGGCCCGCCGGGGCCCGCGCCCTCGCGTGCCATGTATCCGGTCCCGGAGGCGTCCGAGCGGTCGGTGACCAGGTCCCCGAGGCGCCCGGTTCCGGCGATGCGCCAGGTCAGCCAGTCGTGGGGCAGGCACACGGCCGCGATCCTCGCGGCGCCCGCCGGCTCGTTGTCGGCCAGCCATCGCAGTTTCGTGACGGTCAGAGACGCGACGGGCACGGACCCTGTGGCATCCGCCCACCAGGCCGCTCCCGCCTCCGCGTCGCCCCTCCCCGCCTCCTCGACAAGGGCGACCGCCGCTCCGGCCGAGCGGGTGTCGTTCCACAGGATCGCCGGGCGGATGACCCGTCCCTCGGCGTCCAGGCAGATCATGCCGTGCTGCTGGCCGCCCACGGACAGGGCCGCGACGTCATCGAGCCCGCCGGCCCGGTCCGCCGCCTGGAGGAACGCCTCCCACCAGGCCTCAGGGTCGACCTCGGTCCCCTCGGGATGGGGGGCGCGCCCCTCGCGCACGACGTCTCCGCTGATCGGATCGACGATGAGGACTTTGCACGACTGCGTCGAGGAGTCGACGCCCGCGACATAGGGGCGGCCGGGCCCCTCCCCCGGGGCCGGCGCCTTCGTCGTGGTCATGATCGGTGTCCTCAGGCCTCAGCCAGTGCGGCGACGAGGTAGTTGTTGAGCGTCGCCTTGACCGATTCCAGGTGGTCGGAGCGGGTGGAGGCCAGCAGCTCCGCCTGCGGCACATCCAGGGCGTGAGCCTCCAGGGCGGCCAGCGTGGCGGAGCCGTCCTCGACCGTCGCGCCGATCCCGGCGTCGAAGGAGCCATAACGCTGCGACACCAGGTCCTCGATGACGCGGTCCTCGTGGAGCTTCGCAGCCACCAGCAGGCCGGCGGCGTAGGAGTCCATGCCGACGATGTGGCCGCGGAACAGGTCCTCGGCCAGGAACGACGTCCGGCGCGGCTTCGCGTCGAAATTGAGGCCGCCGTGGGGGCCGATCCCGCCCTCGTCCAGGACCTCCCACATGACGGCGGTGGTCTCGGAGAGGTCGGAGGGGAACTCGTCGATGTCCCATCCGATCAGCTTGTCGCCCTGGTTCGCGTCGAGCGAGCCCAGCATCCCGGCCGCCCGCGCCACGCGGATCTCGTGGGCGTAGGTGTGTCCCGCCAGGTTCGCGTGGTTGCCCTCGAGGTTGAGCTTGAAGTCGCCGACCAGGTCGTGAGCCTGGAGGAAGGCGATGGCGGTGGCGGCGTCGAAGTCGTACTGGTGGGTGGCCGGCTCCTTCGGCTTCGGCTCGATGAGGAACTGGGCGTCCAATCCGATCTCTCGGGCATAGTCCACGCACATGTGGAAGAAGCGCGCGATGTGGTCCTGCTCGCGTTTGAGGTCGGTGTTCCAGAGGTTCTCGTACCCCTCGCGCCCGCCCCAGAAGACGTAGTTCTCGGCGCCCAGGCGCTTCGCGATCTCCAGGGAGTGCTTGAGCTGGCCGGCCGCGTAGGCGTAGATCTCCGCGAAGGGCGAGGTCGCAGCGCCCGAGACGAAACGAGCGTTCGTGAAGAGGCTGGACGTGTTCCACAGGACCTTCACGCCACTGTCACGCATGCGCTCTTCGATGCGGTCGACGACGCGATCGAGGTTCGCGTTCGTCTCGCGCAGGGTGTCGCCCTCGGGCGCCAGGTCGCGGTCGTGGAAGCAGAAGTATCCGACGCCCAGCTTCGCGAAGAACTCGAAGGCGTAGTCCACCTTGGCCAGCGCCAGGTCCATCGGGTCCGTGAAGCGGTCGTAGGGGCGCTGGGCGGTCCCCTCCCCGAAGGGGTCGACCAGCCGCTGATCGAAGGTGTGCCAGTAGGCGACGGCGAAACGCAGCCAGTCCTTCATCGGCCGGCCGGCGACGACGCGCTCCGGCTGGTAGTACCGGAATCCCAGGCCCTGGCGCAGGTCCGATGTCCCGACGAACGGAATCGGATCGACATCCCACAGGTCACTCATCGCTGACACCTCCGTGTGCATCCGCGGGGCATCTCTGCCGCACGCGGTCCAGTTTTGTTACTGAACAAAACAATACGCATACGATAGCCCCATGTCCAGCGTTCCACAAGATCCGGATGCCCCTCCACCCGCGGGCGCCTCCTCCACGGCGCCCTCAGGCGAACGCCCGGGCCCGCCCGCCCGGCCCGCGTACAGTCAGACCATGACCGCCGCACGCCCCGCGAGCGCAGCCCTGACCTCGCCCCACAGGCTTCCCGCCCGCTCCACCTCCAGGGCCCCTGGGCGCGCCGTGGGGCGCGCCCGCACCGGGGTCAAGGCGGAGAGCCTGCGCGCCATGAACCTGTCTCTGGTCCTGCGCCACGTCCTGGAGGCTCCAGGGGCCATTTCGCGCGCAGATATCGCCGCCCGCACCGGCATCACGCGCGCCACGGTGTCTCGGCTCGTCGACGAACTGGTCCACGCCGGACTGGTCAGTGAGATCGGCCCCGCGCCCGAGGCGACCCGCGGCCGGCCCGCCGTCCGCCTGGCTCCGCGCCCGGGCGCCGTCATCTCCCTGGGGCTCGAGGTCAACATCAGCTACCTGGCCGCGCGCGCCGTCGACCTCACCGGAGAGGTGCTCGCCGAAGCCTCCCAGACCGGCGACTTCGCCCACTCGGATCCGTCATCGACGCTCGCGCTCCTGGCCGACCTCGGGCGCGGAGCGCTCGAGGAGGCCACCGCCGGGAACGCCCTCGACGATGCGCGCGTCGTCGGGTCCGGTCTGGCGCTGCCGGGACTCGTCTCCGGCGACGCCCTCGCCCTGGCCCCCAACCTGGGATGGCGGGACCTCCCGTTGGAGGAGCTCCTGACTCCGCTGGCCGGCCTGCGCCCCCTGATGGTCGCCAACGAGGCCGACCTCGCCGCCTTCGCCGTCGCGAACCCGCGGCCGGGCGCCTCCGACGGCCCCGCATCGTTCATCTACGTGTCGGGCGAGGTCGGCATCGGCGCCGGCATCATCGTCGACCACCGTCCCCTGTCAGGCGCCCACGGCTGGTCCGGGGAGATCGGGCACATCTGCGCCGACCCCTCCGGGCCGCTCTGCTCCTGCGGCGCCACCGGCTGCCTGGAGGCCTACCTGGGCCTGCGCGCGCTGGCCCGGCGCGCCGGACTGCCCGAGGGCTCCACCCCCACCGACGTGGCCTCCGCTGCGAGGGCCGGCTCCCTCGCGGCCCGCGTCGCGATCGACGAGGGCGGCGCTGCGCTCGGACGCGCCCTGGCGGCGGTCATCAACACGGTGGACATCCCCGAGATCCTTCTGGGCGGAATCGTCGCCGAGATCGGGCCGGACCTCATCCCATCGGCGCTGGCGGAGTTGCGTGCGCGCGTCCTCCAGTCCGCGTGGTCCGAGCCGGAGATCCGCATCGTCCCCCGTTCTGCCGTCCTGGCGGTGACGGGTGCCGCCCACCGGGTCCTCCAGCGCGTCGTCGACGATCCGATCGCCTGGACCGCGTCCTGACCCCCGGGATCCCGCGCCGGCGCGGCGCTGACATGTCCGCACGCCGCAGGCCTTTGCGTCGAGACAGCGTCGTGGCCTCCCGAGGGATTCGGCGTCGTCCAGCTCCCGGTACGGCATCGTGCGACCGTTCAGGAGCGGTGTCGCAGGGCCTCCATGACGCGGACCTCGTCCAGGACAGGGAGCACCGGCAGGGGGTCGGCCTCCTGGTCCAGCACGTACTCCGTGAGCTGGTCGCGGACGACCGCCGCGAGCTCCCGCGGATCCCAGGGCTTGGCGATGTAGTGGTCCAGGCCGGCGTCGTTGAGCGCACGGACCGTGTCGGCCTGTCCCGCCTGCCCCGTCACGAGGACCGTGCGGGCCCCCCGGGTCCGCGGGTCACGGGCGACCTCCACCAGGAAATCCACCCCCGTGCGTCCGGGCAGACGGTGGTCGGCCAGGACGAGCGCGAGCCGGTCGCCGTCGGCCAGGACGTCCTCGATGGCCGCCCACGCGTCGTCGGCGTCGCTGGCCGCCTCGATGCGGACGGCCGAGGCGAACGGGTCGAGATCGCGCTCGAGCTCATGGCGGACGTCGTCCTCGTCCTCGAGGACCAGGATGGTCAGCATCATCGCTCCTTCCTCTTCTCTCCGGGCGCGGCGGGGAGAGCGACGCGCATCCGGGTGCATCCGGGACGCGACTCCACCGTGATGGAGCCTCCCGCCGCTGTGACGATCGACTGCGCGATCGACAGGCCCATCCCGAGGCCGAACTCGACGCGCCCGCCGCGCGTGGTGAAGTGCGGGCGGAACATCCTGGCCTGCAGCTCCGGCGACACCCCCGGGCCGTTGTCCTCGATCGCCACCACGACCATGTCCCGCCCATCCGACGCGCTCTGGCGCACGGCCCGGATCATCACGCGCGCCGGCGACGTCCCCCGTGCGGGGAGCGCCGGCTCCTCGGCCTCCTGCGCCCAGGGTTGACGCGCCGCCAGATCCTCCCGCTCATCGGCGATCGCATCCGCGGCGTTGACCAGCAGGTTCATCCAGACCTGCTCGAGGGTTCCGGGTCGGGCCATCACCTCCGGCACCTGCTCCAGGCGGCGATCGACCCGGATACCACGCAGGCGGTGCTCGGTCAGCCGCAGGGCGTCGTCGAGGCTCCTCAGGACATCGGTGGGAACCGGCTCCTCGCCCTCGGGCCGCGCGTAGGACCGCAGCGAGGACGCGAGCCCCGCGATCCTGTGGGATGCGGACTCCATCGAATGCAGCGACGACCCGATGCGCGCCCCCAAAAGGACGTCGCGACGGACGGACTCGGGCAGGGCCAGCAGCTCGGCGGCCGTCGCGGCGTCCGGCACGCCCGCGCGCACGAGCCTCCGGGCCAGCGCCCGGTCCCCCCCGGTAACGGGAAGGAACGACGAGGTGAGCGCCCGTTCGGCCGCGGTCGACAGGGCCGGGGCGTCGGCCGACTGCCGGATCGCGCGGGCCGCCGGCCCCAGCCCGGGGGCGTGCCCGAGCAGGCGCACGAGGTCGCGGGCCAGGTGCTCCACGGCGCGTTCCAGAGCGCTCACCGGGTTGTTGAGCTCGTGGGCGATGCCGGCCGACAGCTCGCCGAGCATCGCCAGGCGCGTGCGCTCGACCAGTTCGGCGCGGGCGGTGTGCAGGTCCTCCAGGGCGTCAGCCAGGCTCCGGCGATCGACCTCGAGCTCGTCGGCCAGCAGGCGCGTGTCGACATGGAGCTCCTCGGCGCGCAGCAGGCGGGTGAGCAGCGAGCGCACCGCCAGCAGGGCGAGGTCCCGCGACACGCCGGGGTCCGCCTGGACGGCGGTCACGATCTCCGCGCGCGAGAGCATGACGAGTGTGCACGGGGTCGTCGTCCTCGCCGTGAACCACGCCTGGCCGCCCGAGACCAGGGACACCAGTCCGATGACGCGTCCCGTCGACGCCTGGTGCAGCGTCACCGGCCCGTGCGCTGTGTCCTGGCGCAGCACCACGAGCCCCTCCATGACGAGGGTGAGGGGCGGGGGCTCTCCGCCCTGCTCGCACAGCCGGGTCCCCGCCGGCACCGCCACCCGGGGACGAGGGCCGACGACGCGCTCGACGCCCGCGAGGAAGCGCCGAAGCGAATGCGGGTCGTCCAGGCGCAGCAGATCGTCGGTCTCGGCCGCAGACGCCGCAGCCGGGCCACCCAGGACGAGGAGCCGCCGCCCGTCGCTCCACCCCCGCTCCTCCATCCGGTCGAGGGCGATCCCGGTCAGCTCGCGGGTCAGCGCCGCTTCCTCATGGGCCGGGACCACGGCGGCCAGCCGCCCGGCGGCCACGACGGGCGCGAGGTCGGCGTGCGCCATCCGGTCGGTGAGGACGACGCAGGGGGCGTCGCCGGCCAGGGCGCGCACCGGCTCCGCGCCGATCGCCGCCCCGATGTCTTCCACCTCGGCCGTCGCCACGACCAGCAGCGGAGCGCCCTCGTCGATGTCGTGTGAGCCGCAGCCCCCGGTCGCGGCCCCCGGGACCAGCGACATCACGGCGGCGCCCGGGACCGCGTCCGCGAGCGCGGAGCGGGCCCGCGCGACCAGCCCGCGCGCGTCGTCGCCGAGGACCAGCGCCCACGCCCGCTCTTGCGAGGGCGGCTCCGCGGGCACGGGCCGCGCTCCCCCCGCCGGACGCCCGCTCACGTCAGCCCCAGCCAGGACCACAGGAGGGGCGCCGCCACGGACAGAAGCAGCACGCCCAGCCCGCCGACCAGCAGGCCGATGCGCACCATGTCGCGCGTGGGCACCAGCCCTGTGGCATGGGCGATCGCGTTGGGCGGGGTGGACACGGGCAGGCACATGCCCAGGGAGCAGGCCAGCGCCATGACGACCGCGACCTCGGCCGTCGAGTTCGCGACCGAGATGGAGATCCCGATGCTCATGGGGACCAGCAGGTTCGCCGCCGCCGTCGAGGACACGAAGTTCGACACGCCCCAAGAGATCGCGGCCACGGCCAGCAGGACCAGGGCCGCCGGGATGCCGCCCCACGGGACGGCTCCGATGAGCCAGCTGTCCAGCCCGGTGTCGCCGACTCCACGGCCCAGCGCGATGCCGCCGGCCACCAGCCAGAGGACCGGCCAGTCCAGACGCTTGACGTCCTCGCCGTCCATGACGCGCAGCGCCAGCAGCGCGACCACGGCGGCCAGGGACACGGTGGAGGAGCTGAGACCGTGGAGCGGCTCCGTGAGCCACCCGAGAATCGCGAGCCCCGCGATCGCGTAGAACGTGACGGCCGGGCGCGAGGTGTCCAGCCGGGCGTCGGCGTCCAGCGCGAGCGGGGACGACGTGTCGAGATACCGCCAGGCGAGGAACGCCCAGGCGACGAGGATGAGGAGGACCGCCACGGGCAGCGACAGGAGCACCCAGTCGAGGAAGGTCACCCGGATGCCCTGATCGGCCAGGATGCCGATGGCGATCGCGTTGGGCGGGGTGCCGACCGGCGTCATCATGCCGCCCACCGACGCCGCGACGGGGATCGCCAGCGCCATCGCGGTGCGGGACCGGGCATCCTCCAGAGCTGTGATGGCCGGAAGCATGATGGCGAACATCGTCGCGGTGGTCGCCGTGTTCGACATGAACATGCCGAGCGTCGCCGTCACCGCCATCACCCCCAGCAGCGTGGGACGGGGGCGCCCGCCGAGCGGGCGCAGGATCGCGGAGGAGAGCACACGGCCGACGTCGAATTTCGTGGCGCCCGCGGCGATCATGAAGCCGCCGATGAAGAGGACGACGACGGGGCTCGCCAGTGCGGCGAGGTAGTCCGCGGCCGGGACGGCGCCAACGTCGTCCGCGACGTCGAACAGGCCGTCGGAGGAGATCAACAGGACCTCCGCGAGGAGGATCCCCATCGAGGTCGCGACGAGTGGGATCGCCTCGCTCGCCCACAGGATGATGGCGGCGAGGAAGATGCCGAGCATGCGCTCGCCCGCTGGTTCGAGTCCCGGGATGTCCCACAGGAGGCCGCCGGCCAGGACGAGGACGGCCCCGGCGACGCCACCGGCCGTGCGCAACGATCTTCGAGGTCGCCGTGCCCGCCGGAGCCGAGCCCGACGCGCAACGGGGCCCGCAGTCAGGGCGGCTGCGTGCGGCACGTGACGACACTCTCCTGCGAGCTGGAGGCGGGTGGAACAGGCTCGGATCCAGTCTAGCGTGACGGAGCCCACGTCCGCCGAGGAGGGCCCCGTGGCGGGACGACGCGGAGGCGGGATGGGGACCGGAGAGGCACGGGCGGACGGCGAGGGCGGCGCCCCCGGCCCGACACCGAGACCAAGCTGTGACCTTTGCCGCTCCCCCGGCACGCCCCCGTGGAGTAGCCTGAACGGCGTAGATTCACAGCTTCATTGGCAGTACATGCGGTTCCGTGGTGGTTGCAGGTGAGTGCGTGACTGCTCCGGTCTCGACCGAGATCGGATTCAATTCCCCTGCGCGGGGCTTCCCAGAAGGACAGCGCATTCATGACCACTGGTGTCGTCAAATGGTTCAACGCGGACAAGGGCTACGGTTTCATCACCCCCGATGACGGTTCGGCCGACGTGTTCGCCCACTTCTCCAACATCGAAGCCAAGGGCTTCCGCACCCTCGACGAGGGCGACAAGGTTGAGTTCGAGATCACTCAGGGCCAGAAGGGCCTGCAGGCGGAGCACATCGCCCGCATCTGAGTGCCTGCCCGCTGCCTGAGCAGCGGAACGGCCCCCTTCCGGGGAGCCGTGAGGAGGGCCCCGGGACCGCGCGGTCCCGGGGCCCTCTGGCTGTCGAGAACTCGCCGGGCGCAGGCTCCGCAGGGAAGTGGCGCACCGCACTGGACGCCTCGTCCAGTTTGTCCTTACAATAGCGATGTCTCCGGATGACCGGAGATGCCACAGAGCCGTGCGGGGCGCGGCCCGGTGGACCGCTCCTGCGCGGCGCGTCGAACAGGAGCACAACATGTCAGCAATCGCCGCACGCGAGGCAGGCAGCCGCCTCGTCCACACGCCTCCAGCCATTCGCGACGCATCCGCGCCGATGGCCGGGGGCGTCCGCCTCGGGATCCTCGCGCTTGTCGCGGTCTTCGCGGTCGCGATCGTCGCGGGTGTCATGGCGTCCCATCCCGCCGTCGTCATCGCCAGCGGATTGGTCGGCGTGTTCATCGTCCCGTTCATGGTCGCCTCGTACGTGAACGACGCGATGGGCAAGTGACGGTGGCGGATCGGATGTGACCGATCCCGGACCCACGCCGACCGGCGACGGACGGCGTCGAGGACCCCACCAATCCACGGTCGTGGCACACAGCGGTGCCACGACCTTCTTCTTTGCCCATTTCAGGCCGCGCGACACCGTAGAGCGCGCATAGGGGCGAGCGGAGATGCCAGAACGGGCCAATAGTCCTTACATACTCGCCTAAGTCTCCCTATATGATAGGACATGGCTGGAGGCGCTGGCCGTGGCGCATCGGTCTCAGCCGCGGGCGGAGTCACCGCAGAGCGTTCGTCGCCGTTCATGGCCACACGGAAGCGCCGCCAGCTCGAGCGACGGCGCACCGCACCTGTGCGGACGACCGACGGAAAGTTTTCATACAATCACACGTCAATCGACTGCGACCGCCTCGGCGACACGGATAGCACGCGCCCGTCGCCAGCGCTGCCGTGGCGGACGCAGGAAGGAAGGCACACATGTCTGCATGGACGCAATACTCGCCCACCCGGATCTTCTTCGGTGTCGGGGAGGCGCGCAACATCAGCCAGCACCTCGCTGCGACCGGGCACACGCGCGTTCTGCTCGTCGCGGATCCCTTCATGGTGAAGTCGGGGATCGCCCAGGAGGTCGTCGACGGGTCCGCCGGGATCATCCAGGGCGTCTTCCACGAGGTCGACCCCAATCCGACCGTCGCCAACGTCAACGGCGCGGCCGCCGCCGCCCGGCAGGCGAACGCCGACGGCATCATCGCACTGGGCGGAGGCTCCGTGCTGGACGCCTCCAAGGCAGCCGCCGCAGCCCTCGGATCCGGCCTGACCGCAGAGCAGTTGGTGACCGGTTCCCCCGTCACCGGAGCCCTGCCCTTGATCGCCGTCCCGACCACGGCGGGCACCGGCAGCGAGGTCACGCCCGTCGCGATCATCAGTTGGGAGGAACGCAACATCAAGTTCCCCCTGGGCAGCCCCCTGCTTTACCCGCAAGTCGCCGTCGTCGACCCGGAGCTCGTGTACTCCGCTCCGGGCAAGGTCATCGCCGCCTCCGGGATCGACGTCATCGACCACTGCCTGGACGCCCTCAGCAGCGTCAAGCACACGCCTCTCACCGACAACAACGCGCTCAACGGGGCCCGTATCGCGTTCGCCAATCTCGAGAGGGCCGCGAACGACAAGGATAAGGAGGCCATCAACGAGATGATGCTGGCCAGTCTCATCGCGGGCCTCGCCTTCTCCCAGACCGGGACCACCGGCTCCCACGCCGCCTCCTACTACCTCACGTCCAGGTACCACGTGCCACACGGTGAAGCGACCGCTTTCACGGAGGATGCCTGGTTCCGCATCAACGCCAGGCACCGTCCGGAGATCAACGAACTGGTCGCCCGGATCGGCTTCGCCGACGCGGACGCCGTGGCAGACCGCCTCAACGAGATCAAGAAGAGCCTCGGCCTGCGCACGACGCTTGAGGAACTCGGCATCCCGCTGGAGGACGTCGACGGCCTCGCCCAGCACACCGTCGACGCCAACAACTACGGCAACAACATCGCCCAGCTCAGCAAGGAAGAGGTCAAGGAGCTCTTCCTGACCAGAAGCTCGGCGCGCGCCGGCGCGTGAACCCGTGCGTGTGGGACGGGGCTGGGGAGGATCTCCTCCCCAGCCCCGTCCCACACTCCCAGAAGCAGTCGCTCACACGCCCAACGCGTCGCGCAGGTAGCCGCGGACCTTGAGCGCGTCCTCGAAGGGATCCGCCTTGGCCGGGTCCTGCTCGGCCTCGACCACGAGCCGACCCCGGCAGCCGGAGTCCACGACCGGACGCAAGAGCGCGGCGAGATCCGTCGCCCCACCCGTTCCCTGGGCACCGCCCCCGACCGTCAGCACGTACAACCCGGTCTCAGGAGGAGTAGCGTTCGCGGAACTGGAGCTCGAGTTCCTCCAGAGTGGAGTTCTTGGTCTCCGGGACGACCTTGATGTAGAAGACCAGCGCCACGACGTTGATCGCGCCGAAGACCGCGTAGGTCCAGGCCGCGCCCAGGTCGGCGATCATCACGGGGAAGGCGAAGGTGACGACGAAGTTCATCAGCCACAGGCAGCCGACCGAGACGCCCTGGGCGCACCCGCGGATCTTGGAGGGGAACAGCTCCGCCTGGAGGATCCAGTTGACGGTGCCCGACTGCTTGATGAAGACGAAGACCGACACCAGGATGACGACGAGCCACGGCAGGAACGCCGGGATGGTCGAGGCGATCGACCCGTCGGCGTTCATGTGGGGGGAGATCCCGAGGCCGAAGACCAGGGCGAGGGCGAACAGGGAGAGCGTCACACCCGTCTCCTGGTAGATCCCGACGTGGCGGCGGAGGAACTTGCCGACCAGGATGAACCCGACGGCGGAACCGATGCACGAGGCGATGCCGGTGAGCACGTTGAGGGTGATCGAGTTGGCGGCGGAGAATCCGGCCGCCTGGAGGATCTTCGGCAGGTAGTACATGGCGGTGTTGATGCCGGTCAGTTGGTCGAAGAACCCGATGAAGATGCCGATGAGCAGGATCTTGCGCGTCCACCTCGTCCTCACCGTCTGGCGTAGCGTCCACTTCTCCTGCTGGGCCTCGGCGCGGTTGACCTCGACCATCTGCTCGATCTCCTGGGCGACGTCGTCGCGCCCGTCCTCGCGGATGCGCTTGAGCGCGCCGACGGCCTCGGCGTAGTGGCCGTTGGCCGCGTACCACCGCGAGGATTCCGGCATCATGCGCATCCCGATCCACAGCGCGATGGCCGGGATGGTCGCGAGCACGAGCATGTAGCGCCAGGCCTGTCCGTTGCCGCCGGTGACGGCGGCGACGGCGCTCGCGTTGTTGGCGACGTCGTCCCAGGCCGTCATCTGCCCATCGACCTCGACCTGCGGGCCGCCGTGGGCCTGGGAAAGGATCGCGTTCATCGTGTAGGCCAGGAGCTGGCCAGTCACGATCATGAACTGGTCGACCGCCACCAGCGGCCCGCGGATGCGCTGAGGCGCATTCTCCGAGAGGTAGACCGGCACGGTGGCCGACGCGCCGCCCACTGCGAAGCCCAGGACGAACCGGAAGACGTAGAGGATCCAGACCGACGGGGAGAGCGTGCATCCCAGCGCGCCGGCGACGAAGACGAGCGCCAGCAGGAGGATGTTGTGCCGGCGCCCGTACCGGTCCGACAGGCGCCCGCCGATGATGGCGCCGGCGGCGGCACCGAGGGCCAGGAAGCCGCCGACAAGTCCCTCCTCCCAGGCTGTCAGCGCCAGGCCACCGGCGGCCTTGGGCAGGTACATGAACGGCAGCGCCCCTGCGATGACGCCCGTGTCGTATCCGAAGAGCAGCGACCCGAGCGTGGCGACGAGAGCCAGAAGGCCCACCGCGCGTTTCTTTCCTGAGGGCGGCGTCGAGCGGACGAGCTCCTCGACCTCCGCCGGAGTCGGCTCGGGCGCGGTCCCCCGCGCCCCCGTTTTGCTGGCTGTCATGTTCAGCTCCTCCTTCGGTCCGGACTTCCCTCGTCCGGAGCACTCTTCCTCGAGTTGGTGCGACCGAGAGTATTGGCGCGCTCCAATTTTCAAGCATAAGCCTCCGCGATCCATATGTCCATACATATGATGCGAATGAGTCAGCGCGTTGCCCGCACGAAGACCTTCACAGCCCAGGCGCTCCTGTCGAGCGTCTGGGGACGAGCCGCACGGGCGTGGTCACATCCCGTTGCTCGGTTCGCCCGTTGATCCGTTCGTCAAGCAGTTCGACGGCCCTCCTGGCCAGCTCAGCGGTGTCCTGGTCGACGCTGGTCAACCCGATGCCGGGGAATCCCGCGACGGAGGTGTTGTCATACCCCGCCACCGCGAAGTCCTCCCCGGGCCGCAGGCCGCGATCCGAGAGCGTCCCCAGCGCATGCAGGGCGATGAGGTCGTTGTGGCAGGCCAGTGCGAAGCCCCTGTCCCAGCGCTGCGCGATCGCTGCGGCGGTCTCCGCGACGGAATCTCCGCGCACGGACACCGACTCGTGTCTGTCGGGCAGCCCGGCCTCCTTCATGAAAGACCGGTATCCCGCCAACCGGAGACTCGAGGAATCGCCCTCCACTCCCCGGTCGTAGCCGAGGTAGATCACGGGATCCCATCCGCCGATGACCAGGTGGCGCGCGACCTCGCGTTCTCCACCCCAGTCGTCGGAGTGGACCAGATCCACGTCGCTCGGCCCTCGCGCGTGGGTGAGCAGGACGGTCGGCACCCTCGAGGCGATCTGCTCCACGTCCTCCCGCGACATCATCGGCGACACCAGGATGAGCCCTGCGCAGCCCATCTCCAGCAGTCCCTCCACCGCGGTGCGTTCGGCGGTCGCCTTCTCCTCGACCGGGGTGAGGATCGGGATGAAGGACACGGTCGCACCCGCGCGACGCAGCTCCTCCGCCAGATCGGCATGGAAGGGGTTGGCCAATCCGCCGAGGACGATCCCCAGGAAGGCCGTGCGTCTGGAGGCCAGGGCGCGAGCCATGAGGTTCGGCCTGTACCCCAGGGCCTCCATCGCCTCGGTGACCCGCCGACGCGACCGGTCGGAGACCCTCGGATCGCCCAGCACCACCAGGGACACCGTCTGGCGGGAGACTCCCGCCAGACGTGCCACGTCGACCTGTGTGGGTCTGCCGGCCGTGCCCATGGCCCCCCGATCTCGCCGCTCGTGCCGTCCGGTCTGGACGGTACCACCCCAGACCCGGGCTCACGGCGTCGACACGGGATCCGCCCGCGGCCCGTCGACGAACCCAACACGCGGGTGCCCCGGGGCCGACGGCCCCAGGAGCACCCGCCTAGCGACTTCGTCAGTCGGGGAACTCCTGGTGGAGGCGTTCCAGCATGCGCCGGTTGACCTCGTCGGCGACCTCGTGCCATCCGAAGACGCACACCGAGAACACGCCATCGAAACCCACCCGGCGCAACGACTCGAAGACCCGGTCGAAGGGCACCTCGCCCTTGCCGATCTCCGAGTGCTGGTGAACGCGGGCATCCACGCCCGGAGGATTGACGATATAGCGGTTGCCGTCGTTCGCCTTGTGATTGAGCGCGTCCGCCACGTGGACCTCCCGCAGCTTCGGCGCGCAGACCTCGATCATCCGCTCGACATCGCCCGCCCCATCAGAGAGATGGAAGACGTGAGGGCAGCAGAACTCATAACCAATCCACTCCAGATTCGTCCCCCGCACGATCCGGTACGCGTCGTCGTGGCGCTCGACAAAATCATAGGGATGCGGCTCCATGTCGAGGCGAATGCCGTACTTCTCGAAGACGGGAGCCAGCTCCTCGATGGAGCGGTACCACTGGTGCTCGCACTGCAGCGGCGTGTTCGGATCCCCGGAGAACTCCGAGACGATCTCACGCACCCCGATCTGATCAGCCAACTCCAGCAGCCGCCGCCAGTTGCGCACCTGCGCCCGGCGCTCCTGCTCATCCACACACGACCAGTTGAACACGGGATTCAGGGTCCGCACCGCGACCCCGCTGTCCTTCTGCGCCTTGTTGAGCCCACGGACGAACTCGTCATCCGCCTTCGGATAGCGCTGCCAGAAATGGAACTCCTCGTTGGGCGAGAGCTCCACGTACCCGAAACCCAACTCACCAGCCTTGTACAACGTCTGCGCCGTCGACATCGACGCGTAATACATGTTCGGATCGAGTGCGATATCCACCACGACGTATCTCCATTCTCAACCGGGCGCAGCCCGGGCCGACACCCGCAGATCCCGGACCGGGCCACGCATCGGGCCGGGTCTCAGGCGTAGAACGCCGGCTTCTCGATCATCGCGACTCCGATCTCGCGGCCGCCGTTCTCCAGGGACTCGATGGCGGCGTCGACGACGACGGTGGCAGCATAGCCATCCCATGCCGTGGACCCCGCGTGCTCGTCGCGCTCAACGGCCCGGATCCACTGCTGGACCTCCTGGTTGAAGGCGTCGTGGAAGCGGTCGATGTGGCTGGAGCAGATCGCGTTGCGGTTCCCGGACTCATCGCGGAGCACGGTGTGCTCCTGGTCGCCCAAGCGCACCGTGCCCGCCTCGAGGACCAGCTCGCACTCGATGGAGTATCCGAACTGGATGTTGACGTTGACCTCGTCGTCGATGAGGACCCCCGACTCCGTGGTGGCCACGAGGACCAACGGGTCCTGGAGGTGCTCGAAGCGGCGCGACGTCGCACGCGGCGTGTCGACGCGGACCTTCGCGATCTCCTCGCCCAGCAGAAAGCGACTGATGTCGATCTCGTGGATCGCAGTGTCGTCGATCATGTTGCGCGTCGTGTAGCTCTCGGGCACCGAAGGGTTGCGATGACGGCAGTGCAGCAGCGTGGCGTACCCGAGCCTGCCCGAGGTCAGCACCTCGCGCATCTCGTTGTAGCCCTTGTCGAAACGGCGCATGAAACCGACCGTGACCAGCTGCTTCCCCGTCTTCTGCTCGGCTTGCAGGATGTCGAGGCAGTCCGGGGCGGTCGTGGCCAAGGGCTTCTCGCACAGCACGTATTTCCCGGCCTCGACGGCCCGGACGACGTCGGGGGCGTGCACCTTGCCGAACGTGGCGATGAGCACCGCATCCACATCCGGATCGGCGATCAGCTCCGCCCCCGACCCATAGGCCCTCGCGCCCAGCGGTTCCGCCACCGCGGTGGCGGCCTCATGGTTGACGTCCGCGACCGCGACGATCTCGCCGCCGGCCAGCTCATTCTCGATGCGCGACACATGGGCCCGACCCATGCCGCCTGCGCCGATCAGACCAATTCTGACAGTCACCGTCTCATTCCTCTCTTCCGCGATGCCGCGGGTTCACTTCAGGCCCAGGCCGCACTCGGCCAGGTACTCGCGGGTCAGGATGGCGTTCTGCTTAGGGAAGTCCGGAGCGCAGGGGTACAGGTCCTGCTCGCACACCACGTAGATGTCCCGATCCAGATCGGCGAGGGCGTCCACAAGCTTCTTCATGTCCGGCTCGCCCGCGGGGGGACGCACCGACGCGCCCTTGGCCACGGCCTCGCCGAAGGGCCAGTCCTTCTCATGGGCCTCCCGGGTGATGTCCGGGTCGAAGGCCTTGATGTGGACGTAGGTGATCCGCTCCGGGTACTGCTTGATCATCTCGATCGGGTCGCCGCCGCCATAGACGACGTGGCCCGTGTCCAGGCAGAGGTTGACGTACCGCGGGTCGGTGGCCTCGAAGATGCGGGCGATCTCCTCGGGGGTCTCGATATGGGAGTCGCCGTGCGGGTGGAGCACCATCTTCAGTCCGTACTCGTCCAAGAGCATCTGGCCCAGCGCGTTGGCGTGCTCGATGTAGAGCTTCCATGCGTCCGGGGAGAGCACGCGGTCATCGGTGAACTTCCATGTCTTGTCGTCGCGGTACAGGGGAGGGAGATGGACGATGTACTCCGCGCCCACGGCCGCATGGGTCTCGGCGATGGCCCGGAAATGCTTGACGGTCTCCGGCCATGCCTCCGCCTTGTGCAGGATCCCCCAGCCGGTTCCGGCCACGACCTTGAGGCCGAATTCCTTCGTCCACCGGTCCAGTTCCTTGGGGTCTGTGGGGAAATACCCGTAAGGGCCGGTCTCCAGAATCTCGAATCCGGCCTCGGCCATCTCCCTCATGGCCTGGCGTGGTGCGATCTGTTTGTCGTCCTCGGGGAACCACACCCCCCACTGATCCGGACACACCCCGATGGCGAGCTTCGAGTATCGGGGGTCGTTCGTGTTTCGAGCCTTGGAACTCATTGCCTGTCTCCTCATCGTCGAGAGCGCATCTATTGGAGCGCGCCAATATTGTACAACGCCGTTCTTTGATTTGTACAGTCAAATGGAACCAACGATGTGCCAATCGCACAGACAGGTCGGCTGCGCCTTGCTGAGGCAGCGGCAGAGTCCTCCGACTCACGCGCCCCCGGGCAGCTTCCCGAGCGTCGCGGGGCCGGTGGTGTCGCGCACCTCCAACGACATCGGGAGAATTGTGCCTCGCGGACGCGTCCCCCTCCCCTCCGCCGGGGAAAGCCGCCGGAGCGCGCGACCGATCGCCAGGTCCGCCAATCTCGACGTGTCCTGGCACAGAGAAGTCACTTTCACGCGGGGCCGGTGCAGCGCCTTCAGATCGTCCATCCCGATGACCGACACCCGTTCGGGAACTCCCACCCCGTGCCGAAGGAGCCCTCCCAGGACTCCCAGGGCCAGACTGTCGTTGGACGCGATGATCGCCGACGGGACGTTTCCGGCAGCGACCATCTCCTCCGCGATCCGCACCCCCTCCTCCTCCGACTCACCGCCGACGCGCACCTGCGCGCCCCCGACCAGTCCCAGACGCTGTGCAACCTTTCGGAACGCCCGCTCACGGTTCTCTCCTCCAGAGGCGCCAGGACAACTCAGATAGGTCACCGACTCATGGCCCAGCCCTTGAAGGTGCGCGACGGCGCGGTCCATTCCCCCCTCATCATCGGAGACGACCCAGTCGATCTCCGCGCTGTCACACCTCCGGGCGACCGAGACCAGCGGAATCCTGCGTGCGCGGACGCTCAACTCGGACTCCTCCAGAAGCGAGCCGATGACGAGAAGAGCTCCGCATCGGCAGGCCTCCAGATCATCCAGCGCCGCTTCCTCGGCTCTGGAGCCGGACACCGCCGAGAGAACGAGCCGGTAGGGGGTGCCGGCGACGGCCCGATAGAGGCCTTCGAGCACTGCGTCATGGAACGGCCGCCCGAGACGGAAACAGACCCCGATCGACAACGGCCGGGTTGAGCGCAGGGAGCGGGCGCTCTCGTCGCGGACGTACCCCAATCGGCGCGCGACTTCCAGCACGCGCTCCCGCGTCTGTTCTCCAGCCCCCGGCGCGTCACGGAACACGATGGAAACCAAGGATTGCGAGACGCCCGCCTCCCGTGCCACATCGCGCATCGTCGGTCGTCTGCGCACCTGTCATCCCGCCTTCCCCGGAACCGCCCGGCTCCCACTCACCCTCCTCGACCGGCGCGCAGCCGTCCGCGTGGCGCCCCTCGCCACCTCGGCTTATTCGACGTGTCGCGAAAGAGGAGGTGGACATTCTTCCCACGACCTCGCACATACGTGCAATTTTCTGGGCATCGCAGCCGCGTCCACGATCGCACCTGTCACGAACCAGCTATCAGATCCGCCTCCTTGAGGCCCGCCTGCCGTGCGAAATGCCCGCTGGATCGAACCAGGTCACTCATCGGCATTGCTGCTGCCCATGTACGTACATGATTGCATCCAGATATTCCGTATGCGAGCGTGGCCGGCGTCGTCCTCGGGACCGAGCGACGGCCCGATGCGCTGACGCCCACGGGCACCCCGCCGATGAGGACGACGATCATTCCGTCATATCCGCATCCCTGTAGAGAAGCAGGCGAAGGAAGGCACAGGCTCATGAGCAATCCCCTGCGCTGGTTCCTGACGGGACCAGACACGGCCCGGATCAAGGATCCCGCGATCGTCAAGGCGACCTACCGCAAGCGACGCATCCGGGGCGTCACGGCGATGACGATCGGCTACGCGATGTACTACGTGATGCGGCTGCCGCTGGGGGTCGCCAAGGCGCCCCTCCTCGACGAGGGGCTCTCGGCCACGCAACTGGGCACGATCGGCGCGGCGATGACGATCGCCATCGCCTTCGGGAAGTTCTTCAACGGATTCATCGGGGACCATGCCAACATCCGGAAGATCATCCCGGTCGGACTGCTGGGTGCGGCAGTCGTCAACACGGTGCTCGGTCTGTCCCCTGTGGTCTATGTGGTGTTCCTCGTCATGTGGGTCCTCAACGGGTGCTTCCAGTCGATGGGCTCGGCGCCGGCAACCGTCTCGTTGTCTCAATGGTTCCCCAAGAGCCAGCTCGCGACATGGTACGGCTTCTTCGGGATCGCCCACTACCTCGGCGAAGGACTCACCTTCGTGGGAACGTCCTTCCTGGTCGCAGCGCTCGGTTGGCGCTCGGCATTCCTCATCCCCGGACTCATCTGCATCGCCCTGGCTTTCGTCATCTTCCACTTCATGAACGACCGCCCGCAGACCTACGGCCTGCCCTCCGCCAACGAGTACGCCGGCGAGGTCGAGGAGGTCCAAGAGGAAAAGTCCCACACCACCCGGGAGGCGCAGATCGAGGCCATCAAGAACCCGTTCGTCTGGTGTGCGGCCCTCAGCGCCGTCTTCCTCGGCATCATCCGTTACTCGGTCGACAGTTGGGGGGTGATCTTCCTTCAGGAACACGCTGGCTACACGATCGTCACCGCCGGCTCGACGCTGGGCATCATCTCCGTGACCGGCGGCATCGGCTCCGTCCTGTCGGGCATCATCTCAGACAAGGTCTTCCGCTCGCGCCATGCGGTCACCGCCATCGCCGGAGGGATCCTCATGCTTGCCGGCCTCATGGGCTTTGTCACTCTGTTCGACAACCGCGCGCTGTGCATGGCCTCTGCTGGCGTTTACGGGTTCGCTCTGGGGATTGAGTTGTCCTTCCTCGGCGGTATGCTCGCCGTCTCCCTCGTCTCGCAAAAGGCCACCGGCGCCGCCATGGGAATGGTCGGACTTCTCGCCTACTTCGGGGCGACGCTCCAGGAGATCGTGAACGGACGGCTGATGGACCTCTCGAAAGTGGTCTCCAACGGCGTGACCACCTACGACTTCTCGACGATCATCCAGTTCTGGGTTGTGTCCACGGCCCTCATGGTCGCATTCGTCGTCCCTGTTCTCATCGCGCAGATCCGCAAGGAGCACAACGAGCACAACGCCGTCGCGGAGGACGCGATCCATGACTGAGCGCACAGCCGACCACCCGACGAACGTCATCCTGGCCGCGGGCCCCTATCTGCTGGGCCCCCGTCCGGACGGACTCATCATCGCCTGGGAGGCGGACGCCGCCCACGAATGGACGCTCGACGTCTGGCCCGAGGATCGCACAGCCTCAGACCCATGGGAGCGGTTTCCGGTGCATACCCGCACGGAGGACATCGAGGGCTCGACGTGCACCCTTCTCACCGCCTACGTCGACGGCCTGTCCTCGGGAACACGGCACGAGTACCGTGTCGGTTGCGACGGATCCGTGGTTGCAACCGGATCGTTCACCACATTGCGGGCAGAGGCGGACCGGGCCCGCCTGTTCCTGCTCTCGGACTCGCACATGTTCACCGTCTCCGGCCGCATTGAGGAACGCATCGCCGCATACGGGCCCGATTTCGTCGTCCATGGAGGGGACATTCCGGCCGGCACCGGCCACCAGAAGGAGCAGTACACCCAGGGGTGGTTCGCGAAGATCTCCGAGACACTCGCAGGCGTCCCCTTCGTCTACACGCCGGGCAACCACGACGACGGTCCCTACTTCGATTTCTACTTCGGAGACCAGACACAGGAACGCTCGCATGATCCGTTCGGTCGTAGCTACTCCCTGGATCACGCCGGCGTGCACCTCGCCATGGTGGACTCCAATTCCTGGGGTCTCTCGGAGATGAACGCCGTGAACTCGGGCATCCCGATCGACAGAGAGATCCGCTCACGCATCGACGCCACGCTGGATTGGCTGCGGGAGGACCTTCGCAGTGAGTCGGCGCGACGAGCGCGATGGAGGATGGTGGTCCTCCACCATCCGTACACCGATGAGTTCACCAACCGACTCGTCGTCCCCGTTGTCGAGGAGGCGGGGGTCGATCTCGTCATCGGGGCTCATCTGCACGAGTACATCAAGACCGTGTCCGTGGATCAGCGCCGCGGAGGACGGCCGGTCTACCTCACTCTCCCGTCGGCCCAGCAGCCCCAATGCGACTACACCACCGGGGACCCCGGGTCGCGGCTCATGAGCGACTTCCCCGAAGTCGTCGCCACCGGGAACGGAAACTACGCGACTCTCGAGGCTGACGCCGACCGGCTCCTCGTCGAGGTCTTCGGGTTCCGCGAGGACTCACACCGTCCGGAGCTGGTCGATCGCGTCGTCCTGGGAGCATCGCCCGCTGGAGCGGTTCTGCGTCAGGTCTCGATCGAAACGGATCCGGAGGAGGGGGATCCCGCGTCGGTCCTCATTCGGGGACGGGCAGTGAACACGACGAGACAGGGCATCGTGGCCGCCGTTGCCGTCTCGGACAACGGGGTGGAGACCGTCCACGTCCTCGACGGAGCCGACCCCTTCAGAACCCGGGTCATCTACCTCGATCCGGGAGAACAGGCGCCGTTCGCCATGCGCCATCGCCTCGTCGGCGCCGGAGACCACACGATCCGCGTCGCCGATACGGAGACGCGGGTCGCCGTGCCCGAGCAAACCCACGTGGATCTGGTCCTCAGCCGCGCCAG
Source organism: Schaalia naturae (assembly GCF_042665795.1). Classification (NCBI taxonomy): domain Bacteria; kingdom Bacillati; phylum Actinomycetota; class Actinomycetes; order Actinomycetales; family Actinomycetaceae; genus Schaalia; species Schaalia naturae. The sequence goes on from NZ_JBHTEF010000001.1 coordinate 2,212,236, forward strand.
GCTCGATCGAGGGCGCTCCGCCGTCGATCTTCTCGCCGAAGTCACGAACCGCTCGCCTCACTCGGTCACGACTCAGCTCCGCGCCGTGCAGGACGGGCAGACCGTGCTGTCGACACCCGTGCACCTGGACGGCGGCGAGGTCGAGGCGGTGTCGTTGTCCGTCCCGCATCCGGGTCCTGGAACGCATCGATTCGCCCTGTTCGTCGACACGTCCGAGCCGATCGCCGATTCCAGCGGGAATGGCGAAACGCCATCTCATGCCCCCGCAGCCGTCGAGCTCGCCATTGACGACTCCCTCGTGGTCACTCCTCTCGTCCGCGATCAGTCCGATCACGGCAACGATGCGATCATCCGCGGGCACCCGCGCCTCGTCGGACGCGAGGACGGGACGCGATATGTCCGCCTGGACCACGCGGGTGACTATCTCGAGATCCCTCCCTCACCGTCGCTCGTCCTGCCAGAAGGGTACGTGGCGGGGGCGCGCACACGCATCGACCGCCTCGCCGAGCCCGACGAGATGGCCCACAATCCGCTGATGGTGCGCGGCAAGGGCGTCGGATGGGGCGCCACCTATTTCCTGAGGATGGTCGTCGATCGCACGGGCACGATGAAATGGGGCACCTGCCACGGCGCGACGGAGTACGGCTGGGCGGGAGGCGCGGCGAAGGTCGGTGCCTGGGCCGATTACGTCCTTGCCTTCGATCGGCGTTTCGGTGGACGCTCATTCATCGACGGCGACCTGGTCAGCGATGTCCCCGGAATCGACGGCAAAGTGCTCAACGGATACACCGACGAGCCGCTCTTCATCGGCTACTCGCGGATCGGCCACGTCATCGCCGACATCGCCATGCCCAAATATGTTACCCATCTGTGGGGGTGCGTCGGAGACGTGCGGCTCGCCGGCCCCGGAGCCTTCGGCAGATCCTCACGTCTGGGTGGAATGCCGGAGGAGGACCTCCGGCTGTGGCTCGACTTCTCCGACATCGCTCTGTCCGGCGCACATACGACCGAGTGGCGCCGACCCCGTGGCCTCCGTGCGAGCTATCTTCGCGACTTCGATCGCTGGCGTCCCACGTCGCTGCATGTCGAGGCCGAGATCCCGCCTGACTGCAGGGTCCAGGTGTCGGTGGAGACCTCCGACGACGCTGATCGAGTCCTCGACTCAGTGACTCTGGATCCGTGTGATGGCGTTGACGAGCTCCCGCTGGAAGGTCTTCCGCCCGCTCAGTACGCCCGGATCACCACCAGGATGACAGGCGGGCTGGATGGCGGAAAGCTCCAGGTCCCGCGGATCCGACGTCTGGCTCTGGACTGCGAAGGTCCCGGAGTGCGCTCGACCCTGTCCTGGAGCACCGATGCCGACTGGCGCTCAGGGCAGTTCACGGGAGCAATCGGCATCGAGGCCCCCGATCGTCTGCGCGTCTTCGACGAGTACACCGACGTCATCCACGGATAGGCGACCGGAGGAGGTTCCGCCTCGAGCCCCTCGCCCCGCGTTCCCTCCGATGGACGAAGCCATCTTCTCCCATCGGAGGGGACGCGGAATCACAGGGACATGTCGACGACGGCCCGGCCCTGGATCTCGCCGTGACGCAAGAGATCGTATCCCTCGGCGACCTGATCGAGGGAAAAGCGCCGGGTGACGATCTCCTTGTACCGGATCTGCCCGTCCGCGGCCATGCGCACCACCTCGGGAAGATCCTGGCGGGTGCGCGCCCCGTAGGATCCGATGATGGACTGGGACCGCCTCACCGTCTTGTTGATCTCGACCTCGGCGGTCTGCACACCGGCGCCCAAGCCGATGGGCACCATCCGTCCGCCGTCGCGCAGGGCCTCGAGAGCGGAGTTCCAGGTCTCGGGCCGCCCGAGCGCCTCGAAGGCGACATCGACGCCCCGTCCGCCCGTGAGCGAGAAGACCACTTCATGGACGTTCTGCTCCGCGGAGTTGACGGTGTCCGTTGCCCCCAGCATGCGGGCAGCGGCGAGCTTGTCCTCGGCGATGTCGACCGCGATGATCCGGCTGGCGCCGAATGCCCGGGCGATCTGGATGATGCTGGATCCCACGCCGCCCGTGGCCACGACGGCGACCGTCTCGCCGTGGCGGAGATCGGCCCCGCGCCGCACCGCCCCGTAGGCCGTCATCGTCGCGCATCCGAGGATCGCTCCCGCCACGGGGTCGATCCGGTCCGGAACGGGGGCGACGGCCGTCGAGGGGATGACGCAGTACTCGGCCAATCCGCCCATCGAGTACATGGCGATGGGAGAGCCGTCCATGTCGGCCAGACGCGTCGTGCCGTCGTAGAGCTTCCCCTGGAGGCGGTTGAGGTCGAAGAACGGACCGCAGAGGTCGTCGCGCCCCTCCGCGCAGGCCGGGCAGCGTCCGCAGGGCATGAGGAAGGCTCCCGCCACCCGTTGCCCGACCGCCAATCCGGACTGGTCGTTGCCGGGTCCCAGTTCCACGATCTCGCCGGCGACCTCATGGCCCACCACCGCCGGAAGAGGAAAGGCGATCGCCCCTCCGAGGACGTGGAGGTCCGAGTGGCACAGGCCGCAGGCGCTGACCCTGATCAGGACCTCTCCATCCTTCGGATGGGGCGTGCGGATCTCCTGGACCTCCAGACCGTGATCGATGTCGCGGAGCACCGCCGCGCGCATCAACGTCGGAATATGTCGTGACATTTCTAAGCTCCCTGCCAAAGTCTCACATCTGAAGCGTTCGCGGACGTACGCGGACATCGCCTCACAGGCTAACTACGGACCCGTCGAATGCGCCTCATCTTGTGCTCACAAATGGTTGGTTTCTCGAGGAGCCCTCCGATCCGACACCGTTGTCCGGGTCTTTGGCCCCTGTCCGGCGACGCCGACGAGGCCGGTCCACGGCCAGGATGCACAAGCGCCCGGGAGGACCCCGCCACGGAACCACGTCGCAGGTCGGACCGCGGTCAGAGACGACGAAGTCGTGGCACTTCACCGTGCCACGACTGCACAGGGCCATCGGAAACACTCGACGAGGGCGGCCCGCACCCACGCAGAGAGACGGCTCAGACGCCGAGTCCGAACTCCGGCTGCGCCAGCAGCGCGAGCGCGAGAGCGGCGACCAGGAGGCCGGAGACGACGGTGGCCATAGCCGATCCGATGATCGCCGCGACCACGGCGACCACGGACAGCACGACCATGGCGATGAGGATACCGGGGGCGGAAGACGGCCGTTCCTTCTTCGCGGAGGTTCTGCCTCCGGCCCGATCGGACGCCGCCCCGAGGGCGATGGTGCTCATGGTGATTGCTCCTTCATGTTCGACAGCGTCATGCGGAGCAACGGGCGGGCCGTGCGCCGCACGGCCCTGTGGTGTGCCTCCCGGATTTCCGGGATGCGCTTATTGTATGGACAAATTGCAGCATACTGCAAGCGTCCCGCGACGGCGTTCGCCTAGACCAGCAGCATCACGCCGGTGATGAGGGTGAGGACGATGATGGCGGTGTTGAAGAACGTCGGATTGATCCGTCCCGACAGTCTTCTCCCCGCCGCGACGGTCAGGCCGATGACCGGGACCATCGCGAGGATCATCGGAAGCTGCTCGACGCCGAGCATCCCGAGCCCCAGAGCGAAGGGCAATTTGACCAGATTGACGATGAGATAGAACCAGGCGGTTGTCCCCAGGAACAGGCGGACCGGAAATCTCTCGGTCATGAAGTACATCGCCGTCACGGGACCTCCGGCGTTGGCGACCATCGTCGTGAAGCCCGCCAGGGAACCGAAGAGGACGCCTCTGACCCGGCGCATGGCCGCAGGCCGGGCCGACGCCTCATCGGCCGCCGCGTCCTGCGGGGCCTTGTCCGAGACCATGGCGATGTTCTTCGCCTCCGGGTCCTCCACCGGCCCGGACGGGTCCTCCGATCGGCCCGGCGCGTGCGGGCGGTTGCGGCGCTCCCTCAGCATCGAGACCACGTTCCACCCGATGAAGACGAGGATGATCACGCCGATCACCCGTTTGGTGAGATCGTTGTCGGCGACGAAGAGGAACAACGCCCCCAGCCCGACGCCGAGCACGACATTGGGCAGAAGCCTGCGCAGCGATCCCCAGTCGACACTGTCGCGATAGGCCCAGATGGCCATCCAGTCGGCCACGATGAGCAGGGCGAGCGTGGTCCCGGTGGCCTCCTTGGCCGGGAGGATGTTCGTCAGGGCCCCGATTCCCAGGATGCTCGCACCCGGCAGGAGCGATTTGTCCAGCGCGATGAGGGCCGCCACCGCCGCAACCGCGAGCCAGATCATGGACCCTCCCGGGAGCTATTTGTCACGTCAAAGTGAGTATAAGGGCTTCAACGACCCCGGTCGCACGAGGACGGGGGCTGCGGCCGCGATGCGGCCACAGCCCCCGGGAAGGCCCTCGGTCACAGACCTGTCGCGGAACGGATGTAGTCCCGCGCCTTGAGCGCGTACTCCAGCGGGTTCGCCTTGGCCGGATCCTGCTCGGCCTCGACGACGAACCAGCCGTCGTAGTCGGAGTCGAGGAAGAGCCTCAGCACCGGCTCCATGTCGACGATTCCGTCACCGGGGACGGTGAAGACGCCGTTCTTGATGGCCGTGAGGAAGGACATGCGCTTCTCCTTCGCCTCATCCAGCTGGGGACCGCGGATGTCCTTGAGGTGGACGTGGGCGATACGGTCCTTGTACCTGGTCGCGATGTCCATGGGATCCTCGCCGGAGAAGACGAGATGACCCGTGTCCAGCAGCAGCGACACCTTCTCCGGATCCGTGCCGGCCATGAGGCGGTCGATCTCGGCCGTGGTCTGGACGCCCGTGCCCATGTGGTGGTGGTAGACGATCTTCTGGCCGGTCTGGGCGGCCAGCTCCCCCAGGCGCTCAAGACCGGAGGTCAGACGGTCCCACTCGGAGTCGGTGAAATGCGGCTTCCCATCGAAGACGGGAACGTCCTCCATCCCCTGCACCGAGTGCCCCTGCTCGGCCACGACGATGACCTCGGCGCCCATGGCGTGGAGGAAGTCGCGCTGGGCGAGGAAGGCGCGCTCGGTCTCCTCGAAGGGCTTCGTCGTGAGGAAGAGAGAGGTCCATGCCGAGGCCACGCGAAGCCCCCGCATCTCGAGCGCCCGACGCAGAACGGCCGGATCGCGCGGGTACTTGTTGCCGATCTCGGTGCCGGTGTATCCGGCCAGCGCCATCTCCGAGACGCACTGCTCGAAGGTGTTCTCCGCGCCGAGCTCCGGCAGGTCGTCATTGGTCCAGGCGATCGGCGCGATCGCCAGCTGGATGTTGCTCATGTCGCTCCTTGAGGGTGTAGTCCCGCCCGCGCACGTCAGCATGCCGGTTCTCCGGGTTCCGGGAGTCCAGCGGCGGCTCCACCGACCCCGCTATGTTCTGACAAAAAGATGGTATCGCGTACGATCAGGGGAGTCAGCCTCCTGCTCGTCCAAATCGTTTTGTAGCGTCCCGCGCGCGCCCGCCGTCCCGACTGCCGGTCAGGGGCGACGATCCGCCCCCCGCCGTTCAGGAGTAGCGGTGCTGCACATACGCTTCGATCTCCTCCAGCGACTTGTTCGATGTCTCGGGCATGACCTTGATGAGGATGATGGCGAAGACGAGGTTCACCACGGCGAAGATCCCGTAGGTGAGCCCTCCGCCCAAGGAGGCCATCATCGGCGGGAAGGTCACGGTGATGACGGCGTTGACGATCCACATGCAGAACACGGCGGCCCCGTTGGCGATGCCGCGCACCTTCTGCGGGAACATCTCCCCGAGCATCGTCCACACCACGGGCCCGTTCCCGGCCTGGACGACCAGCATGAAGACGCCCATCATCACGAGGATGACCATCGGCGCCCAGGCCACGGGCGTCCCGCCGGAGGCCATCACCGGCGCGATCGTGAACTCGAAGAGCGCCGCGATCACCCCCAGGGTGACGAACACGGAGAAGAGGCAGGTGATGAGCAGCCTGCGCCGCGGAAACCGGGAGATCAGCACCAGCGCCAGCGAGCATCCCAGGACGGACATCACCCCGTTGGCGATCTGGGCGGTGATGGCCGCATCCGTGGACCACCCCGCGTACTGGAGGACCTTGGGGGCGTAGTACATCACGGTGTTGACGCCCGTGGTCTGGTTGGTGATCGCCAGGAACACGCCGACGAGGAACAGCCTCCTCATCCAGGGCGTGGAGAAGATCTCGCGGAAGCTTCCCCTCTCGGCATGCGCGTTCCGCTCCTCGTTGAGGATCATGTCGTGGACCTCGTCGGGGATGGATCCGTCGCGTTCCTCGACACGCACGCGCTGCAGTGAGCCGATCGCCTCGTAGAAGCGTTGGTTCTTCGCGTACCAGCGCGGGGACTCCGGCATGAGACGCATGCCGATCCACAGGGCGATCGCGGGAACCGTGCAGATCAGCAGCATGATGCGCCACGCATTCCCGTTGCCGCCCGAGATGACCAGATTCGAGACGTAGTCGTACCACTGGTGGGTGTCCATCGTCCCGCCCTGAGAGGACATCAGGGCGTTGACATCGTCGAAGCTGTGGCTGCCGGTGCTCAGGACCCCCGCCGGGTCCTCGGCCACGTCGAGGCGCGGCGCCCCGTTGAAGGACTTGACGATCGAGTTCATGATGAAGGCCAGAAGCTGCCCGGTGACGATCATCACCTGGTCGACCGCCACGATGGTCCCGCGGATCCGTTTGGGCGCCGTCTCCGAGAGGTAGACGGGAACGGTCGCCGACGCGCCGCCGACGGCGAAGCCGAGGACCACGCGGGCCACGTACATGGCGCCGATGTTGGGGGCCGCGGCGGTGGCCACGGACCCGATCGCGAAGATGACGGCGAGCATGAGGATGTTGTGCCGGCGTCCGTACCTGTCGGAGAGCCGTCCGCCGATGAGGGCGCCGAATGCGGCTCCGACCAGCAGAGTGCCCCCCACCAGCCCCTCCTCGACGGCCGTGAGGTGGAGGCCGCCAGCCGCGTGGGGCATGTACATGTACGGCAGCGCGCCCGAGATGACGCCCGTGTCGTAGCCGAAGAGGAAGCCGCCGAGGGTGGCGACCGCCGCGACGAAACCGATGGACCGCCTCTTCCCCGAGGGCGGCGTCGACCTGACGGCGCCCTCGAGTTCCTCGCGCGTCATCTGCGCGCTCAACGATGGTGTGGTGGACATCTGTGCCTGTCTCTCTCGTGGATGGCGGCGCCTCGACGCGTCGCCGGCCGGCCCCCGGCGTGTCCGGAAGAGGCCGTATGGATTTCCTGGACCGCCCCCGAGGACGCGGTCCCTCTCGCGTCCCTGACGGCGCCTCAGTTGCCGAACGTGGTGCACCCGGTCACCGGGCGCACATCGTGCCAGGTCCCGTCGCTCGCCGAGGCCGCCGTCGCCTCGTCGACCTCGGCCGCCGCCCAGCCGTCGGCGACGGAGGGGGCGCTCTGATGGCCGGTGAGCACCGACTGGACAAACTGGGCGGCCTCGATGACCTTGAGGTCGTCGAATCCCATCGAGTTCCCGGCCCCGGGCTGGAACCGTGAGAAGTGGGGGAAGCCGGGTCCGGCCATGACCCTCGTGTACCCCTGGAACTCGTTGTCCAGGCCCAGGCACACCTCGAGGACGTTCATCTCCTCGAAGTTCCACCTCAGCGACCCCTCGGTGCCGTAGACCTCGACGACGTACTCGCAGCGGGGTCCCACCGAGACGCGCGAGGACTCCAGCGTGCCGACGGCGCCCCCGTCGAAGCGGACCATCATCGCGACGTAGTCCTCGTTGCCCACCGCGCCGCGCTCGTCTGAGACCTCCCACCCGCTGTGCCCGACCCCCGCCTTGGTGGGGATCGGCCGATCGGCGATGAACGTGCCGGTGAGAGCCGACACGGAGGCGATGCGCCCAACCATGTACTGGACCAGGTCGGATCCATGGCTCATGAGGTCCAGGATCACGCCGGCGCCGGCGCGCTCGCGGTCGTACCGCCAGGTCAGCGGCCCGTCGGGAGAGGCGGCATAATCGGCGATCAGCCAGGCCCGGACATTCGTGATCCGGCCCAGACGCCCCTCCCTGATGAGCTGCCGGGCCTTCTCGATGGCGGGGGCGTGCCGGTAGTTGAAGCCCACGGAGGTGACCAGGCCGGCCGACGCGGCCGCCTCGGCGATGTCGCGGGACTGGGCGGCGCTGATCCCCATCGGCTTTTCGATCCAGAAGGGCTTCCCGGCCGCGGCGGCCGCCAGCGCGATCTCGCGGTGGAGGTAGTTCGGGGAGCAGATCGAGACGATGTCGACCTCAGGGTCCGCCAGGAGCTCGCGGTAGTCCTCCACCGCGCGGGCGAAGCCCAGCTGGGTGACCGCGATCTCCCGGTTGGCCGCGACGACATCGCATGCGGACACAAGCCGGATGTCGGCATCCAGATCCGGGTAGTGCTCGGCGAGCGCCTTGTACCCCCTGCTGTGCAGACGCCCCATCCATCCGAGGCTGATGACTCCGACGCCCAGCGTCCTCTTCGGCATTGCGATCTCCTTCGTCCTGCGTCCCCGGCGTCGTCTTCGCTCCCGGTCCGCATCCCGTCTTCGGAACGCCACCAGGCTCACACATGTCCGGACAATTCGGAACGAGGTTCCGCGTGGGAAACGTTTTGGGAGGAGTGGGAAACGTTTTGGGACGAAGGCCTCAGGAGCCCAGGCGCACCGGGCCCGTCGTCGAACGCACGACGAGGCGCGTCGGCATGACGACGAGCTCCTCCTGCCCCGGGGCCACGAGCGCATCGGCGGCGATGCGCCGGGCCAGCAGGCCCATGGCGGCGGCGGCGATCCCGTCGATGTCCTGGACGATCGTCGTGAGGTCCGTCGTCGGATCGGCCGCCGTCGGGCCGTCGTCGAATCCCACCACCGAGACGTCCTCGGGGACCCGGAGCCCCAGCTGCCGCAGGGTGCGCGACAGGCCGGCCGCCACCATGTCGTTGTAGCAGACCACCGCCGTGGGAGTCCTTCCCTCCCCGATCAGCGCATGCGCGGCGGCGGCGCCTGCCGCCAGCGTGGACCCCCCGCGCACGACCCTCACCTGGTCCGACAGCCCCTGCTCCTCCATGACCGAGGCGTAGGCCTGACGCCGGCGCGCCGACAACGTCGACACGTCGCCGCCGTCGACATGGGCGATCTCGCGGTGCCCCAGCTCCCGCAGATGCCCGATCGCCTGGCCCAGGGCCATCTGGTCGTCGGAGACGACCGCATCGACCCCGGGGGCCCGGACGAAACGGCACAGCGACATCACCGGCAGTTCCCTGGCCAGATGCGCGAAGTCGCCGTCGGTCAGCTCGGATCCCGTCAGCAGGAGGGCCTGGACGTTGTCTCGGAGCAGCTCGGCGACGCACCGGCGCTCCCGATGGTGCCGGGTCGCGCCCGAGAGCGTGACCTCGAGGCCGTTCGCCGCGCCCGCGGTGTACACGGCGTCCACCAGCATCGCCTGGAAGTCCTGCTCGACCTCGTAGACGAGGCCCACCAGCCGGGGATCGAGGCGCCGAAGCGCCGACGCCCGGCGGTTCGGACGCCACCCCAGCCGGTTCGCGGCGGCGACGACCCTCGCCCGGGTCGCCTCCGCCACCCCCGCGCCCCCGGACAGTGCGACGGACACGGTGGTGATCGACGTGCCCGATGCGCGCGCCACGTCGCGGATCGTCACTCGGCGCGGCCGGGCGCCTCCGTCTGACTCCACCCGGTCATCATAGGGTCGCACCCCGCCCTTCCCGACGCCCTCGTCGCGGGCACGACTGCCGGCCCGACGGGGATCCCCCGTCGGGCCGGATGCCGCGTGCTTCCGGGGACTCCGCCGGGCCGCCCCGCCGGAGTCCCCGAGAGACCGTCAGTCCTCGCGCTGGAAGGACATCGTGGCCGCGTAGGTCCGCTCGGAGGGCCAGCGCGACGTGACCGCCTTCGCCTTGGTGTAGAACTTCACGCCTTCCGGGCCGTGGATGTGGGTGTCGCCCATCAGGGACTGCTTCCATCCGCCGAACGAGTAGTACGCGACCGGCGTGGGGATCGGGACGTTGACCCCGACCATGCCGGCCTCGACGTCCAGGGTGAAGCGGCGGGCGACGCCGCCGTCGTTGGTGAAGATCGCCGAGCCGTTGCCGAACTCGACCGCGTTGACGATCCCGATCGCCTGCTCGTAGGTGTCGGCGTGGACGATGGTGAGGACCGGGCCGAACACCTCCTCGGTGTAGACCGGGGCGTCCAGCGGCGTGTCGTCGATGATCGTCGGGCCCAGGAAATGCCCGTTCTCGTGCCCGGGGATGACCAGGCCGCGACCGTCCATGACGATCTTCGCCCCGCGCTTCTCCGCGTCGTCGATGAGCCCGACGATGCGGTCCTTCGCCTTCTTCGAGATGACCGGGCCCATCTCGACCCCGTCCTCCATGCCGGGGCCGACCTTGATCCTCTCGGCGTGCTTCTTGACCATCTCGGCCAGCTTCGGGCCGATGCCGCCCACCGCCACGACGACGGGCAGGGCCATGCAACGCTCGCCGGCGGCGCCGAAGGCCGCCGCCGAGATGTGCTGGGCCGCGAAATCGAGGTCGGCGTCGGGCATGACGATGGCGTGGTTGTTCGCCCCGCCCAGCGCCTGCACGCGCTTGCCGTGGGACACGCCGGTGTCCTGGACGACGTGGGCGACGGGGGTCGAGCCCACGAAGGAGATCGCGTCGATCCCGGGATGCACGAGGATGTTGCTGACGAGGCGCCGGTCGCCGGCCACCACGTTGAAGACGCCGTCGGGCAGGCCCGCTTCCTTGTACAGCTCCGCGGTCAGCAGGGCCGCCGAGGGCGTCGGGGAGGCGGGCTTGAGGATGAATGCGTTGCCGGTCGCGATCGCCAGGGGGTGCATCCACATCGGGACCATGGCGGGGAAGTTGAAGGGGCAGATGCCCGCGACCACGCCGACCGGCTGGCGGAGGGTGTGGATGTCGACGCCGGTGGAGATGTCGAAGGAGTACTCGCCCTTGAGAGCGACGTTGATCGCGGTCGCGAAGTCCAGGGTCTCCCGGCCGCGCTGGATCTCGCCGATGGCGTCGGAGTAGTTCTTCCCGTGCTCGGCCACGATGAGCCTGGCCATCTCGTCCTGGCGGTCGAGCACCAGCTGGCGCATGCGGAACATGATGGCGACCCGCTTGGCCAGCGAGACCTTCGCCCACTTCTTCTGCGCCTCGCGCGCCACCTCGACCGCGTGGTCGAGGTCGGCCTGCGAGGCCTGGAGCATCCGCGCCTCGACCTCGCCGGTGGCGGGATTCTCCACGTCGGAGGTGCCGATGGGCGTGCCCTCGTAGTACTCGCCACCGATCCACTGCTTGATCGTCTTCATTGTCCGGATCTCCTTGTTGCCGTTTCGTCGTCGAATTGCGTCGGCCGATCCCGGCGGGATCCCCGCCGCGGCTCCTCCTACTTTAGTCCCACACAGGCTCTTTGTCATGACAAAGAAGGGACAATTGGTCACCTCGGACGCCCCGATCCCTCCTCGACCGGGAGCGGAGCGGGCACCTCCCTGACCGGACATGGCTGAGGGGCGGGCGGACGCCCTCGACGTCCGACCACCCCCGACCCAGGCCGGGACCTCGGGCCCGCCTCGCCTTCACACGGCGGGGGCGCCGGGTCCCGACCCCGGCGCTCACCTCAGATAGTGGCGCTGGCCCGCTTTGTCCTCCAGGTACGCCGCGTACGCCTGGTTCGTGGACTCCAGCCTCGAGGTCTGCGAGACGGGGACGTCCCACCACGACGACGCAGGCGGATTCGGACCGTACAGGTCCGTCTCGATGTGGATCATCGTCGCCCGGTCGGAGGCCTCGGCCTGGCGGAACGCCTGCCTGAACTCGTCGATCGTGTGCACCTTGAGGACGTCGATGCCCCATGACTTCGCATTGGCCGCGATGTCGACGTCGAGCTTGGCGCCGTCCTCGTTGTGGTGGGCTCCGGGACCGCCCTGGCGGTAGCGGGTGCCGAAACGCTGGGAGCCGTGGGACTCCGAGAGCGCGCCGATCGAGGCGAAGCCGTAGTTCTGGAGCAGGACGTAGATGACCTTGATGCCCTCCTGGGACACCGTCGCCAGCTCCTGAGGCAGCATCTGGTAGGTCCCGTCCCCGACGATGGCCACGACCTCGGAATCCGGCAGCGCCATCTTGACGCCCATGGCGGCCGGGATCTCGTACCCCATGCACGAGAAGGCGTACTCGACGTGGTACTGGACGGGGGTGCGCGCGCGCCACAGGGCCTGGAGGTCGCCCGGCATCGAACCCGCCGCGTTGATGACGACGTCGTCGTCCCCCATCATCTCATTGAGCGCGCCGAAGACCTCCGTCTGGGCCGGCAGAGGGCCGTGGTCCAGGTGGTAGCACTGGTCGACGCGCTTGTGCCACGCCGCCTTCTCGCGGGCGACCTCCTCGGCGTAGGACTCCTCGACGCGGTAGCCGCGCAGGGCCGCGGTCAGCGCCTCGAGCGATTCGCGGGCGTCCGCCACCAGCATCTCCCCCGCGTTCTTCACGGCGTCGAAGGGTTTGACGTTGACGTTGACGAAGCGGACGTCCGGGTTCTTGAACTGCGTGCGGGAGGCGGTCGTAAAGTCGGAGTAGCGGGTCCCGATGCCGATGACGAGGTCGGCCCTGTCGGCGATGTGGTTGCCGGAGTCGCCCCCCGTCGAGCCCACACCCCCGACGGACTGGGGATGATCGAAGTTGATCGCACCCTTGCCGGCCTGGGTGTCGGCGACGGGGATGCCCGTGGCGGAGGCGAAGGCCCGCAGCTGCTCGGACGCCTCCGAGTAGATGACACCGCCGCCGGCGATGACCATGGGGCGCTTGCTGGCGCGGATCGCCGCCGCCGCCCGGTCCAGGGACGCGCGGTCCAGGGGGGCGCGGCGGACATGCCACACGCGCTTGGTGAACATCTCGACGGGGAAGTCGAAGGCCTCGGCCTGGACGTCCTGGGGCATCGCGAGCACGACGGCCCCCGCGTCAGCGGGGTCGGTGAGCGTGCGCATCGCCTGCATGAGGCTGGGCAGCAACTGCTCGGGACGGTTGATGCGGTCGAAGAAGGCCGCCACGGGGCGGAACGCGTCATTGCAGGTCATGTCCAACGTCTGCGGGTTCTCGATCTGCTGGAGCACCGGATCCGGATAGCGCGTGGCGAACTGGTCGGAGGGGAAGAGCAGGACCGGCAGACGGTTCGTGGTGGCCAGGGCCGCGCCCGTGACCATGTTGAGCGAGCCGGGGCCGATCGATGCCGTGCATATCTTGATCTGCAGCCGGTTCGTGGCCTTGGCGTAGGCGGAGGCCGCGTGGACCATGCCCTGCTCGTTGCGGGGCATGACGTAGGGCATCGTCCCGCCGTCGGGCTCCGGATCGATCTCGTTCTGGAGCAGCGCCTGGCCGAGGCCGGCGACGTTGCCGTGACCGAAGATGCCGAAGGCCCCGGTGACGAAACGGCGCTCGACGCCGTCACGCTCCGAGTACTGGTTGATGAGGAACCGGATCGTGGCCTGCGCGACGGTCAGGCGCACGGTGGGGACCGGATTCGAGTTCATGGGTTCTCCTGGGGTGGGGGGATGCCGCGGGGAGGAGGGCGGGCCCGCCGCCGTGACGGATCCGCCCCCAAACGGCATCAGTCGTTCATCGGGGTCATGGGCAGGCGCGGGTCGACCACCTGGTCGTCCCAGGTGTCGCGGATCCACGAGTGGTCGGGATCGAAGGTCATCATCCACACGGCATCCTCGGCGGGACCAGCCATGACGTTGAGGTAGTACAGATCGTAGCCGGGAGCCGCGACAGTGGGCCCGTGGTACCCGTAGGGCATCACCACGACGTCGCCGCCGCGGACCTCCGCGCACACGTCGATGTCGTGGCCGGGCGACGGGTAGATCCGCTGGATGCCGAAGCCCTGGTCGCCCCCGCGGCCCTCGCGGACCTCGTAGTAGTAGACCTCCTCCAGCTGGCGCTCCTCCGCGGTGTTCTCGTCGTGCTTGTGGGGCGGGTAGGAGGACCAGTCGCCTCCCGGCGTGAGGACCTCGCAGGCCAGCAGGTGAGAGGTCTCGACCGGGTTGCCCATCGAGTAGTTGTTGACCTGGCGGGAGCAGTCGCCCGCGCCGCGCAGGGCGGTCCCGACCTCGTCCCGCGGGCAGTAGCGCGCGGAGAGGTCCCTCGTCGCCCTGGCGCCGGGCAGCGCGATGCGCGCGCCTGCCGCGCTGGCCAGACGGATGTCGGTGCGGCGGGGGATGTAGACGTAGTCCGTGATGTCCGTGAACACGGACTCGCGACCCTCGACGGCGATGTCCCGGCCGTCCACCGTCACGGTGCATCCGCCGCTCAGGGGCAGGACGAGGAACTCCGCCTCCCCGCCCGGCACGTCCAGCGATCCTCCCGCCTCCAGGCGGATGACGCGCAGGGAGGACCACTCCCACCCGGCCCGCTCGGGGGTCAGGTCGAGCTCGTAGGCGTCGTGCGCCGTCTCGCCGGCCCGGATGATGTACTTCGACTCGCTCATAGCAGCTCCACAGCTTGGTCGACGGCGCCCTCGACGTCGTCATCTGGCGGATACAGGAGGGACCGGCCGATCACCAGTCCGCGGACGTTGGGCAGCGCGAGCGCCTGCGCCCATGCCGCCCGGGTGGCCTCCGGATCGGAGGAGACCTCTCCTCCCAGGATGAGGCTGGGCAGCGTCGTGGCCTCCATGACGCGCTCCATGTCTCCGACGCAGGGCAGTTTCAGCCAGGTCCGGGCCGAGGTGCGCCCCAGCCCCGAGGCGATGGCGATGGACTTCATGACGGCCTCGGGTGAGAGGTCGTTGACGATGCGCCCCGACTCCCAGGAGGAGATGAAGGGCTCGATCATGGCCGTCAGCCCGCGGGAGGACAGGTCGTCGACGGCGTGGGCCGCGGCCTCGAGCGTGTCGGCGGTGTGCGGATCGGCGTAGTTGATCCGGGTGAGCATCTTGCCGCCGTTGAGGCCGGCCGCCTCGACGCCCTCGGCGTCGTAGCCCGCGAAGCGGTCGTCCATCTCGAAGGACGCTCCCTGGAGCCCGACCCGGTTCATGGAGCCCCAGACGAGCTTGCCGTCCAACGCCCCCAGGAGCGCGAGGTCCTCGATGAGGTCGGCGGTCCCCAGGAACCCGTTGACTCCGGGACGGTTCAGCGCGGTCACGCACCGGTCGAGGAGGTCCTCGCGCGAGGCCATCGCCATCGGCTCGGGACCTGCGCCCAGGGCGCCTCGCGCGGGGTGGTCGCAGGCGATGACCATCAGGGATCCCGCATGGCCGAGGTCGCCACGTGGGCGTGCCGCCAGAGCGGCGTCGATGCGTCCGGGCGTCTGGGCCCTGATCTCGGTGATTGTCTCGATGTAGGTCATGTCGGTATCAGCGCTTCTCCACAGTCGGCTTGGTCTCCTCGGGGAACTGCCCGATGAGGTCGGAGACCTCCTGGGCCGTGGGCATCGCCGTCGAGCACTCCAGCCGGGAGGCGACGATGCCACCAGCCGCTGAGGCGAACTGTGCGGCCTGGCCGAGGTCCATCCCCTCCAGGAGCGCGTGGCAGAAGGAACCGCCGAACGCGTCCCCCGCACCGAGCCCGTTGCACACGGGGGTCGGCGTGATCGGAGCGACGACGCGTTCCTCGCGGGTCTTGGCCAGAGTGCCGTGGCGTCCCTGCTTGACCACGGCGATCTCCACACCGCGCTCCAGGAGCGCGTCGGCAGCCCGGTCGGGATCGGTCTCGCCCACGGCGATGCGGCACTCCTCGCGGTTGCCGATGGCCACGTTGACCTGGGAGAGCATCCGTTCGACCTGTTCGTGGGCCGTGGCCTCGTCCTCCCAGAACATGGCGCGGTAGTCGAGGTCCGCGACGGTCCAACCCTCCTTCGCTCGCGCGTCCAGGGCCGCGAAGTGCGCCGAGCGGGTGGGCTCCACCGACAGCCCGGTGACGGTCAGCCAGAAGATGCGCGCCTCGCGCACGGCGTCGACGGGGATCTCGGCGGGCGTGAGCTGCAGGTCGGGGGCCGAGGGCTCCCGGTAGAAGTAGAGCGGGAAGTCGTCGGGGGGGATGATCGCGCAGAAGGTCACTGGGGTCTTGAACTCCCCGTTGACCGTGACGTAGTCGTCGGAGACGCCCAGGCGGCGCATCTCCTGTCGGACGAACGCGCCGAACGGATCATCGCCGACCTCGGTGATGGCGGCCGTCGAGTGGCCCAGCCGGGCGCCTGCCACCGCCACATTGGTGGGCGATCCCCCCAGGAACTTCCCGAAGGTCTTGACATCCTCCAGGGGGACGTTGATGTCGAGCGGGTAGATGTCCACACCACTGCGACCAATGGTGAGGATGTCGAACGGTGAATGTCCAGGACTGGCCATCTGGGGTCCTTCCACGTCTACGGGGCTGGTGGCACCCTCAAGTGTGGGGGTTTGGAACCCCTTCGTCAAGTCTTTGTCAGAACAAAACAACAAGCGCCCTTTCTGCCGTACAATCGGCCCTGTTGCATCAGCACGCACTGTCAGATCGACGACGAGGACACCACGAATGACGGACGTCTCCCCCCGCTCCTCCTCGGATGCCGCCGTCCCCGGCCCCTCGGACGAGCCCTTCGTCCCGGCCATCCACCTCGACCGATCCTCTCCGGTCCCCCTGTACCACCAGATCGCGCAGCCCCTGGAGGAGCTCATCACCTCCGGCAGGCTCGAGCCCGGGCAGCTCATCGAGGACGAGGTCTCGATGGCGCATCGTCTCAGCGTCTCGCGCCCCACCGCGCGCCGGGCCCTCCAGGACCTGGTCGGGCGCGGTCTGCTCACCCGTCGAAGGGGGGTCGGGACCCGGGTGACGCCGTCCCATGTCAGGCGGCAGCTGTCCCTCACGTCCCTTAACGACGATCTCGTCAAAGCGGGTTTCGATCCGCGCACCGAGGTCCTCAGCTACGAGGTCAAGCTCGCCCAGGAGGAAGAGTCGGCGCTCCTCGGATGCCCGGTGGACACCGAGATCGTCAGCATCGAGCGAAGGCGGTGGATCAACGATCGGCGCCTCGCCCTGCTGAGAAACCTCCTGCCCGCGAAGATCGCGCCCTCCTTCACCGAGTTGAGCTCCCAGGGCCTCTACGCCTGCCTCGAGGAGCGCGGCATCCATCCGGTCTCCGCCCGCCAGTCGGTGGGCGCGCGCAACGCCACCGCCGAGGACGCGGACCAGCTGGGCGTCGAACCGGGCGCCGCGCTACTGACGATGGAACGCACCGCCTACGACGCGAGCGGGAGCGTCGTCGAGCACGGCGCTCACATCTACAACGCCGAGCTCTACTCCTTCCAGGTCACCCTCACGGCGGAGTGAGGCTGTCCAGGCCCATCTCGACCCTAATTGTCCGAACAAAAGCTTGACAAAGCGGCTCATTCGTCATTCACTGGTTCTGTCATGACCGGTCCGCGCCAACGATGGCGCGCCCGGAACGTTCGAACACAGGAGATCCAGTGAGCATCCCCACCCAGACACCCGGTCCGCTCCTGACTGCGACCGAGTCCTTTCCCACCGTCCTGTGGAACGACTCCTCCGACCTCGACGAGCTGCGCCAGTCGATCAGCTTCGGCGGCGTCGGCGCCACGTGCAACCCGGTGATCGCCTACACCACGCTCTCCCAGCACCCCGACGTCTGGGAGCCCCGCATCCGGGCCATCGCCGAGGCGAACCCCACGTGGAGCGAGTCCGAGATCGGATGGCGCGCCGTCAAGGACCTCTCGATCGAGGCCGCCAAGTTGCTGGAGCCGGCTTTCGCCGCGCACAAGGGCCGCAACGGGCGCCTGTCGGTGCAGACGGATCCGCGTTTCCACCGCGATGCGAAGCACCTGGCCGACCAGGCCGTCGAGTTCTCCGAGATGGCGCCGAACATCGTCGTGAAGATCCCCGCCACGAGCACCGGCATCGCGGCGATCGAGGACGCCACCTACCGCGGCGTGTCCGTCAACGTCACGGTGTCCTTCTCCGTCCCCCAGGCCGTCCGCGCCGCGGAGGCCATCGAGCGCGGGCTCCAGCGACGCGACAAGGAGGGTCTGGACACCTCCGGGATGGGACCCGTCGTCACCATCATGGTTGGCCGCCTGGACGACTGGCTGAAGTCGGTGGTCGCCCGCGACGGCATCTACCTCGATCCCTCCGCCCTGGAGTGGGCCGGCATCGCCGCCTTCAAGAAGGCCTACGGCATCTTCCAGGAACGGGGATTCCGGTCCCGCCTCCTCTCCGCGGCATTCCGCAACGTCCTCCAGTGGTCGGAGTTCCAGGGCGGCGACGTCGTGGTCTCCCCGCCGTTCAAGTGGCAGAAGATCATCAACGACTCCGACTACCAGCCCGTCGCCCGCATGCAGGTGCCGGTGGATCCCCATTACATCGAGCAGCTGCGCCGCATCCCGGACTTCTCCCGCGCCTATGACGAGGACGGCATGACGGTCGACGAGTTCATCTCCTTCGGCCCCACCGCCAAGACGCTGCGCCAGTTCCTCGACGCCGACGCGAAGCTCGACTCCCTGGTCCGCGACATCCTCATCCCCGCGCCCTGAGTCGCCGCACGGCGAGCGGCCCGGCTGCGAGGAACGAGGCGGGGCCCGGACCCGATGGGTCCGGGCCCCGCCTCGTTCCCCTACCCCGCCTCCCCCGGGTCGAGGGCGATGGAGGCGAATCCGTGGGCGCACGCCTCCAGCACGCCCCGCGGCCGGCCCCTGGAGGGGATGAGACGGGTGAGACGCCTGTCGGGCATCCGGACCGATGACCACGGGAGGACGCGCCCCGAGCAGTCCAGATGGTGGAAGAACTCGTGCGCCAGCGCGATACGGCGCGCCGCCGTCCGGTCGATACCCGTCTCCTCCTCCCACTGCCGCAGGGCCCCCTCGTGCAGGACGATCGTGGCCGTCGAGGGGTCGTACTCGCCGACGAATCCTCCCCACGCCGCGAGCCCGCGGTCATCGTGGCGCAC
Organism: Schaalia naturae; assembly: GCF_042665795.1. Lineage (NCBI taxonomy): Bacteria > Bacillati > Actinomycetota > Actinomycetes > Actinomycetales > Actinomycetaceae > Schaalia > Schaalia naturae. The sequence goes on from NZ_JBHTEF010000001.1 coordinate 2,231,171, forward strand.
GCGAGCGCCGACCTCCTGGACGGCGACCTCCCATGCCGCCGCGGACGCCTCCCCGGCCGGGAGCCAGGTCCGCCCCGCGACGCGCCCGAACCCCCATGCGCCGTCGATCAGCGCCGACTGCTCGGCCTCGCGCATCCGGGCGCACACCGGATCGCGCTGGACCTCGATGCGAGCCAGATCCTTGGTGGGATACGGGAAGAGGAGCATGCCGGGCGGCCTTCCTCTTCAGTCGACGCGCGCGCTGACGAGCACGGCCATCGGCTGGGAGGCGTCGAATCGGTGAAGCTCCGCCTCGCCGAGCGCGATGATCTGGTCGAGGCTCTGCACCCCGGACAGATCGACGATCCGCTGGCCGCAGATCAGGTGGACGTTCGGCAGGCTGGCCCCGCCATCGTCGTAGACCGTGTGGTTCTCGACGGCCCTCCGAGTGACGTCCTTCCACGCCGAGACCGTCGTCTGGACGACGGCGCCGTCCTTCCTCTGGAGTCGGACGACGCCGAAGTCGTCGATCACGCGCACGGGTTCGACGGCCTTCCCCGGCACCAGACCGAAGAAACGTCGCGGCCGGATGGCGCCCTGGTAGACGTGAAGGCCCTCGGACCGCGCGGACTCGGCGATCGACGAGTCCGACAGGCCCATGCTCTGCGCGCAGATCCGGGCCAATTCCGCATCGGCCAGGGGCTCCTGCCTGCGGTCCTTCGAGCGCAGTTCCGTTGCGCCGGTGGCGACGGCTCTCACGAGGTTGCGCTGGGGATCGACCTCGACCGAGACCTCGATCGTGCCCGGTGAGGCGCCCGCCCTCACCGCCTGGGACTCGGCCTCGTTGCGCACCGCGAGGATGTCCTCCTGCGTCGGATCGACGATCGTCCGCTCGACCGTGTCGCGCACCAGGGCCAGCGCCACGCCGATGGGCGAGATGACGGAGGAGTTCCTCGCGAGCCTCCACTCCGCGCCCATCTTCTCCGCCAGCGCTGGAACCGCTGTGGACGCTCCTCCGCCTCCCCCGACGAAGACCGTCGTCTCCGGATTCATCGAGTAGTCCCGCATGAGCGCCTGGGCGACCTTCTCGTTCTTCTCAGCAGCGAGGTCCAGGACCCGGCGGGCGGCGTCCTCGACGCTGCACCCCATCGACGCCGCCAGAGGAGCCCACGCCCTGCGCGCCGCCGTGACGTCTCCCGCCGCGTAGTCGTCCCCGGAGGCGAATCCGGCGATGTTCGCCGCACCCGTGAGAGTGAGGGCGACCGTCGCGCCGTCGACGCCGCGCACGACGGCATAGGTCGGGTCGCCCGCCATCGGCGACACCACCGCCAACGTCGGATCCTCGACGGGATCGTGGAAGACCTCATACTCAAGCGCGGCGATGTGGGCGGACCGCGGGCCCACGGCGACGGGGATCCCGCCGTCGAGCTGGATCATCGAGCCGCCACCGATCCCGACCGTCCGCACGTCCAAGGAGTTCAGATAGGTCTTGTGCCCGCCGACCTCGGCATACCTCACCATGACGCGCCCGTCCTTCACACAGGAGATGTCGGTGGAGGTGCCACCCACCTCGAAGAAGAGGCCGTCGGACAGGCGCTCGTACATCAGGGCCCCGGCGACCCCGGCGGCGGGACCCGAGAGGATGGTCAGGATCGGCCGGCGACGGACCTCCTCGACCGTCATCACACCGCCGTCGCAGCGCATGACCATCAGCGGCGCCGAGATCCTCGCCTCCTTGATGGAGCTCTCCGTCAAGTTGGCCGTGTCCAGCATCTTCGGCATGATCGACGCGTTGACGACAGCCGTGCGGGTGCGGATCTTGAGCCCGTAAAGCTTCGAGACGTCATTCGTGGCCGTCGCCGGGAGCCCCGCCGCTTCGGCGCGCTCGACTCCGAGGTTCTCATTGCGGTCGTCGTCCACGCTGAACGCCTCGGCGGCCACCACAGCGGCGGCACCGGAGGCCGCGAGTCCGGCGACCGCTCGGTCCGTGGCTCCGGCGAGGTCCGCGCCCGCCCCCTTGACCTCCACACAGGCATTGGCGGTCCTCAGCCTCTTGCCGGGAGCGAGTTCGATGTCGCCGATCCTCGTGTCGGCCTTGGCCTTGCGACCTTCGAGCCCCTCCCAGTACGTCAGGATCCCCACGGGAGCCACGTCGCCCTCGAGCAGCGCATTCGTCGCCTGTGTGGTCCCGTGGGCGATGAAGGACACATCTTCGGGCTGGATCCCGCACTGCTCCATCAACCGGTTGAGCGACTCGACGATCCCCGCCGCCACCCCGGCGTCCGCCGTGTGGGTCGTGGGGATCTTCACGGACCCCAGCAGTTCATAGGTCTCGTTGTCCAACGCGACGGCGTCTGTGAACGTCCCCCCGACGTCGATTCCGATCCGGACTGTCATGCTGCCTCTCCTTCTTCACTCTTTTCGTCACGACCGCGCAGTCGTCGCCGGAATCACTCAGAAGACCGTGACCAGCGCATATCCGATGCCGATGGCGGCAACCACCCAGACATAGGGCAGGAGTCGCTTGAGGATGGCCACCGGATCGCATCCCACGTAGTTGCCCGTCCACACGTTCATCGTGTTGGTCGGGTCTGCGGGAACGTTGATGCGGTCCAGGGAGAAGAACGCACCGAAGATCGCGGCCGCCGGAAGCTGGCCGCTCGCCATCATCAACCCCGCGATTCCCGAGCCCAGACCGTTGATGTGGAGCGGGCCGCGGTAGAGCGACAGGGGGGCGAGGATGATGAAGAACAGGGCGAACGCGAGTGCCGACGTCGGCGTGATCGCGTTGATGACGGGGGCGAGGACGCTGGCGACCTGCGAGTTCGTCGTCGCATTGAGGAGCATCCCGATGCCGACGAAGAGGATGATGGCGGGACCCGCATCCGTGATCCCCTCGTAGCACGTCTTGGTCAGGAGGCGGATCTTCTCCTGGAATCCGCCGGCCGTGAACAGGGCGAGCCAGATCAGGGCGATGAGGAAGGCCGTGATCGCCGGGAAGTCGAAGACCGCGACCAGGATGATCGGGATCAGGGGGGTGAACGTCGCGAGCGGAGCGCGCCAGCCTCGCGGCGCCGAGGCCGACGCGGCATCCGGAGTCATCGAACTGCTGCGAGCTGACATGCCGTAGCGGACTCCGTTGCGCTTGAACTCGACGAGGATGAGCACGAGGGTCGCCACCAGGTTGACGCCGGCCATGATGAAGGCATACGGCCGGATCTCCGCCGTGCTGACACCGAAGATCGAGGAGAAAAGCTGCCACTGCACGACGTTGATCGCGATTCCCGTCGAGTACGACAACAGGAAGATACAAGCGGTCGACAGCGCGGGAACACCGATCGTCAGCAGGATCGGGAGGGCGATCTGACCGACCATGATGATCCCGCCCAAGCCGAACAACACGGTGAAGAGCCCGCTGATGACGACGGACAGCAGGAGGACCGTGACCAGCGGGCGATCGCCGCCGAGTTCACCGGCCTTCTTGATGATTGATTCCGTCACGCCGGTCCGGTTGAGCATCTGCCCGAGCCAGGAACCGAAGACCACAGCCATGAACGTGGAGGAGAGACGGACGGCCCCGTCCTCGATGACGGTCTGGACGAAACCGATCTCGTTCCCGCCCGCGTCGGTCGCGAAGGGCGCGACGCCGGCGATGAGGCATACGCCGACGGCCATCAGGGGAAGGGCGACGAGCGCCGGAAGTCTCCTCGAGACCATGAGGCCGACGACGAGGGCGAAGAAGAGAAGGATGACGATGCTCTGCCACATTGCAGGTTCCTTTCAGGAGGCACGGGCTTCTTCATGAGAATGACGTCTGTTGTCTTGCCACTGTCCCCCGCGCCCGCCGTTCGGGAGACAGCTCTCCGGACTCCCGGTGTGCGGCCCGAACGGCGTCGGCGCGCAGACGGCATCCGCATAGCAGCGGACTTCGAAGATGCCGGCGGAGGCGTCTCCGTTCGTCGCCTGGACGACCACCCTGAGCGCGTCGGCGGACACCGGTTCCGCGAGATCGTGCACGACTCGGGTCGCGAAGTTGCGGCGCGCGGCGGACACCGGGACCCATCGGCCGGATCTCCTCACCTGGATCTCATAGTCCGCCGAGACCTGGGGATCCCGGTAGAACGGCGGATAGGCGTGGTACTCACGCAGGAGCTGGCCTTCGAAGGTCAGCTGGATCTGCGCGATCGTCTGAGGGGCAGGCCATTCGAGCTGCAACCACTGGGGCAGGGGGTCGACGGGGTCCGACCTCCACAGGTTGGTGGACTCCGACGGCCTGGTCACCCCCGAGATGACGTTGTCCGGGGAGAAGCAGTCCTGCGGAGGCTCTACCCGGAAGCTCAAGGACGCCCCTCCGGCGAACCGCCGGTACCGCCCCGGCTGCGCCTCGTAGGCGGCGAGGTTCGCCGGGACGACGTCCTCCGACACGTGCCATTCGACATCGGGATCGGCGTCCAGGTCCACGCGCACGTACCCGTTCGCCGGCAGGCTCGACGGATCGACGCCGCCCCCGAGATCCCACCGCACCCACTGGGGTCCGCCGGGGGGAGCCTCGAGAACCGTCTGCGCCACAGGGTCGCCCGGATCGACCCGGTAGTCCCAGATCCCATCGACCACGAAGAGCCGGGCCCGGATGGGCCTGGGCGCCGAGGTCGAGTTGGATAGGCAGACCTCGACGGCGTCGAGCCTCGGCCTCGTCCCGAGCGCGATCCACTGGGCGCATCGGCGCTCGAGAACGCCCGAGTACGGATAGACCGGATGGTCGGTCCACTGCCCCAGGTCGGCGAGGCGGCTCGGGGAGAAGGGGCCCGTCCCGCGCAGGAGCTCCTGGCTCGATGCCGAGACCGAGGCCGATCTCGCGAGATCGAGCGGGTCCGCATTCCTCACGTTGGGCAGGAAGCAGCCGTCGCGCAGGAGGATCTGCTGGATCTCGGCGATGTGGTCCCGGCGGGCCGACTCGAGACCGACCCCGTGGCGGATCGCGACGGCCGCGGTCGTCCCGGCAGCCTGACCCATGAGGGCACAGGTGCTCATCACCCGGATCGACCCGAGGGCGGCATGCGTCGCGCTGACGTCGCGTCCGGCCATGAGAAGATTCGCGACATCCCGCGAGACCAGGATGCTCAGGGGGATCCCGAAGGGACCGACGTAGGTTTTCACCGCGTACTCCGTGGTCGGGTCCAGGTGCCGCGCGTTGAGCGGCTCCGAGTTCTCGGCGAGGAGCCCGCCCAGGGTATGGAGGTCGACGTACCAGCCCCCGTAGGCGACCTCGTCGTCGAAGACCGCCCTCCCGATGAGGTCGTTCTCGGTGAGAATCGAGCGCCCGATCAAACGGCGCGTCTCCCGTTTGCCGGGCACCTGCCCGACCCAGTCGAGCGCGAGGTTCCGCGCTCTGGCCCTGAGCTGCGGATCGCGGTTCTTGATGTAGTCCCAGATCCCGAGGACGTGGCGCGTCAGTTCGTGACGCAGCGCCTCGTTATCGTGCAGGGTGTCCCAGGGAGGGCCGATCTCGATCCACCAGTATCCGGAGCGGAGGGTCTTGGGGACTCGCCCTCCTTCGTAGAAGAAGGACGGATCGTCGTAGCGCACCGCCCACTCGGGCGCGGCGAAGGGGACCGGGTGGCCGACGTCGATCGTCTTGAAGTGGAGCGAGCTTCCCATGACCTCCTCTGAGGGCTCCTCCGGGGCATGCGGCTCGTTGAACTCCGACCGCGCCTCAGTGCCGCTCATCGACCTCGCGCCTGCGAGGTCGCCCACGGTCCCGTCCCCTGTGCAGTCGATGAACTCTCGCGCGCGCAGTCTCAGCGCCGTCTCCGCGTTGGCGACGCGGGCGACGACCTCCCGGATCTCCTGCCCTTCGCTCTTGACCTCCTCGACCGTCGTGTTCAGGTGGACCGTCAGACCCCTCGTGCGCGTCACGAGATCGTACAAGGTGAGATCCCATACCGAGTTCGTCCACCCGTTCTCCATGATCGGCTCGTGGTTCGCGGCGCGCTCCGCCGTCAGCGCCTCGGACACGATCCCCGTCTCCCGCGCGTAGGCGTGAAAGGCGGCCGCCCCATGCGGCGTCACGCGGATCTCCGAGGACGAGTTCCCTCCCAGGACCGGCCTGTCCTGGACCAGACAGGTCCTCGCGCCGTGCCGTGCGGACGCGACCGCCGCGCTCACGCCCGCCAGCCCGCCGCCGCACACGACGACGTCGTACGTCTCCTCAATCGTCTTCACAGATTCAGCCTCCTCGCCGCACTGCTGGTCGTGATCCCCGCTTGCCCGCCACCTCGTCGGGCATCCATCGCGGGGGCGATGTTGAGAGCACCTCGTTATTAAAGCGCTTCAAATCGAGCTCAAGCATATAACATCGACCTGTCAATCCGTCAACGAAGAGCGTCACATGTCTGGACATGATCGTCCGAGTTTGAGCGATGTCGCGCGGAGGGCGGGAGTGTCCCCGGCGCTGGCCTCGCTCGCGCTGCGCCACAAGCCGGGTCCGTCGCCGACGAGCAGGAAGGCCGTGCTGCAGGCGGCGGACGACCTCGGCTATCGCGTCAACACCGCCGCCAGCCTGCTCGCCAAGAACCGGTCGCACCTGATCGGAGTGGCACTGGACCTCTCCCAAAGCTTCCACGTCGAGGCCGTCGACCACGTCTACCGGGTCGCCGAAGCCGCGGGCTACAACGTCCTGCTCAGCGCCGTCACCAGTTCCAGGCCCCTGGACCGGGCGACGGAGTCACTGATCGAGGGGTCGTGCGAGGGGATTCTGATCGTCGGGATGCACTCGGTCCCCGAGTCGCTGCTGGGCTCGCCGACCCGCATGCCCGTGGCCGTCCTCGGCCATGCCGAATGGACCGGTTCCTTCGACGTCGTCCGCACCGCGGGCGACCTGGGCGTTCGATCCGCGGTGGACCACCTCGTCTCCCTCGGTCACACGCGCATCGCCCATGTCGACGGAGGGGATAACTCGGGCGCCGAAGAACGACGACGAGGATATGTCGAGGGGATGCGCGAACATGCGCTGGGGGATCTCCTCCACATCCAGCGCGGTGGGAACGACGAGGAGGACGGCCTGCGCGCCGGGCGCGAACTCCTGGAGAGGGCTCCCGCCACCACGGCCGTGATCTGTTACAACGACTCCTGCGCCGTCGGCATGATCCAGGCCGCCGAGCAGGCCGGGCTGACGGTCCCCGAGGGCATGTCGATCATCGGCTACGACAACAGCCCCGTCGGCCGGACAAGCTACCTGGGGCTGACCACGGTCGCCCAGGACACCCGACGCCTCACCGAGATCTCTGTCCAGCGGCTCATCGAGGGGATCGAGAATCCCGCCCGCCCGCACACCGAGACCGTTCTCCCCCCGCGGCTCATCACGAGGAGCACAACCGGGCCCGCCCGCCCAGGACCGGCGGCGATCACCAGAGGAGCTGCCGATCCCCGCCTCCCCTGAGGCCTCTCCGGCTCCTTCTCGGCGAGACCGACGCGCCGGGGCCCACAGATCAGGGGTGGTCCGGGCCCTGGGCCCGGACCACCCCTTGTCATTCACCTACGGGAGGCCACCGATGACCGGCGGTCACTCGTAGACCGCCTTCTGGATCTCGGGATCCTCCAGGTTCGTGGCGTCGTACCAGTAGAAGCCCGAGTCCATGAACTCCTCCGCCGGCGCCTTCCCGTTGACGACGTCGAGGGCCGTCTTCACGGCGTCGTAGCCCATCTGGTAGGGGTTCTGCGTGATCGAACCCGCGATCACGCCCTCCTTGATCAGCTCGATCTGCGGAGCGCCGGAGTCGAAGCCGACGACCTTCACCGCGTCCGTGCGTCCAGCGGTCTTGACCGCCTGGGCCGCGGCCACCGCGCCGTCGTCATCCGTCGCGAAGATGCCGTTGAGGTCCGGATGCGCCTGCAGGATCGCCGCCGCTTGCTGTTGGGCCACCGCCTGGTCGGAGTTGTTGTACTGGACGTCCACGATCTCGACGTCCGGAGCGTTCTCTGCGATCCAGTCCCGGAATCCCTGCTCGCGATCCTGACCGGTGACCGACGTCTGCGAGTGGCAGATGATGGCGACCTTTCCCTTGGCGCCGAGCAGACCAGACAGCTCCTCGGCGCCCTTGGCCGCGGCCGCCTTGTTGTCGGTGGCCACGGTCGTGACCGGGATGTCCGAGCCCGGGACGCCGGAGTCGAAGGCGACGACCGGGATGTTGGCGTCCTTGAACTGCTGGAGCACGGAAGCCTGCGCCGTCGAGTCCAGCGCGGCGAAGACCAGGGCCGCCGGCCTCTTCACCAGGGCCTGGTTCAGCTGGTCGTTCTGACGCGGGGTGTCCGTCTCCGTGTCGGGGCCGTTGAAGGTGATCGAGATGCCGAGGTCCTTCGCCGCATCTTCCGATCCCGACTTCACGGCCGCCCAGAACGGGCTGGCATAGCCCTTCGCCACCACGGCGATGTAGGTGTCGCCCCCGCCCGAGCTCCCCGCGTCTCCAGACGAGGCGCCCGACGATCCGGAGTCGGAGCAGGCCGCGAGGCCTGCGACGGACAGTGCCGCCGCGCTCAGGGCGGCGATGAGATGATGTGTGGCTCTCATGACTTCCTCTCGTTGTGCCTTGTGTCGATCGCCGCGGCCTGCAGCGACCAGTTCCTGCGATTCACCGGTCCTTGCGCCGGACGTCGAGGTAGACGGCAGCGAGCACCACGACTCCCAGCAGGACCTTCTGCCACTGGTCCGGGATGCCCATCAGCACCGCGCCGTTGCGGATCGTCGCGATGAGGATCGCGCCGACGACGGAGCCGAACACCGAGGCTCGCCCGCCCAGGAGCGAGGCTCCGCCCAGGACCGCCGCCGCGATGGCGTACATCTCATAGGACTGGCCGACATCCGGTTTACCCGAGGCCAGCCGCGAGGCCATCAGCACGCCGGCGAGGCCCGTGAACGAGCCGGCCAGCGCATAGACCCTGAACTTCCACCGCGTGACGTTGACACCGGACAGCCGGGTCGCCTCCTCGTTGGAGCCCATGGCCAGGGCGTAGCGGCCGATGAGCGTCTTGTTGAGGAGGAACGCGGCGATGATCGCGGCGATCAGGCACAGCCAGACGGCGTTGGTGATCCCCCCGATCGCACGGCCCTGCCCCAGCAGGAGGAATCCGGGGAACTGCGTGAGGGGGATCGCGGAGGTCCCCGACAGCACCATCGCCAGTCCCCACGCGACGAGCATCATCGCCAGCGTGGCGATCATCGGCTGCATGCGGAGGTAGGCGACCATCACCCCGTTCGCCGACCCCATCAACGCTCCGGAGAGCACACCGGCCAGCACACCCAGCGTCACGCACAACCAGACCGGCAGGCCCGCGTTGAAGCACTTGGTCATCACCAGCGCCAGGCACACGCTGGTGAAGGCGATCCCGAAGCCGGGCGTCAGATCGATCCCTCCGGTCGCGATGACGAATGTGAGGCCCAGGGCCAGCAGGATGTAGACGGAGGCGTCCAGGAGCAGCGCCGAGAAGTTGCTGATCTGGAGGAAGTACGGACTCGCGATCGAGAAGCCCGCGATGAGGATCAGCTCCGAGACCACGACCAGGACCTGTGAGGAGTGCTTGCGCACGAAGGCCTGCAGGGTGGCGCCCGGTGACCTCTGCGCCGAGGCGCGTCGCGGGGAGGGCTCCGTTCCGGCGGGAACGCCGTCGCCTGCCGTCTTCGGTTCCGTGACCGGTGTGGTGCTCACGCTGACTCCTTCAAGGTAGAGGTTGACTGGCTGGTGGCCAGCGCCATGATGGACTCCTGGGTGGCGTCGGCGTTGTCCACGACGCCCGCGACCCGCCCCTCGCACATCACGACGATGCGCTGGGCGACGCGGAGGATCTCCGGGATCTCCGATGAGATGACGATGATGGATTTGCCCTCGTCGACCAGCTGGTCGAGCAGGTCGTAGATCTCGTCCTTCGCCCCGACGTCAATGCCGCGGGTGGGCTCGTCGAAGATGAGGATGTCGCAGTCACGTGCCAGCCACTTGGACAGGACGACCTTCTGCTGATTGCCCCCCGACAGGTTCTTGGCCAGCTGCGACAGCCCCGGCGTCCTGACCCGCAGGCGGCCGATATACGTCTCGGCCGTGCCCTGCGCCTTCGAGTCGTCGACGACGGTGCCCCGCGACCACAACCGGTACGAGGGGAGCGCGACGTTCTCGACGAGATCCTTGTCCAGGAGCAGCCCGTAGCGCTTCCGGTCCTCGGACAGGTACGCGATGGAGTGCCGGACCGCGTCCTCCGGACTCTTGATCTGCACCTTCTTGCCGAAGACCTCGATCTCGCCCGCAGTCGTCGGGTCGGCGCCGATGACGGCACGCGCGACTTCCGTCCGTCCCGCTCCGACCAGGCCGCTGAACCCGAGGATCTCGCCGCGATGCAGCTCGAAGGAGACATCCCTCACCAGCTCTTTCGTGCTCAGACCGCTCACTCTGAGCACGATGTCGCGATCCGGCGCCAGAGGCTCGGGACGGACGTTCGAGACCAGGTGACGGCCGACCATCTTCGCGATGATGTCGTCGATCGAGTGCTCGGCCGCGGGACCCGTCGAGATCCAGCGGCCATCGCGCATCACGGTGATCGTGTCGGAGATCCGCTTGATCTCCTCCATGCGGTGCGAGATGTAGACGACTCCCGTCGTGGGGCTGACGAAGTCGTGGATGACCTCGAAGAGCGCCTCGACCTCGCGATCGGTCAGGGCCGCGGTCGGCTCGTCCATGATGAGCACCTTCGAGTCGAAGGACAGCGCCTTCGCGATCTCGACCATCTGCTGCATCGCGACGGTCAGGTTGCCGACCTTCGCCGTTGGATCGAGATCGAGGCCGACCCTGTCCAGGAGCTCGCGGGTCTGGGCATAGAGCCTCCTGTCCGAGAGGGTGAACCGCGTCCCGACCCATGGCTCCCGGCCGAAGAAGATGTTCTCCGCGACCGTCAGGTCCGGCATCAGGTTGAGCTCCTGGTGGATGACCGAGATCCCCTTGTTCTGCGCGTCGAGCGGGCCGCTCATCGTGGTCGCCTGCCCGCCCACCTTGATGACGCCGGCGTCGGGCTGGTGGATCCCTCCCAGGATCTTCATCAGCGTCGACTTCCCCGCGCCGTTCTCGCCCACCAGCGCGTGGACCTCACCCGGAAGCAGCCTGAAGCGCACATCGTCCAGTGCGAGGACGCCGGGGAACTTCTTCGAGATCCCCCAGGCCTCGATGAGCGGCGTCACCGCCGGACCATCCGCCCCCGTCTTCTCCTCCGACATCATGCCCACCTCTCAGTTCTCCCGGATCTCCGACAGTCGGACGACACGGCCCTCCCGGCAGGAGCGGGTGGCGGCCACTGCGATGCTCAACGCCTCCAGCGCCTGATCGATCGGGCATGGACTCGGGGTCTTCCCGCGCACGACGTCGACGAACGCCGCCAGCTCAGCTCCGTAGCACGCCTCGAAACGGGCGATGAAGTCCACCCACGGATCGGCGTCCGGGAAGGCGGCGCCCGGTTCCACGCTGACCAGCGGCACCTTCGGCTCCAGGCCGACCGTGGCGTTCGCCCGCGTTCCCGAGATCTCCATCCGCACGTCGTATCCCTGGCCGTTGTTCCTCGAGGTCTGCGCCGTCACCAGGGTCTGGTCGTCCATCCGCAGCACGGCCACGGCCTCGTCGACGTCGCCGTAGGTCTCGAAGAAGGGATCCCCACGCACCGCGCCTGTCGCGAACACGGACTCGACCTCGTGGCCTGTCACCCAGCGGAGCGCATCGAAGTCGTGGATCAGGCAGTCGCGGAAGATCCCGCCCGACGTCGCGACGAACTGCTCCTGGGGAGGATGCTGATCGCAGGTGAGCATGTGGATGCGGTGGATCTCGCCCAGTTCGCCCGCCCGCACCCGGCGGCGCGCCTCGGCGTAGCCCGGATCGAAGCGCCGTTGGAAACCGATCTGCGACGCGATGCCCGCAGCCCTCACCGCCTCGATGCAGCGGCGGGTGCCCTCCAGATCCGGCGCCACCGGCTTCTCGCAGAAGAAGGGGACCCCTGCGTCGGCGCATCGGAGGATCAGCTCCTCGTGCGTCGAGGTCGGCGTCGCGATCACCACCGCATCGATGCCGGCCCCCCGGGAGAAGACCTCCTCGATCGCGCAATGCCGCGCGCCCAGCTCGGAGGCGACCCTCTCGGCGCGCCCGACGTCGACGTCGCAGACCGTCAGGTCGACGCCGGGAACGCCGCTGAGCGCCCGGGCGTGTCCGACCCCGATCCTCCCCGATCCGAGCAGAGCGATTCCCACCCGGTCCGCCGCGCGATTCTCCATACCGTCCCGCCCTTCGTTGACAACGGTCCACCATTCGATTGTCCAGGTCCTTGTCCCGGTCAGCGACGACCGGAACCCGCATGTCTCGACCACACGCGGCCGACTTTGGTCCCATGTGATGACGGTCATAGTACATGACGTCGCATGTGAGTACAATCACGCCATCCGGATGATCTGCTCATCGTCGGCCTCGGCACCCGTTCTCCGGAAAGAGACCAGAACCCGCGTCATATTGTCCGGACGTGTACCCTTGCAGTGCTGACATGGCATGACAGCAGCATCAGATCGACCCTCACAAGGAAGTGCCCCGTGCTCAGAATCGGACTCATCGGAGCCGGACGGATCGCCCGCGTCCACGCCCGCTCCATCGCTCAGAACCCGTCCACCACGCTGGCGGTGGTGGGCGACGTCGTCCTCGAGGCGGCGTCGGACGTCGCCAGCGCCCACGGCGCCCGCGCCACCGCCGACGTCGACTCCGTCTTCGCCGACGCGGAGGTCGATGCCGTCGTCATCTGCTCGCCGACCCCCCTGCACGTCGACCACATCCTCGCCGCCGTCCGCGCCGGGAAGCCCGCCCTGTGCGAGAAGCCCGTGGCCATGGACTCCGCCGCCGTCGACGAACTGCGCCGGCGCCTGGCCGAGGCCGGCGACTCCGCGCCTGCGGTCATGATGGGCTTCAACCGCCGCTTCGACCCGTCCTTCCAGGCCGTCCACGACGCCGTCGAAGCCGGGGAGATCGGCACGCTGGAGCAGGTCACGATCATCTCACGCGACCCGGCGGCCCCCCCGAAGGAGTACATCGCCGTCTCCGGCGGGATCTTCAAGGACATGACGATCCACGACTTCGACACGGCTCGCTACTTCCTGGGCGACATCGCCACCGTCTCCGCCCTGGGCCAGCACCTGGACCCGGAGCTGGCCGACACCGGCGACTTCGACGGCGCGATCGTCACACTGGCCAACGCCGCCGGCGTCTCCGCGACGATCACCAACTCGCGGCACTGCGCCTCGGGCTACGACCAGCGCCTGGAGGCCTTCGGCACACTCGGCTCGCTGACCGCGGACAACGTGCGCCCCACGACGGTGCGCCGCAACACCGCGACGCTCACCGAGGCGCAGGACCCCTACCTCGACTTCTTCCTCGAGCGCTACGAGGCCGCCTACGCGCGCGAACTCGGCGCCTTCGTCGCCGCGATCGCGCAAGGCCGCCGCCCGAGCCCCGGCATCGAGGACGGCGCCGCCGCCCTGCGCGTGGCCGAGGCCGCCGCGGAGTCCGCACGCACAGGCGCCGTCGTCCGCCTCTGAGCGGACGCGGTCCCGCCGACACCCGAGAGCGCCCGTGGCAGGTCCCAGCCCAGCCACGGGCGCTCCCAGAGCGGGCTCAGACGGCTCAGACCTCCTCGGGGATCATCGAGATCGCGCCGCAGGGGCATTCCGCGGCGCAGATGCCGCAGCCCTTGCAGTAGTCGTAGTTGAACTGGTACTCGCCGGGGCGGATCTTGATCACCGCGTTGTCGGGGCACACGCCGAAGCAGTTGTCGCACCCGAAGCAGTTGCCGCAGCTCATGCACCGCCGCGCCTCGAAGACCGCCGAATCCTCGTCAAGGCCCTGGACGACCTCGTCGAAGGTCGAGGCACGGCGCGGACCCTCCAGGCGGGCGCGCACCTTGTGCGGGGCGTCCGCGTAATACCACGGCGTGAGCCGGGAGAAGTCGGCGTCCGCGTGCTTCGGGGCGGGGTCGTACGCCGTGCCGCGCAGATAGGCGTCGATGTAGCGCGCCGCCTTCTTGCCGTGGCCGATGCCCGCGGTGACCGTGCGCTCCGAGGGCACCATGTCGCCACCGGCGAAGACCCCTTTCACCCCCGTCATCATCTGGCGGTCGACCTGGACCACGCCGTCCCTGACCTCAATGCCCTCCGCCTTCTCGATGAGGCCGAGGTCGGACTCCTGGCCGAGGGCCATGATGAGGGAGTCGGCCCCGAGCTCCTCGAACTCGCCGGTGGGCTGGGGGAAGCCGTTCTCGTCGAGCTGCATCTTCTCGATCGTCAGCGTGCCGCCGTCGACGTGCTTGATCGTCGACAGCCAGCGCATCATGATGCCCTCCTCCTCGGCCTCGGTGACCTCGGAATCGTTGGCGGGCATGCGGTCGCGCGTGCGGCGGTAGACGATGATCGCCTCGGAGGCGCCCAGGCGCTTCGCCGTGCGGGCGGCGTCGATGGCGGTGTTGCCGCCGCCGTAGATCGCGACACGCCGACCGAGCAAGGGTTTCTCCCCCTGGGCGACCTCGCCGAGCACAGAGATCGCGTCCATGACCTTCGCGGAGGCGCCGGCCGGGATGTAGGCGCGCTTGCCGATCTGTGCGCCCACGGCCAGGAAGACCGCGTCGAAGCCGCCGACGACGTCCTCGACGTTGTCGACCTTCGAGTTGAACTCGAAGCGCACTCCCATCTCCTCGATGCGGCGGATCTCCGCGTCGAGGATGCCGCGGGGCAGACGATAGCTCGGGATGCCGAAGCGCATCATGCCACCGGCCATCGGACCGGCGTCGCGCACGACGACCTCGTGCCCCAGCCGGCGCAGGTGGTAAGCCGCCGACAGGCCCGAGGGCCCCGCGCCGATGACGAGGACGGTCCTGCCGGTCGGCTTCGCATCGACCGCGACCTTCCATCCCTCCTCGATCGCCTTGTCCCCGAGGAAACGCTCGATGGCGTTGATCCCGACGGCCTCGTCGACCTGGCACCTGTTGCAGGCGGTCTGGCACGGGTGGTAACACACCCGGCCCATGACGGCGGGCATCGGGTTGTTGACCATGATCTCCCGCCAAGCCTCCTCGTAGCGCCCCTCCTCGGCCAGGGAGAGCCACTGCTGGACGTTCTCGCCCGCGGGGCAGGCCTTGTTGCACGGGGGGAGGAGATCGACATACACCGGGCGCTCCGTGCGCCACGAGCCCGTCTCATTGCGCAGGGAGGACCCGACATCCAGGGTGATGGCGAAGGGCTCGGTGTCCGTCCGGGACGACGCCGCCCCCTCGGCGAGCGCGGGACCCGCGCCGATCGTGGTGGTCATGGATGTCTCACTTTCCTTCCGCATCGGAGGCGGGCCCGCCGGCCCGTCCCGCACCGCTGCCGGCCTTGACGTTCGACGACCCGGAGTCCCTCGGGGGGAGGTCGGCGGCGGGGATCCGCGCCGACTCCGGCGTCATCGCGGTGGCCGCCGTCTCACCGCTCATCTGAGACCGCTCCGGGTCGTTTACCCTCTGGGCCCGTCCGAGCGTCGTCTCCTCGGCCGCGTGCAGGATCGACGTGTAACGGTCCTCCGGGTCGCGCGGTGCGGCGAGGACGCGCGCCAGAACGTCCTCGTCGAGGTCATCCTCGTCGATGAGGCCGTACCGGCGGACGTTGCGGTCGCAGATCGCCTGGTAGCGGGCGATGGCCTCCTCGTCGCGGGCGGGCCTGAAGAGGTGGCGGAAACGGACCTGGCCCTTGAGGTAAGCCTCGACGGGCATCGGCCTGCGGATCTTCGTCACCGAGGTCAGCTCCCCGCCCTCGGCCTCGAAGACGGGGAAGATCCCCGTCTGTGTGGCCAGGCGGGCGTACTCGACGGTCCGGTTCGAAGCGGTGCCCCACCCCAGCGGGCAGGGGACCAGGACGTGGATGTAGCGGGCGCCGCGCACCTGCATCGCCCTGCCCACCTTGTACTCGAGGTCCCGCAGATCCGCGACCGTCGCCGTGGCGACGTAGGGGATCTCATGGGCCATCGCGATGCGGGGCATGAACTTGCCCTGGCCGAAGGCGTTGCCCGGGTGCTCCCCCACCGGCTGGGTCGTCGAGGTCCGGGCCCCCGGAGGGGTCGCGCCCGAACGCTGGAAGCCGGTGTTCATGTACCCGCCGTTGTCGTAGCAGATGTAGAGCACGTCGTCGTTGCGCTCGAACATGCCCGACAGGCAGGCCATGCCGATGTCGACGGTGCCGCCGTCCCCGCCCTGGGCCACCACGCGCGTCGGCCTGCCCAGGGCCTTCATCGCCGCAGCGGCCCCGGCCGCAACCGCCGCCGTGTTGCCGAACAACGAGTGCAGCCACGGCACGGTCCACGCCGACTCCGGGTAGGGGGTCGAGAAGACCTCCAGGCATCCGGTCGCGTTGATCGTGACGATGTCGCCACCGGTGGCCGCCGAGGCCGTGTCCAGGGCGTAGCGCGCGCCGAGCGCCTGCCCGCAGCCCTGGCACGCCCGGTGGCCCGACGTCAGGGAGTTGCGCCGGTGCGGATCGGACTGGACGGAGCGGTCGGCCTCGTCCGCCAGCCGGTTGCCCACCGCGTAAGACCCGACCTGGTAGAACTTGACGTGCGCGCGGGCCGGGATCTCCGTCTCACGCACCTCCGGGATTCCGAGTTCAGTCGTGCTCATCGTGTCCCTCCCCCTCAGATCCCCATCGATTCGCCGCCGCGCGCATGTGCGTCGCGCATGACGTTCTCCGCCACCGGACCGGAGCGGCGCGTGCGGTGCTCACGTTCGAGTTCCGCGTCGACGAGCTCCCGGTCGAGGTCGAGGAACGTCTGCTCCTCCAGGACGCCGTCCCGGACGTGATCGAACATCTCGTCGAGGGAGCGGCTGGTGACCGGGCGGCCGCCCAGGCCCGCGAAGACCTCGTAGCCATCCAGCCCCAGGCCCGCGGCAGCGCGGCGGCAGTGCGAGGCGACGATGCCGCCGATGCCCAGGCTGAAGGCCTTCTCGACGGCGATGAAGCGCCTGGCCCCCGTGAGGGCCTCGCGCACGGCCTCGAAGGGGAACGGCCGGAAGCTCGTGATCCCGAGCACCCCGATCCTCTCCCCCGCGTCTCGACGGATGTCCACGACGTCCTTGATCGTGCCGAGGACCGAACCCAGGGCGATGACGATCGTCTCCGCGTCCTCGCAACGATACGGACGCACGAGCCCGCCCGAGTCGCGTCCGAAGATCTCCGCGAACTCGGCCTGGACCTGCGGGATCAGCGTGAGGGCGTCGAGCTGGCGCATGTGTTGGAGGTACTTGACCTCCGTGAAGGCCTCCGGGCCCACCATCGCGCCGATCGAGAGCGGATGGGCGGGGTCCAGCTCCTGGCGGGGGACGAACGGGGGCAGGAAGCGGTCGACCTGTTCCTGCTCGGGAAGGTCGACCTCCTCCACGGAGTGGGTGAGGATGAACCCGTCCATGCACACCATGACGGGCACGGACAGCTCCTCCGCGATGCGGAAAGCCTGGACGTGCAGGTCGGCAGCCTCCTGGTTGTTCTCGGCGTAGAGCTGCAGCCACCCGGAGTCGCGCTGGCTCATCGCGTCGGAATGGTCGTTCCAGATGTTGATCGGCGCGCCCAGCGCGCGGTTCGCCACGGTCATCACGATCGGCAGCCCGAGGCCGGAGGCGTTGTAGACCGGCTCGACCATGTAGAGCAGGCCCTGCGAGGCCGTCGCCGTGTAGGTGCGCGCCCCCGAGGCCGAGGCGCCGATGCAGGCCGACATCGCGCCGTATTCGGACTCGACGTTGAGGAACTCGCAGGTGCCGAGGTCCCCCTTCTTCACCATCGCGGACAGGCCCTCGACGATGTGCGTCTGGGGGCTGATCGGGTAGGCGGCGATCACATCGGGGCGGCAGGCCGCAACGGCGCGCGCCATCGCCTGAGAACCTTCGATCTGCTCACGCATGGACGGCCTCCTCGGACCTGGTGCTCTCGGCCTCGGCGCTCCCGGCGACGAGATCGAAGGCGGCGGTCGCCGCCGCGACATTGCCCTCGCCCACCTGGCCGCGGAAACGGTGGCGGATCGCCTCGATCACGCTGGACAGACGGATCAGCCCCGTCAGCGCGGACACCGCCCCCAGGAGGACGGCGTTGGGGACGTTGCGCCCGACATGCTCCTTCGCGATCTCGGTGGCCGGGACCGCGATGATGTGCCCCTCCGGGTGCCTGCTCACCAGGTCGGCGAGCCCGAGCTCCTCGAACGTCTTCCGGGAGTTGACGACGGCGAAGCCCTCGGGCCTGAGGCCCGAGAACGGGTTCATGACCTTGAGCAGGGTCGGGTCCTGGACGATGACCAGATCCGGCTCCAGCACGGGCTCGCGGGTGCGGATGGGCACGTCGGCGATGCGGCAATAGCTGACGACGGGCGCTCCGGTGCGCTCCGACCCGAAGGACGGGAACGACTGCGCGTGGTGACCGTCCGTGAAGGCGGCCATCGCGAGAAGATCAGCGGCCGTGACGACGCCCTGTCCCCCTCGACCATGGATTCTCACTTCGACCATGTCTCGGATGGTAGGTCGACGCCCGGCGGGTGGTCCGGCCTCGGGATGGAACCCCGATCGATCGTTGGGATTGCAGCCCTTCCAGGACCTTACTCCCAGACTCGAGCCGGCCAGAATGCCCGAGAAATCAGGACAATCGCCTTGCGTAATAGGACTGTGGTCACCCTATGGGGCGACGCCTCCTGGTCCGAGCCCGGGTCCCGCGGGCGCTGCGGTCGCGCATGAGCATCCGGACCTCTCCGAGGTCGACGTCGGCACCCGGATCCGTGGCTGCGGGGGGCGTCCCGCCGGTGTCTCCGGCGCGCTCCGTGAGTTCCGGGTCGGCGCCCGGCCCGGGGCCCCACACCCATCCGAGGGGACGGACGGCCCCCACGACGGTCGGCATCCGCCCCACCTCCTGTCCGGCTCCTCCGCGCCCCGCGCCCGCGCGTCGATCCGCACGCGTCCCTGCCGGGGCACCCTCACAGGATCCGCTCTCCGCCGACCGGGATCCAGTGCCCCGCGCCCCGATCGGGGATCAATCAGGGACCTCCCCGAGGGCGACCCCGCCGGTCGGGACCGAGACGCGGCGTCTACCCCCTCACACCGCCTCCCGGGACGCTGGAAGGCCACCGAGACACGGCCCTAGGCTTGATCGGTGCCCATCTCCTCCCGTGCCGCCATCCCGGCCTCCGCCCGCCCGCGCCCCGCCTCCCCGGACCCCGCCGACGTCGAGGGGGACGCAGGCGCCGCGGACGCTGGAACGCGGCGTGTGCCGCTGTCGCGCAACTCCGCCTTCACCCACCTGTGGGCGGGGGAGACGGCCAGCCAGTTCGGCTTCCAGGTGGCGGCCCTGGCCACCAGCGCCATCGCGATCACGGTGCTGGGCGCCACGGAACGCCAGATCGGCGTGCTCGGGGCGCTGCAGACCGTGGCGTTCCTGCTCATCGGGCTGCCCGCGGGCGCGTGGGTCGACCGGTGGCGCAAACGCCGCACGATGATCGCCGCCGACCTGGTGCGCGTCGCGGCCCTGGCCTCGATCCCCATCGCCTGGGCCGCCGGCGCCCTGTCGATCTGGCACCTCATGGCGGTCGCGGCCGTCCTGGGCTTCGCCACGGTGTTCTTCGACGTCTCCTACCAGTCCTTCGTGCCCGCGATCGTCGACAACGACCAGATCGGGCCGGCGAACGGCCGGATGGAGGCCTCGTTCCAGGTCGCCCGCGTCGGCGGGCCCGGCCTGGCGGGCTGGCTGCTCGGCATCGTCGCCGCGCCCGTCGCGTACCTGCTCACCGCCGCCACCTACGCGTTCAGCGCGATCGCGATCTGGCGCATCCCCGGACGCGAGTCCCGCCCGCCGGCGCCCAGGGACCAGAAGCTGTGGCACCAGGTGCGCGAGGGCATCGACTACGTCAGCGGGGAGCCCCTGCTCGGGCCCCTGTTCCTGTGCATCTCCGCCGCGGCGCTCACCGGGCAGGGCGTGCAGACGCTCCTGCCGCTGCTCGCCCTGCGCAACCTCGGGATGTCCGCCACCGCGCTGGGCACGCTGCTCTCCCTCGGCGCGCTCGGCGGCATCGCGGGCGCCCTCGTCCAGTCGCGCGTCGTCCTCCGTCTGGGCGAGGGACACACCATCGTCGCCTGCAACGTCGCCGGCGCCCTGGCGCTGGCGGGCCTGCCCCTGACGGTCCTGGTCCCCCCGTCTGGCGCTGCCCTCGTACTGGTCGTGACGAACCTGGTCAGCTCGTTCTTCATCACGATCTACAACATCACCCAGATGAGCCTGCGCCAGCGGATCTGCTCCCCGGAGCTGCTCGGGCGCCTCAACGCCACGTTCCGCTTCGCCGTGTGGGGCGTCATGCCCATCGGTTCGCTGCTCTCCGGGGTCGCCGCGTCCCACCTGGGCGTGGTCGGCGCGATGGCGGTCTTCGTCGCCGGGAGCGTGCTCGCGGGCTTGTCCATGGGGCTCACGCCGGTCGCTCACCGCAACCGGATCGACAACCGGGCGCTGGTGGGAGCGGCCTGAGGCCCGCCGGCCCGGACCCGGGGCACGCGCGATCAGGACGCCGCCGCAGGCTCCTCCCCTCCGCCGTACCCGCGGCCCGGCTCCTCACGGCCCGTGTAATTCGCGAAGCGCGCCATGTGGCCCTGGAAGAGGGTCTTGATCGTGGCGGTCTCGCCGTTGCGGTGCTTGGCGACGATGATGTCGGCCTCGCCGGGGCGGTCCTCGGAGTTGTAGTACTCGGGACGGTGCAGCAGCATGATGACGTCCGCGTCCTGCTCGAGGGAGCCGGACTCGCGCAGGTCGGCCATCATCGGCTTCTTGTCCGTGCGCTGCTCGGGACCGCGGTTCAGCTGGGCGACGGCGACGACGGGGACCTCGATCTCCTTGGCCATCAGCTTGAGCTGGCGGGAGAACTCGGAGACTTCCTGCTGGCGGGACTCGACCTGGCGGCCCGAGGTCATCAGCTGGAGGTAGTCGACGACCACCAGTCCCAGGTTGTGCTGCTGCTTGAGCCGGCGGCACTTCGCCCGGATCTCCGTCATCGCCATGTTCGGCGAGTCGTCGATGAACAGCGGGGCCTCGGACACGCGCGAGGTGGTCTCCGAGACCTTCCTCCAATCCTGGCTGGTCATCTCCCCCGCGCGCATCTTGGACAGGAAGACTCCCGACTCTGCGGAGAGCAGGCGCATCGCGATCTCCGAGCGCGACATCTCGAGGCTGAAGATCACGGCCGTGGTGTCATGGTGGATGGCGGCCGACCGGCAGAAGTCCAAGGCAAGGGTCGACTTCCCCATCGCGGGGCGGGCGGCCACGATGATCATCTGGCCGGGGTGCAGTCCCTGGGTGAGCCGGTCCAGGTCGGCGAACCCGGTGGGCACGCCGCCCAGTTTGTCCTTGTTGCGCTCGATGTCCTCCAGCTCGTCGAGGATGGACTCGGAGATCTCGCTCATCGGCACGTAGTCCGCCGCCGCCCGCCGCTCGGCGACGGCGAAGACCTCCTGGGAGGCCTGGTCGACGATCTGGTCGACATCGCCGCCGGCGTCCGCGTAGCCGAGCTGCACGATGCGCGTGCCGGCCGAGACCAGGCGGCGCAGCAGCGAGCGCTCGCGCACGATGCGGGCGTAGTACCCGGCGTTGGCGGCGGTGGGCACCGAGGCGATGAGGGTGTGCAGGTACGGCGCCCCTCCCACGCGCTGGAGCTCGCCGCGGCGCTGCAGCTCGGCGGCCACGGTCACGGCGTCGGCCGGCTCCCCGCGGCCCGACAGGTCGACGATGACGTCGTGGATGATCTCGTGCGCCGGCTTGTAGTAGTCGCCGCCGCGGATCTCCTCGGTGACGTCGTTGATCGCCTCCTTCGACAGCATCATCGACCCGAGGACCGAGGCCTCCGCCTCCAGATCCTGCGGGGGTGTGCGGTCGAAGTCGTCGGACGCCATCGGGGCCGGTCCTCTCTCATGGGTGCGCGTGGGCGATCCCGCCCGTCGCCGACGAGGGCGGCGCCGCGCGGAGCGCGGCGCGTCCCCGGGGGGCGGGCGCGTGCGAGCGCTCGCGCTCGCACGCCTGAGCGTAGACGCCCCCACCCTCGGACCGGCGACCCTCGATGTGGACGGAGTGTGGACGAAGGGGGCGCAGGATGTGGATGGACCGGCTCGTCGTGCACAATGCCTGTGGATGGACACGGAAGCAGGGAGCGTGAGCCTGCTCGGCCGTCATCCGGTGAGTGGCGGAATTTCACCCACAATCGGCCGCCACGTGTCCACAGATCTGTGCACAGCCTGTGGATGGAAAGTCGAGGGCACATCGGTGGATGAACTCCGGGACACGACCGGTCAGTCTCAGGGGTCGCCTGAGGGTTGCGACGGCGTGGCCGGGGGAGCGTCCGTCGTCCCTCCCCCCGACGACCCGCCCTCTCTCACTCGCCGCGTCCTGGCCCTGGCCGTCCCCGCCCTCGGGGCGCTCGTGGCCGAACCACTGTTCGTCCTCATCGACACTGCCATGGTCGGTCACCTCGGCACCGAGTCCCTGGCCGGCCTGGCCCTGGGATCCACCGTCCTGCAGACCATCGTCGGCGTCTTCGTGTTCCTCGCCTACTCGACGACGGCCCTGGCCGCCCAGGCGCTCGGAGCGGGGCGGCGCGACCGCGCCGTGCGATCCGGAATCGAGGCGATGTGGCTGGCCGCAGGCCTGGGCCTGGTGGCGGCCGCCGCCCTGATGGCCGCTGGCCCCGCCCTCGTCCGGGCGCTGGGAGCCGGGCCCGGCGTCGCGCCCGCCGCACTGGACTACATCCGGGCGTCCTCCCCGGGGCTCGTCGGCATGTTCGTGGTCCTCGCCGGCACCGGCACGCTGCGCGGCCTGCTGGACACCCGCACCCCTCTCGTGGTGGCGGCGGGCGGCGCCGCGCTCAACGTCGCCGCCAACGCCGTGCTGATCTTCGGGGCGGATCTGGGGGTCGCGGGCTCGGGGGCGGGCACGGCCCTGGCGCAGACCCTCATGGCCGCCGCCTACATCCGGGTCGTCGCCAGAGGGGCGCGCGGGCTGGGCGTCCCGCTGCGCCCGTCGATGGGGGGCATGTGGCGGGCGATGCTCGACGGCGCGCCCCTGTTCGTGCGCACCGTGGCCCTGCGCGTGGCGCTGCTGGCCACCGTGTCCACCGCCGCGGCGATCGGCGTCCAGGCGCTGGCCGCCCACCAGATCGTCAACTCGCTGTGGAACCTCACGGCCCTGGTGCTCGACGCCCTGGCCATCGCCGCGCAGGCCCTGGTCGGATACGCCCTGGGCGCCGGCGACCCCGGCCGCCTCCGCGACCTCGTGCGCCGTCTGGCCGTGTGGGGGGCTGGGGCGGGGGCGGTCCTGGGCGTCCTCGTCGGCGCCGCCTCGCCCTGGCTCCCCGCGCTCTTCGGCGACGACCCGGGGATGAGGGGCATCGCCTCCGCGGCGCTGCTCGTCGCCGCCGTGTGCCTGCCGCTGGGCGGCGTCGTGTTCCTGCTCGACGGCGTGCTCATCGGCGCCTCGCAGGGCCGGTTCCTCGCGGGAGCGGGCCTGGTGACGCTCATCGCCTACCTCCCGGCGCTGGGCGGGATCACGGCGTGGGTGCGGTCCAGGCCGGACGAGGGCGGCGCGCTCGCCCCAGCCGACCAGACCACGGCGATGATCCTCCTGTGGGCCGCCTTCGCCGGGCTGTTCATGGGCGCGCGCGGCCTGTGCAACGCGTGGAGGACCTGGTGGTCGCCCCGGCACGCGCTGGCGAACTCCGCCGGACGCGCCCCGGCGGCATAGGACCCTCGTCATCCCCTGACGCCGGGCGCGCGGTCGCGTCCGCGGGAGCCGGAGCCATCCGATCGGGAACAACTGCCTTCCGACACTGTTGCGCCGTACAGTGGATGGGCGGGCCACGCCGGGGCCCGAAGGCGAGAAGGAGGCGGTTCCGATGAGGCGATGGGCGGCAGGTGTCGTGTTGTGCTGCGCGACGGCGGCTCTGACGGGCGTGGCGGGGCCCGCCCGAGCAGCGGACGTCCCCCCTCCCGCCACCGCCGCCGCCACGGCTCCCGGAGGGCAGATCACGCCGTTGGGCGATCCGTGGATCTGCAGGTTCTTCCCGAAGCTGCCCGCCTGCCAGGACCTGTGAGCGGCCGGCAGCGGACACGGCTCGCCTCCCTGATCGACCGCCAGCCGCACGGCGGGACCGGGCGGCGGATCGTGTTCGGGCTCCTCGCGGCGCTCCTCTTCGTCCTCGAGGTGACCCTCGGCGACCCGACCTCGCGGGGCCTCATCGGCATCGAGCTGACGCTGGGGGCCTGCGCGGCGCTGGCGTCCGCCGGCTGGCTCCCCGCCCTGGGCGGAACGCTGTTCGGGGCCCTCATGCTGACGGGCATCGCGCTCCCGGACGCCATCGCCTCGCCCGTGCTGCTGGGCATCGGCCTGTACGCCGTCATCGCCGAGTGGGTCTCCCGGCGGTGGTACATCCCCTCCGTGCTGCTGCTCGCCGCCGTCGAGAGCGCGCAGTTCGCCACCACCTCCTCGCCCGCAGCGGAGGCGGCCGGGCTGGCGCTCGGCGGCGTATTCGCCATCACCCTGGGCCTGGGCATCCAGTGGAACGAGCGCCGGGTCGACGTCCTGCGCGAACAGGCCGAGTCCTCCCGCAGGGACGCCCTCGTCGCCAAGGAGTCGATCCAGCGCGAGCTCGCCGCGGCGCTGCACGACACCGTGGCCCGCGACCTCGTCCAGATCATCGTCGACAGCCAGTCGATCGCGCGGCGCTCCCCCGATCCGGGCACCGCGGAGGAGGTCGACCACCTGGGCGACCTGGGGCGCGACGCGATGCGTCACGTGCGCTCGATGATGGGAACCGCCGCCGTGACGGGGGACATCCCCCTGAGGGAGCCCGTCGCGTCGGTGGTGGAGGTCTGCCGCCAGATGCTGGAGGGCCGCGGGATCCGCGTGGATACGGATCTCCCAGCGGGGATCGACACGGCATGCGAGCCCCGGGCGCACTCGATCCTCGCGCTCTCGATCCGCGAGGGCATGACCAATGTCTACAAATACGGGCGCGAGGGATCCCCCGCGCGCCTGGTGGTGGAGCTCCTCGGGCACGGAGGAGTCGCCCTGTCGATGGCGAACGCGATCGACCCCGTCTCCCAGGACGCCCGGAGCTCGCTGATGGGCGGCTTCGGGCTGGACAACCTGGCGCGCGCCGTCGCCAACGAGGGAGGCCGGATCCGATTCGGCTCCACCGGCGGAACCTGGCTGCTGACCGTCGCCCTGCCCGCCGCCCCCGCCCAGGAGCTCGCCTCCGGACCGCTGATCGGCGGGGCGCGGTGAGGGAGGCGCCCGGCGGCGCCGGCGCCTCGACGGCCCTGGCGGAGGACGCCCGGGGGGACCTCCTCGCGGGAGCGCGTCCTAGACTGTCTCTCACCCCTGGGCCGGTGGGCGCAGCATGGAGGAGGCGCTCCATGAGGTGGATCAGTCGCTCGCCCAGGACGCCCGCGCGCGGGAGAGCGGGCCGGCGCCGCGGCAGGGGATTCGGGAGGCGCATCGTCTTCAGCTCGTTCGGCGCCATCCTCCTGGCCCTCGAGCTGCTCGTCAACGACACCGAGGGCCTCACCGCCCCCAACTCCTGGTTCTCGGCGGCCGCGTGCCTCTGCCTCGCGCTCGTCGGATGGATGCCCACTCTCGGAGGCCTCCTCTACACGGCCGTCATGGTGGCGAGCGCCGGGATGCCCGGTGAACTCGTCCCGCTGGCGCTGCCGTCCCTCGGGATCTACGCCGTGTGCGGGGAATGGGTCTCCCGGAGGCGCTATGTCCCCGCGGCGCTCGCGCTGCTGGCGGTGGAGGGAGCGCGGCTGGCGACGTCGCCCTCCCCCGAGGCCGAGGCCGCCGGGATGGTGCTGGCCTGCTCGGTGGCGGTGCCGATCGGGCTGGGCGTCCAATGGAGCGAGCGGCGGACGTCCGACCTGGAGAGGCGCGCGGCTCTGGCGGAGCGGCACGCGTCGGAGGCGCGCGCCGCCGTCCACCGCGGCCTGGCCCGTGAGCTCCACGACACGGCGGTGCGCGACCTCGCGCGCATCATCATGGCAAGCCAGTCGATCGCGCAGCGCAGCGCGGACCCCGGCGTCGCCCAGGAGGCGGAGCGCCTCACGGAACTGGCGGCCCACGCCATGCGCAGCATCCGCAGCCTCATGACCGGCGACGAGGAGGCCGCCGCGGAGGAGGCACCGACATCCCCCCCCCCCCCCCCCCGCGGAATCTCGCCGAGATCGTGGAGGAGTCCCGCCAGATGCTGTCCAGTCGCCGCATTCGGCTGGACTGCGACCTTCCCGCCGGCATCGACGCCCAGTTCCCCGACCGGACGCGCGCCGTCGTGGGGCTCGCCGTCCAGGAGGGCGCGGCCAACATCCTACGGCACGCCCGCGAGTCGACGACCGCGAGCCTTCTCATCGAGCGCCTGCCCGGGGGCGACGCCGGCCTGACGATGACGAACATCATCGCCGCCGACGCGCCTGACACGCACAACGCGCTCTCCGGCGGCTACGGTCTGGCCGACCTCACCGAGGTCGTCGCCGACGCGGGCGGGACCGTCCTCTACGGCGCCGCCGACGCGATGTGGCGGCTCGTCGTGACCGTTCCCGTCCTCCGAGGGACGGGCCCGAGGCCGGCGGCTCCGGGTGGCGCTCCCGGGGACCCGCGATGACGGCGGCCCTGCGGCAGGACCGCGTCCGGGTCGTCGTCGCGGACGACGACCCGTCGTACCTCGGTCCCCTCGTCGGCCTGCTGTCCACGCGCGCCGACATCGAGGTGGTCGCCGCCGTCCGCGAGGGCGCGGCCGCCGTCCACGCGGTCGACGCGTCCGGGGGCCCGCCGGTGGACGCCGTGCTCCTCGACGTCGAGATGCCCGGCGTCGGCGGCGTCGCAGCGGCGGCGGCGATCCGACGGTCCCATCCAGACATCGCGATCGTCATGCTCACCGGATGGGGGTACGCCCAGGTTCTCGACCAGGCGCTGGCGGCGGGCGCGACCGGCTGCCTCGACAAGAGCCTGACGGCGGACGAGATCGCGGAGGCCATCGTGGCGACGACGAAGGGGGCCACGGTGCTGTCGCGCAGGGCCGCCGACGTCGCGGCGCGCCACAGCCGCGACAGGATCAGCCGGCGCGAGGCCAACACCTCCTTCATCGAGGCCGTGACCGCGCTGCCGCCCGGACTGCGGCCCGTCTACGAGCTGGTCACGCAGGGCCTGTCCAACAGGCAGGTCGCCATGCGGCTCCATCTCAGCGAGAACACCGTGAACACCTATGTCACGCGGATCCTCAAGGCCACCGACTCCTCGTCCCGCACCGAGCTGACCATCCGGTGCCTGACCAGCAGGCTGTGACCGCGCGGGAGACGCCGCCGGCCCGCGGCCCCGGCCGCGCGTGTGTCCCACCCGACCCGCGCGCTCGCGCCGCGGGGCTGGCAGGCGCCCCCCGCATCCGGGTAGACTGGCTGACTGGTCCGTGTCGGCTCCCTCCGGAGCGGGACGGGCCGACGCATCACCCTCCTGTCACGGAGAGACCGTGACCGCTGAGACCGCAGGAGGTGGGTATCTGTTGCGTGGATATGAACTGATGGTGATCCTCGATCCCGAGATCGACGAGCGCACCGTCACCCCCACGATGGAGAAGTTCCTCAAGCCGGTGACGGCCGAGGGCGGCTCCGTGGAGAAGATCGACGTCTGGGGCAAGCGCCGCCTGGCCTACGACATCAACAAGCGTTCCGAGGGCATCTACGTCGTCATCGACATGACGACGACGCCGGAGGTCGCCCTGGAGATCAACCGCCTGATGACCCTCAACGAGTCCATCCTGCGCACGAAGCTCCAGCGCCCCGACGCCCACTGACCTCTCACCTGACCGCCCGCCACCCGTCCACCAGAGGAGTCGACATGGCCGGAGACACCGTCATCACGATCATCGGCAACCTGACCGCGGATCCGGAGTTGCGTTTCACGCCGTCGGGCGCCGCCGTCGCCGACTTCACGGTGGCGTCCACGCCGAGGACCTTCGACCGCAACGCCAACGAGTGGAAGGACGGCGAGACCCTGTTCATGCGCGCCAGCGTGTGGCGCGAACAGGCCGAGAACGTCGCCGAGTCCCTCCGCAAGGGCATGCGGGTCATCGTCCAGGGCCGGCTCACCCAGCGGTCCTACGAGACCCGCGAGGGCGAGCGCCGCACCGTGGTGGAGATGCAGGCCGACGAGGTCGGCGTCTCCCTGCGGCGCGCGAAGGCCCAGGTCACCCGCACCACCTCCGGTGGCGGACAGGGCGGCTACTCCCAGGGCGGGCAGGGAGGCTACAGCCAGCAGGGCGGCGCCCCCGCCGGAGGCCAGCCCGCCTACGGGGGCGGTCAGGGATACGGCCAGCAGCCTCCCCAGGGGGGCTACGGCAACCAGGGAAGCTACAGCGCTCCGGCCGGCGGCACGCCCGACGACCCCTGGCGCACGGAGGGCGGCGGAGCCGCGACGTCGTTCGGCAGCGAGCCTCCCTTCTGACAGTCATTCGTCAACGAGGCCGTCCCGCCCTGAGGGGCCTCTGGCCCGCCAGGGCCGCCCTCGTCGATGGGAACGCATGCTCGGAGCGGTCGACACCGCTCGGAATCACCCAAGGAGAACATCATGGCGAAGCCTCAACTTCGCGCCAAGCCGATCAAGAAGAAGCCGAACCCGCTGAAGGCGGCGAAGATCGACACGATCGATTACAAGGACACGGCGTTGCTGCGCAAGTTCATCTCCGATCGCGGCAAGATCCGCGCCCGCCGGGTCACCGGCGTGTCCGTCCAGGAGCAGCGCAAGATCGCGCGCGCCGTCAAGAACGCCCGCGAGATGGCTCTGCTCCCCTACTCGTCGTCCGGCCGCTGATCGGGAGAGGGAGAGACAGATCATGACCACCAAGCTCATCCTCACCCATGACGTGACGAACCTCGGCGCCGCCGGGGAGGTCGTCGAGGTCAAGGACGGCTACGCCCGCAACTACCTGGTCCCCCGCGGCCTCGCCGCCAAGTGGACGAAGGGCGCCCAGAAGCAGATCGATCAGATGACGGCCGCCCGCCGCCGCCGCGAGATCGCCTCCATCGAGGATGCCCGCGCCGTGCGCGACGCGTTGCAGGAGGCCAGGCTCGTGACGGTCCGGGCCACCGTCGGCGCCTCGGGCCGGCTCTTCGGCGCCGTATCCACCGCGGACGTCGCCGAGGCCGTCAAGGCCCAGACCGGCCAGACGGTCGACCGCCGCAAGATCGTCACCACCTCCGCGCTCAAGACGGTCGGCGACCACGCCGTCACCATCAACCTTCATCCGGAGGTCTCGGTCTCCCTGACGGTGCGCGTCACCGCGGCGCCCGTTGTGAAGTGACGCTTCCGCGCTGAGACGTCAGGCGCCCCCGGCCCCTTGCGGGACCGGGGGCGTCTCCGCGTGCGCGGATCCGCGGAACCGGGCGAGGGCCTCCTCAGGTGCCGGATCCTCTGCCGCTCTGGTTGCCGCCGCCGCCCCCTCCGTCGTCCCCGCCGCCGGCGCCTCCGTCGCCGCCTCCGTCTGTCGGCGTCGTGGGCTGCTCGGTCGTCGGCTCCGGGGTCGGGGCCTGGGTCGGCTGCTCGGTCGTGGGCTCCGGGGTCGGGGTCTCGGTCTGCGGCGGGGCCGTGTAGGTGGGGGTCGGCGCGGGCCGCGGCGTCACGCTGTCCATCCACGTGAAGTCCGTGTTCTCCATGCCCTGCGTGGCCACCTGCATGTAGTCCACCCACACCTGGGCGGGCCAGTCGCCGCCGTGGAACTGGTCGAGGCCGCCGATGCCGCCGCCGTCCGCGAGCGGGACCTGCTCGCCGTTGGGCCCCGACTGGTACATCGACACCGTCGTCACCATCTGCGGGACGGCGCCGACGAACTGGGCGGACATCTGCTGCTCGGACGTGCCCGTCTTGCCGGCGACCGTGCGCCCGAGGACCGCGGCCTTCTCCCCCGTCCCGCCGGGCTCCATCACGGCCTCCAAGGCGGGCATGATCGCGGCGACGTCCTCCGCCTGGAAGACGCGGGTCGGCTCCGTGTCCGCGCCGTAGACCTGCGAGCCGCCGGAGTCGCGGACCTCGCGCACGATGTGGGGGTCCGTGCGCAGCCCGCCGGAGACGATCGTCGCGTAGGCGCGCGTGATGTCGATGTTGTGGGGGGCGGCGAACCCCAGCACGTTGAGCAGCGTGGGCTCCAGCCCGTAGTCGTTGTCCTCCGTGTTCTCCGGCATGCCGGCGTCGATCGCGACCTTCTCGGTGGTGGCGGGCCCGACCTCCTCGTTGAGGGCGACGAACGCCGTGTTGATCGAGTACGCCGTCGCCTTGAGCAGGTCCACCGTCCCGTAGGACACGAGGCCGTCGTTCGTCACCGGGTCCGTCAGGTTGTTGAAGTACTGGGGCGACGCGCCGTTGTACGCGTCGTAGATGGTGCCGCCGTCCATGGCGTGCGCCAGCAGCGCGAACACCTTGAATGTGGAGCCCGCGGCCGCCCGGTCCTGGGTGACGGCGTTCTGCTGCCGCGTCTGGTAGTCGGAGCCCGCATACTCGGCAAGGATCTCCCCCGTGGCGGGGTCGACCGACGACAGCGCGGTGTGCATCGTCGCAGGGTCCCAGCCGGAGACCTGTGTCATCGTCTCGGCGGCCTGGACGGCCGCGTCCTGTTTCGCCTTGTCGATGGTCGTGACGATCGTGAGGCCGCCGGTGTCGATCTGCTCGTCCGTCAGGCCCGCCTTGCTCGCCAGCTCATTGCGGACCTGCGTGATGAGGTAGCCCGTCGGCCCCTGCTTCGAGGTGTCCGTCAGGGAGGCCGGATCCACCGTCTCCGGGAAGGTCGCGGCGTCGGCGTCCGACTGGCTGATCCACCCGTCCTCGACCATGAGGTCCAGGACGCGCCCCCATCGCTGCTGGGCCTCCTCCGCGTCGACCGCCGGATCCCAGGCGGAGGGCGCCGGGATGATGCCGGCCAGCAGCGCGGACTCGGACAGGGTGAGGTCCTTGGCGGGGTGGCCGAAGTACGCCTGCGAGGCGGCCTCGATGCCGTAGGCGCCACGCCCGAAATAGATCGTGTTCATGTAGTTGCCGAGGATCTCGTCCTTGGTCTGCGAGCGGTTGATCTTGACGGCCAGCACGGCCTCCTTGATCTTGCCCGTGTAGCTGGTGGTCTCCCCCATGTAGTAGCGCTCGACATACTGCTGGGACAGGGTCGACCCGCCCTGGCGCGACCCCGTCGTCACGTTGTTGACCAGGGCGCGCGCGATGCCCTTGAAGTCGACGCCCGAGTTCGTGAAGAAAGTGCGGTCCTCGGAGGCGACGACCGCCTCGCCCACGTAGCCGGGCAGGGTCGAGGCGTCGATGATCGTCCGGTCGACCTCGGAGAGCGACCCCATCTCCGTGGTGCCATCCGAGTAGTAGACCTTCGTCGTCTGGGCGAGCGCGACCTCGTCCGCGGCGGGCACGCTCAGCGTCATGTAGAGGTAGACGAAGGCGCCGAGCCCGAGGATCACCAGGGAGAGAAAGGTGAAGACGATGCCCAGGCCGATCCTCCTGCCGATCGATCGTTTCGGTCGGCCGCCGCGCCCCGCCTTCCCCGCGCCCCCGCGGCGGGAGGCGGAGCCCGTCCCGGCCGACGCGGAACGGGAACGCGAACCGGACCGACCCCGGGCCGCGCCGCCTCTGGGGGACGCCGAGCGGCCGGTCATCACCTGGTCCCAGTCCATCTTCCCGTCCGAGCTCGCCACCGATCCCACCTTTCAGCCGGGTACAACCGCCCAGACTACGCACGCAGGCTGGGAATGGGCCACCTCATGTGACCGGGACGACGGACGGCCTCGCCGCCCCCGCCCCCTTCCCCGCGCATGGGAGAGCCCCGCGGAGCGGCGCTCCGCGGGGCCGTCCTCGCCCGCCGGGCGAGGTTGCTTCAGCCCCACTGCTCCTCCGGGCGGCCCTCCTGCGCCCACAGCGTGTGGAACGTCCCCGGCCGGTCGATCCGGTGGTAGGTGTGCGACCCGAAGAAGTCGCGTTGCCCCTGGATGAGGGCCGCAGGCAGGCGCGGGCTGCGGATCGTGTCGAAGTAGGACAGGGAGGAGGCGAACACGGGGACCGGCACGCCCGCCACGGCCGCGAGCGCCACGACGCGGCGCAGCGAGGGGACGGCCTGCTGGATCCGGGTCGCGAAGGGCTCGGCGGCCAGCAGCAGGGGGAGGTCGGGCCGCGCCGCGTACGCGCGGGTGATGTCGTCGAGGAAGGCGGCGCGGATGATGCACCCCGCCCGCCAGATGCTGGCCAGCCCGCCCTTGTCGATGTCCCATCCGTGGGCGGCGGCGCCCTCGGCGATCATGTCGAAGCCCTGCGAGTAGGCGACGATCTTCGAGGCGTAGAGCGCCTGGCGGACGTCCTCGATGAAGGCGTCGCGGGCGCCGGGGTCGGAGGAATCGATCCCGAACCCGCCGGCGTGCCCGTCCAGGGCCCGCGCGGCCTCACGCTGGCGGACGCCCGACGACGCGCCGCGGGCGAAAGTGGCCTCGCCGATGCCGGTGACGGGGACGGCCAGGTCCAGGGCGGTCTGCACCGTCCACTTGCCGGTGCCCTTCTGCGACGCCCGGTCGACGATGAGGTCGACCAGCGGCGTGCCGGTGGGGGCGTCGACCTGGCGCAGCACCTCGGCCGTGATCTCGATGAGGTAGGAGTCGAGCTCGCCCTCGTTCCAGGAGGCGAAGACGTCGGCCAGCGTGGCGGGCGCGGCATCCAGGCCGTGGCGCAGCAGATCGTAGGCCTCGGCGATGACCTGCATGTCGGCATACTCGATACCGTTGTGGACCATCTTGACGAAGTGCCCGGCGCCGTCCGCGCCGATGTGCGCGCAGCAGGGCTGCCCCTGGTAGTGGGCGGAGATCTTCTCGAACATCGGGCCGAGGCGGTCATACGACTCGGGAGTGCCCCCCGGCATGATCGAGGGCCCCCACAGCGCGCCCTCCTCGCCGCCGGAGACGCCCGCGCCGACGAAATGGAGGCCGCGGGCGCGGGCCCAGGCCTCGCGGCGGATCGTGTCGGTGAACAGGGAGTTGCCGCAGTCGACGATGATGTCGCCCGGCTCCATGCGGGCCGCCAGCTGCTCCATCACCTCGTCCGTCGCGGCCCCGGCCAGCACCATGATGATGGCGACGCGCGGCCTCTCCAGGGAGGCGACGAAGCGGTCGATGTCGGCCGCTGGCACGAACACGCCCTCGGACCCGTCCCCGTGGGCGGCCACCAGCTTCTCGGTCCGGGCCGCCGACCGGTTCGTCACGGCCACCCGGTATCCGTTGCGGGCAAGGTTCCGGGCGAGGTTCGCGCCCATCACGCCCAGGCCGTAGACGCCGATGTCCGCGCTGGCTGGCGCCGGGATGGGAATGGTCATGGCGGTCGTCCCTCTCGTGGGCGGGTGGCAGGTGTGTGCGACCCCAGCCTAGGACGAGGGCGACGCCGGTGACCAGAGATGCGCCGGTGGCCCGCCGACCGACGGGCGGGGCGCGGGTGCGGGCGCTCCCGCGAGCGCCTCGTCGTTGAACCCGCGCCTCTGCGATGTTACCGTCGCCACAGGCCGCTCATCCCGTCATGGAGGTCGCACAGTGGTCGCCTTCGCGTCTGTGCTCCCCGCCCCGAGCCCGATGGCGGAGGCCGCCGTGATGGCGGTCGCGGCGGACATGGGTTCGAGAACTCCTTCACCGCGTTCACCACGGGCATCGGCGACACCCTGTCGGCGTCGGCGGCGGCTTCAAGGAGACCCTTATCGAGTCCGGCGTCGGCGGCGTGATCGGCGAGGGCATCGCCTCCTCCGGCATCATGGCGCCCCTGGCGGCGGGTCTCCCCTCCGGCGAGGTCGCCCTGCTGGTCCTGGCGATCGGCGCCGGGTTCTGGCTGGTCAAGGAGTACTTCGGAATGACCGTCGAGCAGACCTTCAAGACGTGGTCCCTCATGGAGTGCGCCGTCTCCGTGGTCGGGCTGGCAGGCGTCCCGATCCTCGGTCTCCTCGTCTAGGCGGCAGGCATCCGCACCTCCCCCAATTCCACAGGAGCATCCGCATCATGAGCGAGCAGACCGCCACCGCCGTCGCCTCGAAGAAGGCCGCCGCGCCGCTGGTCCTGGCGATGGACATCGGGTCGACGTCCACCCGCGCCGCCGTGTACGACGCGCAGGCGCGGCCGGTGAGGGGCCGCACCGCGAAGGTCGACCACCTGTTCCGCGAGGGCGCGGACGGCACCTCGGAGATTGATGCCGACCAGGTCGTCGGCGAGGTGGCGGACGTCATCACGCGCGCCGTCGACGGGCTGGGACGCGGCGCGATCGCGGCGGTCGCGCTGGACACCTTCGCGTCGTCCCTGATCTGCATCGGGCCGGACGGCGAGGCGCTGACGCCGTGCCTCACCTACGCGGACTCGCGCTCTGTGGAGGACCTGGCGCGCCTGCGCGCCGAACTGGACGAGGTGGCCGTCCACCAGGCCGTCGGCACCCGCCTGCACACGAGCTACCACCCGCCCCGGCTGCTCTGGCTGGCGCGCACCCGGCCCGGCGTGTTCGCGGCGACGACGCGCTTCGCGTCCGTGGGCGAATACGTCTACACGCGGCTGGCCGACGTGGAGGAAGCGGCGACCTCGACGATGGCCTGGACCGGGATGCTCGATCGGGCCACCTGCGACCTGGATGTTGACCTGCTGGAGGCGACGGGCACGAGTCGCGAGCAGTACGCGCCGATGGCGGACCCGGACCAGCCGGTGGCGCCTGGGTCCCGGGCCGGGGTGGCCCAGCGGTGGCCCGCGCTGGAGGGCGCCGCGTGGTTCCCGGCGGTCCCGGACGGGTACGCCTCAAACCTGGGCGTGGGCGCGACCTCCGCGCAGACCGTCGCTCTGTCGGCCGCGACCTCGGGCGCCATGCGGGTCATCGTGGACGGGACGCCGGACGAACTGCCCCCGGGGCTGTGGGCCTACCGGGTGTCGCGCCGGCAGTCGATCGTCGGCGGGGCGCTCAACGACGTCGGCCGCGTGATGACGTGGCTGGAGCAGACGATGGCGCCTGTCGACGCGGGGCTGCTGGACGTGGCGCTTCGGGGCAACCCGGTGCCCGGGACGCCCCTGGTGCTGCCCTTCCTCACCGGGGAGCGCGCGACCGGCTGGGCGGGAGGCGCGCGGGCCGCCATCATGGGGGTCTCCGCCGCGACCGGAGCGCTCGAGATGTGGCGGGGAGCCGCCGAGGGGCTCGCCGTGTCCTACGCCCGTATCTTCGAGCAGATCCGCGCCGTCGATCCCGCCATCGAGCGGATCCTGGCCTCCGGCGGCGTGACGCACCACTACGCGCCGGTCCTCGATGTCGTCACACAGGCACTCGGCTTCCCGATGGACATCGTCGACATGAAGCGGATGACGATGCGCGGCACGGCGATGATGGCGCTGTCCGTCGTCGACCCGGGCGGCTCTTTCGCGGAGCCCGAGCGCACGCCTGCCGCTCTCCCCGATCCGTCCCAGCGCGCCTACTACGACGATCTGCGCGCTCGCTTCGAGGAGACGTACGGGGCGATCACCGCCGGGGAGGGATCCGCGCCGGCGGCGGCCTCGCTCTGACAGCGCCCGGCGACGCCGCTGCGTGGCCCGGTCATCGCCCGCCGGGCTCCGGACCCCCAGGGCCGGCGGCCCGGTCCGGCTCGCGCTCCTGGCGCGCGCGGGCCTTGCGCGCCTTCTTCGCATCGACCACCGCCTGCCACTTCGCCTGCTCGGCGACGAGGGCGCGGGCTCTTTCCTGGACGTCCTCGCCCGCCCACCACGCGAGCAGCTCCTCGCGGGCCGCCTCGGGGCCGATGGGGCCGCGCTCCATCCTCACCTCCATGAGGTGGCCGTGAACGAATCCGATGACCGGGCCCGGGCCCACGCCCAGGGTCTCCATGATCTGCGCGCCGTCCAGGTCCGGGCGGATGGCGTCGAGCTGCTCCTGCTCTCGCAGCCGGGCGATGCGCTGCTCGAGGTCGTCGTAGGCGGCCGCCAACTGCATCGCCTTGCGGCGGTTGCGCGTCGTGCAGTCCGCGCGGGTCAGGCGGTGGAGGCGCTCCAGCTGGTCGCCGGCGTCCGTGACGTAGCGGCGCACCGCGGAGTCCGACCACCCGGCCTCTCCATACCCGTGGAAGCGCAGGTGCAGGCCGACCAGCTTCGCGACGGCGTCGACGGTGCGCGCGTCGAAGCGCAGAGCCCGCAGCCGCTTGCGCGTGAGCTTCGCTCCCACGACGTCGTGGTGGTGGAAGGTCACCGTGCCATCGGGCTCGAAACGGCGTGTCGCCGGTTTGCCGACGTCGTGCATGATCGCGGCCAGGCGCAGCACGAGGTCCGGCCGGGGGACCGGGCCCTCCGCGTCCGTCTCCAGCGCGATCGCCTGGTCCAGGACGGTCAGGGTGTGCTCGTAGACGTCCTTGTGCCGGCGGTGCTCGTCGTGGGTGTCCACCAGCGCCGCGAACTCCGGCAGCACGACGGCGGCGACACCCGTGTGGACCATCAGCTCCAGTCCGCGGCGGGGGTGGGCGCCGACCATCAGCCGCTCCAGCTCGGCGCGGATGCGTTCGGCGGAGACGATCCGCAGGCGCCCGGCCATCGCCCCCATCGCCTCCATGACGTCCCAGTCCACGTTGATGCCCAGCTGGGAGGCGAAACGCGCCGCCCTCATGATGCGCAGCGGGTCGTCGTCGAAGGACTGCTCGGCGCCGACGGGCGTGCGCAGCCGCCCGGCCGCCAGGTCCTCCAGCCCGTGGTGCGGATCCACCAGCGCCATCTGCGGCAGCCGCATCGCCATGGCGTTGACGGTGAAGTCGCGGCGGGCGAGGTCGCCCTCCAGCGTGTCGCCGTAGGTGACCTCCGGCTTGCGGGAGCCTTTCTCGTACTGGTCCGCGCGGTAGGTCGTGATCTCCACGTCGAGGCCATGGCGGTGCCCGCCGATGGTCCCGAACTGCCGCCCGATGTCCCATGTCGAGGCCCCCCACCGCCGCAGGAGCTCCTCGGTGCGCTCGGGGCGGGCGGAGGTCGCGAGGTCGAAGTCGTGGGGGGCCGCCCCCAGGAACGCGTCGCGCACCGGGCCGCCGACCAGCGCGATCTCCTCGCCCGCGTCGTCGAAGAGGTGGCCGAGCCGGGTGATCTCCGGCGGCAGCCCGGCGAAGGCGCGCTGCGCGTTGCCCAGCAGGACCGCGACCTCCGTCTGCCCGGGCAGGGCCGGCGCCTGGGAGGATCGGCCTGCCTCCGCCTCGCGATCCGGGTCCGTGGGGGCGTCGGCCGGGTTGGCTGGTGTGCTGGGAGGCGCGGCGGGGTCGTCGTGCGGTGCGTTCGTGGTCATCCCTCCAAGGGTGCCACGTCGGGACGCCCGGGTGGTACCGGCGCGGCTCCTCCGAGGGTTGGCGACCGCGCATCGGCGAGGGCGGCGCCGGCCGGCGCGACCGCGTGCGACAATCGGCTCACCCGGCTCGCCCGAGCCCCGGTTCCGGCGCCTCACGGGGAGGGACACCGAATGACGACGTTGGCTGATCGCCCGAGGACGGCCCTGGTGGTCATCGACGTCCAGAACGACGTCGTCCGGGACGCCTACGCGCGGGATGCGGTCGTCGGACGCATCGGGGCGCTCCTCGACAAGGCCCGGGCCGCGGGAGCGCCGGTCGTGTGGGTGCAGCATTCCGGCGACGACCTCGTCGAGGGCAGCGAGGGGTGGCGGTACGTCCCCGAACTGGTGCGACGCGGCTCCGAGGCGCTCATCCCGAAGCGCTACGGCGACGCCTTCGAGGGCACGGGCCTGGAGGCCGTCCTCGCCGAGCTCGGTGTCGGCCGCCTCGTCGTCGCGGGGGCGGAGACCGACGCCTGCATCCGGTCGACGATCCACGGCGCCTTCACGCGCGGCTACGACGTCACCTTGGTCTCCGACGCGCACACGGCCCAGGACAAGACCGCATGGGGAGCCCCACCGGTCGACCAGGTGATCGCGCACACGAATCTCTACTGGAGCTTCCAGGCGGCGCCGGGGCGCACGGCGCGCGTCCTCAGCGCGGCCGACGTCTCCTTCTCAGCCGAGGCAGGCTAGCTGCACCCAGCCGGGCCGGCCGGGTCCCGGCTGGCTCGCGGCGGATGAGGCCCCGGGGGCGCGCCCAACGGCGCGTCCCCGGGGCCCTCTCGCGTCCGCGTCAGTGGCGGGGCGCCGTCCCCCTCTCGCGACGCCGGACGAGCACGGCGCCGGCGCCGAGCAGGGCCAGCGCAAGCGACCCGGCCAGGGCGGCGGTCCCGCCCGTCACGGCCAGACCGCGCACCGCTCCGGTGCCCGGCGCGCCGCCCGACTGGCCGGGCTCCGACGGGACCGCCCCGCCCTCGCCTGCGGCGATCCTCAGCGAAGCCCTGGCGACCAGTCCCTGCGCATCGGTCGCCGTCACCGTGTGGTCGCCTACGTCGAGCCCCTCGGGCACGGTGAACGTCACCGTGAAGGCGCCCGCGGCGTCCGTGGTGGCCGCCTGGAGTTCAACGCCGCCGGGGCCGATGCCGAGCGTCACCGCGGAGTCCGGCGTGAAGTCGGCGCCGCTGAGCGTGACCTCGTCGCCCGCGCGCGCCACGTCGGGCGACAGCGTGACCGTGGGCACCCTCATCCCCTCGGCGACCACCGTCAGCGTCGCGGCGTCGGAGGTCAGCGACCCCGAGGCGTCGGAGACCACGACGCGGAACTGGTGTCCGCTCAGAGCGGTGTCGCCCGGGACCGTCAGCGTCGCCGTGGTCGCGCCCTCGGCCGTGGACGGCGTCCACTCCCCGCCGGAGGACTTCTCCTGCCACTGGTAGGAGGGTTCCTCGCCCGTGGCGTCGACCATGAACTCGGCGGTCCCGCCCTCGGCCACGGTCTGCGACTGGGGCTGGGTGAGGATCGCGAGCTTGACGGCGTCACGCGTCGACCACTCGACCACCGAGGTGCGGTGGTGCGTGGCGTCGTCGTGCTCGACGAGCAGGATCTTCCCCGCGTCCGCGGATCCCGCGTGGACCACCACGGAGGAGCCCGCCGAGACGGTCACGGCCGTCGGGTTGGCATCCTGGTCCGCCGCGGTGGCGAACCAGATGGGCGGCGCGAAGACGTCGAGGCTGACGCGCGCCGTCTGGTCGACGATCGACGTCCCGTCCTCGCGCACCGGCGCGTAGACCGACTGGGAGGACGCCCGGTACCTCAGCGTCGTGCTCGTGGTCGTGTCGGTGTAGCCGAGCCGTTGGAGGCTCGTCGTGTACACGACCGTGTCGTTGTCCCACTGGTCGGGGTGGGAGGAGAGGTTGTTCAGCGGCTGCACGTCGACGACCGCGTTGCGCCCGACGTCGATGGTGTAGACGACCGGCCGGTACCCGTTCGCCGAGTCCAGCTGGGGCATGAGCATGAAGTCGTCGCGCCCGTCCCCGTTGAGGTCGAGATCCGCCGTCGGGTAGGAGGTCGCTCCGAGCCCCGTGATGGGGCCGGCCGTCTCGATGCCCACCGCCAGCGTTCCCTGCGAGGGCGAGGATTCCGCCGGCGAGGTGGACGCCGCTCCGAACCGGAGGATGTCCACCCCCTGGAGGGAGGCCTGCGCGGCCTCGCCGTCGAAGTCCATGAGCGGGCTGTCCCCGCCGAACACGAGCGGCGTCACGCGGCTGTGGTAGCCGCTCGCCGCGTCCCCCTGGTCGAGGGGCGTCCCCGTGACCGGCAGGGTCGCCGAGTCCGCCCCGCCGATGAACTCCGCGGCCTCCGCCGAGGTGTCCGCCACCGGCTTGGGCGCGGCGAACACGGGCAGCCACAGCGGGGTCGCACCGGCGTCCGCGTCCCCCGGAGTGAAGGTCACGACGCCCGTGAGGTCGGCGACGTGGTTGTCCGTGTCCTGGGTGGCCTCCTGGCCCGGGTCGATCGTCCGGCGCAGGGCGGTGGGATCCGACGCCGAGAGGGTGACCGTGACCTGGGCTCTCCCCCCGGCGGGCACCGTCACGGAGTCGGCGGACAGGGAGAAGGAGGCGCCCGGCGTCTCCGTGCGCGCGTCGTATCCGACGGCGTAGGTCTGGTCGGCGGCGCCGGAGTTCGTCAATTCCAGGGTGCGCGTCGCGGTGTAGCCGCCCTCGCCCACCTCGACGACGCCGAAGGAGGCGCTGGTGGCGGCCCCGTTCTCGACCGAGGCGACGGTCACCTGGGACGTCGTGGCCTGCACGGCGTCGACGCGTCCCGTCCCCTGGCGCAGGGTCGACATCGAGACGCCCGCCTTGTCGACGACGTCATGGGTGGCCGTGTTCATCACGACCTCCTTGATGCGCTGAGCCGGCCAGTCGGGGTGGGCCTGCCGGGTGAGCAGCACGACGCCCGCGGTGTGCGGGGAGGCCATCGACGTCCCGCTCATCGACGTGCCTCCCGTGCCCGTGCCCACGGCCGCGGAGTAGACGTTGACCCCGGGGGCGGAGACGTCGGGCTTGATGGTGCCGTCCACGCTGCCGTGGAGGCCGCGGGAGCTGAAGGAGCCGATGACGTCCGCCAGGGACGGGTCCTCGATGCGGATCGTCTGGGCGAGGGAGGTGGCCAGGCGCACGGCGAGTGTCCCGGCCTCGAGG
Source organism: Schaalia naturae (assembly GCF_042665795.1). Taxonomy (NCBI): domain Bacteria; kingdom Bacillati; phylum Actinomycetota; class Actinomycetes; order Actinomycetales; family Actinomycetaceae; genus Schaalia; species Schaalia naturae. Next base: position 2,271,800 of record NZ_JBHTEF010000001.1, read on the forward strand.
GCGGGGCGCAGGGCCTGCGTGCCCTCGGCCGTGAGCTGGGCGCCGGGGATCGAGGTGTTGCCGGCGATCCCGGCCTCGAACTGGTCGGACCCGGAGGTCACGATCACGCCCACGGCGCCGGCGTCGGACGCGTTGTCCCACCGGGTCGCCGATCCGCAGGGCCTCGTCGCGTCGTCGTCGGTCCACTCCAGCCAGACGATCTTGCCTTCCACCGCCGCCTTGTCGGCCGCTGAGAAGGCCCGGCACCCCTCGAGGTTCGCGGGGTCGGAGAGGGCGACCACGGGAGCCGTGATGTCGAACCACAGCGGGTAGTCCTGCGAGTACTGGCTGGCCTGGTCGCCGGCGGACCCAGCCGGCTCCACGACCTGCACCGTGTCGAGCACCGCAGCGCCCGAGGCGGAGGCGGCCACCGTCAGCGCGGCCTGCGCCGTCCCCGGGCTGCCGCCCACGTCGGTGATGTCCCCGGAGTTGCCCGCGGAGATCACCGGCACGACGCCCTGGTCGGAGAGGACCTGGATGAGGTCGTTGTCCGGGTCGTCGGCCGCCCCGAAGGCGGAGCCCAGCGACAGGTTGATCGCGTCGACCTGCTGGCCGCCGGCCAGCAGCTTCCCGACGTAGTCGAGGGCGGCGCCGGTCAGGTCCGTGGACCCGCCGCCGTCGCCGAAGACCTTGAGCGGGATGACCTTCGCCCCAGGCGCCGCGCCGGGCGCGATCTTCATGGCGGAGACCTGCGCCTGGGTGAGCGTCGTGTAGTCGCCGGCGAAGGTCGTCCCGTCCGCGTTCACGCCGCGCCCGATGGCCGTGCCCGCGACGTGGGTGCCGTGCCCGCCTCCCGGCCCGTCGATCGGGTTCGCATCCGGCTTCGCGATGGGGTGGTATGAGGACGAGGACGCGTCCGCGTCGTACGCGGCTCCCGCGAAGTCCCAGCCGGGGATGACGACGGAGGGGTCGTACCACTCGGGCTGCATCGCGTCCCCGGCGTGCTGGGCGCCGACCTGGCTCCACAGGCGGCCGGAGGTGTCGGGGCCGCCGAAGTCCGCGTGGGTGTAGTCCAGGCCCGTGTCGATGACGGCGATGACCTGTCCCTCACCGGTGTAGCCGCCTGATCCGGTCCACGTCTTCCATGCGCCGGTCAGGAGGTCCGAGGGGCCGTTGGCGGGCGTGTCGGACCCGGTCTGGGACGTCGAGTCCCCCTCCGCGCCGCCGCCGTCCACGGGTTCCACGAGCGTCTTGGTGACGATCGGGCGCACCGAGACGACGTCCGGACGATCGGCGAGCTCGGCGGCCACCTGCGCGGTGGTCTGGACGGCCACGCCGGGAACCGTCCACACGGAGCGGTAGAGGACGGACGACTCGTCGTCCAGGTCGGTCGCCGCTTCCTCGATCCGGTTGAGCGTGCCCTGGAGGACCTGGACCCGCTGCGAGGCGGTGCGCGAGACGCCCTTCAGCTGGGCGCGCGCCCCCTGCTCGCGCACGTCGTAGGCCAGCGCGCCCTCGCCGGAGGTGCGCACGAAGTAGGCGTGGGGGGCGTCGGTGGCCGCGAGCGCCGGGGTCTGGGGCTCCTGTGCGGGGAGATCCCCGTCGGCGGGCGCGGACCCGGTGTCCGGGTCGGGCTCGGTCTTCCCCGTCCCGCCGCCCGGCTGGGCGGCGCCGCCGGACTGGCCGGCGTCGCTCGAGCCGTCCCCCGCGTCGGCCGAGGTGACGGTCAGGGCGGCGCGCTGGGTGAGGGCGTCGTAGAGGACGCCGGCGACGATGACCGTCCACTGTCCGGCCTCGGGCCTGGCGTCCGCCTGGACGTGGAAGGAGACCGCGCCACGGTCGTCCGCCTGCTTGGCGTCGATGACCCGGTGGTCCAGATCCATCTTCCTCTGGTACTTGTCGCGCAGCGTCAGTTCGACGAGTTCGCCGGGCTGGTAGCCGGTGCCGGCGACATCGATCCCGCCGTCCATGAGGTCGGCGTCGGAGACCGTCGAGGGATCGACGGTGAGCGTCGGCGCCTCGGGAACGCTCCCGTCCTCGCCGGTCACCGTGAAGGAGGCGGTCGTCCAGTCGGCGGTGTCGACGTTGTCCAGTCGCAGGGTGTAGGTCCCGGCGTCCGCGCCGGCGCTGTAGAGCGCGTCGGACCATTCTCCGTCGCCGTTCGCGCGGTAGCGGCCCACCGAGTAGTCGTTGCCATGGGCGTTTCGGATCGAGAGGTCGAAGAGGCCGAAGGCCGGGAGGCCGTGGGCGGTGAAGGGGACGCCGTCCTGGTCGAACTGGTCGGGGCTCACAGGTTGGGTGGGGACGTCGATGGTCCCGACCTGGTGGGCATCTGGGTTCTCCTTGACGAAGAACGTGGCGACGCCGTTGCGCGTGGACTCCATGCCGAGGATCGTGATGGTCCACTGCCCGGGGTCCACGGCCGCGCTGCCGGCCTGGACGACGTAACGGACCTTCCCCTGCGCGTCGGCGGCCACGTCGTCGGAGACCAGGCCCGTCGAGCCGTCGGGCGTCGTGACGTGGACGCTCACCCATTCGCCCGGCGCGAAGCCGGAGCCGTCGATCGTGACCGGCGTGTCGTGGTAGGCGACGACGTCGGTGGTGGAGGGCGTGGCCTGGGCCTTGGCGTTCAGGCGCTCGGAGAGCGTGACGTCCAGGGAGGCGCCGCCCATGGCGCCGCTGTCGGCGGTGATCTCGATGAGATGCGCGCCGACCTCGGGATCCACCCGGTCACGGCGCATGACGGTGGTGGTCACGGTGCCGGAGGCGTCGGCGGTGACGGGGTCGAAGGTGTGGACGTCGCCGCTGGGGGAGGTGTCCGTGATGATCGCCCGTTCGCCGGCTCCCAGGCCGGTGGCCGTCAGGGTGACGCCGACCGCGAAGTAGTCGTAGTTGTTGATCGTCGGCGGGTCGAGGGTGACGCTCAGCAGGTAGGGGACCGTGGAGGCGGACCGGGCGCGGGTGGGCACGACCGCGCGCATGTCGGCGGCCGAGGTCCCGACCTTGACGGTGTTGCGCTCGACGGCCACGGCCCCGGAGGCCGTCGTGTACGCCGGCTTCTGCGCGGCGTCGGACCCACCGGACTCACCGGCGCCGCCCTCGTCCCCGGACTGCGCGGGGGCTGACGGGACCGGGGTGGGATCGGCGGGGGCCGGTTCGGCCGGCGTCTCCGCGCCGGAGGCGGACTCCGCCGGGACGGGCTCCTCCGGCGCGGCGGCCGTCGGGGCGCCGGGGCTGGGGTCGGGGCTGGGGTCGGCGACGGATGCGCCGACGGGCGTGAGGACCCCGGCGAGCGCCACGGCGACAGATGCCGCCAGGGCCCGCACGGATCGTGCATGAGGCATCGCCATGAGAACTCCAAAGCTCAGGTAAATGGGATGGCAACACTGATGCTAGGAACCGTGACGTACTCCCCAGACGCCCGATCCGGCCATCGCCGGATCCGGCCATAGGATCGCCCTGTGGACGTCGATCACACCCGCGAGCTGTGGCGGGCGCTCGGGCTCAGCGAGGACGACGTGCGCGTCTACCAGGACCTCCTCGGCGATCCCCAGGCAGCCCCGGACGCGCGGGCACACGGCCTCGGCCTCACCCCCGGCGCGCTCGACACGGCGCTGAGCCGCCTGGAGGCCCTCGGACTGGCCGCGCGCCGAGACGGCGCCCTGCTCCCCGCCCGCCCGTCGATCGGGGTGACCGCCCTGGCGGCGGAACGGCGGGCGCAGCTCAGCCGGGCGGAGGCGCTGATCGGCGAGCTCGAGCAGGTCTTCGACGCCCGCCCGCCGGGAACGGCCTTACCGGAGGTCCTCACGGTCGTGCGGGGGCGCGCCCGGGTGATGGAGCGCGTGCACGAGCTCGTGGAGTCCGCGCGCGCGTCCCTCGACATGATCGACACGCCGCCCTATGTGAGCGGCCCGAACCCCGACGTCCACGATTCCGAGACGAACGCCGCGGGCCGGGGGCTGGCGCTGCGCACGATCATCGACTACTCGGCCCTGGACAATCCCCGCCACGTGCGCGACATGCTCCGCTCGGTCTCGGAGGGCCAGCAGGTGAGGCTCTCGTCGAGGGCCCGCACCAAGCTCGTCATCGCGGACCGCCGACGCGCGCTCCTGCCCCTGGCGGCGGATCCCGCCTTCGGGGAGCCGGCCGTCGCCGTGGTGTCCCATCCCGAGCTGGTCGGCGCGCTCCAGTCGCTCTTCGACGTCCTCTTCGACCTCGCGTCCCCCCTGGAGCCAGCCGGCGCCGCCCAACCGGCCTCCCGCCACGGGACGCCGCTGACGGGCGACGAGGAACAGCTCATCCAACTGCTCTCCAGCGGCATGAACGACACTGGAATCGCGCGGCACCTGGGGATCAGCGACCGTACTTTCCGGCGGCGCGTCAGCGCCCTCATGAACCGCTTCGGGGTGGAGAGCCGGTTCCAGCTGGGCCGGTCCGTCGAACGCCACATGTCCTCCGGCGAGTGAGACGACACGCCGAGGGCGCGCGGGGCGTCCGCGCCGTCCCCGCCGGGAAGAGGGCCCTCCGTCCACCGCCTGTCCACCTCCGTCTCCACAGGCCCCTCCCGTCTCCGGAGGCCTCCCCGGAGGCGGGCCTCTCCGCCCCGGGGCCGCGCCCCCGCCGGCCCGACGCGCCACGCGCGGCCTCGATCCGCCGAAGACCGGGGCCAGGCGGGACAATGGTCCCGGCGCATCGGGCGCCGGGTTGTCCACAAGCGGTTCCCGCGCCCTGTCCACAGAGCCACAACGACACCATCCGGACACTACCCGTAGTGGTCCGTTGCATCACCGGGCACAAGGTGTAGTGTTATGGCACCTTGAGGGCGCAGCCAGCGCCCCGGAGGACCACACCCCTGTGATTCGGCGCCGTCCCGGCCCATCGGACGGCCGCCCTCTCGCCGGCGACCATGAGAAGGAGCATCACATGACCATCACCGTCTACTCCAAGCCGATGTGCGTGCAATGCGATGCCACCTACCGCGCCCTGGACAAGCAGGGGCTGGACTACGAGTCGGTCGACGTCACCCGGGACGCGGAGGCGCTCGACTACATCAAGGCGCTCGGCTACCAGCAGGCGCCCGTCGTCATCGCCGGCGACGACCACTGGAGCGGCTACCGCCCCGACCGCATCAAGGCGGCGGCCTCGGCCGTCGCGTCGGCGCCCGCGCTGCGCGTCGCCCAGGCCTGAGCCCTCTCTCCCGGTCACCGCGGGTGGCCGGGAGAACTGTCAGTGCCGCGCGACGCCGGAAGAAGGACCAAGGACCGCAGATGGTGAGCATCGTCTACTTCTCCTCGGCCACGGGGAACACCCGCAGGTTCGTGGAGAAGCTCGGATTCCCCGCCCAGCGGATCCCGCTGCGGGCCGCGGACCCCTTCCTGCACGTCGACCGTGACTACGTGCTGATCGTGCCGACGTACGGCGGGGGCAACACGCGGGGCGCGGTCCCCAAGCAGGTCATCAAGTTCCTCAACGACCCGACGAACCGCGCCCACTGCCGGGGCGTCATCTCGGGAGGCAACACCAACTTCGGCACGGCATACTGCCTGGCGGGCGACATCATCTCGGCGAAGCTGAGCGTGCCGCACATGTACAAGTTCGAGCTCCTCGGAACCCCTGAGGACGTCTCCCGAGTTCACGAAGGACTGAGCGAATTTTGGTCGACAACCTCACCGACACCGGCGTAGAGACGGCTCCCGCCCCAGAACTGGACTACCACTCGCTGAACGCGCAGCTCAACCTGTACGACGAGAACGGGAGGATCCAGTTCGAGGCCGACCACGAGGCCGCGCGCCAGTACTTCCTGAGCCACGTCAATCAGAACACGGTGTTCTTCCACGACCTGCGCGAGAAGCTCGACTACCTGGTCGAGGAGGGCTACTACGAACCGGAGGTGCTCGAGCAGTACGCCTTCGAGGACCTCAAGGCCCTCTACCAGAGGGCCTACGCCTTCCGGTTCCGCTTCCAGACGTTCCTGGGCGCCTTCAAGTACTACACGTCCTACACGCTCAAGACCTTCGACGGGAAGCGCTACCTCGAGCGCTTCGAGGACCGCGTCACCCTGGTGGCCCTGTACCTCGCGCGCGGGGACGTGGAGCTCGCGGGACGCCTCGTCGACGCGATGATGTCCGGACGCTTCCAGCCGGCCACCCCGACCTTCCTCAACGCGGGCAAGAAGGCCCGCGGCGAGCTCGTCTCCTGTTTCCTGCTGCGCGTCGAGGACAACATGGAGTCCATCGCGCGCGGCATCAACTCCGCCCTCCAGCTGTCCAAGCGCGGAGGCGGCGTGGCCCTGTCCCTGACCAACCTGCGCGAGCAGGGCGCCCCGATCAAGAAGATCGAGAACCAGTCCAGCGGCGTCGTGCCCGTCATGAAGCTGCTGGAGGACTCCTTCTCCTACGCGAACCAGCTGGGCGCCCGCCAGGGCGCGGGCGCCGTGTACCTGCACGCCCACCACCCCGACATCCTGCGCTTCCTGGACACCAAGCGCGAGAACGCGGACGAGAAGATCCGCATCAAGTCGCTGTCCCTGGGCGTCGTCATCCCCGACGTCACCTTCGAGCTGGCGCGCAACAACGAGGACATGTACCTGTTCAGCCCCTACGACGTCCAGCGCGTCTATGGGGTCCCCTTCTCCGACATCTCCGTGACGGAGAAGTACCGTGAGATGGTGGATGACCCACGCATCCACAAGACGACGATCAACGCGCGCCGGTTCTTCCAGACCCTGGCCGAGATCCAGTTCGAGTCCGGGTACCCCTACCTCGTCTTCGAGGACACGGTCAACCGGGCGAATCCGATCAAGGGCCGTATCACGATGTCAAACCTGTGCAGCGAGATCCTCCAGGTCTCCGAGCCCTCGACGTTCAACGAGGACCTCTCCTACGCGAGCGTCGGCAAGGACATCTCCTGCAACCTGGGGTCGCTCAACATCGCGAAGACGATGGACTCCCCCGACTTCTCGCTCACGGTGGAGACCGCGATCCGCGGCCTGACCGCCGTCTCCGACCTGTCCGACATCGAGGCCGTCCCCTCCATCGCGCGCGGCAACGCGATGAGCCACGCCATCGGGCTGGGCCAGATGAACCTGCACGGCTACCTGGCCCGCGAGCACGTCCACTACGGCTCGCCGGAGGCGCTGGACTTCACGAACATGTACTTCATGACGATCGCCTACGAGGCCATCAAGGCGTCGTGCGCGATCGCGCGGGAGCGGGGCGCGCGCTTTGCCGGTTTCGAGGACTCGGCCTATGCCAGCGGCGAGTACTTCCGGAAGTACATCGACGCCGCGCCCTCCGCCTGGGAGCCCCGGACCGCGAAGTGCCGGGAACTGCTGGCGAAGTCCACGATCCACGTGCCGACCTCTGAGGACTGGCGCAGGCTCGCCGAGGACGTGGCCACGTTCGGGATGTACAACCAGAACCTGCAGGCCGTCCCGCCCACGGGCTCCATCAGCTACATCAACAACTCGACGTCGTCGATCCACCCGATCGTCTCGAAGATCGAGATCCGCAAGGAGGGCAAGATCGGGCGCGTCTACTACCCGGCGCCCTACATGACCAACGACAACCTCGAGTACTACGAGGACGCGTACGAGATCGGCCCCGACAAGATCATCGACACCTACGCCGCGGCCACCCAGCACGTCGACCAGGGGCTGTCGCTCACGCTCTTCTACCCCGACACGGTCACCACGCGCGACCTCAACAGGTCCTACATCCGCGCCTGGCGCAAGGGCATCAAGACGCTCTACTACGTGCGGCTGCGCCAGATGGCCCTGGAGGGCACCGAGGTCGAGGGCTGCGTGTCCTGCATGCTCTGAGACCCTTATGATGTCACCTGTCCGCTGATCCTAGATGGAAGGGACGCCATGTCCACCCCCAACACCTCTCCGGACGCCTCCGGCCAGGGCTCTCAGCAGCCGGGCTGGTCCAGCCAGCAGCCGACACCGCCCGCCCAGCCGCAGAACCCGTACGGGCAGCCGGGCTATGGGCAGATGCCCTACGGGCAGCCGGACCCCGCCTCCCCCTACGACCAGGGATACGGGTACGTGACCGTCGAGAAGCTCCGCTCGAACTCGACGTGGGTCCTGGTGCTCGGGATCCTCGGCATCATCCAGATCCTCGGCATCATCGGCGCGATCGCGGCGTGGGTCTGGGGCAACTCGCTGATCAAGCAGGCCCGGGACGCCGGCCTGCCCGAGGACGTCGTCCAGAACGCGAAGATCGGCAAGATCCTCGGCATCATCGAGGTGGCTCTGACGGGGGTCTGCCTGCTCCTCCTCCTCGTCCTCGTCGCGATCGGGGCCTTCGCCTTCTCCCAGAACCCCGGCGCCTACTGACCGGGCCGTCGGGCACGTGACGAGGGCGACGTCCTCCTCGGGGACGCGGGCCCCTCATCTACGCTGGACGGCATGACCCCCCGGCCCGACGCTTCCCGACCCCGCTCCCATGCCCGCCATGACGAGGCGGCGCGCCGGCGCGCCGGCTCGGATCAGGACCTCCTGCGGGACCTCCGCCGCCTGGACGGGCGCAACTACGGCGCGTACAAGTCGGTCCTGGGCGACTGGGACTATGGCGACTTCACCTTGAGCGTCGACCGGATCCAGTCGGACCCCTACGCCCCGCCCTCGTCGCTGCGGGCCCTCACGACGCCCGCGGCGATGGGGCTGCCCGAGGACTGCCTGAGCAGCGGCGACCAGCGTCTGGCCGCCGCCGACTACCTGTTGCGCTCCTTCGGGCGGGCGCTGCGCGAGCACTCGTCTGCGAACGCCGTCCAGGCGGCCCGCCCCGGCCAGGAGATCCTCCAGCGCTCGGCGTGCACGGTGAGGCCCGATCGCGTCGAGCTGCGCTTCCAGGTCCACCTGCCCGCGCGCGGGCGCGTCATCCTGGGCGACGCCGCCGCCCGCCTGTTCGATCTGGACGTCCCCGACGCCCTGATGGCGGCCTTCGACCTCGTGTCGGACGACGGCGCGACGCGCGCCCGCCTGGAGGAGCTGCGCGCCCACGTCCGCGCCTACGAGGACCACCGCGCGCTCCAGCAGGCCCTCGCGGACAACGGCTGGGTCGCCTTCGTGGCCGACGGGTCGCTGCTGGCCCGGCGCACCGGCGTGTCGCCGTTGCCCCTGCCCCTCGACGCCGGGGCCGTCCCCTTCGAGGCTCCGGAGTCCCTACGGCGCTCCGTCGCCCTGCCCCACGCGGGCGAGGTGACCGGCATGGCTGTGGAGCCCGGTGTCACGGTCATCGTCGGAGGCGGCTACCACGGCAAGTCCACGCTGCTCAGCGCCGTCCAGCAGGGCGTGTACGCGCATGTGCCCGGCGACGGGCGGGAGCTGGTGGCCACCCTGCCCGATGCCGTCAAGGTCCGCGCCGCCGACGGACGCGCCGTCACCGGCGTCGACGTCTCCCCCTTCATCGCGCACCTGCCCGGCGGGGCAGACACGACGCGGTTCTCCACGTCGAACGCCTCAGGCTCCACCTCCCAGGCGGCCGCCATCGTCGAGGCCGTCGAGCTCGGCGCCCCCCTCCTGCTGCTCGACGAGGACACCTCCGCCACCAACCTCCTCATCCGCGACGCCCGCATGCGCTCCCTGGTCCGCGCGGAGAAGGAGCCCATCACGCCCCTGGTCGACCGTGTCGGCTCCCTGGCGCGCGAGGGTCGTGTCTCCACGATCATGGTGATGGGCGGGTCCGGGGACTACCTGGACGTCGCCGACCGCGTGCTCATGCTCGACACGTACCGCTGCCTGGACGTCACGCCGCGCGCGCACGAGGTGGTCGCCGCCATGCCGCGCTCGCGCGAGGACCTCCCGTGGCCGCGCTCCGCCCCGGCCGGGCGGGACGAGGGCGGCTCCGATGCCGGGCCCGCGGCTCCCCGACCGCCGGAGCGCATCCCGGTCCGGGCGCGCGGCGGCGGCGACCGTCCGAAGACGAGGTCCTCCGGGCTGGACACCGTCGTCCTGGACAAGCAGACCATCAACCTGGCCGACGTCGAGCAGATCGTCGACCCGGGCCAGGCGGAGGCCATCGCCTGGGCGGTGCGCGGCCTCGTCGAGCACTTCGCCGACGGGCGCGCGCCCCTGCCCGAGCTCCTCGACCGACTTGAGCGCTCCTTCGCCAGCGAGGGGCTGGACGCCTGCGTCAAGTTCGGGGCGCGGCCCCATCCGGCGTTCCTCGTGCGGCCCCGCCGCGTCGACATCGGGGCGGCTCTCAACCGGTACCGGACGCTCGCTCTCGTCTGATCCCCTCCCAGCGGGGGGCACGGCCCAGGGGCGCCCGACGAGGCCGCCCCATGGACGTCGTGGGGCGCGGGGTATCGGGGGAACGGTCCGGGACCTTTCAGGGGTGTCCCCCATGACGGCGCCCCGCATGCCGGTGACACGATCGAGCCATGGCAATCATCAGCGCATTCAGCACGCCCACCGCCCCCGGGGAACCCGTCGTCTCCCTGCGCGGGGTCACCAAGATCTACGGCAGCGGGGACACGCAGGTCCACGCCCTCGACGGGGTCGACGTGGACTTCCGGCAGGGGGCCTTCACCGCCATCATGGGCCCGTCCGGATCGGGGAAGTCCACGATGCTCCACGTCCTGGCCGGCCTCGACGACCCCACCGCGGGGTCCGTGACGATCGAGGGCACCGACCTCACCCACCTGCGCGACGACGACCTCACCCGCCTGCGGCGCGACCGCATCGGATTCATCTTCCAGAGCTTCAACCTGGTCCCCACGCTCGACGCCCGGGAGAACATCCTCCTGCCCCTGCGGCTGGCCGGCCGGCGCGCGGACCGCGCCTGGTTCGACCAGGTCGTCGGCGTGCTGGGCCTGGTCGACCGTCTCACCCACCGGCCCTCCGAGCTCTCGGGCGGCCAGCAGCAGCGCGTGGCCATCGCCCGGGCGCTCGTCTCGCGGCCGGCCGTCATCGTGGCCGACGAGCCCACCGGCAACCTCGACTCCCGGGCCTCCGAGGAGGTCTTGTCCCTGCTGCGCTCCGCCGTCGACCAGTTGCATCAGACCGTCATCATGGTCACCCACGATCCGGCGTCCGCGGCGACCGCCGACCGGGTGCTCGTGGTGCGCGACGGGAACGTCGTGGCCGACCTCGACCGTCCCGACGCCTCCACCCTGGCGGCGGTGGCGCGATGAACCGGCTCCTTCGGGCCAACGTCCGCCAGCACGGGCGCCGCTACGTCGCCACCGGCGTCGCCGTGGCGATCTCGATGGCCTTCATCCTGGTCTGCCTCGTCTTCTCGGCGGGGCTCAACGACTCGCTCAGCCGCTCCGTGACCGAGGTGTACCGGGGCGCCGCCGCGGTCGTCGACGTCGACTGGGACGACCTCACCGGCCCCGAGTCCGGGTCCGAGACGACTCCCTACCCGGACCTCTCCTCCGAGGTCCCCGCCGTCGAGGCCGTCGACGGCGTGAAGGCGGTGGCCCTGACCACGTACGACTACGCGGAGGTGCGCCACGGTTCCGCCCGGCTGACCCGCCAGGTCACGCTGACCGCACCGGAGCCCTTCACCCAGTGGCCCCTCCGACAGGGGTCGGCGCCCGCGGCGCCCGGCGAGGTGGCCGTGGACGCCGACACCGCCGACGCGCTCGGCCTCTCCGTGGGGGACGCCCTCGAGGTGGGCCCGGCCTCGTCCGCGCAGACCGGCACGCCGATGACCGTCACCGGGATCCTCGCCAGCAACGCCCAGGTCTCCGGTGCCCAGCTCCTCATGACCGACGAGGCCGCCTCCCACGTCCTCCCGGGCCACTCCGTCACCGGGATCCTCGTGTCGACCGGGGACGCCTCCCCGAGCGAGGCCGACCAGGACGCGCTGTCGGGGCGGGTCGCGGCCGCGCTGGCCGACACCCCGGCCGTGTCCGTGCGCCCCGCCCACGAGGTCGTCGACGAGGCCCTCCAGCAGATGAAGGTCGGCAGCGACCAGACGCTGGCGATCCTCCTCACCTTCCCCGTGATCGCGGTCGTCGTCGCGGGGATCGTCGTCTCCTCCACGTTCCGCGTGGTCCTGCACCAGCGCCGCCGCGAGCTCGCCCTGCTGCGCTGCCTGGGCGCCCGGGCGGGGCAGGTCCGCGGCCTCCTGGTGCGCGAGACCCTTGCCGTGGGGGCCGTGGCCTCCCTGGTGGGCGTCGCGGCCGGGGCGCTGCTCGGACCGCTGGGGGTGCGGGCCCTCGGCCTCGCAGACTCCTACCGCGAGGCGCTCTCCTCGGTTCAACCGCTGACCGTGGCCGGGGTGTGGCTGCTCGGCACGCTCCTCACCCTGTTGTTCGGGATCCGCCCCGCCCTGGGGGTCTCACGCGTCCCGCCGATCGCCGCGCTCCAGTCGTCCGACGAGGGCGGCGCCCCCGCCCGCTCCGCCCACCGGCTGCGCCTGGCCGCCGGCCTGGCCCTCACGGCGGGCGGCGCGGCGGCGATCTGGGCCGGGCTGCGCTCGGACGACGACAGCCTCCGCTTCCTCCTGGCTCTGGCCGGCTCGATGGTCGCCCTGGTGGGCCTGCTCATGGTCGCCACCGTCGTGATGGCGCGCGTGACCTTCCTCGTCGGCTCCCTGCCGCGCGGCATGCTCGCCCGGATGGCCCGCGCGAACACCGTGCGCAACCCCGATCGCACCGGCACCACGGCGACGGCGATCATCATCGGGGTGACGCTCATCGTCATGATGATGGTCGGCGCGTCCTCGACCCGTGCGACCCTGCTCGGCGAGGTCGACGCCCGCCGCCCCCTCGACCTGATCGCGAGCTCGACCGCGCCGGAGGGCGTCCCCGCCGGGGTGGCGGAGCGCATCGGGGAGATCGACGGCATCGCAGCGACCGCGGACTCGCGCTCGATCACGGGCACCCTCCAGATGGGGACGGATGAGCCCACCACCCTGGCCGTCATCGGGCTGCCGGACCTCGCCCCGGTCACCCACTCAGCCGTCGACCAGCCTGCGGAGGGACAGGGCTTCGTCCCCGAGGACATCCCCGAGGGAGAGGCCAGCCTGTGCCGGGCGCCGGACGGGCAGTCGGGAGCCGACGAGGCCCGGTGCCTCACCGTGGAACTCGTCCACAACGCCACCGCATCCGACGGCGCGGTCACCGTCCCCGAGGGGACCCTGGAGGAGCTCGCCCCCGACGCTCCCGTCACCCAGGTCCTCATCAAGCTCGACGGGGACGCCGACCTGGACGCCGTCCAGACGGGGATCCTCTCCCTGGACGAGACGCTCCAGGTCTCGGGAGGAGCGCAGGAGCGCGAGCAGTACACCTCGATGATCGACACGGTGCTGGCCGTCGCCATCGGCCTGCTGGCCGTCTCGGTCCTGGTCTCTCTCGTGGGGGTGGCCAACACCCTGTCGCTGTCCGTCGCCGAGCGCACCCGGGAGAACGGGCTGCTGAGGGCCCTGGGCCTGACCAGGCGCCAGATGAAGGCCATGCTGGTCCTCGAGTCCCTGCTCATCTCCGTGTCGGGGACGCTGGCCGGCGTGCTGCTCGGCATCGGCTTCGGATGGGTCGGCGTCCACGCGCTGCCGCTCGACCTGGAGCGCACGATCTTCGTCGTGCCCTGGTGGCAGGTGGCCGGCGTGGGCGCCATCGCCGTCGTCTGCGCCGTGGTGGCCGCCTGGCTGCCGGGACGACGGGCCGCCCGCACCTCCCCGGTGGAGGCCCTGGCCGCGGAGTGACGCGGGGGCGGACGAGCCCCCGCCCGCGCGAGGTGCGCAACCGGACCGGCCCTCAGATGATGGCGCGTGCTGAACGCCCGGAGTTCGGTGTCCCGCCCGGGGACGATGTTCCCGGGCGGGACACCCGGCGGGACGGGAACCCGGCTGCGATCTCCTGCTGGCATGGCAGAACCGAACCGCGAACCGACGAGGAGCACGATCGCGAACCCTCAACCCACGTGGCGAACTCGAGCTCCTGATCGAGGATGGCGAGATCTCCCTCACGGCGATCCTCAGGGGCATGACCGTCGATTTCCGTCTGGGGCTTGAGGACGAGGACATCGTCTCATCGGCCCAGATCGATCCCGGTATCCTCCCGAGCCCGCCACGCGCGGTCTGGGCGTGGAACGCATCGCGCGATCCACGAGGACGATTCGCCGGGCCAAATCGCGCTCCCCGGGGAACGCAGGGCCCTCCTCGTCACTCGCCCGCAACCTGGAACCCGCCCGGATGAGTATCCGGCGCCGGACCCCGGTCCGACTCCGTCTGGGTGAGCGCCTCCAGCACCGTCTCTCGCAGCCACCGCAGCGTCGGACTCAACCGCTCCTCCAGGCGCGTGTACACCGCCATCGGCGGGCTCTGGATCGGCCACGGCAGGCGGCGCATCGTCAGCGAGTACCGCTCGGCGAAGACCTGGGTGACATGAAGCGGCAGCAGCGCGACCAGGTCAGACTGCTCGAGGACGCGCGGTAGCGGCGCGTACCCTTCGACGGACAAGCCGATCTGCCCGTCCAGCCCGTGCTCGATCAGGGCATCGTTCGGGTAGACGTGGCCACCACGGGCACTCACCTGGATGAACCGCCGGCCTGCGAACATTGACAGCCGAGTCCGCGGAAGAGGATGGTCCCGGGAGGTGACGGCGACGTACTCGACCGGCATGAACGCCGTCCGCCACAGACGCCCAGCGGGAAGCAGGCGCGCCGAGATCGCCAGGTCCACCAAGCCGCGCGAGATTGCGTTCTCCGCATCCGCGGCGACATGTGGAACCACCCGAATCCGGGCTTTGGGGGCCCGTGCCTGAACGGCAGCGAGGATCGGTGGGAGGAACGTCAGCTCACCGATCGAGGACAGGGACAACGTGAGCTCGTCGGTCAGCCCCGCCGGGTCGAAGTCGGTGGGAACCTCCAGTGCTCGGTCGATCTGGGCCAAGGCGTCGCGCACCTGCGGGTACAGACGGACAGCCGCCGGCGTGGGCACGAACTCATTGCGCTCGCGACGGAACAGGTCGTCGCCCAGCGTCCGGCGCAGCCGTCCCAACGTGTAGCTGACGGTGGGCTGTGTGACAACCAGTTCGTCCGCGGCGGCCGTCGCGGAACGGGTCTCGTACAAGGCGATGAAGGTGCGGAGCTGGTTGAGATCGGCGTGACTCACCCATAGAGAGTATCAATGGAGATTCAGAAAAACATCTATTCGACTTGTGTCAGACTCCGGGATTAGCGTTCGGATACCAACGGAGAAGTTGGACCGACAGGAAGCTGATAGACGTGATCATCGACGTTCACGGGCACTACACGACGGCGCCCGACCAGCTCAAGCAGTGGCGCGATCTCCAAATCGCCTACACGAAGGACGAGGGCGAGGCACCCGACCCCGACTCCCTGCGCATCAGCGACGACGACATCCGCGAGTCCCTGGAGAAGAACCAGCTGCGCCTCATGAATGAGCGCGGCTCCGACCTCACGATCTTCAGTCCCCGTGCCTCGTTCATGGCCCACCACATCGGGGATCTGGAGGTCTCCAAGACATGGGCCCGCATCTGCAACGATCTGTGCTACCGCGTCACCCAGCTGTACCCCGACCACTTCATGATGGGCGCGATGCTCCCCCAGTCCCCGGGGGCCGACCCCGCGACCTCCATGCCTGAACTCGTGCGCGTCGTCGAGGAGCTCGGCGCCGTCACAGTCAACATCAACCCCGATCCGTCCGGTGGACACTGGACCGCCCCGCCGCTCACCGACACGTCCTGGTACCCGCTCTACGAGAAGCTCGTCGAGCTGGAGGTCCCTGCGATGATCCATGTGTCGACCTCGGTGAACAAGGCCTTCCACACGACCGGAGCCCACTACCTCAACGCGGACACGACGTCCTTCATGCAACTCATCCAAGGCGACCTGTTCCGCGACTTCCCCGACCTCAAGCTCGTCATCCCTCATGGTGGCGGCGCAGTGCCGTATCACTGGGGACGTTTCCGCGGACTCGCGATGGCCTTGAAGAAGCCCGAATTGGAAGAGCACCTGCTCCATAACGTCTTCTTCGACACCTGTGTCTACCACCAGCCCGGGATCGACCTGCTCACCCGCGTCATCCCCGTCGAGAACATCCTGTTCGCCTCCGAGATGGTCGGCGCCGTGCGCGACATCGACCCGCGCACCGGCCACTACTTCGACGACACAAAGCGCTATGTCGACGCCACCCCGAATCTCACCGGCGCCCAGCGCGAGCAGATCTACTCCGGCAACGCACGCCGGGTCTACGCCCGCGTCGATCACGCTTTGAAGACCCGAGGGCTCTAGGCCCTGCCGGAGGACCGTGTGCAGTCCCCGTGGGCGACTCCCCCGCGCCTCCCACGGAACCACCCATCGTCAACACCCACAGCCGACGTCCACATAAGGAATCCTCATGCGCCTGAACAACTTGGGCATCGTCCATACGAAGATCCAGCGACCCGACCCCGAGGCTGCTGAACGCCTGGCCCAGCACTCTGTCGCCACCATCCACGAGGCGATGGGCCGCGTCGGCCTCATGCGTCCCTACCTCCGCCCGATCTACGAAGACGCCCACATGGCGGGTGCTGCCGTCACGGTCCTCCTCCAGCCTGGGGACAACTGGATGATGCACGTCGCCGCCGAACAGGTCCAAGAAGGCGATGTCGTCGTCGCGGGATGCACCACCGAGACCGAGGACGGGTTCTTCGGCGAGCTCCTGGCCACCTCGATGCGCGCCCACGGTTGCCGCGGCCTGGTCATCGACGGCGGCGTCCGGGACGTCGCCGACCTCAAGAAGATGGGCTTCCCTGTCTTCTCCCGCGCCATCCACGCCAAGGGCACCGTGAAGGCCACCCTGGGCTCCGTCAACATTCCAGTCGTCGTTGCCAATGCGCTGGTCAACCCCGGTGATTTCATCGTCGCCGACATCGACGGCGTCGTCGTGGTCCCCCGCGAGTTGGTCGGGGCCGTCGCGGATGCCGCCGACAACCGCGTCGCCAACGAAGAGGCCAAGCGAACCCGGTTCCGCGCCGGCGAGCTGGGCCTGGACATGTACAAGATGCGCGATCCTCTCGCCGCCAAGGGCTTGGTCTACGAGGACTGAACCCGCTCCCCCATATCCCTCTGCCGGACGGGCATGAGTCCCCCCGTCCAGCAGGTCCCACCTGTTCCAGAGGAGGAACACCCGATGTCCCATGGTGAAGTGACCGGCGGCTTCGAGAAGACGCCGGGATGGCTCGACTGGTACGAGAACCCGACGCCTCCCCGGTTCCGCGTCCCCGCAGGTTCCGTCGACGCCCATTGCCATGTCTTCGGACCCGGCGCCCGGTTCCCCTACGCCCCGCAGCGCAAATACACGCCGTGCGACGCCTCGGTGGACCAGCTGTTTCACCTGCGCGACTTCTTGGGCTTCGACCGCAATATCATCGTCCAAGCGACCTGCCACGGCGCCGACAACACCGCCATGGTCGACGCCCTGCGCCGCTCCGAGGGGCGCGCCCGCGGCGTCGCCACCGTCAAGCCGTCCTTCGCCGGCGACCAGCTGGCCGAACTCCACGAGGCCGGCGTGCGCGGGGTGCGCTTCAACTTCGTGCGCCGTCTGGTCGACCGCGTGCCGCTGGACGATCTGCGGGCCGTCGTGGAGAAGATCGCCCCTCTGGGCTGGCACGTCGTCATCTACTTCGAGGCCGCCGACCTGCCCGACCTCTACGATTTCTTCTCCTCGATCGAGACCGACGTCGTCGTCGACCACATGGGCCGCCCCGACGTCACGAAAGACGTCGACAGCCCCGAGTTCGGGCTGTTCCTCACGTTCATGGAGGAGAACCCGAACGTCTGGACGAAGGTGACCTGCCCCGAGCGCCTATCCGTGACCGGCCCCGCGGCTCTGGACGGTGAGCGCAATGCCTACACCGATGTCGTCCCCTTCGCCCGCCGCATTGTCGAGGCCTTCCCCGACCGCGTCCTGTGGGGCACCGATTGGCCGCACCCGAACCTCAAGAAACACATGCCCGACGACGGCTTGTCCGTCGACTACATCCCGCACATCGCCCCCACCGCCAAGCTCCAGCACAAGCTGCTCGTCGACAATCCGATGCGCTTGTACTGGCCCGAGGAGGCGAGTTAGTCGTGAGCGATCGCTCCCTGAAGGCGATCTCCTCAAAGGCGACCCGCGGAATCCTCACGGCTTTGGCGGACGACGTCACCAATGCCAGCCTGCCTTCTGTCGATCTCACGTCGGTGGGCGGCGTTGACGCGGCCCGGCGGGTCGCCGAAGGCGAGCCCTTCGACCTCGTCATCCTGGACCAAGACAAGCTGGAGGCGTTGGCAGACCAGGGCGCGGTCGTCCCGGAAACGGTCCGGCCGCTGGTCCTTTCCGAGGTCGTCGTCGGCATCCCCGGACAGAGCACCCCCCGACTCGGGAATCCCGCCACCGGGTCGCCCTCGTCAATGGCAACAGGAGCACGGAGGGAAACGGTCGCGGCCTACGCCAACGAGGCTGAGCTGCGCGACGCGGTCCTGGCCGCGCGCCGGATCGGGTACTCGACCGGACCCAGCGGCGCCGCCGTGCTGGTCGTGCTCGACCACCTCGGGATCCGCGAACAGGTCGAGGGTCACCTCGTCCAGGCCCGACCCGGCGTCCCCGTCGCCGAACTCCTGGCCGCTGGCGAGGTCGACCTGGGGTTCCAACAGCTCAGCGAGATGGCCGGCCACGATGGCGTCACCGTCCTGGGGCCGTTGCCCGTAGGTTGCGCGATCACCTCCACGTTCGCCGTCGCGGTGGGCGGCCACTCCGCCGACCCCGAGGGCGCCCGGACCGTCATCGACCGCTGGACCTCCGCGGCCGTCAACACCCTCAAGACCGACCAGTTCTTCCTCATCCCCGGAGATGACCATGTCCACTGACGCGGCAGCCCGCACCGCAGCGGGCCAGAACCCCACTCCCCCCGACACCCGAACCGACAACTCGAACCCGCCCGACCTGGGCAAGCGACTCATCAAGCTCGGGATCTGCGCGGCAATCACGTTGCTCCTCATCCTGATCCCAGCACCTGCCGGCCTGACGCCCGTCGCGTGGAGGCTGTTCGCGCTGTACATCGGCGTACTTGCGGCCCTCATGATGCGGCCCTTCCCCGAGCCTGTCATCTTCTTCTTCGCGATCGGCACGACAGGGGTGCTCCTCAGCGGCAACGAGGACGTGAGCGTCAAGGACCTGCTCGGCGGATATGCCGATCCGACAGCTTGGCTGGTGTTCTCGGCATTCTTCATCGGGACCGCCTTCGCCATCACGGGGCTGGGCAAAAGGATCGCCTATCTCCTGATCCGCGCCGTCGGTTCGACCCCGCTGCGTCTGGGCTTCGTTGCCTGTCTGACGGATCTCATCCTGGCCCCGGCGACGCCGTCCAACGCGGCGCGCACCGGTGGCATCACCTACCCGATCATGCGCAATGTCGCTTCCGCCCTGGACTCTGAACCCGGGCCCAAAGGACGTCGGATCGGACGATACCTCACGATGACCACGTACTACGCAAGCTTCGCGACCAGCACCTTGTTCCTCACGGCCATCGCCTTCCTGCCCCTGACCGTCAAGGTCATCCAGGAAGGCCTGGGCCTCGAGCCGGTGACCTGGATGCAATACACGACCTACGCGCTCGTGCCCGGCCTGGTCATGCTGTTCATCGTCCCTGTGGCCGTCAAGATCATGGACCCGCCGGAACTCGAGAAGGTCGACAACAAGGCGATCGGTCAGAAGGGCCTGGATGACCTCGGACCGATGTCGCGCCGCGAGAAGTGGCTGCTGGGCCTGTTCATCGCCGCGATCCTCACGTGGGCGATCGGCAGCTTCATCGGCATCAACGCCAACGCCGTCGCAATCATGTTCGTCGGCATGCTCCTCATCACCGGCGTCATGAGCTGGCAGGACATGGTGAACGACAAACCCGCCTGGACCACCTTCATGTGGTACGGCGGCATCATCGGGCTCATCGGGACCCTGAGCAACGTCGGGTTCTTCGCGTGGCTCGGCGACCTCATCGCCCGCTACATCAACCTGTCGGGCTGGCCGTGGGTCCTGGTCATGATCGTCCTGGTTGTCGTCGTCATCGCGAGCCGTTACTTCTTCGCCTCAGGCGTCGTCTATGCCGGGTCGGTCCTTCCGATCCTGGTCGCGATCGCCGCAGCGGCCGGCGTGCCAGCGTGGCCGGCCCTGATGCTGCTGGCGATGGTCTCCATCTACGGCGGCCAGGTCACCCACTACTCCGGCACCCTCAGCCCGGTCCTGTTCGGGACCGGTTACGTCAGCCAGCAGCGGTGGTGGGCGATGAGCCTGGCCATGGCCCTGATCTGGGCCGTGATCTCGTTCGTCGTCGGCATTCCCTGGTGGGCCGCACTCGGGTTGCTCTGATATGTCCGCACCTAGACACGTGGCGCGGTCGACCGATCCGGTCGGACCGCCGCTTGCTGTCTACTCGACGAGGACTCCTCGGTCCGCTTGCGAAGGCTCGAGACACCGTGGACGGTGTCGTCTCAGGGCATCGTGGGTGCTTCCCATCGGGTTCGCTTCGAACACGGATCCGAACCGCGCGCCTGTCCGCGTGCGGTAGGTGAGCACGGACCGGCCCGATACGGCATCAGCCGTTCCGTGTTTGACGAGATCCGCCGTCGAGCCCATGAGCAGGGTCCAGTCGGTGCGACGGCGCCCGGGGCACGCGGTAGGCCCGGTACCTCTGCATCGTCCGGCTGAAGCGTTCCGTCCTGCCGTGGGCAGCGCGGTTTCGTGGTGATATGCGTTGCCCCCGATTCGGATGAGTCCGCTCCGGAACGCGGCTGAGACGGTGTCGTTCTTCGCATTGCCGGCCGTGACCTGGTGGATCTGAATGCTGTGGCAGGTGAGGAACTCCCTACAGCGGTGAGGAACGCCGCGCAAATGGTGTCTTGTCGGAAAGGATCCGCACGAACGCAAGTCGGGAGTGCCCATCGACGGCGACGCGGGTGTAGTGGGATCCGAGCCTCACTCGCCGGCCTTTGCCATGGTTGCGATCGACGAAACCGGACCCTTGAGCGCGCCAGTCGCCGGGGACGCGCCCGAGCCTCTTCACATCTACATGGATCAGATCCCCAGCGCATCCCGTTCGTCACGAACCCGGGTGCGTCGCGATACCCGCAACGCGATCCCGGTGACCGGGTCCAGTTCACGCAACCGAGGCAGCCCCGCCCGGTCGACCGACCGGCATGCGATGCGGGGCCTGACCCCGCAGACGAGGGCAGATCGAGTCTTGGAAGACTGCGATTCAATGATCCATGTGGCCGCCGTCTCGACGAGGGCGTCCCCGCCGTCGGAGCGGTGCGATCAGGACAGGACGGTGTCCCGGCCCGCGACCACGGTGGCCAGCACGCGGGTCGCGCGCAGCCATCCGGCCGCGCCGTCGGGCAGGTCCCCTTCCGGGCCATGCACCGGATCCCGGTCCACCAGCACGATGTCGCCGCGCGAGCCCGCTCCCACGGGCCCCTGCCCGTCGACCGAGGCGGCGAGCGCCTGCTCCGCGGTCATCCGTTGTCCGGGCGACCAGACCGCGCCGTCCGGCATGCGTCGCGACACGGCCACGGCCATCGCCAGCCACGGGTCCAGGGGCGCCACCGGAGCATCGGACCCCAGGTGCAGCCCGATCCCGGCCGACACCATGTCCGCGAAGGCGTAGCACCTCGGGGAGGCGCCCGGCCAGATGCGACCCACCGCCGACCAGTCATCGAGGAGGTGGGCCGGCTGGACCGAGACCTCGACGCCCGCCCGCGCGATCCGCGCCAGCAGCGACCGCTCCACGCGACTGCCGGAGGGGAGAAGCTGCGCATGCTCGATGCGGCCCCGCGCCCCCGAGGCCTCGAACGCCGCCACCGCGTCCTCCACAGCGGCATCGCCGATGGCATGGACCGCCGTCTCGAACCCCGCCGCCGCGGCCTGGCGCATCAGGTCGGTGAGCTCCTCACGCCCGATCGAGGCGACGCCGTGCTCCCGCCCCGGCGGGCGGCCCAGAGCCGCCGGATACGGATCGCGCAGGTGAGCGGTCATCGTCCCCATCGAGCCGTCGGCGATGATCTTGAGCGGACCCTGGACCAGGAGGGGCTCTCCGCCCTCGTCCCGGGGGGAGCCGGGCAGCGCAGCACCCGTCCGCATCCCGGCCCGGGACCATTCCTCCCACTGATCGCCATAGACCGCTGCGCGGATCCTCGGGAGCGGGACATCCCCCTGTCCGGCGCGGAGGGGCCACTCGCCGGGCGCCGTCTGCCGGGCCATGTCGACGACGCCGCAGACTCCGCGTTCCCTCATCGCGGCCATCACCCGGCGGTATCCGAGCCGGCGCATGGCCGCGGTCCCCGGGATCCGGTCGAGGCGGTTGAGGGCGGCGAACCACGGCTCCTCGCTCATCGGCCCGGTGACGCCCCGGAGTCCCAGGATCCTCAGCGCGGCCGTGTTCAGCCACCCGGAGTGGACGTCCCCGGAGACGAGGACGACGGGCACGCCGCCGGAGACCTCATCGAGTTCCCCGACCGTCGGCGTGCGCGGCCACTGCGAGAGCCGGAAACCGAAACCCTGCACGCTGGCATATGGGGCGGATCCAGCCGCGACCGCCTCCGCTGCCGCCCTGACCCGAACGAGGACGTCCTCGGGCCCCGCGGCGGGCGACAGGTCGAGGCGCGCGGCCCGCGCGGCCTCGAGGTCGAGGTGAGCGTGGGCGTCCCACAGGCCCGGGATCGCATGGGCGCCCTCCGCCTGCAGGATCCGGGCGCCGCCGGGATCCAGTCCGCGCCCCACGGCGGCGACGCGCCCCCGGCGGATCAAGAGGTCCACGGGCTCGCCGACGGGGACGGGCCGCGCGGGCGGGCCGAGAGGCCCGAATCGGACGATCCGCGCGTCGCGGATGAGCAGGTCCGCCATGCCGACGATGTTAGGGCACCGCGTGGCCCGGGGCCGGACGCGTCCGGGCGGACCGGATCAGGGCTCCTTCCTGGTGGCCACCGCGATCACCAATCCGGCGGCGAGGAGCGTCAGCGCCACGGCCCCCACGAGGAACGGTCCGGCGGAGACGCCGGTCTCCGCCAGCGCCACGCCCGTCGACCCGCCGGCACCGGACCCGGCGCCTCCGCTAGGCGCATTGCCGTCGCCGGACTGAACGCCGGACCCGGCCGGACGACTAGGTTCGGGCGTGGCGCTCGCGTCGGAGTAGGTGTTCGTCACGACCACCGCGATGTCCTCTCCCTCGGCGATCGTGACCGTCTCGGGCGCGAAGGCGGCGCCGACGAAGGCGAGGCCGCCGGCCTCCGGCGCCACCGGCTCCGAGAAGGACACCATCGTCCCCGCCGGCAAGTCCTGCGGCCCCTCGACCGCTGTCCCGTCGGGGCTCAGCTCGAAGTCCTGCGACGTCGTCCGTCCCTCCCGCGTCCACGACGCCGTCACCGTGAAACGCGTGCCGTCGGGGAACGCTGAGGGCGCTGCGCCCAAGAGGGCCTTGCTTAGCGAGAATCCGCCCACGGACGGCGTCTCGGGGCTGGAGGAGCAGAGCGTGCCCCCGAAGAGATTGGTGTGGATCTCCTGCCCCTGCGCGAGATCGGCGAAGGAACGGGCGACGACCTGGCCCTCAAGCTGCCGCTGGGGAACCGTGATGTCGGCGTTCGGGGCATAGATCGAGCCGCGGATCGGGCCGTTGCGCGTGTCGATGGACACGGCTCCCGTGATCTCCGAGAGGTCCCACAGCAGGTAGCTGATCGCCTGGCCCTCCGGACTGCCGCCTTCAGACATATAGGACGGAAGGATCAGCGTGCCGTCACGGACGTCGGAGGCGGAGACGTGGACGACGAGCGGAGAGGACTCGCTCCAGTTCTCCATCCGGAACTGTTCGGCCTGGCTGACGGCCTCGTACTCGATCCGATTCGCTCCGCTGCCGTCCAGGGCGATGACCGTCTGGTTCTGGTCGCCCGAGATCGACGGCGTCCTCCAGTCCCCGACGGCGCTCAGCGCCGGGACACCCGCGTCGGCGGCGAAGTAGTCCGTGAACGACCCCTCCGCCGCGAACTGGTGGCCGGGCTTTGACCAGAGGTTCGTCTCCGACTGGATCTGGGGGCTCTGATTCGTCGACCCCTGCGCCTTGTACGCCGTCCCGTCCGCGCCGAACCTCTCGAACACGAAGCCCTGGTCGACGTTGACGAGCTTGGCGACCGCAGGATACGAGGGGTCCTCCTTCTGCGTGATCAGGTGGGGCACCCGGCCCGAGGCGGTGTCGAAGCGGTTGAGGAGCATCCGGGTGCTGTCCCCGTCGATCGTCGGCACCGTGTAGTCGCCGTTGCCTGCCGCCTGCCATCTCACGGCGTAGTCGCCGTAGCCGTCTCCCGGGTTGCCGAATGCGGCCGTGCCGCCGATCGCGATCGAGCCCTCGATCTCGCCGTTGGCGAAGGTGGCGTCGCCCGTGGTGTAGATCGTGAATCCGGCGGCGCTGCCCACCGGGGTGGACGCGGCCATCGGGTCGGCGCAGGTGGTCCCGCCGTCGGACGCCAGGGCCGGAGGGGCAACCGCCGGGGTCAGCGAGACCGCGACCACGGCCAGCATGCCGGCGGCCGTCGCCGCCGCTCTTCTCCATGGCAGGAATCGGCCCGCTCGTGCGTGCTGTGCGATCGACGCGGGCACGCTCGCGCCTGTCTCTCGTGTCACCGGGTGCTCCTCCAGAGTGGGACGGCTGCGGAAGTCAGACCCGGTCCCCGCCGGGCCAACCCCATTCTGGCGACGCATCTGCGACGGATTCGCTGTTCAGAGCCAATTTCATTCGGAGAATCACCCGGTGAGCGCTCCTCGGATGACCGGCCTCCGCGCCTCCTCACCCTCGAAGTCACCCGGGTGCGAGACGCCTCACCTTGCCGAGCCGATGAGCACCGCCCGCGCGGACCCGAAGCCGCCCACGGCGGTGGTCACCGGTCGAGCAGGCCGAAGGTCTTCGCCAAGGCCACCGCCTCCGCGCGGTTCGACGCCCCGAGCTTCCTGTAGATCGTCCGCAGATGGGTCTTCACCGTGTTGACGGACAGGTACAGCTCGTCCGCGATCTCCTGATTGCGCAGACCTCGGCGGAGCCCGTCGACGACGGCGAGCTGAACGCCGCTGAGCGAGACCACTGCGAGGTCCTCCATCACCGCATGGGGCCCGTCCACGGCCTTCGCGATCGCTTCCGACACCGAACCCGGCGCGACGGACTCGGCCAGGTCGCGCAAGCGGACGGTGTCCTCGCGCGTCATGAAGCGGCACGCGAAATCAACGTCGATCGGCGAGGCCGAGGCGGCCAGGCCGTGCATCGCCTCGACGGCCTGGGCGCCATGCCCGCTGTGAACGCGTGCCGCGGCCCATGCGCAGGTGAGAAGCGTCGAGGCGCGGGCACTGGGCGGCGCCTGATCCGGATCGAAGTACTCCGGACCGGGCCCCTCGGTCTTCTGGCCCGATGCCGTCGCGAGAACCATCTGCGTCACCTCGTCCAGGACCCCTTCATGCGAGGGGCGCCGCGAGGCGAACCCGAGCGCCTCTGGCAGCCTTCCGTCGGCAACGCAGGCCAGAGTCGCCCCGAGGACGAAGACCGGGGACCGCCTGGGCGGGTGGCCCAGGTCGGCGACGCGGCGGTCGACGCCTCTGACGAGGACGCGGGCCTCCGCCGGCCTGCCCGTGAGGAGCAGTTCCAGGATCTGGGTCCACACGACGATCGGATGGATGGCCGTCCGGGGCGCCTCCCTCACCAGTCGGACGCTCTCCTCGAGCCCCTCCTCGTAGGAACCGTTCCACACCCGAGTCCAGGAACGCGCGAGCCGCGTCACCACGAGGGAGCCCTGCCACCTCTCGCCGCGCTGAGCCAGGGGCAGCTCCTCTTCGAGGAGGCGCGCCCGGTCGAAGGAGCGGTCGAAGAGGAACTCCCCGAAGTAACCCTCCAGGAGGATCAAGCCTGTCGCGGCGATCCGGAAGTCCCTGCTGCCGGGGACCGAGACTGCCACCGATCTGGTCAGAGCCCGGCGCGCCGCGACGATGTCCGCTCTGAGCAGGGAGATCATCCCCAGGAAGGCGTATTCCTTGGCGGCCCTGCCCTGTGTGAGCCGCCCGGTGGCCAGGCATTCCTCCAGAGCGTCGATCCCCCGTTCCTCCGCTCCCGGAGCGTCCTCCCACCGGTCGAGCGCGCCGGCGGCGACGAGGAACTCCTCGACGGAACGCAGGCGGATCAGGGGATCTGGATCCTCGAAGTCTTTCGAGAGCTGGGGAAGCAGAGCTTCCAGGACGATCGCGATATCCCGGTCGTCCCGGGCCAGCGGATGCGCCTCCAGCGCGGAGAGGACGGTCGTCGACGGGCACGAGGCCGCGGCCCCCGCCGAGGCCGGGAGGAGAGAGGCGAGCCCGTGGGTCCGCCCGTCGACGATGAGGTCCACGAAGCGCGAGGCCGCGAAACGCTCCAGGAGCCTGTCGTCTCCCGTCTGTCTGAGGACCTCCACCGCCTCGGCGTACCTGTCCCGCTCCGCGCACCATTGCGCCAACCGGACGGGAAAGCCTCCGGAGGAGTCCGCCAGGTCGCCCGCCGCCGCGTTCCGCCGCCATTGCCTGGCGACGATCCGGAAGCCCTCGTTCCACACCAACCGCCCGACCGGGCGTTCCCAGAGCTCCAGGCGCGCGTACCCGGCCGACACCAGGCGCTGGACGAACGCCCCGCAGCCCGGCAACAGGTCCTCCAGCGCATCAACGTCGACCTGCGGCACCTCCAGGACGGCGTCGAGGAAACGCACGAAGCCACTCGAGCCCTGCTCGCCCGTGAGGGGGTCGCCGGCCGCGAATCCGCGATACCGCATCGCGGCGACGACCCGTCTGAGATCGTCAAGCTGAAACGCCCCGGGATCCACACGCCGTAACGGCGCACGATCGTCCTGCGCACGCGCCCCAGGACGGTCGACCGGAACGAGTTCCTCCCGGGCGCCCCTCCTCAGGATGAGCGCCTCGCCGCGTTCGACGACGACGCGCTCGACGCCCGCCAGCTGCAGCATCATGACGGCCGCGATATCGGGGAGGCCGGCGGTCATCTCCTCGACACGGACGACGAGCTCCTCGCTCGGCTCGATCCCGAGGCTCCGGGCCAAGGCCTCCAACTCGGGAGCGCGGAACCGGAGGTCCCCGTCGTCGATGACGCGCACGGTCACGCCCTGGGCCTGGGCGAGGTCCCGGAGCGGAGCGACGTCGACAAGGGAGCAGACGACATCGAGGCCCGCCCGCGCATACTCGACAAGGATCCGGTCGAGCCCGGACGAGGACTGCCACTCGTAGTTCATGAGCAAGAGCGAGGCTCCCGCCATTGCGACGCGCCGCCGACGGGCGTTCCCGGCGAACTCCCCCAGATCGACGCGCCCGCGATGCAGGTCGGAGACGACCCCCGCATCGACGACTCCAGGCCCCAGGACCTCGATCACGGCATCGATGGCGAAGGCGAGAGCCGCCACGTCCCCGAGATGGCGGCGCGGGAAGTCGACGAGCACGACCGGATGGCCGCGGGAGCCCGCATCCGCGGCCATCTGCTCCGCGAGCTGGCGGATCAGCTCGCTCTTCGCTGTGCCGGGGACGCCGCACAGGACGGTCAACGGGGCGAGAGGCCGCATCCTGTCCAGCAGTCGCTGGCGGATCGCTCCGGGCACCGACGGTCCGGCGTTCACCCCGCCCACCCCTATCGAAGTCGTGCTGCCTGCACCTGTTCCCCCGCCGTCACGACGGGCGCCAGCCGGCGCTCATCGTACACGTCCGCCACCGGCGGGGTCTCGCGCCTACAGGGCGGCCGCCCGGGAGTGGGCGTCGATCTCGGACAGCTCCTCCTCGGCGAACGACAAGTTGCCCAGAGCTCCCACGGAGTCGCGGAGCTGCCTCGCGGAGGAGGCCCCCACCAGCACGGTCGTCACCCGCGGATCGCGCAGCAGCCAGGCCAGCGACATCTGCGCCAGCGTCTGGCCCCGGTCGCGTGCGAGGCCCGCGAGCGCCCTCAGGTGGACGAGCCGATCCTCGGTCAGCACGTCCGTGCGGAGGAAGCGCTGCAGACGCATGCGCGAGCCCTCCGGGACCGGGTCGCCGCCCAAGTAGCGGTCGGTGAGGAGCCCCTGGGCGAGCGGACTGAAGACGGCGGTGCCGAGGCCCAGTTCGTCGCAGGCGGCCAGGACGCCGCCCTCGCCCTCGACGGCGCGGTCGAGCATGTTGTAGCGCGGCTGGCTGACGATCAGCGGGGTGCGGAGCTCCCGTGCGACCGCGGCCGCGCGGCGGGTCTGGTCCGGATCGTAGGAGGAGATCCCGACGTAGAGCGCCTTGCCGGATCGCACCGACTGGTCCAGCGCGACCATGGTCTCCTCCAGCGGCGTGTCCGGGTCGAAGCGGTGGCTGTAGAAGATGTCGACGTAGTCCAGGTGCATGCGGGCGAGCGACTGGTCGAGCGAGCTCAGCAGGTACTTGCGCCCCGATCCGCCCTCGCCGTAGGGGCCGGGCCACATGTCGTACCCAGCCTTCGTGGTGATGACCATCTCGTCGCGGTAGGGGCGGAAGTCGCGGTCCATGTGGTGCCCGAAGTTGGACTCGGCCGAGCCGTAGGGGATGCCGTAGTTATTGGCCAGGTCGAACTGCGTGACACCCAGATCGAAGGCGGTGCGCAGGATGTCGCGTTGGACCTCGAGCGGGCGTTCGTCCCCGAAGTTCTGCCACAGGCCGAGGCTGATCGCGGGGAGGCGGAGGCCCGAGCGCCCGCACCTGCGGTAGACGGCGCCGGAGGCCTGGTAGCGCCCGGGGTCCGCCCGCCACGCGGGATCGAATTGCTGTGTCGGGACGGGGGTTCCCAGGTCGTCCTGCTTCGTCGCCATGGCGTACTCCTTCCGGGTGACGGACCGATCCTAGCGAGCAACCGGGAAGGACGCGCCTCCGCCCTTCTCGCCTTCCTCGAGGGCAAGCGCAGCGATCAGGTCTCCACCAGCCTCGCCGACGACGTCGTCGGATCGGCGAACTGGTCCGAGACCTCCCAGAAGGTCCTGGCCCACGGCGGCGACCGGGCCCGGGGGGACTCTGACCGGATCGCCCAGATCCGCTGAGACGTCGGACCGATGCCCGTGACCGGCCCGAGGACGATCCTGTATAACGGCCCTATGAGCAGCCCGACCGCACCCTCGCCCTCGCCCCGCGTCCCGGCGCCCGCCCCGAAGGCGAAGCCGGGGGACCGCGTCGCCGTGCTGTCTCCCTCGGTCGCGGCTCCGGCGATCGGGCCCGGGATCCACGAGCAGGCGATGCGGCGGCTGCGTGAGCTCACCGGGCTGGAGCCCGTCGAGTACCCGACGACGCGCCGCCTGGACGCCTCGCCCAAGGACCGGGCCGCCGACGTGAACGCGGCGTTGGCGGACCCCTCGATCCGCGCGATCCTGGCGACGGTGGGCGGGGACGACCAGATCACCGTGCTGCCGTACCTGGAGCCCGACCTGCTGCGCGCCGACCCGAAGCCCTTCCTCGGATACTCGGACAACTTCCACCTCCACCACTGGTGGTGGAGTGCCGGCGTGCGCAGCTTCTACGGAGGCTCCACTCAGGTACAGCTCGGCCCCGGCCCCGCCGTCGACGAGATCCACGCGCGGGCGCTGCGGGCCGCCCTGCTGGACGGAGGCACGCTCGAGATCACCGATCCGGGGGAGTCCGAGGACCACGGGTGGTCGTGGACCGATCCACGGGCCCTCACCGAGTCCGGGGAACGGGTCTCCACCGCCGACGAGCCATGGATCTGGTCGGGTCCCGCGCGCCGCGTGTCCGGACCGAGCTGGGGCGGCTGTCTGGAGGTCGTCCGCGACGTCCTGGGAGCCGGTCACCTCCACGCGGACGCCGACGCCTTCCAGGGCGGCGTGCTCCTGGCGGAGACCTCCGAAGAGCTCATCCCGCCCCTCGAGGTCGCGCGCATCCTCCGTCTCCTCGGCGAGCGCGGCATCCTCGCGGCCGTCGACGCCGTGCTGGTGGCACGCCCCCCGGTCGGCGACTTCGAGCGCCACCCCGACGCGGAGACCGCCCGCCGTCTGCGCGCCGATCAGCGCGCCGCCGCCGTCGAGGTCGTCCAGCGCTACAACCCCGACGCCGTCATCTGCGCCGGCGTGCCCTTCGGGCACACCCGGCCGCAGTGGATCCTCCCCCACGGCGGGACGATCACCGTGGACGGGGAGCAGCAACGGGTGTGGGCGGACTACTCGTGAGCGGCGGATCCGTCGCCGGAGCCTCTTCGGCCTGCGCCCGCGGCCATGGCTCCCCTCAGCCCCGGCGCTCCCGCCGATACCGCGATCCCGACGGCGTCCGGGTGAGGAACCCGCGGTCGACCAGGGCCCGCCTCAACCGCGCGGTGTCCGGGTCGAAGGGAGCGAGCCGCGCGTTCAGCCCGGCCTCGTCGACGACCTCGTCATCGGCCAGCACCCGTCCGGCGATCAGGCGGAGCAGGGCGAGCTCGTCGCGCAGCCGCGAAGGATAGCCCGCGATCCGTCCGGCCTCGTCGAGGAAACGTTCGGGCCCGCGCGGCCTGGGTTCGCGCGATCCCCGCGCGAGGAGCGCGCGCAGGGCCGGCTCGTCCACGCCGGCGCGGCCTCCCTCGTCACGGAGGATCAAACCGGATGCCTCCAGCGCGGAGATGTCCCGCGGGCGGACCGTGCTGGCCCCCGAGGTTCCCAGCCGCCCGCCCTCGGTCTCCAGCACGATCCGTGCGAACGCGACCCTGAGGCCGCGATTGGCCAGGACCGCGACGATGCGACGCCACTCCTCCGCCATGATCATCCTCTCTCCGAGACGCCTCCCCATCGTCGTCGGCCCGCGCCGGGCCCGCACGCGCGACGACGAGGGCGTCCCCGCGGGGACGGGCCCTCAGGCGTCCACGGCCAGGTACTGACCGCGGGCGTCCAGGTCGGTGCGCCTCACCGTCCTCAGATGCCACAGGGCGGCCAGCAGGCACGCGGGGACCAGCACCACCGCGGCGATCGGCGCCCCCGCCGCCGGACCGGCGACGGCGATGACGGCGGCCAGCAGGGCGGCGGGCAGGATGCCCCGCCCGAGCCAGAGGGCGACGAGGGCCGCGGTCATCTCGGCGGCGGGCCCCACCGTCGCGTCCAGGAGCTGCGGCGGGACGCCGGCCGATCCGGCCAGTGCGAGCGTCGTGGACGGACCCGCGATCGCCAGCAGGATCAGGGCCTCGGCGATCGCGGCCGGGCCGGGTCCCGCTCCCCGCGCCGTCGCGAGGCCGGCGAGGGTCCCGAGGACGGCCCCGGCACCCAGGCCCACGACGGTGACGGCGGCGGGCAGGACCAGGTGGCGCGCGACGTCGCCGAGGAACCCTTCCGGCCCGAGGCGCCCGGCGCCCACCGTGTCCATGAGGTCCTGGAGGCCCTTCGCCCAGACGCCGAAGGCCAGGGACACCGCGATCAGGCAGAGCGGGAGCGCCAGGACGGCGGGTCCGCCGCCCTGAGCGGCTGGGACGCCCTCGCCGGCGCCCGAGGGCAGGACGGCCACGGCGACGGCTCCAGCGGCGATGACCGCCAAGGCGGACAGGACCGCACGCCAAGGGCGGCGGACGACGCTCAACAGGTCCACGGACGCTGCCCGGCGGATGCGTCCCCGGGGCATCGGCCGGCGCATGTCGCGGAGGCTGCGGCGCGGCGGCTGCTCCCGCACGCTGACGCCGCGGATGTCGCCCACGGCCATGCCGGCCCGGATCATGCGCCTCGTGCGGATCGTGGAGGCCAATGTCACCAGCGACACGTGGTCGAGCAGCATCGGGACGGCGGCTGCCCCGCCGAGCCCGAATGCGGCGAGTGCGCCCGCGAGCACCAGGTCCCGCCCCGATCCTAGGGCGACCCCGGCCGTACGGGCGCTGAGGGAGGTCGCGGCGAGCGTGCCGCCGACCACCACGGTGACCGCCCTCAGCGGCGCGGCCCGGCCGGTCTGGGTGGTGAGCAGGCCCGCCCCGAGGAGCAGGGCGGCCGCCACCGACCAGACGACGCAGGCCAGGGCGGGCAGCCCCGTCAGCGCGGCGGCCCAGACCAGCATGATGCCCGGGACCAGGGCGACGACGATCAGGCCCACGACGATGCCCCAGGTCCGCGCCTGCACGACCGGCCGGACGCCGAAGGGGCCGTCGATGAGGTAGTGGAGCTCGGTCTGGGAGGCGATGACGGGGCCCAGCCAGGCGGGGGCCAGGCCCCCCAAGAGGATGAGCACGCTCAGGGCGGCTCGGATGTTCCAGGTGAGGCCCTCCGCCCCGGCCTGCGCGACCACGTCCCTGACCTGTCCGGCGACCCCCGAGACCAGGGGGCCGGCGATGAGGACGGCCAGGAGCACGGTGACGTAGATGCGGTAGAGGAGGTCCTGCGGGGTCGAGCCCTCGCTTCCCCGGATGACACGGCGGGCCCGGCGCAGGGCCGCCCGGTCGATCCGCGTCGACGGGCTGCCCGCGCCCGCGGAACCGCCGGGAGCCGGCACGTCTCCGGACCAGAGAGGTCTCCGCGCCATCACGCGGGGTCCAGGGTGATGACGCGGTCGGCGACGGCGTCCGCCAGGTCGGGGGCGTGGGTGGCCATGACCACGGCGGTCCCGGCGGCCAGGCGCGTCCGGAGCAGGCCCGCGAGCGCCGCGCGCCGCTCCTGGTCGAGGCGCTGCTCGGGTTCGTCCAGGACAAGGATGCGCGCCGGACGGGCCAGCCCCAGGCTCAGCGCGACGATCTGCCGTTCACCCGAGGAGAGCTCATCGGGGAAATGGCGGGCCAGGCGCTCCGCGTCGAAGGCCCTCAGGAGCGCGAGCGGCTCCACCGACCCTGGGGGCAGTCCCCATGACGCCCGCACGAACAGCAGATGCTCGAGAACCGTGAGATTCTCGAAGAAGGGGGGCATCCCGAGCACGCCTGCGATGTCGCGTCCCGTGAGAGACGGGTCGGCGATCCGGACGACGCCCGATGTCGGCCGGTCCAGACCCAGCAGGAGCCTCAGCAGGGTCGTCTTCCCGGATCCGTTCGGCCCGCGCAGCACCACGCAGGCGCCGGGCCGGGCCTCCAAGGACACCGGCGCGAGGATCCTCAGGCCGCCGACCGTGCGGGAGACGCCGCGCGCCACCAGCAGCGACCCGGTGTGCTCGCCATCGCGGGGATCCCGTCCCCGCGCCCGCGGCCCGTTCCCGCTGCGCGCGTGTCCCATCAGCTGCTCCCTCCGGCGTCCGGCCCGCCTCGCCGGACCTGCCCGGCGGAGGCCATGTGGCCGAGGCCGCTCCCATCCTGCCACGGTCGCCTGCCCCGGCCCCATCGGTCCAGGGCCAACAGCACAGAATGCCACCGCCGGAACGCTGAACGTCTTCTCGTCCAACCCCACGACCAGCACATATGACGACTACGACCGGGATCACCCGTCTGGGCCGCGGCGCATTCTGTGCGACGCCGGCGCGGCTCCCACCCGTCGCCCGAGATTCGACGGACCCGCCACGCTCCCAGGTCATGGCCAGCCTCGGCCTTCGACCGGATCGGCGCAGACGAGAGCCCCGCGCCATGACCTCGGAGCATCGGGACACGCGAAAAGGCGGGACATCCAACGAAGGATGCCCCGCCCCACCGCATATGGCGGAGACGGAGGGAGTCTCTGAACACCGCAGGTCAGAGGGTGTTCGCGAGGCGCCGTGTCTTGGGTGTGGCTAACGCGCCGCCCCTCAAAGTGAGGTGCCCGCTCGGGAGTCCAGTCCCGGCGGGCGGCGGCAAGGACTCGGGAGGTCCTAGCCATGAACCAGACTACCGTCACATCCCCGACCGTCGACATCTTCCATCCCGCGCGCCATCCCATTGCCGAGCTGGCCCCGGCCTGGCCGTCCCAGCGCCGACCGTTCCACGAGGGCGCGGACGGCATCGCACGCGCTTGCGACGGCGACCGTGAGACTCTCCTGCGCATGGACCGGGCAACCGGCCTGCGCTACTTCCTCCAGTACGCGCCCGGCCCCGAGGACGACGACGTTCCCGAGGACGACGGCACTACCGACACCCCCGGCGAGGATCCCGAGCCCGTCGGCACTACCGACCCTCTCGCGGCCGGTGCGACCCGGTGGGCGGAGCTCGTCGGAGCCCGCCTGCGCCACGAGATGACCGTCCGCCACATGACCGTGGCCGTCCTGGCGCGGCGCACCGGCATCCCCGCACCCACCCTCCGGCGGCGACTGTCCCGGCCCGGCGCGCTCACCATCCCGGAGCTGGCTGCCCTGGCCGGAGCACTCCGCGTCACCGTCACCACGTTGTGCACGACACCCACCGAGGAGGAGGACCGGTGACGGCCGTTCTCGCCTCCGCGTTCCGGGCCGGGGACTGGTGGGAGGAGCCCGTCGAACGAGATCCCGTCGACCCGTCCTGCTGGTCCAAGGGCTTGGACGTGCACATCCCCTCCAGCGACCCCCACCAGCCCGTCGTCCTGCGGCTCACGGCCAATGACGAATCCCCGCGTCCCCTCGTTGACGTCGAGACGTCGGAGCACACCGAGGAGGACCTGGCCGCCCTGGCCGGCGCGCTGCCCCACATCGTCGACGTCATCCACCAGATCGCCACCGAGGAGCACCCGTCATGACCGCGACCATCCCCACATCCGGGCCGCTCACCGGCCACCAGATCACGCACCCGTCGTGGTGCGACGGCGCGGACGGCACGTGCATGTCCGACCCCGCGTGCGGCATGGAATGGCACCAGAGGACCCTCCCCCTCGGTGTCGGCCTGCCACCCGTCACCGTCGTGTCCCGCACCGAGCCCAACGGCCACACCTACGCGAACGTCTACGTCCCCGCACTCCCCTGCGTCGGGGAGCACGAACTGAGGCGCCTCCGCGTCGCCATCGACCGCGCCATCCACACCCTGCACGTCATCAACGGACACACCGAGGAGTGCGCCTAGAACACATTCTGCGGGCCCGTGGGAGCCGAGCAACGCTCACGGGCCCCCGCGGCCACGGCTACCGCTGCCGCGTGCCCCAGACGGCCCCGCCCGGCCATCTGAGGCGCGCGAGGACGGTAGCACCGCCCTTCGCGTTCCTGACCCCCCCGCGAACAACCAGGGGGCCGCGGCTGACACCGACCTTGCCCGTATGCCGCTGCGGGAGGTGACGTTTCGCGTGCGCCACCGAGGGCACATAGGCCGCGCCTGCCACACCGGTAGGTGCCGCTCGTCGTGCCCGGAATGTCGCAGACGGTCGGCGGGGGCGACGGGCGCTCTGGGGACAGTGGGACGCTCCGAGAGAGCCCCGCCCGCAGGGCGGTCCTTGCGGGTGTGGGTGGACTCAACGATGAGCTCACGGACAGCCGACCACGCAACCCAACCACAGCACGGACGATGGGAGGAACCTGGCTCCGGGCATCCAAGGGGTCCGCGTTCAGCGCGTACCCTCCGCCCGACAGAGGGTAACGGCGTCCTGGCACACCTTCTTGCTGGCACCAACACAATGGTCGAGCGTCCCCGCGCGCGAGGGCGGGCAAGGGATACTCGCTGAGCGGGTACCCTTCTTCCCGGCGCCGGGAACCGACACGCGAGGATGTCACCCGCGAACCATGCCGCGCACACATCCCACACACACGTCCCCGCTACGTCTACCGCGTATCTGTTCGAACGTCAGACTCACCGAGCAACCATGCTCACGAACACGCACGTCACAGGACGTTTCACACGGCACGCTTGCTGACAAACTCCGCCCGACACCCATCACACAACTGCACCTGATGACCCCACCTGCCGAACACTCCCGCGACATCCGTCCCGCACATCCAACACAACCTGGCCACACCGCCACGACGAACCAACGGCGCCGCATCCACACGCACCGCCCGCGCCGACCTGGCCGCAGACGCCCGAGCCCTACGCCTACTCGTCACCGCCAACCACCCCCTCATCATCGATCACCCAACCGAGGGCAGCCATCGCCCGGGGAGTCAACCCCAAAGCCTCCGACGCATACCGGGCCTCCTGCGCCTGCCACGCGGACGCACCCCGCGTCAGAATCGCGTCCTCATACGTCACCAGGGCCGCCACCGTGCCGCGCACAGACTCATCCCACTGTGACGCCTGCGGGGACCTCCACAACTCCCGCCACCTGGCCTTCTGCGCCCGGTTCCACAGCTCCTCACACTGAGCTGGCACCGGCGGCACGGGCAACTCACACCCGCCCGGGGGCAGCAGAATCGCCTCGAAACGGGCCGAATCACGGTGCGCGCGGCTGTTCTTCTTCGTCGCGTTCCTCATCTGAGGCACGTTCTCACGCTCCTAACAGTCTCTGACCTGCGAAAACAGGCGGTCGGTTCAGGTTGTTCGGTCGGCGCGCCCCTCTGCCACCCCACCGGCGGTCCCAACGCGGGACCCCGTCAGGGGGCATCCCCCTGGTCAGAGGCGGTTTGGTGGTCGGGCCGCGCGTCGCGTTGCTGCTGGTCAGCGCGGCCCGACGTTGGTCACGCTTCAGGTTCGGTTGTGAACGTGATCCGTGCGATTCGTGCGGGCGCGGGGAACGCGAACGCGACCCTGGCGATGGCCCGCA
The DNA here is from genome assembly GCF_042665795.1 of Schaalia naturae. Classification (NCBI taxonomy): domain Bacteria; kingdom Bacillati; phylum Actinomycetota; class Actinomycetes; order Actinomycetales; family Actinomycetaceae; genus Schaalia; species Schaalia naturae. The sequence goes on from NZ_JBHTEF010000001.1 coordinate 2,308,254, forward strand.
GGACCGTCTGGTCGGACGTGAACTTCACGGACCTGTCGGCTTCCACGGTCGCGTCGTTTCGGGTGACGACGAACGTGTCGGCTCGGCTGATCGCGTAAGCGGTTCCTGTTGCGAGCGCGGGCGTTGCGAGCACGGGCACTCCGAGTGCTGTGCGCCGCGTCGGCTGGTTCGCGTCGATGCCGAGGAGGATCCGGTTCGAGTCGGCCTGGTCCTTGAGCTTCAGCAGGGTGAGGAGGTCGGCGCGGGACAGGACGAAGCTGGTGACGATGCCTCCGGCCCCTTCCACCTGGGTGATGGCCTCGGCGAACGGGTCGAGACTGGTGAGTTCACCGGAGATCTCCTGCACGCCTTCGAGGGCTCCGAGCCCGTCGGGCGCGTTGGTGGGCGTGGTGGCCGCGAAGAACGCGCCGTCAATGCTGTTGATGAGGCTGCGCTTCAGGGACGCGCCGGCAACTCCGAGCGCCGCAGGGTTGGAGTCGAACACCATTTCGTTGGTGATCGTGTGGATCGCCGCGACCTTGGCGGGCGTGGCGACGACTTCCGCGTAGGTCGGGTCCGCGACGGAGATCTCGGTGCCTTCGGGGGTCCATCCGGCTGCCGGGTCGGTGTCGATGATGGGGAAGTGCACTTCGTGGGAGTCCGTGCGAAGGATGGTCGACGCCTGGTAAGCGATGCCTTCCGCGAAGACGGGTCGCATGACCAGTTGCGCGTAGTCCTCGGGGAGGAACCCGCCGACACCGGTTGTGGTGGTGGATGTGTCTGCCATTGGAGTGTGTTCCGTTCCCCGGCGGCCGAAACGGTTGGGGCCGCCGGATAGATCCAGGAACCGGCTTGTGCTGGTCCCTTCGTCTACCCGGCGGCCCCTGGCCTACCGGGCGGCCCCCCTGGGGCTGCGTGCACCCGGCGGGTCCGCTCCTGGCGCCTCCCGCAGGTACGGTTACAGTCTACCGCTTGCGGCCGTCTCTGATGAGGTCGTTCCAGGTTGGTTCGCGCCGCGATGGGGCGGTGCCTCGGGCGCCTCCGTCTGCGCTGCCTTTGAACCGGCTGGCGCGTGCGAGCCCACTGTCAGTGATGGCCTGGCGGGCGTCGGTGAGGAGCTGGTCCGTGTTGAGCGTGCCGTCCTCTCCGTAGTAGTCGCCGGGGGTCTTGCCGGTGAGCCACAGGGCGGACGGCTTGTCGAGGACGCCTGTGAGGGTGTCTTCGGCGATGGACTTGCGTAGCGCGTCCACCACGGTCTGGAGCTTGTCGCGCTGGGCCTCGGCCGCGCGCAGGGCTTTCCGGTACTTGGCGGCGTCGCGGGCGGCGTGCGTGTCGTCCTCGGCGTCTGGCGGCGTGTCGTCGTGGGTCTGGTCCTCGGGGGGCTCCTGGTCGGCCTGGTCGGCCTGCGGGCCCTCTGGCGTGTCCTCTGGGGCCTCTGGGGCCTGCGTGTCGGCGTCGGTGGTGTCGGGGGTTGTGGTCTGGTCACTCATGGGTGGTTCCTTTCGGTTTGTCGATCCAGTAGGAGCGGTGTGTGGGCCCGCCACAGTGGGCGTGTCGCCTGCCGGGGAGGGCGCCCCGTCCGGGCCCCCATGCGTGCCGGTGGATGCGCGCGCAGAACGGGCATCGCACGGACACGACGCGAACGTTGTCGGATCTGGTGGGCGCGACCATGATGATCGGGGCTGTGTTGCGGTTCATGTGAGGTCCTCTCGGGTCCAGAACGCGACGGGCGTCCCGTCCTCGGCGAGGGTCACTTCAGCGTGGTGCGTGGTGGCCTGCATGGCGGCGGGGATGCCGTCGGCGTCCTCCCAGACGGCAACCTCGGTGACTTCCTGCCGGTCGGTGTCGAACAGGACGGTGTTCATTTCTCCTCCTCACCGGCCAGCAGCTCGAGTCGATCGGCCCACGCCTTGGTCTCGGGGAACACCTTGCGGACCTGTTCGGGCGTGCACGTCTGCCGCCATCCGCCCGGTGACGCGACGGTGTAGTACACGCCGCGCCGCGTGCGCGTCGCGGTCACGTCGATGCTCGTCAGTCGCAACTGGAACGTCGCGCTGCCGAGAACAGTTGTCGTGGTCGTGGTCATGATGCCCTCCTGAGATCCTTGTGCTTCTCGCAATACCCGCTGGCGCGGGATCCCGGTGCCCATAGCGGCTGCGTGCATCCGTCGGCCTGGCACACGGTCGGGAGGTCCTGCTCCCCCCGTGACCTTCTGCTGCCGTAACATCCGTAACACCGTCACATCGCAGGTCAGGGGGTGTTGGCTCCTCGTCCGTTGTGACGGATAGGTCGGGGTTGTGACGGATAGCCGCTGGCGGGTCCTCCGGTCCGTCACACGGTTTCCGCAGGTCAGTGCCATCTTGTGACGTTGTGACGGATGTGACGGCACTATCGGGGGACGGGGGCGCGAGATACCGCTCCCAAGAGTCCGCGAACCACCCGGCCACGTACCCCTTGAACGTCCGAGATCCGTCGCGCACCGTCGAGGGCCTGATGCTGTACTTCGACAGTCGCCACGCGAGGCCACGCGCGTTGAGCGGATTCCCCCGCAGGTCACCCCACGGGGACTCCTCCATCGCGTTGAGGCGCTCCAGCAGGTCCTCCGTGGGCATCTTGTCCACTCCGGCGTCCTCGAACGCCTGGCGCGTGTCGCGTAGGAGGAGCACTCCCAGACTCGGCGCCGTCTGGTGGGACTTGCCGACCATGCGCACGGCGGCATCGCGAGCCCGCTGGGGCCACACCCCGCCCGCGAGGTCCGCCACCGCCAGCAGGGCCTCCCACACGTCCGCGTCGCGGTCCTCCACACCGTCAGGCATGGTCGGCCACCCCCGCCCGGCCAGTGGGGCCACGGACTGAGTCCAGCGCTCCATGCGCTCACGCAGGGCAACCACCGGCTCACTGTCCGCATCCCTGGCGCGCCACGGCATCGGGCGGCGCTCCGACTGCTTCCGCCTGCGCATCCGCACAACCACCGACCGAGTCATCAACGTCTCCGGCAAGTCGTCGAGACCCGCGAGGGCCACGGCCGCATACGCCGGGAGCTCCTCGGTGAAGACCTCCTTGCCACGCACCACGCACCGGCCCGCGACCGCGCCGCGACGGTGCCCGGCGTTCAGCAACCCCCGCAGCTCCTCGTTGTCCTTGGCCCGAGGTCCGAAGATCGTGTCGATCTCATCGAACAGGACGGTCGGGCGCGCATCCTGATCCGCGACCTTCCGGAACAGGTAGGCCGGCGTCGCGTTGACCGCGTGCACCGGGTTGGGGACCAGCGGCGCCGTGACCTCCAGGGCCCGCGACTTACCGGACCCCGGCTCAGGACTCAGGAACGCGATTCTGGGCGTGGAGTCCCACGAGTCCAGCAACCAGGTGTGCCCGATCCACAGAACGTGAGCGACCAGCTCGTCCGGGCCCGGATAGACCACGTAGCGCTTCAGGTGCGTCTCAACGTCAGCGAGGACCTTCCACCCCTGACCCCCTATTGCCGACACATCCGTCACACCGTCACTCACTGTCGCTCACCTCCTCCGCCACGTCGGCGTCGACCAGGGCGCCGTGGAACGTGCCCTGGCACGCGCAGGTGCACCGGGCCCGCGGGGTCGCCGCGCACAAGCACTGAGGGCTGCACCGGTGGGCGTTGATGATGTCCTTGACGTTCATGCGGCCCGCCCCCGCTCGTCCTCGAAAGCCCGGTTGTGCTCGGCGACGGACAGCGGCCTCAGTCCGTGGCGCTGGGCCTCTGCCATGCGGTTCAGGCACGCCTTGTAGCCGACGGCGTATCCGTCGTTGAAACCGGCGGACAGCCCGTCCGAGTAGCCGCTCTCGTAATCACCGAGACGGAGATCTTCACGGATCGAGGACCTGCCGAGGTCGTAGCACTCGTTCATGAGGTGCGTTGCGAGGTTCAGTGCCTCCGGCGTGACCATTGCGGCCAGACGGTCGAACAGGGTCGTCTCGCTCACCTGAGACCACCCCTTGCCAGACTCTCCAGGAGATCCCGTTCCGTGTGCTCCACGGACTTCGTGAACTCCAGCTGGTCGGGGTCGATGTGCTGCGTGATCGCGGCCTCCACGATCCTGCGCAACTCGGTGGGCGGGATAGCGTCCACCTCCACCGAGTCCCCCGTGAAGCCCTTCGACCGGGAGTCCGTCCGCTTCGTCGGGCGGGTCGGCAACCCAAGGTCGAGGATCTGCTCGGGAGTCACGGCCAGCCGCGCACACTCGAACCTGGCGTTCGGCGCGAACTGGTGAAGCTGGTCCTGAAAGCTCCTCCACGCATCCACGCCGGACGGGTCGTGGTCCCCCAGCTGGTAGACGAACGTCTCCTTGCCGCGCATCGTGTTGTCCGTGAGCGTCTCGGCCATGTCGTGGACGAACGTCACCGAGGTGTATCCGCGCGTGACGGACAGCTCCACCTGATAGCGCGATGTCACCGGGTAGACCGTGCCGCTGATCGCGTCCTTCTCCGACAAGACGATGACCTCCACCGGCTGGTCGTTCCACAACCGGCGCCGGTAGAACTCGGCCGTCTCCCGCAGCGCGGCCTCCGCACTGTCGTAGACCACGGGCCCGCGCGTCAGGCGGGTGCCGTCAACGATCCACCGGTAGGGCACGCGACCCTTGGCCCGCAGCGCCACCAGACGGCGACTGATCTTCTGGTACTCCAGCTCGGTCTTCGCCACGGCCCCGCGCGAGACGCACCGGTAGTAGACGCTGCGCACTGAGGTTGGATTCTCCTCGGACAAGACCTCCACGATCGTGTCGTCCAGGGCGGCCAACTGTGCCTTCGTGCTCCGGTGTCTCTTTACGCGGCTAGCCTGATAAAGCGCGCTCACGAGATCACCCCCACCGCGACAATGGCGAGGAGGGCGACGCACACGGCCAGCAGGGCCGCAGCGGACAGTAGGGCGGCCTCGGCGGTATGATGGGAACCGTTCGGGTCGCTCACTTGAACTTCTCCGATTCCCGTCCGGTCGCCAGCCGGGCGGGTTTCGTTTGTCCATATCGTCATGCTGCCTGCCCCCATTCCGGGTGCGCGGCGTAGGCGGATGTCCAGGTGGGATCCTGGCCGCGGCGTAGGTCCCTGTGCCCGGCGGCGTAGAACGCGGCGCGCAGCGCCCGATCCGTGCCGAGGGTGCGCATGTCGCGGGCCATCCTCCGCAGGTCCCCCGGGGACAGTGCCAGCTGGTAGTGGGCGGCGAATGATGCGGCGCGCGCCCGGTACTCGGTCTCCGATGCCAAGGTCACTCACCACCCACAGTGGCGAGGGATGTCACCGGGCGGCCTGCCCGGTCAAGGTCGGTGCGACTGATGCGAATCAGCGTCCCGAACTTCTTCGCCCTGAGTTCCCCTCGGGAGATCATGCGGCGAACTGTTTTCGATGAGACGCCAAAGATGGCGGCGGCCTCGTCAACGCTGAGGAAGTCGCGTGCAATTGTAGTGTTCGTGTTCACGGCCAACTCCGTCCGAATACACGAATGCCGAGCTTCTGAGAATCCACCTCTTGTGGACTCTCAGTGCTCGGCTTCCGTTGCGGACATGGCCGTTAGTTCTTGCCCCTACCTCACTTCGGAACCGAATTGCTCGGCGCCTATCCGGGCACTGGCTTTCGCCCTTCGGTGAGTTGTACTCACCTGGCCCGGTGTGTAGTCCTGGGAACTAGCACCTCGGCATTCTCATGCCGAGCCGGGGACCTCATGGCCACCGGCGTGTCCCCCTGTCGTGCGGGGACACCCCCAGAATAACAACAGTGTCCTCCCGTGTGCACTCCGGGCCCCGCACGGTGTGTCGCGGCTACTCCCCGATCATCTCGTTGAGCCGGTCGGTCAGCGCGCGGTCGCGTTCGGCGGCTGCATGTTGGTAGCGCAGCGCCACGTCGGCCGACTTGTGCCCGCCACGCGACATCAGCTCCGTCAGCGTGGCACCCTGCTGGGCGAACAGGGTCAACCCGGTGTGCCGCAACGCATGGAACCGGAACCCTGGGCGAACGCCTGCCCGTGCCTTCCTCCACGCGGAGTCGAACGCGGTCTGGGACAGCGGCTTGGCCGGATCCTGGCCGGGGATCAGCGGGGCCTTCGCGCCGGGGCCGGTGAAGCGCTCCAGGTGGGCGCGGATGGCTGGCACCAGGGACGCGGGGATCGCGACCGTGCGCACGCTGCCGGCCTTCGGGTCCGTGTACTCCGGCGGCGCCGCCTTCGTGTTCCACTGTCGGCGCACGTGAAGCACGGCGCGTTCCGGCGCGTCCAGGTGCTCCAGGTCGCCGCGCTGCAACCCGAGGACCTCACCGAGCCTCAGGGCGCACCACGCGGCCAGCGGCACCGCGATGGCCATACGGTCGGGCATCCCCTCGGTGAACGCGCGCACGTCGGCCGGGGACGCGATGTCGGTCCCCTCCTCCACCTTGCGCACGCGCACCGACTTCGGGACCCGGACGTGGACCGGGGTCGCCTCCAGTCCGCCCGCGTGCGCTGCCACGGCCGCGTTGAACAGGGCCCGCAGGGTGCGCGCAGCGTTCGCCCATACTCCGTTCGTGGTCGCGTGCCTGTTCCTGGCGGACGGCAGCGCGCGGATGGCCTCCACCAGGGCGTCGATGTCGTCCTCGGTCACCTCGGCCAGCGGCATGTCCCCGATGGCCGGGAGGATGTGCCGGTCCAGCAGGGACCGGTGGGCGCGGACAGTGCCGGGGGACTTGCCGTCGTCCTCAAGGCGCTTCAACCACGTGTCGGACCAGCTGGCCACGGTCAGCGCCGTCTGGGCCCGCAAGCGCTTGGCCTCCTCGGCGTCCCTGCGTCGCTGCGCGGGGGGCACGAACGTTCCGCGCACCTTCTCCGACCGGGCGATGGCCAGTGCGGCCTTCGCGTCGGTGAGCGTCTCGAACATGCCGAGGGAGTGCTGGATCCCGTCCACGTACAGGCGCACCCGGTAGCGGCCGCGCTGCATCGAGATGCCCTGCGGGAGCCGGGCCCCTCCGATCTTCGCCATGAGATCTCCTCTCAGTCTCCGTCGCGCCTACTAGACACACACCCCGAAATGTGGCTAGTCTAGAGTCACTGAGAGGTCATCCGTGACTACTCAAGTCCATATCCGGGACACGCTCGATCGGCTCCATTCTAACGGAAAACCCCGGAACCATGCGGTTCCGGGGTCACCATCCGCGGAGACGGAGGGATTTGAACCCTCGAGGGGCGTGAACCCCTACCTCCTTAGCAGGGAGGCGCACTCGACCTGGCTATGCGACGTCTCCAGTGCGCGTCCAGCGTACCGAATCCCGCCCACTGGCGAAAATCGGACCGCGGGCCGGCATGCTCGGCGGACCGAGCGCGTCTCCCGCGCCCCCGCCCGCCGACAGCCGCGGAGGGCAAGGGATTCGAACCCTTGGTGCCATTGCTGGCACAACGGTTTTCAAGACCGTCACCTTCGGCCGCTCGGTCAGCCCTCCAGACTGTCCGATCCTAGCCGACCCCATTCCGCTCGGGTACCTGAGGCGAGACAATGAGGATATGCGCACCCTGTCAACCCTCAGCGAGACCTGTCCGGAGGATCCCGCGGTGCGGCGCATCGGCCCGCACCTCGCCCTCGTCGACGCCGCCGTGCCCGAACCCGGTCCCGGCCAGGTCCTGATCCGCGTGGTCGCCGCTGGCGTCAACCGCGCGGACGTTGCGCAGTCTCGGGGGCGCTACGTCCCGCCGGCCGGCTCCCCGCTCACCCTGGGGCTCGCCTGCGCGGGCATGATCGCCTCTGTCGGCCCCGGGGTCTCCCGCTGGCACGAGGGCGACGCCGTGTGCGCGCTGGTGGCCGGCGGCGCGTGCGCGGACCTGTGCCTGGCAGACGACGGAGAGGTCATGCCCCTGCCTCTCACGGACCTGGATCCCGCCCAGGACCCGCGCTACCACCCGGGGTTCTCCGCCGCCTCCGACGAGGACGCCCTCCAGACGCGCCTCACCCGCGGCACCGCCGCCTTCGCGGCCGCCGCCATCCTGGTCGAGGCCTCGGCGACGACCTGGCTCAACCTGGTGCGCATCGGGGGGCTCTCTCCCGCCCCCGCGGACAACGAGGGGCGCGTCGTCCTCGTCCACGGCGGGACCGGGAACGTCGGGAGCACGGCCATTCAGATCGCGCGCGCGCTCGGCTGCCGGGTCCTGGCCACCGCCGGCTCCCCTGAACGGGCACTGGTCTGTGTGAAACTCGGGGCCGAGGCCGCCCTGGACCGAGCCGACGACCTGCCGGCCTTCGTCAGGGCGCAGACCGGCCGGCACGGCGCCGACATCATCCTGTCCGTGTCGGGCGCGGGGTCGTTCGCCGATGACGTCAAGTCCCTGGCCAACCACGGGACGTTGGCCGTCATCGGACTGCTGGGCGGCACCCGGTCGGAGATCGACCTGGAGCGGATGCTCAGCCGCAACCTGTCCGTCCACGCCGAGACGCTGCGCTCACAGCCTGAGCAGGTGAAGGCCGCCGTGTGCGACGCCCTGGAGACCCACGTCTGGCCGCTGGTCCGGCGCGGGCTGGTCCGCCCGGTGCTGGCGGGCGTCTGGCCGCTGGAGGAGGCCGCCCGGGCCCACGAGGCCGTGCTGCACGGCGAACATGTCGGAGCGCACGCCCTGCTGCCGTGACGGTCAGGCCGCCACGGCCCTCGCGCGGGCACCGCCCCGCCTGCGCCGGCGGACGGCCTCGGTGATCACCCCGCGCGGCCCCGCCAGGTACGTGATCCCGAACAGGACGCCCAGGGAGACGCCGATCATCCCGCCCGATGAGGCGTCGAGCGCGTAGCTCGACAGGATGCCGGTCAGCACGGCGACGACGGCGACCAATGGCGAGATCCACAGCATCCGCCAGATGCTCCCGGTCAGCAGCCGCGCGGTCGCGCCCGGGGTGATCAGCATCGCCACCACGAGGATCAACCCGACTGCCTGGAAGGACACGACGACCGTGATCGCCAACGACACCAGCAGCGACGCGCTGAGGAACCGCGGGGACAGCCCGATGGCCCGTGCCTGCATCGGGTCGAAGGCGAACAGAGTGAGGTCGCGCCGCTTGACCAGGATGAAGACGAGGACGATCGCGCCGAGTGCCATGACCTGGACCATGTCGGATCTGATGACGCCCAGGAGGTTCCCGAAGAGGATGTGATTGAGGTCCGTCTGGCTCGGCGTCACCGAGACGAGGACGGTCCCCAGCGCGAAGAGCGTCGTGAAGACGATGCCGATCGCGGCGTCCGGTTTGACCTCGCCGGAGCGGCGGATCGATCCGATCATCGCGACGGCGATCAGGGCGAAGGCGAGCGCCCCCACGGCGAAGGGGAGGCCCAGCATGTAGGCGATGACGACGCCGGGCAGGACCGAGTGGGAGATCGCGTCGCCCATCAGGGACCACCCGATCAGCACCAGCCAGCAGCTGATGACCCCGCACACCAGCGCGGTGACCAGGCCGACGACGAGCGCCCGCTGCATGAAGGTGTAACCCCAGGGCTCCACCAGGACGGACTCCAGAACCGCGAGGAGGTCGTTCATCGGACGACCTCCTCGGCGCGGGCCGTATCGATCCCGAAGGCCAGCGCCAGGTTCTCCGGGCGCAGCACGGTCTGGACGTCGGCGTGGAGCAGCACGGTGCGGTTGAGGAGGATCGCCTCGGAGCAGATCCGGGGCAGGGTGTTGAGGTCGTGCTCGGCGATCAGCATCGTGACGCCCTGGTCGGACAGGTCGTGGAGGACCGCGATGATCGTCGCCTCCGAGTCGCGGTCCACCCCCGCAAAAGGCTCGTCGAGCAGGAGGACGCGCGCCTCCTGGGCCAGGGCGCGGGCGACGAAGACCCGCTTGCGCTGGCCGCCCGACAGGGCGCCGATCTGGCGATGGGCGAGGTCGGCCAGCCCGACGCGGTCGAGGGCGGCGGCCACGGCCTCGCGGTCGGCCGGGCGCGGCGTGCGCAGAAGATTCTGGTAGCCGTAGCGTCCCGTCATCACGACGTCGGCGACGCTGAGAGGGAAGGCCGCGTCGACCTCGTCGCGCTGGGGGACGTAGCCGACGAGTGCGCGCGAGCGGGCCCGCTCGGCGGGCACGCCGAGGAAGCGGATCTCGCCGCGACTCGGGGCGACCACGCCCATCAGCGCTTTGAACAGGGTGGACTTGCCGGCCCCGTTCATCCCGACGAGGCCGCACAGGTCGCCGGGCTCCACGCGCAGCGTCACGTCCTCGAGGGCGACGACCTCCCGGTAGGAGACGGCGAGGTCGCGGGCCTCGATCCCCGGCGGCTCCGGGGGCGGGCAGACCGGCGCGGCCCCGGCCGCCGCCGTGTCCGGTGAGGGGGGCGCTGCGGCCCTGAGCGTGCGGACGAGCGGTGTCACTGCGCGCCCTGCCCGGTCAGGCCGGAGGCGATCGCGTCGGCGTCGTGCTGGAGCAGGTCGAGGTAGCTCGGCACGGGGCCGTCGGCCTCGGACAGCGAGTCGACGTAGAGCAGATGGTCGGCGTCGGTGCGGAAGGCCGCTCCGGTCTCGTCGGCGACCTGCTGCATGGCCTTCGTGTTGACGGTCGACTCGCAGAAGACGGCGGGGACGCGATCGGCTGCGACCTTGTCGACGACGGAGGCGATCTGCTGAGGGGTGCCCTCGGTCTCGGAGTTGACGGGCCACAGGTAGACCTCATTGAGACCGACGTCGCGGGTGAGGTAGGAGAAGGCGCCCTCGCAGCTGACCAGGGTGCGCTCGTTGTCGGGGAGGGCCTCCAAGCGCGCCTCGAGGGAGTCGGCGACGGACTGGATCTTCTGCTTGTACGCGGTGGCGTTGGCCTGGTAGTCGGCGGCATGGTCCGGGTCGATCGAGGTGAAGGCCCTCGCGATGTTGTCGACGTAGATCTGCCCGTTGGCCGGGGACATCCAGGCGTGGGGGTTCGGCTTGCCGGAGTAGTCGCCCTCGGAGATGTCGATCGGGGCGATGCCCTCGCTGAGGTCGACGCGCGGCGCGTCGGAGTCGGCGACGAACTTCTCGAACCAGCGTTCCAGGCCGAGGCCGTTGTTGAGGATGAGGTCGGCGCCCTCGACCTTCGTGATGTCCGAGGGCGTCGGCTCGTAGTCGTGGATCTCGGCGCCGGGCTTCGTGATCGACTCGACGCGCAGGTGGTCGCCCGCGACGTTGGCGGCCATGTCCTGCAGGACGGTGAAGGTCGTGAGCACGAGGGGCGCGTCCTGGGAGCCCGCCGAGGCGTTTCCGCTCTGCGATCCTCCAGGTCCCGCAGAGCAGGCGCTCAAGCCGAGGGAGCCCGCGGCGGCGAGTGCGAGAAGGGCCCGGAGCCCTCTGGGGATGGTCATGGTCCTCTCCTGTCGATCTCTCGTGCCCACTGATTTATTGGTGATCAAACTTTAAGTTTCGGATATCCGAACTTAAGGCGAGACTAACATGATCTCGTCCTCTCCGCACCTGCCAGAAGGCCGGCCCTCACGGGATCCTGACCGAGGCGAAGGCCTCGGCCGCGTCGGCCACCTCGTTGTTGTAGCGCGTCCCCGCGTTGTAGCGGGAGACCGCCGCCGCCCAGTCGGACTCCTCGGACAGATCGGCCTCTGAGGAGCACAGGTAGGCGGCCGCGCTGACCGCCGCGTCGTCGATGCTGTCGATGTCCGCCACCCCGTCGCCGTTGCCATCGCGGCCGAACAGGTCCCACGTCGCGGGCAGGAACTGCAGGGGGCCCACCGCCCGGTCCCAGGTCCGGTCGCCGTCCAGGCGCCCGTCGTCGGTGTCGGGCACCGCCGCGACGCCCGCGCCGTCGAGCGCGACGCCCACGAGCCGGGGCCGCACGTCCCCATCCGGCTTCAGATCGCCCCCGCCGTGGCCGGACTCGACCTGGCCGATCGCCGCCAGGGTGTTCCACCCGAGATGGCAGTCGGGGGTCCGCTCCTGCTGGACGAGGGCGGCTCCCGCGTAGGCCGCCAAGGCGCGGGCCGGGATGCCGGTGGCTCCCGCCATCGCGTCGACCCAGTCCTCATCTGCGGCATCCGCCGCGCCCTGGCGTCGCCCGTCCGCCGAGGACCGCGGAGCGGCCGAGGGAAGGACTGCCGAGCGGGGAGCGGCGCCCGAGGGCCCACCGGAGGCCGCCGTCGCTCCGCCGGCATCCCCCCGCCCCGTCACCGCGCGGATCCCCCCGACGAGGACGACCGCGCCGGCCAGCACGAGGGCGACCGCCGCGAGGAACGCCGGCGATACGGCGCGCCGGGGCCGGCCACCGATCGTGTGAGGCGACCGGCGACGGCCCCGGGCGTGCTCAGGCATTCGCCAGAGCGGCCAATTGCATGTTCCGCCGGCGGATGAGGACGGTCGCTCCCAGAGCGATGCCGCCCGCGAGCGCGACGGACCCGGCGCCGATCCCCGCATAGGCCCACGGTGAGCCCGCTCCGTCCCCGAGGGGACCGAACGCCCCGGCTCCGGACTGGGCCCCCGACTGCCCGTCCCCGCTCTGGGCCCCCTTCGCCTTGGCCTTCGCCTGGGCCGCGGCCTTGGCGGAGGCCTCCTCCTCGGCCTTCTCGGCCGCCTCCGCCTTGGCGACATCATCGGCGGAGGCCGTCGCCGCCGTGGACGTGTCATCGCCGACGTCGCAGAAGACGTCCCCGATCGACACATCGCCCACTTGGAAGACGTAGGGCACCGTGGCCGTCTTGATGGTCACCCCCGTCTGCGGATTGCGCGCCTCCGCGTAGGCCTTCAGGACGTAGACGCCCTTCTGGGTGAAGGTCCACTGAGCGTGCGTGTGCGCGGGGGTCTCCTCCCGGATCGTGTTCGGGAACTGGTAGCCGCCGTCTGTGAACAGCGACTTCAGATGGCCCATGCTGTCCTCCGAGTAGAGGAAGACGGATCCGGGGCCGGAGACCGAGGTGATATGGATCGACACGTCGGTGAACGGCCCCGTTTTCACCCCGTTCGTGTCCCACCCCGGCCAGATCAGGTTGTTGTCCTGGGTCAGCGGAAGCACGTAGGCCTGCCCGCCTCCGCCCGGGTACCCGGAGGGCACAGACTGGACGGCCGACTCCTTGACCTGCAGGAGGACCGTCTTCGGATCGCGCAGCACGTGGGATCCGGTGGCGTCCTCCTTGATCTGCATGACGATGCCGCCATCGGAGTAGGTGACGTTCCAGATGTCCATGTGGCCGTGGTCGAGGGTCACGCCGGGCTGGCACACGCGGCCGGCGGAACCGCCGCCACCGGTCCCGCCGCCTCCCTGGCCGCCGGAGCCGCCCCCGTTCTGGTTGCCGGAGCCACCGCCGCCGTTGCCGCCGCCACCTCCAGGATTGTCGGTGCCGCCGCCGGGCGCGTCCGGCGGGACGTCGGGCACCGTCCCCGAGTCCCCGACGACGGCGAACTCGCTCCACCCCAACAGCGTGCCCTCCGCATCGGTGAGGGCGAGCTTGTGCCACTTGCTGCTCGCCAGCCCGTCGGGAAGGGTCACCGAGAACGCCCGGTCCGCGACCTCGACGGAGCCCAATTGGCGGGTGATACCGGTCGTGTCGCGCAGCCATGCGACATAGCCGCTGCCGTCGGGCGCGTCGACGTCCGCGTCCAGGGTGCCGATCACCGAGGATCCCGCCTTGATGTCCGTCCCCGCCTTCGCGGCGGCGACCGTCATCCCGTCGCGCGAGAGGTCCGGCATCGTCCGATCGGCCGGATCCGATGTCGAGGACGCGAATTCGTTCGAGTAGGTCGGCCGATAGACGGCCACGAACACGCTGTCCCCGTCGGGATCCTCCAGCGGGTCCGAGGTCGCGCCGCCATTCTTCAGCGGGAGGCTGGCCACCGCGGTCATGCCCTCGAGCGTGGCGGGATCCGCCGTGTCCCTGCTCCCGCGGTAGACCGTGACCGTGCCGGTGGTCGTGTAGGACAGGCCGTTGCTGTTGGGGACCTCGGATGTCACCAGGGCCTGGAGCGTGACGTGCCCGCCGTCGGCGTCCGGGGTGGCGGCGAGATACGTCTGGGTCGCCTGCCTGAGGCCCTTCGCGTCCCCGGCGTAGAAGACGTAGGTCGACTGCGTCGTCTGGGCCTTCCCGTTGATCGACGCCGTCATCTGGAAGGTGAGCTCGTAGCGCCCCGCCTCGCTGAACACCCAGTTGGCGTGCGCGTGGGTGTTGGCGGGGATGTCGTGGTACGAGTGGTCCCCGTCCGTGCTGGAGAACCACCTGGTCGGCGCGCCCCCGAAGTTCCCGTTGAGGAACACCTCGACCGAGCCGGGCCCCTTGACGTCGGCCAGCGTGTAGCGCACCTGGCCGCCATCGCCCAGCGCCTGGATGAGGGCCGGATCTTGGGTGGAGAACCCGGGCCAGATGATCTCCTTGTCGTCCCACGTCTGGGGCGCCCAGTAGACCTGCTGCCCCGGCGCGCCCAGCCACGAGGGCGTGCCCGCCGGCAGCGTGGTCAGCGAGGCCGGCTCGATGTTGAACACGATCTGGTCGGGGTCGAGCCGTTTGCCCTCGACGCCGTCGACATCCGCCTTGGTGGCTGCGACGAGCGCGCCGTCGTCGACGTAGGCCGAGATGGCGTCCGTGTGCACCTTGGAGAGCACCCGCCGCTCCGAGGCCGAGAAGGGCGTGACGGCGCCCAGACCGGACAGGGACGAGGCCGTGCCGCGGCTCTCCTGGCCCGCCGGCCCGGAGGCTGTCTCGGATGCGGGATCCTCCGCCGCGCCCGCGCCGGTCTGCTCGCCCGACTGTCCCGCGTCCTCAGCTCTCCCACTCGCGCCGACCCGGAGGGTCAGGTCGTTCGCGGCGCCACCGCCCGACTCGGCGGCGGCGTCCGGCCCGTCGGCGTCGCCCGCCGCTGCGACTTGGAGGACATAGGTGCCGGCCTCCGCGAAGGTCCACACGCTCACCTCGGGGGGGTCTCCCCCCGGGACGCTCCACGTGGCCCGTCCCTCGGCCTCGTCGAGGCCCGGTTCGACATCCTCACCGGTGGCGGTGGACACGGTGGGAAGGCCGTCCTCCCCTTGGTCGCCTGCGAGATCCTCGACCGCCCCGGCCAGCGGGACGAGGACGGAGTCCTCCGAGGACCCGGGTGCGCCCACCCCCTCGGCAGAGGCCTTCATCTGAAGGCGCAGTTCGGTGGTGTCGGAGGTGAGGACGACCTCGTCGAGGCCTTTCTCGGTTCCGTCCTCCAGGACCACCCGGGAGGCCTGCGGATCCGCCAGATCGGCCACGACCACCGCCTGGGCGGCGGGGACCTCCGTGTTCACGGAGCGATCCGAGGAGGGGTCCTGGGCTCCGGCCGCGACCGTGGGCAGGACCAGGCCGTTGACGAGGACGGCCGCGGCGCCCGCGCCGAGCAGCGCGCAGCGGCGCCAACGGGAGAGCGGGCCGTGGCGGGACGCTAGGCGTTCTGAGGATCGTCTGCTCATGAGACTGTGCCGGGGACCCGTGCCAGACCGGTCCCCTCTCCTTCCAAGGACTTCGGGGACGGGGCGGCGTCGGACGGCGAGCGCCGGGCGCGCAGGCGGCGGGCGACCATTCCGTGGCGCGGGGCGAGAACCCATGCCAGGAGGAACAGGATCGTCGCGACCAGCACGATGGTGCCGCCCACCGGCAAATTGAGCGCCCACGAGACATAGAGCCCGGAGAGCGCGGAGAAGGCCCCGATGAGGGGCGCCATCGCCATCATGGGACCGAGTCGGTCCGTGAGGAGCCGAGCGGTGGCCGCCGGCGTGACCAGCAGAGCGAGGACCAGGATGTTGCCGATGGTCTGCACGGAGATCACGACCGCGATGGTGACCAGCACGTAGAGCACGACGTCGAGCAGGAAGACGGGCAGCCCCGCGGCCCGGGCCATCTCCCGGTCCAGGCTGACCGCGACGAATTGGCGATGGAACGCCAGCGCGCCGAGGAGCACCGCGGCGCCGGTCACGGCGGCGACCACGAGGTCAGAGTCCGGGATGCCGGTGATCGAGCCGAACAGGAAGCCTTGCAGCGATCCCGCGTAGGCCGGGGAGAAGGACATGATGACGATGCCCAAGGCGAAGGCCGCCACCATGAGGACGCCGATGATGGAGTCCTCCTTGAGGCGCCGGTTCTGGGAGAAGACCGCCACTAGGACCGAGACCGCGACGCCCGCCACGACGCCGCCGAGGACGAGCGATCCCTGCAGGACGAAGGCGACCGCCAACCCGGGGAACACCGCGTGGGTCACGGCGTCGCCGATGAAGGCCATGCCGCGCAGGACGACGTAGCAGCCGATGACGCCGCACACCGCCGAGGACATCACGGAGATCAACAGCGCCTTGAGCAGGAACTGCAGATCCGGGTTGAGCACGTCGCGGATGAAGTCGAGGGGGCTCATCGGATCGCCCCCACCGCCATGAGGAGGGGGTTGGAGTCGGTCACGTCGAAGGTCTCCTTCCACAGGCGCCCCTCGGTCACGTCCGAGGGGGGGCCGTCGGCGATGATCCGGCGGTTGATGAGGATCAGGCGCGCGCACTGGTGCACGGCGGCGACGATGTCGTGCGTCGTCATGACGATCGCCGTCCCCTGGGCGGACAACGTCGTGAACAGGTCGGTGAGCAGTTCCTGGGTCGGCATGTCGAGGCCCGTGAAGGGCTCGTCGAGCAGGAGGACCCGGGGGCGCAGGGCCAGCGCCCGAGCGACGAGCACCCGTTGCCGCTGGCCCCCGGAGAGCTCGCCGACGGGACGCCGGCGCAGGTCGGACATGCCGACCAGTGACAGCGCGTCGGCCACCGCCGTGTAGTCCTCCACGCGAGCGCGCCGCAGCCATCCGATCCGGGACACGCGCCCCGTCAGCACGGCGTCCTCGACGGAGATGGGGAAGTCCCACATGAACTCGTGGCGCTGGGGCACGTATCCGATGCTCCCGCTGCCCCTGCGGGCACGGCGCCCGTCGACGAGGATCGATCCGCTCTCGGCGGGCACCAGGGAGAGGATGGCGCGCATCAGCGTCGTCTTCCCCGCGCCATTGGGTCCGATGATGCCGATGAACTCGCCGGGGCGGACCTGGAAGCGGATGCCGGTGAGGACCCGCCTGCCGCCCAACGCGACGGCGAGGTCGTGGACCTCGATCAGGGCCGTGCCCCTCTCCTCCGGGCTGTCCTCGGGGATGCCGGGAGCCGGGTCGACCGCGAGGCCGTCCCCGGTGGGGAGGACCGCCGGCCAGATAGCTGCCTCACTCATCGGAGGCCCCTCCGCCCGAGGTCCCGGCCCTGTGCCTCTGCTCGGCCTGCTCGTCCGCGGCACGGCGGGCCTCCCAGACACGCTGACGCGCCCGGCGCCCCGACACCACGAAGGCGATCGCCGCGATGAGGAGCGCGGCCGCGACGATGCCGGCGCCCGCGAGGACGACAGGCATGGCCGACGACGACCCGGAGTCGCCCGCCGCCGCACCCGAGGGCGGGGCGCCCTGATCGGAGGCGGGGGCGCCGCTCGAGGGTTCCGACTGCGCGCCCGATGCCGCGTCCGTCTGCGGCTCGCCTTCCCACTGGGCGGCGAACGCGGCGTCCGTGTCCGCATCGGAGCCCACGGCGATCCTCAGCGTGTCCTCCGTGGAGATCTCGTCCCCGGCGAGCGTCGTCGCCGAGATCCGGAACCGCATCAGGTACAGTCCTTTCTCGGTGAACGCCCAGTTCGCGTGCGTGTGGGTGTTGACCTCGATCCACGAGTCCTGCGGGAAGGCGTTCTGCGAGCTCCAGATGACCTCGGGAGCGCCGAAGTTGCCGGACTGCAGGTACACCGTCGCGTCGCCCGGACCCTCGATGCCGAGCAGCGAGAAGGTCACGCCGCCGCTGACCGTCTGCATGAGCTGGGGCTCCTGGGTGTTCCACCCCAGCCACGCCACACCGGTCTGCTGGGTCTGCGGGATCATCCAGATCGACGATCCGGGCTCCGCCCCGATGAAGGAGTAGGTGTCGTCGTCGGGCATCGTCATCATGCCCTCGTCATTCACCTCGACCACCACGTCGCTCAGACGCCGCCACACCGAGGTCTCCCCAGTGTCGTCGTGCGCCTCCAGGATGAACTCGCCCGTGCCCAGGGTCGGGCCGATGTCGATGTGCCCCTCGTCGAGGACCGTCTGGCCCTCGCCTTGGGCCTGGTTCGGGTCGATGGTCTGGGCGAGGTCGTCGTCGGCCCGCGCCGCCGGCGTGACGAGGGCGGCCGCGAGCAGGCACGCCGCCAGGCCCGCGATCGCCGTGGGACGGCTCACCCGGTGGTGGACGGACGTCAGTGCGCTCATTGATCAGTGTCCTTATTGGTTGTCAAACAGTCATGGATGGAGTGGGCGTTGAACCGCATCATGTCGATGTACGTCCGGACGTCGCGGTCGAAGGAGTCTCCGTAGATCGTGCAGACCCGGACCCCTTGCTCGCGGGCGATCTCCACCAGGGTCGAGGAGCGGGCACGCAGCTCGGGCTCGAGGAACACGGCGCGCACGTCGAGGTTGCGGATCGTCTCCGTGAGCCGTTTGCGCTCCGCGAGGCTCGGCTCGGTGGCGGGGTTCGGCGTGACGAACCCGGCGATGTCGAGGTCGTAGGCCTTGCCCAGGTATGCGAAGGCGTCATGCGTCGTCACCAGGTGGCGTCTCTCGGCCGGGATCTGGGCGATGGTCTCGCGCACCTCGGTGTCGAGCGCATCGAGTTGCGCGAGATAGTTCGCGGCGTTCTCCGTGTACTCGGCGGCGCCGGCGGGGTCGGCCTCGATGAACTGGTCGCGCATGATCTTGACGTAGGCCTCCGCGTTCGCGACGTTCTGCCACAGGTGCGGGTCGATCTCGCCGTGCACGTGTTTGCCGAGGACCGCCTGGGGGAGCTGGTAGACCTTCGACCCGCTCTCGCCGAGGAACCGGTACTGGAGGCCGGACGGCAGCTCATGGAGGGCCTTCGTGGGCACCTCGATGACCGTGGACTCCGTCGGCGTGTGGTCCTGCTCGGCCTCGCCGTCGTGCGTGTGGTCCGCCAGGACCGAGAACCCGCCGGCGTCCACGTCCACCGAGATGTCGGCATGCCCCTCGCCGAGGATCGTGTCCCCCTCCTCCGCCACGGTCGACGGATCGACGCCGACGGCGAAGGTGACGACGGCGGATCCGAGGTCGACCGTCTGCTCCTCTTGGGAGGGCTTGGCGCGGGCCTGCAGGTGCAGGCGGTAGACGCCCGGTTCCGTGAAAGCCCAGCTCAGATGCGTGTGCGCCGCGGTCGGCAGGGAGACCGTGTCGTCGCGGTACCCGCTGGCGGCGTCGAATCCGTCCCCGGAGTCGAAGTAGACGTCAGTCTGCCCCAGGCTCTCGGTCAGGTAGGCCACGAGCCTGCCCGGCCCTTCCATCCCGGTCGCCGAGAGGAGGACCTCCGAGGAGCGGTCCATCCCGATGCCCTGGCCGCTGCCCTCGACGCGCAGGCCGAGCCAGATCGTGTCCAGGGAGACGTCCTCGACCAAGGGGATGACATCGGCGGCGTACTTCACCGAGGCCTCCGCCAGCGAGATGTTGGGCACGCCCTCGCGGACGTTCGCGTCGAGGGTCTTGACGATGTCCTGCTCCTCGAGCATGAGGTAGTTCGAGAAGGCGACGTCCGCGTAGACGATGTCGCGGACGTTGTGGGGCGTCGGCTCATAGCTGTGGGGATCGGCCCCGTCGGGGACGATCGACGCCACGTCCACCCGGTCTCCGCCCACATTGCGGGCCAGGTCGGCCAGGATTCCGGTGGTGGTGACGACCTGGAGCCTGTCCGAGTCCGGCGACAGGGCGACGGTGCCCGCCCCACCGGTAGTGGTGCCCGCACATCCGGCCAGGAGGGTCACGAGGGCGACGCCCGCCAGGACCGCCGGCCGGCGCCTGCGGACTCGTCGTTGCGATGGGAAGAGCACAGTGTCCGTGATGCCTCTCAGATCTGGTGTCCGATGATGATGTGGCCGATGGCGGTCGGCCCGGCGATGATCCCCCGAGGGGAAGGGCCCCGGACAGTCCCTGGGAGCGTCCGGGCGGCCCGTGGCGGCGTCGAGACTGGGGGATGCCCGGTCACGACGCCGCTCTCCGGTGGTACGGATCCGCTGTCAGCCGCGGCGACGTCGGGACCTGGCGGCCAGAGCCGTCGCGGCTCCGCTCAGGGCCAGCAGCGCCGCAGCCGCGAGGGCCGCCTCCGTGCCGGCGCCCGTGTCCGCCAGTCCGTCCTTCTTCTGATCCTGCTTCGCGCCGTCCTTCGTGGCCGAACCGGACGGGGTCGGCGAGGGCGCGTCCGAAGGCTCACCGGACGGGGTCGGCGAGGGCGCGTCCGAAGGCTCACCGGATGGGTCCGTCGTGGGCACGTCCGACGGATCCGGCGAAGGCTCCTCGTCCGCCGCCGTCACCTCGAGGGGCGCCCACCCGATCAGCGCGCCGCCGTCCGCGTCCTGAACTGAGATCTTGTGCCCGGCCACCTCGGTGTCCGCGGGGATCGTGACAGAGACGGCGCCAGCGGCATTGACGGTTGTGCTCTCGGCCAGCAGCACGGGGTCGGAGTGCAGCCACACGGTGACCGCCTGGCCGGCGTACGCGGCACCCACATCAAGTGTGATTGTGCTGCCCTGCTCGGCCGAGGCGGGCGCGGTGACGCCACCGCGGGTGGCGTCGGTGAGCTCGGACTCGGCCGGAGCCTCGGGCTCGTCGGGTTCCGCGCCCTCCACCTCGAGGGTCACAGGCTCCGAGGTCGCCACGAGCTCGTCCCCCGAGAGCACGCTCACCCGCACCTGCGCGCCGTCAAGCCCTTGCCCGGCGATCAGCGCATAGGAGGCGCCGCTCTGGCCCTCGACCGCCTCGAAATCGGACTGGCCCGCCCGCTTGACCTCCCACCGGTAGGTCGCGCCCTCCGGCAGATTCTCACCCGCCGCCGACAGGGTGACCGTCTCGCCCGCCTGGACGGCACCGTCGGGCGCGTCGTGGATGGCCACCGTGGCCGCAGGTTCCTCATGGTCCTCCACCGCGACGGTAACCGGGTCGGAGGCGACATAGACCGTCCCATCGTCCTTCACCAGGGCGGCGCGAACAGTCGCTCCGTCATTGACGGCGGTCCCGGCCTCCAGGGTCACGGACGACGAGTCGGCGCCCTCGACCTGAACCTCGGACTCGCCCGGGTTCGTCACGTACCACGCCCAGGTGTCGACCACGGAGGCGGGGCTGACGGACGCGCTGAGGGACACGTCATCACCAGGGTGGTAGTGATCCTTCAGACCAGACACATCCACCTTCTGCAGCGGCGCCGCCCCGTGGTCGTCGACCTCGAGGGTCACGGGCTCCGAGGTCGCGACGGCCTCGTCCCCCGAGAGCACGCTCACCCGCACCTGCGCAGCGTTCAAAGCCTGTTCTGCCGTCAGCGTGTACGACGAGCCGCTCTGACCCTCGACCGCCTCGAAATCGGACTGGTCCGCCCGCTTGACCTCCCACCGGTAGGCCGCGCCCTCCGGCAGGTTCTCACCCGCCGCCGTGAGCTCGATGGGCGAGCCCGAGTGGGCGTGCCCCTCCGGCGCCCCCGTCACCGCGACCTTGGCAAAGGTCCCGACCTCGAAGGTGTAGGTCGCCGTCTGGCTCGTTGCCGTCCTCGTCGGCTCCTCCGCGTTCCACACCGTGGAGCTGACGGTCAGCGAGTACCTGCCCGGCTCGGTGAAGACCCAGTTCGTGTGGACGTGCGCCAGTCCGTCCTGGTGGATCGTCCCGGGCAGCTGGTAGCCGCCGTCCGTCAGGAGGGACTTCAGCGCGCCGAAGCCGGACTGGGAGAAGATGTAGACGTCGCCGGGGCCCTGCACGTCGGAGATCGTGATGTCGGCGCGTCCGGCGTTGAGGTCGGTGACCCCCACGGCGGCGCCCGCGTGCATCGTGTCCCACCCGGGCCAGATGAGGTCCGGATTCTGAGTGAGGGGGAGCAGGTAGCCTCCAGGCGCCCCCGGGTACCCATCGGGGATCGCCGTGTGGGCGCTCTCCTTCACCTTGAGCGTCACGGACTCGGGCGTGCGGAGCACCCCGGATCCTGTGACGTCCTCCTTGAGGGCCAGCTGGATCTGGCCGTCACCGGTCGCCACCGGGTTGAAGGCGTCGATATGCCCCGTCTCCAGGGTGATCGGATCCGACTTGATGACGCTCGGATCGGTGTAGGCCGGGTCGGCTGCGAGCGCCGCGGGCTGCACCGCGAGCAGACCCGAGGCGAGGACGAGGGCGCCCAGCAGCGCCTGGGCGCGTGGTCGCGTGGATGTGGTCATGGCATGTTCCTGTCCAGGTGCGTGCGCACCGAATCGGGATGGTTCTTCTTCTGTTTTGTCGGGATTCCTTGTTGTGGGACCGCGTCCCCTCCCCGGGCCCTGGGACCGGGTCGTCTCGCGTCGGCGGGGTCACTCCTCTCCGGGGAACCATTCGTCGAGGCCGTCGTCGGCCCCCACCCAGGCCAGAGCGCCCGCCATCTCAGCCTCCGTCATGAGCATCCGGGCGAACACCGTTCGGATGCGGTCGCGCACATCGGGGTCGGCGGTGCCCGTGACGATGAGGTGTGTGGCGGGCTCGCCGTCCCACCGGCCGGCTGTCCCCACCGATGCCGTGTCGCCGTTGACCTCCCAGGTGCACACGGTGTCGGGCCGGGTGGGCAGCCAGAAGCAGCCGCGCGCCAGCGTCCCGTCCGCGGCGAGCTCCGTCGCCCGTTCCGCGAGCCGACCCGGGTGGAAGGGCCGGTCGGAGCGCAGGTCCAGGGTCCACACGCCATGGGCGGTGGGGCCGCCCCAGGCGGCCGTCGAGGCGGGGTGGACCCGGCGCACCGCCGCCTCTGGGTCATGCCGGAGACCGCCCGCCGAGCCGAAGAGCACATCACTTGTGAGCTCGTCCAGATGGTCGACGCGCAGCGTGTCGAGGGGGCGCAGGTGCTCCACCAGATCCGAGCCGAGGGGGTCGTCCCCCAGCGCGAGCAGCACGTCGGCGTAGCCCAGGGAGACCATGAGCACCTCTCCCGTGCACCGCGTGTCGTCCTCGGCGAGTTCCAATCCTCGCTCCGCCAGGGGGGTGTGCCGGAGGAGGTCCCCGGCCGCGACGTCGACGGAGACGGCGTGCACGCTGGTGGTGACCGCGCATCCGGCTAGCGGTCCGTCCGGCTGGGTGAGATCGACCAGCGCGGGGACCACGGCGATCGGCTCCAGGGCGACGGGGAGCGCGAGCACCGCACGTTCGCAGCCCTCCGCCCGCATCAGCGCGAGCGCCGGGACCACGGCCTCGCGCACCGAGCACGTCAGGCAGGGGTGCGCCAGCGGGACCTCCTCGCGCGACGGCGTGCCCGCGCCCTACCAGCGGCGCAGGACGACGCCGTCCTCCATGAGGTCGACGGCGAGCACGTCGGACTCGTCGCTCACCCCCAGGCAGACGAGGTCGCGCAACATCGGATCGACGGTGGACAGGACGCTGACGAGCATCGAGTGTGACCTCTCGAACTGGATTGACGGTGTACATGAGATTGATTATCAGTACCATAGGGCATGTCACGGCCGTCCCACAACCACGAGGTCACGCGATGAGCAATCACTGCCAGGTGACGGGCGCCAGCCCGTCCTTCGGCAACAACGTCTCCCACTCGCACCGGCGAACGCGCCGGCGATGGGACGTCAATGTGCAGAAGAAGCGCTACTGGGTCCCCTCCCTGGGCCGGACGGTGACGCTCACCGTCAGCCCCCGCGGGATCCGCACGATCGACAAGCACGGGATCGACGCGGTCATCGCGGACATGCGTGCTCGAGGGGAGAGATTCTGAGATGGCAGCACGTTCCACCGCCTCGCGCCCGGTGATCACGCTGGAGTCCACGGCGGGCACCGGATACCGCTACGTCACCCGCAAGAACAGGCGCAACACGCCCGACCGGCTGCGCCTGCGCAAGTACGACCCCGTGGCCCGCCGCCACGTCGAGTTCGTGGAGGTGCGCTGATGGCCAAGACGTCCAAGATCGCGCGCAACGCCCAGCGGGCGTCGGTCGTCGAGCGGTACGCGGAGCGCCGCGCCGCCCTCAAGCGCGCCTCGGTGAACCCCCGCCTCCCGGCCGAGGAGAGGGAGGCCGCCATGCGGGATCTCCATGCGCTCCCCCGGGACGCCTCGCCGACCAGGCTGCGCAACCGGGGAGCCTCCGACGGGCGGCCCCGCGGGTACCTCCGCCAGTTCGGGCTCTCCCGCGTCCAATTCCGCCAGCTCGCCCTGCGAGGCGACCTGCCCGGCGTCACCAAGTCCTCATGGTGATCGGGCCGGTGTGACCGCCCGCCCCGCGCGCCGCGCCGCCCCTGACCCGGCCCCTGATCACCGCGACCCTCCAAGGAGAGCACCTATGAAACCCGGTATCCATCCCGATTACCATCCCGTCGTCTTCCGCGACCGCGCTGCGGGATTCTCGTTCCTCACCCGGTCCACGAAGCACTCGGACACGAGCATCGAGTGGGAGGACGGCAACACCTACCCCGTCGTCGACGTCGAGGTCTCCTCGGCCTCCCACCCCTTCTGGACCGGGCGTTCGCGTCTGGTCGACACCGCCGGGCGCGTCGAGAAGTTCTATGCGCGCTATGGGCGTCCCCGCCAGGCGAGTGCCGACGCCGATCCCGCAGGGGAGGCGCGCTCATGAAGGTCCGCGCGTCGATCCGCTCCCTGGCCCGCCAGCCCGGATCCGTGGTGGTCCGCCGCCGCGGGCACCTCTACGTCATCAACAAGAAGAACCCGCGCCTGAAGGCCCGTCAGGGCTGAGGCCGCGACGCTGAAGCGGAGAAGAGGGCTCGGACCCGGCCTTCTGGCCGGGTCCGAGCCCTCTTCGCGGGTCCGCACGCCGGCTCAGGCGATGCCGGTGGCCGTGGTGGACGCCGCGCCCGCCCGGGCGTACGCGCGCCGCTCCCTGCGGCCCCACGCGTCGGCGGCCTTCGAGATCGCCAGGTTGATGAGGACGTACAGGATCGTGACCAACAGGTAGGTCTGGACCAGATGGCCGGTGGAGGACACCAGGACCTTCGCGGAGAATTGGAGTTCCGAATAGGACACCACGTAGCCCAGGGTCGTGTCCTTGAGCAGGACGACGACCTGGGCCAGCAGCCCCGGCAGAACCAGCCTGGTCGCTTGCGGCAGGACCACCAGCCGCATGGCCTGCCCGTGGGTCATGCCCACGGCATAGGCCGCCTCGGTCTGGCCGGCGGGCAGGGCGAGGATCCCCGCCCGGAAGACCTCGGCGAGCGTCGCGCCCGAGCACAACCCGATCGGGATGACGAGCTGCCAGAACAACGCCGGATTGATCCCGTGGCGCGGCAGAGCGAAGAAGAAGATGTAGACGAGCAGCAGCAGCGGCATCGCGCGGAAGAACTCGATGACGGCGACGCAGAGCCACCGCACCGGCCGCCTCTCGGAGAGCCTCCCCAGCGCCAGGACGACCCCCAACGGCAGCGCGATCGCAGCCGCTCCGACGGCGCCCCGCAGGGTGCCCAAGAACCCCGCGATGAGATAGCGCCAGGTCGGCCACGCCGTGAACTCGTGCCACCGGTCGGCGGCCAGTTGGCCGTTCTCCCCGAAGACGTGCACGACCCATACCGCCAGCGCGGTCAGGGCGACGACCGAGACCGCCGTCGCCAGGCGGATGAGCCGGAGCGTGCGGGGCCCCGGCTCGTCGAACAACGGGGTGGAGGCCCCCGTTCCCCGGGGCGCCCGTATGGTCCCGACGGGCGTCGCGGCGCTCATCGCAAGATCCTCAGTCTCTTCTCGAGCCGCGCCCCGACGCCCTCGGCCGTCAGGGCGATGACCAGGTACAGGACGGCGGCGACCAGGAACGTCGTGAGCCCCAGCGCCTCGCGGTTGTTGATCGAGGAGACGGTGGCGGTCAGGTCGCGCACCCCGATGACCCCCGCGAGGGACGAGCTGATGAGGATCCCGATGAAGACCGTCACCAGAGGCTGGACCATCGAGCGGAACGCCTGGGGCAGCACCACGGTGCGCAGCAGGCCCGAGAAGGTGAAGCCGAGCGAGCGGGCCGCCTCGATCTGGCCGGCGGGGACGGCGTTGACGCCCCCGCGCACCGCCTCGCACAGGAACGCCCCGCCCACGCACGTCATCGCGACGATCACCGACGTGGTCAGGTCCATCATCACGCCGATCTCCGGCAGAGCGAACGCGACCAGGATCAGCAGGCTCATGACGGGCACATTGCGGAAGACCTCGACGAAGACGGCCCCCAAGGCCCGAAGCGGCGTCACCGGGCAGATGCGGAGGACGGCGACGAGCGTCCCGACGACGACCGCCCCCGCGAAGGCGCACACCGTCAGCTGGAGCGTCACCCCCAGGCCGTCCAGGAACTCCCCCCGGTAGTCCCACAGGACCATCAGCTCTGGGCGTCCTCGGAGACGCCGATCTCCGGAGGCGTCGGCGCGGTCTCGACTCCGGTCTTCGCCTGGATCGTCGCCTTCCACAGGTCCAGCCACGTGCCGTCCTGCTCGATCTCCGTGAGGAAGTCGTTGACGAACTCGGTGGCGTCGGAGCCCTTCGGGAGCCCGATGCCGTAGAGGTCCTCGGACCCGAAGCCGCCGCCGACGACCTTGACGTCGTCATTCGACGTGACGGCGTTGAGCAACAGGGACTGATCGATGACGTAGGCGTCGGCGCGACCCTGCTGGACCGCCTGGACGCACTGGGCGTGGTCGGGCAGGGCGAGGACCGTGGCGTCGGGGGCGAACGTCGCGAGGGTGGTCTCGCCGGTGGACCCCGCCTGGGTGGCGACGGTCCGCCCGGCGAGGTCGTCCACGCCAGCGATGTCCGTGTTGTCCTTCTTCACCAGGATGCCGGCTGCCGACGAGTAGTACGGTCCCGCGAAGTCGATGCGCGCCAGACGCTCCGGCGTGATCGAGTAGGTGGCGGCGACCAGGTCGACCTGGCCGTTGACCAGGAGCTCCTCACGGGTGTCCACGGAGACCTGGGTGAGGTCGGTCCGGGTGGCGTCGCCGAGGATGTAGCGGGCCAGCAGCTGCGTGATGCCGGCGTCGAAGCCGGTGACCACGCCGGTCGTGGGATCGAGGTTGGAGAACAGCGTCGAGGTCTCTGTCCCGCCCACGCGCAGCGTCCCGGACTCCTTGACGGCGCTGGCCCATTCGTTGGCGGCGACCGTCGCCGCGTCCGCCACCGGCCCGCCGTTGACCACCGCGTCATAGGTCGCGTCCCCGGAGGAGAGGCCTCCGCCGTCCGTCCCCGACTCGCCCGAGGCACCTCCGGTATCGCTCGAACCGCAGGCGCCCAGGCCGAGGATGGCCGCTGCCGCCATCGCGACGACCGTCATGGGGCGTCGAGAGGCGCGTCCGCGCCGGGGACGAGTGCCGGATCTCAGCGTGTTCATCGGTTTCCTCTTCTCTTGGTGATGGATTGACAAAGAACGTACTCCGCATACGGCGTGCCTCGCACGTCGGATGGGGAAACGGTCACACGAGGACGGGGCGCGCGCGCCCGGCGCCAGACATGCCGATCGCCCCCTCCCGCCCCTCGCGCAGTAGCCCCAGGAGGGCCCGAAGGCCCGCCGGATCCGCCTCGGGGTCCTCGGGATGCCACTGCACGCCGAGGACCGGCGCGGCGGGGTGCTCGACCCCTTCGACGGTGCCGTCCGGGGCCGTGGCCGAGACCACGAGATGAGGCCCCGGATCCGCGACGGCCTGGTGGTGCGCCGAGTGGACGCGCAGGCGCAGGCGCCCGCCGGGATCGGGCCCGCCGGCGCCGCCCTCGCGCCGGGGGATCCCCCGGGCCAGCATCGAGGAGGCCTCGACGAGGACGTCGTGGCGGGCCAGCCGGTGGTCGTCCAAGAAGGTCGCGGATCGGTGTCCGGGAACGTCCACGTCCTCCACGAGATTCCCACCCAGGGCCACCGCGAGGATCTGGAGGCCCCGGCACACCCCGAGCAGCGGGACGCCGTCGGCGACCGCGAACCTCGCGAGCGCGATCTGCGCCAGGTCCGCACGGCGCCAGTGCGGCCCCTCGCCCGGATAGCCGGGAGCCACGCCGTAGAGGTCTGGGCTGATGTCCTCGCCGCCCATGAGGATGATCGCGTCCGCGTCTCGAGCGCGATCCAGGGTGCGGGCGGAACCGTCGTCCTCGGCGAAGGCCCAGGTCACGTCCCACGAGCCCGAGGCCGACTGGACGAGGCTGTTCGACAGCATCGTCACCGCGTCGTGGAAGCGCCGGGCGCCGGGCCTGCGCGACACGACGTTCGACACGAACAGCCGGGGGCGGCGGACGGGCGGACGGGCGTTCACCCCGCCACCGTCGCACCGCGCGGATGCGCGCGCCACCCCCATCCCAGCACCCGGGCGCCCGTGAACTGGCCGGCGCCCAGATCCGGGAACCCTCCCAGGCCGAGGCGCGGGAGCCGATCCCGATCCGTCCCGCTCAGGCCCGCCCTCCGCGGCGGAACACGTTCCACGACCGGCGGTCGCGCGGAGCCTCCTCCGGATGGTCGAGCAGCCCGCGCGAGATCGCCGACGCGAACGGCGGCCACAACGGCACACGCGCCATGAGCAGCGTCTGGATGCTGTGGTAGACGTCCATGGGGTTGTTGACCGCGGGCTCCAGCGGCTCGTTGTGCGCATCGAGGACGCGGCGCCACTGGCCCGGGCGGACGATGATGTGGTCGTTGATGAAGTCGAGCCACGAACGGTAGCAGTGCTCGTAGTGCTCGACCTCGCCGGGCTGCGCGCCGTCGTCGAGGGCGGCGCGACGCAGAGCGACGGCGGCGCACACGCCCTCGCAAGCCACCCACTGCAGGTGGCGGGCGTCCACGGGACGCCCCTCCTGGTCGACCGTGAGGACGAATCCCGGTTCGCCGTCGGTGCGGCGCCAGCCGTCCGCGCGGGCGCGCTCGAACAGCTCCTGCGCCATCTCCATCAGGTAGTCCGGCTGGGGGCGGCCCATCGAGCGCAGGCCGGCACGGATCTGCAGGGCCAGGCGCGCCCACGCCATCGAGTGGCCGATGACGGAACCGTCGTAGGCAGGCCGCCGATCCGTGCGCACCACCGGGGCGTCGAGACGCTCCAGATCCGCTCCGAAGTACTCAGGCAGACGCCAGGCGCTCTCCCGGGCGCGGTCGGCGACGAAACGCGTCATCGCCTCGGCGCGTTCGACCCACACGGGATCCGTCGTGGCCTCGGCCGCCGACAGGTAGGCCTCCGCGGTGTGGAGGAGGGTGTCCATCGACCGCTGGGGCACGGGCAGCGAGTAGTCCTCCGACCACGCGTCGACGACCAGACCCGAATCGTCGAGCCAATGCCTCTCCTGATCGTGCAGGGCCGCCGCCAGCAGTTCGAACGCGCCCGGCCGGTCCGCGATGGTCGCCGCGGAGGCCGCGAAGACGAGAAAGGCGTGGTGGAACTGCGACTTCCACCTCCCGGTGGCGTCCCACGGCACGGCCGTTCCCTCGGCGTCGAGCTCCGGGCGGATCGAGGAGAACCATCCCCCGTTGACCGGATCGGGGAAGCATCCGGCCAGCGACCGCACCCCGTGGTCCGCCAGGCGCCGGCACCCCGGGATGCCCATGAGGACCCCCAGGGAGAACACGTAGGTCATCCGCGCCGTGACCGCCAGATCGATCGGCCGGTCCGGATCGGCCCCTCCCTCCGGCAGCAGGTGGGCGAAGCCGGTGGGCACACTCGCCCCCCGGGCCTCATCCAGGAGGGCCCTCATCTGGGCCGACAGCCATCTGTCGTGCTCCACCGAACCGAACCATCCCATGGCGACCTCCTCGTCGACTCCCATCGGCCCCACATTACCTGGCGCTCCGCGCCGCTGGCGCAGGAGCGGGCCGGAAGGGGCGTGGGACAAGCGGACGGGCGCGTGCCAGACTGGAGGCATGCACGAACGCGCCGGCACGGTTGCCCTCCCCGAGGATCTCATCGACGTCCAGGACGTCGTCTCCACGTACTACGACCGCGAGCCCGACCCGTCGGATCCCAACCAGAGAGTCGTGTTCGGGACATCCGGACACCGGGGTTCCTCCCTCGACGGCGCGTTCAACGAGGCCCACATCGTCGCCATCACCCAGGCGATCGTCGAGTACCGCGCGGGACAGGGCATTGACGGCCCCCTCTACATCGGGCGGGACACCCATGCCCTGTCCCAGCCCGCCTGGCGCACGGCGCTGGAGGTGCTGGCCGCCGCCGGCGTCGACGTCATGGTCGATGCGCGCGAGTCCTACACGCCCACCCCCGCGGTGTCGCTGGCGATCCTGGGGGCCAACGGCGCGCCGGGAGCGCTGCGCACCACAGGACCGGGACTGGCCGACGGGATCGTCGTCACGCCCTCGCACAACCCGCCGCGCGACGGCGGTTTCAAGTACAACCCGCCACACGGGGGCCCCGCCGACTCCGACGCCACCGGGTGGATCGCGGCTCGGGCGAACGAGATCCTGGCAGACGGCTGGCGCTCAGTCCCCCGGGCCCTCGGATCGGACCTCCTGCAGCATCCGCGGGTCCACCGCTTCAACTATCTGAGGAACTACGTCGACCAGCTCGACACGATCATCGACGTCGACGCGATCCGCTCAGCGGGCATCCGGATCGGCGCCGACCCGCTGGGCGGGGCCTCCGTCGATTACTGGGCCGCGATCGCCGAGCGCTTCGACCTCGACCTCACCGTGGTCAATCCGACGGTGGACCCGACATGGCGGTTCATGACGCTCGACTGGGACGGCAAGATCCGCATGGACTGCTCCTCCCCGTTCGCCATGGCCTCCCTGCGCGACGCCATGACCCCGGACCCCGACGGCTCCACGCCCTATGACATCGCCACCGGCAACGACGCGGACTCCGACCGCCACGGCATCGTCACCCCCGACGGCCTGATGAACCCGAACCACTACCTGGCCGTCGCCATCGAGTACCTGTTCACGCATCGTCCCGGCTGGCCGGAGGACGCCGCGGTCGGCAAGACCCTCGTGTCATCCTCGTTGATCGACCGCGTGGTCGCGGCGATGGGACGCGGGCTGATCGAGGTCCCCGTGGGCTTCAAGCACTTCGTCCCCGGACTGCTCACCGGCCAGGTGGGCTTCGGAGGCGAGGAGTCCGCCGGAGCGTCCTTCCAGCGCATGGACGGCACCGTGTGGACCACCGACAAGGACGGCATCATCCTCGCCCTGCTCGCCTCGGAGATCCTGGCCGTCACCGGGAAGACCCCCTCCGAACTGCACCGCGACCAGGTGGCACGTTTCGGCGACTCCGCCTACGCCCGCATCGACGCCGCAGCGACGAAGGAGGAGAAGGCGCGCCTGGCCGCCCTCTCCCCCGAGGACGTCACCGCCACGGAGCTGGCCGGGGAGCCCATCACCGCCCGGCTCGTGCGCGCGCCCGGCAACGGCGCGCCCATCGGCGGCCTCAAGGTCGTCACCGAGGACGCCTGGTTCGCGGCCCGCCCCTCGGGCACCGAGGACGTCTACAAGATCTACGCCGAGTCCTTCAAGGGCGCCGATCACCTGGCCGAGGTCCAGGCCGCCGCGCGGACGCTCGTCGCCGACGCTCTGGGCGGCTGAGCAGGCCTCACTGGCCGCACGACGGGTCTCCGGCGTTGGACCCCGTCCCGGGCGGGCGCCCGGGACGCATACGACATCGATCCTGACGGAACCCATACGGATCCGGCGGAAACGCATACGAATTCCCAACGGACGCCCCGCCTAGCATTCTCGGCGCGGGGCGAGGAGCCCTCCCCTCCCCGCGTGTCCGTCGTCCGTTCCGAGCCCGAGGCGCCCCTGCAGTGGATCGTGTCATCGACCTTGTGAAGATGCTGCTCATCGGGCGGCCCATGCCATCGGCATCGATGGAGCGCCAGCTGCTCCCCAAGCGGATCGCGCTCCCCGTCTTCGCCTCCGACGCCCTGTCGTCGGTGGCCTACGCGCCCGACGAGGTCCTCCTCACCCTCGCGCTCGCGGGCGGAGCGGCGGCGATCCACTCGACCTGGGTCGGCGTCGCCGTCGTGGCCGTCCTCGCGATCGTCGTCCTCTCATACCGCCAGGTCGTCCGCGCCTACCCCTCGGGCGGCGGCAGCTACGAGGTGGTCTCGGCGAACCTGGGGCGGACGTGGGGCCTGGTGGTGTCCTCCGCCCTGCTCGTGGACTACACGCTGACCGTCGCCGTTTCGATCTCCTCCGGCGCGCACTATCTGACGACCGCCGTCCCTTCCCTGACCGGTCGCGAGCCCGTCATCGCCCTGATCCTGATCGCGGCGCTGACCCTGATGAACCTGCGCGGCCTCCGGGAGGCGGGCGCCGGGTTCGCCATCCCGACCTACCTGTTCATGGCCTCCATCGCGCTCATGACGGTCGTCGGCGTGTCCGAGATGGCCTCGGGGACGCTCGGGCGGGCGCCGACCGCGGGCTATGAGATCGTCCCCG
Source organism: Schaalia naturae (assembly GCF_042665795.1). Classification (NCBI taxonomy): domain Bacteria; kingdom Bacillati; phylum Actinomycetota; class Actinomycetes; order Actinomycetales; family Actinomycetaceae; genus Schaalia; species Schaalia naturae. Next base: position 2,340,551 of record NZ_JBHTEF010000001.1, read on the forward strand.
AGCCCGCGTACGCCACGGGGCTCACCGGCCTCGCGGGCGCCTTCCTGCTCATGCGCGCGTTCTCGTCCGGATGCGCGGCGCTGACCGGGGTCGAGGCCATCTCCAACGGCGTGCCCGTCTTCCGCCGCCCCAAGTCGAGGAACGCCGCCCTCACCCTCGCCATGCTCGGCGGCATCGCCGCGGCGATGATGCTGTCGATCCTCCTCCTCGCGCGGTCCACCGGCGTCGTCATGGTCGACGACCCGGCCGCCCAGCTCACGCTGAACGGCGCACCCGTCAGCGGGGACGTCATCATCGGCCCGGTGATCGGACAGCTCGCCTCTGCGGTCTTCGGTCCGGGCACCCCGCTGTTCCTGCTGGTCACGATCACGACGGGACTGATCCTGGTCCTCGCCGCGAACACAGCGTTCAACGGGTTCCCCTCCCTCGCGTCCGTCCTCTCGCGGAGTTCGTATCTGCCGCGCCAGCTCTACAAGCGCGGGGACCGGCTCTCCTACTCGAACGGCATCCTCATGCTGGCCTCCGCCGCCGCGATCCTGGTCGTCGTCTCCGGCGCGTCCGTCACCCGGCTGATCCAGCTCTACATCGTCGGCGTGTTCGTCTCTTTCACGCTGTCCCAGTTCGGGATGATCCGGCACTGGAACCGGGAGACGCGCCGCACCGTGGCGGTCGATGCGCGCCGAGCGATCGCCCGGTCCCGCGCCATCAACATCGCGGGATTCCTGCTGACTGGCCTCGTCCTCGTCGTCGTGCTCGCCACGAAGTTCACGCACGGCGCGTGGATCGCGATCCTCATGATGGCGGTGGTCTTCGCCGTCCAGCGCGGCATCCGACACCACTACGACACGGTCGCGGACCAGTTGCGGGTCGAGGACCATTCGATGAGGCGCGCGCTCCCGGCCCGCATGCGCGCCCTCGTCCTCGTGTCGAACATGGCGCGCCCCGCCATGCGTGCGATCTCGACGGCGCGCGCGACGGCGCCCTCGTCGCTCGAGCTGGTCAGTGTGGTGAGCGACGACGCGGAGGAGGAGCGCATCCTCCAGCAGTGGGAGGAGTCCGGGGTGCCGGTTCCCCTCACGCTCTTGTCGTCGCCCTTCCGAGACATCACCGACGTCGTCGTCTCATTCGTCCGGAACCAGCGGCGCCGCTCCCCCGGCGAGGTGGTGTTCGTGTACCTGCCCCAGTTCCTCGTGTCGCATTGGTGGGAGAACGCGATGCACAACCAGACGGCCACCCGGCTGCGCCGCGCTCTGCTCCGCATCCCGGGGGTGGTGATCGTCATGGTGCCCTGGGAGCTCGGCAAGGACGTCGAGATCGAGGGCACGCGCAGGGGAGCCGGCGAGGAGGCGGCGGCGGGCACGAACGCCCTCCGCGCCGCCGCGGGCGGGTGAGCCGACCTGGCGGCGAATCTCACCGATTGCCCCCTGACGACGCGCGACGGGCCCCGTTAGGCTGGGAAATTGTGTTCTCGACCTACGCCGACGTCCTCCGCATCCACGGCGCCTGGAGGTTCTCCCTGGCCGGCTTCGTCATGCGCATGCCGATGTCGCTGGTGGGGATCGCGACGATCCTGTCCGTCAAGGCGGAGTACGGGAACTACTCCCTGGCCGGCGCCGTCAGCGCCGTCAACATCCTGGTGTCCTGCCTCTGCGCGCCGCAGCTGGCGCGCCTGGTGGACACCCGCGGCCAACGCGCCGTCATGGCGCCCGCGATCCTGGTCTCCGCCCTGTCCATGGCGGGCCTGGCCGCCGCCATCCTGGCGCATGCTCCCGCGTGGGTCCTCTACCTGCTGGCGGCCACGTGCGGCGCGACGTGGGGATCGCCCGGATCCCTCGTGCGTTCGCGCTGGGCGCAGGTCGTGGACACGCCCCAGCGGCTGAGCACCGCCTACGCGATGGAGGCGGCCATCGACGAGTTCTGCTTCATCGTCGGCCCGATCCTGGCCACGGTCCTGGGCACCGCGATCCACCCGGTGGCCGGCCTGGTGCTGGGAGCCGTGTTCTTCATCGCCGGCGGCGCCGTCTTCTTCGCCCAGACCTCCACCGAGCCGCCGGCCGCCCCCCGCGAGCAGGGCGAGCGCCGGCCCACCGTCCTGCGCAACCCCGTCGTCGTCATCCTGGCGCTCACCTACGTGGGGGCGGGCACGATGTTCGGCGCGAACGACGTCTCCGTCGTGGCCTTCACCCAGGAGCACGGCGCCCCGGGCCTGGCCGGGATCCTGCTGGCGTTCTTCGCGGCGGGGTCCTTCACCGCGGCGCTCTTCTACGGGTCGAGGACGTGGTCCCAGCCGCTGTGGAAGCTCTTCGCCGGCGGCATCCTGCTGCTGGCCATGGGCGTCTCGACGTTCCTCCTGGCCCGCAACCTGGTGATGCTCGGCGTCGTCATGTGGATCACCGGGCTGACGATCGCCCCGACGATGACCAACGTCAACACGATCGTCGCGCGCGTGGTCCCACCGGTCCAGCTCACTGAGGGTCTGACCTGGACGATCACAGCCATGAACGTCGGGACGTCCGTCGGCTCGGCCTTGGGCGGGCGCTCCATCGACGCCTCCGGCGCCCACGGAGGGTTCCTGGTGGTCGTGGCCTCCGCCTGGGTGATGGCCGCCCTCATGGTCATCGGCCTGCCCCGTCTGCGCCGCGACACCACCGGTCCCGCGGCCGCGCCGCGCGTCCCCGACGGTGAGGCGTCCAGGCCGGCCTTCTGAGCGGACGCTCCCGGCCGGCCGCGCCGACCCTGAACGTCTCCATCCCCCTGCCTGGCGCCGCTGTCTCGGGCTCCCAGCGCCGGCGCGCCGAGGAGGCGATCGGGCTACCATGCGGACAACCGCGGAGCATCCGTCCCAGGAGGAGCCATGGCCCGCAAGGCGTATTTCGGCCCGATCGTCGACGTGTCGGATGACCGGCCGCTATGCATCCACTCCGGCGTGTGCCTGCGCGGGATGCCGGACGTCTTCGACGTCCGCCGGCGTCCCTGGACCGATCCCAGCCGGGCCGGGACCCCCGAGCTCGCGGACCGCCTGCGCGAGGTCGTGGGCCGCTGCCCGTCCGGAGCGCTGCGCATCGAGGAGCACCACTCCCATGCCTGACGTGCCCGTGCCCGGGACACGCCCCGCCGTCGAGGTGCGCGACGTGCCCGAGCGCCGCCGCTTCGAGGCCGCTGTCGGAGGCGAGTTCGCCGGATTCGCCGAGTACGAGCTCGGGCCCGATCGCGTGGTCTTCACCCACACCGAGGTCCTGCCTCCCTTCGAGGGCCGCGGGGTCGGGTCGGCGCTGGCCCGCCATGCGCTGGACCGGGTCCGCGAGGACGGCCGGCTCCGCGTCGTCCCACTGTGCCCGTTCATCAAGGGATGGGTGAACCGGCATCCCGAGTACCGCGATCTCATGCTGCCGGCATCGGCCGAGGACCGGTGAGGTCCAGCCGCCCGGCGGGTCGCTGAGCCCCGCGCCGCGACGCCCTCGGCCCGTCGGGACCGTCAGGCTCGGATCACACCCAGGCGAAGCCCAGTCCGGCGAGCCCGACGAGGCCGCCGAACGCCAGCAGCAGGAGCCCGAGCACCAACCACCCGAGCATGCAGAAGACGTTGAGGGCGACGCCCCATCCGGCGATCGAGCGGGCGTAGGGCTCCTCCCTGCGCGACCTGACGCCCAGGACGATGCCGATGATCGGCGCGATGAAGGTCCAGCCTGCCAGCAGCGAGACCAGCCCGATGACCAGACTGGCGGTGCCCAGTCCCGTGCTGGGGTTGGGGGCGTACGCGTAGCGCCTCGCCTGATAGTCGGACACGGTCGTCTTCCCTTCTGCAGGCCGCCGGACAGGGGGCCGATGCGGTCTCATCGTCGCAGCCGGGTGGCCCGTTCCGCATCGGGGAACCCCCTGATTCACCCCCGAACGGAGTCTGCGCGCCGTGTGCGGGGTTCACATGAGAATCCGACATCGAGCGCCGGGTTCAACGGCATTCCGGGCCCATCCGAGGCCGCTCAGAACACTGAACCCCGCCCCCAGCGTCACGACGACATCGAGCCGTCCGTCGGAGTCCCGGCACCGGATCCACGCTGCTCGCCAGCGTCCACGTCGACGACGGACCCGCCGTCCACGACATCGGTCCTCTCGACCTCCAGCGTCGTGCTGGTGACCAGAGCCGCGATCCCGGCGATGGCCGCCAGGGTCGGAAGGGCCAGCACCGCAACGCCTCCGGCGGCGACGCCCGCCGTCAGGGGAAGGGAGAACAGCTGCTTGCCGTCCTTGTCGCGGATCGTCACGCGACGGACGTTGCCCTGCTGGACAAGGTCCTTGATGGTGGAAACGAGCTCGTCGGCCACCACCTCGATGCGCTCGGTGAAGGACCCCGTCCCCGACGTTCCCTGGGATGACTGGTTCTGCTCCGACATGGATGCTCCTTCCGGACAGCGCGCCGGTCCGTTCGGCACGGAATCGGCGCGGGCGGCCGCTCGCGGTCCAGTATGACCCGGCAGGCTCCCAGGCGCTCGCCCGCAGGGGCACGGGGAGCCGCCATGCCCGAACGCTTCCCGACATATGGAGTGCATCACATTCCCAATCCTCCGCACCCCAGTGCGCAATCGATTGACTAACCTCGACGAGGACGGCGCCGGCCACACGAGGTCGAGTCGGACGCGCGACCGTCACGATCGACCCTGAGACCCACCCGACCAGGAGGTAGCCAACGTGGGCGCATTCCGCGGAGCTTTCGACATCAAACCGGCCCAGGGCGGCAGGGTGCCCCTCCCCGCCCAGCGCAGGCGCTGGCTCGGGGAGTTCCTGAAGACCTATGCGGTCGTCATCATCGGGTATGCGGGCTTCTATCTGCTGCGCACGAACTTCAAGTCCGCCCAGCCCTTCCTCCAGGACCAGATCGGACTCACCACCACCCAGTTGGGCACGATCGGGTTCCTGTTCTCGCTGACCTACGGTTTCGGCGGCCTGCTCCTCGGTTTCTTCTTCGACGGGCGCAACACCAAGAGGATCGTCTCGGCGCTGCTCATCGGCTCGGGTGTCGTCGCGATCGCCATCGGCCTGACCCTGGCGACGGCGAAGAACCCCTTCGGGTACCTCATCCTGCTGTGGTCGATGAACGGCCTGCTCCAGGCGCCCGGCGGTCCGTGCTGCAACTCGACGATGAACCGGTGGACGCCCCGGCGCTACCGGGGGCGTTTCATCGGGTGGTGGAACGCCTCCCACAACATCGGGGCGATGATCGCCGGCGTCCTGGCCCTGTGGGGCGCCAACACCTTCTTCCACGGATCCGTGGTCGGCATGTTCGTCGTGCCCGCCCTCGTCGCGATCCCGATCGGCGTCTGGGGCCTCTTCTTCGGCAAGGACGACCCCTCGGAACTGGGATGGGACCGTCCCGAGGCCATCTTCGGCGAGCCCGAGTCCAAGGCCGACATCGTCAACGAGGGCGTCTCCAAGGGACAGATCCTCCTCACCTACGTCGTGAAGAACCCCGCGGTGTGGTTCCTGTGCATCGCGAACGTCGCGGCCTACGCCGTGCGCATCGGCGTCGACAATTGGAACGTGCTCTACACCCGCCAGGTCCTCGGGTTCTCCGACTACACGGCCGTCAACACGACGATCGCCCTCGAGATCGGCGGGCTGGCGGGGTCGCTGCTGTGGGGCTACGTCTCCGACCGGCTCGGCGGACGTCGGGCCCTCACCGCCACGATCTGCCTGGTCCTCGTCATCGCCCCCGTCCTCGTCTACGCGCACGCGACGACGCCGGCCGTCGTCTACCCGGCTCTCTTCTTCATCGGGTTCCTCATCTTCGGGCCCGTGACCCTCATCGGGATCTCCGTCATCGGCTTCGCCCCGAAGTCCGCGACCGTCGTGGTCAACGCCGTGCCGCGCGCCTTCGGATACGTCTTCGGCGACTCGCTGGCCAAGGTGCTCCTGGGCAGGATCGCCGATCCCGAGAAGGAGGGACTGCACCTGTTCGGCCACGTCCTCCACGGCTGGGGGGCGACGTTCAACGTCCTCATCGCCTCCGCGCTCGTCGGCATCCTCTGCCTGGCCGTCGTCGCGTTCTTCGAGGAGCGCATGCTCCGCGACGACCGGGCGTTCACCGAGCAGAAGGCCCGCCTCGACCGGGGCAGCGACCAGGATCCGACCGCGCGCCCGGGCGCAGTCGGCGACACAGAATCGGAGGATCTCAAGTGACAGCCGCCACCGCGCAGGCAGGAACACCGGACGACGACCTGGACGCCCTGCTCGCCATCGCCACCGACCTCGTCCGCCACGCCTCGGACATGGCCCTCGACCCGATCGGGCATCTCCACCTCGACGGGCTCCAGATCGACACGAAGTCCGACCGCAACGACCTCGTCACCGCGGTCGACCGCGGCATCGAGGACTACATGGCGAACGAGCTCACCGCTCGCACCGGCTACGGGATCCTGGGCGAGGAGGGCCACACGATCGACTCCTTCGCGGGACGGGTGTGGGTGCTCGACCCGATCGACGGGACGATGAACTACGTCCAGACGCATCGCGACTACGCGATCTCCTTGGCCCTGTGCCAGGACGGCGTCCCCCTGATCGGGATCGTCGCCGATGTCGTCGGCGCCCACCTCTACACCGCGATCCGCGGGCGCGGAGCCCGCTGCGACGGCCGCCTACTGCCCCGGGTGGAGAGGGACCGGGGCTACCGCGACAGCGTCCTCATCACCGACCTCAAGGAGATCCGCGCCCTCCCCCGCCTCATGGCCTGCCTGGAGGAGTCCCGCGGGCACCGCCGCTACGGCTCGGCCGCGCTGGAGTGCGTGGAGGTCGCCTGCGCGCGCGCCGGAGGCTTCGTCCACATGTGGGTCTCTCCCTGGGACATCGCCGCCGCCACGGTGATCTGCCAGGAGACCGGAGCCGTTGTCACGCGCCTGGACGGCACCCCCCTGGACGTGCGGCACAAGGGGTCGATCCTGGCCGGTTCCCCGCAGACGCATCGCGAGCTGCTCCAGCGGCTGATGGCGGACCCGCGCTGAGGCGCCGCCCCGGCAGCCGCCCCACCGGCCCGCTCAGGTCCGGCCCGGTCGTGCGGGCCCCGTCGAGGTCCGCACGACCAGCCGGCTGGCGACCCGCTGAAGGTGGGAGCCGCCCCCGTCCCCCTCGCTGCGCGCGATCGCCCGTTCGACCGCATGCCGCGCGATGTCCTCGGGCCGACGGTCGACAGAGGTCAAGCCAAGAGCCCGGGAGGCCGCGACCCGCGAGTTGTCGAACCCGCTCACCGACACGTCCCCGGGAACGGACAGCCCGGCGCGCAGGAGAGCGATGACCGCTCCCTGCGCGCACTGGTCGTTGTAGCAGACGACGGCCGTGGGAAGGCCCCAGGCCCCGTCCGCCGCCTCCACCAGGGACTCCATGGCCCGGAACCCGCTGTCGAGGTCCGAACCCGCCTGGACCGTCTCCACGCCCATGCCTCGCTCGGCGGCCTGGTCGCACAGGGCCTGCCGGCGGGCGCGCGAGGAGACCCCCGCCGGCCCCTCCAGGTGGACCACCCGCCGGTGGCCCAGTCCTGCCAGATGGTCCACCAGCTCGCCGATCCCGCTGGCGTTGTCGCTGACGACGAGGTCGTCGCCCGCCCTCGCGCGCTCCTGGCCGACCGTGACGAGGGGGACGCGCGCCGTCTCCGCGCTGACGCCCTCCAGGGTCCGCGGGTCGATGACGATGATCGACTGGGCGCGGAACTGCTCGAGCAGGCCCATCGCCTGCTGCGCGGGATGCCCCTCCGACACGCCCTCGACGAGGACCCGGTATCCCCGCGCCCAGGCCAGCGCAAGGATGCGCTCGTGATATGTGAAGTGCAGTTCCTGGTCCAGACGGCACAGCAGGCCGAGGACGCGGGGGTTCGCCGTCCGCAGCAGCGACCCGGCCAGATCTCCCTGGTAGCCTAAACGCTCAGCCTCGACCCGCACCCGTTCCCGCATGGGCGCGCTGATCCGCGTGTTCCCGCGCAGAGCCAGCGAGACCGTGCTGGTCGACGTCCCCACCGCGAGTGCGATGTCCCTCAACGTCACGCGCGTCGAACGCACTGCGGGACTCCTCCCCGATCGGACCGGCGTTGCCTGTCCCCGAGTCTATTGCCCGCCGAAGGGGGACCGCCCCTCCCGGGACAGCTCACCCGAAGAGGTCCGTGTCCACCCCGAATGCCTCGATGACCCGCTTCGACTCGGACTCGAGCAGGCCCTCGCCCGTCTGGGTGCGGTCGAGCCCCGCCGCGGCGACGGCCCCGGTGAGCAGCCGGTTGCGGTACTCGTACATGGCGCCGGTCTCGACGTACTCGACCTTGTCGACGGCCGCCAGCGGCGAGTCGTCGGAGCGCACCATGATCCCGTGCTTCGACCACAGGACGATCTGGTGGTCGCGCAGGCCGGCGACGTTGGCGGCGCCGAGTTCCTCCCCGCCGGGGACCATGAAGTCGAGGACCTTGATGCCGGCCGGCACCTGCACGATGGTCTCGGGCTCCCACCTCAGGACCGCATGGTTGAAGTCGTGCTGCGTGCGCAGCCCGGGGATGTGCGACAGGCTGACGAGATAGGGCGGCTGGGCGTGGATGACGGCCTGGAAGTCGAGGCCGCGCCGCGTCACCTGGTCCTCGTGGACGCCCAGGTGGCTGTTGAACTCGGAGGTCGGCTTCGTGTAGGCCCGTTCGGGGGCCGTGCGCCAGGTGGCGCGGGTCCCGCCCTCCTGGACGATGACGACGGAGACGTTCTCCCGGGGGGCCTCACGCACGTCGCGCAGCCGGCAGCCCGACCCGGTGACGAAGAAGGTCCATCCGGCCAGGCCGGGGACGGCCACCGGCAGATCGATCAGGGAGGTCTCGGGGAAGAAGTCGTCGAGGTCGGGCGGGGTCTGGCGGATGGACACCGAGATGTTGCCGGCGCCGGCCTCGCAGGCGCCCATGTGGTCCAGGCGCTCTCCGGCGCGGCCCATCGAGTCGAGGATCGCGGCAGCGGTGGTGGGGTGGGTCATGGTGATGTCTCCTTCGCGGGCGTGTGCCCGGATCTGTACGGCGTGAGGGTGGGGATGTCAGGTGCGGGAAGAAGGGGTCAGCGGATCGGCGAGGACGCCTCCTCTGCCCCGAAGACGCGCTGCTCCGCCTCGTCCCACAGCCGGGTCCGCCCCGGCGCCGGTTCGAAACGCGTCGTGGTCACGGAGCTCGCGACCACCTCGCGCAGCTCGTCCAGGCCGCCCGCGAGCGCTCCGACGGCGCGCAGCTGAACGACCATGTTGCCGATGGCCGTGCCCTCGACGGGACCGGAGACGACGGGCAGGCCCGTCGCGTCGGCTGTCGACTGGCACAGGAGGGCGTTCTTGGATCCGCCGCCGACGATGTGGACCGCGCCGATCGGCGTCCCCGACAGGGTCGTCGCCTCGCGCAGCGCGCGCCGATAGGCCACCGCCAGCGACTCCGTGATCGCCCGCAGGTACTGGGCGCGCTCGCGCGGCTGAGGCTCGCCGTGGGCGGCGGTCCACGCGTCGATCCGCCCCGTCATCGCGCCGGGCGCGGCGAAGGAGGGATCGCTGACGTCGACGAGCGTGCGCAGGGGCTGCGACGCCTCCGTCTCCGCGTCGAGGACCTTCCAGGACATGCCGCGCATGTCGGCGTCGCGCCACTGGCGCAGGCATTCCTGCTGGATCCACATGCCCATGATGTTCTTGAGGTAGCGGACCGTGCCATCCACTCCCAGCTCGTTCGTGAAGTTCGCGGCCATCGACTCTTCGGTGCGCACGGGGTGGTCCAGCTCGATGCCGACCAGCGACCAGGTGCCCGAGGAGACGAAGCCGACGGACGCGCGACCGGGTGCCGGGACCCCCACGACGGCGGACGCCGTGTCGTGGCTGCCGACCGCCACGACGGGCGTCGGCTCCCCGCCGCGCGTGCGCAGCGGGATGTCCTCCAAGGAAACGGGGCCGATGAGGGTGCCCGGTTCGATCAGGGGGGCGAGGAGGGCAGGGACCTCCACGCCGAGGCGGTCGTGGAGGAGGCCCAGGACCTCCGGGGACCAGCTCCGCGTCGCGGGATCGATCATCCCGGTCGTCGACGCATTGGTCACCTCGCACACCCGTCTGCCTGTCAGCCAGTAGGCCAGCAGGTCGGGAAGCAGGAGGGCGGTGCGGGCCGCGCCCTCGCGCACCGGCGTGCGCCCGCGGTCCGCGACCAGCTGGAACAGCGTGTTGAACGGCTGGTGTTGGACGCCGTTGTGCGTGTAGAGCTCGGCCTGGGGCATGAGCGCGTGCACGGCCCGGACGGCGGGCTCGGTGCGCGGACTGCGGTAGGAGGCCGGGTCGCCCAGGAGGCGCCCATCCGCGTCGAGCAGGCCGTAGTCGACGCCCCAGGTGTCGATGCCGATCGCGTCGACCGGGCCGCGCCGCGCCGCCTCGGTGAGGCCGTTGCGGATGCCCTCCCACAGGAACAGCACGTCCCACTGGAGGTTGTCCTCGCCCTCGACGGGGACGCGGACCGGGCCGTTGGGGAAGCGCGAGCACTCCTCGACGGCGAGGACCCCCTGGTCGAGCGTGCCGGCGAGCACCCGCCCGCTGGAGGCTCCGAGGTCGATCGCGACCACGGTGTGACTCATCGGTTGTTTCCTTTCCGGGGGAGGGGTTCCTGGTGGGCGGCGACGGGGAGCGCGGCCCGTGGGGGCGGGGGCGCCGGGACGGGCGGACCGGCCTCGGCGCCCCCGCGGACGGGTGTCAGGCTCCCCAGCTGGCCTGCGTGCCGCCAACGCGCTCCTCGCGGGCCTTCTCCAGGTACCCGGAGCGCAGGAACGCGCCGTAGGGGTCGGGATCCAGACCCTGCTCCTCGCGGAGCCCGGCGAGCAGCGGGCGGACGTCCGTGTAGAAGGCGTCCATGAGCACGCCGTTGGCGCCCAGCACGTCGTGCGCCTCCTGGGCGGCCGACAGGGCCTCGCGGTCGACGAGGAGCGCCTTGGCCGTCGCCTCCTGGACGTTCATCGCCGAACGGATCTCGCCGGGGATCTTCTCCTCCAGCTGGTGGCACTGGTCGAGCATGAAGTTGACGCCCGAGTCCTTGTCCAGGGCGCCGTAGGACACGATCTCGTTCATGATCCGGAACAGCTGGAACGGATCGGCGGCGCCCACCATGAGATCGTCGTCGGCGTAGAAGCGCGAGTTGAAGTCGAAGGCACCCAGCCTCCCCGCCCGCAACAGCTGGTCGACGATGAACTCGACGTTCGTGCCGGGCGCGTGGTGGCCCGTGTCGAGGCAGACGACCGCGCGCTCGCCCAGGGCGAGCACGTGCAGCAGGGCGGTGCCCCAGTCGGGGACGTCGGTGGCGTAGAAGGCCGGCTCGAAGAACTTGTACTCGAGCAGCAGCTTCTGGTCCTCGGAGAGGTAGCCGTAGATCTGCTGGAGGGAGTCCGCCAAGCGGTCCTGCCGGGCGTCGATGGAGTCCTGGCCCGGATAGTTGGTGCCGTCGCCCAGCCAGATCTTCAGGGTGTCGGAACCTGTCAGGCCCATGATGTCGATGCAGTGCTTGTGGGCGTCGATCGCCTTGCGGCGCAGCTTCGGGTCGGAGTTCGTCAGGGATCCGAACTTGTAGTCGTCGTCCTGGAAGACGTTGGAGTTGATGTTGCCCAGCGTGATGCCCTGGTCCTTCGCGTAGGCGCGCAACTTGGCGTAGTCCTCGGTCTCGTCCCACGGGATGTGCAGGGAGACGCGGGGGGTGATGCCGGTGAAGCGGTGGACCTGGGCGGCGTCGGCGACCTTCTCGAAGGGATCCCGTGGCGTCCCGGGCGTGGAGAAGACCTTGAAGCGGGTCCCGGCGTTGCCGAAGGCCCAGCTGGCCAGCTCGACGGTCTGCTCGGACAGCAGTCGGTGCTGCTCGGGGGTGAGGTCAGAAAGTGCGACCATGATGTGTTGTCACTCCTTGGTGGTTGCGGTGGCGGAAACGGGGGCGGAGGCCAGCTCGGACTCGATGCGCGTGGCCGAGATGACCTCGCCGTAGCGCTCCATTTCGATCTGCTCGAGCGGTTTGCCCTGGGTCTTCGGCGCCCAGATGGTGCCGATGAGGGTGGAGGCGACGAGGAAGCCGATGAGGATCAGCCCATCCTTGAGCAGGCCGTTCTCCGTGGCCAGGATGACCGGGAAGACCAACGAGATCAGGCCGGATGCCAGGCGGACGACGAAGAAGACGAAGCCCTGGGCCCCGGCGCGGTAGGGCGTGGCGAACAGCTCGGGCGACCACACGGAGTAGAACGCCTGGGCGGAGGGGCCGGAGCTGAGGCCCCACAGCAGGGCGTAGGTGAACGCCGTGCTCGCCGCCGTCGCCGGCCCGAAGGCCAGGACGATCCAGGAGGCGATGGCCAGGAGGCCGCCGACGAGGAAGAACCAGCGGTAGGGGACCCGGTCGACCAGGGCCATGTAGACGGCCGTGCCGATGATGACGATGCCCCAGGTCAGCATCGAGAACAGATCGGACTGCAAGGTGCTCCATCCCATGTTCCCCAGGATGGTCGGCAGGAAGATGCCGTTCTGGCTGGCGGCCTGGTTCCAGAACGTGTAGATGCACGCCAGGAAGATGAGCGCCGTGATGTTCGCCTTGCGGCTGAAGAGCGCGCGGAACGACGACCAGGCCGACGGCGGCTTGGCGCCGGCCCCGCCCTTGGAGGCCTGCCAGGCGGCGGACTCGTCCAGGCCCTGCCGGATCCACCATGTGACCAGCGCGATGACGACCAGGTGGGCGAAGATGATGCGCGAGCCCAGCAGCCCGAGCGGCTCCAGGGCCGCCGCCAGGCCGAAGCCGATGAACGGCCCGAAGGACCACGCCAGCTGGGTCGCGCCGACATGGCGGCCGCGCTTGTCGGCGGGCGCGAACTCGGCGATGTAGGTCCAGCCGGCGGGCACCGAGGCGCCCACGGCCAGGCCGATGATGACGAAACCGACGAACAGCATGGCCAGATCCCCGGCGAAGGTGACGATCAGCCCGCCGAGGGCGTAGACCAGCAGGTCGTACGTGTAGATGAATTTCCGGCCGTACTTGTCGCACAGCGGACCGCCGATGAGGGCTCCGATGGTCGCGCCGAAGGCGTTGGAGCTGAAGGCGGCGAGCAGGCCCGCGATGGTGCCGTCGTCGCCCGGGAAGTATTGGGATCCCCAGAAACCCAGGGAGGTCGCGATGGCGATGATCGATCCGGAGTCGATGTAGTTCGACATCGACACCGCGGCCGTCGCTTTCCAGCCCGTCAATCGGCGGGCGTGCGGATGAACGCTCATGTGGGCAAGACTCCTTCGTCGAATCTCTCGGTGAGGTCTGTGATCAGGCCAGATAGAAGTACTGGGACAGCACTTCGTTGGTGCCGCCGTCGGGTTGGACGAAGTACTCGGCCATCTGGGCCTGCCAGCGCGCGTTGACCTCCGTGGCGGCCATCGCCCGCTGGGCGGCGTCGACGTCGTCCGACTCGAAGTAGCCGACCACCATGCCGGTGTCCGGCTGCAGGAACAACGAGTAGTTCCGCCAGCCGGAGCCGCTGAGCGTCTGGCGCATCTCCGCCCACACATGCTGGTGGACCTCGATGTACTCGGAGAGCCGCTCCGGCCTGACCCTCAGCAGGAAGCAGCAACGGGTCGGGGACTTCTGGGTGGTGGCCGCCAGCTGGTCGGCCAGTGACTGATGGACTTCGTCATCCATGTGCTACGTGCCTCGTCTCCATCGTCTCGGTGGCGCGCCCGGGATTTGAATCGATTCAGGCGCGCATGAGAAAGATACGTCGTCGCCGTGAGATCGTCAAGGGCGCGCCTCGCCGCACCAGCTCCGGTCGCCCTCCCCCAGCGGACGCCTCGCGCCCGGCGCACTCACATGGCGACGGAGCGCGTGAACGCGCCGTTGCCCACCGTCTCGACCGGCAGGCCGGGCAGATCCAGGATCCCCGTGACCCCCACCGGGACGCGGCCGCGAACGGTCATCGTCCCGCCCTCGATCCTCCACTCGATGCCGGCCAGCCCGTAAGGCGTCTGCCGCGTGGTCCGCGCCCACGTCAGCGACCCGCCCGGACGCGGCGCGAAGCGGATGCGCCGATAGCCCGGGGCGTCCGGCGCCAGGCCGGCCACCGACTCGTGGAGCCATTGCGCGACGGCGCCCAGCGCGTAGTGGTTGAACGACGTCATCTCGCCGGGGTTGATCGTGCCGTCCGGCAGCATGGAGTCCCAGCGCTCCCAGGTCGTGGTCGCCCCCATCGACACGGGGTACAGCCACGAGGGGCAGTCCTCATGCTCGAGCAGCAGGTAGGCCTCCTCCAGGTGGCCGGTGTCCTGGAGGGCCCGGGTGACCACCGGCGTCCCGGCGAAGCCGGTCGAGATGGCTCCTCCGGCCGCGCGCACGAGCTCCGCCAGACGCTCTCCGGCCCCCAGGCGCTGCTCGGGCGTGAGCAGGTCGAACGCGATGGCCAGGGCATAGGCCGCCTGGGTGTCCGACGAGAGACGGCCGTCCTCGTCCAGGGCATAGCGGCCCCTGAACGCCTCGGCGACCGCGGACGCCTCGGCCGCCCAGCGCCGTGCCTCCCCGGCGTGGCCGAGCGTCTCGTGCATCAGGCCGAGCAGGCGCGTGGACCGCGCCATGTACGCCGTGGCGATCAGGTGGGCGTCGGTCATGGCCTGGAGGGGGTTGTCCGGAGGGGCGGAGGGGTCGAGCCAGTCGCCCAGCTGCAGTCCGCCGTCCCAGACCCGCGACGGGCCCGCGAGGCGGAGGATGTCCTCCACCCACTTCTGCGCGGACGGCAGCTGCCGGGCGAGGACGTCGCGATCGCCGGTCTGCTCGTAGAGGGACCACGGAACCACGGTCGTCGCGTCGCCCCATGCCGCGATGGCGTTCTTCCCGTTCCAGAAACCTCCCGGGATCCACGGGACGTACACGGGGACGCCTGCGCCCACGCGCCGCTGCTCGATCCACACGTCGCGCATCCAGTCCGTGAGCATGGGGGCCACGTCGAACAGATACTGGGCCGTCGGGCAGAACACCTGGATGTCCCCCAGCCAGCCGAGGCGTTCATCGCGCTGAGGGCAGTCGGTGGGGATGGAGACGAAGTTCGATCGCGTCGACCACACGACGTTCCGGTGGAGGCGCGTCACGCCCGGATGAGAGCATTCGAACCACCCGGTGCGCTCGATGTCGGTGTGCAGGACGCGGAAGACGGCATCGCCGGGCCGCAACGGCCCATGCCAGCCCGAGACCTCCGCATAGCGGAAGCCGTGGATCGTGAAACGGGGTTCCCACTCCGCCGGCCCGCGGCCGTCGGAGGTGTAGGAGTCCGTGGCCACTGCGCGCCGGAGGGGACGCGTGCCCAGCTCCCCGCCCTCGAGGACCTCCGCATGCCGGATCGTCACCGTCGCACCACGGGGGGCGTCGATCCGCAGCCTCAGCCGGCCCGCGGCGTTCTGCCCGAAGTCCAGCAGGTAGCGGCCCTCCCCCCTGGGCTCGACGGAGACGGGCTCGATCCGCCCCGCGCACCGGACCGGCTCCGCGGACGGGGCGACGAGCGTGGCCGGATCCCGGCGGCCGACGCGGACCGGGGAGAACCCGGACGCCGCCGGAGTCCCGGAGAAGCCCGCCCTGCTCCACCCCTCGGGCATCTCACGCGCGTCGTAGATCTCGCCCTCGTAAAGGCCGGAGAAGAGGATGGGTCCGAACCCGGCCTGCCACGACCCGTCCGTGGCGACCGTCTGGGTCGTCCCGTCCGCGAATCCGACCTCGAGCTGGGCCATCACGCCGAGGTCCGTGCCGAAGTTGTCGAAGGACCCTCCCTCGAAGCCGATGCGCCCCCGGTACCAGCCGTCCCCCAGCCAGGCGCCCACGGCCACGGGCCCCTCCTCGACCAGCCCGGTGACGTCGTAGGCCCGGTAGGCCAGACGCTCCCCATAGACGGTCCATCCCGGCACCAGCTCGTCGCATCCGACCCGCCGCCCGTTGACCTCCATCTCGACCAGGCCGTGGGCGGTGACGTAGAGGCGCGCCCGCACTGGCGCCCCGCGCAGGACCGCCTCGGTGCGCACGA
Source organism: Schaalia naturae (assembly GCF_042665795.1). Taxonomy (NCBI): domain Bacteria; kingdom Bacillati; phylum Actinomycetota; class Actinomycetes; order Actinomycetales; family Actinomycetaceae; genus Schaalia; species Schaalia naturae. Next base: position 2,356,570 of record NZ_JBHTEF010000001.1, read on the forward strand.
GGGCGGGACGGCGGTCCGTCCCCGGGGCCTCGGGCCACCCCGGCCCGACCATCTGAGCCGCCCAGTCCGACGGCCACATCAGCCCGGTCTCGAACACGGCCGCATCCGACCACGGACTCGTCAGGCCGCCGCCTGCCACCCGGACGCGGAGCTCGACGCGCTCACGCGAGCGCAGCGGCTCATCCGGCCAACCGGTCCGGATCCGGGCGGCGCCGCCGACGGCGAAGGACCGGCTGCTGCGCCGGCCCCCGACCACCCGGGTGATCTCCACGACGGCTTCCTCCTGGACCCATCCGGACGGCGCCTCGGGCACCGTCCAGGAGATCCGCGGCGTGGTGGATCCGAGGGCCAGGGCGCCGTCGCGATGACCGCCGAGGGCGAGACGCGCGGGTGCGCTCAGCCGGGTCGCTTCCATCTCCGTTCACGCCTCCTGGGATCCGCGGGCCACCGGGGCCGGCCGAGGCCCCTCCAGGGACTCCGACTCGGCGACGACGTCCTCGGCCTTGCGCATGCGCCCGACGACGAAGTAGCCGAGCCCGCATCCGATGGCCACGACGGCCGCGATGAAACCGTAGAGGATGCGGGGCCCGGCCGACAGCACGGTCGGGGTCCACAGCGCCACCGCGGCGGCGACCAGGCGGGTGAACGCGATGGCGATGCCCTGGGCCGTCCCGCGGAGCATCGTCGGGAAGAGCTCCTGGGCCCAGACCTTGAACATCGGCTCGCCGGCGATCGCGCCGCCGATCGTGTACAGGATGCCCTGGAGGGCCAGCATGGGCACCTTGAACCCGAAGGCGATCGGGATGAGGAACGCGACGAGGCTCAGGATCGCGCACACGGCGAAGACTGGCATGCGGTATTTCGTGTCGACGACCCTCATGAGGACGTACGTCATCACGAAGGAGAGGGCGAGCGTGACGAGGCTGATCGTCGAGGCGATCTGGACGGTCGACCCTGCGACGTTGACGTAGATGTACGTCCCGAACTGCCCGTTGGTGTTGGCCGCGATGTTGACGAGGGCATAGAAGGCCGAGACCGCCAGCATCGGCGCGAGCCAGGGGGCGTGGGCGAGCTGCTTGAGGGAGGCCGTGTCGATGCTGCCCTCGTCCAGTCCGGCCACCTCGCGGTCGTGGGCGGCGGTCCACTTCTCCGACTCGGGCAGCCGCCAGCGCAGGACGAGCACCGCCAGCGAGACGACGAGGAGATGGGCGTAGAGGAGCCGGGCACCGGTGGCGCCCATGCCCCCGACGATGATCTGGATGACCATGGTCACGGCCATCCCGATCATCCACAGCATGTGCGAGAAGCCGATCAGTTTGCCGGCCGTGCCCTCGGGAGCCTCCTCGGCGATCGTGGCGAGGGAGGCGGGAAGGTCGGCTCCGACGGCGAATCCGAGCAGCGGGATGGCGATGTAGAGCGTCGTAACGGAGCCCGCGGTCAGCAGGAGGAGGGCGCCGAGGGCGTAGACCACCATGGTGGCCGTGAAGACCCGGCGGCGGCCGAACCGGTCGCCCAGCCGCCCGCCGACCAGGGCGCCTGCGGCGATCATGATGGTCAGCAGCGAGCTGAGCCGCCCGATGTGCGCGGCGTCGAGGCCCAGCGGCTCCTGGAACAGCACCAGCGCCGTGCCCGTGGAGACGATGCCGGCGGCGTCCAGGTAAGACGCCATGCCGGCGACGCCGGATCTGAACCAGACTGTGGCCGGGATCTTGGGCTCGGCCGACCCTTCTGATGAAGACATGTGACTCCCCTTCGAATCGGTAATTAACCGAGCGATATATTGCAATTGAACCGATTCATTGTCAAGGGGTCCCTTCTGCCGAGACAGCCGGGGCGCAGGGTCGCGCCGACGTCAGTCGAGGCGCCGGAGGCGCTCCCTCACGAACGCGACCTCGAGCGGCCACTGGAACTCCCCGCCGCCCTCGTGGGTGTTGTAGGGGTAGACCGTGATGTCCTTGTCGACGGCGCCCGCCGATCCCGGTGCCCCGTAGCGGTTGAAGGCGGCGAAGACGGTGGAGGGCGGGCAGGTCTGGTCCTCCAGGGCCGTGGAGAACAGGGCAGGCGCCGTCGCCCGTGCCGCGAAGCTCACCGCATCGACGTAGGACAGGGTGGTGAAGGTCTGCTCGGCCAGATCACGGTGGATGCGCAGGTAGTCGCGGATCTCCGTGTAGGGCGCACGGTCCGTGAGCCCCACGGCCCGCACGAAATGGCACAGGAAGGGCACGTTCGGCATCGCGGCGACCAGTCCGCCGACCAGGCCCGCCACCGCCAGGGTCAGCCCGCCACCCTGGCTGGTGCCCGTCACCGCCACCCGGTCGGCGTCCACCTGCGGCAGGGAGCGCGCCGTCTCCACCGCGCGCACAGCATCGGCGATGAGCCGGCGGTAGTAGTAGGTCCGCGGAGACTCGATGCCCCGCGTCATCACGCCGGACGCCGCCGGCCCCGAGCCATGGGGGTCGGGGGTGTCCCCCGGGGCCCATCCGCTGCCCTGCCCGCGCGTGTCCATGAGCAGATAGGCGAATCCCGCCAGCGACCACCCCACCGCCGTGTGCGCGAGCCCCCTTCCGCCGCCGTACCCGAGGAACTCGACGACCCCGGGCAGGGGGCCGGTGGCGCCGCGCGGCACGGACAGCCACGCCCTGACCGGCTCCCCGGCGAACCCCGGGAACGTCACATCGTAGACGTCGACCACGCTCACCGGGGTGTCGGCCCGCTTGAGGCGCACCCCGGGGCCCTGGTCCACCGCCGCGCGGGACTCCTCCAGCGTCTCCTGCCAGAAGTCGTCGAAGTCGGAGGGCTCGGGCACCTCGGGACGATACGCGCGCAACTCCTCCAACGGAAGGTCGAATCTGGCCATATCGGGCTCCTCCCTGTGCCGTCGACGGGGACGGCCCGTCTTCGATGGGCACTGTAGCGCCGCGCCGAACCGCGGCGGCGGATCCGCCCGGCCCGCGTATCGGGCACAATGGACGGCGGGCACCGTCGTGCCCGCGCACCGCCTCCATCGCCGATCCGTTCGAGAAGGAATTCGTGACCGCGTCCCGTCCGACCTCCCCCGCCTCCCCGCCGACAGCCTCCGGGACCGCGAGACGACCGAGCGTCAAGGACGTGGCCCGGCTGGCCGGCGTGTCGGTGGGCACCGTCTCCAACGTCGTCAACGGGCGGACCTTCGTGCGCGCCGAGGCCCGCGAGCGCGTCGAGGCCGCCATCGCGGAGCTCGGATTCGTCCGAAACGCCACGGCCAAGGCCCTGAGGACCGGGGTGTCGCCCCTGGTCGGCGTCGCCGTGCTCGACCTCGCGAACCCGTTCTTCATGGAGGCGGCCACCGGCATGGAGCGCCGCCTGAACCAGGACGGCTGCGTGATGGCGCTGTCCTCCACCCACTCCGACGTGGAGGAGGAGGCGCGCCTGCTGCACGCCCTGGCCGGCCAGGGAGTGCGCGGCATCCTCCTCACGCCCAGCGACACCGCGTTGACCGTCGCCCACGAGGTCGTCGGCCGGGGCATCCCCGTCGTCCTCTTCGACTCTCCGGCCACGCCGCCCGACATGCCCTCGATCTCCGTGGACGACCAGAAGGGCGCGGAGCTCGCGCTCACGCACCTGCTGGGGCTGGGACACCGGCGCATCGCCTTCCTCAACGGGCCCCGCCGGGTCCGTCAGGCCCGAGACCGCCTGGCGGGCGTGCGGCGCGCCGTCAGCCTGGCCGCGCGCCGCTCCGCCGGAGGGGCCGGGCGACCCGCCTCGAGGAGGCCCTCCCCGAACGACAGGGTCGACCTCGTCGAGATCCCGCTCGAGTCCTTCACGGCGAACGCCGCCCGCGACCGCGTCCATCAGCTGCTCCTCGACGCCGGGATCCATGCGGGGCCCGCCCCGCGGCCGTTGCCCGCCTCGTTCCCCACCGCCTTCTTCTGCGCGAACGACCTCATCGCCTTCGGCGCCATGACCGCTCTGCGCGACGCCGGCGTGCGCGTGCCCACAGATGTCTCCCTGGTCGGCTTCGACGACATCCCCATGGCGTCGGAGATGTCGGTGCCGCTGACCACGATCCGCCAGCCGATGGAGGAATTGGGCTGGGCCGCCGCGGAGGCGCTCTTCGCGACCGCCGACGGCGCCCCGGTCGGGCACCGGAAGTTCCTCCCCAGCCTGGTCGAGCGGGCCTCGGCCGCCCCGCCGCCCGACCGGCCCGACCAGTCCGGCCGGTGATCACGTGACCCCCGGACGCCCAGCCGGCGCGCGAAGATGGATGGGCGAGCCGCTCATCGACGACGAGTCGCCCTCGTGGCCCCTCACGGTGGTCACGACCCTGGGCGAGCATTCGAGCGTCCTCATCGCCCAGGCGCTGCGCGCGATCGGGTGGTGGCCCGGGCTGATCGCCTACGGCGGCTACGCCTCGACCACGCAGGTCCGCGTCCTGGGGCGAGCGCTCATGACCCGTTCCGGCGACCAGCGCGGGTGGCTGGCGCAACGCCGGGGATGGCGGCAGTTCTTCGACGCGCAGGTTCCGCGCCAGCCCGTCCTGGTCACCTGCGGGGCCGCCCGCGCCGTCGCCTTCGCCGACAGGTGGGGCTACATCGACCTCACCCTCTCGGACCATGGCCTTCCTCCCGGATGGCACTCCGCGCGGCTCCAACCGCTGCACCCCGCCGACGTCGCGCGCGCCGGCGTCCACGAGGGCGACGCCCTGAGCGGATCCCGCTCCCGTCCCGGCGCCCGCCATGTGCGCGCCGGCCGGGCCGTCCCCGTCCCCGTCCGGGTGGTCGGCGACGATGAGCGGGTGGGCATCGTCTCCGACATCGACGACACCGTCATGGTGTCGATGGTCCCGCGCGCGCTCACGGCCATGCGCCATGCCCTCGTGGACCGGGTGTCCTCGCGCGAGGCCGTTCCCGGGATGGCCTCCCTGTTGTCGACGATCACGCGGGTGAGCGGCGGGCCGGACGCCGCCCCCGTCATCTACCTGTCGACCGGCGCGTGGAACGTCGTGCCCACGCTCAAGGATTTCCTCGCGCGACTGGACTACCCGCGCGGCGCCTTCCTCATGACCAGCTTCGGCCCGTCGAACACGGGGTGGTTGCGGTCCGGCCTGGAGCACAAGCGCCGCGAGCTGCGCCGGTTGGCGGCGGAGCTGCCGGGCGTGCGCTGGATCCTCGTCGGGGACGACGGCCAGCGCGATCCCCAGGTCTACGCCGAGTTCGCCCGCGAGCACCCCGACCACGTCGCCGGCATCGCGATCAGGTCGCTCTCGCACCTCCAGCAGGTCATGTCCCACGGCACGCTGGCCCCCCTGGTTCCCGGGGCCCTGTGGAGCGTCCCCGAGCGCATCCCGGTCTGGTACGGCGTCGACGGCGAGTCGCTGCTGGCCAGCATGCGCGCGGGCGGGCTGGACCGCACCCTGGGAGGGCCCCCTCTTCCCCTCCGGTGAGATCCGCCTGCGCGGGGCCGGCGTCGTCAGGACGCGACGGTGAACCCGGCCCGCAGCAGATCCCCCTCCTTCGAGGAGTGCCCGACCAGCAATTCGAACTCGCCCGGCTCGACCACCCGCCGGCCCGACGCGTCGACGATCGAGCATGCTGCGAGCGGCACCTCGATGTCGGCCACGCGTTGCTCGCCCGGAGCCAATCGGATCTGCCGATAAGCCTTCAGTTCTTTGTCCGCCCACGACGCCGAGGTCACCAGGTCCCTGATGTAGACCTCGACCGTCTCCAGCGCCGGGCGTTCGCCCGTGTTCGTCACCGTCACCCGCGCGCGCACCGCCGTCTCCGCGCCGGCCTGGCCGTCCACGTGGACGAGGGCGTCCCCGATCTGCAGATCGGAGTACACCACCGTCGTGTAGGACAGCCCCTCGCCGAAGGCGAAGGCCGGGGTCTGTGTGAGATCGGCGTAGCGTCCACCGTGCTGGCCGCGGATCTGGTTGTAGTAGGCGGGCTGCTGGCCCACGTGGCGGGCGAAGGAGATCGGCAGGCGCCCGGAGGGCTCGATGTCTCCGAAGAGCAGCTCCGCCAGGGCCTGACCGCCCTTCATGCCGGGATTCGCGGTCCAGATCACCGCATCCGCATTGAGGGCTGACCCGGGGAGGACCAGAGGCTTGCCGGACATCAGCACGACGACCAAGGGGATGCCCGTGCCGGACAGCGCCTCGGACAGCGCGTCCAGGAGGGCGATCTGGCCGCCCAGCAGGTCCAGCGTGGCGGTGGAGCGTCCCTCGCCGGTGACCTCCACGCGGTCGCCGACCACAGCGACGCACACGTCGGACTCGCGGGCCACGGCGACGGCCCGCGCGATCTCGTCGGGATCGGCGGGAACGGGCCGGACGACGGGCGGCCGGGGCTGGCCGTCCGGGAAGGTCTCTCCCTCGGGATCCGGAGCGAGGACGAGGATATCGGCCCCTCGCGCGTACGCGACCTCCCAGCCCCTGGCGCCTCCGACCTCGCGCAACCCGTCCAGAACGGTCGTGATCATCTCGCGAGGCTGTCCGTCCGGCATCCAGTCGGCCTGGCCGGAGCTGCCCACCCAGTCCCCCAGCTGCGCCTGGGCGTCGTCCGCCAGGGGGCCGACAACCGCCAGACGAGGCCGCCGGGCAGGGAGGCGCGCACCGGCGGGGGCGGCCTCGCCGAGGGGCAGGGCGCCCCGGTTGCGCAGCAGGACCAGGGAACGCCGGGCGACCTCGAGATTGAGCGCGGCGTGGTCCGGCGTGCCGATGTCGGCGCGCACACGATCGGGGTCGGGGCGCCGCGGGTCCTCGAACAGGCCGAGTTCGAACTTCAGGGTGAGGATCCGCGAGACGGGCGCGTCCAGCTGGGACTCCGTGAGGAGCCCGTCGCGCAGCGCAGCCAGCGCACCCTCGAAGAATTGGGGCGTCGTCATGATCATGTCGTTGCCGGCGGAGACCGCCGCGGCGGCGGCATGCTCGAAGTCAGGCTGGACGTGTTGCTCCCACACCATCCGTCCGACGTTGTCCCAGTCGGTGACCAGCATGCCCCGGTACCCCCATTCGCCGCGCAGCACGTCGGTGAGCAGCCATTCGTTGAGGGTGATCGGGACGCCGTCGGTGGTCTGGTAGCCCAGCATGAAGGTGCGACACCCCTCGCGCGCGACCCGTTCGAAGGGGGGCAGGAACCAGCTGCGGAGTTTGCGCCTGGAGAGGTCGGCCTCCGAGGCGTCCCGTCCGCCCTGGGTCTCGGAGTAGCCGGCGAAGTGCTTGGCGGTGGCCAGCACGGCGGTCGGATCCCCCAGCCCCGATCCCTGGTAGCCGTGGACCATCGCGGAGGCGAGCTCGCCGATGAGGAACGGGTCCTCGCCGAAGGTCTCGTCGACGCGGCCCCACCGCAGGTCGCGCGCGAGGCACAGGACCGGGCTGAAGGTCCAGTGGATGCCGGCGGCGCTCGCCTCCACCGCGGTGACGCGGGCCGCGCGCTCGATCAGATCCGGATCCCAGGACGCGGCCATGCCGAGCTGCGTCGGAAAGATCGTGGCGCCCTCGAAGAAGGAGAACCCGTGGATGCAGTCCTCGCCGACCAGGAGGGGGATGGCCAGGCGCGTGCCCGCGTTGAGGCGGTGCGCGTCCGCCAGCCGTTCGGGCGAGGTGTGCAGCAGCGAGCCCGCATGGTAGTCGCGGATCCACGACGCGTAGTCCGCCTTGGCGTCCAGCTGCATCATCTGCCCGACCTTCTCCTCCGGCGTCATGTGCGCGAGCAGGTCGGCGACCCGTTGGGGGGTGGGGAGAGCGGGGTCACGATAGGGCGCGGACGGCGAGGGGGTGCGTGGGGACGTCATCGGTCTTCTTCCATGAGGACGGACGGACTGGGTCTCGGGACATCGGCGAGGACGGCCCCGATCCGCCGGGACGCCGACGGGTCAGGCCGGTCGGGGCTCCCCGACAGACAATCTATCGGTCGGTAGTTTACTGCGGGGACGGCTCGCGGGTCCAGCCCGCGCGGCGAGGCGGCCGGAGGACCGGGACCCGGGCGGGGAAACCGGATACGATCGGCCCGTGGTCACGGCGACGGAGTACACCCGGCAGACGATGGAGTCGAGGCTTCGCCTCTACCGGCGCACGACCGTGGTGCTGGCGGTGATCTGCGTCTTCCTGGTGGTCGTCCTGGCCGGTCAGATGGGCCGCGGAACCTCGCCCGCCGCGGTTCCGGCATCCGGCGGCTCCTCGGCGTCGCAGGCGCCCGGACAGCCGGGAGCGTCCTCGTCGCCGACAACCGGGGCGGGCGAGGACTCCGGCGCGGGCGCCGCCTACGCGGACGCGCCCGTGGTGACGCGGGATCCGGCGGATCCGATGGCGGCCGGGAGCGTCGACGCGCCCGTGGTGCTGGTCGAGTGGACCGATCTGCGCTGCCCGTTCTGCGCGGCGTTCGCACGCGACACCCTGCCGGCGCTCCTCTCCGAGTATGTCGACTCGGGGCTGGTGCGCCTGGAGGTCCGCGACGTCGCCTTCTTCGGGGACCAGTCCGAGGACGCGGCGGTCGCGGCGCGCGCGGCCGGCGAGCAGGGCCTGGCGATGGAGTACATGGAGACGGTCTATACGGCGGCTCCCTCCAGCGGGCACCCGGACCTGCCGCGCGAGACGCTCATCGGATTCGCCGAACAGGCCGGGGTCCCCGACATCGCGCGGTTCACCGCGGACCTGGACTCGGCGGACCTGCGCGCCGCGGCCCGGACGAGCACCGCGACCGCCCAGGGGCTGGGCGTGAACTCGGTGCCCTTCTTCGTCGTCGGCGACCAGGCGCTGGCGGGCGCCCAGCCCATCGACGTGTTCCGCCAGTACCTGGACCAAGCGCTGAAGGGGGCGGGGGTCGATGCCTCCGCCGCGGGCTCCGGGGCGGCGGGTGCCGGTCGGGAGGGCGCGGCCGCGAGGCCCGGGGGCGCGACCGTCTCCGGCGCAGCGCAGATCGGCTGACGCCATGGAGCTGGGCCTGTTGGGCGCGCTGGCAGGCGGGGTGCTCACCCTGCTCAGTCCGTGCTCGGTGATGCTGCTCCCAGCGTTCTTCTCCTACGCGTTCTCCTCTCCGGCCAAGCTGCTGGCGCGAACGGGCGTCTTCTACCTGGGGCTCATCACGACACTGGTGCCGCTGGGCGTCCTCGCCGGAACCGTCGGCGCCTTCGTCACCGCCCATCGCCTCACGCTGGTCGCCGTCCTGTCCGCGGTCGTCATCGCGCTGGGCGTGCTGATGGTCCTCGACGTCCCCCTCCCCTCTCCTCCCTCGCGTCGGCGGACCGGAGGCGTGGACTCCGGGGCCCCGGGCGCACCGGGCGCGGGCGGCGCCGCCGACGGCACGTCCGCCCTGGCCGTCTACGTCCTGGGCACGGTCTACGGCCTGGCGGGCGTGTGCGCAGGGCCGTTGCTGGGCGCCGCGCTCACGGTCGCGGCCATGTCCGCGAGCGCGCTGTACGGCGGCTTGGTGCTGCTGGTCTTCGCCGCCGGGATGGCCCTCCCCCTGGTGCTGCTCGCGGCGCTGTGGCGACGGCTTCCCGCCATCCAGCGCCTGGTGCGCCCGCGCATGGTCCGCCTCGGTCCGGTCACGACCACCGTCACCGGGATCGTCGGAGGGCTGCTCACCTGCGCGCTGGGCGTGCTGATGCTCGTGACGGGCGGGACCTCGTCGCTCGGCGGGCTCCTGGGGGCCTCGAAGCAGGTGGAGCTGGAGGCCGCCGTCCGCCTGGCGACGCAGGCCGTCCCGGACTGGGCGGTGCTCGTCGCCGTGGCAGCCGTGGCCGGGATCGCGTGGCGCGTCTCGCGTGCCCGCGCCAGGACGCCCTGACGGCCCGCCCCCGGTCCGGGCCGGGGGCGGGCCCGCGCGCTCAGGCGCCCCGGTTCAGGCGTCCAGCCCGAGGGGAGGGAGCGCCGGGCGCTCGTCCAGCGCCGTCATCGCGCCAGCGCTGTCGGCCTCGTAGAAGCGGCGGAGGTCGCCGATGAGCTTCGACAGCGCGGCCGGGCTGGTGTAGACCATGTGCCCGGCGCGGTAGTACGTGAAGGCGATGTTGGCGCGCAGGGCGGCGGGCAGGGCCAGGTGGTCGATGTCGTACTCGGTCTGGAAGAAGGGCGTCGCCAGGTCGAAGTACCCGTTGGCCACCAGGACCTTCAGGCGCGGGTTGCGCACGACGGCGGCCGCCAGATCCGGGATGACCTGCGGGTGGGTGAGCTGCGTTCCCCACATCGTCTTCGTGTGCTCAGGCAGTTTGTGCGACCACGTCCACCCCTTGCCGGGCTCGACGGACTCCCAGTCGAAGTCCGCGAAGGGGCGACGCTCCTCGGTCCCGCTCCACCCGAGTTCGTCGCGCAGATAGGCGTTGACGAGCGCCGCGTAGGCGGGGCTGAGGAAGGCGTCGTCGGCGACGAAGGTCTCGTCGTCGCTGGCGGCGTCCAGGTCGTAGGCGCTTACCCGCCCGTCGTAGCGGCCGACGACCTGCCCCTGGTCGCGCAGCAGTTCCTTGCGGAACCGGGGATCCGTGACTCGCAGGTCGGATCGCAGCACGTAGTCGCGGGATAGCCCGGTGAGCTCGCCGAGGCGCTCCGCCGCCGCGGCGGCGTCCCCGGGGGCCAGACGGTCCCCACGCGACAGGGCCCGCCTCAGCGCGCCGTCGGCGAAGACGCGTGCCTCCTGGACGTGAGCCTCCAGATCAGCTCGACCACCGGCCCGCCCGTGGTGGTGGGCGATCGCCGCATAGGTCGGCAGGTACCCGATGTAGGCCTGGTCGCTGCTGCCCAGGATGTGCCCGTAGTCGAGGATGTCGGAGAGCAGCACGAGTCCGTTGAGCGCGATGCCGGCCTCCAGCAACGCATAGGACAGGGCGGATCCGCGCACCGTGCCGTAGGACTCGCCGAAGACGTACTTCGGCGAGTTCCATCGTCCGTTGGCGGAGAGCCATTTCTGGATGAACTGGGCGAAGGCGGCGACGTCTCCGTCGACGGACCAGAGCTCGGGTTTCGCCTCGTCCGCCATCTGCGAGAACCCGGTGCTCGGCGCGTCGATGAAGACGAGGTCGGACTGGGGCAGCAGCGTCTGCGGGTTGTCGATGAGCTCGTAGGGCGCGGTGGTGGCCGGGGCGGCGCCGGCCGGGGGCACCGGGTCCTCCGTCACAATGCGGCGCGGCCCCAGAGACCCCAGCAGGAGGAACGTCGTCGCGCTGCCCGGACCGCCGTTGAACAGGAAGGTCACGGGCCTTGAGGGGTCCGCGTGCTCGCCGTCGGGCAGCGCGATGAAGTCGGCGTGGAAGACGCTGGCGGCGGGCGCGACCTTCTTCGTGTCAATGGTCAGCGTGGCGACGGTCGCGTCGTAGGACCGCTCTTCGCCGTCCAGCGTGAGCGTGCGCCGCGTCGTCCGAGTGGTCGGGGCCGGCAGGGGACGCTTCGGGCTCCTCGGGTCAGCGCTTCCCCCGGTTCCGATTTCTGCGCCGCACGGCGAGGACGGCGCCGCCTGGTCTGTTGCGCCCACCCGCGACGCCGCCGGGTCCGGTGTGGTCTGTGCCTGCTCATTCGCCATGCCCCCAGTATGGTCGGGAACGTCGTCGCCCGGCATTCGCGACCTCGGTATGGGCGTGCGTGAATCGGCGCGCGAGCCTGCGGCTGCCGGTCAACGCTGTGACCTGTCGCCGTCCGACGGACGTCAGCACGTCGCGCGCGGCGCCACGGCGGCGTCCGCCTGGCGCGACGCCGCCCGAAGGAGCGGACTCAGCGAGAGGGAGATCTCCTCGATTCCGCCTCCCGGCGGAACAGGTCGACGGCGGTCGATGGGACTCGCCTGAGCTCCCGGGAGGCTCCTCGTTGAAGGTCGTACAGCCCGAGCCTGTTCCAGAACCCGTCGACGTCCTCGCAGGACTCGCGATAGGTCCAGTCCACCAGGGACAGAAGCGGGAACCACGTGTATCCGACGACCGGAATCCCCTCGGCGCGCAGGTCGTCGACGCCTTCGAGGGACGCCGCCAGCCACTCGGCCTTCGCTCGGTCGGACTCGTTGCGGGACGTCTCGGTGACCGCCAGCGGAATGCCGTACCGCGTCCAGTACGCGCGCAGGAGATCGGTGAGGCCCTCGACGCCGCGGTCGACGAAGATCTCCTCGCCGGAGTCCCCGTACCGCACCGTCGAGGTCGCCGGATAGTAGTTGACCCCCATGATGTCGAATGTGCCCGCGTGGTCCTGGAACCAGTCGAGGTCGCTGTCCGCCATTCCGTTCTCGCGCAGGTACGGGACCATCGGATGAGAGCCGTCCACCCGTCCGAGGTAGAGGTCCGTCGCCAGGAAACGCCACTCGCCGAGCAATTGCTCGCCCATGTTCGGGAAGTTCGACCCTGCCCACCGGAAACCCGCGTCGACGTGGACCAGACGGGCGTCGGGCACCGTCTCCCGGATGCGCTGGGCTGCGACCGCCATCCCGCGACAGAGCGGTCCAAGCACTTTGACCAGTCCGTCCTCGCCCCGCAGATAGGGCGGCCAGAGTCCTTGCCGCCCGCAGCGGAGGACGTTGACCATCGGTTCGTTGACGGGGGTGTAGGAGCGGAAGACGTCTTTGTAGCGATCGGCCACGGCCCCCGCGTACTCGCCGAAATGCTCGGGATACGACGCGTTGAGGAATGAGTTGTCCAACCAGAGCGGGGTCCCGTAGTGCAGCAGGTCGACGACCACGTCGAGGCCCAGGGATTGCGTGTGCTCCGCGACCTCGTCGATCCAGCGGAAGTCGTACTCGCCCTGCTCAGGCTCGACGAGGTACCACGGCACGCCCCATCGCACGTATCGGGCCCCGCACTCCGCTGCGAGCCTGAGGTCCTCGCGCCAGTACGTGTAGTGCTGCGTGAGTTCGTACTCGTCGAGCTTCCTCATCCCGGGCGCTTCCTGTGGGATGAAGGTGTCCTCGATTCCGACACCGAGGGACAGGTTCTCCATCACTTCGACTCCTCATCATTGGCAGGGGGATTCACGACTTCATCCCGGTGGTGGCGATTCCTTGCACGAACGTCTTCTGGATGGCCAGGAAGAACACGATCAGCGGCAGCAGCGCCAGGACGGAGCCGGCCATCAGCAGGCCGTACTGCACGACGTGCTGGCCCGTGAACATCTGGAGGCCCGCGGGCAGGGTGGCTCCCGACATGTCCGTCGACATGACCAGCGGCCACAGCAGGTCATTCCAGTTGTACTGGAAATGGAAGAGGCCGAGCGTCAGGATGGCCGGCTTCGTCAGGGGAAGCATGATCCGGGTGAAGACGCCCATCTCGCTCGCCCCGTCGATCCGCGCCGCCTCCTCGAGGTCCTTCGGCAGTGACAGGAAGAACTGGCGCATGAAGAAGATGCCGAACGCGTTCGACATCCTCGGCATGATCATTCCGATGAGCGTGTGGTCGACACCGAGCTTCACCGTCTCCTCGAAGAGGGGGATGAGGACCGACGGGTAGGGGACCAGCATGAGGACGATGATCCCGATGAAGACGGCGTTGCGGCCCTTGAAGTGGTAGCGGGCCAGCGCGTAGCCGGTCATCGTGTCGAACGCGAGAGAGAAGATCGTGACCGCGCCGGCAAAGATGATCGTGTTGACGTAGAGCTGGCCGAACGGAATCGCCGACCAGATGTCGAGGAAGTTCTGGACCGTCAGTTCGCGCGGGAACAGCGTCGGGGTGCCGGATGCCGCGTCCGCGTTCGTCTTGAAGGCCGTGAGGACCATCCAGATCAGCGGGAAGATCATGACGATCGCGACGAAGATCATCGCCACGGACAGGAGCCCCATCCACAAACGGTGCGCCCCGCCCTGGCGCCACCCCGCAGGGGCGTGGACCTGTGACATCAGTACGTCACCTGTCTCTTGGAGAAGTGCAGGTACTGGATCCCGGAGAGGACGAGGACGATGACCAGAAGGAGGTCCGAGATCGCCGCCCCGGCTCCGAACTCGAGGTTGTTCATCCCGAGTCGGTTGATGAGGACGACGAGTGTCTCGGTCCCCTTCGCCGGTCCGCCGTCCGTCATGACCTTGATCTGGTCGAACACCTGGAAGCTCGCAGAGAGCGCCTGGATGCACACGAGCATCGTCTGGTTCGACAGCAGGGGCCACGTGACGGTCGTGAACCTCCGCCACCCCGAGGCCCCGTCGAGTTCGGCGGCCTCGTACAGGTCGCCGGGAATGGATTGCAGCCCCGCCAGGAACAGCACCATGTAGAAACCGGCGTTCTTCCACACCCCGACGACCATCACCGCGACCAACGCGGAGGTTCGGTCGGCGAGGATCCCCTGCGTCATGACGAGGCCGATCCGCTCGAGCCACGATGTCACCAGCCCGTAGTTGGGATCGAGGAGGAACCGGAAGGCGATGGCGACGATGGCCAGGGAGACGATGAACGGGGTGAAGATCGCCGTCCGGACGAACGACCGCGCCCTGATCGCCTTGTTCAGAGCGATCGAGAACGCCAGGGAGAGCGCCACCGTTACCGGCGTGACGATGACTGCGTAGACCAACGAGTTCTTCAGCGCATTCATGGTGTCGGCGTCGCTGAACATCCACCGGTAGTTGGCGAGCCCGATCCACTTCGGTGCGCTCAGCAGGTCGTACTCGGTGAATGAGAGGTAGAGGTTCCTCACGATCGGCCACACCATGAATATCGCCAGGATGATCAGCGATGGCGTCATGAAGAGCCACGCGGCGCGCGTCTGCGGGGCACGGATTGATCGGCGGCCCATCGTTCTCCTTCCCCCTTCGGTTGCTTCTTCTCGGCGACGCGGCCCGGGGCCGCCCGCGACGGCGGACGACCCTCGGCCCGCACTACTCCGACTCATCCAGCTTCGACTGGATCTGGGCAGACGCCTCCGTGAAGAGCTGGTCGACGTCGCCGGATCCGCTCGTGGCATTCTGGAGCGCCGGCGTGAAGATGTCGTTGTTGATCTCCTGGTTCGCTGGGACGCCGGTCATGTACATCGTGATGGCGTCGAGCACCTCGGAGGAGCCGAAGGTCTTCGTGTACTCGTTGGTCAGGTCCGACTCGGGGATGTCCGACCTCACGGGCGGGAAGCCTGAGCCGTTGGCCCAGGTGGTCTGCCCCTCGACGGAGTTCCAGTAGGCGAAGAACGCGTAGGCCGCGGCCTTCTCCTTCTCAGAGGTGGTCTTGGGGACGGTCCACGAGACCGCATCGGTCATGACCGAGAGATCCGCGTCCTCCGAGGCGCGGAACGGGACCGTGACGCCGAAGTTCAGGCCGGCGTCCGTCAGCCCGGTGGTCAGCCAGGGGCCGTTCATCTCCATCGCGGCCTTGCCTGAGGAGAAGAGCTGGTCCGCGTCCTCCCCCGTCATCCCGGTCGGGGTGATGTGATCGTTGACCACCATGTCCATCCAGAAGTCCGCGGCCTCGAGGGTCGCCTCACTGTCCAGTTCCGAGGTCTTTCCGTCGGCCGAGACGACGCCTCCACCGTTCTGCGCGAACAGCGCAGGGTAGATCGGGACCGTGTTGGTCTCGCCGATCGAGATCGCGTACTGCTCGGGCTTGCCATCCGAGTTCTCGTCGATCGTCAGCTTCTTGGCGTCTTCCGCGAACTCGTCCCACGTGGTCGGCGGCTGATCGGGATCGAGGCCCGCGGCCTCGAACAGGTCCTTGTTCCAGTAGAGCATGATCGGACCGATATTGAGAGGAATTCCGTAGTTCACGCCGTCGTACTCCGAGGCGCTGATGGCTCCACTCGCGAGTGGCGCGGTGTCCATGTAGGTCGTGTCCGCGTAGAAGTCCGTCGTCGGCGAGAGCACATCCTTCGCCGCGTACTGCGCCAGATTGGACGTGCTCATCGCGACGATGTCGGGGCTGGAGTCCGATGTGACCGATGTCAGGAACTTCTGGTACAGGGAGTCCCACGGGTAGACCTCGGCCTCGACCTTGATCTCGTCCTGCGAGGCGTTGAAGTCATCGATGACCTGCTGCAGGGCCGGTCCGTCCGACCCGGTGAAACCGTGCCATACCGTCAGCGTCGTGACGTCGCCGTCATCGCCGCTCTCGCCGCTGGCGGCCGAACCGCCGCCGCTGCCTCCGCATCCGGCCAGGGCGAGCGCCGCTGCAGCGAGCGCCGCCGTCATTGTCAGGGACCGCTTCATCTGTCTCTCCTGTCGTTGGGGCACTCGTCACTCCCACGCGCCGGTGCGTGCGGGGCAGGGTCGACATCGACCCCGAGGCGACTGCCGTGACCCTCACGACCGTAGTGTACAGCGCTAGAAAAAGTCAACACCCTTTGGCCCCCGCCCCTCTAGGATGGACGACATGACCACCGGCGGAAGATCTTCGGGCCACGTGCGTCTCAAGGACGTCGCCGCGCTTGCCGGCGTCTCGATGAAGACGGTCTCCAACGTCGTCCACGGCTACCAGCACGTCTCCCCGCAGATGAGGGAACGCGTCCAAGCGGCCATCGACGAACTGGGATACCGGCCGAACCTCACCGCGCGTCGGCTGGCGACGGGTCGGACGGGCATGGTCGCCCTCGCCCTCCCCGAGATGGACCAGCCCTACTTCGCCGAGATGGCGCGCCTCATCGGCGAGGAGGCGACCCGTCGCGGCTACCGCATCCTGGTCGAGCAGACCCTGGGCGAGGTCGAGGCCGAACGCGCCGTCCTCAGGGACCGGGAGGAGGGCCTGGTCGACGGCGTGATCTTCCACCCCGTCCGCATCGGCACCGTCGAGATCGCGCGCCTCCAGCCGGACACCCCCCTGGTCCTCCTGGGAGAGGCCGCGCTGCCCCTCACCGCGGACCACGTGATGATCGACAACACCGCCGCCGCCCACGAGGCCGTCGGCCTCCTCCTGGCCCAGGGCCGCCGGCGGATCGCCTTCCTGGCCGCCGTGCGCGGCGACATCACGGCGTCGACGCGGGTCCGTCTGCTCGGATACCAGGAGGCTCTGGTGGAGGCCGGGATCGATCCGGATCCCGGCCTCGTCCTCCAGAGCGACGGATTCGCGCTCGAGGACGGCGTCCGGGCCGTGTCCCAGGCCCTGGAATCCGATGTGGACTTCGACGCCGTCCTCTGCCGTGACGACCTCTTCGCCCTGGCGGCGATGCGCGCCCTGGACGCCGCCGGCCGATCCGTCCCTGGCGAGGTCGCGGTCCTGGGCTGGGACGACACCGCGTACGCGCGCAACGCCACGCCGCCGGTCTCCTCCGTCTCCCCCGACAAGAAGGCACTGGCCACTACCGCCTTCGACCTCCTCGAGGACCGTATGACCGGTTTCGACGGCCTGGGCCGGCACCGGCTCACCGCCTACTCGATCGCGGAACGCGCCACGACCTCGCCCGCGCCGCGCCCGGCCGGCTGATCCCCGCCCCCGCCCGACCGCGGCCCATCGGCCGCCTGGGCCCGCCTGTCCGCCCGCGCGGCATCCCCAGCCATCCGGACGGACGGCTCAACTAGCTTTACAGCGCTATAACCATTGACCTAAGCTCATCCGCATGATGGATGAGCATCTCCCGGCCGCCCGCGTCTCGGACGACACCCACCCCCGCCCCCAGATGGCCCGCGCGCGGTGGACGGATCTGTCCGGCCCATGGGGGTTCGCCTTCGACGACGAAGACCGCGGGGTCCGCGACGGATGGCCCAGGGCCTCGATGCCGTTCGACCGCTCGATCATCGTGCCGTTCCCCCCGGAGTCCCGGGCCTCAGGCATCGGGGACACCTCGTTCCACGGCGTGCTGTGGTACCGCCGCTCCATCGGCCAGGAGGACCTGGCCGAAGCCGGACACACCGAAGGGAACTCCCTGCTGCTGCACTTCGGCGCCGTGGACTATGAGGCAGACGTCTGGGCGGACGGCCTCCACCTGGCGCATCACGAGGGCGGACACACCCCCTTCACCGTCGAGCTCCCCCCGATCGGGACCGGCGGCGCCTCCACGGTGGTCGTGCGCGTCCGCGATGACCCGGAGGACCTCGCCCAGCCCCGCGGCAAGCAGGACTGGCAGCCCGAACCGCATGCCGTGTGGTACGACCGCACCAGCGGGATCTGGCAGACCGTGTGGCTGGAGTCCGTTCCCCCTCTGCACCTCACCCACGTGGCGTGGCGCCCGGACGCGGCGGCGGCACGGGTGCACATGGACGCCGAGCTGTCTCGCCGCCCCCGTCCGGGAACGCAGCTCCGCGTGCGTCTGAGCTGCGACGGCACCCCGCTGGCCGAGGGCACCGCCGTCTGCGCCCCCGGCACCGCCCGGACGGCTCTCACACTGGATGTGGACGCCCTGCGCAACGGCCAGGACCTGGACCGGTACCTGTGGTGCCCGGAGCACCCGGTCCTCATCGACGCCGAGGTCGCCCTCGTCCCCCCCGGCGGAGCCGCCGCATCCGACGCCATCGCCTCCTACTTCGGGTTCCGCAGCGTCGGGACCGATCGGGGACGGTTCCTGCTCAACGACCGTCCCCATCCGATCCGGGCCGTGCTCTCCCAGGGGTTCTGGCCTCGGTCCCATCTGGCCGCCCCCGATGCGGACGCCCTGCGCGCCGAGGTCCAGCTCATCCGCGACCTGGGGTTCACCACCGCCCGCATCCACCAGAAGATCGAGGACCCCCGGTTCCTGTACTGGGCGGACCGGTTGGGCCTCATGGTGTGGGAGGAGATGCCCAGCGTCTACGAGTTCGGCGCTCGGAGCACTCGACGTCTCCTGGACGAGTGGCAGGAGGCGATCCACCGGGATGACTCCCACCCCTGCATCGTGGCCTGGGTGCCATTCAACGAGAGTTGGGGCGTCCAGCACGTCGCGATGGACGGCGCGCAAAAGGACCTCCTGCGCGCCGCATACCACCTGACCAGATCCCTGGATCCCACACGCCTCGTGATCTCCAACGACGGATGGGAGCACACCGGGTCAGATCTGCTCACCCTGCACGACTACGAGAACGACCCGCGCAGCCTCCTCGCCTGCTACGGAACCTTCGAGGCACGCGCGCGGTGGATCCGCGGGATCGCCCCCAACGGCCGCCGCGTCGCGGTGGGCACGCCCGAGGAGCAGGCGTCCACCCTGGAGCAGCCCGTCGTCCTCAGCGAGTTCGGCGGGGTGAGCCTGCACCCCGACCACGACGGGGCATGGGGCTACAGCCTCGTCGGCTCGGTCGACGAGCTGGAACAGCACCTCCGCGACCTGTTCGGCGCCGTGCACCGGTGCGCGGGTCTGGCCGGATGGTGCTTCACTCAGCTCACGGATACCCAGCAGGAGACCAACGGCCTGACCGACGCCGATCGCGTCCCGAAGATCCCACTGGACCGCCTGCGCGCGATCATCGTCGGTGAGGAACATCCGCTGTCCGACGCCCCGGACTTCGGGTGAGTCGACCCGATGAGCGCCGCGGACCTGCGGCCATCGGGCGACGAGCCGTGGTCTCGACGAGGTCTCGAACAGGAATCCGCCGGAAGCGCCACCGAGACCCCACCTCGATGCGCGGCCGACGACCCGACGGCGCATTCACCCCTTGACGGCTCCTTCCGTCATGCCGGAGATGAACTGCTTCTGGAGCAGCAGGTACAGGACCACCATCGGGAGCGCCACCAGCACGGCGCCGGCCGCCAGCAGCGTCGAGCCGCTGGTGTACTGGCCCTGGAAGAAGGCGAGCCCCAGGGGCGCCGTGCGCATCTTGCCCGAGGGCGACATCACCAGCGGGATGAGGAAGTCGTTCCATGTCCACATGAAGGTGAGCACAACCTGGGTGACGACGGCGGGCCGCCCGATGGGCAGGAGGATGGACCACAGGATCCTCGCGTCCCCTGCGCCGTCGAGGCGCGCCGCCTCCAGGATCGCCGGGTCGACGCCCCGGAAGAACGCGCGCATCCAGAACGTGCCGAAGGCCAGGGACTGCGCGATCTGGGGCAGCGCGATCGCCCAGATCGTGTCCGTCAGCCCCAGGCTGCGCAGGTCGAAGAACAAGGGCAGCACGATCGCCTCGGAGGGCACCATGATCCCGAGCAGGAACACGTAGAAGAGCACGTCAGAGCCCCTCGGGCGCAGGATGCCCAGAACGTACCCGCTCATCAGCGACAACACCAGCGCCACGGAGACGACCAGGGCGGCGATGACGATCGAGTTGCGCATGTACTGGGAGAAGTGCCCCTGGTCCCAGGCGGTGGCGAAGTTCTCGGGGTGGAACCACGAGTGGTCGCCGATCCGCTCCGAGCTCAGCGCCAGCCACAGGACGTAGAGGATCGGGACCAGCGCCTGGGCCGCGAACAGCGCCAGGATGACGTAATTGACGAGACGCTCGGTGCGCGAGACGGTCATTTCTGACCACGCTCCCCCACCAGGTTGAGGGTCAGGTTGATGACGAAGATGACCAGGGTGAGGACGACGGCCAGGGACGAGGCCGTCCCGACCTGTCCGAGCCGGAAGGCCTGGTTGTACACCTCGTAGGACGGCACGGTCGTCGACGTTCCCGGCCCGCCCGAGGTCGTCATGTAGACCAGGTCGAAGGTCTTGAGCGCGGAGATGATCGTCAGCGTGAGCGACACGAGGATCTCCGCGCGCACCCCGGGGACGGTGACGTACCGGAACTGGCGAAACCATCCGGCGCCGTCCAGGGTGGCGGCCTCGTAGTAGTCCTTGGGGATCCCGGCGATACCGGACATCAGCAGCACGGTGACCAGGCCCGTGCTCACCCAGGTGCCGATGAGGCCGACCGCCACCAGAGCCGTCGAGTAGTCCCCGAGCCAGGCCGTGGTGACCTCTCCGGGCACGAACCACGAGAGCACGGTGTTGAGCAGCCCGTTCGGCTGGTAGATCTGGCGCCACGCGATGGCCAGGACGACCATGGCGATGACCTGCGGCAGGAACACGACGGTGCGGAAGAACCCGATGCCGCGCACCTTCGCGCGTGCCAGCAACGAGGCGAGGACCAGCCCGATGGCCAGAGGGATCACCGCATAGAAGACGATGAGCACGAGGGCGTGGGCGAAGGCGCCGACAAGGCGCGGATCGGTGAATGTCAGGCGGTAGTTGTCCAGGCCGGCCCAGGTCCCCGTCCCCAGGCCGTCCCAGGTGTACAGCGACAGCACCAAGACCCGCCCGATCGGGTAGAGCATGAACAGCCCGTACACCGCCAGGGGCAGCGCCATCAGCGCGACCGCGGCGAGGGCCCGTCCCCGTCGCTTCGAGATCCCGCTCCCCCGGTTGGGGGACGAGGGCGCCGCCGCCTCCCCTCGCGCGCGCCGCGGGCGGCGTCGCAGGGGGAGGGCGGCGGAGCGGATCGGCTGGGCGGAGGTCACTGTCCCGTGAACTCCGTGTAGGCCTGCTCGAGAGTGTCGAGGAATTCCTGGGGCGAGGACTTCTGATCGAGCAGTCCCTGGACGGCGTCACCAGCGACCTGGTCGAATGTCGGTGTCGCGTAGTCCAGGTACGGCAGGATGTTGCCATCGGTGGACACGGAGGCGAAGGCGTTCATGACGTCCGCCACGACCCCCGTCTGGTCGGCGGCGTAGGTCGCCGTGTCGTTGACGGGCACGTTCCCCGTGTCCGCCAGGACCTTCATGGCATCGGCGTTCGTGATGAAGTCGATGTAGGCGGCCGCGACGTTCGGGTTCTTGGAGGCGGAGGTGACGGCGAAGGGCAGGCTCGTCCCGCCGATCGTCTGGGCCTTGTCCATCCCCTGGGCGCTGGGCGGGAGCACGAAGCCGACATCGTCGCCCATGGCGTCCGCCAGATCGGGGGCCAGCCACGATCCGGCGATCAGATAGGCGCCGGTGCCCTGGGCGAAGTCCTGCCACACGGTGTCGTAGTCGACGCCGTTGAAGCCGTCGTTGAAGTATCCGGCCTTCGCCCAGTCCTGCAGCTCGGTGGCGGCGGCCAGGTTCTCATCGGCGTCCCAGCTGGCGCCGGCGTTGCCGAAGCCCAGCGTGCGCACCGTCTCCGCATCAGCGTGCTGGCCCAGGACCACGCCGAAGTCCTGCAGGCCCGGCCACTTCTCGACGTTGCCGAGCATGAGCGGGGTCTCGCCGGCGTCCTTGATCGTGCCGAGCTGGTCGCCGAAGGCCTCCCACGTGGTGGGCAGATCCAGGCCCAGCTGCGCGAGCTTCGCCTTCGAGTAGTAGATGCCGACGGCCTCGCCCATCTGCGGGAGGCCGTAGAGGCAGCCGGTGCCGAAGTCCGTCGCGTCGGAGGAGTAGGAGGAGTACTGGAGGATCGACTCGGAGTATTCGTCTCCCCACCCGTAGGCCTCAGCCCAGGGATCCAGGCAGACCAGCTGGCCGGCGGCGACGAACTGGCCCATCATGTTGCGTCCGTTGTTGGCCTCGACCACGTCGGGCGCGTCGTCCCCGGTCAGCGCCAGCCGCAGGGTGGTCTGCAGGTCGTCGAAGGACTGGGAGACCCGGTTGATCGTGATGTTCGGGTACTTCTCCATGAAGGCCTTGTTGAGCTGCTCCATCTGCTCGTTCTGGCCTCCGCGGACCTCCTGGTCCCACACGGTGAGCGTGTAGTCCCCGACGTCCGAGATGTCGGTGGACACCTCGACGTCGCCCGACGCGCCGGTGCCGGACTGCCCGGACTCCTCGGAGGCCGCGCCGCCTCCGGCCGAAGGGGCGCAGGCCCCCAGGATCGCGATGCTCACGGCGGCCGTCACGGCGACCGCGCATCGCGCGATGCGTGTTCTCATGGACGTTTCCTCTCAATCAGGTCAAGGAATTGAATGTCATATTCCTTGGGAATGTCATCTCTGCGCAAATTCGTCCATTGGGCGAGCCGCTCAGCCGTCGGAGCCGAGGCTGATCCGCCCGGCGACTCGACCGTGCAGGCGGCGGCCAGCGAGGCGGCGCTCAGCGCGGCCCGGGGACCCAGACCATGCGCATGCGCCCACGCCAGCCCCGCAGAGAAGGTGTCACCGGCCCCCGTCGTGTCGACCACACGCGCGGGCATGGCTGGCAGCCGGATCTCCTGGCCGTCCAGGATCGCCGTCACGCCCCGGGGGCCGCAGGTCACCACGACGCCGGGGACCAGCTCGGCCAGGGCGCGCGCCGCCGACTGCACGTCGTCGCGACGCGTGTAGCGCCGGGCCTCGACGTCATTGGGCGCGAAGACATCCGCCGCGTCCAGCGCCTCTAGGTCCATGGGGTCCCATCGCTGCGAGTCGTCCCAGCCCGCGTCCGCCAGCACCCAGGTGGGAACGCCGGTCCCCCCGCGCCCCCCCGCACGCCACGAGTGCACGGCGCCGCGGTTGTCCGCGAGCGCCCGCAGGTCCGCGAGCAGGGCGGCCGGAGCCTCCAGACCGGCTAGGCCCGGCACGGCGTCCGTCCCGAAGGTCGTCATCGCGCGATCGCCGTCGAAGAACAACGAGGTGGTGACCGACTGCCGGGGGATGTCCGTCGAGAAGGCCAGGGAGACGCCCTCGTCAAGGAGCCGTGAGCGGACCAGCCCGCCCGCGCCGTCCATTCCCAGGAACGCGATGAGCGAGGCCGGCAACCCGAGCCGGGCGCAGGCGACCGCCTGGTTGGCGGAACCGCCGGGCATGAGGTCGCAGTGGGGCACCCACTGCTCCTCGCCGGGGACCGGAGCGTGAGCGAGACCACTCATGACGACGTCGAGGAAGACCGGGCCAGCGATGTAGATGCGCATGTCGGAGGGCACTTTAGCCGCTCCGGCTCCGCGGGGGTCCCCCCACGCGCCGCCGCCCGCGATCTGGCCGGAATCGCTCATCGCCCTCGCCTCCTCCCCATTGCGGTCACTCTGTGCGAGGTGTCCGACGTGGCGCGAGCCACGTGACATGGCCCACTCTACGCGACGCGTGCGCATTTGTGCGCGCTTCTGCTCGAAATTGGTGGCCGATCCGGTAGGATTGACTCCATGTTGGCCCAACAGCGACGCTCGACGATCCTCTCCCTCGTGAGGGAGGGGCGCGGAGCCACCGTCGCCGACCTCGCCACCCGCCTGGACGTCTCCGAGTCGACGATCCGACGCGACCTCAACGACCTGGACCGCCAGGGGAAGCTGCGCCGGGTCCGCGGGGGAGGCGCGCCCGAGGTCGACGATCAGCCCTTCGCCCATGTGGCGGCGCGGGCTTCGGAGGAGAAGGACCGCATCGGCCGGGCCGCCTCCGCGCTGGTGCGCGACCGCGACATCGTGCTCATCGACATCGGGACCACCGGAGCCGCGGTGGCCCGGCACCTGCGCGGGCGCGCCATCACCGTGGTGACCGCGTCCCTGGCGGTCGTCGACGAGTTGCGCGACGACCGCCAGGTCGAGCTCATCATCCTGGGGGGCGTGGTGCGCCCCTCTTACCTGTCGATGGTCGGCTCGCTCACCGAGCACGCCCTGTCGCAGCTCCGCGCGGACATCGCGTTCATCGGCACGTCGGGCGTGCTGCCCGATGGGACGGTCATGGACACCACCGGCATCGAGGTGCCCGTCAAGCGGGCGATCCTCGCGAATTCCGAGCGCACGTGCCTGGTGGCCAGCTCGGACAAGTTCCCGGGCTCGGGTCTGCTGCCGGTGTGCTCGGTGGGCGACCTGCGAGCCGTCATCACCACGGCGCCTGCCGCGCGCACGGCGCCGTTGGACACTCTGGACGTCATGGACGCCCCGGACCTCGCGGACACCTGGGGCGTCCCGGCCGGGGGCGCGGATTCAACGAAAGTGGTGCAGGCATGAAACTGGTCATCGTCGGCGGGGGCGGGTTCCGCGTCCCCCAGATCGTGGAGGTTCTCTCCCAGGCCCGGACCGGCACGGGCTCCCATCCGGGGCTCGTCGTCGACGAAGTCTGTCTGCATGACGTCTCGACCGCGCGGCTGGACACCATGCGGGCGGTCCTGCGCGATCTCGCGTTCCCGTCTTCCCCGCGCGTCACGGCCACGACCGAGCTGCGCACCGCTCTTCGCGGCGCCGACTTCGTCTTCTCCGCGTTCCGAGTGGGCGGGACATGCGGGCGCGTCCTCGACGAGCGCGTCGCGCTGGCCCAGGGCGTACTGGGCCAGGAGACGGTCGGGGCGGGCGGCTACGCCTTCGCGTTCCGCACGATCCCAGCGGCGATGGAGCTGGCGCGCGCCGTGCGCGAGGTGGCTCCCGGGGCCTGGGTCATCAACTTCACGAACCCGGCGGGAATCATCACCCAGGCGATGCGCACCGTGCTCGGAGAGCGCGTCGTGGGGATCTGCGACACTCCGATCGGCCTGGTCAGGCGTTCTTCCGCGGCGCTCGGCCTGGATCCGGCGCGGATCTCGGAGGTGCCGGGGGGCCCCGCCGGGGGCGAGGGCGGAGCGGGCCTCGACTTCGACTATGTCGGACTCAACCACTTGGGCTGGCTGCGGTCCCTGACCGTCGACGGCAGCGACCGTCTTCCGGCGCTGATCGGGGACGATTCGCTGCTCGATCACATCGAGGAGGCCCGCGCGATCGGGGTGGACTGGATCCGGACGCTGGGGATGCTGCCCAACGAGTACCTGTTCTACTACTACCTCAACCGGGAGTCGGTGGCGCGCATCCGCGAGGAGGCCCAGACCCGCGGGGAGTTCCTCGACCAGCAGCAGGGAGCCTTCTACCGCGAGGCCGCGGCAGCGCCCGAGCGAGCCGGTGAGTTGTGGACGGCCACGCACGACGAGCGCGAAGCGACGTACATGGCGGAGTCGCGTTCCGAGGAGGAGCGCGCCGGGCGCCGCGAGGAGGACATCGCCGGTGGCGGATACCAGCAGGTCGCCCTGGACCTCATGACGGCGATCTCGACGGGGACGCCGGCCCGGATGATCCTGGACGTCGCGAACTCCGATGCCGGCGGGGCGGGTCCGGACGGCGCCGGGACGGGCGCGCTGCTGATCCCCCAGCTGCGCGAGGACGCGGTGGTCGAGGTCCCCTGCCTCGTCGACGCCGACGGCGTCCACCCCCGCAGAGTCGGTGCGCTGTCGGGACCGGAGCTGGGCCTGGTGACATCCGTGAAGGCCTGCGAGGAGCTGGTCATCGAGGCGGCCTTCACCGGACGCCGGGAACTGGCCTGGCGGGCACTGGCCAGCCACCCGCTGGTGGACTCCGTCAACGTCGCGAAGCGGGTGCTGGACGGCTACATCCAGAAGAACCCGGACGTCGGGGCGGTGTTCGAACGCTGACGCGAGATCGGTCCCGGCCGAGCCGCCGGCCGCCGAGGGGGCGGCGAGCTGTGACCTCGGCGCCGTCATGTCCGGGAACTCGCCAGATCCCCCGCCGAGACCCCACCTCGTCGACCCGAGGGCGGGGGTCGCGGCGTCCGGCGACGCCGAGGGCGGGGCTCACCGCATGAAAACGGGTTCTCACGGCCGATGTCGGCGTCGACATCCCCTCTGGGCGTCACCGGCTCCCCGGTACACCCGGCTCCGGGCGTAAAAAGTGGAGAGGCTTAAGAGGTTCCGGGGAACAAGTCCACGAGAAAGAAGCGGATTTGCCCACCCGCCTGCTGTTAGTTCACGGCATGGACGGGATCCCTCGTCGAGTCGCAGGTGGTCCACGACCTCCGCGTGTGCGCCCAGGCCATGGGCGCCCGAGGGGTCTTCCACCATCGGGGCATGCGCGCCCGCGACGAGTTCGACGCAGTCGTCGAGGCTGACGACGGTCGCTGGATCGGTGTCGAGAGCAAGCTCGGTCTGGGCTCACTGGGCGAGGCGGCCTCCTTGGCGGGGATGAGCGAGTCGGCATTCAGTCGATTCTTCCACCGGCACTCGGGGGTGACCTCCTCGACGCTGGTCCGGCGCCTGCGAATCTCCCGCGGCTGCCACCTGCTGGCCTCGACGGACCTGCCGGTCTCGCAGATCCAGTACGAATGCGGGTATGCCAACGGCTCGAACTTCCACAGGAGGTTCCTCAAGGAGATCGGCATGACGCCGTCGGAGTACCGCCGCAGGTGTGGGAGCTGACCGGCGCCACCCTCGTCGATGGGGACGAGAAAGGCACTGTCCATTCGCGATTCTCAGGGAAACCTGTCCACCGGCGTTCACCCCTGTGACAGCCGGGATCCGTAGGGTCATCGCCGGCTCCCCCGGTATGACGCCGGATCCGTTCCAGCGCCTTCCCGCGGCAGTGCGCGACCCCGTTCCGGACCGCGTTCGCGTCGAGGGAATCCTGGTCAGCGGGGCGAGAGAAAGAAGATTCAGATGTCACCACGTGCGCACAAGAGGCGCCTGCTCATCGCCGGTGCCGCCTCGGCATCCGTACTCGCGACGCTCGGGGCCCTCCCCACCCTCGCGGCGCCGACGGCTCCCGCGCCCGACCCCATCGCCCTGATGAACGAGTACGATGACTACTGGACGCCCTTCCCCTACGACAAGGCGGATCCGAGCACGGGGTTCCGCGGGGACGTCGTCGACCCCGTCATGCTCGGCGCGAACGACGACATCCTGGTCGCGATCAACCACGCCGGTGCGGCCGACGAGACCCAGTTCCACCGGGCCCTGATCGACGCCGACTACGACTGGAAGCAGACGCTTCCCGACGCGCTGGGCCCCGTCCTCGGCGCGTACTTCTCCGAGGGCGTCGCCGACGGCTCCCTCCCCCTGACCACCGGCGTCATCGACTCCTTCGGGGCGCAGGCCGGAACCGGAGAGACCAAGCCCCACTACAACTTCCCCCGACCGTTCCTCGACGACCGCTCCCTGGGCGGGGAGAACGACCTCGATGGGCTCCAGGCGAATCTCGGGATCGCCGAGATCCCGGACTGGACCGATCCCGCGACCGGGAAGACACACACCGCCTCCTACCAGAGCATGATCGACGGCGTCTCGCAGGCCTTCCCGTCAGGGCACACGACCTACGCCTACTCCGTCGGCTTCGCCCTGGCGGCACTGATGCCGCAGCTCGCTCCCGAGATCATCACCCGCTCGTCCGAGGCCGGCGTGTCCCACCTGCTCTCCGACGACGACTACGTGGCCTCGGAGATCGAACCCGCCCATCAGGAGCTGGCAGAGTACCTGACCGAGCGCTGCGCGGAGGACGGACACGGCGACACGCTCGAGGCGTGCCTCGATTCCCTCGGAGCGAACGACGCCGGCGGGTACACGAACGCCTTCACCGACGCGGTGTCCGCCGCCCCCGTCACAGACCGCGCCTCGGCGCTCGCGGCCTACCGGGCGCGCATGACCTACGGGTTTGGTCAGGTCGGGACCTCCGGCCAAGCCGCCCGCGTTCCGGCCGGCGCGGAGAGCCTCCTGGTCACCGCCTTCCCGACGCTGACCGGCGAGCAGCGCGCCGCCGTCCTGGCCGCGACCGAGATCGACTCGGGCTTCCCGCTGGACTCCTCCTCCGACGGCTGGCAGCGCCTCGATCTGGCGGCCGCGACCAGCTCGAAGGTCACCCTGGACGTCACGGGCGCCGTCATCAGCGTTGAACCCGGCCAGCCGGCCGCCTCCGTCGTCACGGAGCAGCCGGAACCCACGCACTCACAGGGATCGGCCGCCCCGACCTCCCCCGCTCCGACCGCTCCCGCATCCCAGACGCCGACCGAGACGGTCGCGGCGCAGGCCCCCGGGAAGCTCGCCGACACCGGAGCCGGCCTCCAGGCCGCCGCCCCGCTCGCCCTGATGCTGGTCCTCGCCGGCGGCACGGCCGCCCGCGCCTCGCGGCGCCGTTCCACATCCTGACCCCGCATCGGCCCCGAGCCCGGCCGGCCCGCTCCCACGGAGCGGGCCGGCCGGCTCCGTTTCCCCGGACGCTGCTCCCCGACTACTCCTACTCCCGGAGACATCCCCGGGAACGGGGAAGGCGCCCGATCCGAAGACCGGGCGCCTGCCCATGGGGCCCGAGGCGGCGGGCACCCACGACACGACACATTAGCCCAGGCGCCGGCGCCCACGAAAGCAAACATGCCTGTTCGCGCAGGTCGCAGGGTTCATCCTGTTGACGGACGAGGCGTATATCTCGGTGGATTTATGAGATCGTTACCTGAATGTAACGCTCATATGGTGAACCTCGTGGGCATCGGCACAGCCGAGCCCAGTAAAGTCCACAGCACATCTGGTGGTTCTCCCCAGAGGTCAAATCCCACCCGTGTCCCAGGAGGCACCATGAAGTTCAAGAGGTCCTGGCTGGCTGTTCCAGCCGTCCTCGCCCTGTCGCTGACCGCGTGCTCCAGTGGCGGCGGCGACGAACAGTCCGCGTCCGGCGACGCGAGCGCGTCGGGCTCCACCGCAGCGTCCACCGGCATCGTCACCGGCAACAGCTCCGAGCCGCAGAACCCGCTGATCCCGACCAACACCAACGAGGTCGGCGGCGGCAAGATCCTCGACCTGATCTTCGCGGGCCTCGTGTACTACGACGCCGACGGCGCGGCCCACAACGAGATGGCCGAGTCGATCGACACGGACGACAACATCACGTGGACGATCACCCTCAAGCAGGGGCAGAAGTTCTCCGACGGCACCGAGGTCAAGGCGCACAACTTCGTCGACGCGTGGAAGGCCGGCGCGAAGAACGCCGATCTGTCCGCCTACTTCTTCTCCCCCATCGAGGGCGCGGACGACGAGGGCTCCGGCGACCTCACCGGCCTCAACGTGGTCGATGACTACACCTTCACGGTCAAGCTCAAGCAGGCTGAGTCCGACTTCGGCTCGCGTCTGGGCTACTCCGCGTTCTACCCGCTCCCCGACTCCACGCTGGCCGATCCCGAGACCGGCGGCGAGAACCCCGTGGGCAACGGCCCGTACATGGTGGCCGACGGCGGCTGGCAGCACAACGTCCAGATCGACCTGATCCCGAACCCCGAGTACACGGGCGACCGCACGGCGCAGAACGGCGGCGTGACGCTGGTCTTCTACACCACGCAGGACGCGGCCTACAACGACCTCCTCTCGGACAACCTCGACGTCCTCGACGCCGTGCCGGACTCGGCGTTCGGCACCTTCGAGACGGACCTCGACGGCCGCTCGGTCAACCAGCCTGCCGCGATCTTCCAGTCCTTCACCATCCCGACGACGCTTGAGCACTTCGGAATGGACGACGAGGGGCGCCTCCGCCGCGAGGCGATCTCCTACGCCATCGACCGCGACCAGATCACGGAGACGATCTTCCAGGGCACGCGCACGCCGGCCAAGGACTTCACGTCCCCCGTCGTCGACGGCTACAACGACGCCATCCCGGGCAGCGAGGTCCTCACCTACGACCCGGACAAGGCGAAGGAGCTGTGGGCCCAGGCCGACGCGATCTCGCCCTATGACGGCACGTTCACCATCGGCTACAACTCCGACGGCGGGCACCAGGCATGGGTCGACGCCGTGGCGAACTCCATCTCGAACACGCTCGGCATCACGGCGCAGGGCAACCCCTACCCCGACTTCAAGTCGCTGCGCACCGACGTCACCGGCCGCACCATCACCGGCGCGTTCCGCACGGGCTGGCAGGCCGACTACCCGGGCAAGTACAACTTCCTCGCCCCGCTGTACGGCACGGGCGCGGGCTCGAACGACGGCGACTACTCCAACGCCGACTTCGACTCGCTGCTCAGCCAGGCGGCTGCGGCTCCCTCGGCCGATGAGGCCAGCAGCCTGCTCGACCAGGCCCAGGAGGTCCTGTTCAAGGATCTTCCGGCCATCCCGCTGTGGTACTCGAACGTGACGGGCGGGTACTCGACGCTGGTCGACAACGTGGAGTTCGGCTGGAACTCCGTGCCGCTGTACTACGAGATCACCAAGGCCGAGTGACCTCTGGCTGATCGCTGAACGCGTCACCGCGCACTGTGGCGGGCGGGTCTCCGGGACCCGCCCGCCACAGTCGCGTCCGGGTGTGGTGTCGCATCCAGATCCAAGGTCCCGCGTGACAACTCGTTTGCGACTCGTTTACCCTAGGCTGCAGCTGTGGGCCGCCCACCGGGCGGCGACCTCGTCAATGCCCGCAACCTGGGCACAGGCGATCCCCACGGCTGCGAACGCGAACCGACGCGTTCACCTGCTCCAGGTGCGATCCACCGGGACGGTGACGGGCCCGGCCGCGCACTGTCCCTCCCCATAAGGAATCATCCATGCTCCGATACATCGGACGGCGGCTCCTCCAGACCATCCCGGTCTTCTTCGGAGCCACGTTCCTGATCTTCGC
Source organism: Schaalia naturae (assembly GCF_042665795.1). NCBI lineage: Bacteria > Bacillati > Actinomycetota > Actinomycetes > Actinomycetales > Actinomycetaceae > Schaalia > Schaalia naturae. The sequence goes on from NZ_JBHTEF010000001.1 coordinate 2,387,525, forward strand.
GATGGTGTACCTGATGCCCGGCGACCCAGTGGCCGCCCTCGGCGGCGATCGCGGCGTGACCGCCGATGCCGCTGCCAGGATCCGCGCGGAGTACAACCTGGACAAGCCGTTCTGGCTCCAGTACCTGCTCTATCTCAAGGGCGTCGTCACCCTCGACTTCGGCACCACCTTCTCCGGCCAGCCGGTCAGCGCCGTCATGGGCCGCGCCTTCCCGGTCACCATCCGCCTGGCCATCTACGCCATCATCATCGAGGCCGTCCTGGGCATCGCCGCCGGCGTCGTCGCCGGCGTCCGCCGCGGCGGGATCTTCGACTCCACCGTCCTGGTGGTCTCCCTGGTCGTCATCTCGGTGCCGACCTTCGTGATCGGCTTCGTCCTGCAGTTCCTCTTCGGCGTCAAGTGGGGGATCTTCCCCACCACGGTCGGCGCCCACGTCTCGCTGAAGTCCCTGACGTTACCGGCCTTCGTGCTGGGCGCCCAGTCCCTGGCGTACGTCCTCAGGCTCACTCGCCAGTCGATCTCGGAGCATGTCAACGCCGACTTCGTCCGTACGGCCCGCGCCAAGGGCATGACCGGCGGGTCCGTCATGCAGCACCACGTGCTGCGCAACTCGCTGATCCCCGTCGTCACCTTCCTCGGAGGCGACCTCGGAGCCCTCATGGGCGGCGCGATCGTCACCGAGGGTATCTTCAACGTCCCCGGCATCGGCAACGCTCTGTGGCAGTCCATCCTCAAGGGGGAGCCCGCCACCGTCGTCTCCATCACGACCGTCCTGGTCTTGGTCTACATCTTCGCCAACCTGGTCGTCGACCTGCTCTACGCCTGGCTCGACCCGAGGATCCGCTATGAGTGAGTACATCCCCTCCGCGAACATCGCCCGCACCCGCAAGGGGCAGGCCCATTTCGTCTCCGACACAGACGAGACCGGCCTCGGCGCCGTCGACGCCGTCGCCGACGAGTCCGCCCCCTCCTCGATGTGGGGGGAGGCATGGAAGAGCCTGCGCAAGCGTCCGCTCTTCTGGGTCTCCGCCGTCATCATGGTGGTCGCGATCCTCGTCGCCCTGTTCCCCCACCTCTTCACCTCCGTCGACCCCCGTTTCTGCGAGCTCCAGAACTCGCTCAAGGGCCCGACCGACGGCCACCCCTTCGGGTTCGACCGCCAGGGATGCGACATCTACTCCCGCGTGGTCTTCGGCGCCCGCGCCTCCGTGTCCGTCGGCGTGCTCTCGACCGTCGCCGTCGTCCTGATCGGCGGGATCATCGGGTCGCTGGCGGGCTATTTCGGCGGCTGGCTCGACGCCCTGCTCTCCCGCATCACGGACATCTTCTTCGCGGTGCCGCTGCTGCTGGCCGCCATCGTGTTCATGCAGATGTTCAAGGACCACCGCAACGTCATCATGGTCGTGGTGGTGCTCTCCGCGTTCGGATGGACGCAGATCGCTCGTATCACACGCGGCGCCGTGATGAGCGCGAAGAACGAGGAATTCGTCACCGCGGCCCGTGCGACGGGTGCGTCGACCTGGCGGATCCTGGCCAGCCACATCCTGCCGAATTCGATGGCCCCGATCATCGTGTACGCCACCGTCGCGCTGGGCACCTTCATCGTCGCGGAGGCGACCCTGTCCTTCATGGGCATCGGGCTCCCCTCGACGATCGTCAGCTGGGGCGGGGACATCCAGCAGGCGCAGGCGTCGCTGCGATCCCAGCCCATGGTCCTGTTCTACCCGGCCCTGGCGCTGGCGCTCACCGTCCTCAGCTTCATCATGATGGGCGACGCCGTCCGCGAAGCCCTTGATCCGAAGGCACGCAACCAGTGACTGATCCACACGATTCCACCACCCCTCCCGCTTCCGATCACGACGTGGAGCAGGCGGTCACCCGCGCCGTCCTGGGCGGCGCCTCCGCCTCGGACGAGGTCGACCACCCGGACGACGCGAACCCGCTCCTGCGGATCACCGACCTGGAGGTCGCCTTCCAGTCCTCGACCGGGATGGTCCCCGCGGTGCGCGGGGCGAACCTCACCGTCTACCCCGGGCAGACGGTCGCGATCGTCGGCGAGTCAGGCTCGGGCAAGTCCACGACGGCCGCCGCCGTCATCGGGCTGCTGCCCGGCACCGGCCGCATCACCGGCGGCACCATCGAGTTCGACGGACGCGACATCACGCACCTGACCACCAAGCAGTGGGTGGAGCTGCGCGGATCCGGCATCGGCCTGGTCCCGCAGGACCCGATGACGAACCTCAATCCGGTCCAGCGCATCGGCACCCAGGTCAAGGAGGCGCTCACCGCGAACAACGTGGTGCCGCGCTCCGAGGTGGGGGCGCGCGTGGCCACGCTGCTCGAGGAGGCCGGTCTGCCCGAGGCCGAGAACCGCGTCAAGCAGTACCCGCACGAGTTCTCCGGCGGCATGCGCCAGCGCGTCCTCATCGCCATCGGCCTGGCGGCCCATCCGAAGCTGCTCATCGCCGATGAGCCGACCTCGGCGCTGGACGTCACCGTCCAGCGGCGCATCCTCGACCACCTGGCGACGATGACCGCCGAGCTGGGCACGGCCGTCCTGTTCATCACCCACGACCTGGGGCTGGCCGCCGAGCGCGCGGAGCAGCTGGTCGTCATGCACCGCGGCCGCATCGTCGAGTCCGGGCCCGCCCTGGAGATCCTCCAGCATCCCCAGCACCCCTACACGAAGCGCCTCGTGTCGGCGGCCCCGTCGCTGGCCTCCGCCCGCATCGAGTCCGCCCACGCCCACGGCATCCAGGTCACCGACGAGGAGCTCACGGGCTCCGGGCTGGGCTCGATCTCGACGAAGGAGATCGTCCGCGTCGAGCACCTCACCAAGGAGTTCGACGTCCGGGGCACGAAGGGCGAGGCCAAGACGCTGCTCGCCGTCGACGACGTCTCCTTCGCGCTGCGCCAGGGCACCACGCTCGCCCTGGTCGGCGAGTCCGGCTCCGGAAAGTCGACCGTGGCCAACATGGTGCTCCACCTCCTGGAGCCCACGTCGGGCAGGGTCTTCTACGACGGCGAGGACACGACGGCCTACACGGAGAAGCAGCTCTTCGCCCTGCGCCGCAAGCTCCAGGTCGTCTTCCAGAACCCGTACGGGTCCTTGGACCCGCAGTACTCGATCTACCGCGTCATCGAGGAGCCTCTGCGCGTCCACGGCATCGGGTCGAAGAAGGAGCGCCAGTCGCGCGTCGAGGAGCTCCTGGACCTCGTCGCGCTGCCGCGCTCGACCATGCGGCGCTACCCCAACGAGCTCTCCGGCGGGCAGCGCCAGCGCGTCGCCGTGGCCCGCGCCCTGGCCCTCAATCCCGAGGTCATCGTCCTGGACGAGGCCGTCTCGGCTCTGGACGTGCTGGTCCAGAACCAGATCCTCTACCTGCTCAATGACCTTCAGGCCCAGTTCAAGCTGTCCTACCTGTTCATCACGCACGATCTGGCGGTCGTCCGCCAGATCGCCGACGACGTGGTGGTCATGGAGCACGGCAGGCTGGTCGAGGCCGCGCCCAGCGACCGGCTCTTCGACCACCCCGTCCAGGACTACACGCGCGAGCTCATCGACGCCGTCCCCGGACGGGCGATCCAACTGAACCTCTGAGGGCCCCTCCGCGCCGAACCGTGGACATCCCGACCGGAAGCGCCAGATCGCTCCGGTTCGACGACTCGCCCACGGTTCGGTGCGGCAACGCAGGTCGCATGCCCGTTCACGCCCTCCGGTCGCGCGCGCCGACAGCTGGAGGCACAGGCCGCCAAAGTCCGCGACGCTGAGGATCGACGACGGCGCCGCCCCACCCGAGCAACTCGACTAGGCGGGCACGCAGCACCTCGAAGTCCGCGAAGTCATCCCAGGTGAAATGGAAGACCTTCCACCCGGCCCGGACCAGGTCCTGGTCCCGGGAGAACATGCGGCGACGGTTCCTCACGATCTCTGCTTCGGTGTCCCCGAGTTTACCCATCCCGTCGAATTCCAGGGCGATCCTCAGCGCCGGGAAAGCGAAGTCGATGAAGCGGCGGGTGCCGTTGACGACGACCTCGTGCTGGAGTTGCGGCATCTCCGGACAGACCGACAGGAGGACCCACAGGAAGGCGCGTTCCCCCACGCCTTCGCATTGGGCGCTGGCAAACCTCAGGATCCGCCGCGCCGTCCGGATGCCCCGCGTTCCCGGCCTGCCGTCTAGCACGGCCAGGAGCCGCTCACGGATGGGGCCGTCGGCGTCCGGCGAGGTCCGCAGCGCCCATCTGTCGAGGCCCGTGAGCCTCCGGAGGATTCCGCACACCGCGACGAACGCCTCCAGCGGATGGCGGGTGCACGCGAAGAGCAGAGCGGTGTCCTCCAGGGAATCGAACCAGAGGTCGCCGCGCCGGAAGCGCCGGCCCGTCCAGCGCGCCATCCAAGTCTGGCGGACGAGCACGCCGGTCACATCCGCCCGGCCGACGCGGACCCTGGGGAGCCGGGAGCCCGCATATCGCTGCTCGCAGCGGAAGGTCACATCCGGGTTGTCGACCCACCCTTCGATCCCCCACAACGCCAGGGCCGAATACAGCGTGAAGACGAGCGGCTGCGCGCAGGTCTGCGCCACGGCCAGGATCCTCGCCTCCGCAACGCGCCGCCGGGACTCCCAGGGCTTGGACGTCACGTCCTCGGGGCTCAGCCGCAGGAATCTGCCCCTCTTGATCCGGACATGGTCGGGGGAACGGACGACCCTGTTCCTGCTGCCCGAGTCGACGGTGATGATCTCGCTGGTCGTGGTCCTCATGGCGCGAGCCTCGCGGACTGCGGGCGCGCGGGCCAGAGGCCCGAGCGCCGATTGTGGACGGCGGTGAAATGGGCCCGCCCTCCTGTGGACGATCCCGGAGACCGGGAACAGCCGGGGCGGTGCCGGGGGAGCGGATGGGGATGGGGAGGATCGCTCGCGCGGGCCCGCCGGGGGCGAGGGCGCCACGCGGATCACGCGCCGAACCGTGGCCGTCGCATCGAACCGAAGCGATCTATCGCTTCATATCGGTGAGAACTCCACGGTCCGGCAAGAAAGACACGGTTCGGCTGGGAGAACCGGAACGCTCGGCGCCGAAAGGCCCGGGACGACGGACGAACGTCCCAAGAATCTCCCGGAGGGACGTAGAGTGGTGGCGGAGGCCACATCAACGGCCTCCGACCATGCTTCACCGGCGCCAGACCCACCGTGACCAGGAGGAGATGGATGGATCACGCAGGCTTTGTCCCTCGTCATGTCGGCATCACCTCGGAGGCGGATCTGGCCCGCGCGCTGACGCGCATCGGCGTGGACTCCTTGGAGGCGCTGATGGACGCCGCCGTCCCGGCGTCGATCCGCGACGAGCCGGTCGGAGCGCGAGCCGGGGAGCCGCCCTCGTCAATCCCGGAACCGGCCTCCGAACAGCGGGTCCTGGCGGAGCTGCGGGACCTCGCCGCGCAGAACACGCCGATGCGCCAGATGATCGGACAGGGCTTCTTCGACACCGTCACGCCGGCCGTCATCCGCAGGAACGTCCTCGAGAACCCCGCGTGGTACACCGCTTACACGCCCTACCAACCCGAGATCTCGCAAGGCCGCCTGGAGGTCCTCATGGTCTTCCAGACGATGGTCGCCGACCTCACGGGGCTCCCGGTCGCCAACGCCTCCCTGCTGGACGAGTCCTCGGCCGCCGCCGAGGCGATGCTCCTCATGAGGCGGGCGGCGGCGCGGGCCCCGCGCGGCGGCGCCGACCCCGTCGTCCTGGTCGACACCGACGTCTACCCCCAGACGCTGGCCGTCCTGCGCGGACGGGCGCGTGCCGCGGGCGTCACCCTGGTGGAGGCCGATCTGTCCGCCGGGCTCGACGCCGCCCTGGCCGACGAGCCCTCCCCCGCCGCGAACCGCCCCCTGGCCGGAGTCATCGTCCAGCAGCCAGGCGACTCCGGACGGCTCACCGACTGGCGGCCGCTCATCGCCCGGGCCCACGAGCGCGGGGCATTGGCCACCGTCATCGCGGACATCCTCTCCCTCACCCTCCTCTCCCCGCCGGGAGACCAGGGCGCCGACATCGCGGTGGGCTCCACCCAGCGCTTCGGCGTGCCCCTGTTCTTCGGCGGTCCGCACGCCGCCTACATGGCGGTGACCGACGCGCTCACCCGGCAGCTGCCGGGGCGCCTGGTGGGACTCAGCCACGACGACGCCGGGGCGCCCGCCTACCGCCTGGCCCTGCAGACCCGCGAGCAGCACATCCGCCGCGAGCGGGCGACCTCGAACATCTGCACGGCCCAGGCTCTGCTGGCCATCGTCGCGGCGCTCTTCGCCGTCCACCACGGGCCGGAGGGCCTGCGCGCCATCGCCGGACGCGCGCACGCCCACGCCCGCCGGCTGGCCGGCCGACTCTCCGCCGCCGGGATCAGCCCCGCCCACGACGCCTTCTTCGACACCGTCCGCGTCGCCCTGCCCGACGAGGCCGCCGCCGACTCCGTCGTCGGGGCCGCTGCCCGCGGCGGCGTCAACATCCGGCGCGTCGACGCGAGAACCGTGTCCGTCTCCGCCGACGAGACGACCACCGGGGACGACATCGACGTCGTCCTGCGGGCGTTCGGAGCGGACGCCGGGGCGGAGCCGGACCGCCCGCGCAGCGGGAGCGGCCCGCTCCCCCCGGAGGAGGGGGACGCCCTCGACGGGATCCCAAACGCCCTGCGACGCGCCTCGGCGTACCTCACGCACCCGGTGTTCCACGAGCACCGCTCGGAGACCTCGCTCATGCGCTACCTCCGGCGTCTGGCGGACCGCGACCTGGCGCTCGACCGCACGATGATCCCGCTGGGCTCGTGCACGCTCAAGCTCAACGCCGCTGCCGAGATGGAGGCGATCAGCTGGCCGGGATTCGCCGGCATCCACCCCTTCGCTCCGCCGGACCAGACGCGGGGCTGGCGACGCCTCACCCGCGACCTCGAACGATGGCTCGCGGAGATCTCCGGCTACGACGCCGTCAGCCTCCAGCCGAACTCGGGAGCCACCGGCGAGTACACCGGCCTTCAGGCGATCCGCCTGTTCCACCTCTCCCAGGGCCACCCCGAGCGCCGGGTCTGCCTGATCCCCGCGAGCGCCCACGGCACGAACGCCGCCTCGGCGACGCTCGCGGGCCTGGAGGTCGCGGCCGTCGCCACCGCGGCCGACGGCGCCATCGACCTGGGGGACCTGCGCTCGAAGCTCGAGGCCCATGCGGGCCGCGTCGCGGCGATCATGGTGACCTACCCCTCCACCCACGGCGTCTACGAGCCGCAGATCCGCGAGGTCTGCGACCTGGTCCACGCCGCGGGGGGGCAGGTCTACATCGACGGCGCCAACCTCAACGCGCTCATCGGAGCGGCCCGGCCCGGACGCTTCGGCGGCGACATCAGCCACCTCAACCTGCACAAGACCTTCTGCATCCCCCACGGCGGCGGAGGGCCCGGCGTCGGCCCCGTCGCCGCGTCCGCGCATCTCGCGCCGTTCCTGCCCGGCCCGCAGGCGCCCGCGACCTGGGCGTCCAGTGCGGGGGCGCGGCCCGGCCCGGATCCAGACGACGCGCGGGCCGGAGCGCCGGTCGCGGCCGCCACCTTCGGCTCCGCCGGCGTCCTGCCGATCTCGTGGGCGTACATCCGCCTGATGGGGGCCGACGGCCTGGCGCGCGCCACCCGGGGAGCCGTCCTGGCCGCCAACCACATCGCGCGCTCGCTGGCCGGGGACTTCCCGGTGCTCTACACCGGAGCCGGGGGGCTCGTCGCCCACGAGTGCATCCTCGACCTGCGCCCCCTCACCCGCGAGTCCGGCATCACCGCCGAGGACGTCGCCAAGCGCCTCATCGACTACGGCTTCCACGCCCCCACGCTCGCCTTCCCCGTCGCCGGGACCCTGATGGTCGAGCCCACCGAATCCGAGGACCTCGGCGAGCTCGACCGGTTCGTCGCCGCCATGCGCGCCATCCGGGCCGAGATCCAGGACGTCATCGACGGGCGCGTGCCGGCCGGGGAGTCCGTCCTGCGGCAGGCGCCGCACACGGCGGCCGTCCTCATGGCGGACCGCTGGGACCGGCCCTACACCCGCGCGCAGGCGGCCTTCCCCCTGCCGGGCATGTCCGCCGACAAGTACGTGCCGCCGGTCGGCCGCATCGACGGCGCCTGGGGGGACCGGCACCTCGTGGCCACGCTGGCGCCGCCCTCGTCGGCGGGACGCCCGGCCGGGGAGGCGGACTGACATGCTGCGTTCACCCCTGCACAGCCGGCATGGGCAGCTGGGCGCGTCTTTCACCGGCTTCGCCGGATGGGAGATGCCGCTCCAGTACTCCTCCGCGCTGGCCGAGCACCACGCCGTGCGGAGCAGGGCCGGGCTGTTCGACCTGTCCCACATGGGCGAGGTCAGGGTGTCCGGCCCCGGCGCCCTCGAAGCCCTCAACCGGACCTTCGTCGGCGACATCTCCCGCCTGCGCATCGGCCGCGCCAAGTACACGATGCTGTGCGACCACGCCGGCGGGATCCTCGACGATCTCATCGTCTACCGCCTGGGGGACTCGGAGTTCCTGGTCGTCCCCAACGCCGCGAACGTCGCCGTGGGGGTCGCCGCCATGGACGAGGGCGCACGCGGCCTGGAGGCGACGGTGGAGGACCGGACGGCCGCGACGGCGCTCATCGCCGTGCAGGGCCCGGCCGCCCAAGACATCCTGATCCGGGCGCTGGAGGCGGACGGGCAGTCCGCCGCCCCGGTGCGCGACGTCCGCTACTACGCCGAGGTCCCGGTGGTCCTGGGGGGAATGCCCGCCATCTGCGCGCGCACCGGATACACCGGGGAGGACGGGTTCGAGCTGTTCCTCCCCTGGGAGGCGGCCGGCGGCGTCTGGGACCTGCTGATGGAGGCGGGGGGGCCGGCCGGATTGGTGCCGGCCGGACTGGCGGCCCGCGACTCGCTGAGACTGGAGGCCGGCATGCCCCTGTGCGGCCATGAGCTGACGTCGGAGACCATGCCGTACCAGGTCGGGTTGGGCCGCGTGGTCGCCCTGGGCAAGCCGCAGGACTTCCCGGGGCGCGCCGCCCTGGAGCGCGCCGCCCGGGAGCAGGAGGCGGGGAACGGGCCGAGTCCCGTCCTGGTAGGCCTCTCCGCCGACACGCGCCGCCCCCTTCGCGAGGGGTTCGCGGTGCTGCGGCCCGCCTCGCCCGACGATCCGGGCACCCGTGTCGTCGGCACGGTGACGTCCGGGATCTTCAGCCCGACCCTCGGTCACGCGATCGCGATGGCCCTGGTCGACGCCGCCGTCGCCGCGCCCGGCACCGCCCTGTCCGTCGACGTCCGCGGCCGGGGTCAGCCCGCGGACGTCGTCCCCCTCCCGTTCCTCCGGCGCGAGCGGCGGTGAGGGCCGGCGCCATCCTCGTCCCCGAGCACCCCCCACGAAAGGACCCGTCATGAGCGGCACCCCCCAGGACCTGCGCTACACCCCCGAGCACGAGTGGGTCGACGGCGCCTCGCCCGCGCGCGTCGGCATCACGCACGTGGCCGTCGATCAGCTCAAGGACATCGTCTACGTCGACCTGCCCCAGCCGGGCACGCCGGTCGCCGGCGGCCAGACCTGCGGCGAGATCGAATCCGTGAAGTCGGTGGCGGACCTGTACTCGCCGGTGACGGGCACCGTCGTCGAGGTCAACCAGGCCGTGGTCGACGCGCCCGAGCTCATCAACGACGGCCCCTACGAGGCGTGGCTGTTCACCGTCGAGATGCCGGGCGGGACGCTGCCGGACACGCTGCTCACCGCCGAGGAGTACGACCAAGTTGTGGCGGCTGCCGAAGAGGGATGAGGGAGAAACGGCGACGACCTGCGCGGACGCGTGAGCACCGGCCTCATTCCGACCCTTTCCCTCCCTGGAATTGACCTTTTTTTGACCTTGTTCGCCGGCGTCTTCATGAGTGAAGTGGGAGACAGGCACCGATATGGGTGCGTCATGCCCCGGCAGGGCCCGGGGCCACTTCACCAGGAGGAACCGTGCACGTACCGCGCGACAGGGCGGGGAGGCGACTGCTGACCATCTCGGTCGGCGTCGCGCTCCTCGCGACGACAGCGGCGGGGGTGGGGCCGGCGAACGCCCAGACCCCGCCGGAACCCGCCACCACACGGGTCGCACCCGCGACCACCCCGGACGATGCGCCCGACAAGCTCACGGACGCCGTCCGCTCCGAGCTCACCTCCGACCAGGCCGCCGACTTCTGGGTCAAGATGGAGGACCGGGCGGACCTCTCTGCGGCCACCGGCATCGCGGACCGGACCGAACGCGGCCAGTACGTCGTCGAGTGGCGCGTCGACGAGACAGGAGCCTCCGAAGTCTGATCCACGGGTTTGACCGGCGCTGACATCACGGTGGCGAGCGTCGACACAGGCGTTCAGTACGACCATCGCGCGCTGGCCAACCAGCATCGCGGCGACAACAGCGTCTGGACCTTCCAGGAGATCACGGCGACCGTGTGGAAGATGCCCTTCCTCGGCGACGCGGACATGGTCCTCTCCGCCGTCAAGCGGCTGCGCCGCCGCGTCCTCGTCGTCACGACGGAGCTGAGGATCCTCTCCGTGAGGGGGATCGGGTTCCGCCTCACCCTCCTCGCCGCAGGAGAAACGCGGCGCGAGCACCCGCTCCCGCGCTCGGAGCCGGCGTGAGGCGCCCCCAGCCTCTCACCCGGAGGACGAGGCGGAGGCCGTGAGGGACTGGGAGAAGAACACGATGCCGTAGGGGAGCGCCGCACGGGCGTAGACCCAGGTGTGGCCGTAGTGGGGCAGGATCTGGGTCGCGACGTCGAAGCCGTCGGCGCGCAGGGGATCCGCGAGGGCCCGGGTGGCCAGGACGCCCTGATCGCCCTCGTCCCCGCCGGTGGAGAGGAAGACGTGGCGGCCGGCGCCGTCCAGCCCCGAGACATACCCGGCCACGGCGTGGGCGGCGCGTTGATCGGCGGTCGCCAGCATCGCGGTCCCCCCGTCGCCGGGATCCGTGTAGCCCGCGATCGACAGGACCGTGCCGAACGTGTCCGGGTGGCGAAGCCCCTGGTCGAGAGCGCAGAAACCTCCCGAGGAGAATCCGCCGACGGCCCGGTGGGAGGCGTCGGCGACGGTCGCATAGTGCGCGTCCACCCAGGGGACCACGACCGTGTTGAGGTAGGTCTCCACCTGGGAGCCGCCCGTCGTCGAGTCCAGGCATTCCGTGTCGCCGGCCGAGGGTCCCGTCCCGTTGACGTCCACGGACACGACGATCATGGGCTGGGCCGCCGCCTGATCGATGAGGACGTCCATCGTGTGCCCGGCGTCCCCGGCCGCGATCCAGTCCCCGGCCTGACCGGGCTCCCCGTGGACGAGGTAGACCACCGGGTAGCGAACCAAGCCCGCGGGGTCGTACCCCGGGGGCGTGTACACCCAGGTCAGCGCGTCGGAAGGCATCTTCAGGGACGCGGGCGCCGGCACGCTCGCCGAGGAGACCGCGCCCACGCCCTCACCTCCCGCCCCCGACTGCGCGGCCCCCGGGACCGCCGCGGCCGTCGTCGGCGGGGATCCGATGCCCCACGAGGACAGTGTCACCCTCAGCGCGTCCGTCGTCGGGATGTACCCGACGTAGGCGTTCGCCCCGATGGCGGCCGCCAGGATCGCGGCGGGCACGGCGACCATGGCGCCCGGCCACGCGCGCCGCCCCCGCCGGCGGCGCAGCGCCGCCCACACGACGGCCCCGGCGACGACGCCGAGCACCGCGGCGACCGTCCACCACGAGCTGATCCAGCCGCCGCCCCCGCCGAGCGCCCGGGCGACGTCGCGCGGCAACGTGACATCCGAGTCCGCGGCGGACGGCCCTCCCGCGACGCCCATCTCCACCTCCGCGTCCTCCCCCCGGCGCTCCGCGTCCGGGGATCCTCTCCGGTGCCGGCCCGCGCGGGCGGTGCAAGAATGCACAGTATGCCTTCCGGCGCGATTCTTCCCCCCGACGTGCGATCTCGCCACTGGACACCCAGCGCCGGCGCGGCGCGACCCAGTCGCTGGCCTCGCGCCTCATGCTCCTGGTGGCCATCCTCACCGTGGTCGCCGCCACCCATCCACGCATGCGGTGGATCGCCATCGACCTCTTCCCCGCGATCACGTCGCGCACCGCCCGGTCCGGGCTGCTGATCATGGCCACCGTCCTCGTCATCCTGGCGCGTGGCCTGCGCCGCGGCCATCACACCGCATGGCTGCTGTCCTCCGCGGCGCTGACCCTCAGCGTGATCCTGCACATCGTGCACGGATCGGAACCCCTCGTCGGCGTGCTGACCTGCGGCGTCGCCGTCTGGCTGGTCCTGAGGCGCGACGCCTTCCCGGTGCGCCTCACCCTGGCTCCGCGGCGGCGCCTGGTCGAGGGCCTGATCGCGGTCGCCGTCCTGATCGGAGGGCTGGGCCTCATCGCCCTCGTGCGCGACACCGCCTGGCACCACGTCCTCCACCAGGCCGACATCGTGCTGCTCGTCGTCTTCCTGCCGGCCGTCGCCTGGTCTCTGTTCTCGCCGACCCGCCCGCCGCACCTGTCGCGCTCGGAGCACCGGACCCGACGCGAACGCGCCCGAGACATCGTGGAGCGCTACGGCGCCGGGAGCCTGGACTGGTTCGCGCTGCGAGACGACAAGGACTGGTTCTTCAGCGGGTCCTCCGTCGTCGCCTACTCGGCGCGCGGAGGAGTCTGCCTGGTCTCCCCCGACCCCATCGGCCCGGAGGGGGAGCGCGAGGCCGTGTGGGCGGAGATGACGGCCTACGCCCGCGACCTGGGCACCTCTCTCTGCGTCGTCGGCGCCTCACGGGACTGGCTGCCGGTGTACGAGTCCACCGGTCTGCGCACCGTGTACCTGGGGGACGAGGCCGTCGTCGACTGCCGCACCTTCACCCTGGAGGGGCACGCGCACAAGGCGCTGCGTCAGGCGGTCAACCGCGTGACCCGCGGAGGGTGGACGACGACGCTCGCGGACCCCCTGGACCTCCCCCCGGACGCGCGCCGCGAGATCCTCGAGATGATCGGCCAGTCCCGCCGCGGCGACACGGAACGCGGCTACTCGATGACACTGTCGCGTCTCTTCGACCCCGAGGACCGGGGCCTGCTGATGTCCGTGACCCGCAGCCCGGAGGGCCGCATCGACGCCGTGTGCCAATGGGTCCCGGCGCGCGCCCTGCGCGGATGGTCCCTGGACCTCATGCGCCGTCGACTCGACGTCGACGATCTGCCCAACGGCCTCATGGACGCGACGATCGCGGCGACGATCCAGCAGGTGGCCGACCGAGGCGAGCACTCGCTCACGCTGAACTTCGCCGTCATGCGGGACGTGCTGGAGCCCGGAGGCCCCGGCTCCGCCCTCGAGGCCGCCATCCGCCCGATCCTCCAGAGCCTCTCGCGCGCCACCCAGATGGGCTCCCTCAGCCGATTCAACGACAAGTTCGACCCCTCGTGGATGCCGCGCTACGTCGTCCTCGACGCCGTCGAGTACGTCGCCGGCCAGGCGCTGGCGCTCGCCGACGCCGAGGGGCTCACCGAGCTCCCCGTCATCGGCCGCCTCCTCGGCCGCTCCGCCGCGGACTCCCCGCGGTGAACGCCGCGATCCTGGCCGCCGTGGGCGCGAGCGCCGGCTTCGGCACCGCGACCCTGCTGCAGAGCCTGGGTGCGCGGCGCTCCGCGGGCGGTCTTCGGGCCTTCCTCCATCCGCTGGTACTGGGCGGACTGGCACTGGACGGGGCGTCGTCGCTGCTGTCGCTGATCGCCCAGGCCCGCCTGCCGTTGTTCGTCGTCCAGACGATCATCGCGGCAGCCGTGGTGGTCGTCGTGTTGGCGGCCCCGGCAGTGCTCCACGCCGAGCGCCGGGCACGCGACGTGGGCGCGGCCTGCGTGACCGTGGCGTGCCTGGCGGTGCTGGCCGGCGCTTCGGGGCCCGAGCACCCCGCCCGCTCCGACGCCCTGCTGCCCGCCCTGCTCGCAGGGGCCGCGGCGCTGGCCGTCGTTTCGGCCGCCCTCTACCGGCGGGGGCCGGCCTGGTCGATGGCCGTGTGCAGCGGCCTGGGGTACGCGGGCGCCGCGGTCGGCGTGCGGGCCGCGAGGCTGACGGGGCCGCTGTGGTCCGTCGTCTGGCAGCCGGCGGCCGCCGTGATCGCGGTGTGCGGGGCGGTCGGGATCCTCGCCTACCTGCGGGCGCTCGAATCGGGGTCCGCCGGGATGGTGGCGGCGGCCGGATCCGTCATCGAGGTCGCCGTCCCCGGCCTGATCGGCGTCCTCGTGCTGGACGACCGCGCGCGCCCCGGCTGGGGGCCCGCCGCCGGGATCGCCTGCCTGGTGGCGCTGGCGGCGTGCGTGGTCCTGGCGTTCAGCCCGGCCGCGACCATGACGGATGTCATGGAGACGCCCGCGACACCCGGCCCTTCCGGCGCGGACCCCGGTGCCTGACGATGGAGCCATGAACGCGCTCCCCGCCCTGGAGATCCTCCACGTGACGAAGGTCTTCGGCTCGACCCGTGCCGTCGACGACGTCACCCTGTCCATCCCGGCCGGACAGGTCCTCGCCCTCCTGGGCCAGAACGGCGCCGGCAAGACGACCCTCATCGACATCGCGCTGGGCCTCCAGCATCCCGATCCCGCCGGAGGGGACGCGGACGGGGCCGCCGGGACCGCGCGCCTGTTCGGCATGGCGCCGCGCGAGGCGATCCGCCGGTCGCTGGTGGGCGTCGTCCACCAGACCGGCGCCCTGCTGCCGGACTACACGGTGGGTCAGACCCTGCGCGTCTTCCGAGGCATGCACGCCCGCCCCCTCCCCCTTGAGCAGGTCGTGGCCCAGGCCGACCTCGCCGACCTGGTCGGGCGCCGCGTCGGCAAGCTCTCCGGCGGCGAGCAGCAGCGGGTCCGCCTCGCCCTGGCGCTGCTGCCCGACCCGGCCCTGCTCATCCTCGACGAGCCCACCGCCGGCATGGACGCCCTGGCCCGGCGCACGTTCTGGCGCCTCATGCGCGCCCAGGCGGACGCCGGACGCACGATCGTCTTCGCCACCCATTATCTGGCGGAGGCCCAGGACTTCGCCGAGCGGACCGTCATCGTCAAGGACGGCCGCATCCTCACCGACGCCCCCACGGACGACATCCGCCACCTGGACACCTCGTGCTCCCTGCGCATCTCCGTCGACGAGGACGGCCCCGCCGCCCGGGGCCGCACCGACCTGGAACGCGATCTGCGCGCGCTGCCGGGAGCCGGGGACTGGCTCATCGAGTGGCCCCCGGGAGCCGTCACCATCCAGGGCTCCGGCCTGGACGACGCCGCGCGGCTGCTGCTGAGCGTGCCCGGCGCCCACGACCTGGAGATCGTGCCGTCCTCGCTGGAGGACGTCTTCGCCGAGCTCACCGCCTGAGAGGACCCCATCATGAGCGCCGCATCCGCCGCGTCCCCCGCCACACGCGCACCCGCCTCGCCCATGCGGGGAGCGGGCCGCCTCGCCTGGTACTCGTTCGCCAAGCTGGTGACGAACCCCTTCTCCCTGGCCTTCGCGATCGCCCTGCCCATCCTCATGTACCTGATGTTCGGCGCGAACCAGGACTACTCGGGCATCTGGGCGGGCCACGCGAACGTCGCGGCGACCGTCCTGGTCAACATGGCGCTCTACGGCGCCGTCATGACGACCTCGTCGGCCGGGGCGAACGTCTCCCTGGAACGCACCTCCGGCGTCACCCGCCTGTTCGCGCTGACCCCGCTGGGCCCCGCCGCCCAGATCGCGGCCCGCGTCCTGGCGGGCATCGGAGCCGCGGGCGTCGTCATCGGCGTCACCTACGCCTTCGGAGCCCTGACCGGATCGCGGATGGAGGGGCCGGCGTGGGCGATGTCGGCCCTGCTGTTGGTCGTGCTGGCGGTCCTGCCGACGGTCCTGGGCCTGGCCGCGGGATTCGCGGTGCGCTCCGACGGCGCGTTCGCGGCGACCTCGATCGTGACGGTGCTGTGCTCCTTCCTGTCGGGGATGTTCATCCCCCTGGAGCAGATGGGCTCCTTCTTCCAGTCGACGGCCCCGTGGACGCCCTTCCACGGGATCGTCCAGCTGGTCCAGCTGCCGCTCACCGGCTGGGACGGCTTCCGGTGGTCCTGGGTGGCCAACTACGCCGCGTGGACCCTCCTGTTCGCCGGGGTCGCGGTGTGGGGCCAGCGCCGCGACACGGGACGCTGACCGGCCGCCGCCGGGTAGGTTCGTGGCATGACGCGGTCACCGGAGGCGCCGGAGCGCGGAGGACCCACCTCCCTGGTGTGGGCCTCCCCGTTCATGGTGTTCTTCGTCTTCCCGGTCCTCGGCGCCGTCGAGTACGGGCTCGGCCATCCCCTGGGCGCGGCCCTCCTGGCCGCCACGATCGGCATGATCCTCGTGTACGCGGCGTCCTGGCTGATCAACCCCGTGGCGCCCGCGCGCCGCTCCGTGTCGCTCCCCTTCGCTCTCACCTCCGCCGCCCTCGCCGTCCTCCAGATCGCGATGGCCGTGGTCATCTGGGCGATGGGCTCCACGGGCGCCGCCTACATGGTGACGTTCATCGCCGCCGCGTGGGTGCTCCAGGCTCCCCGCCGCCTCATCTTGCCCGGGGCCTCGCTCACGCCGGCCCTCGCCCTCGCCGAATCACTGCTCACCCCCGGCAACGAAGTGATCTTCCCCCTGGTCGCCGTCGGCATGACAGCGCTCTTCTGCCTTCTCGTCCGTTCGGGCATCGCCCGGGAGGCGCGCGAGCGCCTGGACCACCGCCGCGCGCTTGCCCTGTCCCGCGAGGCCGAGCGCTCGCGCATCAGCTCCGACCTGCACGACATCCTCGGCCAGACCCTCACCGGGATCACCGTGAAGGCGGATCTGGCCGGACGCCTTCTCGACGCCGGACGCGCCGAGACCGCACGCACCCAGATCGATGAGCTCACCGAGCTCTCGCGCGAGGCGCTGGCCGATGTCCGCGCCGTGGTCGCCCGGACCCGCGCCATGCTCCCCGAGACCGAGGTCGAGGCCGCCCGCGACCTCCTCGACGCCGCCGGCGTGCGACTGGACGTCGCCCGGCCGGGAGAGCCTGCCCCGGGGGCGCCCTCGTCCCTGGTGGCCCACACCATCCGCGAGGGCGTCACGAACGCGCTCGCCCACGCGGAGCCCACCCGCATCGACATCGAGATCCGCGGCGACGGCGTGCGCGTGACGAACGACGGCTACTCGCCGAGGAAGGCGCAGACGACGGCGGGCGGCGGATCGGGGCTGGAGGGGCTGCGGGCGCGCGCCGCGCAGGACGGGCCGGGCACCGTGACGTGGGGGCCGGTCGCTGGACGGCGCTGGGCCCTGGAGCTGAGGCTCCGATGACCGTCGGCCCCCTGCGCGTCGTCGTCGCGGACGACCAGGCGATGGTCCGCGGAGCCCTGGCGGCCCTGCTCGACCTGGAGCCCGACATCGAGGTCGTGGCCCAGGCCGGCGACGGACGCGAGGCCGTCGAGGCCGTGGCGGCGGGACGGCCCGCCGCGGACGTCGTCCTCATGGATGTCGAGATGCCCGTCATGGACGGGATCACCGCGTGCGCGGCCGTGCGGGCGCGCTTCCCGGAGGTGCGTGTCCTCATGCTCACGACATTCGGGCGGCCCGGCTACGTCCAGCGGGCCCTCGACGCCGGCGCCATCGGGTTCGTCGTCAAGGACGCGCCCTCGGAGCAGCTGGCTGAGGCCGTCCGGCGCGTCTCCCGCGGCGAGCGCGTCATCGATCCGACGCTGGCGGTCGAGGCGCTCACCCATGGGGCATGCCCCCTCACCGACCGCGAGGTCGAGGTCCTGCGCCTGGTGGCCGAGGGCGGCACGATCGCGGACATCGCGGCGGGCATCGGACTGGGGCAGGGCACGGTGCGCAACCACATCAGCTCCGCGATGACGAAGACGGGGGCCCGCACCCGTGCGGAGGCCGTCCGCCTGGCCACGGACGCCGGGTGGCTGTGAGCCGCCGTCAGCGCGGAGGCTCCGCGGCCTCCCGAACGGCCAAGTCGAGATAGAGGGCGGCGGACCAGGAGAAGTTCGCCGCCGCCGCCGGGGGCCGGTTCCCGGTGCGGGGATCCATGTACTCGACGGGCCCGCCCGCCCGCTCGACGAGGTCGAGGGTGGCCCGCCTGAGGCGGCGCGCCCGCTGCGGATGCCCGCAGCGTTCGAGTCCCTCGGCCACCAGGTAGTTCGTGTTGATCCACACCGGGCCCCTCCACATGGTCTGAGGCTCGAAGTCCCTCTCGTCCCGTGAGACGGTGGCCAGCGGCCATGCGCCGGCGAAACGATGCTCGTCCTCGATGTCGGCGATGAGACCGCGCATCCTGTCGTCAGGAAGGCCCCCGGCGAAACAGGCGAGCAAGGACACGATGGTGCGTGGCAACGCGCCCGGCCCCCCGGCGTCCCGCGCCTCGAACATCTGCCGACGCGGATCCCAGAGCCCGTCCAGGGCTCGCCGGGTCGAGGCCGAACGGGCGCGACAGGACTCCCCGATCCGGCGCGCTCCGGGTACCGCGTCCCCGAGGTCATCCGCCCACCGGGCGAGTACCTCGTCCTGGACGACGAGGTAGGCAAGCAGATCGGGGGTGACCACCGGGAATGCCCCGTCGAAGATGGGGGAGTCGTCGAGGCCGGACGAGTAGGGGTGGGCATACTCGGGGACGCCGTCCCCATCGGAGTCCCCCACCCGGAACCACCAGTCCTGGTTGGCGGTCAGGACCGGGAACCACCGGGCCATCAGCCGGCGACGCCGATCCGCCGGCAGCGCCTCGAGCACGCGGTCGGCGGCCCACGCTCCCAGCGGAGGCTTCGTCAGGGGCACGACGCCGTGGTCGCCCGACCGCGACCCGGAGGCCTCCAACCGCTCCCGGTCGGCGGGAGGAAGGTCCCGGCTTGAGGCGAGCACGCCCCCGTCATGGACGACGTCCGGAAGCTGGCCGTCCTCGCACGCGCCGAATGCGGTCTCGAGCTGCTCGAGGGCGAGTTCGGGCGCTCCACTGCGCAGCCCGATCGCGATGAAGTAGGCGTCCCACTGCCACAGCGCCACATAGCCCATCTTCGAGGGGACGACCACCGTCCGCCGGCGCGGAGCGCCCTGCTCGGCGGCGCCCCCGGGAACCGCGATCTCCAGCGTGTTCGCACCCAGCACCCACCAGCACTGTCGCGCCATCTCCGTGCGTCCGCCGGCCACGGCGGGCAGGCGGTCCATCCACCGGCCGACGACCGAGTCCGCGGCCTCCACGAACTCGCTGTCACCCAGCTCGGAGCGTCTCGCACCCGCCCCGGAGAGCACCGTGCGCGCCGGGGCGGCGGCGACGCGCACATCGGGCGCCCCGTCGTCGGCAGACTCGACCCGGCAGCCCGGGCCAAGGACACGGACCTCCTCGCCGAGGATCGCGATCCTCACCGCGTCGACCTCGAGATGCCCCCCGAGAGCGCGGATCCGCCCGTCGGTGACGCAGTCGATGCGGGCCGCGACGCATTGGTCGATCGGGACCTCGTAGCGGACGTGGAGAATCTCGATGCGCCCCCGCGACCTGCGCACCACGAACCGCGACCCCGGCGCGGTGAACGGCACCCGCTCGAGATCCACGAAGGGAAGGGCGGTGGGCATCGTCATCTCCCTCCCAGCCCCGAGGTCGCCAGGCTGGAGATGATCTGGCGCTGCCCGATGACGAAGGCGATGAGCATGGGGATCGTCGACAGGCTGGTCGCCGCCATGATCAACCCGTAATTGACGCCGCCGAACTGGCCCTGGAACTGCGAGAGCAGAAGGGGAACCGTGAACAGTTCCGTGCGGTTGAGCAGGATCAGGGGCATCAGGAAATTGTTCCAGGCGTCGATGGCGATGATGATGCCGAGGGCTCCCAGTCCGGGGCGGATGAGCGGGAGGATGACCCGGAAGAAGGTGCGCGGGCGGGAGGCTCCGTCCAGCATGGCGGCCTCCTCGAGCTCGGCGGGGACCGACAGGATGAACTGGCGCGTGAGGAAGATCCCGAACGGGTTGACGAGCATCCCCGGGATGATGAGCGACAGGTGAGAGTCGACCCAGCCGAGCTTCGACATCAGGAGGTAGAAGGGGACGAGCGTCACCTGCTTGGGGATCATCTGGCATACGAGCACGACCGCGAAGAGCGCCTTGCTCCCGCGGAAGCGGATCCGCGCGAAGGCATAGCCCGCCATCGACGTCGTGAGGATGCCGCCCGCCACGATGAGGACCGTGATGTAGATCGAGTTGAGATACGCGCGCCCGAAGGGCAGCGCGGCCCAGGCGTCGGCGAAGTTGCTCGCGGTCCACGGCTCGGGCAGGAGGCTCAGCGGACGGGTGAGGAGCTGCGGCAGGGTCTTGAAGGAGGAGAGCACCATCCACACGAAGGGGGCGAACATCCCCACGGCCCCCACGAGCAGGATCAGGTGGAGCACCAGTCGGGAAGGGCACAGCCCCCGGCGTCGTGGCCGGAGCGCCGCCGGGGACGGCGCGGACTCAGTTCTCATAGTGGACGAACCTCTTCTCGAACCCGAATTGCACGAGCGTGATGACGGCGGAGAGCAGCAGGAGGACGATCGAGGCGGCCGAGGACAACCCGAGTTCCATCTTGCGGAACCCGAGATCGTAGATGTGGTAGACGATCGTCCTCGTCGCATTGTCGGGACCCGCGTTCTTGACGAGGACGAACACGAGGTCGAACGTCTGCAGCGACGAGATGAAGGCGATCACCGACTGGAAGAAGATCGTCGGGGAGAGCATGGGAAGGATGACGGAGAAGAAGGCGCGCACCTTCCCCGCCCCGTCGATCTCCGCCGCCTCGACGACGGAGGCGCTGATGTTCTGGAGCCCGGCCTGGAAGATCACCACGTTGAGCCCGAGCGAGGACCAGATCGTCACGGCGCACAGCGCGAGCAGCGCGAGGCGCGGGTCGTTGAGCCAGTCCGGGGCGGCGACGTGGAAGACCTTCGCGACGACGGTCGACAGCAGCCCGTCGGAGCGCAGCAGTTGCTGCCAGATCAGGGCGACCGCGACGGAGCTCGTCACCACCGGCGCGAAGAACATCACCATGTAGAGCGTCCGGCGCCGGAGCGCGTTGAGCATGACCGAGACGACGATGGCGAGGAACAACCCGACCGGGACCGTGACGAGGGCGATGAGCAGCGTGTTGAGCACGGCGCGCCCGAAGAGCGGATCGGTGAGCTGGGCGCGGAGATTGTCGAAGCCCACGAACTCCATCGGGCCGAGCCCGTTCCAGTCGTAGAAGGCCAGCACGAGGCTGAAGGCAAAGGGAAGGACCGTGAACAGGGCGATTCCGAGTCCCTGGGGGGCGAGGAAGAATGCCGCCCACCATCGGTCGCGGACCTTCCAGCGCGGTGTCCCGTTCGCCGGGAGTTCCGCCCGGCGTGATGCGGCGGCATCCATTCCTCGACCCGCCTCCTACTTCTCGACCTGTTCGGCGACGAGCTGGGCCGTCGCGTCGAGGGCGTCCTGCGCGCTCGTCGTGCCCTGGTAGAGGGGCAGCATGATGTCGGTGCTGATGGAATTCGAGAGGTCGGGCACCGCCGCCTCCGTCGGGAAGTTCGCGAAGCCCTTGTCCCGCATCGAGATCAGCGCCGCCACATTCGCGGGCTTCGCCGAGTCCGTGACGATCGAGTCGATCCCGCTGATCGAGGGCAGCGCATTCCCGGAGTCCTTCAACCGCAGGGTCTGACCGTCCTTGGAGAGGAACTCCTCGAAGAAGGTGTAGGCGGCATCCGCGTCCTTCGCCTCCTTGTTGATGGCGAGGAAGCTCGAGGCGACGCCGCCGGACCCCTCCGCCCCGTCCGGGGTCGGCCAGCCGACGACGTCGTAGTCGTCCATCGAGAGCCCTGCGCCTTCCACCGTCGACACGGTGTAGCGACCCTGGACGAGGAAGCCCAGCTTGTGCGTGACGAAGAGCGTGTCCGAGTCCGAACCCGAGGGGAGCTCGTCGGCGACGATCAGAGACCCGGACGCGAACTCGTCGGCCCACTTCTGCAGCGCGTCGACGCTCGTCTGGTCCTTGTCCGCGACGTACTGGCCGGAGTCGTCATAGACGGTTCCCCCCTGGCTCACCATGATCGAGTCGGTCGTCGACCAGTAGTTCCAGAAGGCCGCCCCGTCGAGGCCGGCGGCCTTGAGCTTGTCGACCATGTCGAAGAAGGCACCGGTGGTCCACTTGCCCTCCCGGGCGAGCTCAGCCGGGTCCTCCGTGATCCCCGCCGCCGCGAGGGCCGTCTTGTCGTACCAGAAGGCGTCCGGGTTGACGTCGTTGGGCAGGCCGTAGATCTGCCCGTCCCGGGAAGCCACGCGGTAGATGTCCTCGCTGAAGTCGTCGGACGAGATCGCCGAGTCAGCGGCCGAGAGCCTGTCGTTGAGGGGGGCGAGGACGTCGTTGTCGACCATCGCCGCGATGTTGTCGTCGCCGACATAGAACACGTCGGGGGCCGTATGCGAGGTCAGCTGCGTCGAGAGCTTCGACTGATAGTCCGAGTAGGACGACACGGGCTGGAAGTCGATCGTGATGTCGGGATGACGCGACTCGAACTCCGTGTTGAACTGCTGGAAGACGGCCAGCTCGTCGGGGGTTCCCCACGTTGACCAGGTGACCGTCGACGCGCCCGCGGATCCCGAGGCGTCTGCGTCGGAGCAGCCCGCCATGCCCGTGGCGGCGAGGAGGGAGGCGGCGGCGACCGCTCCCGCCTTGCAGGCCCGCTTTCTCATGATTGATCTCCTTTGATGAGGGATGTGACTGGGGGTGTTGCTGTGGGGTCCGTCGACGGCGCGGTCTCGGAGACGAGCATCGCGCCGACGATCAGGCTCCCGCCGACGATGAGTCGGACGGTCGGATGCTCGCCTCCGAGGAGGACGGCGAAGAGGGCCGCGAAGAGAGGCTCCGTGGTCATGACGATGGCTGCCGCAGTCGGGCTCATCCGAGCCTGCGCCCAGGTCTGGACGACGATCGCGGCGAGCCCGGCCACCAAGGCCATGTAGAGCATCTGCGCCCACTGGGCGGCCGTCTGAGGAGCCGCGACACCTCCCGGCAGGGCCGCCAGCGTGCACACGACGCCGACGGTGATGACCTGGATCGCGCCGAGCTCGAGCACATGCCCCCGAGGCGCCCAGTGCCCGAGGAGGACGATGTGGACGGCGTAGAGCAGGGAGCCGGCCAGGGTGACCGCCTCACCGACGCCGAGGTCGAGGCCGCGGAGGCTGAGCACCATCAGCCCGACGGTGGCCATGAGGATCGCGGCCCATCCTCTCCGGGAGACGCGGACCCGGAAGACCGCCAACAGCACGACGGGTGTGAGGACGACGTACATCCCGGTGATGAAGCCCGACACCGAGGCGTGGGTGTGCTGGAGGCCGACAGTCTGGAGCACCTGGGCGCCTGCGTACACGAGGCCGAGGACCGCCCCCCTGATCCAGACCGGGCGCGGGCACCGGAACAGGCTGCGCGCCCGGACCACCGCGATGACTGCGCCGGCGATGAGGAACCGCACCCCCAGGAAGTCGATGGGAGGGATGACGTCGACGATCTCCTTGATGAGGAAGAAGGTGGATCCCCACACGGCGGTCACGCAGACGAGCGCCAGCACGGCGCGGGGCTCGGTCCGCCGCATCATGCTCTCCCCTCCATCGCCGCCGGTTCCCCGCGTGCTCCGCGCTGCGCGGGTGGGACGAGGGGGGCGCCCTCGATGGTGATGCGCGCCTGGCACAGAACGGCGTCTCCGTCTCGGACCCGCCAGGCGTCGTCGAGGCCGACGCAGACGACCCGGGCGGCACCCAGACGGATCGGGCGCCCCACCCCCTCGAGGTGCTCGCAGTCATCCAGGTCGCAGTAGCGGCGGACGACCCGCAGATCCCTGCGCGGCGCGATCTCGATCGTCGCCTCTCCCCGCAGGACCATGAAGACCGTCTGGTACAGGCGGTGCGCGGTGAGATGCGGCTGCGACCACGTCCGCGCCCCTCCGGTGCGGAACGTGATCGTGTCGCCGCGGGAGCGCATGTGACCGGGGTCCGACGGAGCGACACCCGTGAGGACGTCGCCGAGCCCTGACCATTTCACGGACGGATTGAGCACGACGAGTTCCTCGGGATCGGCGAAGACGCACGTGGTCACGGCCGTCCTCCTTCCCGCGGAGACGCGCCCTCGTCCAGGACGAGGCGCAGGCTCATCCGGAACGCCTCGAGCCTCGTCCGGTAGGTCTCAGAGACCTCCGCGCCCCAGGAGTTCGAGCCCAGGCCGAGGACGGCCTGGTCGAGATTGACCGTGAAGGCCGCGGAGGCGGAGGGGAGCTCGTCCAGGTGCCGCGCGCGCTCGATCTGCTCCCCCGTCCACGTCCACGTCGACCAGACGCACGCGGGCTCGCTGACGATGAGCAGACCCGCTCCCGCGTCGTCCGTGTGGCGCACCCAGGACGTCGCGCAGCGAGCCCCATGGTCCTGGGGGACGAGGTACGGCGTCTGGAGCGAGGCGACGTCACTCCGATAGACCCCGCGAACGGCGGCGGCGCGGGAGTCCGGATAGTTCTCACCGGGCCCGAGTCCCAGGTAGCTCACGTTGCGGTATCGGCTCGGGATCTCCAGATCGAGGCCTCGGGCGGGCACGGTGCCCGTGTAGCCGCCGAAGGGGATCGCCGTCAGATCGAGCCGCGCGGCGCCCTCGTCGGAGATGACCCATCCGTAGTGGCACCGCAGCCCGTACGCCCGCCCAGGGGGGCCGACCACCACGTCCGCCTCCACGATGGCATCGGGGCCCTCCGAGCGCCATGTCACCGATCGGGCGTCCTCCCGGAAGAGGTCGAGGAGCGCGGGGCGCCACTCCTCCTCGGCGAGCCGAGCGTGATTGTCGATCGGCGGCTTCCACACTCGCACACGGGGGCCGCGCGCGATCACAGGCCTCCCCTCGATCGAGGCGCCGGCGAGGCGTCCGGTCACCGGGTCGAAGGTCCAGGTGCGTCCCCCGGCCGAGATCTCGACGCCGTCCCTCCCCCTCTCGACGACGGTGGGGGGCGTCCGCCGGCCGCGGGCGGCAACCGGGAGGGAAGCGGCCGGGGAGTCGCACTCCCCGCCCCGGGCGGCATCCGCGGAGAGGGGGTCGATCGCGAACTGGTATCGGCCGATGACGTCGCCCGGCGCCCACCAGAGCGTCCCCTGCTCGACGACGACCCTCACCGTGCGCTCGAGAGGCCCCGAAGCCCCCCGGCCTCCGGCGTCGCGCCATCCCTCCAGCGCGATCCGGGCGGTGGACCGGGGGGCCACGCCCCCGGCGTGGACGAGGCAGCGCCGTTGCGCCACGCCGTCACGGGAGTCGACGACCTCCAGCGCGAGGCCCGACAGCGTGGAGTCGTAACGCCGGTTCGTGACGACGAGAGAGCCGTCATGCCCGTCGCCCACGCGGACGGGGCAGATCACCTGGCCGTACTCGACGAGGCCCGGGCTCGGCTCCAGCCAGGGCAGGACGAGGCCGTCGACGCAGAAACTGCCGTTGTTCGGCCGGTCGCCGAAGTCGCCGCCGTAGAGGAACTCCGCCGAACCGTCCGTCCGGACGGCCCTCACCGCCTGGTCGCACCATTCCCACACGAAGTGCCCCTGGATGCCGTCATAGCGGTCGAACACCGCCTGGTAGTCGGCCAGCCCTCCGGGCCCGTTGCCCATCGCATGGGCGTACTCGACGACGAAACGCGGTTTCGGATGGGGGTGGCTCCCCAGGTCGTCCATCTGGGACACCCGGGAGTACATCGTCGAGACGATGTCCACGGTGCCCGCATCCCGGTCCTCCTCGTAGAGGACGGGACGACGGGG
The DNA here is from genome assembly GCF_042665795.1 of Schaalia naturae. Lineage (NCBI taxonomy): Bacteria > Bacillati > Actinomycetota > Actinomycetes > Actinomycetales > Actinomycetaceae > Schaalia > Schaalia naturae. The sequence goes on from NZ_JBHTEF010000001.1 coordinate 2,413,339, forward strand.
GTCGAGCTCCTTGCAGTGCTCGTACATCGCGCGGAAGTTCCGCCCCCATCCCGACTCGTTGCCCAGCGACCACACCAGGACGCTCGGGTGGTTGCGGATCTGGCGGACATGGCGGTCGATCCGGTCGACGTAGGCGGCGGTCCAGCCGGGATCATCCGACAGCGCCGCGATGTCGCCCACCAACGCCATGCCGTGCGTCTCGAGGTCGGTCTCGGCGACGACCATGATCCCCAGCTCGTCGCACAGGTCGTAGAAGCGCGGGTCGTTCGGGTAATGGGAGGTGCGCACCGCGTTGATGTTGAAGTGCTTCATGAGGAGCAGGTCCTCACGCACCCGTTCGAGGGGCACCGCCCTTCCACGATCCGGGTCGAAGTCGTGCCTGTTGACGCCGTGCAGCTCGATGTAGCGGCGGTTCAGCAGCAGCACTCCGTCCTCGATCCGCACGTCCCGGAACCCGACCCGCACGGGCACGATCTCCGTCGTCCCTCCCGTCGCGTCATGGACCTCCAGCACGAGCCGGTGGAGGACCGGATGCTCGGGGTGCCACCAGGCCACGTCGTCCAGCCGTCGGCGCAGACGCACCGAGCCGTCGACCGCGGGCTCCGACCCGGAGGCGATGACGGATCCCGAGGGCTCCTCCACCCGCCAGGCGAGGTCCGCCTCCGCGCGTGACAGGCGCACGGAGCACTCCAGCACCGCTGCGCCCCTGTCATCCATGGAGGTGTCGACGACGACGTCCTCCACGTGCAGCTCCGGGCGCGTGAAGCTGTAGACGTCGCGGATGATGCCGCCGCTCCACCACATGTCCTGGTCCTCCAGGTAGGTGGAGTCCGCATATTGGAGGACCTCGACCGCGATGAGGTTCCCTCCCGGGACAGCGGCGTCCGTGATGTCGAACTCCGCGGGGATCCTGGAGCCCTTCGAGGAGCCGATCCGCACTCCGTTCACCCAGACCTCGAAGTAGGTCTCGACGCCGTCGAAGCGGAGGATCCGCCGATCTCCGGGCGCCAGGGCGTCGAAGTCGACCTCGCGGCGGTACACGGCGGTCGGATTCAGAGCCGGCACATGCGGGGGATCGACCAGGAAAGGGTAGGACTCGTCGGTGTACTGCCACTGTCCGAAGCCGTCGGCCTGCCAGACGTGGGGAACGGCCACCTGCTCCCACCTCCGCTCCGGGGCGAGGGGACCGAGGAGATCCGGGGAGACACGCGAGGGCGAGTCGAAGAGCGCGAAGTCCCAGGTGCCGCTGAGCGGGACGAAGCCCCGTCCGTCCTCGCGCCGCCCGAGCGCGGCGGAGGCCCGGTCCCCGAACGCCGTGAGGTCGGCGTGGGCGCGAAGCCTGTTCTCCCCCGTCAGACCGGGTGTCTCCCACTCATGTGTCAACGTGTGCTCCCCCGTCGGCGTCAGCGGCAGACCGTCCTGCCGCACACAGTTTTGAAACCGGTTTCAGATGGAAGATAGCACTAGCCTGTCTGACATGACAAGGACACCGTCACGACGACCTGAACGCGGACGGAGGTTTGTGGGCGGCTCGGGAAAAGTGACGATCAAGGACGTCGCGAACCTGGCTGGCGTGTCACGAGCCACCGTTTCGCGCGTCTTGAACGGCACCGCCGGCGTCAGCCCCGACAAGGCCGCAGCCGTCAGGTCGGCCGTCGAGTCGACGGGTTTCCTGGTCTCCAAGTCGGCGCGCCAGCTCGCCACCGGCCGGACGGACTCCCTCGCCGTCATCCTCACGGAGCCCATCGACGAGCTCCTCATCGATCCCACCTATGCCACGGTCCTCAAGGGGATCATGGACGGCCTGGCCGACACCCCCCTGACCCCCAGCCTCTACATGATGGCAACGGACCAGGAGCGCGAGAAGAGCCTCCGCCTGTTCCGCAGGGGAGCGGTCGACGCCATCGTCCACCTTTCTCCCTACACGCACGACAGCCTCCTCGACGACCTCGCTGAGATCGGCATCCCGACGGTCCTCTGCGGCCAGGCCGGTTCCCGCGACGACCGCCCCTCGGCATTCTCCCGCGTCTACTCCGACGACGTCGAGGGCGCCAGGCGGGCTGCCCGCCATCTCGCGGGACGCGGCGCGAACCGCGTCTGCGCGCTCATGGGTCCCGCGGACAACCCGGCCACCGCCGACCGGCTGACCGGGCTGCGCGACGTCCTGGGCACCCGCCTCCGGGAGCGCCCCGGATTCGGGAACTGGGAGGAGGAGTCCGGTTTCCGCATGGCGGACGACCTGGTCCGCTCGGGCCTCTCCTTCGACGCGTTGGCCTGCGGCAACGACCGTATCGCCGTCGGCGCGATCCGGCGCCTCCAGGTCGGCGGCCTCCGGGTCCCCGACGATGTCCTCATCATCGGATTCGACGACCATCCCATCGCGGCCGCCGCCAAGCCCTCCATCACTTCCGTCCATCAGCCGTTCCACCTGCAAGGACGTCGATCCGTCGAGATCGCCGAGGCGATGCTCGCCGGCGAGCCGCCCGTCGTCGAGGTCCTCGGGACCGAGGTCGTGGCCAGGGAGAGCACGGGCGACGCCGTGCTCAGGACTCCGGGAGATCCTGGTCCGGGCATCCGCTGAGGACGCGGGCCATCGCGTCGCGCTCCGCGAGGGTCACCGAGAGCCCCCATTTCGTCTTGACCGCCACCTGGCGGGCGACGTAGGGGCATCGGAAGCTCTTCTCGGGAGGCAGCCACTGGTCGGCCCGGCCGGCCTCCTTGTCCTGGTTCGCCTCCCCGTCCACGGCGAGCAGATTGAGCGGATCGTTGGCCAGCTCCTGGCGCCGCCCCGCCTCCCATTCCCAGGCGCCAGCGCGCCACGCGTCCGCCAGCGCCACGACGTGGTCGATCTGGACCTCCGCCGAGGTGCCCTCCCCCCGACGGAATTCGATGACGGCGCCTGTGTAGGGCTCGGCCAGCGTGCCCGAGAGGACGACGCAGCCGTGCGTCCCCGGCTTGAGGACCGGCCGCGCGAGGTCGCGCGCGAGGATGTCGTTGCGCGTGTCGCACCCGTTGCGGTCGGTGTCCGCCCACGCCTGCCCGAAGGAGGAGCGCTGGTAGCCGGGGGTCTCGTCCGCGTCGCGCACCGGCAGCGCCCGCAGCGCCTCCGCCACGTCGGCGTCCCCCAGCGCGACGAGGGCGTCGCCGCCGGACGGCGCCGGCCACCCCCATCGCTGCTGGAGCCGCAGCAGGTCGGGCCCCGCCCCCGGTGCGAACGCCCAGGCCAGGATCGCCGCCGCGACCACGACGGCCAGCGTGTCCCCGACGGACCACCGTCTGCTGCGACCGCTCATCGCCATCCCCCCCTCGCGACCATCCTCCGACGGGGCGTGGGCACCTGGTCGGCCCATCCACAGGTCCAGACGGCCGACAGGCCGATCACCGGCTCCCAGGTCATGGCCAGCTCGCGGTTCCCGCCGGATCCGCGCAGAAACGCCCACCCAGCCATGACCTCGGAGCACATCCGCCGAGAGCAATTCGCGATTAGCGGGTCGTGAGCGCCACCTGCTGGCGCACGACGTAGATCACGACGATGACGCCTGTGAGGGCGAGCATGGAGACCAGCTGGGGGCGGGCCACGGGGCTCCACGCCATCAGCACGCCCATCCCGGCCAGGGCGACCAGCGCGATCCGCCCGCCGGCCTTCCCGCCCGGCATCCGGATGACCAGGGCGTGCGAACGGTCCAGGGACTCGTGCAGCCTGAGCTGCGAGACGATGATGAACACCCACACGATGAGCAGCGTCATGCCGATCGCGTTGATGAGCAGGCCCAGCAGGGTCTCCGGCAGCAGCCAGTTGAGCGCCACCGACACGAGCGCCAGCACGATCGACACCCACACGGCGCGCCGGGGGGTGCGCCCACGGGCGATGTCGCCCGTGGCCGTCTCCTCGCGCACCGCGGCGGCCAGCGAGGGGCGGGCGCCGTCCTCGTCGCCCGAGGGGCGGACGGGAGGGGCGGAGGGCGCCGCGTCCCCGCCGAGCAGCCACCTCACACCCATCCCGCGCGCGGACAGGGAGTATGCCATCCGCGAGGACGCGTAGATGTTCGCGGAGAAGGCGCTGACCAGCGCCACCAGGACGACGGCCTCCATGATGCGCGCGACGGCGGGCACCCCCGCCATCCCCAGGATCGACCCGAAGGGGTTCGTCTCCATCTCCTCGGAGTCCCAGGGCAGCAGGCACACCATGAGGACGACCGAGCCGACGTAGAACACGAGGATCCGCCAGATCACCGAGCGGATGGCCCGCCCCATCGCGCGCTGGGCATCCTCGGCCTCCGCGGAGGCGATGGTGACGATCTCCAGGCCGCCGAAGGAGGTGATGATGGCCAGCAGCCCCGCCGCCACGCCCGCCAGGCCCCGCGGCGCGAACCCGCCGTGGCCGAGCAGCGTCTGGCCGACCGCCTCCTCACGGCCGGGGATCAGCCCCACGACCAGGCCGACGCCGACCAGGAGGAACATGACGATGGCCGCGACCTTGATGCCGGCCAGCCAGGCCTCCACCTCCCCGAAGTCGCCTGCGGCCAGCAGGTTCACCCCGCCCAGGATGACGACGATGACCAGGGCGACCGTCCACTGGGGAACCTCGGGGAACCACCCGGTGACGATCTCGGCGGCGCCCGTGGACTCCATGCCAAGCACCATGATCAGGGTGAACCAGTAGAGCCACCCGACCGTGAACCCGGCCCACCGCCCGATCCCGGACTCCGCGTAGGTCGAGAAGGAGCCGCTCGAGGGCATCGCGGAGGCCAGTTCCGCCAGGGCGTACATCACGACGACGGCGATGCCGGCCGCGATCGCGTAGGACACCAGGACCGCCGGCCCCGCCTGGGCGACCGCCTGCCCGGTCCCCAGGAAGAACCCGGCCCCGATCGCCGAGCCCAGCGCCATCATCGACAGGTGCCGCGTCTTGAAGCGGCGGGTGGGGGCGGATGCGCGCGCGGTGTCCACAGATGTCCTTCCAAGGGGGGCGAGGGCGGCCCTGCCGGGTCGTCGGCCAGCCCTCAGGCTACCTGCCGGGCGCTCGGCGCCTCAAAGAGGGTCATCTCCTGCGCCGTCCGGCCGGACCTCACCGGGGCCGGGCAGGGGCGCGATCAGACCGGGGGAGTCGTTGCGGGCATCGCCCACGGCGGGCCCCACCCGCCGCGGGGACAGCACCGGATCCGAGATCGAGCGCAGCAGCGCCGACACCTGGTCGAGGTCCGTCATCGCCGGATCCAGCCAGGCGTCCCACAGGGCGGGCGGGACGACGACCGGCATGCGGTCGTGGACCACACCCAGCGCGTCGGTCGCCGCACGCGTGACGATCGCGCAGGTCAGCAACCACCCGTCGGACGATCCCGGGCCCCGTCCCGCGTCCGGCGCCCGCCAGGCGTCATAGATCCCGGCGAGGGCGAGCACGGGATCGCCCTCGTCCCCGCTCCCTGAGCCCGCGGAGAGGAACCACGGCTGCTTCGCCCGCGACCCCGCGCCCGGGACCGGGGCCTGCCACTCGAAGTACCCGTTCGCGGGGACCAGGCAGCGCCGGCGCGCGGCGGCGGCCCGGAAACTGGGCTTCTCGGCGAGGGTCTCGGCGCGCGCGTTGATCATCGGCCGCAAGGGGGTCCTGGCCCATCCGGGGACCAGGCCCCACTGCAGCAGGCGCATCTTGCGCCGGACGGGCACGGCGCGCGCAGAGGGCTCCATGACGACGCGGATCTGCTGGGAGGGCGCCTGGTTCCACGTGGGAGCGTGCTCGCCCTCCAGCACGTCGATGTCGAACAGGGACATCAGCTCATCGTCGTCCGCGAACAGGGCGAACCGGCCGCACATCCGGACCTCCTCCAGGTCGTCCCCTCATGATCTCCCGCGCCGCTCCCGGATGGCGAGGAGACGCCGCAGCTGGGTGGGCGTGAGGGTGAGCGTCCACTCGGAATCCTGGGGAAGCGTCCAGCGCTGCCGATGGGCGATGAGGGTGAAGCAGGCGCCGACCAGCGTCGCCGCGACCATCCCGACGGTCGGGTGACCCGTGCGGGCCAGGACCGCCATGAGCCCGGCGGAGACGAGGGCGGGCGTCGCGTACAGGGTGTTTCCGCCGAACACGCGCGGCACGTTGCCCGCGCAGACGTCGCGGACCATGCCCCCGCCCACCGCCGTGATGATCCCCAGCAGCAGCGCCGGCACGACGCCCAGGCCCGCGACCAGGGCCTTGATCACCCCGGTCGCCGCCCAGCAGCCCAGGGCCGTGCCGTCGGCCAGGACGAGGGCGACGCGCCACGGGCGCGACTCGAGCTTCCACAGCAGCGCCACGCCGGCGCCGACGAGCGCGGTGGGCAGGTACCAGGGGTCCGTGAGCGCCACGGGCTGGCCGGCCTGGAGCAGGACGTCGCGGATCATGCCGCCGCCCAGCCCCGACAGGACCGCCAGCACCGCGAACCCCACGGCGTCGAAGCCCTTGCGCCGGGCGAGCTGGCCGCCCAGGATGCCGTTGATCAGGACCCCCAGCAGATCGACGGCCCGGAAGACGTGGGACGGGTCGACGGAGGACAGCTCGGTGGGCACGGTCAGTAGTCTGCCTGATCCTGGTAGGACTTCGCGTCCTCGATGGGCTCGAGGTGGACCGACACGCGGATGTCGGGGACCTCGGCCACCAGCGCGTCGATGATCTCCTCGCTGAGGTCGTGCCCGCGTTGGACGGGCCAGGCGCCGGGCACCAGCAGGTGGAACTCCATGAACTCGCGGTTCCCGCCCTGGCGGGTGCGCACGGCGTGCATGTCGATGGCGCCCGGATCGCGGTACCGGTCGAGCACGGCCACCAGCCGGTCGTGGACGTCATCGGGCAGGGCGATGTCCATCAGCCCGTCCACCGCATGGTGGATGAGCCCCCATCCCGTCCACAGGATGTTGATTCCCGCCAGGATCGCGACGACGGGGTCCAGCACCTGCCAGCCAGTCAGGGCCACGAGCCCGACGCCGATGAGGACGGCGATGGAGGTGACGACGTCGGTGAGCAGGTGGGCGCCATCCGCGCTGAGCGTGGCCGAGCGGTACCGCGCCCCCTGCCTCCGGAGGAGCAGGCCGACCGCGCCGTTGATGAGGGAGGCGGCCACCGAGATCAGGAGGCCGATCCCGAGCTGCTCCGGCATCCGGGGGTGGACGATGCGCTCCGCAGCGGAGACGATGATGAACCCCGCCGCGACGAAGATCATGACGCCCTCGACGACAGCGGAGAAGTACTCGGCCTTGGAGTGCCCGAAGGGGTGGTTGCCGTCCGGCGGGCGGATCGACACCTTGAGCGCGATGACGGCGACGACGGCCGCCACGAGGTTGACCAGCGACTCCGCGGCGTCGGACAGGAGCCCCACGGACCCGGTCAGCGCCGCGGCGCTGCCCTTGAGCAGGATCGTGACGACCGCCGCCGCGACGGACAGCCACGCGTACCTGGACAGGTCGGGAGGCGGGGGATAGCGCAGATGAGCGTCCCGCCCGTCACCGGGGCCGCCGTTCCCGGAACCGTGGGGGACGGGGGCTGGCGGCTGGTTCGTCGGGGTCACGTCTGGCACCCCCACACCGTGCCACCGGGGCTCCGGCGTGTCCACGAGAGCCCCCGAACATGTCGGTTCGGGAGCCCGCAGTCCGCAGCTCAGTCGATCTCCTCGACCTCCACGTCGACATACTCCTCGCGCCGGCGGGCGCCCAGGAGACGGTCCCTCACGGAGTCGGCGACCGTGTCAGTGATCCTCATGCCCTCGGCGCGAACGGCGCCCGCGATCCTTTCCCCCGCCGCATCCAGCGGCCGGGCCACCACGGGCGTGTCCCGCAGGCGCCACAGCGCCGCCCGGATCTGCTCATAGCGTTCCCGTCCGGCGCGCGCACCCAGGACGTACCCGATGCCGAGCCCGATGACCAGACCCATCTTGTTCGCCATCCGCGCCTTCCCTCCGGCTGGTGTTGCCCTCGTCCGCGGCCCACCCTAGAGTATCGGCCCCACCGCGAGGACGGCGCGCCGGACCCGGCGTCAGAGGGCCGGGCGGCGCGGCGGCCTCGGATACAGGCAGGTGATGCGCTCGAGCACCATGGGGTCCGGGGGCCACGGCGCCCCCTCGGGCCAGGGCTCGTTCTGGTCGCGCCCCTCGTACCCCCGCAGGAAGCGGACGTGGACCCGCCGCCAGTAGCCGAGCGAGAGATCGCCCTCCCCCTCGGCGGCCGCGTGCTCCTCGTCCACCGCGTCGAAGGGGACGACGTCGACGGCGTCGGTGCGCACGAGGGCGCGGGGCCGGCCGGTCCCGTCGCAGGCGATGCCGAGCGCCCCGGGCTCGGGCAGGGACTCGCCCTCCTCCTCGTACTCCCACAGGGCGCCGGCCGTCGCGGTCTTCGCCCCGGCCACGACCAGGTCCACGAGGTCGTCGGCGAGCCGCGCCGAGTCGCCGAACTGCCAGGCGGGCGGCGGAACGGCGGCCACCGGGCTCTCCCCCAGGTAGACGTCCAGGTCGTTCAACCCGATCGCCTTGCGCGCCTCCTCCCAGAACAGCCCCACCGCCCGCTGATCCGGAGGCGGAACCTCGCCGTCGGGCCGCGCCCGCCGGCCCTCACGCGCCCCGGACCGCCCGTCCGCGCCGGCCGGGCCGGCGCCGCCCTCGTCGATGATGCCCATGGGCACCATTGTCGCCCCAGCGCCACCCCGTTCACTCACGGACGAACACCGAGATGGCTCCTGACACACCGCCCTGGCGCGAACTAGGTTGGTGGGGTGAGTGACGTGCGGATCCGGACGCCCCGCGGGCTGACGCTGGCGGGGACCTTCACCAACCCCGTCGACGCCGTCGACGCAGCGGTGCTCTTCTCTCACTCGTTCCTGGCGAACCGGCATTCCGGGGACCATTTCGACCGGCTCGCGCGCGTCTACCGCGCCGCCGGGTACGCCACGCTCGAGTTCGACTACTCGGGGCACGGCGAGTCCGACGACGACATCATCACCTCCGAGTCCCAGGTCGAGGACCTGCGCGCCGCGTCCGGCTGGCTGGCCGACCAGGGTTTCGACCGCCAACTCATCCACGGCCACTCCTTCGGCGCCGTCACCGCCCTCCTCGCCCGCCCGCCCGCCGCCGCGACGATGGTGCTCTCCGGCGCCGTGACCGGGCCGCTCAACTACGACTGGGAGGCCATCTTCTCCCCCGTCCAGCTGGACGAGCTCGAGGCCCACGGCGTCACCACCATCCCCGACGACTCGCCGGGCCCGCGCCGCAACTTCACGATCTCGAAGCAGACCCTGGTCGACCTGTCGATGATCAGCACGCACGATGTGCTCGACGGGCTGGGGCGCCCCGTCCTCGTCATCCACGACGCCGACGACGAGCAGCTCGGCCTCGTCCAGATGACCGAGGAGAACTTCCCGCGCCTGCCCGCCGGCTCCCATGTCGAGGTCGTGCACGGCGCGCGCTTCGGCGCCGGAGAGAATCCCAAGGCGCTGTCCGACCTGTCGCTGGCCTGGGCGCGCACGCACCTGCCGATCATGCGGTAGGGCCGCTCAGACGGGGCGCGTCCCTGCCGCCGTCCTCGCCGCGGCGGTCACCCCATCGCGGATGGCGGCCGCGCACACCCGGGCGACGGCCGCCTGGAGGGCCAGATGAGCGGCGCGCCAGGCCCTCCCGCCCACGAAGCCGCCGCCCTCCGGCGGGAGGACCACCGCGCCCGTGGACAGGGCGAACACGACGTCGCCGTCCGCCAGGGTGTGCACCGGGTCCAACGCGCGCGCCATCCCGTCATGCCCCATCGTCGCCAGACGGGTGAGCATGCCGCGGCCGACGTCGGCATCGGTCGCCACGACCACGAGCGTCGTGTTGAGGGGCGCGCCCCCGGCGCGGGCTCCACGCGGGGACCGGGCATAGGGCACGTCCGGGCGCCCGAAGGCGTTGACGACCGCCAGGGCCGCCACCGTGGCGCCACCGACCGCTCCCTCGATCGGGACGCGGACGGAGGCGGCCCCGATCCCGCCGAGGCCGCCCTCGTCGTCGACGCGCGCGCCGAGACCCGCGCCGATCCGCCCGCGCTGCGCGAGGACCCCCCGCGGGCCCGAGGCATCCTGGGCCGCGGCGTACGCGAGCGCCGCATCGGGCACGGCGTCGGCGCGGCCTCCCCTCCCCAGGTCGAAGATGCCGGCTGCGGGAACGACGGGCACGACCTGGCCCGGCAGTGGGCCGATGGGGAATCCGCGCCCGTGCTCGAGGCACCACCGGTGGACCCCGGACACCGCGGGCAGCCCCAGCGCGGAGCCTCCGGCGAGCATGAGGGCCGTCGGCCAGGCGTTGACGGAGCCGGAACCCAGGGCGTCGGTCTCCGACGTGCACGTGGCGCCGCCGCGCGCGTCCACGGCGCCCCGCGTGCCCGGGGGAGGCAGGACCACGGTGACGCCGGTCAGCCAGCCATCTCCGGCGCGTCCCGCGTGGCCCACCCGGATGCCCGCGACATCGGCGAGGGAGCCCCCTCTCCCTCCCTCGCCGGACCGGGAGCGGTCCCCGCTCATCGGAGCCCCGCCCTGGACACCGCGTCGAATCCGAGCTCCAGGTCGGCCAGCACGTCCGGGAGGTCCTCGATGCCCACCGACAGGCGGATCGTCCCCGGGCCGATCCCCGCCTGGGCCTGGTCGGCGGCCGAGATCTGCCCATGCGTGGTCGTGGCCGGGTGGATGGCCAGGGAGCGGACGTCCCCGATGTTGGCCAGCTGTAAGTGCAGACGCAACGCGTCGAGGAACCGGTGGCACGCGGGCGCCCCGCCGGGCAGGTCGAACGCGACGATCGCCCCCGCCCCGTGGTCGGAGTACCTGTCCGCCAGCGGTCTCCAGGGAGAGTCCGGCAGCCCGGAGTACGTCACGGACGCGACGTCGGGGCGCCGCGCCAACCAGTCCGCCACAGCCGCCGCGTTCGAGACGTGGCGATCCATGCGCAGCGACAGGGTCTCCAGGCCCAGCGCCAGCAGGAAAGCCGAGTGCGCCGACAGGCAGGCCCCCAGGTCGTGGAGTTGCTCCAGCCTGAGCTTCGCGGCGAAGCCCAGGTTCACCCCCTCCGGCGCACGCGCGCCCCCGGGCCCGAAATCCCGGGCGATCACGAGGTCCCCGTACCCGGGCACCGCCGTGGTGAATCCCGGCCAGCGAGCCGGGTCCGCGCCGAAGTCGAAACGACCGCCGTCCACCACCGCCCCGGCGATGACCGCGCCGTGCCCGGACAGGTACTTCGTGGCCGAGTGCACCACGACGTCCGCCCCCCAGTCCAGGGGCCGGATCAGGTAAGGAGTCGCCACCGTGTTGTCGACGACCAGGGGGACGCCGTGCCGGTGGGCGACCTCGGCGACCGCCTCGATGTCCAGCAGGTCGCCGCGCGGATTGGGGATGGACTCCCCGAACAGGAGCCTCGTCCGCGGGGTGATCGCGGCCTCCCACGCCGAGGGGTCCCCGGGTCGGTCGACGAAGGTGGCGGCGATCCCCTTGCGGGCCAGGTTGTGGGCGAGCAGGGTGCGCGTGCCGCCGTAGAGGCTGGAGCTGGCCACCACGTGGTCGCCGGCGTCGGCCAGCGTCATCACCGCGTCGCTCACCGCGGCCTGGCCGGACGCCACCAGGATCCCGGCCACCCCGTGTTCGAGGGCGGCCAGGCGCTCCTCGACGACCGCCAGTGTCGGGTTGTTGACCCGCGAGTAGGTCCACCCCTCGGCCCGCCCGGCGAACAGCTCCACCGCGGTGGCCGCGTCGGGCAGCGCGTAGGACGCCGTCTGGTAGATCGGCAGGGCGCTGGCCCCGGTGGCCGGATCCGGCACCTGGCCGGCGTGGACCTGGGCCGTGGTGAACCCCCATGCGAAGTCCGAGCGGGGCAGGCTCGCGGGGGTGCTCATATCGGCCTCCTGTGGTCAGGGCGTCTCACGACACAGGCTCGCCCCCGGTGGACCTGCGGCGGCGGCGTCATCCGAGGGGCGAGCGAGTGTGAACGCGGTTCACAAACGTCCGTCCCCCGGAAGGCCCGGTGACAGCGCCCGGTTCCGCCCCGACGATGAACCCATGACAGCTCGGACACGGCTCCCGCGGCACGCCGCCGCGATGGGGCGAATGCCCATGGCGGGACCGCGCGCCGGCGTGCGTGCCTCGTCCTGTCCGCGCTGTTCCTGACTCCTCCTCGCGGAGTCCCCGCCGCGGACCCGGGCCGCATCCAGGCCTGAGGGACGCGCCTCGTCTCGCGCACCGCCGCTTCCGCGCCCCCGCTGCACGCTGCCGCACCCGTTCTCCCTTCCCATCCGGGAGACCCGCCTGTCCCCCCGGCACACGCCGGCACGTCCCCTCTCGAAAGGCCTTTCCATGTCCTCCTCCGACCTTCCCCCCACGGCCCCGGGCCCCGCGGACCGCGCGCCCGACGCCGGGGCCGACGCCCCTCTGGTCGACCGCCGGTCCAGCCGCACCAGGACCCGCATCCTCGCGGGAGGGGGCGCGATCATCCTGGTGGCGGCCGCCGCCATCGGCGTCGGGCGCGCGGTCGCCGGGGACGGGGGCGACGACGGCGCCGACGGGCAGAGCGCCCCCTCGTCCTCCGCCGCCTCCGGCGCCGCGGGCGCCGATCCCGACGCGACGGTGACGGTCGGGCTCACCCTGGAGCCCTCCAACCTGGACATCCGCGCCACCTCCGGCGTCGCGCTGGACCAGGTGCTCATCGACAACGTCTACGAGGGGCTCGTCTCGCGCGCCGCCGACGGGACGATCACGCCGAGCCTGGCGTCCAGCTGGGAGGTCTCCGCCGACGCCCTCACCTACACCTTCACCCTGGAACCGGACGTGACGTTCTCCAACGGGGACGCCCTCACCGCCGAGGACGTCGTGTGGAGCATCGACCAGGCCATCGGGACGGAGGCCGTCGACGCCGCCACCCTGGGCCAGGTCGCGGACATCACGGCCCCGGACGAGCAGACGGTGGTCCTCACCCTGGACACCCCGAACCCGGACCTCCTGTGGGCCCTGTCCGGGCGTCCCGGGCTCGTTCTGGACGAGGAGGCGTCCGACGCCGACCTCAAGACGACGGCGATCGGCTCCGGCCCCTTCCTCCTCACGGAGTGGAAGCAGGGCGACTCGATCACGCTGACGCGCAACGAGGACTACTGGGGCGATCCCGCCCAGGTGTCCTCCATCGTCTTCCGCTACATCACCGACACGAACGCCGCCGTCAACGCCCTGAACGCCGGCGACCTGGACGTCCTGGCGCCGATCTCCGCGGACCTGAGGGACCAGGTCGCCGATGCGACGACGGCGCTGACCGTGGGCGCCGCATCCGACAAGTTCGTCCTGGCCTTCAACAACGGCGCGGACCCCCTGTCGGACCAGAGGGTGCGCGAGGCGATCCGCTACGCGATCGACCATGAGGCCCTCATCAAGGCGCGCGGCGGCGTCGAGGCCCCGCTCGGCGGCCCGATCGCTCCGGGCGACCCCGGGTACGAGGACCTCACCGGCCTCTTCCCCCACGACCCCGCCAAGGCGCGCGAGCTGCTGGCCGAGGCCGGCTACCAGGACGGCCTCACGCTCACCCTCACCCAGCCGAACATCTACGGCACCACGTTCTCCGATCTGCTCACCTCCCAGCTGGCTGAGGCGGGCATCGCCCTGGAGGTCGAGTCCGTCGACTTCACCACCTGGCTGACCGACGTCTACACGAACAAGGACTACCAGCTCAGCCTCGTCGACCACGCCGAGAGCCACGACTTCGGCGCCTGGGCGAACCCGGACTCCTACTTCGCCTACGACAATCCCGGGGTCCAGGGCCTCGACGCGAAGGCCGTCGTGGCCGCCAGCTCCGAGGAGCAGGACCAGCTGCTCGCCCAGGCCGCCCGCCTCGTCTCGGAGGACGCGGCCGCGGACTGGCTGACCAACTTCCGCACGGTCACGGCGGTCCGCCAGGGCGTCGAGGGCTTCCCCACCGACAACATCAACGCGCGGCTGGACCTCACGGGCCTGGCCGTCTCCGCGCCGGCCTCCGAGTGACGGGAGCCGTGACGCCCTGATGCTGTCCTACATCCTGCGCCGAGCGGGCCTGTTCCTCCTCGCCCTGGCGGTGACCACCCTGGTTGTCTTCGCGGTCCTGCGGATCCTCCCCGGGGACGTCGCCCAGACGATCGGGGGGATCCGGGCCACCCCCGAGCAGTTGGAGCAGATCCGCTCGGCGTACGGGCTCGACCGGCCGCTGGCCGTCCAGTACCTGTCCTGGGTCTCCGGGCTGGCGCGCGGCGACCTCGGCGACTCCCTCCTCACGGGCAGCCCAATCGCGGGCGAGGTCCTCCAGAAGCTGGAGGTGACCCTCCCGCTCACCCTGCTCGCCGTCGCCCTCTCCGTGGCCGCGGGCCTGCCGCTCGGCATCTGGGCCGGCCTGCACGCGGGGCGCGCCGATGGCCAGGCCATCGGCTTCCTCTCCCAGGCCGCGGCCGCCGTGCCCGTCCTGTGGGCGGGGCTGCTGCTGGTGGGCCTCCTCGGCCGCGGGGTTGGCCTCGTCGACGCCCTGCCCACCCAGGGGTTCCCCCGCGAGGGGTGGGCACGCCCCGGAGCCGCCCTCGAGTCCCTGGTCCTGCCCGCGCTGACGATCGCGATCGTCGAGGGCGCCGCCATCGTCCGCTTCACGCGGTCGGCGGTCCTGGAGGCGCTGCCCAGCGACTACCTGCGCACCGCCGCCGCCAAGGGCATGACTCGCACCCGGGCGCTGCTGCGCTTCGGCCTGCCCAACGTCTCCCTGTCCATCCTGTCGGTCATCGCCCTGCAGGCCGCGTCGATGATCACCGGGGCGATCGTGGTGGAGACGCTGTTCGACCTGCCCGGCGTCGGGTCCATGCTGGTCGCCGACGTCGCCTCCCGGGACCTCGTCAAGGTCCAGTCCGAGGTGCTGCTGCTCGTGTCCCTGGTCCTGGTCGTGGGGTTGCTGGTTGACGTCGCCCACCGCCTGATCGACCCCCGGCTGCGTCGGCGGGGGGCCCGCGCATGAGCGCGCGCGTCGCACCGGCCCGGGCCGCCGACCGCATCCGGGCCCGCGCCCGGATCCCCTCCCCAGGGTCCGGGGCGGGAACCGTCCTCCGGGAGGTCTGGCGCCGGCCAGGGGGCGCCTATGCCCTCATCGTGCTCTCCCTGGTGGCCGCTGCGGCGGCGCTGTCCCTCGTGTGGACGCCGCACGACCTGCTGGCCGCCGACGCCTCGGCCCGCCTGCAGGGCCCCTCCGCGCTGCACCCGCTGGGCACCGACACCATCGGGCGCGACACCGCCTCCTGGCTGCTGGCGGGATCGCGGACCGCCGTCGTCCTGGTGGCCGGCGCGACCGGGCTGGCCGCCGTGCTCGGCGTCGGGCTGTCGACGGTCAGCGCGCTCCTGCCTCCCCGGTGGGCCGAGCCCCTGGTGGTCGTCATCGACGTCCTCGTCGCGATCCCGGTCCTGCTCATCGCCATGCTGCTGGCCACGCCGTTCGGGGGCTCGCTGGCCCTCGTCGTCGTCGCGGTGGGAGCGGGCTCGGGATTCTCCACCGCGCGCGTCCTGCGCCCGGAGATCCTGCGCGTCTCGCGCTCCGACTACATCCTGGCCTCGCGCGCGGCCGGCACCGGCGCCGCCTCCCGGCTGTTCCAGCACATCCTCCCGAACACGGCCTCCGTCGCGGTCGTCCAGCTCACGGGCGCGGCCTCGGTCGCGCTCCTGGCGGAGGCGGGCCTCACCTTCCTCGGCTACGGCGCGCCCCCCGCGACGCCCTCGTGGGGGCGCGTGCTCGCCAACGCCCAGTCGTTCATCGGGGTCGCGCCCCTGTCCGTGGTGTGGCCCGGCCTGACGATCACGCTCACGGTGCTGGCCCTCACCCAGCTGGGCGACGCGCTGCGCGAGGCCCTCGATCCCGTCCTGCGCGCACGCCGGGGGTTGCGATGACGCTGCAGATCACCGATCTCACCGTCCGCATCGGCGGCGTGCCCGTGGTCGATGGCGTCGACCTGCGCGTCGGCGACGCGCAGCGCCTCGGCATCATCGGAGAGTCGGGCTCCGGGAAGACCCTCACGGCGCTGGCCTCCGTGGGCCTGCTCCCCCTCGGCGCCCAGGTGGGCGGGTCGATCCGGTGGAACGGCCGAGAACTGGCGGGACTCCACGATCGCGACCTCGCCCGCATCCGCGGACGCGACATCGGGGTCGTCTTCCAGGAGCCCGCCACCGCGCTGGACCCGATCCGCACGGTGGGCGCCCAGATCGGGGACTCGCTGCGCCTCCACTACGGGCTGGGGCGCCGGGAGGTCCGACGCCGAGTGCTCCGCGCGGCCGAACAGGTGCGCCTGCCCGATCCGGAGCGGCTCCTGCGCCGCTACCCCCACGAGCTCTCGGGCGGCCAGCGCCAGCGCGTCGCCATCGCCCAGGCCGTCATCGCGCGCCCCGCCCTGCTCATCGCGGACGAGCCGACCACCGCGCTGGACGTCACCGTCCAGGCGGGCGTCCTGGACCTGTTCGACGACCTGGTCGCCGACACCGGCATGTCCCTCGTGTTCATCAGCCATGACATCTCCCTGGTGGCGCGCATGGCCCGCGACGTCCTCGTGATGTCCCACGGACGCGTGGTCGAGGCCGGGCCCGCGGACCGCCTGCTGAGCGCCCCCGACCATCCGGTGACGCAGGGGCTGGTCCGAGCCGCCCGCGCGACCGGGTGGTGCCCGCGCGAGGAGGAGGTCGCATGAGCGCCGTCCCCCTGCTGAGCGCGCGCGGCGTCACGCGCGACTACCCCCTTCCCCCCAGCGGCCCCATGAGGCGCCGCGGGGTCCTCCGGGCGGTGCGGGGCGTGGACGTCGACGTCGCGCCGGGGGAGGTGGTCGCCCTCATCGGGGAGTCGGGCAGCGGGAAGTCCACGCTGGTGCGCATCCTGCTCGCCCTCGACGCCGCGACCGCGGGCACCGTCGCTTTCGAGGGGCGCGCGGTGCGCCCGGGCGGGGCCCGCTCGACGCGCTGGCTGCGCCGGCGCACGGGGATCGTCCTGCAGGACCCCTACGGGTCGCTGGACCCGCGGATGACGGTCGGCCGGACGGTCGCCGAGCCGCTTCGGGCGCTGCGGATCCCGGGCGACCACCGCGCGATGGTGGAGGAGGTGCTGGAGCGCGTGGGCCTCTCGCCCTCGCGCGCGCACCAGTACCCCCACGAGCTGTCGGGCGGCCAGCGCCAGCGCGTGGCGCTGGCCCGGGCGATCGTCCACGGCCCGACGCTGCTGGTGGGCGACGAGCCTCTCAGCGCCCTGGACGTCACCGTGCGCGCCCAGATCCTCGACCTGCTGCGCGGCCTCCACGCCGAGAGGGGGACGGCCCTCCTGCTGGTCTCCCACGACATCGGCCTGGTCCAGAACTTCGCCGATCGCGTCCTCGTCATGCATGACGGCGCGGTCGTCGAGGAGGGGTCCGCCGTCCGCGTGCTGGGAGCCCCGCGCCACCCCTACACCCGCGAGCTGGTCTCCGCCGTCCCCGCCGTCCCCGGCCCCCCAGCGGCCGCCGGGGTGGGCGACGAGGGCGACCCGCCCGTTCCCGCATCCACGACACATCTGCCGGTCCGCCGGCATTGACCTGAAAGGACACGACCATGTCATTCGTTCCCCTGCGCACCCGGGACAGCCTCAGCCCCGAGGGGCAGCGGCGCTGGGACGCCGAGATCGTCCGGTCCGGCGCCGATCCCACGCACATGAAGCGCGCGCTGCTCAACCATCTGCCCTCCTACGACGCCCTGATGGCCTGGTACCCCCTCTACTCGGAGGTCCAGCGCTTCATCGGCGACCGCGGCGCCATCGTCTTCTCCTACGCGATCTCCTCCACCAACGAGTGCCTGCTGTGCACGACCTACTTCCGGCGCGACCTGGTCGCCCGGGGGGAGGACATCAACGCCGGGGACCTCACGCCGGAGGAGGAGGACATCGCCGCGTTCGGCCGGGCGCTCGCGCGCCACGACCCCTCCGACGAGGCCCTCGTGCAGCGGCTGGCCGGCCGCTACGGCGACGAGGCGGTGGTGGCCCTCGTCGGGTTCGGCATCCTCATGATCGGCAACAACATCGTCAACTCCTTCCTGGGGGTCGAGCTGGACCCGGGCCTGCGCGAGTTGGCCGACCGGCTCGCCGCCCAGGCGGCCGCCGAGCGGGCCGCAGGCCAGGGCAGCGGTCCCGCAGGCCACGCGCAGGCGGCCGGCCTCGTGCGGGCGGGGACAGCCTCGTCCGTCGTTCAGGGAGCGCGCGCATGACGGCCGCGACCCGCCCCTCCGCCGTCCCGGTCCTGCACCACCCGTCCGCGGGCGAGACCCCGCTGGGCACGCCCCGCAACATCGCGGCCTCGCGCCACCTGTGGGGGCACTTCACCGACCAGTCGGGATGGGCCGAGGACCGATTGCCCACCGTCGTGCGCGCGAAGGGCACCTACTTCTGGGACTCGGCCGGACGCAGGATCTTCGACGGGCTGTCCGGGCTGTTCACCGTCCAGGTCGGCCACGGTCGCGAGGAGCTCGCCCAGGCGGCCGCCCGGCAGGCCCGCACGCTGTCCTTCTTCCCCGTGTGGGGATACGCCCACGAGCCGGCCATCGACCTCGCGGAGCGGCTGGCCCAGGAGGCGCCCGGCGACCTCGACCACGTGTTCTTCACGAACAGCGGCTCGGAGGCGGTGGAGACCGCGATCAAGCTGTCGCGAAACTACTGGGCGTTGCGGGGCAGGCCCGGCAAGACCAAGGTGCTCTCGCGCGCGGGCGCCTACCACGGGACCACCCTGGGCGCGCTGGCGCTCACGCGGATCGCGTCCTACCGCGAGCCCTTCGCCCCGGTGGCGCCGGGAGCCGTGGAGGTGCCGACGCCGAACTGGTACCGCTCCGACCCGGAGTACTGGGACGACGAGGAGGCCTATGGGAGGCACGTGGCCGACGCCGTGGAGGAGGTGATCCTACGTGAGGGGCCCGACACCGTCGCCGCCCTGTTCGTCGAGCCCGTGCAGAACTCCGGCGGGTGCTTCGTCGCCCCGCCCGGATACTTCCGGAGGTTGCGCGAGATCGCCGACGCCCACGACGTCCTCATCGTCTCCGACGAGGTGATCTGCGCCTACGGGCGCACCGGAGGGCTCTTCGCCGCTCCGGACCAGGGGCTCGCCCACCCGGACATCATCACCTCGGCCAAGGGGCTGTCCTCCGGGTACGCCCCCATCGGGGCCGTCCTGGTCTCGGACGAGGTCTACGAGCCCTTCGCCACCGGCGAGCACGTGTTCCGCCACGGCTACACGTTCGGCGGGCACCCGGTGTCGGCGGCCGTGGCCCTCGCGAACCTGGACGTCTTCGAGCGGGAGGGCCTGGTGGAGCGCGTGCGCACGCTGGGACCGGCCTTCCGGAGGACCCTGGACCGGCTCCGCGACATCCCCATCGTCGGCGACGTGCGCGGATCCGGGTACTTCTACGGGATCGAGCTCACCCGCGACCAGGCCACCCGCGAGCGCTTCACGGAGGAGGAGGCGGACCGAATCCGCGCCTTCCTCAACCCGGCGCTCTACGAGGACGGGCTCTACGTGCGCGCCGACGACCGCGGCGATGTCGTCGTGCAGGTGGCGCCGCCGCTCGTCTCGGGGCAGGCTGAGTTCGACATCGTCGAGCAGGCGCTGCGCGACGTGTTCACGCGGGTGCAGGAGAGGATCTAGGAGGAGGGCTCATGGCCGCGACGACGGGCGGGGACACATCCGGGGGCACGGGCGACGACGAGTTCGCGCTCCTCGCGCAGGGGGCCGCCGCGCGGGGGCTCGACGCGAGGCTCCCCCGCGTGCGTCGGGTTCCCCTGGGCGGGGACGAGGGCGACGCCGGCGGGCGTCCGGGGGCTCTCGTCTCCGGGCTGGCGTGGGGGGAGGCGCCCCGGCGCGTCGCGCTGCTGCACGGCGCGGGCCTGGGCGCCCACACCTGGGACACGACGCTGCTGCACTGGGGGGTTCCCGCACTCGCCCTCGACCTGCCCGGCCATGGGGAGTCGTCCTGGCTGGCCGACGGGCGGTACTCGCCGGGGATCCTCGCCGGCCGGGTCGGCTCCGCCCTCGACCTCGCGCTCGCCGCAGGCGCCCTCGAGGCGCCGCTCACGCTGGTCGGCCAGTCCCTGGGGGGCCTCACCGCCCTGGAGCTGGCCGCCGCGCGCGAGGACGTCGCGGAGCTGATCCTGGTCGACATCCTGCCCGAGGCGGGAGACGCGGAGCCCTCATTCCAGGCGCTCGCCGCCATCCTCGACGGGCCCGCCGAGTTCGACTCGCGGGAGACGCTGGTGCAGATGGCGCTGTCCCTGGGGCTCGGCGGGACGGACCCGGAGGGGGTGCGCCGCGCGGTCACGCTCAACACGCGGGTGCTGCCCGACGGGCGGGTCGAGTGGAAGCACCAGCTGGCTCGCCTGAGACCCGGCGACCTGTCCATGGGCGACGCCGAGCGCCAGTGGGAGGAGCTGGCCGGCCTGCCGTCCCGCGTCGACCTGGTCCTCGGGGCGCGCGGCGTCGTCTCCCAGGCCCAGGTCGGACGCCTGCGCGCCTCGCGCCCGGAGGCGCGGGTGGTGAGCCTGGATGCCGGGCACAACATCCAAGAGGACGCTCCCGAGGACCTGGCCCGGGTCTTCGCGGGTCTCCTTCCCACTCCGTAGACCCGGTCGCGGCCGAACGGCGGACGCGGGCTCCCAGATCATGGCGCACAGGCCGCGCACGCTCCCGAGTCATGGCCAGCCCCCGACTCCGGGCCGATTCCCGCCGGCACACCCGCCCCGGCCATGACCCCGGCGCCGGCGGGGGCACGCGGGACGCCGCGCCGACGCCGCAGGACTCCAGAAGCCAGGCGATGAGCGAGTTCGAGTTCCACATGTCGCCCATCCCCAGCGCATCGCGCCCCCAGACGTGACGGGGGACGTCGCTCACACGATCGAGGACCATCTGCGCCCGCGCCGGCGCGATCTGCAGCCGCGTCGGCGGGACGGGCGCCGTGTCGCGGTCGGGGATGTCCCCGCCCTCCCAGCGGCGCACCTCGTAGCGGAACAGGCGGGAAGCCCCCAGCCAGCGCATGCCCACCGGGCCGGTGGCGACCACTCCCCGCTCGGCGTCGCTCGTGCCGAGGTTCCCCCACGCGGGCGCCATCTCGATGACCGTCCGGGCAGACCCGACCTCGACCTCGAGCGCCGCGTGGAACAGGGATCGACGAGGGCGACGCCCCCGCCAGGCGCGCACGGCCTCCCACCACCGGCTCGTGTGGATGACGACATGGCCGCCGGCGCCCACAGGCAGCCACCACAGCGCCACGCTCGCCCCGGGCTCCCCGCCCCGCACCTCCATGGGCGCGATTCTAGACGGCGGGCTCGGGGACGATCTCCCCGCCCGCCGCCCGCCCGGCCGCGACGGCCGCCCCGACCCGGTCGCCGGGGCCGGCCACGAAGACGTACTCCGTGTTGCGCAGGCGCCCGACGCGGCCCACGCGCTCTCCCGCGGGGTTGTAGATGCCGATGCGCGCGCCGACGTAGCGCCTGGAGTCGAAGCCGACCACGGCGACGTCCTCGTGGCCCGCCTCGCGCAGGGACGTGGCCAGCCCGGGGACGCCGACCCACGACTCGTCGTTGTAGGAGACCATGACGACCTCGGCGCGCACGTCCGCGATGACCTGCGCGAGGGCGCGCGGCATCTCCCGCCGCCGGTTGAAGGCGGAGGCGGTGGCGGGGTCGCGGGCGTCGGCGCGTTTGCGGGCGACGCCGTAGGCGGGGGGCGCGTCCCAGCGGATGAGCGTCTCCCACACGTGGTAGTTCGTGAAGTACCGGTGCTGGTTGTAGGGCGGATCCAGATAGGCCAGGTCGATCGGCCCCAGCGCCCGCGCGACGTCCCGGGCGTCTCCGCGGACCGCTCGGCCGCCTCCCGCCAAGAGCTGCGGCACGCGCAGGCGCAACGGGTTCGAGGCGCGCGGCGCCCACTGCTTGAGGTAGGCCATCTGCTGGCCGGTCGTGGAGTCCACGCGGTCGGCGGCCTCCATCAGGGAGGTGAGCAGGATCGGGTAGAGCGGATCCCCGCCCGGACCGTCGGCGCAGGCCAGAGGGCTTCCGCCGCCGTGCCCGGCCTCGATGGCGTCGCGGATCGCGTCGATGCGCGCGCCGTTGGCGGGCTGGAAGTACCGGGCTTCCTCGCAGAAGGTCCGCGTGACGTAGCCGGGCGTGCCCGGTAGCGCATCGAGGCGGGCGATCTCCTCCGCGAGGGCCTCCCCGTCGACCCCGCGCGCGTCGGTCGCGATGTAACAGCGGGCCAGCGCCTCCGAGTAGGTCGCGATGTCGGAGGCCGTCACCTCCATGCCGAGTCGCTTGAACTCCTGAGCGACGCGCGTGGTGCCGGTGAACAGGTCCAGCGCGGTGCGCGCGCCGGTGGCTGCGGCCATGGCCCCCAACGCGGGGACGAGAGCGCGTTTGCTTCCCAGGTACTTGATCACGAGGCGGCCAGATCGACGAGGGCGCCCTCGGCCGTCCACGCCCGCGTGCCGAAGGACCGGGTGGACAGCGCGGCGACGGAACCGGCGAAGGCGAGCAGCGCGTCCGGATCGGCGGGCGCCTCCCCGCCGGCGGCATGGGCGCGGGCGAGCGCCCAGGCGAGGGCCCCGTGGAAGACGTCGCCGGCCCCCATCGTGGACACGGCCGGCCGGTCGTCCACGGCGGGGACGGGGGTCTGCCCGCTGGCTCCGTCCCACCACCAGCGCACGGGGTTCGCCCCATCGGTGCGCACGATCCGGGCGATGCCGAAGCCGCGCAGGAAGTCCGCGACCGCCCCGGGGGCGTCCCCCGGGAGCGGGGGGTGGAAGTCCGCCGAGACGACGGCCACGTCGATGAGTCCGAGCAGCGGCACGAACGCGGGCTTCCACGAGCCGCCGTCCAGGAGGCGCAGGTGGGAGGGCCTGTCCTCGAGTTCCGCGAAGGGGTCCGGGTCCGTCCCGGGGGCGCCGCGCGTGCCCAGGCGCAACGCCAGGTCCGCGAGCTCGGGGTGATGACCGTCGACCAGGACGACATCCGGCAGGCCATGGGCCTCCCGGTCCCTCACCAGCTCCTGCCGCGCGAGAGCCGGGTCGGTGGGCACCGAGCGGTTGGTCGAGGCGACCATGCGCCCGGCGGGGTGCTCGATGATCGAGGAGAGGGCGGGCTCCGACCCGGCGCCGCCGGAGCGCTGCGCCGCGTCCATGACGTCCACGCCGAGCCCGGTGAGCTCGCCGGACAGCGCTCCGGCCACCGGCGAGGCCCCCAGCGCCGTCAGCAGGCTCACGGAGGCGGGGGCGCCCTCGTCGATGCCCCCGCTCGCCCGCGAGAGCGCGGCGAACGCGACAGCGGCGTTCGTGGCCGGACCGCCGGCGGCGCTGAGGTGCGCGACCGATGTGGCCTTGGTGCGGGGATCGGGGACGTGGTCGAGGAGGTGGATCTCGTCGCGCGTGGTGAGACCGGCGAAGACGGCGTGCATGGGTCCATTGTCGCCGAGGCCTCCGACAACCACATGGGGTCTCGGCGCGCCCTCCGGGCGGGACGGCGCGGAACCACCGCTGAGACCACAGACGGGTGTTCCCTCACACCGCCAGCGCCCGGCACGCGCGCGGGGCCCGCACCATGCCGCATCGGCGCATGACGAACCGCAGGAACACGAGCCCCAGGGACTCCAAGTCCATCTGGCGACGTTTCTCCTCCCACACGCTGCGCAGCACCAGGGGAAGCGTGTCGCCGTACTTGCCGATCCCGTCGAACTCGATGACGACGTCCGGCAGGCGTCCTGGCCGCCGGATGAAGAAGTCCACGCGGCGGACGCGTCCGTTCACCCGGTAGGTGGCCTGCGTCTCCACGTGGAATCCTCGGGACCGCAGGATCCACAGGAGGATCCGCTCCGCCACGGACTCGCACGCCGCGTCCGCCGCGCCGATGACGGCCCGCGCGCGCCTGCAGTTCCGTGCTCCCGGACCGGAGCGGTCCAGCAGCGCCGTCATGTGCCGGCGCCACGTCTCCTCCCGGCGCCGGCCCTCCGCCCGTCCGACCGCGCCGAACCTCGACAGCGCCCGCAGGGCCCCTGACACGACGACCACGCCATCGCAGGCGGGAAGGGAGGCCGCGCACTGCACCGCGGCCGTCGGCAGGTCGCACACGCGCGCGCCCGCGACCCGGAGGAGCTGCGCCTCCGGGATGCGCGCGGCATGCCGGATCAACGGGACGGCCGGCGCCGACCGACCACGTGGAAGCCTCAGAGCCGGGAGGACCGCCCGGCCTCCACCCCACTTGCGGGGAAGACACACATGGATCGGGACGTGGGGGCGATGAGTCTCCACTCCGAGCAGCTCCGCCGCCGTCTCGTGGCTGAGCGGAGCCTGCCCCCCAGGACGATCGCCACGGCCATCGCCCGGATCACGTTGACCCGAAGGGCGAACTCCCACCTCCCCACGTCCTGCAGGTAGGACACACGAACGTGCACGTGGCGGAACACCCGGACGATCTCACCGCGTTCCGCCATCCGCCGGCATGCGCGCGACGTCGGAGCCGACGCCACGACCAGGTTGTTTCGTGCGCGTTCGATACCTTTGACGTCCATCCGTCCATCTCAGTCGATCCTCTCCGCCGCGAAGACCGCCAGCGCGGATCTGTGGACAACGCCCGGTTGGCACTCGGATGGGGTCTCGGCGCGCTCTCGTCCATCAACGAAGCGGAACGACTGCCGAGACCCCACATCGCCATCCGCCCGCTCGGAGCCGCCCCTCCACCCCTGACTACACTGGCCGCGTGCCCCGCCCTGACCGCCCCCCAAGCCCGGAACCCCGCCGTTCCGGGGGACGGAGCCGCCACCGCGCGCGCCGAACGCACCGACCCCATGTCTTCCGCCCCTTCACCCCCGAGCAGCTGGCCCAGCGCGCGGCTGCGATCCCCGTGATCCGCTACCCGGACCTGCCCGTGTCCGCCCGCCGAGACGACATCGCCGCCGCGATCCGCGACCACCAGGTCGTCATCGTCTCGGGGGAGACGGGATCGGGCAAGACCACGCAGTTGCCCAAAATCTGCCTGCAGCTGGGCCGCGGCGTGCGCGGCATGATCGGCCACACCCAGCCCCGGCGCCTGGCCGCGCGCAGCGTCGCCGACCGCATCGCCGAGGAGCTCGGCCAGACGGTGGGCCGTGAGCCCGGACAGGTCATCGGCTACCAGGTGCGCTTCACCGACGAGGTCGGGCCCACGACCCTGGTCAAGCTCATGACCGACGGCATCCTGCTGGCAGAGATCCAGTCCGACCCGCTGCTGCGCCGCTACGACACGCTCATCATCGACGAGGCCCACGAGCGCTCCCTCAACATCGACTTCCTCCTGGGCTACCTCGCGCGCCTGCTGCCGCTGCGCCCCGACCTCAAGGTCGTCATCACCTCCGCCACCATCGACTCCCAGCGCTTCGCCGCCCATTTCGGCCGGTGGGATGGGCGCCCCGGGAAGGGCAGCCTAGTCGAGCCCGCCCCTGTCATCGAGGTGTCGGGGCGCACGTATCCCGTCGAGATCCGCTACCGCCCCCTGTCGGAGGGCGCCCCCTCGCAGTGGTCGTCCTCGTCCCCGGAGGGATCGCCCGGGAACGGGGCCGAGGACGAGGGCGTCGCCGCCCCCGGGACCGCGCGCACCGGGGTCCAGCAGCTGGTGCTGGAGGACCCCGACGACGACCTCCCCTCCCTGGGGTACGGCCTGGGGGAGGAGATCGACCAGGAGACGGCGATCTGCGCGGCCGTGGACGAGCTGTGCGCGGAGGGCCCGGGGGACATCCTGGTGTTCCTGCCCGGCGAGCGCGACATCCGCGACACCGAGCAGGCCCTCGCCGACCACCTGGGCGCCCGCGCGATCACCGGGCGCACTGACTCCCGCGCGCCGCGCGGACCCGACGCGATCGAGATCCTCCCCCTCTACGCGCGACTGACGGCGGCCGAGCAGCACCGCGTGTTCGAGCCGCACGTCCACCGCCGCGTCGTCCTGGCCACGAACGTCGCAGAGACCTCGCTGACCGTGCCGGGCATCCACTACGTCATCGACCCGGGGCTCGCGCGCATCAGCCGGTACTCGAACCGGACGAAGGTCCAGCGCCTCCCCATCGAGCGGATCTCCCAGGCCAGCGCCAACCAGCGCTCGGGGCGCTCGGGGCGCCTGGCCGACGGCGTCGCGATCCGCCTGTACTCCCAGGCCGACTACGAGTCGCGCCCCGAGTTCACGGAGCCGGAGATCCTGCGGACCTCGCTGGCCTCCGTCATCCTGCAGATGGCGGCCCTGGGCCTCGGCGACGTCGGAGACTTCCCGTTCCTCGATCCTCCGGACGCCCGAGCGGTGCGCGACGGCATCCAGCTGCTCGTCGAGATCGGCGCCCTGGAGGAGGACCGGTCCGCCACCCCGGGCGGCTACGCGCTGACGGCGATCGGACGCGACCTGGCGGCGCTGCCCATCGATCCGCGGCTGGGACGCATGCTCATCGAGGGCGACGCGAACGGCTGCGCCTCGGAGGTCCTGGTCATCGTCGCCGCCCTGTCCATCCAGGACGTCCGCGAGCGCCCTCTGGAGCACCAGCAGGCCGCGGACGCCGCCCACGCGCGTTTCACCGATCCGCATTCGGACTTCATCACGTACCTCAACCTGTGGCGCTACCTCACCACGCAGGCGCGCGATCTGTCCGGTTCCGCGTTCCGGCGGATGTGCCGCTCCGAGTTCCTCCACTACCTGCGGTTTCGCGAGTGGCGCGATGTCGTGGGCCAGCTGCGGCAGATGGCCCGGCCCCTGGACCTCGACCTCCACCCCATCGGCGAGCCCTCTCCCGCGGACGTCGCGCGCGCGGCCGCGCAGGGCGGGATCGCGAACGCCACGGCCCGGGCGGTCGTGGCGTTCACGGACTCGGCGAACACGGTGGATGCCGATGAGATCCACCTGTCGCTGCTGGTGGGGTTGCTGTCGAACCTGGGGAACTGGGACGTCCAGACCCGCACGTACGCGGGCGCGCGCGGCACGCGGTTCACGATCTGGCCGGGATCGGGCCTGGCGCGCAGCCACCCCGACTGGGTGATGACCGCGGAGCTCGTCGAGACCTCCCGTCTCTTCGCCCGCACGGTCGCCCGCATCCGGCCCGAGTGGATCGAGCCGGCGGCCGGCGGACTGGTCCGGCGCGTCTACTCCGAGCCGTTCTGGTCCTCGGCCAAGGGTGCCGCGATGGTCCGGGAGAAGGTGCTGCTCTACGGGCTGACTCTCGTGGCGGACCGCCCCGTGCTGCTGGGACGCCTCGGGGAGGGCGTCTCCTTCGGCGGGAGGACGGGATCGCGGTCGAGTGTGGCGGCGCCGGGCACGTTGGCCGGAATCGCGCAGGGACTCGTCGCAGCGGGCGCCGTGGAGGGGCCCGCCCGGCGGGGGGACGCCGAACGCGGGCTGGCGCCCTCCACCGCCATCGCGGACGCGCTGGGCGCCGCCCTCGGAGCCGCCCTCGGGTCCGCGGACCGCGCCCGGACCGATACCGGGGACGCACCCGCCGGCGACGGCGCGCCCGGCGCCGCGGGGGAGGCGGAACCCGCTCCGGGGGACGCGGGGGAGGCGGAGGACCCGGCGAGCACGGCGGTCACCGCCCGGGAGCTCGCGCGCGAGATGTTCATCCGCCATGCCCTGGTGGGCGGCGAGTGGCGGGAGCGCCACCGCTTCCAGCAGGTCAACGCGGAGCGGTTGGAGCAGGCGCGCGAGGTGGAGCGGCGTTCCCGCCGGATGGGGCTCGTGGCCGGCGAGGAGGCGCTCTTCGCCTTCTTCGACGACATCGTGCCCGAGGACGTCGTGTCGGCCGGGCACTTCAACGGATGGTGGAAGCGGGCGCGGCGCGAGACCCCCGATCTCCTGGTCTACCCGCCCGGCCTGCTGCTGCCGCGCGGGACGGGAGCCGACCCCGACGCGTTCCCCGACCACTGGGCGAGCGCCGGCCTGCGCCTGGCGCTGAGCTACGAGTTCGCTCCCGGGTCGCCCCGCGACGGGGTGACGGCCACCGTGCCCGTCGAGGTCCTTCCCCGCGTTCGCGAGGACGGCGCCGACTGGCTGGTGCCCGGCATGCGGGAGGAGCTCGCCACCGGGTGGATCCGGGCGTTGCCGAAGGCCAAACGCCGTCTGCTGGCGCCTGCTCCGGAGGTCGGGACCCAGGTCGTCGCCTGGATCCGCGGGCATGTGATCGGCGGCGGGGAGGCGCCCGGTCAGGAGGCCGCCGGCGCCGCCCCGGACGGGTCCGGGCCCGCGCCGGCGGCGGGGGATCCGCAGTCCCTGGACGCGGCGATGGCGCGGCTGGCCCGGTGGGGGCGGGCCTCCGGCCAGGTCGTGGGCGCCGCGGCGCCCACGGCGCCCAGCCGGCCGGACCGGCAGGACGCGCCCGCGCGGACCTCGGGCGACCGGCGGCGTGGTCCCGTCCGGACCCGGGGGGACGAGGACGGCCCCGGTGCACCGGACACGACCGGCGCACCGGATGCGACCGGACCTCTGCCGCCCTTCTCCCGGGCGCTGGCACAGGCTGCGGCCACCCTGCGCGGGGTCGAGCTGTCGGAGGCCGACCTCGCCCACGCCGCCGGCCATCTGCCCGACCACCTGCGGATGACCTTCGTCGTCGTCGACCGGCACGGCGCGGAGCTGGGCGCCGGCAAGGATCTGGCCTACCTCCAGCGCACGCTGGCCGGCACGGCCGACCAGGCCGTGCGCACGGCCGTGCGCGGCGCTGTCGCCGAGGCCTTCGCCGATGCGGAGCACCGGCGGCGGACGTCCTCCCCGAAGGGGGGCGGCCGGGGGCGGCGAAGCCGCGGCGAGCGGATCGCCGGACCTCTCGCAGACGGCACGACGGGGCAGACCGCGCCACCCACCGCCGGCGTCTCCCCCGTCCCTCCGCCCGCGCTGGAGGCGGACGGGCTGACCGCCTTCCCCTCCACCGCGCTGCCCCGCAGCCTCGACACGCGCGATCCGGCCACAGGGCTCATGCTGCGCGGGTTCCCGGCGCTGGTGCCGCAGGGCGACGCCGCCGAACCGGCCGCGGGCATCCGGATCCTGGCGAACCCCGCCGAGGCCGACCGGCTGCACCGGGAGGGCCTGGCGCGGCTGTTGCTCCTGCGCGTTCGCCTGGCGACCGCCCGCGTGACGACCCGGTGGACGGGGCGCGAGGCGCTGATGCTCGCGGCCTCCCCCTATGGGGGCACGGCCGCCCTGGTGGCCGACGCACAGCTCGCCTCCGCGGTGTCGCTGGTGGACGAGCTGACGGCGTCGCCCTCCTCGGTGCGCGAACCGCAGGCCTTCGACCAGCTGGCCGAGCGCGCCCGCGACCTCCACGAGGACCGCGTCCATGACCTCCTCGGCCACGTGGTCCGCGCGATGGAGGCGCTCAGCGAGGTCCAGGGCGCGATCCGCGAGCACCCGGAGGTCTCCCTGCGCGCCGCCGTCAACGATGTCGAGGCCACGACGCGGTCCCTGATCCATCCGGGGTTCCTCCTCGCCACCCCGCCGTGGGCGCTTCCCCATCTCGCGCGCTACCTGCGGGCCGGGGCCGTGCGGGTCCGCCGCGCGTCGGGCGGGGCGCCGGCGCTGCGACGCGACGCGGAGGCGATGCGCACCGTGCATGAGGTCGAGCGTGCGATCGACGACGCCGCGGAGCGCGCCGCGCGACGGCCCTTCGACGCCGCGCGCGCCCACGCCCTCACCCAGGCGCGGTGGATGGCGCAGGAGCTGCGCGTCTCCCTGTTCGCCCAGCAGCTCGGCACCCCGCAGAAGGTGTCGGCGAAGCGGGTGCTGGGACTGATCGGCGCCGAGGCGGTGCGGTCGTGAACCTCGCCGACGCCCAGCGCCTGGCCCGCACGCTCATGGACGCCCACGGCCTCGCCGACTGGCGCCTCGAACTCGACCACGCCCGCCGGCGCGCGGGCGCCTGCCGTCACCCCCGACGCACGATCTCCCTGTCTGCGCAGCTCATCCCCCTGTACCCGGAGGAGACGGTCCGCGGCGTCGTCCTCCACGAGATCGCCCACGCGCGCGTCGGCGCCGCACACGGCCATGACGCCGTCTGGAAGCGGGAGGCCCGCCGGCTGGGCGCCCCCGATGCCGCGCGCCTGCCCGGCTCCCTTCCCGCCCCCGCCGCGCCCTGGGTCGGGACGTGTCCGCGGTGCGGGGCCCAGCGGCGCCTCTTCGCCGCGCCCCGCCGCGTCGTGGCCTGCGGCGCCTGCGCCCGGGACTTCCGCCCTGACCTCGTCCTCACGTGGACCCACGAGGGCGTCCCTGCCCGCCCCGGCGGCGCCTATGCGCGCGAACTGGCGCGGCTCATCCGGGGCGGGAGGCCGTGAGGCACCGGGTTCCCGCGGCCGGCGAGCGCGGATCCCCGCCGGCTCACCCCCGCGGGACAGCGACGACGCTGGTGGAGCACGCGGGCTCATCGCTGTCGAGGATCTCCAGCAGCCGCGATGCAGACGGTTCGGCGTGCATGCCGGTGATCGCCGAGACGACCCAGGACGGGAAGGCGGAGGGCAGCGGGACGGCCACAA
The DNA here is from genome assembly GCF_042665795.1 of Schaalia naturae. Classification (NCBI taxonomy): domain Bacteria; kingdom Bacillati; phylum Actinomycetota; class Actinomycetes; order Actinomycetales; family Actinomycetaceae; genus Schaalia; species Schaalia naturae. The sequence goes on from NZ_JBHTEF010000001.1 coordinate 2,443,841, forward strand.
GCCCGCCGGCCTGGGGCTTGTCGGCGACGTGGCGGGGGACCAGCGCGATTCCCAGTCCCCGATGGATCAGGTCGAGGAGCGTGTGCACATCGTCCACTGTGCACCCAACCCGGCGCCTGACTCCCTGGGCGCGGCATGTCGCATCGTTGAGCGAACGGACCCCCCACGACTCCCTGAAGTCGATGAACTCGAGGCCGGTCAGGTCGCGCCACCGGATGCCCGCGCGGGAGGCCAGCGGATGCCCCTGGGGGACGAGGGCCACGATGGGGCCGCGTCCGATCTCGACGCTGCTGACGGCGCCCAGGTGCTCGGTCGTGGCGACGAAGGCGACATCCAGGAGGCCGGCATGGACCTGGTCGACGAGATCGTGCGACCCGGCCTGGGTGAACTGGATCTCGACGAGCGGATACCTGCGGTGGAAGCGCTCCAGGAGAGCCGGCACGTCGACCAGCCCGAGGCACTGCTCCGCCCCGACGCGCAACCGGCCCGAGAGCGACTGTGTGGCCCGCACCACGGCGTCGCGGGCCGCCGACGCCTGGGCGAGGGTCTGACGGGCGAAGGGGAGGAACGCGCGTCCCGCGTCGGTGAGCGAGACGCGTCGGGTGGTCCGTGCGAACAGGGGCGAGGACAGCTCCTCCTCGAGGCTCCGGATCGCCGCGGAGAGCCCCGACTGCGACACCTGGCAGACGGCGGCCGCCCTCGTGAACTGTCCCTCGTCTGCCAGGGTGACGACGTACTCCAGTTGACGCAGCTCCATTCAGCGATTCTATCTCTCAATCAGATGATTCTGAGTTGTTTTACTTGTGGCTCGTCGGTGTCTACTGTGGCGGACAGGCAGACGCAGACATCTGAAAGGGACCGACAATGAAGACCTTCACCCTCCCGGGAACGGATATCACCGTCCCGAACATCGTCCTCGGGCTCATGCGCATCGCAAAGAAGTCCGACGACGAGATCCGGGCCCTCGTGCGCGAGGCGCGCGACTCGGGTATCGACTTCTTCGACCACGCCGACGTCTACGGGGATGACCTGTACGAGTGCGAGCGCCGCTTCGCCGAGGCCATGCGGCTGACGCCCTCGGAGCGCGACGGGATCACGATCCAGACCAAGGCCGGAATCGTCAAGGAAGGCCCGTACTTCGACTTCTCCTACGAGCACATCGTGGAGTCGGTCGACGGCTCGCTCGCGGCGCTCGGCACCGATCGCATCGACATCCTCCTCCTCCATCGCCCCGACGCCCTCGTCGAGCCCGAGGAGGTCGCCCGCGCATTCGACGATCTCGAGGCCTCCGGCAAGGTCCTCCACTTCGGAGTCTCCAACCACACGCCGCGCCAGATCGATCTCCTGCGCAAGTACGTGCGCCAGCCGATCGTGGCCAATCAGCTTCAGCTCTCCATCACCCACGAGCCGATCATCGCCCAGGGCCTCGCCGCGAACATGGCCGGAGAACCGCAGTCGGCGACGCTCGACGGCGGGGGGATCGTCGACTACTGCCGCCTCAACGACATCACGATCCAGGCGTGGTCTCCCTTCCAGGCCGGCTTCTTCAACGGCGTGTTCCTGGGCTCACCCGAGTACCCGGAGCTCAACAGGGCCATCGACCGCATGGCCGCCGCCCACCAGGTGCCGCCCATGGCCATCGCCACCGCCTGGATCACCCGCCATCCCGCGCACATGCAGGTCGTGCTCGGCACGACCACCCCCCGGCGGGTGGCCGAGGCCGCGCAGGGATCCGACCTGGAGCTCACGCGGGCCGAGTGGTACGAGCTGTTCCGGACCTCCGGGCACCTCGTCCCCTGAGCCCTCGCCGGGGTCCTTCACGCCCTCAGCGCATCCGCGGGTTGGATCCGCGAGGCGCGCTGGACCGCGACCAGGCCGCCGAGCAGGCCGACCAGGACCCCGGCCGCGATCCCGACGGGCACGAGCGCCGGGTCGAACACGGGCTGCCATTGGCGCGCGATCGTCACTCCCAGCACCGCGAGCAGGCTGATGTAGGCGCCGGCGATCCCGCCCAGTACCCCGACCGCCACGGACTCCGTGAGAACCAGGACGGTGACGTGTGCCCGGCGCGCGCCGATCGCCCGGCGCAACCCGAACTCGCCGGTCCTCTGGAGGACCGCCGTCGTCATCGAGTTCGCCAGCGACAGCATGGCCGCCAGCAATGTCACCCCGGTGAGAGTGAGCAATGTGGCGGTGACGTTGCCCTCGATCTGCTCGCGCATGGTGTGCGGGTCCGGCGGGGCGTCCACCGAGATCCCCGTTGAAGACGGGATCCAGGCCGCCGGCGCCTGGCCCGCCACCTGCGCCGCCGCCCCCGATTGGACGTGGATCAGCGCCGTCGCGTACCGCGCGCCGGCCAGGGAGCCTGCGGCGTCCTCGGTGGTGAGCACGGCGTCGAGCAACCCGATCTGGAGACCTGCGTCCTCCAGGATTCCCACCACCCGTCTCGGTTCGCCGGCGACCAGGATCGCCGGGGACGCGAGCAGCGGTCCCAGCTGGAGCCGGTCCGCCAGCTGAGAGCCGATGAGCACCTCGTCGCCGCCGAGGGACGCCAGGGGCTCGCCCTGGGTGTCGACCGTCATCAGCTCCTCGGGAAGTGATCCGCCGACCACCCCGACGAGGTCCGCGGACTGGTCGCCCCCGGTGCCCGAGCCGTTGCCGCGGCCCGTGCCCGGCAGCCCGGTGGACACCGTCACCTGTTCGTGGGTGAGCAGGACCGCGGCGGCGTCCACGCCGGCCAGCGCGCGCACGCGCGCCAGGGACCTCCCCGACGCGGCCTGGTCCGCGGCGGCACCGGAGTCGGGGACAGTCGCGGTCATGCTCACCCACTGGTTGCGCTGGGCGTCGAAGATGTCGGACACCTGATAACGGGCGGTGTCGGACAGGCCGGTCGTCGTCAGCGCCAGCCCGACGCCCAGAGCCACCGCAGCCACCAACGCCAGCGTGCGCCCAGCCCTGGTCCACAGGCCTCTCCAGGCGTCGCGAAGCATGTCGGGGATCCGCACGGTCGCGTCACGCCCCTCGGGCGGGCGGGGACGGGGGGAGGCGTTCTCCCCGATCATCGCCGAGGGCGGCGCCGGTGCCTCGCTCACCCTGCCGTCGCGCACGTGCAGGCGCCTCCCGGCGCGCGCCGCCACGCCGGGGTCGTGCGTGACGACGATGACCGTGGCGCCCTCGTCGTTGAGACGCTCCAGGGTGTCCATGACCAGGGCGCCCGACGCGGAGTCCAGGTTGCCGGTCGGCTCGTCGGCGACGACCACGGGGGCGCGGGACGCGATGGCCCGGGCGATCGCCACACGTTGGCGTTCCCCTCCGGAGAGCTTCTGGGCCCGCTGATCCGCCTTGTGCCCCAGGCCGACGAACGTCAGAGCCTCACGGGCGAGTTCGGTGCGGCGAGCGAGCGGCAATCCCCGGTAGAGGGTCCCCAACGCCACATTGTCCAGGACCGTGCGGCCGTCCAACAGGTGGAAGGACTGGAAGACGAACGCGAAGGTCGCCGACCGGTGGCGCGCCCGCGCTGCGTCGTCGAGCCGGGTGGCGTCCTGGTGGTCGATGAGATAGGTGCCAGCCGTCGGGCGGTCGAGGAGCGCGAGCAGGTTGAGCAGCGTCGACTTGCCGGAACCCGACGGGCCCTGGATCGCGACGTAGTCGCCCTGTCCGATGGTGAGCGTGACATCCTCCAGAGCCTGGACGGGGATCTCACCGGGATAGGCTTTCGAGACACCGAGCAGCGTGAGTCGCGCCATCTCAACGATCCACCCTGAGCGTCGCGCCCTCGGAGACGCCGGTCGCCTCCGCCAGTGCGCACGTTCCGCCGACACAGCTCCGGACATCCACCGGGGTCTGCGTGAAGGAGCCGTCCGGCTGGCGCAGCAGCACCGAGGTCCCGCCCGACGCGTCGGTCGCCACGGCCCGTTGGGGGACGAGCAGCGCGTCGGTGACCGGCGCGCTGAGGTCCAGTGTGACGAGGACCTGCTCATTGCCCGCCCACTCGGCGGGCAGCGCGCCCTGGACCGGGGCGAAGACGACGACGGACTGGGAGGGATCGGTCCCCGCGTCCTGCGATCCGGACTCGGAGGAGGACGTCGCCTCGGCGGGGCCGACCACCGTCTCGACGCGCACGGGGACCGGCTGGTCGCCGGCCTGCGCGGTGCCCGTGGTCCCTGTCGACAGTCGGGCCGCGACGTCCCCGGGAACCTTTCCGGTGAGGGAGAGGCTGTCACCGGTGAGCGTGAGGGTCGCTGTGTCCGCATCCAGGATGGTGCCCACGCCGGGGGTCGCGCCCACGCGCGCGGGCAGGCCGGGCAGGACCGCGACCTCCGAGGCCGGCACGTAGATCTGCGTCCGCGGGGTCCGCGCCCTCGGGGTCGTCGACGAGGACGAGGGCGTCCCTGCCGTCGGCGCTCCGGTCCCGGAAGAGCCGGAGGCGTTGTCCGCCGGAGAACCCGCGCCCGAGGCGTCGGTGGGAGCCTCCTCCTCGACGGACCGCTCGGGCGCCGCGGATCCCACAGAAGCGTAGAGATCCTTCACGCACTGCGCCGTGTGCGCCCCGAAGTCTCCGTCGGGGGAGATGCCGTAGCCCAGGTCGGCCAGCGCCTGTTGGAGCATGCGGACGTCCTCGCCGCTGTCGCCCTCCCCGATGTCGCGGTAAAGGGGGAAGGGGCCGCGCAGGGCGATGACGGGCCGCCCGTTCACCCAGGTCGCCACCGACCCGGAGGTCAGCAGGCCGCCCTCCGGCACGCCGGCTCCGGTCACCACGGCGACGCCGTCCACGGACGGCAGCGCCAGCTTGCGCGGATCGTCCGGGGCGGCCGTGGCCATCATCGTCGCGCGGTTGACCAGGTCGCCGCGGGCGACCTGGACGACGACGGGTTGCGCGGCAGGCGGCAGCGCGGCGGCCTCCCGCTGGGCGGGGGACTGGAACCGGGAGGCCGCCATCCAGGTGCCTGCGACCAGGGCGAGCGCAACCAGGGCCGCGGCCGCGGCCAGCCAGGCGCGGGGGCGGGACCGCCGTGCCTGGGGGGCCCGGGCAGGGGCGCCAGCGGCGGGGAGGGAACCGGATCCGCGGACATCGCTCAGCCCTGGGCGCTCTGCAGATAGCCACGGATCGTCTGGAGGGCGCGTTGCGCAGCCTCGACATTCTGGGCCAAGTCCGTCGCATCCAACTCCGCCTTGTGCTCGGCGATGAACGCCTCCTCCTGGTTCCACGACTCGTCGTACAGCGTGTCGAACCACCCGGAGTCCCGACGGCACTGGGCGTCGTGGGTCGCCACCTGGATCTCGTCGGCCGAGGCGGCGTCGCCCGCGCTCTCCCATCCCCATCGGTCTTGGAGGGACTGGGGCGGACGCGTGTCGGGGTCCCAGGGTTCGGAGGGGAGGTCGACGATGCCGAGTGGCGCCATGCATTCCCGCCACCGGGCGGCCGCCTCCTGCAGACGCGGTACCGAGGTGTCGACGAACCACACATTGAGGTTGGTCGGGTCGGCGGCGGCCTCGGCCGCATCCTGTTCCATGGAGTCCCTCTGCTCCTCGTACCAGGCGGCCGTCTCCTCCTCCGTCGTCGGGTAGGGCTCGCCCGGATGCCGCTGCTCCCATTCGGCATGGTCCTCGGCCTCGATCCGCGTCTGTTTCCATCCGTTGACCTTCGTGTCGGCCTCGTCCGTGCATCGGTCCCAGACGTTGAGGTACTCGTCCGACTTGGTCGTCCGCCAGTCGCCGCCGCCGGCCTCGCGGTCGGCCGCGAAGTTGTCGCCGGGGTCCGGCGCCATCCGGTACCCGTACTTCTGGGCGAGCTCGACCGTGAACAGGCGCGTCCAGTTCGCCCCCTCGGTCTCGGACCGGCTGCGGGGATCCGGCGCGGGCGCACGCTGGGGGATCGCGACCTCGCCCTCGGCCAAGGGCGTCGCCGCGATGCGGTCGGCGACCGACGCGATCTGGCGCAGCGGCCGCAGGGACCGCGCGACGACGACGACCGCCAGGCAGACGACCACCGCCCCCAGCGCCGTGTACAGGAGGATGTCGCGGCGCACGAAGTCGGAGATCGCCGCGTCCGTCGGGGCCAGAGAGGACCCGGTGTAGAGGGTGCCCCACGTCTGGAGGCCCGTCGAGGTCAGGGGGGAGGCGGTCACCAGGAACTCTCCGAGACCCTCGATCTCCAGGCGGACGGGGCGGCTGCCCAGGACCGGGCTGGCGTCCAACTGATCGACCTGGGCGTCGGTGAGCTCGACGGCCTCCCCGCCGAGGTCGGCCCCGTCCGGGCTCGGAAGCCGGTATTGCGAGATCCGGTCCCGGCGCCCGTCCTCGCTCGAGACGACGACATAGAAGCCGCCGGGGCGAGGCTGCAGGTCGATCTTCGGCTCCGAGGGCGACGCCGACCCGTCGGCCGAGCGGAAGTCCTTCAGGCTCCGGGCGCTGCCCGCGTCGCCCTGCATCGCCTGCGAGGCCAGCAGCGCCGACTCCTTCGCGCCCGTCATGAGGTTCTCCCGCAGGTACGACACCGCGTTGATGCCCATGACCGCGACCGTCGCCGCGATCGCCAGCGCGATGATGACCGCGAGGCGCGCGGTCAACGGCACGCGGCGCCACCCGGTGAGCGGGCCGGTCACGGCGCGCCGCCCTCGTCCCCCGCAGCTCGCAGCACGTACCCGACTCGGCGAACCGTGTGGATCATGGGGATGCGTCCGATGTCGACCTTCTTGCGCAGGTAGGAGATGTAGAGCTCGAGGATGTTCGACGACCTTCCGCCGTCCGCGCCCCACACCGCCTCCAGCAGCTCCCCCTTCGACAGGACACGGCCGGCGTTCTCCATGAGGATCCGCAGCAGCTGGAACTCGGTGGCCGTCAACGCGATCGCCGCCCCTGCGCGGGCGACCCGGTGGCCGTCGGGGTCCAGGACGAGGTCGCCGACCACCATGTCGGGAGCGCGCGTCGGAGGGGCCTCGGCCCGGTGACGGGGGCTGCGCCGGAGCAGTCCGTGCAGTCGGGCGACGACCTCGCGCACCGAGAACGGCTTGGTCACATAGTCATCGCCTCCGGCCTCGATGCCCTGGATGCGATCCGACGGCGCGGAGTTCGCGGAGAGGAACAGGACCATGGCATCGGAGTGCTCGGCGCGCAGGGCCTTGAGCACGCGCACCCCGTCGACGTCGGGGAGCACGATGTCGAGGACCATGAGATGGGGCCGGAACGCCCGCGCCTCGCGGACTGCGTCGACGCCTGTGGCGGCCGTGCGGACCTCCCACCCCTGGTCGCGGAGCACGGCGGCCAGCAGGTGGCGCATGCTCAGCTCGTCGTCGACGACGAGGACGCGGACGGGGGTCTGGGCGGGGCTCATGGGCCCATCGTCGCACCGGTGGGACCCGCGTCGGCGGCCCTCCCGCCCGATCGCGACGGTCCGTGACCGCGTCCTCAGTTTGCGCACAGGATCGCGCCACGACCTCCGGGGGCAGCGTCTTAGCAGGTCACAAGGCATTCTCAGGGAGATCTGACCGGCTGCGGCCCCCCGGAGGCCGTGGGCCGTCGATGACGCCGTGCGCCTGCTGCCCCCGCTCACCGTTACCATCGATGCCATGATGCGAACCCTGTCAACCCGGATGAAGTGGATCCTGGGGGTCGTTGCGGGCCTAGTCGTCCTCGTCGCGGGGGCGACCGCCGGATACGCCGCCTACTTCGCCGACCACGCGCTGCCGGGCGTCACGGTGGCCGGGGTCGCGGTGACCGGCCAGACGCAGCAGGAGGTCGCCGACGCGCTCCGCCAGCGCGCCGAGGGCATCGCGGTCGCGGTCGACGTCGACGGGACGACGACCACCGCCTCCCTGGCCGACCTGGGCGTCTCGGTGGACGCGGAGGCGACGGCGGCCGCCGCGTTCGAGCCCAACTCCTCCGTGGCCGGCCGCCTCCGCGCGCTCGTCTCCCACCGGGACGTCCCCGCCGTCGCGACAACGGACGAGGCGGCCCTCGCCTCCTTCGCCGACGGCCTCTCCGCCGCGGCCGGGACGCCTGTCCAGGATGCGACGGTGGCGCTCGCCGAGGATGGCACGTCCTTCCAAGCCACTCCCGCATCGCCCGGCATCCGCCTCGACGCCTCGCCTCTCGCCGACGCCGCCGGGACCGCCGCCTCCACCCTGGCCTCGCAGACGGTCGCCCTCCGACCCGAGGAGGTCCAGCCGGCTGTCACCACCGAGGACGCCCGGGCCGCCGCCGACGCCGCCAACGCGCTCGTCGCCCTGGACGTCACGCTGACGGACGGCATCACCGACTTCACCGCCACTCCCGCCGACAAGGCCTCCTGGGTGACGATCCCCGCCCCGGGTGACGAGGGCGGCGCCGACGCGTTGGGCACCCCGGCGTTCGACCGGGACAAGGTGGCCGCCTGGGTCCTCAAGACCGGCGAGTCCAGCAACGAGGATCCGGTGGCGGGCGTCAACAACGTGAACTCCCGCGGGGATGTCGTCTCGGTCGCCTCGGCCGGCGAACCCGGCTGGAAGGTCAGCAACGCGGATGTCGTCGCTCGGGCCGTCTTCGACTCGTTGAGCAAGGGGCAGTCGTTCTCCGGCGATTTCGACTACGACCGGGTCGAGCAGGAGTTCACCACGCAACTCATCGCCGACGGCGCGGAGAACCTGGTCTACCAAGCGGCTCCCGGCGAGAAGTGGATCGACATCGACCTGTCGAACTACACGGTGTCCGCCTACGAGGGCGCGACGATCGTGCGCGGCCCGGTGTCCATGGTGCCCGGCATGCCCGGGCTGGAGACGGTGACCGGCACGTACCACGTCACCCGCCAGGTCGCCTCCGAGACGATGCGGGGCAACGACCTGGACGGCACGCCCTATGTGACGCCGAACGTCCCCTGGGCGACGTACTTCTACAGCGGCTACGCGCTCCACGGCGCGCCGTGGCGCACCTCCTTCGGTTGGGGAGGGCCGGGCGGCTCCCACGGATGCGTGAACATGCCCGTGGACGAGGCGAAGTGGATCTACGACTGGGCCGAGATCGGCACCACCGTTGTCAGCCACTACTGAGATCGTCGCCGTCACCGATCCCCGGCTGCCCGGGCTGCTCGCCCTCGACCAGATGACCCTCAGCGACTACCCAGGCGGCGATGCGACACGTCACCCGGCGCTCACCCCGGTGCGCGCCGCGCCGGGACCGCACCGGTTCGGATCCGGGGTGTTCGACGAGGGCGGCCTGCTGCTGGCCATCACCTACGTCGACGTGAGTGCCGACGCGCGGGCGGAGACCGACTTCACGGTCGTGCGCCCGGGCCACCGGGGCCTGGGCCTGGGTCGGGCCGTCAAGGCGGCATCGGTGCTCGCCCTGCTCGAACGCCACGTGCGTGTCTTCCGCACCGGCGGCGCCGCCGAGAACACGGCGATCATCGCGGTCAATCGCGCCCTCGGGTACGTGCGCGATGAGGAATGGGTGACGCTGGAGCGGTGATCGGGACTCCGGAGGACCGGTAGCGCGCCGACGGCCTGTCACCGCCGGTCACCAACTGCGGCAGCGACACCGTTCTCTTTTTGAACAGCCCGACTCTCAGGCATCGACGAGGATCGCCCCGGTGTTCCGGACCTGCCGGAGCATGACCGGGTCCACGTTGCCGATCCATGCGCTCACCCGCGTCGTGGCAACAGAGTGGATGTGCTGGCACTGCGCGGCGGAGACGGAGCAGAGCCCGTTGTGCTCATCGGGGTCGACGACGATCTCAGAGCCGCTGTCGCGGATGGTGCGGGTCGGGGGATCACCTGGATGACGTTCGGCCCGCCTCGGCGCCACCACGCCCACCCAGTTCGAAACGGCGTTCTATGCTGCGACCAATAATCCCATTCTTGCGGATGCAATCCCATAGACCGAGTCCCCACAAAACCCAAAGGGATTCACATAAGATAAGCGCCGTGACAATATGGCGGCATAAGGCACTCACGTATCACAGCTCATTTGCAGGCTTGTGCGAAGGGACGATCCCCTTGGTGCTCGACCGCGCCGGCGTGCAACCGGGAGCCAAACTGCTCGATGTCGGGTGCGGTGACGGGCGCCTGGCAAAGGCCGCGATCAACCGGGATCTGTCGGTGACAGCCTGCGATCCCGACCCCGGAATGCGGGCTTTGACCACCGCTACCACTCACGGAAATGCCGTGGTCCTGGATGCTGGACTGCCTGAGCTTGACGGGATCGGTGACAGCACCTTCGACGCGGCCGTCGCGAATTTCGTGATCAACCACCTCTCCGACCCCCGAGCGGCGCTCCGCGGACTGCGGCGCGTTCTCCATCGGGGAGGACGCATCGTCTTCACGATCTGGACCGAGATTGCCGCGCCCCATGTCCAGGCCCTCGGCGAGGCGCTGGACCGCGTCGGGGCACCGCCCGCAGCAGGTCTGCGACTGCCACCCGACCTCGACTTTCCTCGGACACCCGAAGGAATGGGCGGGATCGCTCGAACAGCGGGGCTGTGCGTCGACTCGGTAGAAGAGATCACGTGGACTTGGCAGGTGGCGCCCGACTCCCTGTGGACCGGTTTCCTCGCCGGTATCGGATCCCGGAGTGAGCGTTTCGCCGCGCAGAGCCCGGCCACACAGACCCGGGTACGGGAGCTTGTGACCAAGGCGCTCTCGTCTGATCTTGACGAGGGCGTCTACTGGCTTCCCTGCACGGCCGGACTCTGTGTCGCTCATCGAGCATGAACGAAGAATGCACAGAAGTTGAGGCGTTTGTCGGCGGTATCCGATAAGGAACGGAAGTAAGCGCCGCAGTTCTTGCCTCCGGGGGCGGCTTCGCTTCGTCAACATCGATGAGGGTACTGCCCAGGGTCCGTGTGGCGATCTACCGGTCGCCAGTTCGAGGCGTCGGCTGCGGGACGCCAGTCGTGATCCGGACTGGGGTTGTCGGGGAAACGGTGGATCTGGGACTGGCTTGACCGAAAGGAAAGGCTATAAGCCCAGATGACCAAGATCATCGGATCCCGGAGGAACAATCAGGATAAGGAGCGACGGCGTCAAGGACGCTCGTCGCCCTCCGGGAAGATTCCGCGAGTCCGCTGAGTCGTGGGGGGCCTGCTGCGCGACTTGCCGCAGGCGCGACATGAAGGACCCGATCCTGGCGGTAGGGGACGGAGCGCTGGGGTTCTGGCGGGCGCTGCCGGAATCCCAGCATCCCTCGGCCAAGAAGACGCTGGCCGACATCTGGGACGCCGAGGACAAGGACCACGCCAGGGCCGCTGGCGTCGCCATGGCCTTCAAACTCACGCAGGGCGCTCAATCCTACTGGCGCCGGATCACGGCCCCCGAACTCATCTCCCTCGTCCGCACCGACGTCGAATTCAAGAAAGGCACCCTCCTCAAGGGATCCGACCAGAACACACACGACGCTGCCCACCCGGTGGACCTCGAACCAGGAGACCAACAGCGAGCCGCCTGACACATCCCATCCACAGGATTTGACAATAGCTCGCGCCGTCGCGGACCTACACGATGATCGCGTCCAGGTAGATCACCGGGGAGAACGACGCCAGCGATCGCCGCTGCCAGGTCATCACGTCATCGAAGCAGGAGAACACGATGAGGTCAGGTGTCGCGAAGGTGGCGCGGAGCACGTCGAGGTCCTCCGGATGGGCAGCGTAGGAACTCCCATCATCGAAAGGCCTCGACTCTCACCCCGCCAACGACGCACTCAGCCACCCATCCGCTCATCTGCGAAGAGCCCGAAAGCCGGGAAACCGGAGGCCACAAACCTTTACGCGATCGCAAGTTGGCCACCCGTGAACGAAGTCAGGCCCGACGAAGACTGGCGCGACCGAGCGGCCGAGCGCCTCCGCACGACGCATGTGGATCGCCACAGGGGTTGCCGGAACAGGGCGATAGGGGCCTTACGCCGCTGCTCCAGCGAAGACCCCGGAGACGCCCTCAACGCTGAGGTGGGAGAACAGTCTCATTCGGCAGGCGGCCCTCGGAAACCGCAACGATGTCATGGACGACGTTGCTTCCCATGCGCCCTAGTGCGTCGACCGAATACGCTCCGATATGCGGCGTCACCAAGACGTTGTCGCGACCGACGAGCGGATTTGACGAAGAATCTGCAGGTTCTTTCGACACGACATCGAGTCCGACACCAGCGACCACCTGATCATCAAGAGCGGAACTCAGTGCGGCCTCGTCGATGAGCGATCCACGAGATGTGTTGACGATGAAGACACCGCGTTTCATCACAGAGAACTCAGTCTCCCCCAGGATCGGTCGGTTATCGAACGTACCCGACGAGTTCAAGGAAATCAGATCGGAACGCGAGAGCAGCTCCTCTAGAGTGACGGGATTTCCTCCCCGCTTGGCAATCGTGTCATCGTCCAAAAATGGATCATGAGCGAGGATCCGAGCGCCGAATCCCTCTCGGAGGATGGCGCCGACGCGTGCACCGATGTTTCCGAAACCGATGACCCCGACGGTCTTACCGTGGATCTCGGGGCCGACGAACTCGCCGCGCCGACTCCAGGCGCCGTTGACGACTGCATCGACGGCGCCCGGGCGAAGACCAACTTCACGGTCGCGCCCCGGACCACCGGGACCTGGGTGTGGGCCGGGCCGATCAGGACGACAAGCCGGCTGCGGCCCTGTCTGCAACAGGGCCGCAGCCGCCCCTCCTCCCCAGGAGGGCGCCTCCTGCTCTATTGCACCACCGTTGCCAGGAGGACGAGTAGCCAGATCGGCGCCGTCAATGCCGAAAGCATCGTGGTGAAGGTGATGATCGACGCCGAAAGTTCTTTCTGGATGTCGAACTTTGCCGCCAGGATCCCTCCCGTGGCGCAGGCCGGCATCGCGGCGATGACGGTGGGGACGGCCACGATCCAGCCTCGGAAGCCGAGCGCATACAGCACGCCGAAGAGCAGGCCCGGGACGACGATCAGCTTGACCAAAGAGAAGATCCAGATGTCCTTGTCCCTGAGCATCTTGATGAACTGTGCCTCAGCAACGATCGCGCCGATCAGAATCATCGACATCGGGGTGTTTGCCCCACTGATCGTGGCGAAGACGTCGAACACGGGCGCCAACGCGGTGATCACCTGATCGGGAATCAACACCGACACAAGCCAGTACAGGTAGCCCAGAAGGCACGCGATGATCACTGGGTTCGTGAAAGTGTTCTTGATCCCCTTCTTGTCCATCGGCTGGCGAGTGAGCGCCGCGTATCCCATCGACCACAGATACACGTTGTACGGCAGGTTGAACACCGAGGCGTAGAACAAACCGTCGCTCCCGAACAATGCCTGCGCGAATGGCAATCCCATGAACACCGCGTTCGAGTAGGTGATGCCGAATTGGAAGAGACGCCTCTTGGCTTCATCCTTCGGGTAGCGCCCGAAAAAGATCTTGGAGACAACGAACTGGAGGATCGGGTAGTACACCAATGCGATCAGCAGAAGGACAAGGGAGTTCCGCAACTTCTCCCAGTCGAAGTCCGAGAGGAAGGAGTTGAAGACCGCAATGGGGATGATCAATCCGAGGACGAGATCCGTGATGCTTTTCTTCGATTCGGCCGTGATGATGTTCTTCTTCCGAGCGAGGAATCCCACGCCGATCAGAAGGACGATAGTGATGATCTTGCCGATTCCGGCCGTCAGATCGAGGGACATGGTCATTCTCTTCCTGTGTAGAAGGCTGCGAACTTATCGGCGGCGGCGCGCCAACTCTCATAGACCTCGCGGTAGCGGTGGGTTGGCTCGACAACCCTCTTCATCTCGTCGACCCGCTTCACCTCCGCGCCGATTGCCTCGGCCGCTGCGTACGCGGCCCCCCGGGCACCCAGGTAGTCGAAGTCCTCGAGCAACCCGATCCGTACGGGCAGGGACCCGGAAAGATAGGCCATCAGCACGTCCGAGTTCGCGCCGCCTCCGGCGACGCACATCATCTCCGAGTCGGTGCTGACGTCGTTGATCTCTTCGAACATTCGCGTCACGGTGAAGGCGACGCCCCGCTCCACTGCCGCGCCGTAGTCTTCGTCAGTCGATCGCAGATGCCCGCCCACGAGAGTCTCCCGCAGGCTCGCCGACCAGTACGGCGAGCGTTCCCCGTTCTCCCAGGGGAAGAACTGGATCGAGTTGTCCACTCGGCTTGGATCGATCTCGTTTTCATGCAGGAAACCGATGTCTTGGAACTTGTCGAGGACCGCGCAGCCGTTGGAGCTGATGGCTCCCGCGACCCACATGCCTGAGGCGATCTCGAAGGTCCACACCTTCGAGAAGTCCAGATTGGACACGTCGGTGACGAAGGAGCGCACTGCCATCGAGGTCCCGATGTTCGCCGTGATGTTGGCGATCCCGTACGTCGCATACGAGGCGGAGGGACCGTCTCCCAGTCCGGTGGCGAACTGGATCGTGCCGAGATCGGTGAGACCTTCATGGGTGATGGGCCCCACCGTTTGGTTGAACGCCACGACCTCGGGCATGGCGTCCGCCTTCAGCCCTGCCGCCTCCAGGAGCGACTCGTTCCACACGCCCTGCACGACGTTACGGAAACCGCTGGCGGAAGCGCAGCAGCGATCGACCACGCGGCGTCCGGTCAATCGCTCAGCCAGGTACTCCTGGAGTCCGTAGGGCAGAATGACCAGGTCAGGTTGTGTCTGCCGGGCGACGAGGATCTTGTAGGACGGGAAGAGGCTGGCAGGCGGGCAGCCCGACACCTCGGTCGAGGCGCTCAGCGCCGCATAGGCGTTCTCATCGTCGGGCCACACGGAATTCCACTGATAGATCACCTCTTCGCCGCCTCTCAGTGCCACGAACGAGTACATCTGGGTCGACAGCGCAACGCTGGCGACCCGGTAGGTCTCGCCCACAGCGCGGATGGCACCGACCACGACCTCCAGGTAGCGCCGGGCCCGGGACACGCCCGGCCCGATTTCGGGCTCCGTGTACTGGAACTTCCGGTTGGCGACGATCTCCCCGTCGGACAGACGGTAGACCGTCGCTTTCAGCCCGCTGGTCCCCACATCCAGGCCGACAGCCACTTCGTCCATTGGCGCACGTTCACTCATTGAATCCTCCAGGACTTGCGTTCACGCCGATCTGCGCGAGACAGACAACTCCGCACCGGACGCCTTTTATCCCGGTCCGGACACCTGTGTCCGTCGCATTTCAGCGTGTATTCCTCATTGAATTTGTCGCGCTTTCACACCGGTAGATGCCCCGTCCCTGCGTCCCGAATAGGGCGCGGGTGCGCGAGGCGGCAGGCCGAGCCGGGTGAACTCCGTGGCCCTTCGACGCGGCCCGGATTCCCGGGCGCCCGATCCACTCATGACCGGGCGCCCGATGTGAGAAAAGCGGCTCAGCCGAGCGCATGCCCTCCTGTCTCAAATTCGAGATCGAGGGCGTCGAATCCCCTCTTGATGACGTCGTGAAGCTCGCGGTACTTCGGATCGCTGAACTCCGGCAGGAGCATGGGTTGACGGGGGAATCCTGCCTCGAAGCCGCGAGCATACAGGGCCATGTGCGAGGCGATCGTTGAGTCCGTGAAGTGCAGCTTCTCCGACAGATCCATCATCACCAGGTAGGCCTTGCGCGCCCGCGCCTCTTCTCCCGCCACCGTTGCGCGGACGAGCTCCGTCATGATCTCCGGTGCCCAGTTGTTGATTCCTGCAATCGCGGCCCGCACCCCCATGTAATAGAGCGGAAGCCACCCGGTGGAGGTTCCCATGATGACCTGGAAATCCTCGCCCTTCTCCTGCGCCTCATAGGCCACTCGCGTGATGAAGCCGAGGCTCAACGGACTGTCCTTGAGGCCGGCAAGACCCAGCTTCTTCAACTCGTCGACCACTCGCAGGCTCATCGTGTACCGAGAGGTCTGGGGATTGTTGTAGGCGTAGACGGGAACGTCCACGGCCTCGATGATCTGGCGATAGTACTCGATGACCGATGCGTCATTGTGCTTGTAGTAGAACGGAGGAACGGCGCCGACGGCGTCAACGCCCACTTTCTCTGCCGCTTTGGCGAGAATGACTGCGTCTTTCGTGTCGATGCAGCCGACATGGGGAAGGAGGATGCGATGCCCCTCGGCCGCATCCGCTGCTTCCCTGGCCAGCTCGAAGATCTGGATTCGTTCCTCGTTCGTCATCAGCGGTCCGGCGCCGTACGACCCGGTGAGGAAGAGGCCGTCAACCCCTTTGCTGAACATCCAATCGATGTGCCAGCGGGTGCGGGCGAGGTCGAGATCTCCGTCCTCCGTGAAGATCGTGATGTTGGGAACCAGTGAACCCTGAATCATTGTTGTCCCTCCTAGTGTGAATGTGGAAAGGCATGTTCGGAACGCGTGTGTTCGAGTCAGTTCGATTGCCGGATGGCGACCTCCGAAGCATTCACAGCACGGCCGGTCCCTCCGGTGAGGAGAATGTCGATGAGGTGATCTGCGACAATTCGGGACACACTCGCGGCCGATTCACGTGAGCTGGCCGCCAGGTGCGGCGTGAGCAGTAGTCCCAGGCCCAACAGGGGTGAATCCGGGGGCAACGGCTCCTGGTCGTAGGCGTCGAGGGCGGCGCCCGCGATCTTGCGATCGACGACGGCCCGGCGCAACGCCTCCGTGTCCACAAGCCCCCCTCTGGCCGTGTTGATGAGATAGGCGGTGGGCTTCATCAGGTCGAGCGTCGCTTCATTGACGATGTGTCGGGTCTCTTCCGTCAGCGGCAGGGTGAGGACGAGGAAGTCGCTTCGCGCGAAGACGTCGTCGGCGCTGGCGCACAGCTCGACGCCGGCGGCCTCCGCCCACGCGATGTCGGGGATGGAGTCGAATCCGATCGCCTCGATCTCGAAACCGGTCAGCAGTTCGACGACGCGCTTGCCGATATGTCCAAGACCGAGGATGCCCACGGTCTTCCCCGTGACCTCGACGCCTCGGGAACGTTCCCATCGGCCGTCATCGAGGGCGGACGCATATCGGTGAACCGAACGAGCCACGTCCAGCATGAGCGCCACCGTCAGTTCGGCGACCGCGTTTCTGTTGGCACCCGGGGCATTGCACACGAGCACTCCGTGCCGGGTGGCGGCTTCGACGTCGATGCCGTCGAGGCCCGTGCCGTTCATGTGCACGACCTTCAGCCGTTCATCGGCGGCGAAGACGGTTTCATTCACCGTGTCGTTCCCGACGACCAGGGCGTCGAAACCCTCGATCTGACGAGCGAGTTCTTCAGGAGCGGGATTCGGCGCCGCGGCTCTGACGACTTCGATACCGGCAGACTCCAGGCGCCGGATCGCCTCGGGCGCCTCGCGACCGAAAGACCGCGACGTCACCAGTACCTTCATGTTGTTCCTCCACGCTGCACGTCATCCTCGGGTGCGATGCTCCTCTGCACGCATCACATCCTATCCGCCTGTCCGTACAGGATGTCAAGTCGTTAGGATACGAGTTTCAACCGATGGACGCTGCCGTTTGTGTCGCGCTCGCTCTCGCATGGACGGGATGGCTCCCGACCCGCGCTTCGTCCTAGAAGCCCCCGGACTGCGCCGTGGCGAGCACACTCGGCCGCGACCGCATCTCACTGCCAGCCTCAAGCCGAACCTCGAAGCGCGCAAGGTCGCCACGGTGGTAGCTGACGAAGGTCTCGACCGGACGTCGCTGGTCATCGTAGGAGACGTTCTTCAGGACCATCACTGGAGCACCTGTGGAGATGCCCAAGCTCCGTGCGACCTCCTTCGAGGCGTAGCCCAGTTCAATCGTGCGGACAGCACTGGCCATCTTGATGCCGTAGCGGTCCCTCAGGACGCCGTAGAGGGAGGTGTTGCGCAGGTCCTCGTGATTCAGCCCGGGGGCCAGAGTCTGGTCGATGTAGGTGGTCGTCCGCACCATGGGCCGTTCATCGATGAAACGCACGCGCTCAATGACCATGACCGGCGTGGCCTCGGGAAGCGACAGGGCGTCTGCGACTTCCGGGGACGCGGGTTCGACCTCGAGACGCAGCACGTCACTGCGGACCGGCGTGCCACCTCGTTGCATGATGTCGTCGTAGAGGCCGGTGAGAGCACCCAACATGCCCTGGTTCGTCTTCGGCGACGCCACGAATGTGCCTCGCCCCTTGATGCGCCGGATCACGCCGTCGCGTTCGAGTTTTCCCAACGCCTGACGGACCACTGACCGCGAGACGTCATAGCGCTGGCCGAGCTCATGATCACCCGGCACCCGGTCGCCCGGCTGCAACGCCGAAGCCTTGATCTCCTTCAGGAGGATTTCGCTGAGCTGGAAGTAGTAGGGAACGGGCGACGTCTTGTCGATGGACTCACTCACGTGGTCACTCCGTCCCTGGTTGATTCCGACCATTCCGATTGAGCCTATCGCAACACATCCGAACAGACGCCAAGCCGTCGACCCAGACGCTTGCTGCCGGGACCCGCGAGAAACGGAGTCGCACTCATCGATCCGCACGACATCGCCGCCTCGTCAACGCGAAGCGGCGACGAGCTCCTCCAGCCATGACGGGAACTGCCTTGCTCCTCGGCCTGACGCCGAATCCTGTCAAACGCCGAACCGCTGATCCCGCAGCGCTCACACTGGGACGTGATCGCCCAGCTCCCAGCGTTCCCCGGCCGCTTCGCGATCGCCCCCACAGGCGGGCACATGGCTGTGCTCCAAGCTCGCACACAACCCGACCACGAAGCCGTCCACGAGTCTATGAGACTTCACAGACCAGTCCCAGATCCACCGTTCTCCTGACAGCCCCGCACGACCCACCGGGGTGGACCGCGCGTCCTCGATGGCCTCCAGAGCCTCCGTCAAGCCGGGCGGCGCGCGACCACGGAGAAGGTCAGGGGGATCCGGGGCGATCCCTCGGGGAGCGCCCAGCCGTCCGGGGTGGCGACCATGCCCTCGATCGGCGCCCAGTCCATGACGGAATGCTCGCCCAGCGCCTCGATCGCCAATCCCGCGTCGCGCAGCGCGGTGACGACCTCGCTGAGGTCGTGACGCCACTCGTGGTTCGTCGTGTGCGCGATCGTGGCGGGCCCGTCGGTGTAGGAGCCGGCGGCCTCGTAGACGTTCTCACCACCGCCGCTCAGGTAGTCCTCGGCGATCGTCAACGACGAGTAGTCCAGCGCCCCTAGGAGCGGATGGTCGTCGCGGATCATGAACACGCCGCCCGGCTCAAGCAGCTCGGCGATGGAACGCGCCCATTCCCGCAGGCCAGGCAGCCACACGATCGTCCCCGTGCTCGTCACCACCACATCGAAGCGGCGACGGATGACGCGGGAGGCGAAGCGCGCGTCGCCTTCGACGAAGGTGATGGTCCCCGGCGTCGCGCCGGCGCGCGCCGCGATCCCGCGGGCATGCCGCAGCGAGTTCGGCGAGAAATCCAGACCGTGGACGTCGCGCGCGCCCAGACGCCACCACGACACGGTGTCGGTGCCGATGTGGCACTGGAGGTGCAGCAGGCTCGCTCCCCTCACCGACCCGCCCGGAAGGTGCGGCGACAGCACAGCGAGATCGCGCCGGACCACATCGCTGATCCGATGTGGATCGGCGACGAACCCGTCGACGTCGTAGAACCGGGAGGCCGCGTGCACCTCGGCGCGGTCGTCCCAGTTCGCCCGGTTCTCACCCAGCGCTCAGGAGCAGGCGCCGTCGGGCGCGGGGTCCCGGCGCTGATCATCGCTCATACGCCCACCCTAGGGGACGCCGCCCGCCTTCTACACTGTCCGTCATGACCAGCGTCGACATCGACGGCCTCCGGCGGTTCCTCGTCCGCGCCAAGCGAGCCACCTACGCGGACCCGGGCGCCGCCCAGGCGCCGCCGCTGCGCCCCGGCTCCCACGACTACGACTACGGCGACGGGCCCTGGATCTACCACGACACCTACATCGGCCAACTCCGATTCATCGGGGAGGAGGTCGTCCACCGCCGCGAGCAGAGCGGAGACGAGCGGCCCGTGTGGGCGATGAACTACCTGGGCGTCTCGCTGGTTCCCGGGACCGCGGCGGAGGTGTACGAGCGCGTGCTCCGCCCCGCTCTGCTCGACCCCGACGCCGCCGTCCCCGTGCGCGGCCCCGCGGTCCTCGACGTCGGGGACTGGCGCTACACCTTCACCGCGCAGGGAGACCTCGCCCAATTCAGCGGGGAGGAGCAGATCCTCGCCGGAGGCCGTCTGGTCTACCGCCTCCTATGTCACGGCGGGCTCGTCGTCTAGACGTAGACGTGCCCGGCGGGGGCGTCACCGCCGCAGCGGCGCGGTGCTCGCCCGCAGGATGAGCTCGGTGTCCAGCACGGCGTGGGCCGTCTCCGCCTCGTCGGGTGCGGACAGCATCCGCAGCAGGATCCGGGCGGCCTCGCGTCCCTCCTCCTGGACCGGCTGCCGGATCGTCGTCAGATGGAAGAAGGCCGCCAGGTCGTGGTCGTCGAAGCCGACGATCGAGAGGTCCTCCGGAACCCGCACCCCCATCGAGCGCGCGGCGTCGATGGCCCCGATCGCCATCTCGTCGCTCATGGCGAAGACCGCCGTCGGAGGGGTCGGAAGGGCGAGCAGGCGGACGGCAGCCCGCCTGCCCCCGTCGATCGTGTAGTCAGAAGGGACGATGAGCGTCTCGTCCACCGGCGCCCCGGCGGCGGTCAACGCCTCCCGGTAGCCCCTCGCGCGCAGCGCCGAGGACGTGAAGTGCATCGGGTCCTCGGGAAGCCCGCCGATCAGACCGATGCGCCGATGCCCGAGGTTGAGGAGGTGCTGGACGGCCGTGGACGCCGCCGCCCTGTCGTCGATCATCACCGAGCTGGCCCCCGGGGCGTCATGCCCCACCGTGACCAGGGGGACGCGCATCTGGGCGAGCTGGGCGCGTTCCTTCTCGCTGAGGGCGAGCGAGAGCACGAGGACCCCGGCGACGTGGTTGCGCAGCGGCATGCGCTCGAAGAACCGCTGGCGCCCGTCCGGACCGCCGAGGTTGTACAGGAGCAGGTCGTGGTCGGCGCCGCGGATCACGTCCTCGGCCCCCGTCACCGCCTGGGCGAAGAACCACCGGGTCACGAAGGGGACGACCAGCCCGATCGCATCCGTCCTCCCGTTGACCAGGCGCACCGCGGAGGGGTTCGCGACGTAGTCCAGTTCCCGAGCGGCCTCCTCGACCCTCGCCCGGGTGGCCGCGGAGATCTGGCCGCTCCCGCGCAGGGCGCGCGACGCCGTCGAGGGGGAGACCCCCGCGAGCGCGGCCACGTCCGTGATCGTGCTCATCGATACACGCCCTTTCCTCGATGCCGTCATCGCCATTCGCGCCCCACCTCGGAACGACACCGTACCCCCGGGAACCAGCCTGTCAGCTCTTCACCGAACCCGCCATCATGCCGCGCACGAAGAAGCGCTGCAGCAGGAGGAAGACGACCACCGGGACGATGATCGACACGAAGGCGCCCGCCGTCAGCAGGTTCCAGTCCTCGCCGTAGCTGCCGGCCAGGTCTGCCAGCCGCACGGTCAGCGGCGCGGTCCGGGCTGTCCCGCCCGCGAAGGTGAGCGAGACCAGCAGGTCGTTCCACACCCACAGGAACTGGAAGATGAAGAAGGAGGCCAGCGCCGGCTTCATCAACGGGAGCACGATCCTGGTGAAGATCACGCCGTGGGTGGCGCCGTCCATCTTCGCCGCCTCGATGACCTCGCCCGGGATCTCCGACATGAAGTTGTGCATGAGGAACGTCGCCAGCGGCAGGGCGAAGACCGTGTGGGCGATCCACACCGTCATGAACGGCATCGCCTTCGTCATCCCGCTGGAGACGAACATCTTCAGCAGCGGCACGAGGGTCATCTGGATCGGGACGATCTGCAGGGCGAAGACCACGGTGAACACCGCATCGCGGCCTTTCCACCGCATGACGCAGAAGGCGTAGGCCGCGAACAGCGAGAGGATCATCGGCAGCGTCGCGCCGACGACGGTGATGAGCACGGAGTTGAGGAAGTAGTTGATGAGGTTGTTCGACGCGCTCGACCCGACGAGGACCTCGGTGTAGTTGTCGAGCGTGACGGAGGGGTGGGCGAAGAACTCCCACCACCCGGTGGTCTTGATGTCGCTCTTGGGCCGGAAGGAGGAGACGAACAGCCCCAGAGTGGGGACCGTCCACACGAGGGCGATCACGAGCGCCAGCGCGGAGGCGCCCCTGCTCGTCAGCATCCGGTGGGCTCTCGTCCAGATCGGCGTCTCGGGGCCGGGCGTCCCCTCCCGGGAGATCGTCTGCGCGCTCATCCCCTGACCTCCTTGTTCTTGCGCATCTGGCGGACGTTGTAGGCGATGATCGGGATCACCATGATCAGCAGCAGGACGGCGATGGCCGACCCGCGTCCCGGTTCGCCGTAGCGGAAGGACTGGTCGTACATCGTGTTCGCGATGACCTGCGTGTCGTACTGCCCGCCCGTCATCGTGCGGACGATGTCGAAGACCTTCAGGGCACCGATCGAGATCGTGGTGAGGACGACGACCAGGGTGGGCCGCACCATCGGGATCGTGATCTCGCGCAGCATCCGGAGGCCGCTCGCCCCGTCCAACCGAGCCGCCTCCACGATGTCCCCCGGGATGGCCTTGATCGCCGCCGAGAGCAGCACCATCGCGTAGCCGGTCTGCGTCCAGATCATGACGACGATGAGGAACAGGGTGTTCCACGGGGAGTCGACGAGGAACTGGTGCGGCTCCATCCCCAGGGACACGAGGATCTGGTTGAGCAGGCCGATCTGGGGGCGGCTCGCGTCCCGGTAGGTGTAGACGAATTTCCAGATGATGGACGCGCCGACGAAGGAGATCGCCATCGGCATGAACATCAGGGTCTTCGCGAGGGACTCGAAACGCGATCCGTCCACCATCAGCGCGTACAGCAGTCCGAGGACCGTCGACAGCGCCGGCGCCAGGGCGAGCCACGCCAGGGTGTTCACCAGGGCGCGGAGCGAGTCCGGGTCGGAGAAAATCCACGCGTAGTTGTCGAGGCCGACGAAGCCGGAGGAGTCTGCGTCCAGGAACGACAGCCAGGCCGTCTTGACCATCGGATAGACCAGGCCGATGGCGAGCAGGCCCAGTGCCGGCGCCGCGTACACCAGGGCCGTGACCCCCTCGCGCCCGCGGCCGCGCTCCGTGAGCCGAGCGAGCGCCAGCACCAGACCCACGACCGCGACGATCGCGATCACGGCGACCAGCGCCTGCGAGACCTTCCCCTGCCAATCAGCCAGCATGACGCACTCCTCGTTCCTCCTGCGGTGCGGGGTGGCCGCGGCCGATCCGCGGCCACCCCGCCTGTCCGGTGGCGGCCCGCCTCAGTTCTCGGGCCAGCTCGCCTCGATCTGGTCGAGCACGTCCTGCGAGTCCGCGCCGAGGATCCAATCGACCATCCCGGTCCAGAAGGTGCCGGACCCGACGGCCGTCGGCATGAGGTCGGAGGCGTCGAAACGGAACTCGGCGTCCTTGTCCTGGAGGATGGTGATGACGTTCTCGAGTTGCTCGCTCGTCGCGTTGGCCGGGTCCACCCCCTGGTTCGCGCTGACGAGGCCCTGTTTGACCATGTCGTTGGCGAAGGTCGCGGAGGAGAAGTACTCCCGCACGGCGGTCACGGCCGGGTCGTCGGACAGTGCGGCGACGAACTCGCCGCCACCGACCAGGGTCTGGGTGTCGCCCTCGTCCATGACGGGCATCGCGAAGCCCCACACGTCGCCGTCGGGAGCCACGTCGTACTCCTCGTCCCAGGTGGCCGAGCCGTTGCGGTGGCTGAGGTAGCAGGAGCCGTCGCCGATGGCGTACAGGGCGTCCAGCTGGTTCGTGGAGGCGATGGAGCTGACATCCCCGAAACCGGCGTTGACGTAGGCGTCGTTCTTCAGGATCTTGCCGACCTCGTCCAAAGCGTTGACGATCTGGGGGTCGTTGAAGGGGATCTCGTGGCTGATCCACTGGTCGTAGACGTCGGCGCCGGCGCTGCGGATGACGAGATCCTCCAGCCAGTCCGTTCCCGGCCAGCCGGTGGCCGCCCCGGACTCGAAGCCCTCGCACCACACCCGGTCGCCGGTCTTGGAGATCGTGTCCGTCAGGTCGAGCAGTTCCTGCCAGGTCGTCGGGACCTCGTAGCCCTTCTCCGCGAAGGCCTTCGGGGAATACCACACGAAGGACTTCAGGCCGGTGGTCAGCGGCGAGGCGTAGAGGGTGCCGTCCACGGATCCGTAGGTGCGGAAGCCGTCCGACCATCCCGTCTCCACGTTCTGCTGGACGGTGTCGGTGGCCGGCACCAGGAGGTCTTCGTCGGCGAGCGAGGTGAGCAGCCCTGGCTGGGCGACGAAGAGGATGTCAGGGAGGTTCCCGCCCTGGATGCGGACCTGGACCTGCGACTCGAAGTCGGAGGATCCCTCGTAGACGATCTCGACGCCCGTGCAGGTGGAGAAGTCGGCCCAGGAGTTCTCCAGGCGCTCCTGATCGGCGCCGGTGTAGGGGGAGTAGATCGACACCGAGGAGCCCGACAGATCGCCGTAGCTCTCGTAGGCGGAGCAGTCCGCGCTCGACGAGGATCCGCTCTGCGATCCGCTCGAGCAGGCCGTCAGGCCGGTCAGGCCCAGCGCGGCCGCGAGCGCGAGGCCGATCAGGGGCCGGCGGGAATGATGGTGCAACATGCTTCTTGTCCCTTCCGTGTGGCCGGGCCGCGACTGCGGACCCGGGATGGACGGCCGCCGCCTCGCAGCCGTCCGGGTGTCTCCTCCACCGCCGAGTGGTCTCAGCGCGGTCGCCGGGCCTCGCGGTCCGGCAGGTCGGGGAACGGCCGGTGCCGGCCGGCCTGGTACCAGTAGGCGACCGAGGCGACGTCGTCGGACCGCTCGAAGTAGCCGGTCCCCACCTGCCCGATCTGCTGGAGCGTCACCTTCAGCGAGGCTTCGAAGTGGATCGGGTCGGGCAGGTGCCAGCGGTACATTCCGTGCTCGGGAGCGATGTCCTTCGCGTAGGGGTCCATCCGGCCCCGGTCGCGCGTCGAGTGGTGGGGGTAGCCGAGGAACGGCGTGCTGTAGGTGAGCACCTCGACATCGCCTCCGGGGTCCATCCGGTCCTGGAAGGCCCAGGCCCCGCCCACGTAGTCCTCGGTCCCCGTCCCGCAGATCGTCGGGTAGTCGGTGTCGGAGTCGATGTAGAACTTCATCTCGCCCTCGCCCCACCAGTGCCGCTCCAGGGCGGCGATGGCCAAGTAGGTCCCGACGTAGGCGCCCCGGCCCTCCACGCCGTCGAGCACGATGTAGTCGATGCCAGGGGCGGTCAGGCGCTGACGGCGCCATTGGGCGAAGAAGTGGGGGGTGCCGGGGTCGACCTCGGTGAGGACGTAGTCGATCTGGTAGAAGAAGCCCTCGATCGGACCGGGGTGCTCGTTGGTGACGGTGATGCGCGCGTTGCGGCAGAAGGGCATGGAGAAGTAACAGTTCATCCCGCCCGTGGGTGCCACGACGATCGGCAGGGAGTTCACCAGGCACCGGGCGCCGAAGCCGTTGCAGAAGAAGTCCCCGAGCGGGGTCTCGACGGCGGGGTTCTCATCGTCGTCCCAGTACATCCGCAGGACGAGGTCGCGCAGCACGTAGCCGACGGCGTCGGTGAGGTCGGGGCAGGTGAACCAGATATGCCGGATCTCCCCGGGCCCCTCGATCCGGGCGATGGTGGCCGTCTCCCCGGGTTGGATCGTCACGCAGGGGCGTCCCTTGCGGGAGGGCCCCAGATGGGACGAGGCCGTCCCGCCGGCTCCGGGATCGCCCTGCGGGTTCTCGGCGGTGATGGCTCGACTGCGGATCGGCCGGCTGAGATCCGGGATCGGCAACGGGGTCACAGGACTGCTCCTTCACATCTGCACCGGTCGCCACACGTCGTTGCGCCGACCACTCACGCAGAGGATGCTAGCGACTTGCCTCTCAGAGTGCAAGCGTTTGCGTAGCATTCTCGGTTCGAGTACGTTGTCTCTCGACAACCAGGCGGTCACTCATTGTTGAAATACCCAATATCCTGACAAGACTGCCGCCTCGACACGGTCCGTGTTGCTGTGCACACGATTGCATCATCTCGAACGGAAAGGACGCGCGATGCCCGAGGCCACGACCCCCGGCGCGACACGGACCCCGCGCCAGGCGATCGGGGACCCCGCCCTCCCCCGCGTCCACTTCGTCCCCCCGGCCGGCTGGATCAACGACCCCAACGGCCTGACGTGGTGGAGGGGCCGATACCACCTCTTCTACCAGCACAACCCCGACGCGCCCGTCCATCACCGGATCCGATGGGGCCATGCCGCGAGCGCCGATCTGCTGCATTGGGAGGACCTTCCCCTGGCTCTGGAGCCGTCGCCGGGCCCCGACGAGGACGGCTGCTATTCCGGCGTGTTCCTCGACGTCGGCGGCACCCCCGCCCTCCTGTACTCCGGCCACGCCCCGCGCCGCCAGCCCACCGAGGTGGGATGCCTGGCCGTGGGGTCGCAGGACCTCGCTCGCTGGACGAAGGCGGGCCGCCCCGTTCTCCTGCCGCCCGCGGACCCCGCGCCGCGCCACATGCGGGACCATTGCGTGTGGGCCCACGAGGGCACGTGGCATCAGCTGGTCGGCGCGTGCCTGGAACCCGGCTCGGGAGCGGTGCTGCACTACACGGCGACGGACGTGCGCCGCTGGGAGTTCCGCGGCGTCCTCCTGCGCCACGAGGACCTGCCGGGGGGCGGCGTCGGCGTCGGCACGATGTGGGAGTGCCCCGACCTGATCCGCGAACCAGGCTCCGACCGCGCCGCGCTCGTGTTCTCGGCCTGGGACGAGGGCCGCACGCTCCACACCGTCCAGGTGCCCGGGCGCAGCGACGGTCGGGGCTTCACCCCGGACGGCCCCGCGCGGCTGCTCGACCTGGGGCGCCGGCACTACTACGCGCCGCAGAGCCTCCGCATCCCGGACGGGCGGACGATCCAGCTGGGGTGGGTCCAGGAGGACCGGGACCGCGCGTCGATCGAACGCTCCGGTTGGAGCGGGGCGCTGTCCCTGCCACGCGAGCTGAGCTTCGGGGAGGACGGGACGCTGCGGGCGGCCCCGCTCCGCGAGCTGGAGACCCTGCGCGGACCTGTGCGCGTCGCCCGCCGGGGCGCGGCCGGCACCGGCCTCGTCCCCGGTCTGTCCGGCACCTTCGAGGCCGAGGCCGAGCTGACGCTGGACCGGCCCGGGGACGAGGCCGTGGTGCGCGTCGGCGACCACCCCGGCCCCACCCTGGTACTCGGTCTCCGGTTCACCCGGACCGGCGACGGCGTCCGGGTGGAGCGCCACCCGGACCGCCACCACGCCGGCGATCCCGGTGACGTGCTGCCCTGCGGGCCCGGCGCGCTGGAACTGCGGATCGTCGTCGACGGGTCGGTGGCCGAGGTCTTCCTCGACGGGCGCGCGCTCACGCTGCGCACGGATCCCGCCTCCCCGGGGGCCGCGGCCGTCAGCCTGTCCGCCGTCGGGGCCGGGGCGCATCTCGGCCGGCTCCGAGCCTGGGACCTGCGCCCGGTGTGGACCTGACGTCCGGCCGCCCCTCGGGCGCCGGCCCGCCCCGTCCTCCCCTCTGTCACGAAGGAACTCCTCGATGCGCAACAGCGTGCACCTCATCGTCTACACCGCCCGGATGGGAGGCACCATCCGCCAGACCGGCGAGCTGCTCCGCTCCGGCTTCGGGGACGCGATCGGAGGGGTCCACCTGCTGCCGTACTTCACCCCCTTCGACGGGGTCGACGCCGGATTCGACCCGGTCGACCACACCGCTGTGGACCCGCGTCTGGGCACGTGGGAGGACATCCGGAACATCTCACGCGACTACCAGGTCACCACGGACATGATCGTCAACCACGTGTCCTCCCACTCGGCGCAGTTCCGCGACGTGCTGGCCCGCGGCCAGGACTCCCCCTTCGCCCCGATGTTCCTCAGCCTGTCGACGGTGTTCCCCGACGGCGCCACGGAGGACGATCTCACCCGGATCTACCGTCCGCGCCCGGGGCTGCCTTTCACGGCCATGCGGGTCGGCGCCGAAAAGCGCCTGATGTGGACGACCTTCACCTCGGAGCAGGTCGACATCGACGTGGAGTCGGAGCCGGGGCGCGCCTACCTGCTGCAGATCCTCGACGCCCTGGCGGGCGCCGGGGTGTCGCTGGTGCGCCTCGACGCCGTGGGATACGCCATCAAACGGGCCGGCACCACGTGCTTCATGATCCCGCAGACCTTCGCCTTCATCGACCGGATCCGCGCCGCCGCCAACGAACGCGGCCTGGAG
The DNA here is from genome assembly GCF_042665795.1 of Schaalia naturae. Taxonomy (NCBI): domain Bacteria; kingdom Bacillati; phylum Actinomycetota; class Actinomycetes; order Actinomycetales; family Actinomycetaceae; genus Schaalia; species Schaalia naturae. The sequence goes on from NZ_JBHTEF010000001.1 coordinate 2,472,045, forward strand.
GTCCTCGTCGAGGTGCACTCCCACTATGAGGACCAGGTGCGGATCGCCACGCAGGTGGACTGGGTCTATGACTTCGCCCTGCCTCCGCTGCTCCTGCACACCCTGTTCACGGGCGACGGAACCGCTCTGCTGCACTGGCTGAGGGTGCGCCCGCACAACGCCATGACGGTCCTGGACACCCACGACGGCATCGGGGTCATCGACGCCGGCCCGGGTGAGCTCCGGGCCGACGGGACACGCCCCGACGGCCTGCTGACGCCCGGCCAGGTGGAGGCCCTGGTCGAGGAGATCCACCGGCGCACCCGGGGGGAGAGCCGCCAGGCGACGGGGGCCGCCGCCTCCAACCTCGATCTCTACCAGGTCAACTCGACCTACTACGCGGCTCTGGGCGGGGACGACCAGGCCTACCTGATCGCCCGCGCCGTCCAGTTCTTCGTCCCCGGAGTGCCCCAGGTCTACTACGTCGGCGCGCTGGCGGGCGGCAACGACATGGATCTGCTCGCCGCCACCGGCGTCGGCCGGGACATCAACCGGCACCGCTACACACCCGAGGAAGTCCGCTGCGAGCTCCGACGTCCCGTGGTCCGCGAACTGATGGCCCTCATGCGGATCCGCTCGACACACCCGGCCTTCGACGGGGAGTTCTCCCTCCTCTCGGCGGACGCGACGGCGATGTCCCTCGAGTGGCGCGGCGGGGACCGCGGTGAGCATCTCGCCCGGCTGGACGTCGATTGGCGCACCCGGGAGGCCTCGATCCGTCTGAGCGCCGCCGACGGGCCGGTGACCGCGCCGCTGTCGAAGGTGAGCGCCCTGGTCGCGCGTCTGCCGCACGGCGTCCGGACGCGCTGAGGGGAGGCATCCCCTCAAAGGGGCCGCGTCCGCTACCGTCTCCACGGACGGGCCCGCAGGCGGGGGACGACCGACCGCGGCCAGAACCGGGCGCGCAGCGGCGCCGCGCGGAGCAGATCCCGGATGCCGTCAGCCAGGTCCCGGCGGAGTCCGGCACGGTCGGACACGGCGCCGCCGAACCGCTCCGCCACGACCGCGTCCGCGAGCGCGCGCGCCGCGGCGGCGCCGCCCGCCCCCATCGCGGTCCCCAGGCGCTCCGCGACGGCCTCGGGTGTGCGGGCGCGCGGCGGGGGTGACGAGGCCGTCGCCCGTCCGCCCGACGGCGCGCGACCGGAGACCGGTGCCAGCGCTCCCGTGTCGAGCGCGGTGTCGACCAGTTCGGCCCAGGCATCGGCCGCCGGCGACGCGCCTTCCTCGATGCCCCTGCGCCGGCGGCGCCGGCGCCTCCACCGGATGGCCGCTGGCGCGAGGGCGGCGACCAGTATCGCGAGAGCCGCGAGGAGGCCTGCGACCGGCCCAGCCGGACCGAGGCCGCTTGAGCCGCTCCCCGCGCCGTTCACGGGACCCGACCCGTCCGCCGGATCGGCCGCGGACGGGCCGGAGGCCGCTCCGGGATCCGCCGACCGCGCGCCGGAGGGAGTGGGAGCGGAGGCGGGGGACCCGGACGGGCCGGGATCGGCGGTGCCCGCGGCGGCGCCTGATCCGTCGTCCGCCCGCGCACCCGCCCCGCCCGGGGTGGGCTCGTAGGCGACCCAGCCGACGCCCTCGAAGTAGACCTCGGGCCAGGCGTGCAGATCGCGGGCGGTGACCGTGGTCCATCCGGACCCCTCGGAACGGGAGGCGTATCCGACGGCGATGCGGGCCGGCATGCCCAGCGAACGCGCCATCACGGCGAAGGCCGTGGCGAAATGGACGCAGTAGCCGCGGCGCGTCTCGAGGAACGCGGACATCGTCTGATAGGGGTCGTCGGGGTCGGCGCCGGGGGTGTAGGGGGCGTCCTCGTCGTAGGCGAAAGAGCCCGAGCGGAACCAGCCGGCGAGGGCCTCGGCGGCGTCCTTGCGGGTGAGGGCCCCGAGCGTCGCCTGTCCGGCGGCCTCCGCGATCTCGGCGGGGACGCCCTCGGGGAGGGCCCGGTAGGCGGCGAGGCCGGGAGCCGGGTCGGCGACCGGCCAGGACGACCCGTCGTCCAGCGATCCGCAGGCGTTGGGCATCTGGCCGGCCAGGAGGGGGCAGGCCACCACGGTGTAGGCGTCGTCGCGAGCGGTCACGCCGGACTCGGAGCGCGCGGTTTGCGTCTCCGCCACCCATCGCCAGTCGGAGGCCGCCCATCCGGTCGCCCCGTCGGGGACGACCCGCTGCGTCCCCTGGGACAGGGGCAGCCAGGTGCTGAGCAGTCCCTCGACGCGGATCGACATCGCTCCGGATGCCACGAGAGACGGGCTCCACACCGGGGCCATGGGATCGCCGGGGTCCAGCGGCGAGCGCGGATTCAAGACGGAGTCCTCGCCCGTGTCCTCCTCAGGGCGCCAGGTGCCGCCCTCGAGGTCGGTGAGCACGGCCAGCGTGAACCGCGTCGCAGTGCCCTCCGACGGGCCCGTGTAGCGCAGGACGGGGGTGTCGCCGCGTTCGCGGAGGTCCTCGCCCAAGGTCACGGTGACGTCGGGGACCCCGTCCCAGACCGGCCCGGTGGCGATCGCCGCCGTGTTCCACACCCGGTCCCGGCTGGGAGGCAGGAGGGCGCCCAGGCCCGCCGCCAGCGCCACGGTCAGGGCGACGGCGAGGGCTCCGCGCCACCATCCGCGCCGCGGCGGCGCCCCGATCCACAGCAGCGCCCCCAGCAGCGCGCCGCAGGCCGCCATCAAGCCCGCGGACACATGCATTGAGGTCACGACGGGGCCGATGACCAGCAGGGCGGCCGGCACCACGCCGGCCAGCAGCAGCGCCCCCATGCCGACCAGGAGCAGCGCCGCGATCCACGCGAGGGCCAGGCAGGCGACCAGCACCAGATCGGCGAGGCCGCCGCCCACCTCCACGGGCGCCGACCCGGCGTAGATCGCCAGCCGCGCCTCGCGCACCAGGGCGTCCGGGTCCGTGGCCCATTCCCCCAGCCTCCCGGCGGCGTGGACCTGCGCGACGACCACGACGGCGCCCGCAGCGAGCCCCTCGACGCAGGCCCCGATGCGCAAACGGGGCAGGAGGGAGCGCGCCAGCGCGGCCACCCCAACGGTCGCGCCGGCGACGGCCAGAGACCAGCGGGCCCATTCGCCGGAGGCCAGCACGGAGCCGAGTCCCGTCAGGGCGACGCCGAACAGGGCGATGACCACCGCAGCCGCGGCAAGGGGCCTGAGGCGGGGGCCGTCGTCCCTCCGATGCGCCTCACGCACCGTCGCCGCCCCCGCTCGCCACCATCTCGGCCCGCCAGCCGGCTGGCATACCGGCGGGGGCCGCCCCCGGGCCGGTGAGCAGCAACAGGCCGCGCGGGAGGCCCGGGAATCCGGCATCCAGGGTTCGCCGCAGGCCCTGGGTCAGGGATCCGGCGACCGCCACATCCGCGTCGACGAGGACGGCGCCGCTCTCAGGGCCGCGCTCCGCCGCCTCCGCGGCTCCGCCATCGGGCATGACCTCGGCCAGTGCCAGCATGAGCCGGTCCGCGTCCCCGGGGCGGAAGGCGAGCGTCCGGGCGCCGAGACCGACCGTGACGTCCTCGCCGCGTCCCAGCCACTCCAGGGACAGGGTCGCGACCACGGAAACGGCCAGCTCGAAGGCCTCGTCCCGGCCGGCGTAGGCCTCCGCGGCGGTGACCAGCGCGATCGTGTGCCGCCTGCCGGATCCGGCCTCCGGGATGTTGACCAGCAGCCGACCCTGCCGGGCGGTCTGCTTCCAATGGACGAGGCGCAGGGCGTCCCCCGCGCGGTAGTCGCGGAGGTTCCCCGCGGGTTCGCCGGCCCCGGGGCGGGCGGCCTCCGCGCCCTCTCCCCCAGCGCCCATGGGAAGCGCCTCGATCCCGAGCACCCGGGGAAGGACGACGAGGTCCACGCTGCTCCTCCCCGCGGGCCGCGCCGTCATCCGGGCCAGTCCGAGCCGGTCCTCGACGGTGACGCGATCCGCCGACACCGTGTGGCGCCCTCGTCTGCCCAGGGGCGCCCGCAGTTCCGCCTGGGCGCCGCGTCCGGAGGGCGCGTCGATCCGGGCCGTCCGCCGGGCGCCCTCGTCGACGCGCCAGGCCAGGGTCAGGGGGAGCAGCGCGGGGAAGCGGTGGTGGGCCTGGACCAGCACCGTCGAGGTCTCCCCCACGGTGGGAGTGGGCACCGGGGCCGTCAACCGGACGGACGGACGGGCCCAGGCGAGGGCGAGGGCGGCCCACACGAGGGCGACCAGCAGGGCGGCCGCGCACAGGGCGGCCAGCAGCAGCACCTCGCGCAGGCGCAGCACGGCCCAGGCGACGGCGGCCGCGCCTCCCAGGGCGAGCACGCCCCATCCCCGCGGGGTGGGGAGCAGCCGGACCCGGACCCGGGCGCTCACGCCAGTCCCGGCACCGGGAGGCGGCCGAGGATCTCGGAGACGGCCTCGGCCGCGGCGGCCAGCGCGTCCAGCGAGGAGGCGTGGCGCCCGCGAGGGACCAGACGGTGGGGCAGGACGACGCCCGCGAGGGCCGCGATGTCGTCGGGCGACACGAAGGAGCGTCCGAGGACGCCCGCTCGCGCCCTCGCCATGGCGGCCAGATGCAGGGTCGCGCGGGGGCTGGCGCCCAGCGCGATCCCCGGGTGGGCGCGGGTGGCGCCGATGAGGGAGACCAGGTAGCCGGCGACGCCGTCTGCCATCGCGATGCCGGCCACGCAGGCCCGGGCACGCAGGATGTCATCCACGGAGGCGACGGGGGCGACAGCGTCCAGGGGGTCGGAGGCTCCGGCCGCGGTGCTCCGCGCCCGCAGCATCGCCAGCTCTGCCCGGGGCTCCGGGTAGCCCAGCGAGAGGCGGATCATGAAGCGGTCGCGCTGGGCCTCGGGCAGGGGGAAGGTCCCCTCCATGTCCTGGGGGTTCTGCGTAGCGACGACCATGAACGGGTCAGGCAGGGGCAGGGTCGCGCCGTCGATGCTGACCTGACGCTCGCCCATGGCCTCGAGCAGGGCGGACTGGGTCTTCGGGGTGGCGCGGTTGACCTCGTCGCCGATGAGGACGTGCGTGAAGACGGGCCCGGGGTGGAACCGGAATTCCTGGGTGGACCGGTCGAAGACGGAGACGCCCGTGACATCGGTGGGCAGCATGTCGGACGTGAACTGGATGCGGGTGGCGCGCGCGTCGATGCTGCGCGCGAGCGCCCGGGCCAGCGTCGTCTTCCCGACGCCGGGGACGTCCTCGATGAGCATGTGGCCGCCTGCGAGCAGGGCGCACACGGCGGCGTCGATCGCCTCCGGCTTGCCCGAGATCACGGTGGCGACCGAGGCCCGGATCCGCCCTGCGATCGCCGCCACCTCCGGAGCCGTCATGTCACCCATCGCTCCCCCTCCGCATGCCCGTTCCGCGCCGCCCGTCCGAGGGGCGCGCCCAGTCTATTGCGGAGCAGGCGGGGATCGGCGGGAGCGCCTCATGTCAGCCGCGGCTTCTGCTTTCTCCGGTCGATCGACGGAAATGTCAGTGGCGGGGATGTAGCGTGGCGATATATCGTGCCGCTACCACGAGGGGGGACGACGATGGGCGTACGAGCCGAGATGCTGGAGCTGGCGGTCCTGGGCGAGTTGGACCAGCCGACCCACGGCTACGAGCTGCGTCGGCGCCTGTCGGAATCGGTCGGCACCCTGCGCCGCCTGTCCTTCGGCTCCCTGTACCCGGCGCTGCACCGGCTGGAGCGCGGGGGGCTCATCACCGCCCAGACCTCGCCGGACCGGCCCGGCAAGCTGCTCTACACCATCACGGAGGCCGGCCGCTCCCACCTCGCCGAGGAGCTCGAGCACGTCGACAGCGACGACGACTCCTTCGGCGTGGCGATGGGCCTGATGTCGAAGGCCTCGCCCGCCGCGCGCCTGCGCCTGCTCCAGGACCGCCGCGCGCGCGTGCTGGAGCGACGGGAGGCCCGCCGCCGCGCGGGCGACCGGGGCGGCGCCTCCCCGGAACGCGATCCTTGGAGGTTCGCGCAGCGCCAGATGGAGGCCGAGGCGGCCGATCGCGAGATCACGTGGCTCGACCGCCTCATCGCGGCCTCACAGACCCCCCAGGCGGGGCCGCCCTCGTCCACGCCTCCCACGAAGAGGCGCGCGACGAGGGCGAACACCCCCCGCCCGGGTTCGCGGCGTGCCAGCGCCGCACCTACCCAGAAGAAGGACACAAAATGACACCAATCCGCACTGCGATCGTCGGCGTGGGCAACTGCGCCTCCTCCCTGGTGCAGGGAGTCCATTACTACCACGATGCGAGCCCCGAGGACACCATCCCCGGCCTCATGCACGTCGACTTCGGCGGCTACCACGTCCGCGACATCGAGTTCGTCGCCGCCTTCGACGTCGACGAGGCGAAGGTCGGGCTCGACCTGGCCGATGCGATCACCGCCTCCCAGAACTGCACGATCCACATCGCCGACGTGCCGCGAACCGGCGTCGTCGTCCAGCGCGGCCACACCGGCGACGGCCTGGGAGAGTACTACCGCGACACGATCACCGAGTCCCCGGCGGAGCCCGTGGACATCGCGGCCGCTCTGCGCGAGGCGCGCGCCGACGTGGTGGTCTCCTACCTGCCGGTGGGCTCGGACGAGGCCGACAAGTTCTACGCGCAGGCCGCCCTCGACGCGGGATGCGCCTTCATCAACTGCATGCCTGTCTTCATCGCCTCCCGGCCGGAGTGGGCGCAGAAGTTCGCCGATGCGGGCCTGCCGATCATCGGCGACGACATCAAGAGCCAGTTCGGCGCCACCATCTCCCACCGCGACCTGGTGCGCCTGATGGAGGAGCGCGGCGTGCGCATCGACCGCACCTACCAGCTCAACGTCGGGGGCAACATGGACTTCAAGAACATGCTGCAGCGCTCCCGCCTGGAGTCCAAGAAGATCTCGAAGACGAACGCCGTCACCTCGAACATGCGCGGGCACCTGGACCCCCGCAATGTCCACGTCGGCCCCTCCGACTACGTTCCGTGGCTCGACGATCGCAAGTTCGCCTTCGTGCGCGTGGAGGGGACGACCTTCGGGGACGTGCCGATCCAGATCGAGTACAAGCTCGAGGTCTGGGACTCCCCGAACTCCGCCGGGATCGTCATCGACGCCATCCGCGCGGCGAAGATCGGGCTGGACCGCGGCATCGGCGGGCCGCTGGTGAGCCCGGCCGCCTACTTCATGAAGTCCCCGCCCGAGCAGCGTCCCGATGAGGCCGCACGCAGAGCCGTCGAGGCCTTCATCCGCGGCGAGGTCGAGCGGTGACCGGTCCGCTCGTGGCCGCCCGGTTCTGACCGGTATGGGTCGCCTTCGTCCCTGTTCGTCCCCTTCGCGGTCGCAGCGCCGGGGACGAGGGCGGCCTCTGGTCTGTCGCGTCGGTGACATCGCGCGGACAACACAGGGTCCATGCAGCGCACCGTATGCTCGTCCCGTGTCCGCGCAGCCCGCATCCCGAGACCGCCTCTCGTTCGTGGTCGGCGGGTTGATGGCCGACGAGGCGGCTATCGCCGCTCCACTCCAGATGGAACTCCGTTTGTGGGCTGGGGTCAGGGTCGCTCTGGTGGAGGGGAACCTGCTGCACGCGCGCACCCGCGCCACCTCGGTGCGCCTCGCCCGCGAACTCGTCCAGCGGATGGCAATGCTCACCGAGGAGGAGGTCTCGGCGCTCGCCACCTCACTCGCCCCCGACCGCGCTCACCTCATGTGGGCGGCCATGTGCCGACGGTATCCTCTGGTCGCTGACTTCGCCGAAAGCGTCTTGCGCGAGCACTTCCTCCTGGGCCAGCAGACGCTCACACCCGAGGACTTCGACCGATTCTGGGCGGGACGTGCCCTCTGGCATCCCGAGCTGGACGGCATCAGCGCATCGACGCGCAGGAAGCTGCGCACGAACCTGTTTCTCGCCTTGCGTCAGTCGGGGATGCTCTCCCCCGCGGGCGTAATCGTCCCTCCACTCATGTCCGAGGGCGTCTCTGCTCTGTTGCGCCGACGTCTCCCGTCGGACCTGAGGTTCTTCCCGGTGCGGTGACCGCGGAAGCGCGCCCAGGTGCCTGCGGGAGGCCGTAGTCTGGGGCGACAGACGCTGGGGATCTGCGGCTTGGCCGACACGGAGGATGCATGAGCTGGTACGACGACACAGTCGCGGTCGCAAAGGCGGCATCCGTCCGCGACCTCGGCCAGGAAGAGTCCCAGATCGCGCAGGTCCTCGCCTCGGATGACTTCCTCCACCAACGGGGCCGGCTCTCGGGTGTGCCGTTCTACGTGTGGGCGTACCCCGCGACCCGCGAACTGGAAGCCCGGCAGGCCTGCGCGCGCCTGAGGACGCGGCTCCGGACCGAACACGGCCTGACCGTCGTCGTCATCGACCTCTACGACCTCATGATCGACGTCCTGCGCGGCACCGGCATGCTCGACCGGATCCTCCTGATGGAGCCGAGCCTGGATCCCGAGGACTTCCGCGTCGCCGTCCAACGGATGCTGACGCCGGAGCGCCACCTGGCGCCGCGGATCCTCCAGCGCATCCAGGAGGAGCCAGGAAGCGACCTCGTGTTCCTCACCGGGGTCGGGCACGCGTTCCCGTTCATCCGCTCGCACACGGTGCTGGGCGCCCTGGAGTCCGTGGCGACCGGCGTTCCCGTCCTCCTGTTCTTCCCCGGCCAGTACACGCAGTCCCCGGAGACAGGGTCGGCCCTGATCCTGTTCGGCACGGAGCCCGACCAGTACTACCGCGCCTCCAGCATCCTCGACCAGATCCCCTGACGCACGAAGAGACCCATGAATCCCTCAGTGAGAACCCACGCCCCGACAGTCATCCACGACCTGTTCACCAAGGACATCGCCCGCCCGATCGAGGGCGTCGTCAAGGCCGATGACTCCGCGCACGTCGCGGAGGAGGTGGCCGAGTACGTCCTGACGAACGAGGTCGCCTCCGCGCTGTCCGCACTTCTGGAGACCTACGCCGAACCGGTCTACGGATCCGGGAACGGCGTGTGGATCTCCGGCTGGTTCGGGTCCGGGAAGTCGCACCTGCTCAAGATGCTTGCCCACCTGCTGGGTCAGGTGCCCGGGCAATCCGGGGTGTCCCGCGCGTGGGTGGTCGACCAGTTCGCCGCGAAGGCGCGGAGCGTCGACGACGGCTTGCTGGCCGGTGTGCTCGCCCGCGTCGGCCAGATCCCCGCCACTGCCCTGCTGTTCAACATCGACGCGAAGGCGCCGGTCATCGACCGGTCGCGCGAGGACGCGCTGCTGCGGGTCTTCGTTCGCGTGTTCGACGAGGCCCGCGGCTACTACGGCGAAAGCCCGGCGGTCGCCCGCCTGGAGCGCGACCTCGATGACCACGGGCTGCTGGGCCGCTTCCGCGAGGCGTTCCACGAGCGCACGGGCACCGCGTGGGAGACGGGGCGGGAGCAGACAGTCTTCGTCGGGCCCGACATCACCGCTGCCTGGGAGGAGGTGACGGGACAGCGCACCGAGGAGGACATCCTCGCTCGCTATGAACGCACCTACTCCCTGTCCATCGAGGACTTCGCCAACGAGGTCGCCCGATGGCTGGCCGCGCAACCCGCCGACCACCGCCTGGTCTTCCTGGTGGACGAGGTCGGCCAGTTCATCGGCTCGAACACCCAGCGGATGCTCAACTTGCAGAGCGTCGTCGAGCAGCTCAACACGAAGTGCCGGGGCCGCGCCTGGGTGTGCGTGACCTCCCAGGAGGACATGGAGGCGGTCATCGGCGACCGCACGAAGTCCCAGTCCTACGACTTCTCGAAGATCCAGGCGCGCTTCGCGACGCGCGTCAACCTGTCCAGCCGCGACGTCACGGAGGTCATCGAGAGGCGCCTGCTGGACAAGAACGCTGCCGCCCGCAGCGCCCTGGGCCGTCTCTATGACGTGGAGAAGCCCCGCTTCCGCACGCTGCTGGAGTTCCCGGACACGGGACCGGTCAACACGGTGTACCGCGATGCCGAGGAGTTCATCGCCCTGTATCCGTTCGTCCCGTCCCAGTTCTCGCTGTTCCCCGATGCCCTGATCGGCCTGTCCAAGAACAACGCGTTCGAGGGCCGCCACGCGTCCGTCGGCGAGCGCTCCCTGCTGAGCGTCGTGCAGGAGGTCGGCAAGGAGATCGCGGATGCTCCGGTGGGCGCGCTGGTCCCCTTCGACCGGATGTACGCAGGGATCCGGACGTCGGTGAAGTCGCAGGCCGCCCGCAACATCGTCCGGGCCGAGCAGGACCTGCCGCAGTGCCGGGAACGGGAGACGGCGATCCGCCTGCTCCGGGCGCTCTTCTTGGTCAAGTGGGTCCAGGGGTTCGACACGACGCCGCGCAACCTGACGGTCCTGTTGACGGACTCCTTCGACCAGGACACTCGGGCGATGAGCGCCCAGGTCCAGGCCGCGCTGGGCCTGCTCGAGGCGCACACACTGGTTCAGCGCTCCGGCGACCAGTACTCCTACCTCACCAACGAGGAGGAGGACATCGAACGGGCGATCCGCGACATCGACGTCACCTCGGACGAAATCTCCCGCCAGCTGGCTGAGATCATCACCACCGAGGTGATCCGCACCCGCACCTACCGGGATCCGGGCACCGGGCGCGACTTCAAGTACGTCGTCGAGCTCGACGGCGTCACCCGCTCCACCGGGCAGGAGCCCCTGGCGGTCCACTACATCTCGAAGGCGATCGGCCTCGACCGTGGAACGGTGCTCGCCCAGTCCTTCGACCGCAACGAGCTGCGTGTACTCCTGGCCGAGGATCCCCGGCTCTATGCGGATCTGCGCCGCCATGTCCAAACCGCCCGGTACCTGCGCCTGGTCACCGGCGAGGACGCCAGCGAGAGCCGTCAGTTCTTCATCCAGCAGAAGCGCCGCTCCCACGACGCCCTGCGCCGCGACCTCACAACCCGAGTCGCGCGTGCCATCTCGGAGGCGGAGCTGGTCATCCACGGGGCGACCATCGAGGTTCCCGCCTCTGACCCGCCGACGCGCATCGACCAGGGTCTGGCCCAGCTGGTGGACCGCGTCTACACCCAGCTGCAGCTCATCGGCGCCCATCAGTACACGGAGAAGGACCTTCGCACCGTCCTCGCCACGGACCCGACGCTGGTCGACCGGTCTTCCGACACCCTGCAGTCGCCCGCCGACGAGGTCGCCGCCCACGTCGCGAGTGAACGCCGCCAGGCCACCCGGGTGACCGTGGCGACCCTCGTCGCCCATTTCGACCAGCCGCCTTACGGATGGCCGCTCCTGGCGACCGTGTGCGCGCTCGCCCGACTGCTGGCCGCGGGCCGCGTCCGCCTGGAGTCCGCAGGCAGGCCCGTGTCGCGCACCGAGGTTGCCGGCCTTCTGCTCAACCGCGACCAGCGGGTCACCACCCAGGTTCTTGAGGTCCAGCAGGTCGATCCCGCCCGCGTGCAGCGCCTGCGGTCCTTCGCGACCCGCTTCTTCACCTCCAGTGGTTCGGATCTGCCCGGGGACGCCCGCGACCTGGCCGAACGTGTGCGCGAGCTGCTGGACGCGTCGGTGGCAAGCTGGACGGTGGCGCGGAGAACGGGTACCGACCGCTACCCGTTCCTCGTGGAGCTCGACCAGCCGATCCGGAGCCTGGGAGAGATCGCCGGACGGACCGCGTCGTGGTACCTGGAGGAGTTCGCGGCCGACCAGGCCCAGGACCTGCTGGCCGACAAGGAGGACCACGTCGACCCGATCCTGGGGTTCCTCCATGATGAGTCGCGCTGCGCGATCTATGACGATGCCCGGCGCCTGCTCCATGAGAACAGGGAGTCCCTGGAGTTCCTCCCCGACAACGAGCCGGTGGCGGACCTCCGCACACGTCTGGCCGACCCGAACATCGTGCGCGGACGCGGAATCGCCCGCCTCAAGGAGTCCACCGAGGCACTGCGGACCATCCTGGACCGCGCCGTGCAGTTTGAGCGCGACGCCGTGCTGGCCACCATCGACGCCGTGTGGGACAGCGTCCAGACCATGGAGCAGTCCAGCAGCGCCACCGACGCGGGGCGGGCCAAGGCGTCGGAACGCGTCGAGCACTGGCGGTCCCAGGTGGCCGCGAGTGCCAGCATCCCCGCTCTGCGTCAGCTCCGCTCCGAGGTTGACGAGGGCGGCCTAGCGCTGCTGATCGGAGTCCTCGAGACAAGACGCGCACCCTCTCCCGTCGTTCCGGTCCCCTCTCGGCCCGGCCCGCAACCCGTCGTTCGCCCCGCACCGATCGTCGCGATCCGGGATCTGCCCATCCCCCGTCGCCGCCTGCTCGCCACCACGCAGGACGCGGACGCCTACGTCGAGGAGCTGCGCGGGGTGCTGCATGAGGCGATCGAGCAGGGTCGGCGGGTGTCGCTGTGATGGACCTCAGGCAGCTGGAGTCCTTCGCCACGACGTCGCGGACCCACCTGATCCGCCAGATCGACGGCCTGGTCACGACGGTGCTCGCCCCCACGTCGGTCGCGCGCCTCGAATCGCCGTCCGCCGTCACCGCGCTGGAGGACGACATCGCCCGGAACGGCGGAGGGGCGACTGGACGCCGCCACGTCGTCGAGGAGCAGGCGTACATGTGGTTCAACCGCCTTGTCGCACTGCGCTACATGGACGCCCTCGGGTTCACGGCGACGCCGGTCGTGTCCCCCGAGGGCGAGATGGCCAACGGGCAGCCGGGGGTCCTGGCGGCGGCCAAGAGGGGCGAGTTCGATCCGGCAGTCTATGGAACACGATCCAAGTGCGTCGAGCACATCGCGGGCCTGTTGCGGGGCACCGTCACCGCCCATGACCGCGAGGGGGAGGCCTACGGCCGGATCCTCGCCGCACACTGCGCGTTCTGGAGCCGACGGATGCCGTTCATGTTCGATGCCGGGGAGGCGTACTCCACGCTACTGATGCCCACGGACCTGCTAGCCCGCGGCAGCGTGAGGAGCGAGGCCGTGCGGGTCCTCAGCGCGGACGTCTGCAGGAGTGGCGTCGAAGTGATCGGCTGGCTGTACCAGTTCTACGTCTCAGAAAAGAAGGACCAGGCGTTCGCCGGCTTCAGCAGTGGCGGAAAGGCCGGCCCGGACCAGATCCCGGCCGCGACCCAGCTGTTCACACCCGACTACATCGTCCACTATCTGGTGCAGAACTCGGTTGGGCGCCTATGGATGCTCAACCACCCGGACTCTCGGCTCGTCGACAGCATGGACTCCTTCATCCCACCGGCGGGTGAGCCGGGGGAGTTCTTGCGCATCGAGCGCCCGGAGGACCTCACCGTCATGGACCCGGCCTGCGGGTCGGGACACATGCTGACCTACGCCTTCGACCTGCTCGCGCGCATCTACGAGGAGCAGGGGTACCCACGCTCCGAGATCCCTGCGCGGATCCTCACGCACAACCTGTTCGGGTGCGAGATCGACCGTCGCGCCGGATCCTTGGCCGCCTTCGCGCTCACGATGAAGGCTCGCGCGATGGACCCGCGGTTCCTCCGACGCGAGGATCCGATTCAGCCGCACGTCACGGTGATCCGCCCGGTCAGGTTTGACGACGCCGACCTTGAGGAGCTGACCCGGGACGTTCCGGTTCGGGAGCATGCGGCGCTGACCGCGTTCTGGAACGCGTTCGCCCAGGCGGACTCTCTGGGTTCGTTGACCCAGCCGGATGCGGCCATTCTCGCCACGGCACGCACGGTCGCCGAACGCATCGACTCGCACACGTTGCGCGGGGACCCGCTGCACCAAGGCGCGACCCGCGTGATCGAACAAGCGCACCCACTCAGCCAGACGTACACAGTTGTCGTCACGAACCCGCCGTACATGGGCTCCGGTCACATGTCGGATGACCTCAAGAAACACATCACACGTGAGTTCACGGCCGGCCGGTCGGACCTGTACGCGGCATTCATCCTGCGCTGTCGGGAACTCGCCCGCCCTCTGGGCGCGGTCGCGATGATCACCATGCAATCATGGATGTTCCTCAAGTCCTTCAGTGACCTCCGAGCCTCGCTGCTGACGAACCAGACCATCGACTCGATGGTGCATCTGGGTGCGCGCGGTTTCGACACCATTGGCGGCGAAGTCGTGTCGTCCATTGCGTTCGTCCTGATCAATGCTCCCGCACCGCATCATCAAGGTCGGTACCTGCGCCTGGTCGAGGGCAGCAACGAGGCGGCGAAGCGGAACCTCCTCGCCCATGCCCTGAGCACCAGAAACACCGACGCCGGATGGTTCGAAGCCGCCTCCTCAAGCTTCCGGCAGATCCCCGGTGAGCCGATCGTGTACTGGCTGTCGGAGGCGATACGGAGCACGTTCACGAAGGGGCGGCCTCTGGGTGAGGTCGCGCAACCACGTGTCGGGCTGCAGACCGGAATGGATGCGCGATTCGTCCGGGAGTGGTGGGAGGTGGACTGGCACCCCGACGCCATGCACTGCGCGTCACGCGACGAGGCCGCCGCGAGCGGGCGGCGGTGGTTCCCGTTCAACAAGGGCGGCGATTTCCGGAAGTGGTACGGCAACCAGGAGATGGTGGTCAACTGGAGCGATGACGGCAGAGTGATTCGAACCTTCGGATCCGATGGAGGCAGAACTCGCTCCAGGCCACAGAACATGGAGCTCTACTTCCGGGAGTCCGTCTCGTGGTCTCGAATCAGCTCAGGGGAGCTGGCCATGCGCTCCTATCCGAACGGGTTCGTCTTCTCCGACGTCGGACCATCGGCCTTCCCAGCGACCGGTCTGCGGCCCGCACTTCTCAGCCTCGCGAACTCCACGTCATCCCGCGCGATTCTGGCCGCGGTCGCCCCGACCGCTCATTTCGAGGTCGGACAGGTCGCGTCTCTTCCGATCCTGGAGTCCGTGCCTGCCGAGGTGCCGAGCCTCGTCGAGGCCCTCGTGTCTACCGCCCGCGCCGACTGGGACAGCTTCGAGACGTCGTGGGATTTCACCGGCTCCGCCCTCGTGAATGACGGATCCACGCGCACCCTGCAGACGCGCGTGGAGGCGTTCCTGGCGGAATGGGCACAGCGGTCGCGGGAGCAGCAGGCGCGCGAGACTCGTAACAACGAACTCGTCGCCGAGCTCTACGACGTCGTCGGGGAGGTCCCGACCGATGTGCCGCTGGAGAGAGTCTCGCTCACGCGCAACGTCGCGTTCACGTACGGAGCGGGCAGGAGCGACCGGGAGTACCAGGATCTCGCGACGCGCGACCTGGTGAAGGAGCTCATCAGCTACGCGGTGGGCTGCATGATGGGCCGGTACAGCCTGGACGTGCCGGGCCTGATCCTGGCCAGTCAGGGTCAGACCTTCGACGACTATCTGGCTCGGGTGCCCGACCCAACGTTCCGCCCCGATGAGGATGGCATCATCCCCATCACCCGCGACGAGCGCTTCGACGACGACATTTCGATGAGGTTCCGCGCATTCCTGGCGGCCGCGTTCGGGGGCGACCACCTGGAGGAGAACCTGCGGTTCGTGGAGGCGGCGCTCGGGACGCCCCGACGGCCGATGCCGATCGCCCAGTACTTCCGCACCGGATTCTTCCGCGACCATCTCGGCCGCTTCAACAACCGGCCCATCTACTGGAAGTTCTCCTCCGCCCGGAAGGACGGGGCGGGCGCCTTCAGCGCGCTCGTGTACCTCCACCGATGGACGCCCTCGACGCCGAGCCTGATCCTCGGCGAGTACCTGCGCACATTCCAGAGCAAGCTCGCTGCGGAGATCGAGTACCTGGGCTCAACCGGGGCCACCGCGGATGCGCGGAAGGCCGACGACCTGCGGGCGCGTCTGACGGAGTGCCGCGACTACGAGCGCGATGTCCTGTACCCCCTGGCCACCCGCCGGGTGGATGTCGACCTGGACGACGGTGTGTTGGTCAACTACCTGCGCATGGGCGACGCGGTGGTGGAGGTGCCGACGATGGAGAAGAAGCGTGCGAAGGTCGCGACCTGGACGTGGCCGCACCACCCACTGGAGGAGCAGCCATGAGCGTCCTCGACCTGGTCGTGCGCCAGCTCCGCGAGCGCTTCGCCGTGGCCGGCGAGGCCGGGCGCCTGGTCATCTGGCACGACGCGAACGCCGAGTACGCCGAGCAGGTGGACGGGCTGGACCTGGGCGACGTGACCGTCGTGCGGGTGGACGAGTCCACTCAGTTCGCGGTCAAGGAACGCCTGCTGTCCAAGGAGCCGGACCGGCGCTTCCTGGTCTACCGGACCGGGCCTCTGCCGGAATCGGCGGTCGACGACTGGCTGGCGGACCTGGAACTGGCGTACGGCGTGTTCGTCGCCGACACCGCTTGGCTGATCGCCACCGAACTGGGAGGCGGTGAGGCATTGCGCGCAGTGGTCGCCGCTCACCCGGAGTTCTTCCGCGCCCGCTCCCGGGTGGAGGCGCTGCGCCCGCTCGTGTCGCCGGACGACACGCCTGACCAGATCACAGCCTCGATGGTCCGGGTCGCCCTGGGCGCCGACGACCGCTCACTGTCGGCCGTGTGGCGCCATCTTCTGACTGAGCATGCGAGGGGAGCCACCACCGGCATCGACGCCCTGGGACGGCTGGGCCTAGCGGACTTCCACTGGTCGGGCACTCGGCGCATCTACGGCTATGACAGCCCCGAACCCTCCGTCGAGGACTTCACGCTGTGGCTGTTCGGGCAGGCGTGGCGCGGGTTCCGGCCGGAGGATCGCGGGATCCTGCGGGACTTCAGCGTGTGGGTGAACGACATCCGGTTCCGCGATGCCTATCGGGCACTGGCGGACCACGCGGCCGACGAACTCGGCGTCGACGCGGAGATCGAGGACATGGCGCTGCCCGACCTGGTGGACCGCGGGGTGTTCCGCCAGGTCGACAGTCAGATCCTGCGCCTGCTCGCGGACGGGATCGCCGAGCGGACCGTGTCGGACGCCGACGTGCGGGACATCGTGGGCCGGCGATCGGCAGGCCCGTGGGCGCCCTCGTACCTAGAGGCCTACGCGGCACTGCGCGCAGCCTCGGACCTGCTCACCCGCGTCGACACCCTCGATGTCTCGATGGCGGCTCCCGCCGACGGCGTCCGGCGCTACGCCGCGGAGTGGTCGGCGATCGACCGCGCCTACCGGGACTACTGGCGGTGCGCCCCGGGCACGCCGGACGCCATCCCCGAGTCTCTGGGGCGGTTGGTGGAGGGGCGCTACACCGTCGACTTCCTGTCCGCGCTGGGGGTCGCCTGGCAGGCCCAAGTGGACACGCTCGACGCGTGGCGCATCCCGGGCGTGCCCGAGCAGCGGGAGTTCTTCCGGGAGAGGGTTGTGCGGGGATTCCTCGACCATGGCCAGAAGGTCGTCGTCATTGTCTCCGACGCCCTGCGCTACGAGGTCGGCCAGGAACTGGCCGAACACATCCGCCGGGAGAACAACTACACCGCGGATATCGCCCCGATGCTTGCCGCGTTCCCGTCCTACACCCAGCTCGGCATGGCGGCCCTGCTGCCGCACGGAGAGCTGGCGTTCGACCCGGCGGGCACCGGACTGGTGACGTCGGACGGCGCTGCCACCTCCGGGACAGACAACCGCACGCGGATGCTGGCGTCTGTCGAGGGGGCCGCCATCCAGTCCACGGCGTTCATGAACCTGCGCAAGGAGGAGGCCCGGGAGCGCGTCAAGGCGCACAGGGTGCTCTACGTGTACCACAACCGGATCGACCGGGCAGGCGAGGACATCCTCACTGAAGGGGAGGTGCCGGAGGCGGTGTCGGACGCTGTGGACGACCTTGTCGCGCTGGTCAAGAGGCTGGCCGGGGCGAACGTCTCGAACATGATCATCACCGCCGATCACGGGTTCCTGTTCCAGCACTCCCCGCTGGAGGACTCCGAGTTCGTCGCGGAGTCCCCGCAGGCCGATGCTCCACCGAAGGCATCTCACCGGTTCGTTCTGGGGCGCCGACTCAAGCGGTCGGACTCCTTCACCACGTTCACGTCCACGCAACTGGGACTGACCGGCGACATCGAGGCGCAGGCGCCGAACTCCGTCCTTCGCCTGCGCAGCAGCGGCTCCGGCTCCCGCTACGTCCACGGCGGCGCCTCCCTGCAGGAGGTCGTGGTGCCAATGTTGACCGTCAACAAGAGCAAGCGGACCGGCCAGCGCGACGTGCGCCCCGTGGCCGTGCGGCCGCTGCCCTCGACGAACCGGATCACCACGGCGCAGGTGACGATCACGCTGTACCAGGAGACACCGGTCAGCGACAAGGTCCAGCCCATCACCCTGATCGCCGGCCTGTACGCGCCCGACGGGACGCTGATCTCGAACGAGGCGACGGTGCACTTCGGCCAGACCTCGGACCAGCAGCGCGACCGCTACCAAGAGGTGCAATTGGTACTCTCCCACCAGGCCGATGACTACAACGGGCAGACGATCGAACTGCGCATGGACGAGCCGCGCGGGAGCACCCAGCGGCGCCGGTACCCGAGGTCCCTGACGTTCACCTTGCAGCGGACCTTCACCACCGACTTCGACGAATGGTGAGGCCGTATACTCGGGCGGGAGTCCGACTGGTGAGGGGGAGTCATGGCTGAGGCCAGGATCACTGCCGTGCACCTCACGGCCTTCAAGTCTTTTGTGAATGAAGTCCTCCCGCTGTCTGACCTCACGATCCTCACGGGCCTCAACAGCTCGGGCAAGTCGAACGCGCTCGACGGACTGGACGTCCTGTCCCGGCTGGCCACCGGGGGCGACTTGGCGGACGTGCTGGATGGACGGGGCCAGTACGGCCCAGGAGAAGTGCGCGGTGGCTCAGCAGGATGCCCTCCCCACGGGACCGACACCTTCGAGCTGGGCTGCACTGTCGAGCTGGGCGATGAGGTCTTCGAGTACTCCGTCACCGTTCGGGTCGCCCCTGATCTGCGGATCGAACGGGAACAGCTCCAGGGACCGGCCCGCGCCGAGAAGTCGAAGAAAATCCGGAGGCGAGACCTCATCACCGCGACAGGCGAGGAGAACGCTCCCGGTCTTGACGTCCGCATCCACAACGGGAGGCGAGGAGTCAACCCGGCAACCTTCGTCCGGGACAACCGCTCAGTCCTCGCACAGGCGCCCATCCTGGTCAGGACCTCGAGCATTGCTGGACGCGAGGTCCTCCACGGGGTGGATGTCGTGCAGAGCGCCTTGCAGGCAGTCTTCGAGTTCGACCCGGTGCCGATCGCGATGCGCGACTACGTTCGCCGCAGCGACGCCGCCCTCAAGCGAGACGGATCGAACCTGTCCGCCGCAATCCTCAACCTGCAGCACACCCAGCCCGCGCGGGCTCAGAAGGTTGTCGAGGCGATCTCCACGATCGCTGCCAACCAGGTGACCGGCGTGCAGTTTGAGACCACCACGCGCGACGAGGTCATGCTCTCGCTCACCGAACACGACGGGAGCAGGACCTCGGCCCGGGAGATGAGTGACGGGCTGCTTCGCTTCGCAGCCGTGGCCACCGCCCTCCAGTCGACTGCGCAGGATCTGGACGTCGACGCCGACGACGACGCCGTTCCCCTGACGCCGGATTCCGAACCCGTCACCGGCAAGGTCCGCGTGGTCCTGGAGGAGATCGAGAACGGGCTCCATCCCTCACAGGCGCGCGTGGCTCTGCGGATGATCGAGGACGCCGTGACATCCTCCGGCCTTCAAGTCACGGTCACGACCCACAGCCCTGCGCTGCTCAATGCGCTGACCGGTGAACTCAACGACAAGGTCGTGGTGTGCTACCGCGACGAGGAGGGGCACAGCCGCCTCTCGCCATTGGTGGAGCTGTCCGGATATGCGCAGGCAATGGCCCATGGCGAGATCGGCGACCTGGTGACGCGATCCGAACTGGTTGCGCCGACTCCTGAGCGCTCGGTCGACCTCGACGCCTTCCTCTCGGCGATCGGTGGCTGATCCCATGGCCCCCTCCGTGAGGTTCGTCGACACATCCGTGCTCTGCAACATCCTGCGGGTTCCCGGACGCGACCAGGACCACGAGGCGGTCCTTTGCCAGCTGAGCACTCTGCACCAGGAAAAGGCCAGCCTTCTGATCCCTGCAGCTGCTGTCGTCGAGACAGGAAACCACATCTCTCATGTGCACAATGGGCACGAGCGCCGCGAGGCGGCCGCGCGCTTCGAGTGGACACTCAGACAGACCATCGAGAACACGGCGCCCTGGCAGCTCAATGACGCCAGATGGGGCGCGGTGTTCCTGGCAGACCTGTGCGATGGATGCGGAACAGGAGCACCGCTGACGCAGCGCGTCACGACCAATGACGTCGGGGTCGGGGACCTCACCATCCTCGCGGAGGCTGCACAGTACCGGGCACGCTCGCAGCTCAGCGACGTGAGAATCTGGACCACTGACAGCCGTCTCGACGCGTACAACCCCGCGTGATCGCAGACTCGGAGAAGGGATCATGGACGACTCTGAACGTGGAACCCCACCGGCCTCGGCAGACCGGACTCGATTCACAGTCACACCGGAGCAGTTTGACGCGCTCACGGCACTTCTGAACTCCCCGCCTGACGACGCCAGCCTGCGCGAGTTCCTTCGTCGACCTACCGTGTTCGGGAAGCCCTTCGAGGTAACGGATCCACGTGAGTGACCCTGCAGCAGTGTCGACGCCAGCCTCGATGGACGGCCCCGCCCGCGATCCCCTCGACGACCTCACCATCTCGGCCTTCCCAGGCATGGTCGTCCGCAAGGACCTGGTGAAGGCCGTCAAGGGGAACGCCCTAGTCCCAACCTACGTCCTGGAGTACCTGCTGGCGCAGTACGCGGCCACCGACGATCCGGCCACGATCCGGTCGGGGATCGAGGACGTGCGCAGGATCCTCCGCGACCACTACATCCATCGCGGCGACGCTAGGCTGGTGCAGTCGACGATCCGCGAGAAGGGACGTCACCGGGTCATCGACAAGGTCTCCGTGGCCCTCAACGCGAAGACCGACGTCTACGAGGCCGAGTTCTCGAACCTCGGGATCTCCCAGGTCCCCGTCAGCCCGGACATCGTCAAGGCCCGCGAGAAGCTGTTGACAGGCGGGGTGTGGTGCCTGTGCGAACTGGCGTACGCGCACTCGGGCGATCCGAAGTCGATCCCCTGGTTCCTGCTCAGCCTCAAGCCGATCCAGCTGTCCCACCTCGACCTGGCCGCCTACACGACCCAGCGGGCGCTGTTCACCACGGAGCAGTGGATCGACCTGCTGATCCGCTCCATCGGCTTCGAGCCGTCCCTGTTCGGCACCCGCACGAAGCTCCTCCAGCTCACCCGCCTAATCCCCTTCGTCGAGCGCAATGACAACCTCATCGAGCTGGGTCCCAAGGGCACCGGCAAGTCGCACATCTACAGCGAGTTCTCCCCCCACGGGATGCTGATCTCCGGCGGCGAGGTCACCGTGGCCAAGCTGTTCGTCAACAACGCGAACCGCCAGATCGGCCTGGTCGGGTACTGGGACACCGTCGCCTTCGACGAGTTCGCCGGCCGGAAGAAGCGCGTCGACCGGGCGCTGGTCGACATCCTCAAGAACTACATGGCGAACAAGTCGTTCTCCCGCGGTGTGGAGACCCTGGGCGCCGAAGCCTCCCTGGTGTTCATCGGCAACACCTCCCACTCCGTCCCCTACATGCTCAAGAACTCCGACCTGTTCGACGAGCTGCCCGAGCAGTACCACGACCCCGCGTTCCTCGACCGTATCCATTGCTACCTGCCCGGGTGGGAGTTCGAGCAGATCCGCTCCGAGATGTTCACCGACCACTACGGGTTCGTCGTCGACTACCTGGCCGAGGTCCTCAAGGCGATGCGCGACATCGACTACTCCGACCGCTATCAGCAGTGGTTCACCCTGTCCCCTGACCTGTCCACCCGCGACCGCGACGGCGTCCTCAAGACCTTCTCCGGTCTGATGAAACTGATCCATCCTTCCGGCGACGCCCCACGCGAGGACGTCGAGGCACTCCTGCGCATCGCGATGGAGGGCCGCAAGCGCGTCAAGGACCAACTGGTCCGCATCGACTCCACCATGGCGCCCGTCCGCTTCCGATACTCCGACCCGGCCGGCGCGTGGACACCCGTCACGACCGTCGAAGAGGACGAGTACCCGGACCTCTACCACCGCGTTCCCATCGACGAGGGCGACTCCCCTGCTGAGGACACGGTGAGCTCTTCTCGGGACCATGGTGCCCGACCAGCAGCGCCGCCCTCGTCCAGGACCCCCGGCCACCCCGCCGCGCCCAGCCCGGCGGAGCCCGACCGCGCGCCTTCCCTCTCCGAAGGGATCCAGCGCTTCGCTGAGGGGCGGCACGGGTTCAGCTACGACCGGTACCTCGGGCCGTACCTGATCGGGGCGACCAACGTCCGCGTGGTGGATCCCTACATTCGCGCACGCCACCAGATGCGCAACCTGGTCGAGTTCCTCGAGACCATCGCGAAGGCGGCGACCGCGGGGGCCGAGGTCCACGTCCACCTGACGACCAAGCCGGACGACAGCGAAGAGTATCGCGGCAGGCAACGCGCCGACCTGGAGACGATCTGCGCCAACGCGGCCGTCGCCGGCATCGACTTCGACTACGACTTCAGCTCGACGCTCCACGACCGCTCGATCCACGCCAACACGGGGTGGACGATCATCCTCGGGCGCGGCCTCGATGTGTTCCAGCCCTTCGACACCGACTGGCTCGACTTGCGGCTACGCCAACAGCGCTACCGGGCCGTCAAGGAGTTCACGCTGACGTACGTGCGCGACGGGGAGGAGTCCGGCGTCGGAGAGTGAGGCCGAGTGCCGCGAGATGTGCGCCATCCACCAAGTCCCCCGCCGACCCGGCCGACGGCGTACACGAGGACGTTCGCGTCCACCAGCTTCATGTCCCGAGGTCCCGTCATGAGACCAGCGCCTCGTCCTCCAGCTCACCCGCGAGCTCCAGCGCCCGCTCGAGCGAGACGCGCGCGTGGCCCAGGTCGAACGTCGGGGTGTCGACCGACTGTGCGGGTGCCGCGAGTCCGCGCACGATGGCCTCGTTGGAGCACCCTTGAACGTGAGTCCGCGTTCCCGCATGAACCTTCGACATTGAAGCGACTGTATGGGGATACTCGGTAGGGCATGCCGGACAGCTCGGAGGCTTTTCGCTCCACACGAACAGTCGATCCGGCATGCGAGGACCGATCCGGCAGCGGTCCGGACCGGCCCCACGACGCCGGCAGTCGCTACGCTGGGAGGCGCCAGCCCATCGAGGAGGACACCCGTGGCCACATCCAAGAAGCGAATCGGCATCCTGACGGCGGGCGGGGACAGCCCCGGGCTCAACGCCGCGATCCGGGGGTTCGGGAAGGCGGCGATCGGCCATCACGGGATGGAGCTCATCGGGTTCCGCGATGGCATCCGGGGGCTTGCGGAGAACCGCTTCGTCGAGCTCGACTCCCAGGCGCTGTCCGGCATCCTCACCGTCGGCGGGACGATCCTGGGGACCTCGCGCGACAAGGTCCACAAGATGATGGTGGACGGCCAGCCCACGGACATGGTCCCGACGATCCTGGACAATTGCGCCCAGGACGGCCTCGACGGCCTGGTGTGCATCGGCGGGGGCGGCACCGCGAAGAACGCCTACCGCCTCCAGCAGGCTGGACTCAACGTCATCCACCTGCCCAAGACCATCGACAACGACATCGCCCACACGGAGACGAGCTTCGGGTTCTCCACGGCGCTGGGCATCGCCACGGAGGCCATCGACCGGCTGCACTCCACCGCCCACAGCCACCACCGGATCATCGTCGTGGAGGTCATGGGGCACAAGGCCGGCTGGCTGGCCCTGGGGGCGGGCATCGCCGGCGGCGCCGACATCATCCTGTTGCCCGAGATCCCCTATTCCATCGACTCCGTGGCCAAGTCGATCCGCGAGCGCGCGGCCGCCGGGCACAACTTCTCCGTCGTCGCCATCGCCGAGGGCGCCCGCGACCTCAAGGACACCGCGGATCTCGCGGCTGCCGAGGCCCTTGTGTCGGGAGCGGCGACTCCCGAGTCGAAGGAGGCCGCCAAGACCCACCGCGCCAACGTGCTGGCCGCCCACCGCGGCAATGCGTTCCGCCTGGCGGAGGCACTGGAGGCCGCGACGGGCCTGGAGTCGCGGGTGACGATCCTGGGCTACGTCCAGCGCGGCGGCACCCCCGACGCTCAGGACCGCCTTCTGGGCACCATCCTGGGTGGAGCCGGAGCGGACCTGGTCGCCCGGGGGGAGTACGGCGTGACGGTGGCCGCCCAGGGTCAGGGCGCCGCGCCCGTCCCGCTGGAGGAGGTCGCCGGCACCCTCAAGACGGTGCCGCTGGACCATCCATGGCTCGACGCCGCGCGCCACGTCGGCACGTGCATGGGGGACTGACGCCTCCTCGGAGCCCCGCGACCGCCGCCCCACTCGGGCGGTGCCGCCCTCGTCATCGGCAAACTACGATGTCCCGCAAGACCCGTCCCCGACCCCAGGAGCACCCCGTGACCACACCCTTCGACGACGGAGCGACGGTGGAGGGGCACGCCCCCTCGGCGGAGGAGGTGGCGGCGCGCGAGACCCTCACCTGGGAGGGCTTCGGCGGGGCGGCGCGAGACCTCGCCCACGCGATCGTGGGGTCCGGGTGGATGCCCGACCTCATCATCGCGATCGCGCGCGGCGGACTGCTGCCGGCCGGCGCCCTCTCCTACGCGATGGGCGTCAAGGCGATCGGCACGATGAACGTCGAGTTCTACACGGGGGTCGGGGAGACCCTGCCCGAACCCCAGCTGCTGCCCCCGCTCATGGACGTCTCCGCCATCGACGGACACCGCGTCCTCGTCGTCGACGACGTCGCGGACTCGGGGCGCACCCTCGCGATGATCATGGACCTCATGGGCGAGCACGGACTGAGCCTCGACGGCCAGGACGCCGTGGCGGTGGACGCGCGCAGCGCGGTCATCTACCGCAAGCCGCGGTCGGTCATCGTGCCCGACTACGAATGGCGGATCACGGACAGGTGGATCAATTTCCCCTGGTCGACGAAGCCCGTCATCCGCCCCGGAGACTGACATGACCGTCCTGGGCGCCTCCGAGTCCGTGGCCCGCCAGGTCGCGGACCTGGTCGAACGGCGTCTCGCCACCGACCGGGCCGTGCGGGTGCTGGGGCTGACCGGGCCGCCCGGGACGGGCAAGTCGACGGTGGCGGGCCTCGTCGGGGAACTGCTTGAGGCGCGCGGCATCGCCGTCGCCGGGCAGGCGCCGATGGACGGGTTCCACCTCTCCAACGCGGTGCTGGAGGACCTGGACCTGGCCGACCGCAAGGGCGCACCCGACACCTTCGACGTGTGGGGGTACGTCGCGCTGCTGGAGAGGATCCAGGCCGGCGACGGTCCCGGCCCCTCCGGCGAGGACGGCGTCGAGGACGTCCGCCGCACCGTCTTCGCCCCCGGTTATCGCCGTGACCTGCATGAACCGGTCGCCGCGATGAACGTGGTGGCGCCGCGCGGCATCGCGATCACCGAGGGCAACTACCTGACGCTCGACGCCCCCGGATGGAGGCGGGCCCGCGCGAGGGTCGACCTGCTCGTGTTCATCGACACGGACCGCGATGAGCTCCTGCGACGCCTGGTGGCCCGCCAGGAGGCCTTCGGCCGCGATCGCGTCGACGCGGCGCACTGGGTGCGCACCGTGGACGCGGCGAACATCGACCTCGTGATGGCCGGGCGAGAACGGGCCGACGCCGTCGTCATGGCGAGGTGAGGGCCCGTCACTGCGGGGAACGCCGGTCCGCGAGCGCCACGGCCTGGCGCATGGCCTCGACCATCGACCGCGTGCTGACGGTGCCCGTTCCCGCGATGTCGAAGGCCGTCCCGTGGTCGACCGAGGTCCGGATCACCGGCAGGCCGACCGTGATGTTGACGCCCTCCTCGATCCCGAGCACCTTGATCGGACCATGGCCCTGGTCGTGGTACATCGCGACGATGAGGTCGTAGTCCCCGCGCCCTCCGAGGTAGAACGCGGTGTCCGCAGGCAGCGGACCGACCGCGTCGATGCCCTCCGCCCGAACCTTCCTGACCGCGGGGGCGATCTTCGTCTCCTCCTCGCCGTACCCGAAGAGCCCGCCCTCGCCGGCGTGGGGGTTGATCGCGCAGACGCCGATGCGCGGGTCCTCCAGCCCCGCGCGGCGCAGGGCCTCCCATCCCCGGCGAATGGTGCGCTCGACGAGCCCCGGCTCGATCATCGCGATCGCGTCGAGGAGGCCGACATGGGTGGTGACGTGGATGACGCAGAGCCTGGGCGTGGCCAGCATCATCGAGACCTCCGGCGTCCCGGTCAGGGCGGCAAGCATCTCCGTGTGTCCGGGATAGTTGTGCCCGCCCATGTGGAGCGCCTTCTTGTTGAGGGGCGCGGTGCAGATCGCCTGGACCTTCCCCTCGACCGCCAGTTCGGCCGCCACCTTCACGTAGTGGTACGCGGCGTCTCCGGCGGCCGCGGACAGCTCCCCCCACGGCAGATCGGCGGGGAGCAGGTCGAGGTCGATGACGTTCACCCGGCCGGGCGCGTCCACCGCGTCCTCGACGCCGCCGACCGTCTCAAGATCGACGCCCGTCAGCCCGAGGACCTCAGCGGCCTGCCCGAGCCGTCTCCTGTCGCCGACCACGATCGGGATGCAGATGCTCTGAATCCCGGGATCGCTCGCCGCGGCCACCGTGCACTCCGGGCCGACTCCGGCCCCGTCGCCCATGGTGACGGCGACGAATGGCTTCGCGTCCATGGCTCTCGTCCTTCCTCTCTCGACCTCTCGACCGCCTCCCGACCTGGTCAGTTCTTCCGGTGCAGCAGTTCCTCGCCCCGGATGAACCGGGCGAGGTCCTCGGCGACCATATGCGCGCCCCGCTTCGCGCTCTCGCGCGTCGCCCCTCCGACGTGGGGGAGCGCGAGGACCCGGTCGGAGGCGAAGATCGGGTCGGTGAGCCTGGGGGGCTCGCTCGGGTAGACGTCCAGGGCGACCCCGGCGAGCTTGCCGCTCCGGAGCGCCTCGGCGACGGCCGGGTAGTCGATCAGGCCGGGACGCGCGGTGTTGATGAGATAGGCGCCGTCCTTCATCCCGGCCAGCTCGCCGGCCGAGATCATGCCGCGGGTCTCCGGGGTGAGACGCGCGTGGATGCTCACGAAGTCCGAGGAGGCGAGCAGTTCGTCGAGCCCGACGAGTCGCGCGCCCGCCTTCTCGACATCCGCCGCCGCCACAAAGGGATCGTAGACGAGCACGTTCATCCCGAACGCCCGGAAGAGGTCGACCACGAGCCGGCCGACCTTCCCGAATCCCACGATACCGATCGTCGACCCTGCGATCTCGAAGCCGCAGGTCTCATAGGAGTAGAGGTCCCCCTGCCACCTCCCGCTGCGCAGGTTCTCGACGCCCGTCCCGATCCGGCGGACCATGTCGAGGACCAGCGCCACCGTGAACTCGGCGACGGCCGGCCCATTGCGCCCCGGGGCGTTCGTCACCACGACGCCGCGTCGGGTGGCCTCCGCGATGTTGATGTTGACGGGGCCCCCGCGCGCGACGCCGATGAACTTGAGGCTGCTCATCTGGGCGAGCATCTTCGCATTGACGGGCGCGAGGTCTGTCACCAGCGCCTCCGCGTCACCCGCGATGCGCACGATCTCGTCGAAGTCGCCCGCGTACTCCTGGATCTCGTCGTCGTTCCCGCGCGGCGCGCCCGGCCACGGGAGCGTGCCGGTCACGAACTCGCATCCCGGCACCTCCCGGTCGATCTCGTCGATGAAGATCTCCGGGGTGATGAAGCCGCTTCCGAACACGGCGATTTTCATGGTCTTTCCTTCCGTCGAAACACGTCGTCACGTCATCCGCCCGCAGGCGGCAGGGTCCGCTCAGGCCTAGTGGGCGCTCACCTCCGAGGGGAGGCAGAAGCGCAGGCATCGCGCCAGCGCGTCGTCCGCGCCGAAGCCTCCCGCCTTCGAGAGGATGTGGATCCCGGCATCGGTCGTGCTCCACGGTATTCCCGTGACGACCTCGCGCTGGGGATACAGCTCATCGATGCCGAGCTCGCGGCAGCACGAATGACTCGTGTCCGCTCCGGCGATGACGATGGCGATGCCGGCAGGCTCGACCCCGCTGACCCGGACCGCGTGGGCCACGGCCCTGGCCACGAAGGACTCGTACTCACCCTGGTAGGGGGGAGTCTCCATGCGGGTGTCGCTCAGCGCGATCGCGAAGACGCGGGAGCGGGCGACCACGCGTTCCACCTCGTGGCAGACCCGGTCCATCTCCCGCTCGGCCTCCCCGCGCGTCGTGAGCCTCTCCTTGTCCACCCGGATCATCGGCAGGCCGGGCATCTCGCGTTCCAGAGCGGCCAGCTGGGCGATGCTGCGCGGGTTGGCGCTGCCGCTCGCCACGACCGCCAGCCGCGCCCCAGGGCCCGCTGCAGGTTCCGAATCGTCCGCCGGCGAGGCCGACGGAGCGTCCCGGAGCCAGATCCCCGATAGGGCGCGGCCCAGCCCGGCCGCGCCGACGGGGAGGACGTCGGGGCGACCGGCGATGGCCTCCGCGATGGCCTGGAGCTCGCCGTCGGTCTGGGCGTCCACCGCCACGATTCGCGCGCCACCGGCACCGCCGAAGGACTCGCCGAGGATCTCCGGCAGGTCCTCCGCCCGGCACTCGCAGGTCCCGATGCCGGGATCGGTGTCGTGGACGATGTCGCACAGCCGGTCGTGGAGGATCGGCTTCCTGGGGTCGCGCGCGTACTGCGTCCGCGTGATCGGCTCGCCGTCCACGAGCAGCTTCCCGCCCACGACGGTTCTGCCCATCTCGGGAAACGCGGGGCAGAGCACGGCCGTCGTCCGACCGAGCGCGGCGAGCACCGCCGCGACCTCCGCCCCGACCGACCCCCGCATCGTGGAGTCGATCTTCTGATAGACGTGAGCGAAGTCCACGGCCGATATCGCCGTTCGCGCGACCGCGCCCGCGATCCGCGCGGCCTCGTCGGTCGGATAAGTGCGCGTGTCCGTGAGGATGACCCGGACGGCGTCCGACTCCGAGACCGAGTCGAGCCTGTCGGGATGCAGGCTGATGGCCACCGGCACCGTCCTCGTCCGGAAGAGGATGCCCGTGTCACCCGCCCCCGTGAAGTCGTCCGCGAGGATCAGGATCCGTCCGGTGTTCGTCGCATTCATCAGCATGCCGTCTCGTCTCTCGATGCCGTCATCACTTGGCGACGGCGGGCTTGTCCTGGGCGGCCAGAACGGACTGTGTCGGCCCGCTCTCGTAGTTGAGGATCGCGGAGGACAGCGCCATGATGATCCCGCAGACCCCGAAGAGGATGAACACGCCGGTGAAGCTTCCCGTCGCAGAGGCGATGAAACCGACGATTATCGGGATCGCGATGCCAGCCGCATTCCCCGCGAAGTTCATGGCGGCCGACAGCGTCGGGACCTCTGCGCGGTGCACGATCTGCTGCGGCACCGACCAGTAGAGGCCGCCCCACCGGGTGAAGAAGTTGGCGATCGTCAGAAGGACAATCGCGACCACGACGCTCGCCACGACGTTGACCAGGAGCGTGCACACCGTCACGCCGATGCCGGCCAGGACGAAGAGCGTCCGCATGACCTTGTTCGGCGTGCCTCCCCGCTTGAGCCAATGATCGGAGAGCTGGCCGACCACCATCTCCCCCGCGAATCCTCCGAGATAGACGAACATGCTCGCGACACCGGTGATCCCGAAGGAGATGCCCAGGCTCTTCGAGATGTAGTACGGGGCCCAGGTCAGCAGCCCGTACTGCACGGCGTCGTATGCCGCGAAGGCGATGAGGAGCATCCAGGGCGCGAGCCGAGTGAGGGCGGGCTTCGATGCGACGGTCTGCGCCTCGGAGACCGTCTTCTCCTGCTCCACCTCCTCCGCGATCGCCTCGTCGAGATAGTTCGCCTCGTCCTGGGTGATCCAGGGGTGGTCCGACGGGCTGTTGCGGATGAAAGACCACGCCAGAACGCCGATGAGCAAGGTGATGGCACCGAGGAAGATGAACGCCGCACGCCACGTCCCCAGCCAGACGATCAGACCAGTCACGAGGATGCTGCCAATGGCGGAGCCCAACGGACCGCCGGAGTCGATGATCGTGGACCCCCGGCCGCGCTCGTCCTTGCGGAGCCAGGTCAGGGTGGCGGTGTTCATTCCGTTCTGGACGGGGCTCTCAAAGATCCCGAGCAGGACGCGGAAGATCACGAAGACGTTGAGGCTGCTTGCCACGGCCGTCAGCGCCTGGACGATACCCCATCCGATGATCGCGATGGACACCGTCTTTCTGGGCTTGAACTTCTTGACGAGCATCCCTCCCGGGATCTGCATCAAGGTGTAGGACCAGAAGAAGGCCGATGACAGGATTCCCGCCGCCGCCTCGTTGATGCCGAAATCGGAGGTGATCAGTGACAGCGCGATCGACAGCGACGCCCTGTCAATGTAGTTGAAAAGCATGATCAGCACGAAGAACAAGAGCATCCACCATCGCAGCCCTCGTACGCTGAATTTCTTCTGCATTGTCTCCACCCGTCTGGAGGTCGCCCCCGATGCCGGTCCCCGGCTCCAGCGGCTTCGCTGAGGCTCTGCACCAGAGGCGACCCACGTTTCCATGTCACGGACTGTCGTCCTTGACGCACCAGATCGTATCACGAGATCTCACATCGCAAACCAGATCTTCTCATGTCTTATCACGACGTTGTCGCACGACGGCTGCCCGACCGCCTTCCATATGGATCAGCGTCGCGTGACCGCCCATCCAGAAGCGGCTCGATGGCAAGATTGGCACATGCCTCCGAGCAGATCCGCGATGATTCCCGCCCAACGCCGTGAGATCCTCATGCGCCACCTCCGACAGGAGAAGGTGCTGAGTGTGAAGGAGCTCACCCAGCTGCTCAGCGTCTCCACGATGACGGTGTATCGCGACATCGCGGCCCTCGAACGCGAAGGGCTCGCCCTGAGCACCACGGGAGGCGTGCGCCTGCCGAGCGACATCTACGACGAGCCCCCCTTCACGGTGAAGGCCGAGCAGAACCAGCGCGAGAAGGCGGCCATCGCCCGAGCCGCCTCCGAACTGCTGCACGACAACATGGTGATCTACATGGATGCCGGAACCACCACGGGCGCCCTGGCTCCTTACGTCAGAGCGCACTCCGGGTTGACCGTGATCACCAACGACTTCTCCATCGTCGAGGAGCTCTCTCCGGTGCCATCGATCCAACTGATCCACGTGGGAGGCAACGTGGAGGTCGACAATCGATCGACGTCCGGGCCGCTGGCCGCCGCCACCGCCTCCCGGCTCAACACCGACATCGCCTTCATCTCCACCAGTTCATGGGACATCACCCATGGCGTCACCACGCCGAGCCAGCCCAAGGTGGGCCTCAAGTCCGCAGCGATCGAACGCACCTCGCTGGCCGTGCTCATGGCCTCCAGCTCGAAGTTCGGCTCGTTCGGCGTCTACACGATCCGTCCGCTAACGGCCTTCGACAGGGTCATCACCGACGCCGGCCTGTCGAGCAACGCGGCCAGCGGACTGCGCGATCTCGGGATCCCCCTCCAGATCGTCCCCCTCCCGCCGGAAGGGGATGAAGGGGAGTGATCCCCCGTGAGCGCGACATCGCCGGCCAGCAGGGAACGCAGCCGGGGTGTTACGATTTGTGACGATAAGTTATTGCTTGGCGGTCGTGGCGTTCGACGACTCCTGTTTGCCACCGGACCCCCCACCACGCTGCCCCACGATGAGGAGAGATCGTCATGAGTGATCTGTTGGATGAGCTTGTCGAGGCGGCCCACTACCTCGCCTCCCTCGGACTGTCCCCGGGGACGACGGGCAACGTCTCGTGCCGGGAGGCCGGCACGATCTTCCTGTCGGGATCCGGCACCTCGCTCGATTCAATCACCAGGGACCAGTTCGCAACGATCCGGGGAGAGGAACTCTCGGGCCCCAAGCCGACGAAGGAACTCCCCCTCCACTCGAAGTTCTACGACCTGAACCCCGACGCCACCTGCGTCATCCACCTGCACTCGCCCTCGGCCGCGGCGGCGGCCTGCCTGGCGCCGTGGACCGACTACAGCACGCTCCCTCCGTTGTCCCCCTATCTCGTGATGAAGGTCGGGAACATCCCGCTGGTCCCTTACGAGCATCCGGGCAGCCCGACGCAGGCGGCGGGACTGTCGCGGATCGCCTACCCCTTCGACTCGGTCCTGCTCCAGAACCACGGCTCGATCACCTGCGGCACCGTGTCTCAGGCCGTCGAACGCGCCATCGAGATCGAGAACGCCTCTGACGTGTACATCCGCCTCGCCGGGATGGACCCACGCCCGCTGACCCCACAGCAGTGCGACGAGCTCGCGCGGAAGAGCCACCGCCCGTGGGGTGAGCAAGACTACCGGTCGCGCTGACGGCGCGAACGGACCTCTGGAGTCGGATGCGGCCCGATCTCAGCGGGTCGGGCCGAACCAGGCCTTCCAGTAGGCGTAGAAGTTGAGATTGCCCCAGGCCGAGCAGTCGTCGCCGGAGCCCGCGAGCGCGGCTTCGTTGGGCTGGTAGGGCGTGTAGTTGTACAGATCGGCCGTGGCCTGGTTGGCGACCTCAACCGTCGCGGACCCGCAGCTCGCGGTCGGGTTGTACAAGATGTCAGCGCTCTGGCCGGCGCGGATGTTGAAGGTCTCGGCGTCGGCCTCGTACACCCGGAACTGCCGGGCGGCGAACCACACCTGGCGGGTGAACCCGAAGTAGTCCGGGTCGCAGGCGCCGTTGTCCGGGCAGGCGAACCCCATCGCCGTCCGGTACCGCAACTCGCCCAGATCGGCGCCCGACGCCGTGAGGAGGCCCTGCTCCTTCTGCATCATCACCAGCAGCACCTTCGGGCTGATCCCGCAGCCCTGCGCGGCCTTCGTGATGATCGAGGCGGCCGTGTCCCCGTCCGAGCCGGTGAACCCGCCGGCGCAGTACTGGTCGGGCTGATAGGTCGGCGTCGACTCCTCGTAGTCGGCCAGGCAGGGGGTGCCGTCGGAGCCCGTCACGCACCCGTCGTTCCACTGGGCGATGAAGTCCGCGACGTCCTGCTCGCTCATCGCGTCCGCGTCGAAGAACAGGTCGTCG
This sequence comes from Schaalia naturae, assembly GCF_042665795.1. Classification (NCBI taxonomy): domain Bacteria; kingdom Bacillati; phylum Actinomycetota; class Actinomycetes; order Actinomycetales; family Actinomycetaceae; genus Schaalia; species Schaalia naturae. Next base: position 2,505,092 of record NZ_JBHTEF010000001.1, read on the forward strand.
GCGATGATGTCGGCGGGATCGAAGCCGTCGTAGCTGAGCTCCGGCGTCGTGGGCCCCAGGGTCTCAGAGAGCGGTTCGCGCGACGTCCCGCGGTCGGACCCCAGAGCGTTCCCCAGCGAGTCCCCCACGCTGGAGCCGATCGCGTCGACCGTCCCGCGCACCGCTTTCAGCCCGGCATAGGCGGCGCCCGCCACCGCGGCGAGCACCACCACCAGGACCGCCGCGGTCCTCAGGCGGCTGCGCCTCCTACGGGTCCGGCGCCGCGTCACAGCGCCTCCCGGACATGGGCGACCACGCCAGGGGTCGCGCGCTCGATCACCCGGAGCGTCCGCGTGAAGTCCTGCTGCGTGCCGTACCACGGATCAGGCAGATCGGGATCGTCGTCCTCTCGCAGGCCCGGATCGAAGGCGCGGAAGAGCCTCAGATCGGTGACACCCGGGGTGCCGGGCGACGCGCCGGACTCCACCCGGACGCCGGCCCGGTCCGCGAGGCGGCGGAGGGACGCCAGATGCCATCGGGTCATCGCGAGGACGAGGTCCCAGTCCCCCAGCTCGCCGGCCCGCACCCGGCGGGCCCGGTGATCGGGGATCCCGTGGCCGGCGTCGCGCAGGGCCCGCGCCGCGCGCGCGTCGATGGGCCGCCCCTGCTCCTCGTCGGAGATCCCGGCGGAGTCCACCCGCACGCCGAGCCCGGCGGCGGAGACGGCCTCGTCGAGGACCTCCTGCGCCATGGTCGACCGGCAGATGTTCCCAGTGCACACCATGAGCACGCGGAACGGGCGCGCCGAAGCGTTGGGGGAAGGGGACATGGCTCCCATTGTGCACGATGCCGGGGGGAATGCGACCCCGGACGCCTCCGCTCAGAGTGAGAGGAAGGCCCGGACCGCCTGGTAGCTGAGCCGGGCGGCGCGCGCGGAGTCCATGTGGAAGTCCTGGTCGGCGCGCGGACCGCACAGGTCCGACACAGCGCGCAACGAGACCCAGTCGACGCCCACGCTCCAGCTCACCTGCGCCATCGCCGCGGTCTCCATGTCGGTGGCCAGAGCATCGGGAAACTCCTCACGCGTCGTGCCGACATTCGCGGCAGTGACGAACGAGTCGCTGGACAGCACCTGGCCGACCCGCACCGTCTGGCCGACGCGATGTCCCAGGTCCACTGCGCGCCGCACAGTGAGCTCGTCCGATCGGTGGTCGACCGGCATCTGGGGGATCTGCCCCCGCGCGTAGCCGAAGGCCGTGGCGTCGGCCGAGCTGAAGGTCGTCGCGGTCCCGGCGATGACGTCGCCGACCTCCACCTCCCTGCCCAGCCCTCCCGTCGTGCCCGCGGCGATGACAATGCCGGGATCCACCATCATGAGGGCGCGGGCGGCGGCCGCCGCCGCATTGGCCAACCCGATCCCCGCTGTCACGACGAGGACGGTGGACCCGTCCAGCTCACCGGCCGTGAAGGACTGCCGGCGGCGGCCCAGCGCCCCGACCTCCCGCGTCGCCGCGCCCGGAGCCAGAGTCTCCAGGAACGGAGCCGCCTCGACGTCCATCGCGCACTGGATGACGGCGCGCACGCCCGGACGCGCGCCGTCCGAGGGCGCCTCAGTCCAAATCCCGCTCACGCCCCGGCCTCGGGCGCTGTCACGGTCTCCCACTCGCCGCGATGGGCGAGGAAGTCCCGGACCGCCCCCTGGGCGCCCTCGAGGGAGTGATGGGCTCCCCAGCCGCACTGGACCTCGTTGGCGGCGGGGACCGAGGTGGCCTCCAGGATGTCGCGGAAGGTCGTCTCCAGCAGGGGGAGGAACGCGTCAGGCTCGACGCCCAGCATGATCGCGTAGAACCCCGTCTGACACCCCATCGGGGAGAAGTCGATGAGCCGGTCGGTGTGGTTGCGCATGAGCTCCGCCGTGAGGTGCTCGATCGAGTGGACCGTCGGCATCTCGAGGTGCGCCTTGTTCGGCTGGGCGAAACGCACGTCGTACTTGATCAGCACGTCCCCGCCCGGCAGTTGCTTGCGGTCGGCGATGCGCACATAAGGGGCCTGGACGGTGCGGTGGTCCAGGTTGAAGGACTCGACATTCATCCGCTGTGCCATGAGGCGAGTCTAGGTCCCCCGGACCCTCACCACCGGTCGACCAGGTCGATCCGCTCGCGCTCCAGGGCCCGGCGCCACGCGGGGTCGCGCAGCAGACGCGCCTCCCACACCCGCTTGTCCCAGTCCGCCCCGAAACGGGTGCGGGCCCATGTCGTGTCGGCGCCCGGATGCAGGAAGACCTCGCTGGTCCCCTCCGGCAGCCGAGTGAGCAGCCCGAGGTACTCGTCGCGCAATTGCCCGTAGGAGCCGAGCTCCGCGCGCGGCGTCGTGCTGGTCGCCATCGCGGCGGGCAGCGGCACCCCCGCGGCGGTGGCGGCCGCCACGGCCCGGGCGTGCAGGCTCCGCACGGGATCCGGGACGACCTCTCCCAGGTAGGGCTCCAGGAGGCGGGGCAGACGCAGGCCCATCCCCCGCCGCGCGCAGAGGCCGATCGCCTCGGGCAGGAAGCCGTTGCCGTGCAGACCGTACATGGTCCCGCAGTGGGAGTCCATCCGCGCGGGGTGTAGTCCGAGCTCCTCCAGCCGCGCGAGCTGCGCCTCCATCTCCGCGACCGCGGCCACCGGGGTGCACCGCGCCTCGGCGTCGAGGGGGTCCTCCGGGAAGGCGGCGGACGAGGCCGCCGCCTCCGCACGCGCGCCCCGGTGCCACGCGGCACGGCCCTCGGGAGACAGGGCGCGCCACGGCTCGCGGCCGGCGTCCGAGTTCGTCACGACGTGGAGGCCGACGCCCGCCCCGGTCGCCGCCTCCAGGCCGGGCGCCAGATCGGGCAGGCAGTCGGAGGCCGCGATGACGGTCGTCGCCGTGACGGCGCGCTCGCGCAGCAGCTCGAGGACCAGCTCCCCCGAAGCCCGGTCGTATCCGAAGTCGTCGGCCGTGAGCACCACGCGGCGTCGCGTCATTCCTCGGTCACCTCTCCCGTCGGCAAGTCGCCGGCCCCGTCCTCGTCCCGCACGGCGATTGGCAGCGCGGCGAAACGCGAGACCAGCGTCGCCAGAGCCAGCAGGACGAAGGGATAGAGGGACATGTAGACGCGCCAGGCGGTGCCCGCCTGTGTGCCCGGGTCGTCCCCGGAATGATATCCGAAGAACCATCCCAGCGAGGCCAGGGCGATCGACGTGGGGATCGCGTTGAGCCTTCCCAAGACGCCGAAGGCCGACAGGAAGATCCCCTCACGCCGGACGCCGTGCAGGCGCGCGTCCTCGTCGAGCACGCGCGCCTGCATCAGGTCGTTCGTCGCCAGGAGGCCCGAGTACCCGATCCCCACGCACAGGCCCGCGAGCACCGCCTCGGCCAGCGTGCGCGCGAGGGACAGCGGCAGGAAGGACACCGCCGCGACGGGCACGGCCACGCGCCACGTCCACATGGCGCCCTTCCGGCGCACGACCAGGGTCCACAGCGCGAGGAACCCGACCGAGGCGACGATGACCGTGATCTGGAGGATCGTCGCCTCCAGGGCGCCGCCTCCCAGGGAATGGTCGACATAGAACTGCAGCCCTCCCATGATCATCGCCATCGCCGCGAGGTACAGGGCCGAGACGACGCCGATGGTCCAGAAGTACCGGGTGGCGAGGATCTCCCGGATCGACCTCCAGAACCGGGGACGGTCGCCCGCGGCCGCATCGGGGTCCTCGTGGATCCCCACGGCCATGAAGATGATGACCGCCGCGCCGAGGACCCCGTAGATGAGGGCCAGGCTGCGGTAGCCGACGGCCGGGTCGAGGCACGCCGGGTCCGCGGCCTCGCACCCCAGGACACTGCGCGCGAGGACCGGCGTGAGCCCCAGCGACAGCACCATCGCCACCAGCTGGAAGCCCTGCCGCAGGGAATTCGCGAGCGCCCGGCGTCTCTCCGCGGGGAACAGCTCCGGCAGCAGGGCCCCGTAGTTGGCGTTGATCAGCGAGTCGGACGCCTCGGAGAGGATCGCGAAGACCGCGAACCACCCCACCAGCAGGGTGGCGGTGCGCGCCGTCACCGCGGAGGGCACCCAGAACAGGGCGATCATCGCGACCATGAGCAGCAGGGCTCCGACGATGAGATACGGCCGGCGGCGCCCCCAACGGGAGCGCGTGCGGTCGGAGAGATACCCGAACAAGGGGTTGTCGATCGCGTCGATGATGCCGTACACGGAGTAGACGGCCGCGTAGGCCGCGGCGTCCATCCCCAGGATCGACACGTAGAAGTAGACCATCGACCCCTTGATGACGTTGATCGGGATCGACGTCCCGAACATCCCCACCGCATAGCGCAGGGGGGAGGTCCGGGGCCCGCGCGCGGCTCCCGTCGACGCGGTGTCGCTCATGGCGTCCTCCTCAGGCGCATAGGGCCACGACCGAACGGTCGGCCCTCACCAGGCAGAATGGGCCCGACTCGCGCGGCGCGCGCACGAGCTGGCGCCGTTGCCCGATGACCAGGCGGCGACCCCCCAGGTCGACCAGGACGGTCCCCGCGGCATCGAGGGCCAGGAGGTCCTCCCCCTGGCGGATCAGGGTGGGCGCGTCCATGAGGACGGGGCGGGCCTCCCCCTCGCCCACCATCCGGGCACTGCCGGTGATGGTCGTGCGACCCGCGCGGATCCCCTCGATGAGGGCGTCGGGCTCGCAGGCCTCCGCGGCCACCCATGTGGTCGGCATGCCGGGGCGCAGCGGAGTCGACCGGTTGTGGAAGTCTCCCCCGCCCAGAACCGCGACGTCGCGCGTCCAGTTGAGGAACCACGCCCAGATCGAGGTGTCCGTCAGGTTCCGGTACCACGACCCGTGGAAGAGCTCCGCCCCCCGTGGCGCGCGCTCCAGAGGCTGAGTCCAGGAGCAGTCGCCGGACACGGGATGGTTGACGGACATGACGCCGCCGCGGGCGTCGACCTCGTCCACCCACGTCTGCGCGGGCCTGCGGAAGTCGATGACGCCGATGTCCCCCCAGGCGTTGGCGTGGCCGCGGTGGGTGGTGATCTCCTGGCCCGGCACCAGGGTGATGCCCTGCCTCGCCCCGACGGCGGCCAGGTGGGCGTGGTGGCTGACCGTGTTGTGATCGGTGCATCCGAGGTAGTCCAGACCGGAGCGGACCCCCTCGTTGGCCAGCTCCCACAAGGAGAGCTCCCCGTCGGAGTGCAGCGAATGGTTGTGCGGGTCCCCGGCGTACCAGGTGAGGCCGGCGGGGGCGGGCAGCCCGCGGTCGGAGCCGCGGATCCCGCGCGACACCGGATCCTCGGCCCGGCCGTGGTCGGGGAGCCGCGTCGCCGGAGAGCGGACGACCACCTCGATGTCGGCTCCGTCCTCGGGGAGGACGTGCAGTCCTAGGAGGACCCTCCAGCGCCCGGTCTCCAGCCCGGGCAGATATCCGGGGGTGGCGTCCGCGCGGGTGATGACGAAGCCGGTGCGCGCGCCCCCCGACCACCCGCGAAGCCCGTGCGGGCCCTCGCATCCGAGGTCGACGACGGCACGCGCGCCCGTCGTGGTCACCCGCAGGGAGACCTCCACGGACTCGGCTGCTCCGTCGACGTCGAAGGGAAGTCCCGGGTACCGTTCCCGCGCTTGGTCCGTGAGCGTCACGTGGCGCCTCATGCGTGTCGTGGTCATGCCTCTGCTCCTGTCGTCGTCCCCGCGTGGGTTCGGAGCGTGAGGATCGTCGAGGCCGGGACGACCATCGTCGCCGGGTCGACGAGTTCCTCGACGATCCGGCCGTCGAGGCCGGCGCGGTCCCAGAGCCCCCTCATCATCGCCCCCAGGACCTCGTCGCGGTGGTGGTAATTCACGAAGCGCGCCTCGAGGCCGCCGCCGCGGCGCCGCAGGGACTCCAGGCAGACGCGCCCCGTGGTGCGCGCCGCCGGCCGTCCCCTCGGCGCCAACCCGTCTGCGCGCCCCCGGTCCGCCGCGGGCCCGGTCCCTTCGGCGACGACGGGAGCCAGGCGGAACTGGTCCGAATGGCGGACCACATCGGATCCCGACCAGTCGGGGCAGGACAGATCGATGGCGAACTCCGTGCGCACGCGGCGGCCGAGGTACTGGGCGCCCGGGACCGGGATCTCGGATCCGGCGGGCTCGTCGCGCAGCGGGTGCAGGTTCACGCTCATCAGCCCGACGGCGCGCACCACGGTGAGCGCGATCGCGTCCGCCGGGTCCCCGTCGACGACCTCGTACTCCATGAGGCGGTCGGTGTGGATCGCGACGCCCCCAGCCGACACGAACCGCGTGGCGGGGTAGGTCGGAAGGGGGTACTCCCCCCACCCGCCCTCGCCGCCGCGCCCCCGCATGGTCACCCCGTACTGGCCCGCCGAGGCGGACCCGCCCACGCCGCGCTCCCCGGTGGGGACGAGCACGCGCAGCCGGTGGTCGGCGGCGGCGTTGACGAGGTCGACGCACACCCGCGCGAACGGCTCCTCCTCCCGGAGCTCGACCGTGGTGCGGACGACTTGGTCGACGACGGCGGAGGAGCGCCGTGACCTGTCCTCAGCGTCCAGTCCGGCGGGCAGGCGATAGGTCCGGTCGATTCCGAGCCTTCCGCGCAGGGGGCCTCCCTCCAGGAGGCTCACCGACACGCGCGCGGGCTCGCCCACCGCCCCCGCGTCCAGGGGTCCGAAGTTGTACGAGTCCCCGCGGTCGCCCTCGTCGACGAGGGCGAGGGCGCCGCGCACCGTCCGGCCGGTCGGCAGATCGGTCACGGAGACGGTCCCCGGCTCCTCGACCTCGACGCGGACGAGGCCGTTGTCCAGCCAGGCCCCTCCGGCCCTGACCGGGCGCCCGTGGGGCCCGCGCCTCCCGATCCCCACGGCGACGACGCCGGTACCCGGCGCCCTCGCGCCGACGAGGACGCGCATGGACGGAGGCGTCACGATGCGCACGCGCCACCTCTGTCCGGGATCGCACTCGCGCCGCCGCCTCTCCAGTTCGGTGGCGAACGCGTCGAGGTCGAAAACCCCCGGCGCGATGTCGGCGACCACGAGGCGCAGCTCTCCGGGCGCCGGGAATCCCCACTCGCGGATCTGCCGGCCGAAGAGCTCCCGGCCGTGGATCCTCCGCAGGATCCTGGGCAGGTCGCGCGCGGCGACGTCCTCGTCCCCGAGCGTCGTCCCCAGCACCTCGAGGAGCTGGACGGAGCCGGGGAGCTGTGACGGCTCCCCCTCGACGACCAGCTCGGCCTGGACCGGCATGTCCCATCCGGAGGGGTTGTAGACGGCGACGTCTCCCGAGGGGGCGTGCCGTCCCAGATCGGCGAAGCCGGTGTCGATGGCGCCGCGGGCGACATGGGCCGCGACGTGCAGGCGCGCCTCGACCTCCTCCGCCGTCGAGTCCGCCCCGCACCCCGTCACCGAATCGTGCGCGCTGGACTCGACGACCAGACCCCACCCGCGGGCGAAGAAGGCGGCGCGATCAGGCCCGCCGATCCAGGCGTCGAAGCGCTCGGCCGTGGTCAGCGCCCTCTCGGCCTGGGCCATCGCCTGCTTGAGCCCGGTCCTCACGGAGAGGACCCCCGGCAGGATGTTGCCCAGCGCATGGGATCGCATCTCCCCGCGCACGACCGGGAGCGCCGCCAGGGCCGGGTCGGAGTGATCCCGGGAGGCGACGACCTGGCCGAGCGTCGCGACGCCGACGGCGGTGCCGGGATGCGAGCGGTTGTGCGCCCTCACCATCCCCATGAGGTCCGTCCGGGGCGCCATGTGGTCCGTCCCGTACATCCCCGCGGGCGGGGCGCCGGCGAACCGGCGGGCATGGCGTTCGAGGTAGGCCCCGATCAGGCGGTCCGCCTTCTCCGGGGGCTCGAAGAGCTTGAGGGCGGAGCCGTAGCCGTCCCACAGGTACTCGACGCGCACGGCCTCGCCGTCCAGAGCCTGCCACATGAAGGCGTCGCGCTCGACCCCGGCCGGGACGCCGCGCCACAGGGCGGCGTCGGCGAGCCCGAAGCCGCGGAGGATCTGCGGCATCTGGGCGGCGTGCCCGAACATGTCGGGCAGGTATCCCACGCGCATGGCCCCGCCCATCGCCTCGCACGCCGCGACGCCCAGTTCGAGGTTCCGCACGATCGACTCGCCGTCGCAGCAGAACTCGTCGAGCAGGATGAGGAACGGGCCGATGTCGAGCTGTCCGCGCTCGACCGCGCCGCGCACGCGGCCCGCGGCCCCGGGGCGGATCTCGAGATAGTCGAGGACGGCCGCCGCCTGGCCGTCCAGGGTGAAACGGCACTCGGGCTCGGCCTCCAGGAGGTCCAGGAGCCCGTCCACCATCATGACGAGCCGCGCGCGGAAGACGTCGTGCGGCTCGTACCACTCCCTGTCCCAGTGCGTGTGGGGCACCAGCCACATCGCGGGTTCCCCCCGGCGCGCCGTCATCGTTCGCCTCCCCCGATCCGCAGGCCGGTCGACCGGTCGAACACCAGGGTCTTCGCCACCGGGAACGTGAACCAGCAGTGCTGTCCGACCGAGGGGAGCGGGTCCTCGTCGACGACCGCCTGGAACCTCGCCTCCCCGATGCGCGCGCTCATCAGGACCTGCGCGCCCAGGTTCTCGAGGGTGGAGACGTCCGCGTGGATCGCGCCGGGGACCTCCGCGTCCGACCACTCGACGTACTCGGGGCGCACGCCCCACGTGACCTCGCGGCCGTCGGGGCACCCGTCGGCGCCGGGGGCGGGCAGGGGGAGCTCCGCGCCGAGGGCGACGAGCCTTCCGCCGCGGACGACGCCCTCGTTGAGGTTCATCGGATGCGACCCGATGAAGGAGGCGACGAAGGTGTTCGCCGGCTCGTGGAAGACCTGTCGGGGCGTCCCGACCTGCTGGATCCGCCCCTCCCTCATCACGGCAATGCGGTCGGCCAGCGCCAGCGCCTCCGCCTGGTCGTGCGTGACGAAGACCGACGTCACCCCGAGGTCCCGCTGCAGCTCTTTGAGGAAGGACCTGGCCTCCAGGCGCAGCCGAGCGTCCAGGTTCGACAACGGCTCGTCGAGGAGGAGCACGTCCGGGCGGGTGGCGATCGCGCGGGCCAGCGCCACGCGCTGCTGCTGGCCTCCCGAGAGCTGGCCCGGCCGGCGGTCGAGCAGGCCGTCGAGCGAAAGGCCCGCGGCGGTGCGGGAGGCGGCCTCCCGGCGGGTGGCGCGGTCGACCTTGCGGATCCTGAGGGGATAGGCGATGTTGTCGGCGACTTCCATGTGGGGGAACAGGGCGTAGTCCTGGAAGACCATGGCGACGCCGCGTTCCCCGGGCTCGCGCTCCGTCATGTCCTCCCCGTCGATCTCCAGGCTCCCCTCGGTGATGCTCTCCAGCCCGGCGATCGACCTCAGGAGCGTGGTCTTCCCGCAGCCGGAGGGTCCCAGGAGCGCGAAGAACTCGCCCTGCCCGATGTCCAGGTCGATTCCGTCGACTCCGCGCACGCCGTTCGGGTACTGCTTGACCAGGGATCGCATGGTGATCGCGGATGTCATGACTTGATCCCTCCGTAGAAGCGGAATCCGAATCGTCGGTTGACGAAGAAGTAGATGAGGATGACGGGCAGCGCGAAGACGAGGCAGAAGGCGGAGATGAGCCTGAGGTCGGCCTGCCCGGACTCGGTGTAGAAGGTGTACATGAGCACGGCCGCCGGCTGGCTCGTCGGCTCTCGGAGCAGCAGATACGGAACCAGGAAGTTCCCCCAGACCTGCACGACGGTCCAGATCGCCACGAAGGCGATCCCGGGACGCGCGATGGGGATGACCACGTCCCTGAGCACCTGATGGGGTTTCGCCCCGTACAGTCGTGCAGACTCCTCATAGGACTTCGGCACCGAGTCCATGAAGTCCTTGAGGATGAAGACCACGGTCGGGAGCAGGCCGCCGGCCAGGACCAGCATGACCCCCGTCTGCGTGTCGATGAGCCCGATGGCGTTCATCAGCTGGAAGGTCGGGACCATCGCCGCCGTGCCCGTCACGATGGAGGACAGCAGGAGGAGGCCGTAGAGCAGGGCGTCGCGGCCCGGGATCCGCACGCGGGACAGCGCATATGACGCCAGGGTCCCGAAGGCCACCGTCACCGCCATCGTCCCCCCGGCGATGATCAGGGAGTTCAGGATCGATCGCAGGGCGTACGGGTTGTCCGCCAGGCGCTGGAAGCTCCCCAGCGTCCAGTCCGGCCATCTCACCGCCATGGTCGGGTTCGCGTCGAAGGGGGCGACGAACAGCCAGACCAGGGGCAGCGCGAAGAAGACGCCGATCGCCACCATGAGGGCGACGAAGAGGATCCGCCCCGCGATCCGGCGGAAGTGGACGGAGAGCCGCCGGGAGTGCGGATCTCTCCGCGATGCGGCCGTCATCGCCGGCTCCTTCCCACGCGCATGTACACGAGGGCGATCGCCAGGTTGATGAGGAGCATGATCATCGACAGCGCGGCTCCGAAGCCGAGCTGCCCGCCCGGGATCGCGGTCTTGTAGATGTAGACCGACAGGATCTCCGTCCTGCCGTTGGGGCCTCCCGCGGTCAGGAGGTAGGGCGTGAACGTGTTGAACGTCCACAGGGTGATCATCAGGGTGTTCGTCAGGATGTGCCCGCGGATGGTCGGCAGGACCACGTCGCGCAGCTGCTGCCAGCCCGAGGCCCCCGCCATGCGGGCGCTCTCCAACTGGGACGGGGGAACCGCCGACAGCGCCGAGGAGAACAGCTGCATCGAGAACGCCGTTCCGACCCAGATGTTGAAGACGATGATGACCGCCATCGGGTGCTCGATCAGCCAGGCCTTCCCCGGCGTGCCGAGGAGCATGTTCAGCGTCCCGCCCCTGCGGTCCAGGAGCGCGATCCACAGGAACGCGTGGACGCTGCCGGGCACGACCCATGCGGCCAGCACGACCGTCTCGAGGAGGGTCCGCGCCCATCCTGCGAGGCGGCGGGTCGACCATGCCAGCGTGAAGCCCAGCAGGGACTGCCCGAGGACGCCGGAGACGGCCACGAAGACGACGGTCAGCCTCAGGGAGTTCCAGAACGAGGCGTCCCCCAGCGCCCGGGCGTAGTTGTCCAGCCCGACGAAGGAGGTGTTCGCGGCCTCGAGCCCGGTCAGGCGGTAGTCGGTCATGCCGAGGTAGACGGTCCACACCGCCGGGAAGAAGAGGAAGAGGGCGATGACCACCAGCGCCGGCGTGATGAAGGCGCCAGCCCTGAGCGCTCCGAGCCCGGCGACGTCCGTCGCCCGGCGCCGGGACGGCCTCTCCCGTCCCGGCGCCCCCGTGGTCGTCACGGGACCGTCACTTCCCCGAGTCGATGCTGTCCGCTCCGACCACGCCCGTGAGGGCGTCCACGTACGCCGACACGGCGTCGTCGACGGACGAGCCGGTCACGACGTCCAGGGTGGCCTGCTGGAGCGCGGCGGACACCTCGGTGTACTCGGCCAGCCCCGGGCGATAGGCGGTGATCGGCAGGACCTCGTCGCTGACGAAGCTCAGCATCGGGTCCGAGCTGAGGAGCTTCTCGTTGACATCGGTGCGCGGCGAGATCGACAGCGTGCCCGCGGCCCGCGCCTCGAAAGCCTCCGGCGAGTTCATGAAGGTGAGCAGGTCCCAGGCCAGGGCCGGATCCGCGGTGCCGGGGTTGAGGACACGTGCCGTCCCGCCGGACATCGAGACATAGTCCTGGCCGTCGATCCCGGACCCCGGGCTCATCGCCGGGATCCTCGCATATCCGACGGCGGTGTCGCGATCCTCCATCGGAGCGGTCCCCACGCCCTCCTGGGGATTGATGACCGACCGCCAGAAGTAGTCGCCCTCCAGCAGGATCCCGATGTGCCCGTCGGCGAACTCCTGGAAGGACGTGTCCCTGCCGGACGCCTCCTGTTGGAGGATCGCGTCGCCCAGGCCGTCGTCGACGTAGATCGTCTTGTACAGGTCCAGGACCGCTCGCAGCCCCGGGGTGTCACCGGTCCACTTGCCGTCCGTCCAGAGCTCTTCCCCGGTGCCGGCCAGGAGGGGCAGCACGCCCTGCATCGAGGTCGCCTCGCCCATCGCCGTGCCCGCGTCGATCTGGAGGGGGGTCACCCCGTCCACGGCCTTCAGCGCCGTCGCCGCGCTGATGACGTCATCCCAGGACGTCGGTTCCCAGTCGGCGGGGAGCCCGGCCTCCTGGAACAGGGTCTTGTTGTAGTAGAGGACCCGGCCGTCGGTTCCCTGGGGGATGCCGTATCGCTTTCCCTCGAAGGAGGCCGCCTGCTGGACCGCGTCGGGGATCTGCTCCCACCCGTCCCACTCCGCCGAGGACTGCCCGACGACGTCCTCGAGCGGGGCGATGTAGCCCGCCTGGGCGAACTCCCCCACCCAGATGCCGTCGATGCCGAGGATGTCCGCGCCCTTCCCCGATTTCAGGTCGAGGGCGACCTTGGTCTTGTAGTCCTCGTCGTCCACGCCCTGGGGTTCGAAGGTCACTGTGACGTCCCTGCCCTGGGCCTTCTGCCGTTCCTCGAATTGGGGGATCACCCAATCGGCGATCCATTCGGCCTCCGCCGCGTTCTTCCCGCCCGCGATCGCGTTCGCCGTGATCGTCAGCGTCGCCGCGCCCGATCCGGAGGCCTCTCCCGACTGGTCGGCACCGCCGGAGGAGCAGGCTCCCACCAGCATTCCCACCGCCACCGCCGCAGCGCCCGCTGCGGGCAGCCCGCGCTTGCCGTCTGACATCGTCGTCTTCCTCTCTCGCATGGTCATCTCTCCCGTCCGTTCCTCACGTCGTCGAAGGTCGCGCCGTCCGGAACGCGCCCTCCCGCTTCAGATGAGGGGTCGACGCGGACGCCCGCGGACACGGCGCACGCCCGCCACAGCCGTTGCGCGACGACGAGGTCCTCCCGCGCCTCGCGCGGCCCCGATCCGGGCGCGTCCTCCCCTCGGATGAGTCCCAGGAACGCCGTCAGCTCCCTGTCGAACGCCTCCTCCTGAGGCCACGCACTGGCGGCGACGTCGCTCCGGTCGGCTCCGCCGGCGCTCCGGCACGTGATCACCGTGGGGGCGTTGAGGATGTAGGGCGTTCGGAAGGCGATCTCCAGGCTTCCCGACTCGTGGTGGATGGTGATCGTCTCCCGGTACTCCGGGTAGCCGGCGATGAAGTGCCATCCGAGCGTCCATGGCGCGCCCCGTGTGGATCCCGAGACCGTCACCGAGCCGGGGAAGGACGGCCCGGTCCGGGAGGCGTGGAAGATCCGCTCGAGCGGCACCCCCAGGTGCCGGGTGAGCGCGAGGTCGTGCACGATCGATCCGAGGATGACGGTCGCGTAGAGAGCGCGGCCGGACTTGTCGTCCCGGACGCCTCCCACTGCCCGTTCCAGCGCCTCGTCCATCCTGGACCTGCTCCGGGCGAGCGCCTCCGGATCCGCGTCCCCCCAGGCCCTGGCGCGGGCGAACCGCAGTTGCCGGTCGTCCGCCGGGTGGAGGACCTCGACGTCCACGGCGCGCACGGAGGCGCTCTCCAGGAGCCTCGACGCCACCTCGACCGCGGGATCGTGCTCCTTCATGTACCCGACGCGGATCCATTCGGCGGGATCCCGGTGAAGCCTCTCGACGCCGTCGACCAGCCTGTCGACCTCGTCCAGGGAGTAGGCGAGGGGCTTCTCGGCGAGGACTCTCACGCCCGCGCGGACCAGCATCAGAGCGTCGTCCGCGTGGGTTCCGGACGTCGCGAGGATGGCGCCGTCGACCTGCTCATGGCGCTCCCGCACGGCCTCCGCCAGTTCGGCGGCGCTGCGGTAGCGATGCGCGGGGCCGAGCCCGTATCCGCCCGCGACCTCCTCAAGAGCCCGAGGAGAGAGGTCCGCCACCGCCGCGAGCTCGACGCGATCCCTGTTCCTCTGGATGAGGGGGAGGTGGACGGCCTGCGCGATCCCGCCCAGGCCGATCACGGCGAGACGGGGCGGCGTCATGGGATCCATCTCCTCAATGCCTCGCGGTTGGCGATCTGGTCCGCCGCGGCCCGATCCACGTCGCCTGGGTCGAGCATGACGACGTCCTGCTCGACGACGACCCATCCGCCGTATCCCGTCGCCGCGAGCTCGTCCATGAACCCCGGGACATCAAGGTCGCCCCTCCCGAGCGCGACGAACACCCGTTTCTCCCAGACGTCCCGGATCGGATGGGCGCTCCCCGCGGCGCCGGTGAGGACGGATCGATCGACATCCTTGAGGTGGACGTGGTTGATCCGCCCGCGCCACCTCGACAGGCACGCCACCGGGTCACCGCCGCCGAGCACCAGGTGCCCGGTGTCGAGCGTCAGTCCGACCGAGGTGTCGTTGAGAAGCCGCTCGATCTCCCGCGGGGTTTCGACGTAGGTGGACGCGTGGTGGTGGAAGGTCGGCTCAAGCCCGCGTTCCCGGACCTCCTCGGCGACGCGCTCGACCCGGTCCACGAGGACGGACCAGCTCCGCGGGTCCAGCTCCAGGTCCGGCCCTCCTCCCGGGTGCGCCCGCCTGAGGTCGGATCCCGCATCGGCGAGGGTCGGAACCGGGAGAGGCCCTCCCTGGGCGTCGGCCGCGAGCGCGAGGTCGTCCAGGAGGGGCCTGGCCCGCTCGCACGCCTCCGCGAAGGCCCCTTCGGTCCCCGCGAAGGGGAAGTCGACCCATCCGCCGCACAGGCGCAGCCCGCGGGCGTCCAGGGCGTCCACGAGGGCGGTGCCGGTGCCGAGCAGTCCGGACGCTCCGGAGTCGATGCCCTGATAGCCGGCGCGACGGACGAGGTCGAGCAGCCGCTCACCGGAGGGCAGGGGGACGCGGTCGGGTCGTGCGAGTCCGAAGACCCCGTAGGACACAGGCGCGTTGGCGACGGTCATCACCATGCCCGCTCCTCCTCTTCATCGAGGGATGTGAGACGTCCGGGAACCTCCGTTTATTCTGAATATCAGAATAAACGGCGTCAACCCTTCCTCCGCTGCCGTGATCGAACTGTGACTTTCCTTCGGGATCAGGACCGCGCCGCGCGCGGGGTCCGCGGGACGAATCTGTCGTCGAGGACCACCGAGGCGGCGCCCACCGCTCCGACATGCTCCCCCATGACCGTGGACAGCATCTCCACCGCGTGCGGACCGCGCGCCGACGGGCGCCCCAGGGCCTCACGGGCGGCGCCCTCGTACCACGGGGCGACCATCTGCCAGTAGGGCCCGCCGAAGACCACCATGTCGGCGTCGACCATCTCCGCGGCCATCACCGCCACGTCCGCGATCCTCGCCGCCCCGCCGCCGAGGAGGCGGGAGGCGTCGGCGTTCCCGGACGCCGCGGCCTCGCACAGACGCCGGAGGTCCCGTGCGACAGCGGTCTGGACGGTCCTGGGCGGCGCCTCGCCCCCGAGGATCCCCAGCCCATGGGCCTTCTCCACCACGACGGCGGGATCATTGTCCAGCCCGTCCCCGACGCGCCTCCCGCCCGGCGACAGGGCGACCAGGATCGACCCGACCTCTCCGGCGTTCCCGGAGGCCCCCCGGAGGGGCTCGCCGTTGACCGAGATCCCCAGCCCCGTCCCGGCTCCCAGGTAGACGAACACCATGGTCGAGTCCAGGGTCTGTCCGCCGCGGACCCAGTTCTCCCCGATCACCGCGGCCAGCGTGTCCTTGACGAGGGGGACCGGCATGCCCAGCCGGGATCCGAGCATCTGCCCGATCGGCGCGCCGGCCCACCCGGGCAGCCACACCGGGTTCACCAGGCATTGCCTGCGGGCATCGACCGGACCGGGCGCCGCCAGACAGGCTCCCTCCAGCCGGCTCCCGTCCACGCCCGCTGCGGTCATGGCCTCCGTGGCCAGGCCGGCGGCCTCGTCCATGGCGCGCTCCGGGTCCTCGGTGTCGACCCCGGCCGTCCTCGCCTCTCCGACCACGGACCCGCGCAGGTCGAGCACCACCGCCGTCATGAGCGACGGGTCGGCGTGCACGCCGACCGCGAACCTCGCTGAACCGACGATGTCCATGATCGTCTTCGGACGCCCGCGCCCCGCCACCACGGTGTCGATCTCGCGCAGCATCCCCCCGGACACCAGCCCCCGCACGATCGTCGACACCGTCTGGGCCGACAGCCCGGTCGACGCCACGACGTCGGTCTGGCTGGACGGGCCCATCCGGCGGAACGCGTGGATGACGACGTTCTGGTTGTAACGCGCGACATCCGGCAAGCTCGTCCCGGCCCTCATGCGCGTCGCCTCCCCGGTCTCCTCGCTGCCGTGTCCAGGGGAAGGCGGACGGGACGTGAACCGACCGCCTCGGCGCCACCGGGTCCGACCTCGATCCGTGCGCTACAGGCTAGCAACACCCGCCGCGCCAGGCGGTGCGACGCCACGGGGCGCGAACCGCGACAATGGAGCCATGGAACGCTCTGCGACCCCTCCGGGACTGGCGCCGACGCACGCCGACGGAGATCCCGTCCCCGCGCCCGCCGCCCTGGTCTCGGGCGCGGTCGCGGCCGCCGACGCCCCCCACCCCCTGTCGTTCTTCGATCTCTTCCGCATCGGCATCGGGCCGTCCTCCTCGCACACGGTCGGCCCGATGCGCGCGGCCCGGGCCTTCGCCGCCGAGCTCGGGGCCCTCTCCGCCCGCACCGGGCGCCTCACCGTCGACCTCTTCGGCTCGCTCGGGGCCACCGGCCGCGGGCATTCCACCGACCGCGCGATCCTGCTGGGCCTGGAGGGCCACGCGCCGGAGACCGTCGGCACCGCGGCCGTCGAGTCCGTGCTGCCCGAGATCGCGCGCACAGGACGCCTCGCGCTGGTCGGCTCGCCGGGCGGCGGCATCCCCATGGACGTCTCGGCGGACATCCGGTTCCGCCCGTCGACCCGCCTGCCGTACCACGTCAACGCGCTCACCCTCACGGCCTGGCCCTCCCCGCCGGCCGGGCCGCCGCGGCCCCTTCTGGCACGCACCTACTACTCGGTCGGCGGCGGCTTCGTCATGGCCCAGGTCAACGACGATCCCGCGCACCCCCGGCTCGCGTCCCTGGCGGCGCCCGACGCGACGCGCGTCATGGACGTGCCGGCGCCCCACCCCTTCGCGACCGCACGGGAGCTGGTCGACCTCTGCACCCGAGGCGGGCTGTCCATCGCGTCCCTGGTCCGCGCGAACGAGGAGTCGGCCCGGCCGCGCGGCCTGGTCGACGCCTACCTGGACCGCATCGTCGACACGATGATGACGTGCATCCGGTCGGGGTGCGAGGCCCAGGGGATCCTCCCCGGCGGCCTGGACGTCCCGCGCCGCGCCCACGCCCTGGCGGTCAAGCTGACGGCGCGCCCGGACTCCTCCGATCCGATGCGCGCGATGGACTGGGTCAACCTGTTCGCCCTGGCCGTCAACGAGGAGAACGCCTCCGGCCACCGCGTCGTCACCGCCCCGACGAACGGCGCCGCGGGCGTCGTCCCGGCGGTCCTGGCCCACCTCCTCGCGTTCTGCCCCTCCGGGGACGAGGGCGGCGCCGTCGGACGCGGGCTGCGCGACCCCGACGACCTGCCCGGGCTCGCGGCCTCCCGCAGGCGGGCGACGCGCGACTTCCTGCTGACCGCGACCGCGGTGGGCGCGCTGATCAAGACGAACGCGTCGATCGCGGGCGCGGAGGTCGGCTGCCAGGGCGAGGTGGGATCGGCCTCGGCGATGGCGGCCGCGGGACTGGCCCAGGTCCTGGGAGGCACGCCCCGGCAGGTCGAGAACGCGGCGGAGATCGCCATGGAGCATTCCCTCGGGCTCACCTGCGATCCGGTGGGCGGGCTGGTCCAGATCCCCTGCATCGAGCGCAACGCGATCGCCGCCGTCAAGGCCATCAACGCCGCGCGCATGGCGCTGTGGGGCGACGGACGGCACATGGTCAGCCTGGACGCCGCCATCGAGACGATGCGCCAGACCGGCAACGACATGCTCTCGAAGTACAAGGAGACCTCGGCGGGGGGCCTCGCCGTCAACGTCGTCGAGTGCTGAGCCGACGGGCCGCCGCGGGCCACTCATCTAAAGTGGGACCATGCCTGCCCGCCCGACCGACCGACGCCCCGGGGTGCCCCGTCCCCCCAAGCGCCACACGTCGCTGCGGGTGATCCACACCCAGATGTCGCACCTGCCGGTGGTGGGGGAGACGTCGGCGGGCGGGGTCGTCGTCGACGTCGTCGAGGGCGTCCCCTACGCCGCGATCATCGCTCGGCGCAACCGGGCCGGCCGCATCGAGTGGTGCCTGCCCAAGGGGCACCTGGAGGGCGTGGAGACCGCCGAGGAGGCCGCCTTGCGCGAGGTCGCGGAGGAGACCGGAATCAGCGGGCGGATCATCCGCCACCTGGCCACGATCGACTTCTGGTTCTCCGGCCCTGAGCGGCGCGTCCACAAGGTGGTCCACCATTACCTCATGGGATACGTGTCCGGGGAGGTGACGGTCGAGGGCGACCCGGACCATGAGGCGGAGGACGCCCAGTGGTGGCCGCTGCGCGAGCTCACCCACATCCTGGCCTACCCGAACGAGCGGCGGATCGTCGGGATCGCCCTGGACCTGCTGTACCGGGAGGGCTGATGCGACGCCGGGTGCTGGGCGTGGCGGCGTCACTCGCCGCCCTCGTCGCCGCGACGGTGGCCATGGCGGGGCCGGCCTCCGCCGAGGACGACCAGGGCGCCGCCGCGGACGCGGCCTCGCGGTCGGCGGTGCGCCCCTCGGTCCTGGGCGCCGCCTCGGAGGAGGACGACGCGGGGATCGCCGTCAGCATCGACGACCTCAACCCGCGGGTGCTCACCACCCAGGACACGGTCGTCGTGTCGGGGACGGTGACGAACACCTCCGGCGCGGACCTCTCCGACCCCGCGTTCGACGTGTTCATGCGCCCCAGCACCCCCGTCACCGACGAGGAGCTCACCGCCTTCCTGTCGGGCGAGCGGTGGGCCGGCCAGCAGGCCGGCACCACCCAGCTGGGCCACGACCTGGCGGCGGGCGCGTCCGCCGAGTTCTCTGTGACACTGGCGCGCGCGGACCTGCCGCTGGACGACAGCTTCGAATGGGGCCCCCGCGGGCTCACCGTGACCGCGGCCTCCGGCGACGCCCGGGGGCAGGACCGCACCCTGCTGGTATGGGACTCCGGATACGACGTCTCCCCGACGCTCATGGACGCCGTGGTCCCCTGGACCGCGGACACGGCGACGGGCGCCGCGACCGAGCAGCGGGCGGCGCTCTCCCTGGCGGCCACCGACGGCGTCACGCTGGCCGTCGACCCGGAGCTCTTCCCCGAGGAGGCCGGCGAGGAGACCGCTTCCTCCGGCGAAGGGGGGCAGTCCGGGGACGCCCCACAGTCCCAGCCCGCCTCCCCGTCCGCGTCCTCGTCGCCGTCCGCATCCGCATCGCCGGCGCCGTCCTCGTCGTCCTCGTCGTCCGGGGATGGGAGCCGGACCGCGGACAAGCGGCTCGTCGACGAGCTCCTGTCCACCGCTCAGGAGCTGATCGCGCTTCCCCGCTGGGACGCCGACCTCGGGGCGCTGACGGTGGGGGGCTCTTCGGACCTCATGGATCTGGCACTGGACTCGCGCACCACGTTCACGGCGGCCCTGCGCCAGGAGTCCTCGCGCAGGCCCGGCGGGGGCGCCACCGTCATCGGCGACGTCGTGTGGCCGACCACCGCGGCCTTCGGCCTGCAGGTGCTCCAGCGCTTCCAGGACCAGACGATCATCGCCCCACCCGGGACGGTCGCCCCCGCCGAAGACCTCTCGTTCACCTCCGTGTCCCGTGTCGAGATCGATACCGGGAGCGGGGAGACCTCCACCTCTGGGGAGGCCGACGGCACGGTCACGGTCCTCACCTCCCAGCAGGCGATCTCCGACGTCCTGGGGTGGGACGCGAGCTCGGAGGCCGACCAGCTGGACGCGGAACAGACCCTCACCGCCCTCACCGCGATCATCACGCGCGAGAAGCCCAACGAGTCGCGCACGCTTCTGGCCGTCGTGCCGCGCGGCACCGCGGTGGACGCCGACCTGGTGGGCCGCGTCCACGCCCTCCTGGACCAGCGGTGGGTGAACGGCACGACCTTCTCCGCGATCGCCGCCTCCTCCCCCACCGATCAGGGGCGCGAGGCGATCGGCGGGGCCGCGGCGCTCGACCAGTCGACGACCGACGCCTTCCAGGCGGTGTCCGACGCCCTCACCCAGACTGCGGCCCTCGCCTCAGCCCTGAAGGAGCCCGAGGTCCTCACCTCCACCATCGAGGAGGCCGCGCTGCGCATGCTGGCCGCCGGCACCTCCGCCGAGGAGCGCTCGGACGGGATCACGCGCCTGCGCCTGGAGACCGCCCGGCTCCTCACCTCCGTCCACGCGGAACCGACCTCGACCGTCAACCTCATCAACAAGACCGCCAACTTCCCCGTGCCCATCGCCAACGACCTGGCCTGGGACGTGACCGTCAAGGTGACGCTCCTGCCCTCGGACCCGCGGCTGCGCGTCACCGACACCCAAGAGGTCACGATCCCCGCGGGGACCACCTCGACGGTCGAGGTGCCGGTCTCGGCCATCGGATCGGGCGACATCGAAGTCGGCTACAAGGTGACCACACCGGACGGACACGTGCTGGATGACACGCAGTCGGTCACGGTGCGGATGCGCGCGGGGTGGGAGGATACCGGGACGGCGGTGATCGCCGGGCTGCTGGTCGTCGCCCTCGTCGCCGGCGTCGCCCGCACGCTGGGCAAGAGGATGCGCGCCCGCCGGACCGCGCCCGACGCGGACACTCCCGGCACGATCGCCGCGACGGAGGAGGGACGATGAGCGAGGACACACGTGCGACGGACCCGGGCGAGGCTCCCGGCGCCGTCGGCGCCCCCCGGCAGGCCTCCCTCCTGAGGTCCTCGGCCATCATGGCGTCCGGCACCCTGGTCTCCCGCATCCTCGGGTTCGTGCGCGCCGCCCTGCTGGTGGCCGCCATCGGATCCGCCGCGGGCGCTGTGTCGACCTCGTTCCAGGTGGCCAACACGCTGCCCAACACCGTCTACAACCTGCTGGCCGCGGGCGTCTTCGACGCGGTCCTGGTCCCCCAGATCGTCCGCGCGCTCAAGCGCAGGTCAGGCGATGTCTACGTCAACCGCCTGCTCACGCTGGCCGGCGTGATCCTCTTCGGCGTCACCTTGGTCGCCATGGTCGCAGCCCCCTTGCTGGTGACGATCCTGGCCGGCAGCTTCACCGGCCAGATGCGCACCCTGACGATCGCCTTCTCGCTGATCTGCCTGCCTCAGATCTTCTTCTACGGCCTGTACAACCTCCTGGGCGAGCTGCTCAACGCCCGGGGCGTGTTCGGGCCCTACATGTGGGCGCCCGTCGTCAACAACGTCGTCGCCATCGCCGGGCTGGTCGTCTTCATCGCGATGTTCGGCTCCACCGGCTCGCAAGGGACCTTTGCCGTCTCCGACTTCACGAGCTCGCAATTCTGGATCCTCGGGGGGACGGCCACGCTGGGCGTCATCTGCCAGGCGGTGGTGCTCGTCATCCCGATCCGGCGCTCGGGCGTCTCCGTGCGCCCCGACTTCCGCTTCCGCGGCACGTCCTTCGGCACGGCCTCGAAGGTGGCGGGCTGGACCTTCGCGACCCTGGGCATCAGCCAGCTGGGCGTCATCTCCACGACGCAGCTGGCCACCCGGGCCGACGCCTTCGCCGACGCGAACAGCATCGCGACGATGGCGGGGTACACGGCCTACACCACCATGTTCATGATCTACATGGTGCCCCAGTCCCTGATCTCCGTGTCCCTGGCCACCGCCATCTTCACACGGCTGGCGGACGCCGCCGCCGACCGCGACCACCGCACCGTGGCCGAGCAGTACACGACGGGCCTCAATCTCATCACCCTGCTGTCCCTGCTCTCAGCCGCCGTCCTGATCGCGGGCGCCACCCCGATGGTCCAGCTCATCATCCCGGGCACCACGGACCCCGGCGTCATCCACGCCTACGCGCTGGTCCTCACCGCGCTGATGCCGGGGGTGGCGTCCACGGGCATGGTGCTGATGAGCCAGCGCGTGTTCTTCGCCTACGAGGATGCCCGGCCCGTCTTCCTCATGGGCATCGTGCCCACGCTGATCCAGATCATCGTCGGCTGGTCGATCTACGCCCTGGCCGGCGCCCAGTGGTGGACCTTCGGCGCCGCTCTGGCGGAGACCGTCTGCCGC
Source organism: Schaalia naturae (assembly GCF_042665795.1). Lineage (NCBI taxonomy): Bacteria > Bacillati > Actinomycetota > Actinomycetes > Actinomycetales > Actinomycetaceae > Schaalia > Schaalia naturae. The sequence goes on from NZ_JBHTEF010000001.1 coordinate 2,527,225, forward strand.
CTCACCCAGGGCTTCATCGCCGTGTTCTGGGTGGCCCGCAAGAACTCCTTCGTCAACCCGGGCCGCATCATCGCGACGTACCTCAAGTACCTCACCGCCGCCGCCGCCGCCTGGGCCGTCGCCTACCTGGTCGTGCGCCTCATCGGCCCGATGACTCTGGTCGACAACGGCCCCGCGCGCTTCCTCGTGTCCGTTCTCAAGCTGGCGCTCGTCGCCCTCGTCGCCGCGGCCTGCTACGTCGCGGTCCTCCGCGTCGTCGATCCCGCGAACGCCTCGGCCGCCCTGTCCCACGCCGCCCGGCGGCTCCGTGTCCCCGCCCGTCTGTCCGCCTTCATGGCGGGCCGCGCCTCCCGGCCGGCCGCTGCGCCGGCCGCAGCGCCCTCGACGGACCTCTCGGCCCCTCCGCCCCCGCCCACGCCCGACGAGATGGCGGAGTCGGTCGCGGCATCGCGCACCGGGTGGTCGATGATCGGGAGGCAGTGGGCGGCCTCCGATCCGACCCACACGGGCGAGTTCCCCATCATCCGCCCCTCCGCCCGTCCGGAAGATCCGCTCATGAGCATCCCCTCCTTCGATGACATCCTCCATCCCGCGGACGACGGAGCCGTCGCGCCGCCCCCCGCGCCCGGCCATCCCTTCATCCCCCCCGTCCACGAGGGCGATCCCGGCCCGGACGAGCCGGGCGCCCGGCCCCAACCCGGCGACCAGCCCGAGCCCGACGACCAGCCGGACCGGGAGACGACCGGGGACGGCGGATCGGCGGGCGCGCTCGCCACGGCCGACCAGCCGGCGCCCGCTGTCGCACAGGGGGACGCCGCCGCCTCCGGAGGGACCGCGACCGGTTCGGCCGGAGCGGCCGCCGCGGCGATCGGCGCCGCAGCCGCAACGGCTCGGCGCTCGGTGGCCTCCTGGATCCGGGCCCGCCAGCGCGGCGGAGACGACGCCCCCGGAACCCCGCAGGACGGCCTGACTCCGCCACCGGAGCCCCCCTCGCCGCCGGAGGACACGACCGGGGACGGCGACGACCCGGGAGATGGCAGGACGCGAGTGGACCCGACCGTGCCCGCCATGGTGATGGCCCTGGTGCTGGTCATCGGCGGCGGGATCTGGGGCTTCCACCAGGCGTTCGCCCCCGTCTCCGCGGTGGAGGACCTCGCGCAGTCACTCGCCGCCGGCGTCACCTCGGGGCAGTCGGAGTCCGGTGCCGCCCCGAGTGGCGGCGAGGGGGCGCAACCCAGCCCGCACGAGACGGTGCCCCCGGTGATCCAGGCCGCCAAGGTCTTCTCCTGGAACTCCGCGAGCGGGGATCGCGGCGACCACGACGACCTGTACATCAACCTCATCGACGGGGACCCCTCGACGCAGTGGTACTCCCGCTACTACGACCTCAACCAGTTCTCGGATGACAACACGGTGACGATCCTCCTCACGCTGGAGCAGACCTCCACGCTGTCGGGGATCACCCTGTCGATGGACCCGGGCACGTCCGGCGGGGAGCTGGTCGTCCGCTCGGTGGACGACCCGGCGAACCCCCGGGCGGGAACAGAACTGGCCACCACGGCGTTGAGTCCGACGACTCAGATCACGCTGGATCCAGCCGTCGACCTGCAGTACGTCTCCCTGTCGTTCCGCACCATGCCCGTCGACTCGGAGGGCCTCAACAGGGCATGGATCAGCGAGATCACCGTCCAGTGAGCACCGCGAAGGAGATTGACACCCATGTCTGAGGACACCCAGGTCCGCGACCTCGTCATCATCGGATCCGGACCTGCGGGGTACACGGCCGCCATCTACGCCGCGCGGGCGGGTCTGCGCCCCCTCGTGCTCGCCGGGTCGGTGACGGCGGGCGGCGCGCTGATGAACACGACCGAGGTCGAGAACTTCCCCGGCTTCCCCGAGGGGCTCCTGGGGCCCGACCTCATGGACCGGATGCGCGCCCAGGCCGAGCGTTTCGGCGCGGAGATCCGTCTCGAGGACGCCACCGCCGTCGACCTGGCCGGCCCGGTGAAGTCCGTGACCGTCGACGAGGACGAGGTCGTGTCCGCCCGCGCGGTCATCCTCGCGACCGGGTCGGACTATCGGCACATGGGGGTGGACGGCGAGGACCGCCTGTCCGGGCGGGGCGTGAGCTTCTGCGCGACCTGCGACGGCTTCTTCTTCCGCGACAAGGATCTTGCGGTCGTCGGCGGGGGGACTCCGCGATGGAGGAGGCCACGTTCCTCACCCGCTTCGCGAAGTCCGTGACGGTCGTGCACCGCCGCGACCAGCTGCGGGCCTCCAAGGCGATGGTCGACCGGGCGAAGGCCGACCCGAAGATCCGTTTCGCCTGGAACGAGACGGTCCAGCGGGTCCTGGGCGACTCCTCCGTGGAGGGCGTCGAGCTGCGTTGCACGACGGACGGGGCGACCTCGACCCTGCCGGTGGACGGCGTGTTCGTCGCCATCGGGCACGAGCCGCGCACGGAGCTGCTCCGCGGACAGGTTGACCTGGATGGCGCCGGGTACATCGTCGTCGAGGAACCGTCCACGCGCACCAACCTGGAGGGGGTCTTCGCCTGCGGCGACGCGGTCGACCACACGTACCGGCAGGCCGTGACCGCCGCCGGGTCCGGGTGCCGCGCCGCCCTGGACGCCGAGCGCTGGCTGGCCGCCCGGGGACGGTGACCGCCCGGGCCCCGCACGGGGATGACGGCCCCGCATTGGGCACAATGGGGACATGAGCACCACGCCCCCGCGCACCCACGCCGTCGTGTGGGATATGGGCGGGACCCTCCTCGACACTTATCCGGAGGTCGATCGCGCACTGTGCGCCGCCGTCCACGACGGCCGGGTGGGGGCGGACGACCTGCGGGAGGTCTCCGTGCTGACCCACCGCTCGATCGAGAGCGCGATCCGGGAGCTCGCCTCGCGCCATGGTCTGGACCGCGGGATCCTCGATGACGCCTATGCAGGGGTCCGGGACCGATGGAAGACCCGTCCGGCGCCCCTCATCGACGGCGTGCCGGACGTGGTCGACGCCGTGCGGCGCGCGGGCGGCCTCAACCTGGTGGTCACCCACCGGGATCGCGACGGCGCGCTGGCCTTGCTGGCGGGCCACCGGCTGCGCGTCGATGACGTCATCTGCCCCGGGGACGGGTATCCGCGCAAACCCGACCCCTCGATGATCCTCGCCGTCCTGGCCCGCAACGGCGTCGCGCCCGGCGACGCGGTGGCCGTCGGCGACCGCCCGATCGACGTCCAGGCCGCCTGGGCCGCCGGAGTACGGCCCTTCTTCCTCGTCACGCCGGGGCTCCCGGCACCGACCGAGACGGGGGAGGACCCGTCCACCGCGATCCCCTCCGTGCGGGGGCTTCTGGCGACCGTGGCAGACTGGTGACACCGGGCTGGCAGGCCCGGACCCACACGATCCAGAGGAAGGTCCCGTGAGCGAGACGATTCGCCGTCCGGGCGACACAGAGGGAAACAGGCTCGATCCATGGTTCGGCTCCTACGCCGCACGAGCTCGCAACCTGCGAGCTTCTGAGATCCGAGCTCTGTTCTCCGTCGTCTCGCGCCCCGAGGTGGTGTCGCTGGCCGGCGGGATGCCGAATCTCAAGGATCTGCCCATCGCCGAGCTGGCCGAGTCCGCCAAGCAGCTGATCCTCCACCACGGCGCCGTCGCGATGCAGTACGGGTCGGGGCAGGGCTGGGAGGTCCTGCGCGAGCGCATCACGGAGGTCATGGCCTATGACGGGATCGTCGGCGCCGACCCCGACGATGTCGTCGTCACCACAGGGTCGCAGCAGGCCCTCGATTACGTCGCCGAGCTCTTCATCGACCCGGGTGATGTGGTCCTGGCGGAGTCGCCCTCTTACGTGGGGGCGCTCGGGGTGTTCCGCGCCCGTCAAGCGGACGTCGTCCACGTCGACATGGACCAGGACGGCCTGATCCCCGAGGCCCTCGAGGCGACGATCCGGGGCCTGAAGTCGCGGGGCCGGCGCGTCAAGTTCCTTTACACGATCCCGAACTTCCACAATCCGGCTGGCGTCACGCTGTCGGAGTCGCGCCGCGCCCTCATCACGCGGATCTGCCTGCGCGAGGGCGTGCTGATCGTCGAGGACAACCCCTATGGCCTGCTCGGCTTCCACTCCGACCCGTTGCCCGCCCTGGCCTCCTACTGCCCGGAGGGCGTCGTCTACCTCGGGTCGTTCTCGAAGATGTTCGCGCCGGGCTTCCGGATCGGGTGGGCGTACGCTCCTCACGCGATCCGCGACAAGCTGGTGCTGGCCTCCGAGTCTGCCATCCTGTCGCCCTCGATGGTCGGTCAGATGGCAATTGCGCAGTATCTGTCTGAATATGACTGGTATGGCCAGGTCAAGCAGTTCCGAGGGATGTACCAGGAACGTTGCGAGGCGATGCTCGACGCCTTGGGCGAGTACATGCCCGACTGCCGGTGGACCATCCCCGACGGGGGCTTCTATACCTGGGTGACCCTTCCTGAGGGCCTCGACGCGAAGTCGATGCTCCCCCGGGCCGTGCGCGGCCAGGTCGCCTACGTCTCCGGCACCGCCTTCTACTACGACGGCCGCGGCACCGACCACATGCGCCTGTCCTTCTGCTATCCGACCCCCGAGGAGATCCGCGAGGGCGTCCGCCGGCTCGCCTCCGTGGTCAACGCCGAGAAGGAGCTGGTCGAGATGTTCGGCGCGGGATTCGTCCCCGCCGACGCGCCGTCGGCCTCATCCCCGCTCCCCCCGACCCCGCCGGAGGACCCGGGACCCGCGCCGGATGCCCGCTGACCCCCCTCGCACCGCCACTTCCCAGGAGCTGGACATGACCACCACACCTCGAATCCTCATCATCGCCGGAGGGCTCACCCACGAGCGCGACGTCTCGGTCCGTTCAGGCCGGCGCGTTGCGAACGTCCTGCACCAGGCCGGCCACGAGGTGCGCGTGTGCGACCTCGACGCCTCGCTCCTCCCGACGCTCGAGGAGTGGTCCCCGGACGTGGTGTGGCCGCTCGTCCACGGCTCCATCGGCGAGGACGGGTCGCTCCAGGCCCTCTTGGAGAGCCTCGGCGTCCCCTTCGTCGGATCCCATTCGGTGCAGGCGATGATGGCCTCCAACAAGCCGACGGCGAAGGGGCTCCTCGCCTCGGCCGGCGTGTCGACGCCGGCGTGGCTCTCCCTGCCGCAATCCCTTTTCCGCCAGCTGGGCGCGACTGCGGTCCTCCAGGCCCTGGATCCGCGCCTCACCTTCCCCGTCGTCGTCAAGCCCACCGATGGCGGGTCGGCGCTGGGCATCTCCCGGGCGGATGGCACGGAGGCGCTGCGCTCGGCGATGGTCGACGCCTTCGCCTACGGCGAGCGCGTGATGATCGAGCAGTTCGTCGGGGGGACGGAGATCGCGGTGAGCATCCTCGACCTGGAGGACGGGCCCGCTCCCCTGCCGCCCATCGAGATCGTCACCGACGACGGCTCTTACAACTACGACGCCCGCTACACCACGGACACGACTCAGTACTTCGTGCCGGCGAGGTTGGACGCGGCGCTCACCTCTGCGGTGACGCAGGCCGCGGTCCAGGTCCATCAGGTCCTCGGCCTGCGCCACCTCTCGCGGATCGACTTCATCGTGGACTCGGAGGGGAGCGTGTGGTTCATCGACGCCAATGTGGCACCGGGCATGACCGACACGTCGCTGTTCCCCCAGGCGGCTGAGGCCGCCGGGTCCTTCGCCGACACCTGCCGACGGATCGTGGCGTTCGCCGCCTCCGGGCGCTGAGATCAGGCCACGACGGCGGAGCTCAGGATCCCGCGTTCGACGAGCTCGGCCCGGGCCTGGTCCGGGGACTCCCACCGCAGGGCCGACATGCCCGCCAGTTCCGCTCCCCGGAGGTTCGGCCTACGGTCGTCGATGAACAGGATCTCCTCCGGAGACGCTCCCACGGACTCGGCGGCATGCCGGTAGATCCCCTGCGCCGGCTTCACGAGGTGCAGCGGACCGGAGAAGGTGAAGGCGTCGAAGAGGTGCGCCGCCCAGGGACTGGACTCGATCGCCCGCGCGATGCACACCGGGGCATTCGAGAGGATCCCGAGGCGAAGCCCCGCCGCGCGGAGCTGGTGGGCGACGTCCAGCGCGGCGGGCTCGGGCTCCCGCGTCCGAGAGACGTCCTCCTCGACCAGGGCCGCGAGGGCGGCGTCCCGAACCTCGGGGAGACCGCAGTCGCCGGCGACCGTGTCCCAGAACTCGCGATCACTGAGCGTCCCCTCGTCGTAAGCGGGGCGGTTGAACCACATCGCATGGTCAACCAGGCTCACCGTGTCGTCCTCGGAAACGTCCAGTCCCAGAATCCGCGCGATGTTCGCCGGATCGGGCCGGTTCGTCACCAGCACCCCTCCGACGTCGAACAGGACCGCTCGAATCCTCGCCATGCTCTCCACCACCCGTCGACCACGCGTGCCTTGACGGTCCCATTCTGACCGTTCGGCGGCCCCGGTGGTGGGCCCTGTGACCATTCGCACCCGCCCGCCCGCTGGCGTGCTCAGCGATCCTCGTCGAGAAGGATCTCCGCGAGCCGAGCGAGATCCTCCCCGCCTGCGAACTCGATGACGATCCTCCCCTTGGAGGTTCCCTCGGTCACCGTCACCCTGGTGTCGTAGCGGTCCGACAGTGTCGCTGCGAGCTTCTCCCCGAGGACCGAGGTCGTCGCGGACCTCCTCCGACGGCGCGGGACCCGATTTCCGGGCCGCCGGCTGCGCAGCCGGGCGAGCTCCTCGGTGCTGCGCACGGAGAGCCCCTCGGCGATCACGCGGTCGGCCATGGCCTCGATCTCCTCGGGAGCGTCGATGGCGAGCAATGCGCGGGCATGGCCGGCCGAGAGCACGCCGGCGGCCACCTTCCGCTGAACCGAGGCCGGGAGACGCAGAAGCCGGAGCGTGTTCGCTATCTGCGGTCGCGATCGAGCGATCTTTCTGGAGAGCTCCTCCTGCGTCGCGCCGAAATCCTCCATCAGCTGCTGGTAGGCCGCCGCCTCCTCAAGGGGATTGAGGTTGGAGCGGTGAAGGTTCTCCAGCAGGGCGTCCCGCAATAGCTCCTCGTCCGCCGTCCGCCGGACGATCGCCGGGATCGTCGCGCTTCCGGCCAGCTCCGAGGCCCGCAGCCGGCGTTCGCCCATGACCAGCTCGTAACGAGCGTCCGGCTTCTCCTCCAGGGCGCGTCGAAGCCGCTCGGTCGGCTCGTCCCCGGCCTCGATCGGGCGCACCACGACCGGTTCCAGCACCCCGACCTCGGCGATCGACGCCGCGAGCTCATTCAACTCGTCCTCGTCGAAGACCTGGCGCGGCTGCCGGGTGTTCGCGATGATCTGCCCGACGGGGATCTCGCCGAAGGTGGCGCCCGGCACCGACACGAGGTCCGCCGCCGTGTCCGGCGGCTCGCTCTGTGACGATGTTTCACGTGAAACATCGCGAGGCGCCGTCGAGGACGTCCCGCTCCCCGCAGCGTCGCGACTCCGTCGCCCCGATCCGCGGCCGGCCTGCGGGCGCGACGGCGGGTTGAGCAGGTCCCGAGCCGAGCCTCCCCGCGGGGTCCGGCGCGCGGCTCCCGTCGTCGGGCGATCCTCCCCGTCGCCCCGCCGATCGGGGAACAAGATGTCGAGCGGGCGGGCGCCCTCGTCAACTGCGACGTTTTCGGCCACGGGGATCAGCGCGGCCAGGCCCCTTCCCAGACCGGGGCGGTGCCCGCCGCGCGCACTCCGCGCCGTCGCCGCGCCCTCCCTGGCCGCGCCGGACGGACGGGCAGCCTGGGACGGCTCCGTCTGCCGGCGCCCGCCCTCCGATGCCGAGCCGGCGCGGCGCTTCGCGTCTCCCGATGTCCCGCCCGTCATGCCGCCCGCCTCTCTCGGGCCCCCCGGCCCCTCATCCCGAATTGTTCCACGTGAAACATCGCCTCAAGCCAACATGGGCCGAGCCTTCATGCCCGCCCAGACCCGGACTCCCGTTCCAGCCGCAGGCTGAGTTCCAGCGCTGCCTTCCGGTAAGCCAGCGCGCCCGCGCTGCGGGGCTCGTAGGTCACCACCGTCTGCCCATAGCTCGGAGCCTCCGAGACCCTCACCGATCTGGGGATGACGCTCCTGAGCGTGAGGTCCGGGAAATGCCTCCGCACCTCCGCCTCGACCTCCTCGCTCAGCTTCGTCCGCCGGTCCGCCATCGTCAACAGGATTCCGGCCACCTCCAGGCGCGGGTTCAGCTGCTGCCGGATGCGATCGATCGTCGTCCACAGCTGTGTCAGGCCCTCCAGGGCGTAGTACTCCGTCTGGATGGGGATCAGCACCTTGTCCGCCGCCACCAGGGCGTTGAGCGTCACGAGGCCCAGCGACGGCGGGCAGTCGACGAGCACGACATCGACGCCCGGATCGCCTTCCAGGAACGACTCCAGCGCGTCGAAGAGCATCTGCGCGCGCCGGGGCATGTCGACCATCTCGATCTCCGCCCCCGACAGGTCGATCGTCGAGGGGCAGACACGCAGGCCCGGCACATCCGGACAGTCCTGGAGCACCTCCGCCAGATCGGCCTGACCGACCATCACGTCATAGGACGACGGCGTCCCCGCCGGATGAGCGATCCCGAGTGCGCTCGACGCGTTGCCCTGCGCGTCCGCGTCGACCACGACCACCCTCAGGCCGCCCATCACGAGCGCCGCCGCCAGGTTCACGACCGAGGTCGTCTTCCCCACTCCGCCCTTCTGGTTCGCCACGGTGACAACCACCGGCGACGCCGGACGCCCGAAGCGCGCCTCTTCCAGCATCCGCCGTTCAGCTGCGCTGCGCTCCAGCTCCGCCGACAACGGGGCGTCGCTCCACCGGGGATCCACCACGTGCCCACCTCTCTCGAACCCCGATCAGTGTACGTGGAGCGGGCCGAACCCTCCCCGTCGCCTCACTCCTCCGGCACCCGCTCAGGCCCTCCGGCAGACGACGACGTAGGTCGACTCCTCCTCCATCGGGCTCGCCACCTCGTGGATCCGCGCGACCAAGTGGTGGCGCCGCAGCTCCACCGCGGCGTCCTCGACCTCGAGCGCCGCACGTCGGCCCTTCAACGCCACCAGCGCCCCGCCGGGGGCGATCAGCCGCGTCGTCATGCGCACGAGCTTCGACATGTTCGCGACGGCTCTGGCCGTCACGACATCCGCCTTCATCTTGCCGCGCAGCTCCTCCGCCCGGGCGCGCACGATCCGGACGTTGTCCAGTCCCACCGCCTCGACCGCGTCGATCAGCCACTCGCAACGCCGTTCCATCGGTTCCGCCAAGGTGACCTCGACCGAGGGGCGGCATGCGGCAACAACGATTCCTGGAAAACCTGCTCCTGAGCCGATGTCGAGCACCTGGCCCTTGCGGGGGACGAAATCCAGGACCGCGGCGGAGTTCACGAGGTGCCGCGACCACAGCCGAGGGACCTCGTGCGGGCCGATCACCCCGCGGAGCTCGCCCTCCTCGCGTAGCATCCGCGCGAACTCCTCGACCGCCGGAAATCCCAACCCGAAGACGCGCCGCGCCTCCTCTCCCGGGTGCTCCTCTCCGGAACCGGCCCCCGGGTCCGCCGACGCCGCGGGGTCCGAGGTCACCGGCCCCCCTCGTCGTCGGCGCCGCCCCGAGGCTCGTCCGGTTCCTCGCCCTCCCCGTCGGAGGGCAGCGCCGGCGCCGGGTGGATGACGACGCAGCGATGCGGCTCCGTCCCCTCCGACTCCGAGACCAGGCCGGCCGCCGCGACCACGTCGTGGCACACCTTCCGTTCGAAAGGATTCATCGGCTCCAGGCGCTGGCTCTCGCCCGTCGCCCGCAGGCGCGCGATCGCCTCCTCGGTGATCGCCCGCAGCTCCGCCTTGCGCGCCCGCCTGTAGCCCGCGACGTCCAGCATCAGCCGCGACCGCTCGCCCGTCTCCGACTGGACGGCCAGACGGGTCAGTTCCTGCAGGGCGTCGAGGACCTCCCCATCCTCGCCCACCAGAGGCTCCAGCGCGCGCGGATCCTCCGCGACGATCTCCACCAGCGCCCGCCCGTTCTCGACGTCGATCTCGATGTCGCCGTCCAGGTCGGCGATGTCCAGGAGTTCCTCCAGGTAGTCCGCCGCCAGCTCGCCCTCGTCCTCCAACTCGGAGATCCGATCCTTCGAAGCCGTCTCACTCATCGTCCGTGTCCTCGCGTCCGTGTCCGATCTGCTCACTTGCCCGATGTCCTCCCCTGCCGCCCTTGGCGCCTCTGCCGGCGGCGCTCCTCGCGGCGCCTCTGGATCTCCTCCTCGCTGAGCTTCTTCTGGGGCTTCGCCGCGGCCTTGCGGGCCGCACGAGCCTCCTGGAGGCGCCGTTCCTCTTCCGCCCGCTCGCTCGCCTGGCGGCGCTCCTCGTGGGACTGCCTGCGCGGCTGCTGGCGGCGGACCTGCTGTTGGGCGCGGCGATCCTCGACCTTCTCCGTCGCCCGCTTCACGCCGCGCATCCACTGCTCGTCCGGCAGCGTCGTCCACTCCTGGAGCGAGAGGTTGCGGTACACCGACACCCGGGCCGAGGTCGTCATCTCCTCCGGGAAGTCGCCGTTGACATGCTGGGCCTTCGCCTTCGCCCGCGCCTCGGCGAGCGTGCGCTCGTCCAGCCCGGCCACCTCGGCCTCGCGATCATCGGACGTCGAGGCCTGGGCCTCGGCCTCCGCGCGCTGGCGGTCGTAGTCCGCGAAGAACGGCTTCGCCCACTCCTTGTATCCGCGCTCGCGCTTCTCCAGAAGCTCCGCATAGGCCGGAGATCCCGGCGTCGGCATGAAGCGGACGGTCCAGATCTGCTGCCCCCACGACCAGAAGGTCGTCGTCACCATGTAGACCAGCAGACCCATCTGGAAGACGGCGCCGGTGAAGATGTACATCAGCGGCATCATGTACATCATCGTCTTCTGGGAGCGGACCATCGGGTTGTTCGGGTCCTGCTGCGCCGCCATGTTCTTCGTCATCGACAGGCGGATCGACAGGAACTGGACGACCACCATGATGACGATCATGACGACGAAGGCCACCGTGCCCGTCGTCCCGTCCCCGCCGGTGCTGATGGTGTGCGACAGCGGAACGCCGAGCACCGTGGAGGCGTCGATCTCCTGGGCGACCGCCCGGGTGATGGGTCCCAGCGACTCATAAGCATCGCCGCCGACCGTGTACGTCCCCTCCATCAGGGGCTTGACCGCGTAGATCGCGCGGTACAACGCGAAGAGGATCGGCATCTGGACGAGCAGCGGCAGACACGAGGCGTAGGGGGTCGTGCCGTGCTTCTTGTACAGCGCCTGCGTCTCCTCGGCCATGCGCTGACGTGAGAGGGTGTCCGTCTTGCCCTTGTACTTCGCCTGGATCTTCTGCATCTCCGGCTGGATCGCCGCCATCCCCCGCGTCGAGCGGATCTGGCGGAGGAAGAGCGGGAGGATCAGCGCGCGCACCAGCAGCGTGAGCAGCACGATGGAGAGCACCCATGCGATGCCCGCCCCCTCGCCGAAGCCGACGACGGTCAGCAGGTCGTGGATCTTCGCCCACACCCATGCGATCGCCAGCACGAAGGGGTGGAGGATCTTCTCCACATGGGATCTCCTTAGCAGTTGTGGACGCGGGTCGCGTCCGCGGGTCGTCCGGCCGAAGCCGGGAGTTCAGCGGGACCGAGGGCGGCGCCGTCCAGGCCCATCGGCACGGGACGCTCCAGGTCCTCGTCCAGGCCCGCCCAGTCCTCCGGCGGGACCCACGGGTCGGGGCGCCAGCGCCCCCGCGCCGGAACGCGGTCGACGCCGCCCGCGCTCCACGGATTGCACCGCAGCAGGCGCCAGGCCGCCAGGACCAGGCCTTTGACCGGACCGTGGACCTCGAGCGCCTCCACGGCGTAGGCGGAACATGTCGGCGCATACCGGCACCTCGGCGGCAGTCCTGGGGAGATGAGCCGCCGATACAGCCGGATGGGCGCGATGATCGCGCGGGTGAGCGGGCCTGTCATCGCGCCCACCGCGCCCAGGCGCGGTCCAGGGCGCTCTCCAGCGAACGATCGAGTTCTGACGAGGTCCGGTCCCGCGCCTCACGCTGGACGCGGATGACCACGCGGGCCCCGTCCGGCAGCGCGTCCACGCGCGCCCGCATGAGATGGCGGAGCTGACGCTTGACACGGTTGCGGTCGGTGGCCAGCGGGATCTCACGCTTGGGCACGACGAAACCGACGAGGCTCCCCGTGGACTCCTCGTCGGTTCGACAGTGCACGACCACCTGGCGGTTCCCCGCGCGCGACCCTCGCCGGATCGTGCCGCGGAAGTCCCCCGGATCGGTCATGCGGTGCGCGCGCGGCAACACGTCGGGCCCCGGACCTGGGACCGGCTGTCAGGCGGACAGACGGGCGCGACCCTTATGACGGCGGTTCGCGAGGATCGCGCGACCGGCCCGGGTGCGCATCCGCAGACGGAAACCGTGCGTCTTGGCACGGTGACGGTTGTTCGGCTGGAAAGTCCGCTTGGTCACGACAGTTCTCCTCCACGCGAACGGGGACGACTGCCCGTTCCTCGGTCGATGCGCTCCCCACACCGAGATGACCTCGCAGCGGGAAACCGGTTGCCCGGTCTCCCGGGCACAGACAACGGACTAGCGTAGATTCCGCGCCGGGGCACCGTCAATGGAACAGGCCCAAGTGTGAGCGGTTCCCCGACAGCGGGATCCATCCACATCTGTGGAGCGGCCAGTGGACAGCGGGATCCACATCGGTGAATTCCGCCTCTGGCCGACAGAGATCGGTCGGCGCCACAATTCCGCGGACGGAAGCCGCTCGCCCGATGACTCACATTATTGTCATTCGCGGCCGACATATCCACAGGTCTTTCCCCACGCTGTGGATAGCGGCCCGACGCGCTAGTGTGGGGGCTCGGCACGGTGCCTCCTGGGTGGCCGCATCGTGCCCAATCTCACGTCCGCTGCCGCCCCGACTCGTGGAGGTCCCCGTGGCTGCGAACATCCTGTCCGATGCCTGGTCAACGGCTCTGACCTCGTTGGACTCGATGGGCCTGGGTCCTGCGGCGGCTTCCTTCCTGGCCATGGCGAAGCCTCTGGGCGACATCGAGGGCACGATCCTCGTGGCCGTCCCCAATGAGTTCACGAAGGGATACATCGAGAACCGTGCCTCCGAGGGCCTCACCCATGCGCTCTCCGACGCCCTGGGCCGCGATGTGCGCATCGCGGTGACGATCGACGCCTCTCTCGCCCCCGATGAGGAGGAGGACGAGGACGCCGCGGAGCCGGCGCCCCCGCCCCTCCAGACCCCGCGCGATCCGGACGTCTCGCGAACCCTCGACGCGGTGAACATCGACTCCACCGAGACCCACCTCAACCCGAAGTACACCTTCGACACCTTCGTCACAGGTCCCTCCAACCGCTTCACCCACGCTGCCGCCATCGCCGTCGCCGAGGCTCCCGCCAAGGCCTACAACCCCTTGTTCATCTACGGGGACTCCGGTCTGGGCAAGACGCACCTCATGCACGCCATCGGCCATTACGCGCTGTCCCTGTACCCCCACCTGCGCGTGCGCTACGTGAATTCCGAGGAGTTCACCAACGACTTCATCAACGCCCTCCAGGAGGGACGGATCAACGCCTTCCAGCGGCGCTACCGCGAGGTCGACATCCTCCTCATCGACGACATCCAATTCATCCAGGGCAAGGAACAGACCATGGATGAGTTCTTCCACACCTTCAACACGCTGCACAACGCGAACAAACAGGTCGTCCTCACCTCCGACCTGCCGCCCAAGCAGCTCGACGGGTTCGAGGACAGGCTGCGTTCCCGTTTCGAGGCCGGACTGCTCGCCGATGTCCAGCCCCCGGACCTCGAGACCCGGATCGCTATCCTTCAGAAGAAGGCGGCGGCCGAGAACCTTGAGGTCGATCCCGCCGTGCTGGAGTACATCGCCTCCCGGATCTCCTCGAACATCCGCGAGCTGGAGGGATGCCTGCTGCGGGTCACCGCCTTCGCGAACCTCACCCAGCAGCGCATCGACCTGCCTCTGGCGGAGATGGTCCTCAAGGACATCATCTCCGACCCCCAGGACACCGAGATCACCGCGGCCCTCATCATGGGGCAGACGGCCCACTACTTCGGCGTGACCATCGACCAGCTGTGCAGTTCGGACCGTTCGCGCACCCTCGTGGAGGCCCGCCAGATCGCCATGTACCTGTGCCGCGAGCTCACCGACCTCTCCCTGCCGAAGATCGGGGCCGCGTTCGGCGGCCGCGACCACACGACGGTCATGCACGCGAACAAGAAGATCGGCCAGCAGATGAACGCGAAGCGGGAGACCTTCAACCACGTCACCGAGCTGACCAACCGCATCAAGCAGAAGGCCCGCGAGTCCTAGGACGGTCCCCACCGTCGCGCCCGTCCGCACGCCGCCTCGCTCGAATTCACGAGGGCGTCCCCCGCTCTCGCCCCGCGCACCTGTGGACACCGATGTGGGCGACGGTGGACTCCGACGGTGCGGTTGTGGATCCAGACGCCCTCATTGTGGACGCCGCCGTCCCCCCTCGAATCCGTCCACAGTCTGGCCGCCTTCGTCCACAGGAGACACCTCCTCATCGTCCACCTCCCGATCCCGCTCACGACCTGCGCGGATCGCGTGAATTCACCGTGTCCACATCCCCGATGACGATGACAATTCATGGAATTCATCAATCTTGTGAATTCCCTTCAACACGGAGACGCCGGCTGCCTGCTCCCTGCCGAGGTCGGTCGCGTAGAGTAGGGAGGCACTACCCGTCTGTGGCTCCTGGAAGGATCGGCATGCTGTTCACCGTCGACCGTGACGTTCTCTCTGAGGCCGTGTCATGGACCGCCCGCACGCTCCCGGTCCGTCCGGCCAGTCCGATCCTGGCGGGCGTGCGCATCCAGGCTCACGACCAGGCGCTCACGCTGTCCTCCTTCGACTACGAGGTCTCCGCGACGGTCGAGATCCCGGCCGCGGTCGACGACTCCGGTGAGGTCCTGGTCTCCGGCAAGCTCCTAGCCGAGATCTCGAAGTCCCTGCCGGCGAAGCCCGTCCGTCTGGAGCTGGAGGGGCAGAAAGTCAATCTGACCTGCGGGTCCTCGCATTTCGCTCTAGCGGTCATGCCGCTCGACGAGTACCCATTGCTGCCGGCCCATCCCGACCGGCGAGGTTCCGTCGACTCCCAGGTCCTTGCCCAGGCCATCGGCCAGGTCTCGGTCGCGGCCTCCCGCGACGACACCCTGCCGCTTCTCACCGGTGTGCGCATGGAGATCGAGGGGGAGCATATGACCCTCCTCGCCACCGACCGCTACCGGCTGGCGATGCGCGAACTCTCCTGGGATCCCGCCGACCCCCAATACTCCGAGGCGGCGCTCGTCAAGGCGCGCATCCTCACAGACGTCGCGAAATCGATGACGGGGGGCGCCTCCGTCGAACTGGGATTGTCCCGCGAGTCCCAGCCCGGAGCGTCCTCGTTGATCGGGTTCACGGCAGGGGGGCGGCGGACGACCTCGACGCTCATGGACGGCGACTACCCTCCTGTGCGGCGCCTCTTCCCCGAGTCCACGTCGATCCAGGCCGTGTGCGAGCGCCACGTGCTGCTGGAGGCGGTGCGGCGCGTGTCGCTGGTCGCCGAACGCAAGACCTCGGTGCGCATGGCCTTCTCCGAGGGGCAGGTGGTCCTCGAGGCCGGGCAGGGAGACAACGCCCAGGCGTCAGAGGCCATCGAAGCCCGTCTCGATGGCGAGGCCATCTCGACGGCGTTCAACCCGCAGTTCCTCATGGACGGCCTGTCTGTCGTCGACACCGACTACGTGCGCTTCGGTTTCACGCATCCGACCAAGCCGGCGGTGCTCACGGGTCAGACCGGCGCGGACGAGGGGCCGGTCGACTACTTCCGCTACCTGCTGATGCCAATCCGATTCGGCATCTGAGGAGGCCATCGCGTGCGTGTCTCACACGTGGCGCTCGATGACTTCCGCTCCTACCGTCACGCGGTCATCGAGCTGCCTGCCGGGACGACGGTCCTCGTGGGACCCAACGGCCAGGGGAAGACGAACCTGGTCGAGGCGATCGCCTATCTCTCCGCCTTCACCTCCCATCGGGTGGCCGCCGAGGGCGCAATGGTGCGCGCCGACCCCGACGTCCCCCCCGACCAGGCCCCCGGCGGGGCCGTCATCCGGGTCAAGCTGGTCACCCGGGAGCGTGCCCGGGTGGGGGAGGGCCCTCCGGGTGCGCCCGCGCGGGAGCAGGTCCTCGAGCTTGAGATCGTCCGCGGGCGTGCCAACCGCGCGCGCCTGAACCGCACGACCGTGCGCCCGCGCGACATCGTCGGAATGGTCCGTACCGTCGTGTTCGCCCCGGAGGACATCCAGCTGGTGCGCGGCGACCCGGCGGCGCGCCGCCAGTTCCTCGACGATCTGGCCACGCAGCTGCATCCCACGTTGTCCGTGGTCCGCGCCGACTTCGACCGTGTGGCGCGTCAGCGCGGGGCGCTCATGCGGCAGGCCTCGCACCAGATCCGGAGGGGCCGCGCGCCCGACCTGTCGACCTTGGACGTGTGGGACGAGCAGTTCGCCCAACTGTCCTCCCGGATGACGGCGGCCCGGGCAGAGGTCGTCGATCTCATCGCAGGGCCCGCGGCCCGGGCGTATCTGCGCGTCTCCGATTCGCCGAAGGCCCTGACGATGCGGCTCGACGCCTCCGTGGACCGGGTCGACGGCTCCGGAGCGGGAGGGGACCCCCAGGACGTCGACGGCCAGGCCGCGCGTCTGCTCCAGGTGCTGGAGGACCAGCGCGGCCGTGAGGCCGAACGCGGCGTCAACCTGGTGGGGGCGCACCGCGACGACCTGGACCTGGGGCTCGGCGGCATGCCCGTCAAGGGGTACGCCAGCCACGGGGAGACCTGGTCGGTGGCGTTGGCCGCCCGTCTGGCCGCCTTCTCCGTGCTGGAAGACCAGGGGGAGGAGCCGATCCTCATCCTCGACGATGTCTTCTCCGAGCTCGACACCGCCCGACGGCGCGGTCTGGCGGAGATGGTTGCGGGGGCCGACCAGGTCCTGGTGACGGCCGCCGTGGCAGAGGATGTGCCCGAGGCGCTGCGGGGGCATCGTCTGGACGTGAGCTGGGAGGCGGGCAACGGATCCGTGGTTTCATCGCAGCGGGACGTGCGAGCCGATGTCGAGGGGGAGGTCGGAGATGAGAGCTGAGAATGACGGGAAGCCCTCCGGGAACCGGGAGGAGGATCCGGCCGGGGCCGCCGGCCGGGCGGGGACGGCCTCGTCGGCGGGGGAGGGCCCCACGGAGGCGGACCTGCGTGCCGTGGCCGACGCGGCCCTGCAACGCATGCGGGAGGCGCGCCTGGGCGTGCCGAGGGCGTCCGGGTGGGCATCCCGGCGGGCGGCCCGCGGAGCCGTGGGCGCGCGCCTGTCGAGGATGGCGGCGCGATGGACGAGGGCGCCGGGCATGGCTGCCGCGCGCACCCAGTGGGAGGAGCCTGCCCCCCTGGGAGCGGTGATCGGCCACGTCAGCCGTCAACGGGGCTGGGAGGGTCCGGCCGCTATGGGATCGGTGATGGCCAGGTGGCCGGTCATCGTGGGGACGAACCTGTCGGAGCATTGCCGCGTCGAGACATTCGAAGACCACCGGCTCATCGTGAGGTGCTCCTCGACGGCTTGGGCGAAGCAGCTGCAGCTCCTGCTGCCCCATATCGAGCGGCGCATCGACGAGGAGGTCGGCCCCGGAGTGGTCACCCAGGTGGTGGTCCGCGGCCCGGCGGCGCCCTCGTGGAGGAGGGGCCGGTACTCGGTGCCGGGCAGGGGGCCGCGCGACACCTACGGGTAAATATCGCCCCGGTCGGGGCGTGCATCTGGTCACAGCCGAGTGGATGCAGGTCAGGACCGATTCCCCCGGATGCCCGCCGGGCTCTGGAAGGCGGGGTCCCAGACCCGTTCTTGGTAGGATGGGAGCCAGAGTTTTCACAGGCGGGATGCGGGTTCACCGCCCCGTTCGAGGGCACTGCGCTGATACATGGTCAGGGCGTCTGTGCACCTGACGCGCGCGCTTGACGAGGGGAGCCGATGAGTGGCTGAGACAACTGAGCCATACCAGGATGGGGACGGCGAGGGGACCTACGGCGCCTCCGACATCACGGTCCTCGAGGGGCTTGAGGCCGTGCGCAAACGGCCCGGCATGTACATCGGGTCGACGGGGGAGAGGGGGCTGCACCACCTGGTCTACGAGGTCGTCGACAACTCGGTGGACGAGGCCCTGGCCGGATGCGCGACGCATATCGAGGTGACCATCCAGGCCGACGGAGGGCTGCGGGTCGTCGACGACGGCCGCGGCATCCCCGTGGACGAGCACCCCACCGAGCACCGGCCCACCGTCGAGGTCGTCATGACGATCCTCCACGCCGGCGGCAAGTTCGGAGGCGGCGGGTACGCGGTCTCCGGCGGCCTGCACGGCGTCGGGATCTCGGTGGTCAACGCCCTGTCCACGCGCGTGGACACCGAGGTGCGCCGACAGGGCCACGTGTGGCGGATGTCCTTCGCGAACGGGGGGAACCCCATCACGCCCCTGATCATGGGGGAGGAGACGGAGGAGACGGGCACGACCCAGACCTTCTACCCGGATCCCGAGATCTTCGAGACGGTCGAGTTCAACTTCGAGACCCTGCGCCAGCGTCTCCAGCAGTACGCCTTCCTCAACAAGGGGCTGCGGATCACGCTGACCGATGAGCGACCCGGCGTCCAGGATGACGGCGACGAGATCACCGGCGACGCGGAGGGCACCAGCGACGACCCGGTTCCCGGGTTCCGGCGCGTGTCCTACATGTACGAGCACGGCCTGCGCGACTACGTGGCCTTCCTGGACTCCACGAAGAAGACGGAGGTCATCAACTCCGAGATCATCGACTTCGAGACCGAGAACGACGAGGGCACGATGTCGGTCGAGATCGCGATGCAGTGGACGACGGCCTACACCTCCTCCGTCCACGCCTTCGCGAACACGATCAACACGACGGAGGGCGGCACCCACGAGGAGGGCTTCCGGACGGCGCTGACGACGGTGCTCAACCGGTACGCCCGCGACAAGGGCCTGCTCAAGGACAAGGACGATAACCTCTCGGGCGACGACGTCCGAGAGGGGCTCACGGCCGTCATCTCGATCAAGCTGACGGAACCGCAGTTCGAGGGGCAGACGAAGACGAAGCTGGGCAACACCGAGGCGAAGACCTTCGTCCAGTCCACCGTCTACCAACAGCTCAGCGACTGGTTCGATGCCCATCCCGCCGATGCGCGCGCGATCATCCAGAAGGGCCAGCAGGCGCAGATGGCGCGTGTGGCGGCCCGCAAGGCGCGTGAGGCCACCCGGCGCAAGACCGCGCTCGACACCGTGTCGATGCCCACGAAGCTGCGCGACTGCAGCTCCCGCGACGCCTCGGTGTGCGAGATCTTCATCGTCGAGGGCGACTCCGCCGGCGGCTCGGCGGTCCAGGGCCGCGACCCGGAGCATCAGGCGATCCTGCCGCTGCGCGGGAAGATCCTCAACGTCGAGAAGGCGCGCCTGGACCGCGCGCTGAACTCCGACACGATCATGGCCCTGATCTCGGCGCTGGGCACCGGCATCGGCGAGGAGTTCGACATCGGGAAGCTGCGCTACAACAAGATCATCCTCATGGCCGATGCGGACGTCGACGGACAGCACATCGCGACCCTGCTGCTGACGTTCCTCTACCGGTACATGACGCCCCTGGTCGAGCAGGGCCACGTCTACCTGGCCACCCCGCCGCTGTACCGGCTGAAGTGGTCGAACGCCCCCCACCAGTTCGCGTATTCCGACAACGAGCGCAACAGGCTGCTCGCGACGGGATCGCAGACCGGCTGGCGGCTGCCCAAGGAGGGCCCCATCCAGCGGTACAAGGGCCTCGGTGAGATGAACGACCAGGAGCTGTGGGAGACCACGATGGATCCCGACCACCGCATCCTCAAGCAGGTCGAGCTCGGCGAGGCGGCGGCGGCCGACGAGGTCTTCAGCATGCTGATGGGCGACGACGTGGAGTCGCGGCGGGCTTTCATCCAGCGCAACGCGCAGGACGCCCGCTTCATCGACGCGTGAGCGTCAGGGACACAGAGGAGAACAGCCTGTGAGCGACCAGCCCACCGAACCCACCGATGACGCGACGTCAGCCGATGCCGTGACCCAGCCAGGGGAGGCGCCCTCGGCGATGCCCGCGCAGGGGCGCATCGACCAGGTCGACCTCGAACTGGAGATGCAGCGGTCCTACCTGGACTACGCGATGTCGGTCATCGTCAGCCGCGCACTCCCTGATGTGCGCGACGGCCTCAAGCCCGTGCACCGGCGCATCCTCTACGCGATGTATGACGGCGGGTACCGGCCCAACTCGGGTTTCTACAAGTGCATGCGCGTCGTCGGCGACGTGCTGGCCCACTACCACCCCCATGGCGACGCCTCGGTGTACGACGCCCTGGCGCGGCTGGTGCAGTCGTGGTCGATGCGCTATCCGCTGGTGGCGGGGCAGGGGAACTTCGGGTCCCCGGGCAACCTCGGGCCCGCGGCGCCGCGGTACACCGAGTGCAAGATGGCGCCCCTGGCCATGGAGATGGTCCGTGATATCGACGAGGACACTGTCGATTTCCAGGACAACTACGACGGCCGCGCCCAGGAACCGACGGTTCTTCCCGCTCGTTTCCCGAACCTGCTGGTCAACGGGTCGGAGGGGATCGCGGTCGGGATGGCGACCCGCATCCCGCCGCACAACCTCCGCGAGGTCGCCGACGGCGTCCAATGGGCCCTGGACCACCCGGAGGCGACCCGGGAGGAGCTCCTCGAAGCCCTCATGCAGCGCATCAAGGGGCCGGACTTCCCCACGGGCGCCACGATCATGGGGCGCCGCGGGATCGAGGACGCCTACCGGACGGGCCGCGGATCCATCATCCAGCGCGCCGTCGTCGACGTGGAGGAGATCCACGGGCGCCAGTGCCTGGTGGTCAAGGAGCTCCCCTACCAGGTCAACCCCGACAATCTGGTCGCGAAGATCGCGGACCTGGTGAAGTCGGGCCAGGTCCAGGGCATCGCGGACATGCGCGACGAGTCCTCGGGCCGCCACGGCCAGCGCCTCGTCATCGTCCTCAAGCGCGACGCGGTGCCCAAGGTCGTCCTCAACAACCTCTACAAGCGCACGCAGTTGCAGGACTCGTTCCCGGCGAACATGCTCGCCCTCGTCGACGGGGTGCCGCGCACGCTGAGCCTGGACGGATTCGTCCGCTACTGGATCCGCCATCAGATCGAGGTCATCCGCCGGCGCACGGAGTTCCGCCTGGCCAAGGCGCGCGAACGCCTGCACATCCTGGACGGCTACCTCCGGGCCCTGGAGAACCTCGACGCCGTCATCGCCCTCATCCGCCGCTCCCCGACGGCCGACGACGCGCGCACAGGGCTGATGGGGCTGCTGCGCATCGACGAAGTCCAGGCTGACGCGATCCTGGCCCTGCAGTTGCGTCGCCTCGCCGCACTGGAACGGCAGAAGATCCTGGACGAGGACGCCGCGCTGCGCACACGGGTCGCGGACCTCGAGGACATCCTGGCCACTCCGGCCCGCCAGCGTTCGATCGTCTCCCAAGAGCTGTCGGAGCTGGTGGACAAGTACGGCGACGAGCGCCGCACGCGCATCCTGCCCTACGGCGGCGAGATGGCGATCGAGGATCTCATCCCGCAGGAGGACGTCGTCGTCACCATCACCCGCGACGGCTTCGCCAAGCGGACCCGCACCGACCTGTACCGCTCCCAGCGGCGCGGCGGCAAGGGGGTGCGCGGCACGCAGCTGCGCGGGGACGACGTGGTCGCCCATTTCTTCGTCACCACGACCCACCACACGCTGCTGTTCTTCACGAACCTGGGCCGCGTCTACCGGGCCCGCGCCTACGAGATCCCCGAGGGCGGGCGCGACGCGAAGGGCCAGCACGTCGCGAACCTGCTCGCCTTCCAGCCGGAGGAGACGATCGCCCAGGTGCTGGCGATCGAGGACTTCCAGCAGGGTGATTACCTGGTGCTGGCCACCCGCTCCGGGCTGGTGAAGAAGACGCGCCTGGCGGAGTACGACACGGCACGCACCGGCGGCATCATCGCGATCAACCTGCGCGAGGACGAGGCCGGCGAACCGGACCGGTTGGTCTCCGCCCAGATCGTCAATGCCGAGGACGACCTGCTGCTGGTCTCCCGGGAGGGCCAGGCCGTGCGTTTCACCGCCTCCGACGAGCAGTTGCGCCCCATGGGCCGGGGCACCTCGGGCGTCAAGGGCATGAGGTTCCGTCCCGGCGACGAGCTGCTGGGCATGGAGGTCGTCCGTCCGGGCACGGACCTGCTCATCGTCACCGAGGGCGGCTACGCGAAGCGCACGCCGATCGAGGAGTACCCCACCAAGGGGCGCGCGACCCTGGGCGTGCGCGCGGGCAAGCTCGTGGAAGAGCGGGGCGCGCTGGCCGGCGCCCTGGTGGTCGATCCCGAGGAGGACGTCATGGTCATCACGGAGTCGGGCAAGCTGGTTCGCGTCAGCGCCTCCGATGTCCGGGAGACGGGGCGCAACACGATGGGCGTCATCTTCGCCCGGCCCGACCAGGACGACCGCATCATCGCGGTCACGCCGAACCCCGAGCGCGAGCTGGCGGAGGAGGGGGCCGACGCCGCCGGAGAACCAGACGCGGCCGGGGCGGACACGGTAGCGTCTGAGGAGGACAGCGCACAGGAAGGTGACCAATGAGCGAGCGCACCGAGGTGGGGACAGGCGCCGACGCCGGGGCGCTGAGGCGCGTCGATCTGGCGGTCGCGCGCGTCGATGCTTGGACCGTCATGAAGGTCAGCTTCCTGCTGTCGGTGGCGCTGGGCATCGCCACCGTCATCGCGGCTTTCGTCGTGTGGACGATGCTGGACGGGATGCACGTCTTCTCGGACCTGCAGGAGTTCCTGGAGACCCTGTCCGCGGACCGCTTCATCGCGCTGCTCGACTATGTCCGCCTGCCGAAGATGATGTCCTACGCGACGATCGTCGCAGTGGTCAACGTCGTGCTGCTCACCGCGATCTCGACGCTGGGGGCATTGCTGTACAACGTGGTGGCTGCCCTGGTGGGCGGCGTCCGGGTCTCGCTGATGGACGAGTGAGTCCCATGGTCACAGTGGTTCCCGACGTGCGCCACGTCACCGGTCGCGGTTTGTCGGTCGGAGCGCCGCTCAGGTACCATTGCTCGGTGCCCCGTTGGGACGCCGGTTGGGCCTATAGCTCAGTAGGTTAGAGCGCAGTCCTGATAAGACTGAGGTCGGTGGTTCGAGCCCACCTAGGCCCACCATCTGCCCGAGGCCACGACCGTCGGCTGCGGTGGGGGAGCGGAGGTCACCAGTGAACAAGTGGGTCACGGCCCTTGCGACGGTCGGCGCCGCGGTGCTCGCCGGGTTGCTCGTCCGCCAGGCGGCCGCCGATCTGTCCGACAATGCCCAGCTGTGGCGGTCCGTCACCGACGACCCGGAGTCCGACTGACGCCACTCACGGGGCCGTGGCGCAATTGGTAGCGCACCTGCTTTGCAAGCAGGGGGTTGCGGGTTCGAGTCCCGTCGGCTCCACAATTTCAGACGTAGTCGAACTCCTGACGGGGTTGGGTCTGTCCGTTAAACGGTGGGTCTGGGGGTCTGGTCTGACGCGGGTTCGACGCGACCGGCAGCGCCGAGAGCGAGGTTCAGTGCAATATGAGGGCCCTGACGGGTCTATTCCGGCGCCGAACCTCGCGACGGGCGCCCTCGACGCGCGCGAATCACGCCTTCAGCGTCCTCACCGGGTCCGCCATACTGGGAGGACGCCACGGGAACCAGCCTCAGCGTCGATTTCAAACCCGGCGAACCCAGATGCGGGATCTGCATCCTCGAGTTCTCCAACGAAGAGCGGCACGTCGGACAGAGCCGCGATGTCGTGCGCCGCTTCGCCGATCACTCACGCCACCATCCCGACATCGTCGCCATCCAGTTCCATGCCGTCCCCGTTGCACGCCTCGACGAGGCCGAGCGGCAGATGATCCAGAACCAGCGCGACGCCGGACATCACTTGCGCAAGATCGATTTGGTCTCCCGAACCGGGGGCGACTCCGTGCTCGACGCGGTCATCGACCAGGAGGTCCAGGCCAGCTGGGCCAACGGAGAACCGCAGACCCATCCCGACGACCTTCGGATGCTCATGGCCAAGCGCCGCCGCAGCACCGCCGCCAAGTACCGGAAACTCAAAGAGGTCCCTCATGCGAAGACGTCTTCGCCGGCGTCTGTACCGACCTCGACCGCGTCATCCCCTGGCCCCCGACCACTGACGGCCGCTTCTGGACGGTGTCCGCCATGCCAGCAACGAACAGGACGCGGGATGAGCAACGACTGATCACCATCAACTGCGGGAAGGTCGAGACCTTCGTCGTCATCGAAAACCGCTCAACGCATGAGGCATGGTGGTTCCTCAATCTAGAGCACAGGATCTTGAAGAAACACGATCTATCGCCGGACTTGCGCGAGCGCTTCTCCTCCACCGACGGTTACCGGAGCGCGGGCCGGGTGGCCGTGGTCGCGGGCACCAGCACTCGATCATCAGACTGTGTGCCGGTGTCCTCGGCCACGACCTGCCCGGTCTTGAAGACCGTCAGCCTGGCCGCCTCGAGGTGGCCGTGGCGGTGATCGGCACCGCGCCGCCATAATGGGTCCCAGCAACGGGAGGAGACGCCAGGTGAGGATCGATGGATTGTCGCTGTCCAGCCTGACCTGGCGTGACTGGCTGACGATCCCCAACATCGTCACACTGGCCCGATTCCTCCTCATCATCCCGGTCGCCTGGCTGCTGATCTCCGGCGACCACGCCACGACGGCGCTGATCCTCCTCACCGTCTTCGGGCTCACCGATTGGGTTGACGGCTTCCTCGCGCGCCGGATGGGCCAGGAGAGCGCGATCGGAGCGCTCATCGACCCGATCGCCGACCGCCTGGGAGCCGGGGTGGTCGCGATGGCGCTCGTCCTCGGCGGTCGCCTCGCCGCATGGATCGTCGTCGTCATCGTGGCGGTCGACCTGTGCCTGGCGGTCACCTTCCTCATCGTCCGTCCGGCCCAGCACCCACCGGTCACTCCCCTCGGCAAGGTCCGCACAGCGCTGCTCATGGCGGGTTTTGTCGCCACGGGTCTCGGGCTCGTCCCCGGCTGGCGGGCGGCGGCGGTCATCGGCCGCATCCTGTGCGCCACCGGAGCCGTCGCCCATGCGGTGGCCGGTCTCGGGTACTTCCGGGCGATGGTGCGCTCCGCCTGAGGGAAGCGCGGCTCCGGGCGTCTATGCCAGATGGCGCGCGATGAAATCGACGAGTTCCCGCTCGACCTCCTCCCGGGTGTCGGGGTCGTTGTGGATCTCGTGGCGGTAGCCGGTCCAGATCCGGGTGCGCACGTCGCGGTGCCCCGACAGCTGGAGCTCGTTGGCCACGTGGTACGCGCCCTCGCCGTAGTTCGCGACCGGGTCCATGTCCCCGCTCATGATGAGCACGGGCAGGTCGGAGGCGACCCCGTGGTACCACTCCGGCGCGGTGACGTGATCGTAGAGCTCGATGAAGTCGCGGACGAAGCGCAGGGTCATCGGCGCCTGGAGGTTGTTGAACGGGTCGCGCGAATGGTCGAGCACCACGGCGGGATCGACCGCGATCCAGTCGGTCGGGCCGTTGACGTGGTCGTAGCGCGAGGTGAAGCCCTCGAACATCTGGTCGACGAAGCCGTCGTCGCGCGCCATGCCGCCCTCGTCCGCGATGCGGCGGTCCAGCGCGGCGCGGTCGACGCCCTCGTCGATGCCGCGGATCTGGGAGGCCACGCCGCACAGGGCCAGGCCGGACAGGACCTCGCCGTGGGCGGAGGCGAATCCGCGGGCGATCATCGATCCCCAGGAATGCCCGAACATGAAGAACGGGAGGTCGGGATGGGTCTCCTGGACCATGCGGCTCAGGGCGGCCTCGTCCTCGACGACGGCGACGGCGCCGTGGGGCCCCGTGTCGCCCCACTCGCCGGACACCACCGCCGTGCGGCCGTGGCCGGCGTGGTCGTCCGCGGCCACCACGAAACCCGCGTCGAGGAGCCGCGTGATCATGTGCAGATAGCGGCGCGAGTGCTCCCCGAGGCCGTGGACCACCTGGACGACGGCCCGCGCGGGGCGGACCGGCTCGTAGATCCATCCCTGGATCTGGTCGCGGCCGTTGGCCGAGGGGAATTGGATGTCTCGGATCGCCATGGTGCCCTCCTGTCGGCGCCGCGCCCCGCCCCGGTGCGGGAGCCGTCCGGCGCCGTCCCCCACGATAGGCCGCTCCCGCCCCGTGCGGGCGGGGAAGAGGGCCTCGAGCGCATGGGACCAAGGCCCGTCGCCGGCGGGGAGACGTCCTCGGCGCGGGTTCCGCCTCCCCGGCCCTGCGTCCGAGGGGGCCCGCCTCCGAGGGGCGGTCACTAGGGTGGGAGCCAAGGGGGTGGGACATGGAGGTCCACGGCCGGACCCGCGTGCCGGCGCGCCACGTGGGAGTGCCCAACTGGGTGATGAAGACGACGATGGCGGTCACGGGGACCGTCATGGCCCTGTTCGTCCTCGTCCATATGCTCGGCAATCTCAAGATCCTCATCGATCCGGGCGAGATGGACACCTATGCCGCCTGGCTCCGGGAAGTCGGCGTCCCGCTGCTGCCCCACGGCGGACTCCTATGGATCGTCCGCATCGTCATGGCCGCCTGCCTGGTGGCGCACGTATGGTGCGCACTCGTGCTCGCCTGGAGGGGACGCAGGACCGGGACCCCCGGGTCGAGGCGCGCGATGGGTCTGCGCGGCTGGGGGGCCAGGCTCATGCTGCCCACCGGCATCCTGCTGCTCGTCTTCGTCGCCGTGCACCTGCTCGATCTCACGATCGGGAGGCTCGTCGCCTCCCCGGCGTTCCGGCATCCCGACCCCGGTTTCCACGCCTCGGCGAACGTCGCGGCCTCCCTCGGACGGCCGGTCATGGCGTTGTTCTACCTGATCGTGCTGTTCGGACTGGCCGTCCACCTCGCCCATGGGCTGCCCCTGGCCTGGCAGGACGTGGGCGGGTCGGGGCCGAGGAGCCGCGCCGTCGCCCGCGTCGTCGGTCTCCTCGTCGCCGTGATGATCCTGGTGGGCGACGCGGCGGTCGTCATCGTCTCATGGACGGGAGGCCTGTGATGGACGGTCTTGACAGGGTCCTGCGGGCTCTCGGGCGCGGTGGGGGACGTCGGAGGGCGGCGACCGGTTCCACGGGCGCCGAGGGGCGGCCGACCCCCCGCCCCTCGCCCCCGGGCGTCGACCTGCTCGAAGGCGGGGCGCTGTCCGCCCATGAGCCTGACGCGCCGCCCGCGCGGATGTGGGACGAGTTCATCGCCGGCGCGCGACTGGTCTCGCCCTCGAACCGGCGCCGGTTCACGGTGGTCGTCGTCGGAACCGGGCTGGCGGGCGCGGGGGCGGCCTCGTCCCTGGCGGAACTGGGGTTCCACGTCGAGGCGATCACCGCCCACGACACCCCGCGCCGCGCCCACTCGGTGGCGGCCCAGGGAGGGATCAACGCCGCCCGCGCCCGTCGCGTGGACGGCGACCAGCTCGCCCGTTTCGTCCGCGACACCGTCAAGGGCGGGGACTTCCGCGCGCGGGAGTCCGAGGCGTGGCGGCTCGGGCAGGAGTCCTCCCGCGTCATCGACCACATGAACGCGCTGGGCGTGCCCTTCGCGCGCGAGTACGGCGGGTCCCTGTCCACCCGCTCCTTCGGCGGCGTCCAGGTGTCGCGCACCTACTACTCGCGCGGCCAGACGGGCCAGCAGCTGGAGGTCGCCGCGGCGTCCGCCCTCATGCGGCAGGTGGCGGCCGGGAACGTCGCGCTGTGGGTGCGCCACGAGGTCCTCGATTTCGTCGTGGCCGACGGGCGCATGCAGGGCGTGGTGACCCGGGACTTGAGGACCGGCGAGATCCGCGTCCACCGGGCCCACGCCGTCGTCCTGGCCACGGGCGGGTTCGGCAACCTGTACTTCCACTCGACGCTCGCGAAGAACTCGAACGCCACGGCGACATGGCGGGCGCACCGCCTCGGGGCCGCCTTCGCCTCGCCCTCGTTCATCCAGTTCCACCCGACGGCGCTGCCGGTGTCCTCCGCGTGGCAGTCGAAGACGACGCTGATGTCGGAGTCCCTGCGCAACGACGGACGCATCTGGGTGCCGAGGAGTCCGGACGATCCCCGCCCGCCGGGCGAGATCCCGGAGGAGGACCGCGACTACTACCTCGAGCGCGCCTACCCGGCCTTCGGCAACCTCACGCCGCGCGACATCGCCTCGCGGGCGGCCGCCGCCCAGATCGCCGGCGGCCACGGCGTGGGCCCGCTGCGCAACTCGGTCTACCTGGACTTCCGCGACGCGCTGGAGAGGCTCGGGCGCGACGCGCTTGCCGAGCGATACGGCAACCTCTTCACGATGTACCGGGACTCCACGGGGGAGGACCCCTACCAGGTGCCGATGAGGATCGCCCCGGGCGCGCACTTCACGATGGGCGGCCTGTGGGTGGACTACCGGCTGATGTCGACGATCCCCGGGCTGTTCGTCGCGGGCGAGGCCAACGCCGCCTACCACGGGGCGAACCGGCTGGGGGCGAACTCCCTGCTCGCGGCCTGCGTCGACGGCTCCTTCACCATCCCTCGCGTGGTCCCCGACTATCTGGCGGGACTGCTGGGGACCCCCCTCGTCGACGAGGGCGACCCTGCTGTGCGAGACGCGCTGTCCCGCGTCGAAGAGCGAATGGGCGCCCTGCTGGCGGTGCGCGGCTCGACCCCCGCCAGGGTGTTCCACCGCAGTCTCGGGCAGATCCTCTATGAGACCTGCGGCGTCGTGAGGACCCGGGAGGGGCTGGAGTCGGGCATCCGTCGGATCGCCGAGCTGCGCGCCGCGTTCCACGCGGACGTGCGGGTCAGCGGCGCGGAGTCCGAGTACAACCAGGATCTCGTCGAGGCGGCCCGGGTGGGGGACTACCTGGAGCTGGCGGAGCTCGCCTGCGTGGACGCTTGGCACCGGGAGGAGTCCTGCGGCGCCCACTTCCGCGCTGAGCACCAGGTCGACGGCGAGGCCGCGCGCGATGACGAGCGCTGGATGCTGGTGTCCGCGTGGACGACCTCGGGATGGGAGGCTCCGGGAGCGGAGCCCGCGACCATCACCTGCACGCATCATGCGGACCCCCTGACCTTCCGCAGCGTGCGCGTCGCCCAGCGGAACTACAAGTGAGGGGAGGGGACGGTCGATGAGACTGCGGCTGGAGGTCTGGCGCCAGGCGGGACCGGAGGCCAGGGGGGCGTTCGAGGCCTATGACGTCGATGGCTGCGATCCGCACATGTCGGTCCTGGAGATGCTCGACCACCTCAACGAGCAGCTCGCCGCCGACGGCGAGGCGCCCGTGGCCTTCGAGTCGGACTGCCGGGAGGGCATCTGCGGTGCCTGCGGTCTGACGGTGGACGGACGGGCCCACGGGTGGCACGACCATCTGCCCGCCTGCGAGCAGCGCGTCGGCGAGCGCCCCGACGGGACCGTCATCAGGCTGGAGCCCCTGCGCTCGCGCCTGTACCCCGTGCTGCGCGACCTCGTGGTCGACCGCGGCGTCCTGGACGACATCACGCTGGCGGGCGGATTCGCCTCCGTCGACACGGGACTCGCCCCCGACGCGGACGCGACGCCCGTGGGGCACCGCATCGCGGAAGAGGCGCTCGACCTGGGCGCGTGCATCGGGTGCGGCGCATGCGTGGCGGCCTGCCCGAACGGGTCGGCCGCTCTCTACGCGGGGGCGCGCATCGGACACCTGGCCCTGATGCCGGTCCCGGCGCTGGAGCGGGGCCGGAGGGCGAGGGCGATCGCCCGCGTGGTCGACGAGGAGTTCGGGCCCTGCTCCGGGTACGGCGAGTGCGCGCGGGTGTGCCCGAAGGAGGTGCCCCTGGCGGCGGTCGCTCTGGTGGGGCGTGAACGGTGGGGCGCTGCGCTTCACCGGTCCCGGACCTGACCGGACGCGGCCCTCACGCCGGGAGGGCTGTCGCGGACCCGGGGTTGAGCCGACACCGGGAGAGAGGCCCGGCCTCCCAGGCGGCGTTGGTGCGGCAGTGGAGCTTGCCGTAGTCGTCGATGAGCGCGTGGAACTCCTGCCATCCGGCCAGTGGGAGTTCCAGCTCGGCGTGGATCTGCGCGGCGAAGGCGTCATAGCCTCGCGGGACGGCCCGGCCGAGCCGGGCGAACAGACGCCGCGCATAGGCGTCGGCGACGAACCGGCCGCGTCCCAGCAGGTAGAGCAGGAGCACATCGGCGGTCTCCGGGCCGATGCCGCGCAGGGCCAGCAGCTCGGCGCGCAGCTGCTCCGTCGGACGGCCTGCCAGGACCGGCGAGGCCGCGAACAGGCGCCGCCCGCCGACGCCGTCCTCGTCCTCCCCCGCGGTCCCGGGACCGGGCGGGCTCCCGACCTCGCGCGTCCACCAGCCGCACAGCCCGCGCAGCGCCCGTTCCTTGGCGACGGGGAATCCGGTGGGGCGGATGAGCTCGACGAGGTCCGTCGTCGGCACGGCCAGGAGGTCCGGAGGCGCGGCGACCCCGGCCTCGCGCAGGCGGGCGAGGGAGCGCTCGACCCCGCGCCAGCTCGTGTTCTGCACCAGGACCGAGCCGAGGAGCACCTCGAAGGGGGTGTCGACGTCCCACCAGTCCTCATGCGGTCCCAGGATGCCGCGCAGAGCGCCGGGGAGATCCTCCAGGGACAGCGGCGGGAGCGTGGTCACCCTTCCATTGTCCGTCACTGCGGTGCGGCGGCCGCATCCGGTCAGTCCGGATCCTGCGGGTCCAGCGGCGCGTGGTGGTCCAGAGCCGCGACGCCGTGCTTCCAGTACCCCTGGGCGACGACCTGGCTCGCCGGCAGGCCGCGCTCGTGGCGCAGGTGGCGGCGCAGGGGGATGAGCAGACCGGTCTCCCCCGCCAGGAAGAACCATGTTCCGGGCCGCTGGGGCACCGCGCGCACGGCGATGCCGAGGTCCTCGGCGCGCGACGCGCCGGTGAACCAGCGCAGGTCCGCTCCGCGGACGTCGGCGCCGTCGAAGTAAGCGGCATTGGCGGGATCGAGGGGCGCCAGCAACACGGTGACCGCGACATCGGGGGGAAGGGCGGCGACCATCCGGGCCACGGCGGGGAATCCGGTCTCGTCGGCGATGAGCACGGCGGAAGCGCCGGCCTGCTCGAGGAGGAACGATCCGCGCGGGCCGCCCAGTTCCACGCGGTCGCCGGGCGCGGCTCGGCGCGCCCACGCCGAGGCGGGGCCCTCGTCCCCATGGAGGACGAGGTCGATGTCGAGCTCGGGAAGGCCCTGGACCGCCGGGGAGCCGGGCTCGGCCGGCGAGGCGGTTCCGTCGGGGACGGGCCGGAAGGTTGACGGCGTGTAGTCGCGGAGAACCGGCTCGCCGTCGGCGCCCGGGAGGATCAGCTTGAGATGGTCAGCGGGTCCCGGTGCCTGGAAGTCGGCCAGGTCGCGCCCCGCGACGGTGACCCGGACCATGCCGGGGGTGAGGCGGCGGGTCGCGGTGACCGTGACGGAACGGCGTCTCAGCTCGTGGCGGACCTTCGTGCGGACCAGGGAGGGGGATCGTGTCATGAGGGGAGCCTAACCTCATTGTCGGCGCCTGGCGCGGGCGCGGAGAAGGGTGTCCGCGGGGCAAACAGCCGGCGATCACAGACCTGCGGAAAGACATCCGCGTGGTTCTCCCCAGCATGTGGACGACCCTGTGGACAACTTGGGGACCGCTGTGTGGAGAACCTGTGGACAATGGTTGCGGCCCGCCGTTGGCCCGCAGGCCAAGGCCGGTGCCCGTAGCATGGGAACGGCCGGTTGCCCGAGCAGGAGGAGGTCGCCATGCGCGCTGTCACCATCCACGGTCCGCGCGATGTCCGTGTCGAGGACCGGCCCGATCCTGAGCTGAGGGCACCCGGAGACGCCATTGTCCGCGTCCGGGTGGCCTGCGTGTGCGGCTCGGACCTGTGGACGTACCGCGGGATCCGCTCCGTCCCCCCAGGGCGGCCGATCGGGCACGAGCTGGTCGGCGTCGTCGAGCGCGTCGGAACGGGGGTCTCCTCGGTGAGGCCCGGTCAGACGGTCATCGCCCCGTTCTGCCTGAGCGACGGCACATGCCAGGAGTGCCGGGCGGGGTTCCCGTCGTCGTGCGAGGACGGGTCGTTCTGGGCCTCGGAGGACTCGGACGGGGAACTGCTCGACGGCGCCCAGGGGGAGTACGTGCGCGTGCCGTTGGCCGACCGCAACCTGGTCGCCGTCCCCGAGGATGCCGACGACGCGCTCCTGCCGGACCTGCTCACCCTGTCGGACGTGCTGTGCACGGGATACCACGCGGCCGTCAGCGCCGGGGTCGGGCCGGGCACCCGCGTCGTCGTCGTGGGGGACGGAGCCGTCGGCCTGTCGGCCGTGCTCTCTGCTCGGATCCTCGGGGCGCCGCGCATCGTGGCGATGAGCCGCCACCGTGACCGCGCCGACCTGGCCCGTGAGTTCGGGGCCACCGATGTCCTGCCCCAGCGCGGGGAGGAGGCGGTCCCCGCGCTGCGCGCCCTGCTCGACGGGGAACGCGCGGAGGCCGCCCTGGAGTGCGTGGGCACGCAGGAGTCCATGGACGAGGCCATCGGCCTGGTGCGAGGAGGCGGGAGGGTCGGATTCGTCGGTGTCCCGGCCGGTGGCAGCGTCATCCCCGTCCGTCGTCTGTTCGACACGAACGTGACCATCGGCGGGGGGATGGCCCCGGTCCTCACCGATCTCCCCCTTCTCCTGCCGCTGGTGCTGTCCGGCCGGATCCACCCCGGCCGGGTCTTCACCGCCTCGTTCCCCCTGGAGCGGGCCGCCGACGCCTACGCCGCGATGGACCGGCGCGAGGTGATCAAGTCCCTGCTCGTCGTGTCCTGACCAGGCGCCCGGGCGTCCACAGCCGTGCACAGCTGTGGAACGACAGGATTGTGACTCTGTCCCCAGGTGTGGAACCACCTGTGGACAACATCGCGGACACGGTGCGGCAGCTCGGGGAATTCCTCCGCGTCATGCCCCATATCCCTGTCGTCCACCCGCTGTGGAACCACAGCCGTGTAAGTTGTCCCCATCTGTGCATCGACCTGTGGAGAACTGCCGACCCTGGTCGGCGGGACGCGGTCGGGGTAACCTCGACGCCATGACCCAGGACGCAGCCGTCGCCGCCCCCACGTCCGGCGTCTCCGTGCTCCCGGCCGGTTCCGGGACGTGGCCCGAGGTCGAGCACGCGCTCAGCGGAGGCGGGGACGGCCCGACTTGCTGGTGCCAATGGCCGCTCCTGACCGGGCGCGAGTTCGGGTCGGCCTCACGCAGCGAGCTCCGCGACCGCCTGCGCGTCGAGGTCGAGGATGGGGACGGCGGCGCCTCCGGGCTCCCGCCGGGCCTCATCGCCCGGGTCGATGGGGAGGCCGCGGGATGGTGCCGCATCGGGCCTCGCAACGCTCAGCCGCGGCTTGGGCGCTCGCGGGTCGTGCGGGCGGCGGGCGCGTCTCCGCTCGACGATCCCGGGGTGTGGGCCCTCAGCTGTTTCGTGGTCCGCCGCGAGTTCCGCAGGCGGGGGGTGGCCCGGGAGCTCGCCCGGTCGGCCGTGGACTTCGCGCGCGACCACGGCGCGCGGATCGTGGAGGCCTATCCCGTGGACGCGCAGACGCGACCCGGGGCGCGCGCCAACGATCTGTTCGTCGGCACGGCATCGATGCTCGCCTCGGTGGGTTTCCACGAGGCCGGCCGTCCCACCGCCTCGCGGGTCGTCATGACGGTCTCGCTGGGGGAGTGACGAGGGCGGCGTCGCCCTCTCCTCAACCGCGCACGTCGATGCCGAGGCGGGCGGCGAACACGGGGGCCATCAGGCTGATCTGCGCCGAGGTGAGCGTCGCCCCGCGCAGGCCCTCCACGCCGTTGACCGCCCCGATCTCCGCACCGCGCAGATCGACGTCGGCGAGGTGCGCCCGATCGAGGGTCAGCGTGTCGATCCGGCAGTCCTCGAAGGCCACGCGCTGCGCCCGGGCCCCGCTGAGGTCCATCTCGCCGAACAGGGATCCGCGCACCACGACGTCGCGCAGCTCCGCGCCGCGCAGGTTCCACCAGTCGATCTTCGACCCCTCGACGCTCACGTTGCGCAGGGTCGAGTCGTACATCTCCACCGACCCCAGTCGGGACCCGGTCACGGACACGCTCAACCACGACGACCGATCGACGGCCAGGCTCGACGCGCCCCACCGTTCGATTCGCGCGTCCGCGAAGCTC
The DNA here is from genome assembly GCF_042665795.1 of Schaalia naturae. Taxonomy (NCBI): domain Bacteria; kingdom Bacillati; phylum Actinomycetota; class Actinomycetes; order Actinomycetales; family Actinomycetaceae; genus Schaalia; species Schaalia naturae. The sequence goes on from NZ_JBHTEF010000001.1 coordinate 2,561,614, forward strand.
GCCCCCCGCAGAAGCGTCTCGTGCGCCGCCCACCCGGTCAGCTCGCACTCGGAGAAGGTCGCGCCGCTGAGGTCCCGTCCCGACACGTCGGCACCCGCGTAGCGGGCGCCCTCGTGGAGATCGTGGGCTCGGACCGTGCGCCAGTCCACGTCCACGGGCGCCGCAAGGACCGGAAGGGACATCTTCGGCGGGACCGGGCGGATCGGGGAGCGGCGTGGCGTCATGCACCCATTGTCCGAGACGACATGTGCATCTCGGGGACAGGCCGGCGTCGTCCTCGTCAGTCGCGGGACGAGGGGACGGGGGCCGGGCTCCCGCCGCTGAGCGAGCGTTGCAGCAGGGCGTCGTAGATCGGGGGCACGCGCAGGGCGTCGGCCGTGAAGATCGACATGATGACGACGGTGGCGACGGGCAGCAGGTGACCCAGGGTCCCCGTCATCTCGGCGGTGAGCAGGATGGAGGTCAGCGGGGTCCGCACGCTGGCGGCGAGCACCCCGGCCATGCCGCACACCGCCAGGGCCATCCGGAGATCTCCGGACAGCCCCAGCGCCCGGGCGCCCAGGGCGTAGCCCGCGCCCGTGAGGGTCCCGATCGCCAGGATCGGCATGAAGATCCCGCCGGGGACGCCCGACCCGAAGCTGACGGTCGTCAGCGCGATCTTGGCCGCCAGCGCCACCAGGACCGCACCCAGGCCGATCGAGCCGACCTCGGCCCATTCGATGAGGTCCTCGCCCCCGCCCAGCACGCGGGGCGCCCACAACCCGCACGGGAGCGCGGCGGTCAGAGCCACCAGGACCGGGAGCGGCCCAGGCAGGCGGGAGAGGGCCTGCGCGCCCAGAAGAGCGCGGTTCATCAAGGCCCCGACCAGTCCTGCGAGGATGCCGAGGGGCAGGACCACCCACAGCTGGGAGAGGGGGATCTCGCCGGGCGTCGCGGCTCCCGCACCGGACAGGCTCCCCGCGGAGGCCCAAAATCGCAGGATCGGCCGGGTCCCGAAGGCCAAGGTCGACACGACGTCGGCTGCCAGCGCTCCCGTGGACGCGGAGACGACGACCAGCGGCGAGAAGTTGCGGTGCAGTCCCTCGATGCCGAAGACCATTCCGGACACCGGTGCGTTGAAAGCCGCCGACAGTCCGGCGGCGGCACCCGAGGTGATGAGTTGGTCGCGTTCCTGAGGCGTCGCCCCCATGGGCCGGGCCAGAAGGTCGGCCGCGGCCGCGCCGATGTGGATGGAGGGTCCCTCGCGTCCGAGCGACAGACCGAACAGCGCGCCCCCGGCGCCCCCGCAGAACCGGGCGGCCAGCACATGCAGGGGGCGGAGTGCCATCCGATGCTGCAAAATGCCTTTGACCTGGGGAATCCCAGATCCCGACGACGTCGGCTCCCATCGCAGGACCTGCCGCACGGCCACGGCGACGAGGAGGGCTGAGGCGGTCCAGGCCAGCATCCACAGGGGCCGGCGTCCGATGGCCTGGTAGGCGAGGTGCGCGATAGCGGTGCCGTGGGCGATCATCCAGCGGTAGGCGACGCTCGCCGAACCTGCCAACAGACCGGCCAGGACGCCGTTGCGGGCGACGCGCCAGCGCCGGGAGGCGAAGAGGTGGCCCATGCGTTCCATCAGCGATCGCCATCCGTTTGCCATGCCTCCATTGTGCGCGGGGCCGGGGCCGCGTCCGAATCCCCTGTCCCGCCAGCTCCGGAGGCCGACGCCGTCCTCACCAGTCCCGATCCATGCTACGGACCCAGCGGAGGCGACCTCCACCGGCGGTGGCACCATCAAGGGCGTGAGCCGTCGTCGGGAGATCGCTGAGGGCCTGCGCCTATCGGCTCCGGCCGGCCTGGGCCTGGTGCCTCTGGGCATCGCCTACGGGATGCTCGTCGTCCAGTCGGGACTGAAATGGTGGGTGGCGCCGGCCTTGTCCATCGCCGTCTATGCGGGTTCCGTGGAACTGCTGCTGACCAGCATGGTCGCGGCCACCACGCCGTTGGCCACTGTGGCGCTGACTGTGCTGCTGGTGAACTTCCGGCACGTGTTCTACGCCTTCTCCTTCCCTCGCGACGTCGTGCGCAGCCGCGTGGGGCGCCTGTACTCGACCTATGCCCTCACCGACGAGTCCTACGCTCTGACCGCGGCGCACCCCGAGGGCTGGACGGGGCCGCGTCTCGTGACCGTCCAGGCCGCGTTCCAGAGCTACTGGGTCGGAGGCGGCGTAATCGGCGCACTGGTGGCCTCTGCCTTGCCCCGGCCGATCCGGGGCCTGGAGTTTGCGCTGGTCGCCCTGTTCGTCACACTCACCCTGGACGCGTGCCGCTCGCGCGCCCAAATCCCCTCCCTGGCGATGGCGGCTGCGGCGTTCCTCGTGGCGATGACAGCGGCGCCCTCCAACGCGCTGTTCACCGCGATGGTGGTGTTCGTGGGGACGCTGGTCGTCCGGTTCGCGCTGGTCACACGCGGACGCGGAGACGCCGGTAATCCGGGTGGGACCCGTCGGCGTCCGGCGTCCGGATCGACGAGAGCGATTCCTCCCGGCCGGGAGGACGAGCGATGATGCCCGGCGTCTGGTACCTGCTCGCCGTGCTGGCCATCGGGTTCGGCATCACCTTCGCGCTGAGGGCCGCGCCCTTCGCGGTCCTGGAACCGCTGCGGGAGTCCCGGTTCGTCTCGGCGCTGGCGCAGTGGATGCCCGCCGGGATCCTCGCGATCCTGGCGGCCGCGACGTTCCTGTCGACGGTGGGCTGGTCGGGCGCGGGATCGGGCGGGGCCGCCGACACCGCCCTCCTGTGGAAGGGAGCGATCGCCGCCGCGGTCACGGTGGCGGTCCACCTGCTGGGAGGCCGGCGGACCCTGCTGAGCGTCGGCCTGGGGACGCTCGCCTTCGTGGTGTTCGTCAACCTCCCCTGAGCCCGCCGCCGGACCTATCGCTGCGAGTCGACGTGGTAGTGCGACGGATCGGCGTCGGGCAGGGCCGCCAGGGTGCGGACCTCGTCCTCGGTGAGCTGAAAGTCCAGCTGGGCGTTGGCTCGGATGTGGTCCTCGGAGGTGGCTTTGGGCAGGGGCAGGACGCCGCGATCGATGCAGAAACGGATCGCGACCTGCGCCGGCGTGACGCCGTGCGCGGATGCCACCCCTGCGAGGACGGGATCGCGCAGCAAACCGCCAGTGGCCAGTGGCGAGTACGCCTCCACGACCATCCCGTGCTTCTGCGCGAACGCGGTGTTCTCCGGCTGGGTGAAGCCGACGTAGGAGAGGATCTGGTTGACCGCGGGTGCGACATCGGCGTGGTCGAGGATGTTCTGCATGTCGTGGACGGCGAAGTTGGAGATCCCGATCGCCCGGATCTTCCCCGCCGCCAGAGCCTCCTCCAGGGCGCTCCAGGCCGCCAGGTTCCCGGCGTCGTCGGATTGGTCGGGCGTGCTCCACGGCCACGGCGCGTGGATGAGGTAGAGGTCCATGTGGTCCAGGCCCAGGTTCGTCAGGCTCTCGTCGACCGTTGCGGCCGCGCCGTCGTGGTCCTTGACAGCCGCCGGCAGCTTCGAGGTGACGAACACGTCTTCACGCGCCAGACCCAGGTCCTTCATCGCGGCGCGCACCGCGCGCCCCACCGAGGCCTCGTTCCCGTAGGCATTGGCCGTGTCGACGTGGCGGTAGCCGAGTTCCAGCGCCTTCTCCACCGCGCCCTGTGTCTGCGCCCCCTCGGGCATCTGCCAGGTCCCGAATCCCACCTTCGGGATGGTCACGCCGTTGGCCAGGGTGAAGGTCTCAGTCAGGATGCTCATCGCGTGCTCCTCGGTTCGTCCGCTGTCCGTCTGCTCGTCCTCGGCGCGGCCGCGCCGCCGCCCTCGCCCATTGTCGTCCGTGCGGGTCTGACGTGCTGGGCGAGGACTCGGCGTGGGCCCGGGAACGGCGGTCGCAGCGGTTGTCTCGGTGTGAGCCCGAGTCTATTGTCGAGTCTGCCAAGGAGGGGGCGCTCCGGGTTTCCCGGGGCTGTCGGTCCTGAGAGATCAGGGGCGTTGTCCGTCGGGCTTGTTCAATGCCGAACGGCGTTCCGACACCGACACACGAATCGATGGTGACCTCCCGGTGAAAGCTCTGCATGTTGTGGACTATGTCGTCATCGGACTCTATTTCGCGGCTCTGGTGGGCATCGGGCTCTGGTCCGTCCGGAAGACGAGGAGCCGGGACGACTACCTGGTGGCCGGCCGAAGGCTCGGTTTCCCCTTGTTCTTCGGCTGTATGTCCGCCATGGCCGTCGGGGGCGCGGTCACCGTCGGAGGCACCGGCAAGGGGTACTCCGACGGGATCGCCGGAATGTGGGTCGGCGGCTCCCTGGGAATGGGCCTCATCCTGCTCGGGATGCTCGTCTCGAATCGTCTGAGCCGTCTCCGCGCGCTGTCGATCAACGAGGTGATCGAGCGCAACTACGGGGCCGCGGCGCGGGTCTTCGGCGCGGTCCTCACCATCATCTACACGGTGGCGCTCACGGTCGTGCAGGTGGTGTCGATGGGGGCGATCACAGCCGGGCTCTTCGGGATCAATCTCCGCTGGGCCATGTTCGGTTCGGGACTGGTGGTGGTCTTCTACACGTTCCTCGGCGGCATGTGGTCGGTGACGATGACCGACATCGTCCAGTTCGTCATCAAGACGCTGGGCGTCCTGATCTTCGTGCCGATCGTGGTCCTCAACGACTCCTCCATCGGGGGGATCTCCGGTTTCATCGAGAAGGTGCCGGAGAGCCACTGGAACCTGGGCGCCTATGGCGTCTCGGGGACGGTGTACTGGATCCTCCTCTACGTGCCGGGACTGGTGATCGGCCAGGACATCTGGCAGCGGATGTTCACCGCTCGGACCCCGTCGATCGCGCGCGCGGGAACGCTCTCCGCCGGCGCGTACACGATCGTCTACTCGCTTGCCGCGGTGGTTCTCGGCATGTCGGTTCGTGCGGCGGGGATCCAGCTCGACGATCCGTCGATGGCCTTCGAGGCGGGGGTGTCGGCGTTCCTTCCGCCGGGGATCGCCGGCCTCCTGCTGGCCGCCGCGCTGGCGGCTTCGATGTCGGTGGCGTCGGGAACCATCCTCGCCTGCTCGACGGTCGTCTACAACGACCTGTACGTCCGGTTCATCCGCGGGCACGGGACCGCCTCGGCAGATCCCCACGATGTCCAAGACGCCGCCGACAGCCAGCGGGACGCCTGGATCAACCGCGGGATCGCTCTGGTCGTCGGACTCGCCATCATCGGACTGTCGCTCCTCATCGGAGACCTGTTCAAGGCTCTCGACCTGGCCTATGGGTTCCTCTCGGGATGTGTGTTCGTGCCCGTGATCTTCTCATTCGTCCTCAAGCGGATCTCCCCAAAGTCCGGCTTCGTCTCCCTGGTCGCCAGCGCGATCACGGTCGGGGGCACCATGGTCTTCGGCGAGGCGACCAACCGCCCGGACTTCGCCGTCGGGGGGAACTGGCCCATCACCTTCGGCATCGGCGTCGGTCTGGTCGCCTATCTTCTCGTCATGGCGGTCGACCGGACCAGGATCGTTCCCAACGTGGAGATCGAGGACGAGCCGGCGGCCGTGCTCGAGGCCGGGAGCTCGGCCTCGGCGGAGCGGCCGTCGCCCGTCGGGACCGGGTCGAACGTCCCGTCCGGACAGGACGGCGGTCACCGGCTCCGCTTGTGACCCTCCGACGGGCGGCAGCACTCAGCACCGATGTCGCCGCAGATCGAGGCCGTTCTGGTTCCGGCGACGACGGGAGGGGATTCTCCTCCTCTGTGATCCAGGCCATGAACAGAGTCGTTTGACAGCCCTGATCTGCCTCCATAGGATCAAAAACGCCAAGGAGGGGACGTCCCGAAGTGATTCGGGTCTGTTTTCGGCCTCGATTGATCTCGGGTCGTTGTCCGTCGGGTTTGCTCGGATTGAGCAATTGTCTTTATCGGAGACTGACGGACCAAAGGTGACATCCATGGCGAATTCATCGCATTTCCAGGGGCGCAGTCTGCTGTCGACCCGCGACTTCACCCGTGACGAGTTGATGTGGCTCATCGGCTTCGGGTTGCATCTCAAGGATCTCAAGCGTCGCGGCGTCCCGCACCGCTACCTCGAGGGCAGGAACATCGCGCTGCTGTTCGAGAAGACCTCCACTAGGACGCGCGCCGCGTTCACGGTCGCGTCGACCGATCTCGGGGCGCACCCCGAATTCCTGGGCAAGGGAGACATCCAGCTCGGAAAGAAGGAGACCGTCCGCGACACGGCGCTCGTGCTGGGCTCGATGTTCGACGGGCTCGAGTTCCGGGGATTCAAGCACCGCCATGTCGAGGAGCTGGCGCGTTACGCCGGCGTCCCGGTATGGAACGGCCTGACCGATCAGGAGCACCCGACCCAGATGATCGCCGACTTCATGACGGTCGTCGAGGAGTTCGGGCAGCTGGAGGGGCGCACGCTGACCTACTGCGGCCAGGGAAGGAACAACGTCCAGAACTCGCTGATGATCACGAGCGCGATCCTGGGCGTTGACTACATCAACGCCACTCCGGACGAGCTCGCACCCGATCCGGCCATCGTCGAGGTCGCCCAGAGCCTCGCAGCGGAGTCCGGCTCCACGATCACCGTGACGGACGACGCCCCGGGGGCCGTGGCCGGCGCTGATGTGATCTACACGAACGTGTGGGCGGCGATGGGGGAGGAGTCCCAGTTCGCCGAGCGCGTCCGCCTCATGGCGCCGTACCAGGTCAACGCGGATCTGCTGAAAAACGTACGCAACCCGGACTACATCGTGCTGCACTGCCTCCCCGCCTTCCACAATGCCGAGACGGAATACGCGGCGGACATCCTCGATCGCTTCGGCGTCGGCGAGATGGAGATCACGGACGAGGTGTTCTACTCGGAGCATGGACGGCAGTTCCAACAGGCTGAGAACCGGATGCACAGCATCAAGGCCATCATGGCGGCGACGTTGGGCGACCTCTACGTTCCGGGCGTCTGAGCCCTTCCCTCCTCCTTCCTTCTCCTTCCTTCCCCCTTCCGTCCCGTCCGGCTCCATCCGTCATGCCCGGACAAGTCAATGGAGACCCCCATGTCGGCAACTCCTGCGGTCGCGCCCGAAACACAGAGGGTGAAGCGCCGCAAATCAATGCCCAACACCTACGTCATCCTGTTCCTCATCATTGCGTTCATCGCCGTGCTCACGTGGTTCGTGCCCGGCGGCGCCTATGACCTGGACGATGCCGGACACGCCGTATCCGGCACCTATCACCTCACGGACTCCTCCCCGCAGGGCATCTGGGACATCTTCATGGCCCCGATCACCGGTATGCTCGGGTCCGACACGATCTCCGCGGCCATCCCGATCTCGCTGTTCATCATGTTCTTCGGCTCGTTCCTGGAGATGATGGAGGAGAGCGGGGCCCTCAAGATCGGGCTGCGAAGGGTCGCGATCAAGAGCCAGAAGAACCTGCTTCTGCTCATCGCGGTGCTCGTCAGCCTGATGTCCGTCATGGGGACCATCGAGGGCGCCTACGAGGAGGGCATCGTCTACCTGATGATGTTCCTGCCGCTGCTGCTCGCGCTCGGACTGGACACGGTCACTGGTTTGATGATCGTCGTCCTCGGCACCCAGACAGGCTGCCTCGCCTCGACGATCAACCCGTTCGCCGTGGGCATCGCCTCCGGCATCGGCGGAGTCTCCGCCGGCGACGGACTCGGGCTGCGCGTGGTCATGCTCGTCGTGTTCACGGCGCTTGTGACGGCGATGATCTACATGTACGCGAAACGCGTCCAAGCCGATCCCGCGCGATCGATGCAGTACACCCGGCGCGAGCAGGACCTCAAGGCCTTCCCCGTCGCGCAGGACGAGAACCTCGCCCTCTCCGACAAGCAGAAGGGAGCGCTGTGGGCTTTCATCGCGACCTTCGCCCTCATGGTCGTCTCGCTCGTTCCCTGGACGGACCTCAACCCGAACTGGACGTTCTTCGGCGACCTCACCACCTGGATCGCCCGCACCCCGGTGCTCCGGTCGGTCCTCGGAGCCGACATCGCGCCCTTCGGCACCTGGTACTTCGCTGAACTGTCGATGCTGCTGCTCGTCATGTCGTTCGTCATCGGCAAGATCATGGGGTTCGAGACGAACAAGATCGTCGACGTGATCATCAAGGGTGCCGCCGGACTGGTGTCCACCGCGATGATCGTCGCGATGGCCCGAGGCATCCAGGTCGTCATGGACGACGGCGCGATCACCCCGACGATCCTCCATCTCGGCGAGGGCTCGCTGGCCGCGCTCCCGCCGGTCGTGTTCATGATCGTCTCCCTGGTGTTCTACTTCCTGATCGCCTGCCTCATTCCCAGCTCGACGGGACTGGCGGCGGCGACCATGGCGATCATGGCGTCGCTCAGCCGGTTCGCCGGCGTTCCTGTCCCGCTGATGGTGACGATCTACTGCATGGCGTTGGGCCTCGCCAAGATGGTGACACCGACGTCGATCGTCCTGATGACCTGCCTGCAGGCGACGAACGTGTCCTACGCCCGGTGGATCCGGTTCATCCTGCCCTATGTTCTCGTCATCTTCGCCGCCTGCTGCCTGGTGCTGGTCGTCGCCGCGGCGTTGTGACGCGACCCGATCCATCTCCCGCACAGACTCCACCGATCCGATCCACTGCCCGGGATCACCCGGACACATCAAGACACATAGAGAAAGGCCTGGTCATCATGGCTGATGTCCCCGCAGAGAAGACGTACGTCACCAACGCCACGAACGTGCTGAAGAAGGTGCTGATGTGCTCCCCGGTCCACTACCGGTTCAATGCGATCAACGTCATCACCGCGGAATGGATGAAGAAGGGCGACACCGAGAAGAACGAGGTGATGGTCCGCGAATGGCAGACCCTGGTCGACGCCTATGCCGAGAACGGCGTCGAGGTCGTCCAGGTGGAGCCGCACGCCGAGTGCGAGGTCATGACGTTCGCGCGCGACTTCGGCTGCATGGTCAAGGAAGGGGCTGTCATCGGCCATTTCCGCCACCCCGCCCGCCAGGTCGAGACCACGTTCTACGAGGCCAAGCTGAAGGAGTTGGGCGTGCCGATCGTCGCGCGCGTCAACGCCGGCTGCATGGAGGGCGGCGACTTCTGGATGCTCGACGAGCACACCCTGGCCTGGGGCCTCGTTGATCGCACGGACGAGGCCGGCGTCGCCAACCTGCGCGAACAGCTGTGGAAGTACGGATACACGGTGATCGGCGTCCCGGTGAACCCGGACAACCTGCACCTCGACATGTGCTTCAACATCGTGGCCCCCCAGGTCGCGTTGGCGGTTCCCGAGCAGCTCCCCTACCAGTTCCTCAAGGCGCTTGATCGGCGCCGCTTCGAGATCATCCCGGTGTCCGCCGAGGACGTGTTCAAACACGGTTGCAACGTGCAGGCGATCGGCGACGGCCGCGTCATCGCCATCGAGAAGAACAAGCACATCAACGACAAGATGCGGGCGCTCGGCCTGGAGGTCATCGATGTCCCGTTCGACCAGATCCTGCACGCCGGCGGCGGCCCGCATTGCCTGACCCAGCCCGTCGAGCGTCCGTGAGGGGTGTCGACTGTGCGAATCCTCATCAGCGACCACCCCGACTCGATGATGCCCGACCACGCCCTCGAGATCGAGACCCTGCGCGCAGGCCTCGGGCCTGACACGGCGGTCGACGTCCTCCCCTACAGGGGGGATGAGCACGAGGCGTTCCTCAAGGCGCTGAGGGGCGCCGACGCGCTGCTCACGGCGTTCGTCACGATCGACGACGCGGTGATGGCGCAGGCTCCGGATCTCAAGGTCATCTCGCTGAACTCGACTGGGTACGACTGCGTGGACCTTGAGGCCGCGACCCGGCGGGGCATCGGGGTGTGCCCGGTGGGCGAATACTGCACGTCGGATGTGGCCGAGGCCGCCGTGGCGTTCGTCTTCGCCCTCCACAAGCGGCTCAAGGCGTACGGCAGACGCATCGACAACGACCACGTCTGGGATTTCGCGGCGCTTGAGGCCCGGCCCCGGCTCCAGGACCAGACCCTGGGCATCTTCGGATTCGGCAAGATCGGCAGGTGCATCGCGCGGAAGCTGTCGGGCCTGGTCGGTGAGGTCATCGTCTGCGATCCCTACGTGGGTGCGGAGGCGGCCTCGGCGGGCGGGGCGCGTCTCGTCGAGAAGGATGAGCTGCTCGCCTCCAGCGACGTGATCGTGAACAGCATGCTGCTCACCGCCGGCACCCAGCGGTACTTCGATGAGGAGGCCTTCGCGGCCATGGCCCGACGTCCCGACTTCGTCAACATGTCGCGAGGAATGGTCGTGGACGAGGACGCGCTCCTCGGTGCGCTCGAGTCGGGCCGGATCCGCGGCTACGCCGCAGACGTGCTGGCGGACGAGACACCGGATCTCGCGCGGCACCCCCTGATCGGCCGTGAGGACGTGCTGCTCACACCGCATTCGGCGTTCTACTCCTCGACGGCCATGGAGTCGCTCGAACGGATCTCGTGTGAGAACATCGTCCATTTCCTGAGAGGAGAGAAGGACCGGGTGTTCAAGCTGGTCAACTGATCTCCGCACGGGGCCCGCCCCGGCGGCTGGAGCACCGGGACGGGCCCCCGGCATGTTCTGAAAAAATGTGTTTCATAATATTCATCTCGTATGTCTTGCGCCCCGTGCGCGAGGAGAAGGGCGCACGTCATGTCCCATGATCCACGGAGCGTCGTCGCCCTGGGCGGCAACGCCTTGGGCAACACCCCTCAGGAGCAGCGCGAACGTGTCCGCAAGACCGCGCACGCGCTGATCGATATGATCCTCAATGACAATGAGATCATCGTGACCCACGGGAACGGCCCCCAGGTCGGCATGATCCAGAAGGCGTTCTCCGTCGCCTCGGAGGCCGACGCGGGTGTTCCCGCCATGCCGCTTCCGGAGTGCGGAGCGATGAGCCAGGGGTACATCGGGTACCACCTGCAGCAGGCGATCCAGAACGAGATCGAGCGGTGCGGACGGCGCTGGCAGGTGGCCTCCATCATCACCCAGACCGAGGTCGATCCGGCTGACCCGGCTTTCGGGAATCCGACGAAGCCGGTCGGGGCGTTCCTCTCCGAGGATCAGATGCTCCGGGCGCGCCGGGAGGACCCTTCTCTCGCCTTCGTCGAGGACTCGGGTCGAGGCTACCGCCAGGTCGTCGCCTCACCCACTCCGATCCGCATCGCGGAGAAGCGTTCGATCCTCAACCTGCTGAACTCGGAGTTCATCGTCATCTGCTCCGGAGGTGGCGGCGTCCCGGTGGTCCGCAAGGAGGGGATCCTCGAGGGCGTCCCGGCGGTCATCGACAAGGATCTCGCGGCCGCGGTCCTCGCGGAGGACGTCGGTGCGGAGACTCTCTGCCTGCTCACGGCCGTCGACCGGGTGGCCATCCGGTTCGGGACGCCGCAGCAGGAGGACCTGGCCGAGCTCAGCGTGGCCGAGGCGCGTGAGCTCTGCGACGCCGGGGAGTTCGCTCCCGGCAGCATGCTCCCGAAGGTCCTCGCCGCGATCCGCTTCGCGGAGTCGGGAGAGGGCAAGACGGCGATCATCGGCTCACTGGACAAGGCCGGCGCGGCGCTCCGCGGCGAGTCCGGGACGCGGATCCACCGCTGACGAGCCGATGCCGGGCCCGTCGCGGCCGTCCCGATCGACGGGGCTCCGCCATGCTCCCGGCATCGGCTCCGCGTGGCCGCTGCCATCGGCGGCGGGAGCGGATGGACTCCGGTGCCGCGGTGGCCGCAGGCCGGTAACGTGGCGGTATGACTGTGTGCCTGCGCGTGTATCCCGATCGTGATCCCCAACTGGTGGCCGTCGATGCGGACATCCCTCAGGTCTCCGTGCTCGATCTGGGCGTGACGCGCGGCGACGGCGTGTTCGAGGTCCTCACCGTCGTCGACGGGCGCCCCCAGGCCGTCGGCCCCCATCTGCGCCGGCTGGCGAATTCCGCCGCGATGATGGACCTGCCGCCCGTGGACCTCGAGCTGATCGGACAGGCCGCACGTCGGGTCGCGGACGCCGAGTACCGGGCGGGCCAGGCTCATGAGCTGCTGGTCAAGGTCGTCGTCACGCGCGGCATCGAGGACGCGGCGCCGCCCTCGTGCACCTGCTGGGTGGTCGCCTTCCCCAATCCCGACCACTCGCGCGAACGCCGCGAGGGCATCGACGTGGTGACGCTGGACCGCGGGTTCCCCCATGACATCGCCGCGCGGGCGCCATGGCTGCTGGCCGGCGCGAAGACGCTGTCCTATGCGGTCAACAAGGCCGCGCTGCGTGAGGCGGCGCGCCGCGGCGCCGACGACGTCCTGTTCACCAGCTCGGACGGCTATGTGCTGGAAGGGCCGAGCTCCTCGCTCCTGGCGAGGTTCGGGACCCGCATGTGGACGCCGGCGACCGCGCAGGGCGTCCTGCGCGGGACGACGCAGGGGTCCGCCTTCGAATACCTCGGCCGCCGCGGTTTCGCCACAGGCGAGGCGCTGCTGCGGGCGGAGGCCCTCGAACAGGCCGACGCCCTGTGGCTGGCGTCGTCGAGCAGGCTGATCGCGCCGATCCGTACCCTGGACGGCCGCGCGCTCTCCGTCGACCACGGCCTGACCGACGCGATGAATGAGGCCCTGCTGGCCCGCACCGAGTGAGGCGAGGGGACGGCGATCCGCGCCTATTCCCCCTCCCCGCTCTGCGTGCCTCCGCCGCCGGCGCCGTCTCCCCCGGTACCGCCGTCGTTCGGCGTCGGGGTGGCGGTCGGCGTCGGGGTGGTGGTCGGCGTGGGCGTCGGTGTCGGGGTGGTGGTCGGGCGGGTCGTCGGCGTGGGGGTGGAGCCCGGCGTCGCCGTCTCGTCGGGTTCGGGGGTCCCCGTCCTCGTCGGGACCGGCGTGGACGAGGACGGGGCTGACGGCTCCTCGCCCGAGGAGATCCTGAGAGCCACCGGCGTGCCCTTCTCGACGCTGATCCCGGCGGAGGGATCGGTCGAGTCGACGCGGCCCTCCTCCTGGGAGGACCCGTCGACGGTCGCGACATCCCCCACCGTCAGGCCCTGCGCCTTCAGAGCGGCCTCGGCCTGCGACTGCGTCTGTCCGATCACATCGGGCACGGCCACCAGTTCCGCGTCGGAGCGGCTGAGGGCCCACGCGATGAGCCCGCCGACCACCGTCACGGCCAGCACCGCCGCGAGAATGATGAGCGCCAGGCGTCGGCGGTCCGGACGGGCCGGCGCCGTCATGACGCCTGTGCCCCCGGACTCGCCGGGGTCCGGGAGCGGGGACGTCGCCGCGGCCATGCCCGCGGTCGTCGCCGCCACGGCCGCGATCTCGGCGGTCCGGGTGCTGACCGGCTGTCCGCTGGCGGCGCGCAGAAGGTCCGCGCGCATCTCCCGAGCCGTCTGGTAGCGCGATTCGCGGTCCTTGGTCAGCGCCCGCAGGACGACCTGGTCCAGCGCCGGAGGGATGCCCGGATCGATCGAGGACGGGACGGGCGGCTGGGCGGACACGTGCTGGTAGGCGACGTCCAGGGGGGACTCCCCGGTGAAGGGGGGACGGCCCGTGAGGAGCTCGAAGAGCACCACGCCGGTCGCGTACAGGTCGGAGCGGGCATCGACCTGCTCCCCGCGCGCCTGCTCGGGGGACAAGTACTGCGCGGTTCCCACCACGGCGTTCGTCTGGGTGAGCGCGTCGTCGGTGGTGTCCAGGACGCGCGCGATGCCGAAGTCCATCACCTTCACGGAGCCGTCCGCCCCCACCATGATGTTGCCCGGCTTGATGTCGCGGTGGATCACCCCGGCGGCGTGGGCGCACTCCAGGGCGGCGAGCACACCGGCGATGATCCGCACGGCCTCCGCGGGGCGCGGGGCGCCGTCCTCGGTCAGCGCCTGCTTGACGGTGCGGCCCCGGACGTACTCCATGACGATGTAGGGGAGGGACACGGACCGGCTGCCCGCTCCGCCCTCGTCCCCCATCGGGTCCGCGCCGGTGTCGTAGACCGCGACGATGTTCGGGTGGTTGAGCGAGGCCGCGGCGTGGGCCTCGCGGCGAAACCTCTCCTGGAAGACGGAGTCCCGTGCCAGCTCGGTGCGCAGCACCTTGATCGCCACATCGCGGTTGAGCCGGGTGTCGAAGCCCCGGCGCACCTGGGCCATTCCTCCTCGCCCGATGAGTTCGCGCACCTCGTAGCGTCCTGCCAGCAGATGATCCGTCTCCACACAGCCATTGTCCCAGCGCTCAAGGCCGGCGCGAACGGGAGATGCCGGGATCGGGCCCGCCCGGCACCGTGGTGTGCGCCGGGTCGGCGATTTGTGGGCACAATGGGGCTATGGCAGTGCCCGAAGAAGACCTCGTCCATATCCGCCGATGGTGCGAGGCGTGGGTGTCCGACGAATCGCCCGAGCGGGTGCGGCTGGACATGGAGGTCGACGACAAGCATGTCGTCATCATCAAGCGGCACGCCCCCTGGCGGGAGGGCCAGAAGGCGACGGCGGAGCCGGTCGCGCGCCTGCGCTACTCGAAGAAGACGGGGCTGTGGCGCCTGCACTGGGTCGACCGGTCCGGGAGGTTCCACCACTACGAGAAGCTGCCGGCCCGTGACGTCCGGTCGCTGCTCGACTTCCTGACGACGACGAAGGATCCGGTCTTCTGGGGATAGGCCCTCCCCGAGGGCGCTGCCCGATCCGCGAACCCGGCCGAGGGGTCCATCGCCCCTCTATGCTGGGCGGAATCCGGTGCGACTCGTCCCAACGGGGGTGACGACGTGAGTGTGACGACATGGGTGGTCATCATCCTGGCGGTGACCGGCGCTTACGCGCTGTGGGTGCTGATCGCGCCGCGTTCCGCGTGGAGGCGCACGATGGCGTGGCGGTTCCGCCGCCCGGCGGACCCTGTCCCAGGCGCGCCGCAGCTTCGGGGATGGCGCGTGGGGGCCGCGTTCGCGCTGATCGCGATCCTGGCGGCGGGGACTGTGCTCGCCCGTGGGGCCGTCCAGCGCCGGGAGGCGGATGAACGCGGGCGTGACGTGCGGCTGACCTGGGGGTACAGGCCCGTCGGATATCTCGGGAGCGACCGGGTGTCGTTGGTGCCCGATGGGCTCGGTCTGGCCGCGCAGTCGGGCGAGGAGGAGCCCCCGCCGGAGGAGGACGCCGTCTCGGTCACCACGGCGCCAGATCTGTGGATGCCCGTGGATGACGAGGAGCGCCTCCCGGCCTACATGTGGCACCTGGCGGACGGGGTGGGCGGGCGGTACCCGGACGGCGTCGCCCTGCGCTCGGCGCCGCCGGAAGGAGTCGATCTGGTCGTGCGCTATCCGGGCCGGGTGAGTGCGGACTGCCCCGCGGTCGAACTGGCCGTTCGGGAGGAGGCCGACCTCATCGTCGTCGGCTTCGGGCGCTGGGTCCACCTGGACCGGTACGGGATCGGCGAGCCCGTCCCCGCGCGCTGCGCCGACGCCGACGACGGGCAGATCGCCCTGGTCGGCATCGATCTGAGCTCGCCGGTGGGGGACCGCGAGGTCGTCGGTCCGGACGGGGCGCCCGTCGTCCGCGCGAGGGAGTCGCCGGGCGAGGGGCAGGGGTGAGCGGGAATCGCCTCGCGTCGGGCGGCACGGGGTGGGACGCCGTGTCCACGCTTCGAGCCACCCTATGTCAAATGCAGGTATACACATAGTCTGTGGCCCATCAACACAGCAGGTCGGAGAGGACTCCCCATGGGCTACGGCGCAGGCAGGTCGGTGTGCGCGGCGGCGATCGCGTGCGCGCTCGCGATGGCGGGGGGCCCTGCGGCCTCGTCCGCCGATGGAACGGATGGCGGGACAGGAGGCCTGGGCGTCACCGTCGCCTTTCCCGGGGAGGACTCCGGGGCGATCCCGGCCGATGGCCTCGACGGCCGGGTCTACGTCCTGGTCGCTCCCGTGGGCGAGGACCCGCTGGATTCGGCGGGCGACGTCACGGGAGACACGATGGTCTTCGGCGAGAACCTGGACGGTGCGACCGCGGGGAGCGAGGTCACCCTTTCGGGGGGCGGAGCCGACGAGTCGGACACGGGCGTGTACGGCTGGCCGTACGAGTCCCTCGACGATCTCCCCGCGGGCACGTACACGGTCCGGCCGTTCTTCAACATCTACGAGACCGTCACGCGCGGCGACGGCTCGACGGTCAAGCTCCACTTCCCGTGCGGCGACGGCGGCTGGTTCTGGGACACTCCGGGCAACCTGCTGGGGCAGGCGACCGACATCGTCGTGACCGGGGGCGATCAGACCATCGACCTGGTGCTGGACGACACGGTTCCGATGCCGGACACCTCCGCCGAGACCGGCGGATGCCAGCAGGGCAACTACGCCGACACGGACACCGTCAAGCATGTCAAGATCCGCAGCGAGGCGCTCAGCGACTTCTGGGGCCGTGACATGTACATCGGCGCGAACATCACCCTGCCTGCCGGCTACGATCCCGACGACGAGCAGACCCGCTACCCGGTGATCTACAACCAGGGGCACTGGCCGGGCGGCCGGGGCGCCTACCGAGGCCAGCAGGTCGACGGCTTCATCACCGTGACGATCCGTCAGGAGTCCCCCTTCTACGACGACGCCTACGGGGTGAACTCGGCGAATGTGGGGCCATGGGGGGACGCGATCGCCGACGAGCTGATCCCCGCGATCGACGAGGACTTCAACACCGTCGCCGAGCCCTATGCGCGCGTCGTGGACGGCGGATCCACCGGCGGGTGGGTGTCGCTGGCGTCTCTGGTCTTCCGGCCCGACGTCTTCGGGTCGACGTGGTCGTACTACCCGGACTCCCTGGACTTCCACGCCCACCAGCAGATCGACCTCTACGGAGGAGGCAACGCCTACTTCGCGGAGGACGGAACGCCTCTGGGCTCATGGCGCGACTTCGACGGCGACACCGAGCGGGTCACTGTGACCATGCCGGAGGAGAACCGCTTCGAACTCGCCCTGGGCACCAACTCCCGCTCCTTCGACCAATGGGACATCTGGAACGCCGTCTACGGCGTCCAGGGGGCCAACGGCTACCCGCTGGATCCCTGGGAGAAGGAGGACGGCACGATCGACACCGACACGGCCGCGCTGTGGGCGCCGATGGACCTCACGGACTACGTGAAGACGAACTGGGACTCGGCCTCCGGTCTCGGCGAGGCGCTCGAGGGCCGCATCCATGTCTCAGTGGGATCCCACGACAACTACTATCTCGACGGCGGTGTGAATCTGTTCAAACAGGCCGTCGAGGAATTGGGGGGCGCGGACTGGGCGGACGTGACGGTCATCCCCGGCGCGATCCACGGCGGGTACTACAACGGGCTCAGTTTCCCGGCCTACATGGCGGAGGTCGCCCAGTGGGTCGCCGACCACGCCCCCGACGGCGCCACCCCCCTGGCTGACTCCGCCACCGCGGCCTCCACGCGCGGCAACCTCTTCACCGAGGTGCTCGCGCACGGCGGAGCATCCGCAGCGGCCGCGCGCCAGTCCGCCCCGGAGATCAGCGTCGACGCCGGCGCGAAGGGCGCCGCATCCCAGGCTCGCGCCGCTGGCGGGCAGGGGGACGCGGTCCCGGCGGGGACGACGCTCACCGCGTCGTTCGGGACCTGGGATCCGGCGATGACGGTCACCGGCCAATGGTTGGCGGACGGCGAACCGGTGGGTGATCCGGTGACGCCCTCGGACGACGAGGGGAACCCCCTCACCCTCGCGGAGCTGGCCGCCGTCACCAGCACCCACGTGGTCACCGACGCGGACTCCGGCACAGAGGTCCGGTTCTCGGTCACGGGCACGAAACGGGGGTACGCGCCGGAGACCCGCGCCTCGGAGGCCGTCCCCGTCGCCGCCGCGGCCTCTCCGGGCCCGTCGGAGACGGTCTCGCCAGGCAGCCCGTCCAACCCCTCCGGCGACCCTTCGTCCGGCCCCTCGTCCCCGGCGGAGACGACCGCGCCGGAGGACCTGGCCTCGACGGGCGTCGACGGACCGGGCCTGCTGGTCGCGGCCGCCCTCGCGCTCGCTCTGCTGCTCGGCGCGGCCATGTTCACCGTCGTCCGCCGCGGCGCGGGACGCGACTGACCGGAAAGGGCGCCGGGATCCCCGGCGGCATCGGCGCCCCGGCCGCGGCGAGGATCGGCATACTGATCTCGGGGGCGGCCGCCGGCGTGGGCGACGCCCGCCATCTCCGGATCGACCGCGCCGCTCCCGAGTGCCCAGGAGACCATCATGTCGGCAGACGGGTTCCGCGCGCCCACGCTCGCCTTTGACGACCCCGACAGCCAGATGCTGTACGGGGCGGCCTATGACATGGCGATCGGCAACCTCGTGTCGAACACCGTCGCCTTCGACCCGACCGTGTACAACAGGTCCGGCCTCATGGACCTGGGCCTGGGCACGTTCATCCAGGCCGGCGGCGGTTACGACCAACCCTGGACGCGCGACGCCTCGATCAACTCGTGGAACGCGACCAGTGCCCTGCTCCCCGACCACGCCCGCAACACGCTGTGGGCCGTGGTGGACCGTGACGCATCCGGGAGGCTCCGCGTCCAGCAGGACGAGCAGACATGGGACCAGGTGGTGTGGGTGGTCGCCGCCTGGAACCACTACCTCGTCACAGGGGACCGAGAGTTCCTGCGCTCCGCCTACGAAGCGACGCGGAACACCCTGAGGATCCGCGAGTCGGCTGTGTCCCACACCCTCGACCCGGTCCACGGGCTGTTCACCGGACCCGCGTTCTTCAATGACGGCGTCGCCGGGTACTCGGAGGCCGAGATCGGGGGTCCGGAGTCGAGCGGATCCGCCTCCTTCGACTACGACGGCGTCAACTCGTCCATGCACCTCAGCACGAACGCGCTCTACCACGCGGCCTACACCAGAGCCGCGGACATGGCGCGGACGCTCGGAGAGCCCCCCGCGGTCGTGGACGGCTACCTCGCCAGGGCGGAGGCCGTCGCGACGGCGATCGCCGCGAATCTCTGGAACCCGCGGACCGGCCTCTACCGGTATGCGATCCTGGCGGACGGCACGCCGGATGAGCACCAGGAGGGAAGCGGGCTGGCCTTTGCGATCCTGTTCGGCCTCGCCGACAGGGAGCGGACGCGATCGATCCTCACCAACGCCGCCGAGACGAACTGGGGGATGCCGGACGTCTTCCCGGCCTTCGCCCGCTACCCCGAGGCGAGGCCCGGGAGGCACAACGCGATGATCTGGCCGCTCGTGCAGGGCCTGTGGGCGCGGGCGGCCGCCAAGGCGGGCGCCACCGGCGTCTTCGCGGCCGAGACCAGGGACCTGGCGCAGCTGGCGAGCGCGAGCGGCGGGTTCTGGGAGATCTACAACGCGTCGACGGGAGCGGTGGACGGCGGATGGCAGACCGGTCGCCACTGGGATTCGGCGACCGCGCAGACATGGTCGGCGACCGCCTACCTCGACATGATCCATTCCGGCCTGTTCGGCATGCGCTACGACCAGACGGGTCTCCACTTCGCGCCGATGCTGCCCGCAGGCTGGGGCGACGTCACTCTGACTGGGTTCCGCTATCGTGGGGCGACCCTCACGGTCGTGATCAGAGGGTCCGGAAGCCATGTCAGGTCTGTGGCGGTCGACGCGGTGGCCCACGACCGGGCGGCGATCCCGACGACGCTCGTCGGCGAGCACTCCGTCGAGATCGTCCTGTCGGGCCAGGCCGGATGAGGCCAGGGGCGGACGCGCGGGGGCCATCCGCCCACGTGCTCCGAGCGGCGTTGTCGGCGGATACCATGGCGCCATGGCCCCGAGGGATGCGCGGCGAACGACGATCATCGACGTCGCGCGGAAGGCGGGTGTCGCGATCAGCTCCGCCTCCGCCGCGCTGAACGGGCGTCCCGGGGTCTCCGACGCCACGCGCGAACGGATCCTCGGGATCGCCGGCGACCTGGGGTACGTCCCCTCGCTGCGCGGTCGCAGCCTCTCGTCCAACCGCGCCTTCCAGGTCGGCCTGGTCGTCCAGCGCGACCTGGACATCCTCGAGGCCGACCCCTTCTTCGGCGCGTTCATGGGGGGCGTCGTCGGGGAGATCGAGCCGCGGGGCTACGCCCTGGTCCTCCAGATGAGCACGACGCCGGAGGAGACGGAGCGGCACTTCCGGTCCATGGCCGCGAACTTGCGCGTCGATGGCGTGTTCATCGACGACATCCGCCACGGGGATCCGCGGATCGGGCTCATGCAGGAGCTCCGCCTCCCAGCCGTCGCCGTCAACGCCGATCCCGACTTCCCCCTGCCTGCCGTGCGGCAGGACGCCTCCCGGGCGATCGGCGCCCTCACGCGCCATCTGATCGGCCTGGGGCACACGAGGATCGCGCATGTCTCGGGTCCCGGGGGGTACATCCACTCCACGCAGCGCATGATCGCGTGGCAGCGCGCCCTCGAGGAGGCGGGACTTCCCAGGGGGCCTTTGTACGAGGGCGACTTCGGCTACCGCAGCGGTGAGGCCGCCGCCGATGCGCTGATGGGCTCCCCGGATGCGCCGACCGCTGTCGTGTGCGCGAACGACCTGATGGCGACCGGTTTCGTTCGGGAATGCCAGGACATCGGGCTGCGCGTGCCCCTCGACGTGTCGGTGACGGGCTTCGACGGGATCGCGCTGGGGACCTACATCCGGCCACGGCTGACCACGGCCTCCACGGACCCGCGCCTGTTGGGATCGACCGCTGCCCGCATGCTGTTGGACCTCATCGAGATGGGCGGCGTCGAGGACCGGTCGATCGCTCCGGCACGGCCGGTGATCAGGGAATCGACTGCGGCGCCAGCGCGCTGACCCCGCTGGCGGAACCGCCTTCGATCGCACTCGCATATCGTTCGACGGTGGTAGCATCGCGTGTACCGAAACGCTTCGGTAAGACAAAGGAGTCCCTCATGACACACACATCACGGCGTGGGAGCCGGATTCCCCGCGCCCTCGTCGCGGGCGTCGCCTGCCTGTCGATGGCCGGGAGCCTGGCCGCTTGCGGCGGCGGATCGGATGACGGGTCCTCGGGCGCGGCGTCCGGCGGCGGGGCGGACGACGGCTCGCAGCCCTCGGGCTCGCTCAACATCCTCGTCTCCTCGGCCTCGGCCTCCGACGCCGCCTTCAACGCGATCAACGACGCGTTCATGCAGAAGTACCCCGACGTGGACGCCACCATCACCTCCGTCCCGAATGACACCTATCCGGCGACCAAGTCCGCTCAGCTGTCGGCGGGATCCGTCGACATCATGGTCGTGAAGAGCTTCGTGGAGGTCCCCGAGTACGCGAAGGACGCGACGTCTGACGACGTCTTGATGGCCCAGGCCGGCGCGCTCGTCGATCTCACGGACGAGCCGTTCATGAAGAACTACACGCCCTCGGTGCTGGACGCCCAGGCCATCGGCGGCAAGCAGTACGCCGTGCCGACTGGCCTGAGCTATTCGACCGGGGTCTACTACAACAAGCAGATCTTCAAGGACAACGGGCTGTCCGTGCCCACGACCTGGGCCGAGCTCCAGAACGTGATGTCCACCCTCACGGGCAGGGGGGTCACCCCCTTCGGGCTCGGCGGCAAGGACACCTGGCCCGCCGGACTCGTCATGCTGGGCAACGTCGCCTCCGCCTTCCCGACGCTGGAGGACAAGCAGGGGCTCGTCGAGGATCTGTGGACGCAGAAGGCCTCTCTGACGGATCCCGACCTCCAGGAGATCCTGGAGAAGACCCAGACCGTCTTCGACAACGCGCAGGCCAACTTCTCCGGCGCAGGCTACGACGACATGCCGGCCGCCTTCGCCCGCGGGGACTTCGCGATGCTGCCCGACGGCACCTGGAACCAGCCGACGATCGACACGGCGGTCGACGGCGCGTTCGACTACGGGTACTTCCCGTTCCCCGGCTCCGACGACGCTGCGGACAACGCGCTCCTGGACGGGAAGATCGAGCTGCAGCTGGCAGTCCCGTCCTCGTCGAAGAACCAAGAGGCCGCCCTGGCCTGGCTGGAGTTCTTCTCCGACCCGACGAACTACGCGACCTTCGTGGACGAGTCCGGGTTCTCCGCGGCGCAGCCCGACATCAAGGCCAGTGAGTTCCTCACCTCCATCGCCGACTACACGAGCACGTACCAGCCGGCCTGGGACACGCTGTGGATCGCCAACACCAAGGCCGGCGAGGACGCCGTCTACCCGTTCAACTACCCGGCTCTGTCGCCCCTGGGGACCTTGAGCGCCGAGGAGGCGGCTCAGGCGGCGCAGACGGCATGGGCCGCGGGATTCTGATCCTCGGTCGACAGCGCCATCGGCGGGCGGGGCGGGCGGGCGCCACCCGTCGCCCGCCCGCCCCTGAGGAGGCACGGTGAACACCAAGAGCTACCCATTCCCCACCCGAGCGGGCCTGCGCACGTCCTTCGGCGTCGGACTCGCGGTCCTCGCGATCTTCGCCTTCGTCCCGGCCGCCGGGGTGGTGGTCGCCTCGCTGACGGACCTCAGACAGGCGGACTACCTGCCCATCCACTTCGTGGGACTGCAGAACTACCAGGACTACTTCGGCGCCGGCCACCGCGCCGACAACCTCAACGCGCTGAAGAACACCCTGGTCTATGCGGCGGGCTCCACGATCCTGCAGATCACCCTCGCCCTGGGCATCGCCGTCCTGCTCAACAACGCCCATCTGCGCGGGCGCAACATCTATCGCGCCGTCGTCTTCATGCCGACGGTGCTGGGGGTGACGGTGACGGCACTCGTGTGGTCGTTGATGTTCAACACCTCGGGAGGCCCGATCCAGTCGGTCATCCGCGCGTTCGGCTCGGACTCGGCCCTTCTGGGGGACCAGTCGATCGCGCTCTACCTCGTGATCTTCGTCCAGGTGTGGATGACCTGCGGAACCTCGGTGATCATCTTCCTCTCGGGCCTCCAGGCCATCCCGGACGAGCTCTACGAGGTGTCCAGCATCGACGGCGCCTCCGGGTGGCAGACGTTCCACCACATCACGATGCCGCTGCTGGCGCCCACGGTGACGGCGAACGTCCTGCTGGGGGTCGTCAACGCGATGCAGAGCTACCAGCTGACCTACGTCCTGACGGGTCCGGACAAGAAGGGGACGCAGGTGCTGTCCCTGCAGGTCTACATGCAGGCGTTCGGCGGACGCTCGGGCACCACGCTGACCCAATCGCAGGGATACGCGGCGGCCATCTCGATGGTCCAGTTCGTCCTGGTCGGCGTCGTCACGCTGATCACGATGTGGTACCTGCGCAGAAGGGAGCAGAGGTGAACGGCCAGACCGCCCGTCCCGTCCGCGCGCGCCACCGCGTCACGGCCGCGCCGTGGTACCTCTACGTCTTCGTCGCCCTGATCCTCGTCCTCTTCCTGTTCCCTCTGCTCTACCTCGTCAACACGGCGCTCAAGAGCTACCCGGAGTTCATCGCGAGCCCGGTCGGCATCGTGCGCCACGTCGCCTGGGGGAACTTCGCGGAGGCCTGGCAGAAAGGCGACTTCGGGTCCTACTTCCTCAACACGGTCCTCTACACGGTGGCGGGCGCCACGATCGGGACCTTCATCGCGCTCGTCATGGGGTTTCCCGTCGCGAGGGGCTACATCGGAGGCGGCAGGCTCTGGAACACGCTCTTCGTCCTGGTCCTCTTCCTGCCCAACGCCCTCATGACGCAGTTCCAGCTGCTGCTGCGCCTGCACCTGTACAACACCGAACTGGGCTACATCCTCATGGTCGGCGTGGGGGTCGGGATCGGCCCCCTCTTGTTCTCCGGATTCGTGCAATCGATCCCCAGAGAACTGGACGAGGCCGCCGCCCTCGACGGCGTCGGCTACTGGTCCTACCTCTTCCGCTTCGTGGCGCCTCTGGGCCGGCCGGCCCTGATGACCGCCTTCATCCTGCAGGCGGTGTGGATCTGGAACGAGATCATCCTCGCGACGGTCCTCTTCGCGGACCAGTCGAAGTTCCCGATCTCGGCCGGGTTGTTCGCCTTCAAAGGGACGTACTCGAACGACTGGACGCTGTTGGCCGCCGCCACCCTGATCGTCGCAGCGCCGCTCGTCCTCGGCTACCTCTTCATCCAGCGCTACCTCGTCAACGGGGTCCTCGGGGCCGTCAAGGGCTGACACGCCCAGGCCGATCGGGTCCCACCCCACCATCCACCAGGAGAAGCGACCGATGCCGGCTGCCCACCTTCCCATCATCCCCTACTCCCTCACCCGCGAGGGCGTCGTGATGACGCCCTCGGGGGGTCCGATGGAGGCCGAGGGGGTCCTCAACCCAGCGATCGTCCTCGACCCGGAGGACGGGCTGGTCCTTCTGCCGCGGCTGGTCGCCGCCCACAACATCTCGCGCATCGGCCGGGCCCGGCTGGTCGTCACCGACGGGATCCCCACCGGGGTCGAGCGCCAGGGCATCGCCCTGAGCGCGGACCGCGGTTGGGAGCACGGCACCCGCCACGGCGGGGTCGAGGACCCGCGCAACACCTGGGTGGAGGCGCTGCGGCTCAACGTCTTGTCCTACGTCGCCTTCGGACCGACAGGCCCGCGCCCCGCGCTCGCGGTCTCCCGGGACGGGCGCTCGTGGAGGCGCCTGGGGCCCGTGCTCTTCGGGTACGAGGACGACCTGAACACCGATCTCAACCTCTTCCCCAACAAAGATGTGGTGATCCTGCCCGAGCCGGTGAGGGGACCGGATGGACGCGCGTCGATCGCCATGCTGCACCGACCGATGTGGGATCTCTCGTTCGTCCGGCCTCATGACCGGCCGCCCATGCCGATGGGGCTCGCCGACGAGCGTCCCGGGATCTGGATCTCGTACGCGCCCCTGGACGAGGTCCGGCGCGACATCCGCACCCTCGTCCGGATGTCCGGACACCGCTCGGTGGCCTTGCCGAGGTACCCCTGGGAGGAGTCGAAGATCGGAGCCGGGCCCGCTCCGGTGCGCACCGAGGAGGGGTGGCTGCTCATCCACCACGGCGTGGCCGGAGAGATCAGGGGATCCGCCTTCACCCCCCAGAAGTCGGTCCGCTATGCGGCAGGCGCGATGGTCCTGGACGGGGACGACCCCTCGACGGTCCTGGCCCGCACCTCGGAGCCCCTGCTCGAGCCCGAGGTCGCCGAGGAGACCACCGGCATCGTCTCCAATGTCGTCTTCCCCACGGCGATCGCCGCCATCGACGGCGTGGACCACGTGTTCTACGGCATGGCGGACACGGCGATCGGGGTGGCCAGGCTGGACCGGGTGCCGTGACGGCACCCCGGACGGCCGGTGGAGAAGAGAGGAAAGGATGGCGGCACCGTGCTCAGACTGACCGGAGTCCCGCAGTACTACGACTGGGGTTCGCCCTCGGTGATCCCCGAGTTCCTGGGACGCGAGCGGCAGGACCGCCCGCTGGCCGAGCTGTGGTTCGGCGCGCACCCGCATGGGTCCTCGCCCTCCGTCACCGTCGGCGGCGGGGGGACCGACGCGCCGCTCCCGCTCGGAGACCGCGTCGACGGGGACCCGGAGGCGATCCTGGGCACCCGGGTCGCCCGGTCCTCGCGCGGGCGGTTCCCGTTCCTCGTCAAGCTGCTCGCGGCGAGGCGCG
The DNA here is from genome assembly GCF_042665795.1 of Schaalia naturae. Classification (NCBI taxonomy): domain Bacteria; kingdom Bacillati; phylum Actinomycetota; class Actinomycetes; order Actinomycetales; family Actinomycetaceae; genus Schaalia; species Schaalia naturae. The sequence goes on from NZ_JBHTEF010000001.1 coordinate 2,587,153, forward strand.
GCCTGTCGATCCAGGCGCATCCCACGCGCGAGCAGGTCGCGCAGGCGAGCGCCCAGAGGCACGCGCACCCCTACCCGGACCAGGATGCCAAGCCCGAGGCGCTGCTCGCCCTCGCGCCCGTGCGAGCGCTCGCCGGGACGCGCACCCGTGACGAGGTGATCGGAGACCTCTCGCGCCTCCCCTCGCTGTCGCCGGTCCGCCTGCGCATGGAGCGCATCAAGGATGAGACGCTGGCCCTGCACGTCGGCCTGCGCATGGTCCTCACGCTGGAGGCGGACCTCGCCGCCCACGCTCTGGGGGAGCTCGCCGCGCAGGAGCCGCCGGCCACCGGCGACGAGGACGCCCGGTCCGGCGGCCCGCTCGGGTCGCCGGCCATCGCCCGGCGGCTGCTGAGCGACTTCCCCGGCGACCGCGGGGTGATCGCCTCCCTGTTCCTCCGACCCGTCTCGGTCGAGGCCGGACAGGCGCTGTGCCTGAGGCCGGGAGTCGTCCACGCCTACCTGGAGGGTTTCGGCATCGAGGTGATGGCGAACTCGGACAACGTCGTGCGGGCAGGGCTGACGGGCAAGGCCGTGGACGTCGACGAGTTCCTCCGCATCGCAGCATTGGAACCGGCGGGATCGCCGGTCGTCGACCTGGTGCCCCGCTGGCCGGCCCCGGGGGTCTGCCGGATGTCGCTTCCGATGGACGTCGGGGACTTCGCGGTGGAGATCCTGGACCTGCGCGCGTATGACGAGGTCGGAGTCGGCGTGCCCGACGGGCCGATGCTCGTCCTCGACGTCGAGGGGCTGACGAGGGCGAGAGGCCGGGACGGGTGCGCGTCGATCGGCCCGGGTGAGGCGGTCCTCGCCGGAGACGGCGAGCCCGTGGCGCTGTCGGGCGTCTCGCGCGTCGCCATCGTGACGGTCCCCTCGGCCTGACAGCCGCCCACCGGGCGGACGGCCCTACACTTCAGTGGTGTCCGACCTCGTCGAGACCCGCGCGTTGGGCGTGCGGGACCTGATCCGCCTGTGTGACGTCCTGCGCCCCTCCGAGGATCCGGCGCTCGCCTACGGGCGCGCGATCGGCCTGCTCAAGGGGATGACGGGCGCCAGGCTCGCTCCCACGTACCTGCTGGACTCCACGGAGTCCGAGCTGATCCTCGTGGGCGACGGGGAACGCGCGCTGCTGCCGCCCGGCTTCGACTCGATGCCCGCCGCGATGCATGTGCGGTCGCCCTGGGTCAACGACGCCGAATGGCCCGTCTCCGCCCGCCCGCACGTGGGCTCACCTGCCTGGAACCTGCTGCCCGAGGACTTCCGGGCATGGTTCGGACCCTCGGGGATCGTGGTCTCCCTCCATGCGAACAGCCGGCACCTCGGTGCCGTGCTCCTGGCCTTCGACGGCGAACGGTCCCTCGACGCGCGCACGGCGGACTTCCTGGCGGGCGTCGGCCGGGTCTTCGGCCACTTCCTCGAGGCGCACCGCATCCGGGCGCGGGAACGCGAGCTGGGCTGCCTCGACGAGAGGCGGCGGCTGGGCGACGAGCTCCACGCCGATCTCTCCCAGGACGTGGCGGCCGTCGGGCTCGCCCTGGGAGCGCTGCGCCTCGACATCGGCGCCGGCGACCGGGAGGCGCTCGAGGAGGACGTCGCGCGCATGGGCGTCCTCGTCGACACCGTGCAGGGGGAGCTGCGCGGGCACATGCTGGGCCTGAGGCAGGAGGCCGACATCGCGGACTCCGGGCTGCTCGAGCAGGCCCGCCGGCACCTCGACCAGTTCACCTCGCGCACGGACATCCCGGTCACCCTGGAGGCCCACGGGCCGGACCGTTCCGTCCCGCTGGCGGTCGCCTCGCAGATGGCGCACGTCCTCCAGGAGGCCCTCAACAACGTCGCCGTGCACGCGCGCGCCCGCCAGGTCGGCGTCGTCCTCGACATCGCGAGCACGCGGGTCCGCATGGAGATCCGCGACGACGGATGCGGGTTCGACCCCGAACAGGTCACCGAGTCGAGGCTGGGACTCCTGATCATGCGCGAGCGGCTCGCCCAGATCGACGGCTCGCTCGACGTGTCGACCGCGGAGGGCGGAGGGACGGTCGTCCGCGCCGAGGCGCCGACGCATCCGGTGCCGATGCTGGGGGTGCGGTCATGACGGGCGGGACGCCCTCGTCCCCCGGGACGCCGCGACCGCCCAGGGTGGGCGCGGACGGGCTGCCGGACCCGCGGCCCGTGGAGCGGCCCGCCAGGGCGGCGACGGTCCTCATCGTCGACGACCACACGCTGTTCCGCCAGGGCCTCGAGTCGCTCATCGCACGGTGGGACGATTTCGAGGTCGTCGGCAGCGTCGGCTCGGGCCGGGAGGGTATCCGTGAGGCGCGCCGACTCGAACCGGACCTCATCCTCATGGACGTCCGCATGGAGGACGTCGACGGCATCGAGGCGACCCGCCGGATCTGCGCGCGGGACCGCCGCGTACGCGTCGTCATGCTGACCGTGTCGGGGCTGGGCGAGGACCTCTTCCAGGCGCTGCGCGTCGGGGCGTGGGGCTACTTGGGAAAGGACGAGCCGGCCGAACGGCTGCACGCGAATCTCCAGGGCGTCATGCGCGGGGAGACGGTCCTCTCCAGCGCCGCCGCGAACATGGCTCTGGGAGAACTCGGTCTGCGCTCCCCCCACGATCCCCGCCAGGCTCCTTCCGCGAACCTCACCTCACGCGAGAAGGACGTCCTCACGCTCCTCGTCGACGGGCTGTCCAACGAGGAGATCGCCGACGCCCTGCACGTCTCCGAGGCGACGGTCAAGAAGCACCTGGGCAGCGTGATGGTCAAACTCCACCTCAAGAACAGGGTCCAGGTCGCGGTGCGCGCCCTGCGCGACGGGATCGTCGACTGATCCGAGCGGCGCCTCCCCCGATGGGACCTCGGTCCCCGGCCAGGTAGACCTTCGGCTACTCCCAGGCTCCGAAGGGCGCTGGTGGCGCGACGTCGGGGCGCCGGACACTGGAGGCATCCAAGGGGACCGGCGCGGACCACGCGCCGGCCGGCCCCGCATTCACCCGTTCGGAGGAGACAGCTGCGCATGGACGTCGCCATCGTGTTCAAGTGGTCGCGCGACCCGCAGGACGCTGCGGTCCGGGCAGACGGCTCGGTCGACTGGAGGGGCGCGAAGAACACGCCCAGTGACGACGACGCGGCCGCGATCGCCGCGGCGACTGCCCTGGCCGCCGCCACCGGCGGTCAGGTCGTCGGCATCACCCTGGGGGACGGCGACCCGAGCTGGGCGCTCGCGCGCGGAGCGGCGCGGGTCGTGTCCGTGGCGGACGCGCCCGCCCTGCTCGACGACGCGTCGACCGCCGCCGCGCTGGCCGCCGCCGTCCGGCGCGCCGCCCCCGTCGACGTCGTCGTGATGGGAGACATGGCGGAGAACCCGGGCGTCGCCGGCACCCTCGCAGCCCTGCTCGGCGTCCCCGCCCTGCTGCACGTCGACAGCGTCGGGATCGCTGGGGAAGGCACACGCCGTCTGGAAGCCCGGCGCACCAACGGCAGCCGCGTCGAGACGCTCGCGGTCGACGCGCCCGCCCTCGTCGCCGTGGCGGCGGCCTCCGCGGAGAAGAGGACCCCCGGCATGAAGGAGCTGCTGGCCGCGCGCAAGCGCCCCGTCGAGAAGGTCCCCGCCGCTGACATCGCCGCTCCGGCCTCCGACCGGTTCGAGGAGGTGGCGTCGCGCCCGCCAGCCGGGCACACGGCCCGGATCTTCCAAGGGGATCCCGCCCAGGCCGCCACCGCCCTCGTCGCGGCTCTGCGCGCCGACGGCGTCCTGTGAGCGAACCCGACCACGACCTGGAGGAACGCAGACAATGAACACGATATGGATCCTCGTCGACGGGGACCGGCAGATCGGGGCCGCGCGGAAGGCGCTGGGCGACCTGGCGGACTCGGCGGCCGTGCTCGCCGTCGGCCCGCGCGATCTCGCGGAGACCGCCGCCCGGACGGGCGCGGAGACCCGCTGGGCCGATCCGGGCGACCTGCCCGTGGAGGCCCTGGCCTCCTCCGCCGCGGAGCTCGTGGCGCAGGAGGGGCCCCGGATCGTCGTCGCGGCGCCGACCAGCGGGGGGCGCGCCCTGCTCGGCGCGATCGCCGCGCGGCTGGGGGCCGGGACCGTCGACGGGGTCCTCGCCGTGAGGCCCCTCTCCGACGGGGGCGCCGAGATCGAACGGTCCGGCCTGTCGGGACGCGTCGTCGCCACCCTCCGTTCCGCGGCGCCGCTGTGCCTGTTCGTCGACCCCTCGGACGCGCCTGCCCCGGCTGCGGGACGCCCCGGCTCCCTGGACACCGCGGATCTCGCCGGCAACGGGATCGTCCGCGTGTCCGTCGAGGACGCGGCCGGAGCCGGGACCGGCGTCGCCGACGCCTCCCGGATCGTCTCGGTGGGGCGCGGGCTCAGGCAGCGCGACGACCTCGCCCTGGTCCGCGACCTCGCCTCCGCCCTGGACGCGGAGGTGGGATGCTCCATGCCCGTCGCCGACGACCTGGGGTGGCTGCCGAAGGAGGACTACATCGGGAGGTCGGGCCAGCACGTCTCCCCGCGCCTGTATATGGCGGTCGGGATCTCCGGGGCTCCTCAGCATCTGGAGGGCATCCGGGATGCCAGGACCGTCGTCGCCGTCAACTCCGATCCCGATGCGCCCATCTTCTCGCGCGCTGACTACGGGATCGTCGGAGACCTCTACGAGATCCTGCCCCGCCTGGGGGAACAGCTCGCGACCCGGTGACGCGCACCGATCCGGGCATCGGCACCCCGTCCGCCCCTCACCAGCCCGCGGCGTCGCCGCCGCAGAGAACGATCAAGGAGAACACCATCATGAGCGCAACAGACGCCACAGAGCTCGACGCCGACTACGACGTCGTCGTCATCGGGTCGGGCGCATCGGGCCTGTCCGCGGCGGTCGAGGCCGCCGGAAAGGGGCTGCGGGTCGCGGTCCTGGAGAAGATGGAGCACATCGGAGGGTCCTCGGCCTTCGCCGAGGGACACGCGGCCTTCGAGTCGGAGGAGCAGATCAGCCGCGGGATCGAGGTGACGAAGGACCAGGGCTTCAACACACTGATGGACTACAGCCACTGGCGCGCCGACCCGTCCATCGTCTCGCGCTTCGTCGACAACGCGGCCACGACGATCAGGAAGCTCAAGGACCTGGGCATCATCTACGAGGAGGTCATCGTCACCGCTCCCGACCAGCCGAATGAGCTCGTGACGTGGCACATCCCCGAGGGGGAGGTCGCCCACGTGCTCGACGTGCTGGAGGCGGAAGCCCGTCGGAGAGGGGTCGACGTCTTCCTGCAGACTCCGGCGAAACGCCTCCTCACCCGCGACGGGCGGATCGCGGGAGTCGAGGCGCAGGACGCCGACGGCCAGTCCGTTCGCCTGGGGGCGCGGGCCGTCGTCGTGGGCACCGGCGGGTACGCCGCCAACCCGGAGATGTTCAACACCTACGCGCGCAACCCCGTGGGCGAGCACCTCATCAACATCGGCAATCCGGGTAACACGGGCGACGGGCTCGCCATGATGTTCGAGGCCGGCGCCGTCCCCTTCGAGTCGATCGGAACGGCCCTGCTCAACCCGTTCGTCCGCGGCAAGACGCCGACCTCGAACACGGCCGTCGCAGGTTTCCAGCCCTACCTGTGGGTGGACAGGGACGGCCGCCGTTTCGTCAACGAGATCTGCGGCCTGGACTTCGGCAACGCCGGAGACGTCGTGGCCGGGCTCCCGGGCGCCTACTACTGGTCGATCATCGACGCCTCGCAGATCGAGCATCTGGTGGCCGACGGCAACGAGGTCGGCCTGGGGATCTACGTGCGCAACTACGAGAAGCTGACGAACCTGCCCACGGAGCTGGCCGCCGACGTCGACGGGGACTTCCCCGTCTTCCGAGCGGACACCATCGCGGAGCTGGCCTCCGCCATCGGCGTCGACGCGCAGGTCCTCACCGCCGAGGTCGACGAGTACAACAGGTACTGCCAGGACGGCAGGGACCCGCGCTTCCACAAGGATCCCGCCTATCTGCGCCCCCTCGTCCGCGCCCCCTACTACGCGATCAAGATGGAACCCGCCATCATGATCACCATGGGCGGCATCAAGATCGATGACCGCATGCGCTGCGTGGACGCGGCGGGAGAGGCGATCCCCGGTCTGTACTCGGTGGGCTGCGACGCGGGCGGCCTGTTCGGGGAGTCCTACTCCCTGCCCGTGCCTGGCACCGCCAACGGATTCGCCCTCACCTCGGGCTGGCTGGCGGCCGACGACATCGCCGAGAGGATCGCCCGATCCGCCCTCTGACGCACAGGTGCGGGGATGAAGGAGATTCCATGAGTGAGGACGCGGACGTCGACTTCGACGTCATCGTCGTCGGGGCCGGCGTCGCCGGGACCGTGTGCGCGCACCGTCTCGCCCGGCAGGGCCACGAGGTGCTGCTGATCGACCGCGGTGCGGAACTCGGCTCGAAGAACCTGTCGGGCGGGGTCTTCTACTGCCGGGTGATGGAGCAGGAGTTCCCCGGATTCGCCGAGGCCGCTCCCATCGAACGGAGGGTGACGCGCAACTGCGTGAGCTTCCTCAACGAGTCGTCGTTCGTCAACGTCGACTACTGGGACGAGCGACTCGCCCGGCCCGCGAACGCGGTGACAGTCCTGCGCGCCCGGCTGGACGCGTGGCTCGCCGAGCAGTGCGAGGCCGAGGGCGTCACCGTCATGCCCGGGTTCCGCGTCGACGGCCTCCTCACCGAGGACGGCGCCGTGGTCGGGATCCGCGCCGGCGACGAGGAGCTGCGCTGCCGCGTCGTCATCGCCGCGGACGGCGTGAACTCGTTCCTCGCCCGCTCCCTCGGCATGCGGGCGCCCGAGCCGCACGCGAACCTGGCCGTCGGCGTGAAGTCCGTGGTCTCCCTGCCCGCCTCCGTCATCGAGGAGCGGTTCCACCTGCGCGAGGGCGAGGGAGCGGCCTACGCGATCGTCGGCGACTGCACGCAAGGGGTGGCCGGGGGCGGGTTCCTCTACACGAACGAGGCGTCGCTCTCCCTGGGGGTGGTCCTGCGCCTCGATGACCTCATCGCCTCCGGGCTGTCCTCCTCCGACATCCACGACCGCTTCCTCGCGCACCCGGCCGTCGAGCCCCTCGTCCGCGGCGGGGAGCTGCTCGAGTACGGCTGCCACCTCACGATCGAGAACGGGCCGTCCATGGCCCGCGGGGAGCTGTCGCGCCCCGGCCTGCTCCTGATCGGGGACGCCGCCGGGCTCACCCTGAACACGGGGCTGACGATCCGGGGCATGGATCTGGCGGCGGGCTCGGCTCTGGCCGCCGCCACGGTCGTGGACAAGGCGTTGGGCGAGGACGATGTCTCGACCGCGTCGATGGCCCGCTATCGCGACGAGCTCGGGGCCGGATTCGTCGGGGAGGACCTGAGGACCTACGGGCGGGCGCCGGCGTTCATGGAGAACCCGCGGATGTACCGCTCCTACGGGCCGCTGCTCGCCGACGTGCTCCACGGGATGTTCGACCTGGACCTCACACCGCGCCGGCACCTCCTGTCCGTGGCCCGCGGAGCGCTCGCGGGATCCCCCGTCCGGTTGCGCGACCTCGTCCGCGACGGCATGTCGGCCCTGCGGGCCCTGTGAGAGGAGATCAGACACGTGAACATCCCCAGCGTCCCCGCCCGGCTGGCGGGCAACACCTACGACCTGGACGAGGACGAGTCGCACATCGGCATCGACCAAGAGGCGGCGCGCGCCAGCGGATGCGGCCCGCTCCTGGTCAGGATCTGCCCGGCCCACGTCTACTCGATGAACGACGACGGCTCGATCGGCATCGAGTACGCGGCGTGCCTCGAGTGCGGGACCTGTCTGGCCGTCGCTCCCGCCGGGGTCCTCACCTGGCACTACCCGCGGGGAGGCTTCGGCGTGTCCTTTCGGGAGGGGTGACCGTCAGTCCGCGGTCGGCGTCCACTCCTCCAGGAACACGCCGTCCCGCATGAGCGCGGCGCGGAGCCGATCGGTGTCGACCGCGCGGACGTCGATCCCCGACTGCGCGGCCTGGGCGGCGGCGACGCCGACGCCCTGACTGAAGCCCATGACGATCGGGGTCACCCTCACGGCGGCCAGCGCGTTCTGGGTGGCCGACAGGCAGCGTCCGGTCACGATCAGGTTCGAGATCTCGTTCGTGAGGCAGCTCCTGTAGGGGATCGAGTACCACGATCCCTCTGCGAGGCGCACGTAGTGCGTTCCTGCCCTCCCATCGGGATCGTGCAGGTCGATGGGATAGCCGCCCATGCCGATGGCGTCGGGGAACATCGTGTTGCGCACGAGGTCCTCCTCGGAGAGGACGTGGACGCCCACGATCTTGCGGGACTCGCGCACCCCGATGTTCGGCCCCGTGAACGCGACCTCGCAGTTGGCGAACCCGGGGACGCGTTTGCGCAGGAAGTCGACGGTCGCCAGGACCTGACGCCGTCCCACCGCCTCGGCGGCGGAGAGGTCGAAGGGATCGACCGGATTGAGGCCCGCGATCCGGGACATGTTGATCGTGTACTCACCGCGGGTGTTCCCCTCAAAAGCCAGGACCATCTCCCGTTCGTAGGGGAATTCTCCGGACTGGCGAGCCTCCCTCAGGATCGTGTAGGCGCCGGAGATCCCGGAGCGCTTCGAGATGGCGACCTTCTCACGGTCTCCCTGGTTGGTCTCCGTCGGATTCGCTTTCTGGAAGCGGTCGAGCTCCTCCGTGTCCACCCCGTAGACGCGGACGTTCATCGTCATCGGCTGGGTGGCGCCGTCCCCGGGCCTGCCGAGGAGAGTGGGCACTCCGAGTCCCGCCGCCAGCGCGGCGTCACCGGTCGCGTCCACGAACACGGAGGCGCGGATCCTCCACACGCCCGCCCGGGTCGCGACGTGGAGGGCGCTGATGCGACCTCCGTCCTGGTCCGCCCCGATGAACGCGGCGTGGAACAGGACGTCCACGCCCGCCCGCGCGGTGAGGTCGTCGAGGACGAGCTTGAGCCCCTCGGGGTCGAAGGGCGTGACGGAGGAGCAGAACCCCACAGGGTCCTCGATGTGCCCGGGCGACCAGCCGTTGCCGACCAGCTCCGTCACGATCTCCTCCGGGATTCCGCGCACCACCTGGGTGGGGCCCGCGTGGAAGGTCATCATCGGGCTGACGCCCATTCCGGTCAGGGAACCGCCCAGGAACCCGCGTTCCTCGACGATCAGCGTGCGCGCCCCCTGCCGGGCCGCCGCGACCGCGGCGACGGTGCCCGCGGGTCCGCCGCCGAGCACGACGACGTCCCAGCTCCTGTCGGGACCGGTCACCTCGAACGAGGCTCGTAAACGGTCCCGCTCTCCTTCCCAGGTCTGCCTGCCGTCTCCCATGTCCGTCACCCTTCCCGTTCGTTCCGATGATGTGTCCGTTCCAGGATCACGCTGGCGAACCCGTGCGCCGCCGCCTCCGCCACGCTCCGGGGCCTCAGTCGCCCGACGGGCCTTCCCGCGAGGGCGAACCTGGGGAGCGCGAACTCCGCGTACACGTCCGACTGGCCCGTGGCCTCGAGGTGGTGGAACAGCTCATGGGCGACGGTGACCGCCTCCGCCTCGTCGGCGGTGATGCGCAGGTGCCGGGCGTACTGGCCGATGGCGTCCGTGTAGAGCGTGATCATGTGGTCCTTCTCCGAGTAGTCGCCGAAGAACAGGACTCCCGCCGGGGCGGCGCGGCCGGATCTGCGGATCCCGGCGCCGAGGTCGCGCGCGGCGGCGGAGACGGCGCGCGCGCACGGACGCTCCGGAAGCAGATGGCCGCGGGCGGCTCCGTAGGCGAAGGCCCGTGCCGCGACCTCCTGCCGACCGAGGGGGCCCAGCCGCGCGCAGGCGGGGTCGGCCTCGACCTCCATCGCGGCGAGCGCCGGAGAGGGGGGAGGCAATGACTCCGGGAGTCCCGTCATCCTTCGTGTCCTCCCATTCAGTCGGCGTGGCCCGTCGCGATGACGGCCAGCTGCTCGTCCGGGGCCACCGAGGAGAGCTCGATGGCCGCCAGTCCCACCAGCTGGTCGAGGTCTTGCAGGCCGGAGAGGTCCACGACCCTGCTGCGCGCGAGCACGTAGGTGTTCGGCAGGGTGACACCGCCGTCGTTGTACTCGGTCATGTCCTCGACCAGCGTTCGCACGTCCTTCTGCCACTCCCGGCCCGTGGTCTGGACGACCTGGCCGCCCGCCTTCTGGAGGCGGATCACGCCGTGGTCGTCGGCGACTCTGATCGGATTGGACGACGTCTTGAACAGGCCGAAGATGGACTTCTTGGTGACCGTGCCGCGGACGACCCGCAGGCCCGCCGAGCGCGCCGTCTCGCGCACGTCCGACACGGGAATGTCCAGGTTCTCGGCGCATGCCCGGAGGATCTCGTCATCGGGGAGAGCGGCCTGGGACCGGTCCTTGGTGCGCATCTCGGTGGTGCCGATGGCGATGGCGCGGACGAGGTTCCTCTGCGTGTCCACCTCCACGCTCACCTCGATGGTGTCGGGGGAGGCCCCGGAGTTCTCCGCGCGCGTCCAGGCCTCGTTGCGGACCTGGACGATGTCGTCTGGCGAGGGGTTGACGATCGTGCGCTCGACGGAGTCGCGGACCATGGCCAGCGCCACTCCGATCGGCGAGATGACGGCGGCATTGCGGGCCAGGCGGTGGGAATGCCCCATCGTGGCCGCGAGGTGCGGGACCACGGTGGACGCCCCGCCCCCTCCGCCGATGAACACGGTGGTCCTCGGGTCCATCCGGTGGTCGGCCAGCAGCGCCTCCGCGACGGCCGAGTTCTTCCTGGCTGCCAGATCCAGGACCGCGCGGGCGGCGTCCTCGACGCTCATCCCCATCGCGGCGGCCAGCGGCGCCCAGGCGATGCGCGCCGCCTCGGCGCTGCCGGAGGCGTAGTCCTCCGGGCGGACGTAGCCCGCGATGTTCGCCGCCCCCGACAGGGTGAGCGCCCGCGTCACGCCGTCGGCCGAGCGCACGGCCGCGTAGGAGGGGTCGCCGTCCATCGGCTGGACCGTGATGAGCTCCGGGTTCCGGAGGGGGTCCGTGTAGACCTCGTAGTCCAGCCCGGCGATGTGCGCCGAGCGCGGGCCCACGGCCACGGGACGTCCCGCGGACATCTCGATCATGGATCCCCCGCCGACGCCGACGGTGCGGACATCCAGTGAGTTCAGGTAGGTGCGGTGGCCGCCGACCTGGGCGTAGGTCACCATCACCTTTCCGTCCTTGATGCAGCTGATGTCGGTGGATGTGCCTCCCACCTCGAAGAACAGCCCGTCCGTGACGCGCTCGTACATGAGGGCCCCGGCGACCCCGGCGGCGGGGCCGGAGAGGATCGTCAGGATGGGGCGGTGGCGGACCTCGTCGACGGTCATCACCCCGCCGTCGCAGCGCATGACCATGAGCTGGGAGCCGATGCCGACCCGCTCGATGGAGCGTTCCGTCATGTCGGCCGTCTCCAGCATCTTCGGCAGGATCGAGGCGTTGACCACGGCGGTGCGGGTGCGGATCTTGAGTCCGTAGAGCTTGGAGATCTCATTGGACGCGGTCGCGGGCACGCCGTGCTCCCGGGCGCGGTCCACCACGAGCGTCTCATTCGCGGTGTCGTCCACGCTGAAGGCCTCGGCCGCGACGACGGTGCGGGCGGTGCCCTGGTCGCAGAGTTCCGTGATCGCCTGGTCGATGGCCTGGCTCAGGTCCCCTTCCGAGGAGAGGTCGATGTACCGGTTCGTCGTGCGCAGGTACTTCCCGGGTGCGAGCTCGATGTCGCCCATCTGCGAGTCCGATCGGGCCTTCATGCCCTCCAGGCCCGATCCGAGCGTGACGATCCCGACCGGGGCCACGTCGCCCTCCAGGAGCGCGTTGGTGGCCTGCGTGGTGCCGTGGGCGATGAAGACGACGTCGTCGGGCGCGATCGAGGCCTTCTCCATCAGCTGGTGGAGGGCGATGACGATGCCGGCCGCCACGCCTTCCGCGGCGGTGTGGGTCGTCGGCACCTTCACGGAGTCGACCAGCTCGAATGTCGTGTCGTCCAGGGCGACCGCGTCGGTGAACGTCCCGCCGACATCGATCCCGATGCGTACCTTCATCTGTTGTCTCTCCTGAGTCGTGGATGGTGTCGATTCGTCCGGGCGGAGCGGGACGGGACGACGGCCCGCCCGCCGTCCGCGCCCGTCCGCCCGGGGGCGTCGTCAGAAGTAGACGACGCTCGTGAAGATCGTCCCGATGATGGCGATCCCCCAGAGATAGGGGAGCAGCATCCGGGTGATCGTGTTGACATCGACGTTGACGTAGTTGGCGACCCACACGTTCTGGGTGTTGGTCGGATCCCCGACGCTCTGGACGCGTTCGGCCGACAGGAACCCGCCCATGACGGCCTGGACGGGCAGGAGCCCCGTCCCGGCCATGAGCGCGGCGAGGCCGGAGCCCAAGCCGAAGAGGTTGAGCGGACCGCGGTAGAGGGCCAGGGGCGCCAGCACCGAGAAGAAGATCGCGAAGACGATGGCGTTCTTCGGCGTGATGACGGCGATGAGCGGGGTGAGCACGGTCTGGACCGAGGCATGGGTCACCGACATGTACAGCATGCCGATGCCGACCATGAGGATCACCGCCGGAGCCGCGTCCGTGATGCCGTCGTAGCAGGTCTTGGTCAGGGTGTTCATCGCCTTCTTGAAACTGACCTGCGTGAAGACCAGTATCCACAGGATCGCGACGATGAACGCGGAGATGATCGGGACGTCCAGGACGGCCACCAGGACGATCGGGATCAGCGGGGTGATCATGGCCAGGGGCGCCCGCCATCCGCTCAGCGTCGGTTTGGTCGGCGCCGCGGGGACGGAGAATCCGGCTCGGACGCCGTTCCTGCGGAACTGGAGCAGGATGAAGATCAGCGTCGCCACGGCGGTCACCACCGCCATGACGATCTCAAAGTTGCGGATCACGGAGGTGTCCAGGCCGAAGATCGACTGGAACACCTGCCAGTTGGCGATGTTGAAGCACAGCCCGGTGGAGAACGCGAGCAGGAAGATGGATCCCGCAACGGCTCCGGGGATGCCGATCGAGATGAAGATCGGCAGGACGATCGAGCCGACCATGATCACGGAGCCCAGTCCCGACAGGACCGTGAAGAGGAGCGCGGTCACCACCGACAGGAGCAGGACGGCGACGAGCGGGCGGTCGCCCCCGAGCTCCGCTGACTTCTTGATGAGGGTCTCGGTGACCCCGGTGCGGTTGAGGAGCTGTCCCAGCCATGCGCCGAAGATGACGGCGCAGTAGGCGGAGGCCATCCTGACGGCTCCCTGCTCGATGACCAGGTTGAGGAACCCCGCAGCGTTCCCGTCGGCATCGGTGGAGATGGGGGGCACGCCGGCGATGACGGCGATCAGGACCGCCAGGAGCGGGAGGGCGAGGAGCGTCGGGATCTTCCGGGCGATCATCAGGGCGGCGATCACCAGGAAGGCGATGATGATGAGGATTGCTTGCCACATGGTCTTCTCTTCCGGTCAGGGAGTCAGAGGGAGTCGATCGAGGTTCGGAATGCGGCCGTGGCGGCGCCCACGGCATGGGGATCGGTGGAGCTGTCCATCACCACGGCGCCGATCATGACGGCGTTGAATCCCACTGATCGCAGGGCCCAGACCTCGTCGGGACTGATCGCGCGCTGGGTGGGGACCAGCGTCGGCTTGCCGCAGCCGTCGATGATGGCGCGGTACCGCAGGAGGTCGGTCGCGCGAAGGGGGCTGCCGTAGGTCGAGCCCGGCATGACGGACACCTCCACGACGTCGACGGCGTCCCATGTCCGGATCCCGCGCAGATCGGCGGGGGTGTAGTCGTCGTGGATGGCCACCATCCGGGTGACGCTCGACGGCCTCAACGCGAACGGGGGCAGGTCGTCCGCGTAGGCCGAGAAGAAGCCCAGGCCCATGTCGGCGAGTTCGTCGAACTCATGTGGGCTGACGAAGGCCTCGCTCGCGCCGGGCACCAGGCCGACCGGGCGCGGTCCCGCCAGGTCGATGAGGGCCTCCAGGAAGGGGCGTTGCTCGGAGAAGGCGCCGAAGGTGTGGCCGCTGGCGCGGTGCCAGACGTTCGCGTGGACCTTGATGGCGTCCGCGCCGTTGTCCAGTGCCGCGCGGGCCATGTCGAGGTCGTTCGAGGGCAGGGAGACGACGAGAGCCAGTTTCGGTCCCGTCAGGAGCTCCAAGAATGCGCTCATGTTCTTTCTTTCTGTTGTGTGGGTGTGCCCGCCCTAGGCCGCGACGAGTGTCTGGGCCAGGATCTGGCGGGCCAGGGCTCTCAGGCGGTCGACCTGCGAGGGTTCCGAGATCGTCGCCAGGCGCGGTCGTTCACGCGGAAGCGGCAGCTGGTCCCACAGGTCGCGGAGTGCGCGCCTCATCGGGGCGGCGTTCCAGATGTCGGATCGCACGACGACAGCCCGGACGGGGAAGAGGACCAGCAGGGCGTAGATGGCGGTGAGCAGGCCGTGCGCGGCGGGATCCGCCTCCGTGCCCTCGGAGGGGAGGATCGGGCGAAGCTGCAGGGTCTGCTGGGAGAAGAACGGGGAGATGTCGAAGCTGTCCGATCCGAGGACGCTCATCACCTTGCCGCCGACGGTGACGGAGGCGCTCATCGAGGGTTCCTGGATGACCAGGTAGTCGGATCGGGCATCCGGGGCGAGCGCGGAGGCGAGTTCCTCGTCGGCGCGCGGGACGAGGTTCCCGAAGTTCTCGACCACCGTCGGCACCTGGAGCTCCAGCTCCAGCAGGTCCTTGAGATGGATCGCGTCGGAGGAGACCGTCGTCGAGTACATGACGGACAGGTCGGTCTCGTTGATGTCGTCCTGCAGTGACAGCCCGATCCCGAGCAGGCGTCGGGATCCGGCGGATCCCCTCAGATGCGAGAGCGCGAGGGTGTGGAAGGCGTCGCCGTCGGGGAGGTAGTCGCAGAGGGTCTCCATGGACGTCATGGCCATCCGGAGGTCGAAGTGGGTCGCGGTGACGCCCGAGCGCATGATCTGGAAGACGACGATCTCCCCGAACTCGGGGTCGAGCCCCAGGAGGAGCTTGGGCCGTCCCCGAGTGGCCTCGAAGTCGCCCGTCTCCACGACGGCGCCCTCGGCGATGAGCTCGGCGGTGATGCTCGAGACGGTCGCCGCGCTGAGCCCGGTCAAGGCCGCGATGTCGGTGCGGGCCACCGTGGGCTCCCGGAGGAAGACGCGGATGACCGCCTCGCGGTTGCTGGCTCGCACGTCATTGGTCCTGGCCATTGAGACCCTCCATCGAGATCTTCATTCGACTGCCAAAAGAAGAACGGACTGAAGCTATCCCCGGTTCGGGGAACGTGTCAAGGAGGGGTCCCGCTCCTTGGCCGGCTGAGTGCCGTGCGGCGGGTCGAGCGTCGCCGCCCGGCTCTCAGCGCAGGGTCAGCAGCAGCGCGTCGAGGACGCTGGAACGCGCCGCCAGGACGGCGACCGGCGTCCCGAACCGGCCGGCGCGCGGCCCGGAGAGCGTGATCGCGGAGAGCTCCTCACCGGCGTCCATCAGCGGGGCGAGCACAGCGGCGTGCGCACGGTCGACGGAGCCGAGCAGAGCCTCGCCCGGTTCCGCGGAGCACACGTCGATGGCGTCGGGGAAATCGGGATCGGCGGGCTCGCGGCGGAGGACGACGGGAGCCGGTGGATGGAGCGCGGCCGCCTCGATGGCGGGCTCGTGCAGGCTCAGGCCGCGCGGCCGGAACACGTGGAGGCCCAGGCCCTGCAGTGCCGCCGACTCCGGGTCGATGAGCGCGCGGCCTGCGGCGCCGCCCTCGTCGAGGAGGGCCAGGACGAGCTGCCCCCGTTCGCGGCGCAGCCCGACGTTGGGCATCCCGTCGACGACGCGCAGGCGCCGGGCCTCCGCGGCGGGGGAGAGGTACTCGGACCGGGGGATCGACGCGTAGTCGGGATCGGGGGAGAAGGGGACGGATCCCCGTGCGCTCCCCGCGGTGGACGAGGGCGGCGCCGCCGCACGGGACCGACGTCCGAACACGCCGCGCAGGTCCGTGTCGTCGCGCCAGGGCTCCTCGACGACATCGCGGCGCCGCGAGAGCACGACGACCATGATGACGACGGCAACGGCAACGGCCACGGCGAGCCAACCCATGGGCCGATGGTACGTGATGGGGCGGGCGGGGCGTCCGCGGCGTCTCGGACCGCCCCGCCCGCCGTCCTCACCCGAGGTCCGGGTACAGGGCCGGGGTCGTTCGCGCGTCGATCGACTGCTCGAGCGAGTAGGCGAGCCCGAGGAGCGTCGGCTCGTCGAAGGCCCGGCCGAGGAACTCCAGGTTGACGCCCGCGCCGGGGATCGTGCCGTCGGACTCGACGGCCTGCCCCATCGGGACGGTGACGGCCGGCATCCCGGTGTTCGGACTCAGCCGGAGGTTGGTGCCTTGGGTCGAGTACGGGTTGCCGCTCGGGTAGACGAGGGCGTCCAGATCCGCGTCGTCCAGCATCTGCGTGACGAGCAGCCGGCCCTGGGCGAGTGCCCGCGTGTGCGTCCCATCAGGCCCGGCCCAGGCCTGGTACTGGTCCTCCGTGACGGCGGCGCGCTGGACGTAGACCGATTCCCGGGAGGTGACGAACCGGCCGGACGCGAGGATCTGGTCGATGGTGCGGGCCTGGACCTGGTCGGAGAGGTGTGTCGCCGCATAGCCGGCCAGATCGTGGCGGAACTCGGCGGTCGACCCGGACGGCTCCGCCAGGACGCTCTGGAATCCCTGGGGCAGGGCGCCGTCGGCCCAGGCGGTCGGCGGGGCGACCTCGACGACGGTCGCGCCCGCGGCCTCCAGAGCGGACCGTGTCTGCTCCCACAGGCGCACAGTGGTCGGATTCGAGCCGATCATCGAGGCCACGTATCCGATGCGGGCGCCCTTGAGGGCGTCCGCATCCAGCGACGACGTGTACGACTCGGGGACCCGTCCCTCCTGCGCCGCGGTGGCGGCATCGGCCTCGTCGATCCCCACGACGGCGTCCAGGGCCAAGGCGGCGTCGGTCACGGAGCGGGCGATCGGTCCGCCGGTGTCCTGGGACAGGGCCAGGGGCACGATCCCGTCGCGGCTGGTCAGCCCCACGGTGGGGCGGATCCCGACGAGCTGGTTGTACGACGACGGGACGCGGATCGACCCGCCCGTGTCCGTGCCGAAGCCGACGCCCGCGAGGTTGGCCGCGACGGCCGCCCCGGTGCCCCCGCTCGACCCGCCGGCCGACTGCGCGGTCGCATATGGGCTCGCGACCAACAGGGTCGACCCGGCCTCCTGGAAGGCGGAGAACTCGGAGACGAACCCGTAGGCGAACTCGTCGAGGCTGGCCTTGGCGAGGATGACGGCGCCCGCCTCGCGCAGGCCGGACACCATGGCCGCGTCCGTCTCCGTCTCGTTCTGGTCCCAGCAGCCGCATCCTGCGGTGGTGGGCATGTCGGCGGTGTCGTAGTTGTCCTTGAGGATCGTGGGCACGCCGAGCAGCATCGAGGTCATCCCGTGCTCGGCGCGCGTGCGGTCGGCGGCCGCGGCCGCGTCGAGGGCGGCGGCGCTGGTGGAGATCACGGCGTTGAGCGGACGGCCGTCCTCCGCGGGATCGACGTCCGTGCGGTCGTAGGCGGCGATGCGGTCCAGGTACTCCGTCGTCAGATCCACGGAGGTGAGCACGCCCGCGTTCATGGCGGCCTGCATGTCGACGACCGAGGCCTCCACGATGTCGAAGGGCCCGTCGTCGTAGATGATCCGCCGCGAGACCTCCGAGAGGTCGGCGAGGGTGATCGTCGCATCGCCGTCCGCGTCCGCCGCCGACACCTCGGTCCAGGCGGGGTCGGAGGAGGTGGCGCCCATGTGGTCGGACACGACTTGGAGGTCGTCGGCGGTGACCTGCCGGTCGCCGGTGACGTCGAGATCGGTGTAATAGGGGGCGAGCATGGCGACGCCCCCGGAACCGGCGGAGGCGCCGGGGAGGGGGGAGGCCCCCGCCGCGGCCGCGGAGCAGACGGTCAGGGCCAGGGCGGCTGCGGTCGCGCACGCGACGCCGGCCGGCCCGGTACGGAGGGCGCGCGCGGGGGCGGTCTTCGAGGACATGGTGGCGTTCCTTCCCGATGGGCGAGGGCGGCGCGTGCGGGCCGCGGCGGCGAGGTCGGGTGTTCTCATCGGAGCGGCCCCCTTCGGGAGGAGGCGCGGGCCGCGACGGCGCCCGCGCCGAGGGCGGCCGTCGCCGCGGCCGTCAGGACGACCGCGATCGCCGGGGAGCCGGTGTCCGCCAACGGGCCGCTGTCCGCGCGGCCGGCGTCATCCGGGCGGTCCGGGGCGGGGGACGCCGCCGAGGAGGAGTCCGGCGAGGGCGTCGGCGAGGGGGATCCGCCGCCTCCCTGTGCGGCGGCGATCGTGATCGCGGCGGTATCGAGGTCCCGCAGGTCGACCGCCTCCCCCTGGGAGTCGATGGCGGTCATCGAGACCAGGGCGAGGGAGGCGGCTCCGGCGGAGGAGGCGGTGAGGGACATCGTTGCCAGGTCCTGGTCGCCGGACAGCCCGGGGGAGGTCCCCAGTCGCGTTCCGCGGATCACCAGAGCCCCGTCGGCGGCTTCGGCCTCGGTGTCGGCGAAGCCGCCGGCGGGGGTGGATGTCGACGACTCGTCGACGCTGAGCAGGCCGGGATCGTAGGCGAGGGTGATCTCGTAGCTGTAGAGGTCTTCGAGCCCCTCTGCGGAGACGGCGACGGAGAACTCCTCGCCGACCGTCGCCGTGTCCGGGGCGTCGACGGCGATGGAGCCGATGACGGGATCGGCCAGGGCCGGCGCGGCGGGGAGCAGCCAGACGGCGGCTGCGGCGGCAGCCGCCAGGAGGCGCGGGACGGCGCGGCGAGGGCTCGTGCTGGGGAGGGGGTGGGGGGAGGTCCCCGAGAAGCGGGGCGCGGGAGGTCGTGCGGGACGCGCGGTGCGCATGCGGGAGGGCTTTCTGTGAAGAGGGGATCTTGGTGATCACATGACTGAGTTATTGCTGTCATGTGACTTGAAGATCATCTAGAAATTGCCAAGATCTCGTCAAATCCGTCTCATGGATGATCAGCGCACCCGCCCCTTCCCTCTTTCGGCAACCATCCGCCACCGGCTACGCTGGGTGCGACTGGGCGGTGGACGCCGAGTCGTGCCTCAGCGAGAGGAACCCGATGATCGAGGTCACCGCGATGACCAAGCGCTACGGCGCGAAGACCGCCGTGGACGATGTCAGCTTCACCGTCCAGCCGGGGAAGGTCACCGGGTTCCTCGGCCCCAACGGCGCGGGCAAGTCCACGACGATGCGCGTCATCATGGGCCTGGACGCCCCGACCTCGGGACGCGCCCTCATCCACGGCCGCCCCTATGCGGACCTTCCCGCCCCCCTGACCACCGTCGGCGCGCTCCTGGACGCCAAGGGCGTCCACAAAGGCCGCACGGCGCTCAACCACCTGCGCGCCCTGGCCGCCACGCACGGGATCCCGCGCTCCCGGGTCGACGAGGTCATCGGGCTGACCGGGCTGGAGCCGGTGGCCGACAAACGCGTCGGGGGCTTCTCGCTGGGCATGGGCCAGCGCCTCGGCATCGCGGCCGCGCTGCTGGGGGATCCCGAGATCCTCATCCTGGACGAGCCCGTCAACGGCCTCGACCCCGAGGGGGTCGTGTGGGTCCGCAACCTGGCGCGATCCTTCGCCCGGGAGGGGCGCACCGTGTTCCTCTCCAGCCACCTCATGAGCGAGGTCGCCCAGACCGCCGACCACGTCGTGGTCATCGGCCGGGGCCGCATCATCGCGGATGCGCCCCTGGACGACATCCTCAGCGGCGCCACCCGCAGGGGCGTCCGGGTTCGCAGCCCCCGGATGGGCGAGCTCGCGGACGTCCTCGCCCATCGGGGATGGGAGGTGGCCCCTCTGCCGGACGGGGCCGCCCAGGTGATGGGCGCCACCAGCGAGGAGGTGGGCGAGGCCGCGGCTCGCGATGGATTCGTCCTGTACGAGCTCACACCCCAGGGATCGACCCTGGAGGAGGCGTACATGGAGCTCACGCACGAGGCGACGGAGTACCGCACGGCGCTCCAGGGGGAGCGGCTGCCTGCGGGGCAGGGCGAGGCCGGGGCGCTTCCGTCGCACGCCGCCGACCATCGACGACCCGGTTCCCAACCGGCCGGCGCCCAGGAAGGGGACGCGCGATGACCGCACCGACCGACCCGCAGCAGTCCCGGGCCTCCCGGACCCGCCAGCGCGCCCCGCGCTACCGTCTGACGTTCCCGGGCGTGGTGCGCAGCGAGTGGATCAAGACCGTGGGCCTGCGCTCCACATGGTGGACGCTCGGCGTGGCCGTCGTGGTCATGGTGGCCTTCGCCGCACTCGTCGCCGTGTCGCTGTCGATGGCCGGCGACGACCAGGGCCTCTCCATCGGGAGCTTCCGGATGGAGGCGATCACGGTGGGCCTGAGCTTCGCGCAGCTCGCCGTGGCCGTGCTGGGCGCCCTCGTCGTCACGGGGGAGTTCTCCACCGGGTCGGTGCGCTCCACCTTCGCCGCCGTCCCGGGCCGTACCTCCGTCCTGCTGGCCAAGGCCGTCGTGCTCACGGCGCTCGTCGCGGTGACGGGACTGATCTCCACGGCGCTGGCCTACGCGGTGGGCATCCCCTCCTTCGCGGGGACCTCCTACAGCTTCGACGCGTCGGACGCGACGACCTGGCGCATCCTCCTGGGAGTGACCCTGTACCTGGTGACCCTGGGGCTGTTCTCCCTGGGTGTCGGCGCGATCATGCGGAACTCGACGGGAGCGATCTTCACGCTGGTCGCGATCCTCTTCGTCCTGCCGATGATCGTCTCGATCGCGGGGGCCTTCCAGGCCACCGAATGGATCGCGACTGCGGGAGAGTACCTGCCCGCCGCGGCGGGCGGGCAGCTGCTGGCGGCCACCACCGCTCCCGACGCGCTCACCCCGTGGCAGGGATACGGGGTGCTCGCCGCGTGGACCACGGCCGCCCTCGTGGCGGGCATCGGGATGACGAAGCGGCGCGACGCCTGAGCGCGGCGCTGGGCTCGGCCCCGCGGGCGCCCTCCTGCCGGCCGGCCGCGCGAGGGTTGACAGGCGGACGGTCTCCCCGTTGGCGCGGCGGGCGCGCTAGGCCTGAAGGCATGAGAACACAACGCCACATCCCCAGGTGGTCAGATTTCGAGCCGCTGCTGCGCGCCCGCCCCCTGGACCTCGACGGCACCCACCGGCGCCTGTCCCGGGCCTACGACGTGGGCGATCTCCGCGCCATCGCCCGCCGGCGGACCCCTCGGTCGATCTTCGACTACGTGGATGGCGCCGCCGAACGCGAGATCTCGATCCGTCGCGCCCGCCGGGTGCTCGGCGGCATCGAGTTCCACCCCTCGGTGCTGCACGACGTCAGCGAGGTGGACACCGCGACGACCCTGTTCGGCCATGAGGTCGGGCTGCCCTACGTCTTCTCCCCCACCGGGTTCACCCGGATGATGCATCACGAGGGCGAACTCGCGGTCGCCCGGTCCGCGCAGCGCTTCGGCGTGCCCTACACCCTGTCGACCATGGGGACCGAGTCACCCGAGGCCGTGGCCGAGGCCGCGCCCGAGGGGCACAACTGGTTCGGCTTCTACGTCTGGAAGGACCGCGCGGCCAGTGAGGAGATCCTCCAGCGCGTGAGCGCGGCCGGGTATGAGGTCCTCGTCATCACCGTCGACGTGCCGGTGGCGGGAGCGCGTCTGCGGGACAACCGAAACGGGTTCTCCATCCCGCCGTCGCTGTCGCTGAGGACCTTCGCCGACGGGGCGATGCACCCGAATTGGTGGGTGAACTTCCTGACCACCGAGCCCCTGAGATTCGCGACCTTCAGCTCGTGGGACTCCACGATCGAGGAGCTCGCCAACCACATGTTCGACAACACCGTCGGCATCGACGACCTGCGCACCGTCCGCGAGATGTGGAAGGGCCCCCTCGTGGTCAAGGGCATCCAGACCCTCGACGACGCGCGGCGTGTGGCCGACGCCGGGGCCGACGGCGTCGTCCTGTCCAACCACGGTGGACGCCAGCTGGATCGCGCGGTCGTGCCGATCCAGCTGCTGCCCCGGGTCGTGGAGGCGCTTCCGGGCCTGTCCGTGTTCGTCGACACGGGATTCTCCTCCGGCGCGGACATCGTCGCCGCGCTGGCGCTGGGGGCGAGATCGGTGTTCCTGGGACGGGCGTACCTCTACGGGCTGATGGCTGGCGGGGAGCGCGGCGTCGACCGTCTCAATGAGATCCTCTCCTCCGAGATCGCGCGGACGCTGCGCCTGCTGGGCGTGCATTCCGTGCGGGACCTCACCCCGGAGATGGTCAGCCTGCCGTGACGGCGCCCGCCAGGGCGTGGACCAGTGCGGAGTCGAAGGCCGGAAGGTCGCGTGGGGAACGGCTGGTGATCAGGGAGCCGTCGACGACGACCTCCTGGTCCACCCAGCGGGCCCCGGCGTTCGTCAGGTCGGTGGCGATGCGGCGTGTGGACGTCAGCGTGCGCCCGGGCACGATGCCGGCCTCGATGAGCAGCCACGGACCGTGGCAGATGGCGGCGATGGTCTTGCCGGCGGACGCGAAGGCCTGCGTGAAGGCGATGGCGAGTGGATTCGTGCGCAGCTTGTCGGCGTTGAGCGTCCCCCCGGGCAGGACCAGGGCGATGTAGTCCTCCGGGTCGGCCTGGTCCAGGGTGACGTCGACGGGGAAGTCGTCGCCGCGGTCCCAGTCCCCGATGAGAGCCGTGATGGTCCCCGGCTCCTCTGAGACCAGGACGGGCGTGAAGCCGGCGTCGCGGACTGCGGCCCAGGGCTCGGTGAGCTCCGGCTGCTCGACGCCCCGCTTGAGCAGGAACGCCACCTTCGCTGGGGTCGTGTCGGTCATGGTGGGGACCTCCTGGGTCGGTGCGGGTGGTGCGGCCCGTTGGCGCGGGCCGACTCCAGACTACGGAGGTCCCGCCGGGATGGCAGGTCGACGCCGGCACCCGCTCAGCGCAGGGGCAGCCAGTCGACGACGCGGTGGATCTGCGCCTCCCACAGCCCCCATTCGTGTGTCCCGTCGGGATACTCGGCGTGCGGATCGGCCCCGGCCGCCCGGGCGGCCTCCACGAAACGCTGCGAATGGGCGAGCAGGGCGTCCCGGCGTCCGCAGGAGACCCACAGGGCGGGCAAGCCGGGCCCGTCGGCGCCGGCGAGCAGCGCGATGAGGTCGTTGTCGCCGCCGGGCTCGAAGCGGCCGCCGAAGACGCGGTCGCGGACATCGGGTGCGAAGGCGAGGAAAGCGGCATCCGGGTCCCCCGCGGCGGGGACGCCCTCGTCGCCGGGCGCGGGAGAGGGCGCCGCCCCCGCTCGGGCTGCGAGATCGAGGGCGCCGGACAAGCTGGCGGCCGCGGCGAAGCGCCCGGGCTCGGTGAGCGCCCACCGCATCGCGCCGTAGCCGCCCATGGACAGGCCCGCCACGAAGGTGTCCTCGCGTCGGGTCGAGACGTGGAAGAAACCGTGGACGATCTCGGGCAGCTCCTGGGAGAGGAAGGCCCAGTAGGGCGCGCCGTGGACCTCGTCCTGGTAGAAGCTGCGTCCGCCGCGCGGCATGACGACGGCGAGGCCCCGTTGCGTGGCGCAGCGCTCGATGGTGGTGTAGCGCAGCCAGACGGACTCGTCGTCGCCCAGGCCGTGGAGGAGGTACAGCACTGGCGGGTCCCCGGCGGGGCCGCTCGGCGCGCTCGCGGGTCCGCCGGGCGAGCCCAGTCCGATCTGCGTGCGGGGGCGCTGCGGCAGGATGACCGTCATCGCGGTCGAGACCTGCAGCGCCTCGGAGTAGAAACGGACATCGAGCACCGCCATGGGTTCCTCCTCATCGGGTGGTCCCATCATCGCAGTGTCACGGAGCGGTCACGAGGACGAGGGCGGCGGCTGCCGGCGGACCTCTCCTCCGGTGGGTGCCTCGAGCCACTCGGCGGGTGTGACGATGCGGATCCCCCGATGGCCGTCCAGCACACGGAGGTCTCGGTCGCCGGTGATGAGGTATGAGGCGGCGCCCAGGATCGCGGTCTCAAGGACCCTGTCGTCATCCGGATCCCGGCAGATCCTGACGGTGAGATCACCGAGTCGGACGGGAAGCAGGACTGGCGCCATGGCCGCGAGCAGGGAGTCGAAGTCCTCGAGAAAGCCGGGGAACTTCGAAATCAGAGTTCGACGCACCTCGGTGACGATCTCCGCACTGAGTGCGATGGAGTCCCCGTCGCGGAGGGTCTGTTCAAGGACTCGCCGTGGAGAACCGCCGAACACCAAGGCGGAGATCCAGACATTGCTGTCGATGACCACACGCACAGCAGGCCTCAGCCGCCGATGAGGTCGTACACCTGTTGTTCGGACGTGATACCCATCTGGTGTCCGCGGGCGTTCGCGCGATCGAGCACGGCTTGGACGTTGCGCTCGGTGCGGATCTGGTTGACGATGGCGCGGCGAATGTACTCGCTGCGCGAGGCGTAGTCTCGCGTGGCTCGGGTGTCGATCTCTGCGACCAATTCCTGGGGAAGCGAGATGTTGAGAGTCTGCGTGCTCATACAAGGATTGTATGGGTTTTGCGCCTATCAGGGAACCGGGCGGCGCACGCTACGACACCATCAGCGAGTCGGGCCGTGCGGAGTAGATCGAGTCGAGGACCAGGCAACCCGCGCCCACGGCGGCGACGTCGTCACCGATGCTGGTGCCGACGAGCCTGAGTTGGTGGATGTCGCCCGCCACCGACTGCGACTGCACCGACTGGCGGAGGCGTGGGAGGTAGTGGTCGGCCGCCGGGGTCCATGCCGGGCCCCCGACGACGACCAGCTCGGGGTCCATGAGATTGCAGACCTGGCTGAGGGACTCGCCGAGCCGCAGGGCCGCGTGATCGAGGATCGCCTTCGCCTCGGCCGAGCCCCGGCTGGCCAGGTCGCACAGCTCGGGGAAACGGGTGAGAGCCTCGCCGGCTGGCAGCGAGGGGCTCGGCGCCATGATCCCGCGCTCGATGGCCTGGGAGACGAGGGTGACTGGGGAGCAGATCACTCCGACGCACTCGGCCTGACCGTGGCAGCCCCGTTGGCCGCAGGTGCACACGGTCGTGCCCTGCCCCGTGATGATGTGGCCGATGTCCCCGGCGTTGCCGGAGGATCCGCGGACCACGATGTCGTTGATGACCATCCCCATCCCCAGACCGGTGCCCAGGTAGAGGAAGAGGAAGTCGGCGCTCTCGGCCGCGGCGCCGGCCCAGCGCTCCGCGACGGCGGCCGCGGTGACGTCCTTGTCGAGGATCACGGGGAGCCCGGTGGCCTCCTGGAGGTCCTGGCGGAGATGGACGCGCTTCCACCCCTTGAGGTGCGGAGGGTCCACGACGATCCCGAGCCTCGTGTCGATCGGGCCGGGGGAGGCGATCCCGAGGCCCGTGATCCGGCGGCGTTCGATGCCGGAGGAGGAGATCAACGACTCGACCTCGGAACTGGAGACCTCGACGAGCTCCTCGTGGCTGATGTCCGAGGGGTTGCGCACACGCGACTTCGCGATGATCGTGCCGTCGAGATTGAGCAGGACGTAGGTGAGGACCGCGGGGTCGACGTGCATGCCGATGGCGAACCGGCCAGGGGCGTTGATCCTCAGCAGCGTTCGGGGCTTGCCGGGAGAGCCGGTCACTCGTCCGCCCTCGATCAGGAGTCCCTCGGACAGCAGGCGCCGGGTGATGTTGGACACCGTCTGGACGGTGAGACCGGTCTGTTCGCTGATCTCGGTCCTGGCGATCCCCTCCGGAGCGCGTCGGACGGCTCCGAGGACGACGCTGGCGTTGAAGTCTGCGACGTGGGGGAGATTCGATCCCCGACGCAGGGACCGGGTGCGCACATCTGGCAGGTTCACTGACCATCCCTCCTCGGACGCTCCGAGCGCCATGCGACCCATGCTACAAGCTCGTTGACTCTGAGTAAATCCAGATGATATATTAACATCTGTCGGAGCGAAGAACGGACTCTGACCTGTGTGAATGTGGAGCGTTGGTGCTCGACACGGGGATGGACATACAAGGAAGTGAGGTCTTGGGGCACATGGTGGGACAAGTGAGAAGGCGTGGGACCGTGATGGCCGCCGTGGGCGCGGCCGCCGCGCTCGTGGCTCTTGCGGGCTGTTCGAACGGCGGGCAGTCCGACGCCTCGGATGAGGAGTCGGGATCGGCGTCGGCCGATTGCGCAGCCTATGCGGACTACGGTCATTTCGACGACGCTGTGGTCAGCGTCATGGGGTCTTTCGTGGGCAACGACGCCGATCTGAATGATGAGTCGTGGGCGGCCTTCGAGAAGTGCACCGGAATCGATGTCCAGTACAACGGCGACTCGGACTTCGAGAGCCAGGTCGTCGTGCAGGTCGAGGCCGGGAATGCGCCTGACGTGGTCATCTTCCCGCAGGTCGGCCTGATGCAGCGCTTCGCCGAGTCGGGCGATCTGGTCCCCGCTCCGGATCAGACGAAGGAGAACGCGGAGGCAGGCTGGAACGCGGACATGGTCGGGTACGGGACGGTGGACGACACGTTCTATGCGGCGCCCTTCACCACCGCCGTGAAGTCCTTCGTCTGGTACTCCCCCAGTCTCTTCGCCGAGCACGGATACACGGTTCCGGAGACCTGGGACGAGATGATCGCCCTGTCGGACCAGATGGCGGCCGACGGCATGAAACCGTGGTGCGAGGGCGCCGAGTCCGGCAGTGCCAGCGGGTGGCCGCTGACCGACTGGGTCGAGGTGCTGCTGCTGGCCAACTCCGGAGGCGAGACCTATGACAAGTGGGTGGACCACGAGATCCCGTTCAACGACTCCTCGGTGGTCGAAGCGACCGATCTCGTGGGCAAGATCCTGAAGAACAACGACTATGTCAACGGGGGGTTCGGGGACTCCTCCTCGATCGTGTCGACGTCCAACGCCGACGCGCCGCTGCCCATCACGACGGGTGAGTGCGGCATGCACCTGGCGGCGGGGACCGCGGTCTCCCTGTTCGACGACTCGGTCAACGTGGATCCCGAAGGGGACGTCTATGCGTTCCCGTTCCCCGTGGTCAACGACGAGGTCGGCAACCCGGTGACCGTCTCCGGGCAGTTCACCGCCGCGTTCTCCGACCGGCCGGAGGTCCAGGCGTTCCAGAACTACGTGTCGAGCGTCCAGTGGGCGAACGACCGGGCCCCCTTCGGCGGATACATCAGCTCGAACTCGGGCATGGACTCGTCGCTGATCCCCTCCGCGATCGATAAGAGCGGGTTCGACATCCTGAACGATCCTGACTCCGTGCTGCGGTTCGACGGCTCGGACCTCATGCCGTCCACGGTGGGCACCGGCACCTTCTGGACGGAGATGCTCAGCTGGATCCAGGGAGCCTCGACCGAGGAGACCCTCGGGAACATCGAGTCCAGCTGGCCTGCGGACAACTGATACGAGACACGCCGGTAGCCGCCCCGGTTCCCGGACCGGGGCGGCCTTCCGGACGACTGCTCAGAAAGAGGCGATCGGATGAGTGACGTGGTCACGAAGTTGCTTCACCTGCTCGGCGCTGTCGGGGTGCTCGCGGTGATCGTGGTGCTGCTCCTGGGGATGGGCGCGTTCTCTGAGAGGCTGCCGAGGAGGTGGCAGAAATGGGCCACACCCCTCGTCCTGGCCGGCGGCGCGATCGTGTTCGCCTTGGCAGGGCTCGTCTATCCAGCGGTCCAGACCGCGTGGCAGTCGTTCTTCAACTCCGACGGCAGCGGCTTCGTCGGGCTGGAGAACTACAAGTGGGTCTTCACGGACTCCGGGGCGCTGATCGGGCTGCGGAACACGTTCCTGTGGGTGGTCCTGGTCCCGATCTTCTCCGTGGTCATCGGATTCGGATACGCGCTCCTGGTCGACAAGTCCAGGTACGAGAACATCCTGAAGGCCATGCTCTTCATGCCCATGGCGATCTCGTTCGTCGGGGCGTCGGTCATCTGGAAGTTCATGTACACCTACCGGCAGGGCGGTCAGGAGCAGATCGGCCTGTTGAACCAGGTCCTGGTGTGGCTGGGGCTCACGCCGCAGCAGTTCCTGGTCAACACGCCCTGGAACTCCCTCTTCCTCATGGTCGTCGTCGTGTGGACCCAGGCGGGGTTCGCGATGATCGTCATGTCGGGCGCGATCAAGTCGATCCCCGCCGAGGTGATCGAGGCGGCCCGCCTGGACGGCGCGGGAGGGTGGACGATCCTCACCCGCGTCACGATCCCGCTGGTGCGCCCGTCCCTGGTCGTCTCGCTGACGACGATCTCGGTGGCGATGCTCAAGCTCTTCGATGTGGTCCGCACCATGACGGGCGGGCAGTTCCAGACGACGGTGCTCGCCAACATGATGTACGACCAGTCGTTCAAGTACTCCGAGCCGGGCAAGGGTGCGGCTGTCGCCGTCCTGTTGCTGGTGCTGGTCCTGCCCGTGATGATCGGGAACGCCGTGCAGATGCGAAAGAACAAGGAGATCCGCTAGTGAGAGAGAGCTCCTCGATATCCGCGGCAGCCGGCCGGGCCCGCCAGACGCTTTCGAGCCGAGCCGCCAGCGCGGTGGCCGTCGTCGTCGCCCTCGTGTGGACCATCCCCACGATCGGCCTGTTCGTCTCGTCGATCAGGCAACCGGATGACATCAAGAAGACGGGCTGGTGGACGGTCTTCTCGAACCCGTCGCTGACCCTGGAGAACTACCAGACCGTGCTCTTCGGATCCGGCTCGTCGGGGCGGCTGGCGGACTACTTCATCAACTCCCTGGTGATCGCCCTCCCGTCGGTCCTCATCCCCCTCGCCCTGGGACTCATGGCGGCCTACGCGTTCTGCTTCCTGGAATGGAAGGGCAAGGACGTCGTCTTCCTGATCATCTTCGGGCTGCAGATCGTCCCCGTCCAGATGGCGTTGATCCCACTGCTGCGGATCTCCGTCAGCATCGATCTCAGCTCGATCTCGCCGTTCCTTCCGATCTGGATCATGCACACGATCTTCGCGATGCCGTTGGCCGTCTTCCTCCTGCACAACTTCATGTCCGAGATCCCCCAGGAGCTGATCGAAGCGGCACGGGTCGACGGGGCCAGCGACGTGTCGATCTTCCTCCGGGTGGTGCTCCCCCTGATGCTGCCCGGCATCGCCTCCTATGCGACCCTGCAGTTCCTCTGGGTCTGGAACGACCTGCTCATCGCACTGACCTTCGTCGGCGGGAACGCCGATGCGGCTCCGCTCACGGTGCGCCTGGCGAACCTGGCGGGGACCAACGGCGTCGGATGGCACCTGCTGACGTCCGGGGCGTTCGTGTCGATGATCATCCCGCTCGCCGTGTTCTTCCTGCTGGAGCGCTACATCGTCCGCGGAACGATGGCCGGCTCGGTGAAGGGATGACAAGGGCCGGCAGACGGCGGCGAGCGCTGTGCGCCTCCGCGCCGGAGGACAACGAAGCCGGCCTGTGGATGCGGGCCCGGCCGTGACGGACAAGAGAAGGATCTAGTCAAAGCAATGAACGAGTCGCATGCACGTCTCACCGTCGATCGCATCGATCGCCTGGTCCACGACCGAATCGTCCCGGCGGTGAATGCCCACGCGATCCCGGTCGACGTCCTCCGGTGGGACGCACCGGGGGAGCCGGTGCCCTTCGCCGAGGCGGTCCGGGCCGACTACCGGCCGTCGGAGCCCGGGGAGGCCTGGGGGGCACCGTGGTCGACCACGTGGTTCCGCCTCGAGACGACGGTCCCCGCGACGTGGCGCGCCGAGGACGGCCTCGTGGAGCTCGCAGTGGACCTGGGGTTCACGCGGGCCAATCCGGGATTCCAGGCCGAGGGCACGGCATGGGACGCCGACGGTCGCATCATCAAGGGCATCCAGCCGCGCAACGCGCATGTCCCGGTGCGCGCCATCGCCGGGCAGCGGGTGGTCGTCTACGTTGAGGCGGCGGGGAACCCCGATCTGGCTCGGAGCGGCGCCGAGTCGTTCCTGCCGACCGGATTGGGACGCCGGGAGACCGCCGGGTCCGCCTGCCAGTACCGGCGCGGTGACTTCCTCCTGACACAGAGGGACGAGACCGTGTGGAGCCTGCTCCAGGACCTGAGGGCCCTCCGCGGCCTGGTGGACGTCCTGCCCGCGGACCGCCCGAGGCGCAGCCGGGTGCTTGAGGCGATGGATGCCATGCTCGCCCTCGTCGATCCGCACGACGTGGGCTCGACCGCGGAGGCCGGACGGTCGGCGCTGCGCCCGGCGCTGGCGAGCCCGGCGGCGGCATCGGCGCACGCGGTGGTGGCGACCGGCCACGCCCACATCGACTCGGCGTGGCTGTGGCCGCTGCGGGAGACCCGTCGGAAGGTGGCGAGGACCTACTCGAACGTCCTCAGCCTCATGGAGGAGTACCCCGATCTGGTGTACGCATGCCCGGCGGCCCAACACCTGTCCTGGATCGAGAGCGACTATCCTGAGCTCTTCGCCCGGGTCCGCGCGGCGGTCCAGGAGGGCCGGTTCGTCCTCGTGGGAGGGATGTGGGTCGAGTCCGACACGAACATGCCCTCCGGCGAATCGCTGGTGCGCCAGTTCGTCGAGGGAAAGCAGTACATGCGGGAGAAATTCGGCGTCGAGACCCACGAGGTGTGGCTCCCGGACTCCTTCGGCTTCTCAGCGGCGTTCCCCCAGATCGCCAGGCAGGCCGGCTGCGGATGGTTCCTCAGCCAGAAGCTGTCCTGGAACGACACGAACCGGATGCCCCATCATTCCTTCCTGTGGGAGGGGATCGATGGGAGCCGCGTGTACGCGCACTTCCCGCCCGTGGACACCTACAACTCCGACCTGTCCGCTGCGGACCTCGACCGTGCGGAACGCCAGTTCACCAGCCCGGAGCGCGCGAACACGTCGTTGGTGCCGTTCGGCTACGGCGACGGGGGCGGCGGCCCGACCCGGGAGATGATGGAGGCGGCCCGCCGCACGGCGGATCTCGAGGGGTCCCCGAGGGTCTCGGTGGGGACGCCCGCCGCGTTCTTCACCGCCAGCGAGGCGGCGGATCCCCGCCCACCGGTGTGGAGCGGGGAGCTTTACCTGGAGCTGCACCGGGGGGTCTTCACCTCTCAGGCGGACACGAAGCGGGGCAATCGACGCTCGGAGGCGCTGCTCCACGAGGCCGAGCTCTGGGCGGCGACGGCCTGCGTGCGCCGGGGCGCCCCCTACCCCTATGACCGGTTGGCCGATCTGTGGCGCACGGTCCTGCTGGGGCAGTTCCACGACATCCTGCCAGGCTCCGCGATCGGGTGGGTCTACGACGAGTTCAAGCAGAAGTACGCCCAGATCGAGCGGGACACCGAGGAGATCACGGCGTCTGCCCTGGGGAGCCTGTGCGGCGTGGGCGACACCGGAGCGCCTTCCGTCATGGCCTCGGCGAACTCGACGCCGTTTCCGGCGGCCGGGGTGCCGGCTGGCGGCGTGGGAGCGGCGGTGCCCCCGGCATCCCGCACC
This sequence comes from Schaalia naturae, assembly GCF_042665795.1. Taxonomy (NCBI): domain Bacteria; kingdom Bacillati; phylum Actinomycetota; class Actinomycetes; order Actinomycetales; family Actinomycetaceae; genus Schaalia; species Schaalia naturae. The sequence goes on from NZ_JBHTEF010000001.1 coordinate 2,618,686, forward strand.
GTCGCCGTCGAGGACGCCGCGGGATGGACGCTGGACAACGGCGAGGTCCGTGTCCATGTGGGCCGTGACGGCGCGATCGACTCGCTCGTCCACGTGGCCCTCGGCCGGGAGGTCGTCCCCGACGGGGAGAAGGCCGGCGTCCCGCAGCTGTTCCGGGACAACCCGGCGAAATGGGACGCGTGGGATCTGGATCCGATCGCGGCCGGCACCGGACGGCCCCTGCTGGGCGCCGACGCGGTCTGGCTGGACGGCGGATCGGCGGAGCCGACGGTGAGGGTCGAGCGCACGTTCGGCGACAGCGCTCTGTCTCAGAGCATCAGCCTGGTCCCAGGCAGGGCGCAGGTGGATGTGTCGTGCGATGTCGACTGGCACGAGTCGGAGCATCTGCTGAAGATCGCCTACCCGGTCGACATCCGCTCGGACCACTTCGCCTCGGAGATCCAGTTCGGCCACCTGAACCGGCCGCTGCACACGAACACGAGCTGGGACGAGGCCAGATTCGAGGTGTGCGCCCACCGATGGGTGTACATCGACGAGCCCGGGTTCGGGGTGGGGATCGTGAACGACTCGACCTACGGGCACGACGTCACGAAGGCGGACTCGGGCCGGGCCGCCGTGATCCGTCAGAGCCTCCTTCGCGCGCCGAAGTACCCCGATCCCGACGCGGACCAGGGCCGGCACCGTTTCCGGACCCGCATCGTGGTCGGGGAGGGACTCGAGGACGTGATCGCAGCGGGTTACGAGGTCAACTGCCCGCCCCGTCTGGTGGAGGCGGCGGGTCCGGTCGAGCCCCTGGTGAGGCCCGAGAATGAGCTCGGCTGCGCCGTGCTGGACACCGTCAAGCTTGCCCAGGACCGCAGCGGCGACGTCATCCTCCGCGTCTACGAGGCTCTCGGCGGCCGTGCGAGGATCCGGCTGCACGTCAGCGAGGAGATCGCCCGTGCTGCTCTCACGGACCTCCTGGAACGGGAGGAGCGCGCGCTCGACGTCGAGGGGGACTCCGTCGTCCTGGGCCTGCGGCCTCTCCAGGTTGCGACCGTCCGCCTCTCCTGGCGGCGGTGACCGAGGGTGGAGGAGCATGCGATGAGCGTCGATGCGCGGCCGATGCTGGAGCTCTGGTTCGGCAACTTCTTCGAGCCCTTCTTCTCCGATGTCGAGGCGGTGCGCGAGGGGCTGGCGGACACGGCGGATCTGGGCTTCACCACGGTGAACCTCGACTCCAAGCCGTGGGAGGACTTCTTCGCGCGCTATCGCGGAGAGCCGGCCAGCGCGTACGTGGCGATGCAGGAGCTCATCATGTCGGAGTCCGCCCTGCGGGGCATGGACTACACGTGCCTCGCCCTGTACTTCTGCGGGGACAACCTCTATCCGAACATCCGCGATGTGCCGCCCGTCCGCGGCGAGGACGCCATCGGGGTCGACGGCGAGTCCCTGGGGACCTACAAGTACTGGTCTGCCCGGGCGCGTCAGACGATGGTCGATCATGTGAGGGGCCTGTTGGGCCTGTACGGCAGGGGGATGCGCCGGAGCGCGGACGGCCGTCCCGTCGTCCAGACGATGTTCGACCCGATGGCCAAACCCAGTTTCGACGAGGAGGGGCGGCGGCATTACCTGTCGTGGCTGCGTCGGCACTACGCCGACGACATCGGCGCGCTGAACCGGAGGTACGGCCTGGACGCGAGGAGCTTCGAGGACCTCGGTCCCCGCGACTACTGGCTGCGACCCGAGGAGCTGAGCTCGGCCGGCTGCGCCCGCCCGACGGCGGCGGACTTCAGCGGCGAGACGCCGGATCTGTTCCGATGGCTCGACAACCAGGAATACCTCGCGGAGCTGACGGTGGAGTACTTCGCGGCGATGGAGCGCTGCTGGTCATCCGGGGACACGCGCGTGTTCTCCGAGCCCGTGCTGCAGCAATGGGGGTACTTCTTCAACCCTCCTGGACGAGGGGTGTGGCAGACGGGGCAGCGTGCGCTGGATGTCTACAGGATCGCGCGTCATGTCGACTCGGCCATGGTCATCGCCGCTCCGCTGGACGCCGAGGACCGGCCCGACGCCTATGTCCTGTCCGTGGAGACGTCCATCGCGCGTTGCGCCAACGAGGGCAGGGACTTCACGGGAGGCCTCTATCTCGGCCGGCACGTGAACGAGGACATCTACGCGGTGGTCGCTCCCGGCGAGGCGATCGCCACGGAGGTGGCCGGGGGAGCGCGCCGGATGCACAGTTACGGGTACTCGGGGCTCGACGACGGGGGCGTCCTGTGGCGGATGGGCCGTGATTTCAAGCAGTCGGTGCGGGACGGGAACCTGTGGGCGCAGAGGGTCATCCCGTTGATCGACGCTCCGCGCGACAAGGAGGTCGCCCTGGTATTCCCGGCGGAGATGAGCCTCTACGAGCCCCTCGAGGTGGACGAGGGCGGCCGCCATCGCATGGACCTCCTGGGGTGGTACAGGCAGCTCACGGACCTCGGGTGGCAGGTGGACATCCTGCACAAGGACCAGATCGCCGCCGGCGCCCTGAGCGGGTACCGGCACCTGGTGATCCCGACGAACTCGATGTACCGATTCGACCGGGACGAGACGCTGGAGCGGGCGGTGCGCGAGTTCGCGGAGGCGGGCGGGACCGTCCTCCACGGTCCGCACGACGCCCTGGCGGACGGCGCCTTCGGGATCGGGGGGCGCGATGTGCCCTTCGACTGCATCGACTGGGAGGAGCAGGGCGTGATCCCCCACGGATGGTCGACCGTGGCCTACGACTCGACGGACGAGGCGCTGGCGGTCTACCACGGGTCGCGCGCCGCGGCGCTCGCGCGCACACAGGTGGGGCGGGGCGCCGTGTACTCGTTCGGGTTCGAGTACGGGTACGCCTACTCCCGGCGGACGATGCCGGCGGTGCCGCCGCGATACGGGAAGAGCGACGTGCATCCCGTCGTGCTGTTCGACCGGACACCGGTCGGGGCGATCCTCGGGTCCCCTGCGTCCGCGCCGTTGCCTCCGAGCAAGGGCGTCGAGGTCGCGCGGTTCGGTCGCCACGTCGTGATCGTCAATCATCGTTCCACCATGGTCGACCTGTCAGCGGTCCCCGCGGAGGAGCGGATCGAGATGGTCCCGTCCGTTCCCGGCTGGCTTCCCGGGCACTCGGCGACATACCTGCGGCTGGGAGCTGGCGTCGGCGGATGAGAGAACGGGGGCCGGGCGGACACGGGCGCGCGCCGGCCGAACCCGGCAGGGAGAGCTCTACGTCAGCTCCTCGGTGACCTGTCGGAGGACCTCGGCGACCCGGGACATCGTCTGGGCGTCGATCTCCAGCCATTGCTCCTCGCCATCCCCCACGTAGACCCACGTCGGCCCGCGTCCTCCCTTCCGGGAGACGACCACCACGAACTCGCGGACCTCCCCCAAGGTCTCGGGCTCCGCTGTGCCGGACCTCGCGATGACAGGGACCGCCAGGCCGCTGCTCTGGTGCAGGCGATCCTCCGGGGGATCGCTCCGCCCGTGGCGGACCGTGCACCACGGGGGGCATGCGCCCGCCTGCCGGCCGGCCGCGCGATCCTGCTCATCCACCACGTTCGCCCCCCTTCTGATCTTCGCCGCGCCGTCAGGGACATCCTCGTCGTCGGCATGCGCACCTCCGGGAGGCTGTCCACAGGGTCCAAAACACCTGACATTAACGGACCCTCTTGCGACATTCGCTACTTTTAAGTAGCATTCCATATGTGGCAGCCGGTCGGGCCGGTGTTGCGGACCCCTCTCGGGGACGTGAGCGCGTCTCGCGCCACCGGCGCTCCAATGGCCGGTTGTCGCATGTCTGAACATGTCTGAGACGAGGAAGTCGATCGATGTCGCATTTTGTCAGAACAATTGGGCGAGCAGAGGTTGACATCTTGTCCCTTCCGAGACGCGGAACGCCTCCAGAGACAACACGGGGCCGGCAAGGCGGTCCTCGGAATGCGAGAAAGGAAGACCGATGAAACGCACGAACCACCTGCACCTGCTGCCCGGCGCCGTCATCCCCCTGCTCATGCTCGCGGCCTGCAGCACATCCAACCAGTCAGCCTCAGACCAGTCCGGCTCCCGCAGCGAGTCGGGGACCTCGCCGGGGGAGAGCGCCATCGCTCCTCTGAGCAAGGACGGCCCGCTGACGATCTCCTACATCCCCATCACCATGAACACGCAGTACACCATGACGCAGTACGGGATGCAGGAACAGATCGACCGGCTCGGCGGGAGCGATTTCGCGACCCTCGACGTCCAGGCGCCCGCGTCGAACGACCAGTCGCTGAGTATGCAGCCGAGCATCATGGAGAACGCCATCGCCAAGGGCGTCGACGCCATCGTCTTGTCGACCGAGGACGAGCAGGCGATGCTCCCCTACATGAAGAAGGCCACAGAGGCTGGAATCCCGGTCTTCCTCACGAACATGGCGGAGGTCAACGAGGACGACGCCTACTTCGTTAGCAACATCGGATACAGCCAGTACGACGCCTCCCACCTCATCGGCGAATGGGTCGTCGACGACACCGCCGGCAAGGACGCGAAGATCGGGATCCTCGAGGGGTATCCCGGCCTTCTCAACGACCAGCGGCTCGCGGGATTCAAGGACGCCATCGCGGACCACGCCAACTTGGAGGTCGTCGCCTCGCAGACAGCGGACTGGACCCGGGCCAAGGGTCAGGAGGTCACCGAGAACATCCTCACTGCGAGTCCCGACATCGACATCATCTACGGGATGTACGACGAAATGGCGCTTGGCGCCGTCTCTGCGATCAAGACGATGAGCACGGAGAAGGACATCATCGTCGCCGGGTACGACAACACCGCCGACGGGAATGCGGCCATCAAGAACGGCGAGCTCGCGGTGACCGTGGACACCGGGTCGAAGAAGGTCGGAGTCGAGCTGATCAACGCGATCAAGAGCTTCGTGACCGAGGGGAAGGCCGTCGATCGGGAGATCAACGTCCCTCCGACGATCGTCGACGCGACGAACGTCGACGAGTTCGGCGAGGACACCTATGAGTACGTGCCCCGGGATCCCGAATGACCGCCGCGATTCCCGGGACTCCCCTCCCGGATGCCGCGAGCGTGCGGACCGGGCGGCGCGGCGCCGAGCTGATTGGATGACGATGGAAAACGACGAGGCAGTGCTGCGCGTGCGCGACGTGCGCAAGTCCTTCAATCGAGTCCCCGTTCTCAAGGGCGTCAGCCTGGATGTCGGACGGGCGCAGGTGCTCGGACTGCTCGGGGCGAACGGCGCGGGGAAGTCCACTCTGATCAAGATCGTCGCGGGCGCCCACTTGGCGGAGGGAGGCTCGGTCGTCTGCAACGGGCGTGACATCACGAATAGGGGCGTGCGCGCTGCCGAGCGCTCCGGGATTCGCGTGATTCACCAGGAGCTCAGCTTGTTCGAGCCCCTGAGCGTCTATGAGAACGTGTTCAGCGGACATGAGCTGACGTCGCCGAGGGCGGTCCCCTACGTCGGGCGGCTCGACAGGCGGCAGATGATCGCGGAGTCCGACCGCGTCCTCAACCAGCAGATGGGTGTCGGACTGGACGTGACGCGTCCAGTCTCCGCACTGTCCGTCGGGCAGAAGCAGCTGGTCGAGATCGCGCGCGCGGTGCACACCAGAGCCGCGCTCGTCATCATGGACGAGCCGACCACCAGCCTCGAGTCCAGGGAGAAGCGCGTCCTCCGCGAGGTCATCCAGAAACTGACCCGGGAGGGCACGTCGGTCCTGTACATCTCGCACGATCTCGACGAGGTTCTCTCGGTCTGCGATGAGGTCGTCGTGCTCCGCGACGGCCGCGTCGCCCTCGACGAGTCGACGCGGACGAATCTCACCGCGCGCGACATCGTCGTCGCGATGACCGGAAAGGAACTGGGGCACCAGTACCCGCCGCCGGTGCGCGAACTCGGCGGGATCTGTCTGTCGGTCAAAGGCCTCGAGGCCGATGGCCTGGCCGAGCCGATCAGCTTCGACGTCAGGGCCGGGGAGATCTTCGGGATCGCCGGGCTGGCCGGATCCGGCAAGAGTGCACTCGTGCGCGCGCTTGCGGGCCTCGAGCCCCCCACGGGCGGTTCGGTGCGTCTCGACGGTGCGCCCATCGACCCGCGAACGCCCCGACGGGCCATCAGCCGCGGGTTCGTCTTCGTCCCGTCCGACCGGAAACTCGAAGGGGTGTTCCCCATGGAGTCCGCGACCTGGAACATGACGATCGGGAGCCTCGCGGATCTCACTAGGCCCCGCGGCGTTGCCATCGACGGCCGGCGTGAGCATGAGGTCTCGACGCGCCTCCAGGACCGCTTCAAGATCAGGATCGACGGAGCCGACCAGAGGATCGAGAACCTCAGCGGCGGTAACCAGCAGAAGGCCATCCTGGCGCGCAGCCTCGAGCAGCGCCCGACTGTCCTCCTCATGGAGGAGCCCACCAGGGGGATCGACGTCGCGGCGAGGCGCGACATCTATGTGCAGATCCGGGAGTTCGCCGCGGAAGGGAACTGCGTGGTCCTGGTCTCGTCAGATGACGACGAGCTCGCCGGCATGTGTCACGAGGTGCTGGTGATGTACGGCGGACGGGTCCGTGGCCTCCTCGAAGGCGACGAGATCACCGTCGAGCAGATGAAGTACCTGATCATGACGGCGCCGGAAGCAGAGGTGGCTTGAGACAATGAAGACGACGAATGCCTCTCAGCGGCTGAGGGGCCTCATCAGGCGCAACATCTCCCTTTTCGGGGTGATTCTCGCTCTTGCGCTCATCATGATCGCGCTGAGCCTGACAACGGGCTCGTTCTTCACGGCGAGCAACCTCTCGAACATCGCCCGGCAGTCCGTCTGGGTCGGCGTCATGGCTGTCGGGATGGTGTTCGTCCTGGGAACGGAGGGGATCGACCTCAGCGTCGGCTCGGTCCTCTCCCTCACGGGGGTCGTCGTCGCCGCCCTCATCACCGGCGGGCAGAACATCTTCCTGGCGTTGATCGCCGGTCTCGCGTTCGGGAGCCTCGTCGGGCTGGTCAACGGCCTCCTCATCACCAGTGTCAGGCTCCCGCCCTTCATCGCGACGCTCGGGATGATGAGCGTCCTCCAGGGCATCGCCTATGTGTACACCCAGGGGATCCCGATCTATGGGCTGCAGTACCCGGAGATGCAGATGTGGGCCCAGGGGTTCGTTGGACCGGTCCCGATCCCCGTCCTGATCATGCTCATCGTGTGGGTGCTGGGTTTCGCGGTCCTCACAAGGACGCCGTACGGCCGGTACGTGCTCTCCGTCGGGAGCAATGAGAACGCGGCCAATCTGGTGGGGATCTCGGTGAACAGGATCAAGATCTCCGTCTACGTCGTGTCGGGGTTCCTCGCTGCCCTGGCGGGGATACTCCTGGCCTCCAGAAGCGAGGCAGCGGTGCCGACCGCCGGATCCGGCTATGAGATGGACGTCATCGCCGCGGCTGTTATCGGCGGCACGTCGATGTCGGGCGGAATCGCGTCGATCTCGGGCGCGGTCATCGGATCCGTCTTGATGACGACCATCCGGAACGGCCTCAACCTGCTGGGGATCTCCAGCCTGTGGCACCAGGTCGTCATGGGGATTCTCATCCTCGTCGCGGTCGCGATCGGAAGCTGGCGTAGCGGCGAATCTCGGGGCTCCGCGAAGAAAGGCAGTATATTTAACATCGTTCCCAAAAAAATCTCAATCGAAAAGTCCTCGAAGACGAGTGACTGAGAAGAAACGGAGGAACATCATGAGGCTCTATGTGATTGCCAACGGCTGGAACGAGAACGATCTGGCCAACCTGGTCCTGAACCCGCACCTCGGAACGGACGGCGACCGATATCCGCGGCCGGAATGGGTCAAAGCGCCGATCTGGTCGGTACTCGTCGAGACCGACGACGGGCACAGGATCCTCTTCGACACGGCGAGCCATCCCCGGGCGATGAGCGAGCGGTGGCCGCAGGGGCAGCGCGAGAAGACCCCATACCACTGCCCGCCCGAGCAGGAACTCCTCCCGTCGCTGCTCAGGCTCGGACTGTCTCCGGACGACATCGACATCGTCGTGGCCTCCCACCTCCATGAGGACCACGCGGGAGGGCTCGAGTTCTTCCCCCAGTCCACCATCTACGTCCACGAGAACGAGATCAAGAACACCCTCCTTCTCCACGCGACGACGCCCGAAGAGTCGATGGGCGCCTACATCGGCCGCGACATCGACCAGTGGCTCGCGGCCCAGCTTCACTGGGAGGTCGTCGAATCGGACTCGGAGGACCGTGAGATCGCTCAGGGCGTCCGACTCCTCAATTTCGGGCCGGGCCACACGTACGGGATGCTCGGCCTTCTCGTCGCGCTGCCGCGCACGGGGAACATCATCCTGTGCTCGGACGCGATCATGAGCGCCGTGAACTACGGCCCGCCGATCCAGCTCAATGGATTCCCCTATGACTCGCTCGGGATCGTCCGGACGACGCGACGCGTCCATGCTCTGGCGGATCGCCACCGCGCGCAGGTCTGGTTCGGCCACGACCAGGCGCAGTTCGAGACGCTGACGCTGTCCGATCAGGGCTACTACGACTGACCGTCCGGGACGGCCCGCCGAGGACGGGCGGCGGCGTGTCCTGCCCGGTCGCTGGGAGCGGTGGACAGGACACGCCTTGTCACGAGGCCCGGGAGGAGCCCGGCATGACGCGCTCAGTCCGGTCCTGGGCGCTGCAGGAGCTCGAAGGGCGAGACGTCTGCGCCCTCGGCGATCCGTTCAATGGACTGCAGGCTGAGGTTGCGCTCCCCACGCTCGACGCCGCCGAGGTAGGTGCGGTGGACGCCGACCGTATCGGCGAACTGCTCCTGGCTCATGCCGCGTCGTTTGCGCAGCTGTCTGATGTTGGCTCCGACGATGCGCTGAAGTTCGCCTTCCATACTGACCAACGCTCGCGGAATGCTACTGATGAGTCCACAGACTGATAAGTAGCATCTGCTCCATCCGGTCCGCCACGTCGCGGACCCGCGCGCATGCGAGGGGCCCGGCGGGCGAGAATCCCCGGTGGGCCCCTCGCATGCGCGCGGGTCCGACGATCACAGGGGGACATCATGTCGGCAGATGACGCACCGGGCGCGCAGGCCTCGCCCCAGACCTCAGCGGCGGCGAGCACCCCCTCCGTCCATCGGATCGTCGTCCTGGGCAGCTCGGGAGGGAACCTGCGCAGCCAGGGCGGGGACGATCCGGCGAGCCTGCTCGGCGAGGTCCTCACTCAGGCCGGTGCCGCCGGTTTCGAGGTCGCCGCCATTCAGTTCGTCGAGGCAGGGGTCTCCATGGACGCCGCCACCGGCGTGACCCCGGCCTCCCTGTGGGAGTTGCGCGACGGCATCCCCGCCCTCACCTTCTCCGGCACCCTATCCGAGGTCGACGAGGCCGCGCGCCGCGCCGATGCCCAGCTGGCGGGGCTGGTCGAGCGAGGAGGCGCGGACGCCCTCGTCCTCATCAGCGCCGACCCCGCCGACACGAACCGCCTGACGGTCGCCGCGGCCGCCCACGCCGGCCTCGTCGCCGCGGGCACAGGCGGAACGTCGATCGCCCGGGCCGAGGGCATGGGGGTGCGGCTCGTATCCGCCTCGGGCAGCACGGGCACCACCTCCACCACGCGCGCCGTCTCCTACATCGCCGGACTCGCCTCGCACTGGGGCGTCCGGTACCGCCCCGTCCTGGGAGGCGCCGCCACCGGCGGGGTCGAGGGCGATGCCGGTGTCCCGGCGTGGCGGCGCATCTCGATCCGCGGCATCATGGTCGCCTCGATCCCGGCCTTCATCGCCCTGGCGCTGGTGCTGGCCGCCTCCAAGATCCCCATGCTCTCGGGGCTGTCATCCCTGTTCGACACCCTCATCGCCGGTCTTCCCGTGGTCGTCGCGGCGGTCGCCGCCCGACGGGTGTCGGGCCTGGGCGAGGTCGGGATGGTGGCCGGGGCCGTCACCGGGATTCTCTCCACGGACGGCGGCCTCATCGGCGGTCTGGTCGGAGGGATCCTCGCCGGCCTGCTGGCCTCGTGGCTGCTGGAGTGGACGCTCGCCCACCGCTTCCCGGCGACGACGGCGAACATCGTGGCCGGCGGGTTGGCGGGCCTGCTGCCGGGGCTGCTGGTGCACTACGCGCTGGCGCCGGCGACCTCGTGGCTGGGCGCGGGGGTGAAGGACGCGATCTCGGCGATGGTGGGCTTCTCTCCGCTGCTGGCCGGAGCCGCCGCCGGAGCGGTCATCTGGTTCGCGCTGATGGGAGGCGTCTACCATGCGGTGATCCTGCCGCTGGTGCTCCTCGAGATGGGTCAGAAGGGCCACAGCTTCTTCGGCGCCATCGACATGGTGTGCCTGGTGATGGTGAGCTTGGGGATCACCCTGGCCAATGTCGTGCGGCCCAGGACCTCCGGCGAGCGGGCCCTGGCCGGCTCAGGGGCCGCCGTCAACTTCTTCTTCGGGACCTTCGTGGAGGCCTCGTACCCGTTCATGTTCTCCGACCGGCGCGTCTTCGCCACGGCCATCGGCTCGGCCACCGTGGCCGGGGCGGTGGTGGGGCTCACAGGCGCGGAGGCCACCGCCTACGTGCCCGCGGTGGTCGCGCCCTTCGTCGCCACTACCGCCTGGGGGATGACCGCCTCCATGGCCATCGCTGCGGGGCTGGCCTTCGCGGGCACCCTCGGCGTCAACATGTGGGTGACGCGCCAAGCCGGGGGCGACAGCGAGGGCGAGGCCGGGGGTCTCCCCGCCCGCCCGTGACATCGGTTCTCCGGTCCATGGCCGCCCTCGTCGGGGCAGGTCATCCCTTCCCGTGCCTGCGGTACTCCCGCGGGGACATTCCATGTTCCTTGGAGAACTGGCGGCTGAAGTAGAACGAGTCGTCGTAGCCCAAGAGCTGCGCGATCTTCGCCACGGGCGTGGACGTGAGGTCCAGGAGCTCCCTGGCCCGGCGCATCCGCTGCCCGACCTGATAGCGCACGGGGCTCATCCCGGTGGACTGCCGGAAGAGCGCGGAGAACCTGGACGGGGACAGAGCCGCCAGGTCCGCCATCTCGGTGAGCGTGAGATGAGACGACGGATGCTCCTCCAGGAAGGCCAGCACGCCGGCCAGGGGATTCGAATCGGCATCGATGACGGAGTCGCGCGACGCCAGCAGGGCGAGCAGCCTCCACGCGGTCCCCGTCGCGGCGATCAGGGCGGAGCGGGTCTGAGCGTGCTCGTGGGCGTCGATGATGTCCCGCATGAGGGCGGTGCACGTGCTGAGGTCGTTGAGTCGGGCCAGCGGCGCAGTCGCGGAGAACCCGCCGGCCTCCACCGTCTCGGCGACCAGGTCGCCTGCGACATGCATCCACCAGATCGTCCAGGGGTCGTCGGGGACGGCCGCGTAGGCGTGGGGCGTCCCCGCGGGAATGATCAGGACGTCCCCGCTGCCCACCGCATGGTCGGCACCGGCGACACCGCACCTGCCTCGGCCCGCCGCGCAGATGATGACGATCGTCTGCGGGGCGCCGACGGGCCGGGTGAATCCGTGGTTGTACGCCTTCGGGTAGTACCCGCAGTCGGTGACCAGGAGGTGCGAGAGGATCGGCGCGCGGAGCGACGACTCGGTGACGGGGCCGGGCAGGACGCTGAGGTGCTGACCGGTGAATCCCTGGGCGATGTGGGTGTCGGTCGGGCCTGTGGTCGTCGCCGGTATCGCCGCACCCACGTCAGGAGTCGTTTTGTCCAGGTTTGCGGTCCGATCGCCCATGGAGGCGAGCCTAGACCGGCCCGTAGCCTCGGACCATGTTCACAGCCGAACCGGCCTCCCACGAATTCCACCTGCCCGACGTCCCCGGGCGCCTCCAGGGCAGTGGCGCGGTCGCCGTCTGGGAGGAACCGGTCGTCATCCCCACCTATCTGCCCGGCGAGGCCAGCCGCTACCCCCAGTACCTCGACCAGCGCGTGTATCAGGGATCCTCCGGGCGCGTCTATCCGATGCCGTTCATCGAGTCGATCGCCGCTGAACCCGTCGACCGTCAGTGGCGCGCCATTCATATGGTGACGGACTATGTCCGCCTGATGATCCTCCCGGAGCTGGGAGGGCGCATCTACCACGCCGAGGATCTCACCCGCGGATACGACTTCTTCTACCGCAACAACGTCCTCAAGCCCGCGCTGGTGGGACTCCTCGGGCCATGGATCTCCGGAGGCGTCGAGTTCAACTGGCCCCAGCACCACCGTCCGGCCAGTTTCCTGCCCACCGCGACCCAGATCGAGCATGAGGACGACGGCGCCGTCACCGTCTGGTGCTCGGACCTGGATCCGTTCGACCGGATGAAGGGCATGCACGGCGTGCGCCTGCGGCCGGGCTCCAGCCTGATCGAACTCCGCGTGCGCCTGCACAACCGGACCGCGGACACGAGGACGTTCCTGTGGTGGGCGAATGTCGCGGCCCCCGTGGGCGACCACTACCAGTCCTTCTTCCCCACGGATGTGCGCTATGTCGCCGACCACGCCAAGCGCGCCGTCACGGGCTTCCCCCGCGCCACCGTCCCGTACTACGGCATCGACTACCCCGCGCGCGCCGACAGCGACCACCCCGACGCTGACCGCATCGATTGGTATCGCAACATCCCCGTGCCGACGTCCTACATGTGCCTGGGATCCCAGGACGACTTCTTCGGAGGATACGACCACCAGCGCCGGGCGGGCTTCGTCCACGTCGCCGATCATCGGATCGCTCCGGGCAAGAAGCAATGGACCTGGGGGAACGAGCGATTCGGATGGGCCTGGGACCGCAACCTCACCGACGGCGACGGCCCCTACGTGGAACTGATGGCGGGTGTGTACACGGACAACCAGCCGGACTTCGCCTTCCTCGCGCCCGGAGAGACCAAGACGTTCTCACAATTCTGGTACCCCATCCAGGACATCGGCTGCGCCACGCAGGCCAACACCGATGTCGCCGTCCGGTTCGCCGTCGACGAGGCAGACCCGCGCGAGCTCGTCGTGGCGGTCGCCGCCTCGCGGGTCGTGCGGGACGCGCGCGTGGTCGTGAGGGAGAAGGCCTCCGGCAGCGTCGTCCTCAGCGAGTCCGCACGGCTGGCGCCGGGGAAGCCGATCCTCCGCCGGGCAGCCGCGCCCGGCGGGACCGCGCTCCACGACCTCGTCCTGGAGATCGACGAGGGCGACCGGACGGTGCTCACGTGGAATCCGCGCCCGGAGCCCGACCCTGGCACGATCGAGTTGCCGGAGCCCGCCTTCGAGTCGCCGGCGCCGAAGGACATCGCGTCCTCCGACGAGCTCTACTTGGCGGGCCTGCACCTGGCTCAGTACCGTCACGCCACTCGACGTCCGGAGGCGTACTGGGAGGAGGCCCTGCGACGCGATCCCGGAGACTACCGGGTCAACGTCGCCATGGCTCGCCTGAAGCTGCGTCGAGGACTGCTTGAGCAGGCCGAGGCACATGCCCGCGCCGCGGTGGAGCGCCTGACATGGCGCAATCCGAATCCGCTGGACTCCGAGGCGTACTACGTCCTGGGCCTGGTGTTGACGACCCGGGGCCGCGCCCAGGAGGCCTATGACGCGTTCGCGAAGGCCGCGTGGTCGTCCGCGTGGAAGGCCGCGTCGTGGGAGCAGATGGCCCGCATCGACCTGGCGGGTCGACGCGACGGGGTGGCGCGCGCGAACCTCGAGAGCGCGCTGCGCCTGGACGCCGACAACCTGGAGGTCCGCAACCTCCTGGCCATCGCGTTCAAGCGGACGGGCGCGGTTGGGCGGGCAGAGGAACTTCTCACGCAGACGCGAACGCTGGATCCGCTGGATCCGTGGACGAGGTTCGCCCTCGACGGCGTGCTGGTGGGCGATGCGCAGGTCGGCATCGACATCGCGCTGGAACTGGCGTCGGCCGGCGAGTTCGACGATGCCCTGGCGGCGCTGGACCTGGCCGATGCCGCGGTCGGGTCGCTGCCGACCGGCGAGGACAACCCCTCGCCGCTGATCGCCTATCACCGCTGGGACATCCTGACGCGAGCCGGTCGATCCGAGGAGGCGGCCGGCGCCCTCGCCGATGCGAGAGAACGGGATGTCAGCCGCGCGTTCCCCGGGCGGCTGTCGGACGCGCTGGTCCTGCGGCGGGCGGCGCGCAAGGGCGGGGGCCCAGCGGCATGGGCCCTGCTGGGAGACTGGCTGTACGCACATGACCGCCGTGGCGATGCGGTCGACGCATGGACGAGGGGACCGCAGGATGACCCCGTGGTGCTGCGCAACCTCGGTGTCGGCGCCGTCAATGTGACAGGGGACCTCGACGCGGCTCGGGAGCACTACGAGCGGGCGATCGCACTCGCGCCCGACGACGAGCGGCTCCTGTATGAGCGTGATCAGTTGGCGGCGCGCGCCGGGGAGTCGGTCTCCTCCAGGATCGCGCGCCTGGAGGCGGCGCGGGGACCGGTGGGGCGGCGCAGCGATCTGTCGGCGACGCTGGCACACCTGCTGGCCCTGTCGGGGCGGCTCGAGGAGTCGGAGGCGATCCTGACGGGCCAGGCATTCCAGCCCTGGGAGGGCGGAGAAGGCATGGTGCTGGCCGCCTGGGAGACGCTCAAGAAGGCCCGAGCGGAGCGGGCTCTGGCCGCCGGGGATCCGGCAGGAGCGGTGCGCCAGATGCGTGAGGCGCTGACCCCGCCCCGGAACCTGGGCGAGGACCGGCACCTGCTGGCGAACTGTTCGGATCTGGACCTGCTGCTGGGCGACGCGCTCATGGGCGACGGGCAAGAGGCATCGGCGCGAGAGGCGTGGCGGCGCGCGGCGGAGTCCGGCGGGGACTTCGTGTCCATGGCTCCCGCTGAGTTCTCGTCGAAAACGGTGTACTCCGCCCGGGCACTGCTGCGCCTGGGGCGCGAGGACGAGGCGCGGACGCTGCTGGATCGGCTGAGGGAGCACGCCCACCAGATGCGGCGGGAACCGGCAGCCATCGACTACTTCGCGACTTCCTTGCCGACGATGCTGCTGTTCCACGAGGACATCGAGGAGACGAGGAACCGAGCGGCGGACCTGATGGAGGCCCAGGCGCTCGCCGGACTGGGGGAGGCGGAAAGGGCGCGCGCCCTCCTGGCCAGCGTGCTGGCGGCGGATCCCGCGAACGTCCGCGCCTTGGAGCTGGCCGGGGAACTCGATGTCTGACGGTGCGTGTTCACGTGTTGGCGCTGACGATAGCGGGGGTACCGGCTGCGTCGGAGGCAACACGGCCTAGCTTCTTCTCGAGGGCGTGAATCGTCTGCCGCAGCTCTGTGTGAATTGTCCGTTCGAGCCGCGGGGTAAATCGAGGTGTTGGGACAGAGACGGACAGGGCCGCCACCACATTGTCGTTCCGGTCTCGGATCGGCATTGCGACGCAACGGCAGCCCACCAAATACTCCTCACGGTCTTCGCCGCAGCCTCGGCTGCGGATCAGATCGAGTTCGGTCTCCAGTTCCTGTCTGTCGGTGATTGTGTTCTCTGTCATGGCGGCCAGGTCCGAGTTACCCAGTCGACGGTGCAGCTCGTCACGGTCAAGATAGGCCAGCAAGGTTTTCCCCAATCCGGTGGCGTGTGCTGGCAGGCGAGATCCGACCTGGGAGACGAGCTTCATGGGGAGCGGAGACTCAGCAATGGCGAGATACACGTTCTCCATCCCATCCAACTGCGCAAGTTGCACGGTCTCCTGTGTCGCGTCGCGCAGTTGGTCCATCGGTTCCTGCGCGAGTTGGGCAATCGAGGGGTCTCCTTGGGACGCTTGTGTGATCTCCCAGAAACGAGACCCGAGCGAGTACACCTTGTCCTCCAGGTCAAGGGCGATGTAGCCACGTCGGGTCGCAGTGGACAGCAACTGGTACGTCGACGAGTTGGGGATCCCCAGATCGCGAGCGATCTGCGTAAGCGTTGCGGGTGACTGGGCGGCGAGATAGTCGAAGAGGATCATGAGCCTGTCGGCAGACTTCACGACAGGAGCACCGCGATCATCGGTCATGACGGGGGACCTCCAAGTCCGCTGAACTATCGGTGGGATACCCGGGCGCAGACGACGCGCGGGTCCGCTTTGGCGACCGGCTGACGGGGATCCTATCGGAGCCGGCACGGAGAGCGGCGGTGCCTGAACTGTAGGCCTTGACGATGCGAGTGATCTCGCTGATCGCGGACGTTGCTGGTGGGAGAGCCATTCGGACGGAACCGACGTCGATCCCCTGGAGCGCCAAGGCAAGCTTGGTTCGCGGGATCTGGCCGTCGATGACCGTGCACACATCGTCAACGGCGCGCTGCCAGGACGAGACACCTGAAACGTCCCGTCGCGACCAGGCGTCGGCGAGGCGGAGAAACGGCGTGGGTAGAGCAGCTGACATGGCTGAGACGACGCCACGAGCGCCGTGCTGCGCCATCGCGACAAGTTCTTGGTCGGCACCCGCGTAGATCTCAAAGCCGGTTGGTGCCCCCTGGCAGAACTGGGCGATGGTCTCGGGGCTCTCTCCACTGATCTTGGCACCGCAGATGTTCGGTAGCTGCGCGACGCTCCTGACATCATTAGGAGTGATGCTGTTTCCGCACAGGGTCCTGTACAGATAAAGATAGGTACGGAGACCTTCGGTGTGCATCGAAACCTGTTCAAAGAACCGGAACATGGATGCGCGATCGCTGGGCAGGAAGTAAGGCGCGATGACCGCGATTTCTTGTGCTCCGATCTCGCGTGCATCGTCGACAAGTCGCTCGACCTCCCAATAGGAGACGGCTCCGACGTGGATGATGACGCGACACGTGTCGCCCACGGCATCGATCACCGCCCGGGCGACGGCCTTACGTTCGCTTCGGTTCAACGCGGGGAACTCTCCGGCCGTGCCACACACGAACAGTCCATCTACCCCCGAATCTGCGAGGAACGATACGAGGGCCTGAGTGCGGTCGATGTCGATGCGACCGGATTCGGAGAAAGGCGTGGGCACAGCAGCCAGCACATGCGGGCGTGGAAGGTTAGTCATGAACTCGATCCCTGCTGGAGGTATGTGAAGCCCTCTCGTCGCCGAAGCGACAATCAGGCGATTCCATGTATGTGAATCGTACTATATGTACATGCACTCAGAGAAGTCGATCGGCGATGGACACGCGGCGAAGTGTGACGCTGTTTTGTCGAATCTTGGTCCTGATCAGCGTACTCGAGTGCTAGCGCGTCGACAGCCCCTTCCTGTTGGAAGTTCATATATGTATATGATGATGCACATGCTTGCAATCATCGACACTCCTTGGTACTCTCAGTCTCGACCGCAGGCGACTGCACGAAGACGGTGGAGACGAGCCGCGGTGGCCGTCGTTGCCATGCATTGCGATCTGACCCGAACACTGGAGGGACAATGAAGTACCACAAGTTCGCATCCGTATCCACAGCAACCATTCTTGCGACCGCGCTGCTGCTCGCCGGTTGCGGAGCCCCACGTTCGAATCCGTCGACTGAACAGAGCGGTTCGGCGGATGGGGTCCCGTTGGATGAGGAGCAGTCGCTCACTATATGGGGATGGTCGGGCGCGCCCGGTGCCGACGCCATGCAGGACGTGATCGACGCCTTCACGCAGGTGCACCCGAACATCTCGGTCACCTACAACGAAATTGCGAACACGGACTATGCCAACAAGGCGACGCTCGGTCTGAGTTCCGGACAAGAGATCGACGTCATTGGCGTGTTCCCTAATGAATGGGCGAAGGACAATGAGAGCTATCTACTCCCTGTCTCCGAATGGGACACGACAGGCGATCTCTCGGCGGAACTCTCCGAGACGTCGGTCGAACAGACATCCAAGATCTTCTCTGACGGGATCTTGAGGGCGGTACCGGCCTATTCTTCCGGCGATCCGGTGTTCTTCTACAACGTTGATCTGCTCAAAGAGGCGGGGTTAACCGAGCCACCTGCGACATGGGACGACGTCAAGAAGCTCACTGAGGGACTCGAGAGCACCGAGCCGGATGTGGCGACCGCGATCATTCCGCAGGACGGATGGTTCCAGTCTTCGGTGGGTCTTGCATTCATTCAGGAGTTCGACCCGACGTACTGGAACAAGTTCGTATATGACCAAGGAGAATGGAACACCGACGCCGCGAGTCAGGGTCTGAATCTGTACCAGCAGATCTTCAGTGACGGCACACTCGACAAATCGACGCTTGACATCAGCTATTCAGATGCCAAGACGAACTTCGGTGAGGGCAAGACCGCAATGGTGATGAGCGGGACGTGGGATGCCGGTTTGCTCTCTGAAGGCTACCGCGAGGCCAACGGATTCGACATTGACAACGTCGGAGCGGTGGCGATCCCCTCCGCAACTGGTTCCGAGGGAGGAATTCGCTCCTACGTTGACCTTGCGCTTGGAATTCCGACTGCTTCGGAGCATCAGGAGGCGGCCGCTGCGTTCATTGAGTTCATGGTCGCCGGAGAGGGTGTGGATAAGTGGGCTTCTTCTCTGCTTGGCGTCCCCGCGAAAGCCGATTGGACAATTCCGGAGGGTCTACTCACGAGCGACCAGGCAGTCGAAGGTTGGAAGACGATCCAAAACCTCGTTGCGAATCCGCAGTCGGACAGGTTCGTCCTGAGCAACTTCGAGAATCAGCAGGGCTCCTACTTCCTCGAGGTCGCAAGGGGTTCGATGACCCCCGATGAGGCGTTGACCGCCGGCGAGCAGGACGCGTCGAGCGGTAAGTACTTCTGAGAATCGGTCACCGTCACATTCATGTCATGTGCGTGGCGTCGTCCGCGATGCTTTAACTGCGGTCCGGACGATGCCACGGATCAGCAACCGTCTCGGTTGGGAGTGGACTAATGAGAAAACGTTCCGGCGGGCAGAAGAAGTCAGACGGAAAGGCGGCTATGCTCTTTCTCGCCCCACTCGCCCTGATATACGGTGTCTATTATATCTATTCGATTGTTTTCCTTCTGCACACCAGTAGAACGAAGGTCTCGATCTCCTTCTTGGATCCTGAGAGCGTCGGGTTTCAAAACTATTTGTCGCTCGTCCAGGACTCCTCGTTCCTCCGTTCGGTCGTCAACACGCTCGTCTTCGCAGCGTGCAGCATCGTCGCCGCACTGACAGTGGGCTTCTTTATCTCAGCGGCGCTGGCGACTGGATTCCATGCGAAACGTCTGTTGTACGTCATTTTTCTGGTTCCGACTTTGATGCCGTCGTCTCTCGTCGCGACGATCTTCGCTTCGATGTTGCAAGAGAGATTCGGCATTCTCAACGAGACGCTTCGGCAGGTCGGGCTTGGCGCTTTCGCCCAACCCTGGCTCAGTGATTCCAACTTAGCATTCGGAGTGGTCGCGAGCATTTTTTGCTATCTGATCGGGTTGCCCATCATGTATTTCACGGCAGACTTTTCCACTCTTCCGACAGATTCTCTGGAAGCGGCACTCATCGACGGCGCAGGAACATTCCGAATTATGCGGTCCATCATCTATCCGATGATGTCGGCCACGTGCAAGACGATTATTCTCTCTCTCCTGCTCGGTTCGTTCCGGGCTCTCGAGGTGGTTTGGTTCTCCACACAAGGTGGGCCAGGAGGATCGACGGAAATCGTAGGGTCATACCTGTACGATTTCGCCACTTCCTCAGGACCTTCCATCGGATTCGTCTCCGCGGCGGCGATTGTCGTCCTCCTGATCGCTTTCGTGATCTCGACCATCCAGATGCTTGTCTCAGGACGGAAGGATGCGTCATGAGATCCGTGATCTGGGCAGGACAACACGAACGCGAGAAGGATGACGACGCACTTCGTTCAATTGTGACGAGTCGACGCGACAGGATCATCCTTCACATTCTGATTGTGGTCCTAGCGATCGTGTTCGCCGTTCCGTTGCTTGCGGTCATCGTTGACTCGCTGAAGATCAACGGACTAGGAAACTATGTCGATCTCTTCGTGGATCCCATCGGATCAGTCCCCATTTGGAAGACCTACGTGAACTCTCTGGTCATCGGAGCTATCCATGCCGTTGTAGTCGTGGGCGTGTCTAGCATGGCCGGTTTCGCTTTTTCCAAACTTCACTTTTGGGGTCGTGAACTGGCTTTTGCGGCGGTCGTCCTTTTCTTGGCGGTGCCCGGAATCGCTCTTGTCGTCCCAGTCTATAGGATCAGCCTTGAGCTAGATCTTTTTAACAATTATTTCGGTGTTGCGCTTCCGGAAGCGGCTTTGACGATCCCGTTCGGCGTACTGATGATGCGCAACCAGGGGATGAGTGTCTCGCCCTCGTTGGTGGAGGCGGCGCAACTTGACGGGGCAAGCCAATTTCAAGTCTTCCGGAACGTCTTCCTGCCCCTGGTTCGACCAGCGATCGTGAACCTCACCATCTTGTGCTTCGTATGGTCTCTTCAGGACTTTCTGTGGCCGTCGTTCTTGTTCACGGATCCGCAGATGGCCTCCGCCGCCCAAGCAGTGCAGACGTTTTCGAACGCGCTGGGCCAGGGCGTCGCTGACCTGGCGAAGTACCACGCGAGCTTGGTATTGCTCGCGCTTCCCGCTGTTCTTTTCGTCGTGGTGGGCCTGAAATTCATCGTCAATGGTCTGGCCAGCGGGGCGACAAAGGAATAGATCGGGCGAATCGGAGGAGTCGGTCATGAATGTCATCGAACGCGCGGAGCTGCTGGTGCTCTCATACCAGTACAAGGACGACGAGATCTGGGGGTGGCCGGGTGGCACTTACCGAGGCTGGACGACGGCGTTCGTCCGTCTGACGGACACCTCGGGTGGGCAGGGATTGGGGGAGATCGGAGATGGTCTCAACACTCCGAAACTGATTCCGGCAATTTTCGACCGTGCAGCGAGCCAGGTTGAGGGTCTTCCCGTGTGCCCGCGCACCGTCGTCGACGCCTTGGCGCGCTCGGCGCCGGGCTGGGGGGAGGCGGGCCTGTTTCAGAGCGTGATCGCGGGATTCGAACTGGCGGTCGTCGATCTCTTGGGCACACGCGTTGGCGTTCCGGCGCACGCTCTCTTCGGGGGCGCGCAACGGAAGGTGATGCCCGCATACGCGAGTGGAGGTCTGTCTCAGTCAGCAGACGCAATCCATGAGGAGGTCTTGGGCTATGTGGCCCGCGGCTTCGATGCCGTGAAGATCCGCATAGGTTTCGGTCCTAGCGAGGATGAGGATCGGGTCGCCGCAGCCCGCAGCGCGCTCGGTGAGGAACGGCGGCTAATGGTGGATCTCGGAGCCAGCTATCTTCCGAGTCCTCCGGATCACCGGGACGTTGTCGACCTGTATGAGAGGCTTCACCCCTATGGGATTTACTGGCTGGAGGACCCGTTGCCGCGACGAGACGTGTCCGGATACGTTCGTCTGCGCGACGAACTCCCGACTCGTATTGCTGCGGGTGAGAATGAACGAGGAGAAGATCTCATTCGGCGGTGGTTGGATGCAGGGGCGATTGACATTCTGCAGACGGATGCGCTTTATGTCGGCGGAGTTCTGAGACAGTTGGAGTTGGCCGATCTTGCGGCCCATTGGGGCGTTCGGCTCGCCCCCCACACATGGTGTTCGGGACCGGGACTGATGGCGAACTTGACTGCGGCGGCAGTCGCGCCAAATGGCGTGTTTGTGGAGGTTCCTCAACCGCCTAATCCATTCCGCGAAGGCCCGTTGCGCGAGCAGTTGCGCTTCGACGGCGGTGGTGTCGTCCTTCCTGAGACCCCCGGTCTCAATGTGCTCCTCCCCGAGAGTATGGAGCAGATGAGGTTCGATGAGAGTGCAGGTCCCGTCTTGTTCAACGCGCATAAGGCGGTGACGCGATGAACGGAGTACTCAGAACGGCAGTAGTCGGAGCGGGCTGGTGGAGCGGCAGGATCCACGTTCCTGCGATTCTGGCTGATCCGCGCGCTGAGCTCACCGTGATCTGTGATCCCGATGGAGGACGTGCCGAGAGGATGGCGGCGGCATTCAACGTGCCGCATTGGACGACGAGCACAGCCGACGTCCTCGACATGGATGTCGACTGCGCGGTCGTCGCGAGTCCCCACCACACCCATTTCGCCGCCGCGCTGCCGCTGGTCGAGGCGGGGGTCGACGTGATGGTGGAGAAGCCGATGACGGTCGAACCGGCTGACGCATGGCGTCTCGTCGAGACTGCGCGACGACACGGCGCCAAGCTCCACGTCGGCTATTCGTTCCTCCATTCCAGGCATGCGCGACGTCTTCGTCGGCTTCTCGGCGAGGGCGGGCTGGGCGAGGTCGTCTTCTCGGATGCGTTGTTTGCGACGGCCGTCCATTCCTTCTACCGGGGAGACATGTCGGTGCAGCTGGCTGAAGGAGCCCGTTTCCAGTCGAGTCCCTCGACCTACTCCGATCCGAGGACGGGGGGTGGCCATCTGCAGGCCCAGGCAACGCACGCATTGTCGTTGATCCTGTGGATATTCGCTCAACAAGCATCAACGGTGTCAGCAAAAACGTCGAGTCGGCCATATGGGACAGTCGACGTCAGCGACTCGATCTCGATGGAGCTGGATGATGGAGTTCTGGCCACGATAGCGGCAACCGGAATGGCACCGTTGCATGACCTCCGAATCGAGCGGTGCACCGTCTTCGGGACCGAGGCGTATGCGGAACTCGACGCAGTTGCACAGACGCTCACCGTCCGAAGAGCACAAGCCGCACCGCTGGTGCTGGTCTCCAAGGAGGACGGCTCCGCGAACCCCCTCGGCAAGCCGGTCGAGATGCTGATCCGGTGTCGACTGACAGGTGAAGAGCCGCCCGTTTCAGGTGAGTTTGGGGCGGCTGTCGTTGACGCCACATGGGCAGCCTTCCAATCGGCGAGCACCGGCCAAGACGTGTCCGCGAAAGCATGGAGAGCCGGGTCGTGACCGGCGGTTCAGCGCGACAGAAACAAATATGCGGCGTCGTCCCAGTCCTCGCCGCACCGCTGACGACGGATCTCTGTGTCGACGAGACCATGCTCGATCGGGAGATCGGATGGCTCGTCGACTCGGGGGCCAGGTGGCTGGCAATCGGTTTCGGCAGTGAGATCGGTTCTCTGGATCCCCAAGAGGCGCGCAGGCTCGAACGCTGTACCGCGGCGGCGCGCGGGGCGGCGCGTGTGGTCGGCAATGTGGGGCAGGCGAGTACCGTCTCGTCGACCTTGCGACGCCTTGATCTGGCCGTGGACGCTGGTGCCGATGCCGTCATGTTGCATCCGACCGACGAGCGGGGGCGTGGCAGTGGGGCTGTCGCCGCTGAGATCGCGAGCATCGCCGCAGTATCTCCGGTTCCCCTGGTAGTCCAGGATGCGCCTCAGCACACCGGTGTCAATCTCACGGTGGAGGACCTCGGTGTGCTCGCGGGCTGCGATGGCATCGCGGCACTCAAGATCGAACCTCCTGATGCTGTGGCCAAGATCCGGGCGGTCAGCGAGAGGAGGACGATGATGTCGGCACCCATCCTTGCTGGTCGTGGCGCCGTCCAGCTCCACCGTGAAGTCAGGGCAGGTGCAGAGGGGACGATGCCTGGAGCAGGTCTGTTTCCGGAGATCGCGCGGGTGTTCCGGTTCTCCATCGAGGGGAAGTGGCAGCAGGCCGTCGGGGAATGGAGCCGGCTCGCCCCTCTCATGTTGATCGGGGAGCGGAGTTTCAAAGATTTCGTCCAGTTGCAAAAGACGATCCTCACCAGCCGTGGGGTCTTTCAAAACGATCTGATCTCAGAGGCGATGGGATCGCGCGACGCAGGTATGTCGTATGAGGTCGAGTGTCTTCTGGATGCGATAGAGGTCTGGTGACCATGCGGTCTGTCATCGACACGCACGTCCATTTCTGGAGGCTGGAGCCGATCGGCGATCATCCATGGATTCTGGAGGCGGCACGTGAGAATCCGTCGGCAGCGTTCCTGAGGCACGACTTCATGCCAGTGGACTTCGTCAAGGCTGCGGCAGGTGTTGACGTTCGAGCATTCGTGCACATTGAAGCGGGGTGGAAGGGGAACGAGAAGAAGTCGGAGACTCTCTGGGTGCGTCGCATCGTCGAAGAAGCTCCGTTCCCATGCGCGCTGGTGGCGGGCGCGGCCTTGGAGCATCCGGGTGTCCGCGACGAGCTGTTGTGGCAGAAATCGTGTGGAGGAGCCGTGGGCGTACGCCAGATGCTTGACTGGGATCCGGCTCCGGGAGCCTCGCAACCGCCTTGCCTTCTGGGTTCTCCGGAGTGGGAGAGAGGGTTGCGGATTCTCGGCGATCTCGGACTCGTCTTCGAGGTCCAAGCGTCTCCCGACCAGCTCCCGTACGTGGTGAGTCTTGTTTCCCGATTCCCGGAGGTTACTTTTGTCCTCGACCATGGAGGACTTCGTGGCCGGCGAACACCGGAAGTGGAGGAACTATGGAGGACAGCTGTTGCCAAAATGGCTGTATGCAACAATGTTCGCGTCAAGGTGTCAGGGTATGGCGTTGTTGACGCGACGTGGCAGGCGGCAGGGTTCAAGGATTACGTGAACTGGTTGGTCGATCTTTTCGGCCCAGGGAGAAGCATGTTCGGCAGCAACTTTCCCTTTGACAGCGCGACGATCACTTACGTTGACTTGGTCAGTCTGCACGAATGGGCGCTCGAGAGGTTGAACTCCCGTGAACTCGATCAGTACTTCTTGCAGACAGCCGCAGATCTCTATGAGCTTCCTCTGCGGGCGTAGCCTCGATAGAGGGAGAGCAAACGTGTCAGTGCCGGGATGGTGATGGTCTGTGGTCTGTGGTCTGATGATCGTGAGCAGGTCATTCCAACGAGATGTTCCGGAGGCTGCAGGCCGGACCTTCGTGTTCGAGGCGTCTTCTTCGCGGACCCGGCCAATTTCCCCGGGACACATGGGTGTCCGGGATCTTGATGCGTCGGAGAACGGCTACTTGTCCGACATGTCGAGTCCAGAGTGCTGATGATGGTGGAGCATTCCGCGGCTCAGGGCGATTGCTCAAGGGGTGTCCGCCTTCGACGTCCCACCTGACGAAGTGGTGCGCGGTTGTGCGGGAACCGGGCGCCTCCGGACTGGAGAGCCCATCCCCATCAATTTTGTGCCGGCTCACGCTGGACAATGGCGTCGCGGGCGCATGCCGTGGCTGGTCGGTCAAAGCGCGTGGGCGGCGGATCGCCGACGGTTGTCCCGAGTACGAACGTCCTCGCCGAAGATTCTGTGCGACTCGGAACGTCAAGGGCTCTGTCAGCATGAGTGTGGGCCTGATCGATCTGTGGATCGTGTGAACGGGTCGGGCTGCCGAGGTGATCTCGGAGTGTCGCAGCAGTGGCCATGCCGAGACTAGATAAGGGGACGGTCCCTTCCGCCCGACAGGCCGGTCTTAATGTCTGCTGGGGAGGGCATGCGTCCGAGTGCGTGCGCTCATTCGCATGGGCCTTGATATGGCCGTCGCCATCCCGGTCGGCGAGATGAGATCGGCGTGGGGGACAATACTCCTGGTGCCCCCGGACGGGTCCGGGGTGCGGCGCCCAGACGTCCCGCCGCGGATCCGCCGACGGGGCCCGAACGCCTCGCGCAGTCAGAGAAGGGAAGGATCCGCATGTCCGGACTGGACTTCGTCGCCGTCGACTTCGAGACCGCCAACGGCTCGCGCGCCTCCGTGTGCCAGGTCGGCCTCACCCGCGTCGCCGGAGGCGAGGTCGTGGCGGAGGACGCCTGGTATGTCATCCCCCCGACCGGGGTCGAGAACTTCAACGTGCGCAACGTCCTCATCCACCACATCACCCCGGAGTTCGTCGCCCGCCACGGCATCGACTGGGAGGCCTCGCTCGCACGGTTCGAGGGCTTCGCTGCCGGACAGGTCCTGGTCGCCCACAATGTCGGCTTCGACCACTCGGTCTTCGAACGCTCGACTCGCCACCTGGCCCTGGCCGTCCCGCCCCACCGGTGGGAGGACACTCTCGCCCTGTCGCGGCGCACGCTGGATCTGCCCAACCACAAGCTCGACACGGTCGCCCGTCACCTCGGGATCGCCGAATTCGCCCATCACGACGCCTGCGCGGATGCCCGGGCCTGCGCCCTCATCGCCACGGTGATCGCCCAGCGCACCGGCGCCCGCAGCGTCGACGACCTGTGGCCGGGCTCCGCCTCCCGGTCTCGGTGGGGCGCCGAGGTCGATCCGGCCTGGAGCAGGCGTTCGCGCTGACACGGTGGCGGGCCGGGACCCTGATCTGCGAGGGCGGCGCCGGGCTCCGCAGCGGCCAGCCGGTGACAGGGCGGGCCTCCGCCAGTAAAGTAAGGCTGCCCTCACTCAGAGGTCTGTCCCTGCAACCGGAGGTCCGTCTTGCGTCGCCCCCCATTCCTCACCGTCCTGATCGCCACCGCCGCCCTCGCCCTGGCCGGATGTTCCGCCTCCACCTCGGGCGAGTCCTCCTCCAACGGCCAATCGGACACGGTTGCGGCCTCCGGAGCGACGGGGGATGCCTTCCCCGTGACCATCCAGCACGTCTACGGGTCGACCACCATCGAGAGGAAGCCCGAACGCGTGGCGACCGTCGCCTGGGGCAATGGCGAGGTCCCGCTTGCCCTCGGGGTCGTCCCGGTCGGGATGGCGAAGGTGACCTGGGGCGATGACGACGACGACGGCGTGCTGCCCTGGGTCGAGGACAAGCTCGCGGAGCTCGACGCCCCGACTCCCGTCCTCTTCGACGAGACGGACGGGATCGACTTCGAGGCTGTCGCCGATACCCAGCCCGACGTCATCCTGGCGGCCTACTCCGGCCTGACCCAGGACGACTACGACAAGCTGTCGAAGATCGCGCCGACCATCGCCTACCCGGAGGTCGCCTGGGGCACCTCCTACGAGGACATGATCCGCATGGACTCCCAGGCGATCGGACTGGGCGACGAGGGGGACGCCCTCATCGACCAGCTGCACGCCCAGGTCGACACGGCGCTCGACGCCCACCCGGAGCTCAAGGACGCGAAGGTCCTGTTCTCCTACATCGACCCCTCCGATCTCAGCCAGATCGGCTTCTACACGAGCAACGACACGCGTCCCGGCTTCCTCGAGAGCCTCGGGATGCCCACGCCGACCGTCGTCGAGGAGGAGTCGGCGACGACCTCGGAGTTCTATGCCACCGTCAGCGCCGAGCAGGCGGACCGCTTCAGCGACGTCGATGTCTTCGTCACCTACGGCGACCCGGACGGCGACCTCGTCGCCCAGCTCCAGGCCGATCCCCTCCTGTCGAAGATCCCCGCGATCAAGGAGGGCCATATCGCCGTCCTCCAGGACTCGACGCCGCTGGCGGCCTCGGCGAACCCGTCGCCCCTGTCGATCCCCTGGGGCATCGACCAGTACTTCGACCTGCTGGCCGGCGCGCTCGACAAGTAACGAGTGAGCGCCGTTCTCGACCGTCCGCCGCTACCGGACGCCGCTGCCCTGCGGCGCCCGGCAGCGGCGCGGATGGCATGGCTGGGAGCGGGGGTCGCCGTCCTCGCCCTCCTGTGCGTCGCCTCCGCGGCCTTCGGGGTGCGCGAGGTCGCCCTCTCCGACGTGCTGGCCGCGCTCAGGGGGGACTCCAGCGACGTCGCGCGGGCAGCGGTGGTCGCGCGCCTGCCGCGCACGGCCCTGGCGATCCTGGTCGGCGCCGCGCTTGCCCTGTCGGGCGCCGCGATGCAGGCCGTGACCCGCAATCCGCTGGCGGACCCCGGGATCCTCGGGGTCTCCAACGGGGCGGCCCTCGCGGTGGTCCTCGGCATCGCGTTCTTCGGCCTGTCCGCGCCCTACCCGACGATGGCGGTGGCGACCGTCGGGGCGGGCGCGGCGGCCGCATTCGTCTACTCCGTCGGGTCGCTGGGGCGCGGCGGCGCGACTCCCCTCAAACTCGCCCTGGCCGGCGCCGCGACCTCGGCGGCGCTGTCCTCCTTGACGAGCGCCGTTCTGCTCCCTCGCGTCGACGTCATGGAGGAGTTCCGGTTCTGGCAGATCGGCGGCGTCGGCGGAGCCACGTGGGAGCGCACCGCGACCGTCCTGCCGGTCCTCGCCGTCGGCGCCCTCGTCACTCTGGCGGTGGCCCGCGGGATGAACTCCCTGGCCCTGGGCGACGATGTCGCCACGGGCCTCGGCGTGGACGTCCCCCGCATCCGGGTGATCGCCTCGGCGGGGGCGGTCGTCCTGTGCGGCGCGGCCACGGCCGTCGCCGGCCCGATCGGCTTCGTCGGGCTGGTCGTCCCCCACGCGTGCCGGCTCCTGGTCGGCCCCGACCACCGCTGGCTCCTGCCGTTCTCCGCCCTGGTGGGCGCGAGCCTGCTGGTGGGCGCCGATGTCGTCGGACGGGTCATCGCCCGTCCCGCCGAGGTCCAGGTCGGCATCATCACCGCCGTCATCGGCGCCCCGTTCTTCATCGCGATCGTGCGCCACCAGAAGGTGCGTGAGCTGTGAGCCGTTCCATGACCGCCCCTGCGGCGCCCCCCGTCCCGGGATCTCCGGCCTCCTCCCCCGGCACGGGAGCCCCCTCCGCCCCGGCCTCCCCGGTCGTCCGTGACGTCGTCGAGGGCCGCCTGGCCCGCCGTCGCCGCCGGCGGATCCTCACGATCCTGCTCGTCGTCGCCGTCGCCGCGATGCTGGCGGCGTCGTTGATGCTGGGCCGCACGGTCTACGGTCCCCTCGACGTCCTCCGCGTCATTGCGGGCGAGCCCGTGTCTGGAGCGTCGTTCACGGTGGGGGAGCTGCGTCTGCCGCGCGCCGTCCTGGGGGCGCTGGCGGGATCGGCCTTCGGCATCGCCGGTGTCACCACGCAGACGATGCTGCGCAACCCGTTGGCGTCCCCCGATGTCATCGGCATCAGCTCTGGGGCCAGCGCCGCCGCCGTCATCGGCATCGTCATCCTGTCGATGGACGAGGGCGCCGTCTCGCTGCTGGCGCTGGGCGGGGCGCTCGCCACGGCGCTGACGATCTACCTGCTCGCCCATCGCGGAGGATTCGCGGGGACGCGCCTGATTCTCATCGGCATCGGGGTGGCGGCGATGCTCAACAGCGTCGTCAGCTACGTGCTCTCCCGTGCGGCCGCCTGGGATCTCCAGACCGCGATGCAGTGGCTGACCGGGAGCCTGAACAACGCGAGCTGGCAGACCATCGCCCCGTTGGCGGCGGCGTGGATCGTCCTCGTCCCCGTCATGATCGCGCGGGAGGACTCCCTGGACGTCCTGCGCCTGGGCGACGACTCCGCGACGGCACTGGGAGTGCGGGTCGGAGCGACGCGGGTGCTCCTCATCGTCGGAGCCGTCGCCCTGCTGGCCTTCGCGACGGCCGCCAGCGGGCCCATCGCCTTCGTGGCCTTCATGTCCGGGCCGATCGCGGCCCGCCTGGCGGGGCCCGGATCGCGGCTGCTGGTGCCCTCCGCCCTGGTCGGCGCCCTGCTGGTGCTCGTCTCCGACTTCGCCGGCCAGTTCGCCTTCGACACCCGCTACCCGGTGGGCGTCATCACCGGCGTGCTCGGCGCGCCGTATCTCGTGTTCCTGCTCATCCGGACGAACCGGGCCGGAGGATCGCTATGACAGACGCGCATTCGCTGATCGCCGAGGGACTCACTCTGGCCTACGGGGGGACTCCCCCGTCGTCGAGGGCCTCGACCTCGCGGTCCCGCCCGGGCGGATCACCGCGATCGTCGGGCCCAACGGCTGTGGGAAGTCGACCCTGCTGCGCGGCCTGGCGCGCCTGTTGGCCCCCCGTGCCGGCCGGGTGCTGCTCGACGGCGCAGACCTGCGCCGCCGCCCGTCGCGGGACGTCGCGCGCATTCTCGGGCTGCTCCCCCAACATCCGATCGCCCCGGAGGGGATCGCCGTCGCCGACCTGGTGGGCCGGGGGCGCCACCCCCACCAGAGGATGTTCGCCCGATGGGGGGCCCGAGACTACGAGGTCGTCGCGCGGTCGCTGGAGGCCACCGGGACCGCGGACCTGGCGGACCGGCCTGTGGACGAGCTCTCGGGCGGACAGCGCCAACGTGTGTGGATCGCGATGGCCCTGGCGCAGGAGACCGACATCCTGCTGCTCGACGAGCCGACGACCTTCTTGGACGTCACCCACCAGATCGAGATCCTCGACCTGCTCACCGATCTCAACCGCGAGCGCGGGACCACCGTCGCCATGGTCATGCACGACATCAACCTCGCCGCTCGCTACGCCGACCACCTCTTCGCGATGCGCGACGGGCGCCTCGTGGCCTCGGGGGCGCCCTCGCAGATCATGTCGGAGGGCATGATCCGCGACGTCTTCGGCCTGGACGCCGTGGTCGCCACCGACCCCGCCTCCGGGACGCCCTCGATGTCGCCCCTGGGCCGCCACCACGTGGCGACCGGACGCGGCGCGTCCGCGTCTCCCGGTCCCAGCCCGACGGCTCCCGACGCCGGGGCCTCCGCCCCACGACCCTGAGGAGAACCCATGCCTCCCCCCGCCGACGCGTACCGCTTCTTCCGCGCGCCCGTCAACGCCATCACCGACGTCACCCCGAGCTTCCGGCGGTTCACCCTGCGCTCCGACGAGCTCGCCGGCTATGGCGATCCCGGCTTCGACCAACGGATCAAGGTCGTCGTCCCGACCGCGTCCGCGGGCCTGGACGCCATGCCCACCGGCGTTGACTGGTACCCGCGGTGGCGCGCCATGGACCCGGACCGCAGGCCGGCGTTCCGCACG
This sequence comes from Schaalia naturae, assembly GCF_042665795.1. Classification (NCBI taxonomy): domain Bacteria; kingdom Bacillati; phylum Actinomycetota; class Actinomycetes; order Actinomycetales; family Actinomycetaceae; genus Schaalia; species Schaalia naturae. Next base: position 2,649,273 of record NZ_JBHTEF010000001.1, read on the forward strand.
TACACGACGCGACGCGTCCGCCGAGAGCGGTGCGAGGTCGACATCGACATGGTCGTCCACGAGCCGCTCGGGCCGGCCTCCCGGTGGATCCTCGATGCCCGCGTCGGCGACGAGATCCTCATCTTCGCGCCGACATCGCAGGTCACAGCCCCCAATCCGGGCATCGACTTCGTGCCACCGGCTCGCACCGGGCACATCCTGCTCGCCGGGGACGAGACGGCCGCGCCCGCGCTCGCCGTCATCCTCGAGCAGCTCCCGCCCGGGGCCCGGGGGACCGTCGTCCTGGAGGTCCCCCGGGACGAGGACGCCGCCTACCTGCCGGCCCATCCCGGCTTCGAGGCTCGTGTGGCCTCACGGGAGCGGGGGGAGCGCAACGCGCACCTGCTGACCGCCACGATGGAGTCGGCGGACCGGTTGATCCCGGCGGGGCGGGGCTGCGAGGTCGAGGAGATCGACGTCGACCGCGACATCCTGTGGGAGGTCCCCCGCACGGCCAAGGGCGGGGCGGCGCTGCGGAGCGCCTCGCTGTACGCCTGGCTCGCCGGCGAGGCCGGCGCGATCACGGCGCTGCGCCGGCACCTCGTCGGCGACCTCGGCGTCGACCGGCGGGCCGTGGCGTTCATGGGGTACTGGAGGCTCGGCCGCGCCGAGAACTGAAGGCGGGCGGTCCCGGAGATCAGGTCCCCTCCCTGGCGCTCCCGTCCCCGGACGGCGGGCACCCGCACGACTGGCGCACGATGAGCTCCATCGGGAGGATGCGCGGCTCGACGTCGGTGTCCCCGCTGATGAGGGTGTCGACGGCGGCCGTTGAGATGGCCTCGAACGGGTGCCGGACCGTGGTGAGGGGCGGCCAGGAGAACTGGGACTCCGTGGTGCCGTCGAAGGAGATGACGGCGATATCCCCGGGGCAGTCGAGCCCGCGTTCGTGGAGCGCCTGGAGCACGCCGACGGCGATCAGGTCGGACCCGGCGAAGATCGCGGTCGGAGGGTCGGCGCGATCGAGCAGCCGGCGGGCGCCCTCGTACCCGCCCGCCCGGGACCATTCGGTGGTCTCGACGAGGGAGGCCGTCAGGCCGTGCCCGCCCAGAACCGACTCCCACCCGATGCGGCGGAAGTCGACGGAGCCGCCGGGCAGGGCGCCGGTGACGAATCCGATGCGGGTGTGCCCGTGCCCGATGAGGTGGGAGGCCGCGAGCTCGGCGCCCTGGCGCAGATCGGGGCCGACCAGCGGCGAGAGGCGTCCCATGGAGGACTCGTCGATCATCACGCGGGGGACCCGGTCCGCGGCGGCGGTGTAGCTGCGTCTGTCGTAGAGATACGTGAGGATGAGGAGCCCGTCGATGCCGCGGTCCAGCAGGTTCGCCAGCATCGAGTACTCGCGCTCGGGATCATGGTGCGTCGTCGCGAGCAGGATGGAGTACTGGCGAGCGGCGGCGGCGTTGTCCAGGGCTGCGACGAACTCCGCGTGGAACGGGTTCACGATGTCGGGCAGGAGGACGCCGATGAGATGGGTGGCGCCCCGCCGAAGCGCCCGGGCGCTGCTGTTGGGCCGGTAGCCGAGGGTCTCGATGGCGTCGAGGACGCGTTCGCGGGTGGCGGGCGCGACCCCGCGCGGCCCGTCGTTGATGACGTAGCTGACGACCGCCGTGCTCACGCCCGCAAGACGTGCGACGTCCTGCAAGGTCGGGGGGCGTCTGCGGACCCGACCCTGTCTGCTCACGGTCGACTCCCCCGTTCCTGTCGGTGGCTGATGCGGTCGCGGCGCGTGACGCGCGGCGCCTGCCAGCCCATCGTATGCGCCGGGCGAAGTCCCCCGGAGCCCTTCGCTGATCTATTCGAATCAACTTCCAAGATTCGTTATCAAAATGAGACTTGATAAGGGTGCGTGCGGCCATATCTATTGGAATAGATTCTTCTGTGAGCCGACGGGGCGATGTCGACGGATGACACCGGCCTCCCAGGGCGAGTGATCGATGGAGAGAAGCGAACGGATGGGGCCGATGGTGGTCGACGCGACGACAGAGCACGGGCGGCGGGGCGGCTGGGCGGCAGTGGATCTGCCGCTGGGTGTCGTCCATCTCCGCGCCGGCGGGACATCCGTGGTCACGACGTTCCTGGGGGATGCAGCGCCCCAGGTCCTCCACTGGGGAGAGGATCTGGGCGACGTGCCGCCGGATGTCCTGGCGTCGCTGGACCTGGCGGACACGGCCCCGGCCGGGCACAATGCCCCGGCCGTGCCGGTGCGGGTCCCGATCCTCCCCGAGGCGCGCACCGGCTGGATGGGGAGGCCGGGCCTGGCCGGCTGGCGCGACGGCGGCGAGGACTGGTCGCCGCGTCTGCATGTCGACCGCGTCGAGACGGACTGCCGGGATATCTCGCGCCACGGCTCCTCCGTCAGCGCGGGACCGGGCGGCTGGCGGATCCGCCTGATCGACGCGGAGGCGGGGCTCGAGGTGCTCCTCGAGATCGAACTGGCGCCGAGCGGCCTCGTGCGCCTGCGGGCGTCGCTGACGAACACGGCCGGCTCCGTCTACCACCTGGAGGAGCTCTCGCCCGTGCTCCCGCTCCCCCCGCAGGCGCGGGAGATCCTCGACTTCTCGGGCCGGTGGTCCCGGGAGCGGACGCCGCTGCGCCTCCCGCTCGAGTTCGGCTGCCGCCTCCACGAGGGCCGCCACGGCCGCACCGGCTTCGACGCCCCGCCGATGATGTTCGCCGGAGAGCCCTCTTTCGGATTTCGCTCCGGAGAGGTATGGGGAGCCCACGTGGGATTCTCAGGCAACTATCGACTGTGGATCGAGAAGCGCCCCGACGGGCATCAGGTCATCGGTGGAGGAGAATTGCTTCTGCCCGGCGAGGTCAGCCTGGCCGCAGGAGCGACGTACACGAGCCCCTGGGTGTACTTCGGACGGGGCTCCGGCCTGGACGAGGCCGCGCACACCGTCCATGAGTGGCTCCGTGGGCGGGCCGGCCACCCCTCGCCGCGTCGTCCCGTCACCCTCAATGTCTGGGAGGCCGTGTACTTCGACCAGGACACGGAGCACCTGGTCCGGCTCGCCGAGGCCGCCGCGGGGATCGGGATCGAGCGATTCGTCCTGGACGACGGATGGTTCCAGGGCCGTCACGACTCCACCGCCGGCCTGGGGGACTGGGTTCCCGACCGCGAGACCTGGCCCGGGGGACTCGCGCCGCTGGCCGACCGCGTCCATGAACTGGGGATGGAATTCGGGCTGTGGTTCGAGCCCGAGATGGTCAATCCGGATTCCGACCTGGCGCGCGCCCATCCGGAGTGGATGATGTCGGCGCGGCGCGATCTCCCCGTCGCATGGCGGCACCAGCAGGTCCTCAACCTGGCTGACGAGGGCGCCTTCGATCACGTCCGCCGGCAGATGAGCGCCGTCATCGAGCGCTACGGCGTGGACTATGTCAAGTGGGACCACAACCGGGACCTCATCGACGCGGGCGACCGGCGCCATGGCGGCCGTGCGGGGGTCCACGAACAGACGCTGGCCGCCTACCGCCTGATGGACCTGCTCGGCCGCGAGCATCCCGGTCTGGAGATCGAGGGCTGCTCGTCCGGCGGGGCGCGGGTCGACCTCGGCATGGCCGAGCATGCCGCGCGCTTCTGGCCCTCGGACTGCCTGGACCCCCTTGAACGCCAGTCGATCGTGCGCTGGACCTCGCAACTGCTCCCCCTTGAGATGATCGGCGCCCACATCCAGTCCCCGGTGTCGCGGACGACCGGTCGCACGAGCTCTCTCGACTTCCGGGCTGCGACCGCGGTATGGGGGTGCCTCGGCGTCGAGTGGGACGTGACCGAGATCGGCGAGGGCGAACGCGGACTGCTGGCCGAGTGGATCGCCTGGTTCAAGCGAAAGCGCGGACTGCTGTTCACCGGCGACCTGGTCCGCGCGGACTCGCCGGACCCATCGGCGTGGGTGCAGGGCGTCGTCGCCGGCGACAGGCGGAGCGCCCTCTATGAGTTCACGACGCGCGAGCGCTCTGGCGACGCCCCTCGGGGGCGGTTCGTCCTGCCAGGGCTGGAGGCCGAAGCCGTCTACCGCGTGCGGCCGGTCATCGTCGGGCCCGGTCCACAGGGGCTTGTCCCTCCGCCGTGGTTCGGCCCCTCGAACCAGGGTGTCGAGGCCACCGGCCGGATACTCGCCTCATACGGGCTCAGGGCGCCGCGCCTGTTCACGGATCAGGCGCTTCTGTTCGAGGTCACAGCGGTGTCCGGGGAGAGTCCTCGGTCCCTTCCCGGGGCATGACACATCGACGGGGCACGAAGCGGGACAACACAGAGAGGAAACCACCATGAAGAGAACAATTGGCGTTGTCGCCATGGCGACCGCGGCAGTGATGGGGCTGGCCGCGTGTGGCGGGTCCGGTCAGAGCGGTGCCTCCGGAGAAGGAGGCACGCTCGAGGTCTACCTGGACATGAGCACCGGCAGCCCGGTGTACGCAGAGATGAAGACGCTGGTCGACACGTACCAGCAGGAGACCGGCACGTCGATCGACCTGTCGATCGACGGGACCGAGTCCTACGAGAAGGAGATGAAGGTCCGGATGGCGTCGAGCAACCTGCCCGACGTCTTCTCGACCCATGGATGGTCGTTGCTGCGCTACTCGCCCTTCCTGGAGCCGCTCACCGACCAGTCATGGGTCAAGGACGTGAACACGGGGCTGGACAGCGCGATGAAGGACTCCGACGGCAACATCTACGCCTTGCCGATCGAGTACACGGTGACGGGCCTCAGCGTGAACTTCGACGTGCTGGAGGAGGCCGGCGTCGACCCGGACTCGATCACCACCTGGGATGACTTCGATGCCGCGGCCGCGAAGGTCAAGGCCGCGGGCAAGACCGCCATCGCGTGTTCGGGCAAGGGCAGCGGGGCCGGCAACATCGCCGACTTCATCGCCTCCGGCGCCTTCGCCGACGATCAGCTGGCCTCCTTCACGAACGGGGACTTCCTCTCCGACGCGTGGACGGGCAACGTCCTGGACCGGGTCGCGGACTGGTCCGAGAAGGGATACTTCAACCCCGACTATTCCTCGGCCACCGACGACGACGTCGCCCGCCTGATGGGGCAGGGCGAGGCCGCTTTCGCCATGCGCCAGCCGTCTGCGCTCCAGGCGGCGCTGGACCTCAACCCCGATGCGAACATCGGGTTCATCCCGATGCCCACCGACTCCGGACAGGGCTATCTGGTCGGCGGCGAAGGCGTGAACGCCTACGGCGTCTCCAAGACCTCGGAGAACAAGGAAGCGGCCCTGGCCTTCCTCGACTTCCTCGCCCAGCCCGAGAACGCGACCGCCCTGGCGGAGGCCACGGGCACCTACTCCGGTCTGACGACGGCGGAGCCCGACCTGGGCACGCTCCAGAGCTCCTACGACACATGGGTCGCGCCCGAGGAACTGCCGACGAATCCGTTCTTCGACCGGGTCTACCTGCCCAACGGCATCTGGGACACGATGATCGCGACCACGGACTCCGTCATCACGGGCCAGTCGGACGCCTCGTCGGCGACGCGGCAACTGGCCGACCAGTACAACACCCTCTACTCGCAGAACTCGAACTGACCCAGGTCGCCGATCCGGTCCGTCGTGGCCTGCGCATTCCGCTCCGGGCGCGGAGGCCACGACGGGCGACGGGCCAGGCGACGGGAGGAGTGATCCATGACGTCCGCTCATGTGGGGGCCGTCCGGCCGCCGGCGTCCGGACCGACGGTGGCGCGCGGGCCGATCCCGTCCAGGCACCGGCGGCTGAGCAGGTGGGCCCGGCTCAATTCCGCCAACCTCATGTACATCCCGGCGCTGGCGCTGTTCGCGGTGTTCATGATCTATCCGTTCGTCAACGGCATCGGCCTGTCGATGACGGACTGGGACGGATACTCGCCGACGAGGTCGAACGTCGGCCTGGCGAACTACGTCCAGCTGTTCAGGGACGCGAACTTCGGCACAGCCCTGCGCAACACCTTCGTCTACGGCATCGGGTCCACGCTGATCCAGCAGATCCTGGGTCTCGGTCTGGCGCTGCTCCTGGACCGCGACGCCTGGGGGCGCAGCTTCTTCCGCGCCGTCGTCTACCTGCCCGCGTTGGTGTCGCCGGTGGTCATGGGGACCATGTACTACCTGGTGTTCCGGTACAACCAGGGCGCCCTGAACGATGTCATCGGGGTGTTCGGACACGATCCCGTGTCCTGGCTGAGCGACTCCGGCTTCGCGGTGGCCATCATCGTCCTCATCAACTCCCTCCAGTTCGTCGGGATCTCGATGCTCATCTACCTGTCCGGTCTGCAGGCCATCCCCGATGAGCTCCACGAGGCCGCGGCCCTCGACGGGGCGGACGGCGTGCGGCTATTCCGCCACGTCACACTGCCCCTGCTGCTGCCGTCGTTCACGTCGAGCTGCGTCATCAACCTCATCGGCGGGCTCAAGCTCTACGACATCGTCCAGGTCCTCACCGGCGGCGGACCCGGGTACTCCACGAACTCGGTCTCCACTCTGATCGGCCGGACCTACTTCGGGAACCAGGCGGCCGGTTTCGCGGCCGCGCAGGGCGTGTGCCTGTTCGTCGTCATCGCGTTCTTCACGGTCGTGCTGAACTCCGCCTTCGACCGCCTGCGCGTGCGCCAGGAGGGAGGACGTCGATGAAGTCCGGACACGTTGTTCGGGGGACCGTCCTGGTCCTCGTCTGCCTGGTGCAGCTGATTCCGTTCTACCTCGCGGTCACGACGGCGTTCAAACCGCTCACGGACCTCTCGTCGCCATGGCTCTTCCCGGCCGGCGGGGCGACCCTGGAGAACTTCTCGATGGCCGTCGAGGAGGGCGGCGTCCTGCACGCCATCTGGAACTCGGTCGTGGTCACCGTGAGCGCGACGGCGATCGTGTGCGTCCTGGGGGCGCTCGCCGCGTACCCCCTCGCCCGCATCCGCTCGACCCTCAACCGAGGCATCGAGATCCTGGTGCTCAGCGTCATGATGATCCCCCCGCTGAGCATTCTGGTGCCCCTGTACTCGATGCTGAACCGAGCGGGCCTCCTCAACACCTACGCGGGGCTCATCCTTCCCCTCGCGTGCCTCGAGCTGCCGCGCGCCGTGTTCCTGTACACGCAGTTCCTGCGGTCTATCCCGGTCTCGCTGGAGGAGGCGGCGCGGGTGGACGGGGCCAACACCTTCGAGGTCTTCTTCCGCATCGTGCTTCCGCTCCTCAAGCCGGTGAGCGTGACGGTCGTGATCCTCACGGGCGTCTACGTGTGGAACGAGTTCGCGCTCAGCTCTTACATCATGAGCGGCGACTCGATGAAGACGCTCGCCCCCGCGATCGCCGCGTTCTTCGGCGAACAGGGATCCCAGGTCAACGCCGCCGTCGCGGGGTCGCTCCTCGGAGCGATCCCGATGATCGTCGCCTACGTGTTCCTGCAGAAGTACTTCATCCGCGGGATGCTGGCCGGCGCCGACAAGGGGTGATGCCGCCCGTCCGCCGCGGCGGACCCGTCACACCGTGACGACGGTCCCGACGTGCTCGCGCAGCCGGGCGAGGGCGTCCTCCCCCAGGGCCTCCTCGGTGACCGCGACGTCGACGTCATCGAGGTCGAGGAAGGCGTGAAGAGCGTTTCGGGTGAACTTCGTGCGATCCACCAGGAGGATCCGGCGCTGGGCGGCCCTCATGAGCGCGCCCTTGAACGAGGACATGTCGGCGTCGGGGTGGCAGCACCGGCCGGAGACGATCGCGGTGGTCGACATCAGGCACACGTCCACGCTGAGCCGAGCGACCTCGGCCTCGGCGAGCGGCCCGTTGAAGGCGTCCGCCCAGCGCACATACGTGCCCCCGATCTGGACGAGCTCCAGGGAGGGGTGCTCGAGGACGGCGTCGGCGATGAAGCGGGCGTTGGTGACGATCGTCAGTGGGGCGAGATCGGCGATGCCGGGGAACAGCCCCAGGCAGGTCGTCGAGTCGTCGATCGCCACGGTCTGCCCCGGGGAGAGCAGCTCGAGCGCCCGAGCGGCCAGACGCGCCTTCGTCTGGGATCCGCGCCCGATCCGCATGAGGGAGGAGGACTCCGCCATGGAGAAGGGCGTGGAGCTGATGCGCCCGTGGGCCCGCTGGATGAGGCCGGAGGACTCCAGGGCCGACACGTCGCGGTAGACCGTCATCAGGGAGACGCCGAGGCGCTCCGCGAGGGCCTCGGCCGTCGTCGATCCCTGCCGGGTGACGACGTCGAGGACCTCGTGGATGCGCTGCTCGCGGATGGATGCGCTCTGTCGGCCCATGCGGACAGCCTATCGAGGCGCCCCAGCCGGTCCGGTCAGCCCCGGCGGGGCAGAACGGCTCCCGCCACGGTTGCCTGGACGTCGGGAACCCCTTCGAGGATCGCGCAGACGGCGGCGAGCAGCGGCAGCTCCTCCGCCAGCCCGCCGCCCAGCTGGTCCACGAGCGTTCGGGCCAGGCCGGCGGCGGGGACGCCCTCGACGGTCTGCTCGAGCCGGTCCATCTCGGCGAGCGCCTCTCGGGGCTCCTCGCCGCGCCCGATCCGCACGCCGTAGACCTTGTTGCGCCCGGACAGCCCGGTGACCTCGAGGTCGCCGACGCCGGGCAGGCCGTAGGCGGTGTCCGGATGGGCGCCGAGCCGGGCCCCCAGAAGGGACATCTCCCGCACCGCCTGGGCGAATGCGGCCGCCTTGAGGTTGTGGTGGGGCGTGCCCGTCGCCTCCCCCAGCCCGTCGGCGATGCCCAGCGCGATGGCGTAGACGTTCTTCATCGGGGCGCACACCTCCACGCCCACCTCGTCATCGGTGTGCGCGATGGCGTAGACGGGGGTGGCGGCCTCGGCGGCGTAGCGGCGGGAGACCTCCCCGTCGCGGCATCCGAAGATCGTGGCGGTGGGCAGTCCGGCCGCGCACTCGTTCGCCTTGACGGGACCCGCGATCGCGACGAGCGGCGGCAGGGTGGCTCCGCGGCGGGCGGCGATGGCGCGGATGGCGTCGGGGAGCAGCTGGATGCGCCCGGCCTCGTCGGGGCAGAACCCCTTCGAGGTGAGCCACAGCGCGTCCGCCTGGGAGATGCCCTCCAGAGCCAGTTCCGTCACCTTCGGCACCCCGACCGAGGCGACGGACATGACCACCACGTCCGCGCCGTCGAGGGCCTCCTCCAGCTGCGCCGACCGGTAGGCGCGCACCGAGGAGGGGACGACCGCCCCGGTGCGGGGATGCGGCTCGCCGGCCTCGATCGCGTCGACGAGATGGTCGTCGAGCCAGGTGCCCCACAGGCGGACGTCCCAACCGGCGTCGGTGACGGGCCTGGACAGTGCCGAGCCCATGGCTCCGGCCCCGAGGATGGTGATGGTGGTCATGGTTCTTCTTTCATCGTGAGGTGGAGGGAACGGCGAGGGACGGGATGTCAGGCGCCGGTCTCTGCGGGCTGGCGGTCCCCTCCGCGGCGCTCCACCGGGGTGGACAGGCGGGCGATCTCCTCGAAGACCTCCCGAAGCTGGGGATAGAGCCGGGCCTGGACGGCGCCGATCTCCCGGTAGCGGTCGTATCGGGCGAGGTCGGGCTCGACGGTCTGCCCGAAAGTCGCCATGGCGGTCGCGGAGGCGGCCACGTCCGGGCTTCCGTCGGGCAGGTAGGAGGCGTGGGCCCCGATCGAGGCCATCGCGAGGACGGCGGCCCCCAGGGCGGAGATCTCAGACTGGGCGCACACGGTCAGCGGGACGCCCGTGACATCGGCCATGATCGTGCGCCAGACCTTCGATCGGGTCCCCCCGCCCATGATCCGCAGCCGGGTGATGGGCGTGCCGGTGGCCGACTCCAGATGATCGAGGTTGCGGCGCATCTCGAAGCAGACGGCTTCCAGGACGGAGCGGTACAGGTGGGCGCGCGTGTGCGTTCCACGCCACCCGACCACGGCGCCGCGGGCCAGGGCATCCCAGTAGGGGGACTGGACGGCGTTCCAGTAGGGCAGTGTGAGCAGCCCCTCGCATCCCGGTGGGATCGCCTCGGCCGCCAGGTCATCGCGGGCCACGTCGGGGTCTCCGGGGTGATCCGGGTCGCCGAAGGAGTCGCGGACCCAGTCCGCCAGGTAGGAGCCGGACGACTGGAGGACTTCGAGGACGTAGTTTCCCGGGATCCCCGAGACATGGGTACGGAACGCGGGGTTGTAGATGTACTCCGAGGACTCGATGCCCGTGTTGACCGCTGTGCCCATGTTGAGGTAACCGACGCCGGGGCTCACGGCCGCCGCCCCGATGCCGGCAGCCTGCCCGTCGCCCAGGCCGGCGATGACGGGAACGGACTGCTCCAGTCCCCACTGCTCGGCCAGTTCCGGGCGGAGGTCCGCGATGGCGCTGGCCGGGGGGAAGAGCTGGGACATCTGGTCGGCGCGCACGCCGGCGATGTCGAGCAGCTCCGGGGACCATCGCCGCGCCCGGACGTCGAAGAGCCCCAGCGAGTCCGCGGCGGCCGTCGAGGACGCCCAGAGCCCGGTGAGGTTGAAGACCAGGTAGCCGAGGACGTCGACGATCCTGTCGGCGCGGTCGAAGTACTCGGGATGGTGCTGGCGCACCCACGCCATCTTGTAGAGGGCGGGCGTCACGCCGGCGGGCTTGCCGGACAGCTCGTGGACGTGGGCGTTCCCGTAGCGGGCGATCTGCTCGGCGGCCCGCCCGTCCAGCCACAGGATTCCGTTGGCCAGCGGGGCGCCGTCGGCGGTGAAGGGCGCGAAGGACTCGCGCTGGTGGGTCAGGCCGATGGCGCTGACGCGCCCACGGTCGCGGGGAGTGAGGGAGGCCAGAGCCTCCCCGATCGTGTCGCGCGTCGTGGTCCACCACAGGCGAGGATCGTGCTCGTAGCGATCCATTCCCGGGGTGAGCAGGGGGATGGGTCGTTTGGCGGTCACCCAGACGGTGCCGGCGGTGTCGACGATGATGGCCTTGGTCGACTGTGTCGAGGAGTCGACGGCGACGACCAGGGGTCCGTTCTGCTGACGTTGCGGTGATGACATTGCTCGCTCTCTCAGGTCTCCATTGGCTGAGCCACGAATCGGGCCATACCTGTACATCATCATCAATTACGCGCAGATCACCACCACAATTGTGAATATTGCACATATCACCATGGCAACCGAACAGAATTGCTCTGTCGTAAGAGCCGCCTCCGATCGGGGACGGGGTGTCTGACCGGGTCTGATGCGGAAGGCGCCGCGTCACCGAGGGCAAACTAGTTGCATACGCAACTAAATGCGCCTATTCTGCCGGAGTGGAGCCGACGGGACGCGTCGGTCCCGGCATCCGACTCACGAGAGGACATCCGGACATGGGCACGATCTCGATCATCGGTTCCGGCAGCATGGGACAGGCCATCAAGGCGGTCGCGGAGCGCGGAGGCAACGCCGTCGAGTTCATCGGGCGCCAGGACACGCAGGTCAACGGCGACATCGTCATCCTGGCCGTTCCCTACCCCGCGCTCGCGGACATCGCCTCGCGCCTGGGCGGGGCGCTCGCCGGCAAGACGGTCGTCGACATCACGAATCCGCTGGACTTCTCCACCTTCGACTCCCTGGTCGTCCCCGCCGACTCCTCCGCCGCGGAGCAGCTGGCCGACCGGCTCCCGGAGGCGCACGTGCTCAAGGCGTTCAACACCACCTTCGCCGCGACCCTGTCCTCCGGAGCCGTCGGCGGGGCGCCCGTCACCGTCCTCATCGCCTGCGACGACGCGGACGCGAAGACCGCGCTGTCAGAGGTCGTCACGGCCGGCGGGCTGGTCGCCGTCGACGCGGGATCGCTCAGGCGGGCGCGCGAGCTGGAGGCCCTCGGATTCCTGCAGCTCACACTCGCCGTCTCGGAGAAGATCGGGTGGACCGGGGGATTCTCGCTGGTGAGGTGACCCGCCCGGTCCGCCCCCGCCCTGGGGAGGGCGGACGGAGGGAACCCCCGGGCCGGCCATGTCCTAGCCTGTGGACACGCCGCCCGTCCCGCCCGCCCACGCATCACTCCAGGAGCTCCCCACGGCCCACCATCTGCGCAACGCGCTGGCCGACACCCGCCCGCTCGGGCATCCCGAGTTCGCGCGACTGTGGTACGCGAACATCGTCACGGTGATCGGCGCCCAGCTGACCGTCGTCACCGTCCCCGCCCAGCTGTGGGCGATCGCGCGCGACTCCACGTACGTCGGCCTCACCGGCCTGTTCGGGCTGGTCCCCCTCATCGTCTTCGGGCTCTGGGGCGGGGCGGTCGCGGACGCCTTCGACCGGCGGCGCGTGCTGGTCGTCAGCACGATCGGCATGATCGTCTGCGCGGGGGCCTTCGCGGCGCAGGCGCTACTCGACGTGGACGACGTCTGGCTGATCCTCGGTCTCTTCGCCCTGCAGCAGTCCTTCTTCGCGATGAACCAGCCGGCCCGCAACGCCGTCATCCCCATGCTCGTGCCGGCCTCCGAGCTCCCGGCCGCGAACTCGCTGAACATGACCGTCTCCCAGTTCGGGGCGATCGCGGGGCCGCTGGTGGGCGGCGCGCTTCTCCCCATGCTCGGAGCGGGCCCCCTGTATGCGCTGGACGCGGTGACGATGCTCGCCACGCTGTGGGCCGTGCTGCGCCTTCCCTCCCTGCGTCCCGGCCACGCCATCGGGTCCCTCGGGCTGGGCAGCATCGTCGAGGGGTTCCGCTACGCCTGGGCGTCCAAAGTCCTCCTGGTCAGCTTCGTCGTCGATCTCATCGCCATGGTCCTGGGCCTGCCGCGGGCCCTGTACCCCCAGATCGCGGACGTCGACTTCGGCGGCCCGCCCAGCGGCGGCATCGCCTTCGCGCTCCTGTCCGCCGGCATGGCCGCGGGCGCGGTGGCGGGAGGCGTCTTCTCCGGGTGGGTCTCGCGGGTGCGGCGCCAGGGCCTGGCCGTGCTCGCCGCCGTCGCCGTGTGGGGGCTGGCCGTGATCGGGACGGGGGTGAGCGTCCGCCTCGCCGGCGGGCGGGCGTGGCCGTTCCTCGTGGCGGCCGTCGCGATGCTGGCGGTCGGCGGCGCCGCGGACATGGCCTCCTCGGCGTTCCGGCAGTCCATCCTCCTCTCGGCGGCCACGGATGAGGTCCGCGGGCGCCTACAGGGCGTGTTCCTGGTCGTGGTGGTCGGCGGCCCGCGCCTGGCCGACGTCGTCCACGGGCTGGCGGCGGACCGGATCGGGGCGGCGCCGACCATCATCGTCGGCGGGGCGGCGGTCCTCGTGGGCGTGCTGGCCTGCGGCGCGCTGGTCCCGGGCTTCCGCAGCTACGTGCCGGCCGAGCGCTGAGGGAACTCCGCCCTCGTCGGGGCCCGCGTTCCCCCGCCGCGCGCCACCGTGACCGCGCAGGTGGGCGACCGGCGGGAGGCCACCCGCATGCCGCGATGTCACGGTCGCTCACCATCTGGATCTCCGCTGACCTGGCGGCGGACGTGAGACACGCTGGATGTCAGGGCCCCGGGGACCTTCGGTGCTCCACCGGGGTATCAGGGGCCCGACCATCGACCGAAGTGCAGAAGGCAAGAGGTGTCAGTCTTGAGACAGTCATGGATCGGCCCGGCGGCCGCGGCCCTCGTCGTGTCGCTCGCCCTGGCCGGGTGCTCCTCCGGCGGCCAGGCGTCCGGATCCCAGGCCTCTGGTGATCAGGGCGCCTCGGGCGCCGCGGCCGGCTTCGACCCGGACGCGACGATCGTCGTCGGCTCGCAGAACGAGCCGACGAGCCTGAACTCGATCGGCGGCGGCAGCTCAGGGGTGACCGAGGCGCTGTACCTCAACGTCTACGAGTCCCTGTTCTCCCTGGACGACGAGGGCCAGATCCACAATCTCCTCGCCGAGGACTACTCGGTCTCCGACGACGGCCTGACCTACACCTTCACCCTGCGTCAAGGGGTGACGTTCCACTCCGGGAAGCCCCTCACCCCGGAGGACGTGAAGTGGAGCATCGAGCGTGTGATCTCCCCGGAGTCGAAGGCCGCGCGCAAGGGCGATCTCGAGGTGATCGACTCCGTGACCACCTCCGGGGACGACACGGTGACCGTCACGCTCTCCCAGAAGAAGAAGTCGCTGATCTACTACCTGGCAGGCGTGTGGATCCTCCAGCGCGACATCGCCGATCCCGCGACCACCGAGGACGGCACCGGTCCCTACAAGCTCGACCAGTGGAAGAAGGGCGACTCCCTGACGATCAGCCGTTTCGACGGCTACTGGGGCGAGAAACCGACGAACGCCGGCGTGACGTTCCGCTACTTCACCGATGCCACCGCCCTGAACAACGCGCTGGTCGCCCGTCAGATCGACATCGTCTCCGGCGAGCCCTCGCCCGACTACCTCGAGGAGTTCCAGGACACCAGCCAGTACACGATCGTCGAGGGCCAGTCCACGGTCAAGGACCTGCTGGCGTTCAACGACCGCGTCGAGCCCTTCACCGACGTCCGCGTCCGCCAGGCCGTGTCCTCGGCGATCGACAAGAAGGCCCTTCTGGACAAGGTGTGGAACGGATACGGCCAGGTGACCGGCTCGATGGTCCCCCCGAAGGACCCGTGGTACGAGGACCTCTCCGACGTCAACGGGTACGACCCGGACCGCGCGAAGGAACTGCTCGCGGAGGCGGGCTACCCGGACGGGTTCTCCTTCACACTGGAGACCCCGAACTACGACCCGCACCCCGCGGAGGCCGAGTTCATCAAGTCGGAGCTGGCCAAGGTCGGGATCGACGTCACCATCAACACGATCACCTCCGACACCTGGTACGAGACCGTCTACTCCAACCACGACTTCGAGGCGACGCTGCAGGAGCACGTCAACGACCGCGACCTGGTGTGGTTCGCGAACCCCGACTTCTACTGGGGGTACGACAACACGCAGGTGCAGGAGTGGGTGGACCAGTCGGAGGCGGTCGACACCGACGACGAGCAGACCGAGCTCCTGCGGAAGGCGAACGAGACGGTGACCGAGGAGGCCGCGGCCGTCTGGCTGTTCCTCGCCCCGCAGCTGCGGGTCTCGACCGCGGACGTGAGCGGGTATCCGAAGAACGGCTACAACTCGCAGTTCTTCGTCGGGGACATCACGAAGTCGTCGTGACGTGGAGGGATTGACGCGCTTCGTCGTGAGAAGGGCGGGCATCCTCCTGGTCTCCCTGGTCGTGGCGATGACCCTGCTGTTCGTGCTCCTCCGGGTCGTGCCGGGCGATCCCGCCAACGCCCTGGTCCCCATCGGCGCGACGCAGGACCAGATCGAGCAGGCCCGCGCGGAGCTGGGCACGGACCGCCCCATCTGGCAGCAGTACGCCGCATGGATGGAGGGCGCCGTGCGGGGGGACTTCGGCACGTCCTACCTCAACAGGACGCCGGTGGGCGAGCTGGTGGCCGAACGGCTGCCGGTCACCCTGCCGCTGACGTTCCTCTCGTTCACGGTGGCGGTGCTGATCTCCGCCCCGCTGGGGTACATCGCGGCGGCCCGCCGCACCCGCCCCGTCGGGCGGGCGCTCTCCGCGCTCAGCCAGCTGGGCCTGGCGGTCCCGTCCTTCTGGATCGGCATCCTCCTGGTGTGGATCCTGGCGCTGAGGCTGCACGTGTTCCCGCCCAACGGGTTCCCAAGCTCCGGATGGGCCGCTCCGGGCGACGCGCTGAGGTCGCTGGCCCTGCCCGTCGTCACGATCGCCGCCATCATGGCCGCCTCCATCACCCGTTACGTCCGCTCGGCCACGCTCGACGTGCTGGGGCAGGACTACCTGCGCTCGGCGCGCGCGACGGGGTTGACGGCCGGGTGGGCCTTCCTCCGCCACGGCGTGCGCAACGCGGTGGTCCCCGTGATCTCGGTGCTCGCCATCGAGCTGTCGACCTCCTTCGTCGGAGCGGTCGTCATCGAGAACGTCTTCGCCCTGCCGGGGCTCGGCTCCCTGCTCACCAGCTCGATCATGTCGAAGGACTACCCGGTGGTCCAGGGCGTGCTCTTCTTCTCGACGGTGGCGATCCTGGTCGCCGGGTTCCTCGGGGATCTCCTCCAGAGGATCGTCGACCCCCGGCTTCGCCGATTGGCGGGACGACGATGAGCGCGCAGGGACAGGCCGCGGCGACGAGTGCGCGGACCCTGCCGGAGGCGCCAGCGCCCGGGCAGGGCCGTTCCTCCCGCGCAGGCGGGCCGTCCCGCACCTGGAACCTCGTCCTCGGCGCCGTCCTGTTCGGGATGGTCCTCCTGACGGCGCTCGTGTCGCTGGTGTGGACGCCGCACGCCATCGACGACACGTCGGGCCCGCGCCTGGAGGGCCCGACGGCCGCCTACCTGCTGGGCACGGACCGGCTGGGGCACGACCTCCTCGCGCAGCTCATGGTCGGGGCGCGCCTGGCGGTGGTCGTCGGTCTCGGCGCCGTGGCCATCGGCGCCCTCATCGGCGTGTCCTGGGGTCTGTGGGCGGCCATTTCCCGCCGGTGGGCCGACTCGACGCTGACCAGCGCGATCGATGTGATGATCGCCTTCCCGACCATCTTGCTGGCGATGCTGCTGGTCTCCGTGATGGGAGCCTCCCTGAGGGTGAGCGTCGTCGCCGTGGGCATCGCGATGAGCGCCCCGATCGCCCGCATCACGCGGGCCAGCGCCGGACAGGTCCTCCACCAGGACTTCGTCGAGGCCGCCCAGACCTCCGGGGCGAGGCGCCCGCGGATCATCCGGCGCCACATCCTGCCGAACATCGCGCCGACGCTCGTCGTGCAGCTCGCCCTGCAGTGGGGCGCGGCCGTGCTGGCCGAGGCGTCGCTGTCCTACCTGGGTCTGGGATCGCCACCCCCGAACGCCTCGTGGGGGCGCATGCTGCAGGAGGCGCAGGCGACCGTGCTCGTGGCGCCCCTGGGGGCCATCGCGCCCGGCGTCATGCTGGTGATCGCCGTCCTGGGAGTGAACCTGCTGGCCGACGGCCTGCGCGACGTCCTCGACCCCGAGCTGCGGAGGGTCTCGTGACTTCGACGGGGACACCCATGCCGGGCGCCCGGGCGGCCGCCGACGCCGCGCCGGACGCGACGGGGGCGGGCGGCCCCCTGCTGAGCGTGCGCGACCTGACGGTCACGGTGCGCGCGACCGGGGCGCGGATCGTCTCCGGCGTCAGCTTCGACCTGGCCGACGGGGAACGGGCGGGCCTGGCCGGCGAGTCCGGGTCGGGCAAGTCGATGACGGCCTCCGCCATCGCGGGCATCGCGCCGGGATCCGTGGAGGCCGCCGGATCCGTGCTCTTCGGCGGCGTGGAACTGGTCGGGCGCACGGAGAGGGAGCTGTCGGCGGTGCGCGGGCGCGGGATCGCGATGGTGTTCCAGGAGCCGCTGACCTCCCTCGACCCCCTGATGAGGGTCGGCCGCCAGATCGCCGGCCCGCTCGCCCGGATCCAGGGGGTGCGCCGCCGTGAGCTGGCCGCCGCGATCGCCCGCAGCCTGGAGGACGTCGGGCTGGACGGCTCCGACCGCAGGATCGCGCGGGCCTATCCGCATGAGCTGTCCGGCGGACAACGCCAACGCGTGGCCCTGGCTATCGCGCTGGCCTGCCGTCCCCGTCTCCTCATCGCCGATGAGCCCACCACGGCGCTCGACGTCACCGTCCAGGCCGAGATCCTCGAGCTGCTCGAACGCGTCGTCGAGGAGCGCGGCATGGCCCTGCTGTTCATCAGCCACGACCTGCCCGTCATCTCCCAGGTCGCGCCGCGGGTCCTCGTCATGCACGGAGGGAGGCTCCTGGAGGACGACACCCTCGAGGACCTCCTCCGAGACCCGCGGACCGACTACGCGCGGACGCTCATCGCGGACGCCCGCCGGATCAGCCGGCTCCAGGTTCCCGGTCCCGCAACGGAAGGCGGTCGCTGACCATGGCCGGAACGCCGTCACGCCGACGCCCCTCCGGGGGGACCGACCCCCTCGACCCGGAGAGGCCGATCCCCGCGGGCGTGGAGCCCGAGACCGCGGGAGGCCCTCCGATCCTGCAGGTCCAGGACGTGTCGAAGACCTATCCGGGTGCCTCCCGCCCGGCCCTGTCCGGTCTCAGCCTGGACGTGCGCGCCGGGCAGGGCATCGGCATCGTCGGCGAGTCGGGAGCCGGGAAGACCACGCTCATCAGGATGCTGCTCGGGCTCCTCGAGCCGACCTCGGGCCGGGTGCTCTTCGAGGGCGGGCCGCTGCGCCTGCGCGACCGCCGGCAGGTCCAGCGCCTGCGGCGCGCCGTCCAGCCCGTGTTCCAGGATCCGGCCTCGTCGCTGGATCCCCGGATGCGGGTCGGCGCGATCGTGGGGGAGCCGCTGGACAGCCTTCCCGGCATGGGGACGCGCTCCGAGCGCCGACAGCGGGTCCGCGAGGTGATTCGCGCCGTCGGCCTCGGCGAGGACGCCCTCGACCGCTACCCGACGGAGTTCTCCGGCGGCCAGCGTCAGCGCATCGCCATCGCCCGCGCACTGGCTCCCCGCCCGCGCGTGGTCATCGCCGACGAACCGGTGAGCGCCCTCGACGTCACCGTGCGGGCCCAGATCGTGGAACTCCTGCGCGACCTGCGCGACGGCGAAGGCGTGGTCCTCGTGCTGGTGTCGCACGACCTGGCCATCGTCAGCCAGCTCTGCGACCGGGCGGTCGTCGTGCGCGGAGGCCGCCAGGTGGAGGAGGGCCCGGTCTCGCGGATCCTCGCCTCGCCCCGCGACGCCTACACCCGCAGGCTCATCGCCGCCGTCCCGCGTCTGCCCGACCCGTCCCGCTGAGGACGAGGGCGACCTTGCCGCAGAAACCCCTCAGGCGAGCGCAACGGCGCCCCGTTACAGTGGGAAGAACGGCGCTTCCACCCCGAGAGCCGGGGCCGGGCGCACGATCGAGGTGATCATCATGCCCCAGACACAAGCAGGCGGCGACGCGGAGCATCACGGGGCGGGCGGGGGGTCCGCCGACCCGGACGACGGGGCGTCGTGCCCGCTGGTCGTCGTCTCCAACCGCCTTCCCGTCGAACGGGTCCGCGACCAGGACGGCCGCTGGCACTGGCGCGCCTCCTCCGGGGGACTCGTGACGGCCCTGGAGCCCGTCGTCGAACGGACCGGCGGCGTGTGGATCGGATGGCCGGGGACCGCCTCCGACTCGGAGCGCGGCCCGGGACCGGGATCCGGGTCCGGCGGCGGCGACGAGGACGGCGCCGGCATCCCCACCGAGCCCTTCGAGGTCGCCGGGCCGTCGACGGGCCGGCCCTTCACCATCGCGCCGGTGCCTCTCACCGCCGAGGAGGTCGAGCGCTACTACGAGGGCTTCTCCAACGGGACCCTGTGGCCCCTCTACCACGATGTCATCGCGCAGCCCGAGTACCACCGCATCTGGTGGGATGCGTACAAAGAGGTCAACCACCGTTTTGCCCAGGCGGCCGCCGAGGCGGCCCGGCCCGGGTCGCGCGTGTGGATCCAGGACTACCAGCTCCAGCTCGTTCCCCGGATGCTGCGCGAGCTGCGCCCGGACGTGTCGATCGGCTTCTTCAACCACATCCCCTTCCCCGCTCCGGGGATCTACGCCCAGCTGCCGTGGCGCCAGCAGATCCTCCGGGGCCTGCTGGGGGCCGACCTGGTGGGGTTCCAGCGCGCCGGGGACGCCCGCAACTTCGCGCAGGCCGTCCGCCAGCTGCTGGGGTGGACGGTCCACCGCGGAGTCGTCGAGGTCCCGCTCGACGATGAGGCCAGGACGGGCTGGGCGGCCCGTCGGGACACCACCGTGGACCTCGCGGGGCAGTCGGACGCGGGGCGCAGCGCCGCCCTCGTCGCCGAGGAGATGCCCCCCACGCGCTCGGAGCGCGAGGAGGCCGGGCGCGAGGCCGGTTCCGGACGGCGTCCCTCCCATTTCGGGGCGTTCCCGATCTCCGTGGACTTCGCCTCCTGGGACGCGCTGGGCAACGACCCCGAGGTGCGGGCCCGCGCCTCCCAGATCCGCCACGAGCTGGGCAGTCCGCGCACCGTGCTGCTGGGCGTCGACCGGCTGGACTACACGAAGGGCATCTCCCACCGGCTCAAGGCCTACGGCGAGCTGCTGGACGAGCACCGCCTGGACGTCGGCGACACGATCCTGGTCGAGATGGCGATCCCCACACGTGAGGGCGTCTCCGCCTACCAGGACCTGCGCGAGGAGGTGGAGGTCGCGGTCTCGCGGATCAACGGCGATCACTCCACCGTGGGGCGCAGCGCCGTGCAGTACATGCACCGCAACCTTCCGCGCCGCGAGGTCGCGGCCCTGTACGAGGCGGCGGACGTCCTGCTGGTGACCTCGTTGCGCGACGGCATGAACCTGGTGGCCAAGGAGTACATCGCGGCCTCCGTCGACATCGACGGGGTGCTGATCCTCAGCGAGTTCACGGGCGCCGCCGACGAGCTGCGCCAGGCGCTCATCGTCAACCCCCACGACGTCGATGCCATCAAGGAGGCGATCGTGCGCGCGACCCGGATGTCGCCCAGGGAGCGCGCCCGCCGGATGCGCCAGCTGAGGCGCACGGTGCGCACCCACGACGTCGAGGCCTGGTCGGCCGGGTTCCTCGCGGAGTTGGACCGCGCCTCGGCCAGCCGGATGGGACCCTGGCGGCGCCGGGAGGCGCGAGGGCGATGAGCCTCCCACCGGCATTGACCGAGGCCGTCGACGAGGTCGCCCGCGCAGGACGGCTGCTGGTCGGGCTGGACTTCGACGGGACGCTGGCGCCGTTCGACCGGGATCCCGCGCAGGCGCGGGCCCTGCCGGGAGCGGTCGACGCGATCCGGTCGCTGGCCGGCGCGGGGACACGGGCCGCGGAGGGCACCGCGGTGGCGCTGGTGTCCGGGCGGTCCTTGGAGGCGCTCACCGAGGTCGCGGGCCTGTCGGGTCTGCCGCTGGACCGCCTCGTCCTGGTCGGGTCTCATGGCTTGGAGACCCGGTGGCCCGACGGCTCGGTCGAGCCCGTCGAGCTGTCCGAGGCGGAGAGGAGCGCGCTCGCGGAGGCCGTCGCCCGCCTCGACCGGCTGGCGGAGGCGGGGCCCGCGGGCGCGTGGGTCGGGCGCAAACCGCTCTCGGCCACGCTGCACACCCGTGCGGTGCCTGACGCGGCGCAGGCCGAGGAGCTGGAGAACCGGGCGCGCCGGGCGTCCGAGGGCCTGCCGGGCGTCGAGGTCCTGCCCGGCAAGCGCGTCGTCGAGCTCACGGTGCGCCGCGGCGACAAGGGGCGGGCGTTGGCCGTCCTGCGGAAGCGGTTCCGCACGGACTCGGTGTTCTACGCGGGAGACGATGCGACGGACGAGCGCGCCTTCGCGGCCCTGCGTCCCGGGCACGGCGACCTGGGCGTCCACGTCGGGGACGGCGAGACGGCCGCGCAGTTCCGCGTGCCCGGCATCGCGGACGTCCCCGAGGTGCTCGCCCGGTTGGCGGGCGCGCGCTGAACGTCGACTGCCTGCTGGCGAACCGCGGGTTTCTCACCGAACCGAAGCCGCGTGCCGCTTCGATTCGGCGCGAGTTCCGCGGTTCGACGGGAAGTCCACGGTCCGGTCTCAGTGGTCCAGCGCCGTCCTCCATCCCGGGTAGAGGGCGTCGGCGTCGTCGGGGAACGACTCGAAGGCGCGGGCGAACTCCCGGTGGGTGGAGGCCCACTCCACCGGATCCGCGCCGGCGTCCCAACACTCGTAGGCCTGGCGCAGAGACCGGGCCCCGGCCGCCGGACCGTCCACATGCCCGTAGCAGCCGCCGCCCGCTGTGTTGATGATGTTGGCGTGGCCCAGATCGTCGAAGAACCCCGGCAGGCGCAGCGCGTTCATGCCCCCTGAGACGATCGGGGCGGTCGGCCTCATCCCGTACCACTCCTGGATGTAGGCGGGGCCCTCCGCGACATCGCGTTCGCACGCGTAGGCGATCATCCGGTCGGCCGGGGTCCCCTCCATCTTCCCGTGACCCAGGGTGCCGACGTGCATACCGGAGGCACCCTGGAGGCGGGCCATCTTCGCCAGGACGTACGCCGTGTATCCGCGGCGGGACTGGGCGGACGTCACCATGCCGTGCCCCGCGCGATGGAAGTGGAGGAACTGGCCGGGAAAGGTCCGCCGTGCGGTGGTCACCGCGGCGGGGCCGCCGACGAATCCGTCGACCAGGAAGGCGACCTTGTCCGCGTCGGGGCCGAAGGCCTGCAGGACGAATTCGCCGCGCGCCACCATCTCTCGGGGATCGTCGGCGGTGATGTTCGCGCTGAACAGCTTGGCCTCCCCGGTCTCGTCCATCGCCCTCCGCATGGCGTCCACGACCAGAGGGATCGTCTGGCGCATGGGGGCGAAGACCTGGTTGCCCTGGGGCTCGTCGTTCTTGATGAAGTCCCCGCCCAGCCAGAAGTCGTGCGCGGCCCGGGCGAACGGCTCGGGTCGCAGTCCCAGCTTCGGTTTGACGATCGTGCCGGCGATGTAGCCTCCGTCCACGACGGGGCGGCCCAGTATCCGCCACAGATCGGCGATGCCCCGGGTGGGCCCGTCGAAGAGGCTCAGGGCGGCGCGTGGCACGAGGAAGTCGTACATCTTGGCGTACTCGATGTCCCCCATGCCCTGGTTGTTGCCGATGGTCAGGGTGAGGAACGAGACCAGCATCATGCGTCCGTCCGTGATGTTGCGGTCGAACAGGACCAGCGGGAACGCGAGTCGCACGTCCTCGGTGGACTCGTCGGCGCGGTACACGACGGCGTCGATCCCCTTGGTGAAGTCGTCGGTCGTGCAGACCTCGACGTTCGTGCCGGTGGAGGACTCGGCGGCGAAGGCGGCTGCGGCCTCGAGGTAGCCGACTCCAGGTTTCGGCCTCAGCTTGTAGGCGCACAGGATGTGCTGCCCGCCTTCGATCAGCTCGTCCTCATCGAGACTCAGGTCGACGTAGCGGCCGGTCTGGTCCATGGATGCCCCCAGTGGTTCGAATCGGAAACGGTCGGTCCTTCTGCGCAGGTCCCCGGACGGTGCAGCCGACGTCGCGGCACCTGTCCGCCGGGAGACGATCCCCGGCCCGATGGTGTCGATGGTAGGTGTCCCCCGCCACAGGATGAATAGACGTTCATCCTATATGCACGTTCGTGCATCATCGCGCGCCGCTGCTGGACGTCTCTCCGAGTTGGACGAGTCCCGGATCGTGACCCACGGCTCACTCTTAGACTGACCGACGATCAGGAAGGAGCACTTCATGAGACATCCCTCCCTGCCCGCGCAGGCTCAGGCTCCCGACGGGCCTCCTGCGCCAGGACCCTCCTCCGGCCGCGCCGCGCGGCGTCCCGGTGACGCCGGCACGCCGGAGGCCGCCCCCGTTCGGTCGGCGGCGACGTCCCCGGGGGCCGGCATGGACCGGTCCTCGGCGGCTCCTCTCTTCCGCGACCGGACGCTCTTCCTCGCCCGAGGCGACTGACGGGAGAGGCCTCATGTCCACAGCCCATCCGGTGGTCGCCATCACCGGCTCCTCCGGTGCCGGCACCAGCACGGTCACCGAGGTCTTCGAGCAGATCTTCGTCCGGGAGCACGTCGAGGCCGTCCTCGTGCACGGCGACTCGTTCCACCGTTATGACCGCCTCGCCATGCGGGCGGCGCAGGCGCGCGCGACGGCGGCCGGAAACCCCTCGTTCTCGCACTTCGGACCCGCCGCGAACCTGTTCGACCGGCTCGAGACCCTGTTCGAGGAGTACGGGCGCACGGGCACGGGGCAGATCCGGCAGTACGTCCACGATGACTGCGAGGCGGCGCTCTATGACAGGCCCCCCGGCACCTTCACCGAGTGGGCGCAGATGCCAGCCGGCACGGATCTGCTCTACTACGAGGGCCTCCACGGCGGGGTGCGCACGGACGACGTCGACGTCGCCCGGCACGTCGACCTGCTGGTCGGGATCGCGCCGGCGATCAATCTCGAGTGGATCCAGAAGCTGCATCGCGACAGGTCCCAACGCGGCTACAGCACCGAGGCCGTGACGGACACGATCCTGAGGCGCATGCCGGACTACGTGCACTACATCTGCCCGCAGTTCTCGAACACGCACATCAACTTCCTGCGCGTCCCGACCGTCGACACCTCGAACCCGTTCACCGCGCGGTGGATCCCGACCGCCGACGAGTCGATCGTGGTCATCCGCTTCGCCGACCCCCGCGGCATCGACTTCCCGTATCTCCTGTCCATGATCGACGGCTCGTTCATGTCGCGGGCGAACTCGATCGTGATCCCGGGCGGGAAGATGGACCTGGCGCTGCAGCTGATCCTCACGCCGTTGATCTGGCGTCTGGTGGACCGCGGTCGCCGGGCCCGCGCGGGCGAGGGCGGCGCGGTCCGCGACGTCCCGGTCCGGGTGCCGTCGTGACATGAGCCGTCCCCGGCGAGAGGGGGCCGCCGCGCGCGGCGGCCCACCGGGAGCCGCGCGTCTGCGATGATGGCGGCGATGGAAGAGGAACACAGGTACACGGCCCACGCCGCTCCTGCGGCCAAGGGGTGGCAGCTGCGCGTCGAGGGCATCGACGGATCGGCCCACGCGCGGTCGCTGGCCGCCGCCCGCGCACAGGTGCGCGGCTTCCTCGCCTCCCTCCCCGGAGACCGGGCGATCGCCGCCTCGGATGGCGAGATCGACCTGGTCCTGGACCTCGGCGGGCTCGACGTCGAGGCCCGGGCGTCGCGGCGCGCCGCCCGGCGCGCGGCGGAGGACCTGGAGGCGGCCTCGCGGCGCACCCGTGAGATCGCTCGGGCGCTGCGGGCGAGGGGCCTGAGCGTCACCGATACCGCGGCGGTCCTGGGGGTGTCGCAGGCGAGGGCCTCCCAGCTGCTCCATTCCTGAGAGGGCGCACCGGCGGGAGAACCGGCCGGCGCGGGGAGCGGGCCTGCCCCGGACGCGGCCGCGGACGGCAGAGCCCCCGGGTGCGGCGCCGTCACGGCGCCGCACCCGGGGGCGGAGTCCGTCAGATCACTCGGTGACGCGCAGGAAGGAGACGTCCAGGTCGATCTTGATCTTGTCGCCCACCAGCACGCCGCCGGTCTCCAGCGCCTGGTTCCAGGTCAGTCCGAAGTCCTTGCGCGAGATCTCCGCGGTGGCCTCGGTGCCGGCGAAATCCGGCCCGCCGAAGGGGTCCTTCGCGACCTCGATGGAGTCCAGGTCGAAGGCGATCGGGCGGGTGACGCCGTGGATCGTGAGGTCGCCGGAGAGCTTGCCGTCCGCGACCTTGCCGGTGAAGTCGAGCGTCGGGAAGTTCTCCGCGTCCAGGAAGTCGGCGCTCTTGATGTGGTTGTCACGCATCTCGTTGCGCGAGCTGAAGGAGACGGCCTGGACCGTGGCGGTGACGTCGGCGGTGTCGGGGCCGGTGGAGACGACCTCCGAGGTGAAGTCCGTGAACTCGCCCTTCACCTTGGACACGGCATGGCGGACGACGAAGCCGATCGTCGAGTGGGCGTGGTCGATGGTCCATTTTCCTTGCAGGTCAGACATGGCATTCCTCTTCGTGGGGTTCTGGAGTGGAGGGCGCCGTCAAAAGGGCGCCCAACTGATTGACGAATCAACTATAACGTCTCGTACGGCCGCACAGGAAGTCGTGTGCCTCACGGCGTGTCACGGACATCGCCCTCGCCCCGCCCAGGCGCGCCGAGGACGAGGGCGGCGCAGCCACGATGCCGGACGCCGCGGGCCCGACGGGGTGCTCCACCAGGGAGACCCGAGCCGGACCCGCGGCGCCGGAGGCACCCGCCCGCAGAGGCCTCAGGGCCTGCGGCGGGCAGCCGGAGAGGTCACCGCTCCTGGGAACCCGACCGCCGGCGCGTCGTCACCAGCGCGCCTCCGACGGCCATCAGCAGGAGCGCCAGCCCGAGGGGCCAGGAGATCTCCGCACCGGTGTCGGACAGCCCAGTCCCGCTCTTCGCGGCCGCCTTCGGCGAGGCGCCGTCAGAACCGGGGGGTGTGGTCCCGGGCGTGTCTGCGGCGAGGACCTCGATCGGCGCCCAGCCCAGCAGCGTGCCGTCCTCGGCGGTGACGGAGATCCTGTGGGCCCCCACCGGGGTGTCGGCGGGAATGGTCACGGTGAGGATCCCGGACTCGGGAACCACGACCGACCTGGCCAGCAGCACCGGGTCGGAGTGCAGCCACACGTTGACCCTCTCCCCGGCGTGCCCGACGCCGACGGACACCCTGACCGTCTCGCCCTGCTTGACCTTCGTGATGTCGGTCGTGATGCCTCCGCGCGCCCCGTCGGTCAGATCCCCGGCGGAGGGCGCCACCGGGTCATCGGGCCCGGGCTGATCGGATCCGGCCTTCACCGTGATCGGCAGCCGCACGGCCGTCCCCGACGGCTGGGCCGTCGCGACGACCGTGTACTCGCCCGCGGCT
Source organism: Schaalia naturae (assembly GCF_042665795.1). Classification (NCBI taxonomy): domain Bacteria; kingdom Bacillati; phylum Actinomycetota; class Actinomycetes; order Actinomycetales; family Actinomycetaceae; genus Schaalia; species Schaalia naturae. The sequence continues at coordinate 2,675,565 of NZ_JBHTEF010000001.1, forward strand.
GTGCCCGCCGGGATCGTCGCGGCGATCGCGGCGGCGCCCTCGTCGATGGCGAAGTCACCGAGCGGGACTCCGGCGGAGGAGGCCCCCGCCGGCACCAGCCTCGCGCTCACCGTCGTGTTGAGCGGGGAGCCCAAGGAGGTGAGGTCGAGGCCGGAGAGCGTCACCGACGCCTGCTTCCCGGCGTCCACCGCGTTCGGAAGGGCGCCCGCCACCACTCGCGAGCGCGCGAAGGACGGCGCCACCGGCGAGTTCGCGCCCAGGTAGTCCATCCACACGTCGCGGTCGATGAGGCCGGTGTCGCGGGACGTGCCCTGGGCGAGGGCGCGGAAGTTGTCGCCGCCCTGAGCGAGGAAGCTGAACGTCGACACCGTGAACGTGTCGTCGTCGCGGACCAGGGTCCCGTCGACGTACACGGCCAGGACGTTGCCGCCGGGGGTGGCGTTCGGATCTGCGGTCTTCGCCACCCACGTGACGTTGTCCGACAGGCCCAGCGCCAGGTACGGGCGGCTCGGGCGGTTGCCGTCGGCGTCCGTCTGCCACTGCTCCTCCAGGACCTCCCGCAGCTGCGCGCCGGTGAGCTCCACGGTCCACACGTTGTTGACGAAGGGCAGGACGGCGTTGGCCTCCGCGAAGGTGACCACTCCGTCCTCGCCCTCGCCCCCGGACTTCGCGTAGTACAGCTCGTTGCGCAGGCCCCCGGGATTGACGATGCCGATGTCGGCCCCGCCCAGTTCGGCGAGCTTGCCGGAGTCGCGCAGCGCGTCGGCCACGAGGTTGCCCAGGGCCGACTCGCTGGCGCGGTCGTCGCGCGTGCCGCCCGTCCACGTGCCGTCGACGAAGGACCCGCCGCCGAAGGCGGTCGTGATGTCCGCCGTCACGGAGCCCACGGGCTGGCTGCCGACCTCGTCGGCGTGGGCGAGGGCCTGGGTGACGATGTCGTCGACCCGGGTGAGCGCCGGGCTGGCCGCGATCTCCTGCTCGGTGGGGGCCGCGCCCCGCTTGACGTTCTCCGCCTCGTGGGCCACGACCTCGAAGGTGTCGGGGTCGATCGAGAGGGAGGTGTGCCCGAGGTTCTCCCCGTAGCTGCCGGTCTGGATGACCGGCCGCGTGGCGTCGTCCTCACCGGGGACGGGGGCCTCCCACGCGTACTCCTTGTGGGTGTGGCCCGTCAGGATCGCGTCGACGCGCGCATCGGTCCCGGTGACGATCTCGGCGAAGGCGCCGCCCGCGGCGACCTCCTCATCCAGGGTCGCCCCGTCCGGCGTTCCCGCCCCCGCGCCCTCGTGGACGAGGGCGACGAGGACGTCCGCCTCGCCGTTCGCGTCGTTCCCGTCGGACAGCTGGCCGGTGACGCGGTTGAGCGCGTCGACCGGGTCGCCGAAGTCCAGCGTGGACACTCCGCCGGGGGAGACCAGGGTCGGGGTCTCCTGCGTGATGACGCCGATGAAGCCGACGCGGATGCCGCGCGCGTTGATGACCTCGTACTCCGGCAGAGCCGGCGTGGTCGTGCCCTTCTCGTAGACGTTCGCCCCGAGGTAGGGGAAGTCGGCGGCGTCATGCACCCGCCCCTTGAGGTCGTCGTAGCCCTGGTCGAACTCGTGGTTGCCCACTGCGGAGACCTGCAGGCCCAGGGCGTTGAGCACGTCGATCGTCGGCTGGTCCTGCTGCGAGGAGGAGGCGAACAGAGAGGCCCCGATGTTGTCCCCGGCGGAGACGAACAGGGTGCCGTCCGGGTTCTGGGCCTTGAGGTCCTCGACCGTCTTCGCGAAGGCCGTGGTGTTGGCGTCGATGCGGCCGTGGAAGTCGTTGATGTCGACGATGTCCAGGTCGACCGGCGCGGACTGCCCGGCAGCCAGCCCGACGACGACAGGATCGTGGTCGGAGGAGCGGTAGGCGTCGTTCGTGTCGTACAGCGTGCCGTGGTAGTTGTAGCGGCTGTACTCCAGGGCGATGGACTCCTCGGCGTTGATCTCCCAGGTGTCCTCGCCGGTGGCGCGCTTGAGGGCGGCCTGGTTGAGCAGCACGTGGTCCAGTGATCCGGACAGGCCGGAGTAGGAGTACGACCACTGGTCGTTCGACAGCTCCGAGGCGGCGTCGGTGTAGCCCGCCTGGTAGAGGACCCGGAGCGGGTCCTCCTGGGTGTAGGAGTTGAAGTCGCCGACCAGGGCCACGGCGCCGCCCTCGTCCGTGACCGTCCCGATCCAGTCGCGCAGGGCGGTGGCCTGCGCCACCCGCGAGGCGTTCGAGGCGCCCTGCCCGTCGTGCTGGTCCTCGTCGCCGGGCAGCGGCCCGGCCGAGCCCTTGGACTTCAGGTGGTTGACCGCGACGAAGACGGGTTCGCCGCCGCCGACCGGGGCGAACTTCTGGCCGATGGGCTCCCGCGCGTTCGCGAAAGCGCCATCAGCGCCGGACTCGGTGCCCAGAGCGCGGGCGTCGCCCACCCGCTCGACCGAGGCGGGCTGGTAGATCAGCGCGTTCGTGATGACGTCCTGCTCGGCGGCGTCCGGAAGGTCGGCGGAGGAGGGCACGTACGCCCATTTCGTGGAGCCCGCGGCGGTGTTGAGGGCGCCGACCAGGGTGGCGAGTGCCTCGTCGGGCTTCTCGCCTAGCGCGGCGGAGTTCTCGATCTCGAGGAGGCCGATGACGTCAGCATCCACAGCGTTGATGGCGGAGACGATCTTGTCCTGCTGGCGGGCCAGATCCTCCGCATCCCACGCGCCGCGCGGGTCGCACCCTGATTTCACGGTGACGCCGTCGCCGGCGCGATCCGTGTAGGGCTCGCACCCGGCGGTGTCCGCACCGAGCGTCGTGAAGTAGTTGAGGACGTTGAAGGTGGCGATCCGGATGTCGCCGCCGACCGGCTCGGGAGCCTTCGTGCGCGTGTCCTCGAAGGCCACCGGTCCCTGGCCGCCGTCGCGGATGGCCTCGGTGGGGTTGAGCTTCCAGGCGTCGTTGCGGTAGTCGACGATGACCGGAGCGTCGAAGCTCACCGCCGCGCCCACTCGCACGGGCTTCTCGGTCGAGATGTAGGGCGGGGTCAGGGAGGAGTTCGCCGTGCTCAGATAGTTGATCGTCGTGGCGTCATCCAGGGTGACTGCGCGCGCGGCGTTGTCGGCCTCGACCTCGGCGGCCTTCTCGGACCCCGCGGGGGCGGCGTCCGTGGGCTGGATGAGCGGGGTGCCGCCCGAGGCGAGCCCGACCTCTCCGTACTGGTTCGTCGAGTAGGTGTTCGACACGGTGAAGTCGCCGGTGGGCCGGATCAGCATGGACTCCAGCGCTTCGCGCTCGGTGTCAGTCGCGGGCCATCCGGTCTCCAGGGGCGCGACCGTGCCCAGCGACTCGGGGAGGATCGTGAGGCCCGAGGCCGCGACCGACAGCTCGGTGAGGTTCTTGTACTCGGAGACCTCGCCCGTCACCCGCACGGAGTCCCCGACCTCGACCTGGTCGGCAGTGGCCTGGGAGTAGACGAAGAGCGCATCCGAGGCGCCGGGCGTGGTGTCCTCTCCCGGGGTCTGGATGACGTACCCGGTGAAGGATCCCGTGCCCTGGGGGTAGGCCGCGGTCACGACGCCCTGGGTGGTCACCGTCTGCCCGGTCAGAGGCGAGGCCGCTCCCGTGCCCTGGATGCCGGCGATCGGCGTGACATCGTCAGGGGAGTCGGCGGGCGGTTCGGCGGTGCCATCGCCGCCGTCGCCGGAACCGGTGTCCCCGCTCTGCGCGGTGTCGTCCCCGCTCTGTGCGATGTCTCCGCTCTGCGAGGCGTCACCTCCGCTCTGTGCGGCGGTGACCTCGAATGTGTGTGCGCTGCCGTCTTCGAGCAGGTCGGCGACATGCGTGGCGTCGCCGTCGGATGCGGCCTGGGCGGGTGCTGTCACTCCCACGGTCGCTGGGATTGCCAGCGCTCCCGCGAGGAGGACGGCGCCGGCCGTCCGCAGGCGCAAGGTGCGCCAAGGGGTGCGGATCACTGTGACTCCTTGTCCAGTCGTTGATGGATAGGACACATCTGATCATGCGTATCTGACTTGAGCGTGAACACGCGCCGCAGAGTCGGCAACGACTCTGCGGGAATCCGCGGACCCGATGCGGTGTCTGGGCCCGCTCCCATACGCGCACCGCGCCGAGCCCCGCCCACCCGACAGTGGCAGCATGGGGGCATGACGACGAGGAAGCACGCGGCGGGGGCCGGCGACGCGTTGGCCGCCCTGGTGACGGCGGAGGACGCGCAGGGCGGGGCCACGCTGGAGGTGACCAGCCCCTTCGACGGAGCCGTGCTGGCCGTCCTCCCCCGCTCGACGCCCGAGGACGCGGAGCGGGCCGTCGCCCGCGGCCGGGAGGCGCAGAGGGAGTGGGCGCGCCGCCCCGTCCGCGAGCGCGCCGCGGTCCTCGAACGCTTCGGCGCGCTGCTCATCGACCACCGCGACGAGATGCTCGACTGGATCCAGCTCGAATCCGGAAAGAACCGGGCCAGCGCCCTGGAGGAGTTCGCCGACACCGTCCTGTGGGCGCACCACGTCGCCCGCCACGCCCCGGGCGTCCTGCGGGAGCGCCGCCGCGCCGGCGCGTTCCCGGTCCTCACCCACACGATCGAACGGCACATCCCCAAGGGGGTCGTCGCCGTCATCGCCCCGTGGAACTACCCGCTCAGCCTGCCCATCGGCGACGCCCTGCCGGCGCTCGCGGCCGGCAACGCGGTCGTCGTCAAACCGGACTCGCAGACGCCGGACACCGCCCTGTTCGCCCTGCGGCTCCTGCGCGAGGCGGGCCTGCCCGCCGGCGCCGCACAGATCGTGGTCGGGGCGGGGCGCGAGCTCGGGCCGGCGCTCACCGGCCACGCGGATTTCCTGATGTTCACCGGCTCCTCGGCGACCGGCCGCATCCTCGCCCAGGAGTGCGCCGAGCGCCTCATCGGCTTCTCCGCCGAGCTGGGAGGGAAGAACCCCCTCCTCGTCCTGGGGGACGCGGACCCGGAGCGGGCGGCGGAAGGCGCCGTCCACGCGGCGTTCTCGAACTCCGGCCAGCTGTGCATCAGCGTCGAACGCGGCCTCGTCCACGCCGATGTCTGGGGCCGTTTCGTGCCCGCCCTGGTCGAGCGCACCCGCGCGCTGCGCCTGGCCGCGGGCACCACATGGGACGCGGACATGGGGTCGCTGGCCGGCGAGGCCCAGCTGCGCAAGGTGACAGCCCATGTGCGGGATGCCGTCGACAAGGGGGCGACCGTGCTCGCGGGCGGGCATCCCCGTCCCGACCTGGGCCCCTACTTCTTCGAGCCCACCCTGCTCGCGGACGTCGCCCCGGATATGCGCGTCTTCTCCGAGGAGACCTTCGGGCCCCTCCTCAGCCTCTATCGGGTGGACTCCGACGAGGCCGCCATCGCCGCCGCCAACGACTCCGAGTACGGCCTCAACGCCAGCATCTGGTCGGGAGATGTCCGTCATGCGCGCGCCGTCGCCCGGCGGATCCGCACCGGCACCGTCAACATCAACGAGGGCTACGCCGCCGCCTGGGCCTCCCACGACGCCCCCATGGGCGGCATGGGAGCCTCGGGCATCGGCCGCCGCCACGGCGCCGAGGGCCTCCTCAAGTACACCGAGGCCCAGACCATCGCCGCGCAGCGGCTGATCCCGATCGCCGGGCCGTCCTCGGTCAGCCACGAGCGGTGGGGGACGGCGCTCACCTGGGGCGTCCGCGCCCTGCGCCGGCTCCGCTGAGTGGGGCCCCGGCGCCCCGACGAGGGCGGCTCTGCGCGCAGAGCCGGAGGACGACATGGAGGAGGACGAATGAGGCATCCGCTGCGAGGCCGAACGGTGCTGGTGACCGGGGGAGGAGGAGGCATCGGGCGGCTGATGGCGCTGGGTGCCGCCCGGCGCGGGGCGCGCGTCGTGATCTGGGACCTCTCCGAGGCCGCGGGGGCCGCGGCGCGCGACGAGATCCGCGCGGAGGGCGGGAACGCCGAATCGTTCTCGGTGGACGTCTCCGAGCGGGAGGCCGTCGCCGCAGCGGCGCAGCGCACCGGGGACGTGGACGTCGTCATCAACGACGCGGGCGTCGTCACAGGCCAGCGCCTGATGGACGCCACGGAGGAGGGCATCGAGCGCACCTTCCGGGTCAACGCCCTGTCCCTGTACTGGGTGACCCGCGCCTTCCTGGGCGGCATGATCGCCCGGCACCGGGGCACGGTCGTGACGGTGGCCAGCGCCGCGGGCATGGTCGGCGTGGCGCGCCAGACCGACTATTCGGCCAGCAAGTTCGCGGCGTTCGGCTTCGCGGAGTCGCTGCGCGCCGAGATGAGGAAGGAGCGCACGGGCGTCACCTCCCTGGTCGTATGCCCGTACTACATCGACACCGGCATGTTCGAGGGCGTGCGGACGAAGTGCCCGCCGCTGCTGCCGATCCTGCGGCCCGGCCGCGTCGCGGAGAAGGTGCTGGACGCCATCGAGTCGGGCCGCGGGCAACTGGTGATGCCTCCCTTCGTCCGGATCACCCCGCTGGCCCGCGCGCTGCCCACACGCGCTTTCGACTGGCTGGTCGACGCGCTGGGGATCAACGATTCGATGGACCGCTTCGTCGGGCGCGCCAACCGCGCCCACGGTGGGAGAACCCCGTGACGGGCGCGGCGCGGACGTCGGCGCCCCCGCTCCAGGGCCGGCGGGCGCCCGCCGCCATCGAGGTGCGCGGGGCGCGCGTGCACAACCTGGACCACGTCGACGTCTCCGTCCCGCTGGGGGAGCTGGTCGCCATCGCCGGGGTGTCCGGGTCCGGCAAGTCCTCCCTGGCGCTGGGCGTGCTCTACGCGGAAGGCTCCCGGCGCTACCTGGAGGCGCTGTCCACGTACACGCGCCGCCGCCTCACCCAGGCGCCGCCGGCGGCGGTCGACTCGGTCGACCATGTCCCCGCCGCGCTCGCCCTGCACCAGCGTCCGGCCGTGCCCGGGGTGCGCTCGACCTTCGGGACCTCGACCGAGCTGCTCAACAGCCTGCGCCTCGTGTACTCGCGGCTGGGCTCCCACCTGTGCCCGAACGGCCACCGCGTCCCGCCCTCGATGGACGTCGCCCTGGAGCGCCCCCTCGTCTGCCCGGCGTGCGGCGTGCTCTTCGACGGACCCGGCGCGGAGTCCTTCGCCTTCAACTCCGCGGGCGCCTGCCCGCGCTGCGCCGGGACGGGAGTGGTCCGCGACGTCGACGAGGACGCCCTCGTGCCCGACCCCTCGAAGACCATCGAGGAAGGGGCGGTGGAGTCCTGGAAGATCATGGGGTCGACGCCGAACCCCCAGGTCGTCGCCGAGTTCGGGGTGCGCACGGACGTCCCCTTCCGCGATCTGACGCCCGCCGAACGCGAGACCGTCCTCCACGGCCCCCGCGAGAGGCGGCACATCATGGTGCCCTCGAGGAACGGCCGCGTCTTCAGCCTGAACTGGACGTACCGCAACGCGCGGGTAGCGGTGGAGGAGGCGCTGGCGGGCGCGAAGTCAGAGAAGGGCCTCCAGCGCATCCGACGCTTCCTCACCCAGCAGGTCTGCCCCGAGTGCGGCGGCTCCCGGCTCAGCCGGAAGGCACGCTCGACGCTGGTCGACGGCCGGACGCTGGCCCAGGCGAGCGCGATGACCCTGGACGACGTGGTCGCCTGGCTGCCGGGCGTCGCCGCATCGGCCGGTCCCGACATGCGGGCGATGGCGGGGGCCATCGTCTCCCAGATGAGGGGGACCGCCCGGCGCCTCCAGGACCTGGGGCTCGGCTATCTCGCGCTGGACCGCGCCAGCGCCACGCTGTCCACCGGCGAGCGCCAGCGCGTCCAGCTCGCCCGGGCCGTGCGCACCCGCACCACGGGCGTCCTCTACGTCCTGGACGAGCCCTCGATCGGCCTGCACCCCTCGAACATCGACGGCCTGCTCGGCGTGATCCGCGACCTGTTGGCGGACGGCAACTCGGTCGTCCTGGTGGACCACGACGTCCAGCTCCTGCGCGAAGCGGACTGGCTGATCGAGATCGGCCCGGGATCGGGCGCCGCGGGCGGGCGGGTGGTCGCGGAGGGCCCCGTCGCGCGCATCGCGGATCCGGGCGCGTGCCCCGGTTCCCGCATCGGGGCGTTTCTCGGCGGTCGCGCCGCCGTCGCGCGCCCGGCCCCCGCGGGAGCGGCGTCCTCGTCAACGAGGACGGCCGCCGCTCTGCGCGCCGTCTCCCCCGAGGACCCGGCGATCCGGATGTCCACCGGGCCCCTCCACACCGTTCGGGCCCTCGACGTCTGGATCCCGAGGGGCCGGCTGACGGCCGTGTCCGGCGTGTCTGGATCCGGCAAGACGACGATGGTCCTGGAGTGCCTGGTTCCGGCCGTGCGCGCCGCCGTGGCAGGGGGCCGGTCGCCCGCCCACGTGCGCTCGGTCGACGCCCCGGGCATCCGGCGCGTCAACCTCATCGACGCCTCGCCCATCGGGCAGAACGTGCGATCGACGGTGGCGACCTACTCCGGTGTCATGGACGATCTGCGGCGCGCCTATGCCGGCGTGCCCGAGGCGCGCGCGGCGGGGTGGGGGGCCGGCGACTTCTCCTACAACACGGGGTCGCTGCGCTGCCCGACCTGCGGGGGCACCGGTCAGATCTCACTGGACGTCCAGTTCCTGCCCGACGTCGACATCGTGTGCCCCGACTGCGCGGGAAGCCGGTACGGGCCGGAGGCGGACCGCGTGAGGCGCGGCGGGCGCACCCTGCCCGAGGTCCTCGCCCTCACCGTCGACCGGGCCCTGGACCAGGGGGCCGCCGAGGGGCTGCCCGCCGTGGAGTCGCGGCTGCGCACGCTCGCGGGCCTCGGCCTCGGCTACCTGACGCTGGGCGAGGACACCCCGGCGCTGTCCGGCGGGGAGGCGCAGCGCCTCAAGCTCGCCTCGGAGATGACGCGCGACCAGGGGGACACCCTCTTCGTCTTCGACGAGCCGACGGTCGGGCTGCACCCCCTGGACGTCGAGGTGCTGCTGGGAGTCCTGCAGCGCCTCCTGGACAACGGGGCGACGGTCGTGGCCATCGAGCATGACCTGGACGTCCTGGCGAACGCCGACTGGGTGATCGATCTGGGCCCCGGGGGCGGGGAGGCCGGCGGGCGCATCGTCGCCACCGGCACGCCGCGAGAGATCGCGGCGGAGCCGGCCTCGGTGACGGGCCGCTACCTCGCTGAGGTCATGGGGTCGGGGGCGGGAGGCGCACCACCTTCGCCCCGCCGACCGACGCGAAGCGGTCCGGCTGGCAGGTGAGGACGATGACCTGCGCGGAGGAGCCGACCGCGCCCAGCACGGCGCCCAGGCTCGCGAGGCGCTCCGGGTCGGAGTAGCCGAGCGTGTCGTCGAGGATCACGGGGGCGCCCTCGTCCCCGGAGACCAGCTGCGCGCAGGCGAGCCTGCCGAGAAGAGCGAGCTGCTCGCGGGCTCCGGCGGAGAGGGAGTCGAAGGGCACGGTGCGCCCGCCCAGCGTCCGCGACTCGATGACGAGGTCCGGGGTGATGCCGATGCGGAGGTCGGGTCCGAAGACGACGCGTCCCAGCCGTTCGATCCGCTGCGTGAACGGGGCGACGTAGCGGCGCTGGGCGAGGTCGCGGTGACGCACCATCGTGTCCCGGAGCAGGCGGGCGGCCCGGGCGTCGCGTTCGAGGCGCGCCTGGGTGAGCCGCGACTCCGCCAGGCGCGCCTGCGCCTCGGCGAGCCGGGTCTCGATGCCCTCCGCGGCGAGGCTGTCGACCAGGGCCTTCGCCTGTGCGGCCTCGGTGTGGGTGTCCGAGCGGTTCTCGCGTGTGCTGTCCACCAGCCTCCGGGCATTGTCGAGCAGGGTCTCCACTGTGTCGGGGTCGGCCTGCTCGAGGGCACCCTGGTCCGCGAGGGCGGCCTCCCGGCAGGCGTCGCGCTCATGGGCGGCCCGCGTGAGGGCCTCCTCCAGGAAGGCGTCGTCCTCCTGGGCTCGGGCGGCCGCGAGGGCGGCCTCGGCGCGGTCGAGCTCGGCGCGGGCCGTGTCGCGTCTGGCGCCGGCCCTCACGTCCCGCGCGGAGGCGGCGTCGCGGGCGGCTCGCGCCTGTTCCAGCACGTCGAGGGCCTGCGCGAGTGCCTCCGCGGCCTCTTCCTCGTCGTCCTGGGCCCGATGCGCGGCGGCCTCGGGGTCCGCTGCGTCCGCGTCCAGGGGGTGCTCCGGCTCCGCTGCGGGCCCGCCAGCCGCCCGGAGACGGGCGGTGAGACCCGCGAGCCGCGCCTCGAGCATGTCCAGGTCATCGCCGGACAGCTCCCGATCGAGGTCGCGGCGGGCCTCCTGCCGGGCCGCCTCGGCCAGGCGGCGCCGGTCGATCAGAGCGGCGGCCTGCTCGACGGACTCCACCCCGGCCCGGACGAGGGCCTCCGACAGGGCGGCGCGCGCCCGGTCGGCCCCCTGTTCCGCGGACCCGCCCGTGGTCCCGGGGGTGACCGTGATCCGGGCGAGCCCGGGGACCTCCACCGTCACGGGCGCATGCGCCGGCATCGAGCGCCGTGACCCGGCGGCCAGCGCCTCGCCATCGAGGAGGACGGGCCGGTCGCCCAGCGCCTCGACACTCACCTGGGCCGCGGCCAGATCGCGGGTGCGTTCGGCCACGGTGAGATCGGTCGACAGCGAGGTGAGGTCCTCGAGGACGCCGGCGGGGAGGTCCGGGGCCGACTCGAGGGCGGCCGTGGCGTCGACCAGCCGGCCGTGCGCCGCTCGGGCGCGTTCGACTCGGCCGGCGAGCTCCCGCCGGTCATGTGCGTCCCGCAGGCGGGTCAGGGCCGCAGCGGCCCGCTGGGCCCGGTCGCGCGCCTCCTCGTGGGCGCCCCGCGCCCCGGACGCCGCGCGCTCGGCGGACGCGAAGGCATCCTCGGCGGCTCGGAGCCCGTCCTCCTCCTCGGCGGCGGCAGCGGCAAGCTCCTGGAGCTCCCCGCGCCGGTCCTCGACTGCGGTCAGCAGCTCGCGGCGGCGCACCAGGGCCTCCTCGGCGCGCTCAAGGGTCCGGGTGGCCTCCTCCAGGGCCCGCCCGGAACGATCCGCTGCGCCGCGGCGGCGGTCGAGGTCCCGGGCCGCGGCCTCTCGTGCGCGCAGGTCGGCGGTGGCCTGCGTCAGCCTGGCATCGAGGGCGTCGAGCTGGCCGGAGAGCGCGCGATGGCGCTCCACCAGGCCGTCGAGACGGCGCCCCTGCTCCGCCAGGTCGGCGACCTCCCTCTCCAGGCCCGGCAGCTCCTCCGCGCCGGCCCGGTACTCGCCGGTGGGGCGGCCGGTGGGCGTGAAGAACCGCCGGTACTCCTGCTCGATGAGGTCCATCAGCTCGTCGTGGTCCGCGGAGGGATCCCCGGCCTCGTCGAGGGTGCGGTGCAGGGCGGCGATGCGGGCCAGGTCGGGCTGGGCGAGCGAGGCGCCCTGTTGGACCTCGAGGGCCAGGAGCAGGTCGAGGTCGAGGGTCTGGCCGAGGATGTCGAGGAAGCGGTCGTGCGCCGTGTCGCCGGCGTGCTGCTCGGGGCGGGGCGCGCTCACACGGAGCTCGGTCTCCGGCTTCCTCAGCCAGCGCTTGCGGTAGACCAGGTCGAAGGGGCCGGTGGTGAGGGACAGCGTGACCTCGGGTCCGACGTCGCGGTCGACGGGCTGGACGGCGCGGATGTCCTTGTGGCCGGAGGTCGCCTTGAAGTCGCGGACGAGGCGCAGAGCCTCGGCGATCGAGGACTTGCCCGTCTCATTGGGCCCCTCGATGACGGTCACCCCCGGCGACAGCCGCACCGTCGCGTCCGCGACCCCGCGGAAGTCGACCAGCCTCACGCTGTGGATCCTCATGAGCGGCCTCCCGCTGCTCCGGCCAACCGGTAGAGCAGGCGCAGGGCCCCCTGCGCCGACTCTGCGTCGGTGTCGCTCTCGGCGGCCGCGCCGGCCATGCCGGCCAGCTCGTCGACGGCCTGATCGGCGAAGCCTCCCAGGTGGAGATCGGCGAAGTCGTGGCCATCGGGCAGGACCGCGAGATCGCGGTACCGCTCCCACAGGTCGAGGCGGGCGAAGAGCTCGCGGTCCTCCTCGAGGAGGCGCTCGAGGCGCGCGTTGTCCGCCATGGTGAGGGTCCCCGAGAGCCTGAGCCACACGGCGGTGCGCTCCTTGGCGCCGATCGCCGCCAAGCGCCGCTCCAGCGCGGCGACGTCCTCGGCGGCGTTGAGGGTCTGCTCCACGACCGTGAAGGCCCAGCGCCCGACGCGGACCGGTTCGACCGTGACGTCGCCGGTGGCGGGGTCCACGTCGATGACGAGGACGTTGCCGGGATCGGTCTCCGCGCGGTCGGTGACCTCGGGGGTGCCGGGGTACCAGATGCGCGGATCGACCTGCGTGGTGGAGTGGCGGTCGCCGAGAACGGCGACGTGGGCGATGCCGGCGTCCAGGAGGCCGCGCAGCGCGGCATCGTCGATGGCGGCCGGGTCGGCGGCGTCCGGGTCCAGGGAGGAGACCGCGCCGTGGCCTGCGACGATGCGGATCGTGCCCGCTGGGGTGGGCTCCAGGCCCGCGCAGGCCCGGGCCACCAGGTCCTGACCCGGCCGCTTCGAGAACCAGGGCGCGGCGACCAGCTGGACACCGGGGGCGACCTCGCACACGCCGGGTTCCCGCAGAACGCGGACGGCCTCCGGCGTCCGTGCGGCGAACGTCGCGGAGTCGTAGAGGGAGGCGGCGTCGAGCGGGTCGTGGTTGCCGGGCAGGAGGTGGACCGGCACGGGGAACCCCCGCAGGACCTCGAAGGCCCGTGAGATGATCGCGCGGTCGAGCTGGTTCGACTCGAAGACGTCACCGCACACGACGACGAATTGGGCGCCCCTGTCGCCGGCGAGCTCGCCGATCCGGCGCACGGCGTCGAGCCTGGCCTGCAGGAAGCGCGGCCGCGCCTGGCCGTCGAGGAAGCGTGCGGTCATGCCGAGCTGCCAGTCGGCGGTCGCGATGAAGCGCATCGTCGCCTCCTGTCCCAACGCCTGGGTCCGCCCACCGGCGAGCGGACCCGTCACCGATCGTATCGGCTTCCGTCCTCATCTCCGGGCGGGGCCCCTTGGCCATTGGGTCAAGGGCGTTGTCGGAAGTCTGGCCGAAGGTTGCTGGTGGCCGGCGCGGGGGAGGACTTTGATGAAGGGGTCGAAGGGATTCGACTGGATTCTCGTCAATCCGCGGCAGGCATTCGGGCGATCCCCGCGCCCCGCCCCGAGGGTTGGCTGCGAGAGGACGAATGGGGTTCGGCGAGGAGGATGGGACACACTCGCCGAACCTCATTCGTTGTCGTCTGAGTCGGCGCGGCCGCGGGGAATGTCGAGGACGAGTTCCCACCGCAGGTCGCCCTCGTCCAGGGGCCCCGCCGCGATCGAGCACCCGCACCCCTGGGCTTCCTTGTGCAGTCCGGGGATCCCCATGCCCGTGGAGTCGCGGGGCGGGGATGTCCCGGTCGGGGCGACGGAGTTGGCCAGGCGCACCCGGATATCCTCCCGGTCGGGCGGATGCCGGACGTCCAGGACGACGTGCGCGCCCAGCCCGCCGTGCTTGACGACGTTCGTGACGCCCTCGGTGAGGAAGCGGCCGAGCAGCGCCGCCTGCCCACCGGGAAGGACCAGCGTCCCCAGGGGCGGGTCGATCGCGATGTCGACGCGGTCCTGGATCGCCGCGAGGTCCTGCGCGGCGTCGCGGACCATCGTCTCGATCGGGGGCTGCGGTTGAGCGGGGTGGGTGACCAGCGGCGAGAGGCCGCCGGCGCTGAGGGCGTGCTCATGCAGGGCGGCGGCCACGTCCTGGCCGTCGGAGGCGTCGTCGCCGAGGACCCGGAGCACGCGGCGTAGCTCGTCGAGGGCGGTTCGGCTGGAGTGCTCGACGGTGTCGAGCACCTCCACGAGGCGTGCGGAGGCGGCGGAGCCGGGCGCGGCCACCGCTTGTTCGCGCTCCAGCCGGGCCGAGGCCAGCGTGGCGACGATGACGGTGAGCTCATGGGCGACATAGTCGTGCATGTCATGGGCCAGCCGCTCGCGTTCGTCCCTGCGGGCGTCCTCGGCCTGCTGGCGGACCTGGGCCAGGAGCTCGCGCTGGCGGCGCTGCTCGATGCGGGAGCGCAGCACCCACCGGACGATGACGCCGAGGGCGACGCCGGCTGCAAGGAACGCCGTTCCAAGCCAGAACAGAAGACCTGCCGAATCGGGCCACCGCACCGTTGTGGCCGCAATGCCGAGGAGGAGGATCCCGATGTTGACGCAGGCGAAGGCCGTGGCCGTCGTCGCGGTGACGGCGAGGGCGACGACGACCATGACGACCTGGATTAACCCGATCGTCCCGCTGGCCAGGCTCGCGGCCAGCGCCGCCCAGGAGAGCGCGGCCCCCAGGCGGGGGAACCAGCAGACGAGCGCCATCGCGGCCGTACACAGGACGACGCGCGCGGCATCCAGCGCCGTGTGGGAGTCTCGGACGGCGGTGGTGACCTGCACGAGATCGTCGAAGGTGAAGAAGACCGCGACGCAGGTGACGACCGCTGCGAGGACGCGCGGAAAGCGCGGCGTATCACGGCCGCCGACGCGGGAAGGGGATCCGGGGGCGCCGGCGGTTCGCTCGGCCACGGCTGATCAGGGGATCAGTCGTAGGCGTGGGTGCTGCAGAACTTGGGCTGGAGGCGGCAGAGCAGCCAGTCCAAGCCCTGTGTCGTGGCCCCACCGGAGGAGGACACCGGCGTCACGACGGGGTCGCCCTGGAGGCTCGCCGCGTCGGCAGGAGTCGCGACGGCGACGGACATGCCCACCAGGGCGGTGGCCGCGAGCCCGGCGGCGAATCTACGGACCTTCATGATGAGCTCCCCTTCTCCCGGGGCCGGACCGGGCGTCCGTGTCCCCCTGCCGAGGATAACACCGGGAAATGGCGCGGCGTCCGGGCTTCCTGCCGGGGATTCCCGGCAGGTGAGACCCTTGCGGCGCGGGCGCCCAGGGATCGGGGGGCGCCGATGCGGGCCCCGCCGCCCATGGTGAGGATACTCTGTCAGCATGGCGATCCTGAGAATCCTGGTGGTCGACGACGACCCTGTGCTGCGCGATGGTCTGGCCGCCCTCATCCGGTTCGACTCGAGCCTGGGGCAGACGGAGGTGGCGACGGCGCGGGACGGGCAGGAGGCCATGGTCCGCTGCCTGGCGGATCCTCCGGACCTGGTGGTCATGGACGTGCGGATGCCGCGCATGGACGGCATCGAGGCGACACGCCGGATCACCGCGGATCATCCCGATGTCAAGGTCCTGGCCCTCACCACCTTCACCACCCAGGAGTACGTCGCGCCGATGCTCGCGGCGGGCGCCAGCGGCTACCTGGTGAAGGACCGGACCGAGGAGCTCGTTCCGGCCATCCGGGCGGTCCTGGCCGACGAGTTCTACGTCTCGCCCCGCGTGTCGGGCGTCCTGGTGTCGATGGCGCTGCATGACGAGCGGCCTCAGGATCGCCCGGCGCCGAGCCGGGCGGGGACGCCCTCGGCCGCCGCCGCGGAGCACCCCCGCCCGGCTCTCACGCCCCAGGAGGGGGAAGCGGTGGCCTGGCTGGCCCGTGGTCACTCGAACGCGGAGATCGCGGAACGGATGCGTGTCTCGGTCGGCTCGGTGAAGTCCTACCTGGCCCACGCTGGCGAGAAGCTGGGGACGCGCAATCGCGTCCAGCTGCTCGTCCGCGCCACCCAGCTGGGGTTGGTGACGCTCCGGATGGAGGACCCCGGGCTGTGAGGAGGGGGCGGCCCGGCGTGCCTCAGCCGATGTGGAGCGCCCCCTCTCGCGCCGCGTCCACGGCGGCTCGCACGGCCCCGACCGAGACGACGTCCGCGCCCAGCGAGGAGGCCACCAGCTCCGGCGCCGGAAGGTCCAGCTGCCCCGCGACCAGCGGCCTCGCCACGTCGATCACGCCGCCCAGCGCGCCGGCGATCGCTCCGGAGACGACGACCCGGCGGGGGTCATAGAGGCTGCCGATCGTCGCAGCCAGGCGGGCCAGGAGCTCGCCGGCCCGCGCCTCGACCGATCGGGCCACCGGATCGCCCCTCCGCGCGAGGTCGAGCACCTCCCTGGCCGTCACCTGCCCAGGGGGCAGCGCGCGCAGGGGGTGGTCGGCCGGAGCGGGCGCGGCTGCGCCGCGACCGGGTACCCGCGGCGAGGGCGCGGCGAGCGCCTCGCGGGCCCACCGGGCGATCCGCACGCCCAGGCCCTCGTCCGATCCGACACCCTGCACGTGCCGGAAGGCCTTGGTCTCCCCGGCGCCGCCGTGGGCCCCGTGCAGCAGGTGCCCGTCGACCACCACGCCCATGCCCAGCCGGTCGCCGGCCAGCAGCGTCACATAGTCGTCCAAGCCCGCGGCGGCCCCGCCCGAGGTCGCGCTGCCCTCCGCGACGGCCGCCAGCGCCGAGTCGTTGCGCACGACGACGATCGGCGCGATCTCCTCCAGCAGGTCGCGCAGGTCGGGGTTCATCGCCTGCCAGAAACCGCCCCGGTGCGGTGGGGACGCCCCCTCGCGGTCCACCGGGGCGGGGACTCCCACGCAGATCGCCAGGATGGCGTCCGCCGCGCGCCCCGTCTGGGCGAGCGCCTCCCGGATCTGGGTCACGAGCAGTCGGCGACGGGAGCCGCCCTCGTCCTCGTCCCCGATGCCCGCCACGGCGCACCGGCGCGTGACCAGCGGGCGCCCGCGCAGGTCGGCGAGGGTGAAGATGGCATGGGCGCGGCCGGCGTCGACGCCGACCACCACGGCGGCGTCGGCGGCGAGCTCGAACCGGCGGGCCGGGCGCCCTCGCGTGTAGGCGGCGTCGGCCCGCGCGTTGGAAAGCTCGCGCAGCAGGCCCAGGCGCGTGAGGGCGTCGATGGCGTCGATCGTGGTCGAGCGCGTGAGCCCGACGACCGGCAGGGCGTCGCCGGCGGTGAAGGGCCCCGGCCGCGTCCACGCGAAGGCCAGCGTCGCGTCGAGGCTGGGGCGTCCGGGCGGGGGAAGGGCGCGAAGGGTGCCCACGAGCGATGCCATCGAGTTGACCCCCTTCCGAGGACGGTGTTTCATGGTGTCCGGCGACTTGATTCGATCGCTGAATCTAGTCGTTGCGGTCGTGCCCCGCACCCCGCCGCCGGGCGGGGAGGCACGGAACCGCCCGACTCGTCCTCTTCCCTCCCCATTCTTCCAGGAGCGTCCGCCATGACCGCACCCATCGACGTCATCTCCGGCGACGCCGAGTTCGTCCCCGCCACCCAGCCGGCCGACTGGTGGCGCCAGGCCGTCGTCTACCAGATCTACCCGCGCAGCTTCGCCGACTCGAATGGCGACGGCCTGGGCGACATCCCCGGCATCACCTCGCATGTCGGCTACCTGCGGGACCTCGGGGTCGACGCGGTGTGGCTGTCCCCGTTCTACCCCTCGGCCCTGGCCGACGGCGGCTACGACGTGGCCGACTACCGGAACGTCGATCCGAGGCTCGGCACCCTGGACGACTTCGACGACATGGTCGCCGCACTGCACGCCCGCGGCATCCGGGTCGTCGTCGACATCGTCCCCAACCACACCTCGAACCTGCACCCGTGGTTCCAGGAGGCCCTCGCAGCGGGGCGCGGCTCCGCGGCCCGCGATCGCTACATCTTCCGGGAAGGGCGGGGCGCCGGCGGCGCGGAGCCCCCCAGCGACTGGGTGGCCTCCTTCGGCGGCCCCGCCTGGGAGCGGGTCGAGGACGGGCAGTGGTACCTCCACACCTTCGCCGTCGAGCAGCCGGACCTCAACTGGGCGAACCCCGAGGTCCGCGCGGACTTCCTCACGACCCTGCGCTTCTGGGCCGACCGCGGGGTGGACGGGTTCCGGGTGGACGTCGCTCACGCCCTGACGAAGGACCTGTCCGCCGACCCTCTGCCCAGCCAGGCCGAGCTCGATGCCATGCCGCGCGACGGCTCCCACCCGACGGAGGACCGCGACGACGTCCAGGACGTCTATGCCGAGTGGCGCAAGGTCTTCAACGCCTACGACCCGCCGCGCACGGCCGTCGCCGAGGCGTGGGTCGCCCCCGATCGGGTTCCGCGCTACGCCAGCCCGGACAGCCTGGGCCAGAGCTTCAACTTCGACCTGCTCGAGGCCGACTTCGACGCCCCTCAGTTCCACCGGATCGTCACCGAGAACCTGGAGCTGGCCCAGGCCTCCGGGTCCTCCTCGACGTGGGTGCTGTCCAATCACGACGTCGTCCGCCACGCGACCCGCTACGGGCTGCCCGCTCCCGAGCGCCTGTCCAACGGGCGACCGGCCGTGCGCCAGGGCGGGGCGTGGCTGCTCACCGGCGGGGTCTCTCCCCGTCTGGACCGCGACCAGGGGGCGCGCCGAGCGCGGGCCGCCACGCTGTTCATCCTGGGGCTCCCCGGGTCCACCTACCTCTACCAGGGCGAGGAGCTGGGCCTGCACGAGGTCGCCGAGATCCCCGACGACCGTCGGGAGGACCCGACCTTCGCGCACAGTCCAGGCGTCGATGTCGGCCGAGACGGGTGCCGTGTCCCCCTGCCGTGGACCTCGGACGGCCCGTCGCTGGGATTCGGGACGGGGGAGGCCCACCTGCCTCAGCCCGCATGGATGGCGGAGTACTCGGCGCAGGCCGAGTCCGCCGACCCGGCCTCCAGCCTGTCGCTGTACCGCACGGCCCTGCGCCTGCGGCGCGAGCTGGAGTCCGCCGAGCGGCTGGACTGGATCGGCACCGGCCGGGCCGACGTCCTGCGCTTCGCCCGTCCCGGCGGGTGGGAGGTCGTCACGAACTTCGGGACGTCCCCCTACGCGCTGGGCCCTGATGCGGAGGCCGTCGTCCTGGCGAGCGCGTCGGTGGAGGGTGGGTTCCTGCCCGGCGAGGCCACGGCCTGGCTGCGCCGTCGCTGACCCCGGAGCCGGCTGTCCTCCGTCCATGCTGGCGGGGAGGGCGCGGGCCAGGAGGGGATCGGTCAGCCGTCCGCTCGGCCGCTGAGGTAGTCGACGGCGAATGCCGCACCGGCCAGGGCGGCGTCCCTGGCATCCCCGTGGGCGTCGACCAGGGGAAGGACCCCCAACTTCTGGAGGGTGTTGGCCATCGGCGGCCCCATGTGCCCGGTGACGACAGCCTGGATCCCGTGGTCGCGAAGGAAGGCCACGATGTCGGCGTGGTGGCGGCCCTCGCCCTGCTGATCGTGGGAGAGGTCCCACCGCACGTCATGCTCCTCCCAGGAGACGATGCGGGCGTTGGCGATGATCGCCACCGCCACGCGCCGGGCGCGTCCCCATCCGGCGCCGACCTGGTCGCCCGCCAGGTTGACGGCGATCGTGATCGGCGCGGTCGCGACATCGGACCGCTCGGGCCCGCCCCTCCCGGGTCCGTCGGACGCGGTGCCTGTGCTCTCGTTGTCCCCGCTCATGTCCTCATTGTGGCGGAATCGTGATCTGAGCGCCTCTCAGAACCCGTACGCGAGCGCCGGAGGCGCCGCTGCCGGCCGATCGGGGGAATCCCCGGTTCATCCCTGAACATGGCTCCGATGGCCCGTGCCTCCCTCGCCCATGCCCCATGATGGGTGCGTGACAGATGACGCGGCGGCCGGCGACCCGGACCCCAGCGCGGCGCTCCACGGCGCACCAGGACCGGGCACGACCGGGACGGCACCCGGCGACAGGGACGTCCTGGCGGCGCGGCGTCGCCTGCGGGTGGTCCAGTGGGTGTCGGTGTCCGGCATCGCCGCGGCGCTGGCCCTCCTGGCCGTGGGGTTCGCGACCGGCGCCTACTCCTCGATCAGCGAGCTCCAGACGCTGATGGCCCGGGTCGGCCCGGCGGCGCCGGCCCTGTACCTCCTGCTCCAGGCCGCCCAGGTCGTCGTCCCCGTGATTCCGGGAGGCATCGGCATCGTCGCGGGCCCGGTGCTGTTCGGGCCGGTGCTGGGAACGGTGTACAACTATGTGGGCATCTGCGCGGGGTCCCTGTTCGCGTTCCACCTGGCCCGGCGCTACGCGACCCCGCTGGTCGACTCCCTGTTCCCCGCGAAGCTGCGGACGCGCTACCGCCGATGGACGGACCACGCGAACTTCACCCGCGTCTTCGCCCTGGCGATCGTGGCGCCCATCGCTCCCGACGACTTCCTCTGCTACATCGCGGGCACCACGTCGATGAGCTGGCGCACCTACACCCTCATCATCCTGCTGGGCAAACCGTGGGCGATCATCGCCTACACTTTCGGACTGGTGTGGATCGCGTCGTTGATCCCCGGGATCGGGGGGCTGATGTGAGCGCCGGAACGGAGGGGACGACCGCCGTTGCGGCGAGGATCTGCCAGTACCAGGGACTGTCGCATCTGGTCGAGAAGTCCGGGCTGGGAGTCGCCGCCGCGCACCAGCGCGAGATGTACCGGCAGCTGGGAGCGGTCCTGACGGCCCGACCCTGGCGGGCCGACCTCATCCATCTCAACTCCGTGTTCCCGGACGCGGTGGCGCTCGCCCTTCTGGGCCGGGCGCTGGGCATCCCGGTCGTCATGCACGCGCACTCCACGGAACAGGACTTCCGGGACTCCTTCCGCGGGTCGAACCGGCTGGCTCCCCTGTTCGGACGGTGGTTGCGGTTCGTCTACTCCCGCGGCGACCTGGTGCTCACGCCGACGGACTACTCCCGGGACCTGATCGAATCCCTGCTGGCGGGCGGCGGAGGGGCGCGGCGCGCCCGCGGGGCGACACGGCCCCTCCCGCCCGTGCGCACGATCTCCAACGGCGTGGACACCCGGTTCTTCTCCCCCGACCCCGATGCCGCGACCCGCTTCCGGGCGCGCCACGGGCTGGAGCCGGACACCCCCGTGGTCGTCTCCGTCGGCCATCTGTTCGTCCGGAAGGGCGTCCTGGACCTCGTCGAGGTCGCCCGGCTGCTTCCCCAGGTCCGCTTCATCTGGTTCGGCCACACGGACCGGCGCTTCCTCACCGCGGACGTCGCCCGGGCCGTCGACTCCGCCCCTCCGAACCTCCTGTTCGCGGGTTTCGTCGACGCCGCGCAGCTGCGCGACGCCTACTGCGGAGCGGATGCCTTCTGCTTCCTCAGCCACGAGGAGACGGAGGGCATCGTCGTCCTGGAGGCCCTGGCCTGTGGGACCCGCGCGGTGCTGCGGGACATCCCGATCTACCGCCAGTGGCTGGGGCGCTCCGGCGCCGCCACTTTGGTGGCCGACGGCCACGGCCTGCCCGCGCGCGCCGCCGCGGCGGTCTCGGCCGTGCTGGCGATCGCCGGCCGGATCCCCGCGGGGGCCCGCCGGGGTATGGGCGAGGGCGTCTCCGCGGACAGGGCCCTCGCCTCACCCGTCGGCCTTCGCGAGGGGGCTCCCGCCGGCCTCCCGACCGTTCGGGACACCCGCGAGGAGGGGCTTCGGGCCGCGCGCGCGGTCGATCTCCGGGCGACGGCGCGCCGGCTGGCCGCCATCCTGCGTGAGGCCGGGATGTGGCCCGGCGAGGAGGAGAGACGGGCATGACCCCCGATCATCTGCGCATCGCCATCGTCACCGAGGTCTTCCTGCCCAAATTCGACGGCGTGGTCACGACCGTGCTGCGCAGCATCGACCAGCTGACCGCGCGCGGCCACGAGGTCCTGGTGCTGGCTCCCGGCGACCCGCCGTCGACCTATGACGGCTGCCGGGTGCAGCGCATCCCCTCGCTGCCGTTCCGCCCCTGGTATCCGGAGCTCTCGGTCGGCCTCCCCTGCCCGACGCTGACCCGCGCCCTCGACGACTTCGCCCCCGACGTCGTCCACGTGGTGAGCCCCGTGTGCCTGGCGGCGTTCGGCGCGCTGCGCGCCCGAGCCCGCGACCTGCCGGTCGTCGCCTCGTACCACACGGACATCCCGCAGTACGTGCGCGCCCTGGGACTCGGCGCGCTGCGCCCGGGCGCCTCGCTGTGGCTGCGCCACGTGCACAACACGGCCGACGTCAACCTGTGCCCCTCCGACCCCCTGGCGGAGGAGGCGGTGTCGAAGGGGATCCAGCGGGTCCGCCTGTGGCCGGGCGGAGTGGACACCGACCTGTTCCGACCCGGACGGCGCTCCGCCGCCATGCGCCTGCGCTTGACCGGCGGCCGCCCCGAGAGCCCCCTGGTGCTCTCGGTCGGGCGGTTGTCGAAGGAGAAGTCCCTGGACGATCTGATCGCCGCGATGGAGCGGCTGCCCGACGCCCGCGTCGCCTTCGTCGGATCCGGCCCCTACGGCGAGGAGGTCCGCCGCCGTTGCGCCCACCTGCCCGCCACCTTCACGGGGCGCCTCAGCGGCATCGAGCTGGCGCAGGCCTACGCCAGCGCGGACGTCTTCGCCTTCCCCTCCACCACGGACACGCTCGGCCTGGTCTCGCTGGAGTCCATGGCGTCCGGGGTTCCCGTGGTCGGGGCCCGAGCCGGAGGCATCCCCGACACCATCGACGAGGGCGTCACCGGCCTGCTCGTCCGCCCGCACGATCCCTCCGCCCTGGCGGCGGCCCTGGCCTCCGTGCTCCACGACGCCGACCGGCGCGCGCGGATGGGGCGCGCCGCCCGGGAGGACGCGCTGCGCCGCTCGTGGGCGGCGGCCACCGACATCCTGGTCGACGCCTACGACTCGGCGATCCTGCGCCACGCCTCCTGACCGGGGCCGGCCTCCTTCCGGGCCAGCACCTCGCCGTGGACGACGACGAACCATCCGTCGGGGTCCGAGCCCCATCGGCGCCAGGCCCCGGCCATCGACGCGAGCTCCTCGGCCGTGGCCGCTCCCCGGGACACCGCGTCGCACCCCAGGCCCGGGACGTCGACGGCCCCGGTGCGCTCGGCCCACGTCTCCGACCTGAGTTTGGTCAGTCGCTCGGAGAGTTTCGAGTCGCAGCCCGTTGAGCTGGGGTGACGGTGGCTGGGGCGTCGCTTCTGAGGCACTAACGAGTGTCCTACGGTAGGGCGTGTGTGGATTCGGCGGGTGCGAACGGGCTCAGGCGCGACGGCGGTCCAGCTCGTGGAATCGGTCGGCGGGCGGCGCCGGATCGTGGCGCATGTGGGCTCGGCGCACACCGAGGCCGAGTTGGGCTTGCTGATCGCGCGGGCCCGGGACCTGATGGGCGACCCGGGGCAGGGTGAGTTCCCGCTCGGGATCGAGCCCCGGGCGCCGAAGACGGCGCTGCTCGGCCCCGCCGAGGATCCGGCCTTGTTCCCAGGCAAGGAGTCCGCCCCGGTGGGAACGGTGCCGGCACCGCGGGTGATCTCCACGTCCTCGCGGGTGCTGTACGACGCGCTGGTGGGCGTGTTCACCTATCTCGGGTTTGACGCGGTGGGTGATGCGGTGTTCCGGGACCTGGTGGTCGCCCGGATCGTGGAACCAACCTCGATCCTGGACACCGGGCGGGTACTCCGTGACCTGGGGCGCGCCCCGGCCAGTGAGAAGACCATGCGCCGCACCCTGGCCCGGTGCGCGTCGGGGAAGTACCGTGACCAGCTCGCGTCCCTGTGTTTCACCCACGCACTGAGCGCCGGGGATGTCTCCCTGTGTTTGTACGACGTCACCACCTTGTATTTCGAGGCGGAGAAGGAAGACGACCTCCGCAAGGTCGGCTTCTCGAAAGAACGCCGGGTGGACCCGCAAATCGTGGTCGGGTTGCTGGTGGACCGGCAGGGGTTCCCCCTCGAGATCGGCTTCTTCGAGGGAAACAAGGCCGAGACGAAGACGATCATCCCGATCGTCAAGCAGTTCCACGCCCGCCACCAGATCGAGAACATGGTCGTCGTCGCGGACGCCGGGATGCTGTCCGCGAAGAACCTGCGGGAGCTTGACGAGGCCGGGTTCTCCTTCATCGTGGGCTCCCGGGTGACGAAGGCACCGATCGACTTGGAGTCCCACTTCCGGTGGCACGGGGACGCCTTCACAGACGGGCAGGTCATCGACACCATCACCCCCAAGACCGGGCACAGGAGTGAGAACAACAAGCTGCTGCGCGCCGAGCCGGTGTGGGACCTGGCGACGCATCCTGGGTCGTGGCGGGCGGTGTGGGTCTACTCCCGCAAGCGGGCCGCCCGGGACGGGCACACCCTGACCGCGCAGGAGAACCGGGCTCGGGCCGTCATCGCCGGGGAGAAGGCGACCCGGACCCCCAGGTTCGTCACGACCAGCAACGGGGCGCGGAGCCTGGACGAGGCTGCCCTGGCCCGGGCCCGCAAGCTCGTCGGATTGAAGGGCTACGTCACGAACATCCCCGCCAGTGTCATGACTGCGGGCGAGGTCATCTCCAACTACCACGACCTGTGGCACGTGGAGCAGTCCTTCCGGATGTCCAAGACCGACCTCGCCGCCCGGCCCATGTTCGTCAGGACCAAGGACGCGATCGACGCCCATTTGACCATCGTGTTCACCGCTCTCGCGGTGGCCCGCACCGCCCAGAACCGTTCCGGCCTGGCGATCCGCAACCTCATCCGCCAGCTCCGCCCGCTGCGCTCCGCAACCATCGCCATCAACGGCGCCATCCAGACCATCCCACCCCAAATCGACCCAGACCGTCAGGTCATCCTCGACGCCCTCAACCCCGGCGTCAGGCACTAACGAAATGACCGAACTCAGGCCAGATGCGACAGAGGATCGACAACTCGCCACGAGCCGCCTGCGGGCGTCCGGTCTCCGAGGCCGCTGATTCAGGACCTTTGGTCGTCCGACGGCGCGATGAGTCGAGCACCTGCGTCGAAGTACCCGCCCATCCCCCACCGGAGGATGATCGCGGAGGTCAGTACCACTGAGAGCAGAATCCCCACCATGATCACCGCCTGGTAGACAACCGCAATGAGTGGGTCGACGCCGGAGAGGATCTGCCCGGTCATCATCCCCGGTAGAAAGATGATGCCCATCGACAGCATGCTCGTCGTGGTCGGCGTGACGGCCGAGGTGAAGGCGTCAGTGCGGATGTCCCTGGTGGCCCGCGCCGGGGTGGCGCCCAGGTAGAGGGCCTGCTCGACTTCGCTGCGGCGGTCCCGCATTCCGTTCTGGATCCCGTTGAGGGCGAGGTTGACCCCGGTCATCGAGTTGCCGATGATCATTCCCGCTGTCGGGATGACGTAGCGCGGATCCCAGAATTGAGGGATCTGGACAATCCCGACAAGGAAGACGGCCAACGCGAGCACCGGCCCGACGGCCAAGGCCGCCGCCACCACCCACCGCTGTCGGGCGTTCATCCGACCCCGATGCTGGCCGTACACGGTGAAGATGCCGAAGCCGATCATGATGGCGAGCAGCAGCACCGTGATCGCCGGGTTCGGGTTGTCAAACACCCACGTCAGGACGAAACCGACCACGACGAGCTGGGCCGTCATCCGGACAGCCGCCCACAGCGTGCGTACGCCCTCCCGTTTCGTCAGGGCCTGGACGGCTGCCGCGATCACCACGACCACGAGGGCGGCCACGACGAGCCCCGAGATCGGGACTTCAACAAGACCCCCGTTCATGCCACGACCTCCGCCTCATGGTCCCGGATCGCGACACGGGCGTCCCCGATCTCCATCAGCCCTTCATCATGGGTCACCATCACCACGTCGCCCCCTGTCGCACGGATCCAGTCAACGACCCGGCGCACCAAGTCGCGCGCGCCCCGCGCATCCAGGGCCGCTGTCGGTTCGTCCAGGAGGTACACCTCCGGACCAGCCAACAGGACTCGCGCGAGCGCCACCCGCTGACGTTCCCCGCCCGAGAGGGTGGAGGCGTCCTCCGCGAGATCCTTGTCGAGACCCACGACCGCGAGGACTTCTCCCATGCGCTCGCGGTCCGGTGCGCCGCGCCCCTGGAGCACGCAGGCGATGGACAGCTCATCGGCGATCGTGCCCGGCCACAGGAATGGCTGCTGTGTCACCATCGTCACGCGCCGGCGCAGGAGCACCGGGTCCACGCGCGCGATGTCCTCGCCGCGGAAGCTGACCGTACCGCTGCTCGGAGCCTGCATGGCGCACGCGAGCCTCAGGAGCGTCGTCTTGCCTGCCCCCGACGGGCCGAAGATGACGGTGACACCCGGGGGGATCGCAAGGTCGGCGTGCAGGATCGCGCCTACTCGCACGTCATCGAAGTCGAAGAGGACGTCCCGAGAAGGTTGGCTCACCCGCCGATTGTAGGCAAATGCCCAGTCGTCGGGCGCCAGTGTCTCGTCGGGCGTCCGGGCGCCGCCTGTCGGGCGTCGCGGCGAGGTGCTGCGTCCCTCCCCGTCGGCGAGCCTCAACGCACTCCCAAGCGCATAGTACGCATGCCAGTCAGGCAGGATCTTTTCTCGTCACGAAGAGCCACGCCGGTGGGTCCACCAGCAATTCATTCGCTGAAGCCGTGAATTTCAGCGCAATCCAGAAAGCGCTCCTTTCATGCCCCAATGAATCGCCACTGCAGATTCGGCCGGAGACGCGAGAATCGGTTGGCGTAGCTTCTCTCCGCGACCAAAGAGTTTTCAAAATCACCATCGTCGCCGTTGAACTGTCGCGTCGACCGTGAGGTTACTGCCACACGGCACGCGCGCCTGTATCGCCGACGATCACGATCGCAACGAGCGCAAAGACTGCGATGACCGTCTGCACGATCGAGATCACGGTCGTCCACCGGCGAATGGTCTGCGGATTGGTGACGCGTGCTTGTGTGTGGCCTGGGCGCACAGTGGTGTAATTGTGAATCCACACCCATTGCACCCATGAGATGAGGAACAGCAGGAATCCTGCTGCCACGGCGAGATCAGCGATGCTGGTGTGGGCGGTGACGGCCGCTGTCTGCTCGACTTGTGTGGCCAGGGCCTCGCCCGATGCCGAGGTGAAGGCTGCCGCCACGAGTGTCAGGCTTGCAATGATCGGGAATGCGATACCGAGCCAATCACGCGTTCTCGTGTTCCACGCCGCCGCAATTGCGAGGAGCGCAACGATGGGGATCAGGACGACTGCCGCATGGACAAAAAGGGGGTGCATAGGAATTCCACCAAGCAACCACGTCATGGAACGCTCCTTCAGAGGAGAGGTGGCGAATCGTGGGAAGATCCGCGCGGCGCGGAGACCCGACCACAGACGATATTCTGCTCTCCGTCGAAGTTTTGTGCCACCAAGGTCAGGCACCCCTTTCCGTTGAAAGGTCCACCTTTTCCCCTATTCAGTGTCAACGTCACCCGATGGGCGTAATGGCACAGTGTGTAATTCTTGTGGTCATCGGCCACGGGCAATGACCTGGACCACCCAGGACTTTCGCAAGCGCGTCGGCACCCCTGAGTTTGGTCAGTCGCTCGGAGAGTTTCGAGTCGCAGCCCGTTGAGCTGGGGTGACGGTGGCTGGGGCGTCGCTTCTGAGGCACTAACGAGTGTCCTACGGTAGGGCGTGTGTGGATTCGGCGGGTGCGAACGGGCTCAGGCGCGACGGCGGTCCAGCTCGTGGAATCGGTCGGCGGGCGGCGCCGGATCGTGGCGCATGTGGGCTCGGCGCACACCGAGGCCGAGTTGGGCTTGCTGATCGCGCGGGCCCGGGACCTGATGGGCGACCCGGGGCAGGGTGAGTTCCCGCTCGGGATCGAGCCCCGGGCGCCGAAGACGGCGCTGCTCGGCCCCGCCGAGGATCCGGCCTTGTTCCCAGGCAAGGAGTCCGCCCCGGTGGGAACGGTGCCGGCACCGCGGGTGATCTCCACGTCCTCGCGGGTGCTGTACGACGCGCTGGTGGGCGTGTTCACCTATCTCGGGTTTGACGCGGTGGGTGATGCGGTGTTCCGGGACCTGGTGGTCGCCCGGATCGTGGAACCAACCTCGATCCTGGACACCGGGCGGGTACTCCGTGACCTGGGGCGCGCCCCGGCCAGTGAGAAGACCATGCGCCGCACCCTGGCCCGGTGCGCGTCGGGGAAGTACCGTGACCAGCTCGCGTCCCTGTGTTTCACCCACGCACTGAGCGCCGGGGATGTCTCCCTGTGTTTGTACGACGTCACCACCTTGTATTTCGAGGCGGAGAAGGAAGACGACCTCCGCAAGGTCGGCTTCTCGAAAGAACGCCGGGTGGACCCGCAAATCGTGGTCGGGTTGCTGGTGGACCGGCAGGGGTTCCCCCTCGAGATCGGCTTCTTCGAGGGAAACAAGGCCGAGACGAAGACGATCATCCCGATCGTCAAGCAGTTCCACGCCCGCCACCAGATCGAGAACATGGTCGTCGTCGCGGACGCCGGGATGCTGTCCGCGAAGAACCTGCGGGAGCTTGACGAGGCCGGGT
This sequence comes from Schaalia naturae, assembly GCF_042665795.1. Classification (NCBI taxonomy): domain Bacteria; kingdom Bacillati; phylum Actinomycetota; class Actinomycetes; order Actinomycetales; family Actinomycetaceae; genus Schaalia; species Schaalia naturae. The sequence goes on from NZ_JBHTEF010000001.1 coordinate 2,703,740, forward strand.
TCTCCTTCATCGTGGGCTCCCGGGTGACGAAGGCACCGATCGACTTGGAGTCCCACTTCCGGTGGCACGGGGACGCCTTCACAGACGGGCAGGTCATCGACACCATCACCCCCAAGACCGGGCACAGGAGTGAGAACAACAAGCTGCTGCGCGCCGAGCCGGTGTGGGACCTGGCGACGCATCCTGGGTCGTGGCGGGCGGTGTGGGTCTACTCCCGCAAGCGGGCCGCCCGGGACGGGCACACCCTGACCGCGCAGGAGAACCGGGCTCGGGCCGTCATCGCCGGGGAGAAGGCGACCCGGACCCCCAGGTTCGTCACGACCAGCAACGGGGCGCGGAGCCTGGACGAGGCTGCCCTGGCCCGGGCCCGCAAGCTCGTCGGATTGAAGGGCTACGTCACGAACATCCCCGCCAGTGTCATGACTGCGGGCGAGGTCATCTCCAACTACCACGACCTGTGGCACGTGGAGCAGTCCTTCCGGATGTCCAAGACCGACCTCGCCGCCCGGCCCATGTTCGTCAGGACCAAGGACGCGATCGACGCCCATTTGACCATCGTGTTCACCGCTCTCGCGGTGGCCCGCACCGCCCAGAACCGTTCCGGCCTGGCGATCCGCAACCTCATCCGCCAGCTCCGCCCGCTGCGCTCCGCAACCATCGCCATCAACGGCGCCATCCAGACCATCCCACCCCAAATCGACCCAGACCGTCAGGTCATCCTCGACGCCCTCAACCCCGGCGTCAGGCACTAACGAAATGACCGAACTCAGGTCCGACCACCACGCCCGCGACTGCGCATCGGCGTAGCACCACGTCGAGGACCCCGCGGTCACGTCGGTGAAGCCGGCCGACCGGCTCCAGGCGAGCAGCCGCCGGCCCGCGTCGGGCGTCCCCCCGTTCGCGCGGGCGATGTCGGTGTAGAGCCTCCTCCAGCGTTCGAGTCCGTTCGAGTCCGGGTACCACCGCATCGCGTCGTGGTCGGCGTCGCGCACGGCCAGCAGCCCCCCGGGCCGCAGCACGCGGCGCATCTGCACCAGCGCCCCCACCGGATCCGACAGATGCTGGAGGACCTGATGGGCGTGGACCACGTCGAAGCTGGCGTCCGGGAAGGGGAGGTCCATGACGTCGGCGACCCGGGCGCGGACGGTGCCGGCGAGCCCGTGGTCCCGGGCCAGCCGGGCGGTCGCCGCGACGACCTGCTCGGACACGTCGATCGCCTCGACCCGGCCGGGTGCCACGCGCTGCGCCAGTCCGACGGTGATCGTGCCGACGCCGCATCCCACGTCGAGGAGGTCCATCCCGGCGCGCAGCTCCGGCAGCAGCTGGGCGGCGGAGTTCTCCGCCGTGCGATGCGCGTGCGAGCTCAGCACCGCCCGCCCGTATCCATGCGTGTAGCGGGATCGCCCCCCGCGCGACGACGAGGGCGGTCCCTGGGGGAGGGGACTCGTGGTCATGAGCCGAGTCTGGCGCGCGGAGCGGTCCGCGGGCCTCCGGGTCCGCCAATCGGTCCTCGCAGATCAGCAGCGAGTCACCCAGAACGGTGCCGCCGGTCACCGTGAGTTCATGACGGCTCTCTACCGTGATCCACGTCCGACACGGCGAACAGAGAGACCTCCGACCTGCATGACCACCATCGAGGCTCCGGCCCGGGCTCCCCAGCGGAGCGGGCCGACCGCACCCCCAGCGACCTCGTCCCGCCCCGAGGCGGAACGCCGGCCCGCGGACCGCTCCCGGGCCCGGAGAATCGCGCGCTCGCGCGAGCTCGGATGGTTCGTCGCCTTCCTCGGGCCCAACCTGGCGCTCATCATCGCCTTCACCTATGTGCCGCTGATCTCCAACGTCTACTACTCGACGCTCGACTGGCGGCTGGGATCGACCTCGGCGCGCTTCGTCGGGCTGTCCAACTACGTCGAGTTCTTCACCTCCTCGCAGGGAATCGACGTGTGGAGGGTGACCCTGGTCTTCACGGTCGTCACTGTCGCGGCGTCGATGGTGCTCGGGCTGCTCATGGCCCTGGTCCTCAACCGGAACCTGCCTGGGCGCGGCGCGGCCCGCACCGCCGTGTTCGCGCCCTACGTGCTCAGCGGCGTCGGCGTGGGCCTCGTGTGGAACTTCATCTTCGACCCCTCGTTCGGCCTGCTCTCCCACGCCCTGCGCGCGATCGGGGCGGAGTCGCCCCAGTGGTTCCTCGATCCCACCCTCTCCCTGGTGATGGTCATCATCGTCTACGTGTGGAAGAACCTGGGCTTCTGCGCCGTCGTCTACCTCTCCGGCCTGCAGTCCGTGCCCTCGGACCTCCTCGAGGCGGCGTCGCTGGACGGGGCCGGGCCGGTGCAGCGCTTCTTCTCGATCACACTGCCGCTGCTGGGCCCCACGACCTTCTTCCTCACCGTCACCACGGTCCTGTCCTCCATGCAGGCCTTCGACGTCCTACGGACGATGACCCCCACAGGCAATGGCACGAACACGATGGTCTTCGAGATCTACCTCCAGTCCTTTGGCGCCTATCAGCGCGCAGGGTATGCGGCCGCGATCTCGGTCGTCCTGTTCGTCGTGCTGCTGGCCATCACGGCACTGCAGATGCGGTACGTCGAGAGGAAGGTGCATTACGCATGAGCGCGATCTCGGACGCCGCCGCCCCGGGCCGTCTCGCGGGCCCCGGCCGCCGCGCCGCCTCCCGGCGCCCCGCGTGGACCCGCGCGTTCTCCCGCGCGAACCTGGCGGAGACGCTGCTCGCGGGCTACGTGCCGATGATCCTCGCGATCGTCGTCATCGCGCTGCCCCTGGTGTGGATGGCGATCTCCTCGTTCAAGCCGGTCTCGGAGATCGTCACCACCGACGCCTCGCTGCTGCCGCGCGACCCCACGCTGCGCAACTATGCCGAGGTCGCGGCCCGAGTCCCCCTGGCCCGCGTGTTCCTGAACTCGGTGATCGTCACCGGGATCGGATCCGCCGTCAAGGTCGTGCTGGCGATCACGGGAGCCTATGCGCTGGTGTTCCTCACGCGGGTGCCGCTGCGGCGGGCGTTCCTCGTGGCCGTCCTCGTCGCCCTCATGGTGCCTCCGGAGGCCTCCCTGCTGCCGAACTACATCACCATCGCGTCGATGGGCGGGCGCAACACCCTGTGGGGCATCATCCTGCCGGGCCTGGGGACCGCTTTCGGGACCTTCCTGCTGCGCCAGCAGTTCCTCACGCTGCCGATGGAGATCCTCGAGGCCGCCCAGCTCGACGGGGCCGGGCACTGGCGCCGGCTGTGGCGGATCGTCGTGCCGATCATGGCGCCGTCCATCGCGACGGTGGCGCTCGTGACGGTGGTGTCGGAGTGGAACGCGTTCCTGTGGCCGCTCATCATCACCGACACCCCCGAGTACATGACCCTTCCGGTGGGCCTCAACCTCCTCAACTCGATCGAGGGGCAGACCGGCTCCTACGGCATCCTCATGGCGGGCGCGGTCCTGGTCATCGCGCCTGTCCTGCTCGTCTTCGCTGCCTTGCAGCGCTACATCGTGGCCGGCCTCACCCAGGGCGCGGTCAAGTGAGATCCCCTCATCCACATGAAAGGACAACGTTCGTGACGTCTTCACGCACGACCTCCCGCCTCGCCCTCGTGGCGGCCATGGGCGCCATCGCCCTGGCTGCGACCGCCTGCGGCCCCTCCGTGGCCGGCTCCGCCTCCGGCTCGGACACCGAGTCCGGATCCTCGGCCTCCGGCACCGACTACTCCGGTGTCACCCCGGCCAAGGAGATCACCTTCTGGACGAACCACCCAGGCGGCTCCATCGACACCGAGAACGCGATCATCAAGGCGTTCACCGAGGAGACGGGCATCACCGTCGACCTGGTGACCGCGGGCGCGAACTACGAGGAGGTCGCCCAGAAGTTCCAGACCGCCCAGACCTCCGGCGACGTCGGAGACGTCGTGGTGCTCTCGGACGCGACCTGGTTCCCCGCCTACCTCGCCGGCTCGATCACGCCGATCGACCCGATCCTCAAGGCGGCGGACGCGGACACGTCGACCTACCAGGAGACGCTCTACAACGACTACTTGTTCGAGGGCTCCCACTATGCGGTGCCCTACGCGCGTTCGACGCCGATCTTCTATTACAACAAGGACATGTTCAAGGCCGCCGGCCTAGAGGACAAGGCCCCGGCCACCTGGGATGACGTCAAGGCCGCAGCGGCGAAGCTCTCCGAGGCGAACAGCGACGTCACCGGATTCGGCTTCCCGCAGCAGGACCAGTACCCGGCGTGGACGATGGCCAACCTGGTGTGGGGCTACGGGGGTTCCTGGTCGGACGAATGGGACTTCTCCCCGATCGCGGACGACGCGACCGTGAAGGCGCTGGCCTTCGCGCAGGACGGCGTCAAGGACGGCTGGGCCTCCGTCGTGTCCGGCGATCCCGCGACGGCCTTCTCCGCGGGCACGGCCGCGATGGTCATCGGCTCCACCGGGTCCCTGACGGGGATCCTCGATGCCGCCACCTTCGACGTGGGCGTCGGCGAGCTCCCCGCCGGGCCCGAGGCCTCGGAGGGGATCGTCCCCACCGGCGGAGCGGGCGTGGCCATCTCCTCGAAGTCGAGCCCGGAGAAGCAGCTCGCCGCTGCCCAGTTCGTCTCCTACCTGACGAACGCCGAGAACACGGCGACCTTCTCCGCGGCGACCGGCTACCTGCCGGTGCGCACCGACGCGGACATGAACGACGTCTACTCCGAGACCCCGGCCTTCAAGGTCGCGGTGGAGCAGCTGGCGAAGACCCGAAGCCAGGACTTCGCACGTGCCCTGCTGCCCGGGGGCGACCTGGCGATCTCGAAGGCGATCCAGCAGATCCTCACCACCGACGCCGATCCGGCGTCGACGCTGTCGACCCTGCGAGACGACCTTCAGGGCACCTATGACAGCCAGCTCAAGGACCAGCTCGGCGGCAACTGAGCCGGTGACAGGCGTCTGAGACGCCCCACGGGCGCGGGTGTGGGAGAGATCCCGCCCCGCGCCCGCGTCCGGCGCCGGAGACTCAGCGCAGGGCGAGCCCTTGCTCGTGGAGGACCTCCAGGGTCGGAGCCTGCTCGGCCTCGCCGGTGCCGGGCTTCGTGGCGATCTGGTGGGTGAAGGAGTCGATACGCGCATTGGAGTTGCGCAGGTCGTAGTATTCCGTGACGGCGGCGTCGTAGTCCGCCAGCGCGCCCGTGAGGTCTCCGACCTCCGGATAGGCGTCGACGGCGGTGGTGAGGGCGGCGGGCAGCCGCGGCTTGAACTGGGGGTCTTGGGCCGGATGCCCGATGAGCAACCCCACCAGCGGGAAGGTGTGTCGGGGCAGGCGCAGGGCGCGGATGACGCGGCGCGGATCGCCGCCGATGCTGCCCAGGTAGACGGTGCCGAGCCCCAGGCTCTGCGCGGCGTCCACGACGCTCTGGGCCGCGATCAGGGCGTCCTCGACCCCCTCGAGGAACAGGGCGGTGCGTTCGAGCGGCTCCAGGTCCACCCCCGCCTGCTGGCGGATGACCGCGTTACGGTGCAGGTCGACGACGAAGACCCACAGCTCCCCCCGGGTCCCTCCGACATAGGGCTGGCCCGACGCCAGGTGGACCTGCTCGCGGACGCCCGGGTCCAGGACGCGGATGACCGTCGTCTGCTGGTAGTAGCTGGAGGTCGGGGCGTGGCGCGCGACGGTCAGCAGGGTCTCCACCGCCTCCTGGCCGACCGGCTCGTCGGTGAACGACCGGATCGTGCGCCGGGCCAGCTGCGCGGCGATCGTCTCGTTCGACAGGGGAGCGGTGGGCGGGGTGCGATGGGCTGTGCTGGCGGCGCCGGCTGCGGTGGACGTGCCGGTGGTGGTGTCGGGCATGGTTCCTCCTCTTGTCCGAGCACATTCTCACACCTCAGAGCCCGACGGGCTCAGGGGATCAGGCCCGTGAGGACCGCGCCGGGACGGGCGTCTGCCATCGAGTCGAGGGTTTCCCGCCGAGCCGTGGAGTTCGCGCCGGCGCACGGGGCATTGGCCGCCGTCCGGAGCCCGCCGTCAGATCCCCGCGACCAGAATCCCGACCGTCAGCCCGAGCAGCACCAGCAGCAGGACCGCCATGAGGCCCAGTCCCCACGGGTTGCCCAGATTGATGTCGTAGCCGACGCCTGCGCGGCGCGGGACGAAGAACGACGGGTCGTCGCGGTTGATGTAGAGGAGGCCGCCCCACCACAGGTGGTCGTCGTCGGGGGTCTCGGTGCCGTCCGTCGCCGGCGCCGCTTCCTCCTCGACGCGCCGACGAGGGCGACGCTGCGCTGCGCGTACCGGCTCCCGGCGGATGCGGGCGGCGAGGACGTAGGACGCGGCGATGACGACGACCAGCAGCGCGATGCCGCCCCATGTGAGGAGGTTCTGGACGACGGCACCCCATCCGAGCACCGGGACCAGGCTCATTCCGGCCAGCATCAGGGCGGTCAGCAGGTTCACCGCGCCCAGGATCTGCTGCACCAGGGCAGCGATCCGGTGCTGCTGGTCGGCCGACAGCTTCCAGTCCCCGCGATGGGGCTGAACCGCCACACGTCCCCGCGAGACCAGGAACGCGACGATCGCCAGTATCGCGGCCAGCGCCACGGCGACCAGTGGCAGCGCGAGGACCGTTCCCCAGCTCTTCGCCGACCAGGCGTCGGCCTGGCCCATCGCGTTCCAGTGAGTGGGATAGGGGTCCGGCAGCAGTGGGTAGCGTGCGGCGGCGACCGCCGGTGCCGCCCCTCCCAGGAGGATCGCCGGCGCATGGAGGCCCCAGATCGGCCGGACCGCCCCGGTGTCCCGCCCGATCGGGGCGGACAGGCGGACCGGCACATCCCGGTACCAGTGCCGGGACTGCTTGGCCGCGGTGATCGCTCGGCGGGTGCCGATCCAGGCGCCCGTACAGGCGGCGATCAGGCCGATGGCGAGGACCAGGAGCGCGCCGACCGTGTGCCAGGGGATCGTGACCGCAAGAGCGACGATGGTCAGACCGGCGCACCACAGACGGAAGCGGCGGACGGCGTCCCGCACCACGGGAGTGTGGATGCGCGAGCTCGGAACGCGGACACCCAGCGGCACTGTGGCGTCCGAGATCGCCGGTGTCAGGGCCATGGTCCCTCCGATCACCGCCAGCATCACCGCGGTCGTCGCCCACAGGAACGCCTGCTCGCTCATCGTGTCTCCCTTCCGTGCCGGTCTCCGGTGCGAGGACCGTTGCCTTCCGTGCCGAGGTCGGTGTCGTGCTCGTTCCCGGCCAGTGCCCTCTGGCAGGCGATCACGACCTGCTCCGCCGTCAGGCCATGGGCACGGCCCTCCTCCAGCAGCGTCGCGAGCCGGGACTCCCAATCCGAGCAGAACGCCGGCGTCGCCGTGTCCAGCGCGGCATCCCCGACCACGAACGTGCCGGACTTCGCGTTGGTGGCGACCAATCCCTCCGAGCGCAGCTGGTCATAGGCGCGCGACACCGTGGCGGGGTTGATCCCGAAGGCGCCGGCCAGGGAGCGCACCGAGGCGAGGGCGTCGCCGCGGCGCAGCTCGCCGCGCCCGATCGCCTCGACGACGCGGTCGCGGATCTGATGGGAGAGGGGCACGGGGGAGAGCGGGTCGAGGGTGAGGTCCATGAAGATCCTTTCTCGCGATCGGTCACCTTATCTGTACTAGTACAGATAGTACAGTCTGCTTCGTCCCGGCGCACCGCGAGGTCCGTTCCAAGGGCCCGCGCGCGGAGGCGCGCGGGCCCGGCTCGGTGAAGCGTCCGCCAACCGTGGACTTCTCACCGAACCGTGGACTTCTCACCGAACCGTGGGGACATGAGACTTCGGTTCGATGGAAACCCCACGGTTCGGCAGGGCGCATCCGGCAGGGAGACTCCGGCAGGGAGAACGGGAGCCGGGGTCAGGGGGATCTCGGGGAACAGACAGGGCATCACCCGATGGCGGGCCGCGTCGGGCGGGCATGACGATGAGGGCATGACAGATCCGGATCTCATCGCATATGCGCGCGGGCAGGCGTCCGCACAGAACCCGGCGCCCACCGGCGCACCCGCCCCGCTCCCCGACGGCTCGGGCATCGCCGTGGCCGGGCTGGTCAAGCAGTACCGGCGGGGACAGCAGACGGTCACGGCGCTCGCGGGCGTCGATCTGGCGCTCCCGCGGGGCGCGCAGGTGGCGATCATGGGACCGTCGGGCTCCGGCAAGACGACGCTGCTCCACTGCATCGCCGGCATCCTGCGCCCGACCTCGGGGTCGATCGTCATCGAGGGCGCGCAGATCGCAGGCCTGTCGGAGAAGGCCCTCTCCGCCCTGCGCCTGGCCCGTTTCGGCTTCGTCTTCCAGGACGGCCAGCTGCTGCCCGAGCTCTCCGCGGCGGAGAACGTCGCCCTGCCCCTCATGCTGGCCGGACGCCCGCGCGCCGAGGCAACCGGACGCGCCCAGCAGGTCATGGCCATGCTCGGCATCGTGGAGCTGGGCCCCCACCGCCCCGGGCAGCTCTCCGGCGGGCAGGCCCAGCGCGTCGCCATCGCGCGGGCGCTGGTCGCCAGACCGCAGGTCGTCTTCGCGGACGAGCCCACCGGGGCTCTCGACCAGACGACGGGCCACGAGGTGATGAGCGTCCTCACCGGCGCATGCCGCGCGACGGGCGCGACGCTGCTGTTGGTCACCCACGATCCCGGTGTCGCCTCGTGGTTCCCGCAGGTCATCCGCGTCCAGGATGGCCGGGTGCTCGCCGCCGGCGCCCCCGTCGCGCCGCAGGCTCCCGCGCCGCAGCGATCCCCGCAGATGACGCAGCAGACGTCGTCCCCGTCCTCCGGGTCCACGCATCCCCGGGGAGCCGCGCGATGAGGGCGACGCTGGTCGGGACGCGCGTCCTCCTGCGCAGCCGGGACCGGGCGACGACCGTCCTCACCGTGGCGGCCTTCGCCCTCCCCCACGCGGTCCTCCTGGCCGTCGTCGGCGGAGTGCAAGCCTTCTTCGAGCGATCCCAGGCGCCGCGCGACGCGCTGGAGTCCGAGGAGTTCTACCTGTTCCTCGCCTGTTTCGCCGGTGTGCTCATCATCGTCCCCGTCCTCAGCATGGGGGCTGCGGCCGCCCGGCTGGGACTCTCGCGACGTGCCCGGGATCTGGCCGTGCTGCGCCTCCTGGGCCTGCCCCCGGTCCGGGCGAAGGCCGCCGCCGTCCTCGAGACCACGATCCTGGCGGCCGCCGGCGTCGTCGGGGGATCCGCGCTCTACGGCCTCACGCTTCCGACCTGGCAGACGATCCGCTTCCAGGGACACCCCATGACGCCCTCGGAGATGTGGACGGGTCCCGGACTGCTGGCCGCCGCGGCCGCCCTGATGGTGGTGCTCGCCGCCGTGTCGTCCTGGTTCGGCATGCGTCGCGTGGCGATCACCCCGCTGGGCGTCGCCAGGCGGAGCGATCCGCACCGCGTCTCGCCGGCCGGGGCGGTGCTGGCCGTGGTCGTCATCGTCGCGTGGCTGGGTCCCGTCCAAATGATCGCCGGAGTCGGTCCGGCGGCGGTGATGGCCATCCTGCTGGGGTTCCTCGCGGTGGTCCTCGCCCTGGTCAACGCCGTCGGCTCGTGGGCGATCGGGGTGCTGGGCCGTGTGATGGCCAGCCGCGCCCGCACTCCGCAGATGCTGGTGGCCGGGCGCCGCATCGCCGACGACCCCCGCAGCGTCTGGCGCTCATTCGGGGCGGTGGCCCTGGTCGGGTTCATCGTCGGCGTGCTCTTCCCGATGTTCTCCATCATCGGGTCGGGGACGGGCGGGGGCGACGACGCGGTCATGATGGGCGACATCGGCACCGGGATGCTGCTCACCCTGGGTATCACGGTGGTCCTGGCGGCCGTCTCCACGGCCGTCAACCAGTCGATCCGCGTCATCGACGGGGTTCCCGAGACCCTGGCCCTGGTCCGCACCGGCGCGCCCACGCGGTTCCTGGACCGCTCCCGCCGCCTCGAGGTCGGCGTCCCCGCCGTCACCCTCATCTGCGGGTCCGTGGCGCTGGGCCTGCTGTTCATCTCCCCGATGCTCTCGATCGGCGGAGCGGCAGGTCCCTTCGTCGCCGTCGCCGGGTTCACGGTCATCGGCATCGCGGTGATCTTGACGGCCTCGGAGACCACCCGCCCCCTGCGCTCGCGGCTGCTGCGCGAGGCCGCCGCCTGAGTCGTCCGTCCCCCTGCCCGCCGGACGCGCCCGGCGGGGACGAGGGCGTCCCGGCTGGGCTGGGACGGGCTCCGCCCGGTCGCCGGGTCGGCGACGCGGAAGTGTGACGAGGGGATCACGAACTTCGCTGGCTGGGACTTTGGTCCGGACCTATTGTTGCCGTGGCAACAAAAGAATGGGTGTTCCGGAGAGCCGGCGTCTCGTCGACTGAGCGCCGCCGGGGGCCGCCGCGGCACCGACGTCTCCCCGCTCTGGGTCATTCCGACGACAAAGGAGCGTTCATCGTGGGTTACGCCACCACCAATCCCTACACCGGTGAGGTCGTCGCGACCTTCCCCACCGCCACGTCCGAGGAGATCGACGCCGCTATCGCGCGCGCCGACTCGGCCTTCCAGGACTGGAAGACCACTCCGGTGCGCGATCGCGCCGGGCTCCTCCAGAAGGCGGCCGACCTGCTGAGGGGGGACAGCCGTCGCTATGCGGAGATCCTCACCCTGGAGATGGGCAAGCTCATCGGCGAGGCCGAGGCCGAGGTCGAGCTGTCGGCCGCGATGTTCGAGTACTACGCCCGCGCCAGCGAGCAGCTGCTGGCTCCGCGCTACCTGCCGGTCCGCGGTCTGGGCGACACGGACGCCGCACTGGTCGATGAGCCGATGGGCGTCATCTTCACCGTCGAGCCGTGGAACTTCCCGTACTACCAGATCGTGCGCACCCTGGCCCCGCAGCTGGCGGCCGGCAACGTCGTCCTGCTCAAGCACGCCTCGAACGTGCCGCAGTCGGCGGCGGCCATCGAGGAGCTCATGCGGAGGGCGGGGGCGCCCGAAGGGCTGTTCACCAACATCTACGCCTCCCATGAGGCCTCCGAGCAGATCCTGGCGGACCCGCGGGTCCGCGGAGTGGCCCTCACCGGGTCGGAGGAGGCGGGCGCCTCGATCGCCTCCATCGCGGCGAGGAACCTCAAGAAGTCCACGCTGGAGCTCGGCGGGGCGGATGCGTTCATCGTCCTGGAGGACGCCGACGTCGAGAAGGCGGCCCGGTGGGCCGTGATCGGACGGCACTGGAACGGCGGCCAGGTGTGCGTGAACTCCAAGCGGCTCATCGTCGTGGACGCCGTGTACGACCGGTTCCTGGAGGCATACAAGAAGGGCGTGGCGGCGCTGGCGGCCGGCGATCCGATGGACCCGGCGACGACGCTGGCGCCGCTGTCCTCGCAGAAGGCGGCCGACGACCTGGCGCGGCTGGTGCTCCGCGCCGCGGAGGAGGGCGTCACGGTGGAGGAGATCGGGGCGCCCGTGCCCGAGCGGGGCGCGTTCGTGCGCCCCACGCTGCTCACCGACATCCCGTTGGGCTCCGACACGGCGAAGACGGAGTTCTTCGGTCCCGTCACCCAGCTGTACCGGGCGGTGGACGAGGATGACGCGGTGCGCATCGCGAACGCCTCGCCCTTCGGCCTGGGCGGGTCCGTGTTCTCCAACGATGTGGCCCGCGCCCAGCGCGTCGCCCGCCGGCTGGACACCGGCATGGTCTACATCAACCAGCCCACGGGCGTGAAGGCGGACCTGCCCTTCGGCGGCGTCAAGCGCTCCGGGTACGGGCACGAGCTGACGGACCTGGGGCTCAAGGAATTCGTCAACGAGAAGCTGGTCGTCGTCCGCGACATCGACGACGCCTTCTGACAGCGCCTCGACGGCTCAGCCGCCCCGCATCGCCCCGCGCCAGGCCACCCGGCCGACGCGGGGCGATGTGATGGGCGGCACCTTTTTGCCTGCGTCCAGATACTTGAGACCTTAGGAGTGCCTCACCTAGCCTGAGTGAGGCAAGCCTTTCCTACAGTCTGTCAGATCGAGAGGATCCGGCTGCGGGGACAGCCTGCCACCAATGCGAGTCTGAACTGGGCGGACGCCCAGGCCTGAGGGGAGAGCTGTGCTGCGAATCATGAATCGCGACACGTCGGGCGCACCGACGCCAACCGGTCGCAGACGGGGAAGAGCATGGGCCGCGGGGACGGCCATCCTGGCGATCGGGGGGACGGCGATGGCGGCAGGTCCCGCTGCCGTCGCCGCGGATGCCTCGTACACCGTGGACGACGCGACCTTCCAGTGGGGGGTGAATGCGGAGTCGGGGGGCGGCGCGTACTTCGGGGGATGCAACTTCCTGTCCGCCGGCGAGGCCGGGGACGCGGGGGGATCCGGCCTGTGGGCGGAGGACGCGGGTCTCTATGCCACGCAGGACGGCAATGTCACGGTGCTCAAACCGAATGCGGACGGGGACCTGGTGGAGCCCACATGGACGACGAAGTGCCAGAACCGGTATGGGACGACTATCAACGGGAAGACAGCCGGTCTGACGATCACGGGCTCCGGGGCGACGGCCGGCCAGCCGACGTATTCGGAGAATGTGGTGCGGATCGCGGGCGGGTCGGGGACCTTGGATCCCTCGACGGACTCGGCTCATATCGAGTGGGACGGATCCTTCACCATCGTCTACTACGGGGGGATGACCTACTGGAGCATCTCGGATCCGGTCCTCGACGTCGAGAACGGGACCGGGACCATCACGGGCACGGCCTCGGGGATCGGGGCGAGCATGGACGACCCGACGCGGTGGGAGCCGCTGGAGTCGATGGAGGACATGCATCTGGCGGATCTCAGCGGTGTCGAGGTCGGCGAGTCGGGGATCGAGGTGACGCCGGACTTCCTGGGGGTGTCGGTGCCCGATGAGATCGATGGGCGCAATTCGCAGGCGGAGAGGACATCGGCGAACGAGTCGTGGTGGGGGGCGTTCCCGGCATCGTGGCTGGAGTTCAACACGCGCACGCAGCAGGACTCGTACTGGTACACGTCCGATGGCGGCGCCAAGACGATCCAGCCGCGCAAACCCGCCGCCCTCATCAGCATCTCGGTCCCCGACCGGCCGCAGGTGAGTGTGACCCCCGCGGCCGCCTCCCCCGGAGCCTCGGTGAGGGTCTCCGGCGGGACCATGTCCGCCCGCGCGGCCTACACCGTCGAACTGGCGGGTCCGGGCGAGTCCGGCGCGGTGGTCGCCGGTCCGGTGACGGCCACGGCCGACGAGTCCGGCGCGTTCTCCCTGGATCTCACGGTGCCCGAGGGCGCCGCCGAGGGCTCCTACCGGGTCCGGGTCCTCGATTCCGACGGGAACCTGACGGCATCGGCTGACCTGGAGGTCGAGGCCGCCGCGCCCCCGGTGGACCCGGACGGGGACGACGACGATGACGATGACGGCGACGGATCCTCGCTGCTGGGCACCTCGGTGAACAACGTGGTCTTCCGGTGGGGGATGAACGACGAGACGAACTCGAAGTCCTTCTACGGGTCGTGCAACTACCTCTCGGCCGGGCTCGCCGGGAACTCAGGGTCGGCGCGCGTGTGGTCCGCCTCCGATGTGGGCGCCCTGTACCGGGCGAGCGACGGCAATGTCAGCATCCAGAAGCCCGACGCGAATGGGACCTGGGTCCAGGCGAGCTGGGACACGCGCTGCCTCGACCGCGACGGGAACGCCGTCACCCTGGGGTGGCGCGAGGACGGCCGGGCCGTCAACACGGAGTCCCAGGTCGTCATCGCCGGCGGCACGGGCACGATCGGCGAGGACGGCTCCGTGGACATCCAGTGGACGGGATCGTGGACCGTCGCCTACTACGACGGAATGACCTACTGGTCGGTGAGCGATCCGGAGCTCACACTCGACGCCCAGGGCGACGGCCAGGTCACGGCCACGGCCTCCGGGTTCGGCACCGACATGGACGACACCTCCAAGTGGGAGACGCTGCGCTCAACCACGATCGTCCTGGCGGATCTGTCCGGGGTGGACGTGGTCGAGGCCGCGCAATCGCACGGCTTCACGCAGGATCCGGACTACCTGGGCGTCACGATCGACGACGCTGGCGGGCGCAACGAGCAGGCCTCCCCGACCGGCTCCAACAAAGAGTACTGGGGGTCCTTCCCGCAGTCCTTCATCGACTTCCAGGTGCTGACCGGGCAGTCCTCCTACTGGTACACCTCCGACGGGCAGCGGGACCGGGCGAAGGTCGCGTCGCCCCTGTCCGTGGCCTATGACGGCGTCTACTCGGTGGCCGTCCCCGAGGGATCCCAGGCGGCGTCCTCCTCGCCGGCCGCGACGACGCGCACCTCGACGGCGGCGGGCGGGAAGACCCAGGCGGCGACCGGAGCCTCCCCGTCCGCCTCCGCCGCCCAGTCCGGGGGCGCCCAGTCCGGGGACGACGGCGCCGCCTTCTCCGCCGCCGCGGACACCGGCCGCCGGGACGGCGCCGGGCGAATCGCCCTGGGCGCCGGATCCATCGCACTGGCCTCCGGCGCTCCGCTGGCGCTCGCATGGCTGATCCGGCGCAGACTGGAGTTGGATCCTGCGGTCGAGCTCTCACGTCGAGGTATGAAGTGACACGACGTCAGAAACTGAGTTAGGCTCGCCTAAGGTTCTTCTGACGTGGCGTGTGAGCGGAGGTCTCGGTGAGCAAACCGGTCGTGGTGGCGCTGTCCCTGGGGTCATCCCTCGCCCTGGCGGCGACCTATCTGGCGATCGGGCGCGGCGTCGAGGACATCGCGTCCGCGCGGGGGCTGGGAGCCGGCACCGTGGCGGCGGGCCTGCTCGCCGCGGCGGCCTCGGCGCTGTGCGCGCACGCGTCCTCGCGGCTGACGGGCCGGGCCCAGGCCGAGACCGAACCCGGGCTGCGCCGCAGCGTCGTCTCCCACGTCTTCGCCCTGGGCCCCGCCGAGCGCACCCACGAGCGCACCGGGCGCGTCGTCTCCTCCGCGACGGACGGCGTCGAGCGCTCGAGCGCCTACTCCGCGACCTTCCTCGCGCCGATGATCGCCTCCCTGCTCACCCCGCTGCTCGTGGTGCTCCTGATCGCTGCTGCCATCGACCCGCTGGCCGGCGGCTTGCTCGCGATCTCCGTGCCGCTGGTCCCCGCCAGCATCTGGGCCTTCCAGCTGGCCTTCCGCACCGTGTCGAGCCAGTACCGGGGGGCGTCGCGGGCGCTGGCCGCCCAGGAGCTCGATGCCATCCAGGGGCTCTCCGCCCTGTCCCTGCTCAACGCGGGCGGGCCGATGGGCCGGCGCCTGGCCCAGGCGGCCGAGGACGTCCGCCGCCATGTCATGCGCTATCTCGCGGGCAACCAGCTGGTCCTCCTGGTCGTCGACTCCGTCTTCTCTCTCGGCATGATCACCGGCGCCGTCGGGCTCGCCGCCTGGCGCCTCGACGCCGGGGCGATCACGGTTGGCCAGGCGGTCGCGCTGGTGCTCCTCTCCTCGATCATGCTGGATCCCCTGGACCGCATCGGGCAGTTCTTCTACATCGGCATGGGTGGCATCGCCGCGACCAAGGAGATCCGGCGGTTCCGCGCCGAGGCCCCCGCCGTCGTCGACGCCCCCGGGGTGGAGGAGCCCCCGGACGACGAGGACGCGGCCGGCCGCACGACGGGGACGGCCCCGTCGGGAGGACGCGGCGCCGGCATCCGGTTCGAGGACGTGACCTTCGCCTACGGCGACGCCTCCCCCGTCCTGCGCGACCTCGACATGGACATCGCCCCCGGGCAGAACATCGTGCTCACCGGTCCCTCCGGGGCGGGCAAGACGACACTGGCCTCCCTGGTCCAGGCCACCCGACGCCCGGACGCCGGCCGAGTCCTCATCAGCGGGCACGACCTCACCCGGGTCCCCCTGGCGTGGACACGCGCCCAGATGGGCGTCGTCGCCCAGGACACCTATCTGTTCACCGGGACGCTGCGAGACAACCTGCTCATCGCCGCCCCCGACGCCGACGACGGCCGGCTGCTGGAGGCGCTGCGGGCCGCCCGGCTGGGCGAGCTGCTCGAACGTCTGCCCGATGGTCTGGACACCCGCGTCGGGGAGCGCGGACTGGCGCTGTCGGGAGGCGAGGCGCAGCGCGTGGCCATCGCTCGGGCCCTGCTCAAGGACGCCCCGATCCTGCTCCTGGACGAACCCACCGCCCATGTCGACCTCACCTCCGAGGGGCAGATCCTCGACGCCCTGCGCGAGGCCGCCCACGGACGCACCACGCTGACGATCTCGCACCGCCAGGCCACCATCGAGGACGCCGACCGGCGCCTCGAGATGCGCGGAGGACGCGTCGAGCCGGTGGCTGGCGCCACGGAAACGGAAGGGGAGCAGGCATGACATCGCCCGTCGCCTCACAGGGGCCCGCGGCCCCGTCCTCGTCGATCGGGCAGTCCCCCGCCCGCCCCGCGAGCGGGGCCCCCGGTGGACCCGGGCCGGACATCGCCGCGGAGTCGCGCACCGACCTGGCGCGCCGGCTGCTCCGCGTCGCCCGTCCCGTCATCGCCCCGCTGGGCATCTCGGTGGTGTGCCGCCTGATCGCCCTGCTGCTCGGCGTCGCCCTCTTCGCGGTCGGCGGATGGGCGGTCGCCGGGCGCGCGGGCGGCGAAGCCACCTGGTCCATCGCCGCCACCGTGTGGGTGCTCGTCGCGATGTCGCTGGCCAAGGGCCTCTTCCGCTACCTCGAGCAGTTCTCGGGGCACTACGTGGCGTTCCGCTCCCTCGCCCTGCTGCGCACCTTCTTCTATGACCGGCTCGAACCCCAGGCGCCCGCCGCGACCGAGGGAGAGGACTCCGGGGACCTGTTGTCGCGCGTCACGAAGGACATCGACCGCATCGAGGTCTTCTTCGCCCACACCCTCGCCCCCGGGCTCACCGCGATCGTCGCGCCCCTCCTGGTGCTGTGCTGGCTGGGAGCCTCCGTGTCATGGTGGGCGGCCCTGGTCCTCCTCCCGTTCCTGGTGCTCGTCGGCGGCGTCGTCCCCCGCCTCGGGGAGGCCTCCACCGACCGGGCGGCGCGCCGGATCCGCGCGTCTCGCGGCGAACTCGCCCAGCACGTCACGGACTCCGTCCAGGGCGTGCGCGAGGTCCTGGCCTTCGGCAACCAGGAGGCCCGGCTGGCAGGCATGGCGCGCATCGAGGAGCGCATCGCCGAGGGACAGCAGACATCCTCCCGGGTGGTCTCGGCGCGCCGCGGACTCAACCAGTTCCTCCTCGGCGCCGGAATGGTCGCGATGCTCGCCGTCGCGGCATGGCTCCACGCCCGCGGGGACATCGGCACGGCTCAGGTCGGGCTGGCCCTGGGTACGGCGCTCGGCTCCTTCGCCCCGATGCTGGCCGTCGAGGACTTCGCCGCCGACCTCGATCAGGCCTTCGCCTCGGCCCGGCGCGTCTTCGCGGTCACGGAGCGCCGGCCCCTGGTCGCCGGCCCCGAGGCGCGCGGGCGGGCGGCCGCCGAGTCCGACGGCACCGGAGACGTCCTGGTCGACCACGTGGCCTTCGCCTACCCGCGCCCGGCGGGGGAGGGGACGGACGAGGGCGGGCCCGGCGCATCAGGCCCGGGAGGGCCCTCCCGGCCCGTCGTCCTCCACGATGTCAGCGTGCGCATCCCCGCCGGAAGGACCACGGCCATCGTCGGGGCGTCCGGGTCGGGGAAGTCCACGCTGGCGGCCCTCATCGAGCGGATGTGGGACGTGGACGCGGGCGCGATCCGCCTGGGCGGCGCGGACATCCGCGACCTCGACCTGCACCGCCTGCGTGAACTGGTGGCCTACGCCCCGCAGCGCCCCTACGTCTTCAACGACACCGTGCGCGCGAACCTGCTGCTCGCCCGGCCCGGCGCCACGGACGAGCAGCTCATGCGCGTGTGCCGACAGGTCGGGCTCGCCCGGTTCCTGGCCGACGAGCCCGACGGCCTGGACACCCGGGTCGGCGAGATGGGCGAGCGGCTCTCCGGCGGGCAGCGCCAGCGCCTGGCCCTGGGGCGCGCCCTGCTCCGCGACGCGCCGGTCACGATCCTCGACGAGGCCACCTCCCAGCTGGACCGCGCGACCGAGGCGGAGGTGCTGGCCGGCATCCGCGCCGCCACCGCCGGGCGGACGCTCATCGTCATCGCCCACCGGATCTCCACCGTCGCCGACGCCGACCAGATCGTGGTCCTGGACTCCGGCCGCGTGGTGGAGACCGGCACCTACGCCGAACTGGTGCCCGCCGACGGCCGAGGCCCGGGCGCCCTCGCCTCCCTGGTCCGCCGCGAGGCCCGCCCCGCCTGACCGGGGAGCGGGGACGGAGCGGGGCTCAGCGCAGCACGCGGGCCAGGAACTCCCGGGTCCGGGGCTCGCCCGGGTGGTCGATGACGGACGAGGGCGGCCCCTGTTCGATGATGCGGCCGTGGTCCAGGAACACCACCCGGTCGGCGACCTCCCGGGCGAAGCCGATCTCGTGGGTGGCCATGAGGATCGTGGAACCGGAGCGCTTGAGCTCGCCGATGAGGTCCAGGACCTCGCCGACCAGCACTGGGTCCAGGGCGGAGGTGACCTCGTCGAGCAGGAGCAGCTCCGGCCGGGTGGCCAGCGCCCTCACGATGGCGACGCGCTGCTGCTGGCCGCCGCTCAGCCGGTCCGGGTACTCCTGCGCGCGCGACTCCAGCCCGATGCGAGCCAGCAGCTCGCGCCCCAGGGCCTCGGCCTCCCCGCGCGCCACGTGGTGGACCGCGCGCGCGGCCAGCGTGACATTGTCCAGGACCGTGAGGTGCGGGAACAGGTTGTACTGCTGGAAGACGACGCCGATGCGTGCGCGCACCGCGTCGGCGTCCACACGCGGGTCCGTGATGTCCTCGCCGGAGAGGAGGACCTGCCCGTCGTCGACGCGCTCCAGCAGGTTGACGGCGCGCAGCAGCGTCGACTTGCCGGATCCCGAGGCGCCCAGCATGACGACGACCTCGTGGCGGCGGACCTCCAGGGACAGGCGTCGCAGCACGACGTTGTCGCCGAAGCGTTTGACGACGCCGCGCATCTCCAGGACGGGGACCGCCGGATCGGCCGGGACGCCCTCGTCGGAGGGGCGGACGGCGCTCATACGGCGCCCCCCGTCTGCTCCCGGTCGCGCAGGCGCGCGGAGTACCAGTCGGACAGACGGATGAAGGGCCAGCTCAGCACGACGAACAGGAGGCCCGCGACGACGTAGGGCGTGAAATTGTAGCTGGCGGCCTGCTGGATCTGGGCGGCGCGCACGGCGTCCACGGCGCCCAGCACGGAGATCAGCCCGACGTCCTTCTGCATCGAGATGAAGTCGTTCATCAGGGGCGGCGCCACCTTGCGGACGGCCTGGGGGATGATGACGCGGCGCAGGGCGCCCCAGTGGGACAGGCCCAGGGACCGGGCGGCGGCCCGCTGGGAGGGGTGGACCGCCTCGAGGCCCGCGCGCAGGACCTCCGCCACATAGGAGGAGTACGTGAGGATCAAGGCGATCGTCCCCAGGACGGAGGCGGGGATGACGGAGTCCGTGAGCCCCAGGGCGGGGACGCCGAACCCGACCAGGTACAGGACGATGAGGAAGGGCACGCCGCGGAAGACGTCGGTGTAGGCCGCCGCCAGCATGCGCAGCGGGAAGAACACCGGTCCCCGCAGCGACCGCAGGGTGGCCAGCAGGGTCGCGAGCACCCCGACACCGAGCACGGCGACCGCGAGGATCCGGATGTTCAGCCACATGCCCTCGGCGACCTTGGGGAGGGCGCGGAGGAAATACTCCCCGGAGAAGAAGGTCTGCCGGGTGACCTGCCAGCCCGGGGAATGGGCGAGGACCAGCCAGACGACGCCCGCGAAGGCCAGCGTCGAGACCAGGGAGATGCCGACGGACCGGGCGGTCTGGCGCCGCCGGTAGGAACGGCGGCCGAGCTCGATGTCGCTGACCCGGTCGAGGTCGTCCGCCGGCCGGCCGGCTGGGCCGGTGTCGGGATCCCGGCGGGCAGCGTCGTCCTCGTCGATCGAGAGGGGACCGGGTTCGGGCGTCACGTAGGCGAGCCTACGCGGTCCGGGTTCTCCCGCGGGAACGGGGGGCGTCACTTGAGGACGGGGACGTCCACGGAGTCGGACAGCCAGGTCTGCTGCAGCCGGTCCAGGGTCCCGTCCTCCCGCAGGGCGTCCACGGCGTCGCTGACCGGCGCGGTGAGCGGGGACCCCTTGGGCAGGACGATCCCGAACTGGTCGCCGCCGGAGGTGTCGGAGAACTGGCCGACGACCACGCCGTCGTCCAGCTCGGCGGAGACCAGGTAGAGCGCGGTGGGCAGATCGACGACGATCGCCTGGACCTGGCCGCCCTTGAGCGCTTGGACGGTGTCCGGGTTGGAGTTGAAGAGGAGCGGGTCGGAGGACAGGTCGACGGAGTCCTCCAGGACGGACAGGCTGGTCGTGCCCGTCTGCACCCCGAAGCTCACGTCCGCCAGGTCCGCCAGCGAGCCGGCGTCGGCCGCCGGGGAGCCCGCGACGGTGACGACGGCCTGGGCGGTGGTGTAGTAGGGGCTGGAGAAGTCGACGGCCTCCTTGCGCTCGTCCGTGATGGAGAACTGCTGGAGGTTGAGGTCCCAGTCCTTCGCGCCGGGGGCGATCGCCGAGTCGAAGGTGCTGCGGGCCCACTCGACGTCGTCCGTGGAGTATCCCAGCTGGTCGGCGACGGCGTAGGCGACGGCCGCCTCGAAGCCCTCGCCCGAGGCCGGATCGTCGTTCTCGACCCAGGGGGAGTATGCGGGCTCGGCCGTGGCGATGGTGAGCTTCCCCGGGGTGACGGTGTCCAGGTCGGCGGGACCGGCCCCCGACGCGGGCTGGCCGGAGGCGTCCCCGGAGGCCGAGGACTCTGCCGACCCTCCGGACGAGCAGCCCGCGAGCCCCAGGGCCAGCGCCAGCGCGGCGCCGCCGACGACGAGTTGGACGCGGGATGAACGGGCCATGGGAACCTCCGGGGACGGCGCGCCGGGACGCGCGGTGTCGGTCGATGTGTCTGCCCCGAGGCTATACCGGGCCGTGCCCGGCCACATCGGGGTCCCGCCGGGCGGACCTGTGTGACGCGCGTGCCGGATGCGACAATCGGGTCATGGCGATCACCCCGGCTCCGCAGACTCCCCCCATCGATCCCCGTACCTGGCCCGCGCCCGAGGACGCCGACGTCCGTCTGGTCGTCACCGACATGGACGGCACGCTGCTGGACGCCGACGGCCGCCTCCCCGAGGGGATCTGGAGAGTGCTCGACGCCTTGGAGGAGCGCGGGATCGCGTTCGTCCCGACCTCCGGGCGCCAGTCCGTCACGCTGAGCCGCATGTTCGCGCCCACGGGGCGGGAGATGACGGTCATCGCGGAGAACGGCGCGGTCATCATGCGCGGGGGCGACCAGCTCTTCGCTGCGCCGCTGGACCCTGAGTCGGTCGCGCAGGCGATCCGCGCCGTGCGGGAGCGGCGGGATCGCGGCGAGGACATCGGGATCGTCGCGGCCTGCGCGCGCACGGCCCTGGTCGAGCGCTCGGATCCGCGCTTCCTCGAGGCGGCCCGCCCCTGCTACAACGAGGTCGCCGTGGTCGGGGACCTCCTGGAGGCGCTGGGCGCGCCGGGGGCGCCGTCCCCGGTCAAGCTGGCGCTCTTCGATTTCACGGATGTCTCCGGGCCGGCCGAGGAGGTCCTGGGCCGTTTCCGGGGGACCCACCAGGTCGTGTTCTCGACCCGGAACTGGGCGGACCTCACGGCGCGAGGCGTGGGCAAGGACCGAGCGGTCGCCGTGCTCCAATCGCGTTTGGGCATCGGGGCCGCTCAGACGGCAGCCTTCGGCGATTACCTCAACGACGTCGGCATGCTGGGAGCCTCCGGCCTGTCCTTCGCGATGGCGAACGCCCATCCGGACGCGCTGGCGGCCGCCCGTTATGTGGCGCCGCCCAACACGCGGGGCGGGGTCCTCACCGTCCTGCGAGCGATCCTCGGGCTGAGGGACTGACCACCGTCGGGGGCGAGGGCTCAGTCCCCGGACGGCTCTCCCGCCGTGTCCTCCTCGGCGTCCCCGGTGGCCTTCTTGGCGGCGCTCCTCGCGCGGCCCGCCTTCCGGGTGGCTGCGGCCTTGACGGTCTGCGCGGCGTCCTCGGCAGCATCTTTCGCGTCCTCGGCGGTGTCCTTCGCAGCGTCCGCCACGTCCCCAGCCGTCTCGGCAGCCGTGTCGACGGCGTCGGCCGCCGCGTCCCCCACGGCGTCGGCGACGTCCTCGGCCGTCTCCGCGGGGGAGTCCGGAACCGGGACGTCCGTCTCGAGGTCGGCCCAGTACTCCTCCGCCCACGGATCCTCGATGGGCCGGCTGCGCTTCCACAGCAGATACCCGACCCCGGCCGCGGACAGACCCAGCGTCGTCCAGCCCAGCGCCTTGGCGGCACGATGCCTCTTGCGCGGCTTGGGACGCGGGGTCGGCGTGGTCAGCGCCCTCGCGGTCTCCTCATAAGCCTGGCGCGCGCGGTCGGTCAGATCCCCCTCCGCGGTGGCGGCGGAGGTCACCGCGGCCGCG
Organism: Schaalia naturae; assembly: GCF_042665795.1. Lineage (NCBI taxonomy): Bacteria > Bacillati > Actinomycetota > Actinomycetes > Actinomycetales > Actinomycetaceae > Schaalia > Schaalia naturae. The sequence continues at coordinate 2,726,254 of NZ_JBHTEF010000001.1, forward strand.
GCCTTGTTGACCCGCGGCAGGTAGTCCTCGACGACCTGGCCCTGGATGTCCTCCAGATACGGCTTCGCCCGGTCCGCGGCCTCCTGCGCCCGCCCTGCGGCCTCCTGGAGGTACGGGGTCGCGTGCTCGACGGCGGTGTCGTAGGCCTTCTGCGCTCGCGGGGCCGCCCACTCGAGCCCCTGCTCCGTGAGGTCGACGGCCTTCACCGCAGCCTTTCCGGCCTGCTCGGCGACAGTGTCGCGGAGCCTGAGGGCGCTCGCCTTCAACTGCTCCGGATCGATGTTCGGGGTGGTGGCCATGGTCCCTCCGATTGATGGTGGTCGGGCATTCACGTGTCCGTCGTCCGTGGACACGTATTCACACCCCATTGTGCACCGCCTCGATGTGACGTGCAGCCCATCGGCGCGCCCCCGGGGCTGCCCGGGGGTGCCCCGGCGCCCCGGAGATGGGAGCATGGAGCCATGGAAGCTACCCTGCACACCACACTCGGTGACATCACCGTCGAGCTCTTCCCCGACCACGCGCCCAACACCGTCGCGAACTTCGCGGGCCTCGCCCAGGGGACGCGGGAGTGGACGCATCCCGCGACCGGCCAGAAGATGCAGACCCCGTTGTACGACGGCGTCATCTTCCACCGCGTCATCCCCGGCTTCATGATCCAGGGCGGGGATCCTCTAGGACAGGGCGTGGGCGGGCCCGGCTACGAGTTCAACGACGAGATCCACCCCGAACTCACCTTCAACGAGCCCTACATCCTGGCCATGGCCAACGCCGGGAAGCGCAACGGCCGCGGCACCAACGGCTCCCAGTTCTTCATCACCGTGGCCCCCACGCCGTGGCTGATGGGCAAGCACACGATCTTCGGGCGCGTGAGCGACCAGGCCTCGAGGGGCGTCGTCGACGCCATCGCCGCGGTGCGCACCGGCCGCAACGACAAACCGATCGAGGACGTCACGATCACATCGGTCGACGTCGTCGACTGAGACCGCCGGGATCGGCGAGGGCGGGCACGCCGGCCGCGGGCCGGCGCCGTCCTCGCCGCCGGGAAGGCACACAATCACCGCGTGAGGATCCGATGAGCGACGACATGCCCCGTTACGGGCAGCGGTCCGACCCCGGCGCCGCGCCCGACTGCCCCCGCCATCCCGGCGTGCGGGCGGTCGACTACTGCAAGCGGTGCCACCGTCCGATGTGCGCGCAGTGCCGGGTCCCCACCGAGGTCCGCGCCATCTGCGTCGACTGCGCCCGCGAGAACCGGCTGCGGCGCACGACCCGAACCCCCGTGGTCACCTACGGCATCATCGCCGCATGCGTCGTGCTCTACCTCGTCGGGACGGTCTCGCAGCAGGCGGAACGGGCCTTCGTCTTCGCGCCCGTGCTGGGATACGAGCAGCCGTGGCGGTTCCTGACCACGGCGTTCCTCCATGCCTCGGTGCTCCACATCCTGTTCAACATGCTCGCCTTGTACTGGGTCGGTCGCGCGATCGAGCCGGCGCTGGGGCACTGGCGGTTCGCCGTGCTCTACCTGCTCAGCGCCGTCGGAGGGTCTGCGGCGGTGCTGGCCTGGTGCTTCGTGCAGCCCGCGACATGGATGACGGCGACGGTGGGCGCGTCCGGCGCCGTGTTCGGTCTTTTCGCGGCCGTGTTCGTCCTCCAGCGGACCAGCGGGGCGGACACGACCTCCGTCCTGGTGCTGCTGGCCGTCAACCTGGTGTACGGGTTCATCCAGTCGGGGATCTCCTGGCAGGCCCACCTGGGCGGGCTGCTCACGGGACTGGCCGTCACCTGGGTCTTCGTGCGGCTGGCGCGTCCGCGTCGCGGAGTGACGCCGCGGCGGCAGGAGCAACGGGCAGGCATGGTCGCCGCCCTCATGGCCGTCGCCATGGTCTCCCTGGTGGCCGGGGTGTACACGCTGCTGCTCGCCTGAGGCCCGTGTCGCGGCGCCCGGCGCGAGGCTCGACGCCGCCATCCGGCCAGGAGGGGGTCAGCGCGCTGCTGAGCCTCGCGCCCGGCGCCGGCTTCGCATGGGCGGGCGGGTCCTCACCGCCATTTCAGGGTCATGAGGAATCCGGCCATCATCACGCCGATCCCGATGAGGATGTTCCAACCGTGGATGTTCGGGATGGGGAACTGGCCGCCCGAGATGTAGTAGACCATCAGCCAGATCAGGCCCAGGATCATCAGCGTGATGAAGGTCGGCGCCCACCACCGCGGGCTCAGGGGGATCCCGTCGGTCCAGTTCTTGATGTCGGTGTCCTCGGAGGCGTCCTTGCCGTCCTTCTTCCGCTTCTTCGACTCGGCCACGAAGTATCTCCTGAACAGTCTCGTCGGGACACCGTCCCCGGTCTTTCCGCACTGGTGCGGTGAATGCTGTCCTAGCGTAGTCTCGGAGTCTGGCCGGGCCAAAGCGAGCCCACGGGCTGAAGGAGGGCGCGGTGAGGGGACGGAGACATCCCGCCCCGCGGGTGATCGCCTCCGTTCTGGTGGTGACGGTGGCCTCGGGAACGCTCTTCTCGATCTCCGCCTCCACGACGCGCGACCACGCGGTCCAGGTCGACACGGACCTCGTCGGCCTCGTGCGGCGCGAACAGCAGCTGGTCGAGTCGATGGAGTCCGGCAACGAGGCGCTGCGCGCCGACGTGAAGTCCGCGCTCCAGGCGGCCCAATCGGGACAGGCGGCCCAGCAGTCGGGGACGCCCTCGTCGGGCGCGGCGGTCCCTCCCCTCGGCGCCTCGACGGACCCCGCTGCCCTCACCGTGACGGGACTGGCGAACGTGCCCGTCAACGGGCCCGGCGTGACGGTGACGCTCACGGACGCGCCGGCGGGTTCGGCCGCGGACGGCGTCGATCCGGACTGGCTCGTGGTCCACCAGCAGGACATCGAGGACGTGATGAACGCCCTGTGGTCGGGCGGCGCCGAGGCCATGACGGTGCAGGGCGCGCGGATCACCGCGGGGACGGTGGTGCGGTGCATCGGCAACGTCATCCTCATCGACGGACGGTCGTACTCGCCGCCCTACGAGATCGCCGCGATCGGGGATCCGGACCAGTTGGACGACACGCTGGAGGCCGATCCGCGGATACGGATCTACAAGGAGTACGTGGCACGCTACGGTCTGGGGTGGTCGGTGAAGTCCAGCGACCATCTGGAGTTCGAGGCGGCCTCACAGGAGCCCACGGTGCAGTACGCGCAGGTGATGGAGGATCATGGCTGAACACGTCCGGAACCTTGAGTCCCGGCGCCGATCGGGCGGCGCGGGCGTCGCCGCGGTCGGGGTCGTCGGGGAGCTGCTCATCACGGCGGCGATCGTCCTGGGCCTGTTCGCGTTCTGGCAGCTGTACTGGACCTCATGGCAGGTCGAGGGCCCCCGCGACCAGGCTGTCCAGCAGTTCGAGCAGGACAATCCCGCGTCCTCCCGCACCGTGGGCGAGCGGCACACCGACGCCCCGCCCGTCATCGACCAACCCGCGGACGGCGCCCTCTACGGCGTCATCCACGTGCCCTCCTGGGACTGGATGAAGATCCCGCTGGCCGAGGGCACCAGCGATCAGGTCCTCGACCAGGCTTTCGCCGGGCACTACTCGGAGACCGCCCAGGTCGGGGAGATCGGCAACTTCTCGGTGGCCGCCCACCGCCGCACCTACGGCAACAACTTCCGGCACATCGACCGCCTGGTCGCCGGCGACAAGGTCATCGTGGAGACGGCGGACACCTACTACGTCTACACGGTCGACAACCACGAGATCGTCTCGCCGGACGCCGCATGGGTCATCGCGCCGGTCATCGGCGACCAGACCTTCTCGCAGGTGCCCACCGAACGCTGGATGACGATGACGACGTGCCATCCGGAGTACGGCAACTCCGAGCGCTACATCGTCCACCTGAGGTTCGAGTCGTGGACGCCCAAGGACACGGGCGTCCCCCAGGAACTCGCGGACGAGCCGGCGTCCTGACCCTGGCCCGCGTCTCACGATCGGAGGAGTGCGCAATGTATGGATGGATCTTCCGCCACCTGCCCGGCCCGACATGGCTCAAGGCGGTCGAAGCCCTGGTGCTGGTCGCCGCGGCGGTCCTGGTCCTGTTCCAGTGGGTCTTCCCGTGGGCGCAGGCGTACTGGGACCTGGGGGGAGCCGGGGTGTCCGGACAATGACGCGGATCCTGTGCGTCGACAACTACGACAGCTTCGTGTGGACGATCGTCGGCTATCTGCGCCACCTCGGCGCCGACGTCGACGTGGCTCGCAATGACGCGGTCGACGCCCGATGGTGGGATGGCGCGGGCTCGGCGGGCGCGGGCTCGTCAGATGCTGCCGGGGACGAGGGCGGCGCCGCGCGCGCGTCGGAATGCCCCTATGACGGCGTGCTGATCTCCCCCGGGCCCGGCGACCCCAAAGGGGCGGGCGCCTCGCTGCAGGTCATCGCCGACTGCGCGGAGCGTGGCATCCCGATGCTGGGCGTGTGCCTGGGCCATCAGGCACTGGGCGAGCTCTTCGGCGCGACGGTCGCCCACGCCCCCGAGCTCATGCACGGGAGGACCTCGCAGATCACCCATGACGGCCGGGGCGTGTTCCGCGGCGTCCCCTCGCCGGTGACGGTGACGCGCTACCACTCGCTGGCGGTGGACCCCGCGACGGTCCCCGATGACCTGGAGGTCAGCGCCGCCACCGACACGGGCATCGTCATGGGTCTGCGCCACCGGACGCTGCCGCTGGAGGGGGTGCAGTTCCACCCCGAGTCCGTGCTCACCGAGCACGGGCATCTCATGCTGGGCAATTGGCTCGCGCGGTGCGGAGACGCGGCGGCGCCCGAGCGTGCCGCCGCGCTCGCCCCGATGGTGGCGGACCGCTTGCCCCCGAGGTGACCCGTTCGGATCCCTAGCTGTCGGAGTCGGAGGTCGGGGTCGGCGAGCTGGGCCGCGGCGAAGGGGTCGACGGGCCGGAGCTGACCGTGACCTGCACCGTCGATCCCTGGGCGACGGTGCCTGCGCGGGGCTCCGTGCCGAGCACGGTGCCGGCCTCCGCGGCGTCGGGGACCTCCGTCCAGCTCACGGACAGGCCGAGGTCGCTGAGCGTCTTCTCCGCGTCCGACTTCGTCATCCCCGCGAGGTCGGGCAGCTGGACGTAGCCCGAAGAGATGTTGAGGTTCACCTCGGAGTCCTTCGTGACGGCCGCCCCGGCGGCGGGATCGGTGCTGACGACCAGGTCCTTCGCGCGGGTCGGGTCGTCGACCGTGGTGACGTTGCCGACCTTGAGGCCCTGGGCCTCCAGGGTCGTCTTCGCCTGCTCCTGCGTCATGCCGGAGACGTCGGGGACCTGGACCTCGGCCTTCCCAGTGGAGACGCGGATCGTCACGGTTCCGCCGGCTTCGATCGAGGCGCCCTCCTTCGGCGAGACGCTGGAGACCAGGCCCGCCTCGACCGTGTCCGAGGACTCCTCGTCCCCGAGCTCCCACTTCAGGCCGGCGGCCTCGATCTTCGCCTGGGCGCTGTCCGGTGAGGAGTTCACCAGGCCCGTGGGCACGGTCGTGTCGGCGGGGCCGGAGGACAGGTGGACGGTGACGGTGCTGCCGATGGCCGCCTGCGAGCCCGGCGCGGGCTCTGAAGAGGCGACGAGCCCCTCGGCGACGTCGTCGGAGGGGACCGTGTCTCCCTCGGCGTAGACGAGCTCCACGGCCTCCAGCGCCGCCCTGGCGTCGTCGGGCGCCATCGAGACGAGGTCCGCTGGGACGGTGGCCGTGTCCGGTTCCCGGTTGAGGGCCCAGACGCCCAGCCCGGCGGCGATCGCGAGCACCGCCACGACGATGGCGATGATGAGGGTGCGCTTCTTCTTCTTTCGCCGCGCGGCCTCGGCCTGCTCCTCCTCGGCGGCATCCGCGCGGCCGGCGGGCGCGGTGGCGAGGGCCGCGGGCGCGTAGGTCCGGGTGCGGTCGGCTGTGTCCGTCCCGGGAGGCGGCGGGGGCGGCGCCATCTGCATGGTCTCTGTCGCGGCGCCGGCCCCCACCGCCGCGGCCCACACGGAGGTGGCCGGCGCGTTGACATCGGCCCCGCGCGAGGCGCGGATGAGATCGGCGCGCATCTCGGCGGCCGAGGAGTAGCGGTCCTCCCGGTTCTTCGCCAGCGCCTTCATGACGACGCGGTCCAGCTGGTCCGGCACGTCGGGCGTGACCGACGAGGGCGTGGGCGGCGTGGCCGAGACATGCTGGTAGGCCACGGCCACGGCGGTGTCCCCCTTGAAGGGAGGGCGGCCCGTCAGCAGCTCGAAGAGCACGACGCCGGTGGAGTACAGGTCGGAGCGCGCGTCGACCTGCTCCCCGCGGGCCTGTTCCGGAGAGAGGTACTGGGCGGTGCCCACGACCGCGTTGGGCTGCGTCATCGTCGCCTGGGAGTCGGTGAGGGCCCGGGCGATCCCGAAGTCCATGACCTTCACCTTGCCGTCGGTGGTGAGCATGATGTTGCCCGGCTTGATGTCGCGGTGGACCAGGCCCGCCGCGTGGGAGTACTCGAGGGCGGAGAGCACGCCGGAGACGATCTCCACGGCCTCGTTGATCGGCACCGGCGTGCCGTCGGAGAGCAGGTCCTTGACGGTGTGGCCCTCGACGTACTCCATGACGATGTAGGGCACGGAGACGCCGCGCCCGTCAGCGCCCGTCACGACCTCCTCGCCGGTGTCGTACACGGCGACGATGTTCGGGTGGTTGAGCGAGGCGGCGGCCTGCGCCTCGCGGCGGAACCGCGCCTGGAAGACGGAGTCGCGGGCGAGGTCCTGGCGCAGCATCTTGATGGCGACGATCCGGGACAGGCGCGCATCGAACCCCAGATGCACCTCAGCCATGCCGCCGCGCCCGATGAGCGAGCGAACCTCGTAGCGTCCACCTAGACGGTGGTCCATGGAGCTGTCCATGTTCCGGCCTCCTCAGCGATGTGGGCGCCCGCTCCGATGATGGAGGAGAAGGAGCCGAACCTGTTCTGGATCGTGGCGAAGATGACGAGAAGGACGGTGAGGGCGATCAATGCGATGACCACCCCGCGTCCGATGCGCTGGCCCACGGAGACCGGCGGCGCGACCTTCGAACGGTTGAAGCGGGTCGGCGCCGGGACCGGCGCCGTGTCCGTCTGCGGCAGGTTGTGACGGGTCACAGCCTTCCATGGGCGCCCTCCGGCGGCCTCGCGCCGCGCGGATGGGGCCGCCGCGCGGGAGGGCGCCGTGCGCGGTTGCAGGGCGCTGCGCCGTGGAGGGGCGGCGCTGGCGCGCGGGGCTGTGGAGGCTGCGTCGCGTGCCGGGGTCCGCGGCGCGGCCTGCCCGGCGGGCCGGTCCGCGGATCGGGCGTCCTCACGGTCCCGGCGCTCGGCGCGCGACCGCAGTCGCTGCGCCAGTTCGGAGCGCGCAGGAGCCCGGTGGCCGTCGGGACCGGGATTGCTCCCGGCAGCCGGTTCCGGGGAGCGCATCGACGTCGGGATCCGGGTGACCGGGGGGATCTCGGGCGCGGATGTGGTCGCGGCGGGCGGGGTGGCGGCCGCCGCGGAGGCTGCCGGTGCGGGGACCGCGGGGATCGTGGAGGCCGTCGGCCGCTCATCGGCGGGATGCCCGGCGTGGCGGCCGTGGCGCGCGCTCGGCGCGCCGTCCTCGTCGAGCGGGACGGGGGCGAGGAGCGAGGGCGGCAGGGAGCGCCGCGGTGTGTGCTCGACCGGGGGGACGACGGGATGAGGCGCCGTCTCCTGGGTGGCGGCCGTGCCAGGCGGCGCCGGGAGCGGGTGGGGCGCCACCGGCAGCCCGAGGGCGTGGGCGGCGCTGACCAGCTCCCGGGCCAGGGCGGCCCCGCTGGCCGGGCGCCTGGCGGGGTCTTTCTCCATGAGGTGCATGACGACGGCGGCGAAGGGGGCGGGGACGTCGGCCGGCAGGTCGGGGACCTTGTCGTTGACGTGCGCGAAGGCGATGTCCACCTGCGTGGCGCCGGTGAAGGGACGGTGCCCGGCGACGCACTCGTAGGCGATGACGCCCAGCGCGTACAGGTCTCCCGCCGAGGTGGCGGTCTCGCCCATGGCCTGTTCCGGAGGGAGGTACTGGGCGGTGCCCATCACCATGCCGGCCGCCGTCAGCGTCGCCTGGTCCAGGGTGCGCGAGATGCCGAAGTCGGTGAGCTTGACCACCCCGTCGTCGCGGATCAGGATGTTCGCCGGTTTGATGTCGCGGTGGACCACTCCGGCCTCGGCCGCCGCGTTGAGCGCCATCGCCACCTGCATGAGCAGCGGGATGAGGTCCCGGACCGCCAGACGGGCCCCGCCGCGCAGGTAGTCGGTGAGCGGGCGCCCCTCGACCAGCTCCATGACGATCCAGCCCCGGCCGTCGTCCTCGCCGTGGTCCAGGACCGCCGCGATGTTGCGGTGCTGGACCCGCATCGAGTTGCGCGCCTCCAGGCGCAGACGCGACAGGGAGTGCTCCTGCCCGGACAGCTCGGGGCGCATGACCTTCGCGGCGACCAGATGGCCGGTCTGGCGGTCGCGGGCCTTCCAGACCTCGCCCATCCCGCCCTGGGCGATGGGCGTGAGCAGCGTGTAGCGGCTCCCCAGCAGGGTGCCCGCCGCATTCCGGTTGATGTCCTGAGTCATCTGAGCCCCGCCTCCAGCAACGCACGGGCGACCGGCCCCGCCACCGTCCCGCCGTGGGGGACCGGCTGGGAGTCATCGCCCTCGACGATGACCGCGAACGCGATCTGCGGGTCCTCCGCGGGCGCGAAACCGACGGCCCACGCATTGGCGTAGCCGGTGTCGCCGAGCTCGGCCGTGCCCGTCTTCGCCGCGACCGTGACCCCGTCGATCGCCATGGACGTGCCGGACCCGTAGGGCTGGTTGACCACGCCGACCATCATGTCGGTGATCTCCTGGGCGATGTCCGCGCTCACGGGCGTCGCCCGCTGCGTCGGCTCGGTCGTGGACTTGACCTGCAAGTCCGCGTCGACCACCTGGTCGATGAGGTAGGGGGTCATCATCACGCCGTCGTCGGCGATCGTCTGGGCCACCATGGCCATCTCCAGCGGGGTCACCTGCACGTTGTACTGGCCGATCGCCGACATCGCCAATTGCGCCGCATCCGTCTGGTCGGGGAAGACCGAGGGCGTGACCGCCAACGGGATGGACAGGTCATCCCCGAACCCGAAGCGGTTGGCCACATCCGCCAGCTCATCGTGGGTGAGCTTCTCCGAGGCGAGGACGAAGGTCGTGTTGCAGGACCGGGCGAAGGCCTCGGCCAGGGTCGGCGTCCCGTCGCCGCACTCGGTGGACTCGATGTTCGAGATCGTCGTCGCCGTGCCCGGCAGCGTCGCCTCCACGGGGGAGTCCATCGGGGTGTCGGGGGTCGCCACGCCGTTCTCCAAGAGGGCGATGGACGTGAGGATCTTGAAGGTGGAGCCCGGCGCGTAGCGGTCCCCCGCGATCGCGCGGTTGACCAGCGGCCGGGACGCGTCCTGGTCGAGGGCGCTGAACGCCTCGTTGGCCGTCGACGAGTCGAATTGCGCCAGAGGGTTCGGGTCGTAGCTGGGCGAGGAGTACAGCGCCAGCACGGCCCCGGTCTTCGCGTCCAGCGCCACCACGGCGCCCTTGCGGCCCCCCAGCTGCTCCGCGGCCGCCTTCTGCATGTCGGGGTCCAGGGTGAGGACGACGCCGCCGCCCACGCGCCCCTGGCCTGTGAAGAGGTTCCTCAGGCGCTGGCCGAGCAGGACCTGGGAGTTGCCCTCGAGGATCGACTCGGCGGCGTCCTCCAGGCCGGTCGCCTGGTTGAACACCGATGAGAAGTACCCGGTCACCGGGGCGTAGAGCGGGCCGTCGGAGTAGGTGCGCTGGTAGCGGCTGTCGTTCTGGTCCTTGACCGAGGAGGCGATGGCCGAGCCCGCCACGATGATGGGGCCGCGATCGAGTTCCGCCGCGTGAAGGATGGTGCGCGCGTTGCGGTCGTCGGCGTTGAGCGTGGGCGCCTGGACGAACTGGATGTTCGTGGCGGCCAGCCCCAGTGTGGCGAACATCAGCACGATCACCATGAAGAGCCGTCTGACCTGCGCGTTCATCGGGTCTCATCTCCTGTGCGCGACCTCCGGGCGGCAGGCCCGCCCTCGTCGACGCCCCGGGTCCACCCGGCGACCGTCTCCTGCGAGGACCCGGCGGAGGGACGGGCGGGGCGCGAGGAGGCGGGGACCACCGCCTCGATGGCGGCCTGGACGCCTGTGGTCCACGGGGCGGGGGAGGCGGCGGGACGGCGGGCGGCGTCCGAGATGCGCACCAGGACCGCCACGATCAGCCACGACGACACCATCGACGAGCCTCCCGCCGCGAGGAACGGCGCCGTCAGGCCCGTCAGCGGGATGACGCGGGTGATGCCGCCGAGCACGACGAAGACCTGCAGCGCCAGGGAGAAGCTCAGGCCCGAGGCGAGGAGCTTGCCGAACCCGTCCCGCACGCCGATCGCCGCGCGCAGCCCCCGCTCGATGAGGACGAGGTAGAGCATGAGGATCGCGAGCAGGCCCGTCAGGCCGAGCTCCTCGGCCAGGGAGGACAGGATGAAGTCGGAGTTGGCCAGGGGGACGAGCTGGGGGTAGCCGCGCCCCCACCCGGTGCCCATGAGCCCGCCGGACGCCTGTCCGAACAGGCCCGTGACCAGCTGGTTGGAGCCGCCCTGCGCGTCGTAGACATCCTGGTCCATCGCATGCAGCCAGGTCGTGAAGCGCTGCTGGACGTGGGAGAAGACGCGCACGGCGACCAGCACGGCGGGGGCGAACAGGGCGATGCCGATGACCAGCCACGACACGCGGTTCGTGGCGACGTAGAGCATGGCGACGAACAGGCCGAAGAAGAGCAGGGACGTGCCCAGGTCGCGCTGGAGGACCAGGATCGCGATGCCGATGAGCCACACGACGAGGATCGGGCCGAGGTCGCGGGCGCGCGGCAGCCGCATGCCCAGGATCTTCGGGCCCCCGATGGCCAGATTGTCGCGGTGTCCGACCAGATAGCCGGCGAAGAACACCGCCAGCGTGATCTTGACCAGCTCGCCGGGCTGGAGGCTGAGCGGCCCCAGGTGGATCCACACGCGGGCGCCGTAGCTCTCCGTCCCGATGCCGGGGACCATCGGCAACAGGAGCAGGATCAGCGAGAGCACGCCGAAGGTGTACGTGTAGCGGCGCAGCACGCGATGGTCGCGCAGGACCAGCAGCACGACCGCCGCGCACGCCAGGCCGATGCCGACGAACATCAGCTGGCGCAGCCCGACGGTGGGCCGGTCCAGGGCGGCGTAGGAGAGGTCGAGCCGGTAGATCATCGCCAGGCCGATGCCGGTGAGCGCCACGGCGACCGGCAGGATGACGGGATCGGCGTAAGGGGCCAGTAGGTGCATCCCGACCTCGGCGATCACGGCGACGCCGACGAGGACGGCGACGTGCCGGCCCAGGTCGGACGGGACCTCACCGGTGCGGTTGAGCGTCGTCAGGGCGTACCCCCCGATGCCCAGCGCCAGCGCGAGGACCATGAGGAGCATCTCCGCGAAACGGTGCGGACGCACCGGGGCGATCGACACGGTGGCCATCAGCCCTCACCCCCATCCGTCGCCGGCGTGGTCGAGGGGGAGGAGCCGCCCGACTGGCCCGAGGGGGTCGGGACGCTGGAGGACGAGGGCGACGCCACCGGCCTGCCGGTCTGCTCCGACTGCTCGAGCTGGAGGACATAGCCGTCGATCTCCTCGCGCGAGGAGCGGACGACGGGTTCGGCCAGGCGCTCGCGGTCGACGTCGCTGAGCGCGGACAGGCGGACGTCCGTGACCTCGACGGGGTGCGAGAACGACCAGTCTCCCAAGGTCTGGGGGATCCCCTGGAAGATGACGACGGACCCGTTCTGGCCGATGACGTAGTACTGGGTCTGCGTCCAGGCGTAGCCCAGCCATCCCCCGCCGGCGACGAGGATCACGGCCAGCAGCGTGACCAGGGGGATCCACCATCGCAACCGCCCGTCGCGGGTGTCGGCGCCGTCCTCGTCCTCGTCGCCCGCGGGCCCGGAGCCCCTCTGCTGGCGAGCGTCCGATGTCAGGGCCGCTGCGCGGGCCGCCGCACCACCGCCGCCGCGGCTCGGGGCGGACCGGTCGACCGCGGCCGCGCCGACGACCTCGGGGGCGGTCTGGCCGTACTGGCCCGCCGGGACGATGTCCGCGATGACGCAGGTGATGTTGTCGGGGCCACCGGCCAGGAGGGCGAGGCGGATCAGCTCCTCGGCGCAGGCGCCGGGGTCGTCGACGTCGGAGAGGACCTTCCCGATCGTCTCGGGGGAGACGAGGCCGGACAGGCCGTCCGAGCACAGCAGCCACCGGTCCCCGATCACGGCGGAACGCACGGTCTCGTCAGGGGTGACATCGGAGCTGGAGTCGCCCAGAACCCGCAGGACGACGTGGCGCTGGGGGTGGTGCGCGGCCTCCTCCGGCGTGATCTGCCCGGTGTCGACGAGGTACTGGACGAAGGAGTGGTCCGTGGTGACTTGGGTGAGCGTCTGGCCGCGCAGGAGGTAGGCGCGCGAGTCCCCGATGTGGACCATCGCCAGCTTGTTGCCGGAGCGCATGATCGCGATGCAGGTGGTGCCCAGGCCCCGGAGCTCGGCATCGTGGCGCGAGCGCTCGGACAACTCGTCGTGGGCTTCCATGATGGCTCGGCGCAGGAGCGGCAGCATCGCCTCGGCCGGGTGGCTCTCACCGTCGAGGGGGACCAGGTGCGCGAGCGCCACGGAGGAGGCGATGTCCCCGCCCGCGGGCCCGCCCATGCCGTCGGCCAGCACCAGCAGGTTCGGCCCGGCGTAGGCGGAGTCCTGATTGCTCTGCCGGACCAGGCCCACATCCGAGCGTGCGGCATAGCGGAACTCGACGGATTCGCCGGCCATCAACGCACCAGTTCGAGTGTGGTCTGCCCGATTCGGACAGTGGTTCCGGGATGGAGGGCTCGGGGTTCCGTGAGGCGTTCGTCGTCGACGAAGGTGCCGTTGCGCGAGCCCAGGTCCTCGATCCACCAGGCGTCGCTCGAGGGGGACAGGCGGGCGTGGCGGCTGGAGGCGTACTCGTCCTCGAGGACGAGGGTCGACGACGGAGAGCGGCCGATGACGATCGGGGAGGATCCGAGGGGCAGCATCGTCCCGACCATGGGGCCTCCGGTGATGAGGACGCTGTGCGGGCGGGTGTCGGCCTCCCTGCCGCTGTCCGCGCGCCGCCCACGTCTGGACTGCTTGCGCCGTTCCACAGCGGATCGGCGCCCCTTCCCGCGCGGGGTGACCACGGTGCCGAAGATGTCGCGCCGCAGGGTGTGGACGGCGCCGATGACGGTGAGCCACAGCAGGACCAGATAGCCGATGCGGAAGACGGTGAAGGCGAGATCGCTGGTCATCACCGGTCCTGTGTGGGATCGGAGGCAGGATGGGTCCAGAACAGGATGCGGGTGCGTCCGATGACGATCTGGTTGCCGTCGACCAGGGTGGCCGCGTCGATGCGGTGGCCTTCGACGAAGGTGCCGTTGGTGGAGCCCAGGTCGGTCGCGATGACGCCGGTGGGCGTGACGCGCAGTTCGAGGTGGCGTCTGGAGACCCCCGAGTCGGGGACGACGATATCGGCCTCGCTGCCACGTCCGATCACGGTGACGGGCTCGGTGAGCAGCCATTTCTCGCCGTCGATGTCGATGATCGGGTGCTCGGGGGAGGCCGCCACCGCCGTGGCGGGGGCGGCGGCTCCGCGCTTGGTCGCGCACTCGACCTCGACCTGGCCGGTGAGCTCCGCGTCGTCGCGCTCGAAGAGGACCTCGACGGGGCCCAGCAGGACGTAGTCGTGCTCAGCCGCGTACTGGGTGGTCTGACGCTCGAACTCGTCGCGGAGGACGTCGAGGTCCTCCGACAGCGCGTCGAAGTCGGACGGGGAGATGTGGAGGGCGAAGCTGTTGGGGGCGATCGTGCGGTCGGCGGCGAACTCCTGGAGGTTGTCCTCGATGGCGCGCCGGATCGCGGTCGTGACGTCCACAGGTTTCAGGCCCGAGCGGAAGACCCGGGAGAAAGCGCCGTTGATCCCCTTCTCGACGGCGTTCTCGAACCTGTCGAAGATGCTCACAACGTCCTCCTTCCCCGTCTCGCGCGTCGTCCCGTCTGGCCGGGAAGCACCTGGTGCAGGGTACTCACCGACGACAGTCTAGCGGCGGCGCTCCCGCTGGCTCCCGAGATGGCGGGGAACGTCGGCGATGAGGCGGCCGGGGCGGTCTGGGGAGCCCGGCGAACGCGCCCGCCCGGTTTGACTCGACCCCCGGCCGCCCCGTACAGTTTCCTTGCTCCGGGCGCGTTCGCGCCTGGGATGCTGCTCGAGTGGCGGAATAGGCAGACGCGCACGGTTCAGGTCCGTGTCCCAGAAATGGGGTGGGGGTTCAACTCCCCCCTCGAGCACCGGATGCGGGTCGCTGGCCGGACGGCTGGCGGCCCGTCTTTTATCGCGCGTCATCGCGCGCGTCCTGACGGTGGTGCGCGTGGGTGGCTCCGGGCGCGGGGTTCGATGCGTTCTCGGGGCGTTTGGGGATCTGTCCTGGCGCCGAACCTCGCGCTGGACGTCACCGGCGCGAGCGAACCACGCCCCCAGCGCCGCCGATCTCCAGCCAGCCCATCGGCACAGTCGGGGGCGAGCATGCGAGACGGCACAGAATGCCCGGAACGCTGGACGGACGAACTCCCCTCTCGCACCGAGACACGCAGGTCACAAGGGATGGGCGGGCGATCGCCGAGGCGACCCTCGCCGGAATTGTGTGCTGTCGGGGAGCGATGTGCGCCTGGTCCGGCCTGGACGGCGGCCGCGGCGCGCCCCGAGGAAGACCGATCGAACCCGGGACTCAGACCCCCGTCATCACCCGGGCAGCCACCCGGCCATCCACTCCGGCCACCCATGGGCGAACGCGACCGCCGCCCACACGGCCGCCGCCGTCACGGCGACCGCCGCCGCGTCCCGCCACCCCAGGCGCACGGGCTCGCCGGGCACCGGGGGCACGCCGCCGCGCAGCGTCATCGCGCGCCCGGTGTCGGAGGCCCGCCGGGAGGCTGCCGACAACGAGGCGGTGACGATGTCGATGACCGTGTGCAGGGCCTCGGTCCATGTCGTCGGCGGATGTCCGCCCGAGCGCAGCTTGACGGCGTCCGTCACCGCGGAGGTCTGTTCGACCATCGTCGGCAGTCCCCTCAGGGCGAGGACCATCGAGGTCGCCCACTCGTCGGCCGGGATCCGCAGCCACCGCAGCGGCGCCATCAGGGTGCGCAGCGCGGGCGCGAGGCGCCCGAGCGGCGTCGTCCACACCAGCAGCGACGATCCCCAGACGATGAGCCCCGCGACCAGCAGCGACCGCACGAAGATCCACAGTCCGCCGCCCAGGGCCGCGCCGATGCACCCGCCCGCCACGCCGCTCCAGAACCAGACGGGCAGCCGCGGCAGCGCAGAGGCGGGCACTCGTGCGACCAGCGAGCCGATGAGCAGCGCGGCTCCCACCGCCGTCACGGCCGCCCACCGCGGCCACAGCAGCAGGGCCGTCGACAGGGCGGTCAGGCACAGCATCTTCGTGCCCGGCCACAACCGGGTCATCGCGGAGTCCCACGGCAGGCGCCTGGGCAGGCCGCTGGCCGACGAGCGCCGCGGGCGCCGACGGGGAAGCCCTTGGCCGCGGGGGGTCTCTGGGCGTCCGGGCGCCGCCGCCCCCGGCATGGACGAGGGCGACCCCGCGTGCACGGGCGTGCCGGTCATGACAACGTCCCTTCTGCGAGCGTGAGCGAGCGCTGGCACAGGGCGTCGAGGCCGTCGGTGTCGTGGCTGATGACGACGATGGCCAGGCCCCGCCGGCGCCGGCGCTCCAGCGCGTCGATGAGGAGGAGCCGGGAATCGGCGTCCAGGCCGGCGAGCGGCTCGTCCAGGACGATGACCCGGGGCTCCGAGGCCAGTAGGCCCGCCAGCGCGACCCGGCGCATCTGCCCGCCGGAGAGTTGGTCGATGCCGCGCCGCTCGAGTTCAGGGGGCAGTCCGACCTCGTCCATCGCGGATCGCACCAGCCGGTCCTGCGCCGGGCGCGACGCGGTGTCGTCGGTCCGCCTCCCGCGCCTCCCGCGGCTCCCGCCGGTCCCGGCCCCGGCGTCCGCGCCGCTCCCCGTCCCCGCCCTCGCGGCCGCGAGGATGTCGAGGCGAACCGAGGGCCGTTGGAGCTGGAGGCGCGCGAACTGCATGGACATCGCGACATCGCCGACGCGCTGGGCGACCGGCGTCCCGCCCAGTGTGCAACGCCCCCAGGTCGGGGCGATGAGGCCGGTGAGGAGGCGCGACAGCGTCGTCTTGCCGGAGCCGTTCCCGCCGGTGACGAGCACGGCCTCGCCGGGGGAGACGATCAGCGACACGTCGCGGAGCACCACGTGCTCCCAGGGCGTGCCGACGTCGTAGGCGTGCGTGATGCGGTCCGCCCACAGGTGCTCGATGCTCCATCCGGCGGTCGGCGGCCAGGGCTGCTCCGGGGCCGCCTCGACCGGCGCCGGGTGCTCCGCAGGCGCGCGGGCCCCGCGAGGGGCGGGAGCGGGGACGCCCTCGTCGGTGCCGGAGGGGGCGTCGGATGAGGCGACGGGTCCGTCGGAGACGACACGGCCCGCCTCCATGTGGATGAGGCGGTCGGCGCCGTGGGCCTCCACGGGATCGTGCGTGACGTGGACGACCGTGGTGCCGCGGGCGGGCAGGGAGCCCAGGATGCGCATGAGGTCGGCGCGGCCCGCGGGGTCGACCATCGCCGTGGACTCGTCGGACAGCAGCAGGCGCGGGCGGCGCGCGAGGGCGCCGGCCAGGGCGAGACGCTGGAGCTGTCCGCCCGACAGGTGCGAGGTCCTGGCCGCCCCCAGGCCCTCCAGCCCGACCAAGGCGAGGAGGTCCTCGACGTCGACCTCGGCTCGTTCCTCGGGGGGCAGGCCCCACACGACGTCCTCGGCCACGGTCTCCCCGAGCATCTGGAGCTCGCTGCGCTGGGCGAGCAGGGCGGTGCCGCCCCTCCGTCCCAGTCCGACCGGCCCGGGGCGTTCGACGCGGCCGGCTGAGGGCTCGGCGCCGGCCAGCACGAGGGACAACGTCGACTTCCCCGAGCCGTTGGGGCCGATGACGACCGTGAATTCCCCGTCGCGGACCTCAAGGTCGACGTCGCGCAACGCGTCGGCCTCGGCCGTGTCGGGGGCGCCCGGATAGCGGTAGCGCACGCCGCTGAGCCGGATGGGCAGCGGATCGGGGGCGGAGGCCGGGTCGTCACCGGATCCGGTCGGGCGGGCGGCGCCGGCCTGGCGGTCGAGCACGACCTGGAGCGGGTCCCAGTCGGAGCCCAGGCGCAGGCGGGCGAGCACGATGCGCAGGATCCAGAAGGCGAGGACCACCATGCCCGCCACGCCCAGCAGCACGCCGGCGGGCACGACCACGTACCACCAGTCCAGCGCGAGGGCGACCAGGCGGGTCAGCCGGTCGGTGAGCGGCGTGAGGACGCTCCAGCGCCCGAAGAGGTCGAGGTAGCCGGTGACCGAGACGCGCGCGGACTCCAGGACCAGATCGCGCAGGTCGGCGAGGACCCACAGCACGCCCAGGGTCGCGGCGCCGATGACGCCGCCCAGCGTGAGTCCCGCCGCCGCTGCCGCTCCCAGCCCGACGCGCCGACGCAGCAGCGCGCCCACGACCGCGCCGCCCAGGGCCGCCTCCCCGACGGTCACGGCGGAGGAGGCGCCGCCGAGCATGAGGGCCACCAGCACGGTCACCGCCACGGCTGCGACGCCGCCACGCGGGCGCAGGCGCACGGACACCATGGCGATCGGGACTGCGGCGAGCATCTGGAACAACCCCTGGAAGAACGGGAGGATCGTCGACACGACGCCCAGCACCACCGCCAGCCCGCCGAGGATACCGACGGTGGCGACCTCCACGGGCGTGAGGGGGCCGTGGCGCGGGGGAGGGGGAGACGTGGGCGTGCTGGGCTCGGGAGCCTGGCCGCGGCGCCGTGGGCGACGGGGGGCGCCTGCCGTCGGCGCCTCCGCCCCCGTCGACGAGGACGATCCCTGCTCGGCGAGGCGGCCTGTGCCTTGGGACGGTGCGGCGGCTTCGACGATGGAGGGCGGCTGGCCGGCGAGCTCCTCCGGGGCGTAGTCGGAGCGCATGCGGCCGTAGCGCGGCTGGCGCCCCTGAGATGTCATGCCCCCAGTGTGCCGTGCCGCGTCCTCGCCTCGCGACCGGGGGCCGCGGCGCCGGGCGAGCCGGGGTCCGGGGAGCGCGCCGCGAGTGCGGCCAGATGCTCGAGGGGGCCCGCCGCCGCGAGGATGGACCGCCGCTCTTCCGCGGAGAGGGCCTCCAGGAACCCGCCGACCACGTCGGTCCATGTGGCGTCGATGCGCCGCTTGTCCTCCAGCGCCCGTGCCGTCGGGAGGAGGCCGACGCGGCGGCGGTCCTGCGGATCCGGTTTCTTGGAGATCAGGCCGCGGGCGACGAGCTTGCTGACTGTCACGCTGAGATTGCCCGCGCGCAGCCCGAGGCCCCGAGCCGCCTGCATGACGGTGATGCCGGGTTGGGCGACCACGAGGATCAGCACCTCGGCCTCGGACGGGGGCAGGGGTGACATTCCCGCTCCGTGCACGGCGCTGCGCCGCAGCCCGAGTATGAGGCCCTGGAGAGCGCCAGCGAATTGCGCCAGGGCGCGGACCTCGTCCTGCGCGTCCATGTCTCCCATTATGTCCCCCGCGTCCTCGGGCGCCGCGGGATCGCGGACGTGGTCGGGGATGACGAGGATCACGTCCCGCAGGCCGGGGGCCCTGACGTTTTTTAGTTCTAATGTTAGAAGCATATGGCCCGTCGCGTCGGGCCATAGGAGGAGAGGACTCGCATGGGGATCGCCGACCGCCGGACGGAAGCCGCTGTCATTCCGGGGCTCCCGAGGGGGGACGAGGGCGCCGAGAGGGCGCCGCTGTCCGCTGGGCTGCTGGCGGCCCTGGCGCTGCTCTCCGCGTTCACGCCGATCGCGATGGACCTCTATCTGCCGGCCTTCCCGCAGATGGCCCAGGACCTCGCCGTCGGCTCGGGCCAGATCCAGCAGACGATGACGGCCTTTCTCGTCGGCGCCTGCGTCGGGCAGTTCGCCTTCGGCCCGCTCTCCGATCGGCTGGGCCGCCGCGGGCCCCTCCTCGCCGGCACCGCCCTGGCCGTGCTGGCCAGCGCGGGCGCGGCGCTGTCCCCGGAGAGCGACCTGCTGATCCTCGCCCGCTTCCTCCAGGGGCTCACCAGCGCGGCGGGGATGGTCATCGGGCGGGCCGTCATCGCGGACCGGGCCGTCGGGCGCGATGCGGCTCGCGGTTTCACCCTGGTCACGACCGTCAACGCCGTCGTCCCCGTCCTGGCCCCCTTCACGGGGAGCCTGGTCCTCGGCCTCGGAGGCTGGCGGGCCGTCCTGGGCGTCATCGCGGTGGTCGCCGCGATGACGCTGGTGGCCGTCGTCGTCCAGGTCCCGGAGTCGCTGCCCCTCTCGCGTCGGGCGCACCGCCGCGCGCCCGACGGGCAGGCGCGCGACGGCGACCGGCCGCGGGCGCTGACCTCGCGCCAGTACCTCACCCACATGCTCTGCTTCGTCTTCGCCTTCGCGACGCTGATGGCCTACATCTCGTCCTCGTCGTTCCTCTACCAGGACGTCATGGGATGGAGCCCGGTGGAGTACGGGCTCCTGTTCGGGATGAACGGACTGGTCATGACGATCGTGAGCATCTGGGCGATGCGCCGGATGCGTGTGACGGAGCCCGCCCGCCTCCTCGACGCCGGGTTGGCCGTCCTCGTGACGGGCGCTGCGGGCCTGCTCGCCGTGGCGGTCGTCGGAGTGGATCCCCGGTGGCTGATGGTCCCGCTGATCGTCGTCGTCGCCAGCCTTGGGCTTGTCATGGGCAGTTCGACGAGCATCGCTCTGGCTGCGGCGCCCCATTCCTCAGGGAGCGCCAGCGCCGTGCTGGGGGGCGTGCAGTTCGGGATGGCAGCCGTCATCTCCTGGCTCCTGGCCGCCACCTCGAGCGAAGCGCGTCCACTGGCGGTGATCGTGTTCGCCACGGCGGTGATCGCCCTCCTCCTGCGGCGCGCCGGCGCGCGCGAGGCCGGGGCCGTTGGGCGCCGTGCGGCGTCCGACCCGAGCTGAGGCGCCCGGGGTCGGAGGAGTGGGACGAGGGTCCCTGGACCTCAGTCTTCGGCCAGCCTTACCATATTCACATGTGTGAAGATGTGAAGGCGTTGGTCGGGCGGGAGCCCTCCGTGGTGCACGCCGTCGGCGAGGACCGGGCCGTCCAGGCGGCCGCCGTGTTCAAGCTGCTCGCCGACCCGACCCGGATCCGGATCGTGGCGCTCCTCAGCGACTGCGGGGAACTGACGGTCGGGGAGCTGGCGGGGCTCATCGGCAGGAAGCCGACCATCGTCTCCCAGCATCTGTCCAAGCTGCGCCTCGCGAAGGTCGTCGTCGGACGCCAGGAGGGCGCCCGCGTCCATTACCGGCTGCTCGAGGAGCACCCGGGCGAACTGGTCCGCCAGGCGCTCATGCAGGTCGAGCACATGACCCAGGAGCATCCCGCCCACCACCGGACGGCATCCGGGGCGTCGGCGCCCAGGGCGGCCGCCGCCCCCGCCGTCGGGGACCCCGACTTTGTGGAGGCCCTCGCATGAACGCGGCAGGCCCCGTGCGCGCCGTCGTCCCGGTCGGCGCCGGCCCCTCCTCCGGCGCGCCGGGCACCGGCTCCGGATCCTCGCTCTGGCAGCGCGTCGACCGCGCCGACCTCGCGCGCGCCCTCTGCGTCGCGGCGGCGGCCGTGGCGGCCAGCGTCCTCGTCGCCGTCGGCGTCCCCACCGTCGTCGTCGCGGTGTTCTCCGTCGCGGCGCTGGTGGCCGGCTGCTGGCCCATCCTCACCGAGGCGTGGGAGGACATCCGCGGGCGCCGGATGAGCATGGAGCTGTCGATGCTCATCGCGATCGCGGCGGCCGCCCTCATCGGGGAGTGGGTGACGGCCCTGCTCATCACGGCATTCGTCCTGGCGGCCGAGATTCTCGAGGACCTCTCCATGGACCGGGGCCGCGATGCCCTCACCGATCTCATGGCCTTCCTCCCCGCCGCCGTCCAGGTGCGCGAGGGCGAGCGTGCCAGGGAGATCCCCCTCGACGACGTGCGCCCCGGCATGGTCGTGTCCGTGGCGCCGGGAGGACGCATCCCCGTGGACGGCCGGGTGCTCGCCGGCTCCACGGAGGTCGACCAGTCGCGTATCACCGGCGAGTCGCTCCCCGTCGCGGCCGGCGTCGGGGACACCGTCCTCGCGGGGTCCATCGCCCTGTCGGGGGCCCTTGAGATCCGCGTCGACCGAGCGGGCGAGGACTCCTCCTACGGGCAGATCATCGCCACGGTGAGGGAGGCCCAAGCCTCCCAGGCCCCCGTCCAGCGTCTCGCGGACCGGCTCGCCACCTGGCTCGTGCTCATCGCGCTGGCCGCCGCGGCGCTCACCTTCCTCCTCACGCGCGACGCCCGCTCCTCGATCTCGGTGGTCATCGTGGCCGGAGCCTGCGGCATCGCCGCGGGCACACCCCTGGCGATCCTCGCGTCGATCGCGCGCGCGGCGCGGTCCGGCGCCTTCGTGAAGGACGGCACCCACATGGAGCAACTCGCTCGGGTGGACACCGTGATGATCGACAAGACGGGCACCCTCACCGAGGGCCAGGCTCGTGTCGTGGCCGCCCGGCCGGCAGGCCGCAGCCGCAGCGACCTTCTGGGGCTCGCCGCCTCGGCCGAATGGCACTCCGAGCATCCCTTCGGGCAAGCGATCCTGCGGGCCGCCCGCGACGCCGGCGCCCCCACGACGCCGCCCGACTCCTCCGACTACCGGCCCGGGCTCGGAATCACGGCGATGATCGACGGCGCGGCCGTCGCCGTGGGCAACGAGCGCCTCGTCCCGGTTCCCCCCGCCGTCCCGGCCGGCTGGGGAGCGCCCTCATTCCCCGAGACGCCGCAGGAGGGGACCACGCAGGTGCACGTCTCCGTGGACGGCGGCTACGCCGGGAGCATCGACCTGGCGGACCGGGTGCGCGACGGCGCCGCCGCGGCGATCGCTGACCTGCGGGGGATGGGACTTCGCGTCGTCATGCTCACCGGCGACTCGCAGGCGGTGGCGCGCCACGTCGCCGCGGCCGTCGGCGTCGACGAGGTCCGCGCCGAGCTCCTCCCCGACCAGAAGCACAGCGCCATCGAGGCCGAGCGCGCGGCCGGCCACTCGGTCGCGATGGTGGGGGACGGCGTCAACGACGCCCCGTCGCTGGCGCGCGCCGACGTGGGCATCGCCGTCGGCTCCGGGACCGACATCGCGCGGGAGAGCTCGGACGTGGTTCTGGTCAGCTCGGACCTGCGCGACCTCGTCGAGACGTTCCGGATCGCCCGCCGGGCCCGCCGCATCGTCATGGCGAACTTCATCGGCACCCTCGCGGTGGACGCGCTCGGCATGGCGCTGGCGGCGCTGGGCTGGCTCGGGCCGGTCGCGGCGGCCCTCGTCCACGTCGGCAGCGAGTCCGCCTTCATCCTCAACTCCGCTCGGCTCATCCCTCCGAGGGCGCAGGCGCCGCGGGAGCCTTCTCGCCCGCGGTGACCGCGACGGGCAGGTCGTTGCCCTCCGGCGGCGTCGGGCACGTGCCGTAGGCGGTGAAGTGGGCGGGGAAGTTCGTCGACCGATTGAAGTCGACGAGGGCGTCCCTGCTCGCATCCCCGGCCTCGGGCAGGAGGACGGGAGCGGTGCGCCACGCGGAGGTCTCGGCGCCGTTCGTCGTGTCGTGGAAGATGACGGAGGGAGACTCCGCGGAGCCGGTGACCAGCAGGCCCGCGACCGATCCGTCGGGCAGCGCCACCGCGGCGCGGCCGATGGCCGTGAGGCGCGTCGTGAGGCCCGCCTGGGCGCTGGGCACCGTGATCTCGCGGGGCTCGGCGTCGGCGGTGAAGCGGGCGGGCCGGATCCAGTCGGGGTCGAAGTCGAAGACGGGCACGCCGCGGAACCCGGCGCGCGTCCGCGCCCTCGGGTCGCGGATGCGCACGATCACCCCTCGGCCGCGCTGGGCGACCTCGGCGACGCTGCCGTCGCAGGCCAGCGACCGGTCGGAGTCGCCTGGGCCCAGGGCGATCGCGACGGTGCCCGCGACGGACGCCCCGTCCTGGGCGACGCCGGCGTCGTCGGGCAGGAGCGCCCGCGCCTGCCAGCGCGGGGAGTCCAGGGCGGACGGATCCTCCTGCCCCGTGTCGCCGGGACCGGTGGCCGACCACAAGCCCGGGAACCCGGGGACCGACCGGGGGTCGGCGTCGAGCCAGGTGAGCGAGGTGAGGGACAGCCAGCCGTTCGGCTCGCGCAGGGTCTCCTCGCGCCGGGCGCGCCAGGCGAGCCAGTCGCTGCGGGCGTCGTCTGAGGCGGTGTCGGTGTCGGTGTCGGATGTCGCGTTCATCGTCTGCCTCCGGTGCATCGTCGGTCGGTCCCAGCCTACGAGGAGCCACGGCCGAGGGCGCGATGGGGCCTTGTCGCGCCGAGCGGGGACGGCCATACTGGCGAGCACCCGTGAAGGCACCGCGCCCGCGAAGGAGCCCTCGTGTCCATCTCATATCAGCGGATCGTCCCAAACATCTGGTTCAGTCACACGGCCGAGGAGGCAGGCCGTTTCTACGCGCGCGCCCTCCCCGGCGCCTCGTCCGCGGTGGAGAGCCGGTATCCCATGTCGGGCCTGCCGGACTTCCAGCTCGGCCTCGCCGGCGAGCCTCTGACCGTCGCCCTCGACGTCGAGGGCACGCGGTTCACCCTGGTCAACGCCGGCGACGAGTTCCGGCCCACGCCCGCGATCTCGTTCCTGCTGAACGTCGACCCGTCGGCGTTCGCCGGGGCGGAACAGGAGGCGCAAGACCGCCTTGATGCCATGTGGGAGATGCTCGCGGACGGAGGAGAGGTCCGTATCGGGCTGGGGGAGCGCCCCTTCTCGTCGCGCTACGGATGGATCGAGGACCGGTACGGGGTGAACTGGCAGCTCATGCTCACCGACCCGGCAGGCGAGCCGCGGCCGTTCGTCATTCCCGCTCTCACGTTCGGCGGAGCGGTCCAGGACAGGGCCGCCGAGGCCTCCGACTTCTACGTCTCGTTGTTCGCTCAGTCGTCCGGGGGCGCGCAGGTCGGCATCCGTCACCCCTATGGCGTTCCCACCGGGCCTGCGAGATCCGGGGCGCTGGCCTTCGGCGAGTTCCGGATCGGCGACCAGTGGTTCATGGCGGTCGACTCCGGTGCGGAGCGCCCCTTCTCCTTCACCGAGGGCGTCTCCCTGGAGGTCCGTTGCCACGGCCAGGCCGAGATCGACCGGCTATGGGATGCCCTGTCTGCGGTCCCCGAGGCGGAGCAGTGCGGATGGCTGAAGGACCGCTATGGGGTGAGCTGGCAGATCGTGCCGGAGAACATGGATGAGCTGATGTCCCGGCCCCACGCCTGGGAGCGCATGATGTCCATGCGGAAGCTCGTCATCGCGGACTTCTGACAGTCCGAGGGCGGTTCGATGTGAAGAGGCCGACCAAGAGGGGATCAAGGAGGTGGGCACGTGGACAGGGGCGGCGCCGCGCTCATCCGCCCGGCGACCCGGGCCGACCGCGATCAGCTGGGCGCCCTCCACCGGGCGGCCTACGCGGTGTTGAGCGGCGACCTCTATGGCGACCGTGACGCCGCCTGGGAACAGGGGTTCTTCGCGGCGCGGCTCGCCCATCCGGTCGACATCGAGGTGGCCGTCGCGTCCGGCACGGTCATCGGCGCCGTGTACGTGGAGCAGCGCGCAGACGAGGTGCGCGTCGAGAGCCTCGAGGTCCTGCCCGCGCGTCAGCGCCGGGGCGTGGGCTCCGCGTTGCTCGGCCGGGTGCTCGGGCGCGCGGGCGAGC
This sequence comes from Schaalia naturae, assembly GCF_042665795.1. Lineage (NCBI taxonomy): Bacteria > Bacillati > Actinomycetota > Actinomycetes > Actinomycetales > Actinomycetaceae > Schaalia > Schaalia naturae. Next base: position 2,751,223 of record NZ_JBHTEF010000001.1, read on the forward strand.
GCGGTGCGCCGGTGTCGTTGCGGGTCCACCGGGGGAACCCGCGCGCCCGCTGGCTGTATGAGCGCCTCGGTTTCCAGGTCGTCCGGGAGGACGGCTCCCATTTCGAGATGCGCTGGTCAGCCTCCCGGGGACTGTAGGCTCTCGTCGTACCTTGCGGTGGGACCAGGGAGGGGGCGGCGGCCGGCATGAACCCCCGGGGACTCTGGTGGGCGGGCGTCGCCATGGCGCTCATGCCCGGCCTCGGGTACATGGTCTGGCAGCACACCGACCTGACGCTGCCGGCCTGGGCCGGTCTCCCCATCGTCGTCGGTCCGGTCCCCGTCGCCGATCCCCTGATGGCCGCCGCCGCCCTCTGCGAGCTGGCGTCCCTCGGGCTCCTGATCACCGCGGCCGCCGTGCGGCGGAGAGCGCGGACTCCCGCGATCCCCGAGGCGGAGGGCGATGCGCTCACCGATGCGCCGTCGACGCCCACGGCCCGTCGACCGGCCGACAGGCGCCCGGCGATCGCGCGCGTCGGCGCGATCGCCGTGTCGGTGCTGGCGGTCCTCGTCATGCTGCCGACGGCCGCCTTCGCCCTCCTGGCCCAATCGCTGGACACGCCGGCGCTCGTGGGCGGGGCCGGCCCGTCGGGTTGCCGCGTGCTGGTCGTCGACCACACCTTCCTGCTGCTCGGCTCCGGCGACGTGTACGCGGTCCCCCCGGGGCCCGTCGCCGTGGCCCGACCGGCCGGCGGCTATGGCGCGGACGACGGCTATTCCCCCGTGGCGATGGGCACCGTGAGCGTCATCTGGGAAGGGGACGGCGCGAGCGTGAATGTCTGGAGCGATGACGGCAACCGCCCGGCAGCGTGGTCCGGCACCGTCTCATGCGGCTGATGTGGCCGCGGAGCCCGTCCGGGCTCGATCTCGGAAGTCCCAACTCTCGTCAAGAAGCGCGGAATCATGCGGTTCTGAAGCCCACTTGCGATCCTGTGCCCTCTGCGTGCCACTCGTGCTGGAAACTGATCCGGCCCGCTGCGGCGGGCCAGATGCACAATCATTATCGTGCTGACCGGCCGCGAGAAGTGGGGTTCAGCCGACGGGTTCGAAGTGGAGCTTGAGCCCGAGCGCGCCAGCGACCTTGACGATGGTGGCGAAGCTCGGATTGCCATGTCCAGAGAGTGCCTTGTAGAGACCTTCACGGCTCATGCCGACGCGGCGGGCGAGCTCGCTGAGGTTCCCAGAACGGGCGATGCTGCCGAGTGCCCGTGCGACGAGCGCAGGGTCGTCGCCGTCTTCCAACGCTGCCTCAAGATAGGCAGCTGCGTCACCAAGATTGTCGAGGTGGTCGGCGCTATCGTACGGGCTGAACCTCTCAGTCGTGTTGCTCATTGTTCTTCCATTCCTGGGCGATCTCGTGCGCGCGCTTGATGTCGCGCTGTTGGGTTGATTTGTCTCCTCCGCAGAGCAGCAGGATCAGTCGCTGGCCCTCCTGCCGGTAGTAGACCCTCACGAACCTCGAAAATCCGCGGAATCGCGCGGATCGTTGTCGGTTCGAGCACCTTCCTGTGGCACGGTATGGCACGCCCTCAACGACACGTCTGTGCCATTTCCCGGTCCGCGAGCGATCCCTCCTGCACCAGACAGGTGCGTTCGTGCCCCCGCCATGCCCCTTGGAACGGGTATCTGTTCTCACCGCTGTCCTCCTCTGTCAGTCGGCAGAGGACATGGAAGAGGCCCGGAACCGCAGAAAAATGCGGTTCCAGGCCTCTCGACAGCTCGCGTGGCGCGGTTATGGCCACCTCGGGGAATCAGGACTTCTCAGAAGTCCCAATCCTCGTCCTGGGTGTCCACGATCTCCCCGATGACGTAGCTCGACCCGGACCCGGAGAAGAAGTCGTGGTTCTCGTCCGCGTTCGGCGACAGCGCCGCCAGGATCGCGGGGTTGACGTCCGTCTCGTCGTGGGGGAACAGGGCCTCGTAACCGAGGTTCATCAGGGCCTTGTTCGCGTTGTAGCGCAGGAATTTCTTGACGTCCCCAGTCAGCCCCAGCGGGTCGTAGAGGTCCTCCGTGTACTGCTCCTCGTTCTCATAGAGCTCGAAGAGCAGCGAGAACGTGTAGTCCTTGAGCTCCTGACGCCGCGCCTCGACGGCCTCGCCGACAGCGACCTGGTACTTGTAGCCGATGTAGTAGCCGTGGACGGCCTCGTCGCGGATGATGAGGCGGATGAGGTCCGCGGTGTTGGTGAGCTTGGCGTGAGCGCTCCAGTACATCGGCGCGTAGAAGCCGGAGTAGAAGAGGAACGACTCGAGCATCGTGGAGGCGACCTTGCGCTTCTCCGGATCGTCGCCCTCGTAGTAGGAGTCGACGATGCGGGCCTTCTTCTGCAGGGCCTCGTTCTGCTCGCTCCAGCGGAAGGACTCGTTGATCTCCTCCGTGGACAGCAGCGTGGAGAAGATGGACGAGTACGACTTCGCGTGGACGGACTCCATGAACGCGATGTTCGTGTAGACGGCCTCCTCGTGGGGGGTGCGCGCGTCAGGGATCAGGCTGACGGCGCCCACGGTGCCCTGCAGCGTGTCCAGCAGGGTGAGCCCGGTGAAGACGCGGTTCGTCATCAGCTGCTCCGCCGGCGAGAGCGTCTTCCACGACTGGATGTCGTTGGACAGCGGGATCTTCTCGGGCAGCCAGAAGTTGCCGGTCAGACGGTCCCAGACCTCCAGGTCCTTCTCGTCCTCGATCCTGTTCCAGTTGATCGCCTCGAACACCGGGGTGTGGCGCACGTTGGTCCTCCTGTTGGCTGCGAGCGGTCCGGGTGGGCCCGGGTGGGAACTTGGTCCCAGAGTAGCCGCGATCGGGGGTGCCGACGGGGACGCCCCCGTGGGCTGGGGCCTGCTGCGACCCGGGGACGCCTGGAGCCGCTGGGCGCCGGCGCGGGTCAGTCCCGGGTGCCGGTCCCCGTGTGCGGGTCGAGCAGCTCCCCGGCGGCGACCAGCAGGGCCAGGGGCAGTGCCTGGCGCAGGTGCGGTGCGAAGCGGCCCTCCGCGCGTCGGCGTTCGCCGCGGTGGAACAGCCACTGCTCGCACCGGATCGAGGCCCAGACTCCCCCCACGGCGAGGCCGGCCGCGACGGCCGCGGCGGTCGGATTCTCGCGGACGGCCGAACGTAGCTCCCCGATCCCTTCCGGGCCCCCGGGGGCGTCCCCACCCGAACAGGGCGCGCCGGAGCGGATCACGGCCCACGCGCCGCCCGCGGCGATGCCCGTCTTGAGGAGGGCGCGCAGGCCTCTGGAGCGCACGACATCGGGAAGCGCATACCAGAGAAGCGTGCCGCCCGCTGACGCCGCCATCGTGGCCGTCCGCGGGTGGGTGGCGGCGAGTTCGCTCAGATCAGTCGTGTCGGCCATGGCGTTCCCCTCCGGAGATCGATGCGTCCCCCCATCATCGCAGACCTCGGAGGCATCTGGGCGGACGACCGGGTCACGGCCGGGCGGGAGGCGCCGGCCGGGCAGGCGCCGGGGCCGCGGGAGATCTCCGGGGCAGGACGGTGACGGCGCCATCCACCGCGACGGAGGCCAGGTGGGGGCGTTGCGGAGGCAGGACGCGCACGACGACCCGCGACGCCGTGACCGCCTCCAGCGCCCGGCAGGCGCAGGCGACCACGGCCTCCCTTTCGGTGGGGGCGAGGCCGGTCGGGCCGGAGTCGTCGACCAGGACAACGTCGGCCCCCCGCTGCCGGGCAGACCGCGCGGCGGCGACCACGGGGGTACCGGTGAACAGGCGACCGCGGATCTCGTCACGCAGCTCGGCCTCCAGAAGCCGAGCTTCGAGCCGCAGCTGAGGCGTCATCACGGACGCGGTCACGATCCTCTCCAGCAGCGGGCGTGACCGGCGGGCCACGGACTCCATCCTCAGCGCGGTGAGCCTCGCGGTCTCGCGCTGGACCTCGCGCAGGGCGGCCAGCTGCCCGACGCGGCGGCCCGAGAGGGCGGCCTGCCGCGAGAAGCGGGTCGACCCCTCGGCGATGAGGTTCCACGCGATCAGCGAGATCAGGTGGCTGGCGAGCAGCTTGGGCGCCATCGCGAGGGGCTGCCCGGTGCCCAGGACCCAGTGGACGGTCGTGGCGGCGAGCAGGCCGAACCCCGTCCACGCCGCGAGACGGCGCTCGCGCATGAGGAGCCCCCAGCACAACGTCACGCCGGCCCCCAGCGACCAAGAGGCGTAGCCGGGCCATCCGCCGGGCGGGATCGCCCACAGGCACGCCAGGTTGAGGGCGCCGACCAGCACCGGGATCAGGACCGCCGCCCACGCGGGCAGGCGAGCGTCCGGCCATGACCGGGTGAGCAGCCACATGTCTGCGGCGAGGAACAGGAGTGCCGCGGCGACGGGGAGCATCGTGAGGTAGAAGTCGCCCGCCACCCACGCGTGGAGGACGGACACGGCGATCAGCAGGACCCCGAGGCGCCGGACGGTGGGCGTCTCCATGGAGACGGGAAGGTCGAGGCTCCAGGCGGCCGGACTCCGGTCAGCGGGGGCCTGGACACCCTCGTCGTGCCACCCGCTCGTCGAGGCCGCCGAGGTCTGCGCCTCTCCGGATCGGGGGCCGCCTCGGCGCGCCGTCCGCACCCTCGTGACCGGCGAGGCGTCTCCGTCGGCCGGCCCCTCCTCGAGCGAACGCAGGGCGTCCCATGCGGCGCTCCGGACCAGGGCGTCGTCGGCGAGCTCACTGGCCAGAGGCAGCAGGGCGGACAGGATGTGGTCGTGGATGAAGTCGTCGACCTGGTTGCGGGCCCGTTCGCGGGCCTCCTCGTGGGCCAGGGCCCTCCTCTGGCGCCGCTCCTCGCCGTGGGCCCGGTCCAGGTCCTGCGACCGGGTGAGGAGCCAGCCGATCCCCGCGACGAAGAAGAGCGAGGTCGACAGGAGCGCCGCGGACACCTCCAGGCCCTCCGGCCAGATCCGCCCGCTCATCGCCGACAGGCTGATCAGCAGCGCCGCGGCCTGGACTCCCGCGAGAGCCTTGCGCGCTGCGGGAGGCAAAGTCAGCGGCCCCAGGAGGACGCCGACCATGGCCGCCGTGGAGACCATGCTGCGGAGGGAGTCCTGGGCCTCCTCTCCCAACGGCCGTCCGACGGCCACGGGAACCGCGGCGACGATCGCGAGGTCCACGATGACGAAAGCGGCCGTCGCGGCCGTCGTCATCCAGTCCATCGCCGACAGGCCGGGGACGTCCTCGTCGGGCGGGACGGGGGAGGCCGGCCCCCCGGAACGGGACAGGACGGAGACCGCCATGGCCACGCACGCCAACACGGCGATCACCAGCGGAGAGATGGCGAGCAGAGACACGACGGTCGCCACGAGCCCGCGGTCGCCGGGAGGGATGCTGGCGAGGACGGTCTGGTCGGTGCCCACCGCGAGGCCGGCGGCGGTCCCGGCGAACAGGGCATACGTCCGGCGGGCCTGTCGCGTGCGGGGGCCGGGCACCTCCCGGGCGGCCCAGGCCCTCAGCGCATGCGCCAGACCCGATGCGATCCTCACCATGCCGTCCTTCTCATGGGCGTGTTCTCAGCGTCCCGTCCTCAGTCCTCCAGGAGAGCCAGCAGATGGTCCAGCACGGCCCCGCCGGAGGCGCGCAGGCCGTCGTGCTGGTACTCGTTCGTCACCCAGGTTCGAGCGCCCCGGATCGTCGCGGCCGTGTCCAGGGAGAGCTCAAGCGGCACGAACATGTCGTCCACGTAGACCGCGGCGGCCACGGGGACGGAGGCGTCGCGCAGGACGTCCGGCAGATACACGGGCGGCACGCCGGTCATGTGCGCGAGCTCGTCGGTGGCGCCGGCCAAGGGCGCCAGAGCCGGGTCCTCGCGGAAGAACGCGCGCGGCATGTGCTCGCCCGTCAGCCAATAGGGCTCGGCGGAGTCGAGGGGATCGGCGTCGGCGCGGAACCCGGGCAGGTCGGCCGCCAGCCGCTCGGCCGCCCAGTCGGTGGCGCGGCCCGCGAGCTGCGGGGTGGCGCCCGCGTAGATGAACTCCTGGAGGACGCCGTACAGCGGTTCCATCGACACCAGGGCGCCGACCTCGCGGAGGAACTCCGAGGACAGGCGCCTCCGCCCCCCGGAGACCGCGGGACGCACCCAGGGCCCCTCCAACAGGTAGTGGAGCACGTCGAAGCGCGTCGTCATCCCGAGCCCCATGCCGATCATCCGGAAACGGGCGGCGGACAGGCGCTCCCCGGTGGGCAGGAACTCCTCGGTGTCGCGCAGATGCGCGGCGACCTCGCGGATGGTGCGCTCGTCCGCGGGGTGCCGGGCCAGGTAGGCGCGGTTGCGCGCGGCCGTGCGCTCGTAGGTCAGGCGGTAGATCGTGTCGATGGGGGCGAGCCCGGGCAGTCCGCCCGTGCAGACGACGCCCGCCAGCCCCTCCGGCGCCAGGGAGAGATAGCAGGTGTTGATGAACCCTCCGAAGCTCTGCCCCAGACTGGTCCACGGCCGGTCGCCCGCGAGCTCACGGCGCACCAGTTCCGCGTCGCGCACGATCTGGTCCTGACGGAACAGGGAGAGGACCCGCGCGCGCTCGCGGTCGGTCGGGCCCACGGGCGCCGCGGCCGCGCCGTCCCGTCCGCCGCGGCTGAGCAGGACGAGGGCGTCCACGGCGGCGGCATCGAGCCGGGTCGACTGGCCGGTCCCCCGCTGGTCCAGGAGGACCACGCGGTAGTCGCGCAGCGCCCGGCCGATCCAGTCGTCGCGGAAGTCGCCGGGGCGAGGGCTCCGGCCGCCGGGACCTCCCTGCATGAAGACGAGGTGGGGGAGCGCCTCGCCGCCCGGACGGATGATCTCGCGGGCGAAGACCTCGATCGCCGGGTTGCCGCCTCCCACCGGCAGCGCATGATCCAGCGGGACGTCGAAGCGGTGCTCGTGGACGGTGCAGGAGTGCTGGATGTAGGTCGTCGTTCGCACGGGGCCAGCGTAGCCGCGACGGTTGCCGTCCCCGGGGAGGCGCGTGCGCAGGCGCCGGCCGTCCGGGCGCCGCTCAGCGTCGCAGCGTCGACTGGTGCCAGAGCAGGCGAGGCCCGCCGTCCTCCGGCGCCGGCGGGGCCGCGGAGCCATCTGCGTCTGCGGGCGCCCACACGCTGGACTCGAGGGACGCCCCGCCCTCCCAGCGCATCGTGTACGTGGTCAGCCAGGTTCCGGGTCCTGCCGGCGCCGCGGCGATGCGTCCGATGCGCGGCGCCGCGGGAGCCGGACCCGCGAGCCCCTCCCGCACCGTGCCGTCCGGCCAGCCGCGCCGGGAGCCCGGCGCGGCCAGGTCCGCCAGGCCTCGTTCATCCCCTGCGATCCACGCGCGGAGGAAACGCTTCTCCGCGGCGAGGACCAGGGCGGACCGGTCGTCTCGGTCGCGGCCATCGCCGCCATCGGCGAGGCCGTCGCTGCCGCTTCCGTCGCCGATGGGGGAGGGCGCGAGGGACCGGGCGCCGGAGAACCCCGGTCCGGAGGGCGCGGGGCGCCCGGCCTGGATGGCCTCGGCGGCGCCGCGGGCGCGGTCGTCGGCCATCTCGTTGAGGGGATGGCCGGCATGGCCGCGGACCCACTCGAAGGTCACGGCGCGCCCCGCGATCTCGCGGTCGATGGCCTGGATGGTCTCCAGGTTGGCGATGGGCTTCTTGTCGGCCTTCTGCCAGCCCCGCTTCCTCCACCCGTGGCGCCATTTCGTGATGACATTGATGGCGTACTGGGAGTCCGCCAGCACGTGGAGCGGCTCGTCGGCGCGCCCGGCGGCGGCCGTGGCCCGCAGGAGCTCGAGGACGGCCGTGAGCTCGCCGAGGTTGTTGGTCGCCCGGGGCCACCCGCCGGCGTCCCAGCAGCCGGCGTCCACCACCCAGGCCCAGCCCCCGGGCCCCGGGTTGCCCAGCGCGGATCCGTCGACCGCTGCGGTGATCGTCATGGGCCCAAGGGTATCCGCGCGCCGCCCGCGGCCGCCGGGTCCCGTCCACGGGCGCCCGCGGCCCGAACTGCGTGACGGCTCGAGGCGATACCCTGATCACGGCGGCGTCGCGGCGATACGGGCCGGGACGCGCGCCCGGCTCCCGGAGGAGGCAGATCACCCGATGGCAGAGGCCACGACACCCCATGCGCTGACGACGAACGTCCACGACACGGCACTCATCTTCGAGGGCGGCGGCATGCGCGCCGCCTATACGGCGCCGGTGGTCGCCACACTGCTGGAGGCGGGGATCCACGCCGACTTCGTCGCCGGGATCTCGGCGGGATCCTCCAACACGGTCAACTACGTCTCACGCGACCCCGCACGGGCGAAGCACTCGTTCGTCGACCTGGTCGAGGACCCGCAGTTCGGAGGGATCCGGTCCTTCCTGCGTGGCGACGGCTACTTCAACGCCCACTACATCTACGAGCAGTCGGGCTATCCGGGATGCTCGCTGCCCCTGGACTGGGAGACCTTCCGCGCCGATCCCGCGGAGATCCGCGTCGGCTCCTTCAACGCGACGCGGGGCAGGCGCGTCTGGTTCACCAAGCGCGACATGCCCGACATCGCCGCCGTGGGCGCGACGGTGCGCGCCTCGTCGACGCTGCCGATCCTCATGCCCCCGGTCGTCATCGACGGCGAGATCTATGTCGACGGGGCGTTGGGCGATGACGGGGGCATTCCCCTGGACGCCGCCGAGATCGCCGGATACGAGAGGTTCCTGGTGGTCCTCACCCGCCCGCGCGGCTACGTGAAGAAGCCCGCCAGCCGGGGACTGCTGCGTCTGCTCCGCCGACGTTTCCCTGCCCTGCCCTCCATCGTCGAGGGCGTCGCCCGCCGCCCCGAGCGGTACAACGCGACGAGGGCCCGGCTCTTCGAGCTCGAACGCGAGGGACGCGCCCAGGTGTTCGTCCCTGAGCACCTCACGATCGCCAACACGGAGACCCGCTTGGACCGCCTGGAGTCCACCTACCGGGCCGGATGGGACCAGGCGCAGCGCGAGCTCCCGCGGTGGCGGGACTTCCTCGGGGTCTGAGACGCCCGACGAGGGCGGCGCTGCGGGATGCCCCGGCCGCTCCCGGCAGGCCCGACGCGGCGTCTGCCTCGCGCTGCCTGCTCCGGCGGGGGACCGTAGCATGGGCCGCGGGGAGGGAGGCGGCAGTGGGCACGGTCGATGTGGGCAGGATCCGCTCGTCGTGTGCCTGTCGGCGGCGTGTCTGCGGGTCCAGGCCAGGGAGTTCCGACGCGTCATCGCCGAGGTGGAGTCTCGGCGGGAGTGGACGGCCTTCTCCCGGCAGTCGGGCCGGGGCGCTGGAGGACGACGAGGCCGCCGGCGGCCCCCTCCAGATCGCCTCCGACGGGGCGCGCAATCCTCGTCGCGGCGCGTCATGGGGGTACTTCACCTCGGAGGGCATGTTCCGTCTCGGAGTGTGCGCGGGCGGGATCGTCTCGGCCGAGTTGCGCGGACTGGGCATGGCCCTCGGGGACCATCCGGATGTCCCCGTCGTGGCGTGGACGGACTCGCGACGAGCGCTCGGCCTGGTCAACGCGTTGCTGTGCCCAGGCGAGGAGCCCGGGGACCGCGTTGGCCCGTGAGGTCCGCCAGGTTGCCGAGCTGATCGACCAGCGCCGCCGTGCGGGACTGGCGACGACCCTGCGGTGGGTGCGCGCCCACACGAGGCGCCTTGCGTCCGCTCCCACCGTGCTCAACGACGCGGCGGACCGGCTGGCGAAGCTGGCGCTGCGGCGCTGGTGCACCCCGGGCCTGTCCGACGGCGTCGACGAGATCGCGCTGTCCATCGCCCATGAGGCGGCGCGGAGCCTGGGTGAGCTGGAGGATCTGTGAGGCCGGTCCTGCCTCGCGTCGGACCCGCGGCTCGGCGTCCGTCTGGCGGCCCTCGGTGTCGTCAGCCTCGCTGAGCCGCGGGGTCAATCCGCGCCCCCCGTGGGTTCCCCGGTGCCGGCGGCGATGCCGGCCGGTTCGTCCGGTCGCCCGCGAGTCCGGCCTGTCCAGCGGGGGGGGGGGGGGCATCGGCTTCAATGCTCATTCGGTCGCCGTTGGCGACGATCGTGGCCAGCAGGGGGCGTCCCGGCGGGAAGACGCGGACGATGACGCGGCCCTCGGTGGCGGCCTTCAGCTGCTCCGCGGCCCGGTCGACGATGCGGTCGCGCGCCGGGGAGGACAGGCCGGAGGCGCCGGAGTCGTCGAGCAGCACGACGTCGACTCCGCGCCGCCGGGCGGCGGCGGCCTCGACGGCCACAGCGGTCCCCGTGAAGAGAGGCGCCCGGATCTCGTCGCGCAGCTCCGACTCCAGCAGGCGGGCGCGCAGGTGGGTGGTCTCCGTGAGGCGGCCCCGCCCGGACTCCGCGGCGATGGCGCAGAGCACGGGCCGCGCGCGCTCGTCGATGTGGACGAGGGAACGATCCATGATCTCGCGGATCTCCTGCTGGGTGTCGCGTGTGGCGTCCAGCTCCAGGGCGCGGCGCTGCTCGTCGGCGATGAGACGGCTGACCCGCGCCGACCAGACGGTCGCGATCCCCCACAGGAACAGGGAGAAGGTGTGGGAGGCGGACAGCGACAGCACGGTCGGCGCCACCGGGATTCCGGTCAGGTGCGCCCATACCGCGGTGCCCGCCAGGCGGAGCGCCCAGGCGGCCCACGCGGCGGTCATGCGCTGGCGCAGGGTGAGGACCCCGCACAGCAGGACGGAACCGGTGGCCCCCACCCAGGGCGCCCATGCCGGCCAATCGCCAGAGGGGAGCTGCGTGAAGACCATGATCGGCGTGGCGGCCGCGACCGCCGCCGCGGTCGCCACCGCCCACCTCGGCATCTGGGCCGCCGTCCACGGGAACAGGCAGAGCGCGCCGGCCATCGCCTGGAGCGCCAGCGCCACGATGACGACGCGGATGTCCGTGTAGTCCTCGGCCACGTGCCAGGCGATCAGCACTTGGAGGAGGATCGCGTACACGCCGATCAGGCGGGCCACCGGAGCCTGGGCGGAGTAGCGGCTGTCCGTGGGCAGCGCCGTGTGGAAGGCCAGGATCGGGCGGCGGCCCCCCGGGGACGAGGGCGTCTCCTCAGGCTTCCACGACAGGTCGATGACGGTCCCCTCGCCGGGGGCGGAGCGCACCTTCGCCACGCCCCCGATCTGTTCGATACGGGCGATGATCGATCGGCGGATCCCGAAGTGCCCGTCCGGGATGAGCGTCGGGTCGAATCCCGGCCCGTTGTCGGCCACGCTCACCCGCACACCGGCCTCGTCGGCGCTCATCGTCAGGCGGATGGTCAGCGGGCGCCCGTCAAGGCCGCGGGCGTGGCGCACGCCGTTGCGCAGCGCTTCCTCGGCGGCGCCGATCATGGCGTTCCCGACGTCCGCGGGCAGGGGGGTGTCGCTGTGGACCTGCGAGTCGGCCACGACGTCGAGTCCGGTTCCGGCCGCATAGACACGGATCGACGCGAACACTTGCGCGGGAGTGGAGGGAATGGGCGTGGCCATGACGTCGTCGAGGGCGTCGAGGGCGACGCGTGCCGCTTCGGCCAGGGTGGGGCCGTCCGCGATCCTGGTGGCGGCGGGGACCAGGGCGGACAGCACGTGGTCGTGGACGAAGGCGTCGCGTTGCTGGCGTGCCCCGGTGACGGCGCGCAGGCGGGCGACCTCCCTTTCCCGCCTGCGCCGCTCCGACCGATCGCGGTCCAGGGCCTGGGCTTGGCGGAGGACCCAGTCGGTCCATGCCATGTACATGACGTTGAAGAGGAGGTAGTACGGGCCGTGGTCCCAGATCACAGGATCGCGCGAGCCGGACAAGGCGGTCCCCGCGAGGAAGACGACCACGGGGAGCGTCGTCGAGGCATAGGAGGCTCGACGGGGGAGGAGGCCTGGGAGGAGCAGTGCCAGTGGGAAGTACTGGCCCATCAGGGGGACCTGATCGTCCACCACCTGCATGAGGGTCCGGGAGGGATCGACGGCTCCCGCGGCTGCGATCGCCAGAACCGCGAAGTACCACAGGCAGGCGGCGCGGACCAGGAGCAGGCCGACCCGGTCGAGCCTGCGCGGGAAGGCGGAGGCGGGCTCCTTCTCCCGCCACGGAAGATCGCCGAGGAGGGCCGCGGTCGCGAGGATGCCCGCGGTGGGCAGCGCCACGACCAGCGGGGCGAAGGCGGCCAGCGTGGCCGACTGGCCGACGGCGTCCGCCAGCCGGGTGAAGGGCGTCCATGAGACGGCGAGGAAGCTCAGCTCCGCGACGCCGGCGACGGCGTAGATGACGCGGCGGACCGCCGTGGAGTAGCGGTCAGACGCCGTTCGGAGCGCACACTCGGGCGGGGAGGCTGGCGAGGCCCCGGTCATTGGTCGTGGTCGAAGTAGCTGACCAGGCCGTCCTCGGCAGCGCGCTTGAACAGGTCGACCCGGGAATCGGCGCGTCGCCCCGCCGCCCGGTACTTGTCCCGGATCCGGGAGACGTAGGTGTTGATCGTGTTCTTCGACATCGAGAGCTCGCGGGCGACGACGTCCGATGTCTCACCGGAAGCGTAGTGGGCCAGGACCGTCGCCTCGGTGGGGGTGAGGTGCTGGGAGACGAAGTCCTCATCGGCGTCCAGGGCGGCGGCCCAGTCGATGCCCGCGGAGGTGCGGCCCTCCGCGGCGGCGTCCAGGGCTTCGACGAGCTCGCTCAGCGGCGCGGACTTCCGCACGATGGCGAGCGCCCCCGCCGCGATCGCCTCGCGGACGAGGACGGGGTTGTCGCCGGAGGTGTAGATGATGACCGGGACAGCCGCCTGTCGCAGGGTCGCGAGGTTCGACACGGGGGTGGAGCCGTCGGCCAGGCGCAGGTCGAGGACGACGACCACGGGAGGCTCGGGGAGCTCCATCTGGTCGATGGCCGGGTAGGAGGTGACGCGGTAACGGGGGTCCTGGTCCTCGAGGACCTTCTTGAGCCCCAGGCCGACGATCTCGTGGTCGTCGACGACCACGACAGACAGGTGGTTGTCCATGTTCGCCTCCCACCGGCGGACCGGTCGTGCCCGCCGCAGGGCCGAGTGTACAAGAACTCAGACCTGTTCGATCGGCGGAGTGCGGCCTAGCCTTGATCGGGCGGTGAGAACGGGGAAACAGCCGGAACGCCCGGGAGACGGGAGAGCCGGCCGCCGCCGATCAGGGAGGCAATCCGTCGTCCCTGCGCACTGTGTGATTCAGGAGTGTCCCATTATGTTGACAGAGTCGACGTCCGCGTGGTCTGACGCGCCGATCAATGAGTTGGCCGGTAAGCGTATGACAGTCGACCAGGTCATCCCGGCGGTCGACGCTCTCGTCCGCCTGTCCTCTGAGGACGCGGGGGGAAGGTTCGTGACCTCCACCCTCGAGATCCCGCTCGAGGTGGTCCGTCACGCCAGCCTGGGATCGCCCGTCGAGTGGGTTTTCCTGGGCAACGAGGACCACCACATCGAGCTCTCGCTGGAGAGCGCCCGTGAACTGGTCCGGGTCCTCAGCGAGGTCGTCGCTCCGGACTGATCGCCCGCGCTCCGGGGGCCGGCGGCGTCCGGCCCCGCCCTCGTCCCTCACATGAGCGCCGGCTCCTGGCCCGCGCCCACTTGGCCCAGGGCGAAGGCGTACTCCTCGGCGCGTGACTCCCACCGGCCGTAGCGCCCGGATCTGCCTGCGTGGCCGGCCACCATCTCGGCGCGCAGCGCGATCGGACGGGCCTCCGGATCCCCCGAGGTCGCCTCGCGCAGGCGCTGGATCCATTTGGCGGGCTCCACGAAGAACACGCGCGTGTCGTTGAGGGAGGTCGTCGCGAACACGGCGGGGTACTCGGCGCCGTCGCGCACGTTCTCATACGGGGTGTAGGCGCGCATCGCCCGGTAGATCTCCGGGTCCTCGATGGGGTTGCCCCACTCCTCCCATTCCCCGGCCGTCAGCGGCAGCGAGGGGTCGAGGATCGTCGTGAGCGCGTCGACGAAGGGCACGCCAGCCAACACCACCCGGAACAGATCAGGCGCCATGTTGGCGGCCGCCCCCATGAGCAGCCCGCCCGCCGAGCGCCCCTCGGCGACCAACCGGCCGGGCGCCGCCCATCCAGCGTCGACCATCCAGCGGGCGACGTCCACGAAGTCCTCGAAGGTGTGGCGTTTGAGTGCCAGTCTGCCGTCCTCGTACCACGCGCGGCCCATCTCCCCGCCGCCACGGACGTGGGCGATCGCGTAGGTGACGCCGCGCTCCAGCAGGGGCAGGCGGAGGGCGGAGAACTCCGGGTCGATGCTCACCTCGTAGGCGCCGTAGCCATAGAGCCATCCGGGGGCGGTGCCGTCGGGTTCTGCGTCGCGGCGGTGCACCAGGGTCACGGGGATGCGGGTGCGGCCGTCGCGAGCGGCCACCCACACGCGTTCCTCGGCGTAATCGCCGGGCTCCCACGCCGGCACGTCGAGGGTCCGCAGCACCGTGCGGGCGCCGGTGGCGGGGTCGACCTCGATGATCCGCGGCGGCCGGGTGATCGACTCGACTTCGACGCGGGCGGTCGCGTCCTCGAAACGCGGCCCGCCGGCGGTCGAGATCGTGCGGACCGCGTGGTCGGTGCCGACGAGCCGCGCGGGGCCCCACACATCGGCCAGGTCCCGCGCGGGCAGGGGGTCGTCGGGGCCCGCGGCCGGGGTCTGGCGGGTCCGGACCTCGACCTGGGTGAGGCCTCCGCTGCGCAGGGTGAGCAGCAGGAAGGTCCGGTAGGCCTCCGCCCACAGGATCCGCTCGCCCTCGTCCGCCTCCCGCAGAGAGACCCAGGACGAGGGAGGCGCGAACGGCGCGCGGACCGGGCCGGCGGAATCGGCGAGGGCCCGGGGCAGCGGGGCGACGGCCAGCGTGCCCTCGCGCGAGGTCGCGGTGTGGACGATGACCAGGTGGTCCCCGGCGGGCTCGACGTTGACCAGGACGCCCGGCGTGCGCCCGGTGACGGGGGCGGGGACGGCGCCGGGACGGCCGGTGGACCACAGCCAGGCCTCGGAGGTGGTGGTGGAGACCGCATGGATCGGGACCCAGCGGGGATCGCGGGCGGGCTCGAACCACAGCTCGAAGTGCTCGTCGTCCTCCTGGAGGAGCAGGCGGTCCCCGGCCGGGTCGCTTCCCACGCGGTGCGTCCACACCTGGTTCTGCCGCCAGGCGTCGTCGACGCGCGCATAGAGCAGGGTCTGGGAGTCGGCGGACCACGCCAGGCCCTGGCCGGCGCCCTGGACGGTGTCGTCGACGACCTCACCGGTGGCGGCGTCCTGGACGACGATGGTCCATCGCTCGTCCCCGCTGAGATCCCGGGACCAGGCGATCAGGGACCCGTCGGGGCTGGGGGCGAGGTCGGCGAGGGCGAAGAAATCCCGGCCCTCGGCCTCGCGGTTCTCATCGACCAGGAGCTGCTCGCCGGGCAGGGGGAGGCCCGGCTCAGGCCGAGGGGCGGGCGCAGGGTCGGGCTGGGAGGAGGAGTGAACGGAGGCGGCGCTCGAGGGGGCGGTTCGGACGGGGACACGGTAGTGGGCGGCGTAGGACCGGCCCTCGGTGGTGCGGTCGTAGTACCAGAAGTCCCCGAGGCGCACCGGCACCGTGACGTCGGTCTCGACGGTGTGCCGATGGAGTTCTCCGACGATGCGGCGCTGAAGCCGCCAGGTCGGCGCGCTCACCCGGTCGGTCCAGGCGTTCTCGGCGGTGAGATGCGCCAGGACCTCGGGATCCGACTTGTCGCGCAGCCACTCCCAGGGATCGGCGAAGGATTCGCCGTGGAAGGAACGGGAGCGCCCCGGCCGTTTGGGCGCGCGGGGCGGTGCCTGGGGAGAAGGCGCGGGGGGCGTCACGGATGGAGCCGGGGACGAGGTCGAGGGGATCGAAGTAGGGGTTCCTGCCATGGCCTTGCAGTGTAGAGGAGTCGCTCGCGGGGGCTGCTCCCGGGCGCTGGTCGTGGTCGTCCCCCATGGCAGCGGCCGGCCAGTGGCCGGGGCGGGCGGCACCTGGGCCGAGTCGCGCCGACAGGATGTCCGATGCTCTCCGCCTGGATGCGGGGCCTTCTGCTGGTCGGTTGGCGGTGCTCGCGCGAACGGCCGGAACCTGCCACCTTTGGTGAGCCGTGGGGCCCACTTCTGCGTACGCAGAGAGGACGTCGTCAGCCGCTGCACCCGCGAGCGCGGGCGGTGTGGTGGAAACTCGGTGGGCATGGCGAAGCCCCGATCACCGTTTGGTGGTCGGGGCTGTCGGCCGGTATGTGCGTCGTTCAGGCTGATTCTGGGATCTTCTGCCGGGGATCCGGGATCTTTGGCTCCATCGCCAGGAACTTCGGGAAGTTCTCGCGGGCGCGCCACAGCATCAACTCGTCGTCGTCGTAGTCCGCCCAGGCGTCGAGGTACTCGGCGATCTCCGCGGCGAGGCGAACCCGGAGATCTTCGGGCAGCGCGATCTCCTCTTCGACGACCTG
Source organism: Schaalia naturae (assembly GCF_042665795.1). Classification (NCBI taxonomy): domain Bacteria; kingdom Bacillati; phylum Actinomycetota; class Actinomycetes; order Actinomycetales; family Actinomycetaceae; genus Schaalia; species Schaalia naturae. Next base: position 2,767,614 of record NZ_JBHTEF010000001.1, read on the forward strand.
GTCCAAGATTGGCTCCCAGTTGTCGACCCAGTCCTCGCCGATCCCTTCACGCACAGGGGCGACCCGGCCGCCCGTGGCGGTCGCGATCTCGTCCAGGACGGCAACGCTCATGAATCGATCCTATCGCCGTTGTCAGCGAGTGGGACGTCTCGCACTTCACCCGAGGGCGTCACCATGACGACGCCGTCTCCGGAGGCCGGATAGGCCGTGACGACCCGCCACCGGGTGGAGGACGAGCGCGGCGCCCGGTTGACGATCACCGTGAGTCGGATTCGACCGCCCTGTGGACCGTCGACGTCTCCGGCGATCTGGAAGCCTGCCCGTGGTCCGAGCCAGACGCGCTCCACCGGATCATCGAGGACAGCTCGGATCGCGCCATGGGTGTCGTCGCCGAGCGGCTCGTGGAGAACGTCGTCGGGCACGTCCGGGAAGAACGTCTTGGGGGCCTTGATGACCGGCTCTCGTGACGCTGTGATCTCGTCGGCCAACGCTTGTGCGCTCGACGCGAGATGGCCTCCTCTTCTTCCCCCTTGATCAGCGACCGCCACATGCTTCCACAGCTTCGCGGGGTCGACGGCGATGCCCTCGTCGAGCTCCGTGAGCCGTTGCACGAGGTTGCGGGCTTGGCGGTCCGCTTCGCGCTCATCCTGGATCGTCTCCAGCCACTGGTCGAGACTCAGGTGGCGTTTCCCGTCACGCCACACCTCGCCGACGGCCACCTTCGTGGTGCGCCACTTCGCCTGCAACTGGGTGACGATCTCCGGGACCTGAGAATCGTCGAGGATCTCACGGCCCTGGCAATGGCACGAGTCGTGGTAGCGCTGCCCGGCTTGGTCTTGGTCACCGTGTCCCAGTAGTAGACCGCGCCGCGGGAGGCGAGCATCAGGCAGAACGCACACGCCCCGACCCGGGGAATGCGAGCCCAACGCGTCTGCGCCGACCTCACGCCCTCCCACACGGTCTGGCGGGAGGCGTTGCGGATCGTCCGGTTCATTCCCGCGGCCGCCCGTGGCATACCCTCGCATACGCGGAGAGGACGGAGAGGGCGAGCGTCATGGCGGCGCTGCTTCATCGTCATGCCCCGAGTGTGACGGCGCCCATGGGCATTTCGCGCTGCTCGCGCTCGCAGGCTCACCACCCCGGCCGGCCCTGTGATCGATTGCCCATCACGTGGTTTGTCCTCTCCGTGACGCTCGGCTACAGTGAGTCCTTGTCGAAAGACAATGCGCCCGTAGCTCAATGGATAGAGCATCTGACTACGGATCAGAAGGTTGGGGGTTCGAGTCCCTTCGGGCGCGCGGCGGCCCCTGTCGGTGCGATCCACCGGCGGGGGTTCTGCATGTCCGGACGTGATGACGCGCCCCGGATCCCTGCCGCTCTGCGTCCAACAGCTCCGCGCCCGGCCCTGCCCGGCACCGTGGCGCCGCCCTCGTCAATGGGCGCCACCGCCTACGCTGGCGGCATGCCACCCCCTGACGAAGCCTCCGGCGGGCCCTCGCCGGCCCCCGGCGCGCCTCCCGCCCCCTTCGCGACGGGGCTGCTCCCCATGGACGACGGGGCGCGGATCTACTGGGAGACGAGCGGGAACCCGCGGGGAGTCCCGCTGCTATACCTGCACGGCGGGCCCGGGGGCACGCTGGGCCGTGGCGGGTACCGGCGCCGGTTCGCCCTGGGGGACCATCTGGTCGTCGGGATCGACCAGCGCGGGTGCGGGCGGTCCGTCCCGCATGCGTCCGACCATCCCGAGACGCTGGCCGCCCACACGACGGCGCGTCTCATCGCCGACATCGAAGCCGTCCGCGAGCACCTCGGCATCGAGGCATGGATCGTCCACGGCGTCTCGTGGGGCTCGACGCTGGCGCTCGCCTACGCGTTGGACCACCCCGACCGCGTCCTCGGCGTCGCCCTCATGGCGGTGACGACGACCAGCCGCCGCGAGGTCGACTGGATCACCGAGGGCGTGGGACGGATCTTCCCCGAGGAATGGGCGCGCTTCGCGGCCGGGGTCGGGATCCATCGGGCACCCGGGGAGGGCCCCATCGACGAGGGCGACCGCGTGGTGGCCAGGTATGCCCGCCGGTTCTCCGACACCGGGCGGTCCGCTGAGTCGGCGGCCGATCGGCGCCGCGCGGCGGACGCCTGGGACCGGTGGGAGACGACCCATGTGCGCCTGGACCCTCGCTGGGCCCCGGGGCCGCTGCGCGTCGACGAGGAGGACCGTCTGAACTTCTGCACGCTCACCACGCACTACTGGGCGGCGGACGGCTTCATGCGGGGGACGAGGGCGCCGCGCGCTGCCGCACCGGAGCCGCCTCCCATCCTCGACCGTGTGGCGGCGGTCGGCCTGGTCGGCATCCCCGGCGTCCTCGCGCACGGGCGCCGCGACATCTCAGGGCCCGTGGACACGCCGTGGATGCTCGCCCGGGCGTGGCCGGAGGCGGACCTGCGCGTCATCGAGGACGAGGGCCACGGCGGGCCTCTCGCCTCCGAGGCGCTGGCCGGCGCCGTCGCGCAGTGGGTCGCGGGCTGGAGGGCCTCCCGGCGGTAGCGGCCCTGAGGGAGGCGAGGGTCAGCGCCGCACGACGGGGACGCAGACGTCGGTGACCCAGTGGGCGGGATCGGGGTCCGTCGCGGGACCCACGCGGTAGATGTTGAACATCGGCCCGGTCTCAAGGCGGTGCTCGGCGATGTGGGCGCCCAGCGCCTCCATGACCTCCGAGATCCCGTCGTAGCTCCCGCGCAGGGTCGCCATGACGACCTCGCGTTCCGGCCACTCCTCGCAGGCGAGAGGGGGGACGGGGGAGAAGGGCCTCTCGGCCTCCATCCAGATCTCGACATCGGCGTCGCTGTCGCGGTAGTCCGGGTCGTGGAAGGTCGCGCCCGACACGGGGGCGGCGGGGAACCTGGCGCCGGACCGGGCGGCCAGGGGCATGAGGCGCTCCCACAGCTGCCCTTCGTCGGCGTAGCTGGGGAGCATCCCGCGAAGGGAGGCGACGGTCATGGCGGGCAGGGTCTGCAGACGCACGTCGGCGGTCACGGTGGTGTCCTCTCTGAGGGTGCGGGCGATGGCGGGCTCGATCAGGTCGAGCGCCGCGGACCGGGCGGCGATGGCCGCGCGGTCGGATTCGAGCCGGGCGCGGTGCTCGGCGACGAGCCTGCGGACGGTGGCCGGATCTGCGCGTCCGGCCAGGAGCTCCGACATGGGGGCGAGCCCCATGCCGGCGTCGCGCATGACGGTGATCATCTGCGCGTCGGCGAGCTGGCCGGCCGCATAGAAGCGGTACCCGGTCACCGGGTCCACCCATGCGGGGGCCAGCAAGCCGCGGTCCTGATAGTGGCGCAGCATCCGCACGCTGATCCGGGACAGCGTGGAGAAGACGCCGATGCGCAGGAGCTGGTCCTCGGGCTCGTCCATGGCCTCAGTCGACACCCTGACATCATGTCAGAGTCAACCCCTGCGTCCTGCGGGCCGGACCGCGCCGCGCGCCCTCAGCCCACCCGGTCCGCACGCGCCCGGGACGACGCCCATCGGGTCTTGAGCCGCTCCCATTCCCGTTGCGCCCAGCCGATGAACCGGTAGAGGAGGCGCTCCAGGCGGGGTGAGAGGACCCCGAGGATGGCGACGCCTGCGAGGATCGTGACGATCCCCGGGCCCGGGACGACCAGCATGACGACGCCTGCGCAGATCACGGCCACGCCCGCCAGGGCGACCGCCCATTTGAGGACCAGTGCCGTGGCGCGCCCCCGCGCGTCGATGAACCGGCGGATGCGCCCCACGATGCGGCGGATCCGGTGGCCGCCGTCCTGGGTCGGGCCGCCCTCGTCCTGGGCGCGGCCGGCGCTCGCCTGGGGGAACGCCGGGGTGACGTCTGCGCCGCGCTGCGGGCCGACGTCGCGGGGACCGGTCGAAATGCTCATCGCCGCCACGATAGCGGGACACCCGCCGTACGGCCCGGCGAGAGGCCCGCGATCAGGGAGAGATCAGGGTCCGGTCAGGGGGGCGGATCTCCGACCGCCGCGTCCGAAACGTGCGATCCTGGAGGGATCGTGAGGAGGCGGCGATGGACTGGTCGGTGCTCGGCTCGGAGGCGGCGCGCGTCGCCTCGGCGGCCCTGCTGTGCAGCCTGATGGGCCTCGAACGTCAGTACCACCAGAAGGCCGCCGGCGTCCGCACCCACGCGCTGGTGGGGATGGGCGCCTGCCTGTTCACGATCGTCGGCCTGCATCCGTGGGATGCGGCGGGCGGCGTCTCCCCCTCCGGAGACGCCATGCGGGTGGCCGCCCAGGTCGTCAGCGGCATCGGATTCCTGGGCGCCGGAGTCATCTTCGTCAACCGCGATGCCGTGCGCGGCCTCACCACGGCGGCGGGCATCTGGGTCGCCGCGGCGATCGGAATGGCATGCGGGGCGCGGATGGTCCCCCTGGCCGCCGTCGCCACCGCCCTGTACCTGCTGGTCCTCATGGTGATCGGCCCGCTGGCACACAGGATGCCGACCCGTGACCGCGACCTCCTGGTGCGGCTGACCTATCCGGACCGGTCGGGCACCCTGCGGCGCATCCTGACCGCCGCCACCGAGATGGGGTTCCAGTCCGCTGTCCTGTCCACACGCCAGCGCCGCGACAGCGATCCGCCCAGCGTCGAGGTCGTCGTCCGGTTCACCGGCGGGCTGCCCCTGCGCGACCTCGTCGCCGAGCTTTCCGAGGTGCCCGGCGTCGCCTCCGCCACGCTCTTCCAGGACTCCCACGAGGACGAGGAGTGACACCCAGCCCGGTCGGGCGTCCGACCGGGCGTCACGCCCGGGGGGCCGACGGCGGAGGGGCCGCGGGAGGATCGACGACCCACGGCGCGAGCGGCAGCGCCCGCAGGGCCGGCACGTCCAGCGCTTCCGCGATGTCGGCGGCGGTGCGCGCGCCCCGCACCCCCAGCGACCGGCCGATCCATCCGACCGCGTCCGCCGCGCTCCATCCGAGCCCGCGCAGGTCGAACAGGGTGACGGCGCCGTCGCGCTTGGCCAGTCGCGCGCCGGCGGGACTCACCGCCAGCGGAACGTGGACGTAGCCGGGCGGCGGGATGCCGAGCAGCGTGGCCAGGCACGCCTGGGCGGGCGCCTCGAACAGGAGGTCGTCGGCGCGCGTCACCTGGTCGACCCGCTGGAAACCGTCGTCGACCACGACGGCAAGGTTGTAGGCGGGCGCTCCGTCGCCGCGTCGGACGACGAAATGGTCGACGGGGCCGGTCACCTCCCCATGGAGCTCGTCGTGGATCGTCCACTCGGAGACGGGGGCGCGCAGCCGCAGGGCCGGAGCGCGGCCGCGGGCGGCCAGCTCGGCCCGCCTGCGTGCGCGCTCGGGCTCCGTCAGGTCGAGGCACGTGCCGGGATAGTGCCCGGGAGGGGTGTGCGGGGCGGCCGTCGCCCGGCGGATGTCGGCGCGCGAGCAGTAGCACTCGAAGAGCAGCCCGGCCCGGCGCAGCCGGTCGAGGGCGTCCTCGTGGGCCTGATGGCGCGTCGACTGGACGAGCACGGGCCCGTCCCAGTCCAGGCCGATCTCGGCCAGGTCCGCGAGCTGGCGTTCGGCGGCGCCGGGGCGCACGCGGTCGATGTCCTCGACCCGCAGGACGAAACGCCGCCCCGTCCGCCGCGCCCAGGTCCACGCCAGGATCGCGGTGCGCAGGTTCCCCAGGTGCAGGTCTCCCGACGGCGAGGGGGCGAACCGGCCGGCCCCGGGCGTGTCCGCGTTCATCGGAGACCCCTTCCGGCGACGGGCGAGCCGACGGGCTGGAATGCGCCCGACGGGGGTGACGAGGTCAGGAGTTCAGCTCGCGGAGCTGCTCGTCGAGACGCTCGACCTTCCCCGTGAGCTCGCCGGTGCGCCCTGGGCGCAGGTCGGCCTTGAGGACGAGCGACACGCGGGGGGAGACCTCGGCGACGGCCTCGCAGGCGTCCTTGATGACGGGCATGACCTCGTCCCACTCGCCCTCGACGATGGTGAACATCGACGTGGTCTGCTGGGGCAGGCCCGACTTCTGGATGACGTCGACGGCGCGCGCGACGACGTCGGCCATCGAGCCGTCAGGATGGGGGGATGTGGCCGGGGCGATCGAGAAGGCGAAGAGCATGCCTCCACGATAGGCGTTCGGGCCATCCGGGAACAGGATCGGCCCGGTCCGCCGGCCGGAGGTCTCGGGCGCGGGGCTCTCAGTGGCGGCGCGAGCGCAGGGACGCCCACACGAACATGGCCGCCGCCACGACCGCGAAGAAGAACAGGACGACGGCCAGCCAGGACATGCCCGCCGAGTAGGTCCGCCACAGGGCCCACACGCCCAGGACGATGGCGGAGATCAGGTAATACCAGCGCCCGGCCCGGACCGGATCGGCGGCGGTGCTCGGGCGGGAGGTCAGCGAGGCGGCGTACTGCTCGGGCGAGCCGAAGTGCTCCCGAGGCGTGAGCGGGTCGCTGCCCTGGGCGCGGCGGGCCTGCGCGTGGTCGAACTCGGCGCGGGCGCGGCGCATCTGCTCGTGGGCCTGCTCGTCGTTCCAGAACTGCGTGGCGCGCAGGACGCGGCCGGTGACGACGAACCAGTCGTCGCCGGAGGCGTCGCGCTCATGGACCGTGTCGGAGTTGCGCGAGGCCCCGATGACGACCAGGAGCACGCCCGCCACCAGCACGACGAGGCGCGGAACGGGGATGCTGACGGAGTCGGGGGGGCGTCCGGACAGCGTGTTGAGGGCGACCAGCACCAGCGCCACCACGACGACGCCGCCGGCCGCCCAGCCGCCGAGCGCCCTCCAGCGCCCCGTGACGTAGGCCAGCGACCCGCCCTGGACGGCGATGAGGACCAGCACCGCCGTCGCCCCGAAGCAGAGCGCGGACATCGGGATGTCGCTGGCGCCGCTCATCCACGCGCCCCGTGCGACCGCCGCGAGGACCACCAGCAGCAGTCCGGCCCCGCTCAGGGCGGTCCGGGTGAGGTCCCACCGGCGCGCGGGGGACAGCCAGGCGGACACCGCCGAGTCAGACGCGCGCGACCCGTCCTCCGGACGCCCGTGGGGCGCGTCGTCGCCGCTGTCCGTGGCCTGGGTCATGACCACAGTCTAGAAGCCGTGGGCGCGGCCTCGTCGCGCACGACGAGGCGCGGGGCGAGCAGGACATGCCGGGCGGCGGGATCCCCGGCGCCGGCGTCCTCCTCGGGCGCGGTGAGCGAGTCGACGAGGTCGAGGACGGCGCGGGCGACGTGGTCCAACGGCTGGGCGACGCTGGAGAACCCTTGCGAGGCCGCCACCGGCGTGTCGTCGAAGCCGATGACGGGATGCCCGCGGCCGCCTCCCAGGAGCGTCCCGAGGGCCAGGGTGTCCGAGGCGCACACGAAGGCGTCGGGCGCGTCCGGCCCCAGGCCGTCGATGAGGCGGCTGACGGCCCGGGCGGCGGCGCCGATGTCCTCGGGGGCGTCCGCCCGCAGGGCCACGAGGCCGTCCTCCGCCCAGCCGCGTCGCCGCATCGCCTGCTCCCAGCCGCTCCGGCGGTCGTCGCCCGTGCCCGAGGGGCTCGGCCATCCCGCGAAGGCGATGCGGCGACATCCGCGGTCCCACAGATGCTCGGTGGCCAGGCGGACCCCGGCCGCTCCGTCGACGTCGACCCAGGGCACCAGGGGGTCGTCGAGCCGGGGGCGGCTCCACGGCCTCCCGAAGGACACGAAGGGTACGCGGTGGTCGACCAGCCAGTCGATACGCGCATCCGTGTGGCTGGTTCCGGTGAGGACCAGGGCGTCGACGTCATCGCCGTAGGACAGGGAGCGGTACTGCTGGATCTCGTGGCTGGCGTCCTCCGCGGCGAAGAGGAGGATCCGGCGCCCCCGGTGCCCGGCCTCCATGGCCAGGGCGTGGAGGAAACGGTCGTAGATCGTCCCGGAGACGCCTCCGGCCTGCTCCTCGGCTCGGATGGCGATGGTCGCCGATCGCCGGGTGCGCAGGCGGCGCGCCGAGGCGTTGGGGCGGTAGCGCAACTGCTCGATAGCGGCCTCGACGCGGGCGCGGGTCTCGGCGCGCACGGTCTGGGGGGCGTTGATGACATTGGAGACGGTCTGGCGGGAGACGCCGGCGGTCCGGGCGACGTCGGAGATCGTCGCGTGCCGCGCCCGCACCGGCTTCTCGCTCATGGGGCGGTCCCCCTCTGGACTCGTCTGGACTCGTCGTCCGTAGCCTATTGCGGTTGGATCGTTCAAGTGACATCATGGTCGGGTGTCCGGGAGTTGAACGATCAAATCTTGGCGTGTCGCCATGACGTCGCGTCGTCGCGAGGCCGCGGACCGCAGACCACCCACCAGCAGGCGCAGCCCCGCAGAGGGGCGCGACCTTACACAGAGGAGATCATCATGCGAGGATGCATGTCCCGGACGCTCGTCGGCGCGGTCGCCGTGTCGGCCGCGCTGTCGCTGGCCGCGTGCGGCGGAGGATCGGGGTTCGCCGACGAGGAGTCGTCCGAGTCGCCCTCGTCGGGGTCGGAGACGGCCCTGACGGACGACGCCTCCCAGACGCTCGACGTGCTCATCGGGTCATCGGGCGACGCGGAGACGCAAGCGGTCACCGACGCCGTCGCCGCATGGTCGCAGGAATCCGGCGTCACAGCCACCGTGACCGCGGCCTCCGACCTGGCGCAGCAGCTCTCCCAGGGGTTCGCGGGAGGCGACCCGGCGGACGTCTTCTACCTGCAGTCCGACTACCTCGCGGGCTACGCCTCCAACGGGTCGCTCCTGGCCTACGGGGACCAGCTGTCGAACAAAGACGACTTCTACCCGACGCTCGTCGGCAACTTCACCTATGACGGGCAGTTCTACTGCGCCCCCAAGGACTTCTCCACCCTCGCCCTGGTGATCAACGCGGACATGTGGAAGGAGGCGGGGCTCACGGATGCCGACTACCCGACAACCTGGGACGACTTGGAGGGCGTCGCGGCGAAGCTGACCACCGCGGACCATGTCGGACTGACCTTCAGCTCCGAGTACGCTCGGATCGGCGCGTTCATGGCCCAGGCCGGAGGCTCCCTGCTCAACAGCGACCAGACGGAGGCGACCGCCGACTCCGAGGCGAACATCGAGGCGCTCGACGAGGTGAAGACGCTGCTCTCCTCGGGCGACGCGGCCTTCGCCTCCGACCTGGGCGCCGGATGGGGCGGAGAGGCCTTCGGCAAGGGGATGGCTGCGATGGCGATCGAGGGCAACTGGCTCGCCGGCTCGATGAGCGCCGACTACCCGGATGTCGACTACACCGTGGTCGAGCTGCCGTCTGGACCGGCCGGGAAGGGAACCCTGCAGTTCACGAACTGCTGGGGGATCGCGGCGGACTCCCCGGCCCAGGCGCAGGCGATGGACCTGGTGGAGTACCTCACCTCGACGGACCGGCAGCTGGCGTTCTCCCAGGCCTTCGGCGTCATGCCCTCGATCCGCTCCGCGGCCGGCCAATGGTCGGCGGACAACCCCACACTGACGGCGTTCCTCGCCGGGGCGGACTACGCCCAGTCGGTGCCGACGCTTCAGGGCGCCTCCGACGTCATCTCCGACTTCAACGCGCAACTGGAGAGCCTCAAGTCCTCCGACCCGGCGACGATCCTCTCCTCCGTCCAGGCGAACCTTGAGCCCCTGCTCAAGTAGGGGCGGGTCGCCGGACCGCGCGGAGACGACCGGGAAGGGAAGAAGGGAGGACCATATGCGCCCGCTCGCACGCCGCAATGCACCCGCCCGCCGCGGCTCGGGCATCCGGGCCGGCGAGGCGCGAGCCGGGTGGATGTTCGTCTCGCCGGTGGTCCTCGTCCTCGGGGTCTTCCTCGTCGTCCCGATGCTGATGGCCCTGTGGGTGAGCGTCTCGGACTGGGGAGGCCGCGGATCGCCGTTCTCCTCGGACGTGTCCTTCATCGGACTGGGCAACTACGCTTCCGTCCTCACCGACGGGGGCCTGGCCGAGCGGGACTTCGCAACGTCCCTGCGCAACAGCCTGTGGTACACGCTCCTGGTCGTGCCCGTCCAGACGGTCGTGGCCCTGATGCTGGCCGTGCTGGTCAACCGCGAGGACATCCGAGGGCGGGGCTTGTTCCGGACGGCCTACTACTTCCCCTCGGTGACCTCGACCGTCGCGATCACCGTGCTGTGGCTCTTCCTGTTCAACGCGACCGGGGCGGTCAACAGGGTGCTGTCCTGGTTGGGCATCAACGGGCCGAACTGGTTCAACGACCCCACCGGCATCCTGCTCGGGCTCCAGGGGGCCGCTCCGCCCCGGGCGCTCACCGAACACGGGTTCCTCTCCCTGAGCTGGTCACAGTGGCTCGCGGGACCGTCTCCCGCGATGACCGCGCTGATGATCATGGCCGTCTTCACGACCTCGGGGACGTTCATGCTGCTCTTCCTCTCCGCGTTGCAGGCGCTCGACCCCGCCGTCACGGAGGCCGCGATGGTCGACGGCGCCAACGGGTGGCAGCGCCTGCGGCATGTGACGATCCCGCAGCTGCGCCCCACGATCTTCACGGTGGTGACGCTGGGAGTGATCGGCTGTTGGCAGGTCTTCGACCAGATCTACACCGGCACGGACGGCGGGCCGGGCAAGTCGACCCTCACCCCGGCCTACCTCTCCTACGCGTCGGCATTCCAGTCCCAGCAGTGGGGGCGGGGCGCCGCGATCGCGTTCATCCTCTTCGTCATCATCATCGTGATGACCCTGGTCCAGAACGCCGTCCTGTCCGAGAAGGGCGCCCGGCCGCGACGCGGCCGGCGCCGGCCCGGCCCGGCGCCCGCTCCCCAACGAGAGGTGGGACGATGACCGCTCCCGATCACCGGACGGCTCCCGGCCCGGCGCGCCGTCACGCGGGCCGCGGAACCCGGAGAGGCGCGACCTCCCCCCGCGCCATCGCGTCGCGGAGCCTGCTCTACGCCCTGCTCGTCGCCCTGGCGCTCGTCTACGTCATGCCGTTCCTCATCCAGGTGTCGACGTCCTTCAAGACCGAACCGGACGCCGCGGCGAATCCCGTCAGCCTCATCCCCGGCACGTGGACCACCGCCGCCTACACGAAGCTGTTCCTCAACTCGGACTTCCCGCTGTGGTTCCGCAACTCGCTGGTGGTCACCCTGTGCGTCACCGTGGGCCGCGCGTTCTTCGACTCGCTCGCGGGCTACGCGCTGGCGCGCCTGCATTTCCGGGGACGCGGCGTGATCTTCGCGGGGGTCGTCGCCGTCATGAGCGTGCCCTCCGTGGTCCTGCTCATCCCGAAGTTCCTCGTCATCAAGCAGCTGGGCATCTACGATGCCTACGCCGGGATGATCCTGCCGCTCCTGGTCGACGCCGGCGGCGTCTTCATCATGAAGAACTTCTTCGAGTCGGTCCCGGCGAGCGTGGAGGAGCAGGCCCGCGTGGACGGGGCGGGGACCTTCCGGATCTTCTGGTCCATCGTCCTGCCGATGGCTCGGCCCGCCCTGGTCACCATCGTCATCATGTCGTTCCAGGGCTCGTGGAACGAGCTGAGCCACTTCATCGTCTCGACCCAGGATCCGGCGCTCACCACGCTGACGAAGGGCGTCGCCTCGTTGGCGTCCGGGCAGCTCTCGGCCGGGACGCAGTACCCGCTCAAGCTGGCTGCCGCGCTCGTCATGACGATTCCGGTCGCCCTCCTCTTCTTCGTCTTCCAGCGCCGCATCATGAACACCTCAGAAGGAGCCGTCAAGCAGTGAACGACACCGAGCCCGCGGGGAACCGGCCCCCAGTCCCGCCCTCGACGGCCGGCCCCGAGGCGCCGGCGGCCGGCCGCCAACCCCTCCTCCACGACGCGATCAGCCTGATCTCAGCGCCCCACCAGGTGTGGAGCCGCCCGGACGGGGACATGCGGGCTCCGATCGACGGGATCTACAGCGCCGACACGCGGGTGGCGGCCGACGTCCGGCTCGAGGTCGCCGGCGCGGCCCCGGAGTCCATCGCGACGGAGAGGATCTCCGCGCGCACCGCGGTCTTCACCTCTCTGGCGCGCGCGGCGGATGACGGGGCGGCCGACCCCCGCGTCGTCGTGGCGCGCCGGCGCACCCTGGGCTCGGACGGGTTCGAGGAGGTGATCTCCGTGGCGAACGCCCTCGGCCACGAGGTGGAGGTTCCCGTGACGCTGTCCGCCACGGTCGGGGCCCAGAGCCTCCAGCGGATCAGGGCGGGCGTGACGGAGAAGCCGGAGGGCGACGTCGCGGACGCCGGCGGCGGCTCATGCGTCCTCACCGCGAGCGATGCCCGCGCCGACCTCGGGGCCGAGGGCGCGCAGATGGAGGTCTCGGGCCACCGCGTGAGATGGTCCTGGCGGCTCGCCGTTCCCCCTGGGGGGGAGGCCCACGTGGCATGGCGGGTGCGCCCCCATGCCGGGGCGCGCGCCGTCGACGGAGTGCGGGGGCCGCAGGCCGCGCCGGCCTGGAACGGGGTCCGCGTCACGTCCTCGGACGAGCGTCTGTCTCGGTGGGTCGCCGCCGCGCTCGGGGACCTCGACGCCCTGCGGATGACCGCCGTCGCCGTCCCCGACCAGCCGTTCATCGCGGCGGGGGCGCCCTGGTTCTTCACCCTCTTCGGGAGGGACTCGCTGTGGACGGCGCGTTTCCTCCTCCCCCTGGGCACCGGGCTGGCGGAGTCGACGCTGAGGGCGCTGGCCGCGTTCCAGGGCACGCGCGTCGACACCGCCACCGCCGAGGAGCCGGGGAAGATCCTGCACGAGCTGCGCGCCGGCGAACTCGTCATCCCCGGTGAGGGCATCACCCTGCCTCCCCGGTACTACGGGACCATCGACGCGACACCCCTATGGATCTGCCTGCTCCACGACGCCTGGCGGTGGGGGATGGAAGAAGCGGCCCTGGGGGACCTCCTGCCGCACCTTCGCGCGGCCCTGGGGTGGATGCGCGACCACGGCGACTCCGATGGCGACGGGCTGTTGGAGTACGTCGACCGTTCCGGGCACGGCCTGTCCAACCAGGGGTGGAAGGACTCCGGGGACTCCGTGCAATGGCATGACGGGACCATCGCCCGCGGCCCGATCGCGCTGTGCGAGGTCCAGGCCTACGCCCACGAGGCCGCCGTCGGCGGGGCCGAGATCCTCGAGCACGTCGGCGACGGGGAGGCCGCTCGGTGGTGGCGAGGCTGGGCGGCGGAGCTGAGGGCGAGGTTCCGGGACCGGTTCTGGGTCGAGCGCCCCGACGCGGCCGGCCGGACACGGCGTTTCCCGGCGATCGCACTCGACGCCGACAAACGGCCCGTCGACTCCCTGACCTCCAACATCGGCCATCTCCTGGGGACGGGGCTCCTCGATCCCGAGGAGGAGGGAGCGGTCGCCGGCCTGCTGGCGGGGCCCGACATGGACTCCGGATTCGGACTGCGCACGCTGTCGGCGTTGGACGGGGGGTTCTGGCCGCTGAGCTACCACGGCGGGTCCGTATGGACCCACGACACGGCCATCTCCATCATGGGACTGGTCCGCAGCGGGCACGGGCGCGGCGCGCTCCCCCTGGCGGAGGGGCTGCTGGCCGCCGCCGAGGGGTTCGGCTTCCGCGTCCCCGAGCTGCACTCCGGCGAGGCGCGCCGGGCCTCCGGCCGGCCGGTCCCCTACCCGGCCGCCTGCCGGCCGCAGGGCTGGTCGGCCGCCGCCGCGGTGGCCGTGGCCGGATCCCTGCTCGGCCTGGAGCCGGACCGCGAGGGGCGCCGCCCGCTCGTCCACCCGGTGGAGGGGGCGCCGCATATCTCGATCGAGGGCGTGCGCTGGGGCGGGGAGCCGTTCACCGTGGCCGGATGACCCGGGTGGGCGCGTCGTCGTTCCCGGGGGACGAGCCGCTAGAGTGGGCACGGCGATGGATCCCGCCTGGGCGCTGCCCGAACCGCCGCGACGGCTGATGGTTCCTGCCCGGTCGATGACTGCGGGCAGGAGTGCGCCCGCGGAAGGGAGCCCGCCATGGGACCAGCACGCGTCCCCCAGCCCAGCCTCGAGAGGATGGTGCCCTTCCCCGCCCACCCGGTCCTCGTCGGGGTCGTCCCCGGGCAGGATCCGCTGGTCCTGCGCACGGCCGCGGCTCTCGCGAGGGCGGTCGGAGCCGCTCGCCTCGACGCCGCCTACGTCGACACCTCGCGGGTCGTCGTCGACGAGCTGCCCGACGGCACGGTGAGGCACGCGCCGATGGATCCCGACGCCGAGGGCGGGGACTGGCGAGCCGCCCGCGACCTGCTCGCCCGCCAGATCGGGGAGGCCCTGGGGGAGGTCCCGGCGGACGAGGGCGGCGCCGCCGAGCCGGGAGGGATCCCCTGGAGGCTCTGGTATCTGGCGGGGCGGCCCGACCGCTCGCTCACGCACCTCGCCCGCGCGACCGACGCCTCGGTGATCGTCGTCGGAGCGCGCCGCGCCCGCAGCGCCCGCGGCCAGATCCGGGAGCTCGTCGAGGGCTCCGTCTCCGTCCACCTCGCCCACCATCAACACCGTCCGGTCCTCACGGTGCCGACCGACGTCGTCGACTGGAAGGAGCTGCCGGCCTCATGGACGCACTGACCAGCGCCTCTCCAGAGGCCGGGGATGGGGCGTGCGGGCGCCCTTCGCCGGCGGCGCCGTCCTCGGCGATCGCCCCGAACCCGGAGCCCCGCCCCGATCGGTCCGCCCGGCCCATGCCCGTGGCGGCGTGGCTGCCGGTCATCGTGGCCGGCGGCATGGCCGGGACCACCGCGCGCGCTGTGCTGGAGGCGGCCTTCCCCGCCGCCCCCGGAGCGGTGCCGTGGACCACGCTCGCGATCAACGTCGCCGGGTCCGTCCTCCTGGGCGCTCTGCTGCAGGGCCTGGCCCTGTCGGGCGACGACCGCGGGTGGCGCAAGGCCGTGCGCCTGGGCGTCGGCACGGGGGTGATCGGCGGGTTCACCACCTACTCGACTTTCGCCCTGGAGACAGTCCGGCTCCTCGGCGGCGGCGCGGCGTGGACGGGGGCCGCCTATGCGGCCGGCAGCGCGGCGGCGGGGCTGACGGCTGCGGCGGCCGGGATCCGCCTCGCGGAGATCGCCGCCACCCGCGTCCGGGCCCGTGCCGGATCGCGGCCTCGGCGACGCCTGCGGGAGGAGCGCGCATGAACGCCTGGGACTCGTTCCTCCTGGCACTCGCCGGGGGATGCGGGGCGGCCGCGCGCTTCCTCGTCGACTCGTGGGTGACGCGGCACGTCCGCGCATCGGTGCCGGTGGGGACGCTCGTCGTCAACGTCGGCGCATGCTTCCTCATCGGGCTGGTCGCCGGCTGGGCGCTGCGCCAGGCCGGCTCCGCGGTCCCGGGCATCCTGGGCACCGGGTTCCTCGGCGGCTACTCGACCTTCAGCACCGCCAGCGTCGAGGGCGCCCGCCTGCTCCTGGCCGGCCGCCTGTGGGAGGCCGCGGCCCACGCCGGAGGCATGCTGGCCGGAGGCCTCGCGGCGGCGGCGCTGGGGCTGGCCCTCGCCGGCATGTGATGGAGCCCCCGTCCACCATCCGGCGGATTGTGACGGCCCGTTTGGGGGCCGGCGGGGCGGGCCCGTATGCTGTCGGAGGCCATCCAGAGCAGCCGAGAGACCTGGCTCAGTGACACTGCAGCAACCCCCGGACCCGGTGAGGGTGCTTCCGCCAGGGCACGATGGAGGAATGTCGATGATCGATCTGCAGGGGGTCCGCAAGGTCTACCCCGTCAAGGGGGGCGCGGAGGTCGTCGCCCTGGACGACGTCACCCTGCACGTCGAACGCGGTTCCATCCACGGCATCGTCGGCCAGTCCGGGGCGGGCAAGTCCACGCTCATCCGCTGCCTGACCGTGCTGGACCGCCCGACCGCCGGGCACATCATCGTCGACGGCGTCGACACCACGACCCTGCGGGGACGGGACCTGCGCGACGCCCGCCGCCGCATCGGCATGGTCTTCCAGTCCGCCAACCTGCTGGACGCCCGCACCGCCGCCGGCAACATCGCCTACCCCCTCCAGGTGGAAGGGCAGAAGAAGGAGCAGATCCGCCCGCGCGTCCAGGAGCTCCTGGACCTCGTGGGCCTGGGGGACCGCGGCGGCTCCTACCCCTCGCAGTTGTCCGGCGGGCAGCGCCAGCGCGTCGGCATCGCCCGCGCCATGGCGGACCTGCCGAAGGTCCTCCTCTGCGACGAGCCCACCTCGGCGCTGGACGGCTCCTCCACCCGCCAGATCCTGGCCCTGCTGCGCCAGGTGCGCGACACGTCGGGGGTCACCGTCGTCATCATCACCCACGAGATGGGCGTCGTGCGGGAGATCTGCGACTCCGTCACCCTGCTCAGCCACGGCCGGGTCGTCCAGACCGGCACGGTGCAGGAGGTCCTCTCCGACGCGACCTCGCCGCTGGCGCGCGAGCTGGTGCCCGCCCCCTCCGTCGAGGAGGCCGACCTGCGCTCGGGGACGACGTTGCTCGACGTGATGTTCACCTCGACGCCGGGCGTGCCCACCGGTGCCAGCGTCCTCAACCTGGCGGCCTCGATGGGAGCCGACGTCGCGGCCGGAACCTTCGAGTCGATCGGATCCACGCAGGTGGGCAGGCTGGCGCTGGCCGTGCCGGACTACCAGTCGGAGGCGATCCTGCGCCAGCTGCGGGAACTGGGCATCCACGCCGAGGAGCGTGCCGCATGAGCGCCGTCATGTCCGCCCTCGCCGACCTCGCGCTCCTGCCGGGCTCGGGCGCGCTTCCGGGCCACGGCCTCCTGGCCGGGGCGGCGCTCCTCCCGGGGGCCAAGGGCGATCCGACTTGGCTGGACAATCCCGCGCTCACCAAGCAGTTCCTGCCCGCGATCGGCGAGACGCTCCTGATGACCGGCTTCTCCACCCTGTTCACGGTGGCCCTCGGGCTTCCACTGGGGCTCTTCATGGTGCAGACCTCGGACTCGGGCCTCACCCCCCACCGGACGTTCCACCGGGTGGCCGGCACGATCATCAACATCATGCGGTCGTTCCCGTTCATCATCCTCATCATCGCGATGCTGCCCCTCACCCGCCTCCTGGTGGGCACGACGCTGGGATGGCAGGCGACCGTGGTGCCCCTGGTCGTGGGTGCCGTCCCCTTCTTCGCCCGGCTGGTGGAGACGAATGTCCACGCCGTCGACCCGGGAAAGATCGAGGCCGCCCAGATGGTGGGGGCCAGTAACCGGAGCATCCGCTGGGGCGTGCAGACGCGTGAGGCCCTCCCCAGCCTCGTGCAGTCGACGACGACCCTGGCGATCACCCTCATCGGCTACTCCGCCATGGCCGGCGCCGTCGGAGGCGGAGGCCTGGGGCAGATGGCGATCAACTACGGGTACAACCGATTCCAGTCGGACGTCATGATCAGCACGGTCATCGCGATCATCGTCATCGTCCAGCTCATCCAGTGGGTCGGCGACATGGCCAGCCGGCTGGTGGACCACCGCTGAACCACCACCAGCCGGGACCCCTCGAACGGTCAGCCCCCTCTTGACGTCCCATCGACACGGACAGGAACAGGAACAACTCTCATGCGCAGCACACGATCTCTTGCCGTCATCGCCTCTCTGGGCGCCGCCGCCGCACTCGCGCTGGCAGGCTGCTCGCAGGGCTCGGACTCCTCGGACTCTGGAGACGCCGCCTCCGGCGACGCCGCGGGCAGCGGGGCCTCCGGCTCCGTCATCACGCTGAACGTCGGCGCGTCCCCGACGCCCCACGCGAAGATCCTGCAGTACATCCAGGACAACCTCGCGGCGGACGCGGGGCTGGACCTCAACATCGTCGAGTACTCCGACTACGTCCAGCCCAACGTCGCGCTCAACGACGGCTCCCTGGATGCGAACTACTTCCAGACCGTCCCCTACCTCGAGCAGCAGGAGGAGGAGTCCGGCTACGACTTCACCGCCGGCGAGGGCGTCCACCTGGAGCCGCTGGCCATCTACTCGGACAAGATCGCCGATCTGGCCGACTTCCCCGAGGGCGGGACCATCGGCATCATCTCCGACACCGCGAACCAGTCGCGCGCGCTGGCGCTGCTGGCCGACAACGGCTTCGTCGAGCTGCCCGCCGACGGCACCGACGCGAACGTCAACACGGTCACAAAGCTGAAGGACTTCGACTTCCAGGAGGTCGAGGGCGCCCAGCTGGTCCGCTCCCTCCAGGATGTCGACCTCGCCGTCATCAACGGCAACTACGCCCAGGAGGGCGGCCTGTCCCAGGCCGACGACGCCCTGGCCGTCGAGTCCGCCGAGAACAACCCCGCGGTCAACGTCCTTGTGTGGAAGACCGACGTCAGCGGCGACAAGAAGGCGGGCGTCGAGAAGCTGGAGGAACTCCTCCACTCCGACGAGGTCAAGCAGTTCATCGAGGACACCTGGACGGACGGCTCCGTCATCCCCGCGTTCTGATCCCGTTCCGCGGCGCTTGGGTTGGCGGGGTTCTGAGGGGCTCGCCCAGGATCGACGAGGGCGACTCTGGCTCTGACGGGGCCGGCGGTCGCCCTCGCCCCCGTGGTCCTGCGGGCGATGTCACCTGAGAAAGGGCTCGGACGTCCTATTCTACCGACCGATCGATATGGCATGCTCCTCGTCTGCCACCGACGCGGACGGATCCCGGTCATCGCAGGTACGGCGTCGCCGTGTGGGTCGGGTTCCGCCTCGTCCTCATGCCGCAATGGGCACCGCGCCCGCCCGTCGAGGCTGGCCCCGCGGTCGATGCGCCCGGGGCGCCGGGCATGTCGCGACCCGGGCACGGTAGTCTGGCGACGTGGTCTCAATGGATCGTCTGCGCGAGGCAATGGGACGGGCTCTGTTCCTTGCGGACAAGGCCCGTGGCAATGACGACGTGCCCGTCGGGGCCGTCGTCCTGGACTCCACCGGCCGGATCATCGGGCAGGGCTGGAACCAGCGGGAGCTGCACCACGATCCCTCCGCGCATGCCGAGATCATCGCCCTGCGCGATGCCGGGGAGCGTCTGGGCCGCTGGAACCTGGTCGGGTGCACGCTGGTGGTCACGCTGGAACCGTGCACGATGTGCGCGGGCGCCATCGTCCAGGCCCGCATCGACCGGGTCGTCTTCGCCGCGTGGGATCCGAAGGCTGGCGCCGCGGGCTCCGTGCGCGACGTCCTGCGCGACTCGCGCCTCAACCATCAGGTCGAGGTCGTCGGCGGCGTCCTCGAGGAGGAGGCCTCGATCCAGCTCCGCGGGTTCTTCGCGGACCGGCGCTCGCGGGGGCCCGCGTCGGCGGGGAGCGCCGGAGCGGGGGCTCTGGCGCTCCCCGCGCGTTCGGACCGGTCTGGTGCCGTGGCGCCGGTCCAGGGCCCGGTGTCCGCTCCCGCCGCAATCCCCGTTCCCCCGCCTCCGGCCCGGTCCCAGATGTCGGTCCCCCCTCTGGGCTCCGCGTCGCGCCGCCGGTCCTGGGAGACCTCGGACAGGCCCGGGGAGGTCCTCCCGGCCTTCCCGCCCTCGGATCGCCCGGCCCCGGCCCCGGTTCCGTCCCGGCCGACGTCGAGGACATCGCCTGTCGCGCCCGCCGCGCCCCGCGGCCTGCCCCCCGAACGTCCGGCCGCCGAGGACCCCGTCGATCGGCCCGCTCCGAGCCAGGGCCTCCATGTGCGCCGCCACCAGCACGGCGGCCCTCGCCACTGAGACTCCCGCGCCGGTCCGGCGGTCCCGGGCGCCGGGCACTTCGGCGAGTCTGGTCGATCTCTGCGCGCCGATAGAGTCCGGGCTTGCTCAGACTCAGTCCAGATGCGTCACGACGCGGTCGATGCGCGACTGGATGATGGGGGCCATGAAGGCGACCAGACGCTTCTCGGGCATCGAGGCCAGGGGCTCCAGCCGCACGGCGTAGCGCATCGTGGCGATGCCGTACATCATGGCCATGATGAGCTCGATCTGCTCGCCGACGTCATCGGCGTCGTCGCCGAAGAAGGCCGCGACCTTCCCCAGGATGTCGGAGCGGAAGTAGGCGCGGAAGCGTTGGCTGGTCTGGGCGTCCGTGATGAGCGCGCGCATGAGGGCGAGCATCGTGTCGCCGGTGATCCGCTCCTCGTAGATCGACAGCGCATAGTGGAGGATGCGCTCCGCCACCCCGTCCAGGCCGCCCGAGAGCACGGAGATCACCTCGTCGGCCGGGTCGATGGGGAGGTTGAGGCTCTCGCGGAACAGGCGCTGCTTCGACCCGAAGTAGTACCCCACCATCGCGGAGTCGCATCCCGCCCGGCGCGCGACCGAGCGCATCGTGGTGCCGTCGTAGCCGCGTTCGAGGAATTCCTCGCGGGCGGCCGACCGGATGCGGGCGCGCACGGCGCCGCGTTCCCCGCTGGGTCCGCGCGGACGGGAGGCGCGCCGCCGGCGTCCCGCAGGGGAGGCCGCCCCATTTTTCGTCACGCTTTCTGTGCTGTTATTCGCCGAGGGGATTTCATCACCGGGACGAAAGTCCTGTATATGTCCGTCGGCGTGGATCTCGCCTGTTTCTGCGGCTTTCCGCGGTGCGCCTGCCATGTCTCCACTCTAATTTCAACACTGTAGAAATTCCTGGCATTCGACCCTACGTTCGCAATGGGAGTCGGCGTGAGGAGGAGGGCCATGACGATGGGAACCGAGCGACCCGCAGAGTCTCGGGACATCCTGGACCGTCCTTTGCGCCTGGGCATCGACGTCGGCTCGACCACCGTCAAGGCCGTCCTGCTGGAGGGGAACCGGGTCGCCTTCTCCGACTACCGCCGCCACAACGCCGACGTGCGACGCGAACTCGGCCGCCTCCTCGGGGACATCGAGGCCGCCCGGCCCGGCGTCGAAGTCCACGCCGCGATCACCGGATCGGGCGGCCTGTCCGCGGCGCGGGCCATCGGCGTCCCCTTCGTCCAGGAGGTCATCGCGGGGACCGAGGCGACACGGCGCCTGCACCCCGAGGTCGATGTCGTCATCGAGCTGGGAGGCGAGGACGCGAAGCTCACCTACCTGCATCCCACGCCCGAGCAGCGCATGAACGGCACCTGCGCGGGCGGCACCGGCGCCTTCATCGACCAGATGGCCACCCTCCTGCGCACGGACGCGGCGGGCCTGGACGAGTTGGCGAGCCGCCATCGGCAGCTCTACCCGATCGCCTCGCGCTGCGGCGTGTTCGCCAAGTCCGACCTCCAACCCCTGCTCAACCAGGGGGCGGCGCACGAGGACCTCGCGGCCTCGATCTTCACCGCGGTGGCCACGCAGACCATCGCGGGGCTCGCCTGCGGGCGCCCGATCCGCGGCACCGTGATGTTCCTGGGCGGCCCGCTCCACTTCCTCCCCCAGCTGCGCGCCGCCTACCAGGAGCTCCTTCCCAAGGTCGACCGCTTCATCACCCCGGACAACGCCCAGCTCTACGTCGCGATGGGCGCGGCCCTGCTGGCCGACGATCCGCGCGTGCAGGGCCGCTCCGCCGACGACGAGCCGGATCCCGCCGCCCAGGACGCCATCGCCGAGCCCGCCTTCTCGGCCTCCGTGATGATCATGGACGAGGACGGCTCCGGTGGAGGTGCCCCCCGTTCCGGGCCGCAGGACGTCACCTTCGAGGACGGTGTGACGCGGCCGGACGGCGGACCCGCGGCCGCCCCCGCGGCTCGGCCCTCGCGCGACCCGCGTCGCCCTCGCCCATTGTCGGGGCTCATCCACGACCTCGCCACGCGGGAGGTCGCCGCCGAGTCCGCGCGCATGCGCCCTCTGTTCCTCACCGAGGAGGAACGGGAGGAGTTCACGGCCCGCCACGGCGGCGAGGTGGTGCCCCAGGCCGGACTGCCGCAGGCGCGGGGACGCTGCTGGCTCGGCATCGACGCGGGGTCGACGACTATCAAGGCGGTGATCCTCGACGAGGACGGTCGCATCGTCTTCACGCACTACGCCTCCAACGAGGGCGACCCGGTGACCGCGGCCGTCGAGATCGTCCGCCGGATCCGCACCGAGATGCCTGAGGGCGCCGTCATCGGGCGGGCGTGCTCGACGGGGTACGGCGAGGGGCTCGTGAAGACCGCTCTCACCCTGGACGAGGGCGAGGTCGAGACGATGGCCCACTACCGGGCCGCGGAGCACCTGCAGCCCGGGGTGACCTCGGTCATCGACATCGGCGGGCAGGACATGAAGTACCTGCGCATCCGGGACCACGCGGTGGACTCGATCTCCGTGAACGAGGCGTGCTCCTCGGGCTGCGGATCGTTCCTGCAGACCTTCGCCGAGACGATGGGAACCGACGTCCGGTCCTTCGCGCGAGCGGCCATGGAGTCCACGAATCCCGTGGACCTGGGGACGCGGTGCACCGTGTTCATGAACTCCTCGGTCAAGCAGGCCCAGAAGGAGGGCGCGGACCCGCGAGACATCGCCGCCGGTCTGAGCTACTCCGTGGTGCGCAACGCGCTGTACAAGGTCATCAAGCTGAAGGACCCCTCGGACTTGGGGGAGCGGGTCGTCGTCCAGGGCGGCACCTTCCTCAACGACTCGGTGTTGCGGGCCTTCGAACTGCTCACCGGCCGACAGGTCGTGCGTCCCGACATCGCGGGGCTGATGGGCGCCTACGGCGCCGCGCTGACGGCCCGCATGCACGACGACGGCACCGGCGAGTCCGGCCTCGCCGCGCTGTCCGACCTCGAGGGCTTCCACGTCGAGACCACCCGCAAGACCTGCCGCCTGTGCCAGAACCACTGCCAGATGACGATCTCGACGTTCTCCAACGGGGAGCGCCACGTCTCGGGCAACCGGTGCGACCGAGGCGCCTCGCTGGAGCGCATCCCGAAGAAGTCCGAGCTGCCGAACATGTTCGACTGGAAGTACAAGCGGATGTTCGGCTACCGCCGCCTCACGGAGGCGAAGGCGTCCCGCGGGGACATCGGGGTCCCCCGCGTGCTCAACATGTACGAGAACTACCCCTTCTGGTTCACGCTGCTCACGACGCTGGGCTTCCGCGTCATGCTGTCCCCCCGCTCCAGCCACGACCTGTTCGAGTCGGGCATGGAGTCGATCCCCTCGGAGAACGTGTGCTACCCGGCCAAACTGGTCCATGGGCACATCGAGGCGCTGCTGGACAAGGGCGTGACCCGCATCTTCTACCCGTGCGTCAGCTTTGAGCAGGAGCTCAGCCCGGGCGCGGACAACCACTTCAACTGCCCGGTCGTGGCCACCTACCCGGAGGTCATCCGCACGAACATGGAGCGCCTGTCCGGGGACGGCGTCGACTTCATCTCCCCCTTCCTCAACCTCTCCAACCGCGAGTACCTGCCCGGGAGGCTGGTCGAGGTCTTCGCCGAGCACGGCATCGACATTCCCGCGGAGGAGATGACCCGGGCGCTGGACGCGGCCTGGGAGGAGGACGCGGCCGTCAAGCGGGAGATTCGCGACAAGGGCGAGGAGTCCCTGGCGTGGATGCGGGGCCATGGCGTGCGCGGCATCGTCCTCGCGGGGCGCCCCTACCATCTGGATCCCGAGATCAACCACGGCATCCCCGAGGTCATCGTCGGCCTCGGCATGGGGGTCCTCACCGAGGACTCCGTGTGCGACGGGCGCTTGGAGCGCCCGCTGCGCGTGCGCGACCAGTGGTCCTACCACTCGCGCCTGTACGAGGCCGCCGCCCGCGTCGGCGACGAGCCCGACCTGGAACTCGTCCAGCTCAACAGCTTCGGCTGCGGCGTCGACGCGATCACCGCCGATCAGGTCCAGGAGATCCTGGAGGGGCGCGGCGACATCCACACCGTCCTCAAGATCGACGAGGTCTCGAACCTTGGCGCGGCTCGGATCCGCCTGCGCTCCCTGGGCGCGGCCGTCGAGGAGCGGCAGGCCGGCCGCGGGTCCGCCCTCGTCGACACCCGGCCGGAAACGGATCCGGCGGCCGCGGCCGCCGCGGAGGAGCGCACGGCGGCGCGCGCCGGCCATGTGCATCCGCGGGCGCGGTTCACCCGGGAGATGAGGGACCAGGGGTGGACGATCCTGGCGCCGCAGATGGCGCCGATCCACTTCCGGCTGGTCGAGCCCGTGCTCCAGGCCGCAGGATACAACGTGCACGTCCTCGAGCACACCAGCCGGGAGTCGAACGAGACGGGCCTGAAGTACGTCAACAACGACGCCTGCTATCCGGCGATCGTCGTCATCGGGCAGCTGCTGGAGGAGTTCGTCTCCGGGCGCGCCGACCCCGGCCGGACGGCGGTCGTCATCACCCAGACCGGCGGCATGTGCCGGGCGACGAACTACGCCTCGCTGCTGCGCAAGGGGCTGCGGGACGCCGGCTATGAGCAGGTGCCGGTCATCGCCGCCTCCATCCAGGGCCTCGAGGACAACCCGGGTTTTGAGATCACGCTGCCCCTGGCCCACAAGGTGATCCGGGCGGCGGTGCTCGGCGACATGCTGCAGTCGATGCTGCTGCGGGTACGGCCCTATGAGAAGGAGCCTGGCGCGGCGATGGCGCTGTACAGGCGCTGGGACGGGATCTGCCGCGAATGGCTGACCAGCGGGCGGGCGCAGGGGCGCCGGGCGTCGTTCCGCGGGCTCGTGCGCCGGTGCGTCGCCGAGTTCGACGCGCTGCCCTTGCGCGACATCGCGCGCAAGCCGCGCGTGGGCCTGGTCGGGGAGATCCTCGTGAAGTTCCACCCCGACGCGAACAACCACGCCGTCGACGTCATCGAGGCCGAGGGGTGCGAGGCGGAGCTTCCCGGGCTCATGCAGTTCTTCCACAACGCGATGGCCAGCGCCCGCTGGAACAAGGCCAACCTGGGCATCGCCGGACGGTCCTCGCGCCTCAAGCCGGTCGCGCTGTGGGCCATGCAGAAGTACGAGGAGCCGGTGCGCCGGGCCTTCCTGGCGACCGGAGGCAAGTTCGAGCCGCACCGGCCGATCCAGGAGATGGCGGCGAGGTCGACGGACATCGCGCAGATGGGCAACCAGGCTGGGGAGGGCTGGTACCTCACCTCCGAGATGGTCGACATGATCGAGCACGGCTGCCCGAACATCATCTGCGCCCAGCCCTTCGCGTGCCTGCCCAACCACATCGTCGGCAAGGGCATGTTCCGCGCGCTGCGCAACCGCTACCCGCAGGCCAACATCGTCGCCGTCGACTATGACCCGGGCGCGAGCGAGGTCAACCAGCTCAATCGCATCAAGCTCATGCTGTCCACCGCGCTCATGGCCCAGGGCGAGGGCGGTGCAGGGGCGGGTGGCGCGCCCGCGGAGGAGGACGCCACCGGCCAACGGGACCGGATCATCTGGGACGGCGGCGACGACGATCAGGTCGAGGAGCTGCTGGCCTCAGGTGCGGGCATGGGATGCCAGGCGTCCTGCCCGCTCGTCGGCATGGCCCTCGCGTCGCTCGGGTCGGAGCCGGCCGGGCCGGGAGGGGAGGGAGTCCTTCCCGAACGCGGTGAGCGGAAGCCCTTGCCGATCGTCGCCGTGACGGACGGCCGCTGATCGCGCGCACGCCGAGGCCGGTCCGTCTCCCACGTCGGCCCCTGGTCCGCTCCCCGCGCCGAGCTCGGTCGTTGGTCCGTGGGCGAGGGCGGCGCCGGTGGCGCCAAGCGAACAAGGAAAGCTCCGCGCCTTGCCTATATCTGCGAAGCGCCCGTTGAATGACATTGCGTGAGGCCAGTATCACTCAACAGGCATGATCGAGGAACTCGTCACCGACCGTGTGCGTGCGAGCGATCAGTCGCGAGCACCTCAAGGACCAGGGGTGCGAAGAACCGCCTGTTACGCGCCCTCGGATTCTCGCCCTCGTACGATGACCGCATGACAACCCCGGCCCCGATGCCCCTGACCCGCCCCTTCCGCGCCATCGGGCCCACGACGGTGGCGACCGGGACGGTCTGCGACGCCGTCGCCGTGCTGGCGGGGAAACGCATCGCGGTCGTGACGGGCGCGGGCGTGTCGACGGACTCGGGGATCCCGGATTACCGAGGGGCGGACTCGCCGGCGCGCACCCCGATGACCTATCAGCAGTTCCGGGACGACCCGGCGTTCCGGCAGCGCTACTGGGCCCGCAACCACATCGGCTGGCGCCACGTCCACGACACGCGGCCCAACGCCGGGCACCGCGCCCTGGCCCAGATGGAGGCGGCGGGGCTGGTCACGGGCGTCATCACGCAGAATGTCGACCTGCTCCACGAGGCGGCGGGGTCGCGCAACGTCATCGACCTGCACGGACGCTACGACCAAGTGGTGTGCTTGGACTGCGGGAGGGTGGAGGACCGCGCGCACCTGGCCGGGCGTCTGGAGGCCCTCAACCCTGGGTTCGCGGAGGCGGTCGGCGGGAGCGTCGTCGACATCGAGGTCGCCCCCGACGCGGACGCCGAGGTCTCCGACGAGCTGGCGCGGGGATTCACGCCCGCCGTGTGCCAGTACTGCGGGGGCGTGCTGAAACCCCAGATCGTCTACTTCGGGGAGACGGTGCCGCGCGAGCGCGCGGATCGGGCGCTGGCGCTCATCGACCGGTCGGAGGCGCTGCTGGTGGCGGGCTCGACCCTGGTCGTCCAGAGCGGTCTGCGACTGGTGAGGCGGGCCGTGGCGGACGGGCTGCCCATCGTCATCGTCAACCGCGGGGCCACGCGCGGGGATCGCTTCGCCACCGTCAAGATCGACGCAGGGGTGTCGGAGACGCTGGCAGGGATGGTCTCCGCGCTGCTCGGGAAGGACTGACGAGGGCAGGAGGGCGTTCCTGCGACGAGCTCCGTCGACGCACCTCCTAGTGTCCTCCGCCGTTGACTCGTTGTAGAAGTGGCCCGAGGGATTTGAGGATCTGGCCGGCTCACTGCAGTAGCTCGCGCGTGACCTTGGCGAAGAGCCGTTCGATCTGGTTGATCCATGACGAGTACGTCGGGGTGAAGTGCATGTGGAACCTTGGGTGCTTCTCCAACCACCGGGTTACTGTCCGGTGCTTGTGCGTGCCGTAGCTGTCACAGATCACGTGGACATCGAGGTCCTCGGGCACCTGCTGGTCGATCTTGGTCAGGAACTTCTTGAACACCACTACCCGGTGCCGGCGGTGGGTGGAGGCGGTCACGGTGCCATCAGTGACGTTCATCGCGGCGAACAGGCTGGTGGTGCCGTGCCAGAAGTAGTCGTGGGCGCGTTTCTCTGGCACCTGTCAGCGTGGCGCAGGCAACGAGAGAGGGGGTTTCGTCCCTGCCGCTACTGTGCAATGTGAGGCAAAGCCTGGTGGGGCGTCCGGCACCGGTACCCCACCACCTCGCATGCGGGTGTCTCTTCGTGGCGGCGTCCGGATGACCGAAGGCTCGTGAGTACCCTTGCGGTCACGGAGCCGGCTGTTCGCCAGCCATGGCTCCGGCGAGGACCGAACGCAGATGCACATGGTCCCCCGTATCGTCTCTCTCGATGAGACCGATTCGACTTCGGCTCGGTCTTCTCTGGAGTTGAATAGGTGTTCGTAGCGCAGCGATGCGCTCTCGACGATCGAGGTGGAGCGGGAATTGCGATTGTTCAAGGCAACCGAACAGCAGAGCCAACCTGTTGCACCACCGGCCTTCCTCTCGCCTGAGGCGTCGTTGGGTGGGGACGATCTTTCGGAGATCGCTCGCAGCATCTGGGCGAAGAGCGACAAGCAGACCGAGCAGAAGTGGCTCCCCCTGTACCAGCACCTCATGGATGCGGCCGACACCGCAGGACGGCTCTTCGACGACTACCTCTCGGATCCGCATCGGGAGCTCCTTGCGCAGATCTGGGAGGGCGACCAGGACAGGGCACGCGCCACGCTGGTCTTCCTCGCGGGCGCCCACGACGTGGGCAAGGCCTCCCTCGAGTTCGTCTGCCAGCACTCTCCGCTCGCCGACCTCGTGCGCGAAGAGGGCCTCGCGGTCCCTCCGAGTGCTGACGTCCCTCACAGATCCCGACTCCCCCACGGGTTCGTCTCACAATTCGCGCTGGAAGACCTGCTGGTCTCGCGCGGGTGCGTGGCGAACAGGGCCCACGGCATCGCCACACTTGTCGGCGTCCACCACGGGCGGTACCCGCGTGCCTCCCAGGTCAAGGAAGCCTTGGAGGATTACCTGTACGGGCCCGGTTCCAAGGACCCCAAGTGGGCGGCGTGCCGGGCTGAGCTCATCGAGTGGATGGCGCGCAGGGCGGGTTTCCCGCTGGACGGGTGGGGCGCAGCCATGCCGGCGATCGGCATCGCTCCGGCCGGTGCATACGCCTCCGCCGTGGTCGTCGCCGATTGGCTCGCCTCGAACGAGGGCTACTTCCCCCTTATCCCGATCCGCGCCGACCAACGCCCACTCGGAGCCGAGCAGCAGAAGCAGCGCGCGGCCGAGGGCTGGCATGAAGCCAGGCTGCCCCGTCCCCTGCAGATCCCTCCACTCGAGGGAGACATCACACGTGCGTACCGCGAACAATTCGGCTGGGGCGAGGACCGCACACCGAATCCGACTCAGACCCGGGCCGCGCAGCTCGTCCGCGACTCCGATGTCGACCTCCTGATCGTCGAGGCGCCCACGGGTTCGGGCAAGACCGAACTTGCGTTGACCGTTGCCGGGGAGATGATCCGTCGTCGTCATCTCCAGGGCGCGATCATCGCCCTGCCCACGCAGGCGACCACTGATGCGATGTTCGAGCGGGTCACACCGTGGGCGCAGTGGATCGCCGCCAAGGTTCCCCAACACGTCGGAGTCCACCTCGCACACGGGCGCAACGATCTCAACCAGGGGTTCCAGGACCTCTACCCGTCGGCGAAGAACCGGGTCCAGACCTTCGACGCCGAGGACGACAAGCCCGGCCTCTTCGCGAGCTCCTGGATGGCCAAGCGGTGGCGGTCCACGCTCTCACCCCTGGTGGTCGGCACCATCGACCAGGTCCTGCTTGCTGCGCTCAAATCCCGGCATGTCCTGCTGCGACACCTCGGACTCATGGGCAAGGCTGTCGTCATCGACGAGGTCCATGCCGCCGACACCTACATGGAGACCTACCTCGAAGCCGCCCTCACCTGGCTCGGCATGTACCACGTGCCTGTCGTCTTGCTCTCCGCGACCCTTCCCGGCGAGCGGCGCACGGCGCTTGTGAAGGCCTATCGACGAGGGCGTGCGGGCCGCGAGGACGAGCTGCCCACCGACGTCGGACGCGGCATCGGCTACCCCGTGCTGACCAGCTATTCGGTCGCCGGGGACAGCTTGGAGGTCCACCCGACCGCTGCCTCCCAGATGGACCGGGACCTGCGCCGCAGCATCCGCCCGCTGGTGATCCACGACGAGTCGGACATCGCGGCCTTCCTCGACGACGAACTGGCGGAGGGCGGGTGTGCGGTCGTCATCCGCAACACCGTCATGGCGGCGCAGTCCACGTACGCGGCGTTGGTCGCCCACTTCGGTCGGGATGACATGACCTTGACACATGCCCGCTTCCTCGCCGCCGACAGGGTGACCAAGGACCGGGACATGCTCGACCTGTTCGGTCGGAACTCCACCCATCGACCGCACCGCCACATCGTCGTGGCGACGCAGGTCATCGAGCAGAGCCTCGACGTGGACTTCGACCTCATGCTCACCGATCCGGCACCCATGGACCTGGTCCTCCAGCGCATCGGACGGCTGCACCGCCACCCCGGTCGGGTCCGCCCGTCCGCCCTCGTCGATCCCCGTGCCCATGTGCTGGTGACGGACGTGGGTGAGGAACCGTGGGGGTACCTGAGGGGGTGCGACACGGTCTACGGACGTCACCGGATCCTGCGCTTCCTGGGGATCCTCGCCGACCAAGGCGGCGAGCTGAGGATCGAAGCGCCCGGACAGGTCGCTGAGCTCACCGAGCTCGCCTGCTCCGCCGATTCGGTCGGTCCCGCCGCGTGGCAGGCGCCGATGGAGGAGGCTCGCGAGGCCGATGCACGTGCGCGTGCCCGGTCGGTGGACCGGGCACGGACCTGGTGTCTGGACGGACTGAACCTCACTCGCTGGACAGCCGACGACCTCGAGTCTCACTTCGCGGGGGACGCGAACGACGGGGAGTCCGGGATCGAACGGGCGCGAGGAGTCGTGGCGCGAGCCGCAGTGCGTGACGGTGACGAGCAGATCCCCGTCACGGTGATCCCGGTGGATCCCTTCCAGGGGAACGTGCCCGTGTGGCCGACCTGGATCAAGTCCGAGGATCGTGTCAGCGTCAGGCTCGAGGTCGGCGAGGACATCCCCTCGCAGGTGCTGCACGAGGTGAGGACGTGGACGACGACTCTGGCCCCATGGCAGCTGCGGAACAAGGGCGAGGGCAACGACCAGACCATCGAAGCGGTCGCGAAGGAGATCTGGGACAACCCGGTCCTGCGCGGATGGGTGTGGACGGACAACCCAATGCTGAAGGACGAACTGATCCTGCCCATGACGATGACCGATGAATTCTCCACAACGCTGCACACCACGGTGCACGGGCACGAGCTCGTGTACTCCCCCGAGAGAGGACTTGAGGTGAAGGACCTGTGAACCCCGGCGAGCCCGACTACAACCTGCTCGACGAACCCTGGATTCCCGTCCTGTTGACGGACGGAAGCGTGGAGGCGGTCGGCATTCGAGGCGCCTTTGAACGCAGCACCCAGATCGTCGACCTGGCCTGCGAATTGCCGACCCAGAACGCGGCGGTCCTGCGACTGTTGCTGGCCATCTGTTACCGCGTGATCCCACTTCCCGACATGCAGGCCTACGTGGACCTGGCCTCGGGAGATTTCCCCGTCGACAGGCTCCTCGGCCGGTGCGAGCAGTGGAGGGACAGGTTCTACCTCTTCGGAGGCGCGCACCCCTTCCTCCAGGCTCCGACCCTGCACACCGCGAAGAACGAGGTCTCGGGGCTGGAGAAGATCATTGCGGACGTCCCCAACGGCTCCCAGTTCTTCACCACCCGCAACGGTGCGGCGCTCGAACGGATCAGCCCCGCCGAGGCCGCCCTGTGGCTACTGCACGCCATGGCCTACGACCCGTCGGGGATCCGCTCCGGTGCGGTCGGCGACGACTCGGCGAAGGGTGGGAAAGGGTATCCGATCGGCCCCTCGTGGGTCGGTCAGGTGGGCATGGTCATCCTGCGGGGCGAGACCCTCGACGAAACCCTGGCACTGAACCTGGTGCCGCCGGACTCCGGGGAACTCCAGGGACCCCCACCGTGGAGAACCCCGTGTGTCTGGGAGGACGACGACGCGCCGACGGCCGTGCGTCGCGACTATGTTGACGAGCCGGCACCCATTGCGATTTCCCGGATCCTCACCTGGCCCTCGCGCCGGATCCGCCTGGTGGGCGACCGCAGCGGTGTCACGGGAGTGGTGCTGGCCCAGGGCGACAAGCTCGGCCCCCAGGACATGCAGCGCTACGAGCCCATGGGGTTGTGGCGATACTCCGATCCGCAGTCCAAGAAGCTCAAGCAGAACACCTACATGCCGCGCCTCTACCAGGCGGGCCGGGCGCTGTGGCGCTCGGTCCCGGGGATGCTGCCGACGGTCGCAAAGGTCAAGGGGTATGACGGCTCCATGATCGACCAATTCCTCAACTCGGCGACCCTGGAGTTCATGGCGCACCTCAGCTCGGCGAACCGCGGCGCGATGGGCCGGTTGAGGCTCGAAGCCGTCGGCGTCACCTACGGTCCGCAGAATGCGACCATCGAGGACATCTACCACGACGAGGTGACCCTCTCCGTCACGCTCCTCTCGAGTGCCCGCCCGGAACTGGGACACCTGGTGGACGGCAGCGTCTCGCGGACCGAGGAGGTCTCCGGCATCGTCGCCAACCTCGCCTCCAACCTTGCCCGGGCGGCGGGGGCCAGCGGGGACGGAGCCGGTGACGGAGACCGCGAACGTGCCCGAGAACGCTTCTACGGGGCCGTCGACGGTCCCTACCGTGCCTGGCTGGCCGCCCTCGACGGTGACTCCGACATCGAAGCCGCGAGGGAGCTCTGGGACGACACCCTGCGCGGGATCGCCACGTCGGTGGCGCGCGAGCTCGTCGAGGCCACCCCCGACACGGCCTACGTCGGCCGGAAGGACCGCGGCGCGTACATCAACACCGGAATCGCCGAGAACTACTTCGGGGCCGCCTTGCGCAAGGCCCTTCCACACCTGACCTCCACAACGGAAGGAGACAGCAAGTGACATCGACACCGGAGGTGGCACCCGCCGGCGGGGCCACCGACACCAACCCCGGGGAAGGTCCCTTGCGGACGTCCGACCAGGTCCGCAGACGAGTCCTCCGGGTCGCCGGACACCTGCTGGACGGACAGAGCCCCTATGCCCGGGCCGGGCGCGCACAGCTGCGTTCCGCACTGGGCAAGGAGATCGGATCGGTTCCCGCGATCTGGCAATTCACCGTGGATGGCGGCCCTTCCATCAGGGACGACACCGAACCCACACGAGGAGAGATCGCCGTCCAGACGGCGCTGACCCTGTGGGCCCTGCACCAGGGATCCCACCCCGACTCCATGCACATCACCTCCGAGGCGGGGCGCCGACTCTCCATCGCGGCAGCGGTACGCACTGTGACTGACGCAGAAGGCTCCGACAGGGACCGGCACGAGACACCGATCTACGGTCGCCTCTCCGCCCTCGTGCGGGCCACGACCTTCGACGCGCTGGCCACCCAGGCACGGGGAATCGTCAACCTCCTGTCCAGTGCAGATGTTCCCATGGACTACGGACAATTTGCCGTGGACCTCTTCCAGTGGCAGGACCCCAGGTATCGCTCGACGGTGACCAGACGCTGGGGACGTGACTTCGAACGGACGTCGCGGCCACCGTCGACGGATGCGCCCGCCAACGCCGAGACCTCCTCGGACCCCTCCTGACCACCACAAATCCTCCCCTCATCACTCACCGAAAGGCTCCTTCCATGACCCGTTTCATCGACGTCCACGTCCTCCAGACCCTTCCTCCCTCGAACCCGAACAGGGACGACACCGGGTCGCCGAAGTCCGCAACCTTCGGCGGTGTGCGACGCATGAGGATCTCTTCCCAGGCCATCAAGCGCGCCACCCGCACGGACTTCGAGGAGACGCTTCCCAAGGAGGAACTCGGCATTCGTACCAAGCGGATCGTCCAGGTGCTCCGCGACGAGATCGTCCGACAATCACGTGAGCTGGAAGACCGCGCCGCTGAGCTCTCCGACATGGCGATGACGGCCATCGGCTTCAAGACCTCGGCCCCCAAGGCCAAGAAAGGGCAGGAACCGAGCGACGAGCAACTCGCGCAAGCGGGGTTCCTCGTGTTCCTCTCCGCCAAGCAGATCGAGCACGTCGCCGACGCCGTCATCTCCGTGGCCGACGAGGACGACCCGGCCAAGGCGTTCAAGGCGCTCAAACCGAAGAACCTGGTCGACACCGACCACTCCATCGACATCGCCCTGTTCGGACGCATGGTGGCCGAGCCCGAGAGCCTCAACGTCGACGCCGCCTGCCAGGTCGCCCACGCGCTGGGGGTCGGTCCGGTCACCCCTGAGTACGACTACTACACGGCCGTCGACGATGTGAAGACGGATGAGGAGGACTCCGGCGCGGGCATGATCGGCACCGTCGAGTTCACCTCCGCCACCCTCTACCGCTACGCGACGATCAACCTGCCCATGCTTGAGAAGAATCTCGGCTCGAAGCAGGCGGCGCAGGAAGCGGTCAAGGCCTTCGTCGACTCCTTCGTCCGTTCCATGCCGACCGGCAAGCAGAACACCTTCGCCAATCGCACGGTGCCCGACGCCGTGGTCGTCCAGGTGCGCGACGACCAGCCGATCAACCTGGTCGGGGCCTTCGAGGACGCGGTGGAGGCCGACGGTCACGGGTTCGCGCGTCCGGCTGTCCAGCGTCTGGTCACGTTCGAAAAGGACCTGCGCGAGGGAACGGGCCTCCTCCCCGAGAAGACCCTGGTCTCCTGGTCCTCTGACCGCGCCGCGAAGATCGGCGAGCTCGGCGAGCGCGTGCCCATGGCGGACCTCGGGAACGCGACCGTCGCGGCCATCGAGGAGCTGTCGTGAGCTCCATCCTAGTCCTCAGGCTTGCGGGCCCCATGCAGTCCTGGGGATCCACGAGCCGCTTCACCCGGAGGTCCACGGAGGCCTTCCCGACGAAGAGCGGGATCGTCGGCCTGCTGGCCGCCGCCCAGGGCCGCAGACGGGTCGACCCGATCGAGGATCTTGCGGGGCTGCGTTTTGCTGCGCGCATCGACCAGCCCGGTGAGATCCTCCGGGACTTCCACACGGCGCACAGGGGTGAGGTATCCATGCCGCTGTCGCAGCGCTACTACGTCAGCGACGCCGTCTTCACGGCTTTCGTTGAAGCCTCCGACGAAATGATCGGAACCCTGGTCGATGCGCTGTGCCATCCGGTGTTCCCCCTCTACCTGGGCAGGCGCGCCTGTCCGCCGACGATGCCCCTGTTCCTGGAGACCAAGCAGACGTCACTGGCCGACGCCGTCGACACGGTGGAGTGGCAGGCGGCGCGCTTCCACAGGCTCCAGTTCCGTTCCGATGCGACGGTTCGCCTGCGCGTCGTGGCCGACGCCGGGACGTTCCCGACCGAAAGGGTGACGTCCACGCACATGCTCCAGGACGTGCCCGAGAGCTTCGACTCCGAGCGCCGGCGCTATGCCCTGCGTGCCGTCGAGGAGGCCACGGCGGAGATCGCGAACCCGGAGTTTGAGGAACAGCAGATCGTGTCGGTGCGCGACGGCGAACACGACCCGATGGGAGTGCTTTGAGAATGTACCTGACACGTATCTACTTGGATCCACGTCGGCGGGGGTGCCGAGATCTGGTGGCCTCGTCCCAACGCCTCCATGCTGCGGTGCTCGGCGCCTTTGCGCCGGGAGCGCGACGGGAGGCCGACGGACAGCGCGTTCTGTGGCGCCTCGACGAGTTGGAGGGCCGTCGGCTGGCGCTCTTCATCTCCTCCCCCGTGGCACCCGACCCGGCCGCCCTCGTGGAGGCCGCGGGGTGGCGGACGGAGGGAGGAGTGACGACCCGGCGGACCGACGACTTCCTGGCGTCTCTCGCCGCCGGGCAGCGGTGGCGCTTCCGGGTCACCGTCAACCCCACCTACAGGTCCGCCGAGGAGCGGGACGCGAAGGGACGCAAGAAGGTCCTCGGTCACGTGACCGTCGACCAGCAGACCCGTTGGCTCCTGGACCGTGCCCCGGCCAACGGGTTCCGGATTCCCGGTGCGGCGGAGCTGACGGGAGACGTCGCGCGCGCCACCGACGAGGACGGGACGGTCATCGAGATCGACGAACCGGTCATCTCCCTGGTGGGCCGTGACCTGCAGAAGTTCCGCCGGGGCGACGCTCTGGTGACGCTCCAGAAGGCGACATTCGAGGGAACCCTCGAAGTCACCGATGCTTCGCTTCTGCGCTCCGCCCTCGTCGGGGGGATCGGACGGGCGAAGGGGTACGGCTGCGGACTCCTGACGCTGTCGCGATGACGAACGGAATCCCGGGGGCGCCGCCACCCGATCCCAAGGACCTCGTTCGCGCGCAGGACAGGTTGACGTTCCTCTACGTCGAGAGGTGTGTCATCCACCGCGACTCCAATGCACTCACGGTCACGGATTCGAGGGGCGTGGCCCACGTGCCGGCGGCGGCGCTGGGAGTGCTGATGATGGGGCCGGGAGTGCGCATCACGCACTCCGCGGTGTCCCTGCTCAGTGAGTCCGGCTCGACGGCGGTGTGGGTCGGGGAGAACGGCGTGCGCTACTACGCGCATGGCAACCCGCCCTCGCGCTCCTCCCGTCTGCTCATCGCCCAGGCCGCGGCCGTCAGCGACCCTGCCGCTCGGCTGACGGTCGCCCGACTGATGTACCAGATGCGATTCGAGGGGGAGGACGTCTCGAAGCTGAGTATGCAGCAGCTACGAGGGCGTGAGGGTGCGCGCGTGCGTCGGCTCTACCGGACACACTCCGAGCGCACCGGAGTTCCCTGGGACCGGCGCGAGTACGACCCGGAGAACTTCGATGACGGATCGGTGGTGAACAGGGCGCTGTCCGCGGCGAACTCCGCGCTGTACGGTGCCGTCCACGCGGTGATTGTGGCCCTGGGGTGTGCGTCGGGATTGGGGTTCGTACATACCGGGAACTACCGGTCATTCGTCTACGACATCGCCGACCTGTACAAGGCGGACCTGTCGATCCCCATCGCCTTCGACGTGGCGGCGCTGGAGCTCGAGAAGGGAGTCGGCTCCGAGGCGAGGACCAGGATGCGTGACGCGATGCGCGAGGCGCGCATCCTGGCGACCTGCGTCCACGACATCAAGGGGCTGCTGGCCGAGGTACGTCCCGAATTGGTCGGCGGCTCCTCTGGGGATCCGCGGGACGACGGAGACTTCACGGACGATCTGCTGGTCGAGGACCTGGCCCTCTGGGACGACCGGGGGGCGACCGTCGCCGCGGGCATCTCCTACTCCGAGGGGTACGAGGAATGATGGTGTTGGTGCTGTCTGCTGTCCCCGAGGGGCTGCGCGGGCACGTCACGCGGTGGTTGATGGAGGTGTCGACGGGGGTGTACGTCGGGAACGTCAGTCCACGGGTCCGGGACCGCCTGTGGGACATCGTCGAGGAGACCATGGGAGGTGGGCGGGCCACGATGGTGTTCTCGGCGCGCAACGAGCAGGGGCTCGCATTCCGTGTGCTCGGCGATCCGTGGGAGCCCACGGACTTCGAGGGTCTCACGTTGATGATGCGGCCGACGGCGTCGGTCGGCGAGGAAGGAGGCTCCAGACCGGGAATGAGCAAGTTTCAGCGGTACCGCCGGGCGCGCGGGCAGCGTCCAAGATCTGGCGACTGACCGGAGTATCTTGGCTGTTCAAGAAGCGTGGTCCCCGCCTGCGCGGGGATGAGCCGACAGTGTGCATGGCTGGCAGTTCCAGCCGTCCGTGGTCCCCGCCTGCGCGGGGATGAGCCGGAGAAGTGGGAGGCGTACGACCGGCTCACCGCGTGGTCCCCGCCTGCGCGGGGATGAGCCCGCGGTTGCTGCGATCTCGGCAGCCTGACCGACGTGGTCCCCGCCTGCGCGGGGATGAGCCCCGGAAACCCGCGTTGCCAGACGCCTCGAAGGAGTGGTCCCCGCCTGCGCGGGGATGAGCCCCGGGGTCAGTCACCGGCAAGCTGTACGCCACCGTGGTCCCCGCCTGCGCGGGGATGAGCCCCGGCAGCGCCTGGAGGGCGCCGACGCCACCGAGTGGTCCCCGCCTGCGCGGGGATGAGCCGACGGGCATGTTCACGTTGGAGGGCACGTCGCGGTGGTCCCCGCCTGCGCGGGGATGAGCCGCCGAGGTCGTGGCCCGCCGGGTGAAGAACCCGGTGGTCCCCGCCTGCGCGGGGATGAGCCCGGCGTGAAGCCCGAGCAGGCCGTGTCCAGGGCGTGGTCCCCGCCTGCGCGGGGATGAGCCGCGGACCAACGCAGCGAACATTCGGTCGATCTTGTGGTCCCCGCCTGCGCGGGGATGAGCCCCCGCGCCCATACACGAGCCGGTCCCGCTTCCAGTGGTCCCCGCCTGCGCGGGGATGAGCCCTCGCAGCCGACACCACGGCGCCCGAGCCTCACGTGGTCCCCGCCTGCGCGGGGATGAGCCGCACAGCTAGATGCCCCAGGAGGGGCAGGGGGAGTGGTCCCCGCCTGCGCGGGGATGAGCCATGACGGGGCAGTCGAACTCCTGGGCCATCAGCTGTGGTCCCCGCCTGCGCGGGGATGAGCCGTGGGGGAACCCGTTCCGCGTCGGCGAGGAGTTGTGGTCCCCGCCTGCGCGGGGATGAGCCCCTCGACGGCATCGCGGAGGAGGTCGGGAGCATGTGGTCCCCGCCTGCGCGGGGATGAGCCATGAGCAACGGGAGGCCGCCCTCCTCGAAGAGCTGTGGTCCCCGCCTGCGCGGGGATGAGCCTCGAAATCGGCGAACTTCTTGACCGCGACGCCAGTGGTCCCCGCCTGCGCGGGGATGAGCCGTCATCGGCATCGCCCTCCAGTCCCCCAGGGATGTGGTCCCCGCCTGCGCGGGGATGAGCCCCAGGAGCCTAGAGGTCCCGGCGGACCCGCGCTGTGGTCCCCGCCTGCGCGGGGATGAGCCTGTTCCCCGTCACTGTGATCTCACTGCTCACTGGTGGTCCCCGCCTGCGCGGGGATGAGCCGGCCGCCTGATGAAACCGACCCGCTTGTACACGGTGGTCCCCGCCTGCGCGGGGATGAGCCCGTCTGCCGCGAGATCCGCGTCGACTCGACCATGTGGTCCCCGCCTGCGCGGGGATGAGCCGTCCTTGTGCCCCTTGATGGGGAGGTTGCCCCAGTGGTCCCCGCCTGCGCGGGGATGAGCCCCCGTCAGAAAAACTACCGTTAATGACAAACTCGTGGTCCCCGCCTGCGCGGGGATGAGCCGTACAGCCGAAAAGTCTGATTTCCGGTGGCCTTGTGGTCCCCGCCTGCGCGGGGATGAGCCCCCGCCCCATCCGCGACAATCTCCAGCACGCCCGTGGTCCCCGCCTGCGCGGGGATGAGCCCCGGTAGGTGGTCTCCTCGTCGACGAGCTCGGCGTGGTCCCCGCCTGCGCGGGGATGAGCCCTGCCGTTGGTCGGCCTTGTCGATGGCCTTGCCGTGGTCCCCGCCTGCGCGGGGATGAGCCTGTCCACGAAAACGACCCCCACCGAGACCAGTCGTGGTCCCCGCCTGCGCGGGGATGAGCCCTGCAATGTCCAGATCAGCACGGCGTGGCGCTTGTGGTCCCCGCCTGCGCGGGGATGAGCCCCCGCCCCATCCGCGACAATCTCCAGCACGCCCGTGGTCCCCGCCTGCGCGGGGATGAGCCCAGGAGCACGCCGTGAGCCGCCTGTGGGTCGTCGTGGTCCCCGCCTGCGCGGGGATGAGCCGTCCTCGAGACTGGCTTTCCTGAATCGGAGTGGGTGGTCCCCGCCTGCGCGGGGATGAGCCCCCGTACTCGGCTTCGGCGCGGACCGCGACCAGGTGGTCCCCGCCTGCGCGGGGATGAGCCGAACGGCTCGTGGAGCGATACGGCGGTCCTGCTGTGGTCCCCGCCTGCGCGGGGATGAGCCCCCGCCCCATCCGCGACAATCTCCAGCACGCCCGTGGTCCCCGCCTGCGCGGGGATGAGCCCAACTCCGCCGCATCCGCAACGCAGACGAACAGGTGGTCCCCGCCTGCGCGGGGATGAGCCTGGATGCAAGATCGTTGCTGGTCTTGCGCTGCCGTGGTCCCCGCCTGCGCGGGGATGAGCCTCCCGCCCGGCACCTGCTTGATGGCACCCCAGAGTGGTCCCCGCCTGCGCGGGGATGAGCCCCCGGCGCCACGCCTTCCTGCCCGCCGCCCGTAGTGGTCCCCGCCTGCGCGGGGATGAGCCCCCCGAAGACCCTCAGTCCGAGGTCCGCTACTAGTGGTCCCCGCCTGCGCGGGGATGAGCCTGCTTCCCTCGGCGTCGGATCAGGCAGCCCGAAGTGGTCCCCGCCTGCGCGGGGATGAGCCCTGATCCACCAGCTCGGTGGGCACGGGGGTGACGTGGTCCCCGCCTGCGCGGGGATGAGCCCTCCCCCACGGCGAAGGCAGCTTCTACCACCGCGTGGTCCCCGCCTGCGCGGGGATGAGCCCCGCCACGAGCTCGCGGCGGTGACCCGATGAGCGTGGTCCCCGCCTGCGCGGGGATGAGCCGAACTCAGTGAGTACGCGCCAGAACTCGTCACTGTGGTCCCCGCCTGCGCGGGGATGAGCCGCCGAAATGACGCTCCCGGACAGTTCAGCCTGCGTGGTCCCCGCCTGCGCGGGGATGAGCCCACTCGAAGCCTACGATCGCAAGCTCGCCAACAGTGGTCCCCGCCTGCGCGGGGATGAGCCGCTGTCCGGAGTTGGCGAAGCGTCAGTGAACCGGTGGTCCCCGCCTGCGCGGGGATGAGCCTTTCTTTGAGCAAGTCCATGTCGTCGTATTTTGGTGGTCCCCGCCTGCGCGGGGATGAGCCGGCCGCTCCATCGGGAGTGGCGGCCCGGATCGTGTGGTCCCCGCCTGCGCGGGGATGAGCCCTGGGCGATCGCGGCCGCCACAGTCTGCGCGTCGTGGTCCCCGCCTGCGCGGGGATGAGCCTCCCAGATCAACACGGGTCGGCTCGCCGAGCGCGTGGTCCCCGCCTGCGCGGGGATGAGCCGGCCTCTTTCAGTCAAAACGGGTCGGGTCGACGGTGGTCCCCGCCTGCGCGGGGATGAGCCCTACGCAATCGACTACAAGGTCCCTGCGTCCTCG
Source organism: Schaalia naturae (assembly GCF_042665795.1). Taxonomy (NCBI): domain Bacteria; kingdom Bacillati; phylum Actinomycetota; class Actinomycetes; order Actinomycetales; family Actinomycetaceae; genus Schaalia; species Schaalia naturae. The sequence goes on from NZ_JBHTEF010000001.1 coordinate 2,807,759, forward strand.
TGGTCCCCGCCTGCGCGGGGATGAGCCCCCGGCATCCAGGGCCGCCGTCGTCGCATCCAAGTGGTCCCCGCCTGCGCGGGGATGAGCCCCCGGCATCCAGGGCCGCCGTCGTCGCATCCAAGTGGTCCCCGCCTGCGCGGGGATGAGCCGGGGGACGATGGGTGTGTACCCAAGTCGGTTCGGTGGTCCCCGCCTGCGCGGGGATGAGCCGGCCCGCCACGGCCTCCCGTTCGCTCTCAACGCGTGGTCCCCGCCTGCGCGGGGATGAGCCTGTCGATCATAGGAACAGTCATTTTTCTCATCAGTGGTCCCCGCCTGCGCGGGGATGAGCCCGGGCGCGCATAGACCCGTCGCGGACGTGTCTCGTGGTCCCCGCCTGCGCGGGGATGAGCCCGCGACTCTCAAGGACTCGAAGTCGGGCATCCAGTGGTCCCCGCCTGCGCGGGGATGAGCCGGCTGCCCGGGAGGACGTGGAGGCGGCGCGCGCGTGGTCCCCGCCTGCGCGGGGATGAGCCTGAGCAGCAAAACGGGACGCCGATCACCAGGCGGTGGTCCCCGCCTGCGCGGGGATGAGCCCAACGCATGTGCACGACGTCGGATCATCTTGTCGTGGTCCCCGCCTGCGCGGGGATGAGCCGCGCCCGGAGCGCCCAGGTCCAGCGCCGCGTAGGTGGTCCCCGCCTGCGCGGGGATGAGCCCCCCCGTCATCCACTGGTCCTACTACCAAGCGCGTGGTCCCCGCCTGCGCGGGGATGAGCCGGGCAGCAAGGTGAGCGTGGAGGGCACGCTCTCGTGGTCCCCGCCTGCGCGGGGATGAGCCCACCGCTACCTCGCTCTCAAGACGCTCCTCGGAGTGGTCCCCGCCTGCGCGGGGATGAGCCGATGTAGGCGTCCTCGGTGTCGCGCAGGATGCGGGTGGTCCCCGCCTGCGCGGGGATGAGCCCCCGGCGCGCGGCGATCCCTCGCCCGCGCGCCTGTGGTCCCCGCCTGCGCGGGGATGAGCCCACGTCGTACGGCTCGTAGTCGTCCGGGTCCTCGTGGTCCCCGCCTGCGCGGGGATGAGCCGGTCGACGGCGGGACGCGCGCCCGGGACTCGGTGTGGTCCCCGCCTGCGCGGGGATGAGCCCAGGTGAGTCGAATGGCTATCGACCTCTCTGAGGTGGTCCCCGCCTGCGCGGGGATGAGCCGGCGAACAATCGGGCTCCGGTGGTGACGGTCCCGTGGTCCCCGCCTGCGCGGGGATGAGCCGGAGCACACCATGAGCATCACGGACGACACCAGGTGGTCCCCGCCTGCGCGGGGATGAGCCTGATGGAAGCGACCAGCCCATCAACGTGATACTGTGGTCCCCGCCTGCGCGGGGATGAGCCTGCGGTCTGGGCGGCGGTGGCGGCCAACTGGGCGTGGTCCCCGCCTGCGCGGGGATGAGCCTTGTGACCTTACAGACTGTATAGAGGTAGACATGTGGTCCCCGCCTGCGCGGGGATGAGCCCACTCCGGCGATCGCGCGTGAGCTCGATCTCCCGTGGTCCCCGCCTGCGCGGGGATGAGCCTTGGCTGCCGTGCCGGTTGTCCTCGATGATCCCGTGGTCCCCGCCTGCGCGGGGATGAGCCCTGTACCGCGTGGAGCTGACCGTGAAGACGGACGTGGTCCCCGCCTGCGCGGGGATGAGCCGCGAAGACCGCCCCCACCCGGGCCCGCGAAGGGGTGGTCCCCGCCTGCGCGGGGATGAGCCTGTCGGCGGGGAGCTTCCGCAACTGCCTGGCGGGTGGTCCCCGCCTGCGCGGGGATGAGCCGGCCGTCGCCAAGGCCAGCGCGTAACCGGTGATGTGGTCCCCGCCTGCGCGGGGATGAGCCGCGCGCTTCGTGGTCACGGTCTCCTCGGCGGGCGTGGTCCCCGCCTGCGCGGGGATGAGCCTCGAGCACGGGACGCGGTAGCCTGGGGCTGTCGGTGGTCCCCGCCTGCGCGGGGATGAGCCGCCCTCGAAGCCCTGCGCGCCCACGGCTACATCGTGGTCCCCGCCTGCGCGGGGATGAGCCGTCCGCGCGGCCTCGTTCCTTCTACTGCCATTCGTGGTCCCCGCCTGCGCGGGGATGAGCCGACGACGATCGCGTCCGGGCTCGCCTTGTACCTGTGGTCCCCGCCTGCGCGGGGATGAGCCCATGGTCTGGTCCTCGCTGGCGCACCGGGCGAGGTGGTCCCCGCCTGCGCGGGGATGAGCCGGCCGGCCGGAAGGAATCCACGGCCATCCGCGCGTGGTCCCCGCCTGCGCGGGGATGAGCCCGCGCAGGCGACCAGGGACTCGGCTTCATGCTCGTGGTCCCCGCCTGCGCGGGGATGAGCCCACCACCGCGCCCACCGCCGTGATCCCCCCATCGTGGTCCCCGCCTGCGCGGGGATGAGCCGTCGTAGGGGGAAGCGGGCCGATCAACTTCTGCGTGGTCCCCGCCTGCGCGGGGATGAGCCGCGCTCGGCCTCACGTGGGACTGCGTGGACCTCGTGGTCCCCGCCTGCGCGGGGATGAGCCCCGGCGCTCACCTTGCGCGGCGAGGTAGGGCTTGTGGTCCCCGCCTGCGCGGGGATGAGCCTCCGGCAGAACCATCCGCAGCCGTCGAGTACGCGTGGTCCCCGCCTGCGCGGGGATGAGCCGGCCGCACAAGAGGGGCTGATCGTCGCCTCCCAGTGGTCCCCGCCTGCGCGGGGATGAGCCTGGGAACGCTGTCGCTGGGCTCGGCACTGCGGTGTGGTCCCCGCCTGCGCGGGGATGAGCCCGGCACTAACGGGACTAACGGCGCGAAGGGCGAGTGGTCCCCGCCTGCGCGGGGATGAGCCGCAGCTCTCCTACCGGCGTCCGCGCGACCCATCGTGGTCCCCGCCTGCGCGGGGATGAGCCCACGGAATCCATCCGAGCCCACATCGGCGCCCGGTGGTCCCCGCCTGCGCGGGGATGAGCCCATCATCCGCGATGTCCGCGAGCAGGTGTTCTGGTGGTCCCCGCCTGCGCGGGGATGAGCCGCGCCCGGAGCCCCCAGATCCACGGCACTGTAGGTGGTCCCCGCCTGCGCGGGGATGAGCCCCCCAACGCTCAGCGCAAGCCCTACCAGCCCCAGTGGTCCCCGCCTGCGCGGGGATGAGCCCCGCTGCTGACCCGGCCGAGCTGCACATGATCCGTGGTCCCCGCCTGCGCGGGGATGAGCCGCCACCTGGCTCCAAGCCAACCTCCGCGCCACCGTGGTCCCCGCCTGCGCGGGGATGAGCCCCCCAGAGGCTGACGCGGCGTCGAGCAGCGCCGGTGGTCCCCGCCTGCGCGGGGATGAGCCCATTGACGAGGACAACATCAAGGTCACAGACTTGTGGTCCCCGCCTGCGCGGGGATGAGCCGTTCCGAAGTAAGCGTTCGGGTCACCGTTCACAGTGGTCCCCGCCTGCGCGGGGATGAGCCGTCCGCGTTCAGCTCGTCAGGCGCCTCATGCAGGTGGTCCCCGCCTGCGCGGGGATGAGCCCTCCGACGCCAGCGCGGTCGTCGCGTCAGTGGGGTGGTCCCCGCCTGCGCGGGGATGAGCCCTCCCGGAGGACGCCGTCTGTGCTTTCCCGACTGTGGTCCCCGCCTGCGCGGGGATGAGCCCACCGTGGTCTCCTCCAAGGACATCCACAACCTGTGGTCCCCGCCTGCGCGGGGATGAGCCGCCGCCAGCGCCACCATCGTCACCGCCCTCACCGTGGTCCCCGCCTGCGCGGGGATGAGCCCGGATCGGCTCGGGTCGGCCGGTGATGATGCTGGTGGTCCCCGCCTGCGCGGGGATGAGCCCACCGCTACCTCGCTCTCAAGACGCTCCTCGGAGTGGTCCCCGCCTGCGCGGGGATGAGCCCCACTGGTAGTCGGGGCTGTACTTTTCGAGGTCGTGGTCCCCGCCTGCGCGGGGATGAGCCCAGCGACCAATCGACCCTGCTCAGCATGGACGGGTGGTCCCCGCCTGCGCGGGGATGAGCCCTGTGGATGTCGCTGAGCAACGTCGAAAGACCTGTGGTCCCCGCCTGCGCGGGGATGAGCCCGTAGCCCGTGAGCTGCTTGAGAGCATCGGCGTGTGGTCCCCGCCTGCGCGGGGATGAGCCCAGGTGAGGGGGCTGTCGTGGTGGTGAAGACGTGTGGTCCCCGCCTGCGCGGGGATGAGCCGACCGGCATCTGTGAGGACAGCTGGCCGACGAGGTGGTCCCCGCCTGCGCGGGGATGAGCCGACGCCGACTGCGTCATGCTCCTGCATCAGGAGGTGGTCCCCGCCTGCGCGGGGATGAGCCGCAGTCGTTTCAGGACCGAAATTGACCGGTGAGGTGGTCCCCGCCTGCGCGGGGATGAGCCGTCTTCGCCGCGCAGCTGGTCGAGCATGGCAAGGTGGTCCCCGCCTGCGCGGGGATGAGCCTGGGTTTGAGCCGAACGCGACTGTCGCGGCCGGGTGGTCCCCGCCTGCGCGGGGATGAGCCGGTCACTCTCGACGCGGTCATCGGCCCGTTCCAGTGGTCCCCGCCTGCGCGGGGATGAGCCACGTGCGTTCGCCCGCGAGCAGGTCGTCAGCATGTGGTCCCCGCCTGCGCGGGGATGAGCCGTCTTGTCACCGGTGGCCTCGCTGATCCGCTCCGTGGTCCCCGCCTGCGCGGGGATGAGCCTCAATGACGGAGCCTTCATGGGCGCCTTCTCTAGTGGTCCCCGCCTGCGCGGGGATGAGCCGCGCTGGCGGAGGGGAGCGCCATTCGGGACGCCGTGGTCCCCGCCTGCGCGGGGATGAGCCCGGCCCGCAGCCGCCGCGCGTCGAACTGCACATGTGGTCCCCGCCTGCGCGGGGATGAGCCGCGGTGACGGACTGTTATCAGATTGTGACCTGGGTGGTCCCCGCCTGCGCGGGGATGAGCCCACGACTGTCTGCTGCGAGCACGCGCTTGCCGAGTGGTCCCCGCCTGCGCGGGGATGAGCCTAGGTCGCCGCGCGCACCATGGATGACAGGTCCGTGGTCCCCGCCTGCGCGGGGATGAGCCGCTCGCCAAACCGGTCAACCAGCGATTCGAGCCGTGGTCCCCGCCTGCGCGGGGATGAGCCGCGGAACGCGAGCTCAGCCAGCTTGTGGATCTGGTGGTCCCCGCCTGCGCGGGGATGAGCCGGCGATCCTCGGCGTGAGCATCGGGTGCACGCCGTGGTCCCCGCCTGCGCGGGGATGAGCCCGGCAGGTCCGACAGGCGTTCCACAGACCGATCGTGGTCCCCGCCTGCGCGGGGATGAGCCCGGCAACGGTCATGGCCCCTCGCTGAGCATCGAGTGGTCCCCGCCTGCGCGGGGATGAGCCGGGTAGGATCAGCCATATCAAGCTCCTTCGTAGGTGGTCCCCGCCTGCGCGGGGATGAGCCGGTTTGGCCCCCAAACGTTGACGTCTTTCAACGGTGGTCCCCGCCTGCGCGGGGATGAGCCGGCGTGGATGACGGAGGTCGCCTGACCCGGCCTGTGGTCCCCGCCTGCGCGGGGATGAGCCCTCGGGCGGGACGATCACGTAGCGGCCGTCCGTGTGGTCCCCGCCTGCGCGGGGATGAGCCCTCGGATTGCGTATTTGCGAGAACGTAGATTTCGTGGTCCCCGCCTGCGCGGGGATGAGCCGCCGACGCGGAACACGACGCGCAGGGCCTTCGTGTGGTCCCCGCCTGCGCGGGGATGAGCCCTCGTCGGCGGTGATCTCGCCCTTCGCCATAGCGTGGTCCCCGCCTGCGCGGGGATGAGCCGTCCAGCATCGTCCGGTTCCGCCAGCCCTCCCCGTGGTCCCCGCCTGCGCGGGGATGAGCCGGTCCCGGGCCTCGCGGTGGTCTCTCGGATTTTGTGGTCCCCGCCTGCGCGGGGATGAGCCCGGCATCCCGCGCGTTGTGATGGATACGCCCTAGTGGTCCCCGCCTGCGCGGGGATGAGCCCGGGGATGCGCACGTACTGTACCTTGGGCAGGTGTGGTCCCCGCCTGCGCGGGGATGAGCCGGTCCGCCAAACCTTCAGGTAGGTCCGGGCACTGTGGTCCCCGCCTGCGCGGGGATGAGCCCGCCTGGGCGTCGAGGGGCTGCTGAGTTTCGAGGTGGTCCCCGCCTGCGCGGGGATGAGCCGCGGCATGAAAGTCTCTTAGAACGCCATCTAGGGTGGTCCCCGCCTGCGCGGGGATGAGCCCATGAACCCGGTTGATCTGGTCATTGATCTCGCGTGGTCCCCGCCTGCGCGGGGATGAGCCCTTGCCATATCGTCGCCCCACAACACGTGCGTGGTGGTCCCCGCCTGCGCGGGGATGAGCCCCCCATACGAAAGGCCAAGACCATGAAACCGAGGTGGTCCCCGCCTGCGCGGGGATGAGCCCTACCGCCGGTGGCTCGCCACGGGCGGGCAGATGTGGTCCCCGCCTGCGCGGGGATGAGCCGAGCTACTGTGGTCCTCGCTTGTCGAGTATGCGGTGGTCCCCGCCTGCGCGGGGATGAGCCTAGTTTTTTTGTATACGCAGCCGACAGATAGGGGTGGTCCCCGCCTGCGCGGGGATGAGCCGGTCCATTATTTCCATCTCACAGATCAGGCGGAGTGGTCCCCGCCTGCGCGGGGATGAGCCCACACCTGTCGTTCCGAGTTCTACGATCACTGTGTGGTCCCCGCCTGCGCGGGGATGAGCCCACGGATCCCGTTGATCTGGTCATTGATCTTGCGTGGTCCCCGCCTGCGCGGGGATGAGCCGGCGGGGCAGCGAGCGCACAAGTATTTCAATGAGTGGTCCCCGCCTGCGCGGGGATGAGCCGTCTTGGGTGTCCGGTATCGCTTCCTGGATTCAGTGGTCCCCGCCTGCGCGGGGATGAGCCTGCCACGGCGTGCCCGCGCATGTCGTACCAGCCGTGGTCCCCGCCTGCGCGGGGATGAGCCGCCGAAGCTCTACCCGCCAGCAAGGTATGCGCGGTGGTCCCCGCCTGCGCGGGGATGAGCCGGTGCCTGGGCGCGCCGTGGTTTCGCGGATTTTGTGGTCCCCGCCTGCGCGGGGATGAGCCCGGGATGGTACGTGAGTTCGACTCTCACGCCGGGTGGTCCCCGCCTGCGCGGGGATGAGCCCCGTCCCAGGGCCACCTGCCACCTGCCCAGATGGTGGTCCCCGCCTGCGCGGGGATGAGCCGCGTTGGATCACCACCGAGGTCCTGCCCAGCATGTGGTCCCCGCCTGCGCGGGGATGAGCCTCTCCCCCGGGCGGCCCGGGTCCTCGACGCCCCGTGGTCCCCGCCTGCGCGGGGATGAGCCACCTCGGGGCGACTCCGATGCCCGAGTCGGTGAGTGGTCCCCGCCTGCGCGGGGATGAGCCCCGTGTCGCCACGGAGACCGGAATCCCTTACCGGTGGTCCCCGCCTGCGCGGGGATGAGCCCCGCGGCTCCGAGAGCCTCAAGCTCACCGCCCCGTGGTCCCCGCCTGCGCGGGGATGAGCCTCGTTCGCCGCGATCTTCGATGTTTGCCATGTGGTGGTCCCCGCCTGCGCGGGGATGAGCCGACGTCTCAACCGCCATGGACGGGACCAGCACCGTGGTCCCCGCCTGCGCGGGGATGAGCCGGGGATCGACGTTTCGCTTGCGATCGACTTCGCGTGGTCCCCGCCTGCGCGGGGATGAGCCCACCGGTAACTGTCTGTGGCCCGAAGCTGTTCCGTGGTCCCCGCCTGCGCGGGGATGAGCCCTCGAGTGTGACGTGGGCTAGGCGTTGAGCCTAGTGGTCCCCGCCTGCGCGGGGATGAGCCCGAGGTCGGCGGCGTTGAAGTGTGCCGAAAAATGTGGTCCCCGCCTGCGCGGGGATGAGCCCCGGAGGGCTGTTCCGAAGCCGCTCCTCCTCCAGTGGTCCCCGCCTGCGCGGGGATGAGCCGTGGGTGCTCGCCGGAAAGCTCCACCGTATCGAGTGGTCCCCGCCTGCGCGGGGATGAGCCGTGGTCACCCGTCGCCGCGGTGGCGGCGCCCGCGTGGTCCCCGCCTGCGCGGGGATGAGCCGTTCGCAGGGATTTCCGACCATGCATTCCGTATGGTGGTCCCCGCCTGCGCGGGGATGAGCCTCGCTGCCGGACGTGTTGCCCTCGATGGTCTGGGTGGTCCCCGCCTGCGCGGGGATGAGCCCCGGTATGTTGCGGGAAGTCGAGCGATCCCCATGTGGTCCCCGCCTGCGCGGGGATGAGCCCGAGGCGAACAACGGCGTCGCATCGCGGAGAGGGTGGTCCCCGCCTGCGCGGGGATGAGCCCAGATCGCACAGGACGGTGAGGAGTCGTGACGCGTGGTCCCCGCCTGCGCGGGGATGAGCCCCGTCTAGCGAAACGCAAGACTCGCGCCAAGGAGTGGTCCCCGCCTGCGCGGGGATGAGCCCGGGGTGGTCGTGCGGACCAAATCATCCCAATAGTGGTCCCCGCCTGCGCGGGGATGAGCCTGCGCTGCGCCCTCGGGAGAACCAGCCTCGCCCGTGGTCCCCGCCTGCGCGGGGATGAGCCCACCTCGTCCACCCCGACCGCCTCCACGAAGGCGTGGTCCCCGCCTGCGCGGGGATGAGCCCCTAGCGCGTAGGTCACGCGTTATCGCATCATCGTGGTCCCCGCCTGCGCGGGGATGAGCCACGCTCATGTTGACGTCCGCAGCCTCCTTCTGGGGTGGTCCCCGCCTGCGCGGGGATGAGCCTGCGAAAAAGGCCGTCATCCGTGTGCCGTGCGGGTGGTCCCCGCCTGCGCGGGGATGAGCCGCCTGTCGAGGCGCTGCTCGGGGAGGTCGCGTCGTGGTCCCCGCCTGCGCGGGGATGAGCCCACGCCAGACAGGGAGAGCGTGGGCTGGGTGCCGTGGTCCCCGCCTGCGCGGGGATGAGCCCTACCGTGCAACTATGCCGGTCGCATTTCGTCCGTGGTCCCCGCCTGCGCGGGGATGAGCCCGAGGCCATCGAGTGCGCCGCCCAGATCACGAGGTGGTCCCCGCCTGCGCGGGGATGAGCCGTCGCCGTAGATGCGCGGGCTCACGGCTGGACCGTGGTCCCCGCCTGCGCGGGGATGAGCCTCATGGAGACGGCGGGCGAGGGAGACGACCAGGGTGGTCCCCGCCTGCGCGGGGATGAGCCGTCCGTGTTCGAGGGCATGGGAAAGCCGCGCCTGTGGTCCCCGCCTGCGCGGGGATGAGCCGGCGGCGGCCGCGAAGGACGTGCGCGCCTACCTGTGGTCCCCGCCTGCGCGGGGATGAGCCTCCGGCGCGGAACTTGGTGAGGACGTTCTTGTCGTGGTCCCCGCCTGCGCGGGGATGAGCCCCAATCGAACGAGAAGGGGAAGGACCATGGCATGTGGTCCCCGCCTGCGCGGGGATGAGCCCTTCACTACTGGCCATGAGTCCAGATCTAGTCAGTGGTCCCCGCCTGCGCGGGGATGAGCCGGAATCGATGGTGCGGGGCGGGCCGAAGCAGGTGTGGTCCCCGCCTGCGCGGGGATGAGCCGCGTCCGTTTGATGGTCTCGCGAACGTTGACGCGTGGTCCCCGCCTGCGCGGGGATGAGCCGCGTTGACGGCGTCAACATCTCACAGGGGGTTCGTGGTCCCCGCCTGCGCGGGGATGAGCCCACCTGTCGCCAGTCGCCCGTCCGGTATGCCACGTGGTCCCCGCCTGCGCGGGGATGAGCCCGTCTCCTTACGGGACGTACGCACGCTGAGGACGTGGTCCCCGCCTGCGCGGGGATGAGCCCGAGTACGGCGCCGAGCGCACCGTCAACGTCGAGTGGTCCCCGCCTGCGCGGGGATGAGCCGGGCTGAGCAGTTGTCCCCACTGGCGTGGGGTTGTGGTCCCCGCCTGCGCGGGGATGAGCCCGCGGAGAAAAACGGGTGACTGTCGACTTCCACGTGGTCCCCGCCTGCGCGGGGATGAGCCCACGGACTTGATCATCGCCTCGACGATCCGGTCGTGGTCCCCGCCTGCGCGGGGATGAGCCGTACTTGCACAATGCGGCGCGCATCAAGGCTGAGTGGTCCCCGCCTGCGCGGGGATGAGCCTGTGTGCGGCCCACGCCTCGTAGTCCTCGTCGAGTGGTCCCCGCCTGCGCGGGGATGAGCCCGCTTGAGGCGGACGGTGCCGCTCGCCCTCCCGGTGGTCCCCGCCTGCGCGGGGATGAGCCTGCCGCCTACAACGTTCTCGACGTGCTGGCCTGGTGGTCCCCGCCTGCGCGGGGATGAGCCGGGGGCGATCGCTGTGCGGGCGGACTCGTCGCCGTGGTCCCCGCCTGCGCGGGGATGAGCCCCACTCTGCAGCCACAGACGCCGCCAGACCCCCGTGGTCCCCGCCTGCGCGGGGATGAGCCGGTGTCCCCCACCCTCGCCCCGACGAAGGGGGCGTGGTCCCCGCCTGCGCGGGGATGAGCCGGCCGAGAAGTTCGACTCGACCGAAGCGGAACTGTGGTCCCCGCCTGCGCGGGGATGAGCCCCCTGAGCTCCATCGTCGTGGACACTGGATTGAGTGGTCCCCGCCTGCGCGGGGATGAGCCCTGGTCGCCACCCTCGATGGTCAAGAACTTCTCGTGGTCCCCGCCTGCGCGGGGATGAGCCCCGGTAGACGAGGGCGTCGGAGACGCGGAACCCGTGGTCCCCGCCTGCGCGGGGATGAGCCGGAGGGTGCAGCAGTGAGCGCGCATGTGACGGTGTGGTCCCCGCCTGCGCGGGGATGAGCCCTCCGAGTTCCACACTGCCGGTCTCGTACCAACGTGGTCCCCGCCTGCGCGGGGATGAGCCTCGGCACATTTTCACAAGTGGCTAGACAGGCGCAGTGGTCCCCGCCTGCGCGGGGATGAGCCGGTGCTCCGTGCCGACATGTAGGTGTTCTGGTAGTGGTCCCCGCCTGCGCGGGGATGAGCCGTCCGCGCTTTGTGTTCTCAGCTACCGAGACAAGTGGTCCCCGCCTGCGCGGGGATGAGCCGGCCCCACAACATGCTGATCGACAGCCCACGCCGTGGTCCCCGCCTGCGCGGGGATGAGCCAGCCGGGCTCGCCACGTCAGCGAAAACGATCATGTGGTCCCCGCCTGCGCGGGGATGAGCCTCGTTGTCGTCGCGCCACCTGTCGCACTCGGGGGTGGTCCCCGCCTGCGCGGGGATGAGCCTGTGCGCGCCGTTCGCGGCTGAAACGTGTGATGGTGGTCCCCGCCTGCGCGGGGATGAGCCCGTGACATGGACTCATGGGAAGACGACTACTACGGTGGTCCCCGCCTGCGCGGGGATGAGCCCGCCCGCGAGGTCGACGTGCTCAAAGACCTCACGTGGTCCCCGCCTGCGCGGGGATGAGCCGGCCCCTGAAATGCAGGTCGTCACCAGCACCGCGTGGTCCCCGCCTGCGCGGGGATGAGCCGTCCAGCCCCGTCCCGAGGACGAGGCTGTGAATGTGGTCCCCGCCTGCGCGGGGATGAGCCGGGAGCGTCGCCGGTTCTCTGACTGGGAGCAGAGTGGTCCCCGCCTGCGCGGGGATGAGCCCCCCGACAGTCAGGACCTCGTCGACATCGGCAAGTGGTCCCTGTCGACGACGCTCGAAAAGTAGGCCATTGCGACGTGTGAAATCGAGGCCACTTGGTTGTTGTGTGCCTAGTCTGCCGGATCTTGGGTTTTGATGCTGGGGAGGGTGTCGATCCCGCGCCCTCGGAGCCGGTAACTGGCGCCCTTGAGCGTGAGAACGTCGGCGTGGTGGACGATACGGTCGATCATCGCGGCAGCGACGGCTTGGTCTCCGAAGACCCCGCCCCAGCCGGAGAACGGCAGGTTTGAGGTGAGAATCAGCGAGGCATGTTCGTAGCGGGATGAGACGAGTTGGAAGAACAGGTTCGCTGCGTCTTGCTCGAAGGGTAGGTAGCCGACTTCGTCGACGATGATCAGCCCGTAGCGGCGCAACCGGGCGAGCTCCCGGGGAAGGTTGCCTTGCCGGTGCGCGTCGGTGAGCCGGGTGACCCAGTTCGTCGCGGTCGCGAACAGGACCCGGTGTCCGTGGCGGGCGGCGACGATCCCGAGCGCTGTCGCGAGGTGCGTCTTCCCGGTGCCGGGAGGGCCAAGCAGGACCACGTTCTGCGCTTCGAGGAGGAACCCTCCCGAGGCAAGCGCGGCGATCTGCTGACGCGCGGTGGGCTGAGCATCCCAGTCGAAGTCCTCGAGGGTCTTGCGCGCGGGGAAGCCGGCCGCTTTGATCCGTTGCTCGGCGCCAGATGCGTTGCGGGCTGAGACTTCGCGATCGAGGACAGCGGCGAGGTAATCCTCGAACGACCAGCCCGCATCCCTCGCTTGGTCCGCCATCCGAGCGGCAGTTTCGGCGATCCGGGGTGCTTTCAGCGCGCCGGAGAGGTAGGTGATCTGCTTGACCGCTTCAGTGCTCTTCGGACCGGGCATCAGGCAACCTCGCCGCTCAGTCCGAACGCCCGGTCGTAATCCGCGAGATCCCTCGAGAGGTCGTCGCCGACGGCGACAGGGCGGGGAGTTTGGAACTGCTGCCGCAACCGCTTCGCTGTCTCGAGGTGCGCGGGATCGGTGATGACGCTGCCGCGTGCCCAAACACGGGCGTGGTCGGCGACGATCCGCCCGTCGAGCCGGGCTCGGACCCGGTCCAGGTCGGCGGTGACGTCAACGAACCGGCCAATCGCGGTGGGGTCGACGGAGTAGTCGGACGCGTCGAGGCGAACGTAGTAGTCCCGGCCGAGACGAACCCGTTCTCGCCAGCCCAGCTGCAACGGGATCGGCGGCAACGGCAGCATCCGAGCTCTGTCGTGCTCGATCAGATCCACCGGGCGGGCCTTGATGGTCCGCACGACCTTGCTGTTGGCGCGCTCGAGCCAGTCTGCGAGTTGAGCGTTGAAGTCTGCGGGTGAGGTGAACGTGCGGCCGGGCATGAACGAGGTCTCGAACCAGCCGTTGCGGCGCTCGACGATCCCCTTCGATTCCGGGTCGTAGGGTCGCAGCTGCACCACCTTCGTCGCCAGCGTCCCCGCGAACGACGCGACGCCCTGCGCGAGCCGACCCTTCTGACCGATGCCTGGCTCGTTATCCCAAATCAGCCGACGCGGGACCCGGCCGAGTTGCTGGATCAGCTCCCACGACCCCAGCAGCAGATCCTCCGTCTTACGCGTCGGGATCATCCGCGCCATCACGAAACGAGAGTGCGCGGCGACGATCACCAGCACCGGCAGCAGCACGCTCGTGCCGTCTTCGAGCGGGATCTTCCGCGGCGGGAACCAGAGATCACACTGCGCCGCATCACCCGCCGCCCAACTCAGCCGGTCGGCCGGGTCGACCGGCCGATGCTCCGGGCGCAACCGACGCACGTTCTCCCGGAACCACGTGATCGACCCCGACCACTCCACCCGCTCCGCGATCACCGTCGCCGGCATCTCCGGATGCTCCGCGAGCAGCGCTCTGACTCGCGCCTCAAACGGCGCGAACGACGTCGGCTGCGCCGGCCGCTCATACTTCGGCGGCCGATCCGACGCCAACGCCCTATCGACCGTCGACCGGCCGATCCCCAACTGCCTCGCGACCTGCCGCTGCGGAACCCCATCCGCGACGAGCCGCCGAATCAATGCCCAATCTTCCACCGAGATCACCCATCCAATCTGTCTGGGTGGCCTCGTTTTCGCCCGTCGCTATGGCCTCGTTTTCAACCGCCGCCGACAGTCCCCGCCTGCGCGGGGATGAGCCGTTCGCGACGTCGAGGCGGACTGCGTTGCGGCCGTGGTCCCCGCCTGCGCGGGGATGAGCCCGCCTGCGGTGAGCGCGTCACGTCCGAGGCGCGGTGGTCCCCGCCTGCGCGGGGATGAGCCCGAGGGTCGCGCCCGAGGGTGCGGGAGTGTCGGGTGGTCCCCGCCTGCGCGGGGATGAGCCCGCGACGGTCTGGCCGGCGGCCTCCCACACGGCGTGGTCCCCGCCTGCGCGGGGATGAGCCTCAATACAATTGGACGACTGTCAATGTTGGCACGTGGTCCCCGCCTGCGCGGGGATGAGCCTGCCTCTGGACCGTCCAAATCCACGACCACGACGTGGTCCCCGCCTGCGCGGGGATGAGCCGCTGGCGAAGATTCCTTCCTTGGTCTCGGTGAGGTGGTCCCCGCCTGCGCGGGGATGAGCCGCTGGCGAAGATTCCTTCCTTGGTCTCGGTGAGGTGGTCCCCGCCTGCGCGGGGATGAGCCGTCGTGGATCTGGTAGCCGCCGTCGACGCGTGAGTGGTCCCCGCCTGCGCGGGGATGAGCCGAGGTCTCTGGCTTCACGCGCCAGCTCAAGCTGGTGGTCCCCGCCTGCGCGGGGATGAGCCGTTTTGGTAGCCCGTGGTGGCATACAGTACGTCGTGGTCCCCGCCTGCGCGGGGATGAGCCGAGAGCATGACCTTTGGGTCGCGGCAAACACCGGTGGTCCCCGCCTGCGCGGGGATGAGCCCGTTGCAGGTCGTGACGAATATCAACGGGTATAGTGGTCCCCGCCTGCGCGGGGATGAGCCCCCAGGCGCCCCGTAGTTGATCGCGTCCAGCAGGTGGTCCCCGCCTGCGCGGGGATGAGCCGGCCGGCTCATCCACCACCAACGCCCGCTACGCGTGGTCCCCGCCTGCGCGGGGATGAGCCGGCGCCCGGCGCGGCACCACAGTCAAGGCCTACGTGGTCCCCGCCTGCGCGGGGATGAGCCCCACTTCGGGTTGTCCGTGTACCCCGCGTCCATGTGGTCCCCGCCTGCGCGGGGATGAGCCGGGCGCCACCCTGCCCGTGGGCGTGCGCCGCCTGTGGTCCCCGCCTGCGCGGGGATGAGCCCACCCTTCAACGCCCGGTTCTTCCGCGCGCTTCGTGGTCCCCGCCTGCGCGGGGATGAGCCGGGCCCGGGACGGTCTGAGAGAGGACAGAACGAGTGGTCCCCGCCTGCGCGGGGATGAGCCTTCTGCGGGCCGACGCGGCCGACCGTGAGAATAGTGGTCCCCGCCTGCGCGGGGATGAGCCGGCGCTCACGCGTAGTCAGGTCCGAGTGAGGTGGTGGTCCCCGCCTGCGCGGGGATGAGCCCGTCATGGAATCGTCACCGAAAGACGCATGTCCGTGGTCCCCGCCTGCGCGGGGATGAGCCGCGCCCGGCGCGGCACCACAGTCAAGGCCTACGGTGGTCCCCGCCTGCGCGGGGATGAGCCCATTGTCAAGGCAATGCTCCGTGAGCATGCCGCGTGGTCCCCGCCTGCGCGGGGATGAGCCCCGTGGGCGCTCCACATCATGCAGTCCGGGAAGGTGGTCCCCGCCTGCGCGGGGATGAGCCGCGCTGCGCACCCTCATAGTAGGCGTCCAGGCGGTGGTCCCCGCCTGCGCGGGGATGAGCCGCCGGGCGAGCCGACCGAGGTCATTTCGGACGCGTGGTCCCCGCCTGCGCGGGGATGAGCCTCGGGGTCGTGGTGTTTCTGCTGGCCGGGGTTCGTGGTCCCCGCCTGCGCGGGGATGAGCCGTTCGGCTCATATCCAGGGATCATGCTGTCCTCGTGGTCCCCGCCTGCGCGGGGATGAGCCGAGGGAGAGCCATGAGCGGTAGCGATGAGAGTGGTGGTCCCCGCCTGCGCGGGGATGAGCCGGACTCGAACGATGAGCGACATCGCGCAGCGCGGTGGTCCCCGCCTGCGCGGGGATGAGCCCCGCGAGAGCCGTCTGCGACGCCCCGTTGAGGCGTGGTCCCCGCCTGCGCGGGGATGAGCCCGCCGACCGGTCCGTGATCCGCCAATGGATCATGTGGTCCCCGCCTGCGCGGGGATGAGCCGCCGGATACACCTCACGCGGCACCAGGAGACGCGTGGTCCCCGCCTGCGCGGGGATGAGCCCGCCGACCGGTCCGTGATCCGCCAATGGATCATGTGGTCCCCGCCTGCGCGGGGATGAGCCCATGGGTTCGCCTACACGCGCGTCGATGACGACGTGGTCCCCGCCTGCGCGGGGATGAGCCGTCGACCCATCCTCCGGCGGGGACCGCGATCTTGTGGTCCCCGCCTGCGCGGGGATGAGCCCCCCACAGGAACGCACCCGGCGGCGCACGGCACGTGGTCCCCGCCTGCGCGGGGATGAGCCGTTCCCAGTCTCGGCCTGCCAGTCGATGAGGTCGTGGTCCCCGCCTGCGCGGGGATGAGCCCGCCAGCGTCCGCGAGGTCCGGCTCGAAACACTGTGGTCCCCGCCTGCGCGGGGATGAGCCCGGGCTCGTGGCCCTGGGGGGCCTCGGCGGGCTGTGGTCCCCGCCTGCGCGGGGATGAGCCCACAGGACACCAGCGGCGCGCTGCGGATCCGACGTGGTCCCCGCCTGCGCGGGGATGAGCCGTCCGTGTACGTCCCGAGATATGTCTTTCCGTTGTGGTCCCCGCCTGCGCGGGGATGAGCCAGCCGGTACATGCGACTCCCCGCCACGGTCCTGGTGGTCCCCGCCTGCGCGGGGATGAGCCGCCCGCGGGCCGTCGTGTCGAGAGTCGCCCGAAGTGGTCCCCGCCTGCGCGGGGATGAGCCGGACCGCGACCTCGCGGACCTCATGGACCCGGAGTGGTCCCCGCCTGCGCGGGGATGAGCCTGTCCTTCGTGGACATGCCGGCCTTCGCCAGCTGTGGTCCCCGCCTGCGCGGGGATGAGCCAGGCGCGGGGGGACAATGGGATCGTGTCCGCCGAGTGGTCCCCGCCTGCGCGGGGATGAGCCTGCGACGGTGAGGATCCGGCGCATCGAGGAGGTGTGGTCCCCGCCTGCGCGGGGATGAGCCGGCGCGGGTCTGGAGTCGCTCGGCGGTGGCTCGGTGGTCCCCGCCTGCGCGGGGATGAGCCAGGGTTGCGGCCGCGCGGATGAGGCGGGCGGTGAGTGGTCCCCGCCTGCGCGGGGATGAGCCCTGGTGATCCATCCGGCGGAATCCCTCCCGCATGTGGTCCCCGCCTGCGCGGGGATGAGCCCGGACTTCGCGACTGGGACGAGTCGCAGTTCGCGTGGTCCCCGCCTGCGCGGGGATGAGCCCGCGGTGTCGGCGATGGTGTCGGTCTCGGCGAGGTGGTCCCCGCCTGCGCGGGGATGAGCCCTCGCTGTCCGCCTGGGCGGCGCGCACGTAGGCGTGGTCCCCGCCTGCGCGGGGATGAGCCTCCAGATAGAGCGTCTGACGAGCCTTCTTACTTGGTGGTCCCCGCCTGCGCGGGGATGAGCCGCCGCTCTGGGCGGCGGTGCCCATCGTGGACGTGTGGTCCCCGCCTGCGCGGGGATGAGCCGTAGGTCCTCCAGGGAGTAGTGCATCGGCTTGGGTGGTCCCCGCCTGCGCGGGGATGAGCCCCGTCACGCGACCAACATCATGAGCCTCCTCATGTGGTCCCCGCCTGCGCGGGGATGAGCCGTACTGCTGGCCCTTCCCGGTGACCTTCGGCGTGTGGTCCCCGCCTGCGCGGGGATGAGCCGGTATGAGTCCATCAGCACCAACTTTTCCCATCGTGGTCCCCGCCTGCGCGGGGATGAGCCGGGCGTGACCAGCGAGCAGCTGGTGGGGGCGTCGTGGTCCCCGCCCGCGCGGGGATGAGCCGGACACCAGGTCCCACAGCGCGCCCTCCTCGCAGTGGTCCCTGCCCGCGCGGGGATGAGCCACCCCTCCACCATGCCGCGCAGCAACCCTCTGGGGTGGTCTCCGCCCGCGCGGGGATGAGCCCGGGTCTCGCCTACCTCCAGCAGGCCGGAGTCCGTGGTCTCCGCCCGCGCGGGGATGAGCTTGCACTCCGCGGCGCCGAATACGGAGAGTTCTCGTACCCCCCGCCTTTGCAGAGCCAGTCCCCCAGTTTTCACTCATGGGCATGACCTCAGAGAGCGGCCACGTTGGCCGCGGATGTGATGTCGCTTCCGTTCCGTGTCCCCGTGAGTCAAACCACCCTGGTCGGTTCAAGCGCGACACGCCCCCAGCACACCTTCCAGCCCCCTCCAGCCCGTCCCTCGACCCTCCTCACAGCTTTCCCCGCCGCACTCCTCTAGGCTGCTGGGGACCCTTTGGAGAACGCCGCCGTCATGACCACGCCCACCTCGCCCCGACCTCAGCCCGCACTGCGCGGCCAGAATGACTCGGCCGCCCCCGAACCTTCGCGCTCCCGCTCGGCCTACACCTGGGGTCAGACCTTTGCGCGCATGTGGCAGATCATGAGGGCGATCCGCTTCCGTCTCCTCGCGGGTTTCCTGTGCGCCGCGGCGGGCTCCGTGTTCGCGTTGATGATCCCGCAGGTCCTCCAGCGGCTCATCAACGGCGCGCTCGCGGACGCTGCCACCGCCACCCCGCCCAACGCCACTCCGTCCGCCGCCACCAGCCCGACCACCGCCGTCCTCCAGGCTGTCGGCCTCGTGGTCGTCCTGGGCGTTCTCGAGGCCGTCCTCGTCTACATGCGCCGCGTCTTCGCCGTGACCCCGGCCACCGAGGTCGAGCGCACGATGCGTCTCACGCTGTTCCACCGTCTGTTGCACCTGCCCACGGCCTTCCACGACGAGTGGGGCTCCGGCCAACTGCTCTCCCGCTCGATGTCGGACCTCGGCCAGGTCCGCCGCTGGCTGGCGTTCGCCCTCATCATGCTCATGTCGGACCTGGTGACGATCGTCGTCGGCATCACCCTGATGGTGCGCCAGTCCGCCGCGCTCGCCTTGGTGTTCCTCGCGGCGGCTGTGCCTGTCGTCGTGATGTCCTACTTCTTCGCCCGCCGCTACCACGAGCTGGCGCGCGCCTCGCAGGACCGCTCCGGCGACCTGGCCACGACCGTCGAGGAGTCCGTCGAGGGCATCCGCGTCCTCAAGGCCTTCGGTCAGGGCGACCACGCACTGCGCGGCTTCAGCCGGCAGGCCGACAAGCTCCGCGATGTCGAGGTCGCCAAGGCCACGACGGGCGGCCTCTTCGACCTCATGCTCATCGTCATCCCCGAACTCGCGCTCGGGATGGCCCTCTTCATCGGCCTCCACCAGGTCGCCGGCGGCGCGATGACCGTGGGCGCGCTCGCCGCCTGGTTCACGACGGCCGCGATGGTGTCCATGCCGGTGCGCATGATCGGCCAGCTCTTCGCGATGACCGTCAACACGAAGACCGCGCTCGACCGCCAGTGGGAGGTCCTCGACGCCCCGCTCACCGTCACGGACCCGCCCTCGCCTGTCCCCGCGCCGTGGTTCTCCATCGACGAGGACGGCCGCGCCGCGCCCGCCCCGCGCGCCGCGGCTCCCGTGACCGTGGAGTTCCACGACGTGCGCTTCCGCTACCCGGACGCCCCCGACCATATGCCCGACGTGCTGCGCGGCGTCGACCTGCGGGTCGAACCGGGGGAGACCCTGGCGATCGTCGGCGTCGTCGGCTCGGGGAAGACGACGATGCTCGACCTGGTCCCGCGCCTCTACGACGTGACGGCGGGACGGGTGACGGTGGACGGCGTGGACGTCCGCGATCTGTCGCTGGCCGATCTGCGGCGCACCTGCGCGATGACATTCGAGGACGCCACCCTGTTCTCCTTCTCGGTGCGCGACAACGTGCTGCTGGGCGCCCCGGCCGGCCTCCAACGACCCGGGCTCCCGGGCGACGGGCTGTTGCGGCGCGCCCTGGACACCGCCGACGCGCAGGAATTCGTGTCGACGCTGCCCCGGGGCGTCGACACGGAGATCGGCGAAGAGGGGCTGTCCCTGTCCGGCGGCCAACGCCAGCGGTTGGCGCTGGCCCGCGCGATCGCGGCCCGCCCGCAGGTGCTGCTGCTGGACGATCCGCTGTCCGCCCTGGACACGCGCACGGAGGAACGGGTCTCCGACCGCCTGCGCACGGCCCTGCGCGGCACGACGACGATCATCGTCGCCCACCGGCCCTCGACGGTGGACCTGGCCGACCGGGTCGCTCTGCTCGACGACGGGCGGATCGCCGGCGTCGGCACACACCGGGAGATGATGGCGGCCTCGGCGCGCTACCGCTCGGTCATCGCGGACCTCGAACAGGCGGAGTCGCCGCAGCCTTCGGAGCCCGGGGAGGCCGCCCGATGACCCCGAGCCCGCGGTCGAAGCCGACCGGCCCGCAGGCGGAACCGGCGCCGCCCTCGCCGGAGAGCCCCGACAGCGCACGCACCCAGGAGGAGGGGGCGACGCCTCAGACCCGCGAGCAGGAGCGCCAAATCACCCGGCGGTCCTGGGACCTGCTGAGATCCCTGCTCCACCCGGTGCGCCTCGCGTTCCTCGGGCTGGCCGTCATGGTCGTGCTCGCGCAGTTCACCGGCGTCGTCGGCCCATGGCTCATCGCCTGGGCCATTGACCACGCCCTCCCGGCGCTCCTCGGCGGCGACGGGCTCCCCGCCACCCTGGTCGCCGGCGCGTATCTCGTGGCCGGACTGGCGACGGGCCTGCTCACCCTGGGTTTCGAGCGCCAGTCAAGCGTCCTGGGCCAGCGGATGCTCGTCGACCTGCGGCGCCGCGTCTTCCGGCACACCCAGCGCCTGGACCTGGAGTTCCACCAGCGCTACACCTCCGGGCGCCTGGTCGCCCGCCAGACCAACGACATGGAGACCCTCCGCGAGCTGCTGGAGGGCGGCGTCCAGGTCATCGTCGGCTCGACCTTGACGATGGCGCTGACGGCGATCTCGATCGTGTCGCTGGACGGGCCCACCGCCCTCGTCATGGTCGCCATGCTCGTCCCGTGCCTGGCGCTCACCGTGTGGTTCCAGCGCCGGTCGAAAGTCGCCTACCGGAGGATCCGGACGCACTCGGCCCGCCTGATCGTCAAGTTCACGGAGACCTTCACCGGGATCCGAGCCGTCCAGACGTTCCGCGCCGAGGACCGCCAGGAGTCCGGATACACCGCCATCGCGGGCGACTACCGCGACGCCACCCAGGATTCCGTGATGATCTCCGGCGTCTACCAGTCGGGTTTCCGCCTGCTGGGCAACCTGACGGTCGCGCTGGTGCTGCTGGTCGGAGGCCTGCGCGTCGCCAACGGCGCCCTGTCGGTCGGCGTGCTGTTGGCGCTCGTCCTCTACGCCCGGCGCTTCTTCCAGCCCGTCGACCAGATCGCCGCCTTCTACAACACGTGGCAGTCCTCCACCGCCGCGATGGAGAAGATCGCGCAGCTCCTCGCCGAGGCGCCCGCGGTCGCCGACCCGGCCCGGCCTGTCGCGCTCGGGAGGTCGGGCGGCCGCCTGGACTTCGAGGACGTCGCCTTCCGCTACAGCGGGGACGGGCCCGAGGTGCTCCATCCCGTGTCCCTGCACATCCCGGCGGGCCAGACGGTCGCCCTGGTCGGGAGGACCGGGGCCGGCAAGTCGACGATCGCGAAGCTGGTCGCCCGCTTCTACGACGTCACGCGGGGCTCCGTCCGCCTGGACGGGGTGGATGTGCGCAGCCTGTCCGCCCGCGACCTGCACCGGGCGGTCGTCATGGTCACCCAGGAGGCTTTCCTCTTCGGCGGCACCGTGCGCGATAACATCGCGTTGGGCCGCCCCGACGCGACGGACGCGGAGATCCGCGCGGCCGCCGAGGCGGTGGGGGCCGACGGGTTCATCCGCGCGATGCCCTACGGCTACAACACGGACGTCAACAAGCGCGGCGGGCGCGTCTCCGCCGGCCAGCGCCAGCTGATCTCCTTCGCGCGGGCGTTCCTGGCCGATCCGGAGGTCCTCATCCTCGACGAGGCCACCAGCTCCCTGGACCTGCCCAGCGAGCGCCAGGTGCAGGACGGCCTGACGTCGCTGCTGGCGGCGCGGCCGGGCGGCGGCGCCGGGCGGACCGCGCTGATCATCGCCCACCGCCTGTCGACGGTGATGATCGCCGACCGCGTCCTGGTCGTCGACGACGGCCGCATCGTCGAGGACGGATCGCCCTCGGACCTCATCGCGCGCGGCGGGCAATTCGCCTCCCTGTACCGGGCCTGGCAGGACACCCTCCACTGACGAGGGCGGCGCTGCCCCCGCCCCGCGTTCTGGGAGAATGCCTGTATGCCCGCTCGTTCCCCGATGCCCCAGCGCCGAGGCGTGGGCGCGGTGCGCATGCGCACAGAGACGGCGGCGGCCTGGCCGACGATGGGCGACTGGCTGCGGCACCGCGTCCCGGCGGCGGTCGACGTCCACGGGTTGTTCGAGCGGGGGGACGTCGTCGACGGCGAGGGGCGGCCAGTGCGCGCCTCGGATCCCTGCCGGCCCGGCATGGACGTGTGGGTGCGCCGCCCGCTCCCCGATGAGCCGGAGGTGCCGGGCGCGATCGAGGTGCTGTTCCGCGACGACCGGATCGTCGTGGTGGACAAGCCGCCCTTCCTGGCGACGACGCCCCGGGGCCGGCACGTGGGCCAGACCGTCCTCGCCCGGCTGCGGGACGAGCTCGGCCTGCCGGACCTGGTGCCCGCGCACCGCCTGGACCGCTTGACGTCGGGCGTCCTCATGCTGGTGGCCGACCCGCGGTGGCGGGGCGCCTACCAGCGGCTGTTCCAGGACCATGCCGTGCGCAAGACCTATCAGGCCGTGGCGCCGTTTCGGCCGACTGGCAGCCGGTCCCCGGGCTCCGCCGGCCCGGAGGCCGTCGGCCCGCCGCTGGACCTGCCGGTGGTCGTCCGCAACCGGATCGTCAAGGAACGCGGCGTCTGGCAGGCTCGCGTCGTGCCCGGCGAGCCGAACGCGGAGACGCTGGTGGAGCGCATGAGGATCCTCGACGAGGGCGCCGGTCCAGGTCCGTCCCCGCGGCGGCCGGGACGCGCGGTCTACCGCCTCACCCCGGCGACGGGGCGCACCCACCAGCTCCGGGTGCACCTCAGCGGCCTCGGGATCGCCATCGAGAACGACCCCCTCTACCCGGTGGTGCGCGATGTGGCCGTCGACGACTTCACGCATCCCCTGCAGCTGCTGGCGGCCGAGCTCTCCTTCGCGGATCCCGTCGACGGGCGGCCGCGCGCCTTCCGCAGCGCCCGCAGGCTGCCCTTCGGCCTCACCTCACCCCGCGCTGGCCCCGCTGAGATGGCCCAGATTGACGCTGATCCGATCGGCTGACTCGACGAGCTGCTCCTGGATCGAGGAACGCTGGTCGCCGGTGAACACCGAGATCCTTCCGGATACCGACACCGCCGCGCAGATCCCGCCGGTCCGGTCGCGCACCGGGGAGGCCAGGCAGAATCGCCCGAGCGCCAGCTCCTGGTCCTCGACGCAGTACCCGCGTTCGCGGCCCTCCTCCAGCTGGCGCGTGAGTTCGGCGTGCGAGGAGACCGTGTGGGGGGTGTAGACCGGCAGGCCGGCGCCCAGCAGATCGATCCGCTCCTGCTCCGAGGTGTCCAGGAGCAGGCATTTCCCCAGGCCAGTGGCGTGCAGCGGCATAGCCAGGCCGACCATCGACTGGTTCTTCGGCGACAGGTCGCCCTCGAAGTGGCACAGGTACACGCAGCGGGCGCCGTGCCGGACGGCGACATTGGCGTTGAGCCGCGTCGACTGCGCGAGCGACTGGCACAGCATGCGCGACTCGCGGAACACGGCGCTCTGGTTGAGCTCTTGCGAGGAGAGCGCCAGAAGCCGCGGCCCCAGCGCGTACTCACGTTCCGACACCCTGGAGGCGAATCCCAGTTCAAGGAGCGTGGCCAACAGCCGCGTGGTCGTCGACAGCCCCAGGCCCGCTGCCTCAGCGATCTCCGCAGCGCGCATGCCCGGACCCGCCGACGTCCCGATGGCGTCGAGGATGGCTGCCGCGCGGGCGACGCTCTGGTGCATCTGCTGCTCGGACACCGCACCTCCCGACCCGCGCGCAAGCCTCCCTCGCGCCGCAGGGCCCCATCATATCCGGGTCATCTCCACGGCGAGGCGGCTCTTCCGCTGGCCTCGGCGTAGGCCTTGATGGCGCTCACGCTCGCGTAGGGGGCGCCGTGGGTCGACAGCACCATCAGGCGCAGGCCGTCGACCACCAGCGGTTCGACGTCGTGGACCGCATGCCGGTGGCGGTTGCCCCGCACGTCGGCCAGCACCGTCCAGGACGCCGCGCCCGCCTCGTGCGCCTCCAGGCGGTAGTCGGCGACCAGGGTGGGCACCACGCTCCAGGGCGTGCGGTGGTGGTGGAGATTGACGAGGTCGGCGTCGACATCGTCGTTGAACACGATCCTCACCGAGGCGACCTCGGCCGGTTCCGGCAGATCGATCCGGAGCCATTCGCCGACCGGAGCGACAGATCCGGAGCGGATCCCGTCCTCGCCTCGCGCCGGGGACCCGTCCGTTCCGGTCGCGCCCGCGTCGCGCAGGGCAGACATCCACATGTGCGGCCCGCCCCAGGGTCTCTGGTACGGGTCGAGGACGCGCGACGGCTCGTAGGCGAGAGTCGGGGGCGTCGCCCTCAGCACGGGGACGCGGCCGCGCTCGCTGCGCGCGATCCACGTGGTGAGCAGCTGGCCGGGTTCGTCGGGGATGCGCGGGTCGAACCCTTCCTCGGCGGAGGTCCTGCGGCGCAGCATCATCATCCCGTAGGGATACCGGCGGGTCAGGTGCAGCGAGATCGCTGGATTCGCCCGGACCACGGCCACGACGTTGCATGGCGAAGGCGTGGGCGGCGCCCACCCGAACTCGACGGCGGCCCACTGGTCCGCTCCGGCGCCCACCCGCACGACGCGGGTGCCCACCAGGTCCACGGGCACGTAGTTCTGCGGCCTGTCCGTCCCCCACAGCTCGACGGTCAGATCGGTGTCCTCCGTCGCGTCGACGAGGAACTCCACCCGGTCCAGCCGCGGGTCGGCGGGGAGGATGACGGCCAGATCCGTCGTCGCGCAAGCGCGCTCGTCCCCGGCATGGTCGCCGGTTCCGGAGACGAGCGATCCCTGGTGGCTGGACGCGCTCACGGCCGCTCCGCGGAGCAGGTCGTCCCGGTCCTCCCGGCCCACGCCGAGCATCGAAGCGTCCTCCTTGAGCAGGAGCTGCTGAAGGGAGCCTGCGTCGTCCGCGAGAGCACGCGCGCCGATACCGCGACGCGCCATGATCGCGGCGGCCGTGCCGATGGCCTGGCCCTCCGTGGCGCAGGTGGCCATGACGCGGGCTGAGCCCTCTGCGATGTGGGTCGCCGAGATGTCGCGTCCGGCCAGCAGCAGGTTGTCGATGTCGCGTGAGTAGAGGGAGCGGAAGGGGATCTGGTAGGGCCCGTTGGCATAGCGCTGCCGGGCGCCGACCTGTTCGGCGTACATCCCCTCAACAGGATGCAGGTCGATGGACCAGCCGCCGAAGGCGACGGCGTCGTCGAACTCGCGCTGGTCCATGAGGTCCTGCTGGGTGAGGACGTGGTCCCCCAGGAACCGCCGGTACTCGCGCCGGCCCGGGATCGAACCGACCCATTCGAGGGAGAGAGTGTCGGCGTCGAAGTCTCCGGAGTTCTTGATGTGGTCCCAGATGCCGTAGATGACGCCGAGCAGCTCGTCGCGGATCCGGTCGGAGTCGTTCACGATGTCCAGTTGGCCGCCCCATTCGATCCACCAGTAGTCGCAGCCGTTGTCGCCCGTGCGGAGCAGCCGGTTGCGCGGGATCGGCGTGGTGGTGATGTCTTTGGCGATGTTCGGGGCGACGAAGCGGGTGGGGGTCCCGGTGTCCGTGGTGTAGAAGAACATCGAGCTGCCGAGGAACTCGCCATCGGGTTCCTCGGGGGCCCACTCCTCGCCGTAGTCGCCGCGTCCTTCGCGTCCGGACATGAAGGAGGCCCCGGCCAGGGCGCCGATCAGGCCGTCTCCCGTGCAGTCGGCGAAGACGGGCGCCTCGAAACGCGTCCACGTCTCCGTCTGCATGTTCCATCCGGACACGGAGGCGATGCGGGGCAGGGGGGTTCCGTCCGTCTCGACATCGTGGACGTCGGTGTTGAGATGTAGGGCGATGTTCGGCTCGGCGCGCACGGCGTCGAGCACCACCTGGTCCCAGTACACCGGGTTGCCCTCGGGGTTGCGGTACTGGTTCTCGAGGAAGAGCTCTCCCATGATGCCGGTCTCGCGCGAGAAGCGTTGGGTCCCGTGGGCGGTGGCGCCGACGACCCAGACACGGACCTCGCTGGACGAGTTGCCGCCGAGCACCGGCCTATTGGTGACCAACGAGACCCTGGCGCCCAGCCGCGCTGCCGCGATGGCGGCGCACGTTCCCGCCAGTCCTCCGCCGACGATGACGAGATCCGTCCGTTCCACGGTGCGTGCGACCACAGTTCCTCCTGGATGCTGCTTGACATCTCCGTCTGATACGAGCACTCTAGCGCAGGGCGGATGTAGACGTTCGCTCTGTGCAAGTTAACATGCGACAAGCGCAGATTACGCTGGGGTTTGACCGCGTCGATGCGCGGGCGAGGGGGCTCACACCATGGCAGGAACACCGAATGGCCCGGGCGGGCAGGCCGGCGCGGTGACGGCGTCGGTGGGCGGGACGCCGGAGGAGTCCGTCGAGGAGACGGCCCAAGGAATCGAGAGCGATGCGGAACGCTGGCGCGCGCTGAGGAGGGTCCTGCCGGCCGCGGGTGTCGGGCACTTCGTCGAGTGGTTCGACTTCGGGCTCTACGGAACGCTGGCCACCGTCCTGTCACAGAACTTCTTCGACAAGGACAACCCGGGCTCGGCGCTGCTCAGCACCTTCGCGGTCTTCGCCGTGGGGTTCGTCATGCGCCCGATCGGCGGCATGTTCTGGGGATCGCTCGGCGACCGCCACGGCCGCAAGAACGTCCTGGCCACGGTCATCATCCTGACGTCAGCCTCGACGTTCCTCATCGGCGTCCTGCCCACCTACGCGCAGGTGGGCGTATGGGCATCGGTCCTGCTGGTGGTCGTCCGGCTGCTCCAAGGCTTCGCCGCGGGCGGAGAGAGCTCGGGCGCCACGACGCTGCTCCTGGAGTACGCGCCGAGCAGACGGCGGGGATTCGTGACGAGCTTCATCGATGTCTTCGGCTTCCTGGCCTTCCTGGCAGGTGCCGGCCTCAGCCTGCTCCTCAGCGCGACGCTGGGCGAGGACGTGCTCGATGCCTGGGCCTGGCGCATTCCCTTCTGGGTCGCACTGATCCTGGGACTGATCGGGCTGTACCTGCGGCTCAAGCTGGAGGACACACCGGAGTTCCTCGCCACACAGGCCACGCAGAAGGTGACGGCCTCGCCGTTGCGCGACTCGTTCCGCACGGCGTGGAAGGCGCTGCTCTTCTGCGTGGGATTCGTCGTCGTGAAGTCCGTCGGCCACTGGATGCTCCAGACCTTCATGCCCTCCTACCTGCAGTCCGATCTCAACTACAACCAGACGCAGAGTTTCCAGGTGACGGTCATCGGCTTCGCGGTGATCGTCGTCCTCGTCCCTTTCATGGGGATGCTCTCCGACCGCATCGGACGCCGTCCGCTCATGATCGCCGGGTGCGCGGGATTCGTGCTCCTCAGCTACCCGACCCTGGTCCTCATGGGATCCGGTCACTTCTGGGCGGCTGTGGCCGCCATGTCGATCCTCGGGGTCTTCATGGCCGCCATCGACGGCGCCATCAATGCCGCCATGCCGGAGCTGTTCCCCACGAACATCCGCTACGGCTCGATGTCCATCGCCTACAACATCGCCGTGGCCGTCTTCGGCGGCATCACGCCATACGTGTCGACGTGGCTGATCTCGGCGACGCACAACACGTACGCGCCGGCGTTCTACATCGGGGCGGCGGCCCTCATCAGCGGTGTCGTCTTCGTCCTCGCCCACGAGACCGCCCACGAGCCGCTGCGCAGCCGCACCGGGGAGTGAACCGGGCCGCGGCCCCGCGCCGGCGTGCGCCGATGGGGCCTCCTCGCCGGCGGGAACCGGCGGAGAGGCCCCACCGCGAGCTCGGTGGTCAGGCCTCCGCCTGCGCGCCGGCACCGACCTCGATGGGCCGGGCGACCGGACGGCGCCCGTCGTGGGAGTCGGCGGGGATGCCGTACTTGTCGTCGTGTCCGCGCCACAGGGACGCCAGGACCGATCCGGAGATGTTGTGCCACACGGAGAAGAACGTCGAGGGGATCGCGACCACGGGGTTGGCGGCGAAGGCTTGGAGCGCCAGCGTGGCGCCCAGGGCCGAGTCCTGCATCCCAACCTCGAAGGTGATGGCCTTCTGCTGGGCGTAACGGAAGCCCTTGGGGTAGATGCGGAACATCAGGCGGCTGAACAGCCAGCCCAGTCCGTACCCGCTGAGGTTGTGGAGCATGACGACGGGCAGGATCATCGCGGTCTCGGCGGTGAAGAGCTTCTGGTTGTTCACGGCGACGACCACGCCGATGATGAGGAGGATCGCGACCTGCGAGACGGCGGGCATGACGGTGGTGACGGCCGAGACCCTCTCGCCCAGCAGAGTGTGCACCGTGACCCCGAGGACGATCGGGATGAGGACGACCTGCAGGGCCGTGAGGAACAGCTTCTCCACGGGGATCTCCACGTACTGGCTGGCCAGGCCGCTCATCAGCAGGGGCACCATGAGCGGGGCGAGCAGCGTGGACAGCAGGCCGATCGACACGTCCAGCGCGACGTCCCCGCGTGAGAGGAAGGACATGACGTTCGAGGAGGTCCCCGAGGGGCAGCACCCGACCAGGATGACGCCGACGGCGACCATGCCGTCGAGATGGAAGACCTTGCACAGCAGGACCGCGAGCAACGGCATGATGAGGTAGTGGGCGACGGTGCCGACGATGACCATGAGGGGCATCTTGACGATGCGCTTGAAGTCGTCGAGGCTCAGCGTCATGCCCATGCCGAACAGGACGATGCTGAGGAAGTAGTTCGTGAACCCCTTCGCCCACAGGCTGGTCTGCGGCGCGAAGTAGTTGACCGCTGCCCACACGATGACGACCAGCGTGAACCATTTCGTCAGCCAGGAACCGAATCGCTGGATCTGTGACATGGGAAGGGTGCTCCTCCTGTAGACGCGCCGGGTGCGGGCAGGGCGCCCGGGTGGGATGTGTGGTGGTGCTCGCGCGTCGTGGTGGCCATGTCACGGTCGGAGACGGGTCACGTGGGGACCCGGATTGGCGCGACGTGCGCCGTCTCCCACTGGATCGCAGGGGTGGACGGCGTCGCCCGTGTGGCATCGACCGTAGCGGCCCGCCGGTCCCGGCCTCGGCCCCGTCCGGAGTGTGACCGCGGGCGGCGCCGTGGGGCCCGGATCAGTCCGTGCTCACGGGCATCCACACGCGCATCGTCGAGGGCCCTCGGTTCGCCCAGGCGTGGTAGGGGATCAGGCGGATCCCCGGCAGGGCCGCGCCGGGGGCGCCGGCCGGCGCCCCGACAGGGGTCCGCGGGCCCGCGGACCCGGTCGCGACCTCGTGGTACGGCCAGGAGCCGTCGAGCCGGGGGATCGCTCGCGCCCCGACGAGGACGGGCCCGCGGTCGTCGTCTATGACGCGGAAGGACGGGGACAGCTCGATGTCCTCGACGGAGAGGCCCCGCGGCAGGTCGACGGACTCCAGGCAGAGGACCTCCGGGCCGCGCTGGACCGCGACGCAGCCGCGCACCGCATCCACCCGGGGGTCGGCCGCCAGGACGCGGGGGGCGACGGCCAGATCCACCGTGACGCTCTCGCCGGCGCGGAAACGGCGGGTCACCGTTCGGGCGCCGGGGCCGACCCGCGCCCCGTCCACGGTGGCGCCCCCCGCCCACTCGGGGATTCGCACCGTGAGGTCCATCGGCCCCGCCGGGGGCCGCTCGATCGTGACCGTGATCCTCCCGTCGTCGGGATAGGCGGTGTCGACGCGGATCTCGACCTCCTGGTCCGCCCCGTGGCCCCCTTTGATCGTCGCGTGGATTGTGCCGGTCATGAACTGGTGGATCTGGACGCCGCTCTCTGTCGAGGTGGCGACCAGACCGGCCAGGGACGACAGGGTCCGCGAGACGTTCGTCGGGCAGCAGGACACCTCGAACCACGGGGCGCGCAGCTGGGCCTCGGCGCGGGGGGAGGGCTGGTCGACGGCGGTCTGCTGGGTGGGGGTGCGCTGGTGGAGCGTGTTCGCGTAGAAGAAGGCCGTTCCCTCCTCTGACATCGAGGTGGCGACCACGTTGTAGAGGGTGCGCTCGATGACGTCGCCGTACCTCTCGTCGCCGGTGGCCAGCAGCAGGCGCCAGGCGACCATGATGGCGCCGACCCCTGCGCAGGTCTCGCAGTAGGAGCGGTCCGCAGGCAGTTCGAAGTCCTCGCCGAAGGCCTCGTCCTGATGATGGGATCCCATTCCGCCCGTCACGTAGGTCCGGCGGGCCAGCGCGCGGTCGAACTGGGCGCGCGCCGCCTCGAGGAGCTCGTCGTCGCCCCGCTCCACGGCGACGTCGATCGCGCCGGCCGTCAGGTAGAGCGCCCGGACGGCATGCCCCCGCAGGACCTCCGCGTCGCGGACGGGCACGTCGTCCTGGAAGTAGACGGGGCCGTACTCGATCGGGGGCAGCGTGCCGTGCCCGCGCCGGTCGACGAACAATCGCGCCTGCTCGAGGTAGCGGGGGCATCCCGTTGCGCGCGCGAGCTCCGCCAGTCCCGCCTCGATCTCCGGATGCCCGCACACCGCATCGCGAGCGCCGGGGCCGAACTCGCGACAGAGATGGTCGGCAGCCCGCCGCGCCACGCGCACGATCGCATCCTCGTCCCCGTGGCCAGTGCGGATCCGCGCGACCGCCGCCTGGATGAGGTGCCCGAAGCAGTAGAGCTCGTGGCCCAACGCGAGGTCCGAGTAACGTGGTGCCTGCCCCTCGTGTCCATACTGGGTGTTGATGTAGCCGTCAGGGCATTGAGCTGCCTCGACGAGGGCGCCCAGCCGCCGGACCTCCGCCTCCGCCTCCGTCTCCGGGTCGCCCGTGCGTCCGGCCTCCCATGCCAGCGCCTCGATGAGCTTGTAGACGTCGGAGTCGCTGAACTCGCGGCCGTGGCGATGGCCGGCGATGTCGCCGTTCGCCGTGCGTGCGAAGTTGTCGATCCATCCGACGCGCTGCTCCCATGCCAGGCAATGGGGCTGCGTCGCCTCGGCGTTGAGCCGCTGCCGGTCGGCCCAGAAGCCCGATTCGATCCGCACGCGGTCGATGCCAAGGGGGTGGAGGCGCCCACGGGCGGGATCGACGATGACGGCGTCGCGGGCGGTGGGAGTGGAGGTCGAGGAAGACATGGTGATCCTTCCGCGCCGAAGGCGGCGCTGGGGACGAGGACGGGGCGGTCGCCCGCCGGAGGACGGGAACCGGCGGCGGGGCGCCGCCGGCGGCCGACAGGGGCTCAGCCCTTGACGGCGCCGGAGGTGAATCCCTTGACGTAGTACCTCTGCAACGCGAGGAACAGGACGACCGCGGGGATCGTGAGCACGACGACGCCGGCGGTCGTGGCGCCGTAGTCGATGACGCCCATCGTCTGCTGCCGCATGTTGACGAGAGCCAAGGGCAGGGGCGCGTTCTCCATGGAGAGGAGGTACAGGGCCACCATGAAGTCGTTCCACGCGGAGAGGTAGGCGAACAGGCCGACAGTGACGATGCTGGGGCGCACGGCGGGAAGCATGATCCGCCAGAAACTGCCGAAGGGGGAGCATCCGTCGATCTGCGCGGCCTCCTCCAGCTCGCGGGGGATGGCGGCGAACGCATTGCGCATCATGAAGACGCCGAAGGGGATCTGGAACAGCGTGAGCACCAGCGCCACGCCGACCAGGTTGTCCTGGAGGCCGATCTGTCTCATCCACACCAGCAGCGGAATGAGGAGGGCGGCGTAGGGCACCATCATGACGGACAGCGCGAGCAGGAACAACGCGTTCCTGCCGGGGAAGCGGTACCTGGCGAAGGCGTAGCCGCCGGTTGCCGACACGGCCAGCGTCGCGATCACCGCGACGAGGGAGATGACGAGCGAGTTGCGCAGGTAGAGGGGGAGCCCCGACCCGTAGCGGAACAGCGAGACGTAGTTGTTGAGGCCGAACCCCGTGGTCTGCGCCGTCCCCGGCGCGGGCGACACCGAGCTGAGGACCGCCCAGATGAGCGGCGCGATGAAGGTGAGGGCCAGCAGACCCGTCAGCAGGTGGAAGGCAGCTCTGCCCGGGGCGTTGCGTGTCATTGCTCCTCCTCTCCTGTGACGCCCATCGCCCTCAGCTGGAAGGCGTTGATGACCACGAGGGCGGCCAGGACGATGACGGACAGGGCGGCCGCCATGCCCAGGTCGCGTTTGGTCTCGAAGGCGTACTTGTAGATCAGCTGGACGACGGTCAGGGTGGCGTTGTTCGGGCCGCCCTTGGTGAGGATGTAGAACTGGTCGAAGGCCAGGAGGGACCCGGTGATCGACATGATCATCGTCATCGCGATCGTGGGTCGGAGGAGGGGCAGGGTGATGTGGGTGAAGGACTGCCAGCGCGAGGCCCCGTCGATCACCGCGGCCTCGTAGACGTCACCGGGGATCGCCTGCAGGCCGACCATCGTGAGCAGCATGTAGTAGCCGGAGAACCGCCACACGACCAGGAAGACGGTCGCCCAGAGTGCCCCGTCCGGCGTCCCCAGGATTGAGGAGTTGCGGTCCATGGCGCCCAGCGCCGCCAGGATCTGGTTGAGGGGGCCGACCTGCGGGGAGTACAGCGCGTAGAACAGCAGCGAGGCCGAAGCGATGCCCAGCGCGGAGGGCAGCAGGATCGCGGTGCGCAGGATGTTGTTCCAGCGCCGCGACTCCTGCACCAGGAGAGCGAGACCCAGGGCGATCGGCATGAGGATGACGGTCGTGACCAGGGTGTACTTCAGGGTGAACCAGATGGACTGCCCGAGCAGCGGGTCGGCCAGGACCTTCGCGAAGTTCTCTCCGCCGTTGAGGCCCAGATCGCCCCCCAGCAGCGTCCATTTCGACAGCGCCATCACGACGACGAGGAGGATCGGCGCGACGAAGAACACCAGCAGCATCAGGGCGGTGGGGGTCGCGAACAGCCAGCCGGTGGTCCTCTCGCGGTCGGCTCCGGTCTTCCGTTTCGTTCGAGGCGTTGAGGGTGCGGAGGTCGGGGGCGCCGTCCGTGTGGAGGGCGGCGAGGAACGGGTCGGTGAGGAGCTCATGGCGGTGGTCCTGTCCTTCCGGGGAGATCCGGGAGCGCGCGGCGACAGCCTGCGCGGTGCGACGTGCAGGGCGTCCGGGTGCCGCGCGCCCCCGGGAGCAGTCACTGTCCGAGGACGGACGTGATCTGGTCGTTGAGCGACCCCATCTGGGAGCCGTCGCCCCAGACGGCGTCCTGGATGAGGAGCTGCCAGGGGCTTCCGGCGGCGTTGAAGGCCTCGTTGAAGAACGCGGCGACGGGCGTGCGGCCGTCCTTGATCGTCCCGTTGGCGATGACGGTGCGCGGATCGGCGTCGGCGTACCCGTCTGCCAGGACCGTGAGGTTCGAGGCCGTGTCGTTGTTGTCCGCGAAGACAGTCTGCTGGGCGTCCTCGGACATCAGCCAGGCGAGGAAGTTCCAGGCCTGGTCGACGTTCTGGGAGCTCTTGCTGATCCCGAGGGCGTCGCCTCCCAGGAAGGTCGACTGCCCGCCGTCGACCCCCGGGATCGGGGCGACGCCGATCTCGAAGTCGGCCGTGTCGAAGAGCCCGCTCACCGAGGTGTACGGGTACGGCATGACGCCGACCTTGCCGTCCTGGAACGGCGCGGTCCACGTCGCGCCGGTCTCCTCCTTGGACCCCGCGCCCATGCCGTTCGGGGTGGCGACGAGCTCGCGGTAGGCGGCGTAGACGGCCTGCGCCGCGTCGTTGTCGACCAGCGACTGCGTGCCGTCCTCGGACAGGGCCTCCTCGCCCGACGCCCAGATCATTGGGAACAGCGTGAAGACCAGGGCGCCGCCGGACTGCCCGGCCAGATACGTTCCCGAGACCCCGTCCTGACC
Source organism: Schaalia naturae (assembly GCF_042665795.1). Lineage (NCBI taxonomy): Bacteria > Bacillati > Actinomycetota > Actinomycetes > Actinomycetales > Actinomycetaceae > Schaalia > Schaalia naturae. Next base: position 2,841,534 of record NZ_JBHTEF010000001.1, read on the forward strand.
CAGAGCCGCGACGGCCTTCGCCTGGTCAACGAACTCCTGGAGAGTGGTCGGACCCTGCTCGGGGTCCAGTCCGGCCTCCGTGTAGAGATCTTTGTTCCACACCATCACCGAGATGTCGGTGACGAAGGGGAGCGTGTACTCGGCTCCGTCGGAGGTCCCGGCGTCGATGTGGCCGGACTGCAGGTCGGCCTTGTTCGGAAGGGCGTCGATGCGGTCCGTGATGTCCGTGAAGATGCCCTGCTGGACCCAATACGGGATGCGCACGACGTCCCCGGCCAGGATGTCGGGAAGGGAGTCGCTCTGGACGGCGGCTCCGACCTTTCCCTCCACGTCGTCGTTGGGCAGGACCTCGAGCTTCACCTGGTTCTGATGGCTGGAGTTGTAGGCCTCCACGGCGTTCTTCGCCTGCTTCTCCAAGGGCGCGCGCGTCCACATCGTCAGCTGGGTGCCGTCGTCGACGCCCTCCGCCGAACTGGAACCGTCCTCGCCGCCCGACGTTCCGCTCCCGGCGTCCTCGGAGCCTGCCGATCCGCAGGCCGCCAGGGACGCCGCGGCGAGAACCGCGGTCGCCGCTGCCGCCATGGCGCGTGCGCCGTGTCTGGTCGTCCACCTCATGTGCGTGTCCTCTCTTCCTTGAGATCCCCGCGCCGGCGCCGTGCCGGGCCAGGGCGTACGCGACGGGACGCCGACCACGCGGCCAGACCCGTCGAAATCACCGAAAAGGCTTGCGTTGAGTGTGGCACGGTCGGATCGCGCCCGTCAAGCGGCACGCAATCGGCGGCAGACGGGGCCTCGTTGGCGCGAGGGATCGAAGCGGGGCGCCCGGGCCCTGATGTCGCTAGAGTTTCGGTAGAGTTCAGAAGGATGATCGCGCTGAGTCCCGGGAGGGGAGAACTCGTGTCGCCGAAAAGGATGGAAGAAGAATTTCGCCGAGGTCGGGTGATCACGCTCGCGGATGTCGCTCGCAGGGCGGGGGTGTCGGTGTCGACCGCCTCGAAGGCGCTGAACGACCGTCGCGACGTCGCCGAGTCGACGCGGGCCAAGGTGCGCGCCGCGGCGGACGACCTGTCCTTTGTGCCGAACAGGGTGGCGACGTCACTGCTGAGCGGCCGCACCGGCACGGTCGGGCTGATCACCCACGATCTGGAGGGCCGGTTCTCCATCCCCCTGCTGATGGGCGCGGAGGACGCCTTCGGCCTCAACAAGGTGTCGGTCCTGCTGTGCGACGCGCGCGGTGACCGGCTGAGGGAGCAGTACCACCTGGGGGTGCTGATGGAACGCCGGATCGACGGGCTGATCGTCGTCGGCGCGCGCACCGACACCCGCTCCTCCCTGGGCCAGGACCTGCCTGTGCCCGTCGTCTATGCCTATGCGCCCTCCGACGATCCCGAGGACTGCTCGATCGTCAGCGACAACGTCCGGGCCGGCGCCTTGGGCGTCGAGCACCTCCTCTCGGCCGGGCGCACCCGCATCGCGATCATCGCCGGCGACCGGACCTATGGGGCGGCGACCGAGCGCGCCCAGGGGGCGGTGGCCCGGCTGGCGGAGGCGGGCCTCGAACCGCTGGGCGGTCAGCCGGTCTTCGGGGCCTGGACGGAGGACTGGGGGCGTGCCGGCACCCATGCCGTTCTCGCCCGTCATAGCGAGGTGGACGGCGTGCTGTGTGGAAGCGACCAGATCGCCCGAGGTGCGCTGGACGCGTTGCGCGACGCCGGCCGCGAGGTCCCGGCGGACGTGTCCGTGGTCGGCCACGACGACTGGGAGATCCTGGTCACGGGCTCCCGCCCGCCATTGACCAGCATCTCGATGAACCTGGAGGACATCGGCCGCCTCGCCGCCCGGCGTCTGGAGGAGGCCATGGAGGGCCGTCCCAGCCACGGGGTGGAGGCCGTCGTGCCCCGGCTCGTGGTGCGCGGCTCCTCCGTGTCCTGACCGAGGGCGCCCGGCGTCGGCGCGCGAGAGCCGTGCCCGCCCTCAGACGCCCTCGCGCGACCATCACTCGTGGGGCGCTCGGGCCAGGCTCGGGTCCGTCGGGAAGGGGGACGGCCAGCAGCCGCCCGTCCTCGGTCCGCGTGACGAGGGGGCGCGCGCCCCGCGCGACCCGCTCCCCGTGCCCTCCGCCCTGGGCCAGGTGCCCTCCTGCGCCGAGGGCGGGCCGGCGGTTGGCCGGCCGCGGATCATCTGACCGGCGCCGCGCGGGTCTCGGCCCTGTCGCGTCGAGTCGGGGTGGCGGGCTCGTCGATCAGCCGGAACGCGGAGGGCACGGAGGCGGCGAGGATGACGAAGAGCACCCACCATCCCTCGTAGTACAGCCGGGACTCCGTCAGGGACTGGATGATCAGGGCCGCCGTCGTCAGCATCCACGCGACGGGGATGACGGAGTCGCCGCGATGCTGCTTCTCGGTGAGCCTCCACGCCGAGGAGGCCAGCCACGCGCACAGCCCGATCATGAGAGCGGCGCCGATGATCCCGAGCTCCATCCACGCCTCGATGAAGGCGTTGTGGGCATGGGGCACGGTCACATGGTCCTGGATCGTGATGCCCCCGTAAGGCCATCTCCAGGTGGGCCAGTAGGCGGAGACCCATCCCCACCCCTCGGGTCTCATGAGGGCGTACTTCGCCACCTCGGTCCAGATGACGCCGCGGTTCGTCAGATCGGTGCTGCGGTCCAGGCCCGCCAGCACCACGCCCCAGAAACGGATGACCAGGATCCCCAGGGCCAGGCAGAACGCGATGAAGGACCAGGACACCAGGCGTTTGTGGGCGTCGGAGACACGGCGCATCAGGGCGGCGCCCGCGCCCAGGATGACGAGGCACGCGGCGGCGACGGAGATCGTGGCGGAACGGGTGAGCGTCAGCGCCACGATCGCGGGGACGAGGGTGAGCAGCGCATCGGCCCGGGAGATCGTGCGCTCCAGGGCCAGACAGCAGGCGAGCACGAGGGCCAGCAGCGCGATCGCCCCGAACCCGTTGCGGTTGCCGACGAACCCCTGGATCGGCCCGCCCTGGAGGAGGCGGTCCTCCGACCAGAGGGACAGGTTGGCGCTGGGCACCAGCTCGGCCAGTCCCGTGGTGGGGTTCAGGGCGCTGATCGGATGGCCGATGGCGGTCACGAGGACCTCGAAGGCGAGCCCGACGAGCACGCTGGCCTGTAGAGCGCGATGGAAGACGGCGAGGATCGCCTCGTCGGAGAAGGCGCGGTAGATCAGCAGCGCGAGCCCGGTGAGGGACCCCGTGAGGAGGAGCGTCGCCGCCGTCATGTCGCGGGTCTGCGACCACAGGATCGAGGCGAGGGCCACGAGAAGGAAGGCGCCGAGGAGCCCCGGCATCCGCGGCGGGCGCACCCCGGTGCCCGACAGCGCGATGACGGTGGCGGCGGCCACCGCGACAGCGAACACCGCGTAGAGCGGGATGCCTAGGAGGTTGCGGAAGCCGACCCCGTTGAACAGGACGAACACCGCCGCGACCGTGACGGGGACACGCCGGGCACGCAGCCAGTCGATCACCGGGATCCCTTCACTCGTCGTTCACGGTCACGGTCGAGTGTATGCGGGCCCCCATCGCGCTCCGGGCACCATCAGGTGACAGTCCGGGAACATTCGGGGGAAACCCCGACGGCGCGGGGCGCGTCGTCGGGGCCGGCGCGAAGGCGACGGACGCCTCCTTCCGCTGGCGCCGGTGATGAAGGGAGGGGGCTCGGGCTCACTCCGGCAGCGCGGCCTCGATGGCGGCGATGACCTCCGGGGCGTCGGGCCGCGTGGTCGGGCTGAAGCGGGTGACGTGGCCGTCGGGAGAGATGACGAACTTCTCGAAGTTCCACGTGATGCGCCCGGCCTTGCCGTTCTCCTGTTTGGGGAAGCGGGTCAGCTCCCGGTAGATCGGGTCCGCGTTCCTGCCGCCCACGCGGATGCGCGCGGACATCGGGAAGGTCACGCCCCATGTGGCCGAGCAGTACTGCCCGATCTTCTCCTCGCTCCCCAGCTCCTGGAGGAACTGGTTCGACGGGAAGCCGATGACGGTGAACCCGCGGGGCCCGTAGGTTCTCTGGAGCGCCTCCAGCTGCTCGTACTGCGGGGCCAGCCCGCACCGGGATGCGACGTTGACCACCAGGACGGCGCGATCCCCGGCGATCGCGCCGAAGGTCGTGCGCTCGCCGTTCAACAGGGTGACGGGGCAGCCGGCCAGGTTCACGGCGGGCTGGCCCGGCTCATGCCCGTGCGGCGAGGGCGCTCCTGCGCCCGATCCCGGTGTGCTCATGGTGTCTCCTCTTGGTCCGTCGTCCTATGGGCCGCTCGGGCGGAGCGGCGGCCGCGCGGCGGCGGGTGCGACCATGCTCGGCCCTCCGGGTGGGGTGCGCAACACCTGGCGGAGGGCGCGCGGCAGGATTGGCGCCCCCGGAGGGGCCTCCTGTAATGTGGGGCGCCGAGGTAGTGTGTCCGAGCGGCCGAAGGTGCAGCACTCGAAATGCTGTGTGGTGTCACAGCCACCCTGGGTTCGAATCCCAGCGCTACCGCCACAGGGAAGGCCCCCGAGTCGTTGGGATCCCAACGGTCCGGGGGCCTCTCGCTGTTCCGGGGCGTCCCCGGTGGCGACGTGGCGGCGGCATCGGCCGAATGGCCATTCGGCGGAAACGGGAGCGATCAGCGCGTGGGACAGCGTCGAGCGCTCCTTCTCCGGCCTGGATGCGGGGGAAGAGGAGCGCTCGGTGTCTCGTGCCCTGTCGAGCGCGCTTCTGGCCGGGAGGCGCTCTCATGATGATTCCCGTCCCGCATGCGATGGTCATGTGGGCGTCCTCCGCGCGCGACGCCGGTCGTGGAGCGCCGAGATCCCCACTGCCAGGAAATACAGGGCGACGATGGCGAGTGCCTGGATGATCATGGGGATCGGATTGGGAACGGGGTTGACGATCGCGGCGAAGACGAAGCTGACGATGACGGCGATCCTCCATCCCTTGAGCATCGCCTGCCCCGAGAGGAGCCCGGCGAAGTTGAGCCCGACGAGGATCTCGGGGGTGAGGAAGGACAGCCCGAACGCCATGATGAGCTTCGTGCAGAAGCTGATGAACCCGTCGGCGCGCAGCAGCACGGCCGCCTGGTCGGGGACGAAGGACATCAGCGCCTCGACGGCCTGGGGGATGGCGAGGGTGCCGACGTAGGCGCCGGCCAGGAAGAGCGCGACGCCCGACAGGCCGAAGGAGGCGACGAAGAGCTTCTCCCGGTGGCGAAGCCCCGGGCCGATGAAGAGGACGATCTGGAGGATCCACCAGGGGCTGGACAGGATGAGACCCAGCCAGACGGCGACGCTGAACTTGAGGTCCAGCGCCCCGCCGATGGTCTGGAAGTTCAGCTGCGGGGCGGTGTCCCCGACCGCGGAGAGCATCCGCCCGAAGTAGCCGAGCATCGGGTCATAGAGGAGCCACCCGGCCACCACGCCCGCAAGGACACCCGGAAGCGTCCAGAGCAACCGCTTGCGCAGCTCGCGCAGGTGGTCGAGGACGCTCATCCGCCCCTCGGGGTTGGCTCGGGGAGTCGGCCTCACTGCCAGTTGCGGGGGGTGTCGGGCTGAACCGCGGGCCCCTGGGCGTCGTCATCGGGTGCCTGGCCCGCGTCGGTGCCGGACGGGGACGAGGGCGTCCCTGTCCCTGCCGGTGTGGCGCCCGGACCCGCCTGAGCCGCGCCCGGCTGGGGGGCGGCCTGGGGGTATCCCGGCTGCTGGCCGTAGGCGACGGGGGGGAGCCCGCCCTGCGGCGCCTGGGGCGCGCTCGGCGTTCCGGCGGGGGGATCGTCCTGCAGGTCCTTGAGATCCTCCTTGAGGACCTTCGCGGACTTGCCGATCGAGTGCGCGATATCGGGCAGCTTCGAGGCGCCGAAGACGATGAGCAGCACGATCAGCACGATCAGCCAGTGAATGGGTTTCATGGTGTCCTCCGTGGATGGAAGTCAGGCGGCAGCGGCTCGGCGGGGGCAGAGGCTGCCCGATCCGCCGGAGCCGGCTCCGGCTGGTCCGGCAGGGACGCCCTCGCCGACGGGAACGCCGGGGGACGAGGGGGTTCCGGCCGCGCAGTGGGGGTAGCCGGGGTGCGGGCGGTCTGCTCCATCCAGGCGTGCATCTCCTCATGGACGGCCTGGCGGACGATGGCTCGGGGATCGTACTGGCGGAGATCCAGGTCGGGCAGGTCCAGATTCGCGGGCAGCACCCCCGACAGGTCGGCCGTGGACTCCGCGCGCAGGCGGGCGCTCCACCGCTTCGCGCCGTCGACCAGGTTCCGAAACGCCTTGAGGAGGCCGACGACGTGCTCCGGCCCCATGATGACGAGGGCGACGATCAGGATGATGACGAACTCCGGTCCATCGATGCCGAACATGGCGGAGCCTGCCTCCTCCCGAAGGCCGCCGGCGGGCCCGTCCCCGGCGGGAGCCGATCGATCGCCGGCCGACAGCGCCTGTAGCCTAACATCGGCACCGGGATCCGGACTGGGAGGAGTCTGAGGGCTGCGCGGTCGGCGGTTCTCGCCACCTGCGCGCAGCCCCCGGAGCGGCGCTCTCGCCCCCGCTCACTCCAGATCGGTCAGCTCCCCATGGACGTAGGAGGCGTATGCGGGCAGGTCCAGGTGGCCGTGGCCGGAGACGCCGATGACGACGACCCGGGGCTCCTCCTGCGCGCGCACGTAGTCCAGCGCCGCGGCGATGGCGTGCGTCGACTCGGGTGCGGGCAGGATCCCCTGCGAACGGGCGGTGAGGACGCCCGCCGCGAAGGCGTCCGTCTGGGTGATGGCCGTGGCGCTCATCAGGCCCTCGTGCACGACATGGCTGACCAGCGGTGACATGCCGTGGTAGCGCAGACCGCCCGCATGGATCGGGCTGGGCACGAAGTCGACGCCGAGCGTGTACATCTGCATGAGCGGCGTCATGCCGGCGACGTCGCCCGCGTCATAGCGGAACTCCCCCTTCGTGATCGAGGGGCAGGCCGTCGGCTCACAGGCCACGATCCTCGCGTGGGAGCGACCCCTCAGCACCTCGCGGAGGATCGGGAACGCCAGGCCCCCGAAGTTCGAGCCGCCGCCCACGCATCCGAACACCGCGTCCGCGCCCTCCGGCTCCATCTGCCGGAGCTGGTCGACGGCCTCCTGGCCGATGACGCTCTGATGCAGGATCACCTGGTTGAGGACGGAGCCCAACGCATAGTGCGCCGAGCCGCCGGACTTGGCGGCCACCTCGACGGCCTCGCTGATCGCCATGCCCAGGGAGCCGGTCGTGTCGGGGAACCTCTCGCGCATGGCGCGCCCGGACTCGGTGAGCTCGCTCGGGCTGGAGTGCACGGTCGCGCCGTAGGTCTCCATGAGGTAGCGGCGGTACGGCTTGGAGTCGAAGGAGGCGCGCACCTGGTAGACGTCGACGTCGAGCCCGAACAGGGCGCCCGCGTAGGCGAGCGCCGCGCCCCACTGCCCCGCCCCGGTCTCGGTGGTGAGTGTCGTGATCCCGTCGAGCTTGTTGTAATAGGCCTGCGGCAGCGAGGAGTTCAGCTTGTGCGAGCCGAGCGGCGAGACGCCCTCGTACTTGAGGTAGATGCGCGAGCGTGTGCCCACGGCGCGCTCGAGGCCCAGGGCCCGGATGAAGGGCGTGGGGCGGTAGGTGGCGTAGGCCTCGCGCACCGGGGCGGGGATCTCGGTCCAGCGCTCGGTGGAGAGCTCCTGGCGCACGAGCTCCGAGGCGAACAGGGGGGCCAGTTCACCAGGGGTGACCGGTTCGCGGGTGGCGGGGTTGAGCATCGGCGCGGGCGGCGTGGGCAGGTCGGCGACGACGTTGTACCAGTGGGTCGGGATGTGCGTGGTGGGGCTCTCGATGACCTGGGCGTCCGCGGGGTTGAGGGTCATGACCGGTTCCTCCAAGTGGGTGTCGATGTCGGTCGGCAGCGCCGTCTGCCTCGATGCGGGGAGAGCGGCCTCGGAGAATGAGAAGAGCGCCCTCCCGGTGGGGGACGGCGCTTCTGTTCTGCGAGCAGGGTCAGAGGATCGGCGCCGTCAGCCGGCGCGCCACCACTGGTTCCCTGTCCGCATGACGGTGACCGTAGCACGAGCGCGGGCCTGTCTGTGACGCCGGTCGCGGTTCGGACGTGGGACCTGTAGTGTCGAAGTGTCCGATCACGATTTCGTCCGTCGCGAGGCGGGCCGTTCGAAGGGAACAATCCCATGGGATTCCTCGGCTGGATCATCCTGGGCCTGATCGCGGGCACGATCGCGAAGGGCATCCTCAAAGACCGCGCGCCCGGCGGCTGGTTCGGCTCGCTGGTCGTGGGCGTCATCGGCGCGGCGCTGGGCGGATGGCTGGGCAGCGCGATCTTCGACATCGGGTTGGCGGGCTTCTGGAACATCCGGACCTGGGCCCTCGCGATCCTGGGATCGTTGCTGGTCCTCGTCATCTACGGCTGGCTGGGCGGGCGCTCGCGGCAGTAGCCCGTGCGGCGCCCCGCTACGCTGGGCGCATGACCTCGGCGAACGACCTGCGCACCTTATACCCGTCCCTCGAGCCCTACGCCACCGAGATGCTGGACGTGGGCGACGGCCAGTGCCTCTACGTCGAGCAGTGCGGCAACCCCCACGGCAGGCCGGCTGTGTTCCTCCACGGCGGGCCGGGCGGAGGGTGCGTCCCCGACCATCGCCGGCTCTTCGACCCGGAGCGCTACCGCATCGTGCTCTTCGACCAGCGTGGCGCCGGACGGTCGACGCCGCAGGCGGGACGCGATTTCGCGGATCTGAGCGCCAACACGACCTGGCACCTGGTCGCCGACATCGAGCGCATCCGCGAGCACCTGGGCATCGAGGCCTGGCAGGTCTTCGGCGGCTCATGGGGGTCGACGCTGGCGCTCGCCTACGCGCAGGCCCACCCCGGACGGGTCACCGAACTGGTCCTGCGCGGCATCTTCACTCTGCGCGCCTCGGAGCTCGACTGGTTCTACCAGGACGGCCCGCGGGGTGCGGGCGCCGCCTATCCCGACTACTGGGAGGACTACGTCGCGCCGATCGCTCCGCAGCAGCGCGGACGGATGATCGAGGCTTACTGGGCCGTGCTCAACGGCCCCGACGAGGAGGCGCGTCTGCGGGCCGCCCGCGCCTGGTGCCAGTGGGAGTCGCGCACGACCCACCTGCTGCTCGATCCCGCGGCCGAGGAGGAACCCACGCCTGAGTCGCTCCTGGACGACCTGTCGTTCGCGCGCATCGAGAACCACTACTTCATGAACCACGGCTGGCTCCGCGAGGGGCAGCTCATCGCCGACGCGGACGAGCGGCTGTCCGGCATCCCCGCCGTCATCGTCCAGGGCCGCTACGACATGTGCTGCCCCGCGACGACCGCCTGGGACCTGCACCGCGCCTGGCCGGCGGCCCGTCTCCAGCTGATCGCCGACGCCGGCCACTCCGTGAGCGAGCCCGGCATCACGGATGCGCTGGTGCGCGCCACCGACGGCTTCGCCGGCTGACCCCCCTCCCGGTTCTCCGAATCCGCTTCGCCTTTCAGCTTCGGCGGTTGCGCGGAAACTCGGTCACCGTGGCGCCCGGGTGGTCGTCGCCGGCCGTTCCCACCCCGAAGGCGGCGCCCCCGCGTCGGCGTGCCGCTCCTGAGCTCGGGCGGGCGGCCGCGCCCCAGTCGGGGACGAAAGGGCGGTCGAAGGGGTCGAACCAGTGGTCCACATGGAAGATGTCGTCGGGTCCGGGGTGGATGTTCGCCGCGAAGAGGGGGCCCAGGATGTCGATGCTCCCGGTGAGGGACGTGTACCACCCGTCCTTGCGGTCGACCACGGCGTGGCCCTGGGCCGTGGCGATCATCGAGCCGATCCCCAGGATCCGGTCGAGCACGAGGGCGTCGGCCACGCAGTGGACCAGAGCCTCGTCCGCGCCCACGGGGTGGACCACCAGCCGGTCGCACAGCGCCTCGGCCTGAGTGAGGAGCCGGTAGAGGAAGTCATAGTCGTAGTGCATCGCCCAGCGCCGGGGCAGCGAGTCGAAGACGATGGAGTCCCCCAACTGGCCCAGGTGGGTGCCGCGGGGCATCGCGGACATCTCCTCGGCGTTCTCCCGTGCGGCGTCGCGGAACAGGTCGGCGCCCAGCGCGAAGGTCCGTGCCGCCTCGACGCCCAGGGTGCCGGCGAGCAGCGGCGAGTACGAGTTCTCCCAGGCCTCGGGTTCTTGATCCCAGTCGGGCAGCCCCTGCGCTACGCCTGTGGAGGCGGCGAACTCCCGTACGCGGTCGACGTTGATGCTGCCGTCGGGGTTCGCCAGGAAGGAGGCGACGTCCCCGTCGGGATCCTCCAGCCAGGAGGGCCTGCGACCGCGCCGGCCCCATTCGTCGGGGCGGAGGAGCTCCTCCCAGGGGTCCGGCCAGACGAGCTTCCACCCCAGCGCCGCCCAGATGCGCGGGGCCTTGTCGTCGCGCGGCGCCGTCCGGCCGGTCTCGTAGTTGCGCCACGTCTGGTCGGAGACGCCGGCGCGCTGCGCCATCGCCGTCAGCGTGAGGCCCAGTTCCTCCCGTCGCGCACGGAACCGGGCGGGCAGGTCCGGCGCGTCGGCGTCGACGATGAGGCCGGCGTCGTCCTCGGGGGCGGGCTCGACGAGGTCGAGGATCTCGGCCTCGGAGCCGGGCAGTTCCGGCAGGCTCGGTTGGACGGGGTGCGCAGGGCGTGTGGAGGAGTTCGTCTTCCGGGCCATGGCTCCAGGATAGGGGACGAGGGCGCCCCGCGGCCGTCCTCAGCGAACGGACGGCGACCAGCAGGGACGCCCTCGTCGAAGCGCGCGCCGTCGGCGAAGGCCGGGACGGCGGGCGCCGGGGCTCAGAGGGTCACCAGACCGCCGAAGTTCGCGCGGGCGGCCTCGAAGCGGGCAGCGGCGTCGGCCCAGTTGGCGACGCTCCACCAGTTCTTCACGTAGTCGGCCTTGACGTTCTTGTACTGCAGATAGAAGGCGTGCTCCCACATGTCGAGCTGCAGCAGGGGGACCGTCGCGACGGGGACGTTGTTCTGCTGGTCGTAGAGCTGGAACGTCACGAGGCGCTTCGCCACGGTGTCCCAGGCGAGCACGGCCCATCCGGAGCCCTGCAGGCCGGTGGCGGCGGCGGCGAACTGCGCCTGGAACTTCTCGAAGGAGCCGAAGAACTCGTCGACGGCGGCGGCGAGCTCGCCGTCGGGACGCCCCTGGCCGTCGGGGGTGAGGTTCTTCCAGAAGATCGAGTGGTTGATGTGCCCGCCGAGGTTGAAGGCGAGGTTCTTCTCGAACAGGTTGATCGCGCCGAGGTCGCCGGCGTCGCGTGCGGCCTCGAGCTTCTCGAGCGCGGTGTTGGCGCCCGCGACGTAGGTCGCGTGGTGCTTGTCGTGGTGCAACTGCATGATCTCGCCCGAGATGGCGGGCTCCAGAGCGGAGTAGTCGTACGGGAGATCGGGAAGGGTGTAGATCGCCATGACGTGTCCTTGCCTCTCATGTGGCGCGTGGATGCGGTGTCGAGTGCCACGCCGCAGGGGCGTGCAGTTGCCCAGGCTATCGCCCTTTGGTCCCGGATGCCTGGTGGGATGTGGTGGTAAAGGACGGGCCGGCGAACGGGCGGAACCTCGGTGCGCCCCGTCCCGGTCCGGGCCTGGACCCGCCGGCGAGGGCCCCACCGCCTCCCTCGTCCGCACGCCCTAGGCTGGCGCCATGAGCGCAGAGACACCGGCAGCCCCCTCCCCCGAGCCTCCCCGCCTGGATCCGGATCTCATCGCGACCTTGATCCAGGATCTCGCGGCGGCCCGGTGGACGGTCGAGCGGGTGGACCGGCTGATGTCCCCCATGGCGCGCGAGGCGACGATGCGGGATCAGCGGATGCCGGCGCTCGTCGAACTCCGCGAGGATCCCGTCGCCACGGATCCCGCGGCCCTGCTCACCCGGCTGTTCGTCCTGGGCTCCACCGAGGAGCGAGACGCCGTCGACGACGCCCTGCCGCTCACGGGATCAGGGGGGCTTGCGGCCCTGGGGTTGGCTGCTCTGGAGGATGGGCTGGTCACGGCGCTGTTCGACCTGCGGCCCCACGCAGCGGACCTGCCCTCCGGCTCCCGGTCATGGTGGATCGCCTCGGACCTGGGAGAGGCCACGACGGGCCGTCCCTTGAATCCGGACCACGTCCTGGGCATCGGGGGCGCCACCCTCACCCTGCTGGGGCTCACGGTCCGCGATTGCGTCGGCTCCGCCCTGGACATCGGGACAGGGTGCGGGGTCCAGGCCCTGTACCTCGCCGAGCAGGCGGATCGGGTCGTCGCCACCGACCTGTCGGAGCGGGCCTGCCGGATCACCCGCTTCAATGCGGCCCTGAACGGGGCGGACCTGGACGTCCGCCGGGGATCGTTGTTCGAGCCGGTGGCCGGCGAGCGCTTCGACCTCATCGTGTCGAATCCGCCCTTCGTCATCACGCCGGACTCCGTGCGCTCCCAGGGCCTTCGGGACGCGGCGGGCGGGGGCGTCCCCGCCGGCCCGGGGGGCCTGCTGGAGTACCGCGACGGCGGCATGCCCCGCGACAGCCTCATCGCCGCCCTGCTCCGCGGCGCCCCCGGCCACCTCTCCGAGGGCGGATCGATGCAGATGCTGGCGAACTGGGAGATCCCGGCGGGAGCCGATCCGGACGCGGAGTGGTGGCGGCGCGTCGACCACTGGCTGGACGGCCTGCCCGTCGACGCCTGGACGGTCCAGCGCGACGTCCTGGATCCGGCCCGCTACGTCGAGATGTGGCTGCGCGACTCCGGCGGCACGCTCGCGCCGCGCGACCGGTGGGAACGCGCCTACGCCGACTGGATCGCTGACTTCCGGGCCGCTGGCGTGGGGGCTATCGGCATGGGGTTCATCGCCCTGCGCCGTCGCGCCCCGGACTGCCCCCGCTCCGCCGGCGAGGGCGTCCCCGGAGGCCGCGTCGGTTCCGGCGGGCAGGGGATCCGGGTCTACACGGAGGAACTGGGCGGGCGCACTCCGCGCGGGGTGGACGTCGCCCGCGCGCTGGCGACGTTGCGGCTGCCCGGCGACCTGGGCGGGCTCCGGCTGCGGCGCGCCGTCGACGTCACCGAGGAGAGGCACTACACGCCCGGCGAGGCGGACCCGCGCGTCCTCATCCTGCATCAGGGAGCCGGCCTGGGACGGTCCTTCCCCGTGGGGGCGGCCGAGTCGGCCGTGGTCGGAGCCGCGGACGGGGAACTCAGCGTCGGCCAGATCCTCACGGCCATCGCCGTGCTCACCGACCAGGACGAGGGCGAGCTGCGCCGGCAGGTGGACGGCCCCCTGCGTGACCTCATCCGGGCGGGCATCCTGGACATCGTCGAGGCGGGTTGACCGGTCCCCGGGAACCGGCGACAGGCTGGGACGGTGCTGGGGGCGTCTCCCGTCAGGCGGGGTCCCGTCCTTCCGCCGCCGGCCCGGAGGCGCCGGCCAGAGGCCCACGGAACCCGCGCGGACCGGGGGTGCGCCGGGGTGCGCTCATCGGGCGTTCCGCCAAATCTGAAGCATTTGTTTCATGAAATGCGAAGGTAGTCCTTCACAGTTCGCGGGAGCAACTACGCTCGTGCCATGGCCACCGATCCGCGAGAACTCGAACGGATGCGCGCGATCGGTCATCCGGCGCGCTGGCGCGTGCTGGAGGTCCTGTGGTCCGGCCGGGAGCTCACGGCCACGCAGGCGGCACAGATCGCGGGCGCGACGCCCTCGGCGATGAGCTACCACCTCCGCCACCTCGCGCGTCTCGGCATGGTCGAGCGCGTCGTCTCGCCGGACGGACGCGAGCGCCCCTGGCGGGCGACATCGGCGGGGCGCGAGATGACGACGCAGCCCGGCGCCGCGGAGGGGACGGCGATGATGCGCAACCTCGTCGCGTCCGTGTCGCGCGCGATCGCCCTGCCCCCGCCGCCGCCCGGTGACGACCGCCCCTGGCCGGCGTCCTGGTCCCGGGCGGCGCTCCGCCTGACGCGGGAGGAGGCGAGGGAGCTGCACCGCAGGATCCGGGGCCTCATCGACGAATTCGAGGAGCGGACGGCGGCACCGGAGCCGGAGGACGCCGACGTCCCCGCCGACGCGGTGGACGGCGGGGGCCGGGAGGAAGCGCCACGCCGATTCGGCTACGAGACGTTCTGGATCCTCGGAGCTCAACCGCCCGCAGGGGACTGACCGCCTCATCCGGTTCGCCGGCCGGACGGACGTGACTCCGTCCACAGGGGCGCGCGGGGCTGGCGGAGATGGCGGTTCCACGTTGTAGGGTGCCCCAGTGACGGCCCGAACCGCGGCGTGCGGTCGTGCGGTCGTCCGGTGCGGTCGTCGGCGCCGTGGTTGAGCGAGCGGAGGGTCATGAGCGGGTCGAAACTGGTTATCGTCGAGTCCCCGGCGAAGGCCCACACGATCGAGGGGTACCTGGGCCCTGAGTACCGGGTGCAGGCCTCGATCGGCCACATCCGCGACCTGCCGCAGCCCAAGGACCTCCCGACAGACCTCAAGAAGGGCCCCTACGGGCGTTTCGCGGTGGACGTCGAGCACGGGTTCCAGCCGTACTACACGGTGAACCCGGACAAGAAGAAGGTCGTCACGGAGCTCAGGCGGGCTCTCAAGGAGGCCGACGAGCTCTACCTGGCCACTGATGAGGACCGCGAGGGGGAGGCCATCGCCTGGCACCTCCTCGAGGTGCTCCGGCCCAAGGTGCCGGTGCGGCGCATGGTGTTCCACGAGATCACGCGCGAGGCGATCCAGCGCGCGCTCGAGACGACGCGCGATCTCGACGAGGACCTGGTCGACGCGCAGGAGACCCGCCGCATCCTCGACCGGTTGTACGGCTACGAGGTCTCGCCGCTGCTGTGGCGCAAGATCCGCCCGTCCCTGTCCGCCGGGCGCGTCCAGTCCGTGGCGACGCGACTGGTCGTGGACCGGGAGCGCGAGCGGATGGCGCATGTCGCGGCCTCGTACTGGTCCATCGACACCCATGTCGCCGCCGAGCCGGGCGCGTTCAGCGCGCGCGTCGTCCAGGTGGACGGCCGTCCCGTGGCCGTGGGGTCGGACTTCACGGAATCGGGTGAGCTCTCCGCCAAGGCGCGGAAGGCGGGGGCGGTCCACCTCGACAAGGACGCCGCCGTCCGGTTGGCGGAGCTGCTCGGCGCCTCGGCGGCGGCCCCCGGCGCCTCCTCGGTCGAGTCCGTCACGCAGAAGCCGTACCGGCGGCGCCCGGCGGCGCCGTTCACCACCTCGACCCTGCAGCAGGAGGCCAGCCGCAAGCTGCACTGGAACGCCAGCTCCACGATGCGCACCGCCCAGAGCCTGTACGAGTCCGGGTACATCACCTACATGAGGACCGATTCCACGGCCCTGTCCGACCAGGCGCTGAAGGCAGCTCGATCCCAGGCCCGCGACCTGTACGGGGCCGATGCCGTCGCCGACAAGCCGCGCGTGTACGGGACCACGGCGAAGGGCGCCCAGGAGGCCCATGAGGCCATCCGCCCGGCCGGTGACCACTTCCGGACGCCCGAGCAGGTCGCGGGCGCGCTGAGTCGCCAGCAGCTTGCGCTCTACGACCTGATCTGGAAGCGCACGCTGGCCTCCCAGATGGCCGACGCCGTCGGGTACACGGCCACGATCCGCGTGCTCACGGGCGTGGGCGACGAGCAAGGCCGCCATGACGTCATCTCCTCGGCCTCCGGCACCGTCATCACGCGCCCGGGTTTCCGGCTGGCCTACCAGGAGGGGCGCGACAAGTCGCGGTACGAGGGCGAGGCCGGGGCGGCCGGGCCGGATGCGGAGGGCGGCTCGGACAAGGTGCTGCCCGACGTCCACGAGGGCGACCCCTGCGATGTCGACCACGCCGACGCGGACGGGCATCTCACGCAGCCTCCCGGCCGGTACACGGAGGCGACTCTGGTCAAGACCATGGAGGAGCTGGGCATCGGGCGCCCCTCGACCTACGCCGCGACGATCCAGACGATCTCGGACCGCGGATACGTCGTCCACCGCGGGCAGTACCTCGTGCCGACATGGCTGGCCTTCTCGGTGACGCGGCTGCTGGAGGAGAATCTCTCCGACTTGGTCGACTACGACTTCACCGCGTCGATGGAGTCCGATCTGGATCGCATCGCCGCCGGCCAGGAGGACGGTACCCAGTTCCTCACCCAGTTCTACCTGGGGGAGGACGGCGGGGGCGACCGCGACGGCCTGCGCCACCAGGTCGAGAGCCTGGGCGACATCGACGCGCGCGCCGTGAACGCCATGGACCTGGGCGGAGGCGTGACACTGCGGATGGGACGCTACGGGCCCTATCTGGAGAACGCGGACGGGGTGCGCGCGAACGTCCCCGAGGACGTGGCGCCCGACGAGCTCGACGCGGAGAAGATCGCCGAGCTGTTCGCGATGGCGGCAGATGACGGGCGGGAGCTGGGGGCCGATCCTTCGACGGGCCATGTCATCGTCGCGAGGAACGGGCGGTACGGCCCCTATGTCACGGAGGTGCTGCCGGAGGCGGCGCCGCCCGCGGAGGACGAGGGGACGGGGAAGGGCCGCAGGAAGGCGGCGTCCGGCCCGAAGCCGCGGACCGCGTCGCTGTTCCAGTCGATGAGCCTGTCCACCGTCACCTTGGAGGACGCGCTCAGGCTGTTGTCCCTGCCGCGCGAGATCGGGGCCGATCCCGCCACTGGCGAGGTCATCACCGCCCAGAACGGGCGCTACGGGCCCTATCTCAAGAAAGGCGCGGACTCCCGGTCCCTGTCCTCGGAGGACCAGCTCTTCACCCTCACGCTGGAGGAGGCCCTGGAGATCTACGCGCAGCCGAAGACCCGAGGCCGAGGAGCCGCGAAGCCGCCGCTGCGCGAGTTCGGGGCGGATCCGGTCTCGGAGAAGAAGGTTGTCGTCAAGGACGGGCGTTTCGGTCCCTATGTCACGGACGGCGTCACCAATGTCACGGTGCCGCGCGGGGAATCGGTGGAGGGCCTCACCGAGGAGCGGGCGTTCGAGCTGTTGGCCGACAAACGCGCGAAGGGCCCGGCCCCGAAGAAGCGGGCGGGCGGGCGGGCCACCGCGAAGTCCCGGACGGCCTCGTCGAAGAGGGGCACGTCGACGAAGAAGGGGAAGGGCGGGGGGACGGCCCGCGCGGGCTCGACGCCGAAATGAGGTAGGGGATCCGGAGATGCCGGTGGACCGTGGGAGGATGACGGCATGACGGACGAAGGGACAGCATCGGCTGGCCTGTTCATCACCTTCGAAGGTGGGGACGGCTCGGGCAAGACCACGCAGATCCGGCGGGTCGGACAGTGGTTCACGGACCGCGGGCGGCGGGTGCTCCTCACCCGAGAGCCGGGCGGCACGGAGCTGGGCGGTGAGATCCGCCGTCTCGTCCAGCACGGTCCCGAGGACGTCGATGCGCGCACGGAGGCCCTGCTCTACGCCGCCGATCGCGCGTATCACGTGTCGACGGTCGTGCGGCCGGCGCTCGAGGACGGGGCGGTGGTGCTCTCCGACCGCTACATCGACTCCTCCGTCGCCTACCAAGGAGCGGCGCGGGACCTGGGTACGGGCGAGATCCTCAAACTGTCCGAATGGGCGACCGAGGGCCTGCGGCCCGATCTGACGTTCCTGCTGGACCTGCCGCCCGAGGTCGGAGCACGGCGCGGATCAGGGGACCCGGACCGCCTGGAGCGGGAGCCGGGCGAGTTCCACGAGCGTGTGCGCCATGAGTACCTGCAGCTCGCGGAGGAGGATCCGGACCGGATCGTCGTCATCGACGCGGTGGGCACCCCCGGCCAGGTCTTCTCCGAGATCCGCGGGGTGCTGGAGGAACGCTTCTACGGGCACCGCGTCGACCTGGACGAGGAGACGGGCCCCATTGCGCCGGGCGAGCCGGAGCGGGCCGGCGGGGGACCGGAGCCGGCCCAGCCGGCTGGCCTCTCCGTCGGCGGTTCCGCCTCCGACGACGCGGTGCCCGACGGCCCCGCCTCCGACGCGCCGGTGTCCCCGGCTTCCGCCGCCCGTCGCAGCACCGATCGGGACGGGGTCTCCCCGGTCGGGACGGAGGCCTCCGAGGAGCCATCGCCGCTGGGGTCCCAGGCGACCCTGTGGGGCGACCCCGGCGAGGGCATGCTGTTGTGAGCGTGTGGGACGAGCTGGTGGGGCAGGACGGCGCGGTCCGCATCCTACGGGAGGCCGCCGCGGCCGCTCGCCGGATCGTCGACGGCCCGGGTGCCTCCGGCAGGGGCCTCGGTTCCCCGGAGGCCTCCGGCAGCCTGCGCGGGGCCGGCGCAGCCGGGCCGGCCCGCGCCATGACGCATGCCTGGCTCATCACGGGCCCTCCGGGATCGGGCCGGTCGGTGGCGGCTCTCGCCTTCGCGGCGGCCCTGCAGTGCACGGGAGAGGCCCCCGGATGCGGACGGTGCCCCGGGTGCCGGACGACGATGGCGCGGACGAACGCCGACGTGCTCGTCGTGTCCACGGAGGCGACCACGATCAGGATCGACGAGGCCCGCGCCTTCGTCCAGCGCGCCCAGGTGGCGCCCTCGGCGGGCCGGTGGCGCGTCATGATCGTCGAGGACGCCGACCGGATGCTGGAGCGGACGTCGAATGTGCTGCTCAAGGCCATCGAGGAACCGCCTGAGCGCACGGTGTGGCTGCTGTGCGCGCCCAGCCCCGAGGACATGATCACCACGATCCGCTCGCGATGCCGCCACCTGGGGCTGCGGATCCCCTCGGCCCAGGCGGTCGCGGACCTGCTGGTGCGCCGTGACGGCGTGGAACCGCAGGCGGCCCTCGAATCGGCGCGCGCGGCACAGTCCCACATCGGGCTGGCCCGGGCGCTGGCCCGGGATCCGGAGCTGCGCGAGCAGCGTCGCCGCATCGTGCGCGCCCCCGCCGAGGTCCGCAGCGTCGGCGAGGCGGCGCTCGCCGCCCAGGACCTGGTGGACATGGCGAAGGCGCAGGCCGAGGCGCGCACCACTGAACGCAATGCCCGCGAGCGCACGGCGCTGCTGCGCCAGTTGGGCATGACTGACGGCGATCGGTCGACGCCCCAGTCGCGCGGTGCCGTCCATCAGCTGGAGGAGGACCAGAAGCGGCGTTCGAAACGCGCGATGGTCGATGCGCTGGACCGGGCGCTGCTGGACCTGCTGGCGTTGTATCGCGACGTGCTGCTGGTCCAGTTGGGGACCGGTCAGGCGCTGGTGAACGAGGACCTCTCGGACCTGGTCAGCGATATCGCGGCCGATTCCACGCCGGAGCAGACGATGGAGCGGGTCGAGGCCATCGAGGAGGCGCGCCACCGGCTGGTCGCCAATGTCCAGCCCCTGCTGGCCATGGAGGCGATGACGATCGCCCTGCGCCCCCAGGCCTGACGGTCCTCAATCCCGGCTCCGCCGAGGCCGGTCCGGCGACCAGGGCGCCGGCCGCTGCCCGATCGTCAATGCCGGAGGCCGCCACGCTCCTCCAGGTCCGCCTCCGTGATCGGGCGGAGGACGCGGGCCGGGGTGCCGACCGCCACGACCATCGGCGGGATGTCGCGGCTCACCACGGCTCCGGCGCCGACCACGGAGCCGTACCCGATGCGCACGCCGGGCAGGATCACGGCGTTGGCGCCGATCCAGACGCGGTCCTCGAGGACGATCGGCAGGGAGAAGCGGCGGAAGTCCTCGCGCAGCGACGGGTGGATCGGGTGTCCGGTCGTCGTCAGGGTGACGTTCGGTGCGATCATCACGCCGTCGCCGATCCGGATGTCGACGTCGTCGACGAAGGAGATGTTCGCATTGCCGTAGAAGTCGTCCCCGATGTAGGTCCGGCTGCCGAAGGCGGCGCTGAACGGGGTGTTGAGGAGGGGCCTCTCCCCGACGGAGGCGAAGATCCGGCGGAGCAGGGCCTCGCGCCGGCTGCTCTGGTCCGGCGGCGTCTGGTTGTAGGCGAAGATCAGGTCGGCGCGGCGCTCGGGCGCCTGGAAGGAGGCCTCGGTCTCGGTGTAGAGCGATCCCTCCGAGATGCGGTCGAGGGTCTCCTGTCTCGCTGCCGGCCGGCCGATGGGCGAGGCCGGGGTGGCGCGTCGATCGGGCATGGGGCCTCCCTGGTGCGGCGTCGACGGCGTTCCTTGAATCTACCGCCCAGTCTATTACGGGTGGAGCCCGGCTTCACGTTCGCGGGCGGGCAGGCCGGGAGCCTCGGGCCGGGCGCGTTCGGGCTCGCCGGGACGGGCCGGTTCGGCGGGGCGGGGCCGTCCTCGTTACCCTGAGGGCATGACCCCGCGCTCGGCCGCACGCTCCCGTCCTCGACCCGATGTCCGGATCCGGGGGGCGGTGGCGGCGGCGCTCGCGGCGACCGCCGCGCTCGCCGCCGCATGCGGGACGTCGGCGGGGAACATCCCTCCGGTCGCAACCCTGTCCCCGGGGGGCGGCCAGTCCGCGCAGTCGGGGACCGGCTCGGCGCCCTCCGTCGACGGCACGATCGAGGGCTTCTATGGCCAGCAACTCGACTGGCAGACCTGCTCCGCCGAGGAGGTCACCACCGAGGGCGCGGACGCGCCCAGCGACCTCTCGGACTACCAGTGCGCCACGATGGCCGCGCCCCTGGACTGGGACGACCCGTCGGGGGAGACCATCATGCTGCGCATCGCGAGGCACCTGGCGGGGAAGGACTCCAAGGGCGCGCTCTTCTACAACCTCGGCGGCCCGGGCGGCGCCTCGGTGAAGTCGCTGAGCTACCTCGTGGAGGACAACCTCGGCGAAGAGTTGGTTGACAACTATGACCTGGTGGGCCTGGACCCCCGCGGCGTCGGAGCCTCCACCCCCGTCGTGTGCATGACGGACCAGGAGCGCGACGACTACAACGCCAATGACTCCGACACCTCGGAGGCCTCCGCCGACCCCGCTGACATCGTCGCGCAGGCGGAGGCCCTGATGAAGAAGATCGGTCAGGGCTGCCTGGACAACGCCGGCGATCTGGCCGCGCACATCGACACCGTCTCGGCCGCCAAGGACTTCGACATGGCGCGGGCCGTGCTGGGGGAGACGACCTTCACCTATCTCGGCTACTCCTACGGCACGTTCCTGGGGGCGACGTATGCGGGGTTGTTCCCCGACCGCGTCGGGCGCATGGTCCTGGACGGGGCCCTGGACCCCGCGATGGACGTCAACCAGATCTCCGACCTGCAGATGCGTGGTTTCGAGGCGTCGCTCACCCACTGGATCGAGGACTGCCAGGCTGCCTCCGGCTGCCCGTTGACCGGGTCGGCCGACGACGGCGCCGCGCAGGTCAAACAGTTCCTCGACGGCCTGGCGGACTCGCCGCTGCCCACGCAGGACGCCGACCGGCCGCTCACGCAGTCGCTGGCGCTCACCGCGATGATCGGGATGATGTACTCGACGCAGACGTACTCGGCGCTCACCCAGGGCATGGAGCAGGCGATGGGAAGCGGGGACGGGTCGATCCTGCTGTACCTGGCGGACTACATGAACGACCGCAACGACGACGGCACGTACGCCTCCAACGGGACGGACGCGCTGATCGCCATCAACGCCTTGGACTATGAGCCGGTGGGAACGGT
The DNA here is from genome assembly GCF_042665795.1 of Schaalia naturae. Lineage (NCBI taxonomy): Bacteria > Bacillati > Actinomycetota > Actinomycetes > Actinomycetales > Actinomycetaceae > Schaalia > Schaalia naturae. The sequence goes on from NZ_JBHTEF010000001.1 coordinate 2,863,070, forward strand.
CGAGGAGTGGGCGGCCGACGCCGCCCAGCTGCAGGCCGAGCTGCCGATCCTCGGTGAGTTCGCCGGGTACTCCTCCGCGGGGCTCGACGCCTGGCCGATCGGCCGGCATGCCCAGCGCGCGGCGATCACCGCCGACGGCGCCCCGACGATCGTCGTGGTGGGCACCACCCACGATCCGGCGACGCCCTACGTCATGGCGCAGAACCTGGCAGATGAGCTCACCGACGCCGTCCTCGTCACCTGGGACGGCTGGGACCACACGGCCTACTCGAAGGCGGGCTCGGCGTGCGTGGCCCAGGCGGTCGAGGGCTACCTGGTCGACGGAGACGTCCCGGAGGACGGTCTCACCTGCATCGACTGAGGGATCCCGTCGGGGGAGGCGCCCTAGATCCAGCCGAACGCCGGAGGGAACGCCAGAGCGACCGCCCCCGCCCACACGCCGAAGGCGGGCAGGGCGAGTGACTGCCAGCGCTGGAGCGACAGCTCGGCCCGTGGCGACCCCGGCCCGCCGCCCGTGCAGATCAGCCCGTAGAACCAGGCGGACCCGGCCAGATGGGCCAGCAGGAGGATGTTGCACCCGAGGCCGGCGAGCTTGTTGGGGCTCGCTCCCCATTCGAGCAGACGCCCGGCCATGGCCCACAGCATGAGGAGGTCCACCGCGATCGCGGCGACGATGAGCGCCAGCTGCATCCAGTCCAGCGCCCGCGGACGGGTGCCAGGGGTCGACGGCGTCCGGGCGGACACGGTGAACAGCACGATCGCGGTCACCGCGACGAGGACCGCGTCGAACCAGATCAGCACGTCGCGATCCAGGTCGACGGGGTTCCCGGTGAGGGCCGCGGCGACCAGGAACACCGCCAGCGCCACGGTGAGCAGCGGGGTGAACACGGCGGTGAGCACGGGCGCCATGTTCTCGATGACGGACTTCTTGCGCTCGACCAGCCAGGCGCACACCAGCACCGCGGCGGCGGCGCAGACGGGGACGACCCAGCCCATGACCTGCGCGACCAGGTCGGCGGGCGTGTCGATGGCCGTGAAGATCCCCGACACGATGCCGACCAGCGCGGCTCCGACCAACGCGATGAGGACGTAGTACACGATGGCTTCGCCCAGGAAGCGCACCCAGTCCATCCATGCCTCCAGCGTCCGCCAGCGCGGCCCCAGATAGGCGATGCCCGTGGCCACGCACAGCGCGATGGGCAGGTGCAGGGCGCTCAGCCACAGCGTCTGGCCCGTGGCGTCCCCGGGATACAGGTTGACGAGGACGGCGCTGACAGCGAACACGGCGGCCAGCAGCGCCGGCCCCGCCGGCTCGCCTGCCACCTGCTGGAGGCGGCGGCGAATCAGGAAATGGGCGGCAAGGAAGGGAAGGACGAGGAAGGCGATGTTGCGCAGGTAGAAGCCGTCGAAGGCCGGTTCTCCCAGGACGGAGTACGGCAGGCGCACAGCCAGGCCGGCGAGCAGTCCGAGTCCCAGGGCGGACAGTAGATCCCACCGCGCGGGCCGGGTCGCGGGCTCGGCCTGCGCGCGGTCGCGCCGACCGGTGGCGTCGGCCTCGCCGATCGGAGGTGTGCTGCCGGCAGTGCCGAGCTGGCGCCACAGGCGCTCGGAGTGGACGGCGCCGAACTCGCGGGCGACGGCGTCCTGCGCGCCGAGCCGCCGCAGGGCGATGAGCAGGGCCTCCTCGGGGGACAGGCCGGCGGAGCGGAGGTCGCGCATCTGGGAGACGAGATGGTCCTCGAGTTCGTCGACGTCCTCGGGGGCGACCCCGGGTCGGGCGGACATGAGAGAGCGCCACTCGGCGATCTGGCCGGCGACCTCGGGAGGCAGGGGGTCGGTGGCGTGGGTGCTGCCGGTCCGGTCGATCATCGCGCCTCCCGGGGGCCGGGTGCGGAGGCGACGGCAGGCGCCTGGAATGCGGCCGACGTCCGGGTGCCGGGGAGGAGGCTCTCCAACGTGTCGACGACGGCCCGCCACTGGGAGGCCTGGCCGGCGAGTTCCGCGCGGCCGAGCTCGGTGATCGCGTAGTACTTCCGGCGTCGGCCGCCCTCGGGGGCCTCGCCCCAGCGGGAGGCGATGAGCCCCTGGCGCTCGAGGCGGTGGAGGAGGGGATAGAGCATCCCCTCGCTCCACTCCAGTGTGCCGCCGGAGGCCTCCGTGATGCGGCGCAGGAGCGAGTAGCCGTAGTCCTCGCCGGTGCTGAGCACCCCCAGCACAATCGGGGTCGCGGAGGCGGCCACAAGGTCCTTCGACACGCGCATCTTGTTACCTCGTTCCTCTAGGTGTTGAGTGTCAGTGGGAGCCTAGCACCTCAAGGTATGAAGGGCCCGATGACGGGCCGCGGCACGATGGGAGCCGTGTGACGGGGTCAACGCGGGACGAGGGCGCCCTTGGTTTGCCGGGGCGGCGCGCGGCCCGCTACAGTGTCGTCGTTGCCTGCGCGCCGGGTCCCCCGGGACGGCAGGCGCGGCCACCTTAGCTCAGTCGGCAGAGCGATTCACTCGTAATGAATAGGTCCGGAGTTCGATTCTCCGAGGTGGCTCCGAGTTTGAGACGGGCAGGAGGGGGCTTGCCGAGTTGACCGGTCGCCGCGGCCGCGAGGATTGCGGTTACTGGGCCGATGAGCAGCAGGAGCCATCCACCCGCAGCGAGGGCCGGTTCGTCGTCGCGTATTGGTCGCCCCGTGGTTTCGCCCACCGCGCCGACCAGTGCCTCGGCCCTCTCGTACGCAGATGGTCTCTGTCGCCATGGCCGTGCGGCTTGCTTCTGGATACGAGGGCGAGCAGGCGTCCTCTGTGCGAGGGTGGCATGGTGCATCCTGCGCGTGTGCGGCGCGATGGCTCGAGGCGGATGCCGGAGAGCCGACGCGGTGGATGAGGTGACGGATGACGAAGAGCCGATGGCCAGGCGGGTGAAGGCGAGATCGCGAGTACCCGCCACCCGGGAGCGGAGGAACGATGCTGAGGAAGATTGCCAAGCGGGCGGTCCTGATGGTTCTCCTCCTCCTTCTCGGGCTCGGCTTGTGGGCGTGGGCGAGTCCGTGGCCGTCGGTTCTGCTCATCCGTCACATGTGGCCCGTTCCCACCGCCGAACAGGTGGAAGCCCTGGAGGCACTGGAGCCCGGTGGGGTCTCTGTGCAGCGCGATGTCGTCGTGAACCCCTCCGACAAGGACGCCCGGATCGACGTCTATCGTCCTGAGGCTGCGGGAAACGCTGCGCTGCCCACTGTCGTGTGGGTGCACGGCGGCGGGTTCGTCACCGGCTCAAAGGACGGAATGGACACTTATCTCGCGCACATCGCGGCTGCCGGGTACACGGTCGTGGCAGCCGAATACACCGTTGCCCCCCAGGCCCGATACCCCAGACCTGTCGAACAGGTCAGTGCCGCTCTTGACTTCCTGGTCGCCCACGCCTCCCAGTATGGGATTGACACGGGCCAAATGGCTCTGGGCGGCGATTCGGCAGGAGCCCACATCGCGGCACAGACAGCGATGGCGGTCTCAGATCCCACCTACGCCGCGGAAGCGGGTCTGCCCCGGCCTGATCTCCCCGAGGGGCTTCAAGCCGTGGTCCTGTACTCGGGCGCGTTCGACCTGACCCTGGTGCGGGAGACCACCGGCGTGGGCCGATGGCTGGCGGAGTCCATGATGTGGGCCTACACCGGTTCCAAGGATGCCGCCTCGGACTCCCGGCTCGAATGGGCCGACCTTCCCGAGCACGTCTCCTCCACCTTCCCCGTGTCATTCATCTCGACCGGCCCAGGCGACCCGCTCTTGTCGCATTCGCAGTCGATGGCCCGGAGCCTGGAGGCGGCAGGCGCCGATGTGGAGACGCTCTGGTTCCCAGAGGCGCCGAGCAGCATAGGCCACGAATACGAGATGGACCTGCGCACCTCGGAGGCGAAAGCCTCGATGAAATCGATGATTGCGTTCATCCGGGCGCACCTGGACACCTCAGTTCCCCTGTCGACGCCATCCGACTCCTGGTGAGACCCCGCCGAAGGCGGAGTCGGGGGTAGACGGCGATCTCCCATGAGGGTGGCGTCCGTGCTTCCGTCCTTGGGTCATCCCTTGCCGTCGAGGGCGTCCTTGGCGCGGTCGACGAGCGCCTTGGCGCCTGATTTCACATCTTCGACGGCCTCCTTGGCCTTGCCCTCAAGGTTCTGGAGGCGGCCTTCGGCTTCGGTGTCCTTGTCGCCGGTCACCTTGCCGAGGGTCTCCTTGACCTTGCCGGCTGCCTTGTCGCCCGTCGCATCGAGGTCTGCCATCGCCCTCTCCTTTCATGTGTTCCACTGAAATGGTGTGACCAGGGTTACATATCGGGCGGAGCGGTGCAAGGGGAACTCGTCTCCCACCCAGCCGTGACCGCCGGGTGGGAGACGTGCGCCGTCATACCTGTGGAGAGGGTCCTGCGGACGGGGCGGGCGGGAGCGGGCGGTTGCCCTCCTTGGCGCCCCACACGAACCAGCAGACCATGCCGACGATGCCGGTGGGGAGTGCGGCCAGTGCCCACAAGGCCTTGAATGCGGGCGTCCAGCGTGGGGATCTCACGATGCCGACCAGCGTGACGATCCAGATGATCAGGGGGATGAGGGCGAGGATGAAGACCAGGCCGAGGCTGATTCCGGCGAGCGCGTTGTATGTCGAGTCATCGTATGTGTCCACGTCAATAGCCTGACTGAGCAACAGTGATCCGTCAAGCGCGCGAGCCTCTGACGGCACCGGCGAGAGGCGCCGAGATATGTCACCCCGAGAAACCGCTGTCCACAGCCTCTGTGCGATGGCGTCGAAGTGCGGGTCGTGGATGGGACCCTGTCTGCCGGGGCCTCTGGGCCATGATGAGCTGGGGGAGAGGGGGCACAGGATGGTGGAGTCGAAAGCGTCGTGGCTACGGGAGTCCTGCCCGCCGTGGTGTGTGGCGGCGCATCATGAGGAGGATTTTCCCGACGACCGGGAGCATCAGGGGCTGGTGCGTGAGATCCCGGCCGTGCTCCTCTCCCGGACCTATCCCGAGTCGGGCCGGCTGGTGGAGACGACCGAGGCGACGACGCTGGACGTCGTCCGGCACTGCCGGGCCGGCAGCCGGGAGGAATGGGTCTACATCGGGGACGACGAGCATCGTCTCGACGTCTCTCTGGAGACGGCGCGCCGCATCGCCTCGGCCCTCGCGGAGACCGTGGCGAGCGGGAGCTGAGGGGTCACGGCCTCGGTGGAAGCCCGCTCCTCAGCTCGGGCCACTCCTCGGGCAGCAGAGCGTCGACCGTGGTCCCGAGCACCTGGGCGACGGCCATGACGTTGCGGAGACTGGGGTTGGCGGCACGGTTCGGGGCGGACTCGCCCTTCTCCAGCTTCTGGAAGGTGTAGCGGCTGATACCGGCTGCGTAGGCAACGTTCTCCTGGCTCAGGCCGCGTGCTGCGCGCAGGCGCTGGATGTTCATTCCCAGTTCGCGCGCGCAACGGTCCCAGGCCTGCTCAGGTCGTCTTTTCGCCACCGGTCCAGCGTGTGGCGGGGAGAGCGTGAAGATGGCCTCCTCAAAGAGGCTATTCGCGAAAGGCGATCTGGTCTGGGTCGGGAGCTCTCGTCGGCGTCCGCCTCCCTGGCGGATGATGCGGTGTGGTGGCATACTGAATATGGCTCGTTATACGAGGCTCCCGGCCTGGTGCGTCGGGTGTGGGAACCCCTCCTGCCCTGGAGCTCGGAGCCGCTTCGTATGCGGGCCGGGGTTCTCTGCCGCGCCGGGTACGTGAGTGTCCCAGAACCTTCCGCCGCGGACCGGTGGCAGAGGCCCCTTCGGGTGCGCCCCGGACGCGGGCGGGCCGGTCCCTCCCGGGGACGCGTGCCCGCCGACGGCCATCCGTTCCATGGAGATGACGGAGCGTCGCAATGCCTCCGCGCGCCCTCCGGTAGAGTGGCCGTTATGACGGATTCAGCCCATGTGTCAGGACAGGCTGTGACGGGCGCCGGCGAAGACGCCGGCGCCGCCCTCGTCGATGGCGAGAGGACCCTCAAAGCCGCGCCCGAGGCGCCGGCCCGTCCGACGTCGGCTCCGGCGGCCGCCCCCGCGGTGGTTCTGGTCAACCTCGGCACCCCCGAGGAGCCCACCGCGAGGGCCGTCCGCCCCTACCTCCGAGAATTCCTCTCCGACCGCCGCGTCATCGAGATGAGCCCCTGGATGTGGCGCCCGATCCTGGAGGGCATCATCCTGCGTGTCCGCCCCCGCGCCTCGGCGCAGAAGTACGCGTCGATCTGGATGGACGAGGGCTCCCCGCTCATGCACTGGACCTCCCGGCAGCGCGACGGATTGACGGAGATCCTCGACGGAGAGCTCGGCCCGGGCCGGGTCGAGGTCCGCGTCGCCATGCGCTACGGGAGCCCGGCGCTGCGCGACGTCCTGTCGGACCTGTGCGACCACGGGACGCGCCGAGTCCTGATCCTGCCCGCCTACCCGCAGTACGCGGCCTCCTCCGCTGGAACCGTCATCGATGAGGCCGCCCGCTGGACCCTGAAGGCGCGCGACCAGCTCGAGCTGCGCACGGTCCGCTCCTTCCCGGACTCCGCCCCCTACATCGAGGCGCTCGCGGAGGCGCTCGAGGAGCACTGGGCCGGCCCGGAGGGGCGCCCGGACTTCGAGGCCGGGGACAAGCTGGTGCTGAGCTTCCACTCGATCCCGGCGGCCATGCATCGCGCCGGGGACCCTTACCGCTCCGAGTGCGAGACCACCGCACGGCTGCTCGGCGAGCGGCTGGGGCTGCGGGTCGCGTCATGCAGGGGCGCGGGGCCGGGCGCCGAGGCAGGCCAGGCGCCGTCCGGCACCCGGGACGGCGGTGCGCCCGACGTGCCGCATGACCCGCTCGCCGACGCGGACGAGGGCGACGTGCTGGTGCGCTTCCAGTCCGTCTTCGGGCCCTCGGAGTGGATCGGCCCGGCCACCATCGACACGATGGGCGCGCTGGGCGGCGCGGGCACCCGCCGCGTCGACGTCATCTGCCCCGGTTTCATGGCCGACTGCCTGGAGACGCTTGAGGAGATCAACATCCTCAACCGGAAGACGTTCCTGGGCGCCGGCGGGCGCGAGTTCCACTACGTCCCGTGGGCCAACGACTCCCGCGGCTGCGTGGACACGCTGGCCGAGCAAGCCCGGCGCGGACTCTCCGGATGGGTGGCCTGAGGCAGCCCGCGGGGCGGGGCCCGGCGGCGCGGCGGCGATCCAGCATTCGCATCGCCACGTCGGGGAGAGGCCCTCAGATGCCGCTCCGTCGACGCGTTTGAAGCCGCCTCGTCGGACTCCCAGCCTTCACGACGCGACACGGCATCTCGACTCCCTGGATACCTCGCAGGGAATCGATGTCCACGACGGCCACGGGGCGGTCCTCGGATTCCATTCTCCGAATGCGGTGCCCCGGTATGGGGAAGGACCTTTGGCGCGGTCCGGGAATCCTCAGAAAGCCCGGAGTCGGGGGCACCAAAGATCCTCTGCGGATCGGCGTGCCCGGCCGGTGTGAGTCCGGCGTCTTCTCTCCTGCCGAGGATCAGGCACTCGGCGTCTTGACTGAGGGCGGGGTGTTGTCGAGTGAGGCTTTCAGTGACGGCGAGCCGGTGCGAGACGTTCTCTTTCGCGCACGAATACGTCCCTGTCGGGGCGGGGATGAGAGGCTCGCGGACTCGACAAAGACGAGGGCGACCCTGCGACAATGGGACGGTGGAGACGGAGTGGGCGTTCGACCGAATGACGCCGGACCGGGCTCATCTGATCGCACGGGAGTGGAAGTATCCCGCTCCCTACGACTTCTACGACATGACGGCCGATCCGGAGGACCTGGAGGAGTTCCTCACGCCGTCGCGTTGCCGCGCATTGGCGGAGCCGGGGAGATAGAAGTACTGGATCAGCTGTCCGATCTTCTCGGCGGTCGTCATCTCCGCCAGGAGGCGTTCGACGCGGGGGGATGAAGTCGGTCTGCTCATGATGTCATTCCTTTCGTGCTGGTTCGGCGGGGTGCCGTGGCACAGGCCATCCGGTTGCGGGACTGGGCCGTCTGCGGTCGGGCCGGGGAGGTCTGAGCACTCCCGGCCGGACACCGGGGGACCCGTTGCGGTGCGCGCGATGAGACGACGGCCGCGTCTCTTCCCGTGGCGACGGGGCGGTGGACCATGAGCCAGACATGGGCAATCGACTCCTTCGTCATCGCTGTCCTCGTTGCGATCATCGCGATGAGGCGCCGACTCAGCCGTTCCCCATCGGCACGACGATCCTACGCTCAAAATCAAGTGATGTTCGGTTTTGGCGGCATGAGTGGCCCCAGAGGCGAGGAGCCCATCCAGAGGACGCGGGCCGCGCGCACGCGTGGGCGGGGCGGGTCAGAGCAGCGCGCTCAGGGATGCGTACCCGTCGGGCCGCACCCGGAGGCCGTCGGGCGCCTCCGGCCCGCCGAGCACCGCGGTGGCGCCGGGAGCAGAGGACCACGCCGGCCAGCCGGGGTCGCCCTCGTCGACGAAGCGGACGGCAGCGGAATGGAGGGCGCGGGCCAGCGCCTGCGGGGGCTGGCTGCTGGCGACCCGGTCCACGCCCGGGGCGCCGAGGCAGTCGAACCAGAACGGCACGTCCAGGCAGTGGCAGGCCCATCCCAGTGCCGGGGAGGCCCATGAGAACGCGTAGACCCACGTGGACGCGCTCCCCGTGCGGCCATCGACTCCGGTCGCGGTCCGCGCACCGGCCACGCGCGCCACGAGCGAGCGGAAGACGCGGTCGGTGGCGTATCGGCCGAGCGCCACGGCCGCCCCCCTGCGGCGCAGCTCGCGGTTGTCTCGCAGATAGGCGCGGCGCCGGCGGCCCTCCAGCCCCATCCGCGCGAGCGCCAGCCCCGGCGGGACCAGCCGGAGCCGCCCCCTCATCGCGTCGGTGGTCATCGTGAGCTCGTCGTCGGCGGCGCCCAGGAGCAGCGCCTTGTCCGCACCGACGCCGGCCCCGAGGGACTCGGCGGTGGGGCGTGTGATCAGGCCGCCGTCGATCATCGGGGCCCAGGGCAGACCCTCTCGCAGGAGGCTGATCTCGCCGTCGAGGGCCTTGCCCGAGTCCGGCTTCGCCGCCTCTGCCTGCAGGGAGGCGAGCCGTTCCTCGGGGACGGAGGCGAAACCGTCGCGGGTGCAGGCGACCCCGGCCAGCTCGGCCAGACGGGCGGACAACCGGCGCGCACGCGCGCCGGGCACGTCCCCCAGCGCGCCCGAGAGGCTGATCACCCGGTGGAACAACGGCTGGGCGGCGGGCATTCCGAGCAGGGTGAGCACGGCCCCGCCGCCCGCCGACTGCCCCATGATCGTCACCCGGTCCGGGTCGCCTCCGAAGGCCCCGATATTCTCCTGGACCCACTCCAGCGCCGCCAGCCAGTCCAGGACGCCGCGGTTGTCCGGCGCTCCCGGGATCCGCCCGAATCCGTCGAATCCGAGCCGGTAGGACACGTTGACGGTGACGATCCCGTCGCGTGTGAAGGCCGCGCCGTCGTACCACGGACTCGCGGGGGAGCCCTCGACGTACCCGCCGCCATGGATCCACACCATGACGGGCAGACGCGCCCCGCGGTCCCCTGGCGCGGGCGTGAACACGTCGAGGTTGAGGGTCGCCTCCCCCGGGATCGCGGGCTCGGGGATGAGGGTCTGCGCGGAGTCGCCGCGCTTGGGGGTGGGCCCATGGACGAGGGCGTCGCGGACGCCCTCCCACGGATCGGGTCGCCGCGGCGCGGCGAATCGGAGGCCGCCCACAGGCGGCTTCGCGAAGGGGATCCCGAGGAAGGCGGCGGAGGGACTCCCTCCATCGGGGCCGGCGCGCCACATCCCGCGCACCCGGCCGGCGCTGAGGGCGGTGACGGGCGCCTCGGGTGGCGTCGAGATCCCGGGCGCGGGCATCACGTGTCTTCCCTCTCGGCGGAAGACATCGGCGAAGGACTTCCCTGTGGATCCCAGTCGGGGACGATGAGCCGGATCAGCAAACCGACGATGCCGGCCATGTCGAGGCCGGGCTCAAGGAGCCGCTGCAACTGCAATCCGTCACTGACGGCCTGCAGGATGCGGGCCAGGCTCTCGACGTCCACGTCGGGATCCATGCGTCCCGCGGCCTGCAACTGGTGGAACGCTGCGACGAACGTCGACTGCACGTTGCGATTGCGGTCGGTGAAGAACTCGTGTGCGGGATTGGCGGGGTCGGCGGCGCGGACCTCCATGCGGGCGAACAGCTCGATCAGGCCGGGCACGTGGGTGTTGTGCTCGATCACGTCGAGATAAGTCGTGAACGTCTGGTCGGGACCATCCACGGTCCAGTGCGCGAAGTAATTGCCGCCATCGGCGTCGTCTGGGCGCCCGGGGCTGAAATGCCGGGCATCGCTCTCGTCCCGTGCGTGCAGGATCTGCGTGAACAGGTCGTCCTTCGAATCGAAGTAGTGGAGGAGGCCCGCCTGGGACAGGTCGACGGCCTCGGCAAGCTCCCTGACCGAGGCGTTGGGGAAGCCGTGATCTGCCACGACGTCCAGCGCTCGGTGGAGGATCTCGTTCCTTTTCGCGACACCCTTCGCGTATGAGCCCCGTCGTGCCATGAGCGTCATCCTAATCCACCTTCACCCACCTTTTTGAAACCCGAATAACGCTTGACTTCTAAAAACCGAGTGCCATACAGTTTTTCTCGCTCGACGTCGAGCGTCGCTCTCCTCATCACCCATCTCAAAGGAACAACGATGACACTGAAGTCCTCGTCCGCCCATGACGGCGCGGCGATACCGGCATCGGAGCCCGCCTCGGATCCCACGGTCGATCCGGCCGGGAGCCCCAACATCCTGGGCCCCGCGCTCATCCCCCCAAAGATGGGTGTCAAGCCGGAGCGCATGAAACCCATCTGGTACGTCGCCATGATCGTGCTCGCGCAATTCGGCCTGTTCCTCGCGCTGCTGACACCGGTCATGGTCTCGATGCAACTCAAGGTGAACACCCTGACCAGTGACGCCTCGGAGCAGGCCGCGATGATCGGGGCGATCCTGCCCTGGGGCGCGCTGGCCGCGCTTGTCTTCAACGTCGTGGGCGGACGGATCTCGGACCGCACGACGGGGCGCTGGGGGCGTCGCCGTCCCTGGATGATCCTCGGCATCGCGGGGCTCGCCCTGTCGCTGGTCATCGTGGCGCTCGGCACGAACACGGTCACGCTCGCGATCGGGTGGCTCCTCGCCCAATCCCTGGCGAACCTCGGCTATGCCGCGTTCACGGCCTCGATGGCCGACCAGCTGTCCGACCGCCAGTACGGCACCGTCTCGGGCCTCGTCGCCGTCGCCCAGAACGTCGCGATCATGGCAGGCACCTGGCTGGCCAGCTTCCTCAGCCACAACATCCTGCTCCTGCTCCTGGTGCCCGCCCTCATCGGATTCGTGGCTGTGTCCCTGTATGCGCTTTGCATCCCGGAGCCCGTCCTCAAAGAGAACAAATACCCCTTCAACTGGAAGGAGCTCCTGCAGACCTTCTGGGTGAACCCGGTTGCGCATCCGGACTACACATGGGCGTGGATCGGACGCTTCCTCATCATATTCGCCTCATTCATGTTCACGACCTTCCGCCTGCAGTACATGACGCAGCATCTCCAGCTGGACCAGGACGCCGCGGTCAGCGCCGTGGCCTTGGGCGTCACGATCTACACGGTGGCCACGATGATCACCGGCGTCGTCGGCGGCTGGCTGTCCGACAGGTTCCAGCGGCGCAAGATCCTCGTGGCGATCTCGATCCTGGTCTTCGCCCTCGGCACCTACCTCCTCATGCACGCGGAGTCGGTCGAATTCTTCTATGTCTGCGAGGCGATCATGGGGGCGGCCTACGGAGTGTACGGAGCCGTCGACATGGCTCTCGTCTTCGAGGTCCTGCCCGACCAGGCGAACACGGGCAAGGATCTGGGCGTCTTCAACATCGCGAACGCCCTGCCCCAGTCCCTTGCACCCGCATTCGGCAGCTGGGCGCTGGTGTCCCTGGGGTCGGGCACGGACTTCGCGCCGTTGCTCGTGAGCGCGGCCGTGATCGGGGGCCTCGGCGCCGTCGCCACCATGTTCATCAGGAGCGTCCGCTGATCGACGCCGCCCGCGCCGCCGGCACCGGAACGTCCTCGTCCGGGAGAGCGGGCTCATCGGCGGCGAGGGAAACAACCAATTGGTAGATTAGATGCGTGCGCGGCCGGGGCGCGGCCGCCCGCGACCGGAGCCGACCGAGGCCGACCGACTGTGAAAGGACACGATCGTGGCGGAGTACCGAGTTTCCGACCTCACCCTGGAGGAGAAGGCGTCGCTGACCAGCGGGGAGGACTTCTGGAGGACCACGCCCGTCGAGCGTGCCGGGGTGCCCTCGATCATGGTGACCGATGGTCCCCATGGCCTGCGCAAGCAGGCGGGCGAGTCAGACAACCTCGGCCTGTCGCAATCGGTGCCCGCGACCTGTTTCCCGCCCGCGGTGGCCCTGGGGTCCTCGATGGACCCCGACCTGGCCGAGCGCATCGGAGAGGCGCTGGGGGAGGAGTGCCGGATCGAGGACGTCGCCGTGCTGCTGGGCCCCGCCGTCAACATCAAGCGGTCGCCGTTGTGCGGGCGCAACTTCGAGTACATCTCGGAGGACCCCCTGGTCGCGGGCGCCATGGGTACGGGCCTGGTGCGCGGCGTGCAGTCGAAGGGCGTGGGCACCTCCCTCAAGCACTTCGCGGCCAACAACCAGGAGACGGATCGGATGCGCGTGAGCGCGGACATCGACCCCCGCCCGCTGCGCGAGATCTACCTGCGCGGCTTCGAGCGCGTCGTCCGCGACGCCCAGCCGTGGACCGTCATGTGCTCCTACAACCGCATCAACGGCGTCTACGCCTCGGAGGACCCCTGGCTGCTCACCCAGGTGCTGCGCGACGAGTGGGCCTTCCGCGGGCTCGTGATGTCCGACTGGGGCGCTGTCAACGACCGGGTCGCGGGGCTCCCGGCCGGACTGGACCTGGAGATGCCGGCCAGCGGCGGGCGCACCGACGCCCAGCTGGTCGCCGCGGTCCGGGCGGGGACGCTGCCGGAATCGGCGCTGGACGTGGCGGCGCAGCGAGTCCTCGACCTGGTCGCGAAGGCGCAGGGCCGTCTGGGTGCCGCCGGTCCCCTGGACGTCGAGGCCCACCACGCGCTGGCACGCGAGGCGGCCGGGCGCTGCGTGGTCCTGCTGAGGAACGACGGCGGGCTCTTGCCGTTGGCGCGGGAGACGCGCGTGGCCGTGATCGGCGAGTTCGCCCGCACCCCGCGCTTCCAGGGCGGCGGGTCCTCCCACATCAACCCCACCCGCGTGGACAACGCGCTGGAGGAGATGCGGGCGCTCGCGGCCAGCGGCGCGGACGGGGACGCGGGCGAGACGGTGTCCTTCGCCCCCGGCTTCACGCTCGACGGGACGGGCGACGCCGCGACGCTGCGCCGCGAGGCCGTCGAGGCCGCCCGGGCGGCGGAGGTCGCCGTCGTGTTCCTCGGCCTGCCCGAGGCGGAGGAGTCAGAGGGGTTCGACCGCACCACGATCGACCTTCCGGCCGTCCAGCTCGAGCTGCTCGACGCCGTGATCGAGGCGAACCCCCGCACCGTGGCGGTCCTGTCCAACGGCGGGGTGGTCGCCCTGCCCTTCCGCGACCGTGTGCCGGCCATCATCGAGGGCTGGCTGCTGGGCCAGGCGGGAGGCGGCGCGACGGCCGACGTCCTCTACGGCGCCGTCAACCCCTCCGGCAAGCTCACCGAGACCATCCCGCTGCGCCTGGAGGACACTCCCTCCTTCGGGAACTTCCCCGGCGAGCTGGGACACGTCCGCTACGGCGAGGGCGTCCTGGTGGGCTACCGGTGGTTCGACGCCAAGGGCCTCGAGGTCGCCTTCCCCTTCGGACACGGCCTGTCCTACGCCACCTTCGAGTACGGGCCGGCCTCGGTCGAGGTCGTGGGCCAGCAGGGCGCCGGGGACGAGGGCGGCGCCGGCGACCTCCTGGTCACGGTGCCCGTGAGGAACACGGGGACGGTCGCGGGGCGCGAGGTCGTGCAGGCCTACACCTCGCTGACCGGACCCTCCGCCGTGACCCGCGCCCCGCGCGAGCTCGCGGGCTTCGCATCGGTGGAGCTCGCCGCGGGCGAGACCCGGAACGCCGCGATCCGCATCCGGCGGGAGGACATGGCCTACTGGGACATCCGCGTCGACCGGTGGGTCGTCGAGGGCGGCGACTACCTCATCGAGATCGGCTCCTCCAGCCGGGACCTGCGCTCCCGGGTGACGGCTGCCGTCCCCGGGGATCCGATCCGCCCGCCCCTGACAGGGGAGTCCTCCCTCGCCGATCTGCTGGCCGATCCGGTCGTCGGCCCGAGGGCCCGCCGGGAGGTCCTGCCGGCGGTGGGCGGGGAGGACATGGAGCGGATGATGGGCTCCATCCCGATCGGGCGCCTGGCGAGCTTCACCCGGGGCGGGCTCGAGGAGGCGCTCGAGGATCTCCTCTCCGAGGCCCGCGCCGGGCGGTAGCCGCCCTCGTCCCGCGCCGGGCGGTAGCCGCCCTCGTCCCGCGCGGGCGGCCGCCTTCGGGCCGTGGTTCGCCGGCGTCGGGCGCCCCCTCCGTGCGCGCGCTGGAGGGCGGGGGCTCACCTGAGGGACGCGCGGCCGGGCCCCACCCACCAGGGTGCTAGTCTGACCGACGTGAGCACAGCGAACAGCCGTCCCGACGTGGCCATGATGGCCGCGGGGGCAGCCATGCGCGGGCGAATGCCCGGGCGCATGGCCGGCTGTTGTCGCATCTGTCGCTGAGCGACGTCTGGGCGCCGCCAGGGGCCGCTGCCCCAGGCAGCACGCTCCCGCCCCGCCCTCCGGCCATGCGTGCCGCGCGTCCTCCGGCCCCTCCGGCGGCCAGGACGGTCCCCGATCGCCGCAACGGCGGTCCCCGGCGCCTCGCCGCCGCCCCCCCTTGAGCACTTCCCATCACGTCCCAGGAGATCCCATGCGCATCCGCGCCGCACTCACCGTCCTCACCGCCGCCCTCGCCGCCTCATCCCTGGCCGCCTGCTCATCGGGCGGCACGTCCTCGAGCCCGTCGGACCAGCCGGCCTCGGGAGCCGCGTCGTCTTCGTCGACGGGAGCGGAGGACGCTCTGGCCGAGCTCCAGGACTCCGGCGTGCTCCGCGTGGGGACCGAGGGCACCTACGCGCCCTTCACCTACCACGACTCCTCCTCCGGAGATCTCACGGGCTACGACATCGACGTCATCACGGCCGTCGCCGACAAGCTGGGTGTGAAGCCAGAGTTCTCCGAGGTCAAGTGGGACGCGATCTTCGCGGGACTGGAGGCCAAGCGCTTCGACATCATCGCCAACCAGGTGACCGTCAATCCCGAGCGCATCGAGAAGTACGACGTCTCCGACCCCTACACGGACTCCGAGCCGGTCGTCATCGTGCGCGCCGACGAGACGTCGATCACCTCGCTCGCCGACGTGGCAGGGAAGACCTCAGCGCAGTCGGCGACCTCCAACTGGGCGGAGCTCGCCACCGAGTCCGGCGCCACCGTCGAACCGGTCGACGGGCTGACCGAGGCGGTGGCGGCGCTCAAGGACGGCCGCGTCGACCTCACGTTCAACGACAACCTGGCGGCGCTCAACTACCTGTCCACCACCGGTGACACCTCCGTCAAAGTGGCGTTCGACCTGCCCGACCAGGCCGTGAGCCAGGCCCTGGTGCTGCGTAAGGACTCCGGCCTGCTCGACGCCGTCAACCAGGCGCTGGCGGAGCTTCGGGCCGACGGGACGCTCGCCGAACTCGGGAGCAAGTACTTCGGCGAGGACGTCTCCGGAACCGGGGACGCGGCAGACGGCTCCGCCGAGTCCGGCCAGGACTGACCGGGGCCGGGAACCCGCCCATGTCCGTCGACGATCCCACCGTCCGCCTGCTGCTGGACTCGCTGTGGCCCCTGGCCAAGGGCGCGATCACGGGCACGATCCCGCTGACCCTCGCGTCCTTCGCCATCGGCATCGTGCTGGCCCTCATCGTGGCGCTCGCGCGCCTGTCCCGCAACGTGGTCGCCCGCTCTCTCGCGCGGTTCTTCATCTCCGTCATCCGCGGGACGCCCCTGCTGGTCCAGCTGTTCATCATCTTCTACGCGCTGCCCAGCCTCGGCCTGGTCATCGATCCCTTCCCCTCCGCGGTCATCGCGTTCTCGCTCAACGTCGCGGGGTACGCGGCCGAGGCGATCCGCGCGGCGATCCTGTCGGTGCCGCGCGGCCAGTGGGAGGCCGCGCAGACCGTCGGGCTCACCCACGCCGCGACCCTGCGCCGCGTCATCCTGCCCCAGGCGCTGCGTGTGGCCGTGCCCCCGCTGTCCAACACGTTCATCTCACTGGTCAAGGACACCTCGCTGGCATCCTCGATCATGGTGGTCGAGCTGCTGCGCCAGGCCCAGCAGATCGCCGCCCCGACCTACGAGTTCCTGGCCCTGTACTCGCTGGCCGCCATCTACTACTGGATCCTCTGCACGATCCTCTCCGCCCTCCAGCAGCGTCTGGAGCGGCGACTGGACCGCGCCGCCGTCTGACGAGGGAACAAGGGACAAGGAAGGCACCGACCATGCCACTGCTGGAAGTCACCGGCCTGCGGGCATCCTTCGGGGACACGCCCGTGCTGCGCGGCATCTCCCTGTCCGCGGAGCCAGGCGCCGTCACGGTCCTCATCGGCCCCTCAGGGTCCGGGAAGACGACGTTCCTGCGCTCGCTCAACGCCCTGGAGACCCCGCAGTCCGGCGTCGTCCGCATCGGCGACACCACCGTCGACTACGGGGCGCACCCCGCCCGCCGGCAGCTCGCCGCGCTGCGCGCCCACTCCGGGATGGTGTTCCAGGCCCACCATCTGTTCCCGCACCGCACCGCCCTGGAGAACGTCATCGAGGGACCCGTCCACGCCCAGCATCGCCCCCGCGCCGATGCGGAGCGCGAGGCCCGCGACCTCCTGGCCCGCGTCGGCCTGGCCGACTGCGGGGACCGCAGGCCCGCGGAGCTCTCCGGCGGCCAGCAGCAGCGCGTCGGCATCGCCCGCGCCCTGGCCCTCCACCCGGAGCTCCTGCTGTTCGACGAGCCGACCTCGGCCCTGGACCCCGAGACCGTCGGAGAGGTCCTCCAGGTCATGCGGGACCTGGCCGCCGAGGGATGGACGATGGTCGTCGTCACCCACGAGATCGCCTTCGCCCGGGAGGTCGCCGACCAGGTCGCCTTCCTGGACGGCGGCGTCATCCTGGAACAGGGGCCGCCCGACCGGATCCTCACCCGTCCGCGCGAGGTGCGCACGCGCCAGTTCCTCCGCCGGGTCCTCGAGCCGCTCGCGGCGCCCTCGGCGATCGCCGACGAGGGCGGCGCGGCCTGACCGTTCCGTCCCACAGAACCGAACCCACACGAAAGGCTCTCTATGACCACCCCCACGTCCGTCCCCGGCCCCCTGGGATTCGCCACACGCGCCGTCCACGTCGGACAGGAGCCCGACCCGCGCACCGGTGACGTCGTCCCGCCGATCCATGTGACGTCCACCCACGCCCAGGACGCGGTGGACCGGCTGCGCGGCGGATACGAATACGGCCGCGGCCCCAACCCCACGCGCGACGCCTTCACGCGGGCCCTCGCCAGCCTCGAGGGCGGGGCGGCCGCCTTCGCCTTCCCGTCGGGGCTCAACGCCGAGGACACGCTGGTGCGGGCGCTGACCCGTCCCGGGGACCACATCTCCTTCGGCTCGGACGTCTACGGCGGCACCTATCGGCTGTTCAGGACCGTGTGGGAGAAGGAGGGGCTCACCGCGACGCCGTTGGACCTCGCCGATCCGGAGGCCGTCGCGCGCGACGTGGCGGAGCACGGCTCGCGCCTCGTGTGGGTGGAGACGCCCTCGAACCCGCGCCTGGAGGTCTTCGACCTGCGCGCCCTGGCCGAGGCCGCTCACGCCGGGGGCGCGCTGCTCGTGGCCGACAACACCTTCGCCTCGCCGTACCTCCAGCGGCCCCTGGAGTTCGGCGCGGACGTCGTCGTCCACTCGACGACGAAGTACATCGGAGGGCACTCCGACCTGGTGGGCGGCGCGGTGATCGTGCGCGACGGGCTGCGCGTGCCCGTGGGGCTGGCGGCCGGGCCGTGGAGGGACTCCGGGCTGGTCGCCGACGAGCTGTCCTTCCTCCAAAGCGCGGTCGGGGCCGTCGAGTCCCCGCGTGACGCCTACCTGGCCCACCGCGGGCTCAAGACGCTGGCCGTGCGCATGGAGCGCCACTCCGCGACGGCGCTCGCCCTGGCCCGCCACCTCGTGGACCACCCGGAGGTGCGCGCTGTCCACTACCCGGGCCTGGAGTCGGATCCCGGACACGACCTGGCGGCCCGCCAGATGCGCGCCTTCGGGGGCGTGGTCTCCTTCGAGCTGGCCTCGGCCGGGCTCGCGCGCCACGTCGCGGAGTCCACCCGGGTGTTCTCCCTGGCGGTGTCCCTGGGGGCCACCGAGTCGCTCATCGAGTACCCGCCCGTGATGACCCACGCGGAGACCGTCGGCGGCCGGTGGGCCGTGCCGGAGGGGCTGCTGCGCGTGTCCGTCGGCCTGGAGGATCCCGGCGACCTCATCGCGGACCTCGACCGAGCGCTCGCCTCCTCCGCGTCCTACCGTTGAGACGACGCCCGCGCGGCCCCCGCGCGGACGAACCCCGATGACCAAGGAGCACACCATGCCGCGAATCGGCACATCCGAGCTGACCGTCGCGCCCCTGTCGCTGGGCGCCAACACCTTCGGGTGGACCTCCTCCGAGGAGGAATCCCTCGCCGTCCTCGACGCCTTCGCCGCCGGCGGCGGCGACTTCATCGACACGGCCGACGTCTACTCGGCGTGGGCGCCCGGCAACGCGGGCGGGGAATCGGAGACGATCATCGGGCGGTGGCTCGCCCGCGGCGGCGCCGCGCGCCGCGACGGGGTCACGATCGCCACCAAGGTGGCTCAGCACCCGCAGTTCCCGGGCCTGTCGGCCGCCAATGTGGCAGCGGCCGCCGACGCCTCCCTCAAGCGGCTCGGCACCGACCGCATCGACCTCTACTACGCCCACCAGGAGGATCCGGACACGCCGGTGGCCGAGTCGGTCGCCGCCTTCGCCGCGCTCCAGGAGGCCGGCAAGATCCGCGCCGTGGGCCTGTCGAACTTCTCGGCCGCCTCGATCCGCGCCTGGGCCGAGGCCGCGGACGAGCAGGGCGTCCCCCGCCCCGCCGCCCTGGAGCCGCACTACAACCTGGTCCACCGCGCCGACTTCGAGGACAACCTGCGTCCCACCGCGCAGGAGCTGGGGCTGTCCGTCATGCCCTACTGGGGATTGGCCGCCGGGCTGCTCACCGGGAAGTACCACTCCCCGGAGGACATCGACCGGTTGGGCGGCGCCCGCGCCGACACCGTTCGCGGCTACGCGAACGACCAGGCGTTCCTGGTGGTCGCCGCCCTGCGCGACATCG
Organism: Schaalia naturae; assembly: GCF_042665795.1. Lineage (NCBI taxonomy): Bacteria > Bacillati > Actinomycetota > Actinomycetes > Actinomycetales > Actinomycetaceae > Schaalia > Schaalia naturae. Next base: position 2,882,556 of record NZ_JBHTEF010000001.1, read on the forward strand.
CGGCCTCCCACCGCGTGGAGCCGGCCTCCGTCGCCCTGGCCTGGCTGGCCGCCCAGCCCACCGTCACCGCCCCGATCGCCTCGGCCCGCACGGTGGAGCAGCTCCCCTCGCTGCTCGCCTCCCTGAGCGTGGAGCTCACCGCCGGGGAGCTGGGCACGCTGGACTCGCTGTCGGCGCCCATCGGCCACTGAGCCGCCCATCCGCCGGCGGCGCTCCCGTCCCGGCCACGGCCGCCCTCGTTCTCCCCGGACCCGGGGACGGGGGCGGCCCCTGTCCGCGGGACGGCAGACAGGCGGAGCGCGGGCGTGAGCGCGGGAATCGCGATGAGCCGGCGGCAAGCGCCCGCTGGGGAAGCAAGGTTCGCCTAAAGTGGGCATGGGCCCGGACTCGACAACTGTCGTCGACGACGCGCTCCTCCCCATCCCTCGAGCACAAGCGAGCCAGCCATGGTGGACAACGCCGTTCCAGAGATTCCGACCTACACCCCCGAAGAAGAAAGACGGATCCTCCGCAACAAGCAGGGCGTCCCCGTCGGCGTGAGACCCGACAACACCTGGACCTCGAAGAAAGTCGTCCTCTGGGTCCTCATCACCGCGCTGGGCGTCCTCGGGTGGACGATGCTGGCCGTCGTCCGCGGCGAGGAGGTGAACACGATCTGGTTCGTCATCACCGCCGTGTGCACCTACCTCATCGCCTATCGCTTCTACGCGCTGTACATCCAGAAGCGGATCATGCGCCCCGACGACACGAACGCCACTCCGTCCGAGCGCATCAACAATGGGAAGGACTTCGACCCGACGCACCGCGTGGTCCTCTACGGGCACCATTTCGCGGCCATCGCGGGCGCGGGGCCCCTGGTGGGCCCGGTGCTCGCCGCCCAGATGGGCTACCTCCCCGGCACGCTGTGGATCATCATCGGAGTGTGCCTGGCGGGCGCCGTGCAGGACATGCTCGTGCTGTTCTTCTCGATGCGCCGCGGGGGCCGCTCGCTCGGCCAGATGGCCATCGACGAGATCGGCAGGGTCGGTGGCGCCGTCGCCACCGTCATCGTCCTCGTGATGCTGATGATCGTCCTGGCCGTCCTGGCGATGGTCTGCGTCAACGCGCTGGCCGAGTCGCCGTGGGGCGTCTTCTCCGTGGGCTGCACCATCCCGATTGCCATCTGCATGGGCCTGTGGCTGCGTTTCGTCCAGCCCGGGCGGATCACGCAGGTGTCCCTGGCCGGGTTCGCCGCCCTGCTGGCCGTCATCATCGCCGGGCGGTGGGTGGCCGAGTCCTCCTTCGGACAGTTCCTGCACCTCAGCCCCACGACGCTGGTGGTCGTCATGATCGTCTACGGCTTCTTCGCCGCGGTCCTGCCCGTGTGGGTCCTGCTCACCCCGCGCGATTACCTCTCCACCTTCATGAAGGTGGGCACGATCGTGGTGTTGGCGATCGGCATCATCGTGGTCCGTCCGATCGTCGAGATGCCAGCGGTCACCGAGTTCGCCTCCAACACCGACGGTCCCGTCTTCGCCGGCACCCTGTTCCCCTTCCTGTTCATCACGATCGCCTGCGGGGCGCTGTCCGGCATGCACGCGACGGTCAGCTCGGGCACCACCCCGAAGATGATCCAGAAGGAGTCCCAGACCCGGATGATCGGGTATGGGGGCATGCTCATGGAATCCTTCGTCGCGATCATGGCGCTGGCGGCCGCGGCCTCTCTCAACCAGGGCATCTACTTCGGGATGAACACGTCCACCGCCTCGGTGGACCAGCTGGCCGGGACCTCGGTCACCCAGACGACCGACGATCGCAACGAGATCACGGCCCAGGCCGTCGCGAACCTGTCGGTCACCGACGCCCACGGCAACCCGATCAAGGCGGCGTGGGACTCATGGGACCAGGACGGCAACGAGAAGACCTATGAGGGGGCCGAGGCGTTCCGCCAGCTGGCCGAGGACGTCGGCGAACCGTCCGTGACCTCGCGCACGGGCGGGGCGCCGACCCTGGCCGTCGGCATCGCGCACATCCTCCACCAGATCGGCGGCGGCCGGACGATGATGGGTTTCTGGTACCACTTCGCGATCATGTTCGAGGCGCTGTTCATCCTCTCCGCCGTCGATGCGGTGACCCGCGTCGCCCGGTTCCAGGTCTCCGACGCGATCGGCGCGTTCGCCCCGAGGTTCCGCGACCCCTCATGGCGTCCAGGCGCCTGGTTCTCCACCGCCCTGGTGGTCGCGGCCTGGGGGTCCCTGCTGCTCATGGGCGTCACCGATCCGCGCGGAGGCATCCAGACGCTCTATCCCCTGTTCGGGATCGCGAACCAGCTGATCGCGGCCGTCGCCCTGCTGGTGTGCGTCGTCGTGGTGATCCGCAAGGGGAACACGAGGTACGTGTGGATCCCGCTGATCCCCTTCGCCTTCGACACGGCCGTCACCTTCACCGCGTCGTGGCAGAAGATCTTCTCCACGGACCCGAAGGTCGGGTACTGGCAGCAATGGCGCGACGCCCGGCAGACGATGGGGACGCTGACGGATCCGGAGGAGATCACGGTCCAGAGCGCGATCGTCCGGAACACGTTCATCCAAGGGACCCTGTCCATCGTGTTCCTGGCGACCGTCGCCTTCGTCATGGTGTGCGCGCTCGTGCGGATCCTGCGGACCCTGAGGACGCGCGACACCACCACCTCGGAGGACCCGCATCGGGACTCGAACTTCTTCGCCCCGGCGACGCTGTTCGCGTCGGCCCTGGACAAGAAGCTGATCGACGAGTACGCCGTCGTCGGTGATCCGGCCCTCATCCCCGGCCGCCGCAGGTCGGGGCGCGCCGCGGATCCGGCGCCGGGCGCGGAGGGACCGGGAAGCGGCGGCGGAGGCGTCGGCCGTGGCCTCTGAGGATGTCGGAGCGGCGAGGGCGCTCGCGCGGGCGCGGGAGTCGTGGGCGCAGGCGCGCGCGCTGTGGCGCGACTTCACGGGCGAGTCCGCCTACGACCGTTATGCCGAACGGCACGCACGTGAGCACCCCGGGCACCCGCCGATGTCGGAGCGCGAGTTCTGGCGGGCCCGCGCCCGTTTCGACGAGGACAACGTCTCCACGGGATGCTGCTGACGGCCCGCCCCGTGCGGGTCGGGGCACCGACCTCACCGCGGAGGGGGAGCGGCCTCGCGGAGCGCGAGCCATCGGGCGGTCGCGGTGGCTCCACCGATCGCCAGCAGGCAGGGGAGCAGGATTCCCGGCCCCTGATGGGTGAACTCCATGACCAGAGCGAGAGCGGTCAAGGGCGCTCTCCAGGAGGTGGCGAGGAACGCGGCGGCCCCGATGACGGCGAAGGCGGCCAGCTGGGTGCCGGGCGATCCCGGGGCGATCGCCGACCACAGGAGTCCCCATGCCATTCCCGTGAGCGCGCCGATGCCGGCTCCCAGCGCGACGGACGGCTGCAGGGTGCCGCCCCACGCGCCCGAACGGATCGTCGCCAGCGTCGTCGCCAGCTTCGCCAGGACCACGACCGCCAGCAGCGTCGCGCCGGAGGCGGCGGCGCCGTCGGGCAGATCGAAGGTGATCTGGGCGGAGGACTGCCCGTTGCCCAGGACCCCGGGGACCCAGACGGAGACCAGGCCGACCGCGGTGAACGCGACGGGCATCGTCCACAGCAGTCGGGCGTCGCGGGGGCGGGACGACTCGCTGCGCCGCACGGCCGCGCCGAACCCGTGGCCCAACGCTCCGATGAGCGGACCGGCGAGGAGGGCCCACACGGCCAGCGACGCCGTGGGCGCGATCTCGGGGACGTCGTAGAACGGGCTCCCGAACGTCCACCCGTCTGCGACCAGCACCGCCAGACCGGACATCACCAGCGCCGGCCACACCGTGCGGGGGGTCACCCGGGTGAGGACCACTTCGAGGGCGAACACGGCTCCCGACAGGGGGATCGAGTAGACGGCGGCCAGACCGGCCCCGGCCCCGCAGGCGACGATCGTGCGCCGGTCCTCCGGCGACAGGCCCAGTCGGTCGGACAACCCGGCCGACAGGGAGGCCGCGAGCTCGCGCGGAGCCGCCTCCCGGCCGATCGAGGCGCCCATCGCCACGATGACGACCTGGGTGGTCGTGTGCCAGAAGGCGGCGGGCAGAGGAGCGGGTCGGCCCTCGGCCGTCGCCGCGACGTCGAGGCCCGCGTGACCCCGGCGGAAGTAGAGGAACCAGGAGAACCCGCCGACGACCCCGGCCACGGCGAGCACCGCGACGCGCCGCCAGGGGTCCGCGGCCTCGACCATCGTGAGGAGGGAGGGGCCGGAATGGACGTCGAGCCAGCCGGCGCGGACAGGGCCGCCGCCCGTCCCCGGGCCGATCCCGAAGGCGAGCCGCTGGAGGACGTGCAGCAGGCGCTGGAAGAACCATCCCGTCAGGCCGGCCGCGACACCGCCCAGCACCACGGCGGCGACCAGGCGGCTCCCCGCGCCACGTCCCATGGTCGTCGTCCCGGCTGATCGCATGCACCCACGCTACGGTTGACGGGGGCGCTTGCACAAAGTCCCGCGCGGCGCCCGTGCCGGACTCCCCGTCGACATCACCCCTAAGGAGCATCTGATGACTGAGGACACCACCCCGCCGTCCGTCGCCCGCCCGCTGAGCCCCTCAGACGCGCTGCGCCTGGAGGCCCGCGAACTCACGCGCGCCGCCATCGTCCGCATCCGGTGGATGTTCGGCATCGCGGGGATCGCGGCCGCCGTCATCGGCCTCGCCCTGCTGGTGTGGCCGGGAAAGTCCCTGAAGGTCGCGGCCGTCCTGCTGGGCGTCTACTTCATCGTCTCCGCCGTCGTCCGGCTGGCCGTCGCGATCGCCGCCCCCGACATCAGCGCCGGCTGGCGCATCCTCGACGTGTTGTTCTCCGTGCTGTTCCTCATGGGCGGCGTGTTCATGGTGCGCAACTCGGCCGTGGCCGCCGGCACGCTCGCCATCGTCGTCGCGTTCATCGTCGGCGTCGGGTGGATCTCGGAGGGCATCCTGGCCCTCATCGAGTCCGCCCGCTCCGCCTCGCCGGGATGGGCCGTGGCCTTCGGCCTGCTCTCGATCGCGGCCGGTGTCATCGTGGTGGCGGTCCCCGGTTGGTCGGCGGTCGCGCTGGTGATCTTCACCGGCGCCGCGGCGTTGGTCACGGGCGTCGCCGCCCTCGCGCGGGCCTTCACCTTCGGGCGCGACGTCCTGCGCTCCGCCGGCGGCGCCGTCGTCGAGGGCGAGGCGATCGACGGCTGAGCCGAGCGGCCCGTCCCGCCGCCGTCACCGCCGCCGGGCGTCCTCCTCGTCCAGCCGCTGGGCGATCCGTCCGAAGACCCGGCCCAGCGCCTCGGTGTCCCCTGGTTCCAGCGAGTCCAGGACCAGGCGGCGCACGGCGGCGCGGTGCACCTGCGCCGCCGCCTCGAACTCCGCGGCTCCGGCCTCGGTGAGCGTCACGACGCCGCCGCGGGCGTCGGTGTCGCAGGCGGAGCGTTGGACCAGGCCGCGGTCCCGGAGCCGGTGCAGCGTGTGGGTGAGCCTCGACGGGCTGAAGACGACCTCCCGCGACAGCGCCGAGGGCCGTGCTCCGGTCCCACCGGCCCGCGACAGCTGGAGCAGCACGTTGTACTCCGGCAGGCTGATCCCCCGTTCCGACTTGAGCTCGCGCTCGATGCGGTCCGAGAGGCGCCGCGTGGTGGTGAAGTAGGTCTCCCAGGCTTCTCCCCGTGAGCTCATCGCACGCCTCCGCGTGACAGGAGCGTCGCGAAATCGACGAAGTCGGGGTAGTCCTCCCGCGCGTCGGCCGGGGAAGCGGGGGCGGGCGCTGCGTCCCGCGGCGCGGCGGTGTGCCCGCCGACCCGGTCGAGCAGCTCGCCGGCCGCCCGGCGGACGCGCGCCCCCAGCCGCCCCCCATCGCGGCCCGAGGAGTCGGAGGCGTGGGCCCCCCAGTCCTCGGTGGCGGCGAAGACCGCGGTCGGGACGGGGTCGGCGTGCATATAGATGAACAGCGGGCGCATCGCGGTCTCGGTGACCAGCGAGTGGCGGGCTGAGCCTCCGGTGGCGCCGATGAGCACGGGCGTGTCCCGCAGGGCGCCGTCCTCGAGGATGTCCAGGAACGCCTTGAACAGCCCGGAGAACGACGCCTGGTACGTGGGCGTCAACGCCACCACCGCGTCGGCGGCGCGCACCCGCTCGATGGCGGTGCGCAAGCCGCCGGCCGGGAACCCCGTGAGCAGGTTGTCGATGATCTGGTGGGCGAGCGGACGCAGGTCGACCCATGTGACCTGCAGGTCGGCCACCGCGTGGCCGGCCGCGAGGTCGCGCAGGGCGCCCTCGATCGTGTGCCCCAGGCGGGCGGTGGTCGATTCCTCGGACATCCCCGCATTGATGACGGCGATGGTGGTCATGGCGCGTGCTCCTCGACGGTCGGTCGGATGGTGGTCGGATGGGTGCCCCGGGCGGGGCCGGATCAGCGCCGGGCCCTCGGCCCGCCGGCCGGGGCGGCGCCCCCCAGCAGCGCGTCGGCGTGCTCGACGGCGGCCTTGTCGCTGTCCTGCTGGGGGTAGAACGACGCGCCGGTCACCGAGTCCTGGGTCGCCGACGCCACGCGGACGCCGAAGCCGTCGCCGGACCCGAAGGCCTCCTCTGCGGCGTCGGCGAAGGCGGCGTGCGGATCGTCCGCGGTCCCGGCCGCCGGGCGGGGGGCCGCCTCCTCCGCCGGGCCGCGCTCGCCGGCGGTGATGGGGGAGGGCGCCGCGGGGATCGTCCCGGCCCGCTCGGCGCGGACCTCCTGCTGGATTCGAGCGGAGCGGGCGAGTTCGGCGGTGATCTGAGGAACGGTCCCGGCCCCGTCGCGGGCGGCCAGCAGCGACGCGTGGGTGGGCGGGTCGGAGGGCACGCCGGGCGCGCGCATGGCGTCGAACTCCCGGCGCAGCACGGGCGCGATCTCCCCGAGCATGTCGAGCTGCTCGAGGACCGTCTTGAGTGGCAGGCCGGCGTGGTCCATGAGGAAGAGCTGGCGCTGGTAGTCGCCGACGACCTCGCGGAAGCCGAGGGTGCGGTCGACGACCTCCTGCGGGGAGCCGACGGTCAGCGGCGTCTCGCGGGTGAAGTCCTCCATCGAGGGGCCGTGGCCGTAGACGGGGGCATTGTCGAAGTAGGGGCGGAACTCCCGCTTGGCGTCCTGGGAGCTGGGCCGCATGAAGACCTGTCCGCCCAGGCCGACGATCGCCTTCTCGGCGGGACCGTGGCCGTGGTGCTCGTAGCGCTGGCGGTACAGGGCGACCATGCGCTTCGTGTGCCCGGCCGGCCAGAAGATGTTGTTGTGGAAGAAGCCGTCCCCGTAGTAGGCCGCCTGCTCGGCGATCTCGGGGGAGCGGATCGAGCCGTGCCACACGAAGGGCGGGATGCCGTCGAGCGGGCGGGGAACCGAGGTGAAGCCGCGCAGCGGAGTGCGGTGCTGGCCGGCCCAGTTCACGACCTCCTGGTCCCACAGCTGGCGCAGCAGGTCGTAGTTCTCGATGGCCAGGGGGATGCCCTCGCGGATGTCCTTGCCGAACCACGGGTAGACGGGGCCCGTGTTCCCGCGGCCCATCATGAGGTCGACGCGGCCGTCCGACATGTACTGGAGCATCGCGTAGTCCTCGGCGATCTTGACGGGGTCGTTCGTCGTGATCAGCGTCGTGGAGGTGCTGAGCTGCAGGGTCGTGGTCTGCGCGGCGATCCGCGCGAGCGTCGTGGTGGGGGAGGAGGAGAAGAAGGGCGGGTTGTGGTGCTCGCCGATCGCGAAGACGTCCAGGCCGACTTCCTCGGCGTGGCGGGCGATCGTGAGGATGCCGGCGATGCGCTCGGCGTCGTCGGGGGTGCGGCCGGTGGTCGGGTCCGTGGTGAGGTCGGAGACCGAGAAGATTCCTATCTGCATGGGCACAAGTATTTCACTTTTCAACATCCTGTCAAGGTGATCGCTCCGGGGCCCCGGCGTTCTCCCGGAGGAGCGGGCGGCCTCGTCCGGACCGGATCCCGGTGCGCCCCGGGCCGGCGCGTGCCATGCTCGGGGCATGCGCCCGGTCGGGCGCCCCGGACAGGAAGGACCGCGACGACCATGAGCACCGGAACGGCCGGGACCGCCGCGATGCGCTCCCAGACCCTCGACACCCCTGATGGCCCCTTCACCATCGTCGAATCCGCCGACGGCGACGTCATGGCCTCCGGTTGGAGCGCCGATATCCGCGCCGTGTCGGCGCGCGCCGGAATCCCGCCGGAATCCGTCATTGCGGGGGAGTCGCATTCCGCCCCCGCCGTCCGCTCCTTCTACGAGGGCGACGCCAGCGGAATCGCCGCCGTCTCCGTGCGTTCGAAGGGCACGGATTTCCAGGAGAAGGTCTGGGAATACCTGCGCTCCATTCCGGCCGGAGAGGTCAGGACCTATTCGGAGGTCGCTGCCGCATTGGGGCGCCCGCGCGCCTTCCGGGCAGTCGCCCAGGCCTGCGGGCGCAATCCTGCCGGCCTATTCGTCCCGTGTCACCGGGTGGTCGCGGCAGATGACGCTCTAGCGGGATTCGCCTGGGGAATCAACGTCAAGAAGAAGCTTCTGGCGCGTGAGGCCGCTCTCATTCGATGAATCCGGGGCCGCTGACCTGGGCGATTCCGGTGGGATTCGGCAGGGGCGGCCTCGTCAATGGCGGAGTGGCGGCGTCATTCGAATTCGAGTGGGAGAGCGTCGGCGTAGATTGCGCAGAATCGACGCGGATTCGCTATTCTGAATCCGCCCACCCAGTCCGTGATGCTCGAAAGGCGATTGGACCATGAAACAGACCAAGACTGTGCTCATCGATGACATTGATGGGTCCCAGGCTGACCGCACCATCTCATTCTCGTTCAACAAGACCTCCTATGAGATCGATCTCTCCGAGGCCCACGCCAAGGAGATGCTCGAGGACCTGGAGAAGTGGCAGTCCCATGCCCGACAGGTCGGCCGCGGCGGCCGCGTGGCACGCTCCCCGCGCCCGGCGGGCGGCGCACGCAACTCCGAGTCGGCTCTGATCCGCGCGTGGGCGCATGAGAACGGCATCGAGGTCTCCGATCGCGGGCGCATCCCCGCCTCGGTCACCGAGCAGTACCACGAGGCGGTCAAGTGACGGGATCCCGCTGAGCCGCCTCCCCGAGCGGTGGCGGCCTTCCGGCGCCGGACGGGGAGGCGCCCGGCCGCCGGGGCGGAGGGTCCCGTGACAGGCCCGCTCCGGGAATGGGAGAATGTCGGCATGACCTACACATTGGTGCTGCTCCGCCACGGCGAGAGCGAATGGAATGCGAAGAACCTGTTCACAGGCTGGGTCGACGTCCCGCTGTCCGAGAAGGGGCGCGCGGAGGCGGTCCATGGCGGCGAGCTGCTCAAGGAGGCGGGCGTGCTGCCCGACCTGCTGTTCACCTCGCTCCTGCGTCGGGCCATCATGACGGCGAACCTCGCCCTGGACGCCGCCGACCGCCACTGGATCCCCGTGGAGCGCAGCTGGCGGCTCAACGAGCGTCACTACGGCGCCCTGCAGGGCAAGAACAAGAAGGAGATCCGCGACCAGTACGGCGAGGACCAGTTCATGCAGTGGCGCCGTTCCTACGACGTGCCACCGCCCGCCATCGAGCTGGGATCGGAGTTCTCCCAGGACGCCGACGTCCGCTACGCCGGTGAGCCGATCCCGCGCACCGAGTGCCTCAAGGACGTCCTCGGGCGCGCGCTGCCCTACTGGGACGGCACGATCGTCCCGGCGATCAGGACGGGCAGGACGGTGATGGTCGCCGCACACGGCAATTCGCTGCGCGCGATCGTCAAGCATCTCGACGGCATCTCGGACGATGACATCGCGGGCCTGAACATCCCGACGGGCATTCCCCTGGTCTACGAGCTCGACGAGCGGACCCTCGCGCCGGTCAAGAGGGGTGGCACGTACCTGGACCCCGACGCCCAGGCGAAGATCGACGCCGTCGCCAACCAGGGCAGGTGACGCCGCGGCGGACCCGCCGCGTGACATGACGGATGGGTGCGGCCCGGACCTCGAGGTCCGGGCCGCACCCATCCGCCCATCCGGGCGCGCCCGTCACAGGCGCCGGCCGATCACAGGCGCGGGTGGATGCCCTCCTCGTCGGGGGCGTCGGCGCCCTCGACGATGTAGGCGACACGGCGGGCGACGGACACGGCGTGGTCGCCGAAGCGCTCGAGGAACCGGGCCGCCAGGACCAGGTCGATGATCTGGGACCGGGTGAGGTCCAGATCCGGGTCGACGACGAGCTTGCGCACCTGGACCTGGAGGTCGTCGAGGACGTCGTCCTCGTCCTGCAGCCGGGCGGCGATCTCCAGATCCTGGGTGGACACCAGCTCGTCCTGGAGCCTGCCCATCAGGACGGCCTGCTCGCCCATGCGGGTGAGCAGAGGGCCCGCGTCGGGAGCGATGGACTGGGCCGGGTAGGTCGAACGCGCGATGAGGGCGAGGTGCCGGGCGAGGTCGCCCTGGCGCTCCATCGTCTGCGAGAGCCTCAGCGCGGCGAGGATGAGGCGGAGGTCGGAGGCGACGGGCCCTTGGAGGGCCAGCAGCCCGACGCACATCTCGTCGATGGAGCGCGCGGCATCGTCCAGCCGCTCGTCGGCGTCGATCGTCTGCTCGGCGATCGTGAGGTCGCCCTCGCGCAGCGCCTCCACGGCGCGCGAGATCGCGCGATGGACATGATGGCTCATATGCTCCAGCTCAATCCCGAGCTGGGCCAGATCCTGGCGGTACAGTTCACGCATCGAGGGCGCACCTTCCTCGGCCCGGACGGGCCACCAGACGATAAAACCATTCGGGCGCGGCCGCCGCGCGCACGGGCGGTGAACGACGGATGAACGGGGAGTGGCCGTTCGGCTCCCAGACTCCCCCGATCGCGCGGCGGCGGCGTTCCCGGGGCGCGGCCCCAGTAGTCTGTGGGCGTGCCCGACGTGCTCACGCTGATTGTCGTGGCCGCCCTCGGACTGCTGGTCGGGGCGGTCGGAGTGGGGGCGTTCCGCGTCTCCGAGCGCCAGATCGACCGCGAGGGCACCGTGCAGGCCCCCGCCGAGGCGGACGCGGACCGCCTGCCGGCCGAGGTCCTGGCCGTGCTCACCGCGATACCGGAGATCGCGATCGTCGTCGACGCCGACGACACGATCGCCCGGGCGGGCGCCACCGCCTACGCGAAGGGCCTGACGCGGGGCGACGAGCTGGCGCACGAGGCCCTGGTCGACCTCGTCCGCCGCGTGCGGGACGGCGGGATGCCGATCGAGCAGGAGCTCCAGGTGCCCCGGTCCCCGGTGAGGGGAGCGGCGGTGCGGGACTTCGACGTGCGGGCGGCGGCCCTGCCTGGAGGCCGGGTGCTGGTCACCGCGGAGGACCTCACGGTGAGGCGCCGTAGCGAGCAGACGCGCCGCGACTTCACGGCCAACGTCTCCCATGAGCTCAAGACCCCGGTGGGCGCCATCCAGCTGCTGGCCGAGACGATCGCGGACAACCCCGACGATCCCGAGATGATCGCCCATTTCGCGCCGAAGCTGCGTCGCGAGGCCGAGCGCCTGTCGGTGCTCATCCAGGACCTCATCGATCTCTCGCGCTTCCAGGACCCCGAGGCGCTGAGCACCCCCGTGCTGGTGGACATCGACGAGGTCGTCGCCGTGGCCCTGGCCCGCCAGGAGACGGTCGCCCAGTCCTCCGGCATCGAGCTCGCCGGGCCGCGCACGCCCACCGGGGCGCAGGTGTGGGGGAACCGCGACATGCTGGTGACGGCCGTGCGGAACCTCCTGGACAACGCCGTGCGCTACTCGGACCGGGGCACGCGGGTGAGCATCGGGATCTCCGTGGAGGACGACCTGGTGAACATCTCCGTCGTCGACTCGGGCATCGGCATCCCGCCCGCCGACCAGGACCGCATCTTCGAGCGCTTCTACCGGGTGGATCCCGCCCGCTCGCGCAACACCGGCGGAACGGGTCTGGGGCTGTCGATCGTCAAGCACGTCGCCTCGGACCACGGCGGCACGGTCACCGTGTGGTCGCGTCCCGGGCGGGGGTCGACATTCACACTGGTCCTGCCGCAGGCGGGCGAGGGCGACGCCGCGTGGAGCGCGGCGCGGGCCGACGGGGAACGGACCGAGGAGGGTAACCGGACATGACGGCGATCCTGGTGATCGAGGACGAGGACTCCTACCGGGAGCCGCTGGCGTTCAACCTGCGTCGAGACGGCTTCGAGGTGGGGGAGGCGGCCGACGGCGAGCGCGGCCTTGAGCTGGCGCTGGCGGGACGCTACGACCTGGTGCTGCTGGATCTCATGCTCCCGGGGATGTCCGGCACCGAGGTGTGCCGGCGCCTGCGCCAGTCCTCGGAAGTCCCCATCATCATGGTGACCGCCAAGGATGATGTGGTGGACCGCGTCGTGGGCCTGGAACTGGGGGCCGACGACTATGTGAGCAAGCCGTACAGCTACCGTGAGCTCCTGGCCCGCGTGCGCGCGGTCCTGCGCCGCCGCCTTCCCGTCGCGGCGGAGGAGGGCGACGACGAGGCCCTCGTGGTCGGATCCGTCGAGGTGCGCGTCGAGCGCCACGAGGTCCTCGTCGACGGGCAGCCGGTCGCGATGCCCCTGCGGGAGTTCGAGCTGCTGGAGTACCTGGCGCGCAACGCGGACCGCGTGCTCACGCGCGGCCAGCTGATGGACCGCGTGTGGGGAGCGGACTATGTCGGAGACACGAAGACCCTGGACGTCCACGTGAAACGGGTGCGTGCGAAGATCGAGCCCGATCCCGCCCATCCGGTGCGCCTGCTGACCGTGAGGGGCCTGGGCTACAAGCTCGTCTCCGAACCGCCGTCCGTCTGACGGGCGAACCCCGGGAGGCGTTCCCTCCTCGGACGGGGACGCCGACGGCAGGGCCGGCGCGTGCGCCGGCGCCGCCCTCGCGCGAACGGCGCGGTCCGCGCACAGGCGGCAGACCCTACCCCTCGCCGAGGGCGAACGGCCACTCGACGCGCCAGCTGGTAGAATCGGTGCATCGCGTCGAGTCACAGGGAGAACAATTTCATGTCGTTCACCGTTGGACAGACGGTCGTCTATCCCCATCACGGGGCCGCCACGATCGAGGAGATCTCCACTCGGAAGATCCGCGGGGAGGAGAAGACCTACCTCACGCTCCGTGTCACGCAGGGCGATCTCACCATCCAGGTCCCCGCGGAGAACGTCGACCTGGTCGGCGTCCGTGACGTCGTCAACGAGGAGGGCCTCGAGGAGGTCATCTCCGTGCTGCGCGCCCCCTATGTCGAGGAGCCCACCAACTGGTCGCGCCGCTTCAAGGCGAACCAGGAGAAGATCGCGACCGGCGACATCGTCAAGGTGTCCGAGGTGGTGCGCGACCTCACCCGCCGGGACGAGCACAAGAAGCTCTCCACCGGTGAGAAGCGCATGCTCACCAAGGCCCGGCAGATCCTCACCTCCGAGCTGGCGCTCGCCCGCCACATCGACAAGGTCCGCGCCGCCGAGCGCCTGGACTCGATCCTGGCCGATGGCGAGGAGGCCGCCGATCCGGAGGCCGTCGCCTCCCGCTGATCCGGGCGCCCATGAGCGTGCCCGAGCCCGCCCTGGCGGTGGTGACCGCCGCCGGCTCCGGGACCAGGCTGGGATGCGAGGGTCCCAAGGCGCTGGTCCCCGTCGCCGGCGAGCCGATGGTCCGCCGCGCCGTCCGGCTGCTGGCCCTCGCCGGGATCGCGGGAGTCGTCGTGACCGCGCCCGAGGAGTCCCTGGCGGCCTTCCGCGTGGCCGTCGAGGGGATCCGGGACGAGGCGGGCGCGGCCATCCCCGTCGAAGTGACGGCGGGTTCCGCATTCTCGCGGCAGGCCTCCGTCGCCCGCGGGCTGGATGCGCTGCCGGATCTGGCGGCGCGCGCCGGGGCGGCGCTGGACGACGCGACGCCCGTCCTCGTCCACGACGCCGCCCGATGCCTGACGCCGCCCGACCTCGTCCGCCACGTCGTCGCGGTGGTCCGCTCCGGGGCCGGGGCCGTTGTGCCGGGTCTGCCCGTCACCGACACGCTCAAACAGGTCGGGGAGGGGCCCGTGGAAGGACCGCTGCCGGTCGTCGGCACCCCCGACCGCACCCGGCTGCGGGCCGTCCAGACCCCCCAGGGTTTCCGGTGGGGCGTGCTGAGGCGCGCCCACCGCGCCGCCCGGGGCCGCGGCGGATCGGAGTCGACGGCGGCCACGGACGACGCCTCGCTGGTGGAGGCCCTCGGGCTCACCGTCGTCATGGTGCCGGGGGACCTGATGGCGCTCAAGGTGACGACACGCTCCGACCTGCTGTTGGCCGGGCTGCTGGCGAGCGCCGACGACGAGGGGTCGGGCCTCGGGGGGAAGTGAACCCAGACGGTCACCTCCACGTGGTAGTTTGCGCACGACGGGCCCGGGATCTGGATTCCCGGCCCGCGCCGCGCACAGGAAGCGACTCACGATGACTCACCCCGTTCCGACCGCCCCGGCCGCCTCCGCGGCGTCCGCCGACGATCCGAAACCCCGAATCCTCACCCCGCGGATCCTCGGCTGGGCGTTCTGGGACTGGGGGTCGGCCGCCTTCAACGCGGTCGCCACGACATTCGTGTTCTCGGTGTATCTCACCAGCGACGGCATGTTCACCGACAAAGCCACCGCCACCGAGCACCTGTCCACCGGCCTGACCGTCGCCGGCGTCCTCATCGCCCTCCTGGCCCCCGTCACCGGACAGCGCGCGGACCGTCGCGGCAAGGGCGGGGTGTGGCTGGGATGGTTCACGGCGGCGGTCGTCGTCTGCCTGGGGCTCATGTTCTTCGTCGCCCCCGACAGCCCGCTGGGCCAGGAGGGCGCGCTCTGGCTGGGGATCGGGCTGCTGGGCCTCGGCAACGTCTTCTTCGAGTTCGCCTCCGTCAACTACAACGCGATGCTCAACCACATCTCGACGAAGCGGACGATGGGGAGGATCTCCGGACTGGGATGGGGGCTGGGATACGTCGGCGGCATCGTCCTGCTGCTCATCCTGTTCGTCGGGTTCATCAACCCGGAGGTCGGCTGGTTCGGCGTGACCGCGCAGAACGGCCTCAACGTCCGGGTATCGATGCTGGTGGCGGCCCTGTGGTTCGGCGTGTCCGCGCTGCCGGTGATCCTCAACCCGCCCCGGCCCGCCCACCCCGGCCACGACACCGGGCGCGAGTCCCTCATCGACTCCTACCGGAAGCTCTGGGGCACGGTCGTCTCGTTGTTCCGCGAGGCGCCGCACACCCTGTCCTTCCTCATCGCCTCCGCGATCTACCGCGACGGGCTGGCCGGGGTGTTCACTTTCGGGGCGATCATCGCCGCCTCGGTGTTCGGGTTCTCGTCCTCGGAGGTCATCGTCTTCGCGATCGCCGCGAACGTCGTGGCGGGGCTCGCCACCATCGCCTTCGGCGCGCTCGACGACAGGGTGGGGCCGAAACGGGTCATCATGATCTCTCTGGTGTGCATGGTCGCCTCGGGGCTGGGGGTCTTCGCCCTGAGCGGGCGGGGGCCAGTGGTGTTCTGGATCCTCGGCCTGATCCTGTGCGTGTTCGTCGGTCCCGCCCAGTCGGCCTCCCGGTCCTTCCTGGGACGCGTCATCCCGGAGGGCCGCGAGGGGGAGGTCTTCGGCCTGTACGCGACCACCGGCCGGGCCGTGTCCTTCCTGTCGCCCCTGCTCTACGGTGTGTTCATCCGCATCGGCCGGGCGTTCGGCCCGGAGGGCGGCGATCCCACTGCCTGGGGGATCCTCGGGATCATCGTGATCCTGGCCGCCGGGCTGGCACTGCTGGCTCCCATCAGGACGGAGCGGGCGCATCTGGATATCTACCGCGAGGGTTGATCCGGTCCCTTGGCCAGGGTCGTGGAGAGCGTCGGGCTGCGCCGAGGACGAGGCTCGATGCGATCCGGAGGCTTCTCAAGGCCGTTTCCGGCACCGAACCTCGTGCCGGGCGCCTGAGCGGGCGTGAACCATGCGCTCGGCGCCGGGTAGCCTGGCGCCATGGCCATCCCTTTCCGCGTCGGTCAGGCCCTTGACGTCCACGCCTTCGTGTCTTCCCCGAGGGGAGACGGCTCATCCGAGCAGGAGACGCCCTCGTCGCCCCCGATGATGCTGGCCTGCCTGGAGTGGCCGGGTGAGCCGGCGTTGGTCGGGCATTCGGATGGCGACGTCGCCGCGCATGCGTTGTGTGATGCGCTGTTGGGGGCGGCGGGGTTGGGCGATATGGGGACGAACTTCGGGACGGATCGGCCTGAGTGGGCGGGGGCGTCTGGTGAGGTGTTCCTTGGCGAGGTTGTTGCCCGTCTGATGTGTGCCGGTTGGGTGCCGGTCAATGCGACGGTGCAGGTGATCGGGAACCGGCCGCGGATGGCCCAACGCCTGGAAGAGGCCTCGGCCCGGATGAGCGGGATCGTCGGCGCGGCGGTGAACGTGTCGGCGACGACGACGGACGGCCTGGGGTTCACCGGGCGCGGCGAGGGGCTGGCCGCGCAGGCGACCGTCCTCATCGCGCGCGTCCCGGACGGCCCCGGGACGCCGCGGCCGTGACGGACCGGGCGGGGCCGCCCTCGTCGATGGGCCTCAGCCGAAGAAGCGGTCCACGATCCCGCGCGAGTAGTTCGTCGTCTCGTCCATGTCGCCGAAGCTCATCACCTCGCCCGCGTAGTAGGTGCGGCGACGCCCCTGCATGCCCTCCACCTTCGCGTACCAGCCTGCGGCGTAGTCCTCGGAGCTGACGTGGGGGAAGTAGTACCAGGATTGCTCGTCGAGGACCTCCTCGACCCAGAGTCCCCAGCTCTTGAGGTCCGCGAGGACTGTCTCCCGGGTCTCCTCCACGCTCAGCGGCGGCTTGCCCGGGTAGTTGCGCAGCGCGTAGGTGACGATCGGCTGATCGGGTTCGCCCATGTAGCGCACGTAGAACACCATCGGGTGCCCGAGGCGGTCCCCCGTCATGTTGTCGGGGATGAAGGAGGACTGCTTGGGGAGGTTGCGCACCATGATCGCGTGCGTGACGTAGTCGTTGTGGAGGATCTTCGCGAACTCCGTCCGCTCGTCTTGGTCGGCGTCGGCGAGCGCGGCGAACTGCTCCAACGGCGTGGTGACGATGAGCTGGTCGTAGGTCTGCGTGCCCGCCGGGGTGGTGACGTGGACACCGTCCTGATCGCGGACGACCGCGGTCACGGGCGAGTTGAGGACGGCCGGGTGCTCAAGGACCTTGTTGAGGCCCTCGAAGATCGACTGCGTCCCGTCCTCCCATGTCCACAGGTCGTTGGTGACGAAGGCCTTGGCTGTGGGGATGTCGAGGTACTTGAGGACGTAGGCGGCGGGGACGACCTCGAAGTAGCCGTACCCGAAGGAGGTGAACGGCTGGGCGTACAGGTCGGTGAGCGCGGCCACGCCGTTCTTCTCGAAGAACTTGCTGAGCGGCAGCGCCAGGTCGGGGTAGAAGGTGCCGTAGTGGCCGTTCGCGTCGTAGCCCGGGTACCTGCTCTTGAGGATGCGATCCAGCTTGTTCAGCTGGTACATCAGGCGCGCGCCCTTCCACAGGTTGAGGCCGGTGAAGGGCCGGTACAGCTTGCCGTCTGGGCGGCGGAAGTCGGTGTGCGCCAGCGACTCGGGCCCTCCCTCCGGGACGCCGGCGGCCGCGCCGAGCTCCTTGACGGTGTCGTAGTTGGGCACGCCCATGATGGCGCCCATCTCGATGCTCTTGCCGCGTAGCTTCGGCGAGTACGTCTTGCCGCCGACCCGGTCGTTCGCCTCCAGGACCGTGTAGTCGTGGTAACCCTTCTTCTGGAGAAGTAGGCGGCGGCCAGCCCGGCCGGTCCGCCGCCGATGATACAGATCCGTTCATCTTTCGTGTGCATGGGACAACTCCTTCATCCGTGTTCAGATCGTGTGAGGCGGGGGCGGCGAGGAGGCCCGTCCGCCCCCGCGGCCTCACTGGAGGCCGTACTCGCGCAGCACGTCCTTCTGGCGCTCGCGCGCCAGGCGGTCGTTCTGCTTCGGCGTGTCCGGGGTCCAACCCTTGCTCGCGTTGTTCGCCGCGATGTCGGGCCGGTAGTCCTCCCCGGGGCGCGGCGGCCAGGCGGGGTCGTCGGTGAACGGCGCGCGCAGCGTGGCCACGCGCGGGAAGTCGCGCGAGTAGCGGGTCTGAGGGTAGGGGTATTTCTTCTGCAACCGAGGATCCGTCGCGTACGCGCGGCCCATGAGCCGCGCGTAGAGGCGCATCGCCGGAGGCTTGGGCTCCTCGTGGCGGGCGGAGGACTCGATCTTCTTCGACAGGCGGCGGTTCATGATCTGTCCGCCGGAGTCGATGACGAGGCCCATCAGCGCATGGACGACCGGGTTCGTGTTGGGACCGACCAGGATGTTCCACCGGCAGTACAGCCGCGTGCGCCTCCCGCCGTCCAGAGGTTCCAGAGCATAGGTGTAGTTCCACTTGGTGAAGTCCATGAGCGGGGTCAGGATGAAGCTGCCGCCCGGAGTCCACGTGGGGTCGCGGCTGTCGCCGTACCACACCAGGTACTTGCCGGGCACCATGTCGGCGACCTCGCAGCCCCACCCGGCGTAGCTCCAGGCGAAGAGGTCCCCGGGCGCGTAGGCGTCGGGCTCCTGGTACTCCGGCTGGATGTTGTACATGTTGTCCACCGACATCCCGAACAGCTTCTCGAAGAACGTGAAGCTGTAGAAGCCGGCCTTGGCCGGGTGCAGCTGGTAGATGTGCTTCCACACCTCCTCCACCGGCGCATCGAGATCGGCGACCTGGGTCATGCGGGCCGCCCCCGGCTCGGGCACCAGGTCGTCGCCCGGCAGCGTCATGGCCTGCTGCTCGGGAGTCGCCTTGATCTGGTCGGCGTACAGTGCGACGGCGGCTTTCATGCCGCCGTAGACGGCGCCCGCGGCGGCGGTCGGGGCAAGCAGCGCCAGCGCCGCCGTGCGGAGCCTCCCGCCGGCCCTCGTCGTACCCGGTGAATGCGTCATCGTCTTCTCCTTCGACTCCGTGGTAGTGTTCGATGGTTCCCCTCGGCGGGCTCACGCGTCCGTGCGCATGCCATGTCCGTTGGGAAGCTGCGGGGTGCGGGCGAGCTGGTCCAAGGTCAGCTCCTTGAGATGGAGCGACTGGTAGACGATGCCTGCCAGCACGACGTCGGGGATCTCGGGGTGGAGGCGCATCCGGTCGACGACGCCATGGAGCAGGACCAGGCAGGCGTCGCGCAGATGGGCGACGGGCGGACCGTAGGCCGACATGTAGCTGGCCAGCGTCGTGCGGATGAACTCGTCGGCGAGCTGGTCCACGACCCGGTCGGTGAGCCGCACGTGGAACCGGGCGTTCTCCGGCTGGTCCATGTCCGGGATCAGGGGCGGGTCGGGGAAGAGCAGTTCGCGCAGCAGGGCCACCCACTCGACGGCCGTGTGGTGGACGTGTCCGCGGCTACGGTGGGCGTCCCACTGGTCGAAGCGGGCGACCATGTCGTCGACGACCTCCCCCAGGACGGCGTCGATGAGCGAGTCGCGCGTGGGGAAATAGTGGTAGACGAGTCCCCGGGTCACTCCCACGGCGGCCGCGACGTCTCCATAGGTGGTCGCCGAGATGCCCTGCCCGTGGGCGAGACGACGCCCCGCCGCGATGATCGCGGCCCTGCGATCGACGGCCTTCATGGTCCGCCCCCTGACTTCGCTGTCGCTCTCAGGATAGGCATTATTGACACGGTGTCAACGTGGACGTTGGTCCCTGTCGCCGAGTTCGGGCAACCCGGCGGGTCGGTCGAGCTCGGCGGCCGGCCGTCCCGCCCCGCGGCCGGCGGGGCCGCCCTCGTCCCCGGGTAGTCTGGCGCCATGACCATCCCTTTTCGTGCCGGCCAGGCTGTTGATGTCCATACCTTGGCGTCTTCGCCGTCGTCGATGGCGTCGGCGTGCGCTGGTTGGGTGCCGGTCGATGCGACGGCGCAGGTGACCGGGGACCGGCCGCGGATGGCCCAACGCCTGGGAGAGGCCGCATGACGGTGCGTTCCGGCGACCCTGCCCGCATCGCGTGGGGCGCGCTGGTCCCCGTGCTGCTGGTCACCGCCTGCCTGCGCGCGCCCATGTCGTCGGTGAGCCCGCTCGTGGACCTCATCGGCTCTGACACGGGGCTGGCCGCGTGGGCGCTCGGACTGCTCACGACCGTGCCGCTGCTGGCCTTCGCCGCGGTGTCCCCGTTGGCCGGCCGCTTCGCCGGGAGGCTGGGCATCGAGCCGGCGATCGCCGTGTCGCTGGCAGTCCTGGCCCTGGGAGTCGGCGTGCGCTCCCTGCCGTCGGTCGTCGCGCTCTATGCCGGAACCGCGCTGATCGGCGCCGGCATCGCGGTGTGCAATGTGCTGGTGCCCGCCGTCCTCAAGAGGGACTCCCCGCAGTCGATCTCGGCGCTCACAGGCCTGTACTCCGGGGTGATGGCCGGCGTCTCGGGCATCGCCTCCGCGTCCGCGGTCCCCCTGACCGCCGGACTCGCCGGGCGGTGGCGGCTCACGCTCGCCTTGGTCGCGGTGGTCGTCCTCATCGCCGCCCTCGCGTGGCTGCCGCGCCTGCGATCCGGGTGGACGACGCCTCCGACGACCGTGGCCGGGACGGGCGCGCCCGCGGCGGGACCCGCGCCGGGCGGCGGCGCGCGCGTGCTCCGATCCCCGGCGGCGTGGGCCGTGTCGGCCTTCATGGGCCTCCAGTCGGCGACGTTCTACATGCTGCTGGCGTGGCTGCCCACCATGGAGAAGGCCCACGGCCTGAGCGCCGCGACCGCCGGCAGCCATCTCATGCTGCTCATGGTCGTCGGCATCGCCGGCAGCCTGGCCATCGGCCAGTGGATGCAACGGGTCGACGACCAGCGGCTGCCCGCCGCGGCCACCGGCATCGCGATGGCCATCGGCGCCGCCGGCATGGTCGTGGCGCCCGGTTCCGCCGTCGCCTGGGTCATCGTCATGGGCGCCAGCCAGGGGGCGGCCCTGGTGGTCGCTCTGGCCCTGCCCGGGCTGCGCACCCGGACCCCTCAGGAGACCGCCGCGATGGCCGGCATGGCTCAGTCCCTCGGCTATCTGCTCGCGTCGGCGGGGCCCGTCGCCGCCGGTGCGGTCAGCGGCGCCGGCGGGTGGGACTCCGTGCTGTGGATGATCGCCGCCCTGGCTGCCGCGCAGGTCGCGGTGTCCTTCCTCGCGGCCCGCCCCCGCCTCCGTCCCGGGGCCAGATCCCGGTCGTGAGGGCGGGCGGCGCCGCCCTCGTCACCTGATCTCGGGGGATCCCAGCCCTCCCAGCGCTCCCACTACGATGGGCCGTATGACGGTGCACCTGTACGACTCGAAGACCGCGCGCGTCCAGTCGTTGGATCCCGTGACACCTGGACATGTCGGGATCTACTTGTGCGGGGCGACGGTTCAGGGGTCTCCGCATGTCGGCCACCTGCGCAGCGCCGTCGCTTTCGACGCGCTCATCCGCTGGCTGCGCCGGGCCGGCCTGGACGTGACGTACATCCGCAACGTCACCGACATCGATGACAAGATCCTCGCCAAGTCCGCGCAGGCGGGCCGCCCGTGGTGGGCGTGGGCCTACCGCTTCGAACGCGAGTTCACCGACGCCTACCGCATCCTCGGCGTCCTGCCCCCCACCTACGAGCCACGCGCCACGGGCCACATCCCCGACCAGATCGCGCTGGTCCGACGGCTCATCGACCGCGGCCACGCCTACGCGGATCCGGCGTCGGGCTCCGTCTATTTCGACGTGCACTCCCAGCCCGACTACGGCTCGCTCACCCGTCAGCGCCTGGCCGACATGCGCACCACCGAGGACGACGCCCAGATCGACGCCGCCGTCGAGGCGGGCAAACGCGATCCCCGGGACTTCGCCCTGTGGAAGGCCGCGAAGCCGGGCGAGCCCGAGACCGCGCAGTGGGACTCGCCATGGGGCCGGGGGCGCCCCGGATGGCATCTGGAGTGCTCGGCGATGTCGCGGCGCTATCTCGGCGAGGAGTTCGACATCCACGGCGGCGGCATCGACCTGCGCTTCCCCCACCACGAGAACGAACAGGCCCAGTCGCACGGGGCCGGCTGGGGCTTCGCGCGCCTGTGGGTCCACAACGCCTGGGTGACGACCAAGGGCGAGAAGATGTCGAAGTCGCTGGGCAATGTGCTCTCGATCGAGGCGCTGACGCGCGACTTCCCGCCCGCCGTCCTGCGCTGGGCGCTGTCCACCGTCCACCACCGCAGCGCCATCGAATGGGGGCCGGAGACCCTGCCTGCCGCCGCGCTCGCCTGGGAGCGCTTCTCGGGCTTCGTCGGACGCGCGATCGACGTGGCGGGCGAAGTGCCCCTCGAGGAGGTCCGCGCCCTGGCTCCCGACGAGCTTCCGGAGGCCTTCTCCGCCGCCATGGACGACGACCTCAACGTGGCGGGCGCGCTCGCTGCCGCCCACGAGCACCTGCGCGCCGGGAACACCGCTCTGAGCGAGGGGGACGCTCCCGCCGTGCGCCGCGAGCAGCTCCTCGTCCGCTCGATGCTCGACATCCTCGGGCTGGATCCCGCCTCCCCGCAGTGGCGCGACACGCTGGGGGCGGGCGCGGGGTCCGGCGGCGCCGAGCACGAGGCGCTCGAGGCGCTGGTGCGCGCCGTCGTGGAGGAACGCGCGCAGGCGCGGGCCGCCAAGGACTGGGCGAGGGCGGACGCCCTGCGCGATCGGCTGGCCGCGTCGGGCATCGTGCTGGAGGACGGGCGGGGCGGCGCCACCTGGCGGCTCGCCTGACCAGTGCGCCCGGGGCGTGCCTGGACCCCGGGACGAGGGCGTCCCTGCGGTGAGAGCCGGCGCCGTCACGGCGGCGGGCCCATGTCCAGACCTGACCGCATGGCGGGACGGCGACAGGCGCGGACGTCCATCCTGCGAACAGTTGGTCACGACCTTGGAAAGAAAGGTTGATGATGTCGAAACCCACACAGTGAGACGACGGAGAACCGATGAGACGCGCGATCACAGCGTTGATCGGTCTGGCCGCCAGCGCGGGCCTTGCCGTACCGGGCATCGCCTCCGCAGCGCCGACTGAGTCAACCAGCCCAGCCCACGACCCCTCCCAGGCGGTGACGGCCTCGACCCAGACGGTCCGCGTCGTCGTGACCCTGGACAACCAGCCCGCCACGGCGTCCAGCGGCGCCGAGGCCGCCAACCTCGCCCAGCAGGACGCCCTCCTCGACACGTGGTCCGAGGCCTTCGGGCTCACCGTGGACCGCCAGTTCGGCTACCTGGTCAACGGGTTCTCCGCGGAGATCCCCGAGGACAAGATCCCGGCGCTCGCCGCCGCGCCCGGCGTCGCGACCGTCCAGCGGTCACGGGAGTACGTGCCCACCGACGAGCATTCCTCCGAGCTCGTCCAGGCCGCCGCGGCCGGCCGGTCCTACGGGGTCGACGGGTCAGGGCTGGTCGTGGCCGTCATCGACACCGGCATCGACGCCTCCCACCAGGACATGCGCCTGGACGCCGACGCGCAGGACGACGTCGCGATCACGGACTACGACGCCTCCAAGGGCTTCACCCTCAAGGTCCCCTACGGGCACAACTTCGCCGACGAGAACGACACGGTCAAGGACACGACCTCCTCTCAGCACGGCATGCACGTCGCCGGCATCGTCGCCGCGAACGGCGGTTCCGAGGACGCCAGCCCGACCACCACCGGCACCGTCAACGGCATCGCCCCGAACGCCCAGCTGCTGGCCATGAAGGTGTTCTCCAACGCCCCCGCGAAGTCCGGCAGCGCCTACGACGACGACATCATCGCCGCCATCGAGGACTCCGTGAGGCACGGGGCCGACGTCATCAACATGTCGCTGGGATCGGTCGGCGGTTTCACCGACTCCGACTACGGCATCCAGAGGGCGGTCGACACGGCCACCGAGGCCGGCACCTTCGTCGTCGTCTCGGCCGGCAACTCCGGCCTGCGCGGCTCCAGCTCGGGTGAGACCGAGGACTACTACGGCTACCAGGACAGCGCCACCGTGGGAGGGCCCTCCACCGCGTTGAGCGCCCTGTCGGTGGCCTCCGTCGAGAACAGCGTCGTCACCTCCGAAAAGGCCAGCGCCTACTGGAGCGGCACCGACGCGGCGGACCTGTCCTTCCCCTACTCCCACCAGGCGGGGGACCTGGTCACCGCGCCGACGGAGATCGTGGACGCGGGATATGGCGGTGCGGTGTCCGACTTCGCGGGGGCCGAGGGGAAAATCGCCCTGGTCCAGCGCGGCGAGTACAGCTTCGCCGACAAGATCGCCAACGCCTTCGAGGCGGGCGCCGACGGGATCCTCGTCTACAACAATGAGGGGGGCGGCGACGAGATCGTCAGCATGGCGGGGACCGAGGGGGCCACGGGCTTCGTCGGGTTCGCCGGCCACTCCTATGGCAGCCAGATCGCCGAGCAACTCCAGGCCGGCCACACGGTCAGGGTGACCCTCACCGCCGACGCCATCGAGACCGGTAACGCCGCGGCGCTCACGCCCTCCGGCTTCACGTCGTGGGGCCCCGCCCCCGACCTCGAGTTCAAGCCCGACATCGCCGGCATCGGCGGCAACGTCTACTCCACGCTCAACGACAACACCTATGGCTCGATGTCGGGCACGTCGATGGCCTCTCCGCAGCTGGCCGGCATCGTCGCGCTGGGCCTCCAGGAGTACCAGGAGCGCTTCGCAGACGCGAACGACGTCGATCTCAACGCGCTCTTCCGCACGGCCCTCATCAACACCGCCCAAGTGCTCGAGGACGCCGACGGCGTGCCCTACGCCCCGCGCCAGATCGGCGCGGGCCTGGCCCAGACCGAGGACGCCCTGGACACGAGCGTCTTCGCCACGGTGGACGGCGACGCCCACGTCGCCCTCAAGGAGGTCGAGGCGCCGCGCACGGTCACGGTGACGTTGACGAACAAGGGGGACGCCGATCTCGCCTTCACGCCGGGCGCGACCGCCGTCACGGAGACGCAGGACCAGGCGACCGGCAACGTGGTGACCGAGAACGCCTCCGACACCGTGACGGCGTCGGCCGGGACCGTGACCGTCCCGGCGGGCGGCACCACCACCGCCTCCTTCATGATCACGCCCGACACCTCGGCCGACGACCACTACCTCGAGGGATGGCTGGACTTCGACTCGGCGAGCGACACCCAGCCGGACCTGCGCGTGCCCTTCCTGGGATACGTCGGGGACTGGAACGCGGAGGACGTCATCGACCCCTACGCCTTCAGCGAGGAGGCGGTCTACCCGGCGCTGTTCGGAGGCGGCGAGGGCGCCAAGGATCCCTCAGTCGGCACCCAGCTGGCCACGGTGTCGGGCGGCGCCACCTATTACCTCGGTGACGGCGGGTGGATCTCGCCCAACGGAGACGGCCAGTCCGATGCGGTCCTCCCGCTGCTCACCCTCATGCGCAACGCGCAGCGGATCGACTACTCCATCCTCGACTCCTCGGGCGCGGTGATCGCCCGCCCGGGCACCAGCAGCGAAGTCTCCGCCCCCGCGCTGGCGGACGTGCTGGCGGGCAAGGTCAGCCAGTTCCACGTGGCCACCGAGGCGATGTTCGACGGCACGGTGTGGAACGCGAAGACGGCCGAGGACGAGACTCTGCGCGACGGCCGGTACGTCTTCCAGGCCGCCGCCACCATCGCCGACGGCTTCGCCGCCCAGGACCCGGTGTCGATGCCCTTCGGCATCGACACGGTCGCCCCGACGATCGCTCTGCAGAACACGGAGAAGAGCGGCGACGACCTGCTGCTCACCTACTCCTTCTCCGACACCTCGGACGCAGTCGACGGCGGCGCCGCGGGATGGTCCACCGCGATCGCCCTGATCGGCGAGGACGGATCCGCCAGTGCCGACGTCACGGCCAAGCCGAACGCGGGCGCCGCCAGCGGCACCTTCACCGTGAAGGTACCCGCGAGTGCCACGATGGTCCAGGTCACGGCCGTCGACCAGGCGGGCAACCCCTCCGGTGCCGACGTCCAGGCGTTGGCCTCCGGCCTGGCCGCGGTCGACCAGTCGGTCCTCACCGGTGGCCCGATCAATGGCTCGTCGGTCGGAGCGGACGGCGAGAAGCTGGTCGAGGGCGGGCAGCTCTCCCTGAGGGCCAGGGCCGGCGGCCAGATCGCCAGCGTGGCCGTCGACGGCGGCGCACCCGTCGCGGTCGACGCCTCGACCGGCCTCGCGACGCTCACCGCGCCCATCACGGAGGGGACGACCTCGTACACCCTCCAGGGCTTCGACGCGACGGGGAAGGCCGCGGGCGACCCCCTGAGCGTGGCCGTCACCTACGACGTCACCGCGCCGGAGGTGACGATCGGCTCGGCCGCGGCCAACGCCGACGGCACGGTGACGGTGGCCGGATCGGTCACAGACAACATCGCGACAGCCCCCTCCGTCATCGTCAACGGCAAGGCCTCCGCGGTGGAACCGGATGGCTCGTTCAGCGTGACGCTCGACGCGGTCGCCCGCACCCGCCGCACGGTGACGGTCACCGCGAGCGACGGCGTCAACCTGGCCCCCGCCCAGGCGGCTCGCATCGAGGCTCCGGCAGCGGACGGCGGATTCGTCCTCGACTCGAACGTCGATCCCGCCAACGAGATCGTGCACGCGGTGACGAGCGGAGACCCGGATCTCACCTACGCGCAGGATGGATCCGCTCAGTTCCACGTCACCGGCCGGCTGGCCGATCAGCCGCAGGAGTTCTCCATCGGTGGGGCCGACGTGACCGTGGCAGCGGATGGCACCTTCGACGCCGTCGTCCCGCTGGCCGTCGGCGTCAACGACACGAACTTCCGCCTGGTCGACTCCGACGGGACGCTCGTGTGGGACTACGCGGTCAAGTTCCTGTACGACGAGGAAGCGCCGGCCGTGACGGTCGACTCGGTCAAGCCAGGTGAGATCGTGGAGGACCCCGGCGCGACAGATCCGGCGCGCGCCCTCTCCATCCGCGTTCCCGCCGACGCCTCGTCGGCCCGGATCGTCCTGGCGGGCACGATCTCCGATGAGACCGCCAGCTACACGCTGACGGTGAACAACGACGCCGTGGCGAACCTCGAGACGGCGCTCTCCGACTTCGGGAACGCCACGGGCACCTGGAAGTGGAGCGGCACGGTCCACGACGGTGACACGATCCGCCTGGTCGCCACCGACCAGCTGGGAAACGCCCGTACGCTCTACATCGGCGGCGTCGTCCTCGACACGACGTCCCCCGATGTCACCGTCAACGGGGTCGTGGACGACGACGTGATCACGGCGGGGACGGAGACGCCCGTGACGGTGTCGACGAGCGACCCCGAGGCGACGGTGTCCGCCGAGTTGAACGGCGAACCTCTCGAGGCCGCAACCGAGGACGGGACCTCCGAGGTCGCGTTCGACGCGGGCGCGCTCGAGCCCGGCGCCTATGTGTTGACGGCCCGGGCGACCGACTGGGCGGGCAACGAGTCCGAGAAGGCGATGGCCTTCCTCGTCAACGCGGTGCCGGTCATCGACGGGCCGGACTCGCTCACCCTCAACCCGGACACGGACCTGCCCTTCGACCCCGCAGCGCACTGGAGCGTCACCGACGACCAGGACGGCACGGAGCTGGTCGCGGATCCGGAGACGCTGGCCCTCGGCGACAACACCGTCGTGCTGACCGCCACCGATTCCCACGGTGCGGCGGCGACCCGCACAGTCACCGTGACGCTCGCGCGTCCGGTCACGACGCTCGCCTCCGGATGCGTGTCGATGGATGCGGCGTTCGCGGCTGGCGACTCGCTGAGCGCGACGTGCTCGACCTCGGGCAACCAGCAGACGGTGGCGGTGTCCAACGCCAAGGGCACACTCACGGGCGTGCTCACGATCGCGAGCAGCCTTGACGTCCAGCGGGTCGAGCAGGTGGTCGACGGCCAGAGGCTGCCCGTCTCCTTCGAGAAGGTCGACGGCGGCGTCCGACTCACCGGGCCCTCCGACGCGACCTTCGTCCTGGTCGGCTGCGCCACGGCGGACACGCCCGGCGCAGGCTCCGACGGCCCGGGCGCGGCCGTGCCGATCGGCGGCGCGGGAGGCGGCTCCCGGCTGTCCTCCACCGGCGCGTGGGTGCGGCCGCTGCTGCTGGCAGCCGGCGCGCTCGCGCTGGGCGGGCTCGGCCTCGCCGGGTGGCGGCGAAGGATCGCGCATATGGCACGGCGCTGATCCCTGGGAGGAGGGGCCCCGCACAGGTGAACCCGTGCGGTCCTGGCCCCTCCTCCTCGGGCGTGGCGAGGACGGCCCTGCGGCAGCCTGGTCCGTGCGTCCTCTGGGAGCGCGGGTCTTGGGCGGGCGGGCCGCCCTCGTCGTGTGCGCGGGCGGAGGACCCGGCCGGATCCTCTACGCTGGGCGTGCTCCCGCTCCCGCGGGCGCATGAACGGGAGAGTGCGATGGCAGGGAACCAAGGGCGTCGCGGCGCGGTGCGCAAGCCGACGACGAAGAAAGGCGCGAGGGTCGGGACCGGCGGCCACGGCCGCAAGGCCCTGGAAGGCCGCGGGCCCACGCCGAAGGCCGAGGACCGCACCTACCATCCCGCTCACAAGCGCAAGGTGGCCCGGGAGAAGCGCGCCGAGCAGGACGCCGCGATCGCCCGGGCGCGCGCGAAGACCTCCATCAGACTCCCGGAGGGCCACGAGCTGATCGCCGGACGCAACCCCGTGGCGGAGGCGGTCCGCGCGGAGGTGCCCGTCGAACGGGTCTTCGTGATCGGCAACATCGCCGACGACCGTGTCGAGGAGGTCGTGCGCGCCGCCGCACGCACCGGCGCCCCGGTCGTGGAGGTGACGCGCCGGGACCTGGACGTCGCCTCGGACGGGGCCGCCCACCAGGGCGTGGCCATCGAGGTCCCGGCCTATCAGTACGCGCAGGTCGAGGACCTCATCGCAGACTCGATGCAGCAGATCGGCGCGCCCCTCCTGGTGGCGCTGGACCAGGTGACGGACCCGCACAACCTGGGGGCCGTGCTGCGCTCCTCGGGGGCGTTCGGGGCGGACGGGGTCATCATCCCGGAGAGGCGCTCGGCCGGCGTCACCACGGCTGCGTGGAAGGTGTCCGCCGGGGCGGCCGCGCGCGTGCCCGTCGCGCGGGCGACGAACCTGGTCCGCGCGCTCCAGGAGTGCAAGCAGGCCGGGTTCTTCGTCGTCGGGTTGGACGGCGGATCGGATGTCCCGATCCGTGGTCTGGGGCTGGCCGCCGAGCCGCTGGTCATCGTCACGGGCGCCGAGGGGACCGGCCTGTCGCGTCTGGTGCGTGAGACCTGCGACCAGGTTGTCTCCATCCCGATCTCCTCGCGCGTGGAGTCGCTCAATGCCGCCGTCGCCACGGGGATCGCCCTGTACGAGGTCGTCTCCGTGCGCGCCGGATCCCAGCGGGCCGCCGCCGAATAGGGGCCGCCAGGAGGGTCACTCGACGAGGGGGACCCGCCGTCGGTACTCGAACGCGATGACGGCGGCGGCCGCGGACAGGTTGAGCGAGTCCACCGCGGGGGAGAACGGGATGCGGACCATCGCGTCGCAGGCGGCCTGGAGCTCGGGGGTCATGCCGGCGCCCTCGTTGCCCAGGATGATGGCGGAGCGGTCGGGCAGCTCGGCCTCCCACAGCGACTCGGCGGCGCCGCCCGACGTCCCGATCAGGGCGTGCCCGCTGCGACGTGCCCACGTCACCAGGTCGCCGGCGCCGATGCCGGGCGCCAGGGGCACGCCGAACACGGACCCCATCGAGGACCGCACGGCTGACGGGGAGAACGGATCGGCGTGCGGTCCGATCAGCGTGACACCGCCCAGACCCGCGGCCTCGCACGTGCGGACGATCGTGCCGATGTTGCCCGGGGCGGAGGGATGCTCGAGGACCAGGAAAGGGCGGTCGCCGGGCAGCTCGTCCAGGCGATGGACGCGTCGGTGCGCCAGGACGACGACGCCGGCGGGCATCTGGCGCTGAGTGACGTGGAGGAAGACGGGCGCGGTGACCCGGGCGACCGGGACCCGGCGCGCCTGCGCCAGATGCTCGACGTCGGCCAGCGCGGGGGAGCGGTCCGGGTCGGAGACGATGATCTGCTCGATGTCCCAGTCGGGTGCGCGCAGGGCGCGGGTGGCGATCTGGACGCCCTCGGCGGCGAAGAGATCGCCGAAACGGCGGCCATGCCCGCCTCCTGAGTCCTTGAGCAGGGCGCGTGCCCGTTTGACCTGGGAGTTCGAGCCTGAGGCGATGACCGGGGGCTCAGGGGCGGACGATGGATGCGGCACTCCGGCATGCTAGCAGCGGGACCCCGGCGCCCGGCCCGAGGTTCGGCGGGCTGAGGGCGCCGGATCCGGCCGATTGAGGTGCCCAACCTCGGGTTGGGCGCTTGCCAGACGGGCGGGCGGGGCGCAGCCCGTCCACAACCCCTCCCGGAATGTTGTCAAACATAGTGAACTGGTATGAACTGTTGTCATGATCGATCTCTGGAAGGTCCGGGAGCATCTGGTTGTCTCCACGCGTGCGACGGCCAAGCGGTGCGCCGCCGCCCAACGCGGCGGTGAGCTGACGCGGGTGTGGCGTCAGGTCCTCCTCGACACGTCCTGCTTGGCGGGACTCGGCCATCAGTGGAGGGTTTTCGAGCTCGCCACCGTGGCACGGGCGTTCGCGGTGCAGATCGTCCTGGGGCCGCGGGCCGTCATCAGCCACCAGACCGCCGCTCTGTGCCACGGGGTCGAGGTGCGCGATGAGCTGATGGACGTGCACGTCTGTGATCCGAGAGCGCGGGGCGTGGGCAGGATGGTCCTCCCGCGCATCCAACTCCCGGACTTCTCGGCGGGCATCGGGATCGTGCCCGAGGCGCGTCTGCTGCGTCATCAGACCCGTCTCGATCCGGCGTGGATGCGAGAGGGGCCGGCGGGCCTCCGGCTGGTGGATCCGGTGACGGCAGCGGTGCAGGCGTCCATGGAACAGGCGCCCAGGGAGGGCGTCATCGTCGTCTCGGGGACGCTGCGGCAGTGCGCCGCGTTCAACCGGTTCTCCGAGAAGGTCGAGACCAGCCGGGCGCGGGAGGAGGAGGTCCGGGAACTTCTGTTCCGCCGTCTGCGGGAGGCTCCCGGACGCCGGGGTGTGCGGAAGGCTATGGCGGTGATCGCGGCGGCGGACGCGGCCTGCGAGTCCGTGGCGGAGAGGGAGCTCCTGTGGATCCTCAAGGCGGCCGGGTTCCGGGAGGTGCGGACCCAGGTGGTCCATGTGGCGGGGAGGAAGGAGTACTACGTCGACTTCGAGTTGCCGGAGCACCGCATCGTCGTCGAGTTCGACGGTGAGGGGAAGCGGGGGCGGTCCGTCGTGGAGATCCTGCGCTCCTACGACCGGGAGGCGATACGGCAGAAGGACCTTGAGGCGCTCGGGTACATCGTCCTGAGGGCGAAGGGCCGGGAGCTGAGAAGTCCGGAGCTCATCGTCGGGGAGATCGTCCGGCGGGCGGGGCTTTCCCGTCCTCCTCGGCCCGTCCGTCCGCTCGGCGGCCGATGAGCTCCTGGGTGTGCGCCCAACCCGAGGTTCAACGGCCTCGGAGATCGGAATCGGACCGGTCGGGGCGCTGAGCCTCGGGCTGGGCGCCCTCTGGCGGGCGGGCAAGCCGGTCCCATTGAAAAATAGATATCACTTTGATAGCCTCGTGGCATCCGAACACAAGGAGCCTGACATGCCCACTCCCCTCAATCCGCTCCCCGACGACCCGCGGCGGTCGGCCGGCGCCCCCCTCGTGCCCAGCGCGGCCCCGGAGGAGGCACCCGCCGCGAGCCCCGTCGGCCACGAGGGCACGCGCGTCGACATCGAGGAGACGCCGGCGCCCTCGGTCGGCTCCTTCGCCGCCCTGCTCGCGCTCGTCGCGATCCTGGCGGTCATGGTCCTCGGCGTCGTCCTGTTCGTCCGAGGCGCCATCGCCGCCGATGCCCAGCAAGGCGGCGCGCCCGGGCTCATCGGAGGCACCGTGCTGGTGCTCCTCGCCCTGGTCGCGTGCACCTCGCTCACCATCGTGGCCCCCGGCCAGACGAAGGTCCGCCAGTTCCTGGGACGCTACATCGGCACGGTCCGGCGCACCGGGCTCAGCCTCGTCCCCCCGCTCACCACCGGCAAGAAGGTCTCGGTCAAGGTCCACAACTTCGAGACCAACGAGCTCAAGGTCAATGACCTGGACGGCAACCCGATCAACATCGCTGCCATCGTCGTGTGGCAGGTGGCCGACACCGCCCGCGCCGTCTTCGCGGTCGAGGATTACGAGGAGTTCATCAAGACCCAGTCGGAGGCGGCCCTGCGCCACGTCGCGACCACCCATCCCTATGACGAGCCCGGAACGGGCGAGACCTCGCTGCGCGGTGCCACCGACCTGGTGTCGGCGGAGCTGGCCTCCGAGGTCGCCGAGCGTGTCGCGCTCGCGGGACTGGAGATCGTCGAGGTCCGGATCTCCTCGCTGGCCTACGCCCCCGAGATCGCCCAGGCGATGCTCCAGCGCCAGCAGGCGGGCGCCGTCATCGCCGCCCGGGAGCAGATCGTCGAGGGCGCCGTGACCATGGTCGACCAGGCCCTCAGCCGCCTGGAGAGCGAGGAGATCGTCTCCTTCGACGACGAGCGCAAGGCGCAGATGGTCTCGAACCTGCTGGTCGTGCTCTGCTCGGACCAGCGCACCACACCCGTCGTCAACGCGGGCTCGCTGTACGCGTGAGCCGGACGGACCCGGCGCTGCGGCCCCGGACCGGGAGGAGGCGCGCGTAGTGGCCGTCACGGACGAGGGCGATCCCCGGTCTGAGAGCCCGGTTCACGATCCGGGCGGAGGGGCGGGGACCGGCGCGGAGGCGAACGCCCTCCGGCGGCCGCGCGCCCGCAAGCAGGTGCTGCTGCGCCTGGACCCGGATGTGCACGCGGCCGTGGCCAAATGGGCGGCCGACGACCTGCGCTCGGTGAACGCCCAGATCGAGGTCGTCCTGCGCCGGGCCCTCAAGGA
Organism: Schaalia naturae; assembly: GCF_042665795.1. Lineage (NCBI taxonomy): Bacteria > Bacillati > Actinomycetota > Actinomycetes > Actinomycetales > Actinomycetaceae > Schaalia > Schaalia naturae. The sequence continues at coordinate 2,915,535 of NZ_JBHTEF010000001.1, forward strand.
GGCGGGGAGGGATCCCCATCCTGCGCCGATGCGGGGACGAGGACGGCCGCGCGCCGGCGAGTGACACGGAGGCCGGCGGCCCACGATCCGAGCGAGGGCGTGAGGCAGCGCACCCTTCCCCTAGGATTGGCGGGGACGGTCCCATGCCGTCCTCGCGGGAACCGCCGCGACATCGGAGGAGGGGACGTCCAATGCCAGCCGTCATCGTGCTCGGGGCCCAGTGGGGGGACGAGGGCAAGGGCAAGGCCACCGACCAGCTCGGCAGCCACACCGATGTCGTCGTCAAGTACAACGGGGGCAACAACGCCGGGCACACCGTCGTCGTCGACGGGGAGAAGTACGCGCTGCACCTGCTCCCCGCCGGCGTCCTCAGCCCCGGGGTCACCCCGGTGATCGGCAATGGCGTGGTGGTGGACCTGGAGGTCCTGTTCCAGGAGATCGATCAGATGACGGCGCGCGGAGTCGACTGCTCGAAGCTGCTCGTCAGCTCCAACGCCCACATCATCGCGCCCTACAACCGGGTGATGGACCGGGCGAGCGAGAAGCGGCTGGGCGAGCACCAGATCGGCACGACGGGCCGGGGCATCGGCCCGACCTACGCGGACAAGATGAACCGCATCGGCCTGCGCATCCAGGACCTCTTCGACGCCGAGTCCCTGGCGGGGAGGGTCCGCGCGGCGCTGGCGGACAAGAACCGGCTGCTGTCCGCCTACGGCCTGGACACGATCGACCCGCAGGCCATCACCGACGAGCTCCTGTCCTACGCGGACCGCGTCCGCCCGATGGTCGCCGACGCCTCCCTGGTGGTCAACGACGCCCTCGACGCCGGCCAGACGGTCCTCTTCGAGGGCGGACAGGCCACGATGCTCGACATCGACCACGGGACATACCCGTTCGTCACCTCCTCGAACCCCACCGCCGGCGGCGCGCTGACCGGCACGGGCGTGGGCCCGACCCGCATCGATCGCGTGGTCGGGGTTGCCAAGGCCTACACGACGCGTGTCGGAGAGGGGCCGTTCCCCACCGAGCTCACGGACGAGGTCGGGGACGCCCTGCGCGACAAGGGCGGCGAGTTCGGCGTGACGACCGGGCGCCCGCGGCGCACCGGCTGGTTCGACTCGGTGGTGGTGCGCTACGCGACGCGCATCAACGGCCTCACCGACATCTGCCTGACCAAGCTGGACGTGCTCACCGACTATCCGTCCATCCCCGTGTGCGTCGCCTACGAGGTCGATGGGCGCCGGTGTGAGGAGATGCCGCTGGACCAGGCCGCGTTCAACCGCGCCGTCCCCGTCTACGAGGAGCTGCCGGGCTGGACCGGGGACATCACCGGCGTGACGTCCTTCGAGGACCTGCCCGCCAATGCGCGGGCCTACATCAGGCGTCTGGAGGAGCTGTGCCGCTGCCGCATCTCCTCCATCGGGGTGGGGCCCGGGCGCGAGGAGACGATCGTGCGTTTCCCGCTCCTGGGGTAAGGCGGAGAGGTCCCGGGAATGGGCTCCGGCGCCATCGACGAGGTCGGCTCCGCGCCTGAGGGCGCGGAGCGGTCCGGCGCGCCTCGGCCGCCCGGCGGGGCGGCTGCGCCCGCTGGAGGTCCGTCGGGCCCGCTGTGGCTGCGGTTCCTCAAGTTGTTCTCCGACCTGGTCAATCCGGTCAACATCGCGATCCTGGCGGGCCTGGCGGTCATCGCCGTCACGGGCGTCTTCGGCGGATGGCGGGCCGCGGAGGAGGACCCCGAGGCCCTCGCCGTCGTGGAGGAGGGCGCGCCGGCCTCCGCGGACCCGTTCACCATCACGATCCAGGAGGCGTTCTGGACCGCGGATGCCGCCCCGCTGGGCTGGCAGCCGGAGGACACGGTCTCGCTGGTCGTCCGCGCCCACGTGGAGTCCTCCTTCGACGCCCCCGTCCCGGTCTCCCAGCTGTGCCAGAGCGTCGTCGCGATCATGCCGGGCGTCGAGGCGGCGTCGGGGCAGGCCTCCCAGGCCGAGGGCCTGGACGTCGCGGGCCAGTCTCAGCAGTCGGGAGGCGGCGTGCCCGCGGGACTCGTCCCATGGGCCGCCTACCGGGTGGTGGACGGCGCGCACGAGCGAGCCGTCCAGCCGGGCATCCCCCAGGACTACTGGCTGGTGTGGCAGGTCCCCGCGGACTCCCCGCAGCCGGATGCGCTGCGGATCGTCCACACCCGCGCGACCTGGCGGGCCTCCAGCCTCGACGGCGGGATGTTCTGGGCGGACCGCACGGCCGTGTCCACCCAGGAGATCGCCGTCGCCCCGACCGGGAAGGTGGACTGACGTGCCTCGGTGGTCCCTTCCGGCCTCGGCGGCCACGACCGTCGTCATCCTGGCCGGGCTCGCGCTCGGCTCGGCCATCGACCGTGCGGTGCCGTCCTCGGGCGACGTCCTGGACGAGCCTTTCGTCCACGAGGTGGTCCTGGGGCAGACGGCCCGGCTGCGCACCGGTGCGGTCACGCCCGTCGCGGTGCGCACCGCCCGGTCGATCCAGTGGTACGGCGAGACCTACGGCACCGCGGGGACGTGGGTCGTGCTGACGATGGACGTCGAAGCCGCGGGAAAGCCCCGCGTGTTCGCCGGATTCGAGGCGCACGGGGCATCCGGGCGCACCTACGCCGACGCCGTGGGGCCCACCGGATGCTCGACCGCCCAGCCGGGAGTGCCGCTGGAATGCACCGTGGCGTTCGAGGTCGCCTCCGACGACGTCGCCGGCCTCGTCGTCGGCATTCCCGCCGAGGGCGTCCCGGGCTCCCCGTCCGATGATCTGGCGATGGTCGACCTCGGCCTCGACGAGGACGACCCCCTCGTCCGCGCGCCCGAGGACCTTGTGAGCGTGACGGAGGCGGCCGTGCCCGGAGGGGAGCAGTCATGAGGGGCGAGGACGCCGGAGGGCCCATCGGCGCGCAGGCGGGAGCGGACTCCGCGGCAGGCGGGGAGGACCGCGCCGATCCGCTGGCCGGCCCCGCCGGTCCGGCAGCCGACCGGGCGGCGCCGTCGTGGTGGCGGGCGAACCGCTGGTACCTGGCGGCGCTGGCCCCGGCGTTGGCGCTGGCCGTCGCGGCCAATCTCTTCCGCCTGGTGGGCGTCGCGCTGCCATGGATGGCCCACGACCAGGTCCGGGGCGACCGTTCGGTCGCCATCGGCACAGAGGACTCCGTGGTGGTGTACCCGCAGGGCACGGGCGCGGACTACCGCGCCACCCTCACCGTGGACAGCGTCGTGCCCGCGACGGCCGTGCCGGCGGCGTCCGACCTGGACCTCGAGCTCTACGGCCAGGCCGTCGCCATGCCCGGCGCGCGGCTGTGGAAGGTCACCCTGGAGGTGAGCGCCCCGCCGGAGATGGTGCTGGACGAATGCTCGGTGGAGCTGACGGGGCCTGACGGGACGCGCTACGGAGCCCAGGGGGGAAGATGCGCGGCGGCGAGCCCTACATCGACTACGCGGCGGGGACCTGCGTCCCCCTGGACGCGCCGGGGCCGACACTCGACTGGCAGACCTTCACCTGGGTCGCCGCGGAGGTCGAGCGGCCGGATGCCTACGAGGTGCAGACCTTCGTCGCGGTGCCGTCGGCGGTCACGCCGTCCGACGTCCGCGTGGACATGGGGCGGCTCAGCGGGGAGTCGGGGACCGCCTGGGTGATGCCCACGGGCCTGTGACCCGCGGTCAGGCGTCTTCCGGGGCCTGTTCGAGCCTCCGGGCGGCGATGGTGTTGACGGCCGCGGCCAGGAGCGCGACGGCGACCACGGTGTAGACGCCCCTGGCGGCCATATCCGCGATGGGCGTCAGCGAGTAGGCGACCAGCTGCGACTGCGGCCCGATGAGCGCATGCAGCAGACGCGCCGTCAGCATGCGCAGGTGAGAGGCTCCGGCGAGGACCAGGCAGAGGAACACCATCGGCAGGACACCGGCCACGGCGATGCGGCCGATGGCCGTGAGCGCGTTCTGGATGGGGCTGACGACCGGCTCGACCACCTGGGAGGCGGCGCGGCGCATGGGGTTCGGGATCCTGTGGAGCCTCCGGGTGACCTCCTCCGGCGTCGCCAGCGGCGAGGCGTCGGGCAGAGAGGTGCCGTAGACGGTGGCGCCGACCGCCATCCAGGCGACCGGGACGATCACCAGCGCGCCCATCGACGAGATGACGGCGGCGACCTGGTCGATGGCGGCCTGCGCGGCCCGGCCGAGGGGGCCGAGCACGTCGATCGCGGTCTGGAGGGCGTCGGTGAGGCGAACGATGACGGCGCGCGAGCCCACCCACTCCTTGAGCGAGTCGATCGATCGCGTGAAGGCGGTGGCCAGCGTCACCATCCACAGGGCCTCCAGGTAGCCGGCGAACGCGGCGATGCCGAGATGGCGCCGGGACAGGCCGAACCCCGCGATCACCTTGCGCACGACGAGCGCGGCGATGACGATGACGAGGTAGACGCTGTCGGGCGTGTCGCTGAAACGCCCGAAGTCGAGCGCGTCGAGGGAGCTGTTCATCCACTCGTCGGCAGTGGCGTCGTGGATGGCGGAGCGGGCGTCCGCCGCGAGCATCCCCTGGGAGGCGTAGACCGCCAGGAACGGGATCAGCACCTGGACGGCCACGGTGATGTCCGCCCGCAGGCGCTGGCGCGGGCGGTCTGGGCCCACCGACTCCCGGAGCAGGGGGAGGGCCGGCGCGACGGCGCGGAGCATGAGGACCATGGCCACCAGCATCGAGATCGACGCCAGGGGGATGAGCAGCGTGCCGCCCAGCGACCAGAGGTCGGAGACCTCGACCGCCAGCCACAGGAACCCGGCCCGTGCCGCGGCGCCGAGGAGGTAGATGACGAGGAGCGCCGGCCAATGCCGGGCCAGAGCGTGCGCCGCGTCGACGACGATGGTCCCGAGGGATCGCCCGGCGTCGGCCACGAGGTGCATGACGCAGATCCTACGTGGGCCGGATGCGGCGCGGCGTCGCTGTCGGAGATCTGGGACACCGACCCGGAAGCGCCTGTCGGCGCGAAGGCCGCTCGAGGCGGCAATAGTTGGAGCCCGGGGCTTACCGAGCCGGTGCCGTGCTCCAGCATACGGCACGTGGGGCGCCCGCCGCGCGCGGCAGGCGCCCGGGCCGGAGCGGGCCGGGCCGTACGCGTTCGCCGCGGATATGGGACGATCCCCCTGTGAGCAATCGGCATCCGCCAGTCCTCCCGGGCGCGCACCACGCGCGGCATGGCCGTCCGCCGCGTCGGGACACGGCACGCCCGCCCGCGTCCCGAGCGCAGGCGGAGACCGCGGGGCTCCGCCTGCGGGTGTCCGCGTGGACCGTCGCCGGTCTGGCGGCCATGATGGCGATGGGCCTGGCGGGGGCGGGCGCGACCTCGCTGGCGGTGGGGCCCCTCGCGTTGGGCGTCCGCGCCGTGGCGGCCGTGGCGGTGACGGCCGTGGCCTGCGCCGGCCTGGGCGTCGGGTGGCCGGACCTCACTGAGAGCCCGATGACGGTGGCCGGACGCGTCGTGGTGGCCGTCGCCGGCATCGTCGCGGGCGCCGGGGTGATGGTCTGGCGCGACATGTTCGCCGTGACGCTCGCCGCGGGCCTGGGCGTCGTGTGCCTGGTCGGCGCGGAGCTGGCCTTCGCCCCCGCCCCTCGGGACCTCTCGGGCGCCGAGCCCCGGCGGGCGGCGCCCGGGTCCGGCGGCCGGCCGGCCCCGATGACGGTCTCGCTGCCCGGTGCGGTGACCGGCGCCCTCGTGTCGACCGCGGGCGCCTGCTGGGTGGCCCTGGCTGCCGCTCCGCAGTGGTCGGGGACCGCCGTCATCGCGTGTTTCGTCGTCGTCGCGGCGGTGGCCGGCGACCAGATCGGGCGCACCTACCGGGCGAACTCGCTGGGAGCCCTGTGCGGAGGGATCCTCGGCGGTCTGCTGGTCGGCGCCGCCGCCTGGGCCGCCGCACGAGGGGGGATCGCGCTTCCACGGGTCCTGCCCCACCTGGCGCGGGGGATCGGCGACACGGCGGCCATCCTGGTCGCCGGCCTGGCCACCGGCGTGTCGGTGGCGCTGGCGGTCATCGCGGTCGACGGGCTGCTGGGCGACCACGGCCGCCGCCATCCCACGGCACGCGGGGGGCTGGCCCGCGGGTGCGCGAAATTCCTGGTCGCGGTCCTGCCGTTCTACGTCATGATCCGTGTCGGCGGCATCTGACACCGGGTGCCGGGCGCCGCGGGGACGCCCCGTCCGGGCGGCCGTAGGCTGGTGCGCATGATGGTGATTCCCTCAGATCTGCCGCCCGAGGTGGCGCCGTTGGCCTGGATGCTGGGCACGTGGAAGGGATGGGGCATGCTCGCCACTCCCGGCGATGCGCCCGACCGGGTGGTCGTCGAGGACATCGCGGCCGACGTCAGGGGTGTCCAGGTGCGCCTGGTGACGACGATCCGCGCGGCGTCGACCGCGGCGGATCCCGACGGGGCGGACGCTCCCGCGGACAGTCCCGACATCGATCCGACGCTCGATGCCCAGGAGGGGCTGGCGGTGCTCGCCGAGGGGGAGATCCTGCGCGAGGAGACCGTCTACCTCGCCGTCCTTCCGGGATCGGGCCAGCTCCCCCCGCCCGGCGAGCAGGAGCCGCGCGAGCTCACCGGCTCCGGCTCGGACATGTCCGGGCTGGCCACCCTGTGGGCCGGCGTCGGCATGGGGCCGCGCGTGCAGCTCAACTCCGACGCGATCGCCCGCGGTCCGCGCGCCGAGTCCGTCGAGTCGCTCGCCCGCCTCTACGGCATGGTCGCCGGGGAGCTCATGTGGACGCAGGAACGCACCGTCTCCGGCGAGGAGGTCGCGATCGACCTGTCCGGCCGCCTCACTCGCACCGGATTCGCGCGCACGGCCTCGGGCGAGGCCGTCCCCGCCGACGTCGCCGCCTCCCCGGGGGAGGCCTCCCGCTGTTCGACGTCTCGTCCGCCGCCGAGGTCTCGCCACTGTTCCCCATGGACGAGGGCGATCCGCGGTGAGCGCGGGGGGCTGGCGGTCGCCGCTGCTCGCGCGTCCGGGGGCTGTGCCCGGGGAGGGGGAGCTGGAGGGCGTGCCGATGCACTTCGGGGACCCCTCGGGCGAGCAATGGGCCCTGGAGGGGGGCCGCGGCCTGGTCGACCGCGGCGATCTCCGGGTCGTCGAGGTGCGCGGCCCGGACCGGCAGGCATGGCTGACGTCGATCACCTCCCAGGTGATCACGGGCATGGGGCCCGGGGACGCGCGCGAGCTGCTGGTCCTGGACCCCCAGGGCCACATCGAGCACGCCGCCGCCGTGGCCGACGACGGGACCGCCACATTCCTCACCACCGAGGGCGACCGCGCGCAGGCTCTGGCGGAGTGGCTGGACTCGATGCGTTTCGCGCTGAGGGTCGAGGTCGCCGTGCGCGGGGACCTCACGGTCTTCGGGACCGTGACGCCTCGCCCGGCCCCAGCGGGCGGCGGCGGGACCGGGGTCTGGCCTGGATGGCTGCTGACCTGGGATGACCCCTGGCCTGGTGTGGCGGAGGGGGGCACCGCGTACTTCCGCGGCCGCCATCCGGGGGCGGGGCTGCAGGCCCACCTGCATCTCGTCCGGCGCGAGCGGGCCGGTGACTTCGCCGCCGCCTGGCTGGGAGGCGCGGGCGCGCCGGAGGAGGCCGGTCGGCGCCGGCCCGCCGGTCTGCTGGCCTGGGAGGCGGTGCGCGTGGCCGCGTGGCGTCCCCGGATCGGGCGCGAGGCGGACGCCCGCGCGATCCCGGCGGAGTTGGACTGGCTGCGCACGGCTGTCCACATCGACAAGGGCTGCTATCGCGGGCAGGAGTCGGTGGCGCGCGTCCTCAACCTGGGACGCCCGCCCCGACGGCTGGTGTTCCTCCAACTCGACGGGTCGATGGGGGAGATTCCGCGGGCCGGTGCGCGGCTGGAGCGCGGCGGGCGCCAGGTGGGGGTGGTGACCTCGGTCGCGCGCCATGCGGAGATGGGGCCGATCGCGCTCGCCCTGGTGGCCCGCGCCGTTCCCGCCGACGTCGTCTTCGACATCGACGGGGTGGCTGCGTCCCAGGAGCTGATCGTGCCGATCGAGGGCAGGGCCCAGGATTCGCCAGCGCAGCGTCCTGGAGTCGGGCTGTCCAACCCGGCGCTTCGGCGGCCGGATGTGCCGGGCGCGGGAGGCTCGAGCGGGCTGGGGTCCGCGCGATGAGGGCCGTCCTGCAGCGCGTGCTGCATGCGAGCGTGAGCGTCGACGGCTCGGTGGTCGGGGCGATCGGCCGGCCGGGGCTGGTGGCGCTCGTCGGGGTGGCGCGCGGCGACGGTCCCGCCCAGGTGGAGACCGTGGTCCGCAAGATCGCGGAGCTGCGCATCCTCGAGGACGAGGAGTCGGTGGCCTCGACCGGCGCGCCCGTGCTGGTGGTCTCCCAGTTCACCCTCTACGGCGACACGCGCAAGGGCCGGCGCCCGTCGTGGTCGCATGCCGCCCCCGGCGATGAGGCCGAGCCGCTGGTCGACGCCGTGGTCGCGGGGCTGCGCGCCCGCGGCGTCGAGGTGGCCACCGGCGTCTTCGGCGCGAAGATGCGGGTCGATCTGGTCAACGACGGCCCCTTCACCGTCCTCGTCGAGGCGTGAGGGCGCGCCCCGGGTGCGCGCGACGACATGCGGGCGCAATTGACTATGGAAAGATAGCGTTCTTATCATCGGTGGTGTTCGTGCCGATGAGAGGGGACACCGTATGGATGAACGGAACGAGGCCGTCGCGGACCTGGCGGACGCCGTGCTGAGCGTGGCGCGCAAGATCACCGTGCGGGACCACGCCGCCGGCGTAGATGTGCTCTCACCCGTGGAGAGTCTGGTCCTGCGCGTCGTCAGCTCCGCTCCGGGGATCTCCCCGTCCGCTGCCGCCGCCCGGGTCGGGCTCACCTCCTCCAACATGAGCGCCGCGCTGCGCTCGCTGGAGGCCCGGGGCCTGGTCCGCAGGAGCCCCGATCCCGCGGACCGCCGATGCGTGCGCCTGGCCTCCACCGGCCTGGCGGCGGAGAACCTGGACCGGATCCGCGCCGGATGGGCGGCGATGCTCGCCCCTCTGGTCGGCGACGACCCGGCGCGCCTGGACGCGGCCCTCGCGCTGTTGGGTGCCCTCGACGAGAGGCTCGCCCCGCCGCCGGAGGGACGGACCGGCCCGTCCCGGCCTGCCGGAGCCGAGAGCCGTGGCGACGCCCTCGTCACGTCGCAGGAGAGCGAGGCCGCCCATGCCTGAGCGGACCGCGGACACACTCGAGCGGCCCGCGCCGGAGGCGGCGCCCGCCCCCGTCCCCGGACGGGACGCCGGCCGCATCGGGCGGTGGTGGCGCATGGGGCCTGCCATGGACGGGCGCGCCGTCACCATGACGGCCGGGCTGATGGCCGTCGTCGCGCTGCTGGGAGCGGTCACGCCCCTGGCGACCGACATGTACACGCCCTCCCTGCCGGAGGTCGCCACCGATCTGGGCGTCACCTCCGCCCACGTGCAGTCCACGGTCGCGCTGTACATGGTCGGCATGGCCGTGGGCCAGCTGTTCTGGGGCCCCCTGTCCGACCGCTTCGGACGTCGGCGACCCCTCCTCGTGGCCTCCGCCCTGTTCGTGCTCTCCAGCATCGGCGCGGCCGCGGCCCCCTCGATCGGGCTGCTCATCACGGCCCGTTTCCTGCAGGGCTTCACCGGGTCGGTGGGCATCACGATGGGCAAGGCGCTCGCCCGCGACCTGTCCAGCGGGGTCCGCCTGGGCCAGGTGCTCAGCCTGCTCGGCGTCATCACAGGCCTGGCGCCCATCATCGCGCCGGTCCTCGGCGGGGTCCTGGCCGAGCCCATCGGGTGGCGCGGCATCATGTGGGTGCTGGCCGGCATCGCCGTGGCCCTCCTCACCGGCTGCGCGGGCGTCGTCAGCGAGTCCCTGCCTCCCGGGAGGCGCCGGAGCGGGGAGGAGGCGGGCTGGCTGCGGCGCAGCGCCCGCAGTGTCCTGACCGACCGCATGTTCCTCGGATACACCCTGGCCCAGGCCTTCGGATGCGGCGTGCTCTTCGCGTTCATCTCCGGGTCCGCCATCGTCATCGAGAACCAGTATGGGCTGCGTCCCCTCCAGTATTCGCTGGTGTTCGCCCTCAACGCGGTCGTCATGATCATCGGGGGCCTGCTCAACAGCCGGCTCATCGTGCGGCATACGCCCCGGCGCGTGCTGGCCGGCGCGCTGGCGCTCAGCCTGGCCGCCTCCCTGGTCGCGGCGGCCCTCGCGGCGCTCACCGGGCAGCCGCCGCTGTGGCTGCTCATGGTCGTCATCGTCTTCGCCTCCCTGGCGAACGGGCCGATCATGGCGAACACGACGGCGCTGGCGCTGGAGCCGCACGGGGCGGACGCCGGGATGGCCGCCGCCGTCCAGGGCGCGGTCCAGGCGTTGTTCTCCGGCGTCGCCGCGCAGCTGGTCGCGGTGGGAGGCGAGGCCACCGCGGCCTCGATGACCGCCGTCATGGGCGGGGCCGCCGCGCTCGCGGCCGTGTCCTACCTCGCGCTGTGCGCCCGGCCGCAGCGGAGCGCCGTCCCCTAGGGGGCCGGTGCCTGAGGGCGGGCCTCACGCCTTGAGTGAACAGTCCTGACGCCGGCTCCCGATGCCCGTAGTGTGGGGACCAGCTGTCAGGCGTTCCCGTGCGTCTGCACCCCATCCACCGAGGAGGAGCCCATGTTCGAACGGTTCACCGACCGAGCGCGGCGAGTCGTCGTCCTGGCGCAGGACGAGGCCCGGGGCCTCAACCACAACTACATCGGGACCGAGCACCTCCTTCTGGGGCTCATCACCGAGGGCGAGGGCGTGGCCGCCAAGGCCCTGGAGATGATGGACATCAAGCGCGACGACGTGCGCGCCGCCGTCATCGACATCATCGGGGAGGGCGAGAAGCCCGTCGAGGGCCACATCCCCTTCACGCCTCGCGCCAAGCGCGTCTTCGAGCTCTCGCTGCGCGAGGCCCTCCAGCTGGGACACAACTACATCGGGACGGAGCACCTGCTCCTCGGCCTCCTCAAGGAGGGCGAGGGCGTGGCCGCCCAGGTGCTGACGAAGCTCGGCGCAGACCTCGGCCAGGTCCGCCAGACGGTCATCCAGCTGCTGTCGGGCTACCAGCGCCAGACCGGAGAGGGCGACGGGCGCGAGGCCGTGGGCGTCTCGGGCGCCCCGCTGCGCGACCCGGGGCAGACGAATTCCGCGATCCTCGAGCAGTTCGGGCGCAACCTCACCCAGGCCGCCCGCGAGGGCAAGCTCGATCCCGTCATCGGGCGCCAGACCGAGATGGAGCGCGTCATGCAGGTCCTCTCCCGGCGCACGAAGAACAACCCGGTGCTGGTCGGCGAGCCCGGCGTCGGCAAGACCGCCGTCGTCGAGGGCCTCGCGCAGGCCATCGTGCGCGGGGACGTGCCCGAGACCATCAAGGACAAGCAGATCTACAGCCTGGACATGGGCTCGCTCGTGGCGGGGTCGCGCTACCGCGGCGACTTCGAGGAGCGCCTGAAGAAGGTCCTCAAGGAGATCCGCACCCGCGGGGACATCATCCTGTTCATCGACGAGATCCACACCCTGGTCGGGGCGGGCGCCGCGGAGGGGTCGATCGACGCCGCCCAGATGCTCAAGCCGATGCTGGCCCGCGGGGAGCTGCAGACCATCGGCGCCACGACGATGGACGAGTACCGCAAGTACATCGAGAAGGACGCCGCCCTGGAGCGGCGCTTCCAGCCGGTCAAGGTGGAGGAGCCCAACGTCGAGGAGACGGTGGGCATCCTCAAGGGGCTGCGCGACCGCTACGAGGCCCACCACCGCGTCATCATCACGGACCAGGCGATCGAGGCCGCCGCCGAGCTCGCGGACCGCTACGTCTCCGACCGCTTCCTGCCCGACAAGGCGATCGACCTGATGGACGAGGCCGGCGCCCGCCTGCGCATCCGACGGATGACGGCGCCCCCCGAGCTGCGCGAGCTCGACGAGAAGATCGCGGGCGTGCGCCGCGACAAGGAGTCCGCGATCGACGACCAGGACTTCGAGAAGGCCGCGTCGCTGCGCGACGAGGAGCAGAAGCTCGGCGAGCGGCGCGCGGAGAAGGAGAAGGCCTGGAAGGGCGGGGACCTCGACGACATCGCCGAGGTCTCCGAGGACGACATCGCCGAGGTGCTGTCCATGTCGACCGGCATCCCCGTGTTCAAGCTGACTCAGACGGAGTCCGCGAAGCTCCTCCACATGGAGGACGAGCTGCACAAGCGCGTCATCGGCCAGGACGAGGCCGTCAAGGCCCTGTCCCAGGCGATCCGGCGCACCCGCTCCGGCCTGAAGGACCCCAAGCGCCCCGGCGGGTCGTTCATCTTCGCCGGCCCCACGGGCGTCGGCAAGACGGAGCTGGCCAAGGCGCTCGCGGAGTTCCTCTTCGGCGACGAGGACGCCCTCATCCAGCTCGACATGTCGGAGTTCTCCGAGAAACACACGGCCTCCCGGCTGTTCGGCGCGCCCCCCGGGTACGTCGGCTACGACGAGGGCGGCCAGCTCACGGAGAAGGTCCGCCGCCGTCCGTTCTCCGTCGTGCTTTTCGACGAGGTGGAGAAGGCCCACCCCGATATCTTCAACTCGCTGCTGCAGATCCTGGAGGAGGGCCGGCTCACCGACGCACAGGGCCGCAAGGTCGACTTCAAGAACACCGTCATCATCATGACGACGAACCTGGGCACGCGCGACATCAACAAGGGCGTGCTCACCGGGTTCCAGTCCTCCCAGAATCTCACCCACGACTACTCGCGGATGAAGGCGAAGGTCAACGAGGAGCTCAAGCAGCACTTCCGCCCCGAGTTCCTCAACCGCGTCGACGACACGATCGTGTTCCCGCCGCTGGAGAAGGACCAGATCAAGCAGATCGTCGACCTCATGGTCGCCAGGCTCGCCGAGCGCATGCGCGCCCAGGGCATGGAACTGCAGCTCACCGACGCGGCGCGCGATCTGCTGGCCGACCGGGGCTTCGATCCGGTGCTCGGCGCCCGCCCGCTGCGCCGCGCGATCCAGCGCGACATCGAGGACGCCCTGTCCGAGCGCATCCTGTTCGGCGAGGTCCTCCCCGGCCAGGTCGTCACCGTCGGCGTCCAGGGCGAGGGGGCGGACCGCGAGTTCACCTTCGCGTCCGACGGGGCGATCCAGGCGCCGCGCGAGGGCCGGGAGGGCGAGTCGCCGGCGGGGCCCGTCGCCGCGGCGGAGGAGCAGCACGTCGGCTGACGCACCCGTCCCTGGGCCGGCGCCGCCCTCGTCTCCGGAATGGGGGCGAGGGCGGCGCCGCGCGAACGCGGACCGCGGGGCGGCCCGGCAGGGTCACTCCGCCGGCAGCGCGAGCCAGAGCACGAGGTAGATCGGGATCACCGGGACAGGCGTGAGTCCGACGAGCACCGTGAGGAGACGGACGGTCGCCGGGGTGAGGCCGCTGGACCGGGCGATGCCGCCGCAGACGCCGCCGAGGATCTTGTCAGTGGAGCTCCGTGTCAATGCCATGGGGACAGCCCATCACGCCCGCGGGGCCGGCGGAATCGGGGAGCACCCTGGTTCCCCACCGATTCCGCCGACCGGACGCCCCTCGGCGGGCCGCTGGCCGTTCGGCAGGCCCGGGGCCGCCTGAACCGCCTCCACGACGAGGGCGTCCGCAGCGGACTGCGGGTCGGGCGCCTCCCAGACGATCCGGCACAGCAGGTCCTCCTCGACGACGCCGTGCACGCCGTCGGAGCAGAGGGCGAGACGGTCCCCGGCCAGGGCCGGAGCGCAGGCGACATCGGGCTCCGGCGGCCCCGGCATGCCGACCCCCAACGCGCGGGTGAGGATGTTCGCCGGAGGGAGCGGCACGCCGGGCCGGGGCGCTGCTGGCGCGTCGAGGGCGGTCCGGGCGGCGACCTCGCCGAGGGCGTGCCCGCCCATCCCATCGGCCACCGCGAAGAGCGGCGGGCGGGGCCGATGTCCGTGGCGGTGACGGTTGTCCGACGAAGGTCCCGGTCGCCTGCCGTGGGGTGAGGAGCGGTTTCGCCGTCGTCTGGTGACGTAGGTCCTTGAATGGGTACAGTTGAGGCACTGCGCACGCAGCGCTGGAGTGGCAGCGACGTCACGGAGAGAGGACCTCCATTGGTCAAGTATGTGTATGACTTCGTCGAGGGCGACAAGTCCATGAAGGACCTGCTCGGCGGAAAGGGAGCCAACCTGGCGGAGATGACGAATCTGGGGCTGCCCGTCCCCCCGGGATTCACGATCTCCACCGATGCCTGCCGGGCCTACCTGGACGCGGGGGCGCCTCCCGCATCGCTGGCCGACGAGGTCACCGCCGCCCTGCGCCGGGTCGAGCAGACGATGGGGCGCACGCTGGGCGATGCCACCGACCCGCTGCTGGTCTCGGTGCGCTCGGGGGCGAAGTTCTCCATGCCCGGCATGATGGAGACGGTGCTCAACGTCGGCCTCAACGACCGGTCGGTGGCGGGGCTGGCCGCGGTGTCGGGCAACGGGCGTTTCGCCTGGGACTCCTACCGGCGCCTCATCCAGATGTTCGGCCGGACCGTGCTCGACCTCGACGGCGAGCTGTTCTCGGAGGCGCTGGAGGAGCTCAAGGCCCGGCGCGGCGTCACGGCGGACACGGATCTGACCGAGGAGGACCTGACCGGGCTGGTCGCCACGTACAAGGACATCGTGGAGCGGGCGACCGGCTCCCCCTTCCCGCAGGATCCGCGCGAGCAGCTGGACCTGGCCACTGAGGCCGTCTTCCGCTCGTGGAACACCGAGCGCGCGCGCGTCTACCGCCGCAGGGAGCGCATCCCCGACGACCTGGGCACGGCCGTCAACGTCGTCGCCATGGTCTTCGGCAACATGGGCGAGACCTCCGGAACGGGAGTGTGCTTCACGCGCGACCCCTCCACCGGCCACTCGGGCGTCTACGGCGACTACCTGCCCAACGCCCAGGGCGAGGACGTCGTCGCCGGCATCCGCAACACGCTGACGCTGGCGGACCTGGAGAAACTGGACAAGACCTCCTACGACCAGCTGCGGGCCATCATGGCGAAGCTGGAGACCCATTACCGGGACCTGTGCGACATCGAGTTCACGATCGAGCGCGGCAAGTTGTGGATGCTGCAGACCCGGGTGGGCAAACGCACGCCGGCCGCGGCGTTCCGCGTGGCGATCGAGCTGGCCGACGAAGGCCTGATCACCGCCGACGAGGCCCTCACCCGCGTCACCGGCGAGCAGCTCACCAGCCTGATGTTCCCGCAGTTCGATCCCGAGGCCTCCAAGGAGACGCTCACCCGCGGCACGGCGGCCTCCCCGGGCGCCGCGGCCGGCGTCATCGTCTTCAACAACGAGCAGGCCGAGGCCGCGGCCAAGGAGGGGCGCCGGTGCGTCCTGGTGCGCCGCGAGACCAACCCCGACGACCTGCCGGGCATGGTCGCCGCCGAGGGCGTGCTCACTGCGCGCGGAGGCAAGACGTCCCACGCGGCCGTCGTGGCGCGCGGTATGGGCAAGACCTGCGTGGTGGGGGCCGACGCCCTGGTCATCAACGCGGCGGCGGGCACCGTGACGGTGGGGGAGCGGATGCTCACCGCGGAGGACACCATCTCGATCGACGGCCAGACCGGCGAGGTCTTTCTGGGCGCGGTCCCCGTCGTCGACTCGCCCGTGACGACCTATCTGTCCCACGGCCTGGAGGCGGGCCTCGCGGCCGCCGGCGACGACGCCGACACCCGCGAGCTCGTCACCGCGGTCGACCGTCTGCTCACCCGTGCTGACGAGGTGCGCCGCCTCCAGGTGCGCGCCAACGCCGACACGCCGAACGACTCGCGCAACGCGCTGGCCTTCGGCGCGGAGGGCATCGGCCTGTGCCGCACCGAGCACATGTTCCTGGGCGCGCGCCGCCAGCTGGTGGAGAACGCCATCGTCTCCGAGCCCGGGTCGGCCGAGCGCCAGTCCGCCTTCGACGAGCTGGAGAGGCTCCAGAAGCAGGACTACCTGGAGATGCTCGAAGTCATGGACGGCAAGGAGATGGTGGTCCGCCTCATCGACCCGCCGCTGCACGAGTTCCTCCCCGACCTCACCAAGCTGGAGATCCGGGTCGCCGTCGATCTGGCCACCAAGGGGCGGGCCGACCCCGATGACCTCGCGATGCTCGTGGTGGCGCGCCGCCTGCACGAGCAGAACCCCATGCTGGGGCTGCGCGGAGTGCGCCTGGGCATCTACATGCCGGGACTCAACGACCTCCAGGTCCGGGCCCTGTGCGAGGCGACGGCGGAGCTGGCGGCCCGGGGCCTCCACCCCAAGCCGGAGATCATGGTGCCCCTGGTCGGCTCCGTGCGCGAGCTGCGCCTGCTGCGTGAGAAGACCGAGGGCATCATCGCCGAGGTGGCCTCGAGGACCGGCGCGGATCTCTCCGCCATCACCGTCGGCGCCATGATCGAGCTGCCGCGCGCGGCCGTCACGGCCGACGACCTGGCGGCCGAGGCCGACTTCTTCAGCTTCGGCACGAATGACCTCACGCAGACGACCTGGGGCTTCTCCCGGGACGACGTCGAGAGCACGTTCTTCAACGAATACGCGGAGGCCGGGATCTTCACGGTCTCCCCCTTCGAGTCTATCGACGTCGACGGCGTCGGCGAGCTCGTGCGGATCGCGGTGGAGAAGGCGCGCGCGACCAAGCCGGGCATCAAGCTGGGCGTATGCGGGGAGCACGGCGGGGACCCCGACTCCGTGCACTTCTTCCACGCGGTCGGGCTGGACTACGTGTCCTGTTCGCCGTTCCGGGTGCCCGTCGCCCGCCTCGAGGCCGGCCGCGCGGCCGTGGAGGACGTCCTGGGAGACGCCACCGCCTGAGCGGGGCGGTGACGCGGCATCGTCGGGGCCCGGTGGCGTCAGCCGCCGGGCCCCGCTTCGCGGCGTCGGAGGCCGCGAGGGCATCGGGACAGGTCAGAGCCATTCGATTGAGGGAAGCCTCACCTCATCTGGGACCAAGGGCCCTCTTTACTTCCGAGGTGGCGTTCGTAGACTTAGGTTCACCAAACCTCAGGAAGAACGGACGTCGCACCAGTGAGCAGCACGACGGGGACCATCGCGGTGCCGGGACGTCGATCAGGGGAGATGACACGGGCGTCAGATGCTTCGGGTCTCCGCCCCTTCCTCGCGGGACGCCGCGCGATCCGCCTCCTGCTGATGGTCCTGTGCCTGGGCGTCGCCGCGCTGATGGTCGCCCCCGCCGCGCATGCGGAGGACACGGACTGGGACTCGGTCGTCGAGCAGATGACCGAGACGATCCAGCAGGTCCCCGACCAGTACGCCGCGGGCGACACCGAGGGCGTCGAGACCTCCATCCGGAAGGCCTACTACGAGACCTACCAGGTCAGCGGCCTTGAGGCGCAGATCGACCACCGCCTGGGGACGGATCGCGCCGACGCCTTCGTCACCCAGCTCCTCGCCCTGCGCGATCTCGCCCGCAACGCCGCCTCCCAGTCGGAGGTCGAGGAGGCCACCACCGCGACCGTCGACCTGCTGCGCGCCGACGTCGCCGATCTGGCCGCCACCCCGGAGCTCAACGACCAGTGGACGCGCGTCGGCCAGCGGATCATCGAGCGCATCGAGGCTGCGAAGACGGCCTACGCCCAGGGGGACTACGAGAGCGCGGCCTCCGCCGCGAGGGACGCCTACCTCGCGCACTACGAGGCCGACGGCCTGGAGAAGGCGACGATCTCCTACATCGGGCAGTCGCGCGTCACTGACCTCGAGTCCATGTTCACCCAGCTTCGCCAGGACGGGCGCGACGGAAGCCTCAGTGTGGAGGACTACGCCGCGAAGGCCGATGAGCTGACGGCGGCGATCACCCAGGACGCCGCGCAGCTGGACGAGATGACCTCGCGGGACGAACTCGGCTGGAGCGGGTTCTGGGCCTCCTTCCTGGTCCTGGTCCGCGAGGGCGCCGAGGCGCTCCTGGTCGTCGCCGCGCTCGTGACCTACGCGATGAAGGCCGGCAGACGCGACCAGCTGGTCGGCATCATGACCGGGGTCGTCGCGGCCCTCGCGATCTCCATCGGGCTCGCCGTCCTGTTCTCGAGGCTGGCCAGCTCCGCGACCTCGGGATTCAGCCAGGAGCTCCTAGAGGGCATCACCGGCCTGCTGGCCGTCATCATGCTGATCTGGGTGTCGAACTGGATTCTGTCGAAGGCCAGCGGGGCGCGCTTCCAGGAGTACATCGACCGCACCGCCAGCAAGGGCGTCGCGGCGGGCGGCTCCTTCGCGCTCGCCTCCGCCGCTTTCCTCGCGGTCCTGCGCGAGGGATCGGAGACCATCCTGTTCTTCGCGCCGATCATCGCCGGCGCGAAGACCGGCGGGGACCACGCGAAGATCTGGATGGGCGTCGGCGCGGCCGTCGCGCTGCTCGCCCTCCTGTTCACACTGGTGTGGGTGTTCGGCGTCCGGCTGCCGCTCAGGCCGTTCTTCACCTGGACCTCCGTCCTGCTGGGCATCCTGTCCGTCACCATCGCCGGCGGGGCCGTCAAGGAATTCCAGGACGCGACCCTCGTCTCCCAGACGCTGGTGCCCGGAGTCCCGCAGGTCACAATCCTCGGCCTGTACCCCACGGCCGAGACCCTGGCGGCGCAACTGGCCGTCGTCGCGATCCTGGTCGTGCTGGCCGTCCTTCAGCGCCGCAAGTCCAGGGCCGAAAAGCGGGGGGCCCACGTCCCGGACCCCGCCGCTGTCACACAGAGATGAGAGGAATCCCGAACGTGAAGAAGAAGCTCCTCGCCTGCACCGCTGCCGCGGCCATGGCCGTCTCGCTGGGCGCGTGCAGCTCCGGCGACTCCGCGGAGTCGGCGGACTCCAGCGCGCCGGCCGCCACCACCGAGGAGTCGGCGGCCGCCGACGCCACGGACGACGCCTCGGCGGAGGCCGACGTCATCGGCATCAACGAGATCCCGGTGGGCGACTCCGGCCCCCAGACCAACGACGCTCTGACCGTCGACGCCGTGTACTTCCAGGCGGTCGACCTCGAGCACGGCTCCATGGCGATGCCGGCCGCCTCGGAGTCCGACATGCACTTCGAGATCGACGTCGCCACCAACGAGAAGGCCACGGAATGGGGCTATGAGGCCGACCAGTTCCTCCCCTACCTCGATGTCACGGCCGTGGCGACGAACATCGACACCGGCGAGGAGGTCGACCTGGGCACGATGATGCCGATGATTGCCTCGGACGGGCCGCACTACGGCAACAACATCTCCCTGGATCCCGGCAACTACAACGTGGTGGTCACCATCGCCTCCCCCGCGGACTCCTTCATGCTGCACACCGGCAAGGACTCCTCCGGCGTCAAGGGACGGTTCTGGACCGAGCCCCTGACCTTCGAATTCGACAATTGGCAGTGGGACGGCCAGCTGATCTGATCCGGTTCGCCGCCCCGGAGCCGCGCGCTCCCGGGGCGGCGCCCGCCCTGCCCCCGCACACATCGAGGCGTCCCCGCGGGACGCGGAACCTGGTTCACCGCCGTCATGCTCAAGCTGTTCGTCCTCTCGGTCCAGAGCGCACTGCCCCTGTGCCTCGCCGTGGCGATCCTGGTCGCCGCCCGCGCCTACTCCCCCCGCGAACGGCGGACCCTCGCGCGCCTGACATGGTCGATCGGAGCGGCCGGTCTGGCCGGCGGCGCGGTGGTCGCGTGGCTGCGCATTAACACGACCCACATCGACGTCCCGACCTTCAACGCGATCGTCGGGCCTCTCACCTTCCTCGCGATCCTGCTGTTCCTGGTCGCCCTGTGGGTCTTCGGCAACCGCGACCTCCACGACATCGCCCAGGGGCGCCGCCATCGCGCGCTGTCGGCCACCGCTCTGGCGGCGCTGGCCACCGCCTCCGTGTTCTACGGCTTCACCTACTTCTTCAACGCCTCCGGCATCACGCCGATGGGCTCCAGCCTGTTCGACACGGAGAGCCTCCTGCGCCTGGCCGGATACGTGCTGGGCACCCTGCTGGTGGTCGTGGCCTCCTGGGGGTACGTCGTCTCGGCGGCGCGGGTCCCCTGGTACATGCGCTCGGTCATCACCACGGTCGTGTTCGCCGCGATGGTGCTGCCCCGCGCGATCCTTCTCTACCAGCAATTCGCGACCCGGCGCCTGGTCCCGCGCAGCTCGCTGGTGTTCCGTTGGGTCCTGTGGATCCAGGAGCACGAGGCCACGACGCAGCTGTCGCTGGCCATCCTCATCGCGATCCCGGGCATCGTGGCGCTGTGGGCCCACGCGCGCGCCGCGCACCCGAACCCGGCGCAGGAGCGGCTGGAGCGCGCCGAGCAGCTCTCGCGTCGCCGGTTCCTGGGTCTCTCCGTCGTGGGGGCGCTGGTCTTCGTGGGCGCGCTCACCGAGGGCAAGCGCCGCGCCGACTACGTGCCCGAGCTCTCCGCGATCGAGCCCTCGGAGGTCCAGGGGGACTCCGTGCTGGTCTCGCGCGAGCTGGTCAGCGACGGACACCTCCATCGCTTCGCCTACCGGGCGCAGGACGGCACCGATGTGCGCTTCATCGTCATCCAGAAGAACCAGTCCGCGTTCGGCACCGGCCTGGACGCGTGCGAGATCTGCGGGGACGCCGGCTACTACGAGGACGACGGCAAGGTCATCTGCCGGCGGTGCGGCGTCATGATGAACATCCAGACCATCGGCTTCGAGGGGGGCTGCAACCCCATCCCCATCTCCTACGGGCAGACGGATGACGCGCTGACCTTCTCGGTCGACGAGCTGGAGAGCCATGTCAAGGTCTTCAGGAGCTGAGGCGGCGCCATGTTCTTCTGGAGGATGATCGTCCAGGCGCTGCGGCGCCAGGTGGGCAAACGGTTGATGATCGCCGTGACGATCCTGCTGGGCTCCAGCCTGACCACCTCCATGCTGGCCGTCATGCTGGACGTCGGGGACAAGGTCCAGGAGGAGCTGGGCTCCTACGGGGCGAACATCCAGGTTCTGCCCCAGTCCACCGCCATCGTCTCCGACATGTACGAGGTCGACTCCGCCTCCAGCTCGTCGGCCGGCTCCATCCGTGAGGACGAGCTGGCGGACATCAAGACGATCTTCTGGGCCTACAACATCGAGGACTTCGCGCCCTTCCTGGAGGTCGCCGCCACGGTCGACGGACAGGAGGCCACGATCGCCGGGACGTGGTTCAGCCACGACCTGGATCTGGCCACCGGCCAGTCGGTGACCACGGGCATCGAGAACATGCGCGACTGGTGGGATGTCGCCGGGGACTGGCCCCAGAGCGACGATCAGGCCCTGATCGGCGCGCGGCTGGCCCAGACGCTGGGCGTGCAGGCCGGTGATCGGGTGAGCGTGGCCGCCGTCCCGTCGGGGCAGGAGGGCTCCCAGTCGGGGTCGTCCTCGACCCCGGCCGCGAGCGGGGCGTCCCCGCGAACGGTGACGATCACGGGCGTCATCCAGTCGGGCGACGAGGAGGACTCGAAACTCTTCACCACCCTGGCGACGGCCCAGGCGATGGCGGGACGCCCCGGCGAGGTCGGCAGCATCGAGGTGCGGGCCATCACCACCCCGGACAACGACCTCGCGCGCCGGGCCGCGCGCGATCCCTCGACGCTGTCGATCGACGAATGGGAGACCTGGTACTGCACGGCCTATGTCAGCTCGATCGCGTACCAGATCGAGGAGGCGATGACGAACGTGGTCGCCAAGCCCGTGCACCAGATCGCGGACACCGAGGGCGAGATCCTGGAGAAGACGCAGCTCATCATGACGGTCGTCGCGGTCTTCGCGATGGTCGCGGCCTCGCTGGGCATCGCGAACCTGGTGACGGCCTCGGTGATGGAACGCTCGAAGGAGATCGGCCTGATGAAGGCGCTCGGAGCGCGCAACCGGTCCATTGTCGCCACGATCCTCACCGAGACCTTCGTCGTGGCGCTGGCCGGCGGCGCCGCAGGCTTCGGGCTGGGCATCGGCCTCGCCCAACTGGTGGGGCACCTGGTGTTCGGATCGGGCATCGCGGTGCGCCCGATCGTCGCGCCCCTCATGGCCTTGGTCATCCTCGTGACGGCGCTGGTCGGGTGCCTGCCGTCGATCCGGTATCTGCTACGCCTGCAGCCCGCCCAGGTGCTGCACGGGAGGTGAGGGGGACATGGACGGACATCGCCGGATGTACCTGCGGATGATCACGCAGTCGTTCTGGCACAGGGCCTCCCGGGTGCTCATCGCGTCGCTGTCGATCGCCGTGGGCGCCACGACCCTGTCGTGCCTGGGCCTCGTGGCCTATGCGGTCCCCGCGCAGATGGCGCGCGAGCTGCGGTCCTACGGCGCCAACATGGTGGTCCTCCCCGACGGGGCGGCGAGCCTCTCCGCCGACCAGCTCGACGCCGCGGACCGCGCCGTCGGCGACGCCGCGCTGGGGCGCGCCGCCTACCAGTACGCGAACCTGCTGTACAACCAGCAGGCCGTGCAGGTCATGGGCACGGACATCGAGGACGCCCTCTCGGTGCGCCCCTACTGGGAGATCGACGGGTCCGCCCCCACCGGTGCGGACGAGATCCTGGTCGGGGAGAGCGTGGCCGACCTCTACCGCTTCTCGGTCGGGGAGAAGGTGGGGCTCACGGAGCCCACCACCGAGGACGGCGCCGCTCGGCAGCTGACGGTCACCGGGATCCTCCGCACCGGGGGAGCGGAGGACGACCTCATCGTGACGAACCCGCAGACCCTGGCGGAGTTCACCGGCGGGGTCACCGCCTACGACGTCATCGAGTACTCGGTGGACGCCGACGGCGCGGACCTGGCGGCCGTGGCCGACGCGGTGGGGGCGCAGGGGACCGGCATGGAGGCCGAGGTCGTGCGCCGCGTCAGCGAGTCCGAGTCGGGCGTCGCCCAGACGCTCCAGACGCTCATCTGGATCGTCAGCGTGATCATCTGCCTGCTCACCCTCATCTCGATCTCGGCGACGCTCAGCGCCGTCGTCTCCGAGCGGGCGCGGGAGATCGGCCTGAAGAAGGCCCTGGGGGCGCTCGCCAGGGATGTCATGGGCGAGTTCGTCGGGGAGTCGGTGCTGCTCGGCCTGCTGGGCGGGGCCGTCGGGGCGGCGCTCGGCGTGTGGATCGCGGACGAGATCTCGATGAGGGCCTTCGCCGTCCAGATCGGGGTGAACTGGTGGGTCGTCCCCCTCACCCTGGTGTTCTCCGTGGCCGTCGCCCTGGTGGGCAGTCTGCTGCCGGCCCGGCGGATCTCGGCAATCAATCCCGTCGACGTGTTGGGAGGGGAGTGACCATGGCGGATGAGACCGCGCGCGCGGCCGTCCGAGAGGGGGCGGACCCCGTGAGGGGCGCCACCGGCGAGGCGGCGGAGGGGGAGTCGATCTACTCCGTGAGGAACGTCAGCCGACGCTACGGCGAACTGGCGGCCCTGGATGACGTGAGTCTGGAGATCCGGCGCGGGGACTGGGTGTCGATCGTCGGTCCCTCGGGGTCGGGGAAGTCCACGCTGATGAACATCCTGGGGTGCATGGACAGCCCGACCGAGGGCATCGTCCTGCTCGAGGGCGAGCGCCTGGACAAGATGGGCGAACCGGAGCTGGCGACCGTGCGCCGCCAGAAGATCGGCCTGGTCTTCCAGCAGTTCCACCTCGTCCAGCACCTCACGGCCGTCGAGAACGTCATGCTGGCCCAGTACTACCACTCGATCCCGGATGAGAAGGAGGCCATGGCGGCCCTCGATCGCGTCGGAATGGCCGACCGCGCCACCCACCTGCCGCGCGAGCTCTCCGGAGGCGAGCAGCAGCGCGTGTGCGTCGCCCGCGCGCTCATCAACCATCCGGATGTGATCCTGGCCGACGAGCCCACCGGCAACCTCGACGAGGTCAACGAGAGGATCGTCATCGACTTCTTCCACACCCTCCACGACGCCGGAACGACCCTCATCGTCGTCACCCATGACGCCGAGGTCGCAGCCCAGGGCGGGCGCCAGATCATCCTGGAGCACGGCCGCATCGCCCGTGAGGCGGCGGATGTGGCGAGCACGCCCACGAAGGGGCGCGGCGTGGGAGAGGGAGGGGCGCGGTGAGCGCCCGGAGCCCGCTCCGGGCCCGCGCTCTCCTGGCCGGGGCCGCCGTCGGCGCGGCGATCGGGCAGGCTGTGCTCACCGGGTGCGCCGTGGACGCGGGTCCGGCCGCCGGCACCCTGCCCGACGGGGACTACACCGGCACGTCGGCCACGGAGGACGACGGCTCCTACGGGGTGGTGACGTTCTCCGTCTCCGGTGGCGCCGTCACCGACGCCTCATTCCTCGTCTACGACGAGGATGGCACCCCCCACGACGAGGACTACGGCCTGGGCAGCGACGGCACGCCCGCCGACCAGGAGTTCTACCAGCGCGCTCAGAACGCCATCGCCGCTGAGAAGGAGTTCGTCTCCGAGTTCGAGGAGACCGGCGACCAGAACCAGGTCGAGGCGATCGCGGGAGCCTCGCTGTCGCACCGCCTGTTCCTGGACGCGGTGGCGGACGCCGTGGCGGATGCCCAGCAGTCCTGATCCCCAGCGGGGCGGAGCCCCCCGGCCCGCCTCGTGCACGTTCCCGACCATGGGCACGCTGGGACATGTGTCGTGGGGGCCGGCCGGGCGGGGAGAGGGGGACCTCGCGCGCCGTCTGGCAGGGCGGGCCGCACATCTGGAGGGCCTCCTCACCCGCTTCGACCCCGCCTCGGAGGTGTCGCTCCTGGACGGGCGGTGGCGCCCGGTCGGCGAGGACACGGCCGCGGTGCTCTCGAGCGCGCAGGACCTCTGTCGGCGCACCCGCGCCGGGTTCTCCGCGCTGCTGGGGGCGCGGGTGCGCGCCTGGGAGGGCGCTGCCCGCGGCGAGGACGCCCCAGGGGCGGATCCGGGCCCGGTGCGCGGGCGGATCGAGGTGTCCGCCGACGCCGCGGGCGTGAGCGCGCGCGTGGTCGGCGCCGACCCACGGGCCGTGGACCTGGGGGGCATCGCGAAAGGGTATGCGGCGGACCAGCTGCGCGACCTGGCCCAGGCTTCGGGCGCCTCGGACGTCCTGGTCTCGCTGGGCCGGTCCTCGATGGCCGTGGCTGGCGCTGCGGCGCGGGTCGCGCTGGCCAGCCCGTGGCGGGGCCTGGAGGCTTTCGGGACGCTGGTGCTGGAGTCGGGGTCCCTGTCCGTGTCCGCGGATCCGGGAACCCGGATCGGTCCGGGCCGTCAGCGCAGCCACGCGCTGGACCCCGTCACCGGCCGCCCGGCCGTCACGGACCTGTGCGGGGTCGTCGTGTGCGGCGAGGACGGGATGGTCTGCGAGGCCTTCTCGACGGCCTATCTGGTGTGCGGGCTGGACGCGGCGCTGGCGATGGACCGGGAGCACCCGGAACTGCGCTCGATCTTCATGACCGTCGACGGGCGGGTCCTGGCCGACCCGGCGCTGCGGGTCGCGGCCGTCCCCGGAGCCCAGCGCCGGCTCTCCTCCGCGAGGGCGGCGCTCCCTCTCCGTGTCGCGGGTCCCGCAGATCACACACGAAGGTCCCTCTCCCGAAAGTAAGGGAGGGCTTATCTTGGTGACATGCTGTTGAGCACATGCCCGACGGGCGCCCAGGCCCGCCTTGCCCGAATCGATGTGGATCCCGCTTATCGCCTGCGTCTGGAGGAGCTCGGCATGCGCCCGGGCGCCGAATTCCGCCTGACCAACCGCGCGGCATTCGGCGGGATCGTCATCAACATCGCGGGCACGCGCATCGCGGTGGACCGCCGCTCGGCCCGGCTCATCGACGTCGAGACCGCCGGCTCCGCTGCTGCGGGGACCACGCAGCAGGAGGCCCGCGCATGAGCTGCCCGAAGTGCAATCCATCCGGCGGCGCCCCCCAGAAGCCGTCGCGCCGGCTGGCGACGCCCTCGTCCCTCCTGCGCCGGGCGAGCGGCGCCCGCCGCGTCCCGATCACCCTGACCCGCGAGGCCCCGGTCGCCGTCGACGTCCTCGAGGACGAGGCCGGCGCCGTGGCCGGCGAGCCCACGATCCTGCTGGTCGGCAACCCGAACGTCGGCAAATCGACGATGTTCAACATCGTCACGGGCGCCCGCCAGCGCGTCGTCAACGCGCCAGGCACCACGGTCGAGGTCATGGCGGGCCGCTGGGGAGCGGTGGGGGCGCGGGTCCTGGATCTTCCGGGGACGTACTCGCTGATCGCGAACTCGCGTGACGAGCAGGTCGTCGTCGACACGGTCGCCGGGGCTCCCGGATCCTTCACCGATCCGGTCCGCGGCCGGTCCGCCGACCTCATCCTCGTCGTGCTGGACGCGACGGCGCTCACGCGCTCCCTCTACCTCTTGGGCCAGGTCGCGCGCACCGGCCGTCCTGTCGCGGCCGTCATCACCCTGGCCGACGTGGCCGAGCGGGAGGGCGAGAGGATCGACGCCTCCGCCCTGTCGAAGGCGCTCGGCATCCCGGTCATGGCGATCGATCCCCGGACCTCGAAGGGGGTCGAGGGCCTCGACGACATGGTGGCCTCGGCCCTGAGCGCCGGCCCGCACGTGCGCGACGTCGATCCCGACCCGTCGGCGCCCGGCTACGGCGGGGCAGACGCTTCCGGCCCCGGCCGGGACGCGGCCGGCGCCCTCGTCGAGGACCCCCTGGCGGAGGCGGAGGACATCTTCGCATGGGTCGAGGACGTCCAGCGGGAGGCGTCGGGAACGACCGCCGCTCAGGCCGCGCTGTCGCGCTCGGACCGGATCGACCGGTTCCTGCTGCATCCCGTCGTCGGCATCCCCGTGTTCTTCGCCCTGATGTGGCTGCTGTTCAAGATCGCCGGAGAGTGGGTCGGCCCGATCCAGGACTTCTTCGACGGGCTGTTCTCGTCGACCGACCCGGGGGCGGTGTCGGTGGCCGCCGGCGTCAACGCGCTCCTCGGGCTGGTCGGGTGGGAGGACACCTGGGTGCAGGGGCTGCTGGTCGGCGGCCTGTGCACCGGCCTGGGCGTGGTCGCCTCCTTCCTTCCGCTGATGTTCGCGATCTTCCTGATGATCTCCATCCTGGAGGACTCCGGGTACATGGCCCGCGCCGCCTTCCTGGGCGACCGCGTCATGCGGGCGATCGGCCTCGACGGGCGCGTCATCATGCCGCTCATCATGGGCTTCGGATGCAACCTGCCGTCGCTGGCCGCGACCCGCACACTGCCCAGCGACCGGCAGCGGCTGGTCACCACGCTCATCACCCCCTACACGTCCTGCGCCGCGCGGCTGACGATCTACCTGATGATCGCCCGCATCTTCTTCCCCGAGGACACGGGGACGGTGGTGTTCGGGCTGTACATGATGTCCCTGCTCCTGGTCGTGCTGGCGGCGCTGGCCCTCAAGCCGTTCCTCACGAAGCGCGAGTCGCAGGCCCCGCTGATGCTCGTGCTGCCCCCCTACCAGATGCCGCGCCTGCTCATCATCCTCAAGAACACGTGGATGCGGGCGTGGGCCTTCGTCAAGGGCGCGGGCCGGATCATCGTCGCGATGACGCTGGTCGTGTGGTTCATGGGCGCGATCCCGGTCGTCTCCGGGTTCTCCTTCGCGCAGGAGGACCTGCCGATGGAGGACTCCCTCTACGGGCGCACCGCGCAGGTCCTGGTGCCGGTCTTCGAGCCTACCGGGTTCGGCGAATGGCACCTCACCGGCGCGCTGATGACGGGGTTCGTCGCGAAGGAGACCGTGATCAGCTCGATCGTCACCTCCTACAACATGGATCCGGAGACGGCCGGCGGTGACGCCGAGGACGGCGGCACAGACCTGGGCTCACTGCCGGACCTGGTGAGGGGCTCGTTCGACCAGTCCGCGGGGACCGACGCCGCATCGTTGGCGGCGTTCGCCTTCATGGTCTTCGTCCTGGCGTACACGCCGTGCATGGCGACGGTGGCGGAGCAGGCCCGACAGATCGGCGGGAAACGCACCGCTGCGGCCGTGGGCGTGCAGCTGGCGGTCGCCTGGGTGCTCGCCACGGCCATCTTCCAGATCGGGAGGCTGTTCCTGTGAGCGTCGCGGCGCTGGCGGCGGAGCGCCCGGGGCGCGAGCGCGCGCGGATGCGGTCGGCGCGCCAGACGGTGCTCCGCGCGCTTGAGGCCGGGGCCACTGTCAGCGCCGCAGCCGCTCGCGCCGGGATCTCTGCGGAGATGGCAGGCGTCATGGTCGACGAGATGCGCCGGTCCGGATTGCTGGTCGACGCCGCGTCGCTGTGCGCGTCGGGGCTGGGCGCCTGTCACTCTGCGGGGGGACTGGCCGGCGCCAGCGAGGAGGTCCGCGTCCACTGCGCGGGCTGCCCGATGATCCCACTGCGCCCGCGCGGCAACGGTGTGGGGTCTCGGCGTCTGTTCGCCCGTCTGCGTCGCGGAAACCCCGCCGAGACCGCGTCTCGTTGATCCCGGCCCCTCTCCTCAGGCCCTCCCGTTCAGGAGCGTCGCCAGGTGCATCCCTCGGCGCCCGGCCAGCTGCGCGGCCTGCGTGCGGCAGGAGAACCCGTCGGCCAGGAACACGGCGCCGGGATGCTCGCGGAGCGTCGGCAGCAGCGCGTTCTCCGCGACCCTGACCGACACATCGTAGTGGCCCCGCTCATAGCCGAAGTTGCCGGCCAGCCCGCAGCACCCGGCCAGCTCGACGACGTCGGCGCCCAGCGATCGAAGCAACTCCCGGTCGGCCGACCACGTCATCACCGAGTAGTGGTGGCAGTGCGGCTGGGCGACGATCTGCACGCCTGTGAGGTCCGGCAGCCGGCGCTCGTCCGCGGGAACGGTGGCGAGGAGCTCCGCCAGGGTCCGGACCGCCCCCGACACGGCGCGCGATCGAGGGTCGTCGGGCAGCAGGTCGATCAGGTCGTCGCGCAGCACCGCAGTGCATGAGGGCTCCACCCCGACGATCGGGATCCCGTTGACGGCGAAAGGCCCCAGCACGCCGAGCAGCGCCGACAGGCGTTTCTTCGCGCCGCCCAGCTGGCCGGTGGTGATCCAGGTCAGCCCGCAGCACGCATCGGCCGGGGGGACCAGCACGGTGAAGCCGTTGGCCTCGAGGACCTCGACCATCGCGCGGGCGCCTGCGTCGTCCAGGGTCTCGGAGAAGGAATCCGCCCACAGGACGACGTGACGGGGGCCAGTGGGCGCACGGACCTCGCCGGTCCGGACGGCCGTCTCCTGCGGGCGAGGGCGGATGCCGCCCGCCGAACTCGCCAGGCCCCGCTCACGCCGCGCCCATCGCGAGAACGTCCCCCTCTGGAACCCGGGCATCCCCCGGCGCGGGTCCAGGCCGATGACGCGGAACGCCAGCCCGCGCAGCGCGCCCACGCCGAGAACCGCGTTGCCCGCCGCGGCGAGCCCCGGCACGCGGGCGGTCAACCGGGTCCAGCGCGGCAGCCATCCCAGCGTGTAGTGGGACAACGGCCGCAGCCGGCCGCGATAGCGGCGGAAGAAGGCCTCCGAGCGGTATTTCGCCATGTCGACGCCCGCCGGGCAGTCCGAGGAGCACGCCTTGCAGGCGAGGCACAGATCGAGCGCCTCCAAAACCTCGGGGCTCGCGATCGAGCGCACGAGCTGCCCGTTCGCCGCCTCCTGCAGGGTGCGGGCGCGTCCGCGCGTCACGTCCTTCTCATCGCGCGTGGCCTGCCACGACGGGCACATGAACGTCCCCGCGATGTCGGCGCGGCATTTGCCGACGCCGGTGCACCGGTGCAGCGCCGTGGTGAAGTCCCCGTGGTCCTCACCGAACGCGAATCCGCCGTCGGCGGGCATCGGCGCCGCACCGGGACGCCTCAGGAACTGGTCGAGCAGGTCGATCCCCTCCCGCCACCTGGCGCGCCGCGGGTCCGGTGCCAGGGGTCCGTCCTCGTCGTCGACGAGGGCGCCCCCTGCCGGGCCCGATCGGGCCGCCGCGGGTCCAACGGGGCTCGTCAACACCCCGGGGTTCAGCAGGTTCTCCGGGTCGAACAGGTGCTTGACGCGGCCGAAGAGCTCGAGCATCTCCGGGGAGTACATGAACTGCAGCAACTCGGTGCGAGCCCGTCCGTCCCCGTGCTCGCCGGAGACGGAGCCTCCGTGGGCGGCGCAGATCTGCGCCGCCCGCTCGAGGAACCGGCGCGAGTGGGCGACGCCCTCGTCGGTCTCCAGGGGCAGGTCCAGGCGGATGTGGACGCATCCGTCGCCGAAGTGCCCATAGAGCAGTCCGTCCACGTCGAACTCGGCCATCAGGGCGGTGAAGTCGCGGAGGTAGGCGCCCAGGCGCTCGGGCGGGACGGCGGCGTCCTCGAAGCTGGGCCAGCCCTGCTCGTTGCCGCCGACGACACTGCCCCGCCCATCCAGGCGGACGGGGGTGCGCCCTCCCAGGCCTGCGCCGTCGGCCCGGATGCGCCATAGGGCCGCGGCGTCCGCGCCGGGCGGGTAGACGGCCACGGCCCTGCTCGACGCGGAGGCGGCCAGCGCGTGGGCGCGGGCGAGCGAGTCCTCTGGGGAGGCGCCTCCGACCTCGCACATCAGCCAGCCCTCGCCGGCGGGGAGCCCGGGAACGGCGCCGGGGCCGTTGTGGTGGCGGACGACGTCGACCAGGCGGGAGTCCAGCCCCTCGACGGCCAGCGGATGGTGGGCGAGCAGGGCGGGCACGTCGTCGGCTGCGGCGATCATGTCGGGGTAGCCCAGCGCCACCAGCACCGGCGCCGTGGGGAGGGGGACCAGGCGGACCGTGATCGACAGGACCGTCACCAGAGTGCCCTCGGTGCCCACCAGCATGGCCGCGAGGTTGCGCCGGCGCTCGGGCAGCAGGTGCTCCAGCGAGTAGCCCGACACCTGGCGCCCGAAACGCCCGAGTTCCACGCGGATCGGCGCCAGGTGGGCGTCGACCAGGGCGGCGAGTCCGGGCACCTCGGGGAGCGCGGCCTCGTGCGAGGTCCGGGCGGTGAAGCGCCGGCCGGTCCCGTCGACGCAGTCGAGCGACACGATGTTGTCTGCCGTGCGCCCCCAGGCGGTGGCGTGGGGCCCGCAGGCGTTGTTGCCCACCATGCCGCCGATGGTGGCGCGGTTCTGGCTGGAGGGGTCGGGCCCGAAGCGCAGCCCGAAGGGTGCGGCGGCAGCCTGCAGGGTGGCCTCCACGCAGCCCGGCTCGACGACGGCGGTGCGTGTTTCGGGGTCGATGGACACGACGTGGTCGAGGTGGCGGGAGAACTCCAGGACGATGCCGGGGCCCACGGCGTTGCCCGCGCAGGAGGTGCCGCCGCCGCGGTTCGTGACGGGGACCCGGCGGGTCCGGCAGATCGCCAGGGCCTGGAGAGCGTCGTCCACCGACGCGGGGAAGACGACGGCCAGCGGCGGGATCCGGTAGTTGCCGGCGTCGGTCGAGTATCGGGCGCGCGTGCCGGTGGTGGCGTCGACCTCGCCGTCCAGCGCGCGGGCGAGCTCGCCCAGGAGGCGCGCGGCGGCCGGGTCCTCATGGGGGTCTCGCTGGGCGGGGGCCGGGCGAGCCGGGGCCGGTCCCGGACCCGGCGAGGGCGACGCCGCCCCCGTCGCGGCCGTGGGCCCATGAGTCCCCGATGTCTGCGCGCTCACATGCCGATTGTGTCACCCGTGGCGGGGAGTGGGTCGGGATGTCCGGGCTGAGTGGGCAGAGGGACCAGGAGGCTCTGACGGGCCTCGCCGACGGGTGCCTCTTCCTCGCCCTCGCCGTCACCGGCTCCCAAGGAGAATGCCGACGGCACAGATCGTCAAGTCGCGATCGGATCCCGCATCGGCAGGGAGCGGGCCCGTGAAGATTCGGAACAGCGCGGTCTGTCCGGCGCCGTTGGAATCGAGCAGACCAGGACTTGGCCCGGACGAAAGTCCGGATCGACGCCGCGCAGCGTGAACTCGCTGATCCGGCCGGTCTGATCATCCGGCCAAGAGAGCGGAGGCGTCGCGTCACCCGGCGGGCCGCTGAGGGCGTGGCGCGTCAGACGGAGCCGTCCCCAACGCGAACAGACGCCCATCGACGTCCGCCATCCGGTCCTCGACACGTCCCAGGCGGCCATCGATCCCGATGAGGCGCTCTTCCACCCGGCCCAGACCGGCAGCCATCCCATCGAGGCGCCCGCTCATCGTCGCGACAAGCTCCGCGCTCACGGTGATCACTCCTCCAGTGCCGTAGGCGACACGCACGTGTGCCCGTGCCGGTCCCGCTTCGTTCCGTAGGGTATCCGCTGTGCGGCTCGCCCGACGTCTCACCCTGCCAGTGCGCGAGCGCCACGGGCCTCTTCTGCCTGCGGATGGGCCGCGGCCGGGCCTCGGCGGATTCCTCCCCGCCGGAAGGCCCCCAGACTCGGTCCGGTACATATGCTGGGAAACAATGCCGACGAGCGCCGGCGGATTCTGCCCAGGGGAGGGGAGCCATGTCGATGGACCAGAGGATCGATGTGATCAAGGCGTGCTCGCGCCGGCTCTATGGATTGGCCGTTCTGCTCTACCTGGTGTCGTTGGCCTCGCGGACGGTTGCGGAGCAGCTGGCCTATCTTCCGGCCGTGGAGAGCTATAGCAGACCCCTGGCGGGAGTACTGCGCTTTGCCGTCTCCGAGCTTCAGATGCTGACAGCTCCCCCGGTCGCCGCCCTTTGCCTGATCCTCGCGTTCATTCTCCGGCCGACGCTCACCTCGCTCCTCGGCGGGCTCCGCGCCGGTGCGGAGAGGGAGGACGGTTCCGCGGCGCACGAGGGCGGGACGCCCTCGTAGCCGCAGCCGGCTGCCCCGGCCGGCATCGGCTCGATGACATCGAACTGAACGCTTTCGACTCCCGGGCTGACGTCCGCCATGGCGGACGTCAGGGAACGCGCGCAGACGCCGGACCGCGGAGCTCTCACCGAGCTGAAGCGCTGCACGGCTTCGGCTCGCTGAGATGCCCGCGGCTCGGTGAGAAGCGCGCTGTTCGAAGAGGATCGCGGACACGCGGCGGCGCCGCCCTCGGCGGTAGACGGCAAGGGGAGCGGAGAGAGCCCGGGGAGGCGAGGACGGTGTGCGCGAAACCCGGCGCGGCCATACAGTGAGCATGAGGAATGACCCGCGGCCCCGCCGGGACGACCCGGCCCCGACGAGGCGTCGGACGCACACGATGTCGGAGGAGTGACGATGACCGGGACACAGACGCGCTGGGCCAGCACGCGGGGCCAGGAGGCCCAGAAGATGACCGTCGCCCAGATCCTCGAGGCGGTGACCACGCCGCCCCTTCCCATCCGCTTCACCGCCTTCGACGGGTCCGCCACGGGCCCGGAGGACGCCCCCTTCGGGCTGCGCCTGGAGAACCCCCGCGGACTCAGCCGCCTGCTCACGGCCCCCAACGAACTCGGCGCCGCACGTGCTTACATCAGCGGAGACCTCACGGCGACGGGCGTGCACCCGGCGAACCCCTACCCGGCGTTCCGCGCTCTGGCGCCGATGGTGACGGGCCTGCACGCGCCCTCGCCCCGCGCTCTGCGCGAGATCCTGACGGCCGTGGGGACCCGGGGACTGGTCCCGCCCGAGCCCCCGGTCAGCGAGCAGCTGCCCGCCTGGCGCCGCGCCCTGCACGGCGCGCTCCCGCACTCCCACGAGGGCGACGCGGAGACCGTCACCTCCCACTACGACCGGTCGAACGAGTTCTACGCCCACGTGCTCGGCCCGTCGATGACCTACACCTGCGCCTGCTTCCCGCATCCCGGAGCGACGCTGGAGGAGGCCCAGGAGAACAAGCTCCGCCTGGTCCTGGACAAGCTCGATCTGCACCCCGGCGACCGGCTGCTGGACATCGGCTGCGGATGGGGGTCGATGCTGGTGGCGGCCGCGAAGCGCGGCATCCGGGCGATCGGCGTCACCCTGTCCGAGCCGCAGGTCGAGTGGGCCAACGAGTGGATCGCCCGCGAGGGGCTCTCCGACCTGGCCGAGGCGCGGGTCATGGACTACCGCGACGTGCCCGAGAGGGACTTCGACGCCGTGTGCTCCCTCGGCATGATGGAACATGTCGGCGTCCGCCACTACGACGGGTACTTCCGCAAGATGCACTCGCTGCTGCGCCCCGGCGGGCGCCTGCTCAACCACCAGATCACGCGGCGCGACTCCCGGCAGGGCCAGCACGCCGGCGCTTTCATCAACCGCTACATCTTCCCCGACGGGGAACTCGCGGCGCCCGGTGTCGTCATGACGCACCTGGGCGACTCCGGCCTGGAGGTCATCCACGAGGAGAATCTGCGCCAGCACTATGCGATCACGTTGCGCCACTGGTGCGAGAACCTCCAGGAGAACTGGGACGTCTGCGTCGGGGAGGCCGGCCGCGAGACGGCGCTGCTGTGGGGCCTCTACATGTCGGGCGCCCGGTTGAGCTTCGAGACGAACGGCATCCAGATCCACCAGTTCCTCGCCGTGCGGCCCGGGCTGGGGGCGGGGTGGGGCCCCTCCGCGGTCCTCCCCGTCGACGAGGGCGCCTCCTCCGAGGAGGACGGCCACTGGTATCCGCTCCGCCAGTGGTGGACGGCCTGAGGGCCGTCCACGGAGGAGGCGGGGCCCCGGCGCGGCCCTCGTCCCGTTGACCCATGCCTGTGGGACAATGGCCGCACATTGCGGGCGGCGCGGCGGATCGCGCGTCCTGACGACGGAAGAACAGGTGGGGGTGTCGGATGGCTCTGTTCGAGATCGAGGACGGGCATCTGTTCCCAGCGCAGTTCGGCAGGCCCGTCGCGAACGGGTTGACGCCCGACGTGCTCGAATTGGTGCGCGACCAGGTCCTCGAGATCGTCTCCCGCCCCCTGTTCCCCATCACGTGGCGCGACATGTCGCGCGTCGCCGATCCGACCAACGTCCAGCCCCGGCTCACCGCCCTCGACGCCTCCGGGCAGGTCGTCTCCGTGGAGGTCGTCGAGCACCTGGACTCCGAGACCCTCATCGCCTCTCTGTCGAGGCTGGCCGACACCGCCGCCCTGTCCTGGACGGATCTCGCGCGCGAGTACCCCGGCGACATCGAGGGATTCAAAGCCGGATGGATGCATTTCCGCGACTCGATGCCGCCCTCCCCGGCCCCCGGCCCGCGCCTGGTGATGGTGGTCGGCTCCATCGACCTGCAGGTCCGCCCGGCGCTCGACGTCCTGGCGTCCTCGGGCGTCGAGGTCCACGAGATGTCATTGCGTCAGATGTCCAATGGGCGCTCCTTCTTGGAGGTCCATGCGGTCGGCCCGCGCCTGTACGGCCACGTCCCGCAGGTCCTGCTGGGGCGCACCGGGCAGATCCCCGAGCTCGAGTCCCTGCGCGAACCGGTCTCGGGCCACCCCGGCCCGGAGGCGGTGCCCGCTCCTGGCCGCGAGGACATCCCGGTCGGCGAGGCGGCCGTCGAGGCGCTGGAGGCGATGGAGCGGCCCCGGCACGCCCGCGCCTCGGAGCTGGACGCCTCGACGTCCGGCGCGCCCGCCGCGGGGGGCCCCGATGCCGTCGACGAGGCCGCCCGGGCGGCCGATGCGGCGTCGCACTCGTCGGCCGACCGCGCCTCGGCGAGCCGGGACGGCGCTGATCGGGGAGCGCGGAGGGACGCGCCGAAGGACGTGGAGCTGCTGGACCGCGACGCCGCCGGCCTGGAGGCCCTCGGGCAGATCGTCGGCGAGGACGTGCCGCTGGCGCTGCGCCCGTCCGTGACGCCCCAGGTCAGGGGCGCGCTGACGGCGGCGGGGCGGGTGCTCGTCAACGCCAGGAGCTTCTCCGACCCGACGGCCGCCCTCGTGGCCAACGGCGTGTCGGGTCTGGACGGGTGGGCCGAGTGGCACCTCGGCGACGCCCTGGGCCCGACCCTGGCCGAGTCCCTGGACGAGGTCAACGACGAGATCCTCCGCGAGTACTCGAAGGCCGCGGCGGGCGCCCCCCACGGGGTCCCCGCGCACCAGCGCTGACCCGCCTCCGGCGGACGGGCTCTCAGACGAAGGCCTGCAGCCAGCGCCCCATGACGTCCCAGACCTGGGCGCGCACGTCCGGGTCCGACAGGAACAGGTCGTGGCGGCCGGGGAAACGGGCGATCGTCACCAGGGGCCCCAGCCTGGCCGAGCGCTCCACCAGCACGTCGACGTCCAGAACGGCGTCGGAGGTGAAGACCTCCGGCGCCCACTTCTCCCCGGGGAACGACGAGGCCGAGACCATCGACAGGACGGGGCACTCCAGGCGGACGTCGCGCTTGACCGTCTCCTGGCCGAGGAACACGGCGTCCAGCCATTGCGCGTAGGCCGGATAGGAGCCCGGGCGCTTCCACTCCAGGGCGTAGTCCCAGCCCGCGACGGCGGGGTCGTCCTCGTGGCCCCGGAGCCGGGAGGGAAGAGGGAAACCGGACCCCGCCCACCCCCCCGCGAGCGAGCGCGCGTAGAGGTCGGGCCCGCCGCCCACAGGCACGGCCCACAGGGGGTTGCGCGCCGCGATGCGCCCGAGCACCGGCTGGACGGAGCTGCGGGCGGCCGCCATGGTCTGGACCTCCAGCCAGGCGGAGTTCAGCACCACCGCTGCCGCCGCGCCGGGATGGCGGTAGGCCCACAGCGTGGCGGTGAGCCCGCCCGTCGAGTGCCCGATGAGGACCAGAGGCAGACGCCCCACCTCGGAGCGGATGAGGTCCAGGGCGGCGGCGATGTCCTCGTCGTAGTCGTCGAGGTCGCCGACGAAGCCGATCGTCTGCCCCGGGCGCAGGGAGCGGCCGTACTTGCGCAGGTCCAGGGCGAAGAAGCGCCCTCCCGACATCGCCACGCGCCGGGCCAGCTCGGTGTGGAAGAAATAGTCGTTGCGGCCGTGGATGTACAGGGCGGCGAAACGCGGGTAGCCCAAGGCCTCCGTCGGCGCCTCGTGGTCGCGGTAGGGCAGGTAGCGCACGAGCGTGGCCACGACCGGGCCCTCCTCGTCCGGCATCAGCGCCATCGTGCGGGACTCGAAGGCCTCCCCAAGGACGTCGGTGCGCCAGGCGTCCTCGGGCGGCGGGCCGGCCGGACCCCACGGGGCCAGGACGTCGACCTCCGGGGGGGCGTCCGGCGTGGAGGGCGCGGCAGAGGTGGTGGGGACGGGGCCGTCCCCGATGGCGCCCGGACCGTCTTCCGCCGTGGTCATGGGGCCAGCCTAGGCGCAGACGGCGCCCGCCGCGCCGGGGAGGCTCAGGCGGCGGTGGACAGCGCGCCCCGGGTCTGGGAGAGCCAGGCGGCCCCCGTCTGGACGACGACGAGCGCCGGCACCCACCAGGTCGGGGCGCCCCACATCGACCACAGGCCGCCGGTGGATCCGGCGGCGTAGTACCAGGCCGCCGACGGGATGACTGGGGCCACGGCCGGGATGATCGCGGGGATCGCGGCCCATGGGGCCCACTCCCGGAACGCGCTGCCGATGAGACGGCCGGCCGAGGCGACCGCGGCGAGGAGCGCGGCTGCGGGGAGGATCGTCGCCGCCGGGTGGTCGGCGAGCGCCAGGACGACGCCGGCCGCCCGGACTTCTCCGCTGTCGGACCACGTGTTCCATAGGGAGCCACCCCAGGCCTGGGAGAGCGCCGTCGCAACGACGCAGATCGCTGCGACGCCCACGGTGAGGAGCGCGGTGGACAGCCAGGCGCTGGCGGCATGGCGGACGCGGGTGGCGCCGGCGGTCGCCAGGAGGCGGGTCTGAGAGCTCGCCTCGACGATGCCGGACACCAGAAGGATCACCGCCCAGGTGAACAGCGCGGAATCGACGAAGGTGACGGTGTGGGCGTCCTCGCCGTCGATGGCCAGCAGGATGACCACCGGGAAGAGGATCTGCGCGAGCGCGACCAGCAGGAACACGACCGGCAGGACCGCGCTGGAGCGCAGCTGGAGCCGGGTGAGGGCCCGCAGTGAGGGCTGGGCGGGCGCGGGAACTCGTCGGGCGTCGTCGGCGGGCACCTCCCAGGCGGAGGCCTCGGCGGAGGGGGACGGGGAGCTCATCGGGGGTCCTCCTGGATCAAGCT
Organism: Schaalia naturae; assembly: GCF_042665795.1. Lineage (NCBI taxonomy): Bacteria > Bacillati > Actinomycetota > Actinomycetes > Actinomycetales > Actinomycetaceae > Schaalia > Schaalia naturae. Next base: position 2,953,446 of record NZ_JBHTEF010000001.1, read on the forward strand.
GACGAAGGCGTCCTGGAAGGACACCGGGCGGGACTCGATGCCCTGGGCGCGCAGGCGCTCCAGGACGCGGGGCGATGGCGCGCCGTCGAGGGCGACCTCCATCGTCGGGCCGAGCGTCCGTTCGGACAGAACGGCGCCGCCCTCGCCGGTGGCGAGGAACGAGCGGATCGCGGGGGCGGGGCCCACCAGGGCGACCACCCGGGCGCGTAGCTCGTCCACGGTCGTGCGGGCGAGGACGCGGCCCGCCTTGAGGACGATGACGGCATCGGTCAAGGGCTCCAGCTCGGACACCAGATGGGAGGAGAGGACGATCGTGCGGGGCGACCCGGCGGCGGCGGCCCGAGCGGCGGCGGCGATCAGCTCCTCGTAGAAGGCGTAGCGGGCGGGGACGTCCAGGCCGACGTGGACCTCGTCGAGGAGGAGGACCGGCGCTCCGGAGGCCAGGGCCAGGCAGGCCGCCAGCATCGACTTCTGGCCCGTCGACTGCTTGCTCGCGTTGCCGCGGAGCCTGAGCGCGAAGCGGTCCGCCAGGTGGCGGAACAGGGTCTCGTCCCAGGTGGGGCGCGTGCGGGCGAAGCGCAGGACCTGGCGGACGTTGTCGTCGGAGAAATTGCCGCCCTCGTGGGCGTAGGCCGTCCAGGGGAGGCGCCGGTCGTAGGGGAGATCCCGGCCTCCCAGGCGGACCGTGCCGCCGGTCTCGGGGAGGTGACCGGCGAGGATGCGCAGCAGCGTCGTCTTCCCCGAACCGTTCGGGCCGATCAGCGCCGTGATCGATCCGGCCGGGACCTCGATCGAGATACCGTCCAGGGCCGCGCCGGACGGGGCCGCGTGCGGCCGGCGCGCGGCGCGCGGCGCGCGGGCGTAGCGGTGGGTGAGGGAGTCGGTGGCGATCATGGGAGGTCCTCTGCTTCGGCGGGCCGGCTGGCGGCCAGGGCGCGGACATGGGCGATGAGGGCCTCGGTGTCCAGGCCCAGGTCCAGTCCCTGCGCGAGCGCGGGGTCCAGGACGTCGGTGAAGTAGGCGGCGCGTCCGCGCTCGCGGAGCCGCTCGCGGGCGCCGGCGTGCACGAACATGCCGATGCCGCGACGTTTCTCGAGCAGGTCCTCGTCGATGAGCAGGGAAAACGCCTTGGCGGCGGTGGCCGGGTTGATGCGCATGGTCGTTGCGTAGGCGGTGGTGGACATGACCTGGTCTCCCTCTTTGAGGGTGCCGATGAGGATCTGGTGCCGCAGGTCGTCGGCGATCTGGATGTAGATCGGGGTGACGGAGTCGAAATGCGTCGCCATGAGCGGGCCCCCTTTCCGACCTGAGGCGTCCGGTCTCACTTCTTCGGTTCGTTACACGACTAATGAACCATGAAACCGGATGGACTGTCAACCCTCTGGGTGATTGGTCTCTGCCCTTCGCGGCACCGCGGAGTTGTCATTGAACCGTGGAGTTCGTGCCGAACCGAAGCGACTTGGGGCTTCGGTTCGGCACGAACTCCACGGTCCGGCAGTGGATGACGGGGGCTCAGCCGGCGAGCACGGACCGTCGCGCGGGGATGCGCTGGTTGAGGAACTCGTCGAGCAGCGCCGTCATCTGGTCGTGCTCGATGAGGAAGCCGTCATGGCCGTGGTCGGAGTGGATCTCGCGGTAGAAGGCGCCCGGGATGCCGTCGGCGATCTGCCAGACCTGGGCGGGGAAGAACAGGCGGTCGGAGTCGACCGCGACCACCAGGGTCCGCGCTCGGACCGCCCGCAGCGCCTCGCGCACCCCGCCGCGGTCGCGGCCCACGTCATGGCTGAGCATCGCGCGGCTCAGCGCCACATAGGACCCGGCGTCGAAGCGGCGCACCAGCTTCTCGCCATGATGGTCGAGGTAGGACTGGACGGCGAGGCGCCCTCCCCGGAGCACGTCCTCTTCATGCTGGGGGAGCCGGCCGAAACGGGCATCGAGCTCCCGGGGCGACCGGTAGGTGGTGTGCGCGATCTGACGGGCGAGGGCGAGCCCGCCGGTGGGCCCCTCGGCCTCGGAGTAGTAGTCCCCGCCGTGCCAGGCGGGGTCCAGCTCGATGGCGTGCACCTGGGTGTGGATCCACGCGGACTGCTCGGCCGTCGTCTGCGCGCCCGAGGCCACGACGGCCAGCCGCTCGACCCGCTCGGGGTGGCCGGCCCCCCACTCGACGGCCCGCTGGCCGCCCATGGACGCGCCGATGACCAGGGACCATCGCGCGATGCCGAGGTAGTCGGCCAGGCGGACTTCGGCGTGGACCTGGTCGCGGGTGGAGACCACCGGGAAACGCGACCCCCATGCCCTCCCGTCCGGGGCGATCGAGGACGGCCCGGTCGACCCCTCGCATCCCCCTAGCGCATTCGCGGCGACCACGAAGAAGCGCCCGGTGTCGATGACCTTGCCGGGCCCGACGATCTCGCTCCACCACCCCGGAGTCGGCTGCCCGGGGACCTCGGGGCCGCCCGGCCCGGTGACGTGGGCGTCGCCGGTCAGGGCGTGCAGCACGAGCACCGCGTTGTCGCGGGCCGCGTTGAGCGTTCCCCAGGTCTCGTAGGCGAGACGCACCTGGGGCAGCCCCGCCCCGTTCTCCAGCCTGAGCGGCCCGATGTCGGCGAACCGCCGGAATGCGGCGGGGTCGCCCTCGTGCCACCCCCCTGAGGCGGGGGCGGAGGGAGAGGGGGCGGGGCGTGCGGACATGGTCTCAGCCCACCTGGGCGGAGGAGGGCGAGACCGCCTCCACCGCCTCGCGGGCGGCCGCGAACCCGAGTTCCAGATCGGCCAGGATGTCGTCGATGTGCTCGATGCCGATGGACAGGCGCACGGTGCCCGGATCGATGCCTGCGGCCGCCAGCTCGGCCTCGGACAGCTGGGAGTGCGTCGTGGACGCCGGGTGGATGACCAGGGACTTCGCGTCGCCGATGTTGGCGACGGTGGGCAGGAGCTCGAGCGCCGAGGCGAAGGCCTTGCCGGCGACGGCGCCGCCCTCGATCTCGAAGGACAGCAGGCCGCCGGCCCCGCGGGGCGCGTACTTCTGCTGGAGGGCATGGTAGGGGGAGGACTCCAGGCCCGCGTAGTTCACGGAGATCACCTGGCCATGCCCCTCCAGCCATCTCGCCACGGCCAGCGCGTTGTCGACGTGGCGTTCGACGCGCAGGGAGAGCGTCTCGATCCCCTGCTCGAGCAGGAAGGAGTTGAACGGGGACGCCGCGAAGCCCAGATCGCGCTCCCCGAGCGTGCGGGCACGCAGGATGAAGGACAGGTTGACGCCGAAGACGCCGCCCTCTCCCAGGTCCCGGCCGAAGACCAGGCCGTTGTAGGACTCGTCGGGCGTGTTGAAGTAGGGGAAGCGCTCCGCGTCGGCGGTGTAGTCGAAGCGGCCGGAGTCGATGATGGCGCCCCCGATCGCGTTGCCGTGCCCGCTCAGGTACTTCGTCGTCGAGTGGACCACGATGTCCGCGCCCCACTCGAAGGGGCGGATCAGGTAGGGGGTCGCGACCGTGTTGTCGACGATCAGGGGGACGCCGACCTCGTGGGCGGCGGCCGCGACGGCCTCGATGTCGAGGATGTCGCCCTTCGGATTGGGGATGGTCTCGCCATAGAACGCGACCGTCTTCTCGTCGGCCAGCGCCGTCCACTGGCCCGGGTCCTCGGGGTCCTCGACGAAACGCGCCTCGATGCCCAGGCGCCCCAGGGTGTTCTTGAGCAGGGTCACCGAGCCGCCATACAGGGAGGGGGAGGCGACGACGTTGTTCCCGGCCGTCGCCAGGTTGATGATCGAGAGCGCCGAGGCCGCCTGGCCGGAGGAGACGATCAGCGCGCCGACGCCGCCCTCGAGCGCGGCGAGGCGGTTCTCGACGGCCTCGTTGGTGGGGTTGGTCAGCCGGGTGTAGATGGGGCCGAGCTCCTGCAGGGCGAAGCGCGCCGCCGCCTGGTCGGCGGTGGCGAAGGCGTAGGAGGAGGTCTGGTAGATGGGGAGGGTGGTGGCGCCGGTGAGGGGGTCGCGGTCCCAGCCCGCGTGGATCTGCTTGGTCTCGAATCGCCAGCTCGCGGCGTTGGAGGCGGTGTGCTGTTCGGTCATGGTGTGCTCCTGACGGTCGTCGGGGTTCGGGACCCCGGGCCCAGGGCCGGGAGGGACGAGGGCGTCCGCCGGTCCACCTGGTGGGAGGGTTGTGAGGAGCGGGATCCGGGCACCGGAGGTCTGGGTCTGCTGCAACGGGGTCGCGAACCACGCCGAGTGCCTCCCGCTGTGGAGGGCTGTGCTGCACGGCAGGTTCCGCTCCAGCTCCGCCCGACCCCGACGGGCGCGCGCCCGGATGCGGGCGGCCCGGTCAACCGGCTCGGCGTGGTGTGGGCTGACGTGCAGTCAGCTCGGCATTCGACGACGGAACATGGGGACAAGGTACGGGTTCGGGACGGCGTCGGCCGAGCGGTGCCCACAATGCGGAATCCGGTGACGATGGCGGGCGCGGCGGTCGTCGTGCGGATCAGAGGTGTCAAGAGTTCACAAAGTGACACAGGAGGCTGGTGAGGAGAACGACCATATCTGTGAAACCTGTTGCAAGTGAGCTTCGTGTGCATTACGTTCGAAGGTGCACGCGCGCCGCCTGCGACGCTCCCAGCAGCACCCGCAGCGGCACACACGGACGAACGATCGGCGCAGGTGGACATCGTGGCTCTCAGAACTCGCAGGCCCCATCGGATGGCCGGACGGCGGCGCGGCTCACTGGCGGGCCTGGCCGCGATGATGGCGACCCTGGGGCTGCTGGTCCCCGGGCTCGCGCAGGCGACTCCCTCGCAGGACGACATCGATCAGGCCCAGGCGGCTGCGGACGCCGCGAAGATGTCCGTCGCCCAGATCGAGGTCGAACTGGCCAGCGCGACCTCCCAGGCCCAGCAGGCGACGCAGGCGGCGCAGGTCGCGGCCGAGGACCTCAACCAGTCCAAGATCGAGCTCGAGGAGGCCACGGCGACGGCCACCCAGGCGAAGGCCGATGCGGAGAAGGCGCAGTCGGACTACGAGGCGGGGAAGAAGGAGCTCGCCTCCGTCGCCCAGACGGCCTATCGCGAGGGGGGATCCTCCCTGGACGCCCTCACCCCCTACCTGGAGTCGGACGGGCTCAGCCAGGTCGAGCTCAAGCAGTCCACCCTGGAGACCTTCGGGTCCGCGGCCGATGCCAAGATGCAGCGGGTCGCGGCCCTCGAGCAGGTCGCCCGGATCATGTCGGACGCGGCGGACAAGGCCCAGGCTGCCCAGGAGGCGGCCACCGCCGAGGTCCAGACGCGCACCGACGCCGCCCAGTCCGCCGCCGAGAGCGCCGTGTCGCTGCAGACGCAGACGCAGGAGCGACGCCAGGTGCTGGTCAACGAGCTCGCGAAGCGCGAGAACACCACGGCCGATCTCATCGAGCAGCGGGAGTCCGCCCTGGAGGCGCAGCGCCAGGCCGCCGCGAAGGCCGAGGCCGAGAGGGCCGCGGCCGAGGTCGCCCAGCAGCAGGCGGCCGCTGCGGGCGGCGGATCCTCCTCCGGCGGCGGCTCGACCGGTGGTGGAGGCAACACCGGCGGCGGGGGCGGATACGTCCCGGATCCCGAGCCGGTGACCCCCGTCCCGTCGGGCGGCGGCTCCGCCGCCCAGGGCGCGATCGCGTGGGCGAAGTCCCAGATCGGCTGGCCCTATGTGTGGGCCGGTGAGGGGCCGAGCGATGGCGGGTACGACTGCTCCGGCCTGGTGATGATGGCCTACCGCTCGCAGGGCATCTACCTGCCGCATTCGTCGGCGGCGCAATACAACTATGGCTACAAGGTCCCCCTCAGCCAACGCCAGCCCGGCGACCTGCTCTTCTGGTCGAACGGGTCCTCGATCTACCACGTCGCGATGTCGCTGGGCGGCGACTCGATCATCGAGGCCCAGATCGAGGGCGTCCCCGTCGGCATCCACTCCATCTGGGGTTGGGGACAGCTCATGCCCTACGTCGTGCGGCTGGCCTGAGCGCGCCGCGCGCAGCACGACCGAGGGCGTCCCCGACCTGTCCATCCGACGGGCCGGGGACGCCCTCGTCCGCGCCGATCGCAGGGCGGCGTCAGTGCGCGGGATCGGCGGTCGTGCGGAAGCCGTTCTTCTTCGCGCGCTCGAAGGACCGCGTGATCTCCTCCTCCGCGGCCTCGCGGCCGACCCAGTGGGCGCCCTCGACGGACTTGCCGGGCTCGAGGTCCTTGTACACCTCGAAGAAGTGCTGGATCTCCAGACGGTGGTATTCCGAGACGTCGTCGATCTCGGTGCGCCACGACATGCGCTGGTCGGAGGCGGGCACGCACAGGACCTTGTCGTCGCCGCCCTTCTCGTCGCGCATGCGGAACATGCCCAGCGCCCGGCACCGGATGACGCAGCCCGGGAACGTGGGCTCGTCGAGCAGGACCAGCGCGTCCAGGGGATCCCCGTCCAAGCCCAGGGTGTCGTCGATGAAGCCGTAGTCGTCGGGGTAGCGCGTGGACGTGAAGAGCATCCGGTCCAGGCGGATGCGACCGGTCTCGTGGTCGATCTCGTACTTGTTGCGGTTGCCCTTGGGGATCTCGATGGTGACGTCGAACTCCACGGTGGCTGCTCACTTCCTGTCTGGGCGGCGGCGCGTCCGGCCGCACCGGCGCGGGCCGCTGTGACGGTCGCCGCCGCGCGTCCGGACCGGCCGCGTGATCTGGTCCGAACCGCATGTCCGATAGTGTGTCGACTGTCCGGGGAAGCCGGACGATCGGGTCACTGAGGGGGATGCACGCATGCGGCGCAGGGGTCTTGGTGCGATTGTAGGCGCAACCGCCGCCCTGGTGATCGTCGCCGGGTACGCCGTGGCCGATGCGCGCGACCTCGTCCCCGGCGTCCTCACCGCCTCCGACGCCCCCGAGCCCGCCGACCCCCCCGAGCTCGCCGCCCAGTCCGGGCCGGTGATGGAGCTCGCCCAGTCGGGGGAGGGAGCCGCCGTGGCCGCGGACTCCGTCACCGGCCTGTGGAGCGGGGTCTCCTCCGCGGCCTCCGAGGGCTCATGGAAGGCCTGGGGCATGGTGATGGACGCCGCGACCGGAGAGGTGCTGCTCGACGCGTCCTCGTCCTCGGTGCACACCCCGGCGTCGACGACGAAGATCCTCACGGCCGTATCGGCCCTGTCCCACCTGGACGAGACGGCGACCCTGGCCACGGGCGCCTCGCTGGAGGGGACGGACCTGTACCTGTGGGGGCAGGGCGACCTCATGCTCGCCAGGGGCGAGGGCGATCCGGATGCGGTCGACGGGCGCGCGGGCGTCGCGGACCTCGCCGAGGCGACGGCCGCCGCGTTGGAGGAGCGCGGCATCACGCAGGTCACGCTGCGGTGGAACCACGAGATCTTCACCGGCGCCTCCCACCTGCCCGCCTGGGACGCGCAGGACTCGGGTGATTTCGAGGGCCGGGTCGGCGCGTTCGCCATCGACGGGGGGCGGGAGACGCCCGGGTCGGACCAGGGGTTCGCCGACGACCCGGGTCGCGACGTCGCCGCCGAGTTGGCCGCCGACCTGCGGGGCGCCGGCATCGAGGCCGTCGTCACCGGTGAGTCCGCCGTGCCCGACGGCGCCCAGGAGATCGCCCGCGTCGAGTCCGCGACCATCGGCCAGCAGGTGCGCTGGATGCTCCACCACTCCGACAACACCCTCGCCGACCAGTTCTGCCGGCTGGCGGCCGCCGCGGCAGGGGCCGAGCCCTCGTACGCGGGCGCCGCCTCCACCGTCGCCCAGACCCTCACCTCCCTGGGCGTGGACACGACGGGACTCGTCATGGAGGACTGCTCGGGCCTGTCCACGAATGACCGGATCTCGGCGAAGACGCTGGTGGGGGCCCTCGACGCCTCGATGGGCGCGGACGCGCCCGCGCTGGGGGACCTCGTGCGCTCCCTGCCGTGGGGCGGGCTGGACGGGACGCTGGACACACGGTTCTCGTCGGGGCCCGCCGCCGCGAACGTCCAGGCGAAGACCGGGTCGCTGCCCACCGTCTCCTCGCTGGCGGGCGTGGTGACGACCTCGGACGGACGCACCCTGGTGTTCGCCGTCGGCAACGACGAGGTGCCCGATGACGGCGCCTACTGGACGCGCGCGCCCCTCGACGAGTTCGTCCAAGGGCTCGCCGGCCTCTGACCCGCCAGGGCCCCGCGGGACGCGCCGACGCGGGCCCCCGCCGGATGGGCGGCCACGGCCCGGGCGCCGCACCGCCGGGCGTCAGTAGACTCGGGTCATGGTCCGAGAGCTCCTGCGCGCCCCCGGCTGGGCGGATGCCGGTCGCCTCGTCGCCCGTGTCACGATGGCGGGTCCGCCCGTGTCGGCGACCGGGGCGGCCGTGTCGGTGGCCCGGCTGCGACGCGCCTCGCACTGGTCCGACGCCATGCTGGCCCCGCTGTCCGGCCTGGAGGAGGCGTCCGCCCGGGTCGCGGAACGCCCCACGGTCGTCGTCGACCGCCGCGGCGCCCTCTTGGCCTGCGGGCGGCTGGTCGACGAGCTGAGGGACCGGCGCGCCCGGACCGCCCGCCCGCGTCCGGCGCTCCTGTCTCTGGCGGGCCCCGTGTGCGTGCTCCACGCCGTCGGCCCGCGCCTGCACTCCCTGTGGGACCCGGTGGGGCGGCGCCGCTTCCTGGTCGCCCCCAATGTCGTGGCGACGGCGGACCGGGCCTCGATGGACCAGATCGACTTCTCACGCTGGGTCGCGTTGCGCGCCGGGCTGTGGGGCGTCCTCCATGAGCAGGCTCCCTGGCTGGCCCCCCACCTGTCCCATCTCATCGCCCGATGGCCGTCGGGGGCCGGGGACCTGACGCGCCTCGCGCTGGTGCTCGACCAGGTCGTCACCTGCGAGATGGACGCCCTGACGCCGCAGGACATCTCCTCGGTGCGGTGGATCCGGCGCACCGCCCAGGAGTCGATGGTGGGGGAGGGACTGAGCTCCCTGCGCAGGCTGGGGGCCGCCGTGGGAGACGTCGGTGAGGCCCGGGCCAGCGCGCATGACCTGGCCCGCGTCATCGTCGGAGCCGGCGGCCAGGCGACCCTGCTGCGCTCCGCCGATCACCTGCCCACGGCCGAGGAGTTCGACCGCCCGGCGGCCTGGCTGGATCGTGTCGGACTCTGACCGCTTGGCCGCCTGCCGCCTCCTCGGGCCCCACCCGGGCGGCGCGGCCGGCCGGGTGTCGACCGCGGTCCGCCGCTTCCTCGTCCACGCGATCCCCCCGGGCCAAGAGGAGAGAGCCGGCGTGCTCCTCGCGGTCTCCGGCGGCCGCGACTCGATGGCCCTGGCCGTGTGCGCCGTGGACATCTGCGCGCGCCGGGGCCTCGTCGTCCGCGCGCTGACGGTCGATCACGGGTTGCGGGAGGGCTCGGCGCGGGAAGCGGACGAGGTCGCCCACCGCCTGGCCGGGTTGGGGGCGGACGCCCGCGTCGCCGCCGTCGACGCCGGGGCCCCCGGCGGAGGACCCGAGGCCGCCGCGCGCCGGGCGCGCCGGGAGGCCCTGGAGCGGGAGGCGCTCCGTCTGCGCCGCGACGCCGGCGCCGACCGCGTCCTCGTGCTGCTGGGCCACACGATGGACGACCAGGCGGAGACCGTGCTGCTGCGCCTCGCACGGGGATCGGGCGTCGGATCGCTGCGCGCGATGGACCCGCTCACGGTGTGGGAGCCCGGACGGGTGGAGGCCGGCCGGCCCCTGCTCGGGATCCGGCGCCGCGACACGGGGGCGTGCTGCGAGCAGCTGGGCCTCGCCTGGGTCGAGGATCCGACGAACAGCCCGGACGGGCCGTGGAGGGCCTCCGACGGGTCCGCGCTGCGCCGGTCGGCCGTCCGGTCCCGCGCCCTTCCGGCGCTCGCGGAGGCGCTGGGCGTGGATCCCGTGCCCGCGCTCGCGCGGACGGCCCGGATGGCCGCCCTCGACGACGACGCCCTGGAGGAGCAGGCCGGGCTGCTATGGGAGCGGGCCGTGAAGGTCGTGGACGCCGCGGGCGGCACAGCGGGCGGGGGCGTCCTCGTCCTCGACTGCGCGGCGGACGCGCTGGCGCAGGCGCCCGCCGCGGTGCGCGACCGCGTGCTGCACCGGGCGATCCTCGCGGCCGGCGGCCGGTCGGGGGACGTGACGAGCGAGCATGTGGGCCGGGTGTCCGCCCTGGTCGCCGCCTGGAATGGGCAGGGGTCCGCCGATCTGCCGGGGCTGACGGCCCGGCGCCTTCCCGGGGGGGCGGTCCGGCTGGCCCCGGGGCGGCCGGGGGAGCGGGGGACGCCCCGAGGGTGAGACGGCCCCGCGGCGCGGAGCGGTCCGCGCGCCCGCGGACGTCCGCCCTCAGCGAGAATGCGGGCCCGCGATGCCGCGCCGGCGGGAACTGTGGCACGCTTGGACCGTCCTGTTCCCCGCGGACACGGGGATTCGGCCCGGGGAAGGGGAACGGCGTGGACGCGTCGGACATGGGGGAGGACCTCACGAAGGTCCTGGTGGACGCCGATCAGATCGACCGCCGCCTCGACCAGATCGCGGCTCAGATCGATCGCGACTACGCGGGGCGCGACCTGCTGCTGGTGGGGGTGCTCAAGGGGGCCGTCGTCGTGATGGCGGATCTGTCGCGCAAGCTCCACTCCCCCGTCGAGATCGACTGGATGGCGGTGTCCTCCTACGGGTCGGGCACGAAGTCCTCGGGCGTGGTGCGGATCCTCAAGGACCTCGACACCGACGTGCACGACCGGGACGTGCTGATCGTCGAGGACATCATCGACTCGGGGCTCACCCTCTCGTGGCTGAAGGACAACCTCGAGACCCGCGGCGCGTCCTCGGTGCGCATCGCGGCGCTGCTGCGCAAGCCCGACGCGGTCAAGGTGGAGGTCGAGGTCGCCTACGTCGGCTTCGACATCCCGAACGAGTTCGTGGTCGGTTACGGCTTGGACTACGACGAGCGGTACCGTCATCTGCCCTTCGTCGGAACCCTGGCGCCCCACGTGTACAGCGACTGACACCCGTCTCCGGGCGGCCGGCCCGGGGCGCGACCGACTCAGAAGGACAGAAGGACTTTCGTGGCCGACAACGCAAGCAAGAAGAGGGTCAACTGGACCTACATCCTGGTGCCGCTGCTGGTGCTGGTCGTGGGGGGCTGGTTCGTGTGGCGCATGTTCCAGCCGCAGACGGTGGACACCTCCGAGGGCCTGGAGATCCTCAAGGGCACGACGGTCGAGCGGGTCGTCGTCAACGACTCCACCCAACAGGTCAACCTCCTGCTCTCCGAGGACTACACGCACCAGTCGACGGGCGCCGGGGACGCGACGCGCAACCTGGGCAAGGCGATCGCCTTCACCTACGCGGGCTCGGAGACGTCAGCGGTGATCCGCGCCGTCCAGGACGTCGATCCCGCCCAGGGGTGGAACGCGGTGCATCCGCAGACGTCCTTCCTGGGCTCGATGCTGCAGCTCCTCGTGCCGATGCTGCTGTTCCTCGGCCTGTTCTGGTGGCTGATGTCGCGGATGAGCGGCTCCCGGATGATGGGAGGATTCGCCCAGTCGCGCGCGAAGGACGTCAGCCAGGAGCGCCCCGACGTCACCTTCGAGGACGTCGCCGGCGAGGACGAGGCAGTCGAGGAGCTCGAGGAGATCCGCGAGTTCCTGTCGAACCCCGACAAGTTCCACAAGGTCGGCGCGCGCATCCCGCGCGGCGTGCTGCTCTACGGCCCGCCCGGCACCGGGAAGACGCTGCTGGCCAAGGCCGTGGCGGGAGAGGCGCGGGTGCCGTTCTTCTCGATCTCGGGATCGGAGTTCATGGAGCTCTACGTGGGCGTGGGCGCCTCGCGTGTGCGCGACCTGTTCGACCGGGCGAAGAAGGCCTCCCCGGCCATCATCTTCGTCGACGAGATCGACGCGGTGGGCCGCCACCGCGGCTCCGGCATCGGCGGCGGGAACGACGAGCGCGAGCAGACCCTCAACCAGTTGCTCGTCGAGATGGACGGCTTCGACGAGCGCGCCAACGTCATCCTCATCGCGGCCACCAACCGGCCGGACATCCTGGACCCCGCCCTGCTGCGACCCGGGCGCTTCGACCGGCAGATCTCCGTGGAGGCCCCGGATCTCAAGGGCCGTGAGGCGATCCTGCGCGTGCACTCGCAGGGCAAGCCGATGACCCCCGACGTCGACCTGCACCAGGTCGCCAAGCGGACCCCCGGCTTCACGGGCGCGGACCTGGCCAACGTCCTCAACGAGGCCGCCCTGCTGACGGCCCGCTCCAACGCGGACCTCATCGACAATCGCGCGATCGACGAGGCCATCGACCGCGTCATCGCCGGCCCCCAGAAGCGCACCCGGGTGATGAACGAGCACGACAAGGCCGTCACCGCCTATCACGAGGGCGGACACGCCCTGTGCGCCGCGGCCCTGCGCTACACCGACCCGGTGACGAAGGTGACGATCCTCCCGAGAGGGCGGGCGCTCGGCTACACGATGGTGATGCCCACGGAGGACCGCTACTCGAAGACCCGCAATCAGCTGCTCGACGACCTGGTCTACGCCATGGGCGGGCGCGTCGCGGAGGAGATGGTCTTCCGCGATCCCTCCACCGGCGCGTCGAACGACATCGAGAAGGCGACCGAGAGCGCCCGGGCGATGGTCACCGAGTATGGCATGTCCGCGCGCGTCGGCAATGTCAAGCTGGGATCCTCGGACACCGATCCCTTCGTTGGGCGCGAGGTGGGTCGCGGGGGCCAGCGCCCCTACTCCGACCGGGTCGCGGCCGTCGTCGACGAGGAGGTGCGCGCCCTGCTGGACGACGCCACCCGTGAGGCCTGGGAGATCCTCTCCCGCAACCGGGAGGTCCTCGACGACCTGGCCTCGCGCCTCCTGGAGGCCGAGACCCTGGACGAGCGCCAGCTCGCCGAGGTCTTCTCGAGGATCCAGAAGCAGCCCGAGCGCCCGGTGTGGAACTACGGCGCCGACGCCGCCGTGGAGGGCGCCGTCTTCGGGCGGCCCGTGGCCGGAGGAGAGGAGCCGGCGCACTCCCAGCCCACCGATCCCCACAGCACCGCATTCACGCCGGCACAGGAGGCAGACCACTGATGTATGACCAGGCGGGCGTCGAGCGCGCCATCCGCGACCTTCTCATCGCCGTGGGGGAGGATCCGGATCGCGAGGGGCTGCGCGACACGCCCGCGCGTCTGGGCCGCTCCTGGCGGGAGCTCCTGGCCGGCATGGAGGAGGATCCGCGCAAGCACCTGCGCACCCTGTTCACCACCGGCACCGACGAGCTGGTGCTGGTCCGCGACATCGAGTTCTCCTCGGTGTGCGAGCACCACCTGCTGCCCTTCCGCGGCCGCGCCCATGTCGGGTACATCCCGGCGGACGGGCGCGTGACGGGGCTGTCGAAGCTGGCGCGCGTCGTCGAGGGGTACGCCCGGCGCCCCCAGCTGCAGGAGCGCCTGACCAGCCAGATCGCGGACGCGATCGATGGGGAGCTGCACCCCCAGGGCGTCATCGTGGTCCTGGAGGCGGAGCACATGTGCATGTCGATGCGCGGCGTGCGCAAGCCCGAGGCGAGCACCGTCACCTCCGCCCTGCGCGGGATCCTGCGGTCCCCCGCGACCCGCGCGGAGACGATGTCGCTGATCTTGGGGGGCCATCGGTGACGAGGGCGGTCCCTGCCCCCCGCCTGCCCGACGGCTTCTCCCTGCCCACCGGCCGTCTGCTGGTGATGGGCATCCTCAACGTGACACCGGACTCCTTCTCCGACGGGGGCCGCTTCGCGGATCCCGCCGCGGCCCTCGCCCACGCCGAGGAGATGGTGGAGGCCGGGGCCGACCTCGTCGACGTCGGCGGGGAGTCGACGCGCCCGGGCTCCGCCCGGCTCACCGGCGAGCAGGAATGGGCGCGCATCGGGGGCATCGTGGGGGCGCTGGCCCGGCGGGGCGTCGTGGTCTCCGTCGACACCGTCCACGCGGGCACGGCCAGGCGCGCGGCGGACGCGGGGGCCGCGATCGTCAACGACGTCTCGGGCGGGCGCCACGACCCGGCGATGAACGCCGCGGTCGCGGCCTCGGGCTGCGCCCTGGTCGTCCAGCACTGGCGCGGCTTCCCCGGCGCCGCGGACGAGGACTTCCGCTACGGTCCCGACCTGGTCGGGGACCTCATGGCGGAGACCGGCCGCCAGGTGCGCGCCGCCCTGGACGCCGGGGTGGACTCGTCCCGCATCATCGTGGATCCCGGTCTGGGCTTCTCCCTGCGGGCCGAGCAGTCGTGGGAGGTCGTGTCCTCGCTGGGCCGCCTGCGCGACCTCGGGTACCCTGTGTTGATCGGGGCCTCCCGCAAGCGCTTCCTGGAGGGCGCGTGCGGAGGGGACCGCGACGCCGCGACCGCAGCCGTCACCCGCCGGGCGCAGGAGGCGGGGATGTGGGCGGTCCGCGTGCACGACGTCGCTCCGAACGCGCGGCTGGTCCGCGCCGCCGACACCGCGGGGAGGGAATGGGCGTGAGTGGCATCTTCGACATCATCACCCTGCGCGGGCTGTCGGCCCGCGGGCATCACGGGGTCTACCCCTTCGAGCGGGAGGGCACCCAGCCCTTCACCGTCGACCTGTCGCTGTGGGTGGACACGCGCCGCGCCGCCGCCGCGGACGATCTGGACCTCACGGTCGACTACGGGGAGATCGCCGGGGAGGCCGTCGCCGTCCTCGAGGGCCCGTCGGTGTACCTCCTGGAGACCCTGGCCCAGCGCATCGCCGAGGCGGCCCTGGCCCATCCGCGCGTCCACGGCGTGGAGGTGACGCTCCACAAGCCGATGGCGCCTCTGCGGCAGCAGTTCTCCGACGTCGCCATCACGATCCGGCGCGGCGCGGCGGCGGAGCCGGCCTCGTCCGCGGGCGCGTCCGGCGAGAGCGCCACCCGGGACGAGGCCTCGGCCGCGATCGTCGCGGAGCCGGGCGGGCGGCGCTCCCAGCCGGCACGCGACACGGCGGGGTGGAGGCGCGTCGTGCTGGCCCTGGGGGCCAACCTCGGGGATCCGCCCACGACGCTGGCCCGCGCCGTCGGGGACCTCGTCGACGTGGAAGGGCTGGAGGTCGATGAGGTCTCGCCGCTGGTGCGCACCCTTCCCGTCCTCGGACCCGGACAAGCCGCGCAGCCCGACTACTGGAACGCGGTGGTCCTGGCGCGGACCGGTCTGGATCCGCGGGAGCTGCTGGCGGCCACCTCCGCGATCGAGGACCGGTCGGGCCGGATCCGGCACGAGCGCTGGGGGGCGCGCACCCTCGACATCGACATCATCCAGATCCAGGGGGTCGCCTCCGGCGACCCCGCCCTGACGCTGCCCCACCCGAGGGCGCGCTCGCGGGCGTTCGTGCTGGTCCCGTGGGAGTTGGCGGACCCCGACGCCGTCCTGGAGGGGGCCGGTCGCGTCGAGCTGCTGGCGCGCACGGCGCCCGACCGCGACGGGATCCGCGACGCCGTCTCCGACTGGCTGGAGGAACCCGAGTCCGTGGCCGCCGAGTCCGACCGCGTGCTCGCGGGGCATGCCTCCCAGCCGGTGCTGCCGACCCCTGCCGGCGGCTCGGTGGTCGTGGCGGTTCCGGGCCCGCGCGTATCGGGTCACAGCCGGATCGATCGCCTGCCCGAGACCTCGCAGAAGGATCTGCGTCCCGACGGGTCCGGCGCGGACTACCTCTGGCGCAAGCTGTGGGCCCAGTGGGGGGCGGACACCGCTTCCGGCGCGTCGCCCCAGGCGGCCTCGGGTCCGGCGCGGCCGGCCCCGCCGCCCGCTGCGGTCACAGCCCCGCGGGCCGCGCGCGCCGAGGGCCGTCGCCCCGCGCCGGAGGCGGGTGCCGCCCCGGCGGCCGCCGTCCCCCAGGAGGACCACCGGAGCGGGGCGCGGCCGGCCTCCCCGGGCCGGCGGCGCGCCCCGAAGTGGGTGCCGGTGCGCGCCGGCGCCCGGACCGCCTCTCCGGCAGCCGCCGCTCCCTCCTCCGGCGACGCGCCGGAGTCCGCCGGAGGCGCGGCCCGCGCACCGGAGGGCCCGCCCTCGTTGCCCGCCTGGAACTTCCCCCCGCGCGAGGACGTGCGCATCGTGGACGACGCGCGCGATCTCGGCTCGGCTGCGCCGGTGAGCGGGGCGAGCGCGGGGAGCGGACCGGAGCCCGCCGGGGAGGCGGCGCCGCGGAGGCGGTCGATCCTCGACCCGAAGCTCCCCCCTCGGCCGCGACCGGGACGCTGCCGCGTGACACGCCGGGGCAGACCACCTCCATCATGCGGCGCGTCACCGTCCGCCCGACGGTCACCGGCCAGCAGCCGATCGTCCGTCAGGATGGCGGTCGGGGGCGGTGACGCCCCAGTCGATCGGCCAGTTGGGGCTCATCGCCGCGGTCTGCGCCGGCGCCAGCGGCCTGGTCAGTGCCGTCCTGGTCGGGACCGGCCGCAGCCCTGTCATCGTCACCCCGTATCTCGCGGTCGTCCTGCTGACGCTGGCGGCGGTGCTGCTGTGGGCGGGCGTGGCCGTGCGGCGGATGCGCGCCCATCGGCGCACCTGGATGACCCCGCTGCTCGCGATGCGCACGGCGGTGGCCGCCCGGGCCGCCTCCCTGGCCGGGTCCGTGTGCCTGGGTCTGCTCGCCGGCGTCGCGGCCATCGGCGCGCTGCGGCTGGAGGCCTCCGCGATGGCGTCCTCGGCGGGCTCGGCGGGGCTCGGCGCCCTCGCCTCGCTGGTCCTCGTCGTCGTGGGCGTGATCGTGGAGCGGTGGTGCCTCATCCGCCCCGACGACCAGGACCGTGACGGCGACGCTGGGACCCGCCGCGCCCCCGGCATGCCCGCGTGACGAGCGGGGCGGCGGACAGGTACGGTCGGCACCATGACGGCGACGCGGAGGAGGACGGCCAACCTGTGGCCCCGGCGCATCCTCACGGGGCTCGCCCTGGTGGCGGCCGTCGCGCTGCTGGTCCTCGGGGCCGTGCGGCTGGTCGGCGCGCTGGGGAACGCGGTGTCCGGGGGCGGCGGGGACGGCGCGACGTCCGAGTCGGGCCAGTCGGGCGATGACGGGCAGTCGGGTCCCGGGCTCGCCGACAGGATGTCGGGCGGGACGTCCGGCCTGCAGTCCGTCGTCATCGACCCGTGTTCGGCCCAGGACCTGACGATCCAGATCGGCGTCTCCGGCCCCGTCGCCGTGGGGGCGGGCGCCACCGTCCAGGTGGCTCTCACCGGGGCCTCGGCGGCGGACTGCTCGATGACGACCAGCCAGCTGGCCCTGCGCATCCTCAGCGGCGACCAGGTGATCGCCGACGGCTCCGCCTGCCAGGCGACGGACGGCCAGTCGGGGGAGGGGGCCGACGCGGCGACCGGGTCGGGGACGCCCCTCCTGTTCGCGACGGGCGACTCGTGGTCGGGGACGCTCACCTGGGACGGCGGCGTCCACGACGGATGCGGCGCGCTGGACGCCGACGGGGACGGCGCGGGCGACATCGCCGACGCTGGGACCTACCGCGCGCAGGTCCTGCTCGACGGCCAGCGGATCGGCGACGAGGCGATCTTCGAGGTCCGGTAGGCGCCCCGGCGCCGACGCCGGGTCACCAGCCGACGACGCCCGCGGCCGCCATCGCATGCTGCCGCTCGAGGTTCTCGTGGATGAGCTTGGCGCGGTAGGGCCCGATCCCCTCGATCTTCTGCAGGTCCTCGACGCTGGCGGCGCGCAGCTCGGAGAGCGAGTCCCAGTTCTCCGCGATCGTCTTGATGACGCTCCACGGCAGGCGGGGGACCAGCGAGAGGGCGCGGATGCCGCGGGGCTGGATGATGCGGTCGAGGTCCGCGATGTCGAAGACGCCCAGGCCCAGGACGTTCGCGATGGCGGTGAGGTCGATGAGCTGGTCGCCGCCGAGCTCGGACAGCTGGCTCTCCGCGGCGGCGACCGCGGAAGACGTGTGGACGTAGTCGCGCAGGACCAGCGCGCGCTCGGAGGCCGAGCCGCGCACCAGGTCATCGACCTGGAGGGCGAGCAGCCGGCCGTCGGATCCCAGCTCCTCCAGGTAGCCGTTGATCTCGGAGGTGATCCGGCGGATCATCTCCATGCGCTGGATCACGGTGGCGACGTCGCGGACGGTCGCGGAGTCGCGCATCTCGAGGATGGTGAGGGTCTGGAGGACCTCGTCGAGGCGCTGGCAGTAGCGGTCGAGAGTGTCCACCGCCTGGTTGGCGCGGGCGAGGAGGGCCTCGGGCTCGTACAACGGATGGTGGAGGTCTCCGACGTAGATCGAGATGAGCCGCATCGAGGCGGACAGGGACAACACCGGCAGCCCGGTCTGACGGGCCGTGCGCTGAGCCGTCCGGTGGCGCATGCCCGACTCGTCGGTCGGGATCGAAGGGTCGGGCAGCAGCTGGACGTTCGCGCGGCGGATCCGCCAGTTGTCGGTGTCCAGGACCACGGCGCCGTCCATCTTGCACAGCTCGCGCAGGCGGGCGGGCGTGAACTCCACGTCGAGCTCGAAGCCGCCGGAGCACAGGGCCTCGACCTCGGGGGTGAACCCGAGGACGATGAGCGCCCCCGTGTGGGAATGCTGGATGCGGTCGAGTCCCTCGCGGAGCGCGGTTCCGGGGGCGATCAGCTGGAGGGCCGATCGGAGCGTCGCCTGATCTGAGTTCATGTCTCCTGACTGTCCTCCGCCCGGGATATGAAGCAGCGGATGCCGACTACCCCTTGAGTCTACGGCAGGTCTAGGGCAGAGCGGCGGCGACGGCCGTCGCGAGGTCGGACGCCGGGAGGATGTCGAGGCCCGCGACGGCGTGCAGCTCCGCGGAGCCCTGGGCGGGGACGACGGCGCGGGAGAAGCCGAGGCGGGCCGCCTCCTGGAGCCTGCGCTGGACGCCCGTGCACGCGCGGACCTCCCCGGTGAGCCCGACCTCGCCGAAGGCCACCGTTCCCCTCCGCGGCGCCTTTCCGGTGAGGGAGGAGACGATGGCCAGCGCCATCGCCAGGTCGACCGCGGGCTCGGCGGTGCGGGCGCCCCCCACGGTAGACACGTAGACGTCCTTGTCGGAGCTGCGCACCCGCAGCCTCGTGTCGAGGACCGCGAGCAGCATGAGGACGCGATTGCGGTCCACCCCCGAGGTCGTGCGCCGCGGGGGCCCCGAGGGCTCGGCCAGGAGGGCCTGGACCTCGGTGGGCATCGGGCGGCGTCCCTCGAGGCTGACCGTCGCGCAGGTCCCGGGCACATCGAGGGAGGTCTGGGACAGGAACAACCCCGAGGGGTCGGGCAGGCCCGTGATGCCGGTGTCGCTGAGCTCGAAGCAGCCGACCTCGTCCGTGGGCCCGTACCGGTTCTTGACGGCGCGCAGCAGACGCAGCGGGGAATGGCGGTCGCCCTCGAACTGGCAGACGACGTCGACCAGATGCTCGAGCACGCGGGGCCCAGCGATCCCGCCGTCCTTCGTGACATGGCCGACCAGCAGCACCGGCATGGCCCGCTCCTTCGCCGTGCGGATCAGCCCGGCCGCCACGGCCCTCACCTGCGTGACACCGCCCGCGCCGCCCTCGACCTGGGAGGACTGCAGGGTCTGCACCGAGTCGACGACGAGGAGCGAGGGCGCGTTCGCCTCCACGTGGCCCAGGACGGCGCCGAGGTCGTTCTCATCCGCCAGGAGCAGCGACTCGTCGACCGCCCCGATGCGTTCGGCGCGCGACTTCACCTGGGAGGCGGACTCCTCTCCCGTCACATACAGGACGGGACCCAGGCCGCCCGCCATCCGCTGGGCGAAGGCCGCCCGCGCCGCGACGTCCAACAGGAGTGTGGACTTGCCGACACCGGGCTCGCCCGCCAGCAGCACGACGGCGCCGGGGACGATGCCGCCGCCCAGGACGCGGTCGAGCTCGCCCACGCCGGTGGGCCGCCGCCGCGCCCCGGAGGCGTCCACCTGCGTCATGGGCACCGCGGCTCGGCGCGGCGCCGCGGCCGCGGGCACGGCGAGGCCGGGGGACCCCGCCTCCTCCAGGGTGCCCCAGGCGCGGCACTCACGGCACTGGCCGACCCATTTCGGGGACGTCCACCCGCACTCCGCGCACCGGTACTCCGTCTTCGTCCTCGCCATGGGGACACCGTAGACGCAGGCATCGGCATCTGCGCCGCCGCCCCGGCCGGGCCCGCGCGCGGGAACCCGGGGGCATCGGAGAATGGCAGACTGGGGGACGACCGCCACCGGGCATCGCGAAGGACACAGACAGGCCATGACATCCACGCCGCTTCCGTCGGACATCGAGATCGCGCAGGCAGCCCATCTGGACCCGATCGGCGACATCGCCTCGGGCCTGGGCATCGCCCCCGACCAGCTCCACCCCTATGGGCGGGACAAGGCGAAAGTCGACCTCTCGGTCCTGCCGGCTCCGGACGGCGAAGGGGCCCCCGGGAGGCCCGAGCGCAGGCGGGGCCGGCTCGTCCTCGTCACCGCCATGTCCCCGACGCCCGCGGGCGAGGGGAAGACGGTGACCACCGTCGGCCTGGCCGACGCCCTGCGCGTCCTCGGGGAGAGGTCCGTGGTGGCGTTGCGCGAGCCCAGCCTCGGCCCGGTGTTCGGGCTCAAGGGGGGCGCCGCGGGCGGCGGCCTCGCGCAGGTCGTCCCCATGGAGGACATCAACCTGCACTTCACGGGCGACCTCCACGCGATCGGCGCCGCCGCGAACCTGCTCGCCGCCATGGTGGACAACCACATCCACCACGGCAACGCGCTGGGCATCGATCCCCGGCGGATCACCTGGAAACGGGCGCTGGACGTCAACGACCGCCAACTGCGACATCTCGTCAGCGGGCTGGGCGGTCCCGTCAACGGGACCCCGCGCGAGGACTCCTTCCAGATCACCGCCGCCAGCGAGGTGATGGCCGTGCTGTGCCTGGCCACCTCGCTGGAGGACCTGCACGCCCGGCTGGCGCGCATGGTCGTGGGCTCCACCCCGGACGGGCGCCCCGTCACCTGCGCCGACCTGCACGCCGCCGGAGCGCTGACGGCCCTGCTGCGCGACGCGCTCAAACCGAACCTCGTCCAGACGCTCGAGCACACGCCGGCCCTGGTCCACGGCGGCCCCTTCGCCAACATCGCGCACGGCTGCAACTCCGTGGTCGCCACCCGCATGGCCCTGGAGCTGGGGGACTACGCGGTCACCGAGGCGGGATTCGGCGCGGACCTCGGCGCGGAGAAGTTCCTCGACATCGTCACGCGGGCCTCCGGGCTGGTGCCCGACGCGGTGGTCGTCGTCGCCACGGTCCGCTCCCTGAAGATGCACGGGGGCGTCGCCAGGGGGAGCCTGGACGTCCCGGATGCCGAGTCCGTCGGGCGCGGGCTGCCGAACCTCCTCCAGCACGTCCGCACGATCACCGACGTCTTCGGGCTTCCGGCCGTCGTCGCCCTCAACGTCTTCCCCTCAGACACGGAGGCCGAGCTCGACCTCGTCCAGCGCAGCTGCGCCGACCAGGGCGTGCGCGCCGTGCGCTCGGAGGTCTGGGCGCGCGGGGGCGCGGGCGGGACGGACCTGGCTCGCGCGGTCATCGACCTGTGCGGGGGGAAGGGGCGCGAGGGCGGCGCCGCCGGACGGGACGGCGGATTCCGGTACGCCTACGACGTGCGCTCCTCCCTGGAGGACAAGCTCGGCCAGCTGTGCCGCCGCGTCTACCGGGCGGACGGCGTCGAGCTCACGCCTGCCGCGCGGCGCCAGGCCCGGGCGCTGGAGGACAACGGGTTCGGCGGGCTTCCCGTGTGCGTGGCGAAGACGCAGTACAGCTTCTCCGACGACCCCCGCCTGCTGGGCGCCCCCCGAGGGTTCACCGTCACCGTGCGCGACTTGACGGTGGACGCGGGCGCCGGTTTCGTCGTCGCGCTCGCGGGCTCGGTGACGACGATGCCGGGGCTTCCGGCCTCCCCCGCGGCCGAGCGGATCGACGTCGACGCGGACGGCCGGATCACCGGCCTGTTCTGACGCGGCGCGTCGGGAGGGGACGCGCCCAGGTGGCACGATGGACCCCATGCACATCATCATCACCGTCACCGGGGTGGACCACGTGGGGATCATCGCGGGGGTCTCCACTGCCCTGGCGGATCTCGGCGTCAACATCGTCAACGTCTCCCAGACCCTGATGGGGGAGTACTTCACGATGATCATGGAGGGCGAGCTCACCGACGGCTCTCCCGACCTCATCGACGTGCAGGACTCCATGCGCGGCGCGGGCGACCGGCTGGGCGTCGCGGTCCGCGTGCAGTCCGAGGCCATCTTCGACGCGATGCACCAGCTGTGAGGGGCGCGGACATGACGAACCTGACGGCGGCCGGCCAGGGCATCCTGGACACGATCCGCATGCTGGAGGAGGACCGCCTCGACATCCGCACGGTGACGATGGGGATCTCCCTGCTGGACTGCCTCGACTCCGACGGCCCGACGGCCCGGCGCAAGGTCTACGACCGCATCACGGGCCGGGCGGAGCACCTCGTGGAGACATGCCGCCGCATCGAGGCTGAACTGGGCATCCCGATCATCAACAAGCGCGTCGCCGTCACCCCGATCGCGCTGGTCGCGGGCGCCTCCCGGGAGGGGGCGGCCGGGTGCGTGGAGTTCGCGCGCACCCTGGACCGGGCAGCCCGCGAGGTGGGCATCGATTTCCTCGGCGGATACTCGGCGCTGGTGGACGCGGGGGCGACCGAGGCCGACCGGGCGCTCATGGACTCGATTCCCGAGGCGCTGGCCGCGACCGACCTCGTGTGCTCCTCGGTGAACATCGGGTCCACGCGCGCCGGCATCAACATGTCGGCCGTGGCGGAGATGGGGCGGGTCGTCACGCGGACCGCGGCCGCCACCGCGGACGCCGGCGGCCTGGGCGCCGCGAAGCTGGTGGTCTTCGCCAACGCGGTGGGGGACAACCCGTTCATGGCGGGCGCCTTCCACGGCGTGGAGCAGACGGACTGCGTGGTCTCGGTGGGGGTCTCCGGGCCCGGCGTGGTCAAGCGGGCGGTGGAGAAGGTCCAGGGCGCCCCCTTCGACGAGGTCGCCGAGACCATCAAGAAGGCCGCCTTCCAGGTGACCCGCATGGGCCAGCTGGTGGGCACGACCGCGGCGGAGCGACTGGGGGTGGACTTCGGCATCGTCGACCTCTCCCTGGCGCCCACGGCCGAGGTCGGGGACTCGGTGGCCCGCATCATCGAGGAGATCGGCGTCGAGCGGGTCGGCGCGCCGGGCACCACCGCCGCGCTCGCCCTCCTCAACGACGCGGTCAAGAAGGGCGGCCTGATGGCCTGCTCGCATGTCGGCGGGCTGTCGGGGTCGTTCATCCCCGTCAGCGAGGACATCGGGATGATCGAGGCGGCCCGCATCGGCGCGATCACGCTGGACAAGCTGGAGGCCATGACCTGCATCTGCTCGGTCGGGCTGGACATGGTGGCGGTGCCCGGGGCGACGCCCTCGTCGACGATCGCGGGCATCATCGCGGACGAGGCCGCGATCGGCGTCATGAACCACAAGACCACGGGCGTGCGGATCATCCCGGCTCCCGGCAAGGATGTCGGCGACGAGCTCGACTTCGGCGGGCTCCTGGGACGCGCCCCCGTCATGCCGGTCAGCGCGTTCGGCTCCGAGGCGCTGGTCGCCCGCGGAGGCCGCATTCCCGCGCCCCTGCACGGCCTGCGCAACTGAACGGGCGGGGCCCGGCCGCGCCGCCGGCGGGGCCCCTCGGCTCAGGGCTGGTCGGCGAAGCGCTCAAGCAGCATGGCGTCGCCGGAGACGATGATGATGTCCTCGGGGTTGATGCGCGTATGGCTGTCCGCGTACTCGAAGGGCTCTCCGGGCCGGAGGATGCCCAGCAGGTTGACGCCGTAGCGGCCCCTGAGGTCCAGCTCGCCGACGGTGAAGCCGTGGACCTCCTTCGGCGGGCGCAGCTTCATGATGGCGAAACCCTGCTTGTCCATCTCGATGTAGTCGAGCATGTGCCCGCCGACCAGGTGCGCCGTGCGCTGCCCGGCATCGAACTCCGGGTAGACGACGTGGTGGGCCCCGATGCGCCGCAGGATGCGGCCGTGCTCGCGGGAGATCGCCTTCGCCCAGATCGAGTCGATGCCGATGTCCACCAGGTTGGCGGTGATGAGGACCGACGCCTCCAGCGAGGAGCCGATCCCGACCACGGCGGAGGAGAACTCCGAGGCGCCCAGCTGCTCGAGGGCCTCCATGTTCGAGGCGTCGGCCTCCACCAGGGGGATGCGCCCGGCGAACTGCTGGACGCGGCGGGGGTCCTTCTCCACGCCGAGGATCTCCCGGCCCAGGCGGTCCAGCGTCGCCGCGACCGCTGACCCGAATCGCCCCAGTCCGATGACCAGCGTCGACGACGCGCGCCCCGTGTCCTCTGCCATGGCGTCATTGTCCCACGCGGGTGCGCGGGGCCGGGCCGCCGGTCATGTCCGGCGCGCGCCGGACGCCGGGAGAGACACGTCGGGCCCGGCCGTTCCGGCCGGGCCCCACTCGGGAATCATGATCCCGACACGTCACTTCTTGTTGCGACGCTGGTGACGCGTCTTGCGCAGCAGCTTGCGGTGCTTCTTCTTCGCCATGCGCTTGCGGCGCTTCTTGATCACGGAGCCCATGGGGTTCCTCCCTCGTCGACAGTACGATGCCCGGTCCGCGTCCCCGGGGTGGAGACACAACGGCCCTATCTTACCCGCCGATTCCCGTGGTGCGGTCATCGGACCAGTCGGCCAGGCCCGCGTCGATGAGCTGGCGGACCGCGGCCTGAGGGACCCGGAAGCTCTTCCCGACCCTGATCGCGGGGATGTCGCCCTTCTGGATCAGCCGATAGACCGTCATCTTCGACACGCGCATGAGGTCCGCCACTTCTGCCACCGTCATGAAACGGGGCACGGACTGCTTCTCCATGCACGTCTCCCAAGAACCAGAGGCGGACGGGCCACACCCGAACCAAGACAAGCCTCCCGGTCATGATAGTGGAACGCGCAGCCGCTTCGACAACTATCGACGATGTGTCTCATGCGACCCACCTGTCGCACCTGTCCACCGCCTACGATGAGAGTCGTCTGAGTCCGGCGCCGCCGCGCAACGGGACACGGCACCGCCCTCGTCCCCGTCCCGGGGAACCCCGCGGGGCTGCGCGCAGCGCCCGGCCCCGCCACAGGACCCCCAACCAGGACGGGAGCATATGATCCGCAGGACCAGGATCCGGCGCCGCCGGCGCGAGAGGCAGCTGCTGGCGCCCAGCGCGGATCCCGAGGAGGCCGTCGACCGGACCTCGCTCGACCGCGATCCCGATCCGCTGCTGGGCGGTCCCCGCCGCGGGACGCCGCTGGTCCGCGCCGTCCAGGGGCCCAGCTCGACGCTGCTGCGCCGCTCCCGCGGGGAACGGCTGCGCGACTGGTTCGACCGGCAGGCCCGGAACTCGCCCGCGCGCCTCACCCTGGCCGTGTTCTTCGGGATCATCGTCCTCATCACGATCCTGCTGTGCCTGCCGGTGTCCGCCGCCGGCTCGCACCGCGTCCCCTTCGTCGACGTGGTGTTCACCGCGGTCTCCGCCGTGTGCGTCACCGGGCTGACCACCGTCGACACGGCGACGTCCTGGTCGTCGTTCGGGCAGGTCGTCATCGCGCTCGGCATCTCCGTGGGCGGGCTCGGCCTGATGACGCTGGCCTCGATCCTGGGCTTCGCCGTGTCGCGCCACCTCGGCCTGACCCAGCGCATGCTCGCCGCCCAGGAGACGGGGTCGACGGGGCTCGGCCAGGTGGGGACCCTGCTGCGCGCCGTCATCGCGACCTCGCTGGTGGCCGAGGGCGTCCTCTTCGTCGTCTTCCTGCCCGTCTTCCTGGACCTCAGGGACACCCTCTCGGAGGCGGTCTGGCACTCCTTCTTCATGGCGGTCTCCGTGTTCAACAACGCCGGGTTCGTCATCACCTCCGAGGGCATGGCTCCCCATGTCAATGACTGGGGGATCCTGCTGCCCATCGCGCTGGGGACGTTCGTCGGGGCCATCGGGTTCCCCGTCATCACGGACGTCGCCTCGCGGTGGCGCACGCCCCGGCGGTGGACGCTCCACACGAAGCTGACGCTGGCCACCTACACGGTGCTCACCGTCATCGGCAGCGTGATGCTGGCCCTCACCGAGTGGACGAACCCGGAGACCCTGGGCGGGCTCGGCCTGGGGTCGAAGGTCCTCAACTCGCTGCTGGCCGGCGTCAACACGCGCTCATCGGGCTTGTCGGCCCTCGACGTCGGCGCGATGCAGTCCCAGACCCACTTCGTCCAGGACATCCTCATGATGATCGGCGGCGGCTCGGCGTCCACCGCTGGTGGCATCAAGGTCTCCACCTTCGCCGTCCTGATGCTGGCCGTCGTGGCAGAGGCCCGAGGCGACCGCGACATCGAGGCCTTCGGCAGGCGCATCCCCACGACGGTGGTCCGCCTCGCCGTCGTCGTCAGCCTCATCGGGATGACGATGGTGGGGGTCTCCGTCCTCCTGCTGCTCTCCATGACGGACTTCTCCCTGGACGTCGTCCTGTTCGAGGCGATCTCCGCCTTCGCGACGGTCGGACTGACCACGGGCATCACGTCGCTGCTGCCGGACGCCGCGAAGTGCGTCCTCATCGTGCTGATGTTCGCCGGGCGCACGGGCACGATGACGGTCGCGGCGGCCCTGGCGCTGCGCCAGCGCCGCCGGGTGATCCGGCTGCCCGCGGAGCGCCCCGTCATCGGCTGAGGGCCCGTGCCACACTGGACGCATGGAGACCACGATCGTCCACGTCATGCGCCACGGAGAGGTGGACAACCCGGACGGCCTGCTCTACGGGCGCCTGCCCGGGTTCGGCCTGACCGTCAGGGGCCATGCGATGGCGCGCCGCGTGGCGGACCGGCTGGCGGCCCGGGGAAGCGACATCACCCGGGTCATCGCCTCGCCCCTGCTGCGCGCCCAGCAGTCCGCGGCTCCCACCGCGCAGGCGTTCGGACTGGCCGTGGAGTCGGATCCGCGCCTCATCGAGGCGTCCAGCGCCTTCGAGGGCGTCCCCGTCAATGCGGACCGCCTGGCTCTGGCGAGTCCGCGGTACTGGCATCTCTACATCCGCCCTCTGGAGCCGTCGTGGGGCGAGCCCTACCGGGACGTCGCCTCCCGCATGCGTGCCGCCGTGTCAGCGGCGCTGGGGGCCGCCCACGGGCACGAGGCCCTGGTCGTCTCCCACCAGATGCCCATCGTCACGCTCACCCGCTTCGCACGCCGCCAGCCGCTGCCGCACAGCCCGACGTCGCGCGTGTGCTCGCTGGCGTCGGTGACGTCCTTCACCTTCGAGGGCTCCACGCTGGTCGGCATCACCTACGAGGAGCCCGCCGCGGACCTGCTCGCCGAGGCCGCGGACATGACGCCCGGCGCCTCGCGGGCGTCGCTGAAGAAGTAGCTCGGACGGCCGTCAGGCGGGGACGGCCAGCCCCTCGACGACCTCGGCTCGGGGGAGGGCCGCCAGCAGCTCGCCGGGGACGAAAAGCTTGGAGCGGCGCAGCCCCGAGCCGATGCACGACCACCCGGTGGCGCATCGCGCGTCGATGAGCAGGCGCCAGGCGTCGGGCACGCCGACCGGGGTGATGCCGCCGTACTCCATGCCGGAGGCCTCGACCGCCCGGTCCTGCGGCCAGAACGACGCCTTGCGCACGTCCAGCAGCTTCTTGACGGCGTGGTTGACGTCGGCGTTGGTCGTGGCGCGCACGACGCAGGCGGCGACTCGTTCCTCTCCCGCGCGCTTGCCGGCCACCAGGATGCAGTTCGACGACAGCGCCAGGTCCATTCCGAACGCCGCCGTCATGTCCTCGGTGTCGGCCAGGTCCGGGTCGATGGCGGTGACGCGGGCCTGGGCGGCGAGTTCGGGGCGGGTCGACGCCAGGGCGGTCAGGGCCGCCGCCACGGGCGGGGCGACCAGCTCCAGGCGGTCCAGGGCCGCCGCGGTGCGCAGGGAGCCGCTGCCCGGGATCGCGGGTTCGGCCAGGGGAACGGCCACAATGACCTCCATCCTTTCGTCCAACTCACAGTGCCCCCACCGTAGCCGCGACCGGGTGATCGGGCGCGGGCCGAGGTCGCAGTGTGGTCGGTCGTGACCGCTGCGGTCGGGCGCGGGGGCGCGCCGTGGCCGTCGTCCTCGTTTTCCCGCTTCATCTCCGCGCGCCCGGGTCTCCTCCGCCTCCCTCGTCCTCGTCGTTATCGAATTGTGTCCGGAGAAGCGGCCCGGCCTCCGAGAGGCGTGGCACCATGGAGGCAACCCATTTGAGAGCGCTCTCGATGAGAGAGATACGCTATGAGAGCGCTCTCGGACTTGGGCCCGACATTCCATCCGTTCCCGTGCAGACGCGGGATCGCACACAGAGTTCACGCACGAAGGAGTAGTTGTGACGACCAGGAAGAGCTTCGCCGCCCTCAGCCTCGCGGCGGCCGGCGCGCTGGCGCTGACCGCGTGCTCTAGCGGCAGTTCAAGCGGAGAATCCGCGGACTCGAGCAGCTCGGGGGACAGTGACGGCACGATCACGCTGACCGTCGCCACGTTCAACGAGTTCGGCTACACCCAGGAGATGTTCGACCAGTACGAGGCCGACCACCCCGGGATCACCGTCAAGGAGAAGAAGGCCGCGACCTCCAACGAGGCCCGCGACAACATGAACACGCGCCTCGCCGCGGGCTCCGGCCTGTCCGACGTCGAGGCCATCGAGGTCGACTGGCTCCCCGAGCTCATGCAGTACCCGGACGAGTTCGTCGACCTCACCTCCGATGAGACCAACGGCCGGTGGTTGGAGTGGAAGACCACCGCCGCGACGACCTCCGACGGCAAGCTGATCGGCTACGGCACCGACGTCGGCCCGGAGGCCATCTGCTACCGCGCCGACTTGTTTGAGAAAGCGGGTCTGCCCACCGACCGCGACGAGGTCGCCGCCCTCCTCAAGGGCGATTGGGACACCTACTTCCAGGTCGGCAAGCAGTTCGTCGACAAGACCGGCATCCCGTGGTACGACGGCGCCACCGCCACGTACCAGGGCATGATCAACCAGGTCGAGAACCCCTTCGAGAATGACGACGACACCGTCATCCCGCTCAAGGACAACTCGACCATCAAGGGCGTCTACGACACCGTGCTCACTCAGTCGGTGGACAACGAGCTGTCGGCCCACCTCTCCCAGTGGTCCGAGGATTGGGTCAATGCCTTCCAGAAGGACGGCTTCGCCACGATGCTGTGCCCGCCGTGGATGCTCGGCGTCATCGAGGGCAACGCGGAAGGGGTCACCGGATGGGACGTCGCCCCGGTCTTCCCCGGGGGTGGCGGCAACTGGGGCGGGTCCTACCTCACGGTGCCCGCCCAGGGCGCGCACCCCGAGGAGGCTAAGGAGCTCGCCGCCTGGCTGACGGCTCCTGAGCAGCAGATCCAGGCCTTCAAGAACAAGGGGACCTTCCCCTCGCAGGTCGAAGCCCTGGACTCCGACGAGCTCACGTCCTACACGAACGAGTTCTTCAACAACGCCCCCGTCGGCCAGATCTACTCCGACCGTGCGAAGGCTGTGACGGTCCAGCCGTACAAGGGCCCGAACTTCTTCACGATCACCCAGATCGTCACCGACGCGATGACCCGCGTCGACGTCGACAAGACCGATGACGCGTCCTCCTCGTGGGACAAGGCTCTCAGCGAGTTCGACCAGCTCGGACTCCAGTGAGACCGCCCCGGCGGGCCGGGACGCCAGTCGTCCCGGCCCGCCGGGCGCCCCCGACACCACATCGACTCCCCGAGGCGCCCGCCGCCCCGCCGGGGAGAGAAGGACTCCCACATCATGAGCACCACCACGCCGAGGGGCGCGGCCGTCAGCCGGGGTGACCGGCTCGGCCGGATGGAGTACCGCTGGTCGCCCTACCTCTACATCGCGCCCTTCTTCGTCGTCTTCGCGATCACCGGGCTCTACCCGCTCCTCTATACGGCCTGGGTGTCCCTGCACAAATGGCACCTGATCGGCGGCGACCAGGGGTTCGCGGGCCTTCAGAACTACGCGGACGTCATCCAGCAGCCGACCTTCTGGATCGCGCTGCGCAACACGTTCTCGATCTTCCTGCTCTCCTCGGTGCCCCAGATCATTGCGGCG
The DNA here is from genome assembly GCF_042665795.1 of Schaalia naturae. Lineage (NCBI taxonomy): Bacteria > Bacillati > Actinomycetota > Actinomycetes > Actinomycetales > Actinomycetaceae > Schaalia > Schaalia naturae. The sequence goes on from NZ_JBHTEF010000001.1 coordinate 2,983,544, forward strand.
GTGCTCATCGCCTACGTCCTGGACTCGAATCTGCGGGCCCGGACCTTCTGGCGGATGGGCGTTCTCCTCCCCTACGTCGTCGCGCCGGTGGCCGTCTCGCTGATCTTCTCCAAGGTCTTCGCCGACCAGTCGGGCATGGTCAACACCCTGCTGGCCGGCATCGGCGTGGATCCTGTGGGCTGGCACGCCAACGCCTTCGCCTCGCACATCGCCATCGCGAACATGGTGAACTTCCGGTGGACCGGGTACAACGCCCTGATCATGCTCGCCGCGATGCAGGCGATCCCCGGCGAGCTCTACGAGGCGGCCACCGTGGACGGAGCCGGGCGTGCCCGCCAGTTCTTCTCGGTGACGATCCCGCAGCTGCGTTCCACCATCATCTTCGTGGTCCTCACCTCCACGATCGGCGGCCTGCAGATCTTCGACGAGCCCCGCATGTTCGACACGATGGGCAACGGCGGGGCGGACAAGCAGTGGCTCACCCTGACCATGTACCTCTACTGGTTGGGCTGGGGACCGCAGAAGAGCTTCGGGCGGGCCTCGGCCGTCGCCTGGATCCTGTTCCTCATCATCATCGTCCTGGCCGTGGTCAACTTCCTTCTCACGCAGCGCATCGCGAGCTCCGGGATGAAGGAGCGGCAGCAGGGCCGCGGGCGCCGGCGCGCCACGCCCTCGCCGATCGACGAGGAGGTCGCCCCGGGGGCCGTGCGGGGCATGCCGGGCGCGGCGGCCCGGTCCGCCGGGGCCGCCCTCGCCGATGACCCCGGCAGACCCGGGACCGCAGGGGAAGGAGAGCAGAGATGAGCGCGAGCACGCCATCGGCGGCCATGATCGAGCAGCGCGCGGGCAAGGGGGCGGCCAGGGCGGCCAAGCGTCGCAGGGCCCGCGCCGGCTCCGGGCGGGTCGCCCACAGGTCCTTCGGGCGCAACCGCCGCCCGGGCCGCACGACCTACGTCATCCTCACGCTGGTGGTCCTGATCTCCGCCTACCCCCTCTACTTCGCGCTGCAGCTGGCCTCCTCCACGGCGGCCGACATCGCGCGGAACCCCATCCCGCCGTTGGCGCTGCAGGGGAACCTGGGGGAGAACATCCAGCGCGTCCTGGACTCCGGGATCGACTTCTGGGGCGCCTTCCTCAACTCCGTCATCGTCTCGACCGTCGTGTCCGTCTCGGTCGTGTTCTTCTCGACCCTGGCGGGCTACTCGTTCTCGAAGCTGCGCTTCCGGGGGCGGGACGGGCTGCTGACCTTCGTCATCGCGACGATGGCGGTCCCCGCCCAGTTGGGCGTCGTCCCGCTGTTCATCGTCATGGCGAAGCTGAACTGGACCGGGGAGCTGATCTCGGTGATCGTGCCGGGGATGGTCTCCGCGTTCGGCGTGTTCTGGATGACGCAGTACATCCGCGACGCGCTGCCCTATGAGCTCATCGAGGCGGCCCGCGTGGACGGGGCCTCGATGTTCCGCACCTTCTGGTCGGTGGCCCTCCCCTCGGCGCGCCCCGCGGCCGCGATGCTCGCCCTGTTCACCTTCGTCGGGTCGTGGACGAACTTCTTCTGGCCTTTCATCGTGCTGGGCGCGAAGAACCCGACCCTGCCGGTGGCCCTGCAGCTGCTGCAGGCCTCCTATTTCAAGGACTACTCGCTGATCATGGCGGGCGTGGTCGTCGCGACCGTGCCGCTGCTGATCCTGTTCGTCGTCGCCGGGCGCCAGCTGGTGTCGGGCATCATGCAAGGAGCTGTCAAGGGATGAGCCACAGACTCGACTTCCCGCGGGGATTCCGATGGGGCGCGGCCACCGCCGCCGCGCAGATCGAGGGAGCCGGGCGCGAGGACGGCAAAGGGGACTCCATCTGGGATGCCCTGTGCCGCCGGCCGGGCGCGATCGCCGACGGCTCCGACATCGAGGTCGCCTGCGACCACTACCACCGCATGCCCGAGGACGTCGCGCTGATGCGCGAACTGGGGATCGGGACCTACCGGTTCTCCGTGTCGTGGGCGCGCGTGATGCCCGACGGGCGCGCGGTCAACCCGGCGGGCCTGGACTTCTACTCGCGGCTGATCGACCGGCTCGCCGAGGCCGGGATCCGGCCTTGGCTGACCCTGTACCACTGGGACCTGCCCGAACGGCTCCAGCAGGCCGGAGGGTGGGTGAACCGCGACACGGCCTCCCTGTTCGCCGACTACGCCGGCGCGGTGTACGACCGGCTGGGCGGGCGCGTGCCCACCTGGACGACGCTCAACGAGCCGTGGTGCTCCTCGATGCTGTCCTACGCGGCGGGCGAGCACGCGCCCGGGCATGCCGACCCCGTCGAGGCGGTCGCCGCCGTCCACCACCTCCTGCTGGCCCATGGCAAGGCCGTGGAAGTCCTGCGGGAGAAGGCGGCACGGGCCGGGGAGTCGCCGGAGATCGGGCTGACGCTGAACTTCACGGTCGCCCACCCGGCCGACCCCTCATCGGAGGCGGACCGTGACGCGGCGCGCCGCATCGACGGCCTGCGCAACCGGCTGTTCACCGACCCGGTCTTCCGCGGCGAGTACCCGGAGGACGTCCTCCAGGACATGCGCTCCGGCGCGGGAGCGGACCTCGCGCGGTTCGTGCGCCCCGGCGACCTGGAGCTCATCGGCGCGCCGATCGACGTGCTGGGCGTCAACTTCTACAACGGGGAGATGGTGGCCGGCGCTGCGGAGGCGTCCTCGTCGCCCGCGCCCGACCCCCTCGTCCGCCACGACCGATTCGGCTTCCCCCACCGCTCCGCCAACATCGGGTCGGAATGGGTGCGATCGGTGCCGCGCGGCCTGCCCCGCACGGACATGGGGTGGGAGGTCGAGCCCGACGACCTGCGCCAGCTGCTGGTGCGCCTGCACCGCGACTACACGGGTCCCGCCGGGATCCCGCTGGTCGTCACCGAGAACGGCGCGGCCTACGCCGATCAGCCCGACGCGGCCGGTTTCGTGGACGACGCCGCTCCGGACGACAGCCGCACGGCCTACATCCGCGACCATCTGGCCGCCGTGCACCGGGCGATCCAGGAGGGAGCGGACGTCGACGGGTACCTCGTCTGGTCGCTTCTGGACAACTTCGAATGGGCGCTGGGGTACACGAAGCGGTTCGGGATCGTCCACGTCGACTACGAGACCCAGGAGCGCACGCCGAAGGCCTCGGCGCTGTGGTACCGCGACGTCATCGCGGCGAATGCGGTGACGACGGAGTGAGGGCCGTCCGCGGACGCGGCGGTGGCGGACCCTCATCCGGGTGACAATGGCGCAGGCGGACGGATGCCGCCGGCGGAGGAAGGGAGGCGCGGGCATGTCGGTGGAGTCCAGCGGAGCGGTGACCCTCGAGGACGTGGCGCGCAGGGCCGGGGTCTCCCGGGCGACGGCCTCGCGGGTGGTGCGCGGCGACAGCGGCGTGTCCGCGGAGAAGGCGCAGGCCGTGCGCGGAGCCGTCGCCGAGCTCAGGTACATCCCGAACCGCGCCGCCCGGTCCCTGGTCACCCGGCGGACCGACACGGTGGCCGTCGTGGTGCCCGAACCGGACCAGCGGATCTTCTCCGACCCGTTCTTCTTCCTGACGATCCAGACGGTCTCGCGGGCGCTGGAGGACACGGACATCCAGCTCGTCATGGCCTTCGCCGACCGGGCCGGCTCCCACCAGCGGCTGCGCGCGTTCCTGGGGGACGGCCACGTGGACGGGGCGATCGTCGTGTCCCACCACCAGATCCCCGGGCAGATCGAGACGTTCATGCGCGCGCCGATCCCCGTGGTGTTCATCGGCCGCCCGGCGATGGCGACCTCGTCGGTGTCGTGGGTGGACGTCGACAACCGGGAGGGCGGGCGTATCGCCGCACGCAGGCTGGGGGAACGAGGCCGGCGCCGCCCCGCCATCATCACCGGCACGCTCGACATGGTGGCGGCGCAGGACCGGCTGGAGGGGTTCACCTCGGTGTTCGAGGGGCAGGGGATCCCGGTGGCCCAGTTGGACGGCGACTACACCCGGGAGTCGGGGGCGCGCGCGGCGCGCGAGCTGGAGCCGCTGATCCGGCGCGGCGAGGTGGACGGCGTGTTCTGCTGCTCGGACCTGATGAGCCGGGGGGTGCTGGACGCGTGGCACGAGCTGGGGGTGGCGGTGCCGGGCGACGTGGCGCTGGTGTCCTTCGACGACATCGACGCTGAGCGGACGGACCCGCCGCTCACCACGGTCGACAACCCTGTCTCCGAGATGGGGGTCGCGGCGATCCGGATGCTGCGGGACCTCATGGCGGGCCGTGAGACGCAGCAGCCCGTGCAGCTGCCCGCGAGGCTCATGGAGCGGATGTCGGGGTGAGGCTGCCGTCGGGCCCTGATACCGGATGCCCCGCGACATCCCACCGGACTCATCGCGCTGGTCGCTTTCGGCGTCCTTGTCAGCGTGTTCGGGCAGCGGCTCTCCCCGAGGCAAAGGATCGGCGCCATGTCGACGTCAACGGAGCAGAGACGGTCAGAGAGAATCATGGCTCTCATGCGAACATCGCGAGGAGTCTGCTCCGGCAGGTCGGCCAGTAGCGCCCGGCCCGGGGGATCCTGCGTCGTCCCGATCCCGATGACCCGGTCTCTGCCCGGACATCTGCGCAGATCGGCGGCCCGGGACCGGGATGCCACGATGGCTGCGCGCCTGCGGTCCCAGGAGTCTCGGGCGTCTCGCCGTGTAGACTGTTCCCGATCCTCCGCGTGACGGTATCGTCCGAACCTCCCCAGGGCCGGAAGGCAGCAAGGATAAGGGCGCGCTGCCGGGTGCGCGGAGGGTCCTTTTCATGCACCCCGGGGCGGCTGCGGAGGGCGCCTGTGGATGGAGGCCCGGGGCGATGCGAGATGCCCATGGGTGCCCGTAAGGTGCAGGTGTGACGACAGCTCTCTACCGCAGGTACCGACCCGACACCTTCGACCAGGTGATCGGGCAGGACCACGTGACCGTTCCCCTGCGGGCGGCGCTGCGGGCGAATCGCGTCACCCACGCCTACCTCTTCTCCGGGCCCAGGGGGTGCGGGAAGACGACCTCGGCGCGCATCCTCGCCCGTTGCCTCAACTGCGCGGAGGGACCCACCGACACGCCCTGCGGGCACTGCGACTCCTGCCGCGAGCTGGCCACCGGCGGCCCCGGCTCACTCGACGTCGTCGAGATGGACGCGGCCTCCCACGGCGGCGTCGACGACGCCCGCGACCTGCGTGAGCGCGCCGCCTTCGCGCCCGTGCGCGACCGCTACAAGGTGTTCATCATCGACGAGGCCCACATGGTGACGACCCAGGGCTTCAACGCGCTGCTCAAGCTCGTCGAGGAACCCCCCGAGCATGTGAAATTCGTCTTCGCCACCACGGAGCCGGACAAGGTCATCGGCACCATCCGCTCGCGCACGCACCACTACCCGTTCCGGCTGGTGCCGCCCGACATCCTGGAGCCCTACCTGAGGTCCCTGTGCGACCAGGAGGGGATCGCCGTCGGCGATGGCGTGCTGAACCTCGTCATCCGCGCCGGCGGGGGATCGGTGCGCGACACGCTGTCGGTCCTGGACCAGCTGATGGCGGGTGCGGCCGACCAACGGCTGGACTACGCGACCACGGTGGCCCTGCTGGGCTACACGGACTCGGCCCTGCTGGACCAGACGGTGGACGCGCTCGCCGGAGGGGACGGCGCCGCCGTGTACCGCGTCATCGAGCGCATGGTCGAGTCCGGCCACGAACCCCGTCGCTTCGTCGAGGACCTGCTCCAGCGCCTGCGGGACCTGCTCATCATCGCGGTCGCCGGGGACGGCGCCGACGACGTGCTGGCGGGGACGCCGGCGGACCAGCTGGAGCGGATGCGGGTCCAGGCCAGGAACTGGGGGCCGGGCCCCCTGTCGCGCGCCGCCGATCTGACCGACCAGGCCCTGCGGTCGATGACGGGCGCCACCTCTCCGAGGTTGCAATTGGAACTGCTGATCGGGCGCATCCTGGTGCCCGCGCCCGGGCTGACCGCCGCGGGCGGCCAGCCGGGTGCGGGAGACGGCGCCTTCCCGGGCACGGTCGGCATGGCCGGCGGGGGCGCGCCGCACAGCGGTTCCGGGACAGCCGGCGGGGCCGCGCAGCCTCCACAGGGGCAGGACGGTCCGGCCGGTCATCGCTTCGGAGCGGCGGAGGCCCGCGAGCAGCTGCGACGCGCCCGCGCGGATCAGACGCGCCCGGACGCGGGAGCCGCCACGCCGGTTCCGTCGGGGCCCGTCGCGCGCCGCCCACCGGACGGCGCCCGGGCGGGGATCGGGGCTCCCGAGCCGTCCATCGGGGCAGCCGGGCGCGCGCTGTCCGGATGGGACGAGCCCGTCGCCCCCGTCCCCGGCTCGGAGACACCCCCGGCGGGCCGGGAGACGGGCGGGCGGGGAGCGGATTCCCCCACGGCCGCGGCCCCCCCCGTCGTTCCGTCCGCGCCGCCATCAGGGGAACCCGCCCCGCAGGAGCCGGCCGTCCCGGCCGGACGCGACGCGGACATGCTGCGGCAGCGCTGGCCCGAGGTCATCCAGAGGCTGGCCTCGATCAGCCGCGCGACGTGGTCCCTCGTCGACCAGAACGCCCAGTTGGGCGGCGTCGACGGCGCGGTGGCCGTCGTCGTCTTCCCGACGGAGGGCCTGGTCGGGGCGTTCGTCAACGGGCGCCGGGGCGTGGACGTCGAACTCGCCATCCACGAGGCCACCGGACTGTCCCTCAGCGTGCACGCCCAGGTCGGGCAGGCCGGCGGCGGCGCTTCCGTGACCACGCCGACGGCGCTCCCCCGGCCTCCCGAGCCCTCTCGCCGCCCCGCGCCCGCCCGGAGCGCGGGGTCCCAGGACCCTCCGGAGGACACCCCCGATGCCGGGGACGATGAGGAGGAGCCCCGCCCAGGCGGACCGGCCGATGCGCCCGGGCGGCCCCAGGCCCGCGTCCCTGCGGGCGGAGCCCGCGAGCCGTCTCCGTCTCCCGTGCCCGCGCGGATGGGCCGCGAGGGCCCAGGACTCCAGGCCCCGGCGCCGGACGGGCCCGTCTTCGACGGCCACGCCGCCGTCCGGGAGCCCGTCCCGGAGGAAACAGATCACGAGGACGCCGCCTCCGCGCCCCGGAGGCCGTCGGATGCGGCGCCGTCAGCCCGGGCCGACGCGCATGCTCCCGCCGCCGCGGCCTGCGCGTCCGCTCCCGATCCCGTCTGGACCGGCGGATGGACCGAACCCGTCGCCGTCATCCCGGGATCCGCCTCCGGCCCCGCAGCCGCTCCCGTCTTCGACGACGAGGCCGTCCCGGTCGGCCGAGCCGAACCGCCGGCGCACCGCGAGACGCCCGCGGGCCGGGTCCCGGGGACGCCCTCGTCCGGACGCTCCGCGCCGGAGGGCGCGCGGCAGGCGGAGGATGCGGAGGAGAGCGCGCCCGACGCCGACCACCCGGCCGTGGCAGCCGCCCAGGACATGTCGGCCAGCATCGACGACGCGGATCTCGAGAGCTCGACACTGATCGGGCTGCCGGCCGTCCTGGACATCCTGGGAGGCACCGTCGTCGAGGAGATCGACGAGAAGGAGGACTGAGAGCCGGTGTTCGAGGGAGCGTTGCAGGACCTCATCGACCAGCTGGGCATGCTGCCGGGCGTCGGCCCGAAATCCGCCCAGCGCATGGCCCTGCATCTGCAGGCCGCCGATCCCGACGACGTCACCGCCCTGGTCGACGCCATCCGGGCCGTCCGCGAGCGCGTCCACGTGTGTGAGGTGTGCGGCAACCTCACCGAGGATCCGCTCTGCTCGATCTGCCGCGACGTCCGGCGCGACCCGACGATGATCTGCGTGGTCGAGGACGCCAAGGACATCCAGTCGATCGAGGGCGCGCGCGTCTTCCGGGGTCGCTACCACGTGCTGGGAGGGGCGATCGACCCGATCCACGGCGTCGGCCCCGACCAGCTGCGGATCCGGCAGCTGCTCACGCGCCTGCGGGACGGTCAGGTCACCGAGGTCATCCTGGCCACCAACCCCAACGTCGAGGGCGAGGCCACGGCCTCCTACCTGGCCCGCACGCTGAACACGATCGGGATCTCGACCTCGCGGCTGGCGATGGGCCTCCCCATGGGCGGGGACCTGGAATACGCGGACTCGATCACGCTGGGACGCGCCATGGAGGGCCGCCGCTCGATGAGCTGAGACCGGCCGGGGCCTCGGCGGGCCGGCGGTCGCCCCCGCCACCCTCCGACGGGGGTCCTCACAGCCCGGACACAGCCGCGCGGGCCGCGCGGGTGGGAGGATGGGCCCGTGACAGACGCCGATCCCACCTTCGTCCGCGCAGACGGGTCCAGCGCACACATCCTCGTCGTCGACGACGAGGAGGTCCTGGCCGAGCTGCTGGGCGCCGCGCTGCGCCACCAGGGCTGGGAGGTCCGCACGGCCTCGAACGGCTGGGAGGCGCTGGACGCCGCCCGCGACTTCGACCCCGACGCGGTCGTCCTCGACATCCAGATGCCCGGCCTCGACGGCATGGAGACCCTCGACCGCCTGCGCAAGACCGACCCGCACCTGCCCGTCCTCTTCCTCACCGCGCGCGACGCCGTGGCCGACCGCGTCACCGGGCTTCGCGCCGGCGCGGACGACTACGTCACCAAGCCCTTCGACCTCGACGAGGTCACCGCCCGCATCGACGCCCTGCTGCGCCGGGCCGGCATGAGCGCGCAGACCGTGCGCCACGTCCTCGCCGTCGGCGACCTCGAGCTCGATGAGGACTCCCACGACGTGCAGCGCGGCGGAGACCCGATCCAGCTGACGAACACCGAGTTCGAGCTGCTGCGCTATCTCATGGAGAATCCCAGCACGGTGCTGTCCAAGGCCCAGATCCTCGACCGTGTGTGGTCCTACGACTTCGGCGGCCAGGCCAATGTGGTCGAGCTCTACATCTCCTACCTGCGCAAGAAGATCGAGGCCGCCCGTCCGCCGATGATCCACACCGTCCGGGGAGCGGGCTACATGATCCGGCCCGCTGAGGAGCCCTGATGGGGGAGGCGGGGACGCCCCCGTCGGACCGCGGCGCCCCCGCGCGCCGACAGCGCTCGCTGACCTGGCGCATCAGCCTCTTCGTCCTGATCGTCGTCAGCGTCGCCCTGCTGGTCATGGTCGCGGCCTCGGGCTACGCGATGAGCCGATGGATGACGGGGAACGTCGACGGGGATCTCCAGGACAGCCTCCACCGCGTGGCCAGCCAGAGGGAGTCGCGGGAGTCGAACGGCCAGAGCGCGGTCGGACGGGACCCCGTCTGCCGGGGCCGGCAGACGGACCCGGGTCCCCTGGGACCGGGCGTCCCCCCGGTGGCGGACACGTCCTCCGATTCCGAGAGCCAGTCCGGGGCGCCGCGCAGCCTGGGGGGACCGGGGTTCAGCAAGGGCGCCCTGCTGCTCATCTCCGAGGGCGGGCAGGTCCAGGCCGGAGTCGTCCAGGACTATGACGTCGTCGCTCTGGACGCCGCCGCGCAGGAGCAGCTGCTCGGCGTCGACGCCGACGGGCGCGGGCACACGGTCCGTCTGGCGGATGTCGGGTCCTTCCGCGTCATGGCGGAGGACACTGGCGCCGCGCGCGTCGTCGTGGGGCAGTCCCTCGCGCCGAGCAGCCGCACCGTCACCACTCTGATGTGGGTCGAGGGCGCCCTCGCCGTGCTCCTGGCCGCGGTGGTGGCCGTGGTCGGCCGGCGGTGGGTGGGCCGGGAGATGAGGCCGCTGGCGCGTGTGTCCTCCACGGCGCGCCGTATCGGCGCCCTCGACCTCCAGTCGACGCGCATCGAGCCCTTCGACCGGGTGGACGCCTCCGACGCCCAGCCCGGCACGGAGGTCGGCGACGTCGGCCAGGCCCTCAACACGATGATCGACAACGTCGAGTCCGCGCTCACCGAGCGCGTGAGGTCCGAGCAGCGTCTGCGCCAGTTCGTCGCCGACGCCTCGCACGAGCTGCGCACGCCGCTCGCCTCGATCCAGGGATACACGCAGCTGCTGCGCAAGGACTCGATCGAGCCGGACCTCGCGCTGTCCCGCATCGGCTCGGAGTCGCAGCGGATGTCCGGGCTGGTCGAGGACATGCTGCTGCTGGCCCGCCTGGACGCCGGACGCGAGCTGCGGCTCACCCCCGTCGATCTGGTGCCCCTGGTCATCGACGCCGTCTCCGACGCCCACGCCGCAGGACCGGACCACATGTGGGCGTTGGACATCGACGAGGACCCCGGCGACTCCTGCGTCGTCAACGGGGACGAGATGGGCCTGCGCCAGGTCCTGGCGAACCTCGTGAACAACGCGCGAGTCCACACGCCGCCCGGCACCCACGTCACGATCGGCGTGCATGCGCGCCCGGCCGGGTCGGTGTCGCTGACGGTGGCCGACGACGGGCCGGGGATCCCTCCGGACGTCCGGGCCAAGGTGTTCGACCGCTTCGTCCGCGGCGACGCCTCGCGAACGCGATCGGGAACGGGAAGCTCCGGCCTGGGGCTGTCGATCGTCGCCTCCATCACCCGCGGGCTCGGCGGCCGCGTCGACGTCATCTCCTCGGACAGGGGCACGACCTTCACCGTCGTGCTCCCGCATCTCGAGGTGGACCCGGGATCCTCCTGACCCCGGGGCCCGGGGCGCCGGAACGCGTCTCGGGTGCGGGCGTCCTCGCCCCCCCCGGATCGGTCACCGGGGACCGCATGCCGGGCGCGGCTCCGGCTCGCGCGCCCCGTCCCTAGGATGGGGCACGACCCAGGGGCGGCGACCACACGGCCGCGCGGGCGGAGGGGGATCTGTGGCACTGATCGTGCAGAAGTTCGGCGGTTCGTCCGTCGCGGACGTCGAGGCCGTGCGCCGCGTGGCCCGGCGTGTCGTCGACACCCGCGACGCGGGCCATCAGGTGGTGGTCGTGGTCTCCGCGATGGGGGACACCACCGACGACCTGCTGGACATGTCCGCACAGATCGCCTCGCAGCCCCCCGAACGCGAGCTGGACATCCTGCTCTCGGCCGGCGAGCGCATCTCCATGGCGCTGCTGGCGATGGCCGTCAACGAACTCGGGGTGCCCGCCCAGTCCTACACGGGCGCCCAGGCCGGGATCCGCACCGACTCCCACTACGGCCGGGCGCAGATCATCGGCATGGTGCCCGAGCGCATCGCCCGGGCCGTCCGGGAGGGCCAGGTCGCCATCGTCGCCGGCTTCCAGGGCGTCTCCGAGGAGGAGGACACGACGACGCTGGGGCGCGGCGGCTCCGACACCTCCGCCGTGGCGCTCGCCGCCGCCCTGCACGCCGATGTCTGCGAGATCTACACCGACGTCGACGGCCTGTTCTCCGCGGACCCGCGCATCGTGCCCCTGGCCCACCGGCTGCGCACGATCAGCCAGGAGGAGACCCTGGAGCTGGCCGCGCACGGAGCGAAGATCCTGCACCTGCGCGCGGTGGAGTTCGCGCGCCGCTATCATGTGCCGCTGCACGTGCGCTCATCCTTCTCCGAGAAGGAGGGCACCTGGATCTCCGACAGGCCCGCCAACCCGGAACTCGCCGGGCTGGTCCCGGAGGCAGCGCTGGTCGACCCACAGGAGGAACCGATGGAGGAACCGATCATCTCGGGCATCGCCCACGACCGCTCCCAGGACAAGATCACGGTCCGGGGCGTCCCCAACACGCCGGGCACCGCCGCGCGCGTCTTCGAGGTCGTCGCGGAGGTCGGTGCGAACATCGACATGATCGTCCAGAACGTGCCCGGAGAGGACAAGGCCCGCGCGAACATCTCCTTCACCCTGCCAGGGGGAGACGCGCGCAAGGCGCTGGACGCCCTGGAGGCCCACCAGGACGAGATCGGCTTCAAGGAGCTGCGCTACAACCCCGACATCGGCAAGCTCTCGCTGGTGGGCGCCGGGATGCGGACGAACCCCGGCGTGTCCGCCAAGCTGTTCGGGGCGCTGTCGAAGGCGGGGATCAACATCGACCTGATCTCGACCTCGGAGATCCGCATCTCCGTGGTCACCCGGCTGGAGGACCTGGACCGCGCCGTCCAGGCGGTGCACACGGCCTTCGGGCTGGACGCCACCGAGTCGGAGGCCGTCGTCTATGGGGGCACGGGACGATGAACGCGCGCAGGGAGGAGAACGCGGTGGTGGCATCACAGGCCCGCAGGGCCGCAGAGGGATTGAGCGTCGCCGTGGTCGGGGCGACCGGCCAGGTCGGCCGCGTCATGCGCGCCCTCCTGGAGGAGAGGGGCTTCTCGGCCCGCCGCGTCCGGTTCTTCGCGTCCCCGCGTTCGGCCGGGACGACCCTCCCGTGGAGGGGGGGTGAGGTCGTCGTCGAGGACGTCTCCGCGGCCACGGCCGAGGATCTGCGCGGCATCGACATCGCGGTCTTCTCGGCCGGCGCCACGGCCTCGCGCGCCTACGCGCCGCTGTTCGCGCAGGCCGGCGCCGTCGTCGTCGACAACTCCTCGGCCTGGCGCAAGGACCCGGACGTCCCGCTGGTGGTCTCGGAGGTCAACGGCGCGGACATCGCCGACCGCCCCAAGGGCATCATCGCGAACCCGAATTGCACGACGATGGCCGCGATGCCCGTCCTCAAGCCGCTCGTCGACGCCGCCGGCGGGCTGGACCGGCTGCTCGTGTCCTCCTACCAGGCCGTGTCCGGCTCGGGGGTGAAGGGGGTTCGGGAGCTGGCCGGCCAGGTCCGCGCCGTCGCGGACGACCCGGCGCTGACGGGGCTGGCCCTGGACGGGCGGGCCGTCTCGTTCCCGGAGCCTCAGGCCTACGTCGCGCCCATCGCCTTCGACGTCGTGCCGCTGGCCGGGGCGATCGTGGACGACGGCTCGGAGGAGACCGACGAGGAGCAGAAGCTCCGCAACGAGTCCCGGCGCATCCTCCACATCCCGGACCTGAGGGTCTCGGGCACCTGCGTGCGGGTCCCCGTGTTCACCGGCCACACCTTGACGATCCACGCCGAGTTCCCGGCGGCGATCACGCCGGATCGGGCGCGCGACCTGCTGACCGGCGCGCCCGGCGTCCAGCTGGTCGACGTCCCCACCCCGCTGGCCGCCGCCGGCATCGACGACGTCCTGGCCGGGCGGATCCGGCAGGACCAGGCGGTCGAGGACGGGCGCGGCCTGGTGCTCGTGGCGGCCGGGGACAACCTGCGCAAGGGCGCGGCGCTCAACGCGATCCAGATCGCGGAGCTCGTGGCCGAGGAGCTGCTGGGGGCCTGAGCGGGCGGTGTTCCCGGCAGGCGCCAGGGCGCGGGGCGCCGATCGGACGCCGCCCCCCAGCGCTGCGGTGTCAGGCCTTCGTCGCGTCCTGGGCGGCGATGTCGGCGCGGACCTTGTCCATGTCGAGCTCGCGGATCTGGCGGATGAGGTCCTCCAGCGCGGAGGACGGCAGGGCGCCCGCCTGCCGGAAGACGGCGATGCCGTCGCGGAAGGCCATCAGCGTCGGGATCGAGCTGATCTGCGCGGCCTGCGCCAGCTGCATCTGCGCGTCCGTGTCGACCTTGCCGAAGACGATATCGGTGTTCTTCTGCGAGGCGTCGTCGAAGACGGGGGCGAACTGGCGGCACGGGCCGCACCATGTCGCCCAGAAGTCGACCAGGACGATGCCGTTGTCCAGGACGGTCTTCTCGAAAGTGTCATTCGTCAGTTCGACGGTGCTCATGCGGGCCTCTCCAGGTCGGTCGGATGCGGATGTGCTGCTGTCAGATGCTCAACGCCGCGCGCGAGGGGACTATTCCCGGGACGCTCCCCCGGGCCCCGGTCGGGGAGCCGACGGGGGTGCCCGCCGGGAAGGCGGGCGCAAGGGCGGGCAGCGGCTGCTCGGCGGCTTCGGCGCCGATGCCCCGCAGGACGAAGGCCTGGATGAGGAGGACCGCCCGCTCGCGCCTCCGGGGGTCCTCCGGCAGGCGCTGGCCGGTCAGCGTGCCGTGGACGAGGCTGACCAGCGTCCGGGTGTCCTGGGAGGGGATCCGGCCCTGGTCCATGGCCTCCTGGAGGATGCCAGCGAGGACCCTGCCGACCAGGTGCGCGTGATCGCGCAGGTGGGAGCCTGCTTGGGCGGACATCTCGGAACGGAGGTTCATCGTCTGGGGAAGGTGGTACCGCCGGGTCCACTCCAAATGCGCGCGGATGTAGATGCGCAGCCGCTCGATGACGTCGTCCTCGCCGGCCAGCGCGTCGGTGAGCAGATCCGCGAACTGGGCCACCGTCTGGTTCATGAAGGCCAGCAGCAGAGACTCCTTGTCCGCGAAGTGGTTGTACACGGCGGTGCGCCCCACTCCGGCGCGCTGTGCGATCTCGGACATGGTGAGCGAATCGAAGGGCCGTTCGGCCATGAGCTCGGACAACGCGTCGAACAGATGCTGGCGCGTCAGCTCGCGGTGGTCGGCCAGCGTGGAGCCGATGATCTTGGGCATAGACACATTCTGACAGATCGGGCGTGCGCGTCGTCAAATGCGTCCGCGGCCGAGGGCAGACCCATGAGCGCCCGGGCCAGCCTCGGAGCTCGCGGACCGGGTCCGCGCCACGCGGACGGCGGCCCGCACGATGGGGCGGTCCGCCCCGATCCAGTCCAGCGCGTCGAGCCGGTCCAGGGGCACCCATCGCAGCTCGCGATGGCTGGGGCCGCGGCGCGGCGCCGGCGCCCCGTCGGCGATGCGCGCCAGCCAGACCGCCATCCGCCGCCCCTCCAGGACCGGCCACCATCCGCCGTCCGGGGCCGCGACCTCGGGGCCCAGGATGAGGGAGGTGGCCAGTTCCTCGGCGATCTCGCGCCCGAGGGCGCCGGAAGGGGACTCCCCCGGCTCGACCTTGCCCCCCGGCAGCTCGAAGAGGCCGGCGAGCGCCGCGGGGTAGGCCCTGGACGCGCACAACAGCCGCGTCGGGGACTCGAGCGAATCGAGGATCGCCGCGGCGACGACGGGTCGGTGTGCCACGCCGCCCATGATAGGAGGCGCGCAGGGGGCGGTCGGGGCACGGCTTTGCGCGTCCCCGTGGGGACCGGGTATCATCAACGAGTCCTTCCGGACGCGGGAGGGCGATGCGGGCGTAGTTCATCGGTAGAACGGAAGCTTCCCAAGCTTCAAAGGCGGGTTCGATTCCCGTCGCCCGCTCCAGATGCGGGCCGTCGTCGACGGCCCGCATTCGCCGTCTCCGGGGCCGGATCCGCCGACGCCCCGCGCGGGGCACGGCGCCCGGACCGGGGGACACCCTGATTCGTCCCTGATCCCGGTCCCGCCCGCTCCTGCGCCATCGTGGCGCCGGATAAGCTGACAGTGCCCCGGCAAGGGCACCGGCCGCCCCGCGACACCGCCTGCCCGCTCGGGGCCGCCCGTCACCCGATCCCAGGAGCCCCCATGAGCGCGCCCCGTCCAAGAGCCCGAACCGTCCTCACCCTCCTCAAGCTGCTGGTCTGGGCGGTGATCGCCGCGGCCCTGGTCAAGCTCGCGTTCTTCCCGGCGGCGCAGGCGCTGGACGCGGCGCAGTCCCTGGACCCCACCGCGTCCTACGGCCAGATGACGGTGAGCGCGCAGAAGGGGTCGATCTCCAGCCAGATCGACCTGGAGGGGACGATCCAGCCGGATCCGGCGCCGGAGATCAAGGCGACGATGGACGGCCAGGTCACCGAGATCTACGTGCTCGACGGGCAGGCCGTCAACCAGGGGGACACGATCCTGCTGATCCAGAAGGAGATGCCCGGGGAGGACACGGAGACCACCGACGAGTCCGGCGCCACCACCGTGGTCCCAGGGAAGTCCTGGTGGAAGAGCGAGTGGATCACGGCCCCCGCCACCGGCACGCTCGACCTGTCCGCGATGCTCGACCAGCAATTCTCCGTCGGCGACGTCCTGGGCGCCGTGCAGCCGCCGACGTTCTCGGCGGTGGCCACGCTCACCGCCGACCAGATGTACCGGATCCAGGACGTCCCGGACGCGGCCACGATCACGATCAAGGACGGCCCCGCGCCCTTCGACTGCTCGGGCCTGTCCATCACGACCCCGCGCACGGGCCAGAAGACCGGCGGCTCCTCGGGTGCCGCGGATGGCGCCGACACCCCGGACGGAGGCTCCTCCTCCTCGACGTCCATCGAGGCGCGCTGCCGGATCCCGGACGGCCAGAAGGTCTTCCCCGGGCTCCAGGTGACGATGGGCATCACCGCGGGGGCGGCTGACAACGTCCTCACCCTTCCGGTCACCGCCGTCGAGGGACGCTTCCAGACCGGCGTCGTCTACCGGCCCACCGGCGACCCCGACAACCCGGAGAAGGTGGACGTCGCCCTGGGCGTCACCGACGGGACGACCGTGGAGATCACCGGCGGACTGAGCGAGGGCGAAGAGGTGCTGGAGTTCGTGCCCGGCCAGGAACCCCAGATGACCTGCGATCCGATGACCGGGGAGGGCTGCTGAGGTGGCCCTCTTGGAACTCGGCGCGGTGACGCGGGACGTGCCGTTGCCCGACGGCGGCGACCTGCACATCCTGCGCGGCGCGGACCTGAGCGTCGAGGCCGGAGAGAGGGTCTCGATCGTCGGACGCTCGGGCACCGGCAAGTCCACGCTCCTCAACATCATCGGCCTGCTGGACCAGCCGACGTCGGGCACCTACCTGCTGGCCGGGCAGGACGCCGTGCGCCTGCGTGAGAGCCGCCGCGCCCGCCTGAGGGGCTCGATGTTCGGATTCGTCTTCCAGCAGTTCAACATCTTCAACGAGCGCACCGCCCAGGAGAACGTGGAGGTCCCCCTCCTCTACGCCGGCGGCTCGCCGTTCTGGCGCCGCCACGACCTGGCGGCGGAGATGCTGGAGCGCGTCGGGCTCGGCGACCGGCTCGAGTCCTCGCCGACCCAGATGTCGGGCGGGGAGCAACAGCGCATCGCCATCGCCCGCGCCCTCGTGCGCCGCCCCCGCATCATCCTGGCGGACGAGCCGACGGGCGCCCTCGACCCCGACACCGGCCGGAGGATCATGACGCTCCTGGAGACCGTCGCCCGAGAGAACGACGCGGCCCTGGTCGTCATCACCCACGACCTCAACGTCGCCGTGCGGGCCGACCGGGTCCTCGCCCTCCACGACGGCGTGCTGCACCCCGTGGACGCCACCCATGAGGGGCTCGCCCCCGCCGTCGCCGCCTCCTCCGACGGGGTCCTCTCCCTGGGTCCCTCCCCCGACGAGGGCGGCGCCTCCGACGGCGTCCCCACCCACCGCGAGGAGGCCCGGCGATGAACGTGCTCACCCAGATCGTCGGCGCCCTCGTCGAGGCCTGGGGGGAGGTCCGCGTGCAGAAGGCCCGCGTCATCCTCTCCCTCGTCGGCGTCGTCGCCGCGGTCGCAGCCATGTCCACGGTCATCGCCATGGGCGATCTCATCGTCCAGTCGAACCAGGAGATGCAGGACGCCTACTCCGGGCGGGCGGTCACCCTCACGCTCTCCGCGACGCAGCAGTCGTCCGACGGCTCCTCGGAAGGCGCCGGGGGAGGGGGCGTCGTGTTCTCCTCCGACGGCGCCGCCCAACAGATCGCGGTCCCCGGGACGGGGGAGGACACGGGAGACGGCTCGGATCCCGACGCCCAGGACACCGGGTGGTCCCCGGAGGCCACCGGCGTGGTCAACGATCCCCTGGGCGGGGCGATGGTCACGGTGGCCGACAGGTTCCAGATCCCGTACTGGTCGCGTCTGGAGTCCGGGAGCCTGCGCATCCGCGAGGTCGAGGAGCTCTCCACCTCTGGCACCTTCCGCGGCGTGCCGATGGCGCCGCCCCAGAACGGGTACTCGAGCCCGCAGGTGCTCGCCGTCGACCCCGACTACCAGGTGATCTACCGGTTGGAGCTGGCCGCGGGGCGCTGGCTGTCCTCGGGCGACGTCAACCAGCGGGCCACGCCCGTCGTGATCAACTCCGTGATGTGGGAGTACTTCGGGTCCCCGGACATCCGCCAGCCCCTCGTGCTGCAGACGCTGGGCGACACCCATGAGCAGCTGCGCGTCGTCGGCGTCGTCCAGGCCACCAGCGAGTGGGATCAGCCCACCGTCTACATGCCCTACGACTCGTGGAAACTCATGCAGCCCGCCGACCCCTCCCAGGCCG
Organism: Schaalia naturae; assembly: GCF_042665795.1. Classification (NCBI taxonomy): domain Bacteria; kingdom Bacillati; phylum Actinomycetota; class Actinomycetes; order Actinomycetales; family Actinomycetaceae; genus Schaalia; species Schaalia naturae. The sequence continues at coordinate 3,001,597 of NZ_JBHTEF010000001.1, forward strand.
CCCCGACGGGAAACGCCCAGATGATCGTGTGGGCCGGTGAGGACCAGGCCGACCAGGCCCGGCAGGTGCTGCCCTCCGCCCTGGGGGCCGTCCTGGGCGAGGGCTGGTCCGTCGACGTCTACGGCGGCGAGCAGTGGGACGCCGGCCAGGACGAGATGGCGACGATCCGGCTGATCGTCATGGTCATCGGCGCGATCGTCATCACCCTGGGGGCGCTGGGCCTGCTCAACGTCTCCATCGTCACCGTCCGCCAACGCATCCGCGAGATCGGCATCCGCCGCGCGGTCGGCGCCTCGGCGAGGAGGGTCTTCTTCTCCGTGTTCATGGAGTCCGTGGTGGCGACCTTCGCCGCCGGCGTCATCGGCGTGGGACTGGCGATCCTCGTCCTGAGGGTCCTCCCCATGGAGTCCATGGGCATCTACCTCCAGGACCAGCCGCCCTTCCCGATGTCCGCGGCCGTGGCGGGCGTCGGCATCGCCTCGGCGGTCGGCGCTCTGTGCGGCATCATCCCGGCTTTCGCGGCCGTGCGCGTCAGGCCGATCGATGCGATCCGCTACTGAGCGCGCACTGGCGCGCGGTCCCGGCGCTCGCGCCCGGGCGCGCAGTCTGTAGAGTTGTCGCGTGACGACCCCTCTCGAGGGCCGCCCTGGGCCCGACGATCACGACCCCTCCGGCGGCGGGAACGCCTCCGCCGCCACCGGCGCGACCTCCGCGCGCGACACCGCCTGGGTGAGGCGCGTCGGCCTGTTCCTGGGCGGGCAGACCGTCTCCCTCTTCGGCTCGATGCTGGTCCAGTACGCCGTCATGTGGTATCTCACGCTCACCACGAAGTCGGGCGCCGTGCTGATGCTCTACGCCCTGTTCGGCATGGTGCCGCAGGCCCTGGTCTCCCTGTTCGGGGGCACGCTGGCGGACCGCGTCAACCGGAAGGCCCTCATCATCGCCTCCGACGCCACGATCGCCGCCACCACCGCCGTGCTGGCCGCCGTCATGGGCGCCGGGCGCACCGACCTGTGGCTGATCTACGCGGCGCTGACGATCCGGTCCATCGGCGCGGGCTTCCAGACGCCCGCCGTGTCCGCCGTCCTGCCCCAGCTGGTCCCGGGCGACCGGCTCCTGCGCGTCAACGGCGTCAACACGACGATCCAGTCGGCGATGTCCCTGCTGGCGCCCGCGGCCGCCGGCGCCGTCTACGCCGCCGGCGGGATCGTGCCCACGCTGTGGATCGACGTCGCCACCGCCGCCATCGGCATCGGCGTCCTCGCCTCCCTGCCGATCCCGCGCCTGTCGCGCGCCGTCTCCGACGAGGGCGCCCCCGCCGGAGGCGGGGGAACCGCGGGGGACGGGACGGCGGCTCCGTCCTCGTACCTCCAGGACCTGGTCGCAGGGGTGCGCTACACGTTCGGGCACCGCCTGGTGCGCTGGATGCTGATGGTGTACGCGATCATCTTCGTGCTGACGGTCGCGCCGTCGCTGCTCACGCCGCTGATGATGGCCCGCAGCTTCGCGGACGAGACCTGGGGGGACGAGGTCTGGCGGCTCACCGCCCTCGAGATCGCGTTCTCCGCGGGGATGCTGCTGGGCGGGGCGGCGGTCGCCCTGTGGTTCCAGCGGCGATCGCGTGAGCACATGATCCTGGCCGCGGCGGTCGTCTTCGGGCTGCTGGCCATCGCGATCGGGCTGACGACGGACCTGTGGGTGTTCCTGGCGCTGATGTCTGCGACCGGGGTGGCGGTGCCGTTCTTCTCGACGCCGGCGACGACGCTGCTCCAGGAGAAGGTCGCGCCGGAGTACATGGGCCGCGTCTTCAGCTTCGTGTCGGTCGTTCTGGCGCTGGGGATGCCGATCGGGATGATCGTGTTCGGGCCGCTCGCCGATGTCGTGCGGGTCGAGACGCTGCTGGTGGCGGCTGGGGCGGTGACGCTGCTCGTCGTCGTCGGCGCGGGCCTGTCGCCCGACGGGCGCGCCGCGCGCGAGGACGGGCGGGCCTTCCGCGCGGCGTCGCTCGCGGGCAGCGGGAACGAGCCGGTCGGGCGGTGATCAGCCGGGCAGGCCGAGATCCCGCGTGACGGGGTCGGCGACGGCCAGGCCGTCGGCGACCAGGCCGTCGACCGCGCGGGACGCCTGGGCCGGGTCCGCCCCGGGAAGGGTCGCCGCGGACAGGGCATCCGCCCTCGTCAAGGGGCGTCCCTCCACATGAGCGGCGCGCAGCGACGCCATGACGCGCCCACGCGCCTGACGGTCGGTGCCCGCCCAGGCCTGCCCGCGGGGACGGACCTCGGCGGCGGGCCGGCCCGCCGCGAGCCATGCGCACTCGGACGCCAGCGGACAGGCCTCGCACCGCGGCGCACGCTGGTCGCACACGAGGGCGCCCAGCTCCATGAGAGCGACGTTCCAGTCCGCGCAGGCTTCGCCGTCATCGGGGAGCAGGGACTCCGCGCGGGAGCGCTCCCGGCGCCCCGGGGAGGACGAGGGCGCGAATTCGCGGCCGTCGAGCGTGCGGGCGAGGACGCGGCGGACATTCGTGTCCAGGACGGCGACCCGTCGGTGGTAGGCGAAGCAGGAGACGGCGGACGCCGTGTAGGGCCCGATGCCGGGCAGCGCCATCAGCTCGTCCATGTCCGCGGGGACCCGCCCCCCCGGGCGGGCCGCGACGGCGGCCGCGCACTGCTGGAGGCGCAGCGCGCGCGAGGGGTAGCCCAGCCTGTCCCAGGCGATCAAGACGTCCGCGGTCGGGGCGGCGGCCAGATCGGCGGGCCCGGGCCAGTCGCGCATCCAGCGCTCCCAGATGGGCTGGACGCGGGGGATGGGGGTCTGCTGGCTCATCACCTCGAACACGAGCGTCCCCCAGGGGGAGACGCCCTCCGCGCGCATCGGCAGGTCGCGCCGGTGGAGCGCGTACCAAGGGAGCAGGGCGTCGAACACGCACGACAGGCTAGCCCGCCCTCGCCGCCGCCGCCGCGTCGGCCGGCTCCGGGACCGCGCCCCGGTGCCCGCGGCGGCAGACGTCGTGCCACAATTAGGCCATGCTGATGAGTGACCGGGACATCCGCGCGGGCATCGAGGGCGGGCGCATCCAACTGGATCCGCTGGAGCTCGACCTGATCCAGCCCGCCAGCATCGACATCCGGCTGGACCGCCTCTTCCGCCTGTTCGACAATCACCGGTACTCGGTGATCGACCCGGCCTCGGATCAGCCGGACCTCACCCATCTGGTCGACGTGGGCCCGGACGACCCCTTCGTCCTGCACCCCGGCGAGTTCGTGCTGGGCGCCACCTTCGAGAAGGTCACCCTGGGCGACGATATCGCGGCCCGCCTGGAGGGGAAGTCGTCCCTGGGGCGTCTCGGCCTGCTCACGCACTCGACAGCGGGGTTCATCGACCCCGGGTTCTCCGGCCACGTCACCCTGGAGCTGTCGAACACCGCCACCATGCCGATCCTGCTCTACCCGGGGATGAAGGTCGGCCAGCTGTGCTTCTTCCACTTGTCCTCGCCCGCCCTGCACCCCTACGGATCCGACGGGCTGGGCTCCCACTACCAGGGCCAGCGCGGCCCCACGGCCTCGCGCAGCCATCTGCGCTTCTCGCGCCTGCACCTGGAGCCGGGCCCCGATGAGTGAGTCCTCGCCGGAGGACCAGGCCGCCGGCCGCCCGGGAGCGGAGCCCGCGGCGGGAGCCTCCGCCGGCGGGAGCCCCGGGCCCGAACGTCGGTCGATGCGCGACCGGCTGGTCCCCCCGCCCCGCCGTCCCGTCAACCCGCTCACCGACACGACGATGACGTCGATCAGCGGCCTGGACACGCTGAACACGGCTTTCCGCGTCCGCCACGACGGCGGGGTCGTCGCCGACCAGTCGGCCGCCCCGATCGCCGCCCCGTTGCGGCGCATGGACCAGGAGAGCGTCATCGACCTCGATGAGGCGCTGTCCCACCATCTCCTCCTGGTGTCCGACGAGGTCGATGCCGACGAGCTGGAGGCGCTCGCGGTCTCCGTGTGGGACGAATCCGGATGGGCGGGCCCCGGGATGCTCCGCCTGGGCGGAGGGGCCGCGCTGCGGGGGCCGTGGGCGATCGACGCGCAGTCCCGCCGCGCCCTGGGCGCCTCCGCCGCGCTCACGCACGCCTGGCTGGTGGTGTGCCCGCCCTCACGCGGGGCGGCCCCGGATCCGAGGCTCATGGCGCGCGACCCGTGGGCCCATGCCTTCCCCGACGGCATGCCCGTCGGCGTCGAGCTGCGGATCCTGCTCACGCTCCGGCGCATGGCCCGGCGCCTGTGCGGGGCGCTGCGCATCCAGGGGACGGGTGACATCCTGGCCCCCGACCCGGACTCGGCCGTCAACCTCACGGCGTACTCGCCCCGGTGGATCGGCCCCGAGGAGCTCCTCGCCGTCCTGCGCGCCGAGTTCCCGACGGTCATCGACTCCCGGGACGTTCCGCTGGCGCCCCAGCCCCACCCGGATGCGCGCGAGGTCGAACGCATCCAGACCATCGCGCAGTCGGTCGCCGAACTCCCGGAGGACGTCGCCCGCCATCTGGAGGAGTCGCGTCGGCGCGCCCAGTCCGAACCGCAGACGGTCGACGCCTACGCCGCGGTCGCCCCCGCCGGCAACCGGTCCGAGCTGATGGTCGAGGTCCGCGTCGTCCCGCGCCCGCCCCAGGTCCTGCGCTGGGAGGCCTGGACCGACAATGCCATCGTCGAGTACCGGGTCCGGTGGCTGCCCGGCCCCGGCATCGACGTGACCACCGAGCGGCTGTCGCGCACCTCGCGACTGGAACGGCTGCGCGCCGCCCGCGACGTCGAACGGGCCGCGGGACTGGTCGTGGACGCCGTCGGCGGCTCGGTCATCGACGAGGACGGGTTCCTGGTCGGCCAGGACGGCGACCCGCTCGCCGGCGCGCCCGTCCGATGAGGAGGGGCGGACGCATCCGTTTCACGCTGAGCGGAAACCCGGGCCTCGATCCTGTGGGCCGGCACAGCCCATGCCCAGCAAGGACCCAGGTCCATGCGATTGGCTGAGGGGGACAGAAGGAAAGGAACGACGGACGATGGACTCCCCACCGACTGACAGCGATCATGCCGACATCCCGGAGGTCACCCTGGTCTTCGAGGACGACCCGCCCGGAGGCGGCGCGCGCTCCGCGCGCACCGGTCCGCAGGGCCGGTCCGGAGAGGCGGCGTCGGTGCACCGCGACGGCGCGGATGTCGGCCATCACCTGCCCCAGGGCCGGGTGGCGCCGGCTGCGCTGGGAGTCGTGCTCGGCGCCGTGGCCGTCCTCGGGATCCTGGTCGTGAACCTGGCGCCGGCGTTCAGCCTCGCCGGGGTGACGACGGCCGCGGACCTGGGAGCCCCCGCAGCCGTGGCCGCCCTGGCGCGCCTGGCGACGACCCTGTTCGGGCCGCTGTGCGCCGTGGCGGTGACGCTGGGCGCGGCCCTCCTGCTCGCGCGCCGGGGACTCCGGATGGGAGGCGGCCCGGTTCGCGCGCTCATGGGGAGCCGCCGTTCCGTCGCGTTCCTCTCGGTCATGGTGACCGCCTGGATGCTGGAGGGGCTGGTCGCCACCGTCACCGCGGGCACGGTTCCTTTCGTCGTCCAGGCCTCTGCCTTCGCCGCGGCGTTGGCGGCCGGCCTGACGGTCACCGCTCCGCGGGAGAGCCGTCTGGCCACGGGACTGATCTCCGCGGCGGTGGTCGTGGCGGTCTCCGTCGCGCTCGTGCTGGCGGGGTTCTCGACGCTGGTCGCGGGCGTCGGCTCGGTGGTCGTCGGCGTCGTGTCCGTGCTGCTGGGCGCGGCGGCGTGGAACCGCTGGTTCGCACCCGCGCTGGAGGCCCGGGACGCTCTGCGGAGGACCCGCTCCGCCGGATGGTGACCATCGGCCGACCGGCCGACGGGATCAGCTCCCGGCGGTAGGGCCGGGGGAGCCGGGAGCGGCCTGGCCGCGCCGGACGCCGTCGAGCAGCAGCAGGGCGACGTCCTTGACCTCCGGGAGGCCTCCCGCCCCGCCTTGTCCGGTCCCCGAGCCTTCGCCGGCCCCGGCGGATGAGCCGGTCGCGGACCCCAGCATCTGGGAGCAGAACGGGCAGGCGGTGGCCACGACCTGGGCGCCGGTGGAGGCGGCCTCCGCCATGCGGGCGTCGGCGATGCGGATGCCGCGGGTCTCCTCCATCCAGGCGCGGGCGCCGCCCGCCCCGCAGCACATGGCCCGGTCCCGGTTGCGCGGCATCTCGACGAGATCCAGGCCCGGCAGGGCGCCGAGCAGCTCGCGGGGCGGCTCGTAGACGCGGTTGTGGCGACCCAAGAAGCAGGGGTCGTGGTAGGTGACGGTGGGAGCGCCCTCGTCGGGGGCGGGCGGGGCGACGGGCCGGAGCTTGCCGTCGCGGACCAGGCGGTTGAGCAGCTGCGTGTGGTGGATGACGTCGAAGCGCCCTCCCAGCTGCGGAAACTCGCCGGCGATCGTGTTGAAGCAGTGGGCGCAGGTGACGACGATCCTCTGGGCCTTCGCCTCGTGGAGGGTGTCGATGGCGGTGGAGGCCAGCATCTGGAACAGGACCTCGTTGCCCGCCCGCCGGGCGGGATCGCCGGTGCAGGACTCGGCGGACCCCAGGACCGCGAAGGTCACGCCCGCCGTGTGGAGCAGTTCCGCGACGGCGGCCGTGGTCCTCTTCGCCCGGTCATCGGACGCGCCGGCGCACCCGACCCAGAACAGGTAGTCGACGTCCTCGGCGGACTCGACGTCCTCGCCGATGACGGGGACGTCGAAGTCGAGGTCCCTCGCCCAGTCCAGGCGCCTGCGGGCGGGCAGATTGTAGGGGCTGCCCTTCGTCTCCATGCCGCGGAAGGCGCGGCCGAGCTCCTGCGGGAACGCGCCCTCCATGAGGACCTGGTGACGTCGCAGGTCCAGGATGTGGTCGACGTGCTCGATGTCGACGGGGCACTGGTCGACGCAGGCGCCGCACATCGTGCAGTCCCACAGCGCCTCCTCGCTCACCACATCGGGCACCAGCGGGCCGGCCACCACCGGCGCGCCCTGGGGGCCGGTCGCCCCCGAGGCGGCCAGCGCGCCCAGGACGTCGGCGGTGTGGGCCACGGGGTCCAGGCCCTTCTCCAGGAGCACGCGCCCGTCTCCGGGCACCAGGTCCTCCGGCACCGACTCCTCGGTGACCTCGGTGCCGGAGACGGCGTCCATATGGTCCCGCAGCGCCAGGACCAGCAGTTTCGGAGACAGGGGCTTCTGCGTGTTCCACGCGGGGCACAGCTCCTGGCAGCGCCCGCACTCCGTGCACGAGTAGAAATCCAGCCGGTCCTTCCACGTGAGATCGGCGGCCGTCCCCGCGCCCAGGTCGGCGTCGTCGGGGATCTGCTCGACGTCGGTGACCGGCTCGCCCCCCACCAGCATCGGGGCGGCCGGGCCCAGGGCCTTCGCGCCCGAGGGCTCGCGTCGCGCGTACAGGTTGACCACCGCGAGGAAACGGTGCCACGCCACCCCCATCGTGGTCTGGACGCCCACGACCATCATCCACGCCATCGACACGCAGATCTTGACGGCCGACACGACGACGACGAGGTCGGCCACCGTCTGGGGGCTCGCGCCGCCATCGCCCGCCAGGGCGCCGATCCACGTCGTCGTCGGGAAGTGCCAGGGCGTGGCCAGGGACGCCAGGGCCGCATCCGGGGAGGCGGCGTACAACGCGTTCTCCAGCCCGCGCAGCACGACGACGCACAGGCACACGAGCAGGATCACCCACTCGACGAAACGCGCCTGCCATCGGGTGGATCCCAGGAACCGCGAGGCCATCCCCCGGGGCGACCCATCACGGGGGGAGTGACCGCCGTCCGCGGCGTCACCGGTGGCCGTCGAGGTCGTGGCGGCCTCCACGTCGTGGCCGTCGCCGCTGAGGGCGGCCTCCCCGGGGGCTCCCGCCCCCGCCCGCGTGCGGATCGCCATGAGCAGGAGGATGCCGATGAGCCCTCCCCAGGCGAACAGCTCCGTCAGCCACTCCCACGCGGCGAGATGGCCGATGAGAGGCAGGGACCAGGTCTGGTTCCGCAGCTGCGCGTATCCCGTGACGAGGGTGAGGAACAGCAGCGGGAAGGAGATCATGACGAACCAGTGGGCGATCTTGACCGCCCGGCGCCCCTTGAACTCCCGGTGGGACAGGACGGCGGTCAGCATCCCGCCCAGCCGCCGGCCCACTGGACGCCACCGCCCCGGGGCGGGCGCGCCCCCCGCCACCTGACGCCACAGATGCGCGATGCCCCGGCCGAAGGAGATCAGCCCGAAGAGCGTCGCGATCATCGCGGCGGCCCACGACACGGTCGAGAGCAGGGGTGAGGCCATCGGGAGGATCTCCTTGGCTGGGGCTGGGGCTGGGGCTGTGGCTGGTGCGGGGAGCGGCGGGCGGGAGTCCGACGACGTCCCCGACGGGGACGGGTCCCTCCCCATTATCGTCCCTGATCCGGACGGCGCCCGGGGACGAAGGGGCAGGGCGGCGGGCGGACGTGGACGGGCGCGAGCCCCGCCATGCCGATACCCTGAGAGCGGTCGTCGGCCGCCCGCTCCCGTCACGTGCCAACTCAACATCCGGAGGTGCTCATGGTCGCCCTGCTCGCCGCGCATCTGTGCGCGGCGATGCTGGCGCCGTGGCTGGTGGCCCGCCTGGGCCGCCGGGCGCTCCCAGTCCTCGCGCTGGTCCCGGCCTCGTCGGCGGTATGGGCGCTCGTCCACACGGAGGCGGTGCGCTCGGGCGTATCCACGGTGGAGCACCTCCCGTGGATCCCCGGCCTGCAGATGGACTTGTGGTTCCGCCTCGACACCCTGTCGTGGCTGATGACCCTCATCGTCGGCGGCGTGGGAGCGCTGGTCCTCGTCTATGCCGGCGGCTACTTCTCCTCCACGTCGGCGGGGCTGGGGCGTTTCGCCGCCGTGTTCACGGGTTTCGCCGGAGCCATGCTGGGGGTCGTCACCTCCGACCACACGATCGGCGTCTACGTGTTCTGGGAGGCGACCTCGCTGCTGTCGTTCCTCCTCATCGGCCATCACCATGAACGACGCCCCGCCCGTGCCGCCGCCCGCCAGGCCCTGCTGGTGACCTCGTCGGGGGCGCTGGCGATGTTCGCCGGCCTCGTCATGCTGGGACTGGCTCCCGGAGGCTCCTTCCGGCTGTCGGAGCTGGTCCCCGCCCTCACCGACGGGCGGATGGACGCCTCCTCCCCGCAGGTCGCGGTGGCGGCCGTGCTCGTGGCGGCCGGTGCCTTCTCGAAGTCGGCGCTGGTCCCCTTCCACTTCTGGCTGCCGGGCGCGATGGCGGCGCCCACGCCGGTGTCCGCCTTCCTCCATGCGGCGGCCATGGTCAAGGCCGGCGTCTATCTCATCGCGCGCCTGACGCCCGGCTTCACGCAGATTCCCGTGTGGTCGCCGCTCATCGTCGCCCTGGGGCTGGCGACGCTCCTGGTCGGCGGGTGGAGGGCCCTGCGCCAGGACGACCTCAAGCTGGTGCTGGCCTACGGCACGGTCTCCCAGCTCGGGCTCATCTCGGCGGCCGTCGGCCAGGGGAGCGCCGGCGCGATGGCGGCGGGCCTGACGATGCTGGTGGCCCACAGCCTGTTCAAATCCACGCTCTTCCTCACGATCGGCGCAGTCGAGTCGGCGACGGGGACACGCGACCTGCGCCGTCTCAGCGGCCTGGGGCGCCGCAAGCCGGTGCTGGCCGCCGCCTCGGGGCTGGCGGCCCTGTCGATGGCCGGCGTGCCGCTGACCACCGGGTACCTGGGCAAGGAGGCCTTGCTGGCGGCCCTCCTCCACGGTTCGGAGGCCTCGTGGGCGACGGCGTGGGGCACCGCGGCGGGGGCCCGCACCCTCGACGTGGCGCTCGCCCTCGTCATCGCCGCAGGCAGCGTCCTCACCGTCGCCTACTCGTGGCGCGTGTGGTGGGGGGCCTTCGGCACTCGGCCCATCGACCCGGCCTGCCGCCCCGCAACCGCGTCGGAACGGTCCACCGAGCACCCCGCTCCCACGCCGCTGCTGATGACCGTGCCCATCGTCGTGCTCTCGCTGGGAGCGCTGCTCGGCTGGGCGCCCTCCCCGATGCAGTCGGTGATGGAGCTCCACGGGGCGGACGGGCTGCCGGGCGCGGCGCACCTGGCGTGGTGGTCCGGATGGGAGCCTGCCGCCCTCACCGCCCTCATCCTCCTGGGAGGCGCGGCCCTGGTCGCGGTGGCGGACCGTTTCCGCGCGCTCCAGTCGAGGATCGCCCCGCCCGTCGCCATCACGGACGTCTTCTCCTGGAGCCTGCGCGAACTCGAGATCCTCGCCACCCGCGTCACGCGCCTGTCGCAGCGGGGATCGCTGCCCTGGGACCTGACGACCATCCTCCTCACCCTGGTCGTCGCCGGAGGCATCGCAGCCGTCGCGGATCCCCCGCGTTCGGTGACCGTGCGCGCCTGGGATTCGTTCGCGCAGGTGGGCATCGCCGTCCTCGTCGTCGCCGCCGCCGTGCTGACGGCCCGCTCGCGGCGGCGGATGCGCGCCGCCTTCGCGCTGGGCGCCGTCGGCCTGGGGGTCGCCCTGCTCTACGCCTCCCAAGGCGCCCCCGACCTGGCGCTCACCCAGCTGGTCGTCGAGTCGGTCAGCATCGTCGTCTTCGTGCTCGTCCTGCGCAAGCTCCCCCCGTTCTTCTCGGACCGGCCGCTGGCCTCCGCGCGGTGGGGCCACCTGCTGCTGGCGGTCGCCGTCGGCGCGGGCGTGGTCGCGGCCGGGCTCGCGGCGACCTCGGCGCGCGTCGACGCCCCGGTGTCGGAGCTCATGCCCACCGAGGCGCTCTCCTTCGGCAACGGCCGCAACATCGTCAACGTCATCCTGGTCGACATCCGCGCCTGGGACACGGTCGGCGAGCTGTCGGTGCTGCTCGTCACCGCCACGGGCGTCGCCTCCCTCGTCTACGCCGCCGGGCACCGCCCCCGCCCGGAGAGGCGCTCCCGCGCCTGGGGCGGGCCGGCGGCCGGGGCCGCGGGCGGGGACGAGGGCGCGTTCCTGCCCTCGGTCGCGGCGCTGCGCCCCCAGGACCGGTCCACGGTGCTGGAGGTGACGACCCGCCTCCTCTTCCCGACGATGCTGATCCTGTCCCTGTGGCTCCTGCTCATCGGGCACAACAACCCCGGAGGCGGCTTCGCCGGAGGCGTCGTGGCCGGCATCGCGTTCGTCCTGCGCTACCTGGCTGGGGGCCGCCACGAGCTGGCGGAGGCCATGCCGGTCGCCCCCGGACGGATCATGGGGCTCGGCCTGTTCATCGCCGGCGCGGGCGCCCTGTCCCCCCTCGCGTTCGGCAACGCCGTCCTGCAGTCGACCCCGGTCGACATCCATCTGGGCGCGCTGGGCGGACTCCACTTCACGACCGCCATGATCCTCGACGTCGGCGTGTACGTGCTGGTCGTCGGCCTGGTCCTCGACCTCGTGGCCTCGGTCGGCGCCGAGGTCGATCGGCAGTCCGCCACGCCAGCCTCTCCCGGTCGACGCCCGCTCTCCGGGGGCCGGGCCGACGAGGGCGGCGCCGCCCTCGTCCAGGACGGCCCGCCCGGCCCGGACCGGCCCGGGCCCGAGGAGAACGGGGGACCGTCATGACCGTTCCCTCCCTCACCTTGCTGATCGTGGCCGGAGTGTTGGTGGGCGCCGGCGTGTACCTGCTGCTGGAGCGCACGTTGACGCGGATCTTCATCGGCCTGAGCCTGATGACCCACGGGATCAACGTTCTGATCCTCGCCTCCGGGGGGCCGGCCGGCCGCCCGCCGCTGCTGGGCGGCGAGGACCCGGCGGCCATGGCTGACCCGCTGCCGCAGGCGATGATGCTCACCTCGATCGTCCTGTCCCTGGGGACCACGGCGTTCGGTCTGGCGCTGGCCTACCGCTCGTGGAAGCTGTCCGGCCATGACGAGGTGGTCGACGACATCGAGGACCGCGTCCTGGCCCAGCGGGCCGAGCGGGCTGCGGCCCTGGCCGACGACGAGGCCGCCACGGGCACGGAGGACGCCGGCATCGACTACGACACCGAGGACACGGAGGCGGACCTCAGGGCGGACGGGCTGGACGTCGACGCTCCGGACGCCCAGGAGCCCGCGGCGGCGGGCGGGCAGGACGTGAACGGGGGCGGGGCATGAACGACGTCGCATGGATGCTTCCCATCCCGGTGCTGCTGCCGCTGCTCGGGGCGGGGCTCGCCCTCGTGGTCGGGCGCCGTCCCCGGCTCCAGCAGCTCATCGCCCTGACGGTGCTGGCCGCGACGACGGCCGTCTCCGTGGTGCTGGCGCTCGCAGCCGACCGGGGGCCGGTCGTCCTGGACGTCGGCTCCTGGGCCGCCCCGATCGGCGTGACGCTGGTGGCGGACCGCCTGGCGGCGCTCATGCTGGTCGTCAGCCAGATCGTCACCCTGGCGGTCCTCGTCTACTCGCTGGTCCAGAACCTGACGGACGACAGCCCGGGGGCGCCGATCAGCGTCTACTTCCCGACGTTCCTCATCCTGTCCGCCGGAGTGTCCGACGCCTTCCTCACCGGCGACCTGTTCAACCTCTACGTCGGGTTCGAGATCCTCCTGGCCGCCTCCTTCGTCCTCATCACGATCGGCGGGACGCGCGGGCGGGTGCGCGCCGGGAGCGTCTACGTCGTCGTCTCCCTGTTGTCCTCGGCGCTGTTCCTGGCGGGCATCGCGCTCACCTACGCGGCGACCGGGACGGTGAACATGGCGCAACTGGCGGAGAGGCTGGCCGGGATCGACCCGGGCGTCGCCCTGGTGATCAACGTCGTCCTGCTGGTGGCCTTCGGCATCAAGGCGGCCGTGGTGCCGTTGCAGGCGTGGCTGCCGGACTCCTACCCGACGGCCCCGGCCCCGGTGACCGCCGTGTTCGCGGGCCTCATGACGAAGGTCGGGGTCTACGCGCTGATCCGGCTGGAGGTCCTGTTGTTCCCCGGGGGACGGCTGGACGGGGTCCTCGCCGCGGTCGGGGCGGCCACGATGCTCGTCGGCATCGTCGGCGCCGTCGCCCAGGACGACATCAAGAGGCTGTTGTCCTTCACCCTGGTCTCGCACATCGGGTTCATGCTGTGGGGCCTGTCCCTGTCCTTGCGGTGGGGGCTGGCCGGCGCGATCTACTACGCGGCCCACCACATCCTCGTCCAGACGTCCCTGTTCCTCATCGCCGGCCTCATCGAGCGGCGCACCGGGACGACCTCGCTGTCCCGGCTCTCCGGGCTGGTCCGCTCCGCCCCCGTCCTGGCGATGATGTTCTTCGTCGCCGGCATGAACCTGGTGGGCATGCCCCCTCTCACGGGCTTCGTGGGGAAGCTCGGCCTCGCCCGGGCCTCGGTGCAGGCGGGGACGCCCGCGGCGTGGATCCTGCTGGGCTGCGGCCTGGCCACGTCCTTCCTCACGCTCTACGTGGTCGTCAAGTGGTGGCACCAGGCCTTCTGGCAGGCCCCCGGGGAGCCGTCCCCGGTGCTGATGGAGCCCGTGACCGGCCCCGACACCTCGGCAAGGGCGAGGGCGGCCGTGGTGCGCCAGGTCGCCCGCGCCGAGCAGGTGCTAGCCCCCGCCGCCCACCGGGCCGAGCGCGCGGCGGAGGCCTCCCGAACCGGCGCCGAGCAGCGGGCCCTCGGAACGTCGCGGCTCATGACGGCCACGGTCGGCGTCCTCATCGTCGTGCAGGTGGCGATGGCGGCCCTGTCGGGCCCGATCTGGGGGTATGTCGACCGGGCCGCCGAGAGCCTCATCATGCGCTCGCCCTACATCGAGTCGGTGCTGCCCGACGACGGGCGTGGGACCGGCACCTCGGACACGGACTCCGAAGGGGGCGGACACTGATGTGGAGGGCGCTGGCCCGGACCGTGCCGGTGTGGCGCGGCAACTCGGTGCCGCGGGGCCCGGGCGCCCGGGGGAGGCTCTCGCCCGGGCTCACCGTGTGGCTGACGTTCCTGTGGGTGATGGTGTTCGGAGACCTCTCATGGATGACGGTGCTCGGCGGGATCCTGGCCTCTCTGGCCGTCCAGTGGGCGTTCCCGCTGCCCCACAGCTCCTCCCGATGGCATGTTCGGCCTGGGGCCGTCACCGTGCTGCTGGCGCGCTTCGTCGCCGATGTCATCCGCGCGGGCCTGCAGGTCTCCTGGCTGGTGCTGTCCGGCAGACCGGTCCGCTCCGCGATCGTGCGCGTCGACCTGCGCAGCGCGGATCCCGTGCACCTCACGGGCGTCTCCGCGATGACCTCGCTGGTCCCGGGCACGATCGTCGTGCGGGTGGACCGTCTCACGGGCACGATCTACCTCCATGTGCTCGACCTCGAGCGCCAGGGCGGCGTGGAGGCCGTCCGCTCCTCCGTGTTGGACCAGGAGCGGCGGATCCTGCTGGCGATCGGCTCCAACGCGGACCTGCGCGCCGCGGGTGTGGCCCTGCCCCTGAGGCGCGGGCGGGCGCGCCCCGGAAAGGAGCGGCCGTCATGAGCGTGCTGGACATCCTCCACCTGGCGACCGCGTGCCTGGCCGTGGCCGCCGGTCTTCTGGCCCTGTGGCGCGTGGCCGCCGGGCCCTCGCTGCTGGACCGCAGCATCGCGAACGACGTCCTCACGGCCGCCGGGATCAGCCTGGTCGGCGTCATGATCGTGGGATGGGGGCGCCAGGACCTGTCCGTCCTGCTCGTGGTCCTGGCCCTCACGGCGTTCATCAGCGCGGTCGTCGTCTCCCGGTTCGCGGTGCGCGAGCGCTCCGATGCGCGGCGCATCTTGACGGCGGAGGAGGCGGAGCGCCAGCGCATCGAGCGGGAGCAGGCGGCGCGGGACGCGGATCGGGCCGAGCGGGAGCAGGCGGCCCGCGACGCGGCGCGCGAGGCCGACCTGACGGCGCCGGGGGCCGGCCTGCCGAACACGGAGGAGGAGGACGAATGAACGTCGAGGACGCCGCCCACGTGGCCGGGGCGGTCCTGCTGCTCGTCGGCGTGTTCTTCACGCTGGTGGCGGCCATCGGGCTGGTCCGCTTCCGGGATGTCTACGCGCGCATGCACGCGGCCTCCAAACCGCAATTCCTGGGGCTCATGTTCGTCCTGGCAGGCATCGGGCTGGAGTCGTGGCAGTGGCGGTGGGTCGTCCTGGCGGCGACGGTGCTGATCCTCCAGTTCATCACGGCCCCCGTCGCCTCCCACCTGGTCGGACGGGCCGCCTATCGCACCGGGGGCGGGGCGGACCTGGTGGTCGACGAGCTCACGGCGGACCTGGAGACCTCGTCGCTGGGGGATGGGTCCTGAGGAGGCGGACCGAGCGGCGCGCGGCAGTGGGAGCCGGTCGGCGCCGAGACCCGTCTCAGGCGGGGAGGAGCAGCGCGGCCGCCGTGAGGAGGCAGGCGGCGACCTCGCCCAGCCCGATGGAGAGCGGCTTCCAGGGGCCCCGCCGCGCCTGGTCCCACGGGACCAGGAGGGCGCGCGCGGTGAGCAGTGCCCACAGAGCGGGGGCGGCCCAGGACACGGCTCCGAGCGCGGCGGCCGACACCGCGCCTCCGGTCGCCAGGGCGTGCCAGGCCGCGGAGCCTGCGATCCATCGCCGGTCCCCGCGTTCCCGGATCAGGGATCGGACATAGGGCACGGATCCGATGAAATAGGCTGTGAGCAGCGCCGTCACGATCCACGCATGGGTCCACCCGGTGGAGGGGGCCGGGGCGGAACCCGTCAGGGCGGCAGCGTCGCGCCACGGCCACGCTTCGCCGGCCCGCCAGGCGCCCTCGGGCCGGACCAGTCCCGTCGCCCAGTCGTAGGCCACCGCGCATGTCAGTCCGCAGGCGATGACGGCGCTCAGGCGCGACGGCAGGGAACGCCCTCGTCGTCGCCACGCCTCCACGAGGGCCACGGCGACCAGGGGGGCGAACACGGGAACCCACCATAGGAGCCGCGGGGCGAGCACCACCAGGAGGAGGCCGAATCCCGCGGCCACCCCCGCCCACGCCAGCAGGGCGGGCCGGTACCGTGCCCGGCGGGGAGCTCTCAGCCACAGGCTGGCGGCGTTGAAGAACAGGAAGCCGGCGACCCACCCGGCCAGCAGCGCCAGATGTTCCCAGCGCGCGCCGCCCGTCAACGCGCCGACGACGATGGGCACGGTGGCCATCGGCCAGGCGCCATGCTGATCCGTGATCCAGCCCCGGGCCACCAGGCGCCGCCTGGTCGATCGGTGCGGCCGCGGTCCGGGAGGGGTCATGGGCCCACCCTAACGGGCCTCCTGCAGCATGATCCCGCAGCGGGGCGGACCCGGTGAGGGCGCTGAAGGCGTGGTTCGCGCGCGTCGAGGGCGCCCGTCGCGAGGTTCGGCGCCGGAACGGACCCGTCAGGGCCCTCATATTGCACTGAACCTCGCTCTCGGCGCTGCCGGTCGCGTCGAACCCGCGTCAGAGCGCGGGGCCTGGCGCCGAGACCGGGCGGGCCTTCTCGCCGTTCTTCCGGGATGAGCGGAGCCCCCGGCCTGTCTTCGCAGACCGGGGGCACTCACACGAGTCGGGGTGGCGGGATTTGAACCCACGACCTCTTCGTCCCGAACGAAGCGCGCTACCAAGCTGCGCCACACCCCGTGTGACCCGACGAGTATACCGGTGGGCGGCTGGGCCGACCAAACCGGCATGGCGCCGGTTCCGTCACACGGGCATGAGATGGATGACGGTGACCTC
Source organism: Schaalia naturae (assembly GCF_042665795.1). Classification (NCBI taxonomy): domain Bacteria; kingdom Bacillati; phylum Actinomycetota; class Actinomycetes; order Actinomycetales; family Actinomycetaceae; genus Schaalia; species Schaalia naturae. The sequence goes on from NZ_JBHTEF010000001.1 coordinate 3,018,272, forward strand.
GGGGCGCGCGGCGACGCGCACGGGGGCGAACGGCGAGGTCCCCAGGCCGGCGGAGACCTGGAGGAGGGCGGCGTCGTCTCCCGCGGTCCACATGTGGAGCCCCCTGGCGAAACGGCGGGGCAGGTCGCAGTTCGTGACGATCGCCCCGAGGAACGGGAGGGCGACCTGGCCGCCGTGGGTGTGACCGGCGACGATGACATCGGGATGGCGGTGGGCGAAGGCGTCGACGACGCGGACGTACGGCGCGTGCGTGACCGCGAGGCGCAGGGCTCGCGGATCGGTCCACGAGGCGTCGGGGGCGGGGAGGCGATCGCGTCCCAGGTGGGGATCGTCCACGCCGATGAGGCTCACCCTCTGGACGCCGCCCCCTCCCTGCGTCGCGATGTCGAGGGTGGCCGCGCGATTCGACAGGTCCGCCCATCCGGCGGCGTCCAGGTCCGCGACGAAGGCCCGCCACGGCAGGTCCGGGATCTGGTCGTCGTGGCCCAGGTCCAGGGAGTGCGGCAGACCGCGGGAGGGCGTGCCAAACTCGTCCTCGGAGCCGTTCCACAGGCCCAGCCGCGGGTCTCCCGAGACACGCGGGTCGCGGCGCAGGTAGTGCGCCCAGTTCTTGTGACGTGGGGAGTAGTAGTCGTTCGATCCGAGGACGAAGGCGCCGGGCAGTCCGAGGAAGGGCGCGTGGGCGGCTCGGACCAGGGGCAGGCCGTCGGCGGAACCGAAGTTGTCCCCCGTGGACAGGACCATGTCGATCGGCTGCGTGCGGGCGACGCGGGTGAGGAAGTCGACGAGGAACTCCTGGCCGGGGTAGAGGTGCAGGTCGGAGATCTGGAGGATCCGCAGCTCCCGCGTGCCGCGTGAGGCCTCGACCGGGACGTGGACGTGGCGGACGGCCGGCAGCCGACGCTCGACCTGGCCCCAGGCGAGTGTGGCAGCGCCCGTGGCGGCCAGCATGGCGGCGGACAGCCCCAGGGCCCGGCCCCGGGCGATGACGCCGCGCGGCGCGATCGAGGGTTGGTCGGCCAGAGCGTCCAGGCCGGGCGGCAGAGGCGGGATCACCGGTCGTTCCCGTCGGATCCGGAGTCGCCGCCATTGTCCTGCCCCTGGCCATTGTCGCCGGTGTCGGTGTCCGGCTTGTCGGAGGAGGACCCGGTGTCCGTGGCCGACGGCGTGGGGCTGGGGGAGGGCCGGGGCACGTCGCCGATGAAGACGTCGGCCATCGGCGTGCCCGTGGTCCCCGCGAGAGCGGCGTTCATGTACGGGGCCCAGATGTAGGCCCCCACCGTCGAGCCATAGGGCACGGCCAGGGTCGTCCCGGCGATGGAGAAGTTCTCAACCTGCTGGGAGGAGCTGTTCGCGTACCCCATCCACGCCACGGTCGCGATCTCCTGAGTGAAACCGGCTGTCCAGGTGTTCGAGTTGTTGTCCGTCGTTCCGGTCTTCGCGGCGAACTGCCGTCCGCCGTCCAGCGCGAAGTCGTAGTACTGCGCATTCGCCTTGCGCAGCATCGTCGAGACCTTCTGAGCGACGGTCGAGTCCAGGACCTGGCTGCAGTTCGGCTTGTACTCCTTGAGGACGTTGCCGTTGCGGTCCGTCACCGTGGTGATGGCGTTGGGCTGGCAGAGCACGCCGTTGTTCGCGATGGCGGCGTAGGCGGTGGCGAGCTTGAGGGGGGAGGCCTCGCCCGAGCCGATGATGTTCGAGGGGAGCGGGTCGATCGCAGAACCGTCGGCCTTCGTGATCCCGAAGTCCTTCGCGTCCTGGAAGATCGCGCAGAAGTCGACCTTCGTCGACATGTTGATGAACGCCTGGTTGACGGACAGGCCGAGGGCGCGGATCGCCTGCATCGGGCCGTCCTTGCCCGTCAGGTCGTTGACCGTCCACGCGCCGTTGTCCACGGGGACGTACGTGCCGTCAGAGCATTTGAACTCGCCCGTGGTGTACGTCCGGTTCGCCCGCCCGACCGTGTCGTAGGCGCCGTGGCCCTCCTTGAACCACTGGATGAGCGTGAAGAGCTTGAACGTCGATCCCGGCGAGAAGTTGCTGTCCACGTTGTAGTTCACCATCGTCTCCCGCGTGGACTCCCCCTGGCCGTAGGTCGTGTTCTGGGCCATCGCCAGGACGTTCCCGGTCGAGGGCTCCACCGAGGTGAGCGCGTCGTCCAGGCCGACCCCGCCGTTCGCGTTGTCCACCGGCAGGGCGGCCGTCAGCGCGTTCCAGGCGTCCTGCTGCTTCGAGGCGTTGATCGTCGTGCGGATCTCGATGCCGCCGGTCTGGAGCAGTTGGTTGCGCTCGCCCTGAGTGGCGCCGAAGGTCTCGTCGTTGAGGAACTGCTCGATGGCGTACTGGCAGAAGTACTCCATCGTGGTCGTCGCCCCCGAGCATCCCGACGTCTGCACGTCCGGGTGGAGCATGTCGGAGACGTTGACGGCCACGGCCGCGTCATAGTCCTCCTGGGTGATGACGCCCTGGTCGAGCATCACGCCGAGCACCGTGTCGCGGCGGGACTGCGCCGCATCGGGATAGGTGAGGGGGTCGTAGTCGGTGGGGGCCTGGACCAGCCCCGCCAGCAGGGCGGCTTCGGAGATGGTGAGCTGGCTGGCGGACTTGGAGAAGTAGAGCTTGCTGGCGGCCTCCACGCCGTAGGTCGTGGGGCCGAAGGGCGCGATGTTGAGGTAGCCCGTGAGGATCTCGTCCTTCGACATCTTCGTCTCCAGGGTGAGCGCGTACTTCATCTCGCGCAGCTTGCGCTCGGGTGTCTGCGCCGTGGCGTCGGCGACGATCTGCGCGTCGCCCTCGAGGTATCCCTTCTCGATGAGCATGTTGCGGATGTACTGCTGGGTGATCGTCGAGGCGCCCTGCGTGCCGCTGTCCCCCGACAGGTTGGACACCAGCGCCCGGGCCACGCCGTCGGGGTCGACCCCGTGGTGCTCGTAGAACCTCTTGTCCTCGATCGCCACGATCGCCTGCTTCATGATGTCGGCGATCTTGTCCGAGGGGACGACGATGCGGCGCTTGTCGAAGAAGGTGGCGATGGTGTTGCCGTCCTCGTCGAGCATCGTCGACTCGACGGCCGGCTCGACGATCTGGAGGTCGTCGGGAAGCCCGTCGAAGACGGTCGGGACCGCCTTCGCGACCTCGCCGGCGGAGCCCGCGGCCGGGACCAACAGGCCCGCCCCGAGCACCCCGGTCAACCCGGAGATGCTGAGGAAGGCCAGCAGCAGGGCGACCAGCTGCACGGGGGTGACGGCGCGCGAGCGTGGAGACGACATGGCACAAGGATACGTGCCGCCGCTCGGGGAGGGGCTGGGTGTTTCCTGTGCCCGCGCGGATCCGGCGCATCGGTTGACATCGCGAGCACGATCGGCTGGCTTTGAGTTGCTGATGAGATGTGTGTATGGTCACAGTGTGTGAAGGGTCAGCGGTGACCGGATACGGAGTAGGAACATGAGCGGTGTCAATGACGACCAGAGCTGGGCGGCTCGCGCTCTATGCGCCTCGGGTGAACCCGATGCGCTCTTCGTCCAGGGAGCCTCGCAGCGGCAAGTGCGCCTGAGGTGCATGGAGTGCGAGGTCAGGTTGGAATGCCTGGCGGACGCATTGCAGTCGCAAGCGAACTTCGGGGTGTGGGGAGGGCTCACCGAGCGAGAGCGCCGCGCGCTGCTGCGCTTCCATCCCGATGTGGAGGACTGGGCGCAGTGGCTGGCGGACTCCGACGACCCCCTGGCCGAGGAACTCCGCTCTCCCCAGGTGCCGCGCGTCCTCGCCCGCGTCCGGCGGTAGGGGTGAGCGCGCACGCGGGAGCGGCCCGGCGTTCCGGGAACCTGCGGCGGTAGGATGCGGGCATGACGAAGTGGGAGTACGCGACCATCCCCCTGCTCACGCACGCGACCAAGGCGATCCTGGATCAGTGGGGCCAGGACGGGTGGGAGCTGGTCCAGGTGGTCCCCGGGCCCACCGGGTCGGAGAACCTCGTGGCCTACCTCAAGCGTCCGCTTGACTGACTCGGCGGCCGGTCCGCACGCGGCGGACAGCGCCCCGCAGACGGTGATCCGGGGACGCCACTGAACTGGCGACGTCCCCGGTCGATGCGGGGCAGGACGGGGCCGGGATCCCCTCAGCGGGCCCGGCGCGCCAGGCGGTCGACGTCCAACAGGGTGACGGCGCGTCCCTCCAGCCGGATCCATCCGCGGGAGACGAAGTCGGCCAACGACTTGTTGACGGTCTCGCGAGAGGCACCCACCAGCTGCGCCAACTCCTCCTGCGTGAGGTCGTGGGGGACGTGGACGCCCTCGTCGGTGGGGGTCCCGAAACGGTCGGCCAGGTCCAGCAGCGCCTTGGCGACGCGGCCGGGGACATCGGAGAACACCAGGTCCGACATGGACTCGTTCGTGCGGCGCAGACGCTGGGCCAGCGCCTTGAGCATGTGTTTGGCCAGCGTCGGGTTGGCGTCGAGGATGCCCATGAGGTCCTCGTGGTCCAGGTACAGCAGAGATGCTGGCGACACGGCCGTCGCGGTGGTCGAACGCGCGCCGGGGTCGAAGAGCGTGAGCTCGCCGATGATCTCCCCGGGGCCCAGGACGGCGATCAGCGACTCGCGGCCGTCGTTGGAGGTGTGGCCGAGCTTCACCTTGCCCTCGGTGATGATGTAGAGCCGGTCGCCCAGGTCGCCCTCGTCGAAGAGGGTCTCCCCGCGGCGGAGCGTCGTGTGGCCCATCTTGGACTGGAGCGACTCCTGCTGGGCCTCGTCGAGGCCGTCGAAGAGGGGCACCTGACTGATGAAGTTGCCGTCAGCGATCATGTCTCACCAAACTCCGTTCGTGTCTGCCGTGCGAGCCGGGGTGGTGCCGACTCTTCTGTCCTCGCGTTCATTGTGGCGCACTTGTGACCTCCGCCACCAGACATTGACCGGTGTGTGGCTGCGCCAGCCGTCCTATTATGCCGCAGTGCCTCATCCACCAGTCCCGGCGCAGGCCCTGGAGGTCTGGGACCGGTTGCGCGCCGAGTACCCCGACGCCCGTACCCGCCTGGACCACCGGAACCCCTTCGAGCTGCTGGTGGCCACCGTCCTGTCCGCCCAGACGACCGACGACCGCGTCAACACGGTGACCCCCGAGCTGTTCCGCCGCTGGCCGGCGCCGGAGGACCTGGCCGGCGCCCCGCCCGCCGAGGTCGAGGCGGTCATCCGCCCGCTGGGATTCCAGCACCGTCGCGCCGGGCAGGTCGTCGGCGTCGCGCGCGCCCTGTGCGAGCGGTTCGAGGGCGAGGTGCCGCGCGGGTCCGCGGAGCTGGAGTCCCTGCCCGGGGTCGGCCGCAAGACCGCCAATGTCGTGCGCGGCAATTGCTTCGGCATCCCCGCGCTCACCGTCGACACACATGTCGGGCGCCTCTCGCGACGTCTCGGATGGACCCGCGCGTCGGACCCGGGGGCCGTTGAGCGCGATGTCTGCGCCCTCATGCCGGAGGTGGACTGGACGAGGCTGTCCCATGTCCTTATCTGGCACGGGCGCGCCGTCTGCCACGCGCGCCGGCCCGCGTGCGAGCGGTGCGTGATCGCGGATCTGTGTCCGTCGGCCGGGTCGGAGGGCTGAGGGGCGGGCTGAGGGGGGCGCGCCCGTCCCCCTCACTGCGCGCGGGGCGGGACCCGGGCGACGTGGCGGAGGATGAGGTCGGCGAGCTCCTCGGGCGACTCCTCGGAGGCGAAGTGCCCGGAGTCGCGCAGGACCGCTTGGGAGAACCCCCCGCATGCGCGTGCCGCGTCGCCGGCGAACTCGCGGGGGGACAGGCCGCCGTCCTGCGCGCACTGGACCGACAGGACGGGGACGCGGACGGCGGGGGCGAGGGCGCGGCGCGAGGCCTTGTTGAGGTGCCGCGTGGCGGAGAAGGAGTCCGTGGTGGCCGACGCCGCGAACGGACGCGTCATGGCGGTGCGGTAGGGGCCGGCCTGGGCCAGGAGCCGGTCCCGGTTCGCGGGCGCGGCCCACGCCCGGATCAGGCCGTCGACGAGCCGGCCGCTCTCCAGGAGGCGGACGCGGCGCAGGGGGACGTCCATGCGGATCTCGAGGAGGCGGCCCCGCGACAGCCGGGTCGGCATGCGCAGGGCGGGACGGTCCAGAGGATGGGGGGAGGCCACGGTCACCACCGAGCGCAGCGTCACGGAGCCCGCCGCTCCCAGCATCCACGCCACCGCCCCGCCCATCCCGGCCCCCACGACGGTGAACTGCGCGATCCCCATGGCGGACACGACCGCCCGGACATCGCGGGCCAGCTGGACGAGGTCGGGCTCGTCGCGCTGGAGGTCGGAGGTGCCGAATCCCCGCTGGTCCATGGCCACCACGCGGTGCCCCTGCGCGGTGAGCCTCGGGATCACCGCGCGCCACGACCGCCAGAACAGGGGGAAGTCGTGGAGCAGCACGATCGCGTGATCCGGGTCCTCGGGGCCGGCGTCGGCCACGTGGAAGGCCGCGCCGCCCGCGCTGACCTGGCGATGCGTCCAAGGGCCGGGCGGCTCCAGGACGGAGCGCGGGACCTCGGGATGGAACTCCACGGATGGCTCCCTGGGATCGGGACGGGATTGGGCGGGTCAGTGGCGGGCCTGCGACCGCGCCGCCTTGGCGGCGCGGCGGCGTTCGCGGCGGGTCAGGTAGGCGCCCTCGGGGTTGACGCGCTCGACCTGGGCGCGCAGCGCCTCCTCCGCCCGGCCCGAGCGCCGCACCCGGTGGGCCAGCGCGCCGACGAGCAGCAGCGCCAGGCCCACCACCAGCAGCCGACCCGAGTATCCGGAGGCCTGCAGGTGGTGCGTCAGGTTCGCCCCCACGGTGTTCCACGAGGTCAGCCGCTGAAGGGGGGACAACATCGTGTCGGCCGTCCAGCCCGGCGCCACGACCCAGGGGAGTCCGGCCAAGGCGGTGAGCGCGCCCGCCACATGCGCGCCTAGGGAGGACCGCGCCGTCGCCAGCGCGATGACGAGGAGCGCGAGGAGCCCGGCCGCGAGCTCGAGGACAGCGGCGATGTTGAGGGCCCCGGTCGTCATCGGGCTGTCGGTCGCCAGTGTCATTCGGGCCCCGGCGTCTGCCAGCAGGTACCACCCCAGGGGGACGAGCACGAGGGCGAGCACGAGGCTCCACACGTGCGCGCCCGTGCGGCTGGGGACCTCCGGCACGACGGTCGCGCCCTCGAAGATCGCGTCGTCGAGGCTGGTGGGCGTGCGGGAGGGCCGAGCGCGCTCCCCGTCTCCGGGGCCATCCGGGCGCGGATGCCACGGGGCCTCGGCGGGCTCCTCCTCGCCGGTCCCCCCGCCGGCGGGGGTCACCAGGGAGCGCCGGCGCACAGCGGTCTGCGTGAGGTCCCCGTCGGGGCCCTGCGGCCGTTCCGGCGCGCGCGGGGGGAGGGCCTCGGGCGCCGGGCGCGCCTCGCCGCCTGCCGGGGAGGCGGGGGCCGGCCCGAGGTCGTCAGGGGCGCGCGGGGCGCGGCGGCTCAGCACATCATGGGGTTCCGGGGCCTGCGGGGCGTCGCTCTCCGGCGCGAGGGGGAACGAGGACGAGGGCGGCGCCGGCGGTGCGGGCGGCTCGTCCGCGGGGGCGGCCTCGGCGGACGCGGGGATCGGCGGGATCCTCGGGATGCTGCCGGTGTGCGGGGCGGCGCCGACGGGCTCGACCTGCGAGGTGTCCACGGGAGAGACGGAACGGGTGCCGACGATGTCGGCGGTGTCGGCCGTCCCCGCCGAGAGAGCGACCTCCTCCCCGGTGAGCACGTCCTGGTCCGATGCGGGGGGCCGGCCGGGCTCGGCGGCCGCTGGTCCGGCGGCCGGGGCGCCGGTTTCCGTGCGGGCCTCTTCGTCGGGGGCGGGAGCCGATGCGGAGCGATCGCGCACGGCGGCCCACATCGCCGCGAGCGTGGCCTTGTCGGCGTCGCTGTCCTCGTGTGGGGCGGGGACCGCCGGGGTCTCGGGGGCGGGGATCCCGCCCCCGGAGCCGTCGTCGGGCGCATCGGGGAGCGGCTGGTCCTCTGAGGCGTCGGCGGGGGCGGCCTCGCCCTCGTCCTCCTCCGGGGCCGCGGCCGAGAAGGCGTCGGGGCCTGGCCGATCGTCGCCGGGCAGCGGGACGTCGTCGACCTGCGGTTCCAGCACCAGGTCGGCGTCGCTGGGCACCGGCTGGTCGTCCGACGGACGGGGATCGTGGTCCTGCTCAGACATGGCTCCTCCTGTGTGTGGTGCCCAACTTAGCGCGCGCCGCCCGGCTGACGGCGCAAGGAGGGCGGCAGGCCGCTGGATCGCGGCTCCGCTCAGTCGGCGGGATGGGCGCGTAGGGCGTGCGCGATGTCCTCGCGGAGGCGGCGCCGCGTCCAGTGCGCCCCCAGGCCCAGGGCCGCCAGTGTGAGGCCCAGCGCGGTCACGACCGGAGCCGCCATGGACAAGGAGGTGAGCACCGACGCTCCGGGCGTCGCGACCCGTCCGCTCAGCGTCGACCACACCGGAAGCACCAGATAGGCGGGGACCACCATGAGGAACACGGCGACCACCTCCGCGCCGAACAGGGACCAGCGCGTCCCCCACGCGACCACCCCCAGGCACACGGCCGCGACCAGGCCGGCCAGGGTCCCGAAGGGGTGGGCGGGGACCAGCCCCGCCAGCCCGTGGGCCGCCACGGGCAGGGTGTCCGAGGGCGCCGCCCACACGAGGGCCGTGACGGCGACGCACGCGAGGATCACGGAGGAGACGGTGACGAACACGCGTTCGCGGTAGTGCGCCGGCCCGGGAGCGTAGACGTCGGCCACCACCTCCAGACGGGCGTCGGCGTCGCGCGGGGCCGGAGCCCCCTCCCCCTCCGTCCCGGCCGCCGGGTTCCCGGCGTCGACTTGGCTCAGGGCGGTCACAGCGCGCCGGCGGACCTCGACGGTGGCCAGCGTGGCGCCCAGGCAGATCGCGAAGACGGCGACCGGGTACAGGCACCACAGCATCGAGGCGCTGGTGTCCGAGCCGGACACCGACGAGAACAGCTCGGCGGGCACCGGGGTGTGCCCCAGGAGCTGGAGGACCCCGATGGCCAGGGACCAGGCCGTCATGACGACCATGCCGGTGGGCGACTCGTCGGCGTTGACGGCGATGAGCCCCAGCAGCACGGTCGAGATCAGCAGGCCTGCCATGCTCACCGAGGACGACAGGGGCTGTCCCACGGCCGCCACGGACTGCGAGTCGGTGACGGCGAGGCCCAGCATGCCCAGCGCGATCGGCGTGAAGAAGAAGGCGAACAGGCCGGAGCGCAGGTGCTGGACCCGGGTGGGCACCCCGATGCCCGTGGTCGGTGACGTGGTCCGCGTCGCGTCGGCTGTCATGGTGCCAGTATCGTCGCTCCGGTGCGGACCGGCCCGGCGTCCCACCGGACGACGCCCTCGCCGCCCGGGACCGATCAGGCGGCGGGGCCCATCTAGGCTGGCGGCATGCCGACCTTCCTCTCGCTGTCCGCGGCCGGGGCTCCCGACGGCGCGCCAGTCGAGGCGGTCGGGCCGTGGGCCGCGTTGTGGGGGCGCGGGGACGTCCGCGACGCCGTCCGCGAGGCCCAGGACGCGCTCGCGCATCTGCGCTTCCACGAGGGCCTGCGCCGCGGCTGGCCGGAGGCCCGCGCGGAGGCCGCCGTGCGTGACGCGGCCGCGTTGGCGCGGCTGGAGGGCGTGCGCATCTCGGCTGACGACGTGCGTGACCTCTCGCTGCGGGACTCGGCGGGGGAGGGGGCGGGACCCCGGGGCGCCGTGGTTGGGCCGGGCACCGGGGGGACGCGGGGCGCGGATCCCGGACGGGCGCTGGCCCTGGGCATCTGGCGCGCCCAGTGGCGGCTCGCCGACGGCTTCGCACCGCTCAACGCCCGTCAGCCGGCCGCACGGACCTCGCCTCCCCTGCCGGCCGTCGTCTCCGGCATCCACCGCGACGTCTGTTCGGCGCTGCTGGCCTCGGGCCTGGTGGCGCCCTCGTCGGTCGCCCTTCCCACCGACCCTGCCCGTCTCCGGCGGGCGCTGGCCGCCGCGGCCTCCCCCGCTCCGGCCATCCTGGCGGCGGCGGCGGTGCTCGCGCAGTTCCGCGCCGCGGAGGTGTTCACCCCGGGTTCCCTGGCCGTCGGCGGGATCCTCGCGCGGTGGCTCCTAGTCGAGCGCGGCGTCGATCCGACGGGAGTCGCCGTCCTCTCACTGGCGGACGCGGAGGATCCCGCCGGCGCGGGCAGCGCGCTGGGCGCCTGGATGCGCGGGGACGAGGACGGGGCCGCCGCCTGGGTCGCGCGCGTCGCCCGCGGCCTGGCCCGCGGCGCCCAGGAGGGCGAGGACGTCGCCCTTCACGTCCAGGCGGGCCGGCTGCGCTGACGGGACCGTCGGCGGGAGGGCCGGCCGGTGCCGGAGGAGGGGCGGAGGAGAGGCGTCAGCGCGCCTTCCACGCACGTCGGGCGCGCGCCAGGGCGAAGGCGGCGGCACCGACGGCGGCGGCCGTCCCGGCGACCGGGACGGCGATGCGCGCGGGCTTGGAGCGCACGCGCACGGTGTGGCTGAAGGAGAGCACTTCCCAGCGGCGCTCCTCGGCGGCGCGGCGCAGCTCGCGGTCGGGATTGACGGCAGCGGGATGGCCGACGGCCTCCAGCAGCGGCAGATCCGTCACGGAGTCGGAATAGGCGTAGCAATGAGCGGGGTCCCAGCCCTGGGCCTCCGCCAGGGCCAGACAGGCCCGGGCCTTGGCGGCGCCGTAGTTGTAGCGCTCGATGCGGCCGGTGAAGGCCCCGGTGCCATCGGTCTGGGCCAGGGAGCCGATCGAGAAGTCCGCCCCGAGCAGCTCCGCGATGGGGCGAACCATCTCCTGGACCGATGCCGACGCGATGACGACGCTGCGACCGGCGTCCTTGTGCAGCGCGATCATGTCGAGGGCCTCCGTGAAGCACACGGGATCGATCGCCTGGGTGAGGGCCTCGCGGACGGTGGACTCCAGGACCTGGGCGTCCCACCCGCGGGCGAGCTCTCCCAGCCCCTCCTTCATATGCTCCATGCGGGCCTCGTCGGCGCCGTGCAGCAGGTACGGCAGATGGATGAGCATGCCGATGGCCGCGTCACGGCGGGTGACCAGTCCGGCGCGCATCAGGGGCTCGCGCAGGGCCACGGTGGACGACGTCGACAGGACCGTCTTGTCGAGGTCGAAGAAGGCCGCGGCCGCGATCCCGCCCGGACCGCCGGCACGGCGGATCGCGTCCCCCTGCTCGAGCAGCTCCATCTGTGATCCTCCTGGTCGGCAACGGCGCCGCGGGACCTCGTCGTCGGCTCCCCGCCCTCCGGGGGCTGTCCACAGGTCCGGCACTCACGCCAGTCTTCCACAGATGGGCGGTCGGCGACTGGTGCGGGCGGTTGTGCGCGGGTGTGCTGGGAGCATGTGGACCGGTCGATCCGAGGCGCCGCGGGGCGACGGGGGTGCGATGACCCCGTCGGCGCCGCGCGTCGTCCTCGACGGGCTGGATCCTTCCACCGCGGATCGCGCGGAGCAGATCGTGCGCCTTCTCGGGGCGCGGCCGGTCGCCGGGGCGTGTGCCGCGGGGGCGCCGGGCGGTCCCGTGGTCCTGGCGCTCACCGCGGATCCGGGGCGGGTGCCCGACCTGCGGGCTGCCCTGGGTCGGGCGTCCCGGCCGATCGGGACGCCCGCTGCGACGGCTCCGGCCCCGTCGGCGCCCGCCGTGGTCGTCCTGGGGGAGCGCGGCACCCTGAGGATCCCCGGGGACGAGGCCCTGCTGGGGGACCTCGTGTCCGAGCTGGTGGCAGGCGCTCCCGGCCCAAGTGGCCGCAGAGGCGGGGCGGGTCCCCTCCGCACCCTCGTCGTCGCCGTCGCCGGATGGCAGGGAGGGGCGGGGACGACGCGCCTCGCGCTGCTGCTGGCCCGCCGAGCCGGCGGCGCGCTGGTCGACGCCGCCGGCGCGGGGCCGGGCGCGTGGGGCACCCGCGCGGACCCGCCCGAGGGCGTGCGGTGGGCGGATCTGCGTGCCGACGAGGTCGCTTTCGGCGCCCAACTGGCCGACCATCTCCCCCGCGTCGGACCGGTGCGCCTGCTCGGCCCCGACCCCCGGGGCGGTGCGCACGCGGGGGACCCGCGCCTGCGGCCCGTCCTCGAGGCGCTCCGCCTCTCGGGCGACGTCGTGGTCGACCTGGGACGGTGGGACGACCGCGCCGCCTCCGCCTGCTCGGCGGGATCGCCGGTCGACGCGGTGTGCCTGGCGGGGCGCGGCGACCAGGACTCCGCGATCCGCCTGGCGGGAAGCCTGGGCGCCCACCCGGTGGTGGTCCCGGCCCTCATCGCCCACGCCATGCGACGCCCCTCCCCGGTCCTCGGGCAGACGCTGCGCGACCTGGGCGGGGATATCGGGATGTGCCGGATGCCCGGTGGCCGGCGCGCCTCCGCCGACGCCCGGCGCACCCGCCGGATCTGGCAGGAGCTGAGACGGCGCGACGCCGACGCGTGGATCGCGTCGTGGAGGGAGGAGCCATGACCATGCCCGGCAGACCCAGGTGGGCGCCGTTGCGCGAGGGGCGCCAGAGGGCGGCGGACCGGGCGGGGCCGGCACCCGCACGGGCCGGGTCCCCGGACGGCGTGCTGCGCGCGGTCGCGGAGGGGGAGGCCCCCGCTCGGGCCGTGCTCGGGCACGCCCGGCCCGGGGCGGGGACGCGGGAGATGGTCCGCGAGCTCGGCCGGCTCGACGCTCTGTCCGGGGGCGTCGGACCGGACCTGGCCCCATTGGTGGCGGATCCGGCCGTGTCGGACGTGCTCGTCAACTCCACCCAGGTGTGGGTGGACCGGGGGCGGGGGCTGGAACGCGAGCGCGTCGCGCTGGGAGCGGAGCCGCAGGTGCGCGCCCTCGCCGTCCACATGGCCGCGGCATGCGGGCGCAGGCTCGACGAGGCGAGTCCCATCGTCGACGGCACGCTGTCCGACGGCGTGCGCCTCCATGCTGTGCTGCCGCCGCTGTCGGAGGGCGGGACGCTGATCTCACTGAGGACCTCGCGGCCCTCGGCGCTGACCCTGGGTCGGATGGTCGAACTCGGCACCGTCCCCGCCGCCCTGGAGGCGCCTCTGCGGGCCTTGGTCGCCACGCGGTCGAACACGCTGGTCTCGGGGGCGACGGGGGCGGGGAAGACGACGCTCCTGTCGGCGATGCTCGGCCTGGTTCCGCCCGACGAGCGCATCGTCTGCATCGAGGAGGTCACGGAACTGCGCCCCGACCATCCCCATGTCGTCCACCTCCAGGAACGGCGCCCCAACGTGCAGGGGGCCGGCGCGGTCACCCTCGCCGACCTGGTGCGCGCCGCCATGCGGATGCGTCCGGACCGGCTGGTGCTGGGCGAGTGCCGGGGCCGCGAGGTCCGCGATGTGCTCAGCGCCCTCAACACGGGCCACGACGGAGGATGGGCGACGATCCACGCGAACGACGTCGAGGACATCCCCGCCCGCCTGTCCGCGCTGGGGGCGCTGGCGGGGATGGGGGAGGCCGCCGTCTCCGCCCAGGCCGCCGCCGCCTTCGACGCCGTCGTCCAGATGCGTCGCATCGCGGGGGCGCGTCGCGTCGCGCAGATCGGGGTGCTGCGCCGCCGCGACCGGGAGCTTGAGTGCGTCGTCGCGATCGACGTGCGCCCGGCGGGGGTCCGCGCCGGACCGGGGTGGCCCGACCTGGCCCGGCGCCTCGGTCTGGACGAGCAGACGATCCGGGGCGCCGGGGCGCCGTGATCGGCGCCGACTGGACCGACTGGGTGGGATCGGCGCTGGCCGGCACCTGCGTGCTCATCCTGGCCCTGATCTCGGCGGCGGACCGGGGCCACGGGATCCGCCTGGCGCGCCGATGGGCGCGGCCGGGTGAGCCGGAGACCGGCGGGTCGATAGCGCGCCGTGCCGCCGGCGCCGGGTCCGGATCCCGGTGGCCGCGGCGCTCGGGGGATGCCGGCGCGGCGCTCGCCCTCGTCGTCGCCGAGGTCGCCGCGCGCCTGCGCGCGGGGACGCCCACGGAGGCGGCGTGGCGGGCCGCGTGGGCCCGGGCGCCGGGACTGGGGCCTCTCGGCCCCCTTGACGAGGGCGGCGCCCCTCAGGGGGTGGTCCTCCTGGCCCGGCGGCCGCGGTGGAGGGATCTGGCGCTCCCCGCGACGAGGCGGTCGCTCGGGGGTCTCGCCCTCGGGATCCGGGACGTGCTGCGCGCCGGCGCCGCGCGCTCGCGGTCGGGACGCCGCGCCGCCGCGGCGCTGGTCGCCGCCTGCCGGTTCACGCACCGGCTGGGGGCCCCGCTGGCGGGCGTCCTGGAGGTCGTCGCCGACGGCATCGACGAGTCCTCGGCCGCAGAGGAGGCGCGACGGGTCGCCCGCTCCGGCCCGGCGGCCTCCGCCCGGGTCCTCACCGTCCTGCCGCTGGTCGGCGTCGCCGCCGGGGAGGCCCTGGGGGCGCGCCCGCTGGAGCGCCTGACCGGTGGCGGCGTCGGAACCCTCTGCCTGGTCGTCGGCGTCGCGTGCCTGGCGGCCGGGCACCTCGTGTCGCGCCGGATGCTGCGCCTTGCGGAAGGGCGGGACGCGGCGCGAGGATCCGACGCCGGCGCGGTCTCGGAGATCGACCCCGCGATCCTGTGCGACCTGGTTGTGGCGGGACTGGAGTCGGGAGCGTCCGCGCCCGCCGCCCTCGAGGCGCTGGGCGAGGCCGCGGGCCTGGCGGATCTCGGGCGCATCGGACGGGAACTGGTTCTCGGAGTGCCCTGGCGCGTCGCGTGGGACCCGTGCCCCGCTCAGGCGGTGCTGGTCGGCCGGACTCTGGAGCCGGCGTGGACGGACGGCACGTCTCCCGTCCCCCTGTTGCGCCGGGCAGCGGCGCAGCTGAGGTCCAGACGGATCTCCGACGCGCGGGCTGAGGCGGAGGAGCTCGCCGTCCGGCTGGTCGTTCCCCTGGGAGCCCTGCTGCTGCCCGCGTTCCTGGCCCTCGGGGTCGTCCCGGTGCTCCTCCATCTCGGGGCCGGCGGCCTGTCCGGCCTGTCCTGAGCGCTGCCTCTGCCCCTGGTTCGGGGCGTGCCACCAAACTGCCGCGGCCCGATGCGGCCCAGTCCCGTCCACAGTCGGCGGCCGGGAGCGGCGGTGGTCCACAGACAGGCGGTGGGCGGGTGGCTGGCGACGGCCCGGGCCGACACGCTGGTCAGGTCGCCGGAAAGGCTGGCGGCACTGCTCGGGAGGAGAGCCGCATGAACATCAGGGACAGGATCGACCGGGCTGTCATCGGGGCGTGGTGCGCGATCGACGCGCGGACGGACGGCGCGACGGCCCATCCGGAGGAGGGATCGACCACGGTCGAGTACGCCATCGGCGCCATCGCCACAGCGGGGTTCGCGGGGCTGCTGGTGGTCGTCCTCAAGTCGGGAGCCGTCAAGGGGCTGCTCCAGGGCATCATCGAGAGGGCGCTGTCATTGTGACGCGCGCTTCCCAGAGGTGTCGGGGACCGCGCCCAGGCTGGGGCCCGGTCTCCGACGCCGGCATGGTGACCGTCGAACTCGCCATCGGTTTCCTCGCCGTCGTCGCGATGCTCGTGCTCGTCGTGTCCGTGGCCGCGGCCGGTCTGGCCCGCTCCTCGGTATGCCAGGCGGTGCGGGAGGCGGCCCGTGAGGCCTCCGTGGGCGGGGACGCGCACGCGGCCGCGGCCCGCGCCTCAGACAGCTCTGTGGACCTCGCCGTCAGCCGGGCCGGCCGGTGGGTGACGGTCCGAGGGCAGGCGCCCGTGGCGGGCCCCGGCGGGGGACTGGGGGCGACGGCTCGATGTGAGGCGACGACCCTCGTCGAGCAGGCGGTGCCATGACCGAGCGGGCGCGGCCCCGGAAGCCTCGTTCCCCCAGGCGGCCCCCTGTCGCCGCCCGGGAGCAGACCCGTGCGGGACCGATCCCCTCTCCCGCAGGAGGGGAGGCGCCCGGCGAGGAGGGCTCGGGGACGATGGCCGTCATCGGCGTGCTCGTGGTCGCCGCGGTCCTGGCAGGGGCGCTCGCGCTGGCCGGCGCCGTGCAGGCGCATGCGGTCCGGGCCTCGGCCGTGGCGGACCTGGCGGCGCTCGCGGCGGGGGACGTCAGCGCGACGGCCCAGTGGTCTCCCGTCGGCGACCGGCCCTGCGATCTGGCCGGTCAGGTGAGCGCGGTGAACGGGATGGATCTGGCCGAGTGCGAGGTCGTCGGCCCGGACACGCGGGTGGTGGTGAGCCGGGGCCTCGACCTGGGGGCGTTGACCGTCACGGTCTCCGCCCGAGCCCGGGCCGGGCCCGAGGACGGATGAGGGGCGGCGCCCCATCGCGAGGGACGATCGCCGGTTCCCGGGGCCTGCCCGCACGCACTCGGAGGGGCCGGTCGATCGACCGGCCCCTCCGAGCATCCCATCAACACAGTGCGAGTCTCCCCAGGAGCATCCTTTCCGGTTCCTCCGGCCATGTGACCCGGAACCTCTTGCCTCGATGTCTGAGACTGTAGGAGCCGACCCTTGGGATACCGTTGGACGAACCTCGGAGTTTCCTGGAGATTCCCGGGCGGGGGATCACGCCCGACGGCCGCCATCCTGGGGCTGGGCGTCCCGAGGTTCCGCCGCGCTCGCAGGGGCGGGCGGGCACCGGTCCGCCAGATACGTGAGCAGCCGGATCGCCCCCGTCTTCGACAGGGGCTCATTGCCGTTGCCGCATTTGGGAGATTGGATGCAGGCCGGGCATCCGTCCTCGCATGCGCAGGAGCTCACGACGTCGAGGGTCGCGCGGATCCACTCCCGCGCATGGTCGAAGCCGTACTCGGCGTAGCCCGCTCCGCCGCGATAGGCGTCGTGGACGAAGACCGTGGGGGCGTGCGCGTATTCGTGATCGGCGGAGGACAGGCCCCCCAGGTCCCACCGGTCGCAGGTGGCCAGCAGCGGCAGCAGCGCGATGGCCGCGTGCTCGGCCGCGTGGAGGGAGCCGGGCAGGTCTCCCTCGTCGATGCCCGCGGCACGCGCCGCGGAGGGGCCCAGCGAGTACCACGCCGCCTTCGTGGGCAGCGTATGCGTGGGCAGGCGGAGTTCCTGGTTGCGGATGAACTCCAGTCCG
The DNA here is from genome assembly GCF_042665795.1 of Schaalia naturae. Classification (NCBI taxonomy): domain Bacteria; kingdom Bacillati; phylum Actinomycetota; class Actinomycetes; order Actinomycetales; family Actinomycetaceae; genus Schaalia; species Schaalia naturae. The sequence goes on from NZ_JBHTEF010000001.1 coordinate 3,035,349, forward strand.
GGCAGGCGGAGCAGGTCGTAGTCCGTCACCCTCGTCGAGACGTCGACGGGTCCGACGTTCCATGTCACCGTCGCATCGGGGCTGCGCCACGTGCGCTCGGGCTCCGCGACGACATCCACCGTGACGTGCTGGCCGGGACGGGTGCGCAGGCGCGTGCGGACCTCCTCGACCACGGCGACGCGCTGCCTGGAGCCCTCCTGCACGGCCGACAGCTCGAGCACATGGTAGGTGCGGCCCTGGTGGATGTAGATGGCGTCCGGGAACACCTGGGCGTCGGCGGAGCCGTCGTCGACCGTGCCGATGACGGCGCCGGTGCGGGCCTCGACGATCTGGACGTCGCCCGCGGAGCCGCGCAGGTCCGTGAGGTCCGACGCGCGGTCCCCGCGGGTCGCGTCCCAGTACCATCCGCGAGGACGGCGCCGGAGGTACCCCTGGGACTCCAGCTCCTCCAGCATCCGCGTGTCCCTCAGGCCGAAGACCGGGAGGTCGTCGGCCGTCAGGGGCAGCTCCTCGGCGGCGGCGCACAGATGGGGAGCCAGGACGAAGGGGTTGGACGGGTCGATGACCGAGGACTCGACCTCCCCCATGATGGCCTCCGGGTGGTGGACGAGGTAGGCGTCGAGAGGGTTGTCCGAGGCGACGAGCACCGACACCCCTTGCCCACCGGCGCGTCCGGCGCGCCCCACCTGCTGCCACAGCGATGCCCGCGTGCCCGGCCACCCGGCTGTCACCGTCGCGTCGAGGCCGGAGACGTCGACGCCGAGCTCCAGCGCGCTCGTGGTGGCCAGCGCGCGCAGACCGCCGGCGCGCAGCTCATGCTCGAGGGTGCGCCGCTCCTCGGGCAGATAGCCGCCGCGGTAGGCCGCGACACGGCCGGCCAGGGCCGAGCCATGCGATGACAGGGCGTCCCTGACCTGCGCGGCGACCGTCTCCGCCCCGGCCCGGGAGCGGACGAAGGTGAGGACGCGCGCGCCCTGCTCCATCAGGGCCGCGGTGAGGTGGGCGGCCTCTGTCTGGGCGCTGACCCGGCGTTCGGGGGCCTCCAGGACGACGTCCTCGCCCGCGACGGCCGCCAGGAAGGACTCGATGGACACGTCCGACTCGTCGCGGATCACACCGCCCTGCCACAGGGCAAGGTGGTGCGCCCCGGCAGGGGCGCCGTCCTCGTCCTCCCCGACGGCGACCGCGCCCGGACGGCCGGTCATGGCCTCGGCGACGCGCGCCGGATCCCGCACGGTCGCCGAGAGCATGATGACGACCGGGTCGGCGCCCAAGTGATGGGCGATGCGCAGCAGCCTGCGCACGACCAGGGCGATGTGGGACCCGGTGACGCCGCGCCAGTAGTGGAGCTCGTCGATGACGACGTAGCGCAACGAGGCCAGGAAACGCGTCCAGCGCTCGTGGCCGGGCAGCATCACGTAATGGAGGTAGTCGGGGTTCGACAGCAGGATGTCGGCGTTGGCGCGCGCCCAGTCCTTGGCTTCCCGCGGCGTGTCCCCGTCGGCGGTGGAGGCGCGCACCTCCCGCCCGGCCGGCGTCCCGGGCCCGGCGCCCCGCGCGCCGGCCAGCAGGCGTTCCAGCGCGGCCAGCTGGTCGGCGGCCAGCGCCTTCGTGGGGGCCATGTACAACAGGGTCGGGCGGCGGTGGATCTGCGAGATGCGCGTCGTCACAGCCGTCTGAGCCAGATCGGAGAGGATCGGCGCCCACGCCGCCAGGGACTTCCCCGTTCCCGTCCCCGTGGCCACCACGGTGTCGGATCCCGCGCGGATGGCGTCGAGCGCGACTCGCTGGTGGCGCCACAGATGGTCGATGCCCTGAGCCGCGTAGAGCGCGACGACCCGGGGGTCCACCCATCCGGGCCAGGCGGCCGCCACCTCGGGGCGGGCGGGAACGACATGCATGTGCACCAGGCGGCCGTCGCGCGCGCCCATCCGTTCCAGCATCCCGACCATCGACGAGGGCGAGGCGGGCCCGCCGGGGACGGGAAGGTCCGCGGCTGCGGTCGAGAGGTCGGAGGGCACGCGCCCAGGGTAGCGGCGGGGTCCCGGCTGTCCAGCCCGGCGTCCCCGTGCGGCGTCCCGTGATCCGGTCCGGACGGCCCCCGTCGGACGGACCCGCGTCCCCGGGGCCTCACCGGCTGGTACCGTGGCAGATCCCTGCGGGACACCTGCCCGGGTGGCCCCGACCTGACCCGGAGGAGGCCCGTGTTCCTCGCCCTTCGCGAGATCCGGCACCAACCCACCAAGTTCGCCCTGATCATCGCGGTGATCGCCCTGGTCGGCTACCTGACCTTCTTCCTGGCGGCACTCGCCGGCGGCCTCGCCCATTCCTACCGCTCCGCCGTGGACGACTGGAGGGCGACGAGCATCGTGTTGACGGAGGCCTCCAACGACAACATCTCCGCGTCCCGCCTCTCCGAGGGCCAGCTCGCCGCCGTGCCCGCCTCCCCCGACACCTCGACGCTCTTGACGACGCCCGTCGTCCTGGAGGATGCGGCAGGCACCAAGCTCGACGCCTCCGGATTCGGCATTCCCGACGGGTCCTTCCTCGCCCCCGCCCTCGTCGAGGGCGAGGCGCCCACCGACCTCAGCCGTCAGGTGATCGCCGATGACTCGCTCAGGGACGAGGGCTGGGAGGTCGGGCAGACCTTCATCCTCACCGGTTCCGACCACGAGTGGGAAGTGACCGGATTCGCCCACGACCAGTCCTTCCAGGCCCTGCCCGTCGTCTTCTTCCAGGACCAGGCCCTCATCGACAACGGCCCTTCCAGCGTGTCCTCCACACCCAACGCCGTCGTCTCGCGCGCGGACCTCGTCGGCGACGCGGGGATCGCCGACGCGGGGCTGGAGGTGCTGGACTCCTCGGCCTTCGTCAACACCCTGCCCGGCTACAGCGCGCAGGTGCTGACGTTCTCCCTGATGATCGGTTCCCTGATCGTCATCGCCTCCTTCGTGCTCGGGATCTTCATCTACGTGCTCACCCTCCAGAAACGTCCGGTTCTCGGGATACTCAAGGCCCGCGGCGTGCCGACGGGCTACCTCATCGTCTCCGGCGCCGCGCAGACGGCCCTGCTCTCGGCCGTCGGGGTCGCCATCGGCCTGGTCCTGACGTCGATCAGCGCGCTGGTCCTGCCCCCGGCGGTGCCCTTCCGCGTCGACGCCCCGATGGATGCCGCCATCACCGCAGCCTTCGTCCTGTTCGCGGTGGTGGGCGGCCTGATCTCCGTCCGTGTCGTCTCGCGCATCGATCCGGTGGAGGCCATCTCATGACGGCGGTCCTCGCGTTGAGCGGCGTCTCCCGGGACTTCGTCCAGGGGGACGAGGTCGTCCACGCCCTCACATCGACCGACCTCACGGTGGACGCCGGCGAGTTCGTCGGGGTGATCGGCCCCTCGGGATCCGGCAAGTCCACCCTGCTCACCATCATGGGCGGCCTTCGCCGGCCCACGAGGGGGACGGTGACGATCGAGGGCGAGCCCTTCTCCGAGCTCCCCGAGAGGCAGCGTTCCCGGGTGCGCCTGCGCCGGATGGGGTTCATCCTCCAGGCCGCGAGCCTGGTCCCCTTCCTCGCCATCGCCGACCAGTTCGCCCTGCACGACCATGCGGCCCGCGCCGCCGCTCGCACCGCCGCGCGCGACGACCTGCTCGACGAACTCGGCATCCGCTCCCTGGCGGGAAAATACCCCAGTGACCTCTCCGGGGGCGAACGCCAGCGCGCCGCGATCGCCGTGGCGCTGTACCACGACCCCCAGGTGGTCCTGGCGGACGAGCCGACTGCGGCGCTCGACACGCACCGCGCCCTCGACGTCGCCCGGATCCTCGCCGAGCAGACTCACGGACGCGGGAAGGCGACCGTCATGGTGACCCACGACGAGCGGCTCCTCGGCGTGTGCGACCGGGTGCTGTCGATGGAGGACGGCACGCTCACACAGCGCTGAACCCCTGGCCCGAGCGGTCAGCGCCCGCTCGACGGCCGACCTGCGTCCTCAGGATCACCCGCGGTGCGGCGTCCCCGAGCCGGGCCTCCATCCCAGGGCCTGCCCGGCGGCCTGCTTCATGTACCCGATGGCGCTGACGCCGGTGGAGATGCCGGCCCGCAGATTGTCGGCAAGCTGGGAGTCCGTCACGCCCGGGCGGGTGTCCAGGACGAAGTCCGCGCACACCTGTGCGCTCCCGGTCTCTGAGGCCATCCAGTAGACGGTGGGGAAGTACTTCTCCCGGTTCCACCCGTCCGCGGCGGCGAACAGGGCCTGGGCGCAGGACGCCGGATCCAGGCCCGTGTCCCACACGGCGCGCACGGACAGGAACCGCCCCTGGGAGTCGAAGGTGAACAGGAAGGGGACGCCCTCGAAGACGGCTCCTGCGGCGCGGCCCTCCACCAGGGTGTCGACCGTGTCGCCCATCTGGCGGAAGACCCGCATCAGCCGGTCGAGGTCGACGGGATAGGGGGTGACGCCGTCCTCCGGGACGGCATAGGGGGCATGGGTCATCGCGCGCCCCCCGCCCGGCGGACCGGGGCCGCGGCGCCCTCCGCTGGATCAGCGATCGCGCGCGGCGCATCCTCCCAGGTGACGAGCTCGGGCAGTGCCTCCTCGATGTCATGGAAGAAGGACATGATCATGCCCATCGAAGTCTCGCAGAAGCAGGAGAGCTGGTCCTCGGTCAATCCGGAGATCGCGACGGCATTGCATTCGGCGACCAGCCCGTAGCGCAACCCGTCGTCCAGCGGGGCCAGGAAGGCCTTCGGGCCGGTGCGCGTGGCGTTGCACTGGGCGACCTGCTCGGCGAGGGCGCCGAACTGCCGGTCATCGCCGGCAACGCCCCGCCACTGTCCGCGCAACTGCAGGATCTGGGGATTCGACGTGTTCCAGAAGTAGACGGCGTTGGTCGTCGGGACGACCAGCTCGCAGTCCTGGTAGTCGTCGAAGGCGACGTCGCCGCGGTTGAGCAGCGACCGGATCCGCTCGACGTCGACCGGTGTCGGACCTGACACGGGTGCTCCCTCCTGCGACGTGGATGGGCCGAGGCGTCTCGCCGTCTCGACGGCCCCACACTAGCCGAGAGGTCCGGGCGCGGCGCGGGCTGTCGGTCCCGGGCGGTGGCCCGCCTCACCGCGGACGCCGGCCGGTCCCGCATTACAGTGTGCGTGCGTCCGCACATCGGCGGCGCATGGGGCGACCGGAGGCGGGGAGGCGCATGTCGGGCACATCCCATGGGGGCGGGGCCGCGCACGACCGCCGTCCCCACGACGATCCGGCCTCGGGGGAGGGCCGGCGGAAGGCCGCCGCGTCCTCGTCGTCGCGCGCGGGTGCGGGAGGGCCAGGCGCGGCGGGCGGGGGCGATTCGCACGCCCAGGGCCCCCGCGCCTACGCCCCCCGCCCGCCCGGGTACTCCGCGCGATTGGTCCGGCGGGTCGCGATGGTGCTGGCCTTCGTGGTGGCCACCGTCGTGGTCATGCGCGTCGCGCTGTCCACCACCTGGGGGCAGGCGATCGACACGATGCTCATGGAGTCGGCGATGACCTGGGACGGGGCGCTGGGTGCGCTCGAGTCGGTGGTCGAGGGGATCATCTCCGTGCCCGCGCTGGTCATCGTCTCCGCGATCGTGGCGGCCGTCGCCCTCCTCAGGCGGCGTCCGACTCTGGCCGGGCGGGCGGTCGCCATGGTGGCGGGGGCCAACGCGACGACGCAGTTGCTTCAGCATGTCCTGGATCGACCGGACCTGGGGGTGACGACGGCGGTGGCCAACTCCCTGCCCTCGGGGCACACGACGGTCGCGATGTCGGTGGCGCTCGCCCTCGTCATGGTCGCGCCCATGTGGTTCCGCGAGCCGGCGGCGTGGGCGGGATGGGGATGGGCCTCGGTGACGGGCGTGACGGTCATGGTCTCCGCGTGGCACCGGCCCTCCGACGTTGTGACGGCGCTGCTGGTGACGGGCGTGTGGGCGCTGGCCCTGACGCCTCTCGAGCAGCGCGATCGCCACGCGGCCGTGGCCCAGAGAGTCATGGGGATCGCGGCGCTGGTGCTGCTGGTCCTGGGGGTCGCCGGGACCCTGGCCGCGACCGCTGGGGTGGACCTGGTCGGCGCCGCCGCCCCGGGCGGCGGCGTGGGGAACTACGGCTTCGCGGACTTCCTGGCCCACGGGGGATGGCGCACGCGGCTGTTGTCCGTCTCCGCCGCCGCAGGAGTCGTGGGCGTGGCCGGCATCGTCATTCACGAGGTCGACCGCCTGAGCTGGTCCTGATCGGAGGGCTCGGGGACGGTCGGCTGAGATGTCTGACCGGATGGATGGTGGTTTCTCCGCAGGCCGTAGGCCCGATAGGAGTCTTGACTGACCGATTGGTCGGCGTTTCGGGCGCCCATGGGGCGGGCAATTCGAAGGCTGGAGCCGCAGATGCTGATTTTCCGACCTTTATGTGAGGTACATCACGTTGAGATGATGAAAGTTCACGCTCGCCGTGGGACTTTGGTCCATCGAGTCCGGGAGCGCGGTTGTGGCCTGCCGACGAAGACGGAGTCGCGGCCGTCGGCTCGGCGGGGCTGGACCGCCGAATGAGGAGGGGAGATGGCTGTTTTTCGTTGGGTTCTGGCCGATATGAGGCGGATACGGAGGCGGGTTCCGGGGGTGGATGGAATTCTCTGATCGGGTCACAAATGGTCGCTGTCCGCTGGTCCGTTGGCCTGTGACCGGCCGGTGATTGAGGCGCGGCTCCTCCTTTTTCGCAATGGCTGACCGATCGGTGATGGGCCGGGAGATCGTGCGTGAGTCCAATTATTCGCAGGTCAGAGACCACTAGAGATATGGAGATCGCCGCGTCCGACATGAGAAGTCCAATAACGGCCGAAACAATGTGACCAGACATCGACAGGTCGGTAGGATTTCAGTCAACGGAAGCCGGAGCGCACGGGACTCACTGGTCCCGGGGGCTCCGCGCCGCCCGACCCACAACCATGACGCGGTCTGACCGCTGTGACAGGAGATCCTCACCATGAGTGCAGCCACCACATCCTCGGTGGGCGCCGTCGCGCCCGCCGACTCGGAGGAATCGATCCTCACCTCCCCCGCCGCCCGCAAGGTGCTCGCGGTGCTCCGTCTGGCCGTGGGCTTCATCTTCCTGTGGGCCTTCCTGGACAAGGCCTTCGGTCTGGGGTACTCCACGGCCGCCGACAAAGCGTGGATCCGCGGCGGCACGCCGGCCCAGGGATTCCTCGGCCACCTGGACGAGGCCAAACCCTTCACCGGGCTCTTCGCCGGCATCGCCTCCCCCGTGGCGGACTGGTTGTTCATGCTCGGCATGCTCGGCGTCGGCCTGGCCGTGATGCTCGGCATCGGCACCCGCGTCGCCGCGGTGTCCGGCTCGATCATCATGCTCCTCATGTGGTTGGCGGAGTTCCCGCCCGTCAAGGGCGCCGAGGCCGGAACGAACCCTCTGGTCGACTACCACTGGGCCTACGCGCTGGTCCTCATCCTGGTGGCCCTGACCTACGCCGGCGACACCTGGGGCCTGGGCAAGTGGTGGAAGTCGCTCGACATCGTCCAGAAGAACCGCTGGCTGATCTGATCTCTCGCTGACCGGCTTCGGGGGCCGGTCCGACCGTCCACGCCGGACGGCCGGGCCGGCCCCTTCCGCATGCTCCGGGGCGCGTGCCGGCGCGGTCGTCCCCGCCCCGTCCGGAGCCCGTTTCCCCCAGAGGACTCCCCTGGGACCAAGGGCCCAGGTCTGTGGAGGGCTGTGAGCCGGACCCGTTGGGGCCGCGACGACACGCCGCGCGTCGATCCCATCGACAAAGAGAACTAGATACAGTGTCCGGGCAGCGAGGAAAACACAAGATGTAGTGCCTGGGCCGGTGGACTCGCGCAGTCCCAGCCTGCAGCCCACAGCCGGCCATGCGATGAAGGAGCCTCCGATGAACGCCCGCTATGACGTCGACGCTATCAGCACGATCGAGGAGTACCTCGACCGTTCCGACTGGCGTGTCAATGCCAACGCGAACCAGGGCTACTCGCTGGGGGGCCTCATCCTCAACACGTCGGGCAAGATGGTCGCGAACTACTGGCTCGAGCGCATCTACAGCCCCGAGGCCGCCACCGCCCACCGCGAGGGGGACCTGCACATCCACGACCTCGACATGTTCGCGGGGTACTGCGCGGGATGGTCCCTCAAGCGCCTCATCCAGGAGGGCTTCAACGGGGTGGCCGGAGCCATCTCCTCCGCCCCGCCGAAGCACTTCTCCTCCGCGTGCGGGCAGATCGTCAACTTCCTCGGCACCCTGCAGAACGAGTGGGCCGGCGCCCAGGCGTTCAGCTCCTTCGACACCTACATGGCGCCGTTCGTGCGCCTGGACCACATGGGCTATGAGGACATCGTCCAGTGCATGCAGGAGCTGATCTTCAACCTCAACGTGCCCAGCCGGTGGGGCTCGCAATGCCCGTTCACCAATCTCACCTTCGACTGGACCTGCCCGGACGACCTGGCCGACGAGCATCCGCTCATCGGGGACGAGATCATGGACTTCTCCTACGGTGACCTCCAGAAGGAGATGGACCTCATCAACCGGGCGTTCATCGAGGTGATGAGCGGCGGCGACGCGGACGGGCGCGTGTTCACCTTCCCGATCCCCACCTACAACATCACACCCGACTTCGACTGGGACGCCGACAACGCGAACCGGTTGTTCGAGATGACCGCGAAGTACGGCCTGCCCTACTTCCAGAACTTCATCAACTCCGACCTGGATCCCCACATGATCCGCTCCATGTGCTGCCGTCTCCAGCTCGACCTGCGCGAACTGCTCAAGCGAGGGAACGGGCTGTTCGGCTCCGCGGAGCTGACGGGCTCGGTGGGCGTCGTGACGATCAACATGGCGCGGCTGGGCTATGAGCACAAGGGCGACATGCCGGCCCTGCTGGCCCACCTGGACCGCCTCATCGACCTGGCCTCCGACACGCTGGAGAGGAAGCGGGCGGTCATCCAGCTCCACATGGACCGCGGCCTGTTCCCCTACACGAGGCGTTACCTCGGGACCCTCGACAACCATTTCTCCACCGTCGGCGTCAACGGCATGAACGAGATGGTCCGCAACTACACCGACGACCGCGCGGACATCTCCTCCTCCGAGGGGCGCCAGATGTGCGAGCGCCTCCTCGACCACGTCCGCGCCCGCATGGTGGAGCTGCAGGAGGCCACGGGCCACATGTACAACCTCGAGGCCACCCCGGCCGAGGGCACGACCTACCGTTTCGCCAAGGAGGACGGGAAGCGTTTCCCCGGCATCCTGCGCGCCGGCACCGCGGACGAGCCCTACTACACGAACTCCTCGCAGCTGCCGGTCGGCTACACCGACGACCCGTTCCAGGCGCTGGAGGAGCAGGAGGTCCTCCAGGGCAAGTACACGGGCGGCACCGTCCTCCACCTCTACATGGGCGAGCGGATGAGTTCCGGGGAGGCCTGCAAGCAGATGGTGCGCCGCTCGCTCACCGCCTTCAAGGTCCCCTACATCACGATCACGCCGACGTTCTCGATCTGCCCGGTCCACGGATACCTGGCGGGCGAGCACTTCGAGTGCGAGAAGTGCGCCGAGGCCCACCCCGACCGCGATCCCCAGCCCTGCGAGGTCTGGACGCGGGTGATGGGCTACTTCCGTCCGGTCCAGTCCTTCAACATCGGCAAGAAGGGCGAGTACCACGAGCGGGAGATGTTCTCCGAACAAGCCGCCGACCGGCATGGGGAGCTGGTCAGCGCGTTCCCTCCCGTCGGGGCGTGAACCGGCGTGGAGGGATCCTCCGGCCCCATTGACGAGGGCGGCCCCGCCCCCGCGCGCGGGCGGCGCGCCGGCGGAGGGCCCGCGGCCGAGGACCTCCAGATCGCCGGCCTCACACCGATGTCCAGCGTCGACTGGCCGGGCCGGCTGGTGGCCACCGTCTTCTGCCAGGGATGCCCCTGGCTGTGCCCCTACTGCCAGAACCACGCGATCATCGATCCGAGGATCCCCGGCGTCGTCGACTGGGGGCGGGTCGAGGACCTCATGGCGCGCCGCCACGGGCTGCTCGACGGCGTCGTCTTCTCCGGCGGCGAGGCCACTCGCCAGCCCGCCCTCGCCGCCGCCGCCCGCCGGGTCCGCGGGGCCGGGTACCTGGTGGGCCTCCACACGGCGGGCCCCTACCCCCGGCGCCTGCGCGAACTGGTGGAGGCGGGGCTCGTGGACTGGGTGGGTCTCGACGTCAAGGCGCTGCCCGGCGGGGACTACGAGCAGGTGGCCGGTCGCCCGGGCGCCGGGGAGAAGGCCTGGGCGTCCCTGCGCGTGATGGCGGAGCACCCGGAGGTCGACTGCGAGGTGCGGCTCACCGTCTACCCGGACGGGCCCGCGGACGGCCTCGCGGTGGCCGCGGCGGTCCGCGCGATGGGCATGCCGGTCTTCGCGCTGCAGCAGGCGCGCGGCCTCGGCGCCCCTCAGGGCTTCCGCGCGGGCGCGGTGGGGTGGGATGACCAGGTTCGCGCCCTGGCCCGCGACATCGGCGCCCTGGGATTCGAGTCCTTCGCCTTCCGCCCGGCGTGACGGTCCTGCCGCGGAGGCCTGCGCGTCGGGAGTGACGGGCGTCACCCGTCGCGCCTTTGATGTGGGGCCGGCGACGGACCCGCGTAGATTATGGGAGTCCCCGCGCTGTCCATCGAAAGGTGCCGAAGATGCCGGGTGCAGAGATCCCGCAGGGGCTGGCCGCAGCGGCCTCGAATCCTGCCACCGACCAGGAGACGCTGCGCCAGATCGCCTTCCACTACCCGCAGCTGCGCGCAGCGGTCGCCGCGAACCCCTCCGCCTACCAGGGACTGCTCGACTGGCTGCGCGCCCTGGGGGACGCCGCCGTCAACGAGGCCCTGGCCGATCGGGCGCGGTTCGAGTCCGCGCCCGATCGGACGATCGTCCTTGCCCCGCAGACGGGGCCGGCCACCGGCTCTGCGGGACCCGCTCCCGTCTTCTTGCCGGTCGCCGCGGCCGGGGAGACACCGGCCCAGGGCCTTCGCCAGGCGGACGGCGAGCCCCCGGCGAGGAAGAGCTCGACGGGGATGAAAGCGGCGCTCGCGCTCCTGCTGGTCGTCGCCCTGGCTCTGGCGGGGATCGTCATCGCGATCTTCTCGGGCGCCTTCGGCGGCGACGGCGCCGCCCAATCGCAGCCATCGACCTCGCCGCAGCCCTCGACGACCGCCCCGTCGACAGAGCCGCCCTCGTCCCCCACCCCCAGCGCATCGGCGGCGGAGTCGGAGAAGTACCCCGCACCGGACGGCGCGGTGCTGGCGCAGTCGTTCACGGCGCCCTCGGGCAATATCCTGTGCGACCTGGGCGAGGACGTCGTGACGTGCTCGATCCTCGAGCAGAGCTACGCGACCGCGGGGTTCGAGAGCTGCGGCACGACGACGACGATCACCGCGACGGGGGAGTCGGCGGGTCTGAGCTGCGGATCCGCCGTCAGTGGCGGCGGAAGCCCGCTGGCCTACGGGTCGTCCGCGACGAACGGGCACTCGGCGTGCGTGTCGACCCAGGACGGGGTCTCCTGCTGGAACACGGCGAGCGGGAGGAGCTTCGCGCTGGCGCGCGGCGGATGGCAGACGGGCACGGAGGGTCAGATCTCCCCCGACGACTTCCGGTGGTGAGCGCGGACATCGCGGCCTCCCGGCGCTAGGTTGGTCCCGAGGGCCCGACCGGAGGGCAGGAGAGGCCGGGCGCGGACCCGCCGGAGAGGGAGGACACGTGATGGACGGCTCGCATACTCTGCGCGTCCAGCCGATCATCTTCACGGGGCGCATCGCCCTGTGGAGGGACCTGCTGGAGACCATCGGGCTGCGGCGCGAGTCCGGTGACGACGTCTTCACCGTCTACCGGGGGGAGGCCGGCTCGGTCGCCCTGCACGCGGCCCACGAGTCCCCGGGCCTGCCCGAGGGCACGGTGAAACTCGCGTGGACGGTGCCCGGCCTCGAGGCCTTCCGCCGCGATGCGGACGCCGCGGGCCTCGCCACCCGGCTGGCGCGTCAGGCGTTCGGGGACGAGTTGCGCGTCGAGGTCCCCGACCTGGGATGGGTGACGGTCACGGAGGACGCGGGCGGGGAGGCCGCGGACGACGGGAACCCCGGGGCGCCGTCCCTGCGCGTCCTCGCCCGTGTCAACGCGATCGAGGTGGACGCGGTCCGCCAGGGTCTGGAGGCCTTGGGGTGGGAGCCGAGGTTCTGGGCTGTCGACGGGACGTATGCCGAGCTCGCCTCCGACGGGCTGATGGCGGTCTCGCGCCGCGAGGCGCCGCTGCCGACCGTCGGACGCGACGCGACCGCGATCCTGGCGCTGGAGACGGACACGCCGCGCACCGAATGCGACCGGCTGGCGGACGAGGGCCTGGACGTCTCCCTGACCGAGCAGTCATGGGGATGGTCCGTGAGCGTCCCGACGCCCTCGGACTGGGTCCTGCGGCTGGTCCAGCCGCCGCTGGACGATCCGGCCTATGAGTATGCGGATCCTCAGGAGCAGGCCGCCGCCGACGAGGTCGCCTCGGACCGCTGACCCCGTCGACCCGGGCTCAGTGGGCGAACATGTCCACGAAATGCCGCACGACCACGCCTGCCTGGTGCCCGCCGGGGCCGTCGCGGCCGAGGAGGACCAGGGAGTCCATGTCGTCGGTGCCGGAGTACCCGGCGTCGGCGTAGGTGGACAGGCGGCTGCGGATGGCGTCCGAGTCCAGCTCGGGATTGAACTGCGTCGCGTAGAAGGTCGGTCCCAGCCGCATCATCTGGACGGGGCAGGTCATCGACCTGGCCAGGACCACGGCTCCCTCGGGCGGGGCTTCGACGGCCTCGTGGTGACCGACGTAGGTGTGGAAGCTCGGCGGGAAGTCGGCGAGGAGCGGATCCTCCCTCCCCTCGGGGGTGAGCTCGATCTCCACGATGGAGGGCAGCTCCGCCCACTTCGTCGTCACGACGCCCCCGCGCAGCACGGTGGCGACCTCCGTGCCGTACCCGGTGGTCAGGCACGGTGCGCCGGCCGCGACGATCTCCGCGAGCAGGCGGGTGAGCTCCTGCTCGGTGCGCTTCTGGGTGGGCGACTTGCGGTCCTCCGGGGTGGTCGTCCCGTAGGGGGAGCCGGCGACGATGATGCCCGAGTAGGCCTGGACGTCGATCTCCGGCAGTCCGAGCATGTCGGAGCGCACCTGTTCGAGGGCGTCGGGGCTTCGGCCCGACGCGCGCTGGAAGGACCGGTACTCGGCCTCGATGGCCTCGTCCTCCGGGCGCGTGGAGACAAGAAGAAATGGACGCATGCGTCAACTCTAGGCATCGGAGGCCGCGGGCACCGGTCGAGCAGCGGGGATGGACGTCCGCACACGGCGTGCGGTGCACCCGGCCCCCGGTCCGAGACCGGAGAAGAGATCGGTCACGCCGTCCAGATGAGCAGGGCCAGCAGCCCCCACAGCGCGATCCCCGAGACGGAGATCGCGACGGCGCCCCGCGCGGCCCGCAGCCCCGCCCCGCCCCTGCCGCCCGCGCGGATCCAGGCGATGCCGCCGAGCGCGGCGCTGACCGCCAGCAGGGGCGGCAGCGGCACCAGGAAGGCGACGGACAGCCACAGCGCGACCTGCGCCACTCCGTTCCGCGACGGCGCGGGCGAGGTATAGCCGGAGGCTCGGAAGACCCGGGCCGGGTCGACCTCGTCCGTGCCGGGGAAGGGGAGGGGCGCGAGGGACGGGGGCGTCCCCACAGTCGTACCGGCGGCTCGGGGACCCATGCCAGCAGTGCCCATCCCTGGTCCTCCTCCATCGTCCGCGCGTCGGGGCCCGGGCGGCCGGTCGGCGCGTCTCCCCGCCGGGTCGCCCCCAGCATGCCACAGCGCCTCCGGCCCCGTCGCCGGCCGGCCTCCCGGGGCAGGGCGGTCCTCGTCGTCCGGCAGCGGAGATTGACGAGACGATGACCACAACATGACCACGACGTGGCACGCCTGTGGGGAGGGGAGGATCCGAGCGGTAGTCTGGTGTCCCGACCGGTTCATCGGCCCAGCCCATCGACTGATCGGAGACGCCCGCATGAGCGAGCCCAGTCACGCCCTCTTCCGCTGGAAGCTTCACGGCGACGGCACCCACATCGCACCCGGAGAGGTCGTCGCCCCGGACGAGCGCCTCTCCTGGCCGCGCACCATCGGCATCGGAGCCCAGCACGTCGTCGCGATGTTCGGCGCGACCTTCCTGGTGCCCCTCATCACCGGGTTCCCGCCCAACACGACCCTGTTCTTCACGGCTGTGGGGACCCTGCTCTTCTTCCTCATCACGGCCGGCAAGCTCCCCTCCTACCTGGGGTCCTCCTTCGCGCTCATCGCGCCGATCACGGCCGTGTCCGCCAGCCTGGGGCAGTCCTACGCGCTGGGCGGCATCATCGCGACGGGGGCCACGCTGGCCATCGTGGGCGGCATCGTCATGGTCGCGGGCGCGCGCTGGATCGATGTGGTCATGCCCCCGGTCGTCACGGGCGCGATCGTGGCGCTCATCGGCCTCAACCTAGCTCCCGCCGCGTGGAACTGGGTGAAGGGCGGACCGGTGACCGCGCTGGTCACCATCGTCTCGATCTGCGTGATCACCGTCCTGTTCAAGGGCATCATCGGGCGCCTGTCCATCCTCTTCGGCGTCCTCATCGGCTACCTCGCGGCCGTCATCCAGGGACAGGTCGACTTCTCCGCCATCGAGCAGGCGGCGTGGATCGGTCTGCCCGAGTTCCACTCGCCGTCCTTCGATCCCTCGACGCTGGGCCTGTTCGTCCCCGTCGTCTTCGTCCTCATCGCGGAGAACGTCGGCCACGTCAAGTCCGTGGCGGCCATGACCGGCAGGAACCTCGACGGCATGATCGGGCGGGCCCTGTTCTCCGACGGCCTGTCGACGATGGTCGCGGGCGCCGGAGGCGGATCGGGAACGACCACCTACGCGGAGAACATCGGGGTCATGGCCGCCACGCGCGTCTACTCGACGGCCTCCTACGTCGTGGCGGCCCTCACCGCCCTGATCCTCTCCCTCATGCCGAAGTTCGGTGCGGTGATCGCGACGATCCCCGACGGCGTCCTGGGTGGGGCCGCCACCGTGCTGTACGGCATGATCGGCATGCTCGGCGTGCGCATCTGGGTGCAGAACCGCGTGGACTTCTCCGATCCCGTCAACCTCAACACGGCGGCCGTCTCCCTCATCGTCGCGATCGCGAACTTCACGTGGAACCCGCTGGGCATGTCCTTCGAGGGCATCGCGCTGGGCACGGGATCCGCGCTGCTCGTCTACCACGGCATGCGATGGATCTCGAAGCTGCGCGGCACGAACCTCGAGGCGGCCTCCCCGGCGTCGGCTCCGGCAGGCGCGGATCTGGAGTCGGCGGCCTATGCGACGCGCCGCGGATCGGCCCCGCAGGAGACGGCGGGTGCCGAGCCGGACGGCGCCGCGCCGACCGGCCGCAGCTGAGCGCAGCGCCCAGGGAGGGGCCCGGTCTACTCGCCGGACTGCGTGGCGCCCGACTGACCGGACTGGTCGGCCGTGAGCTTCGCGAGCATGCCGGGGTCGACGGGCAGGCACGTCCCGCCGCCGGACATCGCGGTGTCCGACGCAGCGGACTGGGCCTCCTCCGTGGAGAGCGCGCCCTCGTAGAACGTGCCCAGGACGACCGTGACCGTCGTGTCCGTCGAGCTGGTCAGCGTCACACGCGAGTCGGGGAAGAAGCGGGCGACCGCGTAGGCGGCGTCGACGGCGCGCGGCCCCGCGTCGATCTCAACGGCGCTGATCACGGCCGCGTCCGCGTTGCCGGGATCCAGCGTCGTGAAACCCGCGCCCTGGAGCATGGACGTGGCCGCGCCCGCGACGCCCTGCCGGGAGGAGGCGTTGAGGACCTGGACGGTGACCGTCGAGGGATCCGGGATCGAGGAACCGGACGAGGGGCACGGGGTGTCGCCGACCTCCGCGTAGTCCACCCCAGCGGAGAACTCATCGCCGAACGGCAGCTTGACGATGCCCATGAGGACCAGCAGGCTGACGATGACCAGCAGCGACATCACCATGGCGGTGATGGAGAACGTCAGGCTCTGCGTGCGCTGGCGGTGCTCGAGGTAGCGCTGGCGGGGCGTCTGCCGGGGTGGTTGGTCAGTCACGTCATCCAACCTACTCGACGCAGCGGGGGCTCGGCGTCAGCTCGCCGGTGCGATCGCTCCCACATCGGCCCCGATCGGGAGGCGGATCGGCGCGTGCCGTGCGGGCAGCCCGACGGGTCGATACCGTGGACAGGTCCGATGTCGCGCGCGGCGGGCCCCGCCGGCCCGCCGCCCGATGCGCGGACGCCCATGAACAACCACGACTCCAGGGAGTGACCAGTGGGATTCCTCAGCGAGCAGCTCCTGTCCACCGTCCGAGGCCGGGCGGCGCGTCACGACGCCGAGAACTCGTTCCCCTTCGACGACCTCGATGATCTGCGGGCCGGCGGGTACCTGGGGGCGTTCGTCCCCCAGGAGTTCGGCGGCTCGGGCCTGACGTTGCCGGAGATCGCCGCCGAGCAGACGCGCCTGGCGGCCGCCTCGCCGGGCACGGCTCTCGGCGTCAACATGCACCAGATCATCGTCGGACTGGGCCGCCACCTCGTCCGCAACGGGAATCCGCGCGGCGGGCAGATCCTGCGCGACGCGGCCGCCGGGGAGCTCTTCGGCTTCGGCATCTCGGAGCCCGGGAACGACCTCGTCCTCTTCGGCTCGATCACCCAGGCGGTGCCGGATGCGGATGGCGGCGGCGGGTACGCGTTCACCGGCACCAAGATCTTCACCTCCCTCGCCCCCGCATGGACGCGATTGCTCGTCTTCGGGCGCGACGACTCGGGCCAGGACGGCCCCCATTCGGTCTTCGCCATCCTGCACCGCGAGGACGGCGGGTTCACCATCAAGGACGACTGGGACACGCTGGGGATGCGCGCGACGCAGTCCAACACGACGCTCCTGGAGGGCGCACACGCTCCCGAGGCCCAGATCCTCACGCGCACCACTCCCGGACCGTCCGAGGATCCGGTGGTCTTCGGGATCTTCTCGCACTTCGAGATCCTGCTGGGCGCCACGTACCAGGGGGTGGGGGAGCGGGCCGTCGAGGTCGCCGCCGAGCACGTCCGCACCCGCAAGTCCGTCAAGAACCAGACGGTCTACGCCAACGACCCCGACATCCGCTGGAGGATCGCCGAGGCCGCCCTGACGATGAACGCGGTCGGCCCCCAGATCCGCGAACTCGCCCGCGACGTCGAGGACGGCGTGGACCGCGGGTCGATGTGGATGCCGCAGCTGTCCGCGGCGAAGAACGCGGCCGCCGAGGCCTCTCTGCGCGCGGTCGAGCAGGCGCTGCGCGCCTGCGGCGGGTCGTCTTATTACACGAGGCACGAGCTCTCGCGCCTGTCCCGCGACGTCGTGGCCGGGCTGTTCCAGCCCTCCGACCAGGAGTCCCTGCACGGGGCGTGGGCGAACGCGATCCTCGGCCCGGTCCAGAAGTAGGGCTGCCCGGTCCAGGGCCGGGGCCGAGGACGGGGCCCGGCCAGTTGGCTCCGGCCGGGAGCCGGCTGCGGATCCGCCCGGGCGCGGCCCGCTGCCCTGTCTCGGGAGAGCCGCGGGCCGCGCAGATCAGGCGGGGAACTCGCGAGGCGGGGGTGAGCGATGCCACGGTGCGGGCGCCTCCGCCGGTTCGCCAAGGCGACGGGCGGCCCGCTAGCATGGGCAGGCACGCGCACGTCGCGTGTCCTGGAGGATTCGCCTAGTGGCCTATGGCGCACGCTTGGAAAGCGTGTTGGGTGCAAGCCCTCGGGGGTTCGAATCCCCCATCCTCCGCCCTTGGATGCCCCGGAACCGCACGGCTCCGGGGTTCTCCCTTGCAATCAGGCGGCCCGACGAGCATCCGGCGGTATTCGGGCAACGGCAGGATCAGCGCGGGTCGGTGGGCGAGTCGGAGGGATCCGACGAGTCGGACGGATCGGCGGGGCCGGGCGAGTCCGGCCCAGGAGAGCGATCCGGGCCCGTCCCGGGGTCTGACGGCGAGTCGTCGGCCGACGGACCGCCCTCGCGCTTGTCCCGGCGGTCCTCCTCGGCGCGCCGGCGTCGGATGTCCCGCTCCAGTTTGAACAGGAACTCGGGGTCGTCGTCGGGAGCCACAGGCGGCGGGGGCGCGGTGGGGCGGGCGGCGCGCTGGGGGCGGGGCAGGATCGGCCGCCCGCCCGCGACCCCGCCGGATCCTGAGCCGCCGGCCTCCGCGCGGGCCACGGAACGCACGATGAGCCACACGATCGAGCCGATGGAGAACGACGGGATGGTCAGCAGCAGGATGATCAGCCACAGAATCCGAGGGATCCGCCCCGGCATCTCCTCCTCGGGCGTGCGGGCCCAGTCGGCGATGGCGTACACGGTGACGGCCAGCCAGGCGATGATGAGGAGTACGCGGAACACGGCATCAGTCTACGGGGACCGCGGTGGAACCTCCTCCCGGGCGCCCGCCGCGCGGTCCGCCAGCTCCGCCCGGCCGCGGCCTGGGACGCTGGGACGCCTCAGGCGGCGAGAACCAGCGCCACGGAGACGACGCCCGCCCACGCCAGGGCGTACAGGCCGGTGTCGCGCAGGGAGGGGATGAGGGCGCGTCCGACGGCGCCGCGGACCACGGGCAGCAACGGCGCGAGCGCCCCAGCCGCGCACAGCACCCCGACGATCGCGCACACCGCCGCCGACACGCCCGACCCGGCGACGCCGGCCACGGCGGCCGCCACCGCGAGAACCATGACCAGGGCGTAGACCAGGCGCGACCCGCGATCCCCCAGCCGGACCGGCACGGTGCGCTTGCCCACCCTGGCGTCCGAGGGCAGATCGCGGATGTTGTTGACCATGAGCAGGTCGACGCTGATCAGACCCATCCCGCAAGCCAGCGTCCACACCCACCACGGCGAGCTCAGCGCCTGCGTCCACGTCGTGCCGACCATGGCGACCAGGCCGAAGAAGACGAAGACCATGAGCTCGGACAGGCCGATCCCCATGTAGCCGTAGGGGTGCTTCCCCCCGGTGTAAAACCAGGCGGCCGCCACGGCGAGGACCCCGACCGCGGCCAGAGCCCATTGGCCCGACAACTGGACCAGGATCAGGCCCAGCACCCCGGCGGCCGCGAAACAGGCCGCCGCCGCCGCCAGCACGGTGCGCGGGGCGGCCAAGCCGCCACCGGTCAGGCGCGGAGGTCCCTGGCGGTCGTCGTCGGCGCCGCGGACGCCGTCGGAATAGTCATTGGAGAAGTTGACCCCGATCTGGAGCAGCAACGCGACGGCGAGGGCCAGCAGAGCGCGGCCGGGCGACCAGGCTCCCAGACGCGCCGCCGCCGCGGTTCCGACGATCACGGGCGCCGTCGCCGCAGGCAGGGTGCGCAGGCGCGCCCCCTCCACCCAGTCGCGAGCCGTTGCCATGGGTCCTCCTCACCGCTGCCAGGCCGCGGCCGTGCCCAGACGGGCTCTGACGGCCTCTAGGACGGCCCGTGGATTCGTCTTTCCGCTGTCCAGGAGGGGCAGCCGTTCCAGCGCCACCACGACCCGCGGGGACTGAGCGCGACCGAGCTCGCGTCCGACGTGGTCCCTGATGGAGGCCGACAGGGCTCTGAGGGCGGGAGACGGCGCGCTGCCCGTCGGCGCCGCGGAGACCCCCAGCGCGGGATCGGGGACGACCGCGGCGGCCACCACCGACTCCCACTTCGGGTCGGGCAACCCCAGGATCCAGGCGTCGGCGACGCCCGGGGTGGACAGGACGGCCTGGCGCACGGGGGCCGGCGCGATCGACAGGCCCCCGGAGACGATGACGTCGTCGGCGCGGCCGAGGACCTCGACGGTGCGCGCCGGTGTGATGAGTCCGAGGTCGCCGGTGAGCAGCCAGCGGACGCCGCCCTCGTCGATGAAGGGAGCGGGGCCGTCGAGGTAACGGGTGAGCAGCACCGCGCCCGCGACGGCCAGGCGCTGCTGCCCGTCGACGTCCACGGAGCGCACGGACACCCCTGGCAGGGGGAGCGCGTCGTAGACGCATCCGCCGCAGGTCTCCGTCATGCCGTAGGTGGTGACGACGGGGATGCCGCGCTCGCGGGCCGCCTCCACCAGGGCGCGGTCGACCGACGACCCGCCGACCAGCACGGCCGACAGCCGGGTGAGGGCCGCGACGACGTCGCCGCCCGCCTCCAGGCAGGCCCTCAGCTGCACCGGGACCAGAGAGAGGTAGCCGGGCGCGTCGGCCTCGGCGGTGGCCCCGGCGATCGCGGGCAGCAGGCGGGCGGGGGAGAACCCGCCGGTCATGTCGACGATGAAGGGGTCGGTGCCCGACACCGCCGCGCGGAACAGCACCTGCGCGCCCGCGATGTGGTGAGCGGGCAGGGCCAGGATCCAATTGCCCGGTCCGCCCAGCACGTCATGGGTGGCCCGCGCCGAGGCGAGCATCGCCTCGACGGACAGGCCGACCAGGTGGGGGGTGCCCGTCGAGGAGCCGGAGGTCGGTACCACGAGGTCCACCCCGTCCAGCAGGTGGGGATCCGCCGCCTGGTCGTCGGGGAGCTCCGGGAAGGGGGACGAGGGCGACTCCGCCGCCTGGCGGAGCGACTGGTGGGCGACGGAGGCCGGGGGCCGAAGCACCACGACGGTGTGCGGGGCGGAGGGGGACGGCGCGTCGGCCGCGTCCCCGCTCGCGTGGGCCTCCCGGGCCTCGTGGAGCTCGACGAGCTTGTGCAGCGAGGCGAAGGCCATCGCCGCTGCGCCGGGCGACGTCCCTCCGGGGACGGTCAGGATACGTGGACCCTCCGAGGCCATGATGTCGTGCGGTTCTTCCTGTCGGCGGTGCGGTCGGGGCACCGCCCTGGAGGCCGGCGCCTGCCCTGGCGGAGCCGGGGCCGCCCTCGTCGGACCTGGGGAGGACGGGGCGATCGTTCAGATTACGCGCCCTGGGCGGAGGCTGCGAAACCACGGGGCGTGAGACGGTGGGAAGGTGTGGGACGCCTCATCCCGTGGCGCTCTCGTGCTGTGGGGACACCACCGGTTACCATCGGAGTGTGATGAAACGCAAATCCGCCCGATGGAAGCTGGCGCTGGGCGGCGCGCTCGCGATCGTGCTGGTTGTCACCGGTGCGACGGCGGGTTATGCCGCGCACTTTTCGGACGTGGCGCTGCCGGGCGTGTCCGTCGCCGGCACCTCTGTCACCGGGCAGACGCAGGAGGAGGTCGCCTCGGCCGTGGGCCAGCGCGCCTCCGACATCACGGTGACAGTCAACGTCGACGGCAAGCCCACCACGGCGAAGCTGGCTGATCTGGGCGTCTCGGTGGACCCGGAGGCCACGGCGGCGAAGGCCTTCGAGCCGAACGCCTCGCTGGCGTCGCGGATCGCGGCCCTGTTCCGTCACAACGAGGTCCCGGTCGTCTCCACCACGGACGACGCGGCGCTCGCGGATTTCTCCGACCAGGTGGCCGCCGCGGCGGGGACCCCGGTGCGCAACGGCTCCGTCGCCCTGTCCGAGGACGGCACGCAGTTCATCGCCACCGAGGCGAGTTCCGGCATGGGCGTCGACATCTCGCAGCTGACCGGCGTCGTCGCGAAAGCGGTGTCCGCCCTGGAGTCCCAGGCGGTCGACGTCACCGCGACCGAGATCGAGCCCACGGTGTCCACCGAGGCCGCCCAGCAGGTGGCGGCCGCCGCGAACGCCCTGCTCGACCTCGATGTCACCCTGTATGGGACGGTCTCGGAGAACTCGGCGACGCAGGCCGACAAGGCGGCCTGGGTCACAATCCCGACCACCGAGGACGGGCTGGGCGCACCGGCGTTCGACCCGGCCAAGGTGACCGCATGGGTCCAGAAGGCCGCCGAGTCCACGAACGACAAGCCCGTCAACGGCATCCAGAACGTCGACGCCTCCGGCAAGGTCGTCGTCACCGCCTCCGAGGGGAAGGCGGGGTACACGGTGAACAACGCCGACGCGATCGCCTCCGAGGCTGTCGCCGCGCTGACGGCGGGGACGTCCTACTCGGGGACCTTCACCTACGACGAGGTCGCGCCGTCCTACGACCAGAAGCCCGTGGTCGACGGGGCCGAGGGCCTCGTCTATTCGCCCCACGCCGGGGAGAAGTGGATCGACGTCAACCTGTCGAACCACACGGTGACGGCCTATGAGGGCGCCGACGTGGTGTACGGGCCGGTGTCCATGGTCAACGGCGCCGACGCCACTCCGACGGTGACGGGGACCTTCCACGTCTACCTCAAGTACGAGACGCAGACGATGAAGGGCGAGAACGCCGACGGCTCGAACTATGAGACGCCGGATGTGCCCTGGATCAGCTACTTCACGGGCGGCTACGCGCTGCATGGAGCGCCTTGGAGGAATTCCTTCGGGTTCGCCGGAGCCGCCGGGTCCCACGGCTGCGTCAACATGGCGGTCGCGGACGCCAAGTGGATCTTCGGCTGGGATGAGGTCGGCACTCCGGTCGTCAGCCACTACTGAGGGTCCATGCCGTGAGGAACGGAGCTTCCGGGCGCCGGGGCGGCGTGGTGATCACGACGGGATGGCCGTCCCTCGGCCCGGTGAGCGTCGTCGCCGTGGCGATCGCGCTGATGTTCCCGGACTGACGGCGTCGGTGCGGTCCGGCGTCGCCGGCCTCCCCAGACGACGGGCCCGGCTCGGCCCGGCACACACCAGGTGCCGCCCTCAGAAGTAGTAGGGGTACCCCGACCAGTCGGGGGAGCGGTGCTCGAGGAAGGCGTCACGGCCCTCCTGCGCCTCCGGCGTCATGTAGGCCAAGCGCGTCGCCTCCCCGGCGAAGACCTGCTGGCCGGCCAGGCCGTCGTCGGCGAGGTTGAACGCGAACTTCAACATCCGGATCGCCTGCGGCGACTTGCCCACGACCGTCCGCGCCCATTCGATCGCCGTGTTCTCCAGCTCGGCGTGGGGGACGGCGCGGTTGACGACGCCCCACCGCTCGGCTGTGGCCGCGTCGTAGGTCTCGGCCAGGAAGAAGATCTCGCGCGCCCGCTTGTCGCCGACCTGGCGGGCCAGCAGCGCCGACCCGTAGCCCGCGTCGAAGGACCCCACGTTCGCATCGGTCTGTTTGAAGCGGGCGTGCTCGAGGGACGCCACGGACAGGTCGCACACGACGTTGAGGCTGTGCCCCCCGCCGGCCGCCCATCCCGGGACGGCGGCGATGACGACCTTCGGCATCGTGCGGATGAGGCGCTGGACCTCGAGGATGTGGAGGCGGCCGGCCCGCGCCGGGTCGATGCGCTCACGGCGGGTGGCCGTGTCGGCGGTGTCCGAGTCGTCCGCGATCGCCCCGCGCCCCGCGGCCGCCCCTGCCCCGGACGCCACCTCGTACCGGTACCCGTCGGAGCCGCGAACCCGCTGGTCGCCCCCCGAGCAGAAGCTGTGCCCGCCGTCACGCGCGGAGGGCCCGTTGCCCGTGAGGATGACGGCGCCGACATCCCCGCTCAGCCGCGCGTGGTCCAGGGCGCGGAACAGCTCGTCGACGGTGAGCGGTCGGAAGGCGTTGCGGATGTCGGGCCGGTCGAAGGCGATGCGCACCCAGGGCAGATCCTCGCCGGCGGGCGCGCCGTCCAGCTCCTCCCCTCGAGAGACCCCCCGGTGGTAGGTGAGGTCGGTGAAGCCGAAGCCCCCGACCTCGCGCCAGCGGGCCGGGTCGAAGGCGTCGGAGACGAAGGGCAGGGCCGAGGCGGAACGATGAGACGCGGTCATGCCCACAGGGTACGTGCGCGGCTAGTCTGGAGAGACGCCCAGACGCGCTCTTCTCCCGGCAAGGACACCCCGATGGCACAGGACCGCCGGCAACCGCTCGACCGGCTCCTCCCTCCCGAGGGAGGGACGCCGCCGCGCACCGTGCTGCTCTCCTTCGGACTGTGGCCGGTGGCGGTGCTGCTGCTGGTCCACGGGATGGGCCTCGGGCTGGCCTCGTTGAGCATGTTCCTCCTCCCGGTGTGCCTGGTCGCCTTCCGCCGCGTGGCGGACCTGTTCCCTCGGCGCACCCCCGCGCGCCGCGTCATCGTCGTCTTCTCAGCCGTCTACGCGGTGGTCGTCTTCTGGTCCGTGCTCGCCCATCCGGGCGTCCTCGGAGTGGCGGTGGCGGCCGTGGTCGCGGTGTGCTCGGTGCGCGCGCTCCTCCGTCCCGGCGACGAGGGCGTCCCGGCCCTGGAGGCGATGAGCGATCTCGCCCGCATGGAGTGGGAGATGGACAGGGCGCTGTCCTCCGGCGGATCGGACCCGTCGGGGCCCGATGACGATTCCGGGCTGGGGCCGATGCCGCGCTTCCACTGGCCCGACGGATAGCCGTCCCTCCGAGTGGCGGCTGGCAGGCGGACGCTCCGCCGTGCCGCGCGCGGGTGCCGGTAGCATCTCCCCATGACCTCCCCGACCGCGTCCCCCGCAACCGCGGGCGACGGGCTGCCCGCCCTGTTCCGCCCCGGCCAGCACCTGCTCAAGGAACTCGACTTCGCCCAGCGTGAGTGGCGGGACCTGCTCGACCTGGCGGCCGGCCTCAAGGCCGCCAAACGCGAGGGCCGGGAGGTCCCCTACCTGCGAGGGCGCAATATCGCCTTGCTGTTCGCGAAGACGTCGACCCGCACGCGTTGCGCCTTCGAGGTGGCGGCCGCCGACCAGGGGGCGCACACCGTGTACCTGGATCCGCAGGGCTCCCAGATGGGGCACAAGGAGTCGGTGGCCGACACCGCCCGGGTGCTCGGCGGCATGTTCGACGGCATCGAGTACCGAGGGGACCTCCAGTCCAACGTCGAGATCCTGGCGGAGAGGTCGGGCGTCCCGGTCTTCAACGGCCTCACCGACGACTGGCATCCCACCCAGATGCTCGCCGACACGCTCACCATGCGCGAGCACAGCGCCGGGCGCCCCGACTCCGAGATCTCCTACGCCTACATCGGGGACGCCCGCTTCAACATGGGGCGGTCGCTCCTGGTCAACGGCGCGATCCTGGGGATGGACGTGAGGATCATCGCGCCGCGCGAGCTGTGGCCCGCAGAGGACGTGGTCGCCGCGGCCCGGGGCCGCGCTGCGGAGACCGGAGCCCGGATCACGCTGACCGAGGACACCGGGGCCGTCGAGGGCGCCGGCTTCGTCCACACGGACATCTGGGTGTCGATGGGGGAGCCGGCCGAGGCGTGGGCCGAACGCATCGAGCTCCTGCGCGATTACCGGGTCGACGCCGCGCTGATGGACGCCGCGGGGCCCGACGCGAAGTTCATGCACTGCCTGCCGTCCTTCCACGATCTGGGGACGGAGGTGGGCCTGCGCATCCACGAGCAGTTCGGGCTGGAGGGCATCGAGGTCTCGGACGAGGTTTTCGAGGGGCCCCGATCGATCGTCTTCGACCAGGCCGCGAACCGCATGCCGACGATCAAGGCGGCGATGGTCTCCGCGCTCGGACGGGCCTGAGCCTCGAGTCCGCGGAAGGGCAGCGGTTCCCGGCCGCGCGCTCCGCCCCCGAGCGGCCAGTGTGGCGGTCTCCGGCATGTTTGCGTGACCACAAGGGCTCTTCTCCTCGTATGCTGGTGCCATGACAACGACGCCCCGACGCTCCGACGGCGGCCGGCCCGTGCGGCCGGCAGCCCTCCCCACCGCCTCCGCTCTCGCCTATGGGGGGGACTGGAACCCCGAGCAATGGGACGCCGCCACCGTCGACCAGGACATCGCGATGATGCGGGAGGCCGGGGTGACGCTCGTGTCGCTGGGGATCTTCTCCTGGGCGCGGCTCGAACCGGAGGAGGGGCGCTACGACCTCGACTGGCTCGGAGACCTCATCGACCGGCTGCATGACGCGGGCATCGACGTCGACCTGGCCACGGGCACGGCCTCTCCTCCCGCGTGGATGGCCGTCAACCACCCGGAGAGCCTGCCGGTCGCCGCCGATGGCACGCGCCTGGGATTCGGGTCGCGCCAGCAGTACAGCCCCTCATCGCGTGTCTATCGGGAGCGCTCCCAGGCCCTGGCCGAGGAACTCGCCCGGCGGTTCGGGCACCACCCCGGCGTCGTCCTGTGGCACGTCGGCAACGAGTACGGCTGCCACGTCCACGAGTGCTTCAGCGACCAGAGCGCCGCCGACTTCCAGGAGTGGCTGGCCGCCCGGCACGGGGGTGACATCGAGTCGCTCAACGAGGCGTGGAGCACCGACTTCTGGTCGCAGCGCTACAGCTCCTTCGACCAGATCCGTCCTCCGCGATCAATGCCGACCTTCCACAACCCGGCCCAGGTCCTCGACTGGCGGCGCTTCTGCAACGAGCAGATCCTCGCCTGCATGGAGGGCGAGATCCAGGCGATCCGCGCCCACTCCGACCGGCCGGTGACGACGAACTTCATGGGGTCCTTCCCGTGGCTCGACTACCGGCGGTGGGCATCCCGGCTCGACCTCATCGCCGACGACTCCTACCCCGACCCGGCCGATCCTGCCTCGGCCCATGAGATCGCCTGGGCCGGCGACCTCATGCGGGGTCTGGGCGACGGTGCGCCGTGGCTGCTCATGGAGCAGACGCCTGGCGCCGTCCAGTGGCGCCCCCGCAACAGCCGGAAGCGCCCGGGGCAGTTCCTGCTGTGGTCGCTCGAGCGCGTCGCCCATGGCGCCGACGGCATCCTGCAGTTCCAGTGGCGCCAGTCCCGCGGCGGGTCGGAGGCCTTCCACTCCGGCATGATCCCCCACTCCGGGCGCGCCTCGCGGACCTGGCGCGAGGCCGTCGGGACCGGCCGCGTGCTCCGCGCCCTGGCGCCGGTCGCCGGCACGCGCGTCCACGCCGACGTCGCGATCCTCCTCGACTGGGAGGCACAGTGGGCCCGGCACTCCGCCATCGGCCCCACGGAACCGGGCGCCCCCTTCGCCGCCGCCCACGCCTGGCACCGCACCCTGTGGGAGGCCGGGATCGCCTCCGACATCGTCTTCCCGGACAGCGACCTGGCCGCCGGCGGCCACCGCCTGATCATCGTCGCCGAGCAGTTCACCGACCTCCCCGAGGTCGCCTCCGCGCTGAGGCGGGCCGTCGAATCCGGTGCCCAGGTGCTGGTCACGGCGCCCACCGGCGTCGTCGACACCGACATGCGGGCCGTCCTCGGCGGCTACCTGGGCGGCCTGCGCGAGCTGCTCGGCGTGCGCGTCGTGGACCACGCGCCCCTCACCGGCTCCCTCCCCTCCGGCTGGGAGGACGCCGGCGTCGAGGAGGATCCCGGCGCCGCCCTCGTCGACCGCCTCACCCGCGCGGTGTCCGCGCCCGCGCGCCAGACCTGGTGCGGTCTCGAGGCCGTGTCGCCCTCGCTGCGTCGCGCGCTGGACCGCATCGGCACGCCCGCCCCCGACCTGCGCGGGGGGATGTGGGCGGAGGAGATCGGACCCGCCCTCCCCGGGGAGATCGACGAGGCCGACCCCCTGTCGTTCGCCCGCAGCTCCGTGGAGGTGGTCGCCGTCTTCGACGGGCGCGGCGGAGCGGCAGACCTGGCCGGACGCGCCGCCATCACGCGACGGGCCGCAGGCGCCCAGGGGGGCGCCGCCTGGTATGCGGCCAGCGACCTGGACGCTGTGGGCCGCGCGGCGCTGCTGGCCGTGCTGACCGCCCACGCCCGGGTGCAGCCCGTCATGGCCGGCCTTCCGGACGGAGTCGAGGCGCAGCGGCGCGGCGACGTGCTCTTCCTGCTCAACCACTCCGACTCCGCAGCGGAGGTCGCGGGCGTCGTGGGCGCCGACCTGGTCTCAGGCGCGGCATGCACGGGGCACGTCGTCATCGCGCCGCGCTCGGGGATCGCCGTGCGCCAGGCCGAGTGAGATCCGGCGGGATCCAGGAGGACAGGCACAATGGGGGTGTGCGCGGACTGGAGATCACCGAACTCGACATCGCCGCCCTGCCGGCCGCGACGCGGGAGGCGCTCGCGGGAATCGACCGCCTCCTGATCCACCGCACGCCCTTGGTCACCCGTTTCCGGGGCGTGACCAGTCGCGACGGGCTGCTGGTCCACGGGGAGTCCGGATGGGGCGAGGCCGCGCCATTCTGGGACTACGGTCCCCTGGAGTCCAGCAGGTGGCTCCGCTCGGCCCTGGAGGCGGCCACGACGACGCCGCCCGCGCCGCTGCGTCGCGAGGTCCCCGTCAACGTCACGATCCCGGTGTCGGGGCCTGAGGAGGCGGCTCGTCGGGTCCGGGCCTCCGGGGGGTGCCGGACCGCAAAGGTCAAGGTGGCCGATCCCGGCCAGCCGCTGTCCGCCGACATCGAGCGCGTCCAGGCCGTCGCCGACGCCCTGGCGGACGAGGTCGGGGCCGGGTGCGCCCGTCTGCGCGTCGACGCGAATGCGGCGTGGACGCCCGACCAGGCCATCCAGGCCGTCGCCGAGCTCGACCGGGCGGCCGCCGCCGTCGGCGGCCTGGAGTACGTCGAGCAGCCGTGCCCCGACCTGGAGGGGATGGCCGCGGTGCGTCGCGCGGTCGGCGTGCCGGTCGCGGCGGACGAGTCGATCCGGCGCGCCGACGACCCTCTGGCGGCCGTCGACGCGGTGGCGCAGTCGGAGGCCGCGGATGTGGCCGTGGTCAAGGTCGCCCCCCTTGGCGGGCTGCGGCGCGCGCTGGAGGTCGCCTCTCGCACCGGCCTGGAGATCGTCGTCTCCTCCGCGATCGAGACCTCGGTGGGGCTCGACCTCGGCGTGCGGGCCGCCGCCTGCCTGCCGGACCTGCCCCACGCCTGCGGCCTCGCCACCGCCCAGCTGCTCGTCCAGGACGTCGTAGCGCGCCCTCTGGCTCCCGTCGGCGGCGCCATCCCCCTTCCCGGGCTTCCGACCGCCCCCGACCCGGAGGCGATCTCCGCCGCCTCGACGGTCCCCGGCGGGCTCGTGGCGCGATGGAGGCAGCGCCTGGACCTCATGTGCCAGGCGATGACGGCCCTCCCCGGTCCGGAGAGGGGAGGCCTGCGATGACGCCCGGCCCCGGTGGCCCCGGTCCCCATCCCTCCGAGGCCCTCGCCGAGGCGGTGGTCGCCGCCCTGGCCGCCTGCGGCGTCCGCGACGTCGTCTACTGCCCCGGCTCCCGCAGCGCGCCGATGGCGTACGCGCTCGACCGCGCCGTGCGCGCGGGGGTCCTCCGCGCGCGCGTCCGCCTGGACGAGCGGGGCGCCGCCTTCCTCGCGGTGGGGATCTCCCGCGCAGGCGCGCTCCCCGGCTCCGACGAGGGCGGCTCCGCCCCGGCCGCCGACCCGTCCCGGGGCGGCTCCATGCGCCAGGCGGCGGGCATGAGGCCCGTGGCCGTCGTGACGACCTCCGGAGGCGCCGTGGCCGAGCTGCACGCCGGCGTCGCCGAGGCGGCCCATTCGGGCGTCCCGCTGATCGTCGTCAGCGCCGACCGGCCCGTCGAGATGCGGGGCGTCGGCGCCTCCCAGACGACGGACCAGCCCGGGCTGCTCACCCCGCACGTCCGCGGCGTGTGGGACATCCCCGCGGGCACGGCGCCGGACGGCCGGCTCACGGCCCTGGTCGCCCGCGCGGTGGCCACGGCCTGCGGGCTGCCCGCGGGCGCGCCCGGCCCGGTCCATGTCAACATCGGGTTCCGCGACCCATTGGTCCCTCGGGTCGCGGTGCCCCCCGCTCCGGCGGGCGACGGTGCGGCGACGCGCGCGCCAGGCGCCTCCGCCCCGGTCCGGGTCACGAGGGTCGCCCGAGCCGAGCCGCGTCCTTGGCGGTGGGAGGACGCGGTGGATCCCGACCTGCGCACCGTGCTGGTGGCCGGCGACGGGGCGGATCCGGAAGCCGGGCATTGGGCGCTCGCCGCCGGCATCCCCCTGCTGGCCGAGCCGACCAGCGGCGCCACGACGTCGGGCGCATGGACCGCGCATCAGCAGACGCTCTTGAGCGGCCCCCTGGGGCCGGGCGTCCAGCAGGTCGTCGTCACGGGGCGTCCGACCCTCTCGCGCCCAGTCGGCGCGCTGCTGGCCCGCGGCGACATCCGCATCGTCGTCCAGTCCGGGGACCTGCCGTGGACCGATGTCGCGGGCCAGGCGGAGCTGGTGGTCCCCGCGTTGGGGGCGGCCACGGCCCGTCACAGGGACGCGAGATGGACGGAGGAGTGGGCGCGGAGCGCCGAGTCCGTCACCCGCGCCCTGCTCCCGCTCACGGAACCGGCCGACGACGCTGCGCCGACCCTGGTCTCCGCCGCGCGCGCCGTGTGGAACGCCGGGACGGGGACCCTGCTGCTCGGGGCGTCGAACACGGTGCGCGCGGTGGACCTTGTCGCCTCGGGGCGGGGCCGGGCGGATGTCGTGTCGAACCGCGGCCTGGCCGGCATCGACGGGACGATCGCGACGGCGCTCGGCCTGGCGTGGGGGAGCGGCGGCCCGGTCCGCGCCGTGATGGGCGACCTCACCTTCCTCCACGACGCCTCCTCCCTCATGCTCTCGGCGTCTGACACGGAGCCGGATGCCCAGATCGTCGTCCTCGACGACCAGGGGGGTGGGATCTTCGCGGGGCTCGAGCACGGGGACCCGGCCCTGGCCGGCGCCTTCGAGACATTCTTCGGCACCGCCCAGGCCTCCTCGATCGTCGGGATCGCCCGGGCCCATGGGGCGCGGGCGACGACGGCGAGGACCATCGGGCAGCTGCGCGCCCGCCTGGCGCGCCCGGTGCGCGGACGCGAGGTCGTCCACGTGCCGATCCCCCGGGACCCGGAGCTCCTGGCCCGGGTGCGCCTGGCCTGCCGCGCGGGACACTGACTCACAGGAAACACCCAGAAGACACCCAGTCCACGGCGAATTCTCCCGAGCACACTGGGGGGCATCAGCGAAACCTCGGAAGAAGGATCTCATGAGCGACAACCGTGCGAACGACCCTTCGCAGCAGCCGGCGCCCCACCCGGATGACGCCTGGCGCCCCGCCGACCCGTCTGCCGGCCAGCCCGGCGACCATCCGGCCGAACCCCCCGCCGCCGGTCCCGCCCCCGAGGCGCGGCCGGCCAGGCCCGACCAGCAGCCGCCCCAGCCGTCCTCACCGGGAGGACAGCCGGCTCCGCAGGCCCCGGACTCCTCCACGTACTCGCGCGCCTGGGGGCCCGGCGACACCGGCGCCACCTGGTCCGCCCGCCCGGCGAATCCGTGGGCCGCGCCCTCGCAGCCATCCGGGAGCACCGGCGACGCACGCCCAAGCGCCCAGCCTCCCCGGCCCCCGGCGGACGGGGGCGACGCCTACCCGCAGGACGCCTCCGCGCCGCACGTCTCCTCGGGGGGATGGTCGTCCGGCCAGCCGGACGCCGCCCAGCCCGCCCCGGGCCAGCAGACCTGGCCGGGCGCGTCCTACCAGCAGTACCAGCAGGCGGCGGCGCCCTCCTCCCCGTTCGCCACCGCGACGCGCACGCGCCCGGCCAGGAGCCACGGCGCCCCCGGGTGGCTCGCCCTGCTCGTCGCGATGGTCGTGACGGCCCTCATCGCGGTCGGTGGCACCTACGCGCTGGTCGGCGGGCGATCCAGCGGCGACTCCTCGTCGACGACCGGAGGCTCCACCGGGGCGCAGACCACCCAGTCCGTGCCGCAGGTGACCTCCTCGGGCGACGCCGTCGACTGGGAGGCCGTCGCGGATGCGGTCGGGCCCGCGACGGTGACGATCACGGTGGACTCGAACTCCAGCGAGGAGATCGGCTCGGGCGTCGTCTACGACGCGGACGGGCACATCGTGACGAACTACCACGTGATCTCCTCCGCGGTGGGCGGCACCGGAGCGAAGATCACGGTGACGATGTCGGACTCGACGCTCTACACGGCCACGGTCGTCGGCTACGACCAGACGACGGACCTGGCGGTTCTCCAGCTGGAGAACCCTCCCTCGGATCTCACGGTCGCCCGCTTCGGCTCCTCCGCCGATCTCACGGTCGGCCAGTCCGTCATGGCGATCGGCTCCCCGCTGGGCCTGTCCGCGACGGTGACCACGGGCATCGTCTCCGCCCTCGACCGTCCCGTCGAGGTGGCCACCGAGAGCCAGAACGAGCAGCAGGTCGACCCCAACGACCCCTTCGGCCAGCTCCAGGGCAATGAGAACCAGTCCTCGACGGCCAGCTCCTCGGTGATCACGAACGCGATCCAGGTGGACGCCTCGATCAACCCCGGCAACTCCGGCGGGCCGCTCTTCGACTCCTCGGGCTCCGTGATCGGCATCAACTCCTCGATCGCCTCGATGTCGGACTCCTCATCCTCGTCCTCCGGCTCGATCGGCCTGGGATTCGCGATCCCCGCGGATCTGGTGGTCTCCGTCGCCGACCAGCTGATCTCGACCGGCTCGGTCGACCACGCGGTCCTCGGCGTCACCATCCAATCGGGCACGGCCACGGTGGACGGGACGACGAGGCTTGGCGCGCAGGTCGTCTCCGTCAACGACGGGGGAGCGGCGGCTGAGGCGGGCCTCCAGGAGGGCGACATCATCCTCTCCATCGATGGCGACGCCGTCACCTCCGGCAAGGCGCTGTCCGGCTACGTGCGCACCTACACGGGCGGCAGCCAGGTCCAGGTGGAGTTCGCCCGCGACGGGAAGACGCAGACCGTCACCGTCACGCTCGACTCCCAGCAGGACTGAGCGGGGCGTCGCCCCGCCGGCACTCGACGAGGGCGGTTCCGCGGCCGTGACGATCGGTCATCCGGTCGTGTCGGACGCCGGGGCCGCCCTCGTCTCGCGTCCGGTGGGCGGGCTCAGGCCTGGGCGACGCCCAGGGCCTGCAGCACGGGTTCCATCTTGGCGCGCGTCTCCGCCAGCTCGACCTCGGGGACTGAGTCGGGCATGATGCCGCCTCCGGCGTAGACGCGCACGGAGCGGCCGTCCCCGCTGACCTGCCCGCAGCGCAGCGCGATGCCGAACTCGCCCTGGCCGGAGGCGTCGACCCAGCCGACGGGCCCGGAATAGCGGCCCCGCCGGGTGGACTCGAAGGTCTCCAGCAGGTCCAGCGCCAGGGCCGTCGGCGTTCCGCACACGGCCGCGGTGGGGTGCAGGGCGGCGACGACGTCCAGGACGTCGCTGGTCCCCAGGGTCGCCGTCACCTCGGTGGCCAGGTGCGAGACATTCGGCAGGTCCAGGACCGACGGATGCTCCGGGACCTCCAGGGTCTCCGCGATGGGGGCCAGCGCCCGGGCGACGGACTCGACGGCCAGCATGTGCTCCGTGCGGTCCTTGAGGGACGCCATGAGGCTCTGCCCCTCGCCGGGCCCGGCCGTGCCCGCCAGGACGCGCGAGGAGACGCGCGCCCCGCTCATCGAGGCCAGCATCTCGGGGGTCGCGCCGATCAGGCCGTCGACGGCGTATGCCCAGGTGGTGGGGTAGAGCTCGTGGAGGCGGGACAGCAAGTGGCGCTGGTCGACGGGCCGCGCCGCGGAGACGACCATGTCGCGGCTCATCACGACCTTCGAGGCCGCCCCCCCGCGCAGGCGGGCGATGAGGCGGCGCACCGATTCCATCCACTGGGTCTGGGTCATCCGCCCCGTCTGAGTCCACAGGCCGCGCGGCGCCTCCACCGGCTGCGCGGCGCGGCGCCCGGCGGCGCGCTCCAGCGCCTCCAGGGGGGCCTCCGGCCTGGCGCCGGACGCCGCCGTGATGACGCTGCGGCCGGAGTCGTCCTCGACCACCAGGACGGAGGGGACCACGAGCATGCCCGGCGTCGCCTCCGCGAAGCCGAAGGAGCCCAGGGCGATCGGGGCCGCGGGGCCGGGAGCGGGCCCGCCCGCGGCGTCCTCGACCTCGACGAGGGCGCGCCGGCGCGCCTGCCCCCAGGCGCGCGCCGCCGACCGGATCGCGTGGCGGCCCTGGACCTCGAGGCGCAGGGCCTCGTCCCAGCCCACCATCCGCACGCGCGCGCCCAGCCAGGCGGCGGTCCCGGACGGATCGGGAAGCAGATCGGTCAGGGGGGCGCTGGCGGCGGGATGATCCGCGGGGAGGCGGGCTGTGCGCACGCGCAGAGGAGGCAGGTCCTCGGGCGCGTCGTCGGGAGGAGTCGGGGGCGGAGTCGGCATGGCGCCCATGGTAACGGCGGGCGCGCCGGCCGGCCGGGATGGGAGAATGCGTGCGTGAGCGAGACGAATGACACCCTGCGCGCCGACCTGGACAAGCAGCCCGAGGAGGTCGCGTCGATGTTCGACCATGTCGCCTCGCGCTACGACCTCATGAACGCGTTGATGAGCGGGGGCATGGACCGTCTGTGGAGTGCGGCCATGCGGACCGCGGTCGGCGCGGTGCCCGGCGAGACCATCCTGGACCTGGCGGCCGGGACTGGCGCCTCCTCGGCCTCTCTGGCCCGCAGCGGCGCCCGCGTCGTCGCCTGCGACCTGTCCGAGGGCATGATCGAGGTCGGACGGCGCCGCCATCCCGGCATCGAGTTCGTCCAGGGGGACGCGACCGACCTCGGCTTCCCCGACGACTCCTTTGACGCGGTGACGATCTCCTACGGGCTGCGCAACGTCGTGGACACGCGGGCCGCCCTGAGCGAGATGGCGCGCGTGACCAAGCCGGGCGGACGGCTCGTCGTCTGCGAGTTCTCGACCCCGCCGAATCCCGCCTTCCGGCGCCTGTACCGCTTCTACCTGGGGGCCGTCATCGGGACCCTGGCCCGCGTCGCCTCCTCCGACGAGGTCGCCTACGACTACCTGGTCGAGTCGATCCTGGCGTGGCATCCCCAGGAGGACCTCGGACGGCTGATCGCCCGCAGCGGGTGGGAGCGCGTCGAGTACAAGGACCTCACCGGCGGCATCGTCGCCCTTCACCGCGCGTACAAGCCCCGGAGCTGAGCCGGCGCCGGGCACTGGACGGGGCTCTGACCCCTTCTCCGCCGCAGAGCCGCCCGGTGCTGCCGTTGAGCCGTGGAGTTCTCACCGAACTGAGGCGTTACGTGTCTTCAGTTCGGTGAGAACTCCACGGCTCGGTGAAAAAGCCACAGTTGGGCGGGAAGTTCACGTGCGCCTCGGAGCGCGTCGGTTGCGCTGGGCTGCGGCGCGTCTCCGAGCTCCTGCGCATTCGTGCCCGCGCGCGGAGCGCGGGTGAGAAGATGTTCCCGTGACCCGCGCAAGCGAGGGGAATTAGGCAATTCGCGCCTTGCTGAAATCGGGACCCCGATCCGGTGCCCGGACCGGGACAATTGGGGCGAACGGCAGGTCAAGGCTCGGATGGTCATCCGTCCCGATGCCCGCGGGCTAACCTGCGGGGTGGACTGCGGCGCGTCGTGCCGCGGCTCCGCGGGATGTGTGATGACCGGAGGAGACATGGTGACGGACGACATGGCGCGCGACATCGCGGCCGATGTCATCGTCGTCGGCGCCGGGCCCGCCGGGGCATCCACCGCCTACCACCTGGCGGCCCTGGGCCTCGATGTCGCGGTGCTGGAGAAGTCCGAGTTCCCCCGCGACAAGATCTGCGGCGACGGCCTGACCCCCGCCGCCGTCCACGAGCTGGTCCTCATGGGCATGGACACCGCGGGCTGGACGCGCAACCGTGGGCTGACGGTCCACGGCGGCGGTCACACGATCCAGATGGAGTGGCCGGACGGGGCCTCGCTGCCCGGATACGGCATGACGCGGGCCCGCATGCGCCTGGACCACGACCTCATCCGCCACGCGGTGGCCGCCGGCGCTCACCTGCACGAGGGATGCGCGGTGACCGGCGCGCTCACGGACGGCGACGGCCGCGTCGTCGGGGTGCGCGCCCGCACGGGCCGGGGCGACCAGGCCCGGGAGGTCACGGCGCGCGCGAAGATTGTCGTCGAGGCCGGGGGCGTCTCGGCGCGCCTGGCGACCTCTCTGGGGCTCGAGAAGAACGAACGCCGCCCGATGGGGGTCGCCGCCCGCACCTACTTCCGCTCACCGCGGTCCGACGAAGAGTGGATGGTCTCCCATCTCGAGTTGTGGAGCGGCGAGCCGGGCCGGTCGGACCTGCTGCCCGGCTACGGGTGGATCTTCCCGATGGGCGACGGCACGGTCAACGTCGGTCTGGGCTCCGTGTCCTCCACGGCCCGCGCCACGGCCCTGTCCTACCGCAAGGTCTTCGCGCAATGGACCTCGCATCTGCCCGAGGAGTGGGGCTTCACCCCCGCGAACCAAGTCGGCCCGCTGCGCAGCGCCGCACTGCCGATGAGCTTCAACCGCAAACCCCACTACATCGAGGGGCTGGTGGTCGTCGGCGACGCCGGGGGCATGGTCTCCCCGTTCAACGGCGAGGGGATCGCTCCGGCGCTCAAGGCCGGGCGCCTGGCCGCCGCGGCGATTGCGCAGGGGCTGGCGCGGACCTCCCGGGCCGGCGTGGACCGGGCGCTATCCGCCTATCCGGAGCAGTTGCGCCAGGAGTACGGCGGCTACTACTCGCTGGGCCGGATCTTCGTCCGCCTCATCGAGAACCCGCAGATCATGCATCTGTGCACCTATTACGGGCTGCCCCACCCGCGCCTGATGAAACTGGTGAACAAGCTGCTGTCCGACGGGTTCGAGCGCAGGGGCGGGGACATCGACGACCGTCTCATCACGACGCTGGCGAAGCTGGTGCCCAAAGCATGAGGCCGCGCATCCGTCGCGCGGGCCGTCCGCCCGCCGCAGCCACTGCCCCGGAGCCCAACCGATTGTCACGGGAGGAACGATGACCAATCCCTATGTGCCGTTGCTGATCATGCTGGCGGCCGCGCTGGTCGTGGCGATCGGCGGGCTGGGGCTGTCGACGATCATCGGCCCCCAGGTTCGCAACAAGTACAAGAGCCAGAACTACGAGTGCGGGATCGACCCTGGCCCCCAGCACATCGAGGAGGGCCGCTTCCCGGTCCGCTACTACCTGGTGGCGATGACGTTCATCATCTTCGACATCGAGGTCGTCTTCATGTACCCGTGGGCGGTCAGCTTCGACCAGGTCGGCCCCTTCGGGCTCGGCGCGATGCTGACGTTCATCGCGCTGATCACCGTGCCGTACGTCTACGAGTGGCGTCGCGGCGGCCTGGACTACTGAGAAGGAGGGGAGGAACGGACATGGGCATTGAGGAGAGCCTTCCTTCGGGTGTGGCGCTGACGAGTGTGGAGAAGGTGCTCGGGCTGGCGCGCAAGCACAGCCAGTGGCCCGTCACCATGGGGCTCGCGTGCTGCGCCATCGAGATGATGGCCGCCGGGACCCCGCGTTTCGACATGTCGCGCTTCGGGCTGGAGGTCTTCCGCGCCTCGCCGCGCCACTCCGACCTCATGATCGTGTCGGGCCGCGTGTCCCACAAGATGGCTCCGGTCATCCGGCGCACCTACGACGCCATGCCGGAGCCGAAGTGGGTGATCTCGATGGGTGCCTGCGCCTCCTCAGGCGGGATGTTCAACAACTACGCGATCGTCCAGGGGTGCGACCATATCGTGCCCGTCGATGTCTACCTGCCTGGATGCCCCCCCCGGCCCGAGGCTCTCATCCACGCCGTCCTGACCCTGCGCGAGCAGATCGCCAAGGAGCCGTTGGGCGCCGACCGCGCCGCCATCGCCCGCAAGGCCGAGGCCGCGGCCCTGGCCGCCACCCCGACCCATCAGATGAAGGGACTGCTCGCATGAGCGACAACCTCCCCGCATCCTCGGCCGGCCCGGCCGCTCCCGGATCCCCCGCCGCCCCGGAGACGATCGCCGTGCGCCACGGCAGCTTCGGCGTCCACGACGCCGGGGACACCACGGGATTCGGCGGCCTCCAGCAGGCCTTCACGCTGCCAGGGGAGACGGGCCGGCCCTACGGCGGATGGTTCGACGGCGTGGTCGATATCCTTGAGGAGCTGCTCAGCGCCGACGGCCTCACTCCGGGTGAGGTCATCGAGAAGGTCGTGGTGGACCGCGACCAGCTCGTCCTCTTCATCGTCCGCGAGCACTTGGCGACCGTCGCCCGCCACCTGCGCGACGACCAGGACCTGCGCTTCGAGTTCTGCCTGGGGACCGACGGCGTCCACTACCCGGCCGACACGGGGCGCGAGCTCCACGCGACCTACCCGCTGCTGTCCGTGACGCACAACCGCTTCCTGCGCCTGGAGGTGACCTGCCCGGACTCCGACCCGCACATCCCCTCCATCGTCGACGTCTACCCGGGCAACGACTGGCAGGAACGCGAGACCTGGGACCTCATCGGCATCGTCTTCGACGGGCACCCGAGCCTGACGCGCACAGCCATGCCGGACGACTGGGTCGGCCATCCCCAGCGCAAGGACTATCCCCTGGGCGGAATCCCGGTCGAGTACAAGGGCGCCACCGTCCCGCCGGCCGACACGCGGAGGTCGTACAACTGATGAGCGAGAAGTACCAATTCCACGCGACGCCGGGCACGGGGTCGATCGACGTCGACGAGGTCCCCGAGGTCCTCGCCCAGGGCGGCGACTGGGAGGACGTCCTCACGGAGATCCAGAAGATCTCCACCGAGAGAGTCGTCGTCAACCTCGGTCCGGTGCACCCCTCGACCCACGGGGTGCTGCGCCTGATCGTCGAGCTCGACGGCGAGGTCGTGCGACAGGTCCGCGTCGACACGGGCTACCTGCACACCGGCATCGAGAAGAACATGGAGTTCCGCACGTGGACCCAGGGGGTGACGTTCTGCACCCGCATGGACTACGTCGCCCCGTTCTTCCAGGAGGTCGAGTACTGCCTGGCGGTCGAGAAGCTGTTGGGGATCACGGGCGACGTCCCGGAGCGGGCGACGCTGATCCGCGTGCTCATGATGGAGCTCAACCGGATCGCCTCCCACATCGTGGCCATCGCCTCCACGGGCAATGAGATGGGCGGCACGACCTTCATGACGATCGGCTTCCGCGGGCGCGAGGAGATCCTGCGGATCTTCGAGCGCATCACGGGCCTGCGCATGAACCATGCCTACATCCGCCCCGGCGGCGTCGCCCAGGACCTGCCCCAGGGCATGGTCGACTACATCCGCGAGAAGCTGCCGAAGGTCCGCCACGACGTCGGGCAGCTCCAGGACCTGGCCCTGCAGAACCCGATCTTCAAGAAGCGCTTCATCGACATCGGCTACCTGCCGCTGTCCGCGATCACGGCGCTCGGCGTGACCGGCCCGATCGCGAAGGCCGCGGGCCTGCCGCTGGACATGCGCAAGACGAGGCCCTACTGCGGGTACGAGGACTACGAGTTCGACGTCCCGACCTATGACAAGAGCGACTGCTACAACCGCGCGATGGTCCGCTTCGACGAGTGCTACCAGTCGCTGCGCATCGTCAACCAGGTCCTCGACCGCCTCGAGGCCACCGAGGGGCAGCCCGTCATGGTCGACGACCCGGCGATCGCCTGGCCCGCACAGCTCAGCGTCGCCACGGACGGGCAGGGGAACTCGCTCGAGCACATCTCGACGATCATGGGGCAGTCCATGGAGTCCCTGATCCACCACTTCAAGCTGGTCACCGAGGGCTTCCACGTGCCCGCCGGGCAGGCCTACCAACTCGTCGAGCACGCGAAGGGGATCGCCGGCGTCCACCTGGTCTCCGACGGGGGGACGCGCCCCTACCGGGCGCACTTCCGGGATCCCTCGTTCCACAACCTGCAGTCCCTGGCCATGATGGCCGAGGGCGGTCAATTGGCCGATCTCATCATGTGTCTGGCCAGCATCGACCCGGTCCTGGGAGGCGTCGACCGATGAGCTACACCCCTGAGGCGGAGGCCCGCCTGCGCAGTGAGGCCGCCGAGATCATCGCGCGGTACCCGAGCGGCCACGAGCGCTCGGCCCTGCTGCCGATGCTCCACCTGGTCCAGTCCGAGGACGGCTACGTCAGCGCGGACGGCATCGCGCTGTGCGCGGGCATCCTGGGGATCACCCGCCCCGAGGTCTCGGCGGTGGCGACGTTCTACACGCAGTACAAGCGCCATCCCACCGGCGACTACCTGGTCGGCGTGTGCACGAACGCCGTGTGCGCCGTGCTGGGCGGCGACGACATCTGGGAGGCCGTCTCCGAGCGCCTCGGCATCGGCACGGATGAGACCAGCGAGTCCGGCAGGATCACACTGGAACGCCTCGAATGCAATGCGGCTTGCGACTACGCGCCGGTCGTCATGGTGAACTGGGAGTTCTTCGACAATCAGACGCCGGATTCGGCGGTCGCCCTCGTCGACGACATCGAGGCCGGGCGCCCGCTGCGACCGACCCGGGGCCCCGAGACGGTGCCGACCTTCCGGCACAACGAACACGTCCTCGCCGGATTCCTCGACGGGCACGTCGACGAGGGGCCGAGCGCCGGGGAGGCTTCCACCCTGGGACTGGGCATCGCCGACGGGAACGGCTGGACGGCTCCCGTGCCCGCCGAGGAACCCGCGGCGACCGCCGGGGCCGGCGCCGGCGAGACGGCGTCGCCCTCGTCCACCACCAAGGAGGGGGAGAAGTGACCACCTACTCCGCACCGTCCACCCTGACGCCCATCCTCACCCGCGGATGGGGCGAGGATCGGTCCTGGACGCTCGAGTCGTACCGCAGCCGCGGCGGGTACGAGGGACTGGCCCGCGCGAACACGATGACGGCCGCCGAGATCATCGACGTCGTCAAGGCCGCGGGCCTGCGCGGTCGCGGAGGCGCCGGGTTCCCGACCGGCCTCAAATGGTCCTTCCTGCCTCCCGACGACGGCCTGCCCCGCTACCTCGTGGTCAACTCCGACGAGTCCGAGCCGGGCGCCTGCAAGGATGTCCCCCTGCTCATGGCGAACCCCCACGCCCTGGTCGAGGGCGTCATCATCGGGTCGCGGGCGCTCAACTGCCATCACGCGTTCGTCTACCTGCGGGGCGAGGTCCCCCACGCCTACCGCCGGCTCCTCTCGGCCATCAAGGAGGCCGAGGACGCCGGGCTTCTGGGCGGCCTGCGGATCACCGCGCACGCCGGCGCCGGAGCCTACATCTGCGGCGAGGAGACGGCGCTCCTGGACTCCCTGGAGGGACACCGCGGACACCCCAGGCTCAAGCCCCCCTTCCCGGCGGCCGAGGGCCTCTACGCCCGTCCCACCGCGGTCAACAACGTCGAGACCATCAGCCAGGTCCCCGAGATCTTCCGGGAGTCGGCCGAGTGGTACGCCTCGATGGGCACGGAGAAGTCGAAGGGCCACGGCATCTTCTCCCTCTCC
The DNA here is from genome assembly GCF_042665795.1 of Schaalia naturae. NCBI lineage: Bacteria > Bacillati > Actinomycetota > Actinomycetes > Actinomycetales > Actinomycetaceae > Schaalia > Schaalia naturae. Next base: position 3,076,443 of record NZ_JBHTEF010000001.1, read on the forward strand.
GGCCACGTCGCCCACCCCGGCCAGTTCGAGGCCCCCTTCGGCATCACGATGCGCGAGATCCTCGACATGGCCGGCGGCATCCGCCCGGGCCACCATCTGAAGTTCTGGACGCCCGGCGGGTCCTCCAGCCCGATCTTCACGGAGGCGGAGCTGGACGTGCCCCTGGACTATGAGTCCGTCGTCGGCGCCGGATCCATGCTCGGCACCCGCTCGCTGCAGGTCTTCGACGAGACCACCTCCGTCGTGCGCGTGGTGACGCGATGGGTGGAGTTCTACCAGCACGAGTCCTGCGGCAAATGCACCCCGTGCCGTGAGGGGACCTACTGGCTCAAGCAGATTCTGCTGCGCCTGGAGAGGGGGCAGGGGCTTCCCGGCGACGTCGACCTCCTGGAGGAGATCGCGGGCAACATCGCCGGACGCAGCTTCTGCGCTCTGGGGGACGCCGCGGCCACCCCGGTGAGGTCCGGCATCGCGAAGTTCCGCGACGAGTTCGAGGCCGGGCTGACCACGCCCGCGCGCGAGCTGTTCCCCTACGAGGCGTCCGCCAACTACCAGCGAGGAGGTGTCCGATGAGCGAGGCCGCCGATCTGGTCGACGTCACCATCGACGACGTCCACCTGAGCGTCCCGAAGGGGACGCTGGTCATCCGGGCGGCCGAGCAGGCCGGGATCCGGATCCCGCGCTTCTGCGACCACCCGTTGCTCAAGCCCGTGGCCGCCTGCCGGCAATGCCTCGTCGAGGTCGGCATGCCCGACCGCAAGACGGGCGAGCTCCGCTTCATGCCGAAGCCCCAGCCCTCATGCGCGCAGACCGTCAGCCCGGGCATGGTCGTGCGCACCCAGCACACCTCGGAGATGGCCCGCAAGGCCCAGCACGGCGTGATGGAGTTCCTCCTCATCAACCACCCGCTGGACTGCCCGATCTGCGACAAGGGCGGGGAGTGCCCGCTGCAGAACCAGGCGATGACCGAGGGGCGCGGGACGTCCCGCTTCGCGGACGCCAAGCGCACCTACCCCAAGCCGATGCGCCTGACCAGCCAGATCCTCCTGGACCGGGAGCGCTGCATCCTGTGCCAGCGCTGCGTGCGCTTCGGCAAGGAGATCGCCGGCGACGCCTTCATCGATCTCCAGGGCCGGGGCGGCGGGACGGCCCCCACGGACGACCACGTGTTCGTCGGCGAGCAGATCGGCGCCTTCGACACGCAGGTCCTGGGCTTCCACGACCCGAAGGCGCAGGGCATGCGCGCCGCCGAGATCTCGGGTCCCTTCGGCCAGGCCGGGATCCTCGACTCCTTCGACGGCGGGGACCTCCCCGAGTCGGCCAGGGACCAGTCGGGACGCGCCTTCGCCTCCTACTTCTCCGGCAACGTCATCCAGATCTGCCCGGTCGGCGCGCTCACGGCGTCGAGCTACCGGTTCCGCTCGCGCCCCTTCGACCTCGTGTCGACGCCCTCGGTGAGCGAGCAGGACGCCTCCGGCTCCGCCATCCGCATCGACGTGCGGCGCGGCGAGGTCGTCCGGCGGATGGCGGGCAACGACCCGGAGGTCAACGAGGAGTGGATCACCGACAAGGACCGCTTCGCCTTCGAGTGGGACAAGGAGTCCCGCCTGACGATGCCTCTGGTGCGCGAGGGCGGCGAGCTCGTCTCGACCTCGTGGTCCGACGCCCTGGACCGCGCCCGCCGCGGCCTGGAGGAAGCCGCCGCGAAGGGCGGCGCGGGCCTCCTGCCCGGCGGGCGCCTCACCTTCGAGGACGCCTGGGCATGGTCGAAGTTCGCGCGCACCGTCCTCCACACGGACTCCGTCGACGCGCGCGCCCGCTCCCACAGCGAGGAGGAGCGCCAATTCCTGGCCTCCCGCGTCGCGGGTTCCGGCCTGGGCGTGACCTATGCCGACCTGGAGAGGACGGGCCAGGTGCTGCTCGTCGCCCTGGAGCCCGAGGACGAGTGCGGCTCGATCTTCCTGCGCCTGCGCAAGGGCGTGCTCGCCGGCTCCGTGAAGGTCGCCACCGTCGCGCCCTTCACGAGCGCGGGCTCCGCGAAACTGTCCGCCGAGGTCCTCCGCGCGGCTCCCGGCACCGAGATCGAGGTCGTCGCCTCGATCGCCGAGGGCGGCGCCAACGCGGCGCTCCTGGGGGCGCTGTCCGACTCCGGCGTCATCCTGGTCGGCGAGCGCGCCGCGCGCGTGCCCGGCCTGCTGTCCGCCGCAGCGCGCCTGGCCGACGCCAGCGGCGCCCGCCTGCAGTGGGTGCCGCGCCGCTCCGGGGACCGCGCCGCCGTCGAGGCGGGTCTGCTCCCGGGGCTGCTGCCCTTCGGACGCCCCCTCGACGACGAGGACGCCCGCGGCTCGCTCGGCTGGGACGGCCTGCCCGCCGGACGCGGGAGGGACGCCGCCCAGATCCTCGCGGACGCCGCGACGGGCGATGTCAGTGCTCTCGTGGTCGGCGGCGTGGACCTGCGCGACTTCGAGGACCCCGCCGCCGCGGCCCAGGCGGTCCGCGCCGCCGGGTTCGTGGTCTCCCTGGAGGTGCGCGCCTCCGAGGTCACGGAGCTGGCCGACGTCGTGCTGCCGGTGGCCCCGCCGCTGGAGAAGAACGGGACCTTCATCAACTGGGAGGGCCGTCTCCGCCCGTTCGGCCAGGCTGTCTCCGCCCGTTCGCTGACCGACCGCGACGTCCTGTCGCGCCTCGCCGGGGAGTTCGGGGTCGACCTGGGGGTCGAGACGCTGACCGACCTGTACGACGAGGTCAACCCCCTGATGGACTGGTCGGGTGCGCGTCCCGCGTTCGACCTGGTCGACGCCCGGCCTCCCGCCGCGATCGCGGAGGGCCAGGCCGTGCTCGCCACGCACAAGCCCATGCTCGACGCCGGACGGCTCCAGGACGGCGCGCCGTGGCTGGCGGGATCGGCCCGCCGCCCGGTGGCCCTGGCCTCGAGCCGGACGCTGGCCGAGGCGGGGGTCGAGGAGGGCGGCCGCCTGACCGTGTCCACCGACCGCGGCTCGATCACACTCCCCGCGGAGCCAGCGGATCTGCCCGACCACGTCGTGTGGGTGCCCGAATGCTCGCAGGGATCGTTCGTCCATGAGTCGCTGGGGGCCGCCGGGTCCCTGGTGGCATTGAGTGCCACAGCGGAGGTGGCCCGGTGAATCTCGTCGAACCCATGGCGGTCCCCGACTACACGGTCGCGGACTTCTCGCAGGAGACGTGGTGGCTGACCCTCATCAAGGCGGTCTTCATCGTCGTCTACCTCATCGTCAGCGTCCTCATGGCGCTGTGGGTCGAGCGCCGCGGCCTGGGCCGCATGCAGACGCGCCCCGGCCCGAACGTCGCGGGCCCGCTGGGCCTGTTCCAGGCGGTCGCGGACGCTGTCAAGCTCCTCTTCAAGGAGGACATCCGCTCCACGGAGCGCGCCGACAAGTTCCTGTACTGGCTGGGGCCGACGCTGGCCGCGTTCTGCGCCTTCTCCACGATGGCGGTCATCCCGATGGGGCCGAACGTCTCGATGTTCGGCCACTCCACGCCGCTGCAGCTGGCGGACATGCCGGTGGCGACCCTCTATATCCTCGCGATCACCTCGCTGGGCCTGTACGGCATCGTGCTCGGCGGCTGGTCGGCGCACTCGACCCTGCCCCTGTACGGCGCCGTCCGCTCCTCCGCCCAGGTGATCTCCTACGAGCTGTCGATGGGGCTGGCCCTGGTCTCCGTCTTCCTCATGACGGGATCGATGTCGACCTCGGAGATCGTGGCGGACCAGGGGCGCCTGTGGTGGTTCATCCCGCTGATCCCCGCCTTCGTCATCTACTGCATCTCGGCGGTCGGCGAGATCAACCGGCTTCCCTTCGACCTCCCCGAGGCTGAGGGCGAGCTGGTCGCCGGCCACATAACGGAGTACACGGGCATGAAGTTCGGCTGGTACTACCTGTCCGAGTACATCAACATGCTCAACGTCTCCGCGGTGGCCACGACGATGTTCTTCGGCGGCTGGCACGCCCCGTGGCCCTTCAGCCACATCGCCCCGATCAACGATGGCTGGTGGGGGATGCTGTGGTTCATCCTCAAGGTGTGGTTCTTCATGTTCCTCATCATCTGGACCCGCGGCACGCTCGTGCGCATCCGCTACGACCAGTTCATGGCCTTCGGCTGGAAGCGCCTCATCCCGGTGTCGCTCGCCTGGGTGGTGGCCGTCGCGCTCCTGCGCGGTGTCACCTCCTGGGTGAGCCTGACGCTTCCTCAGCTCCTCGGCGTCATCGTCGCGCTGTTCATCGTGGTCATGCTCGTCATGTGGCTGTGGGACCGCGGCGAGGCGAAGAAGGAGGAGGCCGAGGAAGCAGCCGAGCAGGACGAGGCGGAGGCGCCCTTCGACCCCTTCGCCGGCGGCTTCCCGGTGCCGCCGCTGCCCGGGCAGGTGCTCCCGGCCTCCCCCCGTGCGGGCCGGGCCCCGGTGGCAGCCGTGGCCACGGAGACGACGGGGGCGGCGAACACGACCGGCACCGTCACTGAGGAGGACTCCGATGACTGAGGACACCACGCGCGACGAGGCGGGGAAGGGCCGGGACGTGGCCGGCTCCCCGAGCCGGGACGCCGAGGTCGACCGGCCCTCCGCCGGGCGCGACGAGATGCTCTACGAGCACGACCCGCGCGGCCCGCTGGGCGAGTTCCTCGCCCCGTTGGCCGGCTACGGCGTGACGATCACCTCGTTCTTCTCTCCGACGGTCACCGAGCAGTACCCCTTCGAGGGGCCGTTCGTCCAGCCGCGCTTCCACGGCCGCCACCAGCTCAACCGCTATGCGGACGGACTGGAGAAGTGCATCGGCTGCGAGCTGTGCGCCTGGGCGTGCCCGGCGGACGCGATCCTGGTCGAGGCCGCCTCGAACACTCCGGACGCCCAGTACAGCCCTGGCGAGCGTTTCGGCAACGTGTACCAGATCAACTACCTGCGCTGCATCTTCTGCGGGTTCTGCATCGAGGCATGCCCGACCCGGGCGCTGACCATGGGCCACGACTTCGAGCTGGCCGAGTACACGCGCGAGACCGAGATCTACGAGAAGAAGGACCTCCTGGTCCCCCTGTCCGACGGCATGCTCGCCCCGCCCCACCCGATGGCGGAGGGGCTCTCGGACGGCGACTACTACCGCGGCGCGGTGCGCGGGGTGACGCAGTCCCAGGTCGACTGGGTGCGCGAGCACCGTCCCGACGACCCGTCCCTGGCGACCGCGGAGGTCGTCTCCACGACATCTGAGGAGGCTCAGCTGTGAACCCCATGGCCTCTTGGCCCGCGATGGGCAGCACGGGGGAGGTGATCCTGTTCTGGTGCGTGGCGGTCCTCATGGTGGGCGGCGCTCTGGGCGTGCTCTTCTTCAAGAAGGCCGCCTACGCGGCGATCAGCATGATCACCGTCATGCTCGGCCTGGCCGTCCTCTACTTCGCGCTCGGCGCCCCCTTCCTGGGCGCCGTCCAGGTGGTCGTCTACACGGGCGCCATCATGATGCTGTTCCTGTTCGTCCTCATGATGATCGGCGTCGGGGCCTCCGATGAGTATCAGCGCCAGCGCCGTGGCAACATCGTCGGCGCCGTCATCGGGGCGCTGGGCTTGGCTGTCATCCTCATCGGGATCCTCGCCCACACCTCCGTTTCCAGCGCCGTCGGCCTGTCCGGCGACCCCTACTCCAACGAGCCGGTGACCTCGCTGGCGGCGTCGCTGTTCTCCAAGCACTGGCTGTCGATGGAGCTCGCGGGCACCCTGCTCATCACGGCCGCGATCGGCGCGATGCTGCTGACCCACACCGACCGCCTGGGCCCGTCCATCAGCCAGCGGGCGACGGTCGAGGCGAAGATGCGCGCCTTCAAGGAATCCGGACGCCGGATCGGGCAGCTGCCCGCCCCCGGTGTGTACGCGGAGACGAACGCCGTCGACGTGCCGGCCATCTCCGGGGCCACGATGGGCCCCGTCGAGGAGTCGGTCCCGCGCGTGCTGCGCGTGCGCGGCCTGGACCGGTCCCTGTCGCAGGTGGCTCCCGAGGTCGCGGAGTCCCTGCAGCTGGAGCGCGCCGGGGACACCAGCGAAGCGCTGCACGGCGCCGCCGCCACGGAGTCCGTGCCGCGCTCGGGTGCCTGGGGCATGCCCGGGCCCTCGGCTCCCGGCGGCCTGCGCCAGCCGGCCGCGCGTCCCCTCACGTCCGCGGAGCCCACCGGCCCCGCGATCCTCGCCGAGGACGAGCACGAGCATCTCGATGCCGGCCGGCCCGGTACCGACCACGTGAGCGGACCGGGGGCGAGCGCGGCGCACACGGCCGTGCCCTCCGAGGACGCGAAGGAGGAGGAGAAGTGACTCTGGGCTGGTACCTGGGGCTCGCCGCGGTGCTGTTCTCCATCGGGGCGGCCGTCGTCCTGGTGCGCAAATCCGCGGTGATCTCGCTGATGGGCGTCGAGCTCATGCTCAACTCCGCGAACCTGGTGTTCGTGACCTTCGCACGGATCAACGGCGATGTCGCGGGCGAGATCATGGCGTTCTTCGTCATGGTCGTGGCCGCGGCGGAGGTCGTCGTCGGGCTGGCGATCATCGTCACGATCTTCCGCTCGCGCAACACGACCAACGTCGACGACGTCAACCTGCTGAAGAACTGAGGGAGGAACACACATGTCGCTCTTGAACCTCCCCCTCGCGGGTGCGCCTGCCGTCGACGGTGCGGCGGATCTCACAGCGGCCACGGGAGCCGCCTCCCTGGCATGGCTGATGATCGCCATCCCCTTCGCTTCCGCGCTGGTGCTGCTCCTGCTGGGGCGCCGCTCCGACAGGTGGGGCCACTGGCTGGGCGTCGCCGCGTCCTGGGCGTCCTTCGTCATCGGCGTCGTCATCCTCGTCCAGCTGCTGGGCGCGGACCCCGCCGGGCGGCGCCTCGACTCCCACCTGTTCACCTGGATCCCCGCCGGAGACGTCCACGTCGAGGTCGGGCTGCTGGTCGATCCGCTGTCGATGACCTTCGTCATGCTGGTCACCCTGGTCGGTTCCCTCATCCACGTGTACGCGGTCGCCTACATGGAGCACGACGAGGACCGCCGCCGGTTCTTCGCCTACCTCAATTTCTTCATCGGCTCCATGCTCACCCTGGTCCTCGCGGACTCCTACGCGGTCCTCTTCGTCGGATGGGAGGGCGTGGGCCTGGCGTCCTACCTGCTCATCGGCTTCTGGAACCAGGTTCCCGAGAACGCCACGGCCGCGAAGAAGGCTTTCATCATGAACCGGGTGGGCGACATGGGCCTGCTGGTCGCGATGATGGCGATGGTGGCGTCCCTGGGCACGCTCGACATGGCGGACGTCGCCGGGTCCGTCGGCTCGCTCCCGCAGGCCCAGGCGACGATCATCGGCGTCTTCCTGCTGGTGGCCGCCTGCGGCAAGTCCGCGCAGTTCCCCCTCCAAGCCTGGCTCGGCGACGCGATGGCGGGCCCCACCCCGGTCTCCGCGCTCATCCACGCGGCGACGATGGTCACCGCCGGCGTCTATCTCATCGTGCGTTCGGGAGCGGTCTACCTGGCCGCCCCGGCGGCGGCCACCGCCGTCGCGATCGTCGGCGCGATCACCCTGCTCCTGGGGGCGATCATCGGCTCCGCGAAGGACGACATGAAGAAGGTCCTCGCGGCCTCGACGATGTCCCAGATCGGCTACATGATGCTGGGCGCGGGCCTCGGGCCGATCGGATGGGCGTTCGCGATCTTCCACCTGTTCACCCACGGCTTCTTCAAGGCGCTGATGTTCCTCGGAGCAGGTTCCGTCATGCACGCGATGTCCGACCAGGTCAACATGCGCCGCTTCGGCGCGCTGCGCACGGCCATGACGACCACGTGGATCACCTTCATGATGGGTTGGCTGGCGATCCTCGGGGTGCCCCCGTTCTCCGGGTTCTTCTCCAAGGACAAGATCATCGAGGCCGCGTTCTCGGCCTCGACCTTCGGCGATGCCAGCGCGCCCTGGATCGGCTGGGTGTACGGCCTGGTCGCGATGGCCGGCGCCGGGATCACCGCGTTCTACATGTCGCGCCTGTTCTTCATGATCTTCCACGGCAAGGCCCGCTGGACCACCGAGGCCGAGGGCGCTCCCGTGCACCCGCACGAGTCCTCGCCGCTGATGACCGTCCCGATGATCATCCTGGCGATCGGCGCGGTCGTCATCGGCGGGGCGCTGTCGATCGGCGGGGCGTTCACGGACTGGCTCACGCCCGCGATCGGGACCCTGCAGCACGGGGAGCCCGTCCTCCCCGAGATCGTCATCCAGATCGCCACGCTCGTGCTCGTGCTCGCCGGCGCCTGGATCGCCTGGCGCAGGTACGGGGCCTCCGAGGTGCCGGTCGCGGTGCCCGCCGGCAACGCGCTCACGGTCGCGGCGCGCAACGACCTCTACCAGGACGCGGTCAACGAGAGCCTGTTCATGGCTCCCGGCGTCGCCCTGGTCGAGGCGGCGACGGTCGGGGACCGCGTGGTCGTCGACGGCGCCGCCGAGGGGCTCGGGACGGTCGCCCGCGGCACCGGCAAGGCGGTTGCGGCGACCCAGACCGGGTATGTGCGCGCCTACGCGTCCTACATCCTGGGCGGCGTGGTCGTCGCCCTGGCCATCGTCCTCAGCTTCATGCTGTGAGGGCGGGAGGAGAACTCATGGAAATCACCGCATTCACCGATGCCTCCTTCCCGTGGCTGACGTTGCTCGTCGCCCTGCCTGCGGTCGCGGGGGCGCTGGTGGGGCTCGTGCCCGCTCTGCGCCGACGGGGCCGCCAGATCGCCCTGGGGGTCTCGGTCGTCGAGCTCGCGCTCGTCATCGTCGCGGCGGCCGCGGCCTTCGACTGGTCGCAGGCCTCCACCTACCAGATGGTCGAGTCGGCGCGCTGGATCCCCCAGATCGGGGTGTCCTGGGCGCTCGGCGTCAACGCCCTGGGCCTGGTGATGATCATCCTCGCGGCCGCCCTGGTGCCGCTGGTGCTCCTGGCGGGCTGGAAGGACGACGCGGACTCGCCCGGCGATGCCGGGGCCTACTCGGCTCTGGTGCTCCTCCTCGAGACCTTCATGATCGTGATCTTCGGCGCCTTCGACATCGTCCTGTTCTACATCGCCTTCGAGGGCATGCTGATCCCGCTCTACTTCATGATCGGACGCTACGGGGTGGGGGACCCGGAGGTCCGCCGCCACGCGGCGATCAAGTTCCTCCTGTACTCGCTGGCAGGCGGCCTGGCCATGCTGGGCGGGCTCGTCGCGTTCGCCGCCTACGCCCCCGACACGGCCCCGGGCGAGACCCTGTTCCGCCTGGACACGGCCTCTCAGGTGGCCCCCGGATTCGGCTCCGGCCTGCAGATGGGCATCTTCGTGTCCTTCCTCATCGCCTTCGCGATCAAGGCCCCGATGGTCCCCGTCCACACATGGCTGCCCGACACGGCCGCCGTCTCGCGGCCGGGGACCTCGACGCTGCTGGTCGGCGTCCTGGACAAGATCGGCACCTTCGGGATGATCACCCTGTGCCTTCGCCTGTTCCCTGATGCCGCGGTCTCGGCGAAGTGGGTGCTGTGCGCCCTGGCGGTCCTGTCGATCCTCTGGGGCGGGCTCGCCGCCATCGGGCAGAAGGACGTCATGCGCCTGGTGTCCTACACCTCCGTGTCCCACTTCGGGTTCATGGTGCTGGGCATCTTCATCGGATCGTCCGTGGCCCTCACCGGCGCGATGTTCTACATGGTCGCCCATGGGGTGTCGATCGCTGCGCTGTTCCTCATCTCCGGTTTCCTGACCGAGCGCGGCGGGTCCCGCCAGATCGCGGACTACCGCGGCATGCAGCGCGTGACGCCGCTGATCGCCGGCACTTGGCTGGTCGCGGGGCTCGCGTCGATCGCGCTGCCGGGACTGTCCGGGTTCGTGCCGGAGTTCCTCGTCCTCATGGGCACCTACAAGGTCAACGTGCTGCTCGCCGTCTTGGCGGTCCTCGGCGTCGTCGTGGCGGCCCTGTACATCCTGCTGCCCTACCAGAAGATCTTCACCGGACCGAAGAAGCCCGGGGTGGACGCGCTGCCCGACATGGACGGGCGCGAGAAGCTCGTCGCCACCCCCCTGATCGCCGCGATGGCGGTCCTGGGGATCTGGTCGGCCCCGCTGGTCGGGTCGCTGACGCCGGTGGCCGAGGAGGCCGCCGCGGCCGTCGAGACGCCGGCCGTCGCCCAGGCGGAGCCGGTGGCCTCGCACGCGGGAGCCGCCCTCGTCGGTGACGGGACGATCGTCGACGCACAGTCTGCCGGCACCCAGGCGGGCGCTGGCGAAGGGAGCACGAAGTGAACCTGTTCAGCACCGCCGACTTCGCCACGCCCACGATCGGGTGGGCGTCGCTGTCCCCGGTCCTCATCGTGCTGGGCGCTGCCGTCGTGGGCGTCCTCGTCGAGTCCTTCGCGCCCCAGCGGCTGCGCCGTCCGATCGGGATCGGCGTCGCGTTGCTCGCCACGCTGGGGGCGGCGATCGCCGCCGCCGTGCGATGGGTCCAGGCCGAGCCCTCCACCCTCGGGGAGTACGTCGAGGATCCGCTCACCCTCGCCGCGCAGTTCATCCTGGCGGTCGTGGGCGTCGTCGCGATCCTCGTCATGGCCGACCGCACGCAGGTCGGCGACGGCGCCTTCGCGGGCCAGCCCTCCGACCGCCCGGGATCGGGAGACGAGGAGCGTACCCTGTCCAAGGGCTACCAGCGCTCCGAGATGTTCCCGCTGACCCTGTTCAGCCTGGGCGGCATGATGGTGTTCCCCGCGGCGGACTCCTTCGTCACGCTCTTCGTGGCCCTCGAGGTCATGTCGCTGCCCCTGTACATCCTGGCCGCCACGGCCCGCCGGCGCCGGCAGCTGTCGCAGGAGGCGGGCCTCAAGTACTTCCTGCTGGGCGCCTTCGCCTCCGCCTTCCTGCTCATGGGCTCCGCCCTGCTGTACGGGTACTCGGGGTCCCTGACGATCTCCGAGGTCGCGACCGCCCTGCCGACGACGAACGGCATGGACTGGCTGGTCGTCGCCGGTTCCCTGCTGGTGATGGTCGGGCTGCTGTTCAAGGTGGCGGCGGTGCCGTTCCACGCCTGGACGCCCGATGTCTACACCGGCGCTCCGACGCCGGTGACGGGCTTCATGGCGGCCGCGGTGAAGGTGGCGGCGTTCGCCGCGATGCTGCGCTTCTACCAGGTGGTGGCCGGGAACCTGTCCTGGAACCTGCTGCCCGTCCTGGCCGTCATCGCGGGGCTGACCATCGTCGTCGGCACCTTCGCCGGCGTGGTCCAGGACGACGTCAAGCGCATGCTGGCGTACTCCTCGATCGCCCACGCGGGCTTCATCCTCATCGGCATCCTGTCCCTGCAGAAGGGCTCCGCCGGATCGGTGCTGTTCTACGCGCTGGGGTATGCGGTGGCCACGGTCGGAGCCTTCGGCGTCGTGACCCTCGTGCGATCGGCGGACGCCGAGGGCTCGACCGGCGGAGAGGTCACCGCCCTGGACCGCTGGGCGGGCCTGGGCAAGCGCTCCCCGTGGGTGGCGGGGTCCATGCTCGTCTTCCTGCTGTCCTTCGCGGGGATCCCCCTGACCGCCGGGTTCGTGGGCAAGTTCGTCATCTTCTCCGACGGGTTCGCCGGCGGGCTGGGCTGGCTGGTGGGGATCGCCCTGGCCTGCTCGGTGGTCACAGCGTTCTTCTACTTCCGCCTGGTGCGCCTGATGTTCTTCACGGAGCCGACGGGCCGCACGGTGGTCGTGACGTCGGAGGGGCTGTCCGCAGTTGCCATCGCGGTGTGCGCGGTGGGTACGATCGTGCTGGGTGTCTTCCCGAACCCGGTCCTATCCCTGCTGAATCAGGTGGTCATACTCCTGCCGTGACACTCACTCCTCCCGATCTGCACGTCCCCGCCCTCGAGGCCGCGATCGCGCCCGGCCTCGATGCCGTGGAGGCCCTGCTCCACCGGTCCGTCGCGGGCTCCCGCGATCTCGTCGACGACCTGACGGCGCACCTCGCGCAGGCCGGGGGAAAGAGGATCCGGCCGCTGCTCACGCTCGTGTGCGCCCAGCTGGGATCGCCGGAGTTGGCGCTGTCCGACCAGGTCATCGCCGCCGCCACCGCCATGGAGCTCACGCACATCGCGTCCCTGTACCACGACGACGTCATGGACTCCGCTCCGACGCGGCGCGGCGTCCCCTCGGCGCAGCACCTGTGGGGCAACAACCGCGCGATCTTGGCGGGTGACATCCTCTTCGCGCGGGCGTCCCGGCTCATCGCGACGCTGGGATCGGAGTCCGTGGCGCACCACTCGCGGACCTTCGAGAGACTGTGCCTCGGCCAGCTCAACGAGACCTTCGGACCCCGGCCCGGCGACGACCCGGTCGACTTCTACGTCCAGGTGCTGGCGGACAAGACGGGGTCCCTGCTGTCCGCAGCGGCCCATTTCGGCGCGTACCACGCGCATGCCCCGCGGGAGTATGCGCAGGTGGTCGCGGACTTCGGGGAGAAGGTCGGCGTCGCCTTCCAGATCGCCGACGACGTGCTGGACCTCGTGTCATCCGGCGAGACCTCGGGGAAGACCCCCGGCACGGACTTGCGCGAGGGTGTCGACACGCTGCCCGTCCTGTTGCTGCGCAGGCATGCGAGCGAGGGGACGCTGGACGCGGAGGGCCGCGCGATCCTGTCGGACCTCGAGGGGGACCTGGACTCCGATGAGGCGCTGGCCTCGGTGGTCGAGCGCCTGCGCACCCACGGCGTCGTGGCGGAGACGCGCGGCATGGCGCGCGGGTGGGCCTTGGCGGCCGTGGAGAGCCTCGACCCCCTGCCGGAGGGCGAGCCGCGGACCGCGCTGATCTCCTTCGCGAGGCTCATGGTCGAGCGCGTGGCCTGACGCGGCCCGCGTGTTCACGCCAGTCGGGATCGACGAGGTTCTCCGCATGGCTGGGCCGGGCTGGCCCCGAAGCGGACGCCCGTCGGTGCTCGAACCGCGCGCCCGTTCGCGGGGGCCCGGAATGGACGACGCCCCCAGGGGGATCGAGCCTCCCGGGGGCGCCGCCCTCGTCACCGACGGCGAGGCGCGGACTCAGCACTCGACTGGGCGCGTTCCCGATGCCCGGACACGACTTGGACCCCGCACCTGCGTCGACGGGCCGTCAGCTGCGGCGGCGGCGGACGGACACGGTCACGCTGGCGCCGATCGCGGCCACCAGCACCGCGAGCATGGCCAGGACTCCGGCATCCGTGCCCGTGGAGGCCAGCCCTCCGGCGGGAGAGGCCGAACCGGACGTGGACGGCGCCGGCGTGGTCGGCTGGTCCGTGGGCGTGTCGGAGGGCTCCGGTGTCGGGGCGACGTAGGGGGCGGTCGTGATCCGCCAGTTGTCGACGAAGAAATCGGCAGGATCGATGACACCCTTGTCCTGGGCGTATTCGATCATCTCCTGGCGGATCTCCTTCTGGGCGTCGTAGACGAGCGGCATGTCGCCGACGTAGCTCACGTAGTCGCCACCACCGGACTGCCGGTAGTTGTTGATGGCCAGGATGAACTGATCGTCGTCGGCCACCGGCTTTCCCTCATACGTGAGGTTCTCGATGCGGGAACCCACCGGCTGGGAGACGTCGATGAGATAGTCGACCCCGGTCAGGGCGTCGTAGTTGTAGTCCGGGATCCCCTGAGTGGGATCCGCACCCCGCGTGAGCGAGGGCCGCGGAGCACCGGTGCACGTCTCCGGGTCGAAGGTGGCGCCGACCTCGGTCCGGCAGAAGTACATCGCCGAGAACTCGAGGTAGTCCTTCATCTGCGCGCCGGTGATCCGGGAGGCCATCAACGTGTTCTCGTAGATGTAGAGGCCGGCCATGTCCTTGATCGTGACGTCGCCCTTCGGGAAGAACGCGTCGCGGGAGAAGGGGGACACCTGCGCGACGACCGGCAGGTTCGCGTCCGAGGGCTGGAAGGCGTCGGTGAGGCCTTTGCCGTCGGCGATGTCGGCGGAGACGACGTCCGTCATCACCTTGCCGACGAAGTCCATGATCGGAGTGTCCTTCCAGCGGGAGTCCGCACCGGACATGTCCTCCGTCGCCGTGGCGACCTTCGTGTTGACGTAGTCCACAGTGGCGCCGTGATCCGCCTGGAGGATCGGATCATCGGTGAGCAGCGTGTCGTCGGTGAGGTCACGGGCGTAGTCCTTCGAGACCCAGTTGGCGATGGCGGCATCGTCGGAGGAGCCGTCCGCTTTGGTGGGCCAGTCGATGCCGACCGTGGCGTCCGCGTCATCGCTGGAGAACGTCAGCGGGATCTTGATGTCGGAGAGCACCTGGGCCCACATCCACGACTGGGTGTAGAGGACCGGGGACCCGTCGGGCGAGTGGGTGACGGTGCCGGGGACGTCCTGGTGGGTGTGCCCGCCCAGGACGATGTCGACGCCGTCGACCTTCGTCGTGAGGAACTGCGCGGTGTTCTCCTGGAGATCGCTGGGCTCCCAGTCCTGCGCGTCGCCGTGGCCCGTGTGGGTCGCGATGATGACGATGTCGGCGCCGTCCGCCTTCATCTCGGGCACGTACTTGAGGGCGACCTCGGTCGGATCCTCGAAGAGGAGCTTGCCGGAGACGTTCGCCTTGTCCCAGATCCGCACGCCGGGGGTCACCAGGCCCAGGACGCCGACCTTGACGTCGTGGCCGGCGACCGTGGCGTGGTTGATGACGTAGGGGGTGAAAGCCGGCTGGCCCGTCGCGTCGTCGATGACGTTGGCGCCCAGCAGCGGCATGTCGAGGTCCTCCTCGTAGGCGCGCAGCGTGTCCAGCCCGTAGTTGAACTCGTGGTTGCCGAGAGATCCCGCGTTGTAGCCCAGGTCGTTGAAGGCCTGCGCCATCGGGTGGACGTCGGAGCCTGAGGCCGTCTCCAGCTTGTCCGGCTGCATGGCCGCCAGGTAGGTGAGCGGCGTGCCCTGGATCGTGTCGCCGGAGTCGTAGAGCAGGACCGAGCCGGCGCCGCGGTCGGCGCGGATCTGCTGGATCGCGGTGCTCAGGCGCGCCAGGCCGACGTCCTGCCGGACCCCCTTCTTCGGCTGCGGGACCTGTGCGGTGTAGTAGTCCCAGTCATAGATGTGACCATGGGTGTCCGTGGTGCTGAGCACCGTCAGTGTGTTGGGATCCACGTCTTCGTTCGCCCGCGCGACAGGCGTCTGCGCATTGGTGGGCGCGGCCTGGGTGAGGCCGGACTCCGGCGCCTCGGCGTCCGTCGAGACCTCGACGGTGCCGGACTGCGATGTGTCCGTGGGGGTTGTCTCGGCGGCCAGTGCGGGGGTCAGTCCCGTCGTCGTCATTGCCGCTGCTGCCAGGAGAGCGCACGCGGTGGCGGGCGCTCTCCAGCTCTTGACGCTCATTGTGTGTCCGATCGTCAGGTGTTGAGGGAATCACTCGTGGCGCATCTGCGCTGTCACGAGTGATTCTCGACCCTATATCCCCGGTCGCCGGACCCATGCGCCATTCAGGAATTGTCGGGACGTTGGTCCCCGCTGTCTCTGTCCTGTTCGTTCCGGACGGGCAGGCGGACGCGCGGCGATGCGGGCGGCGACGAGAGGGTGAGGCGGCCCTCGGCTGCGCGCGACCGGTCCTGGGTAGAATGGACGGGCTGTGTGTCGGCCGCCCGCGGGGGATCTGTCACCGGGCGGCGGGGGAGGGCCCCGAGGCGGCATCGAGTACGAGCAGAGGAACTGACGCGTGACCACTTTGAACGTCGCCGTGATCGGCGCGGGCCCAGCCGGAATCTACGCCTCGGACATCCTGTCTAAATCCGGTCTGGACGTGAACATCGACCTGTTCGAACGGCTGCCCGCCCCCTACGGACTCGTCAGATACGGTGTGGCGCCCGACCACCCGCGCATCAAGCAGATCATCGTGGCGCTGTACAAGATCCTCCAACGCGGGGACATCCGTCTGCTGGGGAACGTCGAGATCGGACGTGACGTCTCGATCGAGGACCTCCGTGACCACTACGACGCGATCATCCTGGCCACCGGCGCCGATCGGGACGCTCCCCTGCGCATCCCCGGCATCGGTCTGCCCGAGAGCTACGGCGCAGCCGACTTCGTCTCCTGGTACGACGGGAACCCGGACTATCCGCGCACCTGGCCGCTGGCCGCGCGGGAGGTGGCGGTCGTCGGGGTCGGCAACGTCGCCCTCGACATCTCGCGAGTGCTGTCGAAGCACGTGGAGGACATGATGGTCACGGAGATTCCGGCCAACGTCGCCGAGGGTCTCGCGGACAACCAGGTCACGGACGTCCATATCTTCGGTCGGCGCGGGCCCGCGCAGGTGAAGTTCACCCCCCTGGAGCTGCGGGAGCTCGGCAAGGTCCCCGATGTCGACGTCGTCGTCGACGAGGAGGACTTCGAGTTCGACGAGGGCTCCGAGAAGGCGCTGCGCGAGTCCAACCAGCAGCGCCAGGTCGTCAAGACGCTGACGAATTACGCCTCTGTCGATCCCTCCGAACGCGCGGCGAGCCGCCGCATCCACATCCACCTCTTCCAAGCCCCGGTCGAGGTCCTCGCCGACGAGGACGGGCATGTTCGCGCCCTCGTCACGGAGCGCACGGAGCTCACGGGGGACGGGTCCGTCCGGGGCACCGGCGTGCGCACGACGTGGCCCGTCCAGGCCGTCTACCGGGCCGTCGGCTACTTCTCCTCCCCTGTGCCGGGGGTCCCCTTCGACGAGCGCAGGGGCGTCATCGCCAACGCCGAGGGCCGTGTCCTCAGGCGGCCCGGCGCGGACCCGGGGGACGCCATCCCCGGCCTGTACGCCACCGGCTGGGTCAAACGCGGACCGGTGGGCCTCATCGGCTCCACGAAGTCGGACGCCCAGCAGACGATCGCGCACCTGGTGGAGGACGCGGAGCAGGGTCGCCTGCACGCCGGGACCGCCGCGGTGGGCCACGACGCCATGGTCCGTCTGCTGGAGGAGCGCGGCGTCGCCTTCACAACCTGGCAGGGATGGGAGCTGCTGGACGCCTACGAGCAGCAGCTCGGCTCCGACTTCGGGGAGCTGCCCGGCGGGCGCGGCATCCGCGAGAGGGTCAAGGTGGTCTCGCGCGAGGCGATGACGCGGATCTCGCGCGACGAGGTGCCCGACGACCACTCGGCCACCGCCGACCTCATCGGCCATCCCGGCGAGATGGGAGTGCCCACGGCCGTCGATCGCTTCGGGGAGGACTACTCCGGCCCGGAGGGCGTCCGCAACAACCGGTGAACCGGCCGCCCGCCTCGCGGCGTCGAGGGCGTCCCCGCGCGCCGGACCGAGACCGGAACGCAACCTGCCAAAACGCTGGGAACGTCCGTCTCGCCGTGCCGGGGACCGGCACCGCCGGTAGCGTGGACACGCAGACGCGCGGGGAGGGAATGCGATGGGCCACCGGTACCACAACGGGCTGAAGACGGCGGGGCTGTTTCTGGCGCTGTGGGCCGTCCTCCTGGTCATCGGGTGGCTGATCGCGCAGGGCACCGGCAACGCCGTCTGGATCGGCGTCTTCGCGGTCATGGGCCTCGCGTCGACGGCGTACTCCTACTGGAACTCGGCCACACTGGCACTGCGCCAAATGCGCGCCCGTCAGGTGGGACCCACCGAACAGCCGGTCCTGTACGCGATCGTCACCGAGCTCTCCCAGCGGGCGGGCCAGCCGATGCCGACGATCTGGGTGGCGCCCACGCATTCGCCCAATGCGTTCGCCACCGGGCGGGACCCCGACCACGCGGCTGTGTGCTGCACGGAGGGGATTCTCGCGATCCTGGGGGAGAGGGAGCTGCGAGCCGTCCTGGGACACGAGCTCATGCACGTCTACAACCGCGACATCCTCACCTCGTCGGTGGCGTCCGCGATCGGCGGTCTGATCAGTTCGATCGCGCAGTTCCTCATGTTCTTCGGCGGCGGGCGCAATCGC
Organism: Schaalia naturae; assembly: GCF_042665795.1. NCBI lineage: Bacteria > Bacillati > Actinomycetota > Actinomycetes > Actinomycetales > Actinomycetaceae > Schaalia > Schaalia naturae. The sequence continues at coordinate 3,094,351 of NZ_JBHTEF010000001.1, forward strand.
GAGGGCGGCGGTATGAACGCCCTGGCGGCGCTGGCCACCGCGATCCTCGCCCCGATCGCTGCGACCCTCATCCAGTTGTCGATCTCGCGGACGCGGGAATTCGACGCGGACGAGAACGGGGCACAGCTCGCCCAGGATCCGTTGGCCCTGGCCAGCGCCCTGCGCAAGATCGAGCAGATGACCACGCGGGTGCCGATGGAGCCGACGCCGGCCACGGAGAACGTCGCGGCGATGATGATCGCCAACCCGTTCCGCGGGCGTGGCGTGCAACGGCTGTTCTCCACGCATCCCCCCATGGAGGAGCGCATCGCCCGCCTGGAGAAGATGGCGGGTTACTGAGCTCCTGAGGCGGGGACGCCCTCGCCGGTGCCGGATCGGTGCGGGACGAGGACGGCCTCAGCGGTAGTTGACGAACTGCAGGGCGGCGTCGATGTGGGCTGACTCCGCCTCGGGGCCCTTGAGCAGAGCGATGACGGCCTGCAGATCGTCGCGGGACTTTGAGGAGACGCGGACCTCGTCGCCCTGGATCTGCGCTTTGACGCCCTTGGGGCCGCGGTCGCGGACGAGCTTCGTGATCCTCTTGGCGTTGTCCTGGCTGATGCCCTCGCGCAGGGGGACTGCGAGGATGAAGATCTTTCCGGAGGCCTTGGGTTCCCTGCCCTCGAGGTCCAGCGCTCTCAGTGAGACTCCGCGGCGGATGAGCTTCGACTCCAGGACGTCCAGGACGGCCCTCACCCGTTCGGGGGTGTTGGCCTGCATCTCGATCTCGTCTCCCGAGAGGCGGACGGCGGCGTCGACACCGCGGAAATCGTAGCGCTGGGAGATCTCCTTCGCGGCCTGGTTGACGGCGTTGTCCACCTCCTGACGGTCGATCTTCGAGACGACGTCGAACGACGAGTCGGCCATGACGATGCTCCTCTCTGTGCGTCGCGGCCGTGGTGCCGCGATTGGCGCCCCGGTCCTGATCGCTGGTATTCTTTCACGGCACCGCCCTGGCGGCGCATGGCGGGGTACCCGAGTGGCCAAAGGGAGCTGACTGTAAATCAGCCGCGGAATGCTTCGGGGGTTCGAATCCCTCCCCCGCCACAAGGCCGCAGGTTTCCTGCGGCCGAACGTGTGAGGTCCTTCTCAGCGTCGTCGATTGCCCACGTGATCGGCGCTGGGATAGGGTTTTCCGCGTTGCCCCGATAGCTCAGTCGGCAGAGCGTCTCCATGGTAAGGAGAAGGTCAAGGGTTCGATTCCCTTTCGGGGCTCCGGTTGTGGGGCGCCTGGCGGCCCACGGCCCAAGCGGCGGGGTAGCTCAGCCGGTCAGAGCGCACGACTCATAATCGTGAGGTCGCGGGTTCGATCCCCGCCCCCGCTACCAGCCGAGGGTCCGGTCCCGGAAGGGACCGGACCCTCCCTGTACGCCGGCACGTAAGCGGCGGGAATCCACCCGCCCCGGCCGTCGGGGGAGGGCATCAGATCCTGGACTTGGAGCCCGAGAAACGCGGCCGTTGCGAGCAGCTCTGTTGCAGACCAGCCAACGGTTCCGCGCAGCTTGCGGCTGACCGATGACTTGGTGACCTCCAGGGCGTGAGCAAGCTCTTGGGCCTGGATGCTGCGCACGAAGAGGTGCTGGTTGACCGTGATGCCGATGGCTCTGTCAGCCGTCAGAAGATCGTCGCGAGTACCGACCGCGGGTGCTGTCATGTTGCCAGGATAGGGCACTGTAGCAAATACTGCAACTGGCGTACTTGACAGCACCTAGGTGCGCAGGCATGATCTAAGCCATGCGGTCGCAAGAAATGCAACTATGTGAAGTGATCGGTACAGGTCGCGCCGCGGAGATCGTGGGGGTCTCCCGTGACACGATCCGTCGTTGGGCGAAGAGCGGCCGGTTGCGCCACATCCTGCTCCCATCGGGGCAGATGCGATTCTATGAGGCGGACATCGAGGCCCTGTTGCGTCCGGTCGAGATGGGACTGTCAGGAGAACGGTGGATCTGGGACTGGCCTGACCGAAAGGAAGGGCTATGAGCCAGACCATCGAGATGATCGATCCTGTGACAGGAGAGATCATCGATCAGCAACAGATCGCCGAGCAGCTGCTCGCGCAGGCCAAGGAGCAGGGAGTCAGCCTCGTCGGGCCGGGAGGCCTGCTCGGCGGGCTCACGAAGACGGTGCTGGAGACCGCGCTGGAAGCTGAGATGACCGAGCACCTCGGTTACGACAAGCACGCGTCCTCGATCGGTGAGAACGCGCGCAACGGGACCCGCTCGAAGACGGTGCTCACCGAGGTCGGTGCCGTCGAGATCGACGTGCCGAGAGATCGTGACGGGTCGTTCCAGCCGAAGATCGTGCGCAAGCGGCAGCGGCGGTTGGACGGGATCGACGAGATTGTCCTGTCGCTGACCGCGCGCGGGCTGACGACTGGTGAGGTCGCGGCGCACTTCGACGACGTCTACGGCGCGAGCGTCAGCAAGGACACGATCTCGAAGATCACCGACAAGGTGATCGAGGAGATGACCGAGTGGCAGAACCGGCCGCTGGACCGGGTCTACCCGGTGGTGTTCATCGACGCGATCGTGGTGAAGGTCCGGGACGGGCAGGTCCGCAACAAGCCGTTCTACGTCGCCGTCGGCGTCACCACGGCCGGGGAACGGGACATCCTCGGGATCTGGGCCGGCGACGGCGGCGAGGGCGCGAAGTTCTGGCTGGGCGTGCTCACCGAGATCAAGAACCGCGGCGTCGAGGACGTGTGCATCGTGGTCTGCGACGGTCTGAAGGGACTGCCGGAGTCGATCACCACGACGTGGGAGCTCGCGGTCGTGCAGACGTGCATCATCCACCTGATCCGCAACACGTTCCGCTTCGCGTCGCGCAAGTACTGGGACCAGATCGCCCGCGACCTGCGCCCGGTCTACACCGCGCCGACCGAGGCTGCCGCGAGAGCTCGATTCGAGGAGTTCGCGGAGAAGTGGTGCACGATGTATCCCGCGATCCGCAAGCTCTGGGAGAACGCCTGGAGCGAGTTCATCCCGTTCCTGGACTACGACGTCGAGATCCGCCGCATCATCTGCAGCACCAACGCGATCGAGTCCCTCAACGCCCGCTACCGCCGCGCGGTCAGGGCACGCGGACACTTCCCGAACGACGCCGCCGCGGTGAAGTGTCTGTATCTCGTGACGAGGTCGCTTGACCCCACCGGCCGGGGTCGGGCACGCTGGGTGACGAGGTGGAAGCCCGCACTCAACGCCTTCGCGATCACCTTCGAAGGCCGAATCAACTGAAATGCGCCAGGCCAGATCCACCGTTAATCTGACACACCCAGACCCTAGGATTGGATCGCGTTTTTGAGATTTGGGAACGACTTGGGCTGAGATTGAGCGAAGATCGAGGTGAGTCATCGTGGCGCTGAATTCAATGGATGGGGTGTCTATCGTAACCGGGGGGTGGGAATTTCAAGTCCTATGGATGGTGGTTGCCATCGTCGGTCTCGTGGTCACTGTCGTCATCGTGCTCGCGATCGTTCGCTGGTTCTTCAGCAAGGCATCTCGACATTCTGGGAGACAGGAGCCGGTTCCGCGATGCGATCCTGAACGGAGGGGGAATCCATGATCGTTGTCTCCGCTTGATCTTCCACCTCCAGTACGAGGAATATCCTGCATCAATGGCGATGCAGGGTATTTCTCTGCCGTCGGCGCTCTACTTGCATGTTGCCGATTCGAACCAACGGCCCACTACCTCTGCCAATCCGCCTTGATCTTCGGAGTTTCCGAAGCCGTGGCTCTCGATGTGGGCGCGGATTCCGGCCAGCGCGTCGGGGTCGAGTTGGTAGCAGGTGGCGTCGGTGTCGGTGAGGGCTGTGTTGAGGGCGGCGCGGAGTGTGGGGTCGGTGCGCCAGCCGCTGTCGTTTGCGAGGCCGCCTTCGGCGGGGGGCTTGTCGAGGTACTGGCTGGAGATCCCGCGCACGTAGTTCACCTCGGGGGCCTCTGGGTTGCCGGTGCTCACGGTGACACGGATCCGCAGGAAGGCGACGCTGCGAGCCTCGTCTTTGAGCTTGTAGGTGAGGGTGACGGATCCGTCTGCGGTCATGGAGGTGTAGTCGTCCGGGTCGTAGTCGAAGAGCGTGATGCCGATGTCGGAGCCGGTCGCGGCGACGTCCGCCTGTGTCTTGCGTTGGAGGGGGGTCGTTTCGCGGTCGAAGGCGCGGACGGTGGAGAGCAGTTCCTCTTCGGTGATGTCGCCGGCGCGTGCTTGGTCGAGGGTGAAGTAGCGGTTCGGGTACTCCTTGTACAGGAATTGGGGGGCGTCGTCCCAGATGGCGTACAGCTCGACGCGGTTTCGGGTGGAGAGGGCGCCGGCTTGGGCGTGGTCGGCGATGGTGGCGGCGCGGGCGTCGGGGTCGGTGCTCCACCCGAGGAACACGCTGTTCAGTTCCGTTGTCTCGCCGCCGTCCTCGTCAATGAACGCTTTCGCCCCGGTGGTCTTCTGGTAGGTGTTGGCGGGGAGTCGGCAGGTGGCGCAGCCGACCTGGAAGGCGGTGGAGCCCATCTCGCCGGTGACGGTGCCGCCTTGGGCGTTGGGGAGGAAGGCGACGGTGAACTGTTTGGCCTGCCAGTGGGCGTAGACGGTGAGGTCGCTCATCGCCTTGGTGGAGGAGGTGACCTGGGTGCCGCCTGTCGGGGTGGTGAACCATCCGAGGAAGGTCTTCCCTGCGGCTCGCGCGGTGGAGAGGATGTTCCAGTTTTGGCCTCGGGCTCGGGTGATCGGATTGCCTGAGACGGTTCCGCCCGCGGTGTTCGCGTCATAGGTCAGCGTGTAGCGGGGCTTGACGATCGCGATGTCGGAGTCGGTGACCTGTTTGGTTTTGCCACCGAGGATCGCGCCCGTGGCCGTCGTTGTCTCTGCGAGGCTGAGGGTGTCTGTGGACATGAGGTCGTCGGTGATCTCGATGGTGGACGTGCACTCCATCGAGGCGCCGGGCGCGAGAGTGTGGGCGGGGCAGGTGAAGTGGGGGACTTGGAGGCTGTCGCGGGTGTGGTTGTCGAGGCTTCCCTCGATCGTGATGTCGGTGAGGTCGACGTTGCCGGTGTTGGTGACGGTCGTGGTGAAGGTCTCGGTGCCGCGGGCGTAGGTGTCTGTCGGCGTGCTGGGCCGGGCCTTCGTTGACGTGGTGATCGTGAGGTCGCGGGTTCGATCCCCGCCCCCGCTACCAGCCGAGGGTCCGGTCCCAGAAGGACCGGACCCTCCCTGTATGCCGACCCCGGGGGGAATGCCTCCAGGGCATGTTCGAGTCGCTGTCCCGTTGGCCATCCTCGGGAAGAGGCTCTTGTGTCTGCGCAATCTGGACTTGGCTCGACGGCGAGTCAGAAGTCTCGTACGTCACCTTTGTGTTGGCAAGAGAGTATGATGTTCATTGTTGGTAGTAGTTGTCGCGTCAAGGAGGATCCGCCATGAGGCGTTCCGCCGTTGTCCTTGCGGGGACGCTCGCCTCGGTGTTCCTCGTGGCCGCGGCATGCTCCTCAGGGGCGGAGTCGGCGGGCTCGGCTCAAAGCCCTGAATCCTCCGCGGAGTCCTCCTCGCCTGCGTCGCTGCCGGCCCCGATCTTCTTTGACCCGGCCAGCCTGCAGGGCAGGACGATCAAGATCTCTCGGGACATCCCCCTGGTCCTCCAGGTCGACGATTCCGAACTGGACCTCTGGACGGGTGCGGTCGGGGATCCCGGTATCGCAGGCTTCTCCGCCGGCGGCTCGAAGGGCAGTTATTCTGTGAATCCTGCCTTCGACGCGAAGAGGGAGGGGACGACGGCCGCGACCCTGACGGGGCCCGACAACGCGAAGATCAGTTTCACGCTGACGGTCGTCGCCGACAACGAGGATGTCACGACGTCACAGAGCGGGTAGGCGGACGCGCTCCATCGGAGTGGATGCGCCTATTTCGCATCCCGTGTGGGGATCTCCGCATGGCCCACGCGACCTCCGCATCGCGCCTCTGTCCGGTGGGCGGCGTTCCGAGTGAGCGCTCACAGGCGATCTCGGCTCGAGGCAGCACAGAATGTCCGGGAGGCCTGGTCGGCGGACGTTGCCTGCATTCTCATGTGTGCAGGTCACAGGCTGGAGAGGGAGGACGTCCGGGTCTTCCCGCATCGGTATTCTGTGCTGTCGGCGCTCCCGCGCGTCCGGTGGTCGCCCAGAAGCGGATGGGAACGCGATACCCATTGGTCAGCTGCCGCTGTATGATTCAGCCTATGCTGACCATTGCCTCTCGCCTCGACGCGATGAACAGACTGGGCCGCGCGATGGCGGACCCGACCCGGTCGAGGATCCTGCTGACGTTGCTGGACGGGCCGTCCTATCCCGCCATCCTCGCGTGCGACCTCGGGTTGACCAGGTCGAACGTGTCCAACCACCTGGCCTGCCTACGGGGCTGCGGCCTCGTCGTGGTCGAGCCGGAAGGGCGGAGGACCCGTTACGAAATCGCCGACGCCCATCTGGTCCGCGCGCTGGGAGAGCTGGTCGAGGTCACGCTCGCCGTCGACGTCGACGCGCCCTGCGTGGACGATGGGTGCTCTCCGGCGTGCCCGGCCGATCGGGCAGTCGAGGGGCTGGAGTCGTGAGGGCGGGGGCAGACCTCATGCCCGGGGCTGTCGCCGATCTGGACAGTGACGAGGCCGGGGACGGCCCGTGGTGGCGCGATCCCGAGGTCGTTCTCCCGATCGTCTCCGCGGCGGCCTTCTCGGCGGGGCTCGTGTGCGGATGGGCGGGGGCCCGGACGGCGGCGTCGGTCGTCTTCTGGATCGGGCTCATCGCCGGCGGGGCGACCTTCGCCCCCGAGGCCGTCCGCGATCTGCTGACGCGCGGCAAGCTCGGGATCGGGCTGCTGATGACGATCAGCGCGATCGGGGCGGTCCTGCTCGGCCAGATCGAGGAGGCTGCCGCGCTCGCGTTCCTGTATTCGATCTCCGAGGCCCTTGAGGACAAGGCCATGGATCGGGCGCGTTCCGGTCTGCGTGCGCTGCTGAGGCTGGTCCCGCAGACCGCGACCGTCCAGCGCGGGGGAACGACCCTCGACGTCCCGGCAGCGGATCTGCAGGTCGGCGATGTCCTCATCGTCCGTGCCGGTGAACGGGTGGCCACAGACGGGATCATTCGCGCCGGGCACAGCAGCCTCGACACCTCGGCGATCACCGGCGAGTCGATCCCGGTCGAGGCCGGGCCGGGCGAGGCTATCTCAGCCGGTGCGATCGCGACGACGGGCGCTCTCGAGATCGAGGCCACCGCAGCCGGGGCCGACAATTCCCTGACGACGATCGTCCGCCTGGTCGAGCAGGCCCAGACGGAGAAGGGGCAGCGTGCGCGTCTGGCTGATCGCATCGCTCGGCCCCTGGTCCCCGGGGTGATGGTCCTCGCCGTCCTCGTCGGTGCGCTCGGATCCGTGTTGGGCGATCCTCAGGTGTGGGTCACGCGGGCGCTGGTCGTCCTCGTCGCGGCATCGCCCTGCGCGCTGGCGATCGCCGTGCCCGTCACCGTCGTGTCGGCGATCGGGGCGGCCAGCAGGTTCGGCGTGGTCATCAAGTCGGGCGCCGCCTTCGAGCGTTTCGGGGAGATCCGACACGTCGCCCTCGACAAGACGGGGACGCTGACGCGCAACCGGCCGGCCGTCACCCATGTCGAGACGGTCGACGGGATCTCCGAGGACCAGCTTCTCTCCTGGGCGGCGGCCGTGGAACGGGGGAGCGTCCATCCGCTGGCCGCGGCGATCTGCGCGGCAGCCCCCGGCGCGGCGCGTGCCGAGGACATCGTGGAGACGGCCGGCCAGGGGATCGGCGGACTCGTCGGGGGCGCACGGGTCGCCATCGGGAGCCCACGCCGCCTCGACGCCGGGCGCCTGGCCGATCGCGTCGAGAGCCTCGAGGCCGAGGGCGCGACCGTCGTGATCGTGCGCCGCAACGGCGTCAGCGTCGGCGTGATCGGCATCCGCGACGAGCTCCGGCCGGAGTCGGCGGAGGCGGTGGCCACCCTGGAGCGCACGGGGATCGGCGTCACGATGCTGACGGGCGACAACGCGCGGACGGCGCGCGCCCTCGGCCTCGAGGCCGGGATCGAGGACGTGAGGGCGGAACTGCGCCCGCAGGACAAGGCAGAGGCGATCCGGCAGATGAGCCGGTCGACGCCGACTGCGATGATCGGGGATGGCATCAACGACGCCCCGGCGCTTGCTGCCGCAGACCTCGGAATCGCCATGGGAGCGACCGGATCCGACGCGGCGATCGAGTCGGCGGACGTGGCTTTCACAGGCCGCGACCTGCGGCTGCTCCCCCAGGCCTTCGCCCACACCCGACGGGGCCGCCAGATCATGAACGAGAACCTCGTCCTCGCGATCCTCATCATCGCGTGTCTGCTGCCCTTGGCCATCACCGGCGTGCTCGGCCTGGCCCAGGTCGTCCTGATCCACGAGGGCGCCGAGGTGGTCGTCATCCTCAACGGCCTGCGCGCCGCGCGGATCCGGGGCAACCGGGTCGCTGACGAGGACGTCGATGGTCGGGCCGGCTCTCGATGAGGACGTGACCGGGGTCTTGGCCGACGGCAGACGTGGACCATCGACGTCCTCATCGAGCGTGCGCCAGCCCATCCGGATCCTCGCCGGGCGGCGCGACGAATTTGCGCCGGATCGGGGGCAACGGTTTCTCCGTCCGAATAGGTAGACTGATCTACCTAATGGTAGCGTGGCCGCGTTGGCGGGTGAGCGGGGAGGACAGGGATGGCGATGAGAGCCGGGTCAGCGCGGGAGCGCCTGCTGGGGGCGGCGGCTCGGCTGTTCTATGCGAACGGAGTGACAGCGACCGGGATCGATGCGATCATCGCGGAGGCCGGGGTCGCGAAGATGAGCCTGTACAACAACTTCGCCTCGAAGGACGAACTGGTACGGGCCTACATCGAGGCGCGTCACGAGGAATGGCTGGAGCTGTACCGGGCGCGGTTGACGCACGCGACCACGGCCGAGCAGGGCGTCCTGGCCGTGTTCGATGCCTACATCGATCACGCAGAGGCGGTGTACGAGCACGGATTCCGGGGATGCGGGCTGCTCAACGCGGCCGCTGAACTGCCTGCAGGCTCTCCGGGCCGTGAAGCGGTACGCCGGCACAAGGAGCAGGTCGAGTCGATTCTCCGGGGGCATCTGAAGGAGATGGCCTCGACGGACGAGTCCGCCGGGCTGGCGGAGCACCTGGCGTTCGTCCTGGAGGGCGCCGTCAGCCGTGCCGGCCTCGAAGGGCGCTCCGAGCGGCTCCTGCACGCGCGGTCGATCGCCGAGACGCTCTTGGCTGGGTCGTGAGCCGGACGCGGCTGGTCGGCATCGCCGCGATCGCCGTCACCTCGGTGCTGTGGGGGACCACGGGCACGGCGGCGACCTTCGCGCCGGCGGCGGGCCCGTTGGCGATCGGCGCGGCCGCGCTGGGCGCCGGCGGCCTGCTCCAGGCGGCGGCCGCGGCTCCGGCTCTTCGGGCGGCCTGGCCATCGCTGCGCGCCCAGGGTCGTGTGGTGGCGTGGGGAGCGGTGTCGGTCGGCGTGTACCCGCTGGCCTTCTACAGCTCGATGCGCGCCGCGGGGGTCGCCGTGGGAACGGTGGTCTCGCTGGCCTCCGCGCCGCTCGTCTCCGGCCTGCTCGAACGGTTCGCGGAGCGCCGGCCGTTGAGCCGGTCGTGGATGCTCGCGGCGGCGCTGGGCGTCGCTGGCAGCGTCCTGCTGTGCGCCTCCCGGATGAGTGGGCCGGAGTCCTCGGCGATCGGGATCCTGGCCGGCATCGGCCTGGGGCTGGTCGCCGGCGCGACCTACGCCGCCTACTCGTGGGCGGCCAGCCGGCTCATGAGGAGCGGCGTCGACCGGGCGGCGGCGATGGGAGCGGTCTTCGGCGGGGGAGGCGCGCTGCTGGTTCCCGTCCTCCTCCTCACCGGCGCGCCCCTCGTGGAGTCGCCGCGGGCATTCCTCGTCGCCGGCTACATGGCGCTGATCCCCATGTTCTGCGGGTACCTCCTCTTCGGGATCGGTCTGGCCCGCGTGCCGGCGAGCACGGCGACGACCGTGACGCTGCTGGAGCCGGCCATCGCCGCGATTCTGGCGGTCGCCGTGGTCGGCGAACGCCTCACCTCCCTTGCCGGAATAGGGTTGGCGGTCATCGCGGGCGCCCTGCTCGTCCTCACCGTCCTGCCTGCCGGCACCTCGCATCCGGCCGACCGCGCCGCCGAGACACCCCCGTCGCGCGGGCTCCCGCCCCCTGATGTCGCATGAGCCGGTCGAGGCCGAGTCCCGGCAGGCCCGACAGAGAACTGCGATGACCGTCGTGCCGCGCATTGAGGTGATCCGGGCCCACCCGCGCGCCCAGTCTCTGGCCGCGGCCATCGCAGGAGACGTGGTTGAGACGCTTGGCCAGTGAGGTGCCGACGTCGACGTCCTCGACCTGCGCGGGTCGGGATTCGACCCGGTGCTCCGTGAACCGGACGAGCCGGACGGGGGCGACCTCGACAAACGCTACTCGGATGAGGTCATGGGCCAGGCCGAGCGGATGCGGGGCTGCGACGCCGTCGTCTTCGTGTTCCCGGCGTGGTCGTACTCGTTTCCGGTGATCACGAAGGGTTTCATCGACCGCGTGTGGAACAACGGCCTGTTCTATGGCGGAGGACGACGATCTGGTCTGGAGGCGGTGCGGTGGATCGGTCTGGCGGGGGAGGCGCCGGAGGCCTTCGCCAAGCGCGGCTACGACACCGCTCATGGAGCGCCACCTCAACGTCGGCATCGCCGGCCTGTGCGGTGTGAGCGACAGTCGCGTGGAGATCCTTGACAACATCTCGACGAGGGCGTCGCCGACCATGATGCGCATGTCGCCGGCTTGCGCTCCCAGGCCAGGCTCGCGGCGGGCGGCCTCCTCGCCGCGCTCGCCCCCGGTCTCGCCGGCCACGCCCGGTGACCGCAGGCGCGGCCGGCGGCCCCCACGGATGTCTGGCAGCATGCTTGTATGGACCTGATCCTCATCGCAGCCGGCCTGGGCGTCGCCGGCGTCGACGTTCTGGGGGTCGTGCTGGCGGTGACCGCGCTTCGAATAGGCGCCACACGCCGTTCGCTCGCGCTCTTCGCCGGGACGGTCTTTGTCGGGACCGTGCTCGTGGGCACCGTCTCCTCACTGTTCCTGGGCGCGCTCGTCACGGATGCCGCCGGTCTCCTCGGTGGCGTCTCCAACAAGATCTGGGTGATCGTGGAGGCCGTCGCGGTCGGCCTGCTGTGGTTCTGGGCCGCCAGACGCTGGCGCCGACGCAGTACGGCCGCGCCGGGGAAACCGGAGAACAGCCCTCGGGCCGAGCGCTGGGCGGGCCGCAGCCTGCTGGGCGCGGGCATCTTGTTCTCCCTCAGCGCCCTCACCGATCCGTCATACCTGGCCCTGATCGCCCTGTCCGGTCACAACGGCTCCATTCCGACCGTCGTCGGCGCCCAGGTGCTCTGGATCCTGGTCAGCCAGGCGCCATTGTTCGTCTTCACCGGCGCTTTCCTGGCAGGCGGCGCGCAACGGCTGACGGCATGGTTCGACCGGATCCAGAGCCGGTACGGCGCGCGTCTGTCAGGGCTTCTGACGGCCGTCATCGCCCTCGCGGGCCTGGTGCTGACGGTCGACCTCGCCGGCTTCCTCCTCACCGGGGAATGGCTGCTGGACTGAATGCGGGCCCGCCGCCCGCGCACCGACCTTCTGCGAGCCGGAGGAACGGGGCGACGGGGTGTGCGGGGTCATCGCTGGCCTGCCAGAGCAGCGGCGAACGACGGCCCGACGGGGAGCTTGCAGATGAGCATCGCCTGCAGGGCGTGGTAGATGTCGGGCTTGCCCGACCAGGTGCGGTCGGAAGGGGTGTTGTTCTCGTCGAGTTCCTCATGCCACTGACCGGGTCTCTCGATCAGGCAGGTTCTGGCATATGACCAGTAGTCGCGGATGTCGAGGGCATAGGACTCGTCATGGTTCACGTGCGACAAGGTCGCGGCTGCTCCGATGGCTTCACACAGGACCCAGTACATGCGTTGACGGACGAGGGGCCTCCCCTTGAAATCGACGGTGTAGACGAAACCGGGATGCCCGTCCGGTCCCCACCCTTCCGCCAGTGACTTTCGATACATGTGCTTCGGGGCGTTGTCGAAGGCAGGGGGATAGACGACGCCCTGCGAACGGCATTCGTTCCTGACCTCGAGGATGAGCCGTGACCATTCGAGCCAATGCCCGATGGTGGAGCCGAACGGGCGAAACGCGTCAGCGAGGGCATCGGAATTGTAGGAAAGCTGCGGCTCCCATGAGGCGTTGAAGTGCTCGGGCAACCTGAAGTCGTGCGACATGAAGAATTTCAGGATGCGGCTGGTGATCCGAAGCGCGCGGGACAGATGAACGCGATCACCGGTTGCCGCCCACGCCGCGAGAAGCGCCTCAACCGTGTGCATGTTGGCGTTTGCCCCGCGATAGGGGTCGACGACACCCGTCACGGGGTCCCGTGAGTCGAGGACCATTCCTGCGGTCTCGTCCCACCACAGCAAGTCGAAGCTGCGCAGTGCGCGGTCAAGAAGGTCCGCAGAACCGTCGATTCCAGCGGCCAGTCCGGAAGAGGCTGCGAGGATGACAAACGAATGGTCGTAGGCCTGCTGGGGAAGACGTCTGTCCGTGCCGTCAATGCCGACCACGGTGGACCAGCCGTTGCCCGGGGCGTTGGCCAGAGGGCCGTCCAGGAGACAGCGCACGCCGTGCTCGGCGACAGGTCCGCACCAGTCCTCCCCCAGAAGTCGTCCGAGGGCGAAGCAATGGGTCATCCGTCCGGTGACCCACAGCTGGACACCGCGACCGGGATCGATCGAGCCGTCGTCGGTGAGCCATCCGAATCCGTGTTGGGCCTGCGAGCGCGCTCCGAACCTCAGGAGGGCATCGGTCTCGGCGTCAAAGTCGGACTGCAGGACTGGGTCGTTCATCGGGTTCTCCTCTGTCGCCGGGCCGCTCGCGTGCGGTCGGCGTCGAGTGTGTGGACAAGAGAGTCGTCAGCTGCCATCCCCGTCAGAGGGGTACAGGACCTCGACGTTGTGCGCTTTGAGGGCCTCGGCGAGCAGCCGGTCCGGCGCGGCGTTCGTGATGAGGTAGTCCGCCATGGACAGTCCTCCGATGGCAGCGAACAGGCTCTTCCCGAACTTCGTCGAATCTGCGAGAACGGCGACCTTCTTGGCTCTTGCCGCCATTTCGGCGATCATTGAGGCTTCGCTGAGGTTCGACGTCGAGAAGCCGTTCTCGGCGTCGACGGCGCCGACGCCGAGCAGTGCGAGGTCGACACGGATGTCCACCTCGGTGCCCGTCAGCGGATTGGTGAAGGTGACGGGGCCGATTGCAACGGCTCCGGAGAGCCGAACCTGGCCGCCGAGCACGTAGAGATCTCGGCAGCAGTCGGGCGAGATCTCAAGGGGAATTCTCAGGTTGTTGGTCGCGATGATGAGCTCGCGGCGCCGGGAGAGGTGACGGACGGCCGCCAGCGTTGTCGTCCCCGCGTTGATGAAGAGCACGGCGCCATCGGGAACGAGAGTGCCCGCCAGCTGGCCGATGGCGTCCTTTTCCGTCGGCCGGAGCCTCGATCGGTCGTCCAACCCGGTGTCGTGCCATGGGACGGCAGAGAGTGACATCGCACCACCACGGGTGCGGATGACCAGACCTTCCGCATCCAATTGGTCCAGGTCTCTACGGATCGTGTCCACGGACACGGCGAAGCGATCGGCAAGCTCGGTTACTGTCACCTGGCCTAGTTCTGAGACCGCCGAGGCAACCTCGGCCTTGCGGCCCGCAGGGAGTCGTTGTGCTGTCTCGCTCACAGCCCTCATCGTAGTAGAGCCATGACTGATCGTGCGGCAAGACCCTGATTGTTACTAGATTGTTACTTGAAGATGCTGTTTTTGCGAGGAGTGGGTCGCTAGATTCTTCGATGGCAGCGATAGAGAGCAAAAGAACGCAAAATGCTGCACATCGATGGAGATGGAGGAACGATGCGAGACAAGACAAGGGGAATGGCCCCGGTTGCCACCGCGATGGTTGCGGCACTGGCGCTCGCCGGGTGCGGCGGAGGCGCAGAGAGCGGCACGTCGGGGACCGCGTCAGGTGATGTCACGATCGAGTTGGCGCAATGGTGGGAACCGGAACTCCCGGACGGAGCCCTCAGGGGACTGATGGACCAGTTCGAGGAACAGAACCCGGGCATCAAGGTCAAGCTGCTGTCTGGCCCCTACGCCGATACCAAAGAGCAACTGGTGGCGGGAGCGGCTGCCGGCACCATGTCAGACGTGGTCGGCCTCGACGGCGCATGGGTCTCAGACTTTGCCAAACAAGGAGCGATTCAGGATCTCTCCCAGGTCATGTTGGACCATTCGTACGATGATTCGCAACTCGCCAGCCAGGTGAAGATCGACGACAAGGCCTACATGATTCCCCTGGTCAACTTCGTGTATCCGATGTTCACGAACACCGACCTGATGGAGTCCGCCGGAGTTGAGGCCGTTCCGACAACACGCAGCGAGTTCGCCGATGCGGCTTCGAAGATCGCTGCCACAGGGAACAATGCGAGCGGTTGGATCCTTCCACTGTCGCAGGAGTCGCCCAATGGAGTTCAGAACGATGTGATGTCCTGGGTGTGGGCCTCGGGCGGTTCGATGCTGACATCCGACGGGAAGCCCGACGTCGACAACGGCGATGTCAAGAGCGCTGTCGAGTTCATCAAGGGGATGTGGGACGCCGGCGACATCGCCGAGGGCGCATTCACGATGAAGGAACAGGACAAGGTCGAGAATTTCACCAACGGCCGGGTCGGCATGATGATCGACTCCCTTGCCCATATCACCACGATCCAGGAGGCGAATCCGGATCTGAACTTCAAGATCTCCGCGGTTCCAGCCGAAGATGGCTACACGGGAACTAGAGGCATGCCATATGCCTCGTGGGGGATCGGGATCTCGGCCAACACCGAGCATCCTGAGGAGGCCTGGAAGCTTGTGGAATTCCTTCTCTCCAAGGATGTGAACTCCGAGCTCAGCAATGACGCCATGGCGTTCCCGGGGAACACGGAGGCGAAACCCGAATTCGTTGACGAGAACCAGATCTACAAGGAAGCGTTCGAGATCTGGAACAGCTCAACTCCGGCGAATGAGTTCGTGGGACTTCCTGTCTCGGAGACTCTCATGCGTGAATTCGACGAGCAATTCCAGGGCTATCTCAATGGTGATGTCGATGTCGACACAATGCTCAGCAACGTCCAACAGGCCTGGGAGGGCGAGTTCTGAGGCGGGGACAGCCGAAGCGACGACGCGCGGGGGGCGGGCAGTCCCGGAGGCGGTCTGCCCCCCGCGAAGAAGAGAGATCTTTCATGAGCACCAACCGAACACCGGCGCCCGGAGTCCCGACTGGACTCCGTGAGCCGGGGCGGAGAAAGTCCATGTTGAGAAGGCTTGTGCCATATGCCTATCTCAGTCCCACGATCCTGGTCATGACGGTGCTTCTCGTTGTGCCGATCGCCATGGTGATCTCCTATTCTCTGATGGATTCCGTGATCACCAGCAACCACTCGACTTTCGTGGGACTCGAGAACTACTTCGAGATTCTACCTGAGTTCGGTCATTCGCTTAGTGCCTGAGGTTTCCCCGTTGTGAGGGCATCGATGATCGCTTGTCGGTCGGGGTCGATGTGGGGTGGACGATCTGGGTGGCGCCGTTGGCGGTGATAGTCGCTGAGCGCAGGGGCCGCAGCTGGCGGATGACGTTGCGGATTGCGAGGCCGCAGCGTCGCTGGACCTCGCGCGAGACGGCCAGGGCTGTGAACACGATGGTTAGGTGGGCCTCGATCGCGTCGCGGGTGCGCACGAACATGGGCCTGGCGGCTAGGTCGGTCTTGGACATCCGGAAGGATTGCTCGACGTGCCACAGCTCGTGGTAGGACCCGATGACCTCACTGGCCGCCATCAGTTGGGCGGGGATGTTGGTGACGTAGCCCTTGAGCCCGACCAGGCGCCTGGCGCGGGCCAGGGCGGCCTCGTCCAGGCTGCGCGCCTCACCGGTGGTCTTGACGAATCTCGGGGTCCGTGCGGCTTTCTGACCGGCGATGACCGCTCGGGCGCGGTTTTCCTGCAACGTCAGCGTCTTGCCGTCGCGCGCCGCGCGTTTGGTGGAGTAGGCCCAGACCGCGCGCCACGACCCGGGATGCTGCCCGGGGTCCCAGACTGGCTCGGCACGGAGTGCTTCGTCGTTCTCGCTGCGCCGGCCGGTGCGGGGTGTGATGGTGTCGATGACCTGCCCGTCGGTGAATGCGTCCCCGTGCCAGCGAAAGTGCGAGGCCAGGTCCAGCGGCGCCTTGGTCACTCTGGAGCCGACGATGAAGTGCAGGTTGGCCTCATCCAACGCGGCCAGGTTGGACGCCGAGAGCATGCCGGCGTCAGCCACGACGACCATGTCCTCAATGTCGTGGCGGCTCTGGAACTGTCTGATCATCGGGATGATCGTGGCCGTCTCGGCCTGGTTGCCCTCGTAGCAGCCGATCTCGAGGGGGAACCCGTGGCGGTCGACGAGCAGACCGACGACGATCTGGGGGTCCACGCGGCGTTCCTTGGAGTAGCCGACCTTGCGCAGGTCGTCCTCCTTCTCGGCCTCAAAGTACAAGGTCGTCACGTCGTAGAGGCACAGCGAGACCTCACCACTGGTCGCGGCGTGGGCGAAGGACAGCTCGGCGACCTTGTCCCGGTAGGCGCCGGGACCTTCACCGGCTGCCGCCCGGGCCAGGGTACGGCGCATCGTCTTCTCACTCGCCGGCCGGGCGCCCAGATCGCTCAGCACACGGCCGGTGTCCAGGATCGAGGTCGCCTCCACGATCCGCGCGATCACCAGATCCCGGAACACCGCATCACCCAGGGCGTCGAACCCCAGGTCCGTGAACACCGCGCTCAGCGCGTCATACAGGACCCGCGAGGAGGTCCCCACCACCCGCGGCGGGGCGGCCGGCCCACGTTCACGTGCCGGAGAGCCCGGCTCATCGAACAGCGCCGCCACCCGCGGCGCGCCGAGCAGCCTCGTCCTGGGCTCCACAGGCTCCAGGCCCAGGTCGAACTCGCCCTGACCGGGGTCCTCCAGCAGCTGCCGCGCCCGCCAGACGAGCAACCCGAGCTCGGCCTCGGTATGCGCCGACCCGACATGCGCCACGATCCGCCGACGACCATTGACGGACTCGGCAATCTGCACGGCCGTCGCCCCCGAAGCCGTCCGCACCCGCCGAATCCACGCCACACCCCCACCGTAGAGCACCAATTAGTGCCTCAAATCGGCATCCAGCGAACCCATCGGCACAGGTCAGCGACCTACGCGATCCCGAAGCGCGACGAAGTGACCAAACTCAGGTTCTAGGAAGCGCAAAATTCTGGACGGCGGTGAAGAACACGGCGATCTTCACCATCGTGAGCGTCGTCGCACATCTGATCCTGGGCCTCGTGTTCTCGATGCTCTTGAACTCCGGCCACGTATCTCGGATGACGCGAACGGTTTTCAGAACGCTCTTCGTGCTTCCGTGGCTGCTCACGGTGGCCATCATCGCCATCCTGTGGAGGCTGCTGCTTGATCCCAATGGAGTCGTCAATTTCGTTCTGGACAGCTTGGGGCTGGCCAGCGGTCAGATCGAGTGGCTGTCGAATCCGTCCATGGCGCTTCCAGCTGTCACATTCATCAACATCTGGGCAGGTTACCCGTTCTTCATGATCAGTTTGCTCGCCGGTCTGCAGGGGATTCCCATGGACCTCTATGAGGCGGCGGAGGTGGACGGAGCAGGTGGCGCACGCAAGTTCTGGCATATCACGATCCCTCAATTGAAGCCGATCATCGTCTCGATGGCGATGCTGGACCTTATCTGGACATCTCAGCAATTCGCTCTCATATGGATGACGACGGGGGGTGGTCCTCTCAATCGGACGGAGATGCTCTCGACGTTCACATACAAGCTGGCGTTCTCTCAGTACGACTTCTCTGGTGCGTCGGCGTCCGCGGTGGTCACATTGGCGCTGTCGATGATCCTGGCCATCGGATATGTCCGAACTCAGGAGGCGAGTAATTGATTATGGGTGCTTCAAGAAGACGGCATGACGTCCGTGTGAGGATTGGCGTCAGCATCGGTCTCCTCCTGGGTGCCTGTTTTGCCGTGCTTCCCATACTCTGGATGGTCCTGTCCTCCTTCAAACCGAACTCGAGGATATTCGCGGATCCACCTGAGTTGTTCTCCTCGCCGACGTTCGAAGCGTATGCGGAGATCCTCCATGACCCGGAGAAGATCCGATTCTTCCTCAACAGTTATCTCGTTGCGGGTTCGGTGACGCTCTTGACTGTCCTCGTGGCTGTTCTCGCCGCTTTTGCCTTTAGTCGGTACGAGTTTCCGGGAAAGCGCGTCATCAACGTGGTCATCATCTCCATGCAGGCGGTCCCTCCGATCACGCTCCTGATCCCGTTTTTCGGGCTGATGGTGAAACTCAAGCTCTACAACACATATCCCGGCCTCATTCTGACGTACATGGTGCTGACACTCCCCTACGCGATCATCATGCTCACGGGATACTTCAACACGCTTCCAAGAGAACTCGACGAGGCTGCGAACATGGACGGCGCGAGTTCGTTCGGAGCATTGTGGCGGATCCTCGTGCCGGTTTCTATTCCGGGGATCGTGTCAGTGGCGTTGTACACCTTCATGATCGCGTGGAACGAGTATCTATTCGCTCTGACGTTGACCAAGACGAACAATATGAGGACGGTTCCGATCGGAATTCAACTGCTGATGGGGCAGCATTCCTATGATTGGAGCCAGATGATGGCGATGTCTGTTCTTGGTTCGATTCCCGTCGTCATTTTGTTTATTTTCTTCCAGCGGCATTTCATTGGAGGTATGACCGCTGGATCCGTCAAGAGTTGATCTTGACGATTCCACTAGAGAAAGGCGCTCCCGATGCTCACAACAGGTTCAGAGATCCTGAATGTTGCAAACGAGAACGGATTCGCGGTCCCGGCGTTTAACATCTCGAGCTTCTCGATGCTGAACGCTGTGTTCGAGATCTGTGAAGAGAAGAGGTCTCCGCATATCGTGGCAATCCACCCGGACGAGCTTCGCCATATCGGTGTCGATATGCTTCCCGCGATCATCCAGAAAGCGAATCGATCGTCGGTCCCGACGGCCATCCATCTGGACCACGGAGCGACCTACGAGCAGGTTCTGCTAGCTATCCAGGCGGGCTTCACTTCGGTGATGATCGACAGGTCGCGCGACGCGTGGGAGGTGAACGTCTTGGAAACGCGTCGTGTGGTTGAGGCCGCACATGCCGTCGGCCTCTCGGTCGAGGGCGAGCTCGGGACGATCGGGAAGACGGACGGGTTCGCCGAAGACGGAACCGACGACATCGTCTATACCAATCCGGAGGATGCGACCCGCTTCATCGAGGAGACGGGAGTGGACTCGCTGGCCGTGGCCATCGGGACACGGCACGGGCTGTACCCGAGGGAACTTCGGCCGGAGCTGAGGCTGGACTTGCTCAAGGACATCAAGGCCCGGGTGGGGATCCCTCTGGTGCTCCATGGAGGGTCGAACAATCCAGATGAGGAGGTCGGGATCGCCGCGCGAACGGGCATCAACAAGATCAACATCTCCTCCGACATCAAGGCCGTCTACTTCCGCCGTATGCGGGAGGTTCTCCAGGACCGGGACCTGAGAGAGCCAAACATGATCGAGCCCAGTTGCCAGGAAGCGCTACGTGAGTGCGCTGGGCAGAAGATCGATCTCTTCGGCTCCGCAGGCAAGGCGGCTCTGTACTGATCGTGGTGAACGGACAGGAATGAGATGAGCGGGCATCTCGTGCTCGGGCTCGGCGGCACCGTCGACCACGAGCTCAGGTGGGATCAGGGAGTCGTCCAAGAACTGGTGGATACTGCCGATATCGGATCGGCCGAGCTCGAGCGCGAAGGCCCGCTCGCGACCCAGCGAGATGTGCTCGTCGCACTGCTGCGGTTCGTCGCGCGCAGTGCAGGTGGAGAGCGACACGTCACCGACAAGAGGGCATTGCGGGCGTTCGAGGCCCACTTCACCTATGAGGTGACTTTGGGGGGAACATGCGTCCGAAGCGCAATCTGCCTCGCGAAGATCGGATTCCGATCGACCGTCCACCTCGTCTCGACGTCGGATGAGGTGAGACAGCTTTTGCCCCCCGAAGTGTCGATCGTCTCGAGCGCCGACCGTGACACCGTGGATCCGCATCTCATCGTGCAGTATCCGAAAGGGACACATGTGAGGCTGTCCGATGGTGTCGAAGTCCGTTCGACCCGCCCCAATCGGGTCATCCTCGTCAATGACGAACCGAACGAGCTGATGAGGCTCAGCCCGGATCTTCCGGGGGTTCTCTCGGAGGCCGACGCATTCCTCATCTCCGGTCTCAACACCATGAAGTCCTCGACGTTGCTGCGCGGCCGTCTGCTCGAACTGAAGGGCATGATGGCGGGCATGGCTCAGGGGGTGCCGGTGGTCTACGAGGATGCTGGGTTCCATAATCCGCCATTGCGATCAGTCGTCCTGGAACTTATTCCAGATATCGTGGCTGTTCACTCCCTGAACGAGGACGAGGCTCAGGACTATATCGGACGCAATGTCGATCTGGAGCGTGCCGAGTCCCTGGTCTCGATGATGGGGGAGCTTCGCGGACTCCTTCGCGCCTCGACGATCGTGGTCCACACCTCCCACTACGTGGCCGTCATGGGAGCTGACGCCGCCCGCATGAGATTAGCCGCCGAGGAAGGCTGTGTGATGGCGGGGGCGCGATTCCTGCGCGGTGACGCGATAACCGAGACAGATCTGAGGAGAGTCGCCTCGGAGCCTCTCGATCCCCTCGGGAAGACCCTGGCTCGCGACTCCGCGGTTTGCCGGGCAGGCATCTTGATCGCGCCCAGCCGCGAAGTCCGCACGACTCTGCCAACGACGATCGGACTTGGCGACTCGTTCATGGGCGGATTCATGAAGGCGCTGGTGACGAGGGGATCGCCCCTCGTTTCTTCCGCCGCCAATGCTCAGGGAGCCTGACCGGCCAAGCATGAGCGGCGTGCCTGCGATCGCTGTCGCTAGATCTTGCCGAGAGCGCGCAGGCGCGCGCGGACCTGGTCGAGGACCGCCTGCCGGTCGTGGGCGTCGTCGGTGAAGTCGTACTTGTCGGCGTCGATGGCGATGAGGTCGCTGATGCCCTGCCGCAGATAGTCGCGCTTCCACTGCGCGTAGTAGTCCAGGAGGGAGTGATAGTAGCCGACGAGGCTCGGATCCTCTTCGATCTGCTCGTAGGGGCGTCCGCGCCGGCGGATGTGCTCGATCATCGTCGGGTAGCTGATCTCGATGAGGACCATGAGGTCCGGTGCCTTCTTGTGGGCGGCGAACGCGAGCTCCTCCATCATGTTCTCGAACAGCGAGTCATACGTCTCCCACTCGACGCGGGTGACATTGCCCTGGTCGTAGTTCATCCGCATGAAGATGCGGTCCTCGTAGATGCTGCGGTCCAACACGTTGTTGTCGTCCTCCATCGCCCGTTTGATGGCGCTGAATCGTCGGTTGAGGAAGTAGACCTGCAGCAGGAAGGCGTAGGGGTTGTGCGCGTCCGCGACCCCGGCGGCACGCTGGCGAGCGGCGACCTCGTTGCCGCGGTAGAAGTCGTCGAGGATCGGATTGCCCTCGACCGGTTCGTAGAAGGCCCGGGTGTGCAGATCCTCGGCGAGGATGCGGGTGAGGGTCGTCTTTCCGCTGCCGATGGGCCCTGCGAGTGTGATCACGACCGTCGTTGCCTCCCTGGGTGCATGCGCGGATGAGAAGGCGCAGGAGCGGGCGCGCCCCGCTGCCACACAGAAGGCTATGTCGTCGGGCCGCCATCGGCCCGGCCTGCGGACTCCCCTCAGCTCCCATCTGCGGGCCGCCGGAGAGCAGAATGTGCCCCTTCGCACTGTGCGAGCGGCCACATGGATGAGGAGGCCGGCGCTGACGTAGGTTAGGATCGTTGCGACAAACGCCGACAAGCGTCCCGGCCGCGTGAGAGCCCGAGGCGAAGAAACCTGTAATCGTGAGGTCGCGGGTTCCGATCCGCCCCGCTACCAGGTGGAATCGTCCGGGCGACCGGGGTGGCCGGGCGGCGAACGAATCATCAAGCGAGGTACGGACCGTGGCAAGCAAGTCGCAGGATGTGCGCCCGAAGATCACGCTGGCATGCTCAGTGTGCAAGGAGCGCAACTACATCACGAAGAAGAACCGGCGGAACACGCCGGACCGCCTCGAACTGAACAAGTACTGCCCGCGCTGCCGGACGTCGACTCTGCACCGCGAGACCCGCTGAGTCCCGCCTCCCCGCAACTCCGTCGCCCCCGGTCAGTCCCTGTGGACTCACCGGGGGTTCTCCTCTGGGGCGCCTCCCGCCCGTCTGCGTCCCGGCTGTCCTCGACCCATCTCCTCCCATCACTCACTCGCAGTGGCAAGGCCGGTTCCGATGATCGGATCGGACGGTCCCGCCGCAGCGGACGCCCCCGGCACCCGCCGAAGGGCCGTCCCCATCCCCTGGATCCCTCCTTGCCGTGTCCCCCGGAGCCTGCTGTGTCCCCTGCCATCTCCAGCACCCGCACCGTGCGTGCCACCTGGGCATGCCTCATGGTCTTCTTCATCCTCGGCGTCTCCAGTTCGTCGTGGGTGTCGCGCCTGCCCGCCCTGCGCGACGCGCTGCACCTCGCCCCCACGGACCTCGCGCAGATGCTGCTCGTCGGCTCGCTCGGCTCGCTGGTCGCGCTGCCCTCCTCGGGGCCGCTGGTCGGACGCATCGGCGCCCGGGCCACGACGCGCGTCGGCGTCGGCATGTGGACGGCGGGCATCGTTGGCGTCGCCCTGGCCGCGCATGTCGGATCGCGGATGACGCTGTCCCTGTGTCTGATCGCGGTGTGCTGCGGCTCGTCGCTGTGGTCGGCCACCGGCAACATCGAAGGCGGGCTCGTGGAGGCCGCGCGCCGTCGCGTCATCCTGGACAAGCTCCATGCGATGTTCTCCGCCGGCATGGTCGCGGGCGCCCTCGCGGGGGCGGCCCTGGCGGGCATCGGAGTCTCCGTGACAGCGCATCTGCTGGTCACGGGCCTTCTGGTCCTCATCGTCACGTTCGTGTCCTCCCACTTCTACCTCTCCGAGGACGAGGTCGCCTCCTTCTCGGCCGTCGGCGGGCCGAGAGACGGTGAGGCGGACGCCACCGCGGCAGGGGACCGGGAACGGGCCGGGGGGCGGACCTGGCGGGCATGGCGTGAGAGGAGCACGGTGCTCGTGGCCCTCATGGTGCTCTCCGGGGGGCTGCTCGAGGGCGCGGCCAACGACTGGCTCGCCCTGTCGATGATCGACGGGTATCGCCTGCCCGCCGCCCAGGCCTCGGCCGTGCTCTCCCTGTTCCTGGCCGTCATGGCGACGGTGCGGTTGGCGTCGACGGGACTGCACCGGCGTTTCCGCGCCGACCGCCTGCTCCAGGTCCTCATGCTGTCCGCCTGCGCCGGGCTGGCGCTGGTGTCCTTCGCGCCCGCGACCTGGCTAGCGCTGGCGGGCGTCGTGCTGTGGGCGGCGGGCGCCGCGCTTGTGTTCCCCACCGGCGCCTCGGCGCTGTCGAAGGAGCCGGAGATGACAGCCGCGCGGGTGTCCGTGCTGTCGACGATCAACTACGGCGCCTTCCTGATCGGACCGCCGGTCCTGGGGCTGATGGCCGAGACGGTGGGCTACCACCGCGCCATGATCGTCCTGGTCGCGCCCGTCGCGCTGGCGATCGCCCTCGCGCCCAATGTGCGTCGCGTTCCCGGCGCGGACCAGGCTGACACACCGGTCGCCCAATCCGGCGCGCCGGCCGTCGAGGCTCGGGAGACCGCTGAGACCGTCGCGCCCGCTGTGGGGGCATGACGTCGGCCCGTCCTGGGGCCTGGCCCCGGAGGTGGGACACTGATCAGGGGCGTCCGTTCGGCCTGCCGGCTTCGGATCCGGATTGCCAGGGACGCCCTCGTCGGCGGACGACGGAGCGATGGAAGGCACAGCGATGACATACCCGAGCGACCCCATGACCCCGCGGCTGCCCTGGCTGCGCGAGGCGACGACGCTGCGCGTGGGCGGGCCCGTGTCGGTGTGGGCGGAGGCGGGAGCCGAATGGGCGCTGGTGGGCGCCGTGCGCGCCGCGGACCATGATCGCCGCCCCGTCCTCGTGCTGGGTGCGGGCTCGAACCTGTTCGCCTCCGACAGCCCCTTCGACGGGGTGGTCGTGCGCGACGGGCGCCGCGGCGTCCGCGCGGAAGCCCGGACGGCTGCCGATCCGCGCGGAGGCGCCACGGTCGACGTGACGGCGGTCGCCGGGACCCCGTGGGACGACCTGGTCGCCTGGACACTGGACCGGGGGCTGTCGGGCCTGGAGGCGCTGTCCGGGATCCCGGGGACCGTCGGGGCCGCCCCCGTCCAGAACATCGGCGCTTACGGGCGGGACGTCGCGGCGACGCTGGTGTCGGTGCGGACATGGGACCGGGCGCTGGAGCAGGTCGCCGTGCTGTCCGCGCAGGACCTGGGACTGGGGTACCGGACCTCGGCGATCAAGCGATCGATCCTCGAGCCGGGCTCCGGGCCGGCGGGGGGACGCGCATGGGGCCCGACGGGGCGATGGGTCGTGCTGGAGGCGACCTTCGCGCTGTCGGAGTCCGGGATGTCCGCCCCCGTGCGCTACGCGGAGCTCGCGCATCGCCTCGGGGTCGGGATCGGGGACCGCGCTCCGGCGAGCGCCGTGCGCGAGGCCGTCCTGGCGCTGCGCCGCTCGAAGGGCATGGTCCTGGACCCCTCCGACCACGACACGTGGAGCGCCGGCTCGTTCTTCACCAACCCGATCCTGCCCGCTGGTGTCGCAGACGCGCTGCTGCCCCCCCACGCCCCGCGCTTCGCGGCGGGGGCGGGGCTGGTCAAGACCTCCGCCGCCTGGCTCATCGACCATGCCGGGTTCGGCCGGGGCTTTGCGCTCCCGGGGTCCGGCGACGAGGCCGGGCCGAGGGCGTCGCTGTCGACCAAGCACGTGCTCGCCCTGACGAACCGCGGGCGAGCGACCTCGGCGGACATCGAGGCGCTGGCCCGCGCGGTGCGCGCGGGCGTGCGCGAGGCCTTCGGCGTGGACCTGGCGCCGGAGCCGGTCACCGTCGGGATCGACCTCTGAGCGCCTCCGGCGCGCGGGGGACCGCGACCGTCCCGGCGAGCGCCGCGGAGAACCGGCGGGTCGCCGGGCGCGTCCGGGGCAGGGTGGCGCCGTGGGCGACCAGGTCGGCCGCCAGTCCCGCGTCGGTGACCCAGCTTCCCGCGATCTGGTCGATGCCCCATCCGGGAAGGACCTCCGGGGCGAAGGGCGAGGACGGGCCGGTGAGGACGGTGCGCGCCTGAGCGGAGAGGGCCGCCAACCTCGGCAGCGTCTTGTTGGCGAGGGTCATCCCGGTGATGTACACGGCGTCGCAGGCCGGCAGGACGTACTCGCAGGCGGGATCCGGCAGGTCATCGCCGCGCGGATCGCGCTCCAGGACGGTGAGATCGCACAGGCCCTCCAGCGCGCGGATCCCGTGCGAGAAATGCCCGACCATCGCGACACGCCGTCCGCGCAGGCGCGGGGCGTCGCGGGCGAAGACATCGCGGTCACCCGTGCTGGTTCCGGAACCGGAGAGGGCCGTCACGCGCGCCGAGGTGTTGAGCGCGCAGTTCAGGGCCGCGGACCCCAGGCTGGCGGTCGCGAAGTCCCAGGACTTCACCAGCGCCGCGACATCGCGCAGGCGCTCGCCCGTGCGAGGCATGGGATCCCCGACGGAGGGGCCGCTGCGCTGCCGCGAGGCGATCCCGCACCCGCCGGCGTCGTCGCGCACCAGGGCCACCTCCCCCAGCGCCCAGGCGCTCACCCGAAGATCGGCGGGCACCAGGTCGATGAGGTCGTCGTACAACTGCCAGGGGTTCGCGTTCACCGGCCCATTATCGCCGTCCGGCTCGCGAGGCCGACGTGGGCGCCGGGGCTCGCCCCGGGCCGCCGAGCGAGGAGACGGCGGGCCAGGACGCAGATCACGCGGGCAGCGCGGGGATCCTCCAGCATCGACTCATGGCCGGCCAGGGGGAGGACGACGCGCTCCAGCGCTCCGGGCAGAGGGCCGGCGGGAACGCTCTGGTCCCAGGCGGCCTCCACCTGGATGATCCGGGCGTCGGCCCGCGTGCGGCGGGCGAGGGCCCGGATCGTGGGGGAGCCGGGGGCGAGTTCCCGGAAGCCTGGGACCAGGGGGACCAGCCGCGCCGCCGGGGACCCGGAGAAAGGGGCAGCCACGGCCACCATCCCGCGCACGCGCCACCCCTCGGGGCCGCAGAGCACGGCCTTGCCCACCAGCCCTCCCTTGGAGTGGGCGACCAGGACGACGCCGCGCAGATCCCCGCGCGAGAGCACACCGGCGACCGCCTCCGACAGCTCTACGACCGGGTCGACCATCCGGCCCAGCTCGGGCAACAGGCGCACGTCCCACCCGTCCTCGCGCAACGCCCGCGCCCACACCGCCATCGAACGCCATTCCTCATGGATGCCGGGCAGCCCGATGAGGACGGGGGCCCCTGCGCCGTCGGCCGGCGCGGGGGCGCGGACGTCCTCGGGGCTCATCCCGCGCGTGCGCCATCGCGTCACCCACAGATGGGCGGCCGCCGCCCTCGACCAGTCGGTGAACGCGATGAGGACGCGGTCCAGCGCGCCGGGCCGCGGCGGCGCGCCGGTCCCGGTGGGTTGCGGTCCCGGCGGGGCGGGGACGCCCTCGTCAGCGCGGGACATCCGGGCGGCCCGCCTGCTCGTCGGGCGTCTCGGACGGGAGCGCGGACGGCGCGGCGTGCTGGGGCGGCGCCTCCAGCCACGCGTCGATTCGCCGGCGCCACGAGGCCTTGAGCCCGTCCGCCGCCAGAGAGGCGTCGATGGACTGGCGGGCCAGGTCCGCCAGCGCGGCATCCGGCAGTCCGTCGACCTCCCGGGCGGCGGCGTACTGGGCGAGCAGACGGGAGTGGAACAGCAGCGGATCGTCCGCCCCCAGCGCCACCGTCGCCCCGTGGCGGATGAACGTGGGCAGCGGGACGTGCGCGAGGTCGGTGTAGACGCCCAGGTGGACGTTGGACGTGGGGCAGACCTCGAAGGCGATGCCCTCGTCGATCAGGCGGTCCAGCAGGTCCGGGTCCTCCGTGGCGCGAACCCCGTGGCCCAGGCGCTGGGGAGCGAGTGCCGCGACGACCTCGCGCACGGACTCCGGTCCCAGCAGCTCGCCCCCGTGGGGGACGGCGGCGAGCCCCGCGTCGTGGGCGATGTGGAACGCGGTGGAGAACTCCGACGTGGTTCCCACCCGCTCGTCGTTGGACAGCCCGAAGCCGACGACCCGGCCAGCCTCACGCCCGGCGTAGCGCGAGGCCAGGCGGGCCAACGTGCGCGCGTCCAGGGGATGGCGGATGCGCGAGGCCGCCACGATGATCCCGATGTGCACGCCGGTGTCCGCGGAGGCGCTCGCGGCCTCGTCGAGGATGATCTCCAGCGCCGGGGTGATCCCCCCGACCCAGGGCGCGTAGGAGGTGGGGTCGACCTGCATCTCGAGATGCACCGAGCCCTCCACGGCCTCGTCCTCGGCGGCCTCGCGCACGATGCGGCGCATCACGGGCTCGGAGCGCACGAGGGCGCGGGCCGCGTCGTAGCTGCGTTGGAAGCGGAACCACCCGCGGGCGTCGGCGGGCACCCGGAGGGGGTCGAGGTCCAGCAGGTGAGGGGGAAGGCGGACGCCCTGTTCCAGAGCCAATTCGACCATCGTCTGAGGCCGCATGGCGCCGGTGAAATGCAGGTGCAGGTGCGCCTTGGGCAGGCTCGCGAGGTCACGCCGCCCCGGCGGGGTGGGCGGGGGGATCGTCAGCGAGGGCTGGACGGGCAGGTCCTCCTCGGCGCCGCGGCGCGGGAACGCGGTCCCGGATCGACGAGGGCGGCCGGGCGCACCGCGCCCGGCATCGGTGGAGTCTGCCATCAGTGCCGGTCCAGCCACATGATGATGTCCTGCATGAGCGCCGGCCCCTCGGGCTCGTTGAGGACCTCGTGGTAGGCGCCGTCGACGACGCGCAGCTGGATCTCCACGTCGCGCGTGGCCTCGACGAACTCGCGCGAACCGTCGAGCCCGGCCAGAGCGTCGGCGCCGCCGTGGATGATGAGTGTGGGGGTTCGAAGCGAGGCGGCGTTGCGGATGACCTGGTCGCCCTGGACGGTCATGGTGATGCCGGTGAGCAGGGGAACGGGCCCGGTCGTGACCAGGGGATCGTCGAGGTAGGCCCGCACCACGGAGGGCGAGCGCGAGATCAGCCGGGAGTCGAGGCGGGCGGAGGGGGCCCACGGGGCCAGGCGTGCGAGCGGGAGCAGCGCGCGGGCCAGGGTGACGGGGACGTGGGGGCTGGGCCGCAGCGCGGGGCCCGTCAGGACGGTGCCGCGCAGATGAGAGGGGTCCAGCAGAGTGGAGGCGGCGGTGATCGCTCCGCCCATCGAGTGCCCGTAGAGGAACAGATCCGGTGTCCGGGCCTCTTCGAGGGCGCGGCGGCGGATCGTCGGATGGCCGGCGATGAGGCGGCCGACGTCAACGCGGGCGCGGGGTCCGGGCGTGGTGCCGTGCCCCGGCAGGTCGAAGGCGACGACGTCGTAGTCGGCGGCGTTCAGCGTCTCCACGAGACGCTGGTAGCGTCCGGAGTGCTCGGCATACCCGTGGGTGATCAGGACGGTCCCGCGGGGAGTGCCGGTCGACGCCCGGTGCTGCTGGAGTTCCATGATGCCATTGTGGCAGGGGTCGACGGGCCATCGACTGGCATGGGGAGACCGGCTGGTCGCTGGACGAGGCTTTAAGAACTGTGAGATAAGACACTATCCGGGTCTGGCGATGATCGACAAACAGCCGTTCACGTGCGGGAATCGATCGTTTTCGAGGGCGAAACAGTCAGGTTGCGAATGGGTGTGCGAGTCGGGCTTATCATCATTTCGACAGCTCAGATGAGCGTTTCTATAGGAGAAACAGTAGGTCATGCGATGAAGCGTGCGGCAACGGCGGGCAGCGGGACCGAGGTGGATCTGTGCGTGACGGACGTCTCACCTGTCGCCAGTGTTGACCGGGCGCTTGTGACGGTGGAGAGACTGGCGCAGTCGGCCTCAACGGGGATGTCGCTCAAGGAACTCGCGGTAGATCTCCATATGAACAAGGCGACACTTCATCACACGCTCGCAGCTTTACGTTTTCGCGGATGGGTTGAACAAAATCCTGATGGAAACTATCTCCTCGGTCCCGGGACCCGTCCGATCCTGAGATGGTGGACCTCCGATGAGCGAGTGAGCACCGTCCTGCACCCGGTTCTCGAGAGAATTTCGGCAGAGACCAACGAGCTCGTCCACCTCGGCCGCTTGTCACACCACTCCATCCTCTATCTCGACAAAGTCGAGCCTGAACTCGCTCTGAGGGTCTGGTCCCGCATCGGTTCCCGCGCGCCGGCGGTACGCACGGCGCTGGGGCGGGCGCTCCTGGGGGCGCGCCAAGTCGGGCGCGATGACGTCGGTCTTTGGCTCGACGAGATGGGGACGCCCCCGGAGGGGTTCAATGAGCGGACGCTGGGCGAACTCGAGGCGGTTCGTACGCGCGGGTATGCCAGCGAAGTCGAAGAAAACGAGAGCGGGATCGCCTGCGTCGCAGTCCCTCTCCAGGTCGGAGGCCATCCTCTCGTTGCGATCTCGGTGAGCGCGCCTGTCGAACGAATGGGGCCCGACCGGATGGAGCGGCTCGCTGAGTGCATCACCAGGAGGGTCGGTGAGGCGGATCTACCCGAGATTGTCACGATGCCGACGACATCCGAAGACGAACAAACAGGCGGTGAGGACGAATGATCGAGGACCTGCTCGCTGGCAATCCCGTCATCCCGGTGGTCGTGGTCGACTCCGCCGAGGACGGACGGCATGTCGGAGAGGCGCTTCTCGAGGGCGGGATCAGCACTGCGGAGGTCACCTTCCGGACCCCCGCAGCCGAGGACGCCATCCGCGCGATGTCCCGGATCCCGGGACTTGTCGTGGGCGCCGGTACCGTCATCAACGTCCGGCAGGTCGACAATGCCGTCGCGGCCGGTGCGCGCTACGTCGTCTCGCCCGGGTTCAGCGCGGACATCGTCCGACATTGCACGACCCGTGGCATCCCCGTGCTGCCGGCGTGCACAGACGGCTCCTGGATCATGGCAGCGCTCGACCTCGGGGTTCGCACGGTCAAGTTCTTTCCCGCTGAGGTGCTGGGGGGCGCCTCGGCGCTCGCGGCCCTCTCGGCGCCTTTCCCCGGTCTGGGCTTCGTACCGACTGGGGGAGTTGGCACGGCAAACCTTGCCGATTATCTCTCGTTGCCGTGCGTACCGGCCTGTGGCGGATCCTGGATGGTCCCAGCCAGCGCGATCCGCAACGGGAAGTGGAATGAGATCACCCGCCTCTCGCGCGAGGCGCTGGTCATCGCGTCGAGCGTCTGCGGCAATGGCGCGCAGAAGCCAGCGGGGCTGGACGCCGCTGGCGCAGTGCGCCGCCAATCGGACCTTCGCCACCGCTGACTCGGCGCACCGGAGCCCGCTCCATCGCTCTCTCGGAAAGGAACAGAGACACATGAGGATCGCCATTGCCGACTGCGACCACGACTCGATCGATATCGAGGAGAAGGTCGTCCGCGCTGCGGGCGGTGATCTCGTCCTCCGGCAGGCGCACACGGAGGATGACGTGATCGCGATGTGCGCGGGAGCGGATGGGCTGATCGTCCAGTACGCACCCGTCACGTCGCGGGTGCTTGATGCGCTTCCGACAGTCAAGGGCGTCGTGCGGTACGGCGTCGGCGTTGACACCGTCGATCTCGATGCCGCGACCTCGCATGGTGTCGTCGTCATGAACGTTCCCGACTATGGGACAGAAGAGGTCGCAGACCAGGCGATCGCGCTGACGATGTCCGTTCTGCGCGGAGTCACCCAACTTGACAGGCGACTGCGTGTGGGTCTGACCGACCTCGAGACCATCAAACCCGTCCCCCGCATCTCCCGGTCTACTTTCGGGATCATCGGTCTCGGAGCTATCGGGCGGACGACGGCGAGGAAGGCGGCGGGAGTCGGATTCCATGTCATCGGTTGTGATCCGTTCATCCCAGCGGGCACTGACCTCGATGACGGAGTCGAGGTCACTGATCGAGACGACGTGATCGCGCGGTCCGACGTCATCTCGCTCCACGTGCCCCTGACCCGGGAAACGCGCCATATGGTGGATTGGGGTTTCCTGCGATCAATGAAAGACACGGCCATCATCGTCAACACGTGCCGTGGGGCGGTCGTCGACACCGATGCGCTGGTGGGCGCCTTGTCTGGCGGCCTCATCCACGGAGCCGGGCTTGACGTCTTCGAGTCCGAGCCGCTTCCCGCAGACCATCCGCTCACCACTCTCGACAACGTCGTCCTTACCCCGCATGCCTCGTGGTACTCCGACGCCGCCTATGTCGACCTCAAGAGGAAGGCGGCGGAACACATCGTCGACTACCTCAGCGGCGGTGAGCCCCGCAATGTCGTCAACGGGGCGATCCTCGCCCGCCGGGGAGATGCTCGATGAAGCGGGGCGCGGGTGGTCCGGAGACCAGAGGTGTCCTCCTCGCCGGCGAAGCCATGGGGCTTCTGATGGCCGATAAGACGGGGGACCTGTCGGAGGTCGAGCATTTCTCGATGGCGGTCGCCGGAGCCGAGTACAACGTTGCCCTGGGTCTGGCGCGGCTCGGAGTTCCCGTCACGTATGTCACGAAACTGGGTGACGACTCCATCGGCCACCGGATCGAAAAGGGACTAGTCCGAGAGGGCATCGACACCACCGGGATCACCTGGAGCGCAGGGCTCTCGACCGGTCTCATGTTCAAGGCGCGCAACATGGCCGGCGATCCTGAGATCGACTACTACCGCCGGGGCTCAGCGGCCTCGTCCATGCGGCCAGAGGACATCCCGCAACTCGAGTGGGATCGGTTCGGCTTCCTCCACGTCACGGGGATCACGCCAGCGCTGGGCCCTCAGACGCTCCAGATGTGCCACGCGCTGATCGATCAGGCGCGCGACCACGGGCTGGTCGTCACCTTCGATCCGAACCTGCGTCCGCAATTGTGGAGCGACTGCGCCACCATGATCGCAGAGGTCAACCGTCTCGCTCTTCGTGCCGACGTCGTCCTCCCGGGCCTCTCCGAGGGGAAGGAACTCACAGGTGCCGACGACGTGCGCGGAGTCGCCGACTGGTACCTCGGGCGCGGCGTACGGGCAGTGGCGCTGAAGGCCGGCCGGAAGGGCGCCGTTCTCGCCGAGAAGGGCTCCGTACGCGAACTCGAGGGATTCCCCCTCGAACGATTCATCGACACCGTCGGCGCCGGAGACGGGTTCGCCGTCGGAGTCATCTCAGGGATGCGGGATGGCCTCTCCTTGGCTGAGGCCGTCTCCCGTGGGAATGCCATCGGCGCGATCCAGGTCGGAAGCCGGGGCGATAACGAGGGGCTGCCCGACCGCCGGCGGCTGGAAGCGTTCATGGCCCGAGGTACGGGCCCAGATCCCGAGGGACTTCATTCCGAGGAGGAGTGAGGACCCCGAAGGCGCCGGGTCCCTCGCCCAGCAATTGTCACGGATAACACATGCAGGTATCTCAAGGAGGAGTCACCATCATGACAGCTATCGCATCACCATTCGATATCGACGGAAGCCGGGCGATCGTCACCGGCGGAGATCGAGGCCTCGGCTACGGCCAGGCCGAAGGCCTTCTTGAGGCCGGCGTCCACGTGGTGATCATGGCCCGCACGGAGGAGAAGATCGACGCCGCCGTCGCGGGCTGGCGCGCCCGTGGACTTGCCGCCGACGGTGTCACCGTCGATCTTGCCGACCCCGTCCAACGTGCGGAGGCCTTCGAACGAGCCGTCGAGATCCTCGGCGGACTCGACATTCTCGTCAACACGGCTGGAGCGCAGAGGCGTCATCCATCGGAGGACTTCCCCCTGGAGGACTACGAGTTCGTGATGAACGTCAACGCCACTGCACCGTTCGAACTCTGCAAGATGGCTGCACGCATCTTCATCCCGCAGGGGCATGGGAAGATCGTCAACATGGCCTCGATGCTCTCGTTCTTCGGCGGCTTCACAGTTCCCGCCTACTCGGCATCCAAGGGGGCTATCGCGCAACTCACAAAGGCGTTCGCCAATGAGTGGGCCTCGAAGGGGATCAATGTCAATGCATTGGCCCCGGGGTACATGGCAACCGAGATGAACAAGAACCTCATGGGCGAGGACAATCCCCGCTACGTCGAGATCACAGCCAGGATCCCCGCCCATCGCTGGGGAACCGCAGATGATCTCAAAGGGGTGACCGTGTTCCTGTGCTCCCATGCCGCCGATTACCTCAGCGGGGCGGTCATTCCCGTTGACGGCGGATACCTGGAACGCTGAAGACGAGAACGGAGTACATGATCATGCAACCTAGAACGCGACGGGCGTGGATCCTCCTCGTCGGCACCCTCATGCTGCTCTCCATGGGAATTCTCTTCTCATGGTCGGTGTTCATCAAACCTCTTGAGGCGGAGTTCCACTGGGAGCGCACGCAGACGCTTGTTGTCTTCGCCGTCTCGATGCTGGCCTTCACCATTGGCAACATGGTTTCCGGTTGGCTGCTGCGGCGCCACAGTTTCCGCCAGATCGCGATCATGAGTGCCGTCGTCCTTTGTGTGGGATTCTTGTGCACCAGCGGAGTCCATTCGCTCACACAGATGTATCTGGGATACGGGTTGATCTGCGGGATCGGAATAGGCGTCGCCTATAACATCATCCTTCCAACCGTTCTCCAGTGGTTTCCCGACCGCTCGGGAATGGCGTCCGGGATCCTGCTCATGGGATACGGCCTGGGGGGATTCCTCCTTGAGCCCATCATCACGGCCCTGCTCGAGTCCTCCTTCGGCTGGCGCAATGTCTTCCATTTGTTCGCGGTCCTTATCCCGGGTCTCCTCGTCCTATGCACGCTGCTCATTCGAGCTCCCCGCTCCGATGAGATCGCTGGCTTCAAGGCCACGGTCAGGGCCCGAGGTACGGCTGACAGTTCCCATGCATTCATCGATGTCCCGACGGGGCAGATGCTCAGGAGCAAGGGGTTCCTCCTCTTCTTCGTCTGGATGTGCCTTCTCGGCACGGTCTCGCTGGGCTCGTTGGGGGTGGGCAAAACCCTCTCGGAAGAGATCCTCGCGGTGGTCCACGGTGTCACGGTCGCCAACCTTCCGGCCGGGGTCTCCGTCTTTGCGGCCGTCGTCTCTGGGCTTGCCAGCATCGGCAATGGGCTGGGGCGCCTGGGATCGGGACCTCTTCTGGACAATCTGGGAGTCAAGAGGCTGATCCCGATCGTCAACGGGATGTACGTCGTGGCGATCACTTTCATGGTCTGTGCGCAGTTGGTCAACAACATCGTCCTGCTCGCCATCGGATACTGCCTGGTGGGAATGTCCCATGGTGTGATAGTGGTCACAATGACGTTCTTCGTCCGAGCAATGTTCGGTGACTCGCAGTTCGCTCTCCATTTCTCGTTGATGAACGTCTACTCGATCGTGGCTTCTTTCGCCGGCACCTTCGGATCCGGTTACCTCCACACCGTCTACGGCTCCTACCTCCCCATGTTCTGGATCATGACCTGTTTCGTCGCTGTCGCCATCGGCTTTACGGTGGCCGTTGTGCGGTGGGTGGGGTCCCAGGAGTCCTTCGACGGCAGCGTCGTGCCGGACCCGGTCGCGGTGGGGACCTCTCCCGATGCGTGAGCCCACGAGCGCGGTTCGGATGCTCTCTGATGAAGAGAGGGAGATCCGACGCGGTGCGGGAGTGGCATCCGAGGTCGCTCGCACGCTTGCGCTCCTCAAGCTCGGGTTCGACACCCGGTGCCGCGGCAGCGTTGACGACCTCGTCGTTCCTGACGCCGTATTCGATGAATCCGCTATGCCCGGGGATGTCCTCAATCGTGAGGAGTATTTCGAGATTGCCAGAACCCGCGCAAGGGGACGGCTCCTCGCCCAGCACTCGCTCTCTGACACATGGGTGGCAGGTCATACCGCCGACGGCGTTCGGGCCCTCACACAGTTCTCGGGACGGTTCGTCGCGGAGGAATCGGAGGATCCGGCACTGGACGGCGAACTTGTCCAGACCGGTTCGGAAGGTCTCTACGTCGACGATCTCCGTTGGGAGAATGGGCTCTGGAGGCTTGTGCGGCGGAGGGTCTTCCTCCAGATCAGGGAGCCGGTCTTCCGTAGCTTTGACATCAGTGAACTCACTCGTCTGCGTCGCGGGAGAGTCATGGTCGACGGAGTGTCCGACGAGGCCGGGCCGGGACCCTGGTCGGAGTCAGCCGACATGAGGGGATCCGGAGGCGCCTGCGACGAGATCGTCGAGTGCCTCTACGAGATCGACCATTGCCTCTCACTTTTCTGGTGGGACAGGCTCGCCGAGATGTGCGGCACTGAACTCGCCCGATCAGTAAACGAGAGATTCCGAGAACTCGGTGTCGTCTCCTGTCAGGCGTCGTCGTCCCCGCTCGACCTCCAGGTGGACGCCGGAAACGCGCGTGCGAGGTCGGCCTATGAGTTGCGGCTCGTCTGTGAGCCCGTCGGAGAGAGGCCGCTCGATGTCCTCGTCGGCGGGGTCAGGGAGGATCGCTTCGCCCGCCAGGAGGACGCCTGCTGGAGGCTCGTCGAGCGAGCGGAGAACGAGTCCATCCGCCTGACAGCCCCGACGGCCTCCTCCGAGGAGGACCGAACAGCGATGCGCGTGACGCGGACCAGGGTCCGGGAACTGGTCGAGGGCGTCCACCGCTCTGGCGTCGAAGACCGGATGATGGCGATGCCGGGGGGCGACGCGCATCATGGGATCGACCGGCAGGCACTGATCGGGGTGATCAGAGCGGAGTTGGGCTCCTTCCTCCCATCCACCGCGCCGATGGGGATCGCGAACTGCCTCATATGGCCCGGCTCATCGCAGCCGCCACGCTGTTCCCAACAGACCGCGTCGACGTCGCCTCCGCGCATCTATGTCCAATTCTGGGCTTTGACGGGAGAAGGGCCCGCCGGAGAGGTGAGATCTCTGAGGCGGATCACAGGATGCGCCTCAGTAGCCTTGCGGTTGGTGGGGGCGGCGTGGACCCCTGTGGCGTGCCGAGTCGGTCTCGCCTCGCTGTCAAGACGCGGAGCGGCTGACTGATCGGGTGGGAGAGCAATCAGCCGTGGCGACGGGTGCCCGCGTCCAGCGCTGACCGAGGGGCCGTCGCCCTACTTCGCCTCGGCGATCAGCTCCTGGATGCGCCCGACGCCCTCGGCCAGATCCTCGTCGGCCAGCGCGTAGGACAGGCGCAGGTAGCCCGAGGGGCCGAAGGCCTCGCCGGGCACGACGGCCACCTCGACCTCCGTGAGGATCAGGTCGGCCAGCTCCGCAGAGGTGGAGGGTGTGACACCGCGGATCGTGCGGCCCAGCACGCCCTCGACCCGGGGATAGGCGTAGAACGCCCCCTTCGGCGTCGGCACCTCGAACCCGTCGATCTCCGAGAGCATCGACACGATCGTGCGGCGCCGCCGGTCGAAGGCCTCGCGCATGGCCTCGACGGCGTCCAACGGGCCAGACACGGCGGCGATCGCGGCGCGCTGCGCCATGTTGTTCACGTTGGAGGTGAGGTGGGACTGGAAGGAGGTCGCCGCCCGGATCACATCCTTCGGCCCGATCATCCATCCCACGCGCCAACCCGTCATCGCGTAGGTCTTCGCGACGCCGTTGAGGACGACGGTCTGATCGGCCAGCTCCGGGACGAGTGCCACCAGGTGGGCGGGCAGCGCCCCGTCGTAGAGTAGGTGCTCGTAGATCTCGTCGGTGACAACCCAGATCCCGTGCTCAAGCGCCCACCGGCCGATCAGCGCCGTCTCCTCGGGGGTGTAGACCGCGCCCGTGGGATTCGACGGAGAGCAATGGAGCAGCACCTTGGTCCTCGGGGTGCGGGCCGCCTCGAGCTGGTCGACGGTGACCTTGTACTCCTGGTCGGCGCCGGCGAACACGGGAACCGTCGCACCTCCAGCCAGGGCGATGGCCTCGGGATAGGTCGTCCAGTAGGGAGTGGGCAGCAGCACCTCGTCGCCGGGATCCAGCAGCGCGGCGAAGGCCTGGAAGACGGCCTGCTTGCCGCCGTTGGTCACCAGGACCGAGGCAGGGTCGACCTCGTAGCCGGAGTCGCGCGCCGTCTTCGCGGCGATGGCCGCGCGCAGCGCCGGAAGGCCGGCCGCCGGCGTGTAATGGTGCATCGCCGGATCCTTCGCCGCCGCGATCGCGGCCTCGACGATGTAGCCGGGGGTCGGGAAGTCCGGCTCGCCGGCGCCGAAGCCGATGACGGGGCGGCCCTGGGCCTTCAGTGCCTTCGCCTTGGCGTCCACGGCCAGGGTCGCGGACGGGGTGATGGCGGCGAGACGGGCGGAGACGCGGGAGCGTGGAGTCGTGGTCACGCCGACATGCTTCCACGTGCACAGACTGGAGAGGCGAGTCCGCCCGCTATCCGGGCAGCGCGGGGCCCATCCGGACCGGATCCTGGACAGCGCGGGCCTCGCCCGCGGGTTGGACAGTGGGGGCCGGTTTCCCTAGACTCATGCGGGCGGGTCGCATGTCGGCCCGCAGTAGGGCAGTGGCGCAATTGGTAGCGCAACGGTCTCCAAAACCGTAGGTTGTGGGTTCGAGTCCCGCCTGCCCTGCCAGGTTCCATCGGCAACGATCCCGATTCTGGAGGGGTGACATGAGCGACAGCCGCGCACTGGGCGGGCACGACGCCGACCCGGAGCTCCCCTCGCTGCCGGAGGGCGGCGAGGCGAAGGCTGCTCGCGCGGATCGGACGAAGAGCTCCTCCACGCGCTCGCGCGGCCAGGCGCAGGACGAGGGCGCGGGCGGGCGGCGCCCCGGCGTGTTCGCGCGGATCCGGATCTTCATCTCCCAGGTCGTCTCCGAGATGAAAAAGGTCCGCTACCCCTCGAGGAACGAGACGTGGACCTATTTCACGGTCGTCATCGTTTTTGTGGCGGTCATCATGGCGTACACGGGGCTTCTCGACCTTCTGTTCGGTAAACTGAACGCAGTGATATTCGGCTGACCCGTCGACCCGCCTCACAGCTGCTGGCTGGAGGCGGGTTTCTTCTACGGATCGGCCCTGGCGCCGACCGGGGGGTCGGCAACCCTGGAGGAGACCCGTGAGCAACGAATTCTGGACCGACGACTTCGATGGCCTCGACCGCGCGGGCGCCGAGCCCCTGGACGCCTCCCTCACGGAGGAGCAGGTCGACGCCGAGGCGCTGAACACCGCCGACGACCCGGCCGCCGCCGCGCCCGCCCCGGCCGCGGAGCCCGAGAAGACGGCCTCGCCCGAGGGCGACGCCGGGCGGACCGCTGAGCAGGCCGCCGACGAGGGCGCGGCCGATGGCGCCCAGGACGCGCAGGCGCCGGAGGAGGGGGAGCCCGATCCCATCGAGAAGCTGCGCCAGGACCTGCGCCTGCTCCCGGGAGACTGGTACGTCATCCACACCTACTCCGGCCATGAGCGCAAGGTGAAGGCCAATCTGGAGCAGCGCATCGAGAGCCAGAACGCGGAGGACTACATCTTCCGCGTCGAGGTCCCCGACGAGTACGTCATGGAGTACCGCGGCACCGCCAAGAAGCGCGTGCGCCGGGTGCGCATCCCCGGTTACGTCATCGTCTGCATGGAGTTCAACGACCAGTCCTACAGGGTCGTCAAGGAGACCCCGGCCGTCACGGGCTTCGTCGGCGACCAGCACAACCCCGTGCCCCTGTCCGAGGACGAGGTCGTCATGCTGCTCACCCCGAACGTCATGGAGGAGGCCTCCCAGCAGCAGAAGACGGGACCGGCGCCCGTCCAGGAGGTCAAGGTCGACTTCAACGTCGGCGAGGTCGTCATGGTCACCGACGGCCCGTTCGAGACCATGAACGCGACGATCTCGGAGATCATGCCCGAGCAGAAGAAGCTCAAGGTCCTGGTCACGATCTTCGAGCGCGAGACCCCGCTCGAACTCGGTTTCGACCAGGTCGAGCGCATCGAGGGCTGAGCGCGTCCGCGGCCGATCCCGCCCCCGCTCCGCGTGATGTTCGCGACTGGGCTTGGGACGGGGGCCGCGCCGCGATATCATCGGTGTTCGTGCGCCTTCGGGCGTACTGCATCACCCATCTCTGACGAAAGACCCGAACACATGGCACCGAAGAAGAAGGTCACCGGCCTGATCAAGCTTCAGATCCCGGCCGGCGCCGCGAACCCCGCCCCGCCCGTCGGGCCTGCGCTGGGCCAGCACGGCGTGAACATCATGGAGTTCACGAAGGCGTACAACGCGGCGACCGAGTCCCAGCGCGGCTCGATCATCCCCGTCGAGATCACCGTCTACGAGGACCGCTCGTTCACATTCGTCCTCAAGACGCCTCCCGCCGCGGAGATGATCAAGAAGGCCGCGGGCGTGCCCAAGGGCTCCTCGACGCCGAACACGGTCAAGGTCGCCACCATCACGCGCGACCAGGTCCGCGAGATCGCCCAGTCCAAGATGGTCGACCTCAACGCCAACGACCTCGACGCCGCCGAGAAGATCATCGCGGGCACCGCCCGTTCGATGGGCATCACGGTCCAGGCCTGAACCACCACACACGAATCCGTGGCAGGGCGGGGCGCCGCCCGTTGACCACGACTGCAAGGAGAACAGCAGAATGACGAAGCGCTCGAAGAGCTACCGGGCAGCCGCCGAGAAGATCCACGAGGGCGAGCTGTACGCGCCCCTGGAGGCGATGCGCCTGGCCAAGGAGACCACGGTCACCAAGTTCGACTCGACCGTGGAGGTCGTGTTCCGGCTCGGAGTCGACCCCCGCAAGGCGGATCAGATGATCCGCGGCACCGTCACGCTGCCGCACGGCACCGGCAAGACCTCCCGGGTCTTGGTCTTCGCCGTTGGCGAGCGCGCGCAGCA
>NZ_JBHTEF010000002.1:0-36752 GCF_042665795.1 Schaalia naturae
CGGGTAATCGCGGACCCATAGCACCGTGTGGTAGGTGTCGCCCGACCCGTTGTGCAGGATCAGAGGGCCTTTCGAGTCCGTGGTCTCGACGGCCCAGGGGGCCACATAGTCAGCGGTGGCCATCCGCTTCTTCGGCTCGAACTCGGCCTCGTCGAACGTGAACAGTTCGTGGGGGCGCAGCAGGTGCGCCATCACCTCGAGGCGTTCGGCGCGGTCGAGGATGTCGGCCCGGCAGCCTTCCTCGAGGGCGGCGAGCTGGGCGGCGGTTTCGTGACCAAGCCGAATGAGAGCCGCCTCGGCCTTCTCTCGGTCGGGCTCCTGGACGGTGATCGTCAGCAGCTTCTCGGTCACGGTGTTGGAGGACGCGGCCGCCAGCTTGCCACGCACGATGCGGTTGAAGTCGTCGCGCCACTCGTCCCAGCCGTCCCCCGCATGGGGCTTCTGCACGAGCTGGGCAACGTCGGCCTCGTCGAGGACGCGGTTGATGACGGTGATCTCCAACCGGGTGCCGGCACCGAACGAGTTCAGGAACCGTGCCCACCGGTCGACCACGGCCTCCTGCTGCGCCTGTTCGGCGGCCAGGTAGTTGATGTCGCTGATCCGCAGAGTCAGCGACCACTCGTCGGCGCCGAGCCAGGCCACTCCGCTGGGAAGCATGGCCTGGTAGCCGAGGAGCTGTTGGGTCCGCTTGGCGGCGCGCTTCTTCGTGCCTGCGCTGGCGTTGTCAGTGCCGACCCGGCCGGCGCGGCGTGCGTGCAGCTCTCCTGGCTTCGGCTCGGTCTTCTCGTGCCGTCCGAAGATGCTCGCGAGGAACCACCGAACGCCGCCGTCGCTCTTGGCGGCGGGTTGCTCGTCGGGCGCTTCGCGTCGGCTGGGCAGCGTCGTGGGGTTCAGGTACGGGTTGGCCTTCTGCTGTCCTGGTGCCGGAGTGCCCGGCGGGACGGTAGGCGTCGTCATAGGTGAGGACCTTTCCGGTGAGGTAGTGGCGGATGAGGTAGCCGAAGAACTGCTCGGGTTTGAGCCCTTTGGGTCTCCACCAGCCCCAGGCGGCCACGGGAATGAGGATGGGGAAGATGACCCACATTGCGACGTTGGTCGCGTCCTCCCACGTCGCACCCCCCTCGTGCAGGCCGTAGGAGATGGCGGCGAAGGCGCTGCCCGCCACGACGATGCCAACAATCAATGCGCCGAGCTGTCTCCAGGACAACCCGAACATCACGCGTGCCTCGTAGGCGCGGACTTCGCGGTAGACCTTCATTTCGAGTGCCATGCGATCACCCCTCCCCCACGATGGCCTTGGCCAGCGAGTTCGAGCCGAACAGTAGGAAGATCAGCACGGCCGGCCCGACGAAGAAGCTCCCGAAGTTGCCGATGACGAAGTTCCACATGTCGGTGGTGCCGTCGTAGTGCACGCTGTTGCTGAGCCATCCACCCAGGAGTGCCTGGTACAGCTTGACGGCGATGATGAGCATCACCCCTTGCAGGGCGGTGGTGGCATACCGCTTCAAGTAGCCGATGCCGATCTGCTTGGTGTCCTCGTGACCGAAGAACGCCAGCGGCAGGCTGGCGAACGCCGACAGCATGTAGAGCTGGAGGAAGCGGACGAACACGAGGACGGTGGCGAGCACGCCGCCGATCTCGGCGACGATAAACGGGATCAGCAGGATCACGAGCATGCCAAGCTGCTTGACCATGCCCGCGTCCGCGATGTCGTCGCGCATCGCATCGCCGATCTGGGCGCCGGCTCCGGCCGTGCCCCCGACCTCAACGCTGTTCGCCGTGCTGGCGACGGTGGTGGCGATGCTGTTGATCGCGTTGAGGATGAGGACCGCATTCTGCGCGACGACCAACACGAGCGCGCATTTGAACATCGTCGCGGCGATGATCCGCACGCCCAGCTCCCGATCGCCTTCCACCCTGGTCGAGCTGCTGGCCAACATGATGACGAACATGATCGACAGCACGAGCGCCGTGATCGGCTTGACGGCCGTGTTGTGGATGGTGATGGCCGCCTGGTAGAGCGAGCTGTTGTATTGCTGCGGGCTCAACAAGAGATCCTGGGTGCTGCCGGTGGCGGCCCCGGATAGCGCGTTGAGCATGGCGACGATGGCGTCCTCCACGATGGACGCTCCGCCTACAGGGCGATCTGCTGGAACAGCGCGGCGGCGGCGATGATGATGAGGCCGCCGCCCACGATCTGCCAGACGCCGGTTTGGATTTGCGGGCCGTTGTGGTCCTTGAGCGCGCCGCCGGTGACGATCGCGCCCCAGACCAGCCACAGGCCGCCGCCGATGATGGCGAACTTCGTGAACAGGGACAGGATGGTGTTCAGCAAGTCCATGGGGATGCTCCTTTGTCGGCACTTCTCGTATTGTACTATACGAGAAGTGTAAATCAATGGGGGTGTGGGACAATGCGAGTCATGAGTGATGACCTCCTCGCCGGACCAGTGGCAGCCGCCCTGGGCCAACTGAACCCACGCCGCTTCGAGATCCTGCTGGCGTGCATTCGGCTGGGCGGAGAGTTCACCGCCAAGGACTTGCGCGCGGCCCTGCCCTCATCCGAAC
Organism: Schaalia naturae; assembly: GCF_042665795.1. NCBI lineage: Bacteria > Bacillati > Actinomycetota > Actinomycetes > Actinomycetales > Actinomycetaceae > Schaalia > Schaalia naturae. The sequence continues at coordinate 2,568 of NZ_JBHTEF010000002.1, forward strand.
CGTCCCTGGCACGCGACCTGAACGCACTGGAGATCGGCGGCCTGTTGCGCGCCGATCCGCCCCGGGAACGGGCCCGTCAAGGCCGGCCCGTGACCTACACCGTTCCGCCGGAGACCAGAACCGTGTTCGCTCGCATCGCAGCCTTGGTTGAGAACGCATACGCTACGCCGTCCTGACTTTCGGCGACTTGAAGGGCCGCAGCCCGCGCACGAGCAGGAGCGCCAGGTCGTTGGGCATGATGCCGATCTCGTCGGGGGTCATCAGCGCACGCTTGACGGTGCGCTGCGCTCGGGTCCACGACCCTGTTGCCCCGTAGCTGCGGGAGATATCTTCGGTGGTCACTGTCTCGTCGCCGATGAGCGAGGAGAGCCATTTGAGCGTGTCGAGGTCGCGCCCGCCCAGGTAGAGGATCGAATCGCAGTTGGCGACGATCGTCGGCCAGTCGTCCTTCCATAGGGCCTGGCCCTGCTTGTAGGACTGCACGATCACGCTGGCGGAGATCCCGCGCGAGCGGATCGTGGACATCACGATCGGGAATCCCGGGATCTTGCCGATGTTGGCGAACTCGTCGAGGAAGCAATGCACCGGGATCGGCAGCTCCCCGGACTCCTCGTGGTCAGCCAGGTACACGTTCTTCTCGAACAAGGACTGCCAGAACATCGCGGCGACGAACTTGAAGGTCTGGTGGGTGTCGGGGATCGCCAGGAACAGGGCTGTGGGCTCGTAGCCCAGGCGGTCGATTGCCAGGTCGTCGTCGGCGATGATCCGCCGCACGTCGCTCATGTCCAAGGGTGCGAGCCGCACGCCGAGCGAGATGATGATCGACTTCTTGGTCTCCCCGGCACCCTGCTCGAACGTGCGGTACTGCCGGCACGCGAACTCCAGAACCTTCATGACGGTCTCGTCGTCGTGCCCGCCCGGCGTGCTCTTCCACGCCTCCACGACCTCGCGAGCGACCTCGAACCGGTCATCGACCACGCTGTGGAACCCCTCGGCGTTCTTGCCCTCGCTGGCGGACATCTCCTTGTGAAGATCCACCACATCGACCAAGCTCGGCTCCTGGCCGTTGGTTTCCGCCTTGGTGGCCCACACGTAGGCGATGAGCGCGCTGAGCAGCGCGCGCTCGGCCCGTTCCCAGAATCCGTCGCCCCCGGTCTTCTCGGGCGACGTGTTGGCGATGATGCACTCGGTGAGCTGGGCGATACTCGCCTCGGGCTGGTCCGGGTCGAAGTACGCCATGGCGTTGAAGTGGCCGCTGCGCTGCGGGTCGACAAGGTTGAAGACCCGCACCCGGTAACCGTGATCGGCCAGGTGGCGGCCGCTGCGCCGGAAGATCTCTCCCTTGGGATCGGTGATGGCCTTCGACATCGCCACCGTCTCCAGGTTGGGCATCACGTAGCCGCGCGTCTTGCCGGTGCCCGACGCGCCGATCACGCACACGTTGAGGTTGCGCCCGGTCGTCCGCGTGTCGATGCTCAGCGCCTCCGTGGCCGTGAGCTGGATGCGCTGGCTGCGTTGTTTCGTGCTCAGCGGGGCCATGTCGCGCGGCCCGGCCCATGCGGCCGAGCCCTGCTCCTCGCCGGGTCGGCGGTTCGTGCGGCTCGTCACGTTGTACAAGATGATGAGCAGCAGCAGGCCGGCGGCCACGGCCCCACCGATCAGGTCGGGGGTGGCCGTGGACACGTGCAGTGGCGAGGCCGCCAGGTCATCGGCGATGCCGTCGAGCATGTTGGCGAGCGGGCCGCCGTCGGCCAGGTACTCGCGCACGTGTTGGGTGATCCGGTCCGCCAGCCAGAACACGGCCAGCGCGCCGATCATGGTCAGAATCACGGCTGCGGGGCCGAAGCGTCGGGTCCGGTTCACGGTGGTCTCCTTATCGTGTGGCTCCCGAGCGCGTAGGCCCGTCTTCGTCATTGCCCAGCGTCGCCTTGGGATTGTCCAGGCCGCGCTCTTTGGTGCGGCTCTGCTTCTGTTCGCGCTCGGCCTTCTTCCCGCTGACACCCTTCTCGATCTTCTCGGCGTTGTGCCGGCGAGTCTCGTTGCGGGCGATCTTCTGGTCAACCCGTTGGGATGCCACGCTCAGGGCATGCTCGACCACCTGCACGTCTTTGCCTTGCACGTGGAAGGTCCTCGTGCCGTCGGTCCCCTGCTCGACCGCGAAGGTGCACCCGTAGCGTTTCAGAGTGCTCTCCATCTCGCGGGACACCGCCGCGTCGTCGATGTCTACGACTTCGCGCGAGCCTGTGATCGTGCGCCCGAAATCCCGCACCGAGATCTTTCCCGTGGTGCGCTGCTCGTGCAGCGCGGCTGCCGCTGCATTACGCATAGAGCGAAGCGCCGCCACGGCCGAGCCGGTACTCAAATGGACTGCACCGCTCGACACCTTTACTGCCATCTGGAATGCGCCCTTTACGACAGCCTCCGTCGTCCGGATGGCCACCTGCTTGGACTCGTCGCTGGCTGCGTCGATGAGTTCCATCATCGGCTCCTTCCTGTGAGATCTTCTCCGTCGTCCCCGTCGCCGCGCGACCCGCGCCGTCGCTGCACTTCCGCCTCGATGCGGTCAGCAAGGCTCGTCTGCCCGGTATCGCGGCCCGTGCCGCCGTCGCGGTCCCGTCGCTGGTCGTCGGTGCGCACCCCTTGTGCGTCATTCTCCGCGTCGCGCTCGACCTGGTGACCTGGTGTCTCCCGGTCGTTCGCCTGGTCCTGGTACCGGAGCTGCTGCGCTGTCTGCTCCGCCTTCCGTGCGTTCTCGCGGCGTCGATCAACGACGCCGCGCTCGATCCGGTCTCCTACAGCCATCTTCGACTCCTCTCTGCTCAGTGTCGTCAATGCCCTCACGTCAATCTTCAACCGGTCGATCTCCCGCTCCGCAAGCCGCAGCTCGGCTTGCAGCACCGCCACCTCGCCACTGTCACCACCGTTGACGAGCATGTCGGTGGCGGCCACGAGCCGGGTCTGGAAGCCGACCCTGGTGTCGGCGAGCCGCTGCGTGGCCGCGCCGAGCGCCGACTGCACATCCTGGTTCCCGTCACCCAACCACCGGCTCTTGGCGTTGACTCGCTCCTGCAACGCGTGGAGATCACCGAGCGATTCGCGCCAAGTTTTCACCTGCAACGCGTCGTTCGACTTCACGTCTTTCTGCTTGCCGAGTCCGGCCACATCCGGCTCGGAGAACCACTTGTAAAGCCCACCGGTCGTCACTGTGGCCGAAAGGTTGCCCTTGCGGTCCGCGAGCACGTGGCGATCCTCGACCGGCAAATAGATGCGCACGCTCCGCCCATGGCGCACGACCTGCTTCTTGGCCACCGTCATGCGTAGCCGCCGTCCGGTCCCGGGCACGTGCACGGTCATCGTTTCGCGCGTCTCGTTAACGATCATCGACTGATCCACACTGATCCGGTTCACCGCCGAACGAGACAGGCGCGCCATGATCGACTCCTCGGTGTACGCCTCTCCGAGTTTCCAGTCGCGCACCGCGCGCCCCATCGACTCCTCACGGAACGACACCGTTCCGCCCTGTCCTCCGCGCCGACGCGTCTCAATGCCAGCCAGCTCCAGGGCGCGCTCGAACTCCATCCACGTGCCCGCCTTCGCCGCTGCCTTGTCGATCTCGACGCGCAGCAGCTCCTTAGTGCTCTGGCCACGCAGCACCTTGTAGATGTCGCCGAAGCTCTGACCCGTCGCACGTCGTGGCACCGGGAGGACGCTCAGGCCGGCCTCACGACACAGCCCATCCGAGAGATCTCGGATGCGCCCAATCGTGTCCCGCTGGCACCGGAACTTGCGTCCGGTCTCCATGTTCGTCGCGTTGAAGATGATGTGGTTGTGAACATGCCCCTTGTCCAGGTGAGTAGCGATCACGTACTCGTGTTGTCCCTCGGTGATCTGCTCGGCGAGCTGCACACCGATGCGATGAGCCTCCTCAACGCTCACCACCTCCCCTGGCTTGAAGGACTGGATCACGTGGTGTGCGAGCACGCTACCCTCGCGTTGACTCGTCACCCCCACCCGTTCACTCGTGGCCTCGAACTGGTGCGCCACTGCTCTCCAGCTCGCCGGGTCCACTACCGCAGCATTCGTCGAGACCCATAGGCCATCCTGCGTCGCATCGGGTCGCGAGATGTACGCCAACGCCTTCGCCGGCGTGGTCTTGATCTGTCCCATCTTCACAATGGCCATCACTCGGCCCCCGCTTCCATCGCGACATCGATCGCGCGCTGCACCTGCTCCAGAAGTTCACGGGTAGCGCGCATCTGCTCGAACGTCACCACGTCCTCAGTGTTCACATGACGCGAGATCTGATTGACGTTGTTGCCGATCCTCGACAACTCCACGCGCAGCGTCGCTGGATCGAAAGCGACCCGTCGCACGACGATCCTTCCCTCCACCAGAGCGGCCCTCGCATACTCCGCGAACGATCGCGCTCCGGCCATCTCCATGCGTCGCTGGACACGCTTCCACTCGGCATCGCTGAGCCAAAGTCCCTTGAAAACAGCCCGCGAACGCTTCGCCCCTTGCTCAGCCATGCCACCTCCCTTACCGGGTTTGGGCGGAGCCCATAGCGTCCATCGAGGGCGAACAACTGTGTAACAGTTGCTATGCTTGCTACCCCGTTAGGGTGAGTCTACTACCTGCGGTCGTCAGAGCGCTAGGATAGGGAAAGGTCACCCGGCGAGCCGGGTGACCTGGCAGAAGGAAGGGCCGCCCGAAGGCGGCCCTCGATCAGCACATAGATGAGTGGCCTGCGCTACACGCGCGGGCCACACGATGGGCCGCCGGTGGCGGCCCGGCAGAGGAGGAGGAAGGCGCATGAGCACGAAGCCTGACGGCGATGTCATCGAGGAGCTGCTGCGACAGGATGAGGCGGAGCTGCGCGCGAAGAAGAAGCGTCTGCGCGCCTTTCAGACGGCGCTCGATGAGCTGCGGCGAGCCAGTTCCGCGTTGGCCACGGTGGCCACCGAACTGCTCGATGCGGGCGACGTGTCGCGCACCGAAGCCGGCAAGGTCTTCAAGCTCACGCGCGCCGAACGCGCAGCCGCGTTCCCAGCTCGCTCGCGCTCAGAGTCGAGCATCGCGGATGTGGTCGATGAGCCGGCGGCACCCGTAGATGATCCAACCGACCAGCCGGATGACGCCAGCTACTAGCCAGCCCAGAAGTCGAATCACTCCGGCGATCGCCACCGAGATGGCGGAACCGCCAACATAAATCACGATGATGAGGATGAGCCCAACTAGGGCGATCACGCCCGCGATCATGAGCCATGCGAGTCCCATCGGTCATCCTCCCTTCTTGCCCGTTACGTCCATGAAAGCACTTCGGTGTGACCCTTGTCCTGATGCCACGATGATGGTGCTCTCCAGGTGGCCCTCAAGGGCGCTGCGCGTCGCTGCGCGATGCCGCCTGCGGCGACACCCTTGACCGCCACCCTCCACGCACCTGCTGGCAACTATCAGGACGAAGGGGGGCTCTGGACGCGGGAAAGAGCACGACTCACACTGGAGCGCCCCACGCCCAACACCCCGGCGATCTGCTCAATGGTCTGGCCGTCCTCACGCATCCGCTCGGCCTGTCGCAACCGCTCCGGAGTCATCACAGTGGGGCGGCCACCCACATGGCCGCGAGCCCGGGCAGCCGCAAGGCCCGCGTGCGTCCGCTCCCGGACGAGATCCCGCTCGAACTGAGCGAACGCCCCCGCCACGTGGAACAGCAACCGCCCCGTCGGCGTCGTCGTGTCAATCTCCTCGGTCAAAGACCGGAACTCGACACCTCGCCCACCCAAGCCCTGCACGACCTCGATCAGGTGAGGCAGGGACCGACCCAGCCGGTCCAACCGCCACACCGTCAAGACGTCCCCGGCACGCACGTAATCCAAAGCAGCATCGAGTTGCGGCCGCGATGCCTTCACCCCCGACGCGTGGTCGACGAAGATCCGCTCACACCCCGCCTGGCGCAACGCGTCCGTCTGCGCCTCCGGGTTCTGATCGCTCGTGGACACACGGGCGTACCCAACGGCGCTCACCTGCCCCGCCCCCGCTCCCGGTACGGAACCTCCCCACCACCATCGGGACGCTGGTGGCGCTCGGCGAGCCGGCGGTCGATCTCCTCCCCCAGGTGCTTCCTGGTCGCCGCGCGTTGCGCAGTGGTCAGACCTGGTGTCCGTCCTCCGGCCTCTGAGGCGTCGGGAAATCGCGCCGCCCGCACAACACCCTCGGCGCGCGCGAGGCGCGCCAACGCTTCACGCTGACGCGCCACGTCGCCCGGCCACGCCTGCACCACCACAGCGGCCGCATCGCGGCGGCAGACTGGTCAACGATCAACACCCGACCCAGGAGACCGACACATGTTCACGCCCCTCGCCACCATCATCGGATCCGCCCTGGCGGGCATCGGGCTGCTGCTGGTGATGATCGGTTCATTCAGCTTCCGCGCCGACCGGAGCGACAGTGGCCGCACCCGTGTCACCAGCCCCCTGGCCATCACCGGCATCATCTCCGGAGTACTGGGGCTGGGCATCATCCTCGCCGCCTACATCGCCACCTACGGAGTCTGAGAGCAGGAAAGCCGCACATTGAGGGCCGCGGCCGGGCGGTGACTCACTCCGGGTGGATCCCGAAGACCATCTCCAGTGCCTCGAGGTACTGCTCGGAACGCCCCTGCGCGGCTGCCTCGCGCGCCCTCCGGGACGGCTCGTGGACGAGGCGCGCGGCAAGGTGGCGCAGCGCCCTCTCCGCCTCATGGTCCGAGGTGATGCCCGCGTGCCTGTTCGTCATCCGCACCACCTCTTCCTCGACGGCGTCGGAGATGTGCATCCGAAGCGCCACGATGGCCGGATCCAGCCCACGCGCCCGCTCCTCGCACAGAAAGTCCTCCACACCGTTCCTGACGATGTTCCACGCCAGCTCCTCGTCCAGCGCCGATGTGGCAGGTGCCGCCTCGCGAACCTGTGCGAGGTCGATCCGTGTGACTCCGGGCAGGTCAGCCACCTCCCGGGCGACGTCGCAGGTGATCGCCAGGTCCAGGACGGTGAGGCGCCCTCCCTCCACGGCGGGGGCGACGACTTCCCGGGTGAGCGCGGGCTCTCCGTTCCCCCGGCAGCACACCACGAGATCAGACCCAGCCACGGCACCGGAGAACGCAACGTCATCGACAGCGGACAGTCCGTGACTGTCGGCGAAGCGGGCGGCACGACCCGACGCGGAGTGCACACCGATCTCGCGCACACCCCGGCCGCGCAGAGCTGCCACCACGGCACCTGCATAGGAGCCCGTACCCACCAGGACCACACGACATGTCGGCAGGGGCGGCAGGGACTCCTCGGCCAACCCCAGCGCGACGGCGACAACCGAACGCCCATCACCTGCGAGGTGGGTCTCACGGGCCACCTGCCGCGACACGAGCGATGCCTGCTCCACAACTCGGGCGAGAGGTCCACTCAGACATCCCTCACGCTTGGCGGTCTCAGCTGCGCGGCGGATCTGGCCGATGATCTCCCGTTCCCCGACCACCATGGAGTCCAGTCCACAGGCGGTGGAGAAGAGGTGTGTGAGCGCCTCCCGGCCCTCGTGGTGTCCCGGGCGGACACCCGATGCCGAGAGGAGTGCCGAGACCCTGCCCACTGTCTCCCCACCGGCACCGCCGTCGATCCTGTCGCCGTCGATGCCGTCGATGTGGCCGCGGATGTCGGTGTAGACGTCGACCCGATTGCAGGTGGACAGGACCAGGGCACCCTCGACATGGTCAACTGCCCGGAGAACCTCACCCAAGCCGCGGGTGCGCCGCGCCGCTCGGGCGACGGCATCGAGGCCCTGCTCGGAATGCGTGACGGAGAACAGGTGAAGGCTCACAGTGGACTCATTCAACCATTCCCCGAAGGAGGGTGCACAATTCGTGGGAGAATTGCCCCGCCGCACCTTTCTGACAATGCGCCGGAAAAGGGTGGGCGTACCCGTGCACGCCATTTCCTGACACATATGCAGAAAAGGAGTTCCCCATGAGTGGAGCGTCGATGAAAGCGGGCGCCGAGGACCTTCCCGCAACTGACACACCGGAGTCGGCCCGTCTCCCGGGGATGCTCCGAGCTCTGCAGGGCAGGCACCCCTCACGGCCACCCGTGTGGTTCATGCGCCAGGCCGGACGTTCACTGCCCGAGTACCGGGCACTGCGCGCGCAGTCCGCGGCGTCGATGCTCGAGACCTGCCTCGACCCCGACCTCGCCATCGAGGCCACCCTCCAGCCGGTGCACCGCCATGGCGTGGACGCAGCGGTGCTGTTCTCCGACATCATGGTGCCCCTGCTCCTGGCGGGGGTGGAGGTGGACATCGTGGCCGGAACCGGCCCGGTCCTGGCCCATCCCGTTTGCTCCGCCCTCGACGTCGAGCGAATCATCGAAGGCGGCACGGACCTGACCACCCACCCCGGCGGTCTGGACTCCGTGGTGGCCACGGTGCGCGGATGTGTGTCCAGGCTCGGCACTCCCGGCACTCCCCCTCGCGACGAGACACCCCATCCCGACAGGGACCCGGCGGGCTGGACACCGCTCATCGGTTTCGGCGGCGCGCCCTTCACCCTGGCGGCCTACATGGTGGCCGGGCGTCCGTCACGTGACCAGCTGGAGGCACGCACGATGATGCATGCCGACCCACGTTCCTGGGAACGCCTGATGAACTGGTGCGCCGAGGTGACGGGCGCCTTCATGGCCGCCCAGGTCGAGGCAGGTGCATCGGTGGCCCAGCTCTTCGACTCCTGGGCTGGTTCGCTCCCGCTGACGGACTACCACCGCCACGTCGCCCCCCATTCGCGACTCGCCATCGACCTGGCCCACGCCGCGGTCTCTCCCACGACCGGGCAGACCGTCCCCGTCATCCACTTCGGGACGGGCACCGGTGAGCTGGTGGGTGCCATGCACGAGGCCGGCGGTGATGCCATCGGCGTCGACGAGACCATCCACTCGACGTCGCCTCGGCCCGGCTGGGTGGAGACGTCCCCCTGCAGGGCAACATCGACCCGTCCTACCTGGGTGCCCCGACCCCGGTCCTCGACGCTCATGTGGCGGAGGTGCTGGAACGCGGGCGCTCTGCTCCCGGACACGTCGTCAATCTCGGGCACGGGGTGCCTCCCCACACGGATCCCGAGGTGCTCACCCACATCGTGCGGGTGGTGCACGCCGCATGAGGACGGGAGCATCCTCAGGAGCCACGGAACCTCACGCACTGGAGCAGGAGTGGGATGCGGTGATCGTGGGTGGTGGCATCGCGGGGCTCAGCGCCGCCTGGGAGATGACCCGACACGGACTGCGGCCCCTGGTCGTCGAGGCACGCGGCTACACCGGTGGCCTCATCGCGGCGCTGACCATCGGTGGGGTCCGTATGGACGTCGGCGCCGAGGCCTTCGTGGTGCGCGGCACGGAGGTCACCTCCATGGTGTCCTCGCTGGGCCTGGAGGTCATCGCGCCCCGGGGCGGTGGGGCACAGCTCTTCCTCCCACCGCGCGACGACGAGGGCGAACCCACTCCCTCCGGGCCGGGGACCTCCGATCCCCGTCGGAGGGGCTGGGCACTCCACCACTTCCCCGCCCGTTCACTGCTCGGGATTCCCGCCGACCCCTTGGCACCGGACGTCGTCGCAGTCCTGGGCCGGGCCGGGGCCCACCGCGCTGCAGAGGACGCGCGCATGGGTCCCGATGTGGGCGCCGAATGCACCGATCTCGCCTCGCTGGTCGCCACCCGCATGGGAGACACCGTCGTGGAACGCCTCGTCCGCCCGATCACAGCAGGCATCCACACTGCCGACCCGGAGCGTCTCGACGCGGACACAGTCCTTCCAGGGCTGCGCGAGGCCCTCGCCCGGTGTGGATCCCTTGCCGGGGCGATTGCCCTCCTGCGAGACAGGAGGCCCGGTCGCGCCGTCGACCAGGGCGTGGACGGCGGAATGTTCCACCTGACCGAGTGCCTGTCCCGGGCGATCGAGGCCGCCGGGGGACGCGTCCTCACCCGTGTGGGGGCCCGGGCGCTGCGCCCGTCCGCGACCTCCGACGGGGTGGACCAGCCATGGTGGAGTCTCTCATTGGCCCCCACCCGCCCGGGTGCCACCCCCTCGGCAGAACCTGTCCCAGCTGGTCCTCCGTGGTCGGTGTCCACGACCCGTGTCGTCCTCGCATGCTCCGCCACCGCAGCCCTGCGCCTGCTGGAGAGCGTCCCCGGTGTCGACACGGACGTGGTCGTCGCGAGCGGAGCCCCCATCGCCCGCACGACCCTGCTGGTGCAGGCGCCCGGTCTGGACCGGCAGCCCGTCGGTCAGGGCCTACTGGTCGCACCCGGCCCGCTCGCCCCCGTGGAGGCGAAGTCCCTGTCGCATCTGTCGACCAAGTGGTCCTGGGTCGATCGATCGGTCCGCGCCACTCACGGTCCACAGGCCCACGCCATCCGCCTCTCGCATGGGCGTCCCGGCCAGCCCTCGCCTTCCCCCACGCTGGAGGCAGCACTCCACGATGCCTCGGTCCTCACCGGGGTTGATCTGCATCCGGAGGACCTCCTCGCCCACTCCCTGGTCCATTGGGACGGAACCCTGCCGCCATTCACGCCTGAGCACAGGGCCCGGGTCGGACGTCTCGCTGCCGACGTGTCCCGACGTCCCGGACTCGGAGTCACAGGCGCCTGGGTGGCCGGAAGTGGGATTGCCGCAGTTGTCTCCCATTCCCGACAGATGTCCCGAAGAATGTCCGACCAGTCCCTCCCGAAATGCGCTCAGGAATGACTCGGGGAAGGCTCGGAAGAATTGTTATGACGGCACGTCAGAACATATGTCGTTATTCTTCACGAATGGTCGGAACGGAAAACAGACTCTCATGACCACACATGCATCTGAGGACAGCCCTGGCGCCGAGTCCTCGACCGACACCGGCACCGTCCGAACCATTCGTCTGGGCACGCGCGCATCCCGCCTCGCCCTGGCCCAGTCCGGGATCGTGGCGCGCAGCATCGAGGACGCCTCGGCCCGCAGGGGTTCCCCTGTCCACGTGGACCTCATCCACGTGACCACACATGGTGACACCACCTCGACGCCCCTGCGCCAGCTCGGGGGAGTCGGGGTCTTCGTCGCCCGGCTGCGCCAGGCCGTCCTGGAGGGCGAGTGCGATGTGGCGGTCCACTCCGCCAAGGACCTCCCTGTTGCCCCTGCCCCCGGTCTCACCTGGGCCGCAGTGCCACGTCGCGAGGATCCTCGCGACGTGCTGTGCGCCCGGGACGACCTCGGCGTCGCCGACCTGCCACGGGGTGCCCGCATCGGGACGGGCTCCCCGAGACGCGCCGCACAGCTCATCGCCCTGCGCCCCGACCTGAGGATCGTCGACCTGCGTGGGAACGTCCCCACCCGGCTCGCCCGGGTGGGCGCGGACCTCGACGCCGTGGTCCTCGCAGCAGCCGGCCTCAGGCGTCTGGAACGCACCGACGCGATCACCCAGTACCTCGACCCCGCCACCATGGTGCCGGCCGCCGCGCAGGGGGCTCTGGCGGTGGAGGTACGGGAAGACTCCGACCCCGCCCTCGTCGATCTCCTGAGGGCCCTCGACCACGCTCCCTCCCACCTGGCGATCACCGCCGAACGTGCGCTCATGCGCGCCCTCGGAGCCGGGTGCGCGGCGCCGATCGGAGCCCTGGCGCTGCCGGGCCCCGACGACAGCATCACACTCCGTGCCTCCGTCAGCCCCGTCGATGGTGGGAGCGCGCTGCACCGCTCCCTCTCCGCCCGCATCAGCGCGGACGAGGGCGACCCCGCGTCCCTGCGGGATGCCGAGGCCCTCGGCGAGTCACTGGCCCGGAAACTGGTCCGAGCCGGAGCAGAGGATGTGGTGGACCTCCACGCGGACACTGCCGGGGGCCTGCCCGGGGAGGAACAGTGATGAAGCGGCCCCCGCGTGCCCAGGGAGCACCCCCGGTGGCGGGTGGGGGAACCTCAGGTCATTCGGAGCTGCCCGGCGAGATCGGGCCGGACGGTACGGGGGACGGGGGGCTGGGCGGTCGCACGATCCTGCTCCCCCGTGCCGAGCGTCCGGGCCACCACGATCGACTGGCCCAGGCACTGGGTGAGGCTGGCGCCCACGTCGTCCGCGTCCCCCTCACACGCACACGTCCCGGTGACCCCGCTGCCCTGACCACTGCCCTGGAGCAGCTCGCCGGAGGAACCTACCAGTGGGTGATCATCACCTCTCCGAGGACGGTCGACTCCCTGGACCGCGTCGATCCCGCTGGTGAGCCCGGCTCGCGACCGCCTGACCTGGAGGCTGCGCGACCCACACACCCTCTGGCCACGATTCTGTGCGCGGCGCGCGGGAGCGGCACCCGTGTCGCCGCCGTCGGCCGTGCGAGCGCGCAGGCCCTCACCGAACTGGGGGCCACCGTCGATGTCGTCGCAGCGGGCTTCAGCGCCGCACTGCTCTCGGAGGACGCGCTCACCAGGGCGATCCCGGCGCGTGGACGCCTCCTGCTGCCCTGTTCCCGCATCTCCCCACCCGACCTGGCCGAAGGACTGCGCCGCGCGGGGTGGCAGGTCGACACCGTGGCGGCCTACGACACGGCGCCGGTGGACGCGCATGACCTGACGGACTCCCTCCGCGAGGACTGGGCGCGCGGCCGTTTCGACGCCATCGTCATCACCTCCGCCTCCACCTCCCGGGCGGCCTCCGACCTGCTCGCCGCCCCACACCCGGACACCCGCTTGGTTGCACTCGGCACCGCCAGTGCCCGGGCGGTGTCGACATTCCTGCGGACTCCCGACGCCGTGGCCACCTCACCGACCCCCTCTGCAGTGGTCGACGCCCTCCGGGAGGCACTCCGCGACCGTCCGCTCCCCCGACCCGACCAGGAGAACCTGTGACACCCGACCACGCCCCCATCCCCTCCTTCGCCACTGCGGCGGACGACGTCCTGCTTCCCGGAGGTGTGACCAGACCACTCCCGCCCTCGTCCCGTCCGCGTCGGCTGCGTGCCTTCCCCGCTCTGCGCGCGCTGGTGCGCGAGACCCATGTGCACCCCTCGCAGCTCATGCTCCCCGTCTTCGTGCGTGAGGACATCGATGGACCGAACCCGATCGAGGCGATGCCCGGTGTCCTCCAGCACACGCTGGACTCGCTGCGTGCGGAGGCGGTGGCCTGCGCCGAGGCCGGGGTGGGCGGGATCGATCTGTTCGGTGTGCCCCTGCTCCGCGACGAGGTGGGTTCACAGGCCTGGGATCCCGAGGGGATCCTCAACCGTGCCGTCGCAGCCGTGCGCGAGGAAGTGGGTGACGACCTGGTGGTCTGCGCGGACACCTGCCTGGACGAGTTCACCAGCCACGGGCACTGCGGGGTCCTCGACGGGCAGGGCAGGGTCGACAACGACGCGACGCTGCCGCTCTACCAGGCCATGGCGATCACACAGGCCGAGTCCGGGGCACACATGGTCTCCCCCTCGGGGATGATGGACGGACAGGTCCGCGCCATCCGCGATGCCCTGGACACGACGGACCACCAGGACGTCGCCGTCCTCGCCTACTCCGCGAAGTACGCCTCCGCCTACTACGGCCCATTCCGGGAGGCGGTCGGATCCACCCTGCGCGGGGACCGCCGCACCTACCAGCTGGACCCGGCCAACTCCCGCGAGGGCCTGTACGAGGCCACTCTGGACGCGGCCGAGGGCGCAGACCTCGTCATGGTGAAGCCGGCGGGCCCGCACCTGGACGTCCTGGCACGAGTGGCCGCGGCCTCGCAGATCCCGGTGGCCGCCTACCAGGTGTCGGGGGAGTACGCGATGGTCGAGGCCGCCGCCCAGCGGGGATGGATCGACCGCGAGCGCGTGATCGATGAGTCCCTGATCGGAATCGTGCGCGCGGGGGCGGACATGGTCCTCACCTACTGGGCACTCGACGCGGCACGGAGGTGGGCACGATGAGCTCGGGACCCGGAGACCGGAACTCCTGCGGCTGTGACACGTCAGTGGGCGCACCCGTCGGCCACGATGACACGCTCGGCGATCACGCAGCCACCCCGCCCTCAGGGACGGGGCACTCTGCGGAAGCCCTCTTCGCCCGGGCCCGGGCGATCATCCCCGGTGGCGTGGACTCCCCGGTGCGGGCCTTCGGATCGGTGGGAGGCGCGCCGCGCTTCATCGCCTCTGCGCAGGGCGCCCGGGTCACCGACTCCGAGGGCCACTCCTTGGTCGACCTGGTCTGCTCATGGGGTCCGATGCTGCTGGGGCACGCCCATCCCGCCGTGGTGGAGGCGGTTCAGGAGGCGGCGGCTCGCGGGCTGTCCTTCGGCGCCCCGACCGAGACGGAGACCCTGTTGGCGGAGGAGATCCGTCGCCGGGTTCCCGCCGCCCAGCGGGTGCGGTTCGTGTCCACCGGGACCGAGGCCACGATGACGGCCGTGAGGTTGGCGCGCGGGGCCACCGGGCGCGACCTGGTCGTGAAGTTCGCGGGCTGCTACCACGGCCATTCCGACGGACTGCTGGCCGAGGCCGGCTCCGGGGTGGCCACGGGCGGGCTGCCCGGATCTGCTGGCGTGCCGGCCCCGATCGCTGCCCAGACCGTGGTCCTGCCCTACAACGACGTCGCCGCCCTGGAGGAGTGCTTCCTCGCGCGAGGGAGCTCCATCGCGGCCGTCATCTGCGAGGGCGCACCCGCCAACATGGGGGTCGTGCCTCCACGGGATGGCTTCAATGAGGCGATCCGCCGCATCACCGAGGCCCACGGCGCGCTGATGATCCTCGACGAGGTGCTCACCGGCTTCCGTGTCGACCCTGCCGGGTGGTGGGGACTGGAAAGTCGTGGCGGCACCTCCGTCGGGTCTGGAACTGCCCCGACGATGCTGCATGGGCACAACCTCGACGTCCCTGGGCACCCCGGGACCCCCCGTTGGGTGCCCGACCTGTTCACCTTCGGCAAGGTCGTGGGCGGAGGGATGCCGCTCGCGGCGATCGGAGGTCGCTCCGACGTCATGGAGCTGCTGGCTCCCCTGGGTCCCGTGTACCAGGCGGGGACCCTGTCGGGGAACCCGCTGGCCACCGCAGCGGGGCTGACGACACTCCGGCTGGCCGATGATGCCGTCTGTGCCCGCGTGGATGAGGCGGCGACCACTGTCGCCTCCATCCTCTCCGAGGCGCTGGACCGCGAAGGCGTGCCCCACAGCGTGCAACGGGCAGGATCCCTCTTCTCCCTGGCGTTCGGACCGGAGGCTGCTGCCCACTCGGTGTTGGACTACGCCCAGGCGAAGGCACAGGAGGTGTGGCGCTACCCCGCGTTCTTCCATGCTCTTCTCGACGGCGGCATCGCCGCACCGCCGTCCGTCTTCGAGGCCTGGTTCCTCAGTGCGGCGCACGGTCCCGAGGAGTTCGACCGCATTGCGCTGGCGGCTCCCTCGGCGGCACGTGCCGCAGCACAGGCGGTCCCTCCACAGGTCTGAGGTCCCCGGCCAGAACCGGGTCGTGTGCCACCGGGAGCACACGGTCTCCGCGTCACCCCGGTGGGGGAGGACACGGGCACGTCGGGAGGCTCCGCACTCCCACGCGCATGCCTGCCTCTGGTGTCACGTCCCCAGAATTCTTCTGACGGCCAGAGCGACCAGGGCGGGGTCCTGGGCTTCGATGTCGAGGGCGCGGTGGAGACTGAGACCCTCGATGAGCGCATCGAGCATCCGCGCCGTGTCCGGGTCGAAGTGGATTTCGAGTGCCGCTCGACTGCGCGCCATCCACCTGTTGGTGAGGACCCGGGCGGACGGGTCGCGAGCGGCAATGGTGTAGAGCTCCTGGGTGAGGACCAGGTTGCGCTGGGAGTCCAGCAGGTCCTCGGTGATGATGGAGACCACGGCAGCCGCCGCCTCCTCGTAGGTGGCTGCCGCGCGCATGCGCTGCTCGAAGCGGGCGACCACGGAGTCCGCGAATCGCGCGAAGGCCTCACGGAGGAGTTCGTCGATGCCACTGAAGTGGTAGGTCATCGACCCCAAGGGGACCCCTGCCACTGCGGCAATGCGCCGGTGGGACGTACCCGCGACTCCCCGCTCGGCGATGACGTCCAGGCAGGCATCGATGATCCGGCCGCGACGGCCGGGATCGCGCCCGGCACCGGAAAGCCCAGCGCCAGCGTCGTCGCCCTCGTCGAAGGCGGTTCGCATCGTTCAGATCTCCCGGAGCAGGCGCTGGTACCCGACGATCAGTTGCAGCGCGCGGTGGGCGATCCGCGCGCCGTCCGGGTCGTCTGCGATGTAGAGGTCGCCAGCCAGCATGCGTTCACGATTCGTGCGGGAGTCCCCGGCGAAGTGGTCGATGTTCATGTGTACGATCGTTCACATAGACGAGGGCGGCCCGAGTCCCGGACACCGTGCCCGACCGAGCCCTCTGACCGGGTGGACCCTCCGCCCTCCCTCGGACACCCGATCCCGGGACACCGTCCTCAGCAGGACCTCGCGTACCCGGAAGCACCTCCCGCAGCGCCCATCTCGCCGGGGACCACCTCGGACACGAGGACGGACGAACACCCGTCCCGGATCCGGGAGAGGTGGCACGGACTGGCCGCGGACATGACGGACACCAATCGCCGCGACATCCGCCTCGCGACCCTGGCGATCCCCGGTCACCTCGTCATGGCGATCTCCAAGGCGGGACTCCTGTTCTTCGGCTTCTCCGCCTTCCTGTCCGCAAACGTCCTGTTCAACTTCGGACTGGCCGCCATCAAGGTGCTCGTGGTCGTGACGGACCGGCGAACACTCCAGACTGCCTCGCCAGCAGCCGGTACACGGGCCCTCCGCGACTCAGGTCTGATCGTCGTGCTGCTGTCCGGTGCCTACGTCCTGTCCTGTCTTCCCCTGGCCCTGGGGCGGGACACCAGTCCGGGTTACGGCAAGAACGTCGCCACTGCCATTGCCGCCCTGGCCTTCACGGAGCTCGGCTTCTCCGTGCACGGAGTCCTCTCCTCACGCAGGAGACAGGACATCCTCATGGAGGCCATCAAGCTCAGCAACTTGGCCTCCTCGCTCGTCCTGGTCGTCCTCGCACAGACCGCCCTGCTGTCCATGACTGCCACAGACGGGGTGGATCCCTCCCGCTACAACGGCTTCTGTGGGCTCGTCCTCGGGTCCCTGGCGGCCCTCGTGGGCATCCACATGGTCGCGCGGAGCAGGACCCACCGCAGGCTCGCGGAGCATTCGGCACCGGGAGTGGAGCCATCCGCGGAGCCGACGGCAGAGCTCTCGGCAGGACCGGTCACGGTGTCCACGGTGGGCACAGGGGCCAGCGGTCAGACCTGACCGGGCCGTCCCGGCGAGACCAGGTCTGCCTCCGCGGTCGTCGGTCCGCCCCGCCGTGCCCTCCTTCCGAGCACCCGGTCGAGCGCGAGGTAGAGGTATCCGACCGCCACCAGCGCGACGCTCAGCGCGAGGATCCACAGGGCGACGCCCCCGACCCCGTGGGTGTCCACGTCGAGGAAGGGATACGGGTACCTGCTCGTTCCGTCCCCGAACGCACCACCCGTGGAGACGTACGCGAACACGAACACGAGATAGGCGTACGGAGGGATCGACCACAGCAGGGGGTCCCACCCCCTGAGGCGGCCCTTCGGGGTGAAGAGCAGCCAGTCACCGATCACGAGGCACGGCGTGACGACGTGCACGAGGCTGTCCGTGAGTCCGAAGGGCTGGTACCCGCTCCCGGACTGTTCGAAGGCGGTGGGCGCGAGGAGCACCACGTAGATCAGCATCGTGACCGTGATGGTCATCATGACCGCCGCGCTGAGCCGCGACGCCGGGGCGCTCACCCCCCGCGGCACGGAGGTGGTCAGGTCGTGGGTGGTGGCCACGACCAGCACCGTCATCCAGAGCAGGCAGAGCACGTTGCTCATCCCCGTGAAGAACAGGAATGCCGTCCAGGATGGGTCCCCGGAGAACAGACCCCCCAGCCGGATGATCCCGGTGGCAATGAGCACCACAGCCAGGAGCCGGTAGACCAGGACAACGGGCCGCGAGTCGATCACCATGCGTGGAACTCTACCGTCGCCGGTGGTCAGGACGGGTTTGCCCGGCCCGTGTCCCGCGGCGGGTGCTCACCAGGGACGTGGTGGCATCCACAGCCCCAAGCAGCTCCGACCCCGCCCAACTTACAGAACGATACGGTGTCGGCAGCGGTCAGCTCGCCCCTGTTGAGGAGTTCCAGGAGGTGATCGTCGTCCACCCACACGAACTGGTCCGTCTCTCCCGCTTGTGGTCGGGGAGGTGGTTGACGCTGTGGCAGGTCGACCCGGAACCACACATACCTCGCGGAATCGTCCGGCAGGACGAATCCGGAATGGGCCAGCACCAAGTCCTGCGGGCTGGCCACGAACCCGGTCTCCTCCGACAGCTCACGACGGGCGGCATGTCGGACATCCTCTCCTGCCACCACACTGCCTCCTTGGAACTCCCACATTCCCCGGGCAGTACTCCTTCTCCGGACTCCGGCGGCTGAGCAGAGTCATCCCATCGACCTCCCGGGTGACGATGCAGGCGACGAGGTGGAAGGTTCCCGGTGGGAGTGGGACACCCCTGGGGTGGAGTCGCTGCAACGGCGCCCCGTCCTTGTCGACGAGGTCCCACAACTCAGGTGTGCTGGTCACGGGTGATCACGCCACTCCAGGAAGTGATCGCGACGTCTGGGAAGGATGCCCCCAAGAACGGGAGCTCCGACTGTCCTGTCGGAGCCCGCTTCCTCTCAGCGTCCCCAGCATCCAGAGCCGTTCGGCCTGACTTCACCTTCGTCGGTGGCGATCCACGGGCGACCAGTGCGGGGCCGCCCTCGTCGACGTGGTTGACGAGGGCGGCGCACGCTCGCGAGACTGGCCCCATGGAACCAACAACCGGCTAGGCCGTCGATGCGGCCTGGGTCCTCCTCCTGCTCGTCATCCTCCTCATCCCACTTGTGCTGTGGATCGTCACCCTGGTGAGCATCGTGCGTTCCCCCAATTGGTCCCCCGGCCTCAAGGCGCTGTGGGCGCTGGCAGCGCTGCCCTCCGGTCTGATCGGCATGATCTGCTGGTTCGCATGGGGTCGCAACGACGGGAACAGTGGCCCGGCGCAGGCCTACCCGTCCTCATTCCCCTCCTACCCGCAGCAGCCCGACCAGGCCCAGCAGTTCCCGCCGGAGGGGCCGACGCCCCGGGTGTGAGGGCGCTCGACGGAGCTCACGCCGGACGCAGGCGTGAGGCCAGGGTGAGCGCGAGGACGACGACCAGGGAGCAGACCACCATCACGATGGTGGTGGGAAGTGCGTTGTCCGCGCCAGCCAGCCCGACCAGGGGCGCCACCACACCGGCGCTCAGGGCCTGGCCCGTGCCGATGACCGCCGAGCCACTCCCCTGACGTTCGGCCGGCAGCGCCCCCAGCGCCTGGTCCGAGCGGTGAACCCGAGCTGTTCCGCCTCGTCGAGGAACCCGTCGATCTCGGCCCGCAGCGGGCTGGTCTGGATCTCCCGCCAGAGCGGTGACAGCTTCCTCGACAGCAGGTAGTCGTATCCCGGCCGCAACCCGCCGTGCAGCATCAGGAACGTGATCACCGGACGTGTCGCCGACCCCGCCGACAACCGCTCGTGAAGCGGAGTCGCCGCCCAGTCCTGCGGGTCCGGCCAGGTCTCGAAGAACCGTCGCGCAGCGCGCTCGTAGGACGGGTTCCCTCGGCCGGTCGCCGTCAGGTGACGAAGATACGCATCCCGGAGATCATCGCCTCGCAACGACGCGATCTCGGGGTCACCGCTGCTGAGCGCGGATGCGTTCGCGTGCCGCATCGAACTGGGCCTTCACGTGAGCAGGAGCGAGGTGGACGTAGCGGGCGGTGGTATCGACATGAGCGTGACCGAGGAGGGCCTGCATCACCGCGAGATCGACGCCGGCCTCGGCAAGGACTGTCCCGAACGTGTGACGCAGCGCGTGCGGGTGTCCGCCGGTCACGCCGGTCAGGCCCCGGTGGTAGCGGAACACCGTCCGCAACCCCGCCGCCGTCAACGGGCCGCCGCGGTTCGGGCCTTTGCCGACGAGGAACAACACGTCGGAGTCCGACTCGGGGCGTTCGGCGAGGAGATAGACATCGATCACCGACGCGACGTCCGGGTCCAGCGGGACGCGGCGCTGTTTCGCGCCCTTGCCGGTGACAGTGACCCAGCGGCCGCCGATGTCGACGTCCTTCACGTGGAGGCCAAGGACTTCCATCGACCGCAGCCCGCACCACAGCATCAGCCCTGCGATCGCCCGGTCCCGCCAGGTCCGCAGACTACCCACCAGCGTCGCCGCGTCCTGCGGTGACAGCGCGACCGGCAGCCGGCGTGGTTCCCGCAACCTGAGCGCGGAACGCGCGACGGGGCGTCGGACGGTGTGAGCGAGCATCCCTGACCGCTCCCCACTGGTCCGCCAGCGCGCTTCCCTGCCCCGCGGGACCGGGTTCCGCCTCGCCGGGTCGCGCAGTCCCGCATACGTGAACAGCCCTGAGATCGCCGCGAGCCGACGGTTGATCGTCGTCGCCGCGTATCGGTCCAGCCGGCGCCCGTCCATCCCGACGACGTTCGGGCCCGGCCTGCCCGGCAGGGACGCTTCACGACATGCCCGCAGGAACCCGAGGAGGTCATCGGTCGTGACCTCCTCGAGCGCGCGGTCCTGCCCGGCCAGCCAGCGGCAGAACGCAAGCAAGTCATACCCGTAGGACCTCACCGTCGCCGGCGAGTAGTTCCGATCCAGCAGATGCGCGAGGTACTCGTCCACCAGCGCGAACCGGGCGGCGTGCTCACCGGCGAGCACCCACCCTCCGTCACGCTGCTCGAGCCGCAGGACTTCCTTGTCCGTCATGCGACACATGTTGCACCCGTGCGTCACACACGCGACGGACGCGACGTGCTCCGGCGTGTCGCCGCCTGGGCTCGCGGGCCGAATAGCCGGTTAAGGGGGACACCCCGGTGCGGCCCATTGACTGATCCAGTTTGAGTTCCTGGCAGCACTGATACATCTGCTCAGAAGTGAATTGAGCCCCGCGATCGCTGTGTATGACAACTCTCCCCGGAGCGTTGGGACGCAGGGTGCGGGCCCGGCGCAGGGCTTCCTCCACGAGGTCAGTCGTCATGGTGGTGGACATGGCGGTAGAGATGACCTTGCGGGAGCAGGCGTCCTTGATGCCGCACAGGTACACCCACCCTGCGCGGGTGCGCAGGTAAGTGATGTCCGTGACCCACACGCCATCCACCACGCCTGTGTCCCAGTGCCTCTTGCACAGGTCTGGGATGGAGTGGGTGCGCGTACCGGGGATCGTCGTCACCGGGCGGAACCGGCGCGGGCTGATGCCCTCCAACCCCTGGCGGCGCATCGAAGCCGCCACCGTCTTGCGGTTCACGCGTGTCCCCTCGCGCAGCAGCTGGGCGTGGACGCGCAGGTACCCGTACGTCTTGTGGGAGTCCACCCAGATGCGCCGCACCGCCCGGTCCAGGACCCTGCGGGCCCTGGACCTGGGAGGCAGGCGGTCCCAGTTCCTGTCCTGGGCTTTGACCCACGAGTAGTACCCCGAGGTGGAGACCTCCAACAGGCGGGCCATGCGTGCAATGGTGAAGTGTGCCTTCTCCGCCTGCATCAGCGTGTACTTCTCACTCACTGATGCTTCGACGCGAAGAAGGCCGCTGCTAATCCCTGGAACTCATTGTCCATCCGCAATTGCGCATTCTCCTTGCGCAGTCGGACGAGTTCCTCTCGTTCGCCTGAACTCAATGGCGTAGGTGTCATGGTCTCCTTCTCTGTCTTCACCCACTTGCCCAACAGTTGGGCACCCAGCCCCAGCTCGGTGGCGACCTCAGCGATGGTGCGACCGGAATCGATCACCATCCGAGCAGCCTCGTGACGATACTGGGCAGTGAACTTCCGACGCTGCCTCGGCGCCTTCTCGTTCCCTGTGCTCATGACAACACCTTCCCGCAGGACCACGCGGCCCCGCTACATCAGGTGTCCGAAAAAACAGGGTAGGCACAGCACCTGCTGGCAACTATCAGGACGAAGGGGGGCTCTGGACGCGGGAAAGAGCACGACTCACACTGGAGCGCCCCACGCCCAACACCCCGGCGATCTGCTCAATGGTCTGGCCGTCCTCACGCATCCGCTCGGCCTGTCGCAACCGCTCCGGAGTCATCACAGTGGGGCGGCCACCCACATGGCCGCGAGCCCGGGCAGCCGCAAGGCCCGCGTGCGTCCGCTCCCGGACGAGATCCCGCTCGAACTGAGCGAACGCCCCCGCCACGTGGAACAGCAACCGCCCCGTCGGCGTCGTCGTGTCAATCTCCTCGGTCAAAGACCGGAACTCGACACCTCGCCCACCCAAGCCCTGCACGACCTCGATCAGGTGAGGCAGGGACCGACCCAGCCGGTCCAACCGCCACACCGTCAAGACGTCCCCGGCACGCACGTAATCCAAAGCAGCATCGAGTTGCGGCCGCGATGCCTTCACCCCCGACGCGTGGTCGACGAAGATCCGCTCACACCCCGCCTGGCGCAACGCGTCCGTCTGCGCCTCCGGGTTCTGATCGCTCGTGGACACACGGGCGTACCCAACGGCGCTCACCTGCCCCGCCCCCGCTCCCGGTACGGAACCTCCCCACCACCATCGGGACGCTGGTGGCGCTCGGCGAGCCGGCGGTCGATCTCCTCCCCCAGGTGCTTCCTGGTCGCCGCGCGTTGCGCAGTGGTCAGACCTGGTGTCCGTCCTCCGGCCTCTGAGGCGTCGGGAAATCGCGCCGCCCGCACAACACCCTCGGCGCGCGCGAGGCGCGCCAACGCTTCACGCTGACGCGCCACGTCGCCCGGCCACGCCTGCACCACCACAGCGGCCGCATCGCGGGTGGCTAGCCTGTCCACCACCCGCATCACGTCGGCATCGACCTCCCCCAGCCAGGCCCGCGCGTGCAGCGCGTCCGTGGTGTACTCCACCCAGCTCCGTGCCTGCTCCACACTGAGGCTGCGCACATCGCGGGCCTCATCGACCGCCAAGGCGGCCACCTCCCCAAACTCGCGGCCACCCGCGCTCACCACCGCATCGTGGAAAACGCGACCCTCGCGGTTCTGCACCACCACCCGATCCACCACACCCGACGCCACCAGGTCATGCACCGTGCCGCGCACATTCGCGGCCGCCATATCGTGCGCGGCTCCCGGCGTCCACCGACCCGTACCGGATCTCTCGACCTGTTCGATGTACCGCGACAGAATCCCCGCCCGCGAGACCTCCAGCGGGACCGCGACGACGCGCAACTCCGTCTTGTACCCGACCGCCTTAAACGCCTCAAACTCGCCGCCCAGCATCGCTGCGTCCCGCAGCGTCGTCTCCACCACCGCACTGATCCTCTGGCCGCGCAAGTACGCGGTCGCCATACCCACCCACGCCCCGGACGCCGGACTGGTTACCTCCGGCATCCGCAACGGCTCCTCACGCATCAGGCGCGCGTAATCCGGATGGAACCGACGCAGCTCGTCGCCATTGATGATGACCGCCCCCGGGAGGGAGCGTTGGACATCCGATAGCACGCCGCCCTTGCCCGCCCCTGGCTGGCCCCCAACAGACACAAAGCGCGGTGGGCCGGAGACCACCGCTCCGGCACCGCCGCGCTGAGGCTCGACGTAATCGGGGACGACATACCGCCCGAACCGCTCCCGCAGAACCTGCGGGTCCAGCTTCCCGCTCACGCCGTCAGCAGCGGCGCGTGAGCAGGCATCGTCGCCAGCATGGCGCGCAACTCCTCCGTCTTCGACTCGATGGCCGACCGGCTGTGCGGGTCCACGGCCCGCACCTGACGCTGCATCTCGATGCCCGCATTCCGCCAGTGCCTTCCCGACGCCTCGCTCGGGGCCTCCTCCGCCCATGCCACGTATTGCCCGCCGATCCGCGTCGCCAGCTCCAGCAACACGTCATAAGCCATCGGGTTGAACGTCCGCGTGTCCTCGTTCGTCGCCATGTCGACCTCCCTCCGCTCGACCCGTTCGGGCCGTCTGCAACCATTCTACTCGCCCTCCCGAAACCCGTCTAGAGGTTGTTTCGGGAGAATCTTGTTTCGGGTATGAGTTCCGGGCGGCCCACATCCGCGCAGCGGCGCCGCTGGCGCGGCCACCGCCATCCTCGCCCAGAAACGATCGTTACCGGTCGACTGCCCACCCACCACCAGATCGAAGCCGCAAGCTCTGCCACTAGACTCGCGTGTCATGACAGCGAGCGCTTCGGACGATAGAAGAGGTTCTCGTTCCGATGTGGACGCGGGACAGTCCCTGTCCGATTACCTGACCGCGACCGGCCAGCTCGTGGCGAAGCTGAACGAGTGGGAAGGTCAGTACGGCGATCTGCTCACGGAGCTTGCGGCTGCCCACAAGAGCGGCAACAGCGATCGCGCCGAGCGTGTCGCGGCCGCGATGAGGCACCTCTCCTTTCTCTGCAAGGCGACGCATAGCCGACTCGATGTGTTGAACGCCGTACAGACATCCACGTGGTCAACGATTCTCTCTGATGCCGCCGCAGCCCAAGGGAGACAGTTGGCGCGAGCTACCTGGGTATACTCGCGGCCGCGACGATAGGACTTGTGGTGGCCACCGTCGTCCTGATCCTGGTTACGGCCCAGGCCTGACGACTCGCCTCTTGCTCCTTAGCCGGCTGTGCCGACTAGGAGCGGGAAGGGAGTGACGTCGAGCATGTCGGGCAGGTTCGAGAGCGTGAAGACCCTGCCCTCCGTGTCCCGCACCACGGGTCCGAGAGTGTCGTTGACTCTGCTCCATCCAAGTCCGGCCAGTACGGCTAGTAGGGGCACGCCTCCAAGGCGCACTGACTCGGCGCGTAGCCGCTCGAAGCGCAGGGCCTTGTCGCGAGCAGTGCCCCCGTCGTTGACGAGCTTGCATTCGAGGATTGCTCGCAACGTGTCCGACTGGTCGAAGACCACGAAGTCCGGCGCCGGGGTGACGTGAATCTCGAAGCGCTTGGTGATTTCAGCCTGATTGTGCGCGCCGGTCCGAATGTATGGGATGCCGTGCTCTGTGAAGAGCTCCTCAACCGCGTCCTCCAGCAGGTCACCGCGCTGGGTGGAGGTGGCATCGAGGAGTTGTCGGAACGCTCCGCCATAGTGCCGCTGGTGCAAGAACGCCTCGTAGGGCACTCCGTTGGCCGCGAGGTGTTGCACAGTGCCCCACCCTCTTCGGGTGTCGTATTTGTCCTGCTTGGTGCGCAGGTCGCCCGGTGGGTCTCCAAACAGCGTGCCATCCATGATGCCGAGCACTGTGAGCGCGGCCAGCCGAGCGTGCTGAGCGGTCGGCGGAGTGCCCTTGCGCTCCATGCCGTCGATGCGACCTGGCGACAAGGGCTTGATGCCGAGCGGTTCCGCGACGAGTTGGGTGGCGCTGGCGAACTCCTTCGACAGCAAGCCGGTGATGGTACGGAACACGAGCAGCGAGCGGGGTTCGTCACGGATCGCCTTGGAGACGGTCTCCTCGGTCACGTTCGTGAACAGTTCAGTGGCGAGGGCGGCCGCTTGGTAGGCCTCCTGAAAGTGCGGCAGGTCATAGAAGTCCATCGCGTGGACGTAGGCGAAGTCTGGGGCCAAGTGCGGCACGTATGCCTCGCGGGCGACCTCGGCATAGATTTGCTGGTGTTCGGCGGTGCCGTGCTTCTGGGCCACGAGCCTGATCTGCGCGACTCGCTGGTCCCAGGTCTTGGCATCGACGATCGCGCGGACGGTCGCCTCGATCTGGGGCATCAGCTGACGGCCTGGTCGAGGGTGGTCAGCGCGATGCGCTCCTGAGCCAACGCGGCGAACTCCTCGTGCAGTTCCAAACCGCCTGCTCGACGAGCGAGTCGACGAGCAACGACTGCGGTCGTTCCACTTCCTGCGAAGGGGTCTATGACGACTCCACCCACGGGGGTCATTGCTTTGACGAAGAACTCGGCCAGGCCCTCGGGCATGGGGGCGGTGTGCGCCACACCCTTGTGCTGGTTGTACGTCTGACTGACCGGAATGACGTTCCCGGGGTCGGCTCCCCCGTAGCTGTAGGTCTGGACCCGATCACGTCCGAATCCGGCGGCCGTTGAGCGACGGCCGTTGGTGTCGAGCTTGCGTCGCTCGATTTCCTCGGGTGTGGTCTTGTACGGGACCCTGATGGCGTTCAGGTCGAAGTAGGGCTTGGTGCCTCGTGCGAAGTGGAAGACGTGCTCGAACGAGTCCTTTGTTCTAGGACCGAACCGTCCGGGGATCGCGTTGGGCTTCTGCCACACGTACTCCTCGACCCAACGCCACCCCATGTTCTGGAGCGCGAGGACGAGCTGGAACACGTATGGGTGGCGCTGGCCCTTCAGTGGCCCATCCTTGGCCACCCGCTGCTTGATGTTGATAACCATTGACCCGGTGTCCGTGGTGGCCTCATACATCGCCCGGGCGAAGGGCAGGAACCACTCCACGTAGCGGTCCGGGTGTATCCGGCTGTACGCCCGCTGGTCAGCGTAAGGGGGCGAGGTGAAGAACAGATCGACGCTCTTCTCAGGCAGCGCTGGCAGCCACAGGGAGGCGTCTCCCCACGTCACACCTTCGTCGAGGAGCAGAGCCAGGGCGGCCTGCGGGGTCTTGGGGATGGCTGGGCCGAGCGGCGGTACAGGCTGCAACTTCACGCTCGTCATTCTTCCACACTCGCTCTGAAACCTCGGGAGCCGCCACCACGGCGGTGTGATCGAGCGGCAGCGACAGCGGCGCGGAGAGCACCCGCCAGAGCGATGAGGGCACCCAGGGTGAGCAGCGGGTAGCCGAACACCGCGTAGCCCGCGATGGGCCTCGTCGAGGCCGAGGGCGGGAAGGGCAGCGGGTGCGGTGTCAACCCGGGCTCGGGCCACAGGATGATGGCCAGACCAACGAGTGCGAGCACTCCCCCGGTCACGATCCAACTCCTCCCGGGGCGGGTGGGGCCGGCGGTCACTGCTCCTCCTCGGCGTCCTCGGCCGGAATATCGACGAGGGCGCGCGGGAGCGGTACGCGGTCGTGGGCTACTTCCCACAGGTGCCACGCCAAGGCGTCGCCACGCTCGTCGTCGGCCGGATTGATCGTGTCCGTGGTGTCCCACCACCCCGCCTCGGGGTTGGTCTCGGCCTTGACCTCGACGGCGACGGTGAGCCCGATGGCCCGCGCCGTGTCGAGTACGGCCGCGGTGAAGGCTTCGGCGTAGGCCTGGAAGGTGGCTGCATAGCGTGCGCGGAGCAGTTCCTCGGCCGCCTCTTCCTGCGCTGCCCGGGCGTCGACGGCCGCGTTGTAGGCGTCCCACTCTTCGGCGGGCGCTCCTTCGGTCGGTCCTGGGTGTTGGGCGCTCCACTCCTCCCCTGCTCGATAGAGCACCTGGGCGGCGTCGTCGACGTGCGGCAGCATCGTTTCGCGCTGCGCGGTCGACGCGTCCTGGTAGGCCTCGGTGACGAGCTGGGCGACGTTGAGCGGCACGATCACCGGCAGGGTGCGCCGTGGCGCCAGAACTACCGGGTCGGCGTCGTAGCCCACGGTGCCGCCGACGAGCTGGCTGAGGGCGTCGGACTCCCATGAGCCGGGCCGGCCAGCTGTGATCCTGTTCGCGCTGCCGACGTTGGCGGCGACGGCTCCGAGCGCTGAGGCCAGGAAGTCGGAGAAGTCGACCGGTCCGTGCTGCGGGTGGTCGAGCTGGACGGCGGCGGTGAGGGTGGCCACGGTGGCGTCCCACAGTCGCCGGTACTCGGTGGCGTAGGCCTCGGCCGGGTCTGTGCCGGGTTCGGGCTGGTGGTTGGTCATGGTGTGTGTCCCCTGTCTGCCGTGTCGAGTTGGTCAATGCTGTCAGCGTGGTCTGACATGGGTTATCGCACGAGCCGGTTGGGCAGGCGCGGCGGTGGTGTGGGCAGCGAACCGTCGTTTTTGGTGCGGGCGGCGTCGACGGCGGCGGCGATCGCCTCGCTGCACCATGCGCTGTCGCTGGGCCAGCGGCCGGCCTGCTGGTCGGCGTTGATCGCGGCGCGCATCCGGGCCACGGTGTCGGTGGGGATGGAGAACGATCGGGTTGAGCCGGTGCGCTCGTCGGCGCGTCCCCGGGGCTGCGCGGTCGCGCGTTGCTTGGGGGTGCGCGCGGCGTAGGTCTCGATCGCGGCTGCGATCCAGCGGGCGAACGTGTCGGCCTCTCCCCCGTTGGTCCAGTCGGCCAGGTAGGCGGCCTTGGCGTCCTCGAACTCCTGAGGGGTGAGGTAGATGCCGAGCCGGGCGGTGTCGCTGGCGGCCGCCGTGGCGGCCTTGCGGACGGCCGCCGGCTTCTTGGTTGTGCTGGCCTTCTCGGTGGCGCTGGTGGCCTTCTGTGGGGCGTGGGCGGGCTCCTCGACGGGTCGCGTGGCGGTGGGCTGTGCCGAGCTGCGCGGCTCGGCCGTGGGCTCGAGGTCCGGGGTGTCCGGGTCGAGGGCGATGGCGGCGCGGTTGCGGTCGCGCAGGCTGCGGCGGGTCATCGTGTCTCCTTGGTCTGGTTGGTCGATGTGGTCAGGCGGTGGCGTGGTGCTCGGCGCTCACCTGGGCGTCGGGCTCGGGTGTGCCGATGATCGGGGCGAGGGCGGCGGCGTAGTCGGCGGCGATCGGTGAGCCGGGGGCGAACACCGAGACGGGCATTCCGCTGGTGTAGGCGTCTCGCGCGGCTACGGCTTCCCGGACGGGGGTGGTCACTCGGCCGGGGTGCTGCTCGGTGAGCATGTCCACGACGTCGCGGTCGAGCAGCCGGCGGCCGTCGTAGCGGGTGGGCACGATCCAGTGCACGCGCTGGCCGGGCTTCATCCTCGGGGCGATCCGCTGGGCGATCACCTCCACGAGCCGGTCGAGCTGGTCGTAGGCCTCGGTCTCGCACGCCACGGCCGCCACCACGACGTCGGCGGCCGCCAGGGCTGCCAGGGTGACCAGGCCGAGGGCCGGCGGGGTGTCGATCACCACGTCGTCCCACTCCCCCGCCACTTCGGGCAGGTGGTCGCGCAGCGCGGTGATCACCTCGGGCCGGTGGTCGAGGCTGGCCAGGTCGTGGGTTCCGGCGAGCACGCTCGCACCGGGCACGCTGGGGGCGTCGATGGCGGCCTCGGGCGCGGTGGCTTCGGCGGTGAGTACGTCGGCGGCTACGGCTGACACCTCGGTGTCGTCGGTGACTCCGAGCCTGGTCGTGAGGTTGCCCTGCTGGTCGAGGTCGATCGCCAGCACGCGCCGGCCGCGCCGGGCGAGGGCTGCGACGAGCTCGGCGGCGGTGGTGGTCTTGGTGCTCCCGCCTTTGGACAGGGCGACGGCGTAAACGGTCATGCTCGGGTCTCCTCGGTGTGGTGCCGCATAGCTGCTTCCTCCTTGCTCTCATGGCTGCGGGGCGGGGGTGGCCGTCAGGCTCTCCCCCGCCCCGTCGCCACGCCTCAGCCCTCGCGGGTGTCGTCGGCCTCGTGGGCCTGGTTGTTGCTCCGGGTCGCCTTGGTGGCTCGCACGGTGTGGTAGCGCAGGCTGAACGACACCTCGTCGGCCTTGACGTGTTGCGCGGTGCGGTCCTCGCGCGTCTCCTTGTCCGCCCACCGGTCGGTCACGATGCTGCCGGTGACGTGCACGCGGTCGCCCTTGCCGCACGACTCGACGACGTTCTCAGCGAACGATCCCCAAGCCTGGACGCGGAACACGTTGGGCTCGGCGTCCTCCCAGCCCTGCCCGTCCTCGGTACGCCGGCGGCGGTTCTCGATGACGGTGAAGCGGGCGACGCCGCGGCCGCTGGGGGTGAATCGCAGCTCGGGGTCGGCGGCCAGGTTCCCGGCGAAGGTGATGGTGCTCATGGTGGGTGCTCCTTGTGGTTGGGCGGTTGGTCCGCCGTGTTGATGGTGTCAGTCTAGTCTAGTTGGTCAATGTTGTCTAGGCGGTTCGGCGTGTTTCCTTGGTCGATCTACTCCCCTCGCCTGTCGAAGGTGCGGGCCGCGCCTTGGCGGCCCCAGTGGTAGGCGTCGCGCTGCTGCTCCTCGGTGATCTGCTGGCCCTGGGCCAGGCGCACGGCGGCGCGGTAGCGGTCGGCGTCCGCGGCGCGGGCGGCGGCCGCCAGCTCGTCGAGGGTGCCCATCACCTGGGCCAGGGTCGGGGTGGTCTGCTGCTGGTCCATCTGTGTTGTCCTTCCGGTGCTCGTAGACTGGTGGGGTGCGTCCGGCGTGGTAACCGGTCGCCGTGTTGATGCCGTCCCCTCGGTTCGCCCTCGTGGCGTTGCCGGGGGGACGGTGCTTTTCGCGGGTGCTACTCGACTGGCTGGGCCGGTGCACCAGGGCAGGCACTCCTCCCCTGGCTCGGCTCCGCACTCCTCGCACGGGTGGTAGAGCGGGTCGCCTTCTCCGTCGTACAGCTCGGGATGCTGCTGTACGTGGCTGAGGTGCTCGTCGCCTGCGTACATCACCGGGCCACCTCCTCGCCCATGAGCACGGCCACGGCGGCCGCGCGCCGTTCGGCCTCGACCTGCTGGGCGGTGACCAGGCCACGGCTGAGCACCATGTCCTCTAGGGCGGCCACGGCGTCCCACGCCTCGCGGTCGGTGAACGCTCGTACATCGTTGACGATGACGTTCTGGCGGTGGGCGGACTCCCTGGCCTCGGGATCCACGGCTAGGCGAACCACGGCTCGGCCTGCTCGGCCGATCGCTTCGCGTCGTTCGGTGCTGATGTTCGGGTTCCAGGTCATGGCGTCCTCCTCGGTGTGGCGGGGGTGGTAGGTCCCCGGCTGGTCTGCCGTGTTGATAGTGTCAGTCTAGTCTAGTTGGTCAATGCTGTCTAGTAGTTGTGCGTGTTTTCTTGTTCATCTCGTTTCTTCGGCCCCTTCTCCCCCCGTCCCCTCTTAGCTGCCGAAGATGACGCCGGGACCGGTGCTGTCCAGGGTGGCCGTAGGCCATCGCGTGAGCGACGCGCAGCGCCCTTGACCGCACCGGGACCGGCGCGACAATGGCGGCGCAGGGGGCGGGGGAGTGAAGCCGGCGGATCGACGCGGCCCACCTGTCCAACTGACCCGTTAGGCCTCGCGCTCGATCACGAGTGCGAGGCTGTCGACCTGTTTTGGTCTGTGTGGTCTGGCTGGTCAAGAACGGGGGAGACGCGAACCGAGCCGGGGGTTCTCGCCCCGGCTCGGTTCGTCGCCCTTAGGCGGCTGCGAGCAGTTCGGCAGCGATCGCCTCGATGGGCTCGCCTGCCTTGGCGCGTCGCCAGGCCTCGCCCTTGGGCTCTAGGCCGGCCTCGCGCAGCGCGGCGGCTAGGGCCTTGTTGTCGGCCTTGGCTTGGGCCTTGTCGGCCTTGGCGGACCGGGTGAGGGTGACGTCTTCGGCTCCGAATGCGACGGCGGCCACGGCGTCGAGCACGTGGCATGAGCGCTCGTAGGCGACGGCGACGCGCTCGGGGTTGCGGGTCCACTCGGCCGCGTAGCGGGCCGATCCTCGGGCCAGCTCGCCCTGACCAAACGCGGTCAGCAGGCCGAACGCGACCGCTTCGGCTTCGGCTTCCATGTCGCCTCGGTGCTGTCCGGCGTAGGGTCGCTCGTCCTCGGCTCCGTGCAACAGGGCGTGGGCGACCTCGTGGGCCAGGGTCTCGACGGCCGCCCATCCGGCCAGGCCGCCATGCACGACGATTTGGCGGGTGGCATGCACGGTGTAGCCGCCCTCGGCCATGTCGCGGCCGCTGCGCTCAACGCTCCAGCCCTGGCCGGTGATCCACGCGGCGAGCCGCTCGAACACCTGGCGGGCTTCACCCTCGGGCAGCTCCGGCGCGGCGAACGCGGCCGCGCCGGTCTGGCCATCCTCGTTGATCACGTCGGCGGCGCGGTAGGTCTGCTCGATGCGGAACACGCGTCGCTCTTCGGCTCCGGGGGTGTCCTTGGTGGCCTTCTTGCCGGTGGCGGGGTCGATCCACATCGGCACGGGCCGAGACCACACGGCCAGCGCACCACCGGTGGGGGCGTAGCCGCGCTTGCTCCACACGTAGCGCGGGGCGATCTCCTCGGCGGCGGCGCGGATCGCGGCATCGAACGCGGCTTCGTCGCTGAGACCTTCGGCCGCGAACCGTCCCCAGAGCTGGCAGACGATCAGGGCGTGGTTGCTGGGGGAGTAGGCCGGGTGACCCGAGCGCAGGCGCAGGGCGCGGGCCGCCATCGCGGCAGGCCATCCGGCGGGGTTGGCGATGAATGCGGCGACCTGCTCGGTCATCGCCTGGCGGGTGGCCTTGTGGTCGATGGTGCTCATGGGTGCTGCTCCTTCGGTGTGGCGGGGGTGGTAGGTCCCCGGTTGGTCTGCCGTGTTGATAGTGTCAGTCTAGTCTAGTTGGTCAATGATGTCTAGTCGGTCAGGTGGTTTTCTTGCGGGTTTCTTCGCGGGCTGTTGCCTCGATGGCGTCGACGTCTAGGCCGAGCTGGCGGCCGCGTGTCTTGTCTCGGCTGAGTTGCTCGGCGTTGCCGGTGCGGGTGGCGTGGATGATGTGGTTCCTGACGAGGTACTGAGCGAGGCACATAGCGGCGTAGTTGGGGTGTTCTCCGGGCGGGAATCCGCAGATGCCGGGCTGGTCGGGGTCGGCTCCGTGGTTCTGGCGCAGTAGGTAGCCGCTGGGCTCCTGGGTGCCGCAGGCGGGGCAGGTCGCGGGCTGCCTCCATCGCTGGGCCTGCTCCTGGGCGCGGTCGTAGTCTCCGAATAGGTCGGGCTGGATGCTCACGGCTGGTCTCCTTGGTCTAGTTGGTCAAAGGTGCGTCGGCGGGCTGACTCGGCCCCGTGCTCTTGGCCTTGGCCGCTGACCGTTTTTTCGTCCCGCCCCCTGACGTTTGTCCCCGTCGCGGCCGCATAAGGGCCTCCGGGTCAACCCGGAGGGCGGTGGGGGAGAGAAGTTTCGGCGCGAAATAAGCGGAGGGAGGAACGACCGGAGCGCGTGCCGAAAGTTCTCGGAGGAGCCGGCGGCGTAGCCGCTTGACGCGGTGGTCCGTGGCCGCAGAGTAGGACGTCAGGGGGAGGGCGTGAGGTGACCTTCACGCTCGAAGTCTTGGTCCGCGGTCCTGGTCGGCGCGTCAGCGCCGGTAGCGGGCCTGCTGCCGGGCGGCTGCGAGCTGCTCGCGCATCCGACGCTTGGTCTCAGCGATCCGGGCCTGAATCACGGGATCGTTGCGCTCTGCCGCCAGTCGCGCGTCCTCCGCCTCCCTTTCAGCTCGTGCCCTGGCGCGCTCGGCGGCGCGGGCGGCCGCCTCGCGGCCGCGCCGCAGGCGCGGCGGCTCGTCGACGTCGGGCAGGGCGGCGCGCACCTGGTGCGCAAACAGCGCGAGCGGGTCACGCTGGGAGCCTGGGTACGGCTCGTACAGGCCGAGGGCGACCAGCGTGCGGCACAACGACCCGATGCCGCACGGGCGCGCAACAACGGAAATCTCCCTACTCCTCCGCCCCGCCTGCCGCGGCGACTCGCCCGATAACCACCTGAGTCAAAGAGCCCATAGCAATCAACACTGCGTGCCACGCGAGATGGGAGTGGGAACATGAGTCATCGAATTCGGCAGTGGCGAGTTCCTGGTGAAGGTGGTCGAGTGCTCCGGCGGCGATCGCTTCGCGGGCCGCTCGATGGTCAGCGCGGCCATCTGGTCGTCGCGGGTAGGGGGGGTAGATGTCCCAGGGCCGACCGAACGTGAGGGCAATCTGTCCCGTGGGCTGGCGGCGTCGCTTGTGGCGGCCTGGCGTGGTCATCCATTCCAGTTCGGCCTGCCACCATTCCCACAGGTCTCGCTCGGCCTTGTAGCGGCCTTCCCGTGCGGCGAGGCGGCCCGCAACGCCGAGGCGGCTGGCGGCGAGATCGCGCAGCTCGGGGCGGGTTCGACGCCAGCCCGTGGGTGTGGCCACGGCGAGGCCTGCTCGGGCGAGGTCGTCGATCAGCGGGCCGGGGTCAGTGGTGCTTGTGCTCGGATCGTTGAGGCGGGCGTAGAGGTTCCCTGCCGCGATCCGTTTGGTGTGGCCGGTGAACACGTCGTGTGTGGCGAGGTTCAGACGGATGCTGAGCTGGTCTAGCAGGAGGTTTCTCCATCGGCTGCCCGCCCCTGCGGGGCGTGCAGCCCCTTGTGACTGAGTGCTATCGAGATCAGTGGGTACCCGCTGTTGGGGGTCGATTGTCCAGGTGGCGGCGTGGCGTCCCTCGCCGGGCCTCACTTGGGCGATCCACCC
>NZ_JBHTEF010000003.1:0-1234 GCF_042665795.1 Schaalia naturae
GGCCCAGGAGGTCGGACGTGAGACGCAGTTGCGCGTGCGCGTCGTGCGATGCCGGACGGTGGCGAAGGTCGACTCGATCGGGTTTGTCGTGCGAACGTGTTGCCAGTGCTCGGCCGGGAAATCGTAAAACGCAAGCAGTTCGTCGCGATCACGCGTGAGTTTCTCCGTCGCTTTCGGATATTTCGCCGAATAGACGTTGATGAAGTGCGTAAAGGCAATGAGCGCCTCTTCGCGTGTAGCAGCCATCCAGATTGCCTGCAGATCCGCCTTGGCGCGCCCGTGCTGGGATTTGGGTAGCGCGTTGAGTACGTTACCGGCCTTGTGAAACCGGCAGCGCTGGTGCCGGGTTTGCGGGAACACTTCGGCCAGCGCCGCCCACAGGCCCATCGCGCCGTCGCCCACCGCGAGCCGGGGAGCGCCTTGCAAGCCTGGCGACTTCAGGTCCAGCAACACTTCGACCCACGAATCCTTTGATTCCCGATAGCCGTCGGCGATCGCCACGCGCTCCTTCTTGCCTTCCGGGGTGACGCCGATGATCACGAGCAGACACTGGCCGTCGGAGTCGTCGCTGCGCAGCCCCGTATGGATGCCGTCGGCCCACCAGTAGACCCAGCGTGACCCCGGGAGATCGCGCTGATTCCATAGCCGGTGTTCGTCTGCCCACTGCGCCTTGAGCCGGCTGACGACGTTCGGCGACAAACCCCTGGCCTGGCCGCCCAGCAGCACGCTGAGCGCTTCGCTCATGTTGCCGGTCGACACACCGCGCAGATAAAACCACGGCAAGGCAGCCGACACTCGCGGCGATTTGCGGATGTACGGTGGCACGATGTTCGAGTTGAACTTCACGCCAGAACCCGAGCGGTCGCGTACCTTCGGCACCTTCACCGGCACCGGTCCGATAGCGGTGACGACCTCGCGCTCAGGCAGATAGCCATTGCGGACTATCGCGCGCTTGCCACCCAGCGTCTTCACGTTCTCGTACTGCTCGAGCAATGTCGCCAATTCCATCTCGATCGCCTGCTGGATGATCTGACGGGCACCGCGCTGGATCAGATCGTCCAGGCTGCCCAACGTTGCTGCTTTACCGCCGTTCGCTTCTTCCGTAACTCATTCATTGGTGGTGGATTCCGGTTAGCTGGTTGTTGCTCTCGACAAGCAACATTCTCAGCCAACCGCCACCGCCTTCTCAATTCCCCGCCTCAACCCCATACACCAGATCCGACAATAGCTCGCT
>NZ_JBHTEF010000004.1:0-2613 GCF_042665795.1 Schaalia naturae
TCGCTGCTCACCCGGGCCGCCCGCCGCGACCTCCTCCAGGACGACTTCAACCACGTCGTCCTGGTCCGCGGCGGCGAGCACCTCACCCGCTCCCTGGTGTACGTCGACCACACCCTGGTCGACGGCGTCGTCAACGGCACGGCGGCCTCGGTCGGCGGCCTCTCGGGACGGCTGCGCAGGCTGCAGAACGGCTTCGCGCGGTCGTACGCGGTCTCGATGTTCGGCGGTGCGGCGATCCTGGTCGCCGCGACCCTGCTGATGAGGGCGGTCTGATACCGATGTCCTTTCCCCTGCTGACAGCGACGGCGGTGCTGCCCGCGCTCGGGGCGATCGCCACGGCGGCCGTGCCGGCCGCGCGGCGCACGGCCGCCAAGTGGCTGGCGCTGCTCGTCTCGCTGGCCACGCTCGTGCTCGCCATCGTCGTCCTGGCCCGCTTCGACCCGGCGGCGACCGCTACCAGCTCACCGAATCCCACTCCTGGATCGCCGACTTCGGGGTCCGCTACGAACTGGGCGTCGACGGCATCGGCGGTGGCGCTGGTCGCGCTGACCGCCGTGCTGATCCCGTTCATCATCCTGGCGGGCTGGCACGACGCCGACCCGCTGGAGACCGGCAGCAAGCGGTGGCGGCCCACCCAGGGCTTCTTCGCCCTGATCCTGGCCGTCGAGGCGATGGTGATCCTCTCCTTCGAGGCCACCGACGTCTTCCTCTTCTACATCTTCTTCGAAGCCATGCTCATCCCGATGTACTTCCTCATCGGCGGCTTCGGGACCGCGCCCACGAGCACGGCGAGGAAGTGGCGTCCACGCAGCGGTCGTACGCCGCCGTGAAGTTCCTGCTCTACAACCTCGTCGGCGGCCTGATCATGCTGGCCGCCGTCATCGGCCTCTACGTGGTCGCCGGGAACTTCTCGCTCCCGGAGATCGCCGCAGGCCCGCGCGAGCGGCGAGCTGGACATGGCGACCAGCACCGAGCGCTGGCTGTTCCTCGGCTTCTTCTTCGCCTTCGCGGTGAAGGCGCCGCTGTGGCCGCTGCACACCTGGCTGCCCAACGCCATGGGCGAGTCCACCGCCCCGGTCGCCGTGCTGATCACCGCGGTCGTCGACAAGGTCGGCACCTTCGCGATGCTCCGCTTCTGCCTCGGGCTGTTCCCGGAGGCGTCAAGTGGGCGACGCCCGCCATCCTCGTACTGGCCCTGATCAGCATCATCTACGGGGCGCTGCTCGCCGTCGGCCAGCGGGACATCAAGCGCCTGGTGGCGTACGCGTCGATCTCGCACTTCGGCTTCATCATCCTGGGCATCTTCGCGATGACCAGCCAGGGCCAGTCCGGCGCGACGCTCTACATGGTCAACCACGGCATCTCGACCGCCGCGCTGATGCTGGTCGCCGGGTTCCTGATCTCCCGGCGCGGCTCGCGGCTCATCGCCGACTACGGCGGAGTGCAGAAGGTGGCCCCGGTGCTCGCCGGTACGTTCCTGATCGGTGGCCTCGCGACCCTGTCGCTGCCGGGACTGGCGCCCTTCGTCAGCGAGTTCCTGGTGCTGGTCGGCACGTTCTCGCGGTACCCGGCGTCGGCGTCATCGCCACCTTCGGCATCGTGCTCGCCGCGCTCTACACCCTCGTCCTCTACCAGCGGACGATGACGGGCCCGGTGAAGGAGGAGGTCGCCAAGATGCCCGACCTCAGGGTGCGTGAACTGGTCGTCGTCGCGCCGCTGGTCGTGCTGCTGATCTTCCTGGGCGTCTACCCGAAGCCGGTCACCGACATCGTCAACCCGGCGGTCAAGCAGACGATGTCCGACGTACAGAAGCAGGACCCCGGCCCGAGGTGGAGGCGGCCAAGTGAGCGCAACAGCCGTCCACAGCCTGTGGACAACGGCGGCCGACCCGATCTCGAAGATCGACGCGCCGAAGATCGAGTACGCGCAGCTGTCGCCACCCTGATCGTCGTCGGCGCGGCGATCATCGGCGTGCTGATCGAGGCGTTCGTCCCGCGCAAGTCCCGCTACTACCAGACTCTTCGTGGCCGGTGGTCGCCCTCGCCGCCGCGTTCGCCGCGGTCGTCGCCCTCGCGGCGGCGGGTACGGCACCACGAAGGCCCGCATCGCGGCGATGGGCGCCATCGCCGTCGACGGACCCGCCCTGTTCCTCCAGGGCACCATCGTGCTGGCGGCGCTGGTCGCGCTGTTCACCTTCGCCGAGCGGCGGCTCGACCCGGAGGCGCACGGCAACCGGGTCGACTCCTTCGCCGCGCAGGCCGCGTCGGTGCCCGGCAGCGAGAGCGAGAAGGCCGCCGTGAAGGCCGGGTTCACCACCACCGAGGTGTTCCCGCTGCTGCTGTTCGCGGTCGCCGGGATGCTGCTCTTCCCCGCGGCCAACGACCTGCTGACGCTCTTCGTGGCGCTGGAGGTCTTCTCGCTGCCGCTGTACCTGCTGTGCGCGCTGGCCCGCCGCAAGCGGCTGATGTCGCAGGAGGCCGCGGTCAAGTACTTCCTGCTCGGCGCCTTCGCCTCCGCGTTCACCCTGTTCGGCATCGCCCTGCTGTACGGCTACGCCGGGTCGATGTCCTACGCACGATCGCGCAGGTCGTCGACGGCACCGTCCCCGAGGTC
>NZ_JBHTEF010000005.1:0-1269 GCF_042665795.1 Schaalia naturae
CGGGGAAAGTTCAGCCATAGACGAAAGCCATCTGGTTTGGGTTGGTTTTCGGTTTTGATCGGCTCGGATTGACGGGCGGCGGCCGCTCGATGGCGGCGATGTCGCGGCGCTCGAAGAGGCAGTGCATGACGAGATCGGTGAAGCGCAGGATCGGCATGGCGACGCGATGGAGGCGGGCGGCGATGCGCAGCAGCGCATAGGCGATCATCGCGGCGAAGAGCTGCAGGCGGACGGCGTTGTCGTTGTTGCCGAGGAAGCTGCGGATCTTGAGATGCTGCTTGATCCAGCGGAACAGCAGCTCGATCTGCCAACGGCCCTTGTAAAGCGCCGCAATGGCCACGGCGGAGCGCTTGCGATCGTTGGTCAGCAGGGTGATGGTGTCGCCATCGGCGCGCTTGACGGTGAGGCGGCGCAACGGCATCGGCAGCTTGGAATCGCCCTTGCTGGCGAGGCGCACGGTGGCGTCGTCGATGACGGTGAAGCCGTCGCCCTCGGCGACCTTGAGGCGCCGTTTGCGGATCACCTTGAGGGCCATGTTGGACTTCGGACGCGTCACGAAGACCGCCTTGGCCTCAGCGATCGCCGTCCACCAGCCGTAGTGGCAATAGCCCTTGTCGAAGACATAGGTGGCGCCGCTCTCGATGGCGATGGTGCGACCGATCTGGGCGTCGTTGACATTGGCATCGGTGATGTCGAGAAGGCGCGGGCAGTCGCTGTCGGGATCGTAGACGACATGCATCTTCATGCCGCGGATGCGGCCGTTCGACTTGGCCCAGCCGCACAGCTTGCCGAGCGGCACCGGGGTGGAATCGATCAGCCGCAGCATGGCCCGGCCGTCGCGGCGCGCCTGCCGGTCGAGTTGGCCGGCCAGCCGGGCGAAGGTCTCGGCAAAGACGGCAACCGGGCGGCGGGCGTTGGCATCGGCAAGGGTCGAGCGCCGCAGCCGGCCGCTGCCGAGGTGATAGTGGTGCTGGCTGTTGGCGTTCCAGCCGGCTTCCAGGCCGCGCAGGCTCGCCGCGCCGCTCAACTGGGCATAGATCAGCACCATCAGATGATCCCAGCTCCTGAACGCCTTGTCGTAGGCGTCGGCGTCGTGATCATCCACAATCCTCTGGAAGCCGCGCCGATTGATCGGTTCAACCAGCTTGCCAAGAATGCTAGATGTGAAACGCATGCCCCGTCCTCTTTCTGAGTCTCGACAACCAGAAGGTAGACGGAAAATCCCCGTCTGACGGGGCATGCACCTGCGACATTTCGATTCACCCAGGC
>NZ_JBHTEF010000006.1:0-2518 GCF_042665795.1 Schaalia naturae
CTACCGCTGCTGCCGCGCCGATTCATCTGGTGATTGCGGTTCGACCGGTACGTCGGGTTCTTCGAAGAACGGGGAACCACCTTTGTGCCAGGTCGTCACATAACCGATCATCAGATGAGGCTTTTCATGAAGTTACGACAAGAGCACAGGGTTGAGGTCGCCGCCGCGAAGGCGTCGCTCAGCAGAGCAACGGCCTATCGCATCGAGAAGAACGCGCAACTGCCATCACAAGTGAAGAAGCCGCGCGGCCGTCGGCGTCCCGATCCACTCGCCGACATCTTCGATGCCGAGGTCGTGCCGCTGCTGAAGGCGGCACCTGGCATTCGTCCGGTCGCCGTCTTCGATGAGATGTTGCGCCGCCATCCTGAGCTCAGCGAAGGCGTTCGCCGGACAATGGAACGGCGGATCCGTGCCTGGCGGGCCATCAATGGCGACGAGCAGGAAGTCATCTTTCGCCAGGTTCATGAGCCCGGCCGACTGGGGCTTTCCGACTTCACCAACATGAACGAACTGGGGATCACGATCGCAGGCCAGCCGCTCGATCACCTGCTTTATCACTTCCGGCTCGCCTATTCCGGCTTCGAACACGCCCACGTCGTCCTCGGTGGCGAAAGCTTCGTGGCGCTGGCCGAAGGGCTGCAGAACGCTCTCTGGTTCCTCGGCGGCGCGCCGCTTTACCATCGCAGCGACAGCCTGTCGGCGGCCTTCCGCAATCTCGATGCCGATGCCAAGGAGGACCAGACGCGGCGCTACGCAGAGCTTTGCGCGCACTACCGAATGACGCCGACCCGCAACAACAAGGGCATTGCCCACGAGAACGGTGCGATTGAGAGCCCGCATGGCCACCTCAAGAATGCGATCCGCGATGCCCTGCTGCTGCGCGGCACCCGTGACTTCGACGATCTCGATGGCTATCGCGGCTTCATCGATGAGATCGTCAGCCGGCGTAATGCCCGCTATGGCAAGCGCATCGACGCCGAGCGGGCGGCGCTGCAGCCGTTGCCGGGAACGCGCACCAGCGATTTTGAGGAGGTTGTCGTGCGGGTCTCGCGCAGCGGCGGCTTCACCTTGCGCAAGGTCTTTTACACCGTGCCATCACGGCTCATCGGGCACCGGCTGCGCGTGCGCCTTTACGACGAGCGTCTTGACCTCTTTATCGGCGGCACGCATCTGATGACCCTCCAAAGAGGGCGTGCACATGCCAGCGGCAAGCACGACCAGGTGGTCGATTATCGGCATGTCATCCATTCGCTGCGCAAAAAGCCGATGGCGCTCCTTCAGCTTGTCTATCGCGACAAGCTGTTTCCGCGGCAGGAATACCGAAGGGCCTTCGAGACCCTGCTCGACCGGCTTTCCGACAAGCAGGCCTGCAAGATCACCGTCGAGCTCCTGGCCTTGGCCCACGATCGGGGCTGCGAGCGGGAACTGGCAGAGCGGCTCGCTAAAACACTCGATGCGGGCGAACTGCCGGACATCATCGCGCTGAGGACTTTCTTCGCGCCCGATCCGGCACAGTTGCCCACCGTCAACGTTCGTCTCGCCTCCCTCCAGGGCTATGAGGCCCTGATCGACGCGCGTCATCTGGAGGACGCCGCATGAGAAACGCCCCTGCCATCGACGCCGCCACGCTCAGCACGCTGCTCAATGAACTCCGCCTGCCGGCCATCAAGGTCCTTTGGCCGGACTTTGCCGAACGGGCCGACAAGGAAGGCTGGCCAGCGGCCCGGTTCCTGTCGGTGATCGCCGAACACGAACTGGCCGAACGCGATCGCCGCCGCATCGAACGCCATCTCGCCGAGGCCCGATTGCCACCGGGAAAGACGCTCGACAGCTTTGCTTTCGACGCCGTGCCGATGGTCTCCAAGGCACAGGTCATGGCGATCGCCGCCGGCGATAGCTGGCTCGCCAAGGGAGCGAACATCCTGTTGTTCGGCCCGCCCGGTGGCGGCAAGAGCCATCTCGCCGCCGCAATCGGCCTCGCGCTCATCGAGAACGGTTGGCGGGTGCTGTTCATGCGTACGACCGAGCTCGTTCAGAAGCTGCAGGTGGCACGTCGTGAACTCCAGCTCGAATCCGCCATCGCCAAGCTCGACAAGTTCGATCTGCTCATCCTCGACGATCTCGCCTATGTGACCAAGGACCAGGCGGAAACGAGCGTGCTCTTCGAGCTCATCTCCGCGCGCTACGAGCGGCGATCGATCATGATCACCGCCAACCAGCCCTTCGGCGAATGGAACAGGGTCTTCCCCGATCCCGCCATGACACTCGCCGCCGTCGATCGTCTCGTCCACCACGCGACCATCTTTGAGATGAATGTCGAAAGCTACCGGCGTCGATCCGCGATGGAAGCCAAACGCCAGCGCGGCAGGCCGGCTTCCTTCGCGACAATCAGAAACGCCGCCGAGATCGACGCTGCGCGACAATCAGAAACCAACGAAGCCCTTGCCAGCGACAATCACGATGATACCGTCGCCGACAACCGCGACACCAGAATCTCATCCAGATTGTCGCGCTGATC
>NZ_JBHTEF010000007.1:0-6157 GCF_042665795.1 Schaalia naturae
CAGGAAGGACGGGG
Organism: Schaalia naturae; assembly: GCF_042665795.1. Taxonomy (NCBI): domain Bacteria; kingdom Bacillati; phylum Actinomycetota; class Actinomycetes; order Actinomycetales; family Actinomycetaceae; genus Schaalia; species Schaalia naturae. Next base: position 15 of record NZ_JBHTEF010000007.1, read on the forward strand.
GTGTGGGGCCGGACAGTGGAGGCCCCCAAGAAGGTACGTTCGGCCGCCGCGCCCGGACAAGGAGCACCCGTTGCGCACCGATGCGCGGATCGTTGCGTCCGTGGCCCGCTGCCCGGCGATTCGTTGCGCGGGCCCGCTCGCCCCCGCCCTCCGGGTCAGGTCGGGGAGCCGGACGAGAACCTGCGCAGCAGCGGGGAGAGCACCAGCACCGACTTGGTGCGCTCCACGAACGGCTCCCCCGCGATCCGCTCCAGGACCCGTTCGAAGTGCCGCATGTCGGAGGCGAAGACCTGGGCGACGGCGTCCGCGTCGCCGGTGACCGTGGACGCGGCGACGACCTCCTGGTAGCGCTCCAGACCGCGTTGGATGGTCTCCGGTGAGGTGTTGCTGCGGCAGTAGATCTCGACGAACCCCTCGGTGTGCCAGCCGAGGGCGGCCGGGTCCACCCGTACGGTGAACCCGGTGATCGCCCCGGTGGCGCGCAGCCGGTCCACGCGGCGTTTCACGGCGGGCGCGGACAGGCCGACGAGCTGCCCGATGTCCGCGTAGGAGCGGCGGGCGTCCTCGGCGAGGGCGTGCACGATGCGTTCGTCGAGATCGTTCAGCACTGCGGGTCGTTCACTTCACTTCGGCTGGGGCGGGACGGGCGCGGCGGGACCGCACCCGAGGACGGGCGCGGCGGGGCACCGCACCCGAAGTAGATCACGCCAGCCGGTGCGCGGCTCAGCTCCAGCTGGCGTGCAGCGGCTTGCCCTCGGCGTAGCCCGCGGCGCTCTGCACGCCGACGACGGCCTTCTCGGCGAACTCCTCCAGGGAGGCGGCACCGGCGTAGGTGCAGGAGGAGCGGACGCCCGCGATGATCGAGTCGATCAGGTCCTCGACGCCGGGCCGGGCCGGGTCCAGGTACATGCGGGAGGTGGAGATGCCCTCCTCGAACAGCGCCTTGCGGGCGCGGTCGTAGGCGGACTCCTCGCTGGTGCGGTTGCGCACGGCGCGCGCGGAGGCCATGCCGAAGGACTCCTTGTAGAGGCGCCCGCTGGCGTCCTGCTGGAGGTCGCCGGGCGACTCGTAGGTCCCGGCGAACCAGGAGCCGATCATCACGTTGGACGCCCCGGCGGCGAGCGCCATCGCCACGTCGCGCGGGTGGCGGACGCCGCCGTCGGCCCACACGTGCTTGCCGTACTTGCGGGCCTCCGGCGGCGCACTCCAGGACCGCGGAGAACTGCGGCCGTCCGACGCCGGTCATCATGCGGGTGGTGCACATGGCGCCGGGACCGACGCCGACCTTGACGATGTCGGCGCCCGCCTCGATCAGGTCGCGCACGCCCTCGGCGGAGACGATGTTGCCCGCGGCGATCGGCACCCGGGGGTCGAGGGCGCGCACCACCTTGACGGCGGTGATCATCGACTCCTGGTGGCCGTGCGCGGTGTCGATGACGAGGGTGTCCACGCCCGCGTCGAGGAGCTGCTTGGCCTTGCCCGCCACGTCGCCGTTGATGCCGACGGCGGCGGCGACGCGCAGCTTGCCGGACGCGTCGACGGCCGGGGTGTAGAGGGTGGCGCGCAGGGCGCCCTTGCGGGTCAGGATCCCGGCGAGCTTGCCGTCGGCGTCGACGGCGGGGGCGTAGCGGCGGTTGTGCTGGTCGAGGGTGTTGAACGCCTCGCGCGGGTCTATGTCGGCGTCCAGCAGGAGCAGGTCCTTCGACATGACCACTTCGAGCTGGGTGAAGCGGTCGACGCCGCTGAGGTCGGCGTCGGTGACCACGCCGATCGGGCGGCCCGCGTCGTCCACGACGACCCCGGCGTCGTGCGCGCGCTTGGACAGCAGGCCGAGCGCGTCGGCGACGGTCTGATGGGGGGCCAGCACGATCGGGGTGTCCAGCACCAGGTGGCGGCTCTTGACCCAGGAGACGACGTCGGCGACGACGTCGATCGGGATGTCCTGCGGGATGACCACCAGGCCGCCGCGCCGGGCCACCGTCTCGGCCATCCGGCGGCCCGCGATGGCGGTCATGTTGGCGACGACGAGCGGGATGGTGGTGCCGGTGCCGTCCGGGAGCTGAGGTCCACGCCCTGCCGGGAGCCGACGGCGGACCGGCTCGGCACCATGAAGACGTCGTCGTACGTCAGGTCGTACGAGGGCTGGAGGTCGTTGAGGAAACGCACGTGCTGCACATCCCAGTCGTTCAGAGGTGGCCCCCGGACAGGTCAGCCAGGGGGAAGAGCACGTACTTCATTGTCCCATGGCGACCGTAATGCCCCGCCCGGTCGGATCGTCCAGGCAGGTCAGAGGCGCCTTGGGAGGTTCCTCCAAGAACCCTCCCGCGGCGCCTCGGCACGTCCCGTATCCCTCGGCGTGGGTCAGGGTCCGTCCGGGTCGGCCCGGTTCAGGGCCGGGCGCGGGGTGGATCCGGCCGCCATCAGGTAGTCCGCGGCGGAGGTGTCCGTCACCAGGCTGGTGACGAGCCCGCTGCGCAGCACCGCGTCGATCGCGGCGGCCTTGCGCTGCCCGCCCGCGATGGCCACCACCTCGGGGATACGGCGGAGCTGGTCGGCCTTGACCGTGATGCACCGCTCCCCCAGGTCCCGGCCGACCCGGCGGCCCTCGGCGTCGAAGAGGTGCGCGGACATCTCGGCGGCGACGCCGAGCGAGGCGTAGTGCGCCCGCTCCTCGTCGCTGAGCATGTCGTGCACCGTGGAGATGCCGGGCTCCCAGGAGCCGATGGAGACACAGGCGACCGTGACCTTGTCGAAGTACTCGAAGGCGCGGGCGATCCCGGTCTGGTGGCGCAGCGCGGCTGCCGTGGCCTCGTCGGGCAGCAGCATGGGCGCGTAGATGGGGTGGGCGTCGCCGCCGGACACCTGGGCGGCGCGGCGGACGGCCTCCACCGAGCCGCGCTCGGCGGTCCCGGCGTCGTACACGCCCGTCAACTGCACCACCGTGCAGGGCGGCAGCCGGTTCAGGGCCGCCGCCATGTGGATGGTGGAGCGGCCCCAGGCCAGGCCCAGTACGTCGCCCTCGTTGACGAGTTCGCCGAGCAGGTCGGCGGCCACCTCACCGAGGTTCTCGGGGTCCGGGGTCTCCTCGGCGTCGGCCGGGGACTCGACGACGACGGCGTGCCTGAGGCCGTACCGGGCGCGCAGCGCGTCGGAGCGCTCGGCGTCCAGTTCGGCGGGGACTCGGATCTCGATGCGCACGAGATCCCGTTCGAGGGCGGTCTCCAGGACCCTGGCCACCTTGAAGCGGCTGACGCCGAACTCCTCCGCGATCTGGATCTTGGACTTACCCTCAAGGTAGAAGCGGCGGGCCATGGCCGCCGCCTGCACCAGCTCAGCGGGTCCCATCCGCATGGCTGACCGGCCCGCCGACATACCCGACACGGCGATCTCCTCACTGCTGTTCACACTCTGGATACGCCGTTCATCCTTGCAGATGCGGCGCGGTTGATCAGCCCGGATGAGAGCCGTTCACATTCCCGTGGTTCAGTGGCCGCATGACCAGGACGCGGCGGCCGTGGCCGCCTCCGCCTGGGTGCGCAGTGCACGTACCGCCTCGGCCGGGTCGTCCGCCCCGTAGACCGCGGACCCGGCGACGAAGACGTCGGCGCCCGCTTCCGCGCACCGCTCGATGGTGGCGGCCGAGACGCCCCCGTCCACCTGGAGCCACAGCTCGAGCCCGTGCTTGCTGATCAACTCGCGGGTCCGCCGGATCTTCGGGAGCATGATGTCGAGGAACGCCTGCCCGCCGAAGCCCGGCTCAACCGTCATGACCAGCAGCATGTCGAGTTCGGGGAGCAGGTCCTCGTAGGGCTCGATCGGCGTCGCGGGCCGCAGCGCCATCGCGGCGCGGGCGCCCTTGGCCCGGATCTCCCGGGCCAGCCGTACCGGGGCGGTGGCGGCCTCGACGTGGAAGGTGACGGAACCGGCGCCCGCTTCGACGTACTGCGGGGCCCACCGATCGGGGGCCTCGATCATCAGATGGCAGTCCAGCGGGGTGTCCGTCGCACGGGCCAGCGACTCTACGACCGGCACACCGAGGGTGAGGTTCGGGACGAAATGGTTGTCCATGACGTCGACATGGAGCCAGTCGGCTCCCTGCACCGCCTGCGCCTCCTCCGCGAGGCGGGCGAAGTCGGCGGACAGGATGCTGGGGTTGATCTGCGGGGCCATGACCCAAGCCTGCCATGTCGCTGCGCTCGGCTGTAACGGCGGTCCCCGGTGGCTAGGGTTGTGGGTCGACTGCGGGCCGTGGGGGCTTGTCGCGCAGTTCCCCGCGCCCCTTCGGGGGCGCTGGTGCGGAGGTGGGTATGACTGGTGACCGGGGTGTGGGGCGTCTGGTCTGCGGGGCGCGGGCCAAGTGGCTGGTGGTGGGGTTGTGGGTGGTGGTGCTGCTCGTCGTCGCGCCGCTCGCGCAGAAGCTGGCCGACGCGCAGGACAACGACGCGCAGTCGTGGCTGCCGGGCTCGGCGGAGTCCACCCAGGTTCTGGAGATCTCCGAGGACTTCCGGCCGGAGCAGATCCCGGCCGTGGTGGTCTACGCCCGCGACGGCGGCCTGACGGCCGCGGACCGGGCGCGGATCGCGGAGGACGTGCAGGAGTTGAGGCAACTGCGCGACCACGGCGTCCGGGGCGCCGAGACCCGCGGTCCGGTCTTCGACCGTGACACCGATCCGCGGGCCGCCCAGGTCTTCGTACCGATCACGATGGACGAGAAGGGCTGGGAGCGGATCTCCCCGGCCGTCGAGTCGATCCGCGACGACGTCGGGGAGAGCACCGGCGGGCTGGCCGTCCACATCACCGGCCCCGGCGGCACCTCGGCCGACTTCTCCGAGGCGTTCGAGGGCATCGACTCCACGCTGCTGTTCGCCGCGATGACGGTGGTCATCGTGATGCTGCTGCTCACCTACCGCAGTCCGACGCTGCTGGTGGTGCCGCTGCTGTCGGTGGTCGGCGCGCTGTTCACCGCGCAGGCGCTGGTGTACCTGCTCGCCGAGCACGGCGGGCTCACGGTGAACGGGCAGAGCGCGGGCATCCTGCTGGTCCTGGTCTTCGGCGCGGGCACGGACTACGCGCTGCTGCTGGTGGCCCGCTACCGGGAGGAGCTGCGCCGCCACGAGGACCGGCACGAGGCGATGGCGCTGGCGCTGCACCGCGCGGGCCCGGCGGTGGTCGCGTCGAGCGCCACGGTCGTCCTGAGCATGTTGGTGCTGATGGCCGCCGAGATGAACTCCACCAGCGGTCTCGGCCCGGTCGCGGCCATCGGGGTCGCCGTCGCGCTGCTGGCGATGCTGACGCTGTTCCCGGCGCTGCTGGTGATCTTCGGCCGCTGGATCTTCTGGCCGGTGATCCCCCGCTACGGCAGCCCCGACCCCACCGAGCGGGGCGTCTGGGCGCGCACCGGCCGCCGTATCGCACGCCGACCGCGCATGGTGTGGGCCGTGACGGCCGGGGTCCTGGCGGTCTGCTCCCTCGGCCTGATCCAACTGCGCGCGGAGGGCATCAGCAACGCCGACGCGTTCACCGGCGAGCCGGACTCGATCGTCGGGCAGGAGGTCTCCGCGCGCTACTTCCCGGCGGGCAGCGGCGACCCACTCGTGATCGTGGCCAACCAGCCGCAGGCCGAGCAGGTGGGCCGGGCGGTGGCCGGGACGCAGGGCGTGGTGCCGGAGTCACTGGGTCCGGCGCCCGGCGCGAAGACGGTGCACGAGGGCCGGGTGCTGTTCGAGGCGACCATGTCCGACCCCGCCGACAGCGAGGCCGCGAAGCAGACCGTCGAACGGGTCCGGGACGCCGTGCACGACGTGCCCGACGCCGACGCGCTGGTGGGCGGCGGTACGGCGGCCCTGCTGGACATGGACGAGGCGACCACCCACGACAACGTCCTGATCATCCCGCTGGTGCTGGTCGTGGTGCTGCTGATCCTGTGCGTCCTGCTGCGCGCCCTGATCGCGCCGCTGCTGCTGATCGGCACGGTGATCCTGTCCTTCGCCGCGGCCCTGGGCATCAGCGCGCTCGCCTTCCGGTACCTCTTCGACTACGCGGGCGAGACGACCGACTTCCCGCTCTTCGTCTTCGTGTTCCTGGTCGCCCTGGGCATCGACTACAACATCTTCCTGACCACCCGCATCCGCGAGGAGGCGGCC
>NZ_JBHTEF010000008.1:0-3589 GCF_042665795.1 Schaalia naturae
TTCCTCTGTGACATGATTAATAGCCAAATCAATTATCAAATCAACATGTTTGTCTGATAAGCTGTAATACATTTCTCTTCCAATTCTTTTCGACTTAACAAGCTTTATACTTCTTAATAATGAAAGTTGATGAGAAATTGCTGTTTGCGACTGACCTATTACCCGTTCAAAATCTTTAACATTCATTTCTTCTTTACACAACAGAAGTAATATTTTAAAACGAGTTTCGTTACTTAGTACTTGAAACAACTTTAATGTCCTTTTTTTTACATCTTCATCCTTATTAATGATTTCAAACATATCTTTTTTCAAATATATCACTCCAATTTTTAATTGGACAAGAATTTTTTAGGAGTTAACAATAACCTTAATGCGTTAAGAATTACAACTATAGTACTACCCTCATGCATAATTACACCTATTGCAATATCCATCTTACCTAGAAAATTTAGAACTACTAAGATATTACAACAAACATTGAGAAATATATATTTTGCCAAGTAACTTTATCCATCTTTTTAGTTAATTGATGTGCATAAACTAATTTAGAAAGATCATTTTTCATTAACACTAAATCCGCAACATCCATTGCAACATCTGTTCCATCTCCCATAGCAACTCCCACATCAGCAGTTACTAATGCTGGCGCATCATTAATACCATCTCCAAGCATACCAGTAGATCCATATTTCTTTTGTTGAGATTGAATTATTGAAGCTTTATCTTCAGGCATCACATTTGCCACTACTTCGTCTACTCCAATCACTCTCCCTACTGCTTCACCTGTTAGTTTTGCATCTCCAGTAATCATCGTTGTATGTAATCCAGCACCTTTAAAGTAGCTTACAGCATCTTTAGCGTATTGATTTGGTATATCCATCAAAGCAATCATACCAATCACATGTTCATTTTTACCTAGATAAACAACCGTTTTTCCTTCTGAAGAAAGCTGTTTTTCTTTTTGTTTGTAATTCATTGAAATAACTTTAAAAGAAGTTGGTTTACCTATTCTATAAGTATCTTCCTTAAATACAGATGACAATCCACGGCCAACTTCATTTTCAACTGTTAAATTCAAATCTCTGCCTTGAACAAATTTATTCAAAATAGCTGTTGCTAGTGGGTGGTTAGATTGTTTTTCCATAGAAACAACTATATCAATTAATTCCTTTTCATCAGCTTCCTTATCAAACATATAATCTGTAACTACTGGCTTACCATTCGTTAAAGTACCTGTTTTATCAAATGAAATAGCTTTTAAATCAGCTAATTTTGAGAGGTACGCTCCACCTTTTACTAACACACCTTTTTTAGATAAATTTGAGATTGTTGCTAACGTTGTTGGCACAGCACTTGCAGCTAACGCACAGGGCGACACTGAAATTAGATAAACCATACTTCTATATAGACTTAACTCCCATGACCAACCAAAAATATACGGTCCTGATAATAATACTAATGGGAATAATAATAATACAAGAGTTACATATTTAGGTTCTAAGGTTTGGATCAATGTTGCTGTTTTTGTTAAACTCTTTTGAGACTGATTAACCATTGCTAATATTTTAGAAAATACTGTTTCTGAACTATCTTTGGTAACGGTCATTGTAAATGTACCTGAACCATTTATTGTACTACCGTATATTTCATCACCAACATTTTTCTCTTTTGGAATACTTTCACCATTGATAGATGATTCATCCACTGAAGTTGATCCACTTAATATAACGCCATCAGTTGGTATTTGATCTCCGTTTAAAACTTTTAGAGTATCACCTACTTTAACTTCATCAACTGGAACAATTTTTGTTGTTCCATCAGCATTCAACAAACGTGCTTCAGTTGGATTCATTTCCAGTAAATTAGTAATTTCTCTTTACTTTTGCCATCGACGTAATCTTCAAGAAAATGAGCCCCAGCGAAAATTACAATTAAAAGAGCTCCTTCTTCAAAGTTACCAATAGCAACTGCTCCGGCTGTTGCTAACGCCATTAAAAAATGAATATTTGGCGAAAACTTCTTAGCTCTCATAGTATTCTTTATAGTATCTCCAATACCCTCTAAAATAATATGATAGCCTGCGATAATAATAGACAATGAGAAGGCTATATTAGCATATAATTCAATACTTTTTTCAAAATATAGGCCTACTCCAAAAGCTAATAGTCCAAGAAATACATAATAACCGGAAATTTCCCTCCATGATTGTGATCGTGATCATGGTCGTGATCATGGTCGTGATCGTGGTTATGTTCTTTTTTTGACATTTTTCAAACTCCTTCCAGATATAAGTGTTCGTTTATTCATATGTTTGCTCACTCATATGTTAATTAGATTATATCTGAATACTCATTCATATGTCAATAGAAAATATTTATTTTTTTTATTCAAAATTAATAATTATATCAGGATTTTTTTTCTTTGCACTTGCATACAAAATAGAATCTTCCTGAACTTTCGATTTAGATTCTTTAGTTATAATTAAAGAAATTATAAAGCCTAATACCAATGATAAAACTAAACCAATAACTGCTATAATAATATTGCTATTATTTCCAGTTGGTGCTATGAATATGGGTAACGAAAAAATAGAAGGAACAACAAAACTATATGCTTTGATCGACAAAAAACTAAGTAATGCATTAATCAACCCAGATAAAGCCATTATAGAATATAAGAGTTTCTTGTTTTTTGTCATTATTCCAAATAATGCTGGTGCTGTTACACCAAACATAGCTGATATTGCAGAACTAACTCCTAGTTGCTTTAAGTTTTTATCAGTCTGATTAATGCTCCAAGCAAATGTTGAACTGCCAATTAAAATACTTGAAAAAAAACTGATTGGCATAATTCCAGTGTCATATCCCAAAGCTGATATATTCGCAAGCATCACAGGAAAAAAGGCATATAAAGCTCCTGTCATTACAATAAAGTAATACATTAATCCGAAGATAGCACCATAAAGTATAGGAACATTATCGGAAAGTAAACTAGATATTTGTGCTAAAAATTGTCCAATAAAATAACCAATGGGACCAAAAAGCATCAATGTCACTAAAGTACTTATTAATAAAGAAAAAAATGGTATAAAAATCATTTTAAACTGTTTAGGAGCTAACTTATTGATTACTTTAATAATTTTACTCATAAACCAAATTCCTAATATAATTGGTATTACAGTCGAGGAATAAGATATAGCTGGTATTCTAAAAAAAGACAGAAACTCTAAATTTTTATCTATACTTACAACAGATGGATAAAAAAGCAAACAGGATAATGTAACCGCCAAATAAATGTTAACTTTAAATTTTTTTGGTTCTGTTGCAAAGTTTTAAAATAAACAACCAGCATTCCGTTTTGACTGCTTTTTAGCTGGGATACCAATAAGACCTTGATTTCAGTGCAAACCGAAAAGCCGAAGAGTGTGCCCTCTTTTCGGCTTTTCTTGTATATTCCGCGAATCGTTTCCATGCCTTTAATCGTGGTAGAGGCAGTGCGTAAACTTCGATAAAATTTATTCCGACGTTTGATTGGTCGATGATCTTGCTAATCAAGTTATTGAGATACTTAACTGTTCTGTGTTCTGTCT
>NZ_JBHTEF010000009.1:0-1162 GCF_042665795.1 Schaalia naturae
ACGAGTTCGTCTACTCGCCGCACATCACCAAGGGCCAGTTGTTCGAGACCTCGGGCCACCTGGACTGGTACGCCGACGGCATGTACCCGCCCATGCACCTGGACGAGGAGCGTGGCGCGGACGGCCAGATCCGCAAGCAGGGTCAGGACTACTACCTGAAGCCGATGAACTGCCCGATGCACAACCTGATCTTCAGTGCGCGCGGCCGCTCGTACCGCGAGCTGCCGCTGCGGCTGTTCGAGTTCGGCACGGTGTACCGGCTGGAGAAGTCCGGCGTCATCCACGGGATGACCCGGGCCCGTGGGTTCACGCAGGACGACGCGCACATCTACTGCACGCGTGAGCAGATGCGCGACGAGCTTCGCGACCTGCTGACGTTCGTGCTCGGTCTGCTGGCCGACTACGGTCTCGACGACTTCTACCTGGAGCTGTCGACGAAGAACCCGGAGAAGTTCGTCGGGTCCGACGAGGTCTGGGAAGAGGCGACCAACACGCTGCGCGAGGTCGCCGAGGGTTCCGGTCTCGAGCTGGTCCCGGACCCGGGCGGCGCCGCGTTCTACGGCCCGAAGATCTCCGTGCAGGCCCGGGACGCGATCGGCCGGACCTGGCAGATGTCGACGATCCAGCTGGACTTCAACCTGCCGGAGCGGTTCGAGCTGGAGTACACCGCGCCGGACGGTTCGCGGCAGCGGCCGGTGATGATCCACCGCGCGCTGTTCGGTTCGATCGAACGGTTCGTCGCGGTCCTGGTCGAGCACTACGCCGGCGTCTTCCCGCCGTGGCTGGCGCCGGTCCAGGTGATCGGCATCCCGATCACCGACGGCCACGTCGACTACCTGTACGACGTCGCCCAGCAGCTGAAGTCGCAGGGGATCCGGATCGAGGTCGACTCCTCCGACGACCGGATGCAGAAGAAGATCCGGAACGCCCAGAAGTCGAAGGTCCCGTTCATGCTGATCGCGGGCGACGACGACATGGCCGCGGGGTCGGTGTCGTTCCGCTACCGCGACGGCACGCAGAAGAACGGCGTACCGGTCGCGGACGCGATCGCCGAGATCGTCGAGGCCGTCGCCCGGCGCGTCCAGGTATGACGGGCGTCCAGGTATGACGGATACCCGGAGTCGCCGTACCAGCCTGAGGAGCTGGTGCGGCAGGACGGGGT
>NZ_JBHTEF010000010.1:0-1760 GCF_042665795.1 Schaalia naturae
CGGGGCCGCCCGCCGCCTGCGCGGCGTTCGCGTCGGCGTACATGGCCTGGCCGAGCTTCTGGGAGACGGCCGCGACCTTCTCCGTGGCGGTGCGGATCTCCGCGGTGTCCTCGCCCTTGAGCTTCTCCTTCAGCTCGGCGACGGCGGCCTCGACCTCGGTCTTGATCTCGCCGGGGACCTTGTCCTCGTTGTCCTTGAGGAACTTCTCGGTCTGGTAGACGAGCTGCTCGCCCTGGTTGCGGCTCTCGGCGGCCTCGCGGCGGGCGTGGTCCTCCTCCGCGTACTGCTCGGCCTCCTGGCGCATCCGGTCGACCTCGTCCTTCGGCAGCGAGGAGCCGCCGGTGACGGTCATCTTCTGCTCCTTGCCCGTGCCCAGGTCCTTCGCGGTCACGTGCATGATGCCGTTGGCGTCGATGTCGAAGGAGACCTCGATCTGCGGGACGCCGCGGGGCGCCGGGGGCAGACCGGTCAGCTCGAACATCCCGAGCTTCTTGTTGTACGCCGCGATCTCGCGCTCGCCCTGGTAGACCTGGATCTGCACGGACGGCTGGTTGTCCTCGGCCGTGGTGAAGATCTCGGAGCGCTTGGTCGGGATCGTGGTGTTGCGCTCGATCAGCTTGGTCATGATGCCGCCCTTGGTCTCGATGCCGAGGGACAGCGGGGTGACGTCGAGCAGCAGGACGTCCTTGACCTCGCCCTTGAGGACACCGGCCTGGAGCGAGGCGCCGATCGGCGACGACCTCGTCCGGGTTGACGCCCTTGTTGGCCTCCTTGCCGCCGGTCAGCTCCTTGACGAGCTCGGCGACGGCGGGCATGCGGGTGGAGCCGCCGACCAGGACGACGTGGTCGATCTCGCCGAGGGCGATGCCGGCGTCCTTGATGACGTTGTGGAACGGCGTCTTGCAGCGCTCCAGGAGGTCCGCGGTGAGCTGCTGGAACTGGGCGCGGGTGAGCTTCTCGTCGAGGTGCAGGGGGCCCTCGGCGGAGGCGGTGATGTAGGGCAGGTTGATCGAGGTCTCGGTGGACGAGGACAGCTCGATCTTGGCCTTCTCGGCGGCCTCGCGCAGGCGCTGGAGGGCCATCTTGTCCTTGGACAGGTCCACGCCGTGGCCGGACTGGAACTGCTTGACCAGGTAGTCGACGACGCGCTGGTCCCAGTCGTCACCACCGAGGTGGTTGTCACCGTTGGTGGCCTTCACCTCGACGACGCCGTCGCCGATCTCGAGCAGCGAGACGTCGAAGGTGCCGCCACCGAGGTCGAAGACGAGGATCGTCTGGTCGTCCTTGTCGAGGCCGTAGGCCAGGGCCGCCGCGGTCGGCTCGTTGACGATCCGCAGCACGTTCAGACCGGCGATCTCGCCGGCCTCCTTGGTGGCCTGGCGCTCGGAGTCGTTGAAGTACGCCGGGACGGTGATGACCGCGTCGGTCACCTTCTCGCCCAGGTAGGCCTCGGCGTCCCGCTTCAGCTTCTGCAGCACGAAGGCGCTGATCTGCTGCGGGTTGAAGTCCTTGCCGTCGAGCTCGATCTTCCAGTCGGTGCCCATGTGGCGCTTGACGGAGCGGATGGTCCTGTCGACGTTGGTGACCGCCTGGCGCTTGGCGACCTCGCCGACCAGCACCTCGCCGTTCTTGGCGAAGGCGACGACGGACGGCGTGGTCCTGGCGCCCTCGGCGTTGGTGATGACGGTGGGCTCGCCGCCCTCCAGAACGCTGACGACGGAGTTAGTCGTGCCCAGGTCGATGCCGACCGCACGTGCCAT
>NZ_JBHTEF010000011.1:0-1436 GCF_042665795.1 Schaalia naturae
GACCGGTGGACGTCGACGCGGTGACCCTCCTGCGCCGCGAGATCCTCGCCTCCCCCCGTCCCGTGACCCTGGTCCCGACCGCCCCGCTCACCAACATCGCCCTGCTGCTGCGCACCCACCCGGAGGTGGTCGGCAACATCGAGCGGATCGTGTTCATGGGCGGCGCGGTGGAGACCGGCAACGCCACGCCGGTCGCGGAGTTCAACGTCTGGCACGACCCGGAGGCGGCGGCGGTCCTGCTCACCGCTGGCGTACCGATCACCATGTACGGCCTCGACGTGTTCCGCCGCGTCCTCGTCCCGGCCGCCGACGTGGCCCGCCTGCGCGCCAGCCCCGAACCCAGCCTCCGCATGGCGGGCGCCCTGCTGGCCCACCGCGACCCGGCCACGTCCGGCGACCCCACCCCCACCGGCGGCCTCGGCGACGCGGGCGCGGTCTGCGCGGTCATCGACCCGGCGGGCCTGACGACGGCCCCCCTCCCCGTGGAGGTCGCCCTGGCCCCCGGCCCCACCCGGGGCCAGACGATCGTCGACCGCCGCCCCCGCCCCGGCGAGTCCGAACACCACCACGGCCCCCGCGCCCAGCCCCTCGTGGACGTGGCCCTCGACGTGGACGCGGACCGCTACACCCACCTGTGGCTGACGACGGTCGAGGGCGCCTAGCGTCCCGCCTCAAGTGTGAGGACTACACCCCTACGGACCCGTCCTCCTCACCTTTCTTAGCGCCGCGAGACCGCGTAAGTCCCCGTCCGGCAAAGGACTTCAGGCGCCGCCGTCTCCTTCGGTGTACGGCAGGCTGCACACGATCTGCTTACCGACCGGTGTGGAGCGGACCTGCCAGCCGGGGGCGAGAAGGTCGATCAGCCCCAGTCCCCGGCCGGATTCGGCCTCCGCGTCGTCAAGCGCGACAGGCCGACGGCGGGGCAGTCGGCCCGGCTCAGGGTCATGGACCCTTACCGACACCCCCGCCTGTCCAGCGTCGACTTCCACGACCAGGGGCACGTGGTCACCGCAGGCCCGCACCGAGTTCCCGATCAGCTCGGAGGCGACCAACAGCACGGTCTCACTGATCCCGGGGTCCACCCCGGCCTCATACAGCGTCTTCTCCGCCAGCTCGCGCACCCTGCGCAAGTGCGCCGCTGAGGCGTTTATGTGGACGGCGAAGCCTGTGGGCCGAGTCCGTAAGTAGAACCCGGGGCTTGCTACGGCGTGCTCTTGCGTCTCCACGACCACGGCAGCCTCCCAACCACGGCTCGACGGCCGCACGACACAACGGGCAGGTAGCGGAACGCGACAAGTGCTTGACGGAGCGTCACCGCTTGCTTGAGGATGCACTTTTCTTCTGCGGGCCGCAACCTTTCTACCTCGTTTGGTGACGAGTCCCAGAAAAGTGGCTCGGTTCGCGGCCTGGCAAGGTGTCAGACTGCGGATATGCCG
>NZ_JBHTEF010000012.1:0-5853 GCF_042665795.1 Schaalia naturae
TTCACGCAGCTCCGCGTCCAGCCTCGCCACCTTCTCGAAATCGGTGGCGTTGTCGGCGATCTGCGCGTGGAGGGTCGTCTCCTTGTCGGAGATCCTGTCGAGCCGGCGCTCGATGCGCTGGAGTTCCTTCCTGGCGGCGCGCGCGTCCGCGGCGGAGCGCTCCCTGCCCGCCGTCGGCGCGGGTGCCGCCGCGGGCACCGGGGCGGCGGCCGCCACCAGGCTCGCCCGGCGCTCCAGGTACTCGTCGATGCCACGCGGCAGCATCCGCAGCGCGCCGTCGCCGAGCAGGGCGAAGGTGCGGTCCGTGGTCCGCTCGACGAAGAACCGGTCGTGCGAGATGACCACCATCGATCCCGGCCAGCCGTCGAGGAGGTCCTCCAGCTGGGTCAGGGTCTCGATGTCCAGGTCGTTGGTGGGCTCGTCGAGGAAGAGCACGTTCGGCTCGTCCATCAGCAGGCGCAGCAGCTGGAGCCTGCGCCGCTCGCCTCCGGAGAGGTCGGCGACCGGGGTCCACTGCTTGTCCTTGGCGAAGCCGAACTGCTCGCAGAGCTGACCCGCGGTCATCTCCCGCCCCTTGCCCAGGTCCACCCGGTCGCGGATCTGCTGCACGGCCTCCAGCACCCGCAGGCTCCCGGGCAGCTCCGTGACGTCCTGGGAGAGGTAGGCGAGCCGGACGGTCTTGCCGACCACCACGCGGCCCGCGGCCGGCTGCACCTCGCCCCCGCTGCGGACGGCGTCCGCGAGGGCGCGCAGCAGCGAGGTCTTGCCGGCCCCGTTGACGCCGACCAGGCCGATGCGGTCGCCGGGCCCGAGCTGCCAGGTCACGTGCCGGAGCAGGACCTTGGGACCGGCCTGGACGGTCACGTCCTCCAGCTCCAGGACGGTCCTGCCGAGGCGGGCGGAGGCGAACTTCATCAGCTCGGAGGTGTCGCGGGGCGGGGGCACGTCGGCGATCAGCTCGTTGGCCGCCTCGATGCGGTAGCGGGGCTTCGAGGTCCGCGCGGGCGCTCCCCGGCGCAGCCAGGCGAGTTCCTTGCGCATCAGGTTCTGCCGCTTGGCCTCCTCGGTCGCGGCGATCCGCTCCCGCTCGGCCCGGGCGAAGACGTAGTCGCTGTAGCCGCCCTCGTACTCGTGGACGGCCCCGCGCTGGACGTCCCACATCCGGCTGCAGACCTGGTCGAGGAACCAGCGGTCGTGGGTGACGCAGACGAGGGCGGAGCGGCGCTCCCGGAGGTGGCGGGCGAGCCAGGCGATGCCCTCGACGTCGAGGTGGTTGGTGGGCTCGTCGAGGACGATCAGGTCCTGCTCGGCGATGAGCAGCTTGGCGAGCGCGATCCGGCGGCGCTCGCCGCCGGACAGCGGGCCGATGACGGTGTCGAGCCCCTGCGGGAAGCCGGAGAGGTCCAGGCCGTCGAAGAGGCCGGTGAGGACGTCGCGGATCTTGGCGTTCCCCGCCCACTCGTGGTCGGCCAGGTCCCCGATGACCTCGTGCCGGATGGTGGCCTCGGGGTCGAGCGAGTCGTGCTGCGTCAGCACGCCGAGGCGCAGCCCGCCGCTCTGGGTGACTCGCCCGCTGTCGGGTTCCTCCAGTTTGGCCAGCATCCGGATGAGGGTGGTCTTGCCGTCGCCGTTGCGTCCGACGACGCCGATGCGGTCGCCCTCGGAGACGCCCAGCGAGACGGAGTCCAGCAGGGCACGGGTGCCGTAGACCTTGCTGACTGCCTCGACGTTGACCAGGTTGACGGCCATGACTCTCCTGCCCGGGGAACGAACGACGTCCCAGCCTAAGGGCTGTGCCGTGGTCCCCGGCGGGCGCACGGCGAGGCCACGGCACCCCGCGGCGTTGGCGCGCCCCCGGAGCACACCCGGTACGGGGGCGGTGCTCCGCCGTGCGGGCACCGCAGGTCGAGCCGCGCGCAGGTCCGCCGAGGGCGGGCGGACAGCCCCCGCGCACGGGACCGCCCCCCTCAGTGCCGCCGGGGGTCCGGCCCGGCCGGCGGGGAGGGGCGGGCGGCCCGGGCGACGAGCAGCCAGCCGCCCAGCACCATGGCGAGCGCGGCGGGGGCGGAGACCGGCACCGCGACGAGCACGGCGGTCCGGCCGTCCAGGATGCCGCCGAAGCCCACCAGGGACAGGCCCAGCACCCCGGAGAGGCAGAGTGCGGCGCCGACCACGGCGAAGGGGCCCGGAACCGGGCCGGGGCGAGGCTCCCGGAGCGCCCGGCACCTCGAAGCGGCGGAAGACCGCCACCAGCAGGGCGGTGAGCACCGCGGCGGCCGCCAGCCGCGGCGGGACCTGCGCCCACCAGGCCCCCGTGGCGGGTGCGGGCAGCGGCGCGCCGACGGCGAGCAGCGCCGCGTAGACGCCGAGCATCGCGGTCAGGTGCCACAGGAACGCCGTCATCGCGACCCCGTTGGCGGCGACGACCGCCCGCCACACGCGCGCCCTGCCCGCGAGTCGGGTGCCCGGCCGCGCAGCAGCTCCACGGCGCCGACCAGCCAGAGGGCGTGGCAGAGCAGGGCGAGGGTCGGCGGGGCCATGTTGGAGACCTCCTCGCCGGGCATGCCCACCATGGAGAGGGGATAGGGGCCGAGGGCCACCAGCGCGGCGGCGCCCGCGAGTCCGGCGGCGGCGAGCAGGCCGGGGCGCCGGATCATGCCGTCCGCGCGCAGGAAGCCGAGCTGGTGGACGGCGAGCCAGACGAGGGCGAAGTTGAGGAACCCCACGTACGGCACGCCGAAGGCGAAGCGCAGCAGGTCGACGGCGGCCACCGCCGCGACGAGGGCGAGGGGCACCCGGGCTCCGGCCCGCTCGTGGAGCTCAGCAGCGGTGGGGTGAGGGCGACCACGGCGAGGTAGACGCCGATGAACCACAGCGGCTGCGCGACCAGTCGCAGCGCCGCGCCCACCGGTCCGCGGTCCCCGCCGAGGAGGGCGGCGGCCAGGGCCGCGGCCGTCCAGACGAGCACGAACACCGCGGTGGGCACCAGCAGCCGCCGCGACCGGCCGTGCAGGAAGGCCGCGTAGACGCTCCCCGCCGGCAGGCGGCGGCGCAGGGACCGGAAGGTGAGCGCGTGGGCGAAGCCGCCGACGAAGAAGAAGACCGGCATCACCTGGAGCACCCAGGTCAGGACCTGGAGCCCGGGGAGGGAGGCGAGCAGGTTGCCGACCCGGCCGTCGGCGGTGACGGCGGCCATCAGCCAGTGCCCGCAGACGACGGTCGCGAGCGAGGCGACCCGCAGCAGGTCGGCGTAGCGGTCGCGGGTTCCGGGGGTGTTCCGGGCGAGCTCGCGGACGGTGGTCGTGGTCATGGGGCCACGCTGCCGTCCGGCCGGGGCGGCGGACACCGTCCGGATACTCAACTCCCGTCTGAGTACCCGGCGCCGCCGCGTCCGGCCGCGGGTGCCGCGGCGGCGGGCTCAGCCGCCGGCGACGACCGTCGCCCCGGGTGCCGGCGCGAGGGCCGGACGCGCCTCGCGGCAGGTGCCCGAGGCCCGCAGCGCGGCGGCCACCGACTCGGCGGCCTCGGCGTCCTTCACCAGGAAGGCCGTGGTGGGGCCCGAGCCGGAGACCAGCCCGGCGAGCGCTCCCGCCTCCGTGCCCGCGGCCAGGGTGGCCGCGAGGGAGGGGCGCAGCGAGAGGGCGGCCGGCTGGAGGTCGTTGCCGAGGGCGTCCGCCAGGCCCGCGGTGTCGCCGGTGCGCAGTGCCTCCAGCAGCGCGGGCGGGGCGGCCGGGGCGGGACCTCGGTACCGCGGTTCAGCCGGTCGAACTCGGCGTAGACGGCGGGAGTCGACAGGCCGCCGTCGGCCATGGCGAACACCCAGTGGAAGGCGCCGCCCACCTCCAGGGGGGTGAGCAGTTCGCCCCGGCCGGTGCCGAGTGCCGCCCCGCCGACCAGGCTGAACGGCACGTCGGAGCCCAACTCGGCACAGAGCGAGAGCAGTTCCTCCCGAGAGGAGCCGCACCCCCACAGGGCGTCGCAGGCGAGCAGGGCGCCCGCGCCGTCCGCGGAGCCGCCCGCCATCCCGCCGGCGACGGGGATGTCCTTGCGGATGTGGAGGTGCACGTTCGGGGTGATGCCGCCGTGCGGCGAGGAGTTCGGCGGCGCGGACGGCGAGGTTGGTGCGGTCCAGCGGCACCTGGTCGGCCCCCGGGCCCTCGCAGGTGACGGTGGGTGCCGCGGCCCGGCCACGGTGACCTCGTCGTACAGGCCGACGGCGAGGAAGACGTTGGCCAGGTCGTGGTAGCCGTCCGGCCGGGCTCCGCCGACCGCGAGGCGGACGTTGACCTTGGCCGGCACCCGTACCGTGACGCCCCTGCTGACACTCACTGCTTCGCCTCCGCGATCCGTGCGAACTCCTCCACCGTCAGCGACTCCCCGCGTGCCTGCGGGGAGACGCCTGCCGCCACCAGAGCGGCCTCCGCCGCCGCCGCCGACCCGGCCCAGCCCGCCAGGGCGGCGCGCAGGGTCTTGCGGCGCTGCGCGAAGGCCGCGTCGACGACGGCGAACACCTCGGTCCGGGAGGCGGTGGTGGCGAGCGGTGCGCCGCGGCGCACCAGGGACACCAGGCCGGAGTCGACGTTGGGGGCCGGCCAGAAGACGTTGCGGCCGATGGCCCCGGCCCGCCTGACCTCCGCGTACCAGTTGGCCTTCACGGACGGCACCCCGTAGACCTTGCTGCCCGGCCGGGCGGCGAGCCGGTCGGCCACCTCGGCCTGGACCATGACGAGGGTGCGCTCGATGCTCGGGAAGCGCTCCAGCATGTGCAGCAGCACCGGTACGGCCACGTTGTACGGCAGGTTGGCGACCAGCGCGGTGGGCGGCGGCCCGGGCAGCTCCTGCACCCGCATGGCGTCCGAGTGGACGAGGCGGAAGCGCTCGGCCCGCCGGGCAGCCGGGCCGCGACCGTGGCGGGCAGGGCCCCGGCCAGCACGTCGTCGATCTCGACGGCGACGACCTGGTCGGCGGTCTCCAGCAGGGCCAGCGTCAGCGAGCCGAGTCCGGGCCCACCTCGACGACGACGTCGTCCGGCCGGACCTCCGCGGTGCGCACGATCCGGCGGACGGTGTTGGCGTCGATGACGAAGTTCTGCCCGCGCTGCTTGGTCGGGCGTACGCCCAGCGCGGCGGCCAGTTCTCGGATGTCGGCGGGGCCGAGCAGGGCGTCGGGGTCAGTGGTGCTCACCGATACAGCCTACGGCCGCGGTACGGCGGCGGAGCCGCCCCCCGCTGCACGGGGCGCGCGGGGGCCCGCCTCCCGGTGGCCGGCCGGGAGGGGTGCGGTGCGCCCGGTGCGGACGTCGAGGGTGAGACCGGTCGGGGGATGGGCGTGCGGGCGGGCGGCCGGCGGTGCCCGTCCACGGGCACGCCCAGGGTGCGCAGCGCCTCGTCCACCGTGGCGGCGGTGGTCCAGACGGTGCGGCGGCGGCCGTCGAGGGTGAGGACCAGGGCCGGCGCGCGGACCTCGACGCGGTCGCCGCTGTCGAGGGCGGCGGCCGGGGGCGGGGAGACCGTGTCGTGCGGGCCGAGGAGGAGGCCCTCCTCGTCGAGGAGGGCCCCGACGTCCCCGGCGAAGGTGTGCAGGGTGCGGGAGTCGCCGTCGACGGCGAGCCGCACCTCCTTGTCGGCGGCGAGGAAGGCGGTGGTGCCGCCGGCCAGGACCGCCAGGACCAGGGCCCGGGGCAGGAGGCGCCGCAGCGCCCCGGTGCCGGGCTGGTGCCCGGCGCCGGGCACCGCGCCGGACGCGCCGCCCTCCGCGCCGCCGGGCACCCTTGCGGCGGGCGCGGCGGCGGGGCGGCGGGGGCGCGCCCTCCCCGCGGGGCCCGGTGGCGGTCCCGAGGGCACCGGAGAGGTC
>NZ_JBHTEF010000013.1:0-1480 GCF_042665795.1 Schaalia naturae
AATTTCAATTTATTTTGGCTCTTCGTCAATGAGTGTTGGTGAAGAAATTCAATAGAATAATCGAGATACTCACACGGCTAGACAGCTATCTTGTCTAGCCGTGTTGTTGTTCTGGCTTTAGTCAGTTGGGTAGTATTCTTAGTTTTCTTAAAATATTTTCCTCGATATAAAAAGATTCGTTCTCGGTAGTTTTGAAAGTTTCTAAAGCCATAGGCAATTCGTTTTAGTACTTTGATATGGTTATTCAAACATTCTATAGGGCCGTTGGAATAGGGAACGCGCAACGCTCGTTTGATTTCTGTTTGGTATTTCTTGAAGGTCGTGAACACTGGTTGGTAGTGCTCTGGCAACTCCTTGTAGTCTTCTTTTAGGAGCGCGACGAATTCAGGAACATCTTGTCTTCTGATAACGGAAAGAAAATCCTGGTAGACTTCGTAGCCTCGCTTTAAGGAATCATCATAAGATAATAGCCGATCGACTATCTCTGCTTCTGTCAGATGATCTCGAAATGACGGACGCCAGTAGCGATGCTGACCTTTCAATTCCCACGCATTCTTTTGAAGTAGTCTCCAGTATTTCTTTAAGTGCTTCGACCGACGATCCCCTTTTTTAAAGGTCTTCATTACTTGAATTCGGTGGTTGGTAAAAGCCGACCAATGTGTCGGCTAATATGAAAGCGATCGGCGACGATTCGGGCATTCGGAAAACACTCTTTCACCAATGTGCGATAGGGTGTATAGAAATCTGAAACCACTAGACGCACTTGTTCACGGACTTTTATAGGGTAGCGCAAGAAATAGTCGCGTAAAGGATCAAGTTGCCGATTTTCCACAATATCAATCAGTTGATGGGTTTTGCCGTCCATCATGACAAAGCTCATGGCTCCCGAGACGTTTTTCACCGATTTGAATTCATCGAAACACACCACTTCTGGTAACGGCTGGTTCAAAGAAACGGTTTTAGGCCGAAGGCTGAAGTATTCGAATGACAGTGGTCGGAGAAATGTGCTTCATACGTGCAATCAAAGACATAGAAAGAGGCTCACTTAATAGCTCAAGAATGGCTTGTTTGACTCTGCGGGCAATGGAGCAGCGACGATCACTAACTGAATCTTCTGCTAAAAAGTCTTTCCACAGTGTTTACATTTGAAGCGCTGTTTGTTAATCCGCAGAATGGTCTTGTAGTTACTGACATCATTCAATAAGATGGATACTTTTTTCCAGCCCCATTTAATGATCGTTTGCTTATTTTGATAGTGGCAATGGAAGCATTCCTCTGGTTGATAGGTCAATGTGCCATCAAAAACAAAACATGTTTCGTCATTGATTCGCTCTTTGCGAAAGGCATCTTCATGAAAGGTAAGATTTAGGTCTAGAATATCTAGTAACTCTTTGGTAAACTCTGAATAGGACATCTTGAAACACTCCTTTGAATGGTTTTCGTCGACTTTATTCTAAAGGATTTCAAGGTGTCTGTTTGC
>NZ_JBHTEF010000014.1:0-4403 GCF_042665795.1 Schaalia naturae
GGGCGCGTGCCGGGTCGGCGAGCCCGCCGCCGTCCCCGAGGCCGAGGAAGTGGCGCACCTGCCACGCCTGGGTGCGCCGGGCCGCCGGGCCGGTCGGGGCGGCCCACGGCGGATAGACGCGGAAGCCGCGCCTGCCGCCGGAGCCTCCCGAGGAGACGATCCCGTGGTCGCGCAGCGTCTCGCGGGGGAAGACGAACTGCCCGAAGCCTTCGCCGTCGCGGCAGCCGACGACGAAGAGGTCCACCGCGTCGGCCGCGTCGAAGGGCCGGATCGGGCCCGCCTCGGACCTCTGCCACAGGGTGACGAACTGCCCCGCCCTCGCCGGGGTGGTCCTGGCCGCGCGGAACCGGACCGAGCGGCCGTCGAGCGTGAACCCGCAGGCCGCGTACGCCGCGCTCTCCGGTTCGGGCACGGGGGGCGAGCAGGCGAACCCGGCCGGGTCGTAGACCAGCGCCTTCGCCGCCAGCAGGTCGCCGTGGAGCCCCGCCCACGCCTCGTCCGTCACCGCGCCGCCGCCATGCCGTCATCCTGCCATCGGGCCGGTGGGCACCACCACCCGGCAATGGCCACCCGGCCGACGGCCCGTCCGCGGGGGCCTCCGGGTGTCCTACAGCCGCTCGGCGAGGGCCGCCAGCAGCTCCGCCACGGCCGCGGGGCCCGGGAGCACCAGGTCCGCGCGCTCCGCCAGCTCCGGCACCTCGCTCCCGCTGCACACGAGCAGCCCCGGCACCCCGTCCGACCGCAGTTTCCCGACCGCGGCGAAGGCCGCGAGGTCGCCGAGGTCGTCCCCCGCGTACAGGACGGCCCCGGCACCGGACCGGCGCACATGGGCGTCGAGGGCGACCCCCTTGTCCATGCCCGGGGGGCGCAGTTCGAGGACCAAGCGCCCCGGTTCGAGAACCAGCCCGTGGCGGGAGGCGAGCGAGGCCATCGGCTCACGCAGCGCCTCGAAAGGCGCCCTGCGGGTCGTCGGCGCGCCGGGTGTGGACGGCCACCGCCCGGCCCTTCTCCTCGATCCAGGCCCCTGCCGGACGCCGGCGGCCTCCAGGACGCCCGGCAGTTCGGCCCGGGCGGCGGCCACTCCGGGGTGCGCGGCCGGCCCGGTGACCGTGCCGGTGGCGGCGTCCCAGCGCTCGGCGCCGTAGTGGCCGAGCACCACGAGGTGGTCGAGCCCGGGCACTCCCGCGAAGCCCCCGTAGCGGACGGCGGTCCCGGCCGGGCGGCCGGTGACCACGGCCACGGAGGCGACCCTCGGGGCGAGCCGGGCGAGCGCGGGGACCACGCGCTCGTGCGCGCGGGCCTGCTCGGGGTCGGGCACGATCTCGGCGAGTGTGCCGTCGAAGTCGAGGGCCACGACGGTCTCGGCGGGCCGGTCGAGAACGGCCGCGAGTCCGTCGCGGCCCGCGGGGGTGGACGGCGTCGGCAGGGTGTGTGCGTACGGGGAGCTGCCCATGCCCCGACCTTAACGGCGGGATCTGCGTGCGTCCCTGACACGGCGAAGACGGTTCACGGTGACCGGATCGTGCACCAGGGCGCGGGGGTCGTCGAGGAGGGCGTTGAGCAGCTGGTAGTAGCGGACCGGGGAGATGCCGAGCTGCTCCCTGATCGCCCGCTCCTTGGCCCCGGGGCCGGACCAGGTGCGCCGTTCCATGGCGAGCACGGACTGCTCGCGGGCGGGCAGCCCGGTGCTCTGCGGCTCCTCGGTCATACGATCCAACCTATCGCCCGGCACCCCCACCCGGCCCCGGGCTCCGTCCGGGCCCGGTCCCGGCCGCGGACCCGGCCTACTCGGCCGCCTCGGCCTCGGCCGCGTCGCCGTCGATCTCGGAGAGGGTCGCCGCCACGCTGCCGCCGGGCTCCATCGCCTTGCCGATCTTCTTCTTGATGGTCTCGCTCACGGCCGCCCAGGAGGTCTTGCCGACCGGCGGGAGGACGGAGGTGGGCAGCGCGTGCAGGAACTCGCGCAGGTCCGCGTGCTCCGGGTCCTTCTCCATGGCCTCGGAGGCGGTGACCGTCGGCGGCAGCAGGTCGTTCTGCCGGGCGAAGGCGAGGACGTTGGCGTCGCTGAAGACGTAGTCGAAGAACGCGCCGATCTCCTTGCGGTGGCCGTTCTCCTTGAAGCCCATGATCCAGTCGGCGACGCCCATCGACCCCTTGGCCTCGCCCTCGCGCCCCGGCAGCTCGACCTTGCCGACGTCGACGCCCTCCTTCTCGGCGGCCTGCATCAGGGACGGGTGCCCGTTGAGCATGCCGACCTCACCGCGGGTGAACGCGGCGAAGGCGTCCTTGCGGTTGAGCTCGCCGGGGGCGACCGGCCCGGTCAGGCCGGGCTTGACCAGCTCGTCCCGGAGCCATTCGAAGGCGCTGATGTTGGCCTGGGAGTCGATGGCGTACTTGTCGACCGCGTCGGTGTAGCCGGTGCCGCCGCTCAGCAGCCACATCAGGGTCTCGGCCTGCGCCTCCTCCGGGCCGAGCGGCAGCGCGAAGGGGTAGCGGACCCCGCTGTCCTTGAGCGCCCGGGCGTCCTCGGCGAGTTCGTCCCAGGTCTCCGGCGTGCCCGTGATGCCCGCCTCGGCGAAGAGCTCCTTGTTGTAGAAGAGCAGCCGGGTGGAGGCCGCGAAGGGGAGACCGTACTGGGTGCCCTTGTACTCGCCCGCGTCGGTGAGCGGCACCAGGAAGTTGGACTGCACCGGCACCGACAGCAGCTGGTCGGCCGCATAGAGGCGACCGTCCGCGGCGTAGTCCGCGTAGGCGCCGATCTGGGCGACGTCGGGGGCGTTCCCGGCCTCCACCATCTCGGCGACCTTGCGGTCGACGTCGTTCCAGGACTCGATCTGCACCTCGACCTTGATCCCGGGGTGCTCGGCCTCGAAGGCGGTGGTGAGCTGCTCCCAGTAGACCTTGCTGGTCTGGCCGCCGGAGACGTCGTAGTCGGCGGCGACGAGATGGAGGGTGACATCGCCCGAACCCGTCGCGCCGCACCCTGTCAGCACGGCCGCCATGCCCAGTGCCGCGGTTGCGGCGGTCAGACCTATGAAGGGACGCTGCACTGCTCTCCCCACCCTCTGCTCGTCGGTTGCGCGCGTCCCCGTCGGCCCCCGTGACGCTCTGCGGATGAACGAAGATTGTCCCACGCATTGCCATGAGGTCTACACCAGTGCCGGTCTCGCTTTCGCAACGTCCCTGCACAACCCGTTCCGCTCCGCGACCGCCGCGCGCCCCACGCAGGCGCGGGGAGGCCCCCTCCGGGCGCCGGCGCACCCCCCTGCCTGCGGGCTTCGCCCCGTCCGAACGGATGGACGAGTTTGTATGGCTTGGCAACAATCTCGCCAAGTGGACTAGACCTATTCGGGTCCTCGGCGAAGCTGTTCCCCGTGAAACACGTCATCGCCCTCGATGTGGGCGGCACCGGCATGAAGGCCGCCCTCGTCGCGGCGGACGGGACCCTCCTGCACGAGCTGCGGCGGGCGACCGGGCGAAAGCGCGGCCCGGACGCCGTGGTGGAGTCGATCCTCGGCTTCGCCGAGGACCTGCGGGCCTACGGGCAGGAGCACTTCGGGGAGCCGGCGCTCGCCGCCGGGGTCGCCGTGCCCGGCATCGTCGACGCCGACCGCGGCATCGCCGTCTACGCGGCCAACCTCGGCTGGCGGGACGTCCCGCTGCGCAAGCTCCTCAGCGAACGGCTGGGCGGAATCCCGGTCGCCCTCGGGCACGACGTGCGCACCGGCGGCCTCGCCGAGGGCCGTATCGGCGCCGGGCTGGAGCCGACCGCTTCCTGTTCGTCCCGCTCGGCACCGGCATCGCGGGCGCGATCGGCATCGGCGGCACCATCGAGGCCGGCGCCCACGGCTACGCCGGCGAGATCGGGCACATCGTCGTCCGCCCCGGCGGCCCCGCCTGCGGCTGCGGCCAGCGCGGCTGCCTGGAGGCGCTCGCCTCCGCCTCCGCCATCACCCGCGCCTGGTCCGCCGCCTCCGGCGACCCGGACGCGGACGCGGCGGACTGCGCCGAGGCGGTCGCCTCCGGCGACCCGCGCGCGGTCGCGGTGTGGCAGGACGCCGTCGCCGCCCTGGCCGACGGACTCGTCACGGCCCTCACCCTGCTGGACCCCCGGACCCTGATCATCGGTGGCGGGCTCGCCGAGGCCGGGGAAACCTTGTTCACACCGCTGCGGGCGGCGGTCGAGGAGCGCGTCACCTTCCAGAAACTGCCCGCGATCGTCCCGGCGGCCCTCGGGGACACCGCCGGATGCCTGGGCGCAGGTCTGCTCGCCTGGGATCTACTCGCCACGGAGGTAACCGACTGATGGCCGCTCGCGCCACAGCCACCGTGCTGGCCGGAGCCCGTGTGGTGCTGCCGACCGGCGTCGTCGAGAACGGACGGGTCGTCGTCGAGGGCACGCG
>NZ_JBHTEF010000015.1:0-1690 GCF_042665795.1 Schaalia naturae
GGCCCGTCCGGAGGCCGATGACGCGGCCGTGTACGAGGCGCTGCGGGAGGCGGGCGCGGAGGAGTTCGTCGCCGCCCTCCCGCACGGCGCCCGGACGCCGCTGGGCGAGGACGGGGCCGGCCTCTCCGCGGGGCAGCGCCAACGGCTCGCGCTCGCCCGGGCGTTCCTCGCGGATCGTCCGGTGCTGCTTCTGGACGAGCCGACCGCCGCCCTGGACGGTGAGACCGAGACGGCCGTCGTCGAGGCCGTCGGCGTCTCGCCCGGGGCCGCACGGTGCTGCTGGTCGTCCACCGGCCCGCGCTGCTGTCCGTCGCCGACCGCGTGGTCTCCCTCGCCTCCGCCTCCGCCTCGGCCGAAGAGGCCCCGGACCGCGCTCCTTCGGCCGAGGCGGCCGGCGGTCGCCGCGAGCGCCCCGCGCCCGGCCCCGGCGAGGTCCGGGCCGGTGACCCGACGGAGACCCGCCCCGACGGCGCCGCCCCAGGGACCGGGCGGTCCCGGGGAGGCCCGGTCCTGGCCCGGGTGCGGGCGGCCGCGGGCGGCCTCCACGGCAGGCTCCTGCTGGCACTGCTGCTCGGCACCCTGGCCCTGGCCTCGGCGGTCGGCCTGATGGCCGTGTCCGGATGGCTGATCTCCCGCGCCTCCGAGCAGCCCCCCGTGCTCCATCTGATGATCGCGGTCACCGCCACCCGCGCCTTCGGCATCGGGCGCGCCGTGTTCCGCTATGCGGAGCGGGTCGTCTCGCACGATGCCGTGCTGCGGATGCTGGCCGGGACACGGGTGGCCGTGTACCGGGGACTGGAGGCCATCGCCCCCGCCGGGGTGGGTGGACGGCGGCGGGGAGACCTGCTCTCGCGGCTGGTCGCGGACGTGGACGGCCTCCAGGACGACCGGCTGCGCTGGCTGCTCCCCGCGGGAGCGGCCGCCCTGGTCGGCGCCGGGACCGTCGGCTTCACCGGCTGGCTGCTTCCCGAAGCGGGCGCCGTACTGGCCGTCGGCCTGCTGGTGGCGGGCGCCGGAGTCCCGCTGCTGAGCGGCGCCGTCGCGCGGCGCGCCGAGCGGCAGCTGGCCCCGGCCCGCGGCCGCCTCACCGACACGGTGGTCGACCTGCTGCGCGGTGCCGCGGAGTCGACCGTGGCCGGGGCACGCCCGCGCAAGCTCGCCGCCGTCCGGGAGGCGGACGGCCTGCTCACCCGGATCGCCGCCCGGGGCGCGGCCGCCACGGCGCTGGGCGGCGGACTGTCCGCGCTGGTCTGCGGGCTGACCGTGCTCGGCGCGGCGGCCGTCGGACTCCGGGGGCGGTGCACGAGGGCCGGCTCTCGGGCGTGGCGCTCGCCGTCGTCGTGCTGACCCCGCTCGCCGCCTTCGAGGCGGTCGCCGGTCTGCCGCTCGCCGTGCAGTACCGCAAGCGGGTGGAGCGCAGCGCGGAGCGCGTGTACGAGGTCCTCGACGCCCCCGCCCCCGTGCGGGAGCCCTCGTCTCCCGCCGAGCCGCCCGCCACGCCCTTCCCGCTGGTACTGCGAGGGGTCGGGGCACGGTACGGGACGGACGCGCCCCGGGCCCGTGTGACATCGACCTCACGCTCACCCCCGGCCGTCGGGTCGCGGTGGTGGGTACCTCGGGAGCGGGCAAGACCACCCTCGCCCAGGTGCTGCTGCGCTTCCTGGACACCGACTCCGGCCGCTACACCCTC
>NZ_JBHTEF010000016.1:0-2025 GCF_042665795.1 Schaalia naturae
AGTCAGATACCTCATTAATTCCACCGCCAACAGTTAGAGGGATAAAAACTTCTGAAGCGACACCTTTTAAAATATCAGTGAACAAGCCGCGTTCCTCTGCTGAAGCTGTAATATCATAAAAAACCAGCTCATCTGCTCCTTGTTCATTGTAAAAACGAGCTAAAGTCACGGGATCATTGACATCCTGCAAACCAGCAAAATTCACACCTTTAACCACACGCCCATCTCGAACATCTAAACATGGTACGATTTCTTTGCGATCATTGGTCATCCTCCTCACCGACTGCTAAAACATCCTCTAGCTTTAAGCTACCATTGTATAGTGATTTTCCGACAATCGCACTGGAAATTCCCAACTGCTTCAAGCCTTCAATATCCTTTAGTGATGCGACACCGCCAGAAGCCACAATTTCAATATTCAACTGATTGAGCTTTTCATATAGTGGCAGATTGATTCCCTCACCAGTACCATCACGAGAGATTTCAGTAAAGATAATCGTTTCAGCGCCCCATTCAACAAGTTGCTGACAAAATTCAAACGCATCTGTCTCCGTTTTTTCCAGCCAGCCTTCGACTGCGACCTTCTCATCTTTCGCATCGACACCGATCGCGATTTTACTTCCGTACTTTTTCAGCATCGCTTGGGTAAACTCAGGGTCCTTTTGTGCGATCGTCCCAAGTATAACTCGATCGACACCTGCGGATAAGCAATGCTCGATGGTTTCTTCATCACGGATTCCACCGCCAACCTCCACAAATAAATTCGTGTTTTCAACGATTTTTTTAGCGATTCCAAAATAGTGCAGCTTTCCGGCCTTAGCGCCGTCCAAATCAACAAGATGCAGATACTTAGCACCCGCTTTTTCAAAAGATTAGCAAAAGCCACTGGATCATCACCAAATACCTCTTTTTGCTGATAATCACCTTGATATAAGCGCACAACTTTCTCATCTAAAAGATCAATTGCTGGGAAAATTTTCATACTGGTACCTCCGTAAATGCCTTTAGAATATTCAAGCCGACTTCTCCACTTTTTTCTGGGTGGAATTGGGTACCGAAGACATTTTTATTTTGTACGATCCCTGGGATAGAGAGTCCATATTCGCTGTCGGCGACCAGATGCTCTTGACAATCCGTTGCAAAGTAGCTATGAACATAATAGACAAAATCATTAGGACCCAATGATTTAACCAACGGACACTCTGTATTTCGTATATCTAGCTTGTTCCAACCAATCTGTGGAACCTTTAGATCGATATCTGCTTGATCAAATGCTTCACGCATTGAGACAATTCGCCCAGGAATCAAGCCTAAACCAGGATGCTCTCCAAACTCTTCACTTTTATCAAATAAGAGCTCGCATCCCTAAGCAAATCCCAAGAAATGGCTTGCCAGAAGCTGCCAGCTCCTGAATCGGCTCAACTAAAGACAATTCTTCTAGTTTCTTTCGTGCATCGCCAAATGCTCCAACCCCCGGTAAAATGATTCGATTGGCCGCTTTCAATTCATTTAATGAACGTGTAATCTGACATTTACTCCCAAATACTCCGATGAGCGCGACAAACTAAAGAGATTGCCGACACCATAATCAATAATTGCTAGCATAGGCTTCCCCTTAATTGATCGTTCCTTTTGTTGATGGAATCTCATCTGGTGCTAATTGATTGATTGCTACCGCATCACCTAACGCTCTTCCAAAACCTTTGAAACAGGCTTCCACGATGTGGTGGCTATTCTTACCAGCAATTTGGTGCAGATGAATCGTCGCACCTAGTTCTCGGGCAAAAGCGATAAAGAATTCCTCAACTAACTCAGTATCAAATTGCGAACCGATTTTTTCGCTGGGAATATCCAGCTCGACCACAGCCATCCCACGTCCGCTGATATCAATCGCTGACATCACTAAAGCTTCATCCATCGGTAATAGCATACTGCCATAACGTTTGATGCCTCGACGTTCGCCAAGACTTTCAGAAAAAGCTCGACCAATCGCGATCGCCACATCCTCAGTCGTGTGGTGAGCAT
>NZ_JBHTEF010000017.1:0-1652 GCF_042665795.1 Schaalia naturae
AACCCGGTAGGTGTTCGATTATTGGGTGTGGCGAATGGGTATCGGCCGGTTGATCGTGGTCAGGGTTTCTTGTTGCCGCCGGACATGTCTGACTGGTTGCCGCCCGGTCATTTTGCGTGGTTCTTGGTCGAGTTGGTCAAGGAGCTGGACACGTCGGTGCTGCATGCCGCCGGACACGGGCCGGTCAGGGCCGGGCTGGGTTCGATCCGGACATGATGATCACGTTGCTGATGTATGCGTATGCGAACAAGGTGCATTCCTCGCGGCAGATCGAGCGGTTGTGCACCGTGGATGTGGCGTTCCGGGTGATCTGTGCCCAAGACATTCCTGATCACACGACGATCGCGCGGTTCCGCGCCGAGCATGAAGACGCGTTCGCGGATCTGTTCTCGCAGGTGCTGGTGATGTGCGCTGCCGCGGGGATGGGCCGGGTCGGGGTGGTGGCGATCGACGGGACCAAGATCGCCGCGAACGCGTCACTGGGCGCCAACCGCAAAGAGCAGTGGTTGCGGGAGCAGGTCGCGAAGATCGTGGCCGAGGCCGCAGCCACTGATGCGGCAGAAGACGAGGAGTACGGCGATGCGCGTGGTGATGAACTGCCGCCCGAGTTCAGTAACCCGTCCGGGCGCCGCGAACGGATCCGGAAGGCTCTGGCCGAGGTCAAGAAGAAAACTAAGCAGGCCGAGGCTGATGATGCCGCTGACCAGGCCCGGATCGAGGACTACCTGCAGCGGGTCGAGGCCGGCGAAAGTGTGAAGGGTCCAGTTCCGGCCGGGACAGATCTGGTTCGGTTCAACACCGCGCGGCTGGCCCGCGAACAGGCCCGGCTCGAGGCTGCCGAGCCGAAGACCCGGGCCCACGAGACCGCCGCACGTCAGATCCGCCAAGCCAGGAAAGACTTGCAGGCCGCCCAGGCCGCCGCCGAAGCCGGCACGATCGACCGCGAAGGCGCCGCGGCCAGACGGCGCCGCCGCCAGACAAACTTGAGCCGGTCGCGAACACCACCGACCCCGACAGCCGGAAAATGTCCACCCACTCCGGTGGGTTCGTGCAGGGCTTCAACGCCCAGATCGCTGTCAGCGACGACCACCTCATCCTGGCCGCCACGGTGACCCAGAACGCCAACGACTACGACTCGTTCGAACCGATGATGAACGCCGCGGTCACCGCCACCGAACAGATCGGCCGTGAACTCGGCATGATCTTGGCCGATGCCGGCGACTGCCGAACCCAACCTCACCCTGCCCGGGCCCGAGCGGCTCATCGCGCCCGGCAAACACCGAGACGTCAACCGCGACGCCCGCGACCGGCCCACCCAAGGACCACCACCAACCGACGCCACCCCCGCCCAACAGATGCAGCACCGGATCCGCACCCCCGAAGGCCACACCACCTACAAACGCCGATCAGCCACCGTCGAAACCGTCATCGGACACCTCAAGGACCAAACCGGACTACGACGGTTCTCCCGCCGCGGACTCAAAGCCGCGGCCAGCGAACTCAACCTCGCAGCCACCGTGGTCAACCTCCTCAAACTCCACAACCACACCCTCCACCCAGCAACCTGACCCCGGGGCCACCCAGCCCGACCAGCCCGACAGATTCGATGCCCCGGCCGGCAAAACGCCATTTCGCTACAGGCTCGGAGCGGC